>CBDHFB010000016.1:3060000-3600727 GCA_965262385.1 Dehalococcoidia bacterium | reverse complement strand
TGCAGAAGATCGGCGGGCAGGCAAGGGCCATGGTGGTGACCAGCAGCATCCAGAGGGCCATCACCTACTTTCACGCCATCCGTGCCTATCTGGAGGAGCGCAAGAGTCCCTACAAAGCTATCGCCGCCTTTTCAGGCGAACCTGAGTACCATGGTGCAAAGGTCACCGAGGCGTCCCTCAATGGCTTCTCGTCCAACTTGATAGTAGAGAGGATTCAGGAGGACCCGTACCGCTTCCTGGTTTGCGCCGACAAGTTCCAGACCGGGTACGACGAGCCGCTGTTGCACACCATGTACGTGGACAAGCCGCTGTCGGGGGTGAGGGCGGTGCAGACGCTCTCGCGTCTCAACCGATCTCACCCAAAGAAGGACAACGCCTTCGTGCTGGATTTCGCCAACGACGCCGACACCATTCAGCACGCCTTCTCCGACTATTACCGCACCACCATTCTGGCGGAGGAGACCGACCCCGACCGTCTGCACGACCTGAAGGCGGCCCTCGACGGCTACCAGGTCTACGGCCCGGAGCAGGTGGACGAGTTGGTGAAGCGGTTCTTGGCGAAAGAGGATCGCGACCGCCTCGATCCCATCCTCGATGCCTGCGTCGCAGTCTACCGGGAGTTGGACGAGGATGGTCAGGTGGACTTCAAGGGCAGGGCGAAGGCGTTCCTGCGGGCCTACGGGTTCCTGGCTACCATCCTGCCCTACACCAACGCCGAGTGGGAGAAGCTCTCCATCTTCCTGACCTTCCTCGTGCCCAAGCTGCCCGCTCCCGAGGAAGACGACCTGTCGAAGGGGATTCTGGAATCCATCGACATGGACAGTTACCGGGTGGAGAAACAGGCGGTGCAGGACATACAGCTGCCCGACGAGGACGCAGAGATCGGGCCGGTCCCCACCGAAGTCGGAGGGCAAAAGCCTGATCCAGAGATGGACGGGCTATCCAACATCATCAGGGAATTCAACGACCGGTTTGGCAACATCGAGTGGAAGGACCAGGACAAGATCGAGAGGGTCATATCCGAGGAGTTGCCCGCAAAGGTTGCCGAAGATACTGCGTACCGCAACGCTATGGCCAACTCCGATAGGCAGAACGCCCGCATCGAGCACGACAAGGCGCTGGGGCGAGCCATGACCGAGTTACTGGCAGACCACACCGAGCTGTTCAAGCAGTTCAGCGACAACGAATCGTTCCGCCGATGGCTCCTGGAGATGAACTTCGCGGCGACCTATGCCGGGGCGGCGACTGCTGTTGGCGGCGCTGACCGTTGAGAGCCTTATCGTCAGCAGCAGTTTCCATGAGTCGGAGGGCAGCAGAAAGATATGGCACACATGAATGGACGGGTGAGGCAGGCACATTGGAGGGAGGCCGGATCGTCCACGGTATAAGGGATGCAGGAATGGGGACTCATGCGCCCGAATGGGAGCGTGAGTCCGGCTGTGCACTGGAAGGATCGGCTTGATGCCTCGACAGCGCATCCACCACAGCAGAGTGACCTATCAAGTCCCCGAGGACTTCCCTGAGAGGCTGGAGCGGTTCAAGGAGGAGTCTGGCCTGTCGTGGGCGGAGATCATCCGCCGTCTCGACGTCCACCACGAGACGATGCGACGCTGGAGGAAGGGACGGGCTCACCCCAGCATGCGGAACATGATGGCGCTGGTGGCCCTGGCGAGACCCCTGGGCCTCGCCCACCTGTTCACCGATTAGGGAGTCGGCGCTCCGGCGAGCGCCTGCGACCGCAGAGCCGGAAACGCAAGAAGGGCGACATACATGGCCGTGCCTCTCCCCATCCGCACCGTCAAACCGGCGTTGCCTAACGAGAGCGGCTGCATCATCATAGGGGCATCGTTGGCGGCAGTCCCGTAGGAGTCGGAGGACGGCACCACTCTGTTGGGGAGAGGCCGCAAGGGGATGACCCGACGCGGAGTTGAGCCGGTGGAGACCGATTCGAGGTCCGGGCCGCGGGTCGTAGCCTGCGCCATCGGGGACCGCCGTCCGCGCAACGAGAGACCAGCCCGGCAGGAGAACGCCAGGACATACAGGAGGAGCGTCATGAACGAGGAGCATGACGGGACGAACCAGGGGAATCCATCGGAAGAAGAGTACCAGAGGTTCCGCAAGATGATGGACGGCATGGGTCGTGAGGACCTTCGCCGGATGGTCGAGGGCCTGACGGAGAGGATCGAGGCGAACCCTCGCGATACCGAGGCCCTGTCCGCCAGGGGGCTGGCATACGGCGAGCTGGGGGAGCACCGCCTTGCGGCTGAGGACTACGGCGGAGTCATAGCCCTGGACCCCGATAACGCGGGAGCCCACTTCGACAGAGCCCGCGCCCACGCCAAGCTGGAGGAGCACCGCCTGGCGGTGGAGGACTACGACGCCGCCATCCGCCTGGCCCCAGGCGACGCCGTGGCGCACTACAGCCGGGGGGCATGCAAGGCGGAACTGGGCGACCTTGCGGGGGCGATGAGCGACTTCGACGTGGCCGTCACCCTGGCCCCCGGCGACGCCGACGCCCACTACAACAGGGGCTTGACCCACGTGGCTATGGGCCAGCGCCACCGGGCGGTGAAGGACCTGAGCAGGGCCATAGATTTGAATCCCGAACTCGTCGACGCCCACTACCACCGGGGCATGGCATACCGTGAAATGGGCCGGATGGACAGGGCGGTCAGGGACTTCGGCGCCGCCATCGAGATCGAAGAGCGGTACGGCCTCGCCTTCTACGCCAGGGGGATCACCAACGTCAATCTGGGAGCACACGAGGCCGCGCTCGGCGACTTCGACGCCGTGCTGGGGCTCGACCCCGACAACGCCCCGGCGCTCCGGGGCAGGGGCATCGCCCTGGGCAGCCTGGGCCGCTACGACGAGGCGGTCGGGGACTTCGACCGGTCCCTGGAGCTTGAGCCCGGCAACGCCGAGGCCCTCGCGGCCCGGGGGCTGGCCCACAGCAGCCTGGAGCAATACGAGCTGGCGATAGAGGACTACAGCAGGGTCCTGGACATCGACCCCCGGAACAGGGACGTCCTCTACAGCCGGGGGATCGCCCGGATGTACTTGGCCCGGTTCGAGAGCGCCGTCGAGGACTTCGAGGCCATCCTCGGCATCGAGCCGGGGCACGCCGCGGCGCGGGAGGCGAGAGGGTTGGCCCGCGAGGCGCTGGGCAAGCGGGGAGGCGCGGGCGAGGGGCAGGCGGCGCGGTAGCGCCGCCACGCGGACGTGAGAGCCGAGGGCGCTTTGAGCGCCCGCTGCCCCCACTTCAGGGATGTCGAAGATGGGCGGTGATTTAGGGCAACAAAAAAAGGGCGGCATACATGGGAATCCGAAAGAGGCCGCCGTCGATGTGGCGACGACCTCTCCCGTGTCCTTGCGGTCTAGCGACCTGCACCGACCGGCTCTTCCTCCCGCTCCTGTTCCACTGCCCACGCGAACAGGGACAGTGACGGGGCCTGGGTCTTGCGGCCCCTGGGCTTGACCGGCTCCTCGGCCATGAACTCCGCCCAGGAGAACAGCGACTGCTGCGGCTCCGGGGCCTCGTCGTGGTGGCCGTTTCCGTTGCCGTTGGCGTGACCGCTGGCCGGGACAAGCTCGACCGTCGGCCCGATGTCGAAGGGGTCGTGGTGGCCGTTGCCATTCCCGTTCACTGCGATGGTCTCCGGCTCCACTTCGACCACCTTCCAGCCGTCGTCCACCAGGTACTCCTCGGCGGTGGCCTCGGCGTTCCTGGCCTGGGCGAACACCTCCTCCATCGTCTCGGCCTCGTCCTCCTCGTCGCCGCTGACGATCCTGCGGGCCAGGGCCATCATCATGTCGTCGCCGTCGTCCCCGTAGGCGGCCAGCCCGTCCTCCGGCAACTCCCCCTCGACGGCCAGGGAGCTCTGCATCTTCTTCGCCACCAGCTTCAGCGCGTCGGCCTGCAGCGTGTTCCGGTAGCTCATGAACACCACCTTCACCGGGCGGGTCTGCCCGATGCGCCACGACCGCCGCGACGCCTGCCGGACCACATAAACACTGTAATCCGTTTCGTCCCAGACGATGGTCGGGAAGTCGATGAGGTCGAGGCCCGTCTGCACCAACCTGGGGTGGCAGATGAGGACATCTATGCCCTCGTTCACCTTGTCGGCGACCCACTTCTCCCTGCGGTTCGGGGCCACCGCGTCGGCCTTCATCACCGCCACCCTGAACCCGTGTCGGGTGAGGATGTCGTCCATCCGCCCGGTGATGTCACGCGTACCCGTATGGGTGACGTAGACCAGCACTCGCCGTCCCTCCATCCGCTCGGCGGCCACCAGGTCGATGAGCGCCTTCTCCTTCGGGTAGAGCTTCTCCTCGGACAGGGGCGGCACCTGCACTATGACGTCCCCGCTCCGGGGGTCGAAGACCGTCTCCCCCCTGGTGCAGCCGTCGGGGTACGCCAGCAGGGTCTGGAGGTAGGTCGCCAGCAGCCGCTTCGAGCCGGATTTCAGCGCCTTCGCCAGCTCCTCCTTCAGCGTCTCGAACACGTGCTTGTAGGCGCTGCGCTGGGAGTAGCCGGTGGCGTCCTCCTCCGAGTCCATCGAGGACACGAGGATCTTCTCCTCGTAGTCGGGCAGGCCGGAGGCAACGTCCGCCAGTCTGAGGAACACCGTGTTTCCTATGATGTGGAAGAGGGCGCTGGGAACGAGGCCCGGCCTCTCCCTGACCACTTTGCGGAACTTGCGCCGGCGGCTGTTGCGCCCGTCCTCCACCGCGTCGTCGTCGGGCTTGCCGACGGTGACCTCCTCGAAGCCGTACCGCTGTATCCAGCGGTGCTCGTCGGAGCGCCCGAACTCCGTCCTGATCTCCGGCGAGAACCGGTAGAGCAGGTGGAAGATGGTCGAGGAGTACCCGCCGAGCAGCGTGCCGGTCAGGCTGAGGGACTTGCCGCACACGTCTGCAAGGATGCCCGCAGCGATGCCCTGGGCAGAGCCGCGCCCCTTGAACTCATGGACCTCGTCACCGATGAGCAGGTCGAAGAAGCCCTTCATCCGGTGCTTGATGTAGTCGGCCAAGGGATAGCGGGCCGGGCCGGACCGGTCGGCCTGCCACAGGGGGGCGTCGCAGACGGCGCAGGTGTGCTTGCGGCGGTTCAGGTCGGCGTCGGTCAGCGGCACGCCGTCCTTGTCCACCACCTGCGCCGTGCAGTCCGGGCAGCAGGGGATGCGGAAGGGCTCCCCCGTCTCCTCCTCCCGCAGGAGCCTTCCCTTCGAGACGGCCCACCGCTGTATGACGGCGGGCATCCAGCGGTAGGACAGCTTGGCCTTCTCACGGCTCATCACCGCGAACAGGGGGCCGGAGCCGACGGAGAGGCGCAGCCGCTCCAGGTCGGTGATGGACTCGACGATGGCGGCGCGGACGCCGGGCACCGTCTGTTCGATCTCCCGCTTCCACTTGGGAACCAGGTGGGGCGGGCAGATGACGAGGATGCGCTCGAATCCCGCCATGTATGCGGCCGCCGCGCCGAGTAGGATAGGCCGCCGGCGAGTTACCCCGTGTCACCGGAGCACTTTTCCGTCGGCCCTCCCCCGAACCGGACGTGCGGCTTTCACCGCATCCGGCTCTCCAGTGTCGATGTGGGTAGTGTCAGTAAAAGCAAATACCGCGCCGGGAGGCGCGGTACGTGTGGTTGTGGGTCGTTAGGCAGTCAGCCAGTTGGGAAACAAAACCCCTGGCTGTACGGGTCTACGCGGTACGAGACGGTGACATCGATAGTGGTTTCTCGTCCCCCAAAACCCACGTGGTGGACCTCTAGGGTCAAGATGCCCGACTCTTCGGTCGCTATGGCACTGAAATAGTCGTCGGAGCTGTCCAAAGTGAAGTGCCCGTCGCCAACGTCACGGTACCCTAGTCCCACCTTGTTGGAGGCGACCACATGGAATTTCACTTGCTCGCATTTCTCAACGGGGATTTCCATGTGGTGACGGCCTATCCACTCCAAGGTGAAAGTGACCGTCTCCTCCCATTCCGGCACCCTTGTTGCGCTAGTGGCATCGGGGGTGCTGGTGCTGGACGGGCCGCCACAGGCGGTTAGGGCCAGGGCTAGCGCAGCCAGACCAAGCAGCAGGACGAGGATGGGCCATTGACGGCCCTGGGCCTGCTGCGGGGAGCGTTGCCTATTCGTATGCTCGGATTCAGAAGTCATGCGCTATCCTCCCTATACAGGGGGTAACTGGTATTTTACCAGAGTACGGCGGAGATGTCAGGTACCAGAGCGTGAACTCTGGTGGGACTAACGGTATCCGTACCGTGACGATGTACCTGCTGGGGAAAACGTTGCTGGGGCCTCGTTCGTCCGAGTCGTGACACTACCTACTGTTGCTTGCGCGGATTACTTGCGCCCGTGGTGGATGTCCGTGTGACACGTCCGGCAGACCGCGAGGGTCTTGCGTTTTCGCGCCGCCATGAGTTGCACCCACTTGGGCTTTTCCCGTTGGCCTTTCACGTTCAGGTCGCGAAGTGCGCGGATGTGGTGAACTTCTACATCCACCGTTGAGCCGCACATCTCGCATGTGTCCGCTAGGAGCCGTTTGATAAGCTCGTTGCGGCCAGCCCTGTACCGCTGAGGCTGTTGGTCTACGAGAACTGCCTGCCGTTGCCGTTTCAGGGGTATGCCACCGAAGTACGCCACTTTAGGGCGCTTGCCGTTGTCCTGCTGCTTGACGACCTTGAGACAGACACGCGGCCCGTGCTCGGTTTCCACGACGCTCTTGTACTGGCGTCGCATCTTCCGTGCGGTGGACTTGTGCTTTGCCGCAAGGGTCCGTGCCAGCGACATCTCCATGACCGATTGCAGTCGCCCGAGATGGGAGACGTTGTAGGTCAGAAGGTAGTAGTTGACGACGCCCCGGAACTCCGACTGGTACTGTGCCACGATGGAGAAGTCTTCATCGTGGAGTAGGTAACTGCGGTGTGCCGGTTTGCCTTTGCGCATGTAGGCTTGGCAGTGTTGTTCGATGACGTTGGCGGGGACCCGCAATCCGATTTGGCCGTTGACCCTGCGCCGACCATTGCGGTCAAACTGGTCGTTGGCCTGTTGGTTCACGAGTTCGTAGCCGAGGAACCGCGCCGCCTGGCTGGTGGCGTGGGTTATGAGAGTTTTCTCCTTGGATAGCTCCAGCTTGAGTGTGTCGCGCAGGAACGTCTCCAAGGACTCTTTCACCTGTTGGGCTTCGACCTTTGGCCCGATGAAACCCAGCACGAAGTCGTCCGCGTAGCGCACGTACCGTAACCGGCGGTAGCCGGGGTCGTAGGGGTCACGTGATGGCAGTTGTTGCATTTGCTTGCGCAGTTGCAGTGCCTCGGCGTGGTTCCCCCGCTTCCTCTGGCGGGCCGCTTGGTTCAGCAAACGTGTGTACTCGCGGTTGTCTCTCCGGTCTGAGCCACGGGTGTGGGCTGGTATCAGCACGTTCTCGACAAACTTGTCCAACCGGTCTAGGTAGATGTTGGCGAGGAGTGGGCTGACGATGCCGCCTTGGGATGTCCCGCTCAGCGTGCGGCCATACTTCCAATCCTCAACGTAGCCCGCTTTCAGTAGGTACTTGAGCAGGCGTAGCAAGCGGTTGTCGTGGAGCTTCTCTCCGAGCACCGACAACAGGACATCGTGGTCGATGTTGTCGAAGCACCCTTTGATGTCTCCCTCGACGAACCAGCGGACGCCGGTCCAGTGGGTGGTCACGTTGCCTAGGGCGGTGTGGCACCCCCGGTCGGGCCGAAAGCCGTGGGAGCGGTCGGAAAACTGCGGCTCGTAGTAGGCTTCCAGAATCATCCGGATGACCTCTTGCAACAGCTTGTCCGGCCCAGTTGGTATGCCCAAGGCGCGGGTCTTGCCGTTAGGCTTGGGAATGTTGATCCGTCGCACCGGCGTCCATCGGAACCGCTCGTAGCGCAAGGCTTCGATGATGCGGTCGATTTTCGCCAGTGACATACCATCCATGGTCTCTGCGGTGACGCCTTTGGTCGTAGCCCCCTGGTTTGAGTAGATACGACCGTAGGCCCGCAGGTAAAGGTTCCGGTTGTACAGCAGCCGATAGATGTTCTCCAGCGGCAATCCTCGTTCTCCGCGTTCGCGTATGACGTTCAGTACAGTTTCGGCGTTTTGCATTCTGCATACCTCTCTGTGTTTGTTCGTCGTTGACACCTGTCCTCCTTCGCCATGTGCCGGGCTTTCCCCGGCTCGGACTACTATGAGGACTCCGTGACCATAGGGGTCTCCCCCCGTAGGCCATCCCGCGTTCCGTTGACATAGGACGTTCTAGCGCGACTGTAGGTGCCCCGTTCGTTCCCTTGAATTGACCGCATCGGTCATCGTCCACTCATCGGAGTTGCATTGGTACCTTCATCGTACCGAGGCAATGAGTGGCGCCGGGTTACAAGCGTTCTACCGGCGGGTGGCAAGAACACCAACTGGGAACTGGGGTTCAGGCAATCAAGCTTTCACCGTATCGCGCGGGCCTTGCGGAACCAGTCCTACAACGCTTTGGGACTGTAGCCGCTTTACCGACATGCTGCTTTCCCCCTAGGCTTTCGCTTCGAGGTGGGTCGGTTGGCCCAAGAACTTTCTCCGAGTTCTTCCCGACTGAGCCGGGTATCCTATGCCGCGTTACGCGGCGCACTGAAGGTCTTGCCGGTTCCCATCTCGCCGACGACCGTCGTGCCCCGGTGGGCCTTCAGGGAGAGGGCCGCGCCCCTGATGGCGTCGGCCTGCGCCCCCAGGGGCTTGCGGAGCAGCCTGGGGATCGTGCCGCCGTTCTCCGAGGGCCGGTAGAGCGGCGGGTAGGACTCCACCACCCTCTTGGCGATGGCGTCCTTGAACGTGTCGATGAAACCTCCGAGGTTCATGTGAGTCGTCCTCCTTTTCGTGGTAGTTAGAGGACGACGCCGGAACCCGGACGCACGTCTCCATCAGTCGCCGCCGCAAGGCGGAGAGCGACGGGAGACGGACTGCGCCGCCCCAGCGAGGGCGGTCGGGTTCCGGCAACGCCCCCAGGCGGTTGCTTGAACGTGCGAAGTCCCGCCCACGGCGGGACTCGCGTATGCGGCCCGGTGCGGGCCGTCCCAGGCTGCTCCGAGGCAGACGCCCATCGTGCGGTGCGTCACGGAGCCCTACGCAGCTGCCGTCTCCGGCTGCTTCAGCATGGCGGAGTAGCCCCGCTCGACGACGTGCGTGACCGAGACCCTGCCCATGCCGTCGTACCCGGCGCGGTACGCGAACTCCGCCTTCGCGCCCCAGGGCACCCGGCCGCCGACGCGGACGGTGCCGCCGCCGGACTTGGCGCCGCGCCCGGGGCCACCGGCGCCGCGAACCACCATCCCGCTCCGCTCGCCCTTCCGCCAGCCCAACACCTTCACCTCGGCGGGCATGACCCGCTCCGCACTCGTCGGCTGGAACAGGACACCGTGCAGCCCCTTCAGCACGCCCGCCGACGGGGAGGACTTGCCGTTCATGATCTGGGAGAGATGGGCCGAGCTGATGCCCGCTCGCCGGGCGACCTCGTTCTGGCTGAAGCCGTGGGCGTTCATCCGGTCCCACACGGCCTCCCGGTCGATGCAGGCGGGCTGCGCGGGCGCGACCTTCACCGGGGCCTCCAGCGCCGACGCGACCCGCGCCTGGACCTTCACGCCCATGTTGCTATGACCCCGCGCCACCATTGACATGTAGCCGTAGGAGACGCCCACGCGGTCGGCCAGGTCCCGCAGGCTCATGCCCAGCTCCCTGGCCCGCTCCCGGATGTAGCTGCTCTCCCCGGCCACGACGACGCCCTGGCGGTTGGCGCACGTGGCGGGCGCGACCTTCGCCGGGGCGTGCAACGCCGACTCGACCCTTGCCTGGACCTTGACGCCCATGTTCTGGCGGCCACGGGCAACCTGCGTCATGTAGCTGTAGGACACGCCAACGCGGTCGGCCAGGTCATGCATGGTCATGCCCAGGGTGCGGGCGCGCTCCCTGATGAAGCTGCTCTCGCCGGTCACGACGCCGCCCTGGCGGTAGACGGTCCCCTGCCCAGGGACCTCTCCCAAGACCGCCACAGCCTTCTCGCGCATCTTGGGAGTCCACGGCGTACGCCCCGTCGAAAGCCCCGACAGGTATCCCGCGCTCACGCCCATCAGGGCCGCAAGCTCTTTCATCGTGACCCCCCGCCGCCTCGCCGCCGCCCTGAGCTCGGTCTCCGCCGTCCTGGTTCCGGTCTCCATCGTTGCCGTAGTCATCGGTCCGTCCTCCTTTTGTGTTGTGTTGCCTTTGGCCTGCGCCCGCTTGCGGGCAAAGAAGAAGGGCCGCCCCCGGCGAACGGGGACGACCCTTGTGAATGGGGATGTGTTGTGAGACCCGGAGGCCCCGCCGTCAGCGGCGATGGACCTCGTTGACGTGCATGGACTCCTCCTTTCAGTTGCTGACCCGTGCCTGCATCCACGGCGCGAGTCTTCGGTGATGGGTTGACGCTGGACGCACTCCGCCCACGGTCGGATGCCGGACGCGGAAGACGGAGTGGGGGTGAGAGAAGACGCAGCTCGGCCCAGGGTGATTCGTTGGGGGGAATCGACTCCGGGGGAACTGCTACGAGGGGAGCGGCCGTCCTACGACTTCATCGCAGACCAGCGCATGGGAGAAGACGCAGCCCGGCCCAGGGTGAACAACGTCAGTGGGAAAAGCTGCGAGACGTGAAGCGACCAGCCTGCTTGCAACGGCAGACCGGCGCATGAGAGAAGACGCAGCTCGGCCCAGGGTGAACAACGTCAGTGGGAAAAGCTGCGAGACGTGAAGCGACCAGCCTGCTTGCAACGGCAGACCGGCGCATGAGAGAAGACGCAGCTCGGCCCAGGGTGAACAACGTCAGTGGGAAAAGCTGCGAGACGTGAAGCGACCAGCCTGCTTGCAACGGCAGACCGGCGCATGTCGAAGCTGCGGCCTAGCTGTCAGTCAGCCATGCCGCAGAGCATGAGGAGCCTGTCGAAGCGACAGACTCGCTTCGACCGACTGGTGGAGGCCGGGGCGCAGGGTGCACTCCGTCCTTCGTGTCCAACGGATGAGGCGATCAACCCCAACCGCCAGACCGGTGTCCAGCGGAAGAAGCGATCAACTCCAATCGCTGAACGGGTGTCCAGCGGGCGAAGGACCAACGTCAAACTTCAACCGCCGGACTGGACCGAGGACGAAGGGCTAAGTCAACTCCGTCGTTTCGATCCGTGCTGCCTGCGAAGGACCAACGTCAAACTCCGCTTCAGCAGCAATTCCCTCGTGGGCGACCGGGGAGAGCGAATCATCCTCCAGACAGACCCGTGCAACAGGGATCACGCACCCAGGTTTCTATGGTCGGAAACCTTGGAAAAAGCCAAACAGTGAGGCTAGTATCGCCGCTTCGAGACCCGCAAAAGAGGGCCTGCAACACCCCTTCCGAAGATTGCCGCCAAATCGTTCACAAAACTTAACAGCCAACCCTTCGCACTCCCGGCCCGGCTACCGCCACAACAGACCGAAGCTAAGCCTGTTCAGAAGCTCCCGCTTTCTGATCGCTCTCCGCGTGTCGAAGAGCGCCGTCTGACGCCAGTTGACCTGACCGTTGCGGTCGAAGCCCCGCAGCGGAAACCGAGCCGGGGGGAGCGTCATGCCGTGGTCTTCAAGCAGGGCCAGCTCCAACGCCAGGAAGCGCTCCTCGGTGCGCAGCCAGTCCAGGCCCTTCCCCTCGTTGGGGTGAACGTCCTTCAGTCCCCGCCACTCGACGATCATCGGCCACGTCTCCCCGTACACCTCCTCGTCGTCCTCGGCGGGCTCAAGGGTCACGAGGTCGGGGTACTCCCGCCGCAACCTGGGCCTCGGCGGAGGCTTCCTTCCAGCGTCCGACGCACCGCTCTCCGCCTGGGAGGGACCGGCGCCGGCGTGACCGGCCCCGGTCCCCTGTGCCCCATCCCGACGCAGGGCTTCGACCCGGCCCTCGACGGCTGCCACTCGACTGCGCACCTCCTTGCCCAGCGAGTCGTGCCCCTTCTCGTGCGCCTCATGCCCCTTCTCCAGCGCATCGACCCGCTCCTCCAGCTTATCGTTGCGCTCCCGCTGTCGGGTCGCAGCCGAGCCGACGCCCTCCTGCAACGCCCGCTCCAGGGCCTGCCGCACCCGCCGGGACAGCTGCCCCGTCTTCGCGCTCTCGGCCACCGTCCGCTGGTCCAGCTCCAGCACCCGCGCCGCGCCCTTGAATCCCTTGTCCCGCACCAGCTCTTTCAGCAGCGCCATGAGCCGCATGTGGTAGACGTTCTCCACGTCCCTGCTGTCTTCGATGCCGTGTTCGGTCGTCTTCATGGCTCTTTTCTCCCTTCCAAAACTCCGCCCAGGTCTCCGGTCAACCACTGTCCGGCCTTTTCCCCGGTCTATTGCCGCGTTTTGGGGGCCGTAACGCACCCCCGCTTCAAGCGCCTTTTCCGGGGCCCAATGTCATTGAGAGGCCGGTCCCACGGTGCCGCCGATGTCATGCCCCACGTTTGGCGATGTCATTGCCGTCCGGAACGCACCCTTTCTAAAAGTGTTCACTGGTTACGTCCTGTAGGGGGGCGATTTACCCCTGTTCCAGCTACGAAATCACGACTCTGGCCGCTCTGTTGCCAAACTCAAACTCCTGTACACCCCCAATACTGCACGAAAGGGGCCGAAAAAAAGAGGGCCTATAGCCCCCCGCATCCCTGCGCAGAGCCACGGGGGAACGGCCCGTAGCGCCCCGCATCCTTGCGCAGAGCTATGAGGGGTCTTTTACCTCGTTTGATTTATTCACACTCTTTTGCGACTGCCGCGGTCCGGTGAATCGCGGCGAACGGAAGAGAGGTGAACGAGTTGGCGCTGAAAGCAAGACTCCGGTCGATAAGACGGCTCTTACCCCTGGCAACCGCGCTGCTATTGGCGGCGCTTGTGGCGGTCCCATCGAGCAACATCGCCCAAGCCCAAGCCCCGCCCGGTAACGAGCTAACCCTGGTCAACGCCGACCGGGAGTTCGTGGAGCGCAAGAAGGGCGGCGAGTTCGTCGCCCGCCCCATCTTCGACCGGGAGATCGCGGATCTCTTCTACGCGGTCAGGGACGCCGACACCGGCGACTGGATAAGCGCCATGTACCGGGTCAAGGGCGGAGAGAAGAAACGCTCGGACGGCTGGGAGTACTCGTGGGAGTACCCCGACCTCGACGACCACCCCGAACTCGACCGCGACCGGGCCTACCTGCTGGTGATGCTGGCGGTGGCCGAGGACGGCAGGAGGGGCGAGTTCTACGCCGTCGTCCCCATCCACGAACCCGGACGCATCTGGGACAAGATTCTGTCCGCCCTCAGCCCAGCGCGCTGGGCGAGGGCCTTCGCCGGCTGGATGATCGAGGGAGTCCACGGGACCCTCTGCGGCGTCGTTGAAAGAGCGTCCGGCGAGGACGCCGACAACTGCGGGGGCGGGTAGCCGATGAGCGACATCCTCACCGGTACCCCTGCGGACCTCACCTACGCCCACGACCTGGTGCGCCAGGCGTGGATGGTCGTCTGGGCCATAACAACCGGAGCGCTGGTGGTCATCCTCGGCTGGATGGGGCTGAGCTTCATCATGGCCGAGCACCTGGGGACCCGTCAGGCGGGATGGCGCGAGATGGTGCCCCGACTGGTGCTCGGCCTCGTGGCCGCCGCATCGTCCCTGTGGTGGTGCGCCCTGGTCCTCGACGTGGCCGACGCCGTGTCCGGCTTCATAGCCGTCTCCCTCAACGTCACCCCCGGAGACCTGCTCAGGGCTCCCCTCGACACGTTCCTCAGAGCCGTCCAGGCCGGGAGCGTGGGCATGGCGCAGCTGCTGGCCCTGCTCTACCTGGTCTACGGCTTCTTCGTCCTCTACGTCATCGTGCAGATGGTGCTGCGCCTCGCCCTCATCGACATCCTTCTCGCCCTGGCCCCCATCGCGTTGGGGCTGTGGATCCTGCCCCACACGGCGGGATGGGGACGGCATTGGCTCCGCCTGTTCATGACGACGGTGTTCCAGCAGGCGGTGCAGCTCATCGCCCTGGCCCTGGGAATCGGGTTCCTGAACGAGTTCGCGTCGGTCGCCGCCTTCGAGCCGGTGCAGGACCTCATATGGAAGCTGCTCATGTCCCTGGCCTTCGTCTACATGGCGACCCGGGTGCCCTCGATGCTCGGCAACTCCGGGACCTTCGACTCATGGCTCTCGATGCTCTATTTCGGCATGAACCTTCCGTCGTCGCTCATGCGCTCGGCGAAGACCATCGGGCTGATGAGCGGGGCCGCGGGAGGGCCGGGAGGCATGGCGGTGGGAGCGATTGCGGCCAGCGCGGGCGTGTCGGCAGCCGCCAGCGGCCTGAGCTCGGCCGCTTCGATGGCGACGCCATCCGCTGGCGGGGGAGACGGCGGCGGAGCGCCCAGGAGCAGCGGGGAATAACGACAACGACAGACAACGGCGTGAGCGGACTCACGTCAACTACCACGCAAAGAAGGGAGGAGCGATGTGCAGTTGACTGAGCGGACGGACCCCGACCAATAGAGACGAGCAAAGCGCTCGGAAACGAGAGAGGAGAAACAACGAATGGAACAACTGACGCAGACCATATCGAACCTGGTGGGCATCCTGCTGGGCGTCGTGGGAGCGGTGGGCGTCGGCTTCTTCATCTACGGCGCATACCTGTACCTGACGGCCAGCGGAGCGCCCCACCAGATGGAGCGCGGCAAGAGCGCCATGATGACCGCCCTGGCGGGCATCGTCCTGGCCCTGGTCGCCTACGGCGTCGTGGAGCTGGTGATGAACGCGGTGGTGGACCCGGGAATCGACATCGACAAAGCCCTGCCCGAACCCGAAGCGCCGGACGCCGGCGACGCCGGCGACGACGGCTAGGCGGACGGGCGGAAGGAGGAAGAAGACATGAGAGAGCACGAAGTACCGACCCACGTGCAAGCGGAGGACAAGGTCCTGCTGGGGTTCACCTTCCCGCAGATCGTGGCGGTGACGGCGGTGTGCGCCATCTCCTACGGCGCATACCGCTACGCCCCCGTCGGCCCGTCCGAGGCGCGCATGGCGCTGGCCGTCGTCCTCGGACTGGTCGGCCTGGCGATGGTGGTGGGGAAGATAGGCGGTCGGCGGCTGCCCCTGGTGGCCGCCGACCTGCTGAAGTACCGGCTGGGGGCGCGGCTATACGCCGGGCCGGTCGCCCAGCTGGTGCGCGCCGAGACCCCGGCTCCCCCGCACCCGGTGAAGAGCGGCCCCGGCCCCCTGAGCCTGATGGCGAAACGCGCCGGGCGCGGGCTGGGAAGGCTGCGCAAGAACAGGAAGACCCGCAAGAACAAGGAACGCCGCAACGGACGGATGCGCTGGTTCGGCAAGCGCAGGGGCAAGGACGGGGGGAACCGCCACGGCCAGGACCACCGGGCCGAGACCCTGGAGACGAGGAATCGGAAGCCCCGCGTGGGCTGGATTCCGGTGGTGGCCCTGGCCGTCCTGATGGCGGCCGTCGTGGCCGTCCCGCAGTCGGCCCTGGCCGACGGCCACGAGCCCTGGCGTAACGAGATCGACTTCGAGGTCACCGAGCCGGTGGAGGGACGGCGGATATTCGTCGAGGCGCACACCGTCTCCGGCGACCGCGCCGCCGTCACATTCGGCGCCGCCACCGCCCTGGACATCCGGGTGCGGGCCTTCGGCGGGCCGGAGGGCACGTGGCTGCGCTTCTGGGGTTCGGCGACGCTGGCAGAGGGGGAGCGCATCGACTACTCGCTCCCCCTCCACGGACCCGCGCCGTCCTTCACCGTGTCCTGGGAGGACACCCTGGGACAGGCCGGGGCGCTGACCTTCGAGGAAGCACAGCTTCCCTTCCCCCTGCCAGTCGTGGAGGGGGAGCTTTGCGACCTTCGCGTGACCTCCCTGGGCTGGACGCCCGGAGCGGTCAGTGGCGTGGTCGAGTCCGAGTGCGTGACGAGCATCGAGCACCCGGTCGAGCTTCAGACGGTTGCCGGACACGCCGACGTGATCCAGACGGCATTGATGGACGCCGGGGTGACGGCAATCGTCGGGACTCTCTCCGCTGCGACGGGAGCGTCGCAGGCGAGCGTCCCCTTCGTCCCCAATGGAGAGACGCGGTTCACCCTGCCCATTGGGGATGGTCAGGCCATCCACGTCGTGAGCGTGGACGTGAGCCTTGAGGCGAGTCTGAGCATCCCCATCCCCCCGCTGACCGTGCTCACCCACCACCCTGAGCGGACGGAGCAGGTCACCAGGACCGTGCGCCTCCATCGCCCGGGGGACAGCGACTCCGACAGTGAGACGGCAACGGCCACCTGCGAGGACGGCTCGACGTCGTCCGCCACCGCGACGGCCTACGCCTACGTCCCCAGCGCCACCATCGCCAGGGAGGTGACGGTGGCGGTCCTGCACAAGGAGCACGTCAAGGCCGAGACGGTGGAGCGGGAGCCGGTCACCCGCACCCGCGAGGAGTCCCTGAGCCTTGTGGGCGCAGTCGGCTCCGACGACCCCTTCGCCGTCCTGGTCCTGCCGGAGCCGGAGCCGGTGGACCCGCCCGCAGAGCAGGAGCCCGCGGACGGGTTGCGCGGCTGGTTCGACCTGCTGGGATGGGAGTGGCCCTGGTGAGGCGGGCGACGGCCCTGCTGCCGCTGACCGGCGCGGCCCTCGTCTTCATGGGGGCCTCGCCGGAAGAGGAAGCGATGCTTCACGCCTTCGACCGCGTGCTCACGGCGATGGCCTACGCCGGCTCCGGCCTCTGCCTTTTCGCCATCGTCTGGGCCGGGTTCGTCCTGATGGCCGAGGGAGGCGAGGAGCGCGGCGGCGGACGGGCCAAGGCCGCCGTCGTCATGGCGGTCGTCGGCCTGGCGCTGGTGCTCTCGGCCAAGGGCGTCGCCGCCCTGCTGAAGCACGGCGTCATCCCATCCCTCCCAACACCCTAGAGAAAAGGAAGCTATCGACTTGAAGAAGCTGATTGAACGAATCACGAGGCGCGGAGCGGGGAGTACCCCGGACGGGGCCGTCGCTCCGCAGGCAATACCGGAGGGCGGACTCACCACGGAGCCGGAATCCAACGCAACGACGGAGACCCCGGCCCCCAAGCCACCGCCCGAGCTGCCCCTGTTCTTCATGCTGTCGCACCTGGACGACGACGGTCCCGTGCGCCTGGACGGGGTGAAGCTCGGCGTCTGCGAGGTGATGGGCCTGGAGATCGACGAGCCGAAGCTGGGAGCCTTCGCCGGGGCGCTCAACGCCCTGGACTTCCCCGCGCAGCTGCTCATCAGGCAGCACCCGCCGCGGCTCGGAGGGATGCGGGAGAAGCTGAAGGAGTCCCAACCGGAGGACCTTCCCCCGCAGACCAGAGCGGCGGCCGAGTCCCTCGGGCGTCTGCTCACCGACCTTGAGGCCCGCGACGGCATCCTCGACCGGCGCTTCTACGCCGTGTGCGAGTTCGGGCGCATCGACGAGCTGCGCGGCCTGCTGGCGCGGGCCGGGCTGTCCGTCCACACGCTCAGGGGCCGCCAGCTTCGGATGTTCCTGGTGTCCGCAGCCCTGGGCGGATCGCCAACCGAGTTCGACGAGGAGGCCCCCGTCGAGGTGGAGATAGGCCGCCGCGATATGCGCATAGGCGAGACCCTCGTGCGGTCGCTCCACCTAGGCAAGTGGCCCCGGTCGCTGGCCCCCGGCTTCCTTCAGAGCCTCATGGCGGCGGGAGCGCCGATGGACCTGTCCGTCCACCTGGGGCCGATACCCACCGAGCAGGCGGCAAGGACGCTGGAGTGGCAGAAGGTCCGCTTCGAGTCGGCCCAGTCCCTCTCCTTCAAGCGCGGGCGCACCATGTCCCCCGAGGCGGAGATCGCCCTGGAGGACGTGACCCGCCTGCGCGACGAGGTGCAGCGGGGCCGGGAGAGGCTCTTTCACGCCTCCCTGTCAATCACCCTGCACGCCAGGGACGAGAAATCCCTGAAGGAGATGACCCAGCGGGCGAAGGCCCACTTCGCCGCCACCCTGGGCAAGCTCGACGCCCTGGCCTTCCGGCAGCGCGAGGGCCTGTTGTCCACGCTGCCGCTGGCCCTGAACGCCGTCGCCGAGTGGCGCACCCTGGACACCTCCAGCATCGCCCGGCTCTTCCCCTTCTCGCCCCCGGACCTGGACACCCGCAGCGGGACCCTCTACGGCATCGACATGCGGGCCTGCGCCCCGGTGGTCTACGACCCCTGGGACGGGACGCACCTGAACGCGAACACGGCGGTGCTGGCCCGCTCCGGCTCAGGCAAGTCCTTCGCCACCAAGCTGGGGATGCTCCGGGGCCTGTGCCAGGGCGTCACCGCCTACGTCATCGACCCGGAGGGCGAGTACGCGGACATGGCCCGCGCCGCCGGAGGGCGCGTCCTCTCCCCCGGCGTCCCCGGCCAGGGCATGAACCCCTTCGTCATCGAGCGGGGCGACTCCGAGGAGCTTCTCCAGCGCATCGGCAGCCTGAGACGGCTCATAGAGGTGATGGTGGGCGAGAGCCTCGGCGCGGAGCGAAGGGCCTCCCTGGACCACGCCCTGGCGGGCTACTACGCCCAGCCCCGCGAGCGCACCGGCTTCCGCGACTTCTACGAGTACCTGCAAGGAGATGAGGCGGGAGGGGAAGACATGGCGAGGCTGCTGCGGCCCTTCGCAACGGGCAGCCTGCGCAACCTCCTCTCCGACGAGGGCGACGATCTGCTCTCCAACGAGGCCCTGATCACCGTCTTCGACCTGCGGCTCCTGGAGCCGGAGCTTCGCCCCGCCGCCGCGATGGTCTGCACCGAGACGGTGTGGGCCGCCGCCGCCCAGGACCCCAAGCCCCGCCTGCTGGTGGTCGACGAGGTGTGGTCGATCATGCAGCACCCGGAGGGAGCGGCCTTCATGGTGTCGATGGCGAAGCGGGCCAGGAAGCACCGGCTGGGGTTGCAGTTCATCACCCAGGACGTCCAGGACCTGCTCAGCGAGGACACCTCGCGGGCCATCACCGGCCACTCCGGTCGCGCCCTGCTTCAGAACGCCGCCTTCAAATTGCTGCTTCAGCAGGACGCAGCCGCCATAAGCACGGTGGGCGACGCCTTCGACCTTCCCCAGGACCTCCAGCGATGGCTCCTGTCGTGCCCGCGTGGAGACGGGTTGCTGCTGGCGAAGGGGCACCGCTTCCCCGTCCGCATCGAGGCCACCCCGGAGGAGACGGAGGTCATCGAGTGGAGACCGGGCCAGCACAGGTAGGACAGGCGAGAACGCAAAAAGAGACCCGTAGAGAAAGGAAGGCATCCCCTATGAAGCTGAACCCGAAGAACCTGCTGTTTGGAGACGATAGCGAAAAGAAAGGCCCCGTCCTGCTGGCGGTGACGCCGCCCCGCGCCGGGGAGCGCACCCTGCTGGGCGTGGAGAACATGCTCGGCTCCATCGCGGTGCCCGAGCCCTTCTCCCTGGAGCTGGCCGCCGACATGGACGGCGTGACGCTGATGGCCCGCTGCCTCGACGACGAGGTGGTGAGAGGCCAGCTCTCCGCCCACTACCCCCAGGCCCGCATCCGGAAGGTTGACCCCGGCGACGACCCCCTGCACCTGGGCGAGGGGGAGCAGGCGTGGAGCATGACCCTGCGGGCCGACGGCCCGGAGTACGTCCCCCTGCGCACCTTCCGGGACGACGACCTGCTCGACCCAGGCTCAGATCCCCTCATCGCCCTGATGGGCGCTCTCTCGGCCCTGGAGGACGACGAGCGCGTGGTGGCGCGGCTGCTTCTGCGCTCCCTGGGTCCCGACTGGTCGCAGCCCCACATGGAAAAGGCCCACAAGCGGCCCGGCATGGAGCCGCGAGAGCCAGCCTACACCTACCAGACCAAGCCATTGCAGATGGACGGCATCACGATGGCCGTCCTCGGCATCGGCGCGCTGGCCGCGCTGAAGGGCTACCTTTGGGTGCAGGACAGGGAGATATGGAAGGCGGCGCTCCTGGGAACGGGAACGGCCCTGGGGCTGCTCGCAGGCGGTTGGGGCTGGCACCGCTGGAAGAAGGCCCGCAAGCGCGTCGAGGACCCGCTGCTCATACAGGAAAAAGTCTCCCGCATCGCCTTCGACGCCGAGCTACAGGTCACGGCGATCCTGCCGGAGACGACCCGGCCCCAGCGGGCCGCCGAGCTCCTGGGTCCGGTGGCCGCCGCCTACCGCCACTTCGACAACCCCGCAGGGGCGCGCTTCAAGGTGGGGAAGGTCCGGCCCGCCGCGCCCGACCCGGACATGCTGCACCCGTCAGGCCCTGGACTGTTCGGCGGGCGCAGCGTCCTGGGCGTCCGCGAGATCGCCTGCCTGTGGCACCCGCCCGGAGCGGGCGACGAGACGCCCCTGGTGGAGCGCTCCGGCGCAAGGGCGCTCCTGCCCTCGGCGAAGGGCGTCAGGGGAGGCGCGCTGGTGGGAGACACCACGGCGGGCAAGCCCCGGCCCATCCGCTTCCCCGACGACCTGCTCCGCCGTCACCACCTCTACGTCGCCCGCACCCGCATGGGCAAGTCCACGCTGATGCACCACCTCGTCACGCACAAGATGAGGGAGAAGGCCGAGGGCAGGGACAACGACGCCATCATCGTCATAGACCCCCACACCGACCTGGTGGCCGGGCTGATGGAGCACGTCCCCGAGTCGCTCTTGGACCGGGTGCGCCTCATAGACCTGTCCGACGAGACGCGCTCCCCCGGCATCAACCTGCTGGACACCCGCGTCTTCGCCGACCGCGACCGCACCGCCGACTCGGTGGTGCGCGTGGCGAAGGGGCTCTGGGAGCAGTGGGGGCCGAGGATGCAGTCCATCCTCGAACAGACCGTCAAGACCCTGCACGAGGCCAACGAGCAGGTGGAGGCGGAGCGGCAGTACACCATCCTCGACGGGCTGCGGCTGCTGTCCGACGCCCCGTTCCGCACCTCCGTTTTGTCGAAGATATCCGACCCATATCTCCTTGAGTGGTGGGCCAGGGACTTCGGGAGCTGGCACCGCCAGTACAAGGCCGAGGCCCTGGCCCCGGTGCAGACCCGCCTCTCCTACTACGCATCCTCGAAGCGGGCGCGGGCCATTCTCGGACAGCGCCGCTCCACCATCGACATGCGGGAGACCATCCTCGACGGCGGCGTCCTGCTTGTATCCACGTCCCAGGGCACCGTCGGCAGGGACGTGGCCGCCCTGGTGGGCGCGTCGATCCTCAACCTCGTGGACGCCGTGATCCGGGAGCAGGGGAGCGTGGCGCTCAGGGAGCGGCGGGGAGCGTTGGTGGTGGTGGACGAGATGCAGTCGATGCCCGGCGTGGACTACGAGTCGATGCTGAGCGAGCTGGGCAAGTTCGGGGCATCCTTCGTGCTCGCAACCCAGAGCCTCGCCAAGCTGGACGACCTCTCCCGCACCATGCGGGACACCATCCTCGCCAACGTGGGCTGCCTCGCCGTCTTCCAGGTGGCGGGGAACGACGCCAGGACGCTGGTGTGGGAGCTGGGCAAGGACCGGGTGAGCGAGGACGACATCGTTTCTCTGCCCGTCCACCACTGCTACGTCCGCGCCACCGTGGGCAAGGAGCGCATGCCCGCCTTCTCCATGATGGTCAGAAAGCCCGAGGAGGGAGAACCCGACACCGCCGCCCGCATCCGCGCGGCGGCGTCCGCCTACACCGTCCCGGCCCGCCAGATCGCCTACGGCGACGCCGAGGGCGACCTGAAGGTGGAGGAGTTCCGCAGGGCCGTCGAAGACCCGAAAGGCGACGGTGAACAGCGGCAGAAGCCGGAAACGGAGCCGGAGCGCAGGCGGAGGAGCAGGCGGAGGCCGGCTGCCGACGCCGGGGCGCATGAGGACCGCAGCGCCGGGAACGAGGGAGAGGAGGCTGAGGAATGAGGCCCGAAGGATGCGAGGCCGACCTGCTCCGCGCCCTGTCGCGGATGCCCTTCCTCGACCGGCTGGAGATGGTCGCCGTCTGCGGCTGGTCCAGGGGCGCGGTCTACGAGGCCATAGAGAGGTTGGAGTCCGGCGGGTTCTGCGCCTCCGTGCCCCACGCGACCGGGCTGCTTCCCCCGTCCCGGAGGTTCCACCTCACCGCCGAGGGGCTGAGGCGACTCGCCGCAGAGGAGGAGGTCTCCCTCGATGAGCTGCTTCGCAGCCGCCCCGTCTCGGCCCAGTGGCGGCGCAGCCTGATGGAGCGCCTCGACGCCGTGGCCTCCGTCTACGGCGTCGCCTCCAACGTCTCGATCGTCGCATTCCCCATCCGGTTCCGCTGGTACCGCTCCATCCCCCTCGACGCCGCCATGACGCTGCCCGACGGGAGGACCGTCGGCATCGTCCGGCAGGGACCGACCGCCGACAGGTCGGGCTTCTCCCGGCGACTCTGGGGGCTGCGCGACTGGCCGATGCCCGGAACGGTGCTGGTACTCATGGCCGACGAGATGAGGCTCAGGCACGCCCGAAGGCTGCTCTCCACCACCGACGTTCCGGCCCTGTTCGCCGTGGAACGCCTCGCGGTCCTGACGGGGGCGGGCGACCGGATATGGAGTCCGCCGAAGGTCGGCGCCGAGATCGACCTGCGCTACGCCCTCGACCGGGCGGGGCCGGGCGGACAACTTCCAATGGAGCCGGAACCGCAGCGCGCCGACGCCCCCGCCGACTTCGCCGTAGAGGGTCCGGGATGGGACATCCCCGACCACATGCTGCCGGTCCTTCTCAAGCCCATAGAGAAGCGCGCCCTCGACCTCATCTCCGACTGGCCCTGGACCGCCCTCAAGGAGCTGGCCGGGCTGCTGGGCGTATCGTCCCAGAGGGCCTCCCAGAGCGTCATCCCCCTCGAAGGCTTCGGCCTGGCGGCCCGGCCCCGCGAAGCGGGCGGACGGCTGGCCCTCACCGACCGGGGGCTGGCGCTCCTGGCCCGCAGGGACAGGACTTCCGTGGCGGTGGCGAGGAAGCGGTGGAGCGTCGCCCTGGAGGACGCCGAAGGCCCCTTCGAGTGGCGCAACGTCATCGGCAGGCGGACCCGCCAGCTGCTCAGGAACACGGAGCACACCGCCGCCGTCCACGGCTTCCTGGCCGCGCTCGCCGCGCAGGCCCCCCTGCTGGGGTGGGAGGTCGTCCAGCTCGACCCGCCCAGAAGGGCCTCCCGCCACTTCCGGCACGACGGCGGTATGCGCGCCGTCAACCCCGACGCCTTCGGCGTCCTGCGCAAGGACGACACGACTTGGCCCTTCTTCCTGGAGTGGGAGAGACGCGCCGTGCGCCCCTCAACCATGTCCGACCGGCTCGCCCCCTATCTACGCTACTACTCATCTCACAGGCCCACCGACGACCACGGCACGAGGCCCGCAGTCCTGGTCGTCTTCGACGACGACATCGCACACACCCACTTCCTGCGCGTGGCGCGGAAGGAGACCCACGAATCGAGAGTAACCGTGCCCCTGTTGGTGTCCCACAGGGAGGCCGTAGACGCCCTGGGGCCGATGGGACACGCATGGCGCACCCCCGCCGACCCGCAGTCGCCCCAGGCCCTGCCGCCTCAATGAACGACGAGGGACGAAGACCCATGCCCAAACAGGATACCCATAAGCAGGAAGGCCCCCGGAGGCGCAGAGGACGGATCGTTGTCCGGCTCGACACGGCGGCCGTCTGGAAGCGTCTGGCACTGCTGAACCGCTCCCAGAACTGGCTCGCCAGGGAGATCGGGGTCAGCCCCGGTTATGTGTCGATGCTGGTCAACTCGGGGCGCTCGCCCTCCGGTCGCATCCGTCGCCGGATGCTCAAGGCCCTGGAAGCAACCGAGTTCGGAGACCTATTCAGACTGGAGGATTGCGATGAACAACAGTAACGACCCGGCCCGTTTCGACGGGCACGACAACCCCGCGGCCGATGGGACCCAGCCCCTGGAGGGCGGCGTCCTGCCGGAGGACTTCGGTGAGCGCCTCGAACGCCTGAAGGAGGCCGGCGGCCTCTCCTGGCGCGGCTTCGCCAAGGCCCTCGGCGTGGACCCCAAGCAGCTGCGCATGTGGCGCAGGAAGGGCGTCGAGCCCTGCGGCGGAGCCATGCTCTCCATAGCCCGCTTCGCCTCCGGCATCCCCGGAGGCATGGAGATCCTCCTGGGCGAGGGGTTCCAGATGACCTTCTTCGAGGAGGGTAGCTAGACCAAAGGCCCCGCCGGGCGCACGGCGCATCGGCGGCGCGGCGGGGCCGGAACCGACGACGCCCGCGCTCGCCCCTTTCCGTCGGCGCGGGCGGCCCGTCACAGACCCGTAACGAGAGGACAGCGGCCCAACCGATTCGCCGCTGCGACTGCGCAACATGAAAGATCCTAGAAGAAACAACGGACGAAAGAGGCCCGGAGAGCAGGAGCTTGAAGACGCCCTGGAACGCTCCATGCCGTCCTATACGCCTGAACATCGCAGGGCGGTCCTGAAGGGGCTGCGCATCCTGGCCCGCGTCGCCATCCGCTCATACATGGAGGAGAAGGCGGCCGCATCGCCCCGAGCCGAAACCCAGGAGGACGGCGGCGGGGAGGAAGGCTGATGGGGTGGGATGGGGAGCGGCAGGCGTCCCATCGGGACGCGGAAGCCTGAGATGGCGGTCGTGCACGACGGGAGGGCGCGCGGCGGGCGCCGCACCCTCCTAGTACATGATGAGATGGGTGGGAACGAGTCGCTGTGCAATGGGGTCCACCGCCAGCCTCAACCCCTCCAGAGTGTAGGCTCCCAGCAGAGCCGGGGCGTCGTCCTCTCCGAACACGACGAGAGTGACCTCGCTGGAGCCGTCGACCGTCGCCCAAGCTCTCCCAATGTCCATCTCCACCCGGCGACCGTCGGCGAGCAAGAAGACGCCTCTGTCCATCGGCTCGATCCCCAGCTCGCGCAGAAAGCTGCCGGGCAGCGTCGTGTAGGCGGCCCCGGTGTCCACCGTCGCCTCTACCTCCCGCCCCTGTTGGCCGTCCATGCTGGCAATGCGCAGCGGCCACCTGAATGTCCCCATAGAGGGAGCCTCTCCTTCTCAGTTTCTACCACCCCATTTTACTCCATTCAGAGCGCCGGTTATAGGGGCTGCGTCCCTTGACACCGGCAACCCGTTCGTCCATGATAAGGGTAAGACAATGTGCGACATAGAAGGGCAAAAAACATGCCGAAGAAACGAAGGACCGTCACCTTCTCACTGCCGCCCGAGATGGACGACCAGCTCAGGCAGGCGGTCAGGGAGGACGGCCGCACGCTGAGCGAGCTTCTGCGCGAGGCGTTCCGCCTCTACCTGGAGGAGAGGGAGTGGCGCAAACAGGAAAGGACGCAGATGCGGCGCTCGCGCCGAACCAACAGGAAGCAACAAGGAGGAGCAGCAGATGAGTGAACGAAACGACCGCACGCCGGCAGCCCTCTACGCCAGGGTCTCCAGCGACCGCCAGGACGTGGACCTGTCCGTGTCCGCACAGATGAGGGCGCTCAGGGACTACGCCGACAAGAACGACTACGAGGTCGTCCGCGAGTACGTGGACGAGGCGGAGAGCGGACGCGTGATGAACCGCCCCGATTTCCAAAAGATGATAGAGGAGGCCAAAAGGACCGAGGCCCCCTTCAAGGAGATTTTGGTCTGGAAGTTCAGCCGCTTCACCCGCAAGCGGGAGCACGCCGTCATCCTGAAGTCCTTGCTCAGGCGCAAGGGCCTCCGCGTCGTCTCCATCACCGAGCAGGCCGAAGACAACCCCACAGGCAGGCTCCTCGAAGGCATCATCGAGACCGTAGACGAGTTCTACAGCGAGAATCTGGCGCAGGATGTCCTGCGGGGTATGAGGGAGGCCGCATCCAGGGGATTCTGGGTCGCTCCGATGGCCCCCTACGGCTACAGGAAGGTCAAGGTGCTGGACGGCCCCAAGGAGAGGCCCACCCTGCAACCGGACCCCGAAACGACCGGCATCGTCAAGCGCATCTTCGACCTGGCCGAGTCCCGCAAGGGGATGATGAAGATCGTCCGCATCCTCAACGACGAGGGCATCGCCAGCCCCAGGGGTAAGCTCTGGAACAAGCCCACCGTCCACAACATCCTCAGAAACGAGGCGTACCTGGGCACCCTGGTTTGGGGCAACAACGCCAAGGACGGGGCCGACCCGGTGCGGGTGGAAAAGGCGTTCCCCGCCACCGTCACCAAGGCCCAGTCCGACCGGGTGAACAGGATACTGCGCTCCCGCGCTCCCAAGGTCTCCCACCCCCGCAGGGTCGGAAGCACCTTCCTGCTGAGCGGCCTGGTCAAGTGCTACAGGTGCAAGAGGGCGCTCTCGGGCCGCTACTCCAGCAGGGGCACGTTCCCCTACTACGTCTGCCACTCCTTCGTAAAGCGCGCTCCCGGGTCCTGCGACTCGCCCAGGGTCGACGCACGGAAGTTCGAGGAGCTGGTCGTCGGCCTGATTCGCTCCAACATCCTGACCGAGGGCAACATTCGGAGCCTGGTCAATGTGGTGGACGAGCAGATGGACGACGTGGCCGGCGACGAGCGCAAGCGGCTGGAGACCATCCAGTCGGAGCTTGCCGACGTGAGGGGCAGACTCGACCGGCTCTACGACCTCGTGGAGACGACGACCGAGTTCAACATGGCCGACTTCGCCCACCGCATCAGAGACCACAAAGAGCGTCAGGAGCGCCTTGAGTCCGCCGCTGAGGGGGCGAGGGCAATCCTGGCCCAGCGCAGGGCGGTCCTCGATGACGTCAGGACGATCACGGCCTACGCCAAGGACATGAGCAGGTTCCTGCAAAAGAGCGAGCTCACGGAACGCAGGGCCTTCATCGAGACCTTCGTGAAAGAGATCGAGCTCCTGCCCGACAACGCCGTCGTCCGCTACACGGTTCCAATGCCCGACGACAGCTTGATTCCAGGAAAAAAAGTCCAGGAGATACCTCTGAACGGCTCGGTGGTATCTTCCGTAAACGGTAGTCCACCACAGAGTAATCCGGCACTGTCCCCAGAAGTCCCATAGGCACCCGATATTGTAGCTGAACGGCCGCGAAGCGGTACCCAGTTACGCCCTAAGGTTCCTCTACTATCCCTCCTCAAGTGTGGTAATACTTGTGGCAATCACCTTTGACGTAAGGTGCCACCATGGAACTGTCGGCAACGCGGGTCAGGGCTCTCAAGCGGCCGGGTAGATACTCGGACGACGGGGGCCTGCATCTCTTCATCAGCAAATCGCGTCGCAAGTCCTGGGTCCTGAGCATCACAATCGACAGTCGAAGGCGCGATTTCGGCCTAGGCGGATATCCGTCCGTGAGCCTGGCCCAGGCTCGTGAGGAGGCGGCAAATCACCGGGCCGCGGTAGCCGAGGGCCGCGATCCCCTGGCCGAAGAGCGGGCCCCCGCGATGCCGACCTTCGGGAAGCCGCCTCCACCGTACACGAGGCGAACAGGCCCCGCTGGCGCAACGCCAGGCACATAGCAAGTTGGATGCAGACCCTGGTTCGCCACGCCATGCCGGCCCTGGGCAGCATGCCCCTGGACAGGATAGACAGGTCCGCCGTGCTGCGAGTTCTAACCCCGATTTGGACCACCCGTTCTGAGACGGCCCGACGGGTGCGCCAGCGGATGAGGACGGTCTTCCGATGGGCGATGGCACATGGCTTCATGGATACCAACCCCGCGGGGGAGGCCATAGACGGCGCTCTACCACCCATGCCCAAGGTGAAGGCACGCCTCAGGGCCCTACCCTACCAGGAGTCGGGGCGGGTCTCCGGATCGTAGATTCGTCCCAGGCTTCCATGACTGCCAAACTGTGCTGTCGATTCCTGGTCCTGACGGCGGCGCGCTCCGGTGAGGCAAGGGGCGCCACCTGGGACGAGATCGACGTGGAGGACCGGGTGTGGCGGATACCGTCAGAGCGGATGAAGGCGGGAGGGGCTGGGTCGACTCCCACTCTCCGGGGGTGCGCCAGGCGCTTCCCGGGGACCCAGGGCGTCTATTGCCCCCTTGTGGGAGACCCACAGGGGGACCGTGACCCGCTCGGCCCGCATCTCCTCCCGCGCCACGCGCAGGAAGTGGGTCTGGGCGATCTCGTCGTCGAAGACGACCAGGACGGCGGGCCTTGTTCCGTGGTCGTCGATGGGCCGGTGAGACGAGTAGTAGCGCAGATAGGGCGCGAGGCGGTCCGACATGGTGGAGGGCCGCACGGCGCGGCGCTCCCACTCCAGGAAGAAGGCCCATTGGGTCCCGCCCTTGCGCAGGACGCCGAAGGCGTCGGGGTTGACGGCGCGCATCCGGTCGTCGTGCCGGAAGTGGCGGGAGGCCCTCCGGAGCGGATCGAGCTGGACGATCTCCCAGCCCAGCAGGGGGGCCTGCGCGGCGAGCGCGGCCAGGAAGCCGTGGACGGCGGCGGTGTGCTCGATGTTCCTGAGCAGTTGGCGGTCCCTTCTGCCGGTGACGTTGCGCCACTCGAAGGGGCCATCCCGGTCTTCGAGGGCGATGATCCACCGCCGTTTCGCCACGCCGACCGAGGTGCGGTCCCTGCGGGCGAGGAGGGAGAGGCCCCGATCGGTGAGGGCCAGTCGCCGGCCACCGTGCCGGATGCGCGCCGCGAGGCCGAACCCCTGAACCCCTCCAGCGGGATGAGGGCCTGGGAGGCCCTCTGGGGCGAGACGCCCATGAGTGCGGCGAGCTCGCCGAGGCCGATCCAGGGCCAGTTGGAGATCAGGTCGAGGGCGCGCTTCTCTGCGGGTCTGACGAAGAGGGGCAGCATGTGGTCGGAGATGTCCTCCGCCCTTGACACTCGTCAATGCTGTTTCCAAGAAACCAGCCCGAGCGAAGCCGCAACGTGAAGCCTAGTTCGGACTCCTGGCCTGCGTCTAAGCACAAGGATTCCAAAACTATGCCCAGATCAATGAACGCGTCAACCAGTGATTGGTCAGTTTGAGACTCTATCCACCGCTTGATCGGCACTTCAAGCATCTGAGCCAATCCTGAGCTGAGGCTCATTCGAGTTTCGTAAAGAGAGACCGCCTCCTGCACGCTATCCACGGTAGCCAGAACAGAATCGCGCCGACGTAGTGTAAAGGGGTAGTAACGTACTGCTCCCGTGTAAGGCCACTGGGGGATGAAAATCGCGTCTGGGTCCACATGGGTCCATTCGGCTACTCGCTCGATTGGTCCTTTGTTAGCCAAGGACAGTGCATCACTGAACTGGTCTGCATCCAAGTTTGGTAGTTCGGAGCAACTTTGTTGACGCTGGAACATGTCTTCAGGGAGACTCAGCGGTTTGGGATCCGCGAATATCGGCCGAACTGTCTGGTCTACCACAAACGACATATGTGGGAAGTAGGAGGGAAGTTCAGCGGTGGAGTTGGGCATCGGAACCATGCGAATACCCGGTCGGATAATCAATTCGTGGTCTAACCGAACTCCGGTAAGCAACACTATGTAACGGTAGGTGGCGTCGGCGCCTTGAGCACCCTGATAAAGAGCACTCGCCGCATGCCAATGGCCTCTTCCGATGGCAACTTCGACCAACCGCCTAACCAAGTCAACCAAGGTGAAACCCGGCCCGTACCCCCGACAGTCACAATGGCAGCCGTTTGAACTCTGCCGTCGCGCACGTGCTGTTCCAGTTCTCGACTCACTGTAGCGAGCAGTTGCTCGTGAAGTTCGTCGCTCGTGACCGTGGGCGTGAAGTGACGCGGATGGTTCAGGTCTAAGTCCGGCCAGTGGCGGTTCCAGTGCGACAGCAGCTTTTGCTGGTACGTTGGTATGTCGATCCGCTGTTTTGAACGGTCGTGAGTCACTACCACGCTGCCGATTGCGCGTTCCAGAAGGTTGGCAAGGAGCTGTACTTGCTGGTCAGTCATCTTTGAGGATCCGTCCGGTCGAGCGAGTAATTGAGCCACACACTGCTCAATGTCGGCAACCACATTAACATCCCAACCACGATGCTTCAGAAGGGCGGTGATCCTCCGATAGCGATGCTGGTGGGCCTAAGCGTACCGTACCGCGAACTCTTCGGAACCGTCCTACGACGAGCCTTGGTCCTTCTCGTGGCGCCGGTGCGTGTCCTCGATGAAGACGTCAAGCTCGTTCCACAGGCGCTCTACCATCGAGCGCATCCGCATGTTCTGGTAGGCGCCCCAGACCGTCATGGCGGCCGGCACCACCAGGATGGAGACGATCAGCGCGTACGCGATCGTGATCGCCGCCGTGATGCCGAACTGCTCGAATGACTGCAGCGGCGACAGCGTCAGCACCGCGAACCCGAGCGCTGTCGTCAGCGCCGAGCCCAGCAGAGCCGAGCCGGTGGTGGCGAGCGTCCGGATCGCCGCCGCCTCCGGGTTGCGCCGCTTGGTGAACTCTTCCCGGTAGCGATGGATCACGTGGATCGTGTAGTCCACGCCGATCCCGATCGAGAGCGCCGTGGTGATCGAGGTGACGATCGTGTAGGGAATCCCCAGCAGCGCCATGGTGCCCAGCACCCAGATGAGGACGAGCACTATCGGTCCTACCGCGATGAAGCCCAGTGCGGGCTGGCGCAGCGTTATCCAGAAGAAGATCGTGAGGATGCCGAGAGCTGCCGCGATCGTCGTGATGATCGCCTCTGTCTGGCGATCCCTTATCTCGTCCGAGGAGGTGAGCACGATGATGTCCTGCGATGTCATCGCGATAGCGTCGTCGTCGCCGATCCACAGCCCGTCAATGTCCTCTATCATCCCCTCGGTTCGCTCAGGATCGCCCGAGAAGGCCCGGAACTGGAGCAGGGTGGTGTCGATGCCCTCCGGGTCCTCGACCAGAACCCGCGCCACGGCTTCGGGATCGGTGGCGGCGAGAGCATCAAGGAACTTCTGAATCAGCGCCGGATCGAGATGCAGCCCCGTTGTCGCCTCCGCGAACAGCCGCTCGAGCCCGGGGTCGTACCTGTCACCTGGCGTGCCGTCGTCCGTGGTCCAGTCGAGCACGAGCAGAGGGAGCGAAGCCTCCATTGCGCCATCCGCGGCCCGTGGCCGGCTTAGGTCGTCCTCAAACGCCTCCGTCATGGAGAACAGGTTCTGGAGCGTGTGCGTCTCCGTCACCTCTGCTTTGACCAGGACGCTGACAACCTCCGTTGAGCCTCCGAAGGTGGCATCGAGCGAATTCAGGTCCTCGATCAAGTTCCCGTCCCTGGGCAGGACGTCGCGGATAGTGAAGTCCGTGGTGATCCCCGAGGCCGCGAACCCGAGCCCGACCGTCATCGCAACCACGAGAACGAGGTAGGGCGCTGGCCTCCGCGTGATGGATGTCCCCAGTCTTTCCGCTAGCCGGTCGACGCCGGGGATTGCATTTGCGATCGGACGGGGCGGGGGAAGCGGTCCGCGGGCCTCGCGACGCTGGTCGATGATCGTTCGCGCGGCTGGGACCACCGTCAGCATCACGATCAGACTCAACCCGATGCCCAGCCCCGCTACCACGCCGAAGTCCCCGATCCCCGAGATCGGCGAGAGCAGGTTCGCCAGGAAGCTCACGATCGTGGTGGCGGCGGCCAGCGCCAGCGGGATGATGACGTTCCGCAGCCCCGCAAGCACCGCTACCCCCACCGGCTCGCCGGCTATCCGTTGCTCCCGGTAGTGCGACACCGCCTGGATCGAGTAGTCTACCGCGAGGCCTATCAGGATGATCGGCACCGTTGCCGTGAGCGCGTTCGGTGGGCCGATCAGATCCAAGGCGCCCGGACCGAGCCAGCTCTCCGCCCCGACGGTCCAGATCAACGCGAGTACGAGCCCCGTCAGCGTGAGCAACGGGTCGGAGAGCGTGCGCATGAAGAGCAGCGTCAGCAACGCGATCACGAGCAGCGCCAGCCCCACCAGCGGCAGCACGCCGGTGCTCGTGGCCTCCTGATACTCCTCCTCAATCACCGCGAGCGACACGCTGCGCACGCTCAGCGGGCCCTCGTCCGCCTCCGCCAGGTCGTTGATCGTCAGCTGCGCGTCGTCAACGGCCTCGTCGCTGGTGTCGCGCAGCCGGACGGTGGCGACCGTGATCCGCGTGCCATCCGTGTCCGTTCCGGTCGTCACGTCGAGTGCCGTTCGCGCCGGTTGGAGCTCCGGGGTGGCCCGGGCATGGTCAAGCGCCGTATCGATCTGCGCCTGCGTGACCGAGTCGAAGTCGCTCACCTGGAGCAGGGGTTTCATCAGCAACGTAGGGGCGGTGACTGCGTCGACGGGCGGCAGGAGTTCCCCAACGCCAGGGTCGCTAACGATGCGGCCGAGCAAGCCGTCCATCTGGGCGAGTCCATCGGGCGTGAGCACTTCACCACGGAAGACGAGCGTTACGACGACGACATCGGAGTCCCTGAAGAGGGTCTCGATCTCCTCCAACGCCCTGGCGACGCCGCTGTCCCCGGGGAGGAAGACCTCGTTGTCCGCCACCGGCGCGCGCTGTGAAATCCCGGCGGCCAACACCAGTGTCACGATCGCGATGACGACAAGCGTGGCCCACGGGCGCACCGTTACCAGCCGGCTCAGCCAGTCGAGTACTCTATTTATGGCGCACCTCTCCACTTCGCCCATGGGGGGTGGCAAGCGCTGCCAGAGAGGGACCGGCTATGGCTGCTCCCCGAGCTCGGTTCACGCTCGCTCCACGGCGGCGCCCAGTCGCAGGTTCTGATACGCCCACACACAAGATCATCGCCGCGGAACTACCAGCACGGCTGCAATCAGCGCGCCCGCGATCGTGATCGCTGTCACCACGCCGAACTGCTGGAACGGCGTCAATGGCGAGAACACCAGCACGCCAAACCGAGCTGATCAGCGCCGAGTTCCGCCCGCTATCTCTTATCATACGTAGGGGCCTGTCGAGCGCCAAGCGAGTATCCCCTTGCTTTGGATGGGGGTGGGTACCCTGTATATGGGTCGCAGATAGGGGCTGTTCACACTACGTAGAGCGTCGAAGATGATTGCGAACAAGACAAAGCCGGCATAGAGCGCATCGAGCTTGTCATAGCGCGTGAATACTCTTCGATACCCCTTCAATCGACGGAACAGGCGCTCCACTTCATTCCGCCTCTTGTACAGTTCTTTGTCATACTCCCAAGGGTTCACGCGACTTTTCAGGGGTGGAACAACAGGCGTGAACCCCATATCGAACGCCAATCGGCGTGTTTGGTCGCCCGAATATGCGCGATCCATCACCAGAGGCGGATTCCCTCGTTGTGGCCCCAGCCGGTTGAGCAGTTTGCGCCCCTCCGGTCCATCGTGGGCCTGGCCCGGAGAGAGCGAGAACGCTAAGGGTGTCCGATCATCCGCGGCAACCATATGAAGCTTGGTCGTCCATCCGCCTCGGGACTTGCCGATGGACTGTGGTCCGTTTTTTTGGCCGCGCCCGTGCCGTCGGGATGCACCTTGACGGAGGTGCTGTCCAGTGAAGCTACCTCGATTGTGACCTTCACAATGCCCTTTCGCTGAAGCTGTTCGAACACTCGGTCGAGCACTCCGCTCTTGGCCCAACGGTTCATGCGCATGTAGACGGTATGCCAGTTGCCAAAACGACTCGGCAACCCTCGCCACTTGCAACCGTGTTCTGCGACGTACAGAATAGCGTTGAGCACCCGTATGTTTGGAATGGTCACATTGCCACGCTGCACGGGTAGGTACGGTTCGATGAGTTGGTAATGAGCTTGTGTAAGTTCCATACATGTATGATAACATGTCCAGACCCCCTAGTGTGAACAGGCCCTAGTAGACATCGAAAGCGTGGCCTGGACCCCTGGCATCCACCTATGTCAAGGGCGGCGCCATTTTGGACCTCCGGGGCGGTGCCAAAGTGTGCCACCTGCGTCCAATTAGTCAGGGAAAATGTCGGCCCTGACTGGTGTGGGATTGAGGTCGGAGGTCAGTCAGAGGACAGCGTAGTGGCGGTCTGTCTGCTCTGCTTCAGTCTGTAGCTCTCACCGTTCATCTCGAGAATGTGCACGTGGTGTGTCAGCCTGTCCAGCAAGGCCCCGGTGAGCCTCTCGGACCCGAACACCTCGGTCCACTCGTCGAACGGCAGGTTGGTGGTCGCAAGCACAGAGCCCCTCACGTATCGCTGGCTGAAGCCTTGCCTGTTCCTTTTGGTTCAACGTTACGTTATGGATGATGTGACATTCTTGCTGAACAGTTACCTGTGACGCTTATGCTGAACAACAACACAATCTCGGAACGGAAACTGTGCTGGTGGCCCTCGGCGGAGAGGGTTGCCTGATGGCCCAAGGGCGGCAGGCCTATTGCATCAAGGCGCCGCGGGTAAAGGTGGTTGACTGCTACGGGGCCGGCGCCGCCTTTTCGGCCGGAATCATCTACGGTTTCCGGGCATGATGGCCGCTGGAAAGCAGCGCACGGTTCGCCACGGGCTACGCCGGGCTCAAGTGCGAAGTAGCCGGTATCGCGGGCTTGTCCGCAGCCGCGATCCAAGAGACGGCGGCTACCCTGGATGTTCGCCCGTTGTCCTTGTGAACGGGTAGGGCTAAGCCTTCCTCACCCAGAAGGCGCAGTAGCGCATCGGCTTCGGGTCGCTGAAATACAGCACTCCGCCCAAGTCCTTGCTCCCCTCCGGTCTCACCAGAAAGCACCCGCAGTCCTCGAGGATGCTCAGCAAACGGTGCTCGTCGTAAAGTTGAAACGACCTGGCCAGGCCGTCCGCTCCATAGGCCCGGTCACTTACGGTGGCTACCCCTGAACCGGTCTTGAACATGAGCTGCAGGACACCTCCGGGGGCCAGGACTCTCGCCAACTCCGGGATCGTCGTGGTTTCAGCGACCTGGGGCGCCAGATGCTGTATGACGGCGTTGCATAGGATGAAATCGAAGCAGCCTGACTCAAACGGCAGGGGCTCTCGCAGATCGGCGACGTTGAGCTTGTCCGCTATTTCCGGGTGCAACTCTCTGCCCAAGCTGATGTTTTCGTCCACCGCGTCAATTCCGTAGATGTCGTACCCCCACGTATACAACAGATGAACGTCCCGGGCTCCCGCCCCGCACCCTGCGTCCAGCCCGCGACTCCCCCGCGCCAGCTCGACAACTCGATTGAGCAGGTCTAGGTCCCCTCTCAGCGCCGGGTGAGAGGAACCGGTATACACCGAGTGGGTGAACTCGTGGGATAGCTGGGAATATCTCCGGGCGTGTTCCCGGTAAAAGTCCAGTGAGTCGATTCGCATGTGGACACCCTTGAAGACGCCGGATTGCGTTGCGACGGAAAGTCACTATCGATATTGAGTCATAATTTACTTTAGGGCAAGTCTGAACAAGCCTCTGTTGTGAGCGACTGTTGTTGTGTGGGGTCCTGGGAGGGCGTTCCAGACGGTTTTTCCGTCATTGGGGGCCTGCTCGAGGTGATTTTGGGGCTGTTTCGCCACCTGCGGCCCATGAACTCGGGGCCGAGACTGATTATGGGCGCACTTCGCCCTAGGCGCCCGGCTCAGCCGGCCACCAACCCCTGTGCTCGCTTCAGATTGTACAACCCCATGAGCACCGCAAGCCGTTCGGTGTTCTTAGCCAAGCCCCGATACCTCACTTTGGCGTAGCCGAAGGCGCCTTTGGCGCCCCAGAACGGGTGCTCCACCTTAGCCCTTATCGATGACTTCACCTTCTCAGCTATCGCCCCAGCACTGCCATGCTCCAACTTCCGCCGCTGCCCCGCCTTCATCGCCACGTACCACCCAGCCGACGAACCCCGGATATCCTCCCGCTTGTGCACCCCTGTGTACCCGGAATCCCCCCATACCGCCCGCTCCTCCCCGTGTAGCAACCTGTGAGCCTGGGTCACGTCGTGCACGTTCGCAGATGTCGTCGCCATGCTGTGCACAAGCCCGCTCTCCGCGTCCACTCCTATGTGCAGCTTCATGCCGAAGTAGTACTGCTGCCCTTTCTTCACCTGGTGCATCTCGGGGTCGCGCTGTTTAGCCTTGTTCCTGGTTGACGACGGCGCACTTATGATGGTGGCGTCTACGATGCTTCCGCGCTTCAACATCACGCCTTGGTCCGCCAGGTAGCCTTTGATCTCCTCGAACAGCCCCTGTCCCAACTCGTGCCTCTCCAGCAAGTGGCGAAAGTGCAGTATGGTGCTCTCGTCAGGTATGGCTTCCGACAGCTTCAGACCCACGAACCGCCGTACCGATTCCGCCTCGTACAAAAGGTCTTCCATCGCCGGGTCGCTCAAGTTGTGGGTCACCTGCACCACGTGAACCCGCAGCATCACCGACAGGGGATACGGCCTGCGGCCTCTGCCGGCCTTGGGGTAGTGTGGCCTGATGCGCTCTTGCAGCCTCTCCCACGGCACAAGCGAGTCAAACTGCTCGAGAAACCTCTCCCTGCGGGTCTTGTGGCGCTTGTGCTCGTAATCGAGGTCGGCGAAGGTGGGCTGGTCGGCCATGGCATCATCCCCCTACAATTGGCTTGGTCACCACCATTATGCCACTAACTTAATCGCAAGCCCGCCAAGGACTTGTTCAGAGTTGCCTTAGGTTCTATATTTTGTAAACTGGGTAATTATCCTTTAGTAATCTAGAACAGACGCCCGTTTTGCTTGAATACGTTTGGGGATGCTTGTGATGGCGAATTGAATCCCTCTGAGAGTGGTTTGCATCAGCTTTTCAAGGCTCAAGCGACGGAGACTCCAGACACTCCGGCGATAGTCTTCGGCGCCGAGCAGACATCCTATGCACAACTGGACCAGGCGACGGATGCCTTGGGGGCCTACCTTCGACGTTGCGGCGTGTCAACCGATGATCCGGTAGGCATATGCATGGAGACCTGCCCGGAGTACATCACCGCGAGCATTGGAACATTGAAGGCCGGTGCGGCCTTCATGCCCGTGCCCCTGGATCTCCCCGATTCTCTGCTTGGTACGCTGGTGTCCGAGTCCCAACCCAAGGTGGTGATCACCAAGGCGCGGCACTTACCGAGACTGAGTAAATTCGCTGGGCCTCGTCTATTGGCCGTTGACTCCGACCAGTCCTGGAGGGCGGTCCCTTCCGAGAACGGTGAAGTCTGTGTTGACACCGGCGACCTGGCGTTCCTCCCATACACCTCCGGCACAACAGGACAGCCCAAGGGAGTGATGCAGACCAGCGGCTCCCTGATCTCATCCTACTTGGCCAGGTACAAGTTCAGCTCCTACGGTGTCGGGGACAGGGTCGCCTGCAATGTCTTCTTTCCCTGGGAGTTCCTCCGGCCGCTTTTGAAGGGAGGAACCGTTTACGTGATTCCTGATGATGTGGTGTTCGCACCGCGCGCCCTAACCAAGTTTATAGCAGAGCACCGGATAACCGAGGTCCTATTCACTCCGTCGTTGCTACAGGGGATTTTGAGCTCGGCAAGCCCAGAACGATTGCGCGCCCGCCTGTCCTCACTGCGAGTGGTCTGGCTCAACGGCGAGGTGGTACCAACCAGCCTGCTGAAGATGGCCCTGGACGTTCTACCCCGGTCTACGCGCGTGTTCAACACCTACAGCATCAGTGAGACCCACGACGTTTGCACCATTGAACTGACGGACTTGTGCCTCGACACCAGGGATGCGTGCCCGGTCGGTTACGCTATGGACGGCGTGACACTCCGGGTGCTCCCGGAAGGGCAGTCGGACCTGGCTTCCAGCGGAGTCGGGGAGCTCTTCATTGGCGGTCGCGGGCTGGCCCGGGGCTATCTGAACAGGCCCGGCCTGGATTCCGAGAGGTTTGTCAGATGGAACGGCGAGAGGTATTATGCCACCGGAGACTTGGCCGAGGTTGATGCGCGGGGTCTGACAACGATCATCGGCCGTAACGATTCGATGGTCAAGATCAGGGGCTACACCGTTTACCTGAGCGCCATCGAGGAGACCATCCGCCAGCACTGTGACGCGGCGGATGCGGCGGTGTTGGCCGAGAACGAGGACGAAGCTAACAAGCGACTCGTCGCTTACGTCGTCCGGGGGCCGCAGGCGGCGTGGAAGGTCGATGCGAAGAGCCGGACGAGCAGAGACCTGCGTGCCCTGCTGGAACGGCATCTGCCGCTTTACATGGTGCCCAGCCACTTCATGGAACTGGAGACGCTCCCATTAAATCAACAGACGGGCAAACTGGAGCGCAAAGCGTTGCCCGCACTGCGGAACACGAGCCCCGCCGTCAAGCGGCGCGGTAGGCTTTCCAAGCACGCAACCGCAGCCGAGCGTCACAGGGTCTTGCGGGAGCTATGGAGCGAAGCGCTGGATGTCGACACTGAATCACTGGAAGATGACTGGAACTTCTTTGACCTCGGCGGCCATTCCCTGGCGGGCCTGGGACTCACCCTGGGCATCGAACGGCTTTTCGGGATCGAGCTGCGGGGCACAGAGATCTACGAGTACCCCACCATAAGTGAGTTGGGAGCGTACTTGGAAGAAAGAGGGCCGAATATGGAATCCAGAATTCCGCTGGCCGAGGACTCGATCCTGGACCCGGATATTTCACCAGGAGGCGCCCCGAGAATTACGCGTCTCAGCGAGGCGTCCTCAGTCCTCGTGACGGGAACTACCGGATTCCTGGGAGCCTTTCTGCTGGACGAGCTGCTGCGCGCTGCGGGAACCGATACCCGGTTCTACTGCCTGGTAAGGGACCGGGATTCAGGACAAGACAGGTCCACCAACCGCGTCCTAGACACTCTGAGATTTTACGGGCTGGCCGACCAGTCACCCGAACAACGGATCGCTCCGGTTTATGGAGACCTCACCCGGCCCCGGATGGGTCTGGACGATGAGGAGTACCGGCGGCTGGCAAAAGAGATCGACCTGATTTTCCATTGCGCCGCCTCCGTCAATTACGCTTACCCTTATTCCGCAGCCAAGCCCCACACTGTCGGCGGGACTTTGGAGGTGCTCAAGTTCGCCTGCACCGACGTAACCAAGCCGGTCCAGTACATTTCATCCAACGGCGTCTTCCCGGGAGGAGACGACAACCCCTACCTTGAAAACAGCGACATAGACAGCTTCGTTGACAGGATGGAGGGGGGCTACAATCAAGCCAAATGGGTTGCGGAACGGCTCTTCTGGCAGGCTGAGTCACGAGGACTGCCAGTATGCATCTTCCGTCCCGGCAACATTGGCCACCACAGCGGTACGGGCACGGTCAACCCGAATGACTTTCTCTCGTTGACTATCAAGGCTTGCGCCCGCCTCGGATGTGCCCCCTTGGCGCCGGATTGGTTCTTCGAGATGACGCCGGTCGATTTTCTGGTCAAGGCGATAACGAAACTTTCCGACGATCCCAGGCACCTGGGCAGGGTATACAACGTGGTCCAACAGGCCCCCGTACCCGCCGATCAAGTTTTTTCTTATATGGAGCACCACGGATACGTGGCGGACCGCGCTCAATTAGGGGACTGGAAATCAAGATTGGGAACAATGGCCGACCGGGACGAGGACATGGAGTTGAAAGTTCTGGTCCGGTCCCTGGAGTCAGTCGAGCCGTACCTATCCGATACCAGTGTCTACGACATCACCCGGTTCTCCGAAGCATTGTCGGAACTCGGTATGGGAATGCCCGTAGTCGACGTTGACTACGTGACCAAATTCCTACGGAAGTGACCATCAAGGTGAGTCTGTGGCGGGTTCGATCTCTTCAGACACTGGTTCTGGGTGAGAGGTAGGGCCGGAAACCGGGCCACGCTGGGGAGGACACCGCCGTACCAAACGCGCTTGCTCAGGAAAACCTGCTCCAACACCACGACACACCGAGCAACATCGGCCGCCTGTCTTCCTGCAGCCATGACCACTTCCGCTGCTCCAAGGTGTTGATCATTTCTTCCGCAAAATGTTTCCTGTCCGGCCGTCTCCACCAACGTGTACGGTAGCCAGAACCGTCTTCGAGATGTGGCTCGACGGACTGTGAGCCAACATTCGCAGTTCACAAAGGATACGAAATACTCAGGTACTCGTGGGCGGTGGAATTCAAGCCAGCACGTAGTCGAACGACACCATTCTTGCGCGGTGCTAACGTCCCTGAGGAGCACTCGTCGTCTCCCCTTTCAGCATCACGACCCTGATGGCCGGTTCGAGCCTCGTGGGACGGGCGATGCTCGGCTCGAGCTAGGGACCTCTCCCTGAGGCGAGTTAGACGGCGGGATCAGTCGCCGATGGAGCGGAACTTAGCTTTGCTGCTGCGGGTCCTCATTCTGGGGCTGCGGAAGAATCTATGTGGCTAGGTTGCTGCTGCCTGGGAGTATCGTGACCGGCGCATGGCAGTGTTCGCCCAAGCCTGGGATGCTTACGACCTGCTGGTCGCCGACGGCTGGAAGCTGGTGGATGTCGAGCCGGTATCTGTAAAGGGCGGAGTAATAATGGACCGGAGAGGCGGGGTCGAGCGCTGAGGAGTAGCGCTTGAAAACTGTACCACCCGCCGCCTTCTATAGAGTTGGAGGCAACTCGATGGAAGGTGTGAAGGATGTACAAAGTGGAACTGTACGTTCGAGTGCGCCGGGCCTGCATGGTGGAGGAGATGAGCACACGGGAGGCTGCCCGGGTGTTCGGCCTGCACCGGGATACGGTGCGCCAGATGCTTCAGTACTCGGTGCCTCCCGGATACCGTCGACAGTCACCGCTGCGCCGCCCCAAGCTGGACCCGTACCGCGGGGTGATCGACCGTATCCTGGAGGATGACCGCAGTCTTCCGAAGAAGCAGCGGCACACGGCGAAGCGGATCTACGAGCGTCTGAGAGCTGAGCACGGCTTCCCCGGCGGCTACACCATAGTCAAGGACTACGTGCGTGAGCGGCGTCGCCGGACGCGTGAGATGTACGTTCCGCTGTCTCATCCTCCCGGTCACGCCCAGTGCGACTTCGGCCAGGCCAGAGCGGTCATCGCAGGTGTGGAGCAGACCGTCCACTACTTCGTGCTGGACCTTCCCCACAGCGATGCGTGCTTCGTCAAGGCCTACCCCGCAGAGACCACGGAGGCGTTCTGCGACGGCCACGTGTCTGCGTTGTCGTTCCTGGGCGGCGTGCCGCGGAGCATCCTGTACGACAACACGAGACTGGCGGTGGCCAGGATCCTGGGAGACGGCCGGCGCCAGCGTACTCGTGTGTTCTCTGAGCTGGTATCCCACTACCTGTTCGAGGACCGGTTCGGTCGTCCAGGGAAGGGTAACGACAAGGGCAAGGTGAAGGGACTGGTGGGATATGCGCGCCGGAACTTCCTTGTGCCAATACCGTCGTTTGCGAGCTTCGACGCGCTCAACGCCTACCTCGAGGAGCGGTGCCTGGAACGTATGGGAAGACAGCTGCGTGGACACACCGAGACGATAGGCCAGCGGATGGAGCGTGACCTGGAGACCCCGCTGCCGCTTCCCGCCGTACCATACGACGCCAGCGACAAGCACGTCAGCCGTGTCAGCTCCCTGTCCCTGGTGCGGTACCGCACCAACGACTACTCGGTGCCCGTGGCCTACGTCACATGGAGGTTGTGGTGAGGGGCTATGTAGGAGAGGTGGTGATCAGCTGCGGGGCAGAGGTGATAGCCTGGCATCGGCGCTCATACGAACGCGACGACTTCGTCTTCGACCCCATCCACTACCTGGCGTTGCTGGAGCGCAAGACCGGAGCACTGGATCAGGCCGCTCCGCTGGCCGGGTGGGAGTTGCCCCAGGAGTTCGGCGTGCTGCGGCGTCTTTTGGAGTCGAGGATGGGCAGGCGCGGCAAGCGGGAGTTCGTACAGGTGCTGCGGCTGATGGAGAACTTTCGCAATGAGGAGGTGTACGAGGGCGTGCGCGATGCCCTCAGGCTCGGGGCCATAAGCTTCGACGCCGTCAAGCACCTGGTGTTGTGCAGGATAGAGGGTCGTCCCCAGAGACTCGACCTGCAGCTGTACCCCTACCTGCCCAGGGTCAGCGTGCAGAAGACCTCGGCCGGCGACTACATGGCGCTCACGTCGGTGAGCGGGCGGTGAGCGACAGGTCTACGGTGCTGCTGGAGCACCACCTGAAGGAGCTGAAGCTGCCGACTGTCAAGGGCGGAGGGATGTTAGGCCACGGGGCGGAGCAACAGTGTACCACCTGGGCGTCGGTGTTCAGCATGAATGTCACCCAGCGGCGGGTGTCAGCAGGAGCCCTTAGTGGGAGCGAGGTCGGTGGGGTCTAGCAGCCCGTCCGAGAAACACGGTAGGCGAGTGGTCGGGGGTATAACGGGCGCAGTTCAGTAGCGTTGAGTCGGCGGTGAGCAAGACCTACCTTCCCTATGATCCAGACCGGCAGTTGCTGTTGCCAGCGGCATTGCGGGACTGGCTGCCGGACGACCATCTGGCTTACTTCATCTCCGACGTCGTCGACCAGTTGGAGCTGTTTGAGATCACTGCCCGCTACGAGCGGGAGAGCAGAGGCGGGCCACCGTATCATCCACGGATGATGGTCAAGGTGCTGCTGTACGGCTACTGCGTGGGAGTGGCGTCCTCCCGACGAATCGCCCAGCGGCTGCACGAGGACATAGCCTTCCGGGTACTGTCGGCGAACAACACGCCGGATTTCCGCACCATCTCGGACTTCCGCAAGGACAATCTGGAAGCGCTGTCGGGCCTGTTCCTGCAGGTATTGGCGTTGTGCCGGCGGGCGGGACTGGTGAAGCTGGGTCACGTGGCGCTGGACGGGGCTAAGGTGAGGGCCAACGCATCCAGGCACAAGGCGATGAGTTACGGTCGGATGAAAGAGAAGGAAGCGCAGTTGGCGGGGGAGGTCGAGGAGTTGCTGCGACAGGCCCAGGAGGTTGATGACGAAGAGGACCGGCGGTACGGACAGAGCAAGCGCGGGGATGAACTGCCGCAGGAGTTGTCCTTTCGGGAGGGGCGGTTGGAGAAGATACGGGAGGCGGTGGCGATGGTGGAGAAGGCCATCGGCAACGTCGGCGCAGTGCCCAAAGAGGTATCCGCCGATGCTGGCTATTACTCGGCAAAGGCAGACGACGAGCTTTATGCTCTGTGCGTGGACCCGTTCGTCGCGCCGGAGCAGACCCGCCACGGTCGGGTTGTGCCGCCAGCGCCCCGGGGTCGCATACCCAGCAATCTGTCGCCCAGGGACCGGATGCGCCGGAAGCTGCAGACCAAACGGGGCCGGCAACGCTACGCTCTGCGGACGCAAACGGTTGAGCCGGTATTCGGCCAGATCAAGCAGGGCCGGTGCTTCCGCCAGTTCCTGCTACGGGGCCTGGAGAAGGTCAGTGGCGAGTGGTCGCTGATCTGCACCGGTCGCAACCTGCTCAAGCTGTTCCGCTTTGGGGCGGCTCAGCCTCGCGAAACACCGACCAACAGGTTTGCCGCAAGTGTCCCGAACATCGTCGAGGTGGTCGGCACAGTGAGGCGTACGAAACTATTGGTCCGTCAGTGGTCGCACGCTGCAACAATTGTCGCCGTCTGACCTCGCCTGTACCAAAGGCCCGTCAGTCAATTCTCAGACGGGCTGCTAGGGGCGGGTGATTTGCGCCTCGGTTTAGCTAATAGCGCACTTTGGACGGCTGCGCCGTCGTGAAGATCATGCGGCTTTGGGTTGGAGTTCCGTGGCACCGGCAGCCGGGGCACCCAGGTCGTCAGTTGCCGGTGTGTCTTTGACGCCAACGCACCGGCAGGCGCAGCTGTCGCCGTTCCGGCGGAGCTCCCTACGGTGGTCAGCCGGCTGTCTGGCCGGCGCACGACATGCCGTTGTAGAGGTTCCTCAAATTATGGTGTGCTATGCTGGAAGGGAGCCGGTGCGAGGCTGGGAAATGGACCGGGCGGCTCGAGAAGCCTCACGACAGCGCCGGTGTACCGCGCGGTCTCAGACTGCGGGTGATAGCCTGGCGACGGAAAGAGCTACGCTCAGCAGCCCACGGCCGCCCCGCCATTCGCCTCTTCGGCGCGGTTCTCCTGTCGCTCTGGCGCAAGCCGGCGACGTGGCGTGTGTGCGAAGAGTGATCTTCCAAACCTCGTGCGTCGCCCAAGGGAAATCATGAGGGTTTTGCCGGAAGGAGGACGGGCTGATGAGAACGGTACCTGTAGATTTCGCAGAACACGTTGAAAACGTCGGGTGGCTCATACAAAAGCGCTTGCAGGTCATTGAGGAACTCGCCCGCAGCCCCGATGTCTCCGAGATTGTCGTACCTGACATCGTCGAGGCGAACGAACGCTGTCGCCGGGCCCTGGTGGTCGGGGACAGGGAGGCCGAGTACGAGGCCATCGTGAACACCATCAGGGCCGGGATGATGGAATGGTGGCCGGACTTTCCCGAGCGTCGGCTTCTCACCGACCTGTTTAGGCGTTCCGCCCTGCGGGGGGCGGCGCGTGACAATGTCGATAGCACACGCAAACCCCTATATTCGGAGGGTCTCCGCGTGGCCAGGGCGCTGCTGGCCGAGGTCGGGGACACAGGCTCGCTGGACCTCGAGTATGAGTACACCGTCGTCTCGGAGTTCCTTGCATCCTCGTGGCTGGCTCCCAATCCGGGTTGCTCCCCTTGCGAGTTGCAGGACTACATTGAGCGCTCCGGATCCAGTCGGGCGTACTACGACGCACTTAGGATCATCGTGGAGAAACTCTTTGACCGGGGTGTGGACGTACCCAGACCGCTCTTCTTATGGCTGGAGGATGTTGTATTCGGGCGCCGGCGGCGTCCCGACGTGAAGCCCCTCCCTCCCAATCGCTCCGTCAATCCACTGAATCTCCCGTGTGACGTTCAGATCGAGTTCACCATCGAGGTCCTGCGCAAGGTCGGAGTGTTGCCGAGGGGCACCCACCTCTCCGGCTGTCGCGTCGTGGCGGAGGTGCTGGGGCTTTCCGAGGACCATGTGGAGCGCATCTGGAAGGAGCGCGGCTCGGCAAAGTCCTATGAGCCCATGTTGCGTAAGCATCTGGGCGCCGTCTCCGACCGCACTGGGCTGGTCTACACCAATGAGGCCTGAGCTGGCATAAGACTACGGTCCTTCCCGTCCTCCTCTCCAGAGGAGAAGACGTCTCATACATCCCCATTTCACCGGTGTGACTCCCCCTCGTCATGGCTTGAAGAAGCCAACGTGACCCCTGGACAGAGTCGGCTGTCTCCAGTCCGTGGCGACTGCCGGTGCTGGGACTCGAAAAACTCGGTACTTAATGACCCACTTTCTGCCTGCACGCCCATCTACCCTTTCTCTAGCAGGGACTTCGTTACGTCCCAGGACATGAGGAGATGTTGACGATGACCGACATGCTATTGAGACGACGGGAGGTCGAAATGATCGTGGGACTGGGCCGCTCGTCGATCTACAGGATGATGGAGAGCGGAAACTTTCCAAGGTCCGTGAAAATCAGCCGCGGCGCCGTCAGATAAAGAGCGAGTGACATCAAGGCTTGGATGGATTCCAGGCCGGTGACGAGCAGCGAACCCGGGCCGAACAGCGATGCCTAAACGCCGACCGGCTGAACTGAGCCTTCGATGAGGTTCTCCTGCTCCGGCACACCCACAGGCAGGCCGGTGACGTAGTCCGCCCACAGCTGCATCAGTGCACGGCGACGCTCGAAACGGTTGGTCCAGATCGGGGTCAGAACTCGCAGCATGGCGGACCTGTCCATCCTGTCCAGGGGCATGCTGCCCAGGGTCGGCATGGCGTGGCGCTCCAGGGTCTGCATCCAGTTCGCGACGTGCTTACCGCTGCGCCAACGGGGCCTGTTCGCCTCGTGGACATGGTGGGCAGCTTCCCTGAAGGTCGGCATCGCCGGGGCGTGCTTTTCGTCGAAAGGGTCTCGGCCCTCGGCAACGGCGGTCCGATTGTCGGCAGCCTTGCTGCGGGCCTGGGCAAGGCTCACCGTAGGAGATCCGCCCAGGCCGATATCCCGCCTGCGCCCGTCGATTGTGATGCGCTGAACCCAGGATTTGGTTCCTGCTTTGCTTATGAAGAGATGCAGGCCACCGCCGTCGGAGTATCGCCCTGGGTCTCTGAGAGCCTTCACCCGCGTTGCCGATAGCGCCACATCGGTCCTCCCGCGTCAAGAAGTGTTACCACACTTGACGTGGGATAGTGGGGGAATTGCGGGGCACAATTGGGCTCCTCAGCTACGAAATGGGAGATGTCTGAGACATCTGGGGCCATATGTGGAATGGCCGGTGGTGGACGCTGGGGGGACTCTGATACAGCTACAGTAACGAAGCAATAAGTGTATTATTCCCACAATGATTACCACAGATGTGACGGCTTGGTTCGAGTCTTCGTTGGTGGGCCGGAGTGTACCGTACTGCGAACTTTCCGGTGGGAGGTTTCGCTATAGGCACCGCATTGCATATTGTGCAACGTTGGGAGGCGGTCTCAGGTAATGAGCCCCATTCTGGCGGGAAAGCTTGGTTGAAGTCGTCTCTTCCGGCATACCACTGGCCGTCTGCCTTGAGTCCACAGACTTGTCCATATCCGCTGCTCAAGGATGCGACCTAATAGCAACGGAAGGTGGTGGTGCTCGTGGGCAGTGGACCAATTCCTAATAGGGAGACACCAATCGCTGTCACGGAGAGCGTATGTCATGGGCTCGTGGAACTCCTCCAGACCGAGACCAGTTCAATCGCTGGTTCCGCCCCATGACGAACCCAGGCAGAATCTCATGCCGTTAAGCGCTAGTGCCGCCGCCGGATGCCTATGGCGACGCCTATGGCCACGAGGTTGAGCAGCACGCCTATCAGCGCCAAGACCCATGCGCTGGGAATGTTGCCGCCCTCGTCCGCCGTCACGTTTGTGGGGGACACCGTCACCCCGGCGGTTTCGTCGTCAGTGACGGTTACCGTCACGCCGGCGACGGTAACGCCGTCATACTCGTTGGCGCTCTGGGCGGCCACCACCGCGTGGGCGATGGAGGCCGTGTCGTTCACCGCGTCGTCGTCCTGCGCCGCGGCCACCCTTACCGTCTGCGCCGTGCTCCAGTTGCCCGGAGTGAAGGTCAGGGTGGCCGGAGACGCCGTCACGTCGGCGCTGCCGCTGCGGGTGACGTTGATCACCACGTCGGAGGTGGGCTGAAGGTTCAGCTTCACCGTGTAGGTTCCGCTGCCGCCCTCGGTCACCGTCACCGTGGGGGCTGACACGCTCACCCCCGGCCTCTCGCTCACGGTGATATAGAAGCGCAGGTGAACACGGTCACCGTCGGAATCGGTCGCGGTATAGGTGAACCGCGTCCTGGTGAACGTCGCCCCGGGCGTGCCGGTGATGGTGCGGTCCGAGTTGAAGCGCAGCCCCTCGGGCAGGTCTGGCGACAAGCTGTATTGCAGCCTGCCGTCGCCCCCAAGAGCGGGGGGCAGGCTCACCGTCCCTACGTCTTCGCCTACTGTGTAGACCTGGTCGTCTACCGTCCGCGAGGCGAACGTCGGACTCCGGTCGGGCGGACCCCCACCTCCAGTGGGCGGACTCCCGCCTCCGGTGGGCGGCGGCGTGTCGTCGTCAGTGACGGTTACCGTCACGCCGGCGACGGTAACGCCGTCATACTCGTTGGCGCTCTGGGCGGCCACCACCGCGTGGGCGATGGCGGCCGCGTCGTTCGCCGCGTCGGCGTCCTGGGCCGCCCGCACCCTTACCGTCTGCGCCGTGTTCCAGTTGCCCGGAGTGAAGGTCAGGGTGGCCGGAGACGCCGTCACGTCGGAGCTGCCGCTGCGGGTGACGTTGATCACCACGTCGGAGGTGGGTTGAAGGTTCAGCACCACCGTGTAGGTTGCGCTGCCGCCCTCGGCAACCGTCAGCGTGGCCGCGGACACCGTCACCCCGGCGGTCTCGTCGTCGGTGACGGTCACGGCCACCCCGGCGATGCTCACGTTGTCGTACTCGTTGGCGCTGCGGGCGGCGTCGACGGCGTGGGCGATGGAGGCCGCGTCGTTCACCGCGTCGGCGTCCTGGGCGGCAGCCACCGTCACCGTCTGCGCCGTGCTCCAGTTGGCCGTCGTGAAGGTCAGCCGCGCCGGAGACACCGTCACGTCGCTGCTGCCGCTTTTGGTGACGTTGATTACCACGTCGGAGGTGGGCTGAAGGTTCAGCACCACGGTGTAGGTTGCGCTGCCGCCCTCGGCCACCGTCAGCGCGGTTTCGGACACGCTCACCCCGGCGGTCTCGTCGTCGGTCACGGCCACCGCCACCCCGGCGATGTTCACGGCGTCGAACTCGTCGGCGCTCCGGGAGGCCACCACCGCGTGGGTGATGGACGCCGCGTCGTCCACCGCGTCGGCGTCCTGGGCGGCAGCCACCGTCACCGTCTGCGCCGTGCTCCAGTTGGCCGTCGTGAAGGTCAGCCGCGCCGGAGACACCGTCACGTCGCTGCTGCCGCTTTTGGTGACGTTGATCACCACGTCGGAGGTGGGCTGAAGGTTCAGCTTCACCGTGTAGGTTCCGCTGCCGCCCTCGGTCACCGTCACCGTGGGGGCTGACACGCTCACCCCCGGCCTCTCGCTCACGGTGATATAGAAGCGCAGGTGAACACGGTCACCGTCGGAATCGGTCGCGGTATAGGTGAACCGCGTCCTGGTGAACGTCGCCCCGGGCGTGCCGGTGATGGTGCGGTCCGAGTTGAAGCGCAGCCCCTCGGGCAGGTCTGGCGACAAGCTGTATTGCAGCCTGCCGTCGCCCCCAAGAGCGGGGGGCAGGCTCACCGTCCCTACGTCTTCGCCTACTGTGTAGACCTGGTCGTCTACCGTCCGCGAGGCGAACGTCGGACTCCGGTCGGGCGGACCCCCACCTCCAGTGGGCGGACTCCCGCCTCCGGTGGGCGGCGGCGTGTCGTCGTCAGTGACGGTTACCGTCACGCCGGCGACGGTAACGCCGTCATACTCGTTGGCGCTCTGGGCGGCCACCACCGCGTGGGCGATGGAGGCCGTGTCGTTCACCGCGTCGTCGTCCTGCGCCGCGGCCACCCTTACCGTCTGCGCCGTGCTCCAGTTGCCCGGAGTGAAGGTCAGGGTGGCCGGAGACGCCGTCACGTCGGCGCTGCCGCTGCGGGTGACGTTGATCACCACGTCGGAGGTGGGCTGAAGGTTCAGCTTCACCGTGTAGGTTCCGCTGCCGCCCTCGGTCACCGTCACCGTGGGGGCTGACACGCTCACCCCCGGCCTCTCGCTCACGGTGATATAGAAGCGCAGGTGAACACGGTCACCGTCGGAATCGGTCGCGGTATAGGTGAACCGCGTCCTGGTGAACGTCGCCCCGGGCGTGCCGGTGATGGTGCGGTCCGAGTTGAAGCGCAGCCCCTCGGGCAGGTCTGGCGACAAGCTGTATTGCAGCCTGCCGTCGCCCCCAAGAGCGGGGGGCAGGCTCACCGTCCCTACGTCTTCGCCTACTGTGTAGACCTGGTCGTCTACCGTCCGCGAGGCGAACGTCGGACTCCGGTCGGGCGGACCCCCACCTCCAGTGGGCGGACTCCCGCCTCCGGTGGGCGGCGGCGTGTCGTCGTCAGTGACGGTTACCGTCACGCCGGCGACGGTAACGCCGTCATACTCGTTGGCGCTCTGGGCGGCCACCACCGCGTGGGCGATGGAGGCCGTGTCGTTCACCGCGTCGTCGTCCTGCGCCGCGGCCACCCTTACCGTCTGCGCCGTGCTCCAGTTGCCCGGAGTGAAGGTCAGGGTGGCCGGAGACGCCGTCACGTCGGCGCTGCCGCTGCGGGTGACGTTGATCACCACGTCGGAGGTGGGCTGAAGGTTCAGCTTCACCGTGTAGGTTGCGCTGCCGCCCTCGGCAACCGTCAGCGTGGTTTCGGACACCGTCACCCCGGCGGTCTCGTCGTCGGTGACGGTCACGGCCACCCCGGCGATGCTCACGTTGTCGTACTCGTTGGCGCTGCGGGAGGCGTCGACGGCGTGGGAGATGGAGGCCGCGTCGTCCACCGCGTCGGCGTCCTGGGCGGCAGCCACCGTCACCGTCTGCGCCGTGCTCCAGTTGCTCGTGGTGAAGGTCAGGGTGGCCGGAGACACCGTTACGTCGGTACTGCCGCTTTTGGTTACGTTGATCACCACGTCGGAGGTGGGCTGCACGTCCAGGACCACGGTGTAGGCGCCGCTGCCGCCCTCGGCCACCGTCAGCGTGGTTTCGGACACCGTCACCCCGGCGGTCTCGTCGTCGGTGACGGTCACCGCCACCCCGGCGATGCTCACGGCGTCGTACTCGTTGGCGCTCCGGGAGGCCACCACCGCGTGGGTGATGGACGCCGCGTCGTCCACCGCGTCGGCGTCCTGGGCGGCCCGCACCGTCACCGTCTGCGGCGTGCTCCAGTTGCTCGTGGTGAAGGTCAGGCTGGCCGGAGTCGCCGTCAGGTCGCTGCTGCCGCTTTTGGTTACGTTGATCACCACGTCGGAGGTGGGTTGAAGGTTCAGCACCACCGTGTAGGTTGCGCTGCCGCCCTCGGCAACCGTCAGCGTGGTTTCGGACACCGTCACCCCGGCGGTCTCGTCGTCGGTGACGGTCACCGCAAACGAGGCGATCATCACGTTGTCGTACTCGTTGGCGCTGCGGGCGGCGTCGACGGCGTGGGCGATGGACGCCGCGTCGTCCACCGCGTCGGCGTCCTGGGCGGCAGCCACCGTCACCGTCTGCGCCGTGCTCCAGTTGGCCGTCGTGAAGGTCAGCGTGGTCTGGTTGCCGGACGTCCCCGTGTCGGTGTCCAGCGTCACGTCGGTACTGCCGGTCCTGGTGACGCTGATCACCACGTTGGAGGTGGGCTGCGTGTTCAGCCTCACCGTGTAGGAGCCGCTACCGCCCTCGGCAACCGTCAGCGCGGTTTCGGACACCGTCACCCCGGCGGTCTCGTCGTCGGTGACGGTCACGGCCACCCCGGCGATGCTCACGGCGTCGAACTCGTTGGCGCTGCGGGAGGCGTCGACGGCGTGGGAGATGGAGGCCGCGTCGTCCACCGCGTCGGCGTCCTGGGCGGCAGCCACCGTCACCGTCTGCGCCGTGCTCCAGTTGCTCGTGGTGAAGGTCAGGGTGGCCGGAGACACCGTTACGTCGGTACTGCCGCTGCGGGTGACGTTGATTACCACGTCGGAGGTGGGCTGGGCGTCCAGGACCACGGTGTAGGCGCCGCTGCCGCCCTCGGCCACCGTCAGCGTGGTTTCGGACACCGTCACCCCGGCGGTCTCGTCGTCGGTGACGGTCACGGCCACCCCGGCGATGCTCACGGCGTCGTACTCGTTGGCGCTCCGGGAGGCCACCACCGCGTGGGTGATGGACGCCGCGTCGTCCACCGCGTCGGCGTCCTGGGCGGCCCGCACCGTCACCGTCTGCGGCGTGCTCCAGTTGCTCGTGGTGAAGGTCAGGCTGGCCGGAGTCGCCGTCAGGTCGCTGCTGCCGCTTTTGGTTACGTTGATCACCACGTCGGAGGTGGGTTGAAGGTTCAGCACCACCGTGTAGGTTGCGCTGCCGCCCTCAGCCACCGTCAGCGACGACGCGGACACCGTCACCCCGGCGGTGTCGTCGTCGGTGACGGTCACCGCCACCCCGGCGATGGTCACGGCGTCGTACTCGTTGGCGCTGCGGGAGGCGTCGACGGCGTGGGAGATGGCGGCCGCGTCGTCCACCGCGTCGGCGTCCTGGGCGGCAGCCACCGTCACCGTCTGCGCCGTGCTCCAGTTGCTCGTGGTGAAGGTCAGGGTGGCCGGAGACACTGTCACGTCGGTACTGCCGGTCTTGGTGACGCCGATCACCACGTCGGAGGTGGGCTGGGCGTCCAGGACCACGGTGTAGGTTGCGCTGCCGCCCTCGGCAACCGTCAGCGCGGTTTCGGACACGCTCACCCCGGCGGTATCGTCGTCGGTGACGGTCACGGCCACCCCGGCGATGCTCACGGCGTCGTACTCGTTGGCGCTGCGGGAGGCGTCGACGGCGTGGGCGATGGAGGCCGTGTCGTTCACCGCGTCGTCGTCCTGCGCCGCGGCCACCCTTACCGTCTGCGCCGTGTTCCAGTTGCCCGGAGTGAAGGTCAGGGTGGCCGGAGACGCCGTCACGTCGGCGCTGCCGCTGCGGGTGACGTTGATCACCACGTCGGAGGCGGGCTGCGTGTTCAGCCTCACCGTGTAGGAGCCGCTGCCGCCCTCGTCCACCGTCAGCGTGGTTTCGGACACCGTCACCCCGGCGGTATCGTCGTCGGTGACGGTCACGGCAAACGAGGCGATCATCACGTTGTCGTACTCGTTGGCGCTGCGGGCGGCGTCGACGGCGTGGGCGATGGAGGCCGCGTCGTTCACCGCGTCGGCGTCCTGGGCGGCAGCCACCGTCACCGTCTGCGCCGTGCTCCAGTTGGCCGTCGTGAAGGTCAGCGTGGTCTGGTTGCCGGACGTCCCCGTGTCGGTGTCCAGCGTCACGTCGGTACTGCCGGTCCTGGTGACGCTGATCACCACGTTGGAGGTGGGCTGCGTGTTCAGCCTCACCGTGTAGGAGCCGCTACCGCCCTCGGCAACCGTCAGCGCGGTTTCGGACACGCTCACCCCGGCGGTCTCGTCGTCGGTGACGGTCACCGCCACCCCGGCGATGTTCACGGCGTCGAACTCGTCGGCGCTCCGGGAGGCCACCACCGCGTGGGTGATGGACGCCGCGTCGTCCACCGCGTCGGCGTCCTGGGCGGCAGCCACCGTCACCGTCTGCGCCGTGCTCCAGTTGCTCGTGGTGAAGGTCAGGGTGGCCGGAGACACCGTCACGTCGGTACTGCCGCTGCGGGTGACGTTGATTACCACGTCGGAGGTGGGCTGGGCGTCCAGGACCACCGTGTAGGTTGCGCTGCCGCCCTCGGCAACCGTCAGCGTGGTTTCGGACACCGTCACCCCGGCGGTCTCGTCGTCGGTGACGGTCACGGCCACCCCGGCGATGCTCACGTTGTCGTACTCGTTGGCGCTGCGGGAGGCGTCGACGGCGTGGGAGATGGAGGCCGCGTCGTCCACCGCGTCGGCGTCCTGGGCGGCAGCCACCGTCACCGTCTGCGCCGTGCTCCAGTTGCTCGTGGTGAAGGTCAGGGTGGCCGGAGACACCGTTACGTCGGTACTGCCGCTGCGGGTGACGTTGATTACCACGTCGGAGGTGGGCTGGGCGTCCAGGACCACGGTGTAGGCGCCGCTGCCGCCCTCGGCCACCGTCAGCGTGGTTTCGGACACCGTCACCCCGGCGGTCTCGTCGTCGGTGACGGTCACGGCCACCCCGGCGATGCTCACGGCGTCGTACTCGTTGGCGCTCCGGGAGGCCACCACCGCGTGGGTGATGGACGCCGCGTCGTCCACCGCGTCGGCGTCCTGGGCGGCCCGCACCGTCACCGTCTGCGGCGTGCTCCAGTTGCTCGTGGTGAAGGTCAGGCTGGCCGGAGTCGCCGTCAGGTCGCTGCTGCCGCTTTTGGTTACGTTGATCACCACGTCGGAGGTGGGTTGAAGGTTCAGCACCACCGTGTAGGTTGCGCTGCCGCCCTCAGCCACCGTCAGCGACGACGCGGACACCGTCACCCCGGCGGTGTCGTCGTCGGTGACGGTCACCGCCACCCCGGCGATGGTCACGGCGTCGTACTCGTTGGCGCTGCGGGAGGCGTCGACGGCGTGGGAGATGGCGGCCGCGTCGTCCACCGCGTCGGCGTCCTGGGCGGCAGCCACCGTCACCGTCTGCGCCGTGCTCCAGTTGCTCGTGGTGAAGGTCAGGGTGGCCGGAGACACTGTCACGTCGGTACTGCCGGTCTTGGTGACGCCGATCACCACGTCGGAGGTGGGCTGGGCGTCCAGGACCACGGTGTAGGTTGCGCTGCCGCCCTCGGCAACCGTCAGCGCGGTTTCGGACACGCTCACCCCGGCGGTATCGTCGTCGGTGACGGTCACGGCCACCCCGGCGATGCTCACGGCGTCGTACTCGTTGGCGCTGCGGGAGGCGTCGACGGCGTGGGCGATGGAGGCCGTGTCGTTCACCGCGTCGTCGTCCTGCGCCGCGGCCACCCTTACCGTCTGCGCCGTGTTCCAGTTGCCCGGAGTGAAGGTCAGGGTGGCCGGAGACGCCGTCACGTCGGCGCTGCCGCTGCGGGTGACGTTGATCACCACGTCGGAGGCGGGCTGCGTGTTCAGCCTCACCGTGTAGGAGCCGCTGCCGCCCTCGTCCACCGTCAGCGTGGTTTCGGACACCGTCACCCCGGCGGTATCGTCGTCGGTGACGGTCACGGCAAACGAGGCGATCATCACGTTGTCGTACTCGTTGGCGCTGCGGGCGGCGTCGACGGCGTGGGCGATGGAGGCCGCGTCGTTCACCGCGTCGGCGTCCTGGGCGGCAGCCACCGTCACCGTCTGCGCCGTGCTCCAGTTGGCCGTCGTGAAGGTCAGCGTGGTCTGGTTGCCGGACGTCCCCGTGTCGGTGTCCAGCGTCACGTCGGTACTGCCGGTCCTGGTGACGCTGATCACCACGTTGGAGGTGGGCTGCGTGTTCAGCCTCACCGTGTAGGAGCCGCTACCGCCCTCGGCAACCGTCAGCGCGGTTTCGGACACGCTCACCCCGGCGGTCTCGTCGTCGGTGACGGCCACCGCCACCCCGGCGATGTTCACGGCGTCGAACTCGTCGGCGCTCCGGGAGGCCACCACCGCGTGGGTGATGGACGCCGCGTCGTCCACCGCGTCGGCGTCCTGGGCGGCAGCCACCGTCACCGTCTGCGCCGTGCTCCAGTTGCTCGTGGTGAAGGTCAGGGTGGCCGGAGACACTGTCACGTCGGTACTGCCGGTCTTGGTGACGCCGATCACCACGTCGGAGGTGGGCTGGGCGTCCAGGACCACGGTGTAGGTTGCGCTGCCGCCCTCGGCAACCGTCAGCGCGGTTTCGGACACGCTCACCCCGGCGGTATCGTCGTCGGTGACGGTCACGGCCACCCCGGCGATGCTCACGGCGTCGTACTCGTTGGCGCTGCGGGAGGCGTCGACGGCGTGGGCGATGGAGGCCGTGTCGTTCACCGCGTCGTCGTCCTGCGCCGCGGCCACCCTTACCGTCTGCGCCGTGTTCCAGTTGCCCGGAGTGAAGGTCAGGGTGGCCGGAGACGCCGTCACGTCGGCGCTGCCGCTGCGGGTGACGTTGATCACCACGTCGGAGGCGGGCTGCGTGTTCAGCCTCACCGTGTAGGAGCCGCTGCCGCCCTCGTCCACCGTCAGCGTGGTTTCGGACACCGTCACCCCGGCGGTATCGTCGTCGGTGACGGTCACGGCAAACGAGGCGATCATCACGTTGTCGTACTCGTTGGCGCTGCGGGCGGCGTCGACGGCGTGGGCGATGGAGGCCGCGTCGTTCACCGCGTCGGCGTCCTGGGCGGCAGCCACCGTCACCGTCTGCGCCGTGCTCCAGTTGGCCGTCGTGAAGGTCAGCGTGGTCTGGTTGCCGGACGTCCCCGTGTCGGTGTCCAGCGTCACGTCGGTACTGCCGGTCTTGGTGACGCTGATCACCACGTTGGAGGTGGGCTGCGTGTTCAGCCTCACCGTGTAGGAGCCGCTACCGCCCTCGGCCACCTCCAGCGCGGTTTCGGACACGCTCACCCCGGCGGTCTCGTCGTCGGTCACGGCCACCGCCACCCCGGCGATGTTCACGGCGTCGAACTCGTTGGCGCTGCGGGAGGCGTCGACGGCGTGGGAGATGGCGGCCGCGTCGTCCACCGCGTCGGCGTCCTGGGCGGCAGCCACCGTCACCGTCTGCGCCGTGTCCCAGTTGGCCGGGGTGAAGGTCAGCGTGGTCTGGTTGCCGGACGTCCCCGTGTCGGTGTCCAGCGTCACGTCGGTACTGCCGGTCTTGGTGACGCTGATCACCACGTTGGAGGTGGGCTGCGTGTTCAGCCTCACCGTGTAGGAGCCGCTACCGCCCTCGGCCACCTCCAGCGCGGTTTCGGACACCGTCACCCCGGCGGTCTCGTCGTCGGTCACGGCCACCGCCACCCCGGCGATGTTCACGGCGTCGAACTCGTCGGCGCTGCGGGAGGCGTCGACGGCGTGGGAGATGGCGGCCGCGTCGTTCACCGCGTCGGCGTCCTGGGCGGCAGCCACCGTCACCGTCTGCGCCGTGGCCCAGTTGGACGAGGAGAAGGTCAGGGTGGCCGGAGACACTGTCACGTCGGGGCTGCCGCTCCTGGTTACGCCGATCACCACGTCGGAGGTGGGCTGCGTGTTCAGCCTCACCGTGTAGGAGCCGCTACCGCCCTCGGCCACCTCCAGCGCGGTTTCGGACACGCTCACCCCGGCGGTGTCGTCGTCGGTCACGGCCACCGCCACCCCGGCGATGTTCACGGCGTCGAACTCGTTGGCGCTGCGGGAGGCGTCGACGGCGTGGGAGATGGCGGCCGCGTCGTCCACCGCGTCGGCGTCCTGGGCGGCAGCCACCGTCACCGTCTTCGCCGTGCTCCAGTTGGCCGTCGTGAAGGTCAGCCGCGCCGGAGACACCGTCACGTCGCTGCTGCCGCTTTTGGTGACGTTGATCACCACGTCGGAGGTGGGCTGGGCGTCCAGGACCACCGTGTAGGTTGCGCTGCCGCCCTCGGCAACCGTCAGCGTGGTTTCGGACACCGTCACCCCGGCGGTCTCGTCGTCGGTGACGGTCACGGCCACCCCGGCCACGGTGACTAGGTCGAACTCGTTGGCGCTGCTGGCGGCCACCACCGCGTGGGTGATGGAGGCCGCGTCGTTCACCGCGTCGGCGTCCTGGGCGGCAGCCACCGTCACCGTCTTCGCCGTGCTCCAGTTGCTCGTGGTGAAGGTCAGGGTGGCCGGCGACACCGTCACGTCGGTACTGCCGGTCTTGGTGACGCTGATCACCACGTTGGAGGTGGGCTGCGTGTTCAGCCTCACCGTGTAGGAGCCGCGGCCGCCCTCGTCCACCGTCAGCGTGGTCTCGGACACGCTCACCCCGGCGGTCTCGTCGTCGGTCACGGCCACCGCCACCCCGGCGATGTTCACGGCGTCGAACTCGTCGGCGCTGCGGGAGGCGTCGACGGCGTGGGAGATGGAGGCCGCGTCGTTCACCGCGTCGGCGTCCTGGGCGGCAGCCACCGTCACCGTCTTCGCCGTGCTCCAGTTGCTCGTGGTGAAGGTCAGGGTGGCCGGCGACACCGTCACGTCGGTACTGCCGGTCTTGGTGACGCTGATCACCACGTTGGAGGTGGGCTGCGTGTTCAGCCTCACCGTGTAGGAGCCGCGGCCGCCCTCGTCCACCGTCAGCGTGGTCTCGGACACGCTCACCCCGGCGGTGTCGTCGTCGGTGACGGTCACGGCCACCCCGGCGATGGTCATGTTGTCGTACTCGTTGGCGCTGCGGGCGGCGTCGACGGCGTGGGCGATGGAGGCCGCGTCGTTCACCGCGTCGGCGTCCTGGGCGGCAGCCACCGTCACCGTCTTCGCCGTGCTCCAGTTGGCCGTCGTGAAGGTCAGGGTGGCCGGAGACACCGTCACGTCGCTGCTGCCGCTTTTGGTGACGTTGATCACCACGTCGGAGGTGGGCTGCACGTCCAGGACCACGGTGTAGGCGCCGCTGCCGCCCTCGGCCACCGTCAGCGTGGTTTCGGACACCGTCACCCCGGCGGTCTCGTCGTCGTCGACGGTCACCGTCACCCCGGCGATGGTCACGGCGTCGAACTCGTTGGCGCTCCGGGAGGCGTCGACCGCGTGGGTGATGGCGGCCGTGTCGTTCACCGCGTCGGCGTCCTGGGCGGCAGCCACCGTCACCGTCTGCGCCGTGGCCCAGTTGGACGAGGAGAAGGTCAGGGTGGCCGGAGACACTGTCACGTCGGGGCTGCCGCTCCTGGTTACGCCGATCACCACGTCGGAGGTGGGCTGCGTGTTCAGCCTCACCGTGTAGGAGCCGCGGCCGCCCTCGTCCACCGTCAGCGTGGTCTCGGACACGCTCACCCCGGCGGTGTCGTCGTCGGTGACGGTCACGGCCACCCCGGCGATGGTCACGTTGTCGTACTCGTTGGCGCTGCGGGCGGCGTCGACGGCGTGGGCGATGGCGGCCGCGTCGTCCACCGCGTCGGCGTCCTGGGCCGCGGCCACCGTCACCGTCTGCGCCGTGCTCCAGTTGGCCGTCGTGAAGGTCAGCCGCGCCGGCGACACCGTCACGTCGGGGCTGCCGCGTTTGGTCACGTTGATCACCACGTCGGAGGTGGGTTGAAGGTTCAGCACCACCGTGTAGGTTGCGCTGCCGCCCTCGGCAACCGTCACCGACGACGCGGACACCGTCACCCCGGCGGTGTCGTCGTCGGTGACGGTCACCGCCACCCCGGCGATGGTCACGTTGTCGTACTCGTTGGCGCTGCGGGCGGCGTCGACGGCGTGGGCGATGGAGGCCGCGCCGTCCACCGCGTCGGCGTCCTGGGCGGCAGCTACCGTCACCGTCTGCGCCGTGTCCCAGTTGGACGGGGTGAAGGTCAGCGTGGTCTGGTTGCCGGACGTCCCCGTGTCGGTGTCCAGCGTCACGTCGGAGCTGCCGGTCTTGGTGACGCCGATCACCACGTCGGAGGCGGGCTGGGCGTCCAGGACCACCGTGTAGGTTGCGCTGCCGCCCTCGGCAACCGTCAGCGTGGTTTCGGACACCGTCACCCCGGCGGTCTCGTCGTCGGTGACGGTCACCGCAAACGAGACGATCATCACGCTGTCGTACTCGTCGGCGCTTTCGGCGGCCACCACCGCGTGGCTGATGGAGGCCACGTCGTTCACCGCGTCGTCGTCCGCTGCGCTCACCACCCACACTCGCTGCGCCGTGCTCCAGTTGCTCGGGGTGAAGGTGAGCGTGTCCTGGTTGCCGGGCGTCCTTCGGTCGGTGTCCACCGTCACGTCGGAACTGCCGGTGGAGGTGACCCGGATCACCACGTCGGAGCTGGGTTGGGCGTCCAGCTTCACGGTGTAGGCGTTCGCGGTGTCCTCAAACGTATTGTAACTCGTGGGGTAGACCGTCACCCCGGCGGTGTCGTCGTCGTCGACGGTCACCGTCACCCCGGCCACGGTGACTAGGTCGAACTCGTTGGCGCTGCGGGCGGCCACCACCGCGTGGCTGATGGACGCCGCGTCGTCCACCGCGTCGGCGTCCTGGGCGGCCCGCACCGTCACCGTCTGCGCCGTGTCCCAGTTGGACGGCGTGAAGGTCAGCGTGGCCGGAGACACCGTTACGTCGGGACTGCCGCTTTTGGTTACGCTTATCACTACGTCGGAGCTGGGTTGCACGTCCAGGACCACCGTGTAGGCGCCGCTGTCGCCCTCCGGCGCCGTCACCGAAATGACGGACACGGTCACCCCGGCGGTGTCGTCGTCGGTGACGGTCACGGCCACGGCCACCCCGGCGATGGTCACGGCGTCGAACTCGTTGGCGCTGCGGGCGGCGTCGACGGCGTGGGCGATGGCGGCCGTGTCGTTCACCGCGTCGGCGTCCTGGGCCGCGGCCACCGTCACCGTCTTCGCCGTGCTCCAGTTGGACGGCGTGAAGGTCAGGGTGGCCGGCGACACCGTCACGTCCGAATTGTCGCTGCTCACCGTGATCACCACGTCGGAGGCGGGCTGGGCGTCCAGGACCACCGTGTAGGTGGAACTGTTGCCCTCCGTAATCGTCAGCGTGGTCTCGGACACCGTCGCCCCGGCGTCGTTGTCGGTGACGGTCACCGCCACCGAGCCGATGGTCACGGCGTCGTACTCGTTGGCGCTGCTGGCGGCCACCACCGCGTGGGCGATGGAGGCCGCGTCGTTCACCGCGTCGGCGTCCTGGGCGGCGGACACCCTTACCGTCTGCGCCGTGCTCCAGTTGGCCCGGGTGAAGGTCAGGGTGGCCGGAGACACCGTCACGTCGGGGCTGCCGGTCCTGGTTACGCTGATCACCACGTCGGAGGCGGGCTGAAGGTTCAGCCTCACCGTGTAGGAGCCGCTGCCGCCCTCGTCCACCGTCAGCGTCGATTTGGACACCGTCACCCCGGCGGTCTCGTCGTCGGTGACGGTCACGGCCACCCCGGCGATGGTCACGGCGTCGAACTCGTCGGCGCTCCGGGAGGCCACCACCGCGTGGGTGATGGAGGCCGCGTCGTTCACCGCGTCGGCGTCCTGGGCGGCAGCCACCGTCACCGTCTGCGCCGTGTCCCAGTTGGCCGGGGTGAAGGTCAGCGTGGTCTGGTTGCCGGACGTCCCCGTGTCGGTGTCCAGCGTCACGTCGCTGCTGCCGGTCCTGGTGACGCTGATCACCACGTCGGAGGTGGGCAGGGCGTCCAGGACCACCGTGTAGGCGCCGCTGCCCCCCTCGGCCACCGTCAGCGTCGATTTGGACACCGTCACCCCGGCGGTCTCGTCGTCGGTGACGGTCACGGCCACCCCGGCGATGTTCACGGCGTCGAACTCGTCGGCGCTCCGGGAGGCCACCACCGCGTGGGTGATGGAGGCCGCGTCGTTCACCGCGTCGGCGTCCTGGGCGGCAGCCACCGTCACCGTCTGCGCCGTGCTCCAGTTGCTCGTCGTGAAGGTCAGGGTGGCCGGCGACACCGTCACGTCGGTACTACCGGTCTTGGTGACGCTGATCACCACGTTGGAGGTGGGCTGCGTGTTCAGCCTCACCGTGTAGGAGCCGCGGCCGCCCTCGTCCACCGTCAGCGTGGTCTCGGACACGCTCACCCCGGCGGTGTCGTCGTCGGTGACGGTCACGGCCACCCCGGCGATGGTCATGTTGTCGTACTCGTTGGCGCTCCGGGAGGCGTCGACGGCGTGGGCGATGGAGGCCGCGTCGTTCACCGCGTCGGCGTCCTGGGCGGCAGCCACCGTCACCGTCTGCGCCGTGCTCCAGTTGGCCGTCGTGAAGGTCAGGGTGGCCGGAGACACCGTTACGTCGTCACTGCCGCTTTTGGTTACGTTGATTACCACGTCGGAGGTGGGCTGCACGTCCAAGACCACGGTGTAGGCGCCGCTGCCGCCCTCGGCCACCGTCAGCGTGGTTTCGGACACCGTCACCCCGGCGGTCTCGTCGTCGGTGACGGTCACGGCCACCCCGGCGATGCTCACGGCGTCGTACTCGTCGGCGCTCCGGGAGGCCACCACCGCGTGGGTGATGGACGCCGTGTCGTTCGCTGCGTCGGCGTCCTGGGCGGCCCGCACCGTCACCGTCTGCGGCGTGCTCCAGTTGCTCGTGGTGAAGGTCAGGCTGGCCGGAGTCGCCGTCAGGTCGTCACTGCCGCTTTTGGTGACGTTGATCACCACGTCGGAGGTGGGCTGCCTGTTCAGCACCACGGTGTAGGTGCGGTTGCCACCCTCGAGCACCGTCAGCGTGGTTTCGGGCAGCGTTACCCCTACAACTTCGTCGTCGACGACGATCACCTCCACCACGTTGCTGTATGTCGTGTTGTTGTTGTACGGTCTGCATCTGCTGGCGCACGATATAAAGTAGGAGATCTGGGCCGCGCTGATCCTCGTGTCGGCGTCCTGGGCGGCGGACAACGTCACCGTCTGCGCCGTGCTCCAGTTGGACGGCGTGAATTCCAGCCGACTCGGCGTCCGTGACACGTTCCCGTCGGAGATGAGAAAAATCCAGACCCTCACCCTCGCCTCGGGCTGCGCGTCCAGGACCACGGTGTAGGTTGCGCTGCCGCCCTCGGCCACCGACAGCCTGGACACGGAGCTTCTCACCCCGGCGGTGCCGATTTCGTCGTCGACGACGGTCACCCTCACCCGGGCGATGGTCACGCTGTCGTACTCGTCGGCGCTTTGGGCGGCCACCACCGCGTGGGTGATGGCGGCCTTGTCGTTCGCCGCGTCGGCGTCCTGGTCCGCGGCCACCGTCACCGTCTGCGCCGTGCTCCAGTTGCTCGGGGTGAAGGTCAGCGTGTTCTGGCTGCCGGACGTCGCCGCGTCGGTGTCCACCGTCACGTCGGAATTGTTGCTGGTCACCGCGATCACCACGTCGGAGGCGGGCTGGGCGTTCAGCGCCACGGTGTAGGTGTTGCTGCCGCCCTCGTCCATCCTCATCCTGGGCCTGGACACCGTCACCCCGGCGGTCTCGTCGTCGTCGACGGTCACCGCCACCCCGGCGATGGTCGCGGTGTCGTACTCGTCGGCGCTTTCGGCGGGCGCCACCGCGTGGGTGATGGACGCCGCGTCGTCCGCCGCGTCGGCGTCGTGGGCGGCGGCCACTGTCACCGTCTGCGCCGTGTCCCAGTTGTCCCCGGTGAAGGTCAGGGTGGCCGGCGACACCGTTACGTCGGAGCTGCCGCTCTTGGTTACGTTGATCACCACGTCGGAGGTGGGCTGGGCGTCCAGGACCACCGTGTAGGTGGCGCTGCCGCCCTCGGCCACGGTCAGCGTGGTTTCGGACACCGTCACGCCGGCGTCGTCGTCGTCGGTGACGGTCACGGCCACCCCGTCGGCGGCCAAGCCGCTGTACGGGCCGGACGCGTTGCCGGACGACACAGTGTAGCGCAGCTGGGCTTTGTCGTTCACCGCGTCGGCGTCGTGTGCGGCGGCCACCGTCACCGTCTGCGGTGTGCTCCAGTTGGCCGGGGTGAAGGTCAGCCTGTCCTGGTTGCCGGACGTCGCGGCGTCGGTGTCCGCCGTCACGTCCGGGTTGTCGTCGGCGATGATAATCGCCACGTCGGCGGAGGGCCGGGTGCTCAGCGCCACGGTGTAGGTGGCGCTGCCGCCCTCGGCCACCACCAGCGTGGATTCGGAGTTTGTCACGCCCGCGTCGTCATCGGCGACGGTCACCGCCACCCCGGCGATGGTCGCGGTGTCGTACTCGTCGGCGCTTTCGGCGGCCACCACCGCGTGGGCGATGGAGGCCGTGTCGTTCACCGCGTCGGCGTCGTGGGCGGCGGACACCGTCACCGTCTGCGCCGTGCTCCAGTTGCTCGAGGTGAAGGTCAGCCGCGCCGGAGACACGGTCACGTCCGTATTGCCGCTGGCGGTGACGCTGATCACCACGTCGGAGGAGGGCTGGGGGTCCAGTTTCACCGTGTAGGTGTTGCTGGCGCCCTCGACCACTGTCAGCGTGGTTTCGGACACCGTCACCCCGGCGGTCTCGTCGTCGGTGACGGTCACGGCCACCCCGGCGGCGAGCACGCTGTTGTACGGGCCGGACCTGTCGGTCGTATAGCTTACCGCGTGGCCCAGCTGGGCTTGGTCGTCCGCGGCGTCGGCGTCCTGGGCGGCGGACACCTTCACCGTCTGCGGCGTGTTCCAGTTGCCCGGGGTGAAGAGCATGAAGACCTGGGCGCCTGCCCTACCCGCATCGGCGTCCACCCCCACGTCCAGGTTGTTGAGGTCAATGCGAATCAGCACGTCGGCGGCGGGCTGGGCATCCAGGACCACCGTGTAGGTGGCGCTGCCGCCCTCGGTCACCGTCAGCGTGGTTTCGGACACCGTCACCCCGGCGGTGTCGTCGTCGGTGACGGTCACGGCCACCCCGACGGCGACCACGCGGCTGTACGGGCCGCCGGACCTGTCGCGATAGTCTACAGCGTGGCTCAGCTGGGCTTTGTCGTCCACCGCGTCGGCGTCCTGGGCGGCGGACACCATCACCGTCTGCGGCGTGTTCCAGTTGCTCGGGGTGAAGAACATGCCGGGCTGGAGGCCTGGTATCGTCGCGTTGGCGTCCACCTTCACGTCCTGGTTGTTGTTGTCAATGCGAATCAGCACGGCGGCGGCGGGCTGAGCGTCCAGGACCACCGTGTAGGTGGCGCTGGCGCCCTCGTCCAACGTCAGCGTGCTTTCGGACACGGTCACCCCGGCGGTGTCGTCGTCGGTCACGGTCACCACCACCCCGGCGATGGTCGCCGCGTCGTACTCGTCGGCGCTTTCGGCGGCCACCACCGCGTGGGCGATGGAGGCCGTGTCGTTCACCGCGTCGGCGTCGTCGGCCGCGGCCACCGTCACCGTCTGCGCCGTGCTCCAGTTGGCCCGGGTGAAGGTCAGCGTGGTCTGGTTGCCGGACGCCGCCGCGTCGGTGTCCAGCGTCACGTCGGAATTGTTGCTGGTCACCTCGATTACCACATCGGAGGCGGGCTGGCCGTCCAGGACCACGGTGTAGGTGGCGCTGGCGCCCTCGGCGACTGTCAGCGCGGTCTCGGACACGCTCACCCCGATCTGAGCCGCCGCAACCGGGGCGTCCGTTTTCTGTTGCGCATTCTTGCCCGATCCTTGGCTGTCGGTGTAAGCCGCCGTGGCTCGCAGGTAGCTGCCAACGTCGGCGGCAACCGGTCGGTACGTGGACGACGTTGCGCCGGCAATAGCGGTCCACGTAGTTTGGTCCGAGGATTTACTCCAGGTCCAACCTATGCTGGAAACACCCCCGTCGGGGTCGGTGATACTGGCCGTCAGGTCTATGCCAACGACGGGTGCTTGGGACGACAGGGTTATCGCGCCCGCATCGTCCTCGTTGGTTACTGTGATGGTCAGTGTTACTTTGCTGCTCAAGCTATTGGGGTCGGTGGCGATAACATCGACCTGGTACGAGGATTTGGTCTCGTAGTCCAGGGGCGCGTTGGCCCGCAATTCCCCGACGGCAGTATCTTTTATGTTGAAGGAGGCGGCGTCGGTCCCGCCCAGGGAGTAGGTGATCGCCTCGCCGTTCGGCTCTTCGGCCGCAACAGTGGCGACGATGGTGGTGATATCGGCGTTCTCCGGCGTATCCCAGGTGGTGTCGGTATTGACTGGGAACCGGGGAGCCACCTGGGGAGTGACCAGCAGGATCTTGTCCTCGCCGTTGTCCTCGGAGGTGGAGACATACAGGGCGCCATCCGGCCCCATCATCGGGGTGCGGAGTCGGCCATAGACGTTTTTGAGTTTGCTGACGCTGATCTCGCTCAACAGGTCGCCGGACGGACTGAACTCAAGGACGCGCAATGTCTTGTCCTTGAGGGACGCCACCGCCAGCCGGCCGTCCCACGGGCCCCACCAGGCGCCCTCCAGGAAGATGCCGCCGCTGGCGGCCAGGGATTTGTTCCCCGAGGCCCACTTGGCCTCGATGGCGCTGGGGAATTTCTCCAGGTCGGTCATGGGTGTTGACTCGTTGTACCCGGGCGCCGGGTCCCAGCCGTAATTGCCGCCGGCGGTCAACAGATTGATCTCGTCGTCAAAGGCCGGGCCGTGCTCCACCGACCACATCTGGCCGCTGCTGCCGGGGCGCAGGGCCAGGCCCTGGGGGTTGCGGTGGCCGTAGGTGTAAATCAGCGGCGAATTGGGGGCAGAGAATGGGTTGCCCGGCGCCCCGGCGCCAGTCGATGCAACTACCCGCAGCACCTTGCCGCCAAGGTTGGTCAGGCTCTGGGGCGCCGATCCGGTTGTCGCATCCCCGGTAGCAATCCAAAGATAGCCGTCCGGCCCGAAGCGCAGCCGGCAGCCGGAATGCTTGCCGGAATGGTTTCTACTGCTGCCAGGTATCCCATCGACCAAGGGGTCGGCGACCCGGGTGGCCTCCGTATATCCGGCGTTCATGGTCCAGGCAATTACCTGCACCTTGTCCCCGGTATGGCCCTGGCACGTATAGAACCGCCGGTTGGTGGCGAAGCCCGGATCGACGACTATCGCCATAAACCCGATTTCTGATGCGACCATCACATCACTGAGGTCAGCGGTGACATTCCGCACCGTTCCGTCGGCGAGGCGGACGCTCAGCTTGCGGGCGCGTTCGGTGAACAGCATCGTCCCGTCGGGCGCAAAGGCGATTCCCCAGGGGATGCTCAGGCCGGAGACCAGCTGTTCCACATGAATCTGCGGCGCCGCCGCTTTGGCAGCCACACGCTGGGAGACACCTACCGCGCTCTTGCCGAGTCCGTGCCCGTCCACATAACTCACGGTGGCCTGCAAGTAGAAATTCAGGTCGGCGGCTTGAACTTCGTAGGAGCTAGGGTAAGGCGCACTATTTTGAACGGTCGACCAGTCTGGTGTCCCGTCCCTGGACTTCAGCCAGCCCCAGATACCTGAGCCAACCACAACTCCGTCCGGATCGCTCACCCTGGCCCGGAGCACCTCGCCGACCCGTGGCTGGGCGGGAGACAGGATGACCGTTCCGGGCTCGTCCACGTTGGTTACGCTGATGGTCACGTCAATAGTGGCGTCGATGGCCGTGTCGGCGTTGCCAGTGGCATCCTTCCGGTCGCTGGCCGACACCGTTACGCTGTAGGAGTTCTTGCCCTCAAAATTGAGGGCGGCCAGCGTCTGCAACTGGCCGGTGGAGGGGACAATAGTGAAGGACGCGGCATCGTCGCCGCCCAGGGTGTAGGTCAACGCATCGTTGTCCGCGTCCGTGGCCCCAACCGGCGCGCCGATGTTTGCGCCGGCGGTGGTGTTCTCGGCCACCGATCGGGCGCCGTCCTCGCTGGACGGGAACGCCGGTTGGCTGTTGGCCGCTTGCGCAGTAGCGCTGCTCAAGGTGAGGAAGGCCAAAAGTAAGGCGCATATCGCCGACAGGATTCGCTGCCGGCGGTGCAGTTTAGCGAACATCATATCGTTTATGCGTGCGGGAAGACTGGAATCATCGTCTCCAATCTAAGATTTCAGTTGTCCAGGACGCGTTGACCCCAAATCCACCACCTGATAAATAAGAGAATGCCTAACTGTAGCCAGTTTCACAGGAGGTGCAACCGTCATGAGCCAGGGAGCTTTGCCGTTCCAGTATGCGGAAGGCTGACCGTCTCCACCTTGCCTACTCTTCACCGGTACAGCCTGCCCTCCACCCACCGGCGCACCTTCCTCGAACACATGCTCAACAGGAGCTCCAGACTGTAAGGCGGCTGTATTATCATCGGCGGTCCCACTCTCTCCATCAGTTTACTGCGGTGAGCAAGCGTTCCGCACACCCCGGGCCTTGAGGCGGCGGATCACCCGGTCAATGCTCTTGGCAGAGAGGGACACCCCCTCCTGGGCCAGCAGCGCCCGCAGCTTCTTCCGCCCCAATCGGGGATACTCCTCTCGCACCGCCTGGATGCGCTGCACCACGTACAGCGGTATCTGGGGCTGGCGCATTCGCTTGGGTCGCCGACTCCCAGGCTCCAATCCCGCCAGACCGAAGGCGTCGTAGGCCCGCGCCCAGCGGCTGATGCTGTCGGGACTGAACCCGAAGTGCCGCGCCGTCAACCGCACCCTCCGCCCATTGTCGACGTACCACAAGACGGCCTTCTCGCGGCGTTTGGCTTCTGCACTGGGCTCCGCCGGGAGCCGTGCCAACGCCGCCACTCTCGGCATGATGGCCCCATAGCTGCTCATATGGACTCCAGCATACCGTCCACTCATCTCTCGTGCTGGTGTCCGATATGTGCCTGACCCTCTTCAGGGCGCGGTCGCTGGCGGTCCGGCAGTACGGCGCATGCTCACGCTTTTGAGCGCGGCGATGATCTTCAGCCGACGTTAAAAGGTGGGGGCCAGGTCCAGCGTGAGTCTCTCCTTCTTGACCTCCATTGTCAATCCCTCCTCAGGATGGTTTTTTCACTTCTTAGACTATGGTAAACACGGAAAGAATTCAATACGCGGTCGAAAAAGGGCAACAAAAAAGGCCCGCATACATGGACGAGCAGGGGAGGCTATCGTATTCAAACGATGGCCTCCCCTGTGTCTTAGCGGTCTAGCGTCCCGCGCCGACCGGCTCCTCCTCTCTTTCCTGCTCCATTTCCAGCGCCCACTCGAACAGGGACATGGCTGCGGGCTGAGGCTTGCGGCTCCGGCCCTTGGGCTTCACCGGCTCCTCGGCCATGAACTCCGCCCAGGAGAACAGCGACTGCTGCGGCTCCGGGGCCTCGTCACTGTGGCCGTTCCCGTTCCCGTTGGCGTGGTGCCCGGTGTCCAGGACCAGCTCGACCGTCGGCCCGATGCCGCCTGCGTGGTGGCCGTTGCCGTTGACCGCGACGGCCTCCGGCTCCACCTCGACGACCTTCCAGTCGTCGTCCACCAGGTACTCCTCGGCGGTGGCCTCGGCGTCCCTGGCCTGGGCGAAGACGGACTCCACCGTCTCCGTCTCGTTCTCCTCCTCGTCGCCGCTGACGATCTTCCTCGCCAACGCCATCATTATGTCGTCGCCGTCGTCGCCGTAGGCGGCCAGCCCGTCCTCCGGCAGCTCGCCCTCCACCGCCAGGGAGCTCTGCATCTTCTTCGCCACCAGCTTCAGCGCGTCGGCCTGGAGCGTGTTCCGGTAGGACATGAACACCACCTTCACCGGGCGGGTCTGCCCGATGCGCCACGACCGCCGCGACGCCTGCCGGACGACGTAGACGCTATAATCCGTTTCGTCCCAAACGATAGTCGGGAAGTCGATGAGGTCGAGGCCGGTCTGCACCAGGCGGGGGTGGCAGATGAGGACGTCGATGCCCTCCTGCACCCTGTCGGCCACCCACGCCTCACGGCGGTTCGGGGCCACCGCGTCGGCCTTCATCACCGCCACCCTGAACCCGTGCCGGGTGAGGATGTCGTCCATCCGCCCCGTGATGTCCCTGGTCCCCGTATGGGTGACGTAGACCAGCACCCGCCTTCCCTCCAACCGCTCGGCGGCCACCAGGTCGATGAGCGCCTTCTCCTTCGGGTAGAGCTTCTCCTCGGACAGGGGCGGCACCTGCACGATGACGTCCCCGCTCCGGGGGTCGAAGACCGTCTCCCCCCTGGTGCAGCCATCCGGGTAGGCGAGGAGGGTCTGGAGGTAGGTCGCCAGCAGCCGCTTGGAGCCGCTCTTGAGGGCGGCCGCCAGCTCCTTCCGCAGCTCCTCGAATACGGTGTTGTAGGCCGTACGCTGGGAGTAGCCGGTCGCGTCCTCCTCCGAGTCCATCGAGGACACGAGGATCTTCTCCTCGTAGTCCGGCAGGCCGGAGGCAACGTCCGCCAGTCTGAGGAAGACCGTGTTGCCTATGATGTGGAAGAGGGCGCTGGGAACGAGGCCCGGCCTCTCCCTGACCACCTTGCGGTACTTGCGCCGCCTGCTGTTGCGCCCGTCCTCCACCGCGTCGTCGTCGGGCTTGCCGACGGTGATCTCCTCGAAGCCGTACCGTTGTATCCAGCGGTGCTCGTCGGAGCGCCCGAACTCCGTGCGAATCTCCGGGGAGAACCGATAGAGCAGGTGGAAGATGGTCGAGGAGTACCCGCCGAGCAGCGTGCCGGTCAGGCTGAGGGACTTGCCGCACACGTCGGCGAGGATGCCGGCGGCGATGCCCTGGGCCGAGCCACGCCCCTTGAACTCATGTACCTCGTCGCCGATCAGCAGGTCGAAGAAGCCCTTCATCCTGTGCTTGATGTAGTCGGCCAGCGGGTAGCGGGCCGGGCCGGACCTGTCCGCCTGCCAGAGGGGAGAGCCGCAGCCGGCGCAGGTGTGCTTTCTGCGGTTCAGGTCGGCGTCGGTCAGGGGCACGCCGTCCTTGTCCACGATCTGCGCCGTGCAGTCGGGGCAGCAGGGAACCCGGAACGGCTCCCCAGTCTCCTCCTCCCGCAGGAGCCTTCCCTTGGAGACGGCCCACCGCTGTATGACGGCGGGCATCCAGCGGTAGGACAGCTTGGCCTTCTCCCGGCTCATCACCGCGAAGAGGGGGCCGGAGCCGACGGAGAGGCGGAGCCGCTCCAGGTCGGTGATGGACTCGACGATGGCGGCGCGGACGCCGGGCACCGTCTGCTCGATCTCCCGCTTCCACTTGGGGACCAGGTGGGGCGGGCAGATGACGAGAATCCGCTCGAAGCCCGCCATGTATGCCGCCGCCGCGCCGATAAAGGTCTTGCCGGTGCCCATTTCGCCGACGACCGTGGTGCCCCGGTGGGCCTTCAGGGAGAGGGCCGCTCCCCTGATGGCGTCGGCCTGCGCCCCCAGGGGCTTGCGGAGCAGCCTGGGGATCGTGCCGCCGTTCTCCGAGGGCCGGTAGAGCGGCGGGTAGGACTCCACCACCCTTCGCGCTATGGCGTCCTTGAACTTGTCGATGAAACCTCCGAGGTTCATGTCGTGTCGTCCTCCTTTTCGTGGTAGTTAGAGGACGACGCCGGAACCCGGACGCACGTCTCCATCAGTCGCCGCCGCAAGGCGGAGAGCGACGGGAGACGGACTGCGCCGCCCCAGCGGGGGCGGTCGGGTTCCGGCAACGCCCCCAGGCGAATGCTTGAACGTGCGAAGGCCCGCCCACGGCGGGACTCGCGTATGCGGCCCGGTGCGGGCCGTCCCAGGCTGCTCCAAGGCAGCCGCCCATCATTGCGGTGCGTCACGGAGCCCTAAGCAGCCGCCGTCTCCGGCTGCTTCAGCATGGCGGAGTAGCCCCGCTCGACGACGTGCGTGACCGAGACCCTGCCCATGCCGTCGTACCCGGCGCGGTAGGCGAACTCCGCCATCGCGCCCCAGGGGACACGGCCTCCGACCCGGACGGTCCCGCCGCCGGACTTGGCGCCGCGCCCGGGGCCACCGGCGCCGCGAACGACCATCCCGCTCCGCTCACCCTTCCGCCAGCCCAGCACCTTCACCTCGGCGGGCATGACCCGCTCCGCACTCGTCGGCTGGAACAGGACGCCATGCAGCCCCTTCAGCACGCCCGCCGACGGGGAGGACTTGCCGTTCATGATCTGGGAGAGATGGGCCGAGCTGATGCCCGCTCGCCGGGCGACCTCGTTCTGGCTGAAGCCGTGGGCGTTCATCCGGTCCCACACGGCCTCCCGGTCGATGCAGGCGGGCTGCGCGGGCGCGACCTTCACCGGGGCCTCCAGCGCCGACGCGACCCGCGCCTGGACCTTCACGCCCATGTTGCTATGACCCCGCGCCACCATTGACATGTAGCCGTAGGAGACGCCCACGCGGTCAGCCAGGTCCCGCAGGTTCATGCCCAACTCCCTGGCCCGCTCCCGGATGTAGCTGCTCTCCCCGGCCACGACGACGCCCTGGCGGTTGGCGCACTTGGCGGGCGCGACCTTCGCCGGGGCCTGCAACGTCGACTCGACCCTGGCCTGGACCTTGACGCCCATGCTCTGGCGGCCACGGGCAACCTGGGTCATGTAGCTGTAGGACACGCCAACGCGGTCGGCCAGGTCATGCATGGTCATGCCCAGGGTGCGTGCGCGCTCCCTGATGAAGCTGCTCTCGCCGGTCACCACGCCGCCCTGGCGGTAGACGGTCCCCTGCCCGGGGACCTCTCCCAAGACCGCCATGGCCTTCTCGCGCATCTTCGGAGTCCACGGTCTCTTCCCGTTCGCAATCTGCGAAAGGTAGCCAACGGACACGTCCATCAGCGCCGCAAGCTCCTTCATGGTGATCCCGCGCCGCCTCGCCGCAGCCCTGATCTCGCTCTCGGTTCTGTCAATGCTCGTAGTCGTCATGTCGCTTCCTCCTGTAATGAAGAAGCGGGACCGCCCCCTTGTCGGAGACAGTCCCGCTCGAATCCGTGTCCCGATGGTTGGGACTGTCTCCTTGGGTGGCGTTGTTGCCGTGGCGAATGGCCGGGCGGCATCCCGGACTCAAGTCCGGGGCGGCCTCTGTGCAAGGCCGTGTGCGGGGCAAGCCCCCGGAATCAAGTCCGGGGCAGGCTCCGTCGTGCATCGGGCACAGGTCACACCCCCGGCCGGAGTCGGGGAGAAGACCTGTGCGATGCGTGTGGGGTTGGGGGAAGAGGGATGGAAGCCCGCAGGGGAGCGGGCGGAGGAGGCAGCGACCCCCGTGCGGGCGCAAGCAGCCGCAAGAAGGAGGCGCCCCAGGGTCCAAGCAGGGCACTGGAGCGCCCCGTTTGCCTCACGAGTCGTCAACCGTTGCTTGCGCTACGCCAGCGCCGGGCCAGTCTCCGGTCAGGGCCGAGGGCAAGCCTTCGCCAGGGGCCGGAGCCCCCGGAGGCTGCGCCCCGAGACGACCTTGCCGGGCGGCCACCGCATCCCCAGGACCGCCGCGACCTCCAGCGTCCCGCCGTTTCCGGTGGGCATCAGGGCGGCGGCCTGTCCCGCGCCCTGGCTGTAGACGAGGACGTCCCGGTCCCCGAACCGCCGCTTCACCAGGTCAGTCCACTCGGCGTAGGCCCACCTAGCCTGGTGCGGCCCAGCCTTCGTTGTGGCGGTGCCGGCGAGGACCGCCAGCGCACCGTCCACATCTCCCGCCTGCCTGAGCCGCCGCGCCTCGTGGACGCTCTTGGCCACGCTCGCTGTCTCCGTCGCCGATGCCGTCTCCGGCTCCTGCTCCTTGAACAGCGCCGCAATGAGCCGGTCGACCAGCTCTTCGAGGCTGCGCCTAGGCCGAGCTTCCGTCATCGTCCGATTGCCAGTTGCAAATGTTGCCGTCGTCATCACGACCTCCTTCATGTTGTGTTGCCTTTGGATTGCGCCCGCTTGCGGGCAAAGAAGAAGGGCCGTCCCCGGATGGAGACGACCCTTGCGTGTTGGGATGGGTATGAGGGAGCCGGAGGACCTGTCGTCAGCGGCGACGGACCCTCCCTACCGGACGCCGAGGCATGAACCGCCGGAGCAGCAGCGCCCCAGTGCCCAGCCCGACGAGGTTCAGGACGAAGAGCTCCACGTCGCCGGTGATAAGCGGCGCCGCTACGACCAGGGCGACCACCGTCAGCGCCCAGACCCGCTGTCGCTTCCACCAAGGCCGCTTCTCGGGGGCCTTGGCTGCCGCGTCGCGCACCGGTTCGTAGGCCGTCCAGATGGGCAGCCCGATGAGCGCCTCAAGTTCGGTTATCACCACGCCGGCCGAGCAGCCCCCGGTGTGGCAGTGCACGTCGATGCCGTTGCCGTCCGGTCGCTGCCTGAACGCCAGCCCGTCCGACTTGCCGCCGTGACAGATGGCCGACGTCGTCCAGAACCAGCCCCGCTCGAAGCTCACCCGGTGCCGAAGCAGGTCTGCGATCCGCTTCGCGCTCGGTCCCGTGTACCGTTCCGTCATGTGCGCTCCTCCTTCGCCGTTGCCGTCCGTCCGTTCAGTAGCCATATCGTCGTTACCTCCTTGTTGCTGTTGACTCCATGAATCCGTGTTGCCGTTCCGCCGCCATACGCAGTCCGACCACGAGACGAACGCAGGGAGACGCCGTGGTGAGAAAGACGCAGCTCGGCCCAGGGTCAACTCACGGGAATCGACTCAGGAGAGCTGCTGCTACTAGGGGGGTGAAGAAGACGCAGCCCGGCCCAGAGTCAACTCAGAGGAACGGACTCAGGGGGAGCTGCTATGAAGTGGGGGAGAACCGACCGGCCTGCAGATCAACCACAGGACGGCCCGGTGAGAGACGCAGCGAGACCCGGGAGCTACGTCGGTAACGTCCTGGGATGCTGCGCGAGGGAAGCGGCCAGTCTACAACGCAATGGCAGACCGGCGCGTGGTGAAGCTGCGGCCAGTTCCACAGGAACCATGCCGCAGACGTGAGGAACCGGCCAGTGTGCGGGGCGCACTCCGACGAGGGTGTCCGAGGGGCCGAAGCGAGAGACGCTCCAACCGCTGCGAATGTGTCCTCCGGGGCGGCCATCGGGAGAGCGAGGCTCAATCCTTCCGGTCTGACCCCTGGGCGGCTGTTCGGAGAGCAAGGCTCAATCCTATGCAGCCGGTCCCGGATTCGGGGGACGGGAATCCTCCAGGTTTCTAGGCACGAAACGCTGGAAAAAGCCGGAAACTGAGTCAATTATCGCCCGAACATCCGACCGAATGGAAGGCCCCGGACGGGCAATTCGGCCCCCTACGCCCAAATTGCTCGCTCCGACTTAGCTCCCATGTGGCAGACACCGGACCGCGCCTACTTCCTCCACAGTCCGAAGGTGAGGACGCGGCGCAGCCACCGCCGCAGCAGCGTCCGGTTGCGCTCCGCCCGCACCCGCTTGAGGTCCTGCGTCAACTCCCAGACCTTATCCCGCCGGTCGAACTCGTCCCAGGGGAACGAGGCCGGGGGCAGCGTCAGCTCGTGCTCCCCGACGAGGGCGATCTCCATCTCCAACATTGGCTCCTGGACCTCCGTCCTGTCCAGCGTGGCGCCGGTCTTGAGGAACTCGGCCCGCACCCTCCGCCACTCGACGATCACCGGCGCCGCATCGCCGTACACCAGGTCCTCGTCGGGTTCGGCCTCCGGGGTCACCAGCTGGGGATACGTCCTTGGGCGCACGTACCTTCGCTTCGTCGGCTCAGTCTCTGCTCCGGTCGGAGAGGGCGTCTCAGACCCGTTCCTTCCCGCCTCCAGCCGTACCAGCCGCCGCTCCACGTGCCGCATCGACCTTGCGTGCTCCTCCCTGAACGCCTTGACCTCTCCCACGACGGCTCCGAGCCGCCACGCAGCTCCCGCTCCAAAGCGGACACCCGCTCTACCAACGCATCGACCCGATCCTGCTGCTGGGCGGCAGCCGAGCCGCCCCCCAGCAGCAGGTGCCGCTCCAAAGCGTTGGCTATCCGGTCGGTCAACCGGCCCGTCTCCTCGTGACACACCAGGGTTCGGTAGTTGACGCCCAGCGCCGCCGCCGTCTGCACCTTGCCCTCAGCTTCGATCATGTCCCGCAGCAGCGCCATGAGCCGCATATGCCGCAGGCTGTCCAGACTCCGGCTCGATTCGGGGTAGAAATCCTGTTCAGTCACGCCTTCGGCCTTCCCGATTGCACTTCTACAACTTTCGTAGGGGGAGCTGTCCCCTCGCACCCGCTTTTCCCGATTGCACTTCCGCAACTTTCACAGGGGGCGTTGTCCAAACCCCGTGGAAGGACCCCGGAGACAAAGTGCTCGCAGGCTACCTCCTGTAGGGGGGCGTTCCAAACCTGTATCAGCTTGCCCACGACCTCGATTACAACCCGTCCACCGGACTCAAATCCCTGTACACGGGTATCACACCACAACCGGGCCGCCATGTATCAGGCCCTGCAAGGGGGGACTCTGCGCGAGCCCGGGCACGTATGACAGGCCCTCCTCACACACTATGCCTGAGTCGAGCCTCAGGTCCTTCAGAGCCAACGTGATCCCGCACAGCGGCTCGACCCGGGCTCCGTCGTGCAGTCGAACCGCCCTGGTCGGCGCCCGACCTGGAACTGACTGCACCGGCCCCGACTCAGCCTTCTCGCACGACGCCGGTTGCCAACGCCCAGGGGTCCGCCCACGCCACTCGCGCCGTCACGCACCCCACCATCCTGTAGGGGGGATTCAGCCTGCCTCACGCGGCCTGAACGGGCCTCCGAACTGCTTGCTCCGATGCGGCTGCGCTGCGACCGCCACCGGCCCTGATCACCCCGTTCTCCGTGTGACTTCCCTTTTGGGAACTGCTGCCACTTTTCCGGAACCAACCCTTTCGCCAAAGTGCTCGCAGGATTGGCTCCACTTCCCTTTTTCCCCGCCTGTTTCACGTTCAAAACGACCCCCGACTTCCCTCTTGGGAACTGACGCAAATCCCTGTACACGGGTATGACAGCACATCCGGCTCCCGGAGCGGCATTTGACGGCTTCAGACGGCCCTTGGACGACCTGCACAGCCCCGGACGGCCCCCGGATGACACTTGCCTTCACGTAGCTGGAATGTGGCTGCAACTTAGCTGCGGCCATCCGCTTCCCGACTTCCCTTTCAGGAACTCTCGCCGGAACCGGCTCTTTTGCGAGGGACCTCGCTCCTCCCGTAGTCCTGGCCTGAAATTGCGTGCTCCCATGCAGCTTCAATGTCGCAGGCCCAGGACCGGCTTCCGGCCCGATTCTCGCCCGCGCTCCCTTGACGGCAGAGCTACGGGTGGAAGATGATAAGAGTAAGACGCTGTGCTATAATAACAGGCGAGAGAAGCACGCCATGCCCACCAAGCCCAGGAACACGGACACCATCACCTTCTCCCTACCGCCGGAGATGGCCCAGCAGCTGCGGCAGGTGGTGAAGGAGGAGGACCGCACCGTGAGCGAGCTGCTTCGCGAGGCCATCCGCATCTTCATGGAGGAGCGGGAGTGGCGCAGACGGGAGCGGCTGGAACGGCTGCGCTCCCGCCGGACTACAGAGCAGGAAGAGACAAGGAGGACAGACCGATGAACGAGCGATTTGATCTCACGCCAGCGGCCCTCTACGCCAGGGTGTCCAGCGACCGCCAGGACGTGGACCTGTCCATCGCCGCCCAGCTAAGGGCGCTCAGGGACTACGCCGAGAAGAACGACTACCTGGTCGCCCGCGAGTACGTGGACGAGGCCGAGAGCGGCCGCATCGCCGACAGGCCCCAGTTCCAGAAGATGCTGAACGAGGCCAACAAGCCCGAGGCTCCCTTCAAGGAGATTCTCGTCTGGAAATTCTCCCGATTCACCCGCAAGCGCGAGCACGCCGTCGCCTTCAAGTCCATGCTGAGACGCAGAGGCGTCCGAGTGGTCTCCATCACCGAGCAGGCCGACGACACCCCCACGGGCAAGCTCCTTGAGGCCATCATCGAGAGCGTGGACGAGTTTTACAGCGAAAATCTCGCCCAGGAGGTTGTTCGGGGGATGTGGGAGGCCGCGTCGAGAGGCTTCTGGATGACCACCTACGCACCCTACGGCTACAAGCGGGTCCACGTCCAGGATGGGGCCGCGAAGCGCCCCAAGCTTGAGCTGAACCCGCCCGCCGACGCCGTGGTCAGACGGGTCTTCGACATGGTGCTACAGGGCAAGAGCATCCTCGACGTGACCAAGACCCTCAACGCCGAGGGCATCCCAACCACCAACGGCAAGAAGTGGCTCAAGACCACCATCCACACCATGCTCTCCCACGAAGCCTACACCGGCACTTTGGTCTGGGGAGCCAAAGCCAAGGACGGCGCGCCGCCCGTGCGCGTCGAGGACGCACACCCCGCCATCGTCTCCAAGCGGGACTTCCAGAAGGCCAGGAGGTTGCTCGGATCCCGCGCCCCCAAGAAGGTGAACCCCCGCCGGGCCTCCAGCCCCTACCTGCTCAGCGGCATCGCCAAGTGCGAGACCTGCGGCAAGGCCATGACCGCAGCCGAGGCCAAGAGCGGCAAGTACACCTACTACATCTGCCACTCCCTGCTCAAGCGGGGCAAGGGAACCTGCAAGACCCCCAGGCTCAACGCCAAGAGCTTCGAGAAGCTCATCGTCAACGAGATCAGGGAGAACGTCCTCACCGAGTCCAACATCCGAGACCTGGTGAAGCTGCTGGACGAGGAGATGGACGGGGTGGCCCGCGACCAGCGTCAGCGGCTGGAGACCATCGAGGAGGAGCTTGAGGACGTGAAGAAGCGGCTGGGGCGCATCTGGAACCACATCGAGACGACCGACACCGAGATGGCCGACGCCTCAGACCGCATCAGGGAGCACCGGGAGCGCAAGGAGAAACTGGAGATCGCCGCAGAGGAGGCGAGGGCGCTGCTGAAAGAGAGGCGGCAGTTCCTCGACAGCGCCGACACCATCGCCACCTTCGCCGCCGAGATGAGCGAGTTCCTCAAGACCAGCGAGCTGACCGAGACCAAAGCCTTCGTCGGTTCCTTCGTGAAGGAGGTCGTGGTCAAGCCCGGCAGGGCCGCCATCGTCTACTCCATACCCACGCCGGACGATAGCCCAATGGGGGGAGCGGACGCCGCAGAGATCGCCCTGAACGGGCGAGTTATGAATTCGGTACGTTATGGTGGGCCTGCACGTACCGAGTTGAGCCTGTCCCAGAAGTGGGCATTGCGGATAGGGGGATCGGATAGAGGTCGGAGGGTTCGCTGAAAGGCCCTGGCCTGAGCGGGTAGTACAGGCGACGGAGCGATGGGTCAGCTGCTGTCATCACTGCAGGTCAGGAGACGGGACGAGGCTCCGGGCCATTAAATAGACCGATGAAGGGGCTGGAGCTCCACACCCGACAGAGAGTGCGCAGGTTGAAGGCTGTGGCCAACATGGTCCACTCGGCCGCCACGTTGACGAGGCCGCGCAGCAGGAACCTCCGTGCCCCCTGTTGCTCCTTGATTATCCCGAAGACAGGCTCGACCAGCTGCTTTCTCAGCCTGTAAGCCTCTTGAGCTACTGAGGTGGACATCCAGGAGCGATGGCGACGTAGCACTTCATCGTGCGGCCCTATGGCCAGGCTTCGCCCAATCTCTTTGGCTCTGGTACAGGCTCTGAAGGCCGGGCATGCCTGACAGACAGCACCTGCAGCCCGGTACAGTCGCAACGGGACTCCGTTCGCATGCTGTATGCGAACGAACGCAAGCGTCTGTCCCTGCGGACACGTAAAGCTGTCGCTCGGCTCGTTGTAGGTGAATTGGTCCTTGTGATATGGGTCTTTGAGGAACCGTTGCCGTGACTCGGACACCACCACCTGCTGACCTCGACGGGTGCACTCTGCCAGGTGACTTGCGGCGAAATATCCGGCGTCGGCCAACGTCATCTGTGCTCTTGTCCCGGTCGTCTCTTCGGCCTGCTCGACCATCGGAACCAGCAGGGCATTGTCATTGGCCGCATCCACCACGTCCACGGCGGTGACCAACATGCCGGTCGCTCCCCCATCCGGCTCTGTGGGTGAGACCATAGCCTGAGCGTTGTAGCCAGCCACGATGCCTTGCCTACCCTTCATCAGCCTGGCGTCTGGGTCGGTCAGGTTGATGCGCTTGTGGCGCTTCTGACTCGTGAGATCGTCCATCGCCTGCCTCACCTGCTCTCTCAAGACCTCCTTGTCAGCCAACTTCTGAGGCAGACGGGCAACGGCGGCCTCTTCTCCCGCTTCGTTCTGAGCCTCAAGGTCGGTTATCGCCCGCTCCAACCGATCCAATAGCCCTCTCAGCCCCTCGGCATCGTAGCTCCTGTTCACTGACGCGTTGGCGACCACCTTCGTACCATCCACCGCCTGAACCGCCAGATCCACCAACTTCATGGCCACCGCCGTACGCACGGTACGCTCGAACAGCTTCCTCATGGCCTGCCGATGCCCTCTGTAGAACCGCCACAGGGTGTTGTGGTCAGGATGCTGCCACCCGGACAGCCATAGGTACGGTATCTGGTCCCGGCAGGCCGCCTCCAGCTTCCGGCACGAGCGCACCCCGGTCATGAAGCCGTACAGCCACACGCTCAACAGCGCACGTGGATGGTAGGCTGGCGCTCCCAGCACCTCCCCGTCTATCTTCACCCCAAGCTCCCCCCAGTCCTCCCGGTCCAAAGCGTCAACGAACTCGGCCACGAACCGCGCCGGATGATCCAGCGGCAACAACTCGTCAAGCGTCGGCGGCAACATCCAAATCTGCTCTCGGCCCATCTCTCGAAGCGGCATCTCAATATCTCCCACCTTGATGTCGCTTCAAACGTACACCTGACCCACACTCAATGCCAACCCAGACTTGTGAGACAGGCTCAATTGCGAACTTTTCGGTGGGAGGTCCTAATATAAGGACTCGCTCAGGCTACCCCGAATAGGCCCCATGAGCCTCCGGCCCGCAGGGTTGGAGGCTCATCTATTCCCGTCGAGAGCTTGCTCTGACGCGACGCCTGTGATTGCGCCGCGCCACCCTTTGCCAGGGCGTGGGAACAGCCCAGGTACTCATTATCGGGGCTGCGACCCGGCGAAGACAAGCCCGGTCCGTGCTCGCCCGCTCAACCCTGCGGAAGCCGACATACCAACACATATTTGGGAGTGGCGAAACGGGTGTCTCAGCATTGACACCCAGAGTAACTCCGCTATATTATCTGTATGAATCTGCGGATACATGGTGCCGGTCAAGACCGGGAGGGAAAGAAAACGACCCGTACACGCGCGACAAGATACGCGACCCTGTTGAGCGTTGTCCTTGCGCTGGCCCTTACGGCGGCGCTCGCGGCCTGCGGCTCTGATGAGCCGGACGCCGGGACCGGCCCCGATCGGACCACGTCCACCCCAACGGAGACGCCGGCCTCCCCCGTACGGACGCCTACCACGACAGGGTCAGGGGCCGCGACCACCGCCACCGATGCGCCTGCGACTGCGCCGCCCGCGGCCTCCGGCTCCGCCAAAACGGACCGGGAAGCCCTGGTTGCCCTCTACAACGCAACGAACGGTGAGAACTGGGATGAAAGCGACAACTGGCTGAGCGACGCGCCCCTCGGCGAATGGTACGGCGTCATCACCAACGACGACGGGCGCGTTACAGCGCTGGAATTCTACGGCAACGGCTTGAGCGGGGAGCTGCCGCCGGAGCTGGGCAGTCTCTCCAACCTGGAATCGCTGAGCCTCATCTACAACGAGTTGAGCGGGGAGATACCGCCACGACGGCCGGACGTTCGGCGTGGTGCGCCAGGGCCTGGCCCTACGGCGCCGGTCTCTCTATGACCGGCTGAGGGCCATCGCGGGGTACGACTACACGCGCCGCCCCGACGCCACCCTGATCCTCACCCCCAGCGTCTGGGAGGAGAGGTTGACGACGAGGTTCTGCATAAACCTGAACCTTGACGACTGCTATGTTGCCGTGGAGTCGAGGAACGCGCTGGAAAGACGGGACCTTCGCCTCTGGCACAAACACTCGTGGGTCGGCAGCACGTACCGCACGCTGGAGGACGTGAGCGCCCACGGCAGCCCCGGCGGAAGGCGTTCCATCGCATCACCGGAGCGGAAGCGGGCATCGCTGCCCCGTCCCGAGCGCATGGCGCGGGCTGCGCCGGCCTTCGGCGTCAGCCCTTCGGAGAAGCGGACGCTGGAACTCATCACCGACCACCCGATGATCCCCCGTGAGCACCTGGCAGGTCAAGCTGATCAAGATGGGAGGCCGTCTGGTGCGGCACGCGCGGCTATTGATCTTTCAGTTGTCCGAGGTGTCGGTTCCTCGAAGGTTGTTCCAGGGAGTGTTGGATCGTATCGGCCGGTTATCGCCGGCGCCAAGCTGAGGGAGGGTACAACCACGATCTTGCCAAGAGGGAGAGCGCTCCAGGGAGTCGGCTTGTCTTCAATGCGGTTTCACCCCACTGGCGGGGGCCCGAAGACGACAAAGATGGACAAGAAACATGGTTCACGGCAAGAATCGCATCCCATATTGGATAGACCGGAGATTGACTGGCCTTGCAGGACCTGACTATGATGCTACCATCTCGTTTGGATTGCCCTTTGAGTCTGAAGACTCCCAATATGGAAAATACCGGATATACTGGCGCGACGGGGCGTAAGCGGATTCGCGCCCCGGGAAGCTCAGACGGAGGCGGAGCGTCCACCATCGATTGGGAGAAGGCGATATAAAGCCGTAATCAGCCGAGACAACTTGTCAGATCCCAGCAGCGCAGCAGGGAGAGGAGAACAGGGAATGAATGGACGAGTATTAGATTACTCCGCTCAAACCAACTCGGGACTGATCACAGGGGATGACGGCAACCGATATAACTTTGTCGGGACCGAATGGAAAGACCAGGCCATTCCCAACCGGGGAATGCGGGTGGATTTCGAGGCGCAGGGCAGCGATGCTGTAGCCATTTATCGTGCTACGCCGGCCCCCGGCGCCGGCGGGATTGGCGGCGCTCTCGAGGGCGTGATGGGCTCCGAGAAGACCAAGGTGGTTGCCGGGCTGCTGGGGATATTCCTTGGCTGGGCCGGCGTCCACAAGTTCTACCTGAGCTTCAAGAAGCCCGCAATAATACAGCTGGCAGTTGGCGGCGGCGGCATAGTGCTGGCTCTGATTGTGGGCAGTGCATTCATAGCTTTGGGGATGTTCGGCATTGGCGCCGTCATTGGGTTATTGATGTACGTGGTTGGCTATGCTTTTCTGATGGCGGCTGGCGTACTCGGGTTGGTGGAAGGCATTATCTACCTGACCAAGTCGGATGAAGACTTCCAGAGTATCTACGTTACCGGCCAGAAGCAGTGGCTTTAGTCGGACGCGAGCGGTGTGTCGGCGTGTCGGGTGTATGTTGGGGGTGGTGGGCCTCCACCGCGTTCGCTACGTTCGCGCGTCCCCTCCCGCCTGTGTCGCGGCGCTGGCCGTGCTGATCGCCCTTCTCCTGGTTGCATGCGGGAATGAAGACGCGGAGCTGTCCCAACAGGAGGTCTAGCGGATAGTCGAAGCCGCCATCGCCTCGAACCTCACGTCGCAACCCGGACTCACCTCGGCCGAGGCCGAGCAGATAGCCCGCGGCGTGGTCGCCTCCATCCCGCTTCAGGGCCAATAAGGCAGCGCGATCCGAGAAGGAAGGTAGGCCATTGTGAGTGTGGTGACAGCAGTGGCGGCCCTTGCCGCCATCGGCTTGCTTTTCGCGATGGACCCAGGCGGGGCAATCGCCGAAAGCGGCTTTCCCGACTTCCGGGAGATGGACTGGAAGCAGCTGGCGGTCTGGGGCTTCCGCACGATAGGCGTAGTCGTAGCGCAGCTGCTCATCATCGTGCTGTGGTTGTGGCCCAAGCACCGGCCCCCGCAGGCGCTCGAAGAGCATCGACGCCCGTGGGACGCGGGGGCCCCACAGCCCGGTTCAATTCCCGCGGCGGCGGTATCTGCGCTGGAAGGCCACATGATATGGAGCCCGACGCTGCTGGCCTCCATCATCGAGATGTGCCAGCGCGGCACGCTGCGAATCGAGGCCGTCGGAACAAGGGTCGGCTTCCTGTACCGGCTGTCTCGGCAGGCTCCCGTACAGTATGACTGGGAGCGAACGATATGCGAAAGCATGCCCATGCCGTCGCGCGCCACAACGGTTGATGCGCTCCATGAAGCGATAAAGAAGCGCGAGGATGCCATCGGCGGCCAGATAGGGGACTACCTGCAGCATCGCGGCCTTTTCCATGACAATCCGGTGCGAGTCAGGAGGGAAAACGACGACGATGCAATCGGATGGGGAATGCTGGCCGGCGCCTTAATGGGCGTTGGCAGCGGGCTTTGGGCGGCTCTATGGCTGGACCAGTGGTGGGCGAACGCCCTGATCGGCGCATTCACAGGTCTCGTATATTTGCTGATGGCGCCGTCGATACGAACCGGCATGGTGCCGACAACGCAGAGGGGAGCGCATGAGATAAGTCAGTGGCTAGGCTGGAAAGAGACTCTGGCCGGATCTGCCCCGCCCTATGCCCGGAACCAAGCTGATTCCATGTTGCCCTATGCCGTGGCGCTGAATGTGGCCCAGCCATGGCTCGATGTGGCAGGCTCGGCTCCGCCGTGGTTCGGATCCGGCAGCGCACCCTCCCTGCAGGGCGCCGACCTGGACGCGGCCTATCACGGTTTCATGCACGCGCCGGAGTGGTACCTGAGCGGAAGGTCGGGCGATGCGGCGAAAGCGGCCGAGGGGGGGGTTCGTTATGAACTAGAGCTCAAGCTACTCGAATTGGAGTCGCCGGATACCGGGAAGGCCGTGCACAGGGAGACCGCCGACGAAATCCAGGACATAGCCCGTGAGCCGGATTCACAGCGCAGTTCTCGGGAAAGTGCGCCGCCACCGCCATCGGGCGGGTATCAACAGTACAGGGGAGAAGGACTGACTGAGGAACCGAAGAGCGGCGGGTGCCTCCGCGGGTGCTTCATATGGGTAGTAAGCCTGTTAGGCATAGGGGTGGTGGTCTTGGTCGTCCTGTTCAGCCTCGATGTGGTCTCGCCTCGCGACAAACCGTGTCCCTTGGACTCTCCCGCGATCCCGACGCCCGCGCAGATTGCGGTGGTCGGCGACCTGTTCCGCGATGAGTGCGTGAGGGTCAGCGGCACGGTCGTGTTCCAGGACGCCGACGAGCTGGTGGTCGAGATGAAACGGGGCGAGTACGTGCAGCGGGTGAACGTACGCGACCCGTCGGAGGTCCTCGAAGCAATCCCCCTAGGCCGCGTGGTGACCCTTGCTGGGCGGCTCAACGTGGAGGAGGACGGGACATACGCAGTCCACTTCGTACCGGACCATGGATCGGACCGGGGGTGGTGGCGGAACCTCCGGGAGAACCTCGAAGGGGTGTTCTAGGTGGCTGTGAGTGCGACAGCCATTGGTGATGGCTTCCCCACGACGTCGGTTAAACCCACATTTCCCATATCAACCCTGCAGGGCTTGTCGCAATCAGCAACGGAACTACCCGATGTAGCCGAATAGCAGAGTACAGTGGTTATCATGAGTGCTAGACTGGTCGTGATCGACAGCTTTAGTTCTTGATAACGTACTGTCCTCGGAGGCACCCAATGGGTGAAAGCACCAACGCCTGTGCCACGCTCCGTTTCGACCGCCGTATACGGTTGGAGTTTCGCGGCGCTACCATCACCTCGGACGCCGGACCGTTGGCCTGTCGCGAGCTGGATGATGCACTGGGACTGACGGAGACGGCGAGTGAGTGTCTGCAGGAGAGTCGGGCGGTCGTAACGTGCAGCACCGATTGGTGGGCCTCCTCAGGCAGTCGGTGTACAGTCGTCTCGCAGGCTACGAGGATACCAACGATGCTGAACGGTTGGCCGACGACCCGACGATGCGGGTAGTCGTTGGAGACCGAGGCATAGACAGACCAGCGGCAAGCACCAACACCATGAGCCGGTTCGAAACCGAGGTGCTTACTCAAGACGGCAACGTGGAGGGGTTGGATCGACTGAACGCTAAGTGGGTGGGCGGAGCCATGTCGCGCACTCCGCACCGGCGGGTGATTTTGGACATGGACAGTTCGGAGAGCCCGGTACACGGAGAGCAGGAGGGAGCGTCGTACAACGGACACTTTGGGAGCACGTGCTATCACCCTTTGTTCGTGTTCAACCAGTTCGGTGACTGCGAGGGCGCTAAGCTGCGTGCGGGAAACGTACATAGCGCGCACAGGTGGCGTGATGTATTGGATCCGATCCTGTCTCGCTACGGGGCGACAGGAGTGCGACGGTACTTTCGGGCCGACGCCGCATTCGCCAAGCCGGACATCTATGAGTACTTGGAGGAACGGCGAGTCTTCTACGCAATACGGCTGCCGAGCAACAAAGTGTTGCAATACGAGATCGCTCCCTTGCTGATACGACCTGTGGGGAGGCCGCCGAAGCGTCCAGTGATCCTCTACGACGACTTTTGGTATCGTGCTGAGAGTTGGGACCGCGCTCGGCGGGTGGTGGCCAAGGTGGAGTGGCATCAGGGAGAGCTGTTCCCTCGGGTGGGCTTCATCGTCACGAACATGACGGCTGCTCCCGAAGGAGTGGTGCGATTCTACAATGGTCGTGGGACGGCTGAGCAGTGGATTAAGGAAGGGAAGTACGCGCTGAACTGGACTCGGCTGTCCTGCCATCGATTCGTGGCCAACCGGGTGCGTCTGTCTCTGTTCGTCCTGGCGTACAACCTTGGGAACTTCCTTCGCCGACTGTGTCTGACCAAGACGTTCAAGCACTGGTCGCTGCGGAGCGTGCAGGTCAAGCTGATCAAGATGGGCGGCCGTCTGGTGCGGCACTCCCGGCGGTTGATCTTCCAGTTATCCGAGGTGTCGGTTCCTCGACGGTTGTTCGAGGGAGTGTTGGATCGTATCGGCCGGTTATCACCGGCACCAAACTGAGGGAGGGTATAACTACGATTTTGCCAAGAGGGAGAGCGCTCCAGGGAGTCGGCTTGTCTTCAATGCGCTTTCATCCCATTGGCGGGGAGCCCGGAGACGATGAAGACGGACAAGAAGCATGGTTCACGGAGAGAATCGCATCCCTTATTGGATAGACCGGAGATTGACTTGCCTTGCAAGGACCTGACTATGATGCCATTATCTCGCTTGGGCTGCCCTTTGAGCCTGAAGACTCCCAATATGGGAAATCCCGGATCTAATCGTCTTCCGCCATAAGCCCGGACGTTGCCAGTGCTTCGTTGACGGACACACCGCCCGCGACGAGGTTCTTGAAGGCGGTCGCCCTGCCACCATGTCATGGGCGTACAGGCCGTCGAAGGTCAGCTTCGATCCCACCCATGGCTCCCCCAAGGAGACCTCATGACTGGCAGTCCCGATCCAAGAAGGTTCCTGTCCGGCCGTCTGGGGCCCCTGATCGTCGCAGTTGTGGTGACCGGGCTGCTGGTTTTCGTGGCCTGTTTCATGCTCTGGCATCACCTCGGTGGAGGTGCCTGGCGCGGCGAGGTGAGGGTAATGGATGCGGTGTTGCTTGCCCCGCAGAGGCTCGACCTCGGTGTCGCCTTCTGCAACGGGGCCCCGCGAGTGTCGCTGCGGGAGACGGATGTCGACGTGCAGGTTGAGGTGCTTGCCTTCTCCACTCCTTTCCGAGGTGGTGATGAATGCGATGATCACGTTGAGGTCTACCTTCGAGAGCCACTGGGAGATCGGGGCGTCGTTGACAACCACACGGGGCAAGCAGTGAGCGTCAGGACAGTCAGATGAATGCCCCTCTAGAGCGAGCGAGCTGTCCGAAGTCGATCCCCACCAAGCGGCTGTCCAGAGTATCGACACCGATGCTGGGTGGCGGGTCGCCATCGATCTGTGAGAACAGGCCGCCTGATTGGGCTTCGTCGTTGATCGCGTCGGGGGGAGCTGTTGACACCGGGGGTGAAACCGGCGGGGACGTAGCGTCCAGAGTAGGCGACGCTGTTGGAGAGATTCCCTGCGCGGCGACGGGAACGTTCGGAGTGAAGACGCCGGAAACGCCATTATCAGGGAAATGGTGGGCAAAAGGCCTGTGACGGCCAGCCGCTTAGGGAGGGATGGTAACTTTGGACGGCTCTTGAGCGTCTGCTGGGACCGGCTGACCCATTCATCATATCAGGACCTCCCAGCGAAAAGTTCGCAATTGAGCCTGATGCTCCTATAGATGTCAAGGAGTGCTGTGGGATAGGGCTGAGTTCGGTAGGACGGAGAAGACCTCGCGAGCGACATAGCGTTTGAGGCAGCGGATCACCTCAGCCTTGCTCATTCCCTCGGTGGTGCGACGACGCATGTATGCCTGGGTCCGCTCATCATGACGAGGTCTGACGACAACAATGCGATGGAGTGCCGCGTTGGCCTGGCGGTGGCCGCCTCGGTTGAGCCGATGCCTGGTGGTCTTGCCGGAGGAAGCAGGGATGGGATTGACACCGCACAGGGAGGCGAAGGCAGCCTCGGAGTGGAGGCGGTCCGGGTTACTCCCGGCAGCAATGAGGAGGGTCGCCGCCGTGTCTGGTCCTATGCCGAAGCCATCCACCAGGGCTGGGGCTGCCGTCCGTGTGAGTCGTTGGATCTCGGCCTCCAGGTCCTTTATCTCATTACCGAGTTGACGGTAGCGACGGGCAAGGGAGCGAAGAGCATACTTGGCCGCCGCGGTGGGACCCTCCAGACGACCAGGCCGGAAGCTCTTGGACCGGGTGACAAGGGCAGCAGCGGTGAGGCCAGTGAGGTGCTCACGAAGCCGGGCCGGAGCCGTGACAACCAGAGCCTTCATCTGGTTGATTGCCTGGGTGCGAGCCTTGACGGCCGAGTCCTTGGTGCTCTTGAACATACGGATCATTTCGACTTCACCCTCACCTGACTTGGGAGTGGCATCGGCTACTCCGGCAAGCACGGCACGCGCTGCCATCTCCGCATCAGTGGAATCGCTCTTCCCCTTCCGATAGCGGGTTGACCGGTCGGGCCGGTTGACCTCCACTACGGTATGGCCCCTACTGGTCAGGAATCGGGCGACTCCGGCACCGTAGGAACCGGTGCCTTCAATCCCGAAGGCATGAATCTCTCCCAGGCCCCGGGACCACCGTTCGAGCTCCTCATACCCATGGGTGGTCGCCACTGTGTGAAGCTCCCCCAGGCGGACCCCCTGACGGTCAATGGCCACCGCCACATGCTCATCCTGGTGGGTGTCGACTCCGACGACCAGCTCAACACCACGACTACCTTCATGACCGACGACTCCTGTCATTTCTACCTCCCGGAGGATTGCGCGCCGGCCAGGTGAGCGGACAAAAGACTGCGATGGGGCGTGGGGCCAGGCTCCTATAAGGTCACTGCTCGCCTTGCCAAAGGCACTTCGGGTGCCACCTCGACTCGAGTCGACAGATCAGGCTGAAGGCATGATGCCAGTCTCAGAAAGGGTCAGGCCCGAGCCGAGGTGGCCCGGGATTCATCATCGCAGTCTCAGAAGTCTGGGTTGGCATTGAGTGTGGGTCAGGTGTACGTTTGAAGCGACATCAAGGTGGGAGATATTGAGATGCCGCTTCGAGAGATGGGCCGAGAGCAGATTTGGATGTTGCCGCCGACGCTTGACGAGTTGTTGCCGCTGGATCATCCGGCGCGGTTCGTGGCCGAGTTCGTTGACGCTTTGGACCGGGAGGACTGGGGGGAGCTTGGGGTGAAGATAGACGGGGAGGTGCTGGGAGCGCCAGCCTACCATCCACGTGCGCTGTTGAGCGTGTGGCTGTACGGCTTCATGACCGGGGTGCGCTCGTGCCGGAAGCTGGAGGCGGCCTGCCGGGACCAGATACCGTACCTATGGCTGTCCGGGTGGCAGCATCCTGACCACAACACCCTGTGGCGGTTCTACAGAGGGCATCGGCAGGCCATGAGGAAGCTGTTCGAGCGTACCGTGCGTACGGCGGTGGCCATGAAGTTGGTGGATCTGGCGGTTCAGGCGGTGGATGGTACGAAGGTGGTCGCCAACGCGTCAGTGAACAGGAGCTACGATGCCGAGGGGCTGAGAGGGCTATTGGATCGGTTGGAGCGGGCGATAACCGACCTTGAGGCTCAGAACGAAGCGGGAGAAGAGGCCGCCGTTGCCCGTCTGCCTCAGAAGTTGGCTGACAAGGAGGTCTTGAGAGAGCAGGTGAGGCAGGCGATGGACGATCTCACGAGTCAGAAGCGCCACAAGCGCATCAACCTGACCGACCCAGACGCCAGGCTGATGAAGGGTAGGCAAGGCATCGTGGCTGGCTACAACGCTCAGGCTATGGTCTCACCCACAGAGCCGGATGGGGGAGCGACCGGCATGTTGGTCACCGCCGTGGACGTGGTGGATGCGGCCAATGACAATGCCCTGCTGGTTCCGATGGTCGAGCAGGCCGAAGAGACGACCGGGACAAGAGCACAGATGACGTTGGCCGACGCCGGATATTTCGCCGCAAGTCACCTGGCAGAGTGCACCCGTCGAGGTCAGCAGGTGGTGGTGTCCGAGTCACGGCAACGGTTCCTCAAAGACCCATATCACAAGGACCAATTCACCTACAACGAGCCGAGCGACAGCTTTACGTGTCCGCAGGGACAGACGCTTGCGTTCGTTCGCATACAGCATGCGAACGGAGTCCCGTTGCGACTGTACCGGGCTGCAGGTGCTGTCTGTCAGGCATGCCCGGCCTTCAGAGCCTGTACCAGAGCCAAAGAGATTGGGCGAAGCCTGGCCATAGGGCCGCACGATGAAGTGCTACGTCGCCATCGCTCCTGGATGTCCACCTCAGTAGCTCAAGAGGCTTACAGGCTGAGAAAGCAGCTGGTCGAGCCTGTCTTCGGGATAATCAAGGAGCAACAGGGGGCACGGAGGTTCCTGCTGCGCGGCCTCGTCAACGTGGCGGCCGAGTGGACCATGTTGGCCACAGCCTTCAACCTGCGCACTCTCTGTCGGGTGTGGAGCTCCAGCCCCTTCAGCCATCCGTTTCACGGTCCGAAGCCTTGTGCTGTCTCGTGAACTGAGGCAATTGACGGCGACCCTTCACCCTATCGTCTAAAATCAGACCCTCGTGTCAGAGTGAACCTGTCTACAAATCCCCTTCTGAGACTGCGATGATGAATCCCGGGCCACCTCGGCTCGGGCCTGACCCTTTCTGAGACTGGCATCATGCCTTCAGCCTGATCTGTCGACTCGAGTCGAGGTGGCACCCGAAGTGCCTTTGGCAAGGCGAGCAGTGACCTTATAGGAGCCTGGCCCCACGCCCCATCGCAGTCTTTTGTCCGCTCACCTGGCCGGCGCGCAATCCTCCGGGAGGTAGAAATGACAGGAGTCGTCGGTCATGAAGGTAGTCGTGGTGTTGAGCTGGTCGTCGGAGTCGACACCCACCAGGATGAGCATGTGGCGGTGGCCATTGACCGTCAGGGGGTCCGCCTGGGGGAGCTTCACACAGTGGCGACCACCCATGGGTATGAGGAGCTCGAACGGTGGTCCCGGGGCCTGGGAGAGATTCATGCCTTCGGGATTGAAGGCACCGGTTCCTACGGTGCCGGAGTCGCCCGATTCCTGACCAGTAGGGGCCATACCGTAGTGGAGGTCAACCGGCCCGACCGGTCAACCCGCTATCGGAAGGGGAAGAGCGATTCCACTGATGCGGAGATGGCAGCGCGTGCCGTGCTTGCCGGAGTAGCCGATGCCACTCCCAAGTCAGGTGAGGGTGAAGTCGAAATGATCCGTATGTTCAAGAGCACCAAGGACTCGGCCGTCAAGGCTCGCACCCAGGCAATCAACCAGATGAAGGCTCTGGTTGTCACGGCTCCGGCCCGGCTTCGTGAGCACCTCACTGGCCTCACCGCTGCTGCCCTTGTCACCCGATCCAAGAGCTTCCGGCCTGGTCGTCTGGAGGGTCCCACCGCGGCGGCCAAGTATGCTCTTCGCTCCCTTGCCCGTCGCTACCGTCAACTCGGTAATGAGATAAAGGACCTGGAGGCCGAGATCCAACGACTCACACGGACGGCAGCCCCAGCCCTGGTGGATGGCTTCGGCATAGGACCAGACACGGCGGCGACCCTCCTCATTGCTGCCGGGAGTAACCCGGACCGCCTCCACTCCGAGGCTGCCTTCGCCTCCCTGTGCGGTGTCAATCCCATCCCTGCTTCCTCCGGCAAGACCACCAGGCATCGGCTCAACCGAGGCGGCCACCGCCAGGCCAACGCGGCACTCCATCGCATTGTTGTCGTCAGACCTCGTCATGATGAGCGGACCCAGGCATACATGCGTCGTCGCACCACCGAGGGAATGAGCAAGGCTGAGGTGATCCGCTGCCTCAAACGCTATGTCGCTCGCGAGGTCTTCTCCGTCCTACCGAACTTAGCCCTATCCCACAGCACTCCTTGACATCTATAGGAGCATCAGGCTCAATTCAGTCTTACACAGCCCACATTATTCGGCCTAACGAGACTGAATTCATAACTACCATAGGCCGTTATAACCGGTCTCAGGGCTGGTCCACCAGACTGGACAAAATCAAAGAACCTTCACCATTACTTTCGCCTTGGTGGTGTAATCGTCCATCTACCCTTCTTCGCCCGGTGGGGAGACCAGCCAGGCGCCACCGGGCAGCCCCTCTGGTACAGTACGAAGTCGCCGAGCCCCTGCCGTATCAGCAGGGTCTCTTCGTTTGTGCAGGCGAGTGGCTGGCGCTCGGCGTTGGCAAAACACCCTTCCAACGCGCAAACCATTGCTCTCCCTTGCGCGCTATTCGCGGTTGGCCCGTCGACAGCGAAGGGGCTGCACCCACTCACTTTGCCCGCCCTGATCTTGCGACGGCCAGTACCACGGGCGGCTCGCAACGCCTCAGTGGAGAGGGTCGCCAGCCTGGCACAGGCAAGGTATTCGGCGGCGTAGCCATAAGCCTCTGCCAAAGTAACCTGGTCCCGACAATAACTGCGTCCCGGCGAAGATAAGCCCGGTCCGTGCTCACGCCATCAGAAGCCAATCCCTCAATCATATTGACAAAAGGCCGGGCTGTCGGGTAATGTCAAGGGCGATTATCTGGGCTGATTTCGCTCCCTGAGCGGTAGAGGTGTATTCTATTTGGTCCCGATTGGAGGCAAACAGCGATGGCGTCCCGGCGACCCCTGCCGCCGCTGCGCTGACCGCGCTTGGGGCCGCCGTCCACGGCGGTCTAGTGCAAACGTCGCCCCCCGATTGTCCTTCTGGCCTAGCCCCACAGCCGCTTCCGGTTCCCTCCACATCCCTCCGTGACATAGATGGGCGCAGGCCGGAGCCTGTGGCAGTACCTGCCGGCGGCAGGCCAACTACTACTAGGAACGAACATTGAGAATCCACTCCCAACCCTTTCTGTTTATCGCCATTCCACTTATGTGTATCTTGGCGTCCATCCTACTCTTGGCCGCCTGCGGAGGCGGCGAGAGCAAGGAGGACATCCTCAATCAGACTTGGGACTGCTGGGCCCAGGGGAACACTGAAGTCTTCGAGGCAAGCATGCTCATGACGTTCCCCACCGCCAAAGATATGGACGAGGCCAAGGCGCAGTTCATCTATGTGAGTTCCGTCGCTCCGATCGAAGACCTGAAGGCGAGCCGCGACGAAGCCTGCAGTAACGTGCCTTCCTAGCCTGCCACCACGCTTCCAACGGCCCCGGCTACCGCTCCGGCCGCCAACCCCTATCCCAGGTTGGTTCAGACCGGCCTCCACCAGACCGACTTCCCGACCCTCTGCTGGTTTGAAACAGACAGGCTCAGGATGGGCGGTGTCGTGCGTCATACCCAACACACGTTAGGAACACCGCTTTTGGTATTCCCGGGTTGTGTTGGCTATTGCGCATGTGGCGCCCGCTCATCCCTGCGGAAGCCGACATACCAACACATATTTGGGAGTGGCGAAACGGGTGTCTCAGCATTGACTTCCATAGCGATTCCGCTATATGATTCGTATGAATCTGTGGATATATGGCGCTAATCAAGACCGGGAGAGAAGGAAAATTACCCGTACACGGACGACAAGATACGTGACCCTTTTGAGCGTTGTCCTTGCGCTGGCCCTTACGGCGGCGCTCGCGGCCTGCGGCTCCGATGAGCCGTCCGGCGTGACAGGCCCCGACCGGACCGCGTCCACCCCAACGGAGACGCCGGTCTCCCCCGCACAGACGCCTACCACGCCAGGGTCAGGGGACGCGCCCACTGCCACCGATACGCCTGTACCTGCGGCTACCACAGCGCCGCCCGCGGCCTCCGGATCCGCCGAAACGGACCGGGAAGCCCTGGTTGCCCTCTACAACGCAACGGACGGTGAGAACTGGCATATAAACTACAGAAGCTACAACTGGCTGAGCGACGCGCCCCTCGGCGAATGGCGGGGCGTCACCACCAACGACGACGGGCGCGTTACAGAGCTGTCCATCGACCGCAACGAGTTGAGCGGGGAGATACCGGCGGAGCTGGGCAGCCTCTCCGGCCTGATAGAGCTGGACCTCAGCGACAACGGCTTGCGCGGGGAGATACCGGCGGAGCTGGGCAGCCTCTCCAATCTGGAAAAGCTGTACCTCGGCGGCAACGTCTTGCGCGGGGAGATACCGGCGGAGCTGGGCAGCCTCTCCAACCTGACATCTCTGAGCCTCAGCGAGAACGCCTTGCGCGGGGAGATACTGGCGGAGCTGGGCAGCCTCTCCAACCTGAAATATCTGAACCTCAACGGCAACGTCTTGCGCGGGGAGATACCGGCGGAGCTGGGCAGCCTCTCCAACCTGGAGATACTGCGCCTCAACGAGAACGCCTTGAGCGGGGAGATACCGGCGGAGCTGGGCAGCCTCTCCAACCTGGAGATACTGCGCCTCCACGACAACGAGTTGAGCGGGGAGATACCGGCGGAGCTGGGCAGCCTCTCCAACCTGACACATCTGTACCTCGAAGGCAACGCCTTGAGCGGGGAGATACCGGCGGAGCTGGGCAGCCTCTCCAACCTGAGAAGGCTGGAGCTCGCCCGCAACGCCTTGAGCGGGGAGATACCGGCGGAGCTGGGCAGCCTCTCCAACCTGACATGGCTGCGCCTCCACGACAACGAGTTGAGCGGGGAGATACCGGCGGAGCTGGGCAGCCTCTCCAACCTGACATGGCTGGACCTCAACCAGAACGACTTTAGCGGGTGCGTGCCAAGCAGCCTGAAACACCGCGTTAACAGCTCTACCATTGGCGACCTGCCCTTCTGCTGAAGCCACGCGCCCTCAGCCAGGGACGGACGGCATATCGCCTTGGAAGTCGCTCAGGGTATCCTCATCCAGCAAGGGGCTGGTCAACTTCGCGCCACTTTTTCAGCCTGACGAGACTGAATCCATGACTCCTTGGCCGCAGTGGTCACTTCAGGTTTAGGGCTGAGGAATGACCCTAACAACGGCCCCGCCTGACGTTGGGGATGGGTCTCAGCAGAATGGTAGCCCCATGTTCCCAAGGTGGTCGTGGTCGGCATCAACCTGGCTTCACCGGCTGTCGACCCGTGTCCGGCGGACTCTCCGACAATCCCGCCACCCGGGCTGCTGGGCGTGGCGATTGACGTTTTCCTGGATGAGTGCGTGAGCGTTGACGGGGAGGTGGTGTCGCAAGACGTCGGCGAGCTGGTGGTGGAGGTGGACCGCGGGGAGTACGTGCAGTGCGTGAGGGTCCGTGGACCGGCGGAGGTCTTCGAGCAGGTTTCCGTGGGCGGAGGGATCCGAATAGCCGGACGGATCGCGGAGCATGAGGACAGGGGATACGTGGTCCTTTACGGAGTGGACCGCGGGTGGTGGGGGAATCTCCGGGAGAACCTTCCAGGGGACGTTCTCACGCCCTAGAGCCGCACAACCGCCCTAATCCCTCGCCGCCTGAGGACGTCCTAGGGGTCGCTCCTTGACGCCCTCCGGCTGAGGGCTTGGTCGAGGATGTTGAAGGCCCGGTCGATGCCCAGGTGCTCCACCTAGGCAACGGCTCCTTCTCCTGCTTGGAGGTGAGCGTGGGCGATAATGTGAGGCGGTCTCCCCTAATGTCCCCTGAGACTCATGAAGCCCGATTTAGGGTAGCATGAGCGACTCCTTATATGAGGACCTCCCAGCGGAAAGTTCGCAATTCAGTCTTACACGGCCCAGCTGACAGGGATCGAACCAGTCATGAGGGAGACGACCCATCTATCCCGGCTCGTTCTAGCTCAGCTCCGGACGGCCTAGCCGGGTTCGGTGCCTAGGTTGCGCGCCACGCTCGTCCCAACGGCCCCAACCTCTCCGCCAGTCCCTGTGAGGCACGCTATTGTCCAAAAATCCGCCCCGGCTTGAATGGACCCAAACCGACCGCCCATGAGTATCTGAGTTTTCCGTGTTTATTGATTCCAAAGAATGAAAGTTCTTGATTTTGTCAAGTTTGGTGGGCCTAAGTGTACTGTAAGCAGAACCGTTTTTGAGTGGGTGGTCCTGATATAAGGAACTGGGCAGGCGACACCGGATAAGCCGCACGAGCGTCTGGCCTGTGAAGATAGGAGACACGCCCGTTTTGCGAGGGGACCGGTCCACCAAGCTTTACAGAATCAACAACCTTCACGCTGAGGTTCAGTCTGACACTGTAGCCAAGCCGCCCAAACCGAGAGAGTATCCGGTTTGCCCTGAATAATCGTCGCAGTGCGTTACTGAACAGACGATCGGGGAGACGGTAGGCCGCGGCTCATGCCCGGCCAAACCATCGCTCCTCGGTCGGTGTTATACTGAAGCTGACGCATGGCTCACTGAAGCCGTCCTTTAGCAATTTGCAAGTTCGCGACCCTGAGATAACTACGATGAACTACCAGGTTTGCAGTACGGCCGGCATAACATCATCTCAGAGCCGACACGCAACGCGAAGTCCAGCATCCGGCTGTTCCACTCGGGACGACCAGAATGACCAGCCCGCCTAGCCTCGTCAACATGAAACTCCTGTTCCTCAGGAACGGCTTCGAGCCACAGCCAACCGCCAGAGGACCATGCTGTTTGACAGGACAGCGATGACTGCCAGACATGCTAGTCCCTGTCCCAAAATCGCCCCAATCATCACAATCAGCAGTCGCGAGTCCCTGGATGCCAGGTTCCCAGCTAACCCTTGGAAGGTGAACCCCAAAGAGGCCTCCGCCCGAGCACGGCTGTAGCTGATCATTAACGCTCCTACGATAGCCAACACGCCGATGATGACCGTAGGCTCGGGTGACAACCGCTCTTCAAAGGCGACAGACCAGTAGGTCAACCCTCCAAGGATGGCTACGTCGGAGTACCGGTCAAGGATGGCGTCAAAGAAGCCGCCGAACCGTGTCGCTATGCTCTTATGGCGTGCCAGGTCTCCGTCTACGCCGTCGACGATTGAAGACGCTTGAACGGCTCCGCCTGCCCACAAAGGATGGTCGTTGAAGAACAGTGCAAGAGACCCCACAGCGATGACAAGACTAAGCAAAGAGACCTGATTGGGAGTTACCGGGGTGTAGGCCAGCAACCTGGCAATAGGCCGGGAAAATCTCCGATTGATGTGGCGGGAGACAAAGCCGTCGTACGCAACGTTCAAAGCGTCGTCTCTGCCAGCGCCGCCCTGGCATGGCGAAGGTCTTCCCAGGTATCCACGTCTTGCCAGAAGCATCCGGAGATGTCGCACGCATTGAGGCAATACCCTTGGCTGATCATCCAGGTAACGGCCTCGCTGATCTGATGCTCATCTCGCTCCTCGCATGTCACCGCCGTGATAGCTTCGTAGATGGCTGGAGTCAGCCGGAACACGCCGGCGTCGACGCCATCCCATTCGTGTAGGTCTTTCCCTATGCGGTTGATCCAGCCCTCAGAGTCCACACGCACCCGTGTCGCCTCTTCAATGTCGTGGGTATCTGGGCTGAAGTCTACAGCCAGGGCACTGGAATCGGTTGCGGGCGCTAGCATCCTGGACAGCAGTTCAGGAGAGACCAGGTGGTCTCCCATAGAAAGCAAGAACGGCTCTTCCTGGGTGAAGGACTTTGCGGTATTGAGAGAGAGAGCGTTTCCCCTTTCGTACTGGGGATTAAACAGGTACTCGATGTGGATACCGTGGCGGGCACCGTCGCCATTGTAGTCTCGCAACAGCTCGGCACGATAGCCTACAACCATTGCAACGTCCGTGATCCCTGCCTTGCCAAACGCCTCCAGGGTGTAGTCGATGACCGCGCGGTTGCCTATACGAAGCAGGAGCTTGTGGAGACGCCCTTCGCCCAGAGCAAATCGTCTCCCGTATCCTGCGGCTAGGATGACACCCTTCATGTAACTATGATCTCCTTTATAGAGCAGTTTTTGACGTGTGGCTACCGGATTCTACGGTGTACATCGGATGACCTTGCTATCGGTGGGACTTCTGTGAACACCGATACGCTGCGCAGGAAGACACGCGCAACCGACGATTGTCGACTTGGCGGCCTGACGCCTTGCTACGGTGCCGCGTTGCTGCTTGCACCCACGATGTGATACTTCACGATACGCAGAACGTCATGGAAATCATGGAACCTGAAGTGAGGAAGGGACCTAGACCGACAAAACTCCGCAAGGGCGCTTCTCGCGATAACGAAGTCTGCCACAGTGGCGGACGCAATGTCTGATGCTCCGTCGCCGATGTAGATGACTGGCCGTTGCCTTTGCTTCAAAAACAGAAGGTGCGCCAGCTTGAAGCCCTCCTCCAACGGAGCCTCGAAAGGATCGGCGTAGCGCACGGTTACGCCATGATTGCCAACTCGGCCCGTGCCAGAATACCGCTCCAAATCGCCGAGTCCCAAATTGCGCAATATGGGGTCTATATACAGGTCCACTCCGCTGCTGACCACCGCCAGCTGAATTCCCTCCCCCTGGCAGTACTTCACAAATGCTGAGAACCCGGGTCTCACGAGGGTGGTCCGGATGACATACTGTTCTATCCGCTCCTCCGTGGCCTGAATCAGGGCAAACTGGCGGCGGTTGCTCTCCTCAACACTGAACTGCCCTGCCTTGTACCCGTCTTCAATGCCGCGCCATCCTTCGGAGGCGTAGGTCTCCCTCAGTCCTTCACTGACATTGTTGACCGTGATCGTGTCATCGAAGTCGCACTGTATCGTGTACATGCGTCAGCACGCTCTTTGCATATAGAAGGGGTAGGGAATGCGCGGATCAAGCCTTTTCCATCTACCGCTCCTAAAACGTTGGCACACCCTCCGCGCGCTCATAAGAAGCGTTCACAGTGGAACCGCCATGCCCCACTTGCTGGGTCCGCCGCACTTCATCCACTTGGCCGACCTACTGCGCACTGTTGCCCTCAGAAGCTGCCTCTTTGGAAACCATTTGCCTGTCCGGCCCGGGGATACTGTGGGAATGGTATACTCCTATGCTAGCTTCGATTTTGTGGTACAGTACCACAAAATGGGTTCTTAGTCGACGCCGAGGGACCGGTGACGCCGCAGGGCCCATGGCACCATTTGCAGACTACTGAAGGATGAGCCCGCTCCGCCGGTGCAGCGAACGACCAATACCATCTGAGGGTACAGGTCATAGAGTCCTGGTTCCTCATCGACATGGAAACCATCGAATCGTTCTACGGCCAGGGGTTCCGGGCTCAGGCGCTTCCCCCACTGCAACGCACAGCGACCACCACAGCGCCGGCATGCGCCGAGCTAAATCACGTGCTTTTTCAATGTTGACCCGGACGCAGCTGGGAGTATCCCGGACCTGTCCTGGGTTACCGACGGCTTCACACAACCTGAGCGTCAAGTGCTTGATCGTCTAACTGGACGCAGTCCCGTTGACACGGATATCTTTGGGGATGGTCTTGGATCTCCACTGGGTTGCCGACGATATCACGGCGACGGAGGCGGAGGGAGTGGAACACATCATCGACCTATGGAGGTCTGATCAGGGGCTGGGGCAGTTAGCTATTGACCTGCCGTGGGTGGTAGATGACGTTACTCCAAATGAGCAGATTGATCTCCAGGGACTGGCGATTATCGCGTACTCAGACCACTCACTGAGCGACCCTGGTTGCCAACGGCGTGGATCAGGAAGAGGCCGCATTCATCACCACACTCTTGCCCGTCGCGCGCACCAGCCCCGATCTGTATGCGGACCTACTTCAATCGCACTTCACGTTGTACAAGGCGACCCACCACCGCGTACGGTAGATACCACCATTTTCGAGATGTGACTGGGTAGCCTGTCAACGCACCGAGGCCTCTCGATTCCTGCATTGTGATGCTGTGGGGCGGAGGAACGTAGGGAGCATCACGCTACCCCGACCTACTACGCATCCGCCTCTCCCTTCGTTTCCTCCTTCGGCATCTCCATCCCAATTATCCAATCGACACCAAAGACTCAGACACTCGTGGGCGGAAGAATTTGAGGCAGCGAGAGGAGTTGGTCGAATCCCCTAATTGCTGCACCGCTCCAGTCCCGCTAGCAAGCCTAAATTACACCGTTTGACTGGTTCGAGTCTCATCAAGTGGGCCTGATAAGACTGAATTGCGAACTTTTCGCTGGGAGGTGCTGATATAGAGAGTAGGTCAGGCCACCCCGGCTTAGTCCACAAGTGACTTTGGCCTCTTCGAACATCCCGGCTCCTTGTAGCATCGGTCTAGCCGTCTCTCCCACTGAGAGCAGCTAGTCGTCGTCGTCGCTTCCCTGGGTTGCCGCCACGCCGATGGTATTGGGACCGAGGTGAGTACCCAAGACAGGACCGAACGGGGACTCGATGGGGCGTTCCGAATGGCTAGGGCTTTATCGCGGCCGGTGCTGTAGCTCACGTGCAACTGGTGAATGGGAGCCAGCTCGCGCACCAGCTCGATAGTCCGTCTCTGCGCCCGCCTGCGGGTGCGGGGCCGGTCCACAGGGTGGGTATCGCCGTCGCGGATGCCGACGATGGGATTGAATTGGAGCACCCAACCCAGGAGAGCCTGGACCTTGCCGATGCGCCCGCCCATCGCCAGATATTTCAGGGTGTCGACCGTAACCAAGCCGTGATTCCTCTCAATCGACCGTTCAACCCGCCGAGCCACCTTGCGATGGTCGGACATCTCACCTGCCCATCGAGCGGCGCTGAGGGCCAGCAGCGCTTGGCGCCCCCCGGCGGGCCGTGAGTCAACGACCTCGATCTGCTCCGACGCCTCGCGTGCCTTTCTACTTGCTACTTGGCAAGGAGTTATGAGAAGGTCCCAGCGCTTCTCAATAACTCGATCCATTTATCTCACGGTCTTGTAGAGCTTGTAGGCGCAGCGGGAGAGGATAGAGAAGGCGTTGGCAGGGGTGTAGAGGGGGCGCGTCGTGGGGAGGAATTCGCCGGCTTCGAGGTCTTCTACGGCGGCGAGTGTCTTGCGGAGACCGTTTTCGGCAAGGGCTCGGCCGCGTTCGTTGGAGAGGTCCAGGCCGCCGCAGACGACGATGGGGGCGAGGAGGCGGCCGAGCATGTTCTGCCGGTAGAGGCGCCAGCAGGCTTCGAAGGAACATTCCTTGACGCCCGCGCTACAGAGGACATCGTGGTATTCCCGGAGGGTCTCGCGCTCGATCTTGCGGCGGGTCTCAGTAGAGACGCTGTCGCTCATGAAGGAGGCGACGTCGTATAGGCCGGAACCGATGCCGCTAACCTGCCAGTCGATGACGGCGAAGTCATCGGACCCGTCGGGGCCGAAGAACATGTTGTCTAGGAGGAAGTCGCCGTGGCCGAACGTGAGGGGCTGGGCGGCGACGTCGGCCATGTGGTCAGCGATTCTGGGGCCGTAGGCCTCGGCAAGGCGGCGCATGTCCTCGGAGAAGTGGTCGCCAAAATTCTTGAGGGCGGGGACAAGGCAGCGCAGATAGGCCAACTGGACCAGAGGCCGGTACTTGGGGTGGAGGGAATAGTGCAGGCCGGCGACAGGGGGCCGGTCCACCTTGTTCCAGTATGAGCCGTGGAGCCTGGCTATGGCGCGAATGGCGACCTTGGCCTGCCGTTCGGTGGCGCCCTCCATCCGGTTGCCGGTCTCCATGCCGCGCATGTCTTCGAGCACTAGGACGAAACGGTGGGTCTTCTCCTCGAAATCTCCGTAGTAGAGGGCCGCAACATGGATGGGGACGTGAGGTGCGAGGCGAGCGTAGAAGGAATATTCCCGCTTGTAAAGCTGTAGCAGTTTGCTCATCTTCAGGTTCTTGGGGTGGGGGCTTGGCAGCTTTACGATGACGGAGTCGGGGGCGGAGGGGGCGTCATCCTCGTAGGTGAGCCGGCAGCGAAGGACCTCCCCCATGAGGCCAACCCCCGCCCCGACCACCTCCAGGTCGACTTCCTTTAAGGTGGGAAGATCGGACGCGACGCCCGCAGATAGGGCCTGATTAAGCCAGGAGGCTGTTATGGAGGTCGGTCCATGGGGGATCGGGGGCTTGCCCATCGTAGATACGCTCACGACTCCGGGACAACTTCAGAGTCCGAACAATTATCGGTTACGATCCTGACGGTCATAGCGTCACCTGTCCTTCCTTGCCGCTGCCTCCTCCATGCGCCTCGACGCGCTAGGTCTTTGCCATGCGGTAGCCGACGCGAGGCTCGGTGAAGATGTACCTGGGGCTGTTGGCGTCGTCCTTCAGCTTGCCGCGAAGCTTCTTGACGAAGGAGCGTAGGAGCGGTGAATCGCCGGAGTAATCCCGGCCCCAGACCCGTCCCAGCAGTTGGTCGTGGGTCAACACCCGTCCGGCGTTGATCGAAAGCTCGAAGAGCAGCTTGTACTCGGTAGCGGTCAGTCGCACCGGACGTCCGGCCACTGTGACGCGGCGTTCTGCATAGTTGACCGTCAGGTCTCCCAGCACATACGGTTCGCGTGCCCTGATCCGGTCGGACGCCGCCCGCCTGCGCAGGACCGCCTCGATTCTGGCCGCCAGCTCGGTCGGCGAGAACGGCTTGACCATGTAGTCGTCGGCTCCCGCCTCAAAGGCCCGTGCGACAATCTGATCTCCGCCTTGGCCGGCCAGGAAGATGACCGGCGCGTCGGTGATCTCCGGGATGCGCTTCATCAGCTCTATGCCGTCGGTCCCGGGCAGCACCATGTCCAGCAGGATGAGGTGGGGCTTCTCCTGCTCGATGAGTTGGAACACCTCATCCGGATCGCCGGTCACGATGGGGGTGTAGCCTGCGTCCGATAGCGTGTTCCGGACGAGGCGGAGTATCTGCGGCTCGTCGTCGACTGCGAGAATGCGCGCCCGACCTCTCGTCGCCCCTCCTGAATCGGCGGGGAGCGGGCCTGGGCCGGCTGCCGAGCCGTTGGACGCCTCGTCGACCGCCGGAACCGTGAAGGTGAACCGCGTTCCGAGTCCCTGTCCGTCGCTCTCGGCCCGTATTCGGCCCCCGTGCGCCTCCACTATTCCCCTGCAGATGGCCAGGCCCAGGCCCTCTCCCGCTAGATGCCGGCCCAGGTTCTCGGTGTCGATCCGCGAGTACTTCCTGAAGAGGTGGGGCAGGTGCTCTGGGGATACGCCTCTCCCCTCGTCAGAGACGGAGATGGCGACGTACACGTCCTCCACCGATGCGCTCACTCTGATGGCGGACTGGTCTGGCGAATACTTGGACGCGTTGGAGAGAAGGTTGGTCACGACCTGCATTATGCGATGTCTATCAGCCCCGATCCGGGGCAGGTCCGGCGGGAGGTCGACCTCGATGCTGGTCCTTGCCCCGCCGCGTAGGAACACCTCCCTTGCCTGGTTCACCAGGGCCGCCACAACCGTGGGTTCGGGAGTAACCGACAATGTACCCGCATCGATCCGCGTCACGTCGAGAAGGTCGCTGATCAGGCTGCGCATATGGTCCGCCTGCTCGTCGATGATCCGGAAGAAGTCGCCCATCTCTGCGGGACTGAGCGTGGACGAGGCGGTCAGCAAGGTGGCGGCGGAGCCTTTGATGGTGGTGAGCGGCGTCCGCAGCTCGTGGCTCACCATGCCCAAGAACTCAGCTCGCAGCCGCTGCAGGTCTTCCAGCGGCGTCATGTCCTGCACGGTGGCGACGACGGACACAACCGCGCCCTCCCGCGAGAAGATTGGAGTGGCGTTTACGACAGTAGTGACCGCCTGGCCGTCCGGGAGCTGAATGATGATCTCCTCGGCGCGCACGGTCTCGCCGCTTTTCAGCGCCCTTTCCGTTGGCATTTCCGCGAGCGGAATCTCACGTCCATCCGGACGCCGGAAGGTCAACACGCTGAGGATTTCCGCCTGGCTACGACCCGGTGCGCGGAGCCCGCGGACAATCCGCCTCGACTCCTGATTGAGCGACACCAGGTCACCCGTCTTCGCGTCAAAGACCGAGACGCCCACGGGGACGGTGTTGACCAGTGCCTCCAGGTAGTCCTTGGCCCGATGCTCCTCCGTGTATCGGCGGGAGTTGGCGATGGCGACCGCCGCCTGAGAGGCGAACATGACCAGGGATTCCTCGTCATCCGGCGTAAACTCCCGGCCGCCCTCCTTCTCGGTCAGGTAGATGTTGCCGAGGCTCTCGCCCTGATGAAGGACCGGGGTCCCCAGGAAGGTCTTCATCGGCGGGTGGCCCTCGGGAAAGCCGACCGACCTCGGGTGGCTGGCGATATCCGCCAATCTCAGGGGTTCCTCTACTTCGTTCAGGTATTGGAGGAGCCCCAGGCCCTTGGGCAGGTCCCCGAACCGCGGGCGTTCTTGGGGGGTGATGCCGGAGGTGATGAGGGTCTCTATGCCCCCGGAGTCGTTGAAGGCCACCAGCGCGCCATACCGGGCCTCGGCCAGCGAACAGGCGCTGTCTATGACCCCTTGCAGGACGGTGTCGAGGTCGAGGCTCCGGCTGATGCGAAGGCTGGCTTCGCTCAGCCTGGAGAGGCGGTCCCGGAGCGCCTCATTTTCTCGCCTCAGCTCGTCTGTTTCCTGAAGCGTGACGCCCGGCCTGCGGAGTACCTGCAGTTCTTCGATTCGTCGTTGCATAGGTCTGATTGTACCACCAGAGGCACGAAAACAACATAAACAAGTCACAGTTTAGGTGTCTAAAGTAACGGTAGATTCACATTGGCCACGTAAACTATTTTCCCGGTGAATTATTTGAAGGAGCGCTTGCCGCAGTGAGCTTGAACCCGATTCGACAGCAATTGAGGAGCGGTGAGGCGGGGACTCCGTCCAATGATCTGGGGCCACGTGTGGCCGTGCTTGTGAACGCCGTGGCCAAGGGGATGGCTGAATTGGTGGCGCCCCACGACCTCATACCCCTGGAGTTCGCCCTCCTCAGAGTCTTCCTGGGGGAGGAGGAGCGCACCACCACGCAGCTGGCGCAGATACTCCCCGTCAAAATGTCCCGCATAAGCGTCGTGGTGACCAAGATGGTCGGCAGGGGTCTGATGCGCAGGCGGCGCCTGCCCAACGACCGGCGCGTGGTGATGCTGTCGTTGACCGAAGAGGGGAAGGCGCTGACGCTGAAGCTTCACCGGCGCGTGCAGGCCTACGACGCCAGGCTCTGCGAGGGCGTTGGTGAGGAGGAGATGGCAGTCTTCGCCTCCGTCACTTCCAAGGTAATGACCAACTACGCCGCGCTTCAATCCAGAAGGAACGGTAGCCACTAACTATGCAGGCATGCCGAATATGTTCATGTTGAAGGTGCGGTCCCGTGTTGTCGATGTTCCAGGAGCGGTCTGGGTGCTGACCAGATCGCTCCTTCTTGTGGCAGTCATGCTCGCGCTGCTGCCGGCAGGCCTGGCCTACGCGCAGGGCACGCCCACCGTGCCGACCATCGAGTCCGTCGCCGTAACGTCCGATCCCGGTGAGGACGGCGGCTACGCCATCGGCGACGAAATCCAGGTCGGGTTGACCTTCAGCGAAGCAGTGACTGTCACCGGCATCCCACAGCTCACCCTCGACGTGGGAGGCCAGAACCGTACGGCCGAATACTCCGAACACAGTACCACCACCCAGCTGCTGTTCACCTACACCGTCACCTCGGGCGATGAGGACACGGACGGCATCGCCGTGGTTGCCAACAGCCTGGTCCTCAACGGCGGCGCCATCCGCGCGGGGAGCGCGAACGCCACGCTGACCCACGCCGCTCTCCAGGCCAACGACCACAAGGTGGACGGCATAGCCCCCACGGTGACGGTGGGCGGGGAGACCAGGACCTACGTTCCCCCAGGCCGCCAGTTCAACGTCGTCTTCTACTTCAGCGAGCAGGTCTACGGCATCACCACCGCCGAGATAACGGTCACCAACGGCGAGGCTCACGACGTGCAGGCCACCGGCGGCAACGACACGTGGCCCAAGTACACTCGCTGGGACGTGATCATCCAGCCCGCAGCGGAGGGGCCGGTAACCGTGACCCTGGAGGCTGGCGCTGGCGCTGACGGCTACGGGAACGAAACCGCCGCTCCCGACAGCGCCCTGGAAGTAATAGCGTCCAATCCGGTGACGGTGGAGGTGGCCCGGACCACCTCCGGCTTTGCCGAAGGCGGCAGGGCGGAGTTCACGGTCACCCGCTCCAGGGACAACGGAGCGATCCCTGTGTCGCTGTCCGTGGACCAGACCGGGGATTTCCTGTCCGGCACCGTAGAGGTGTATCCGCCCCCGGACCCGAACATGCCCGAGAATCCGGTTACACCAACGGAGGTTGAATTTACTGAGACCCCCTTCACCCTGAACGTAACCTTCGCGGCCGGCGAGACCAGCAAGCGCATCGCCCTCCTGACCGAGGACGACACCAAGGACGAAGGCGACGGGACGGTCACCCTGTCGGTTCCCACCCAGGCCGACCAGTACAAGTACATCCCCGGAAATACGGCCTCCGTAACCGCCGATGTGCGCGATAACGACGTGGCCCCGGAAGTTTCCGTGTACTGGGTCTTGCCCGGCCACCCGTACAATGCCACTACCTCGCTGAACACTGCGCTGGAGGGTGGCAGCATAGACCTGCTGGTGCTCGGAGCCGCCAGGGGACAACCGCTCGTGGTGACCCTCTCGGTCACCGAAGTGGGCAGCTATTTGGACCTTGATGGCGAAGGGGCCGAAGGGTATCAGGATCTGGGCAACGGCAAGCTGCAGGTCACGATCCCGACAGGAAACCTCTTTAAAAATCTTTCCATACCCCTGCTGGACAATGCCGCAAGTGAGGCCGACGGTTCGGTGACCATCACCGTGCAGGAGGACCCCGACAGGAATTACACCCCCACGGCAAGTTTGAACACGCGCACCATTACGGTCAAGGACAACGATTCCCCTTCCACGGTGTCCATTTCCGGCGGGAGTGACGTCACCGAAGGCGCCCAATTGTCGTACACGCTGACGCGCTCCTGGGCCCCGGGGCAGGACCAGGGTCAGCTAATCGTAAACGTACAGATGGCAGGGACCGGCGACTACATCACCTGGCCCACGGACTACCAGCCCGACGCCAATGACATGGTCACCATACCCGTAACCATTGCGAAAGGCTCCTTGACCGCTACCCTCGCCCTGGACACCGCGGACGACGCGGTGTCGGAAAACGCAGGCTCCGTCACCGCCACAATCCTTGCGGACACCAACGGCAAATACGTGGCGGGCACGAGCAGCGCTGTCACCACCACACTGCTCGACAATGACCCACCGACTATCTCCGTCGAAGCGGTCGCCGCCGTGGTCACCGAAGGCGCCAACGCCCAGTACCGCATCACCAGGTCGGGCAACACCTCGGGATCCCTGCGGGTCGGACTCTACGTGACCGGCTTGCCGAAGATCATGACCGACGCCACCGAGACCATAGTCCTCACCAGCGACAACGAGGACCAGTCAAAGAGGCTAACCATCAACGGGGCCTGGGTGGACTACATCCTGGAGTTCGCGGCAGGGGAAACCGAGAAGACCCTTCCTCTCACCACGGAGGCCGACAGCATAAACGAGGGTGATGGCTGGCTTGCCGTGAGTATTCTCCAGCAGACCGGGATCCCATACAGCATAGGGACCGGCCGCGCCCGGGTCCATGTCAAGGACGACGACATCCCCACCGTGAGCCTGAACCGGCCGGTGGGCCCCACCGGCTTGACGCTTTCGTCTGACGGGACAACCTGGGAAGGGAAAATTGTGGAGGGGACCCAGTTTACCTATAACTCGACCTGCACCGGCGTTACCGAGTTCTCTGACGACGTCAACTTGGATCCGGTATCAATGTGGGTCCAGTACTCGAACCATCCTGCCTTCTATGGTGAGCAAGACCAGAACGGCACGCTGGGATACAACAGGGCCGGCATCCACCACCTGGGCACCGACTGTAGCATCCAAACGGTCACGTACAGGGATTACAGGTTCTACGTAGGGCCGGAAAACGGCGTGCTCGAAATTGAAATCGTGCCTCGGAGTGAATTGGAAAAGCAAGGGGGAGCGTCATCACGTTACCGCCCAAGGCTCTTTGCGGAGCTCGCCCGGCAATACGAAGCGGCTGTGGCGGAAGCACAAGCCGCTGGCACGCTGATTACCAAAAAGAACATTTTTCACCCCCTCAACCTGGCAGGCTATTACCCGCAGTTCGCCTGCAATGAATCCGACCTGCGGTACTGCCCCCAATACCGGGTGGGTACTGTCAAGAAGGTTCGCCTCACCGTCACAAACCGGGACCCGACGGTACTGATCAAGGCCGAGTCCACTTCAGTCACGGAGGGGCAACCCGCCAGGTTCATCCTGGAGCGGCGCTGGGCCACCGACCTGCTGGCACTCGCTCCGCCACAATCCCACACGGTGGTATACCTGCGGGCCTCCCAGGACGGGCAGTACATAACCGGCGCCCTGCCCACTCAGATCACCTTCGGCCAGAACGAGACCCGCAAGGTCATCGAACTCCAGACCGTGGACGATTCGGCCTTTGGCGACAACGGATCGGTGACCATCGAGCTGCTGCCCGACACCTCCACGGTCAGCGAGAACCTGCATGGCAAGTACACGATCTGGGAGAACTGGGTGGGTCATACCCCGGCGGGAGGACGCTCCGACAAGGCCACCGTCACCATCATCAACAACGACGACAAGCCCGGAATCACCATCGCCCCGGCTTCCGCCTCCGAGGGCGACTCCGGCAGCGCCAACATGACCTTCACCTTGACCCTGGGCCAAGCCGTTTCCCAGGACGTTACGGTCAACTATGTCACCTCAGACGGTACGGCTACAGCCGGGCAGGACTATACCGCCGTGACCAACGGCACGACCACCATTCCCGCCAATTCCACCAGCGCCACCTTCACCGTGTCTGTGACCGGCGACACGACCGACGAGCCCAACGAGACCTTCAACGTCGCCATCTCTCTTCCGGAGCCGGACCCGGACCTGTCGGACGGAGGTGGCGCCAGCCCTCCCGAGGTCGCCATCGTCGGCGGCGATACTGCCACAGTTTCGGGGACCATCGTGGACGACGACCCTGTCGCGGTCACTGTCGCCCCCAAGGCGGCCTCGGTAGTGGAGGGACAGGATGCCGTCTTCGTTCTGACCCGGACCGGACACACCGACGATGCCCTGTCAATGCAGGTACGCCTCAGCGCCCCCGGGAAGGTGGAAACCCTGAGCGCCGAGTTCGAGGCCGGCGCCACCACCACCGAGCTGTCAGTAGAAACCGAGGATAACGACCTCGTGGACTACCCTTCAACTCGCGACTACACCATTGAAGCGCTCGGCGACGGAGACATCAATGATAGGGATGACGAAATCTACACTCCGGGAGACCCGAGCCAAGCCACCGTAAGCGTAACGGACAATGACGAACTGCAGATTATCACGGTACACCCCCACGAGGCTTTCGTAAGAGAGGGAGGAGAGGTCAGGTATGTGTTCCGGCGCACCGGGGACACCAGCGAGGAGCTGCGCTTCACCTATGTGAGAACGGCACGGCAAGCGGAGAGCACCGGCTACCTGGACTACAACTTCGTAAACGAACGATTCCCGGCAGGTGTATCTGAGATAACCACCGGTGCTCTCGTGAACGGCGGGGTTTTTCCTGATGACCAAGTCGTGAATAGACTCTTTCCCTATAAGTTCACGTCCCAGGTTTATGGCGATGGCCACCGTTACGGGGTGCACCGGATCTGGAAGGCGGGCACCCCCAACACAGCCACGATTGTCCTTTACGACGACGACAGGACCAGGGACACTGTTTTGCGGGCGAATTATCCCGGTTTAGGCCAGGTTGGCCAGACTATTAATATTGACTTTGAAGTACTAAACACCGGCTCTGAAGCTACCGGAAATTCCATAACCGTCAGCAGCGTCCAGCGCGCATCAGGAGACCGCAATCAAACCAAGCCGGCGGAACCCAGGGCTGGCTGCAGCATCAGCGGATCCCTTGCGACGGGCGAAATAGGGACCTGCCGGGCTACCTTCACATTGACCGCTCAGGACCTGACCGATTCACCAATGGTGCTGGAAGCAACCGCCAGTGACGGGACCACCACTTCCAGTACGCTTCGTATATACATCACAGTCCTGGGAGGCGTAGCCGTCGGGTTCAACGATACGTCTAGGCTGTCGGTAACGGAACCGGCAAACGGTGCGGCCAACGCCCAGGCCGTCCTCGAGGTCACGCGGGTCGGTGAGTCCGGTGAGCAGGTCCAGGTGGCCTACACCGTAGAACCCATACGTACCCCGATCAGGCGCTACCCTCCGGAGGCGGGAGCGGACTACGCGGACAACTCCGCCACCCCCGGCATCCTTACCTTCGCGGCCAACGAGACCGTAAAGAACATAACCATTGACATTCTTGGGGACGAGATTGACGAGCCGACGGAGCTGCTCCGGGTAACGCTGGTTCCCCCCGAGGGTGTGCTGGTGGAGTCCGCAAAGCGGAACCGAGTCGTCGCCATCTTGGACCGCGATCCTCCAGAAGGGGTATCCTACCGCCCCACGGGTAGCCTGGAGTTAGTCAGCGCCGACCCGACACCGGAAAACGCGGGCTCGGTGGACTTTGCCGTTGTTCTGGACAGGGTGTGGGGCGAAGACGCGCGGTTCGAAGTCGAGTTGGACGCTCACGACAACCTGACCGCCACACCGGCGTTTTCGAGGCTTGGCCAGACGGGGGACTTCGAGGCCCCCGATGGCCTGATTCATGCAACCATTCCGGCGGGCCAGACCCGGTTCGAATTCTCCCTCACCCTCTACGACGATGACGTGCGGGAAGAGGACGAGACTTTCCAAATGCTGTTGGGCAGCTCCATCACCAAGTACCATAGGCTCATCGGCGACGAGGATGAGGCACTGGTCACCATCGCCGACGACGATTTCGTTGAACCCACCGGGGTTGAACTGGCCCTGACCCGCAACAACGGTGTCTTCGATTCGGTGGCCGAAAACTCAAGCGGGCGCAGCATTACGGTTACAGCGTCCTTCTCGGACATCCGCTGGCCCACGGACGCTGCCGCCGCCGCCCTTCGCCCGACGGACCCGAGAGACGTCGATACCACGGTGCGGGTGGAATTCGACAGGGCCAACAGCGCCGCCGCCCAGACCGACCTCGAACGCTTCCGGGTGGCAGACTCTCAGGGCACGTTCCAGGATGTCGAGTCCTTCGACATTGTCATCCCCGCGGGCCAGACCAGCGGCACGACCACGCTGCGGTTCAAGCCGGCAAACGACGACGTGGACGAGGAGGGCGAGACGGTCATCTTGCAGGGCGCGGAGGTGGTAGCCTCCGACTCCGACGAGTACCTGCCCGTCAATTCCGCCTCTTTCACCATCACCGACGACGACACCCGTGGCATAACCGTTTCACCTGCAAGCCTAGCCACTGGCTCTGGCATCGGCATGAAGGAAGGCGGGACGTCAACGTACTCCCTGGTCCTTGATACCGAGCCTACGGACACTGTTACCGTCACTGTAGCCAGCGAGCAAGGCGAGATCTAATCAGGCTCACGCCCGAAACCCTCACCTTCACCCCGTCCAACTGGAGCACCACTCAGACCATATCCGTAGTGTCTCTGGATGACGGCGCTGATACTTCATTCAGGGATGCTTCTATCGCCCACCAGGTATCCGGAGGAGACTACGGCAGCGTATCCGTGGGCGACATATGGTTGATATAGAAGACACCACTCAGGCTTACATATACCTGGATGACGCCCAAGCCTCGGAGTCCGACGGTTACGTGGATTTCACGGCATCCGTTCGGCCAATTCTGACAACGGTTCCCGTCGTGGTACGGTATACCACCGTGGACGGCACCGCCGCAGCCGGGACCGCCTACACCCGGCAGGTAAACACCGGCCAGACCTACAAGATATTCTCCATCTCGGCAAACGGGGGCGCCCGCACCATTCGCATACCCATCACGGATAACGAGGTGTACGGCCCCGCAAAGAAGACCTTCACCCTGTAGCTCACCAATCAAAACAACAAGGCCTCACTGGACGGCAACGCAACTTTACTGACCGCCACGGGTTCCACGTTGACGACGACCCGAAGCCGGTAGTGAGCGTGGCAGGACCAGCCGGAGATCTGAGTTACGTCTCCGAGGACATGAAGGGCCCAGTCACCTTCACTCTGACGCTGACGGGGCGGAGCACGGCGGACGTAAAGGTGGACTACGCCACCGGCCAGGCGCAGGTGCTGAGCGGGCTCGCCGCCAGACAGGGCATCACCTCCGCCACCGCTGGCGAGGACTACACCTCGGCGACGGGCACCGTCACTTTCAGTCCCGGGGACGCAACCAAACAGGTGACGATTCAACTGACCGACGATCACGTGAGCGAGGACACCGAGTTCTTTGGCTTCAATATCAGCAACGCACAGAACGCCCAGCTGCGCAATGAGGCCATCGAGGAGGTGGCCGACGTGGGCCTCCTAGATGACGACCCACGTGGAGTGGCTATAGATCCCACCTCTATTGGCTTGAAATAGCCGGGCCCCGGTGAGGCCGCAGTGGCCTCCAGCTACACGGTGACGCTCAATTCCAAGCCCACGGACACCGTCACTGTCACCATCGGTGGCGCCAACCCCGCTGTGTCGCTATCAGGCGCCACACTAAGCAACACCAACACGCTCACCTTCACCACCTCCAACTGGGACACGGCGAAGACTGTTACCGTTACGCCCGTCGAGGACGCCAACGGAATCGGCGAGACTATCACACTGACTCACATACTGTCCGGCGGAGACTACACCGGGATAGCAGCGGATAGCGTAACGGTCAACGTGACTGACAGCGATACAAGGAACGTAGTCCTCTCACCCACTTCCCTCACCGTGACCGAGGGCAACGACACCGGCGTCAGCTACACGGTGAAGCTATCGACGCAGCCTTCCGACACCGTCACCTTGACCATCGGCGGTCATAGGGGGACGGACCTCTCCATCTCTGGGACCACCCTGAGCAGCAACCGGTTGACCTTCACCACGTCCAACTGGGACATGGCACAGACGGTGACGGTGAACGCCGACCACGACGGCAACTCCGACGACGAGTCGGAGACCCTGACCCACACCACCTCTGGAGGCGACTACGCCAACCTTACGAAGGACCTTCCCGTCACCGTGACCGACGACGCCCCGGTCACCGTCACGGTGAGCTTCGGCGCTGCCTCATACACGGTCACGGAGGGCTCCTCACGGACCGTCACCGTCACCCTCGACGACGACCCTGAACGCACGGTGGTCATCCCTATAGAGGCGGCCAACGAGGGCGGGGCCTCCGACTCCGACTACTCGGGCGTGCCTCCGAGCGTCACCTTTGACGCCGGCGACACCTCCAAGTCCTTCGACGTCTCCGCCGTGGAGGACAACCTGGCGGAGTCGGGGGAGAGGGTCAAGCTGTCCTTCGGCGTGCCGCCCACAGGCGCCTCGTTGGGCACACCCGGCGAGGCCGCCGTCTCCATCCACGACAGGACACCCAGGGGCAGGACCTGCCGACGTCGCCCAGTGTCCACTTCGAGAGCGCCGCCTACTCGGTGGACGAAGGGGCAACCGTGGCCGTGAAGGTGAAGCTCAGCAAGGCGCCGGGCAGCGAGGTCGTCATACCCATCTCCAGCGCCAACCGGGCCGGGGCGTCCGACGCCGACTACTCCGGGGTCCCCGGCTCCCTCACATTCGGAGCGGCGGACCACTGGGGGGACTCGGAAATAACTATGGTTATACGGCAATTGATCGATTATTCCCACATTTGTTACCACAGAGCCGTTAGCCTTAATTGGTTCGCCTCGTCGGTGGTAAGCCAAAGCTGACTGTAGCAGAACCATCTTCGAGCTGAGTATGGGACTGTGTGAACAGCGACAATCATTCTGGCCTCTGTTGCCTCACTGGAAGATGTTACCGAGCTTTCAGCGGCTTCCAATTGACGCCTCCGGGCCCGATGTCAACCGGTCGCACCTCACTATTGGCCCCTCTGCCTTCGGCTGAAGCATACACCAGTTGCTTCGCCATCACACCGCGCCACTGGCTGACTCTGCGCTGTAGGGTACGCAACTGACGCCTGCTGTAACGCTCCGGATGGCGCCGTTCAGCCGATCCATCAGATCCGCCGCCGCAGTGTCCGGCTGCTGCTGGAGCCAGCTCAGCACTTCGCACCACACTCCCTCGAATGGGTCCGGTTGTGTTCGCCAAGTGCGAGGCCCTCTGGCCCTCCGCGCGTGTGTCGGTCGTACCTCGCCCTGTCGCAAAGGCTCGGGCAGCTGAGACAGGAAGCTCTCCAGACTGTCCCCATCGGGGTGTGCCCCCCGACTCGAGAGCCCCAACCGCTGCCAGCGCAGACTGGGACTCGCGTATGCTGTGCAGCAAGGTCACCGGGCCCAACTCCACACAACTTTCCCTCAACCTCCGCTTCGTCTCCTCCGCTCACGTCGTCACGAGCAAGCAGACGGTCGCAGGGAGTCGCCGGTTTGCTGTAACGCTTGGTCACACTGCCTCCATTCCGGCGCTTCGTCAGCAGCTGGAAGGACGGTTGGAAGTAGTTCACGTACAGCCTCATAGCTCCGCCCCGTGGCCTAACATCCCAGATCCACCGCCTAGTTACAGAAGAAGGCCTCGTTGGAGCCAGCGGCAAAGCTGGCTATGATGATAGGTAGCAACAACAACCCATCGCCAATGAGGTGCGGCCATTATGCGGCAAGCAACACTTCCCTTCCACTACGAAGAGGAGAACGAGTCCACAGGCATGACGGCCTGGCCTGCCCTGAGCCTGCCGAAGGGTCGGGCCTGCCGGCGTATCTGGACCTGGCCGCGGTGGCACGGGGGGGAGTCGGTGCGCCGTCACGTGGGAGTGAGAGAGGGCGCCCAGGGGTGGACCGACGCTCAGACTGAACCTGGCGGGCGGGGAGTCGGTGGTTGATCTGCGGGTGCTGGAGAAGGACGAGGGGTTGGGCAGGCTGCTGCTGATGGCGGAGCTTCACAGGATGCGGCGGGCAGAGCGCAGGGCGCAGCACAACAGGTGGCGCAGGAAGAGGCGCCGCATCGTGCCGTCGCCCACGGCGGTGTTCAGATACCTGGATCGGTTCCACGACGAGGCCGAGGAGGCCGGGAGGGCGGCCGCACAGAGCGTTCATACCGGCGGCCAACGACGCGCTGAGGGGGCTTCGCAGGGTCAACGCGGACTTGGTCGGGTTCGCGGGGACCCATTCGGGGCACACCGAGGCGACACTGGACCCCGTATCGAGTACGGGGCAGGCTATGGACGCTACGCTGATAGGGACCAACAAGCGGCAGGCCAGCTACTGCTACAAAAAGCACAAGGCGTACCAGCCGCTGACCACCTACTGGCATGAGGCGGACCTGGTGGTGCACTCCGAGTTCAGAGACGGCAACGGCCTGCCCCGTACTGGATACGGGGTGCCCGCGGGCTACGAGCAGTTGAGGGTGTTGAAGGAGTCACTGGAGCAGTTGCTCGCAGGGGTGAGCAAGGTGATGATGAGGTCTGACTCGGCGGGCTACCAGAAGGAGTTGTTGAGGTACTGCGCAGAGGGCAGGGATGAGCGGTTCGGAGTGATCGAGTTCTGTGTGGGAGTGGATGTGATGCCTGAGTTCAAGGCGGCGGTGAAGGAGGTTGGTGAGGATGGATGGCACGACTTGTATGGGACGGAGACAGAGCATCGAGAGCGCACAGGCCAGCAGTACGCCGAGGTGTGCTACGTGACCGGTTGGACAGGCTACAGCAAGAACAGTCCCGACTACCGGCTCATCGCGATAAGGGAGCCTCTGAGGAATCCCCAGTTGTTCGACGTGGAGGACTTGCCGGTTCCCACGATGCAGATGGGAGATGGCAGGTGGTACAAGGTGACGGGAGTGGTGACGAACCGGGAGTTGCCGGGGGATGAGCTGATCCGATGGTACAGGCAGAGGTGCGGCAAGAGCCTGCCCTGAGCCTGTCGAAGGGGGGAGGAGGTGCATTCGGTGCTGAAGGAGGACCTTGCGGGGGGCAGGCTTCCATCGGGGAAGTTCGGTGCGAACGCCGCGTGGTGGGCGATAGTGGTGCTGGCGTTCAATCTGAACTCGGCGATGAAGCGGCTGGTGCTGGGAGGAGAGTGGGTGAGCAGGCGTCTGAAGGCGGTGCGCTTCGGGGTCATCTGCATTGCCGGCCGGGTGGTCAGACACGCGAGGAGGCTGATCATCCGCCTCATGAGGGGACATCCGGCCCATGAGTTGCTGGTCGGCGCACGCCGCAGGATACGCGCACTGGCAACCACGTCGCGCCGGGCCTGAACCGCTCCATCACCTGCCAACACATCAGGCACATCAGGCGGCTCGACCGAAGTCACCGGCCTCGCCACGCCCAACGACTGCCCAGAGTGCTCTCCACACCGGCTCGGGAACCGCCGCAGACCACCTGAGCCGTAGCATCGACCCCCTCAATGCCAACCCACCGATGACGAAACGCGCATTCACCCCGCCATCGCACCTGCGGTCTCCCATGATGCCGTCAGGTGGTGAATCTTGGAGGTATCCCCGCCCTTGACACGAGCAACGAGGGCGGGCTGAGTGTGAAACATTGGGGCGATTTCGAGCTCGCCTTTGCGCCTCCCCGAACCCTCGTGTCCTGGCCTGTTCACTATGCAGGTCAACGCCGTACTCAGCTAGAGTGCTTCTGTCGTATGGAGTCTAAGTCCTCGAGTTCGAGTCTTCTCTAGTGGGCCGGGCGGTGCCGCAATGCGAATGTTTACGTTGGAGGTGGGATTGCAGGAGCGAGTCACCCGCATTCGCAAGTTCGATGAGATGTAAGGGGACGAGTCTGCGGCAATAACTGGGTTGCGTCAGCCAGCCCACGACACGTCCGAGGCAATTTGAACAATGTTCTTAGGTGCTCATAGGCAGTGGCACTCTAGAAAACGCAGCATACGAGGTAAAGCACACTTCACCGCATGGTGACAGTCTGAGCTCAAGTCCCGCCCGGCCCACCAATTTCCTGGACAAAATCAAAAACCTTCATTCTTTGGAATCAATAAACACGGAAAACTCAGATACTCATGGGCGGTCGGTTTGGGTCCATTCAAGCCGGGTAGGACTTTTAGACAATAGCGTGCGCCCCAAAGGGGCTGGCGGAGGAGGGTCGCCGCGGGGACGCGTATGGTACGCGACGGACGGATCGAAATTCCGGCTTCGTCCTCCAAGGGGCTGAGCCGAACCGCCCCGGCTGGGTGGATCGCAATGTCCCCCGGCAGCCGTCCCCGTCAACTGAACCACTCCAGCTCGTAGCGCCCGGGCTCCCCGTCAATCTCCCCGTAGGTGGCAAGGTCAAACATTGGGAGTTCACTGGCATCAGGCATTCACACGAACAGTAAGGGCACGTCTCCGAAATCCCTGCGAGCGCACCCGTGCTCCTTGAGCCACGACTCAGAGACCCACGACGACATCACGTACTGGCCGCCCTGTCCCACGTAGACCAGATGGAACCGACGGCATCACTTACACCTTCGCACAAAGCCCTGGCACGTCTCGCAGACCCTTATCACATCCCGGCTGCCGTTGGAGAAGCTGACGGTCGCGGGGTCTTGCCACGTGTGCCGGCAGGGCTCCGGTCCTTCGCTCGATTCAAGGGGCGGAGGCGGCAGGCTGGCCGCCCATACACGCCTAGCCTTGCGCTCTCTGGCTTCATGAGCCTATCGGCGTTTGCGTACCCTTCGCCGTTGTCTGGCACGGGTCATAGCGGGAACTCTCTACCGTCATCACTCACAGTCTGTCGCAGAACCAAGGGCCGAAGATGAACTGGCGGCAGGCTATATGGCTACTCCGCAGTTCGCTCGTGCTCGATCGCCTCAGTAAGCATCAATTCGACCCCCCCGGGAACCGTCGATGCCAGATGCATGATGTGCCACACCTCTCCGCCGGAGGGGATCGAGCCCTTGCGCCACTCCGTCACACGGCCATCTTCGACGCCGAGTCGCTCGGCGAATTCCGCCCACGATAATCCGACGAGCTCACTGAGCCGCTCCATCCGCTCCCCGAAATCTGTCGGGAAGAGCTCCGGGTGAGAGTCCTCTATCCGCTTACCTGCGTCCATAGCCTACCTCCTCCCTCTGTAAACCGCTATGGGGTCCAAGTTCAGCAATGTCACCAGGGTCCCCGGCACTTGCATGGCCAATTCTACCAGCGACGTATGGCCCGCCGCTGGCCGTTCCGCCATCCCGCCGTTGCTTCAACTGCCGAGGCCAAGCCCGCGCAGACAGCCATCCCCTCAAAGGAGGTCGGTGGTCTCCCTCATTACGACCAGCCGCTTCGCCAAGTCATACGGCAGCAGTGCGATGCCCGGGCCGAAGAGTGGGAGTGCCCCGGTCTACGAGTCCTCCGGCTCCCGCGTCTCCCCCTTCGGCATCCGATAGCCGACGCGGGACTCGGTGAAGATGTAGGTAGGGGGCGGGACCAACGTGCACGATAGACAGAACCATCTTCGAGATGTGGTTATGCGGCCTGTGATCCCCGGGATCGCCACCCTCACGGGGAGTTCGAGCCTCTTCGGGTGGGCTGGACTTGACGAAATCAAGAACCGACGCCGATTCCGACATCGCACCGTCGCTCGGCATGGGGACCGTGTACGTCAGCGTCGCCTCGTCTCCCTCCACCTCGATGCCCTCCACGAAGTTGCGGATGAGCGCCTTCCGCTCGGGGATCGTCCCGTCCTTCAGGAAGTCCCGGAAGTCCGCAACGTACCGCGCTATCTCCTCGGTGTTGGGCAGCTCCACTCTCCTCTGCTCAAGCTGGGTCTCTGCGTCCTCTCTCGCAGCCTCCAGCTGCTCCTCTCGGTGCCTCAGAGACATGATGCGGGGCGATAGGACCTCCAACGTCAACTCGCTCGTTTCAATGGCCTCGTAGAGCTTCTCAAGACGCTTCCTCACGTCGGATAGCTCCGCCTCGACGACCTCCAGCCTGCCGGAAAGCTCACCGGCCATCGCGTCGATCTCCTCCGCGACCAGCGTCACCAGCGCCACGATGGTCTCCTCGTTCAGTATCCGCTCCCTGATCTTCTCCAGCACGAACGCCTCCAGCCTCGGAGCGTTCAGGTAGCGGGCGCTGCACGTCCCCGCTCCCTCCCTGAACAGGGTGCCGCAGATGTAGTAGGCGAACTGGCCGCTCTTGGCTCCCTGGGCCGAGTAGGGCCTGCCGCACACGCCGCACTTGAGCAGTCCGCTCAGCAGGAACTTGCTCCCCACTCTACCGGGCCTCTGCACCTTCGGGGCGCGGTCGCTCATCGCCTGCTGCACGTCGTCGAACAGCTCCCTCGACACCAGGGCGGGCCACGCTTCCTCCACCCTTACAGGGTCCTGGGCCTTCTCGCCCTTGCTGTTCTTGCCCCATACGGCGGTTCCGGTGTACGCCTCGTTTCTCAGCACGTAGTGGAGCGTTCCCTTGTACCAGCGTTTGCCCCTGTTGGTGACGCCCCGGTCGTTCAGCTCCTTGCACAGCTCCTTGAGGCCGCTGCCCCGCAGGGACTTCTCGAATAGCTCCCGCACCACCGGAGCGGTGGCCGGGTCAACCTCCAGGGTGGGGCGCTCCTTCGCCCCGTCGCTGACCTTGATCTTCCTGTAGCCGAAGGGGGCGTTGGAGCCGAGGAAGAAGCCTCTGGAAGCGGCCTCCCTCATTCCCCGGACGACCTCCTGGGCAAGATTCTCGCTGTAATATTCGTCCACACTCTCGATGATTCCCTCAAGCAGCCTGCCGGTGGCGTTGTCCTCGGCCTGCTCGGTGATGGACACCACGCGGATGCCCGTGCGCCGCAGCTGGGATTTGAAGGCCACGGCGTGCTCGCGCTTGCGGGTGAACCTCGAAAACTTCCAGACGAGAATCACGTCGAAGGGGGCCTTCGGCTTGCCGCCCTCCTCAATCATCTCCCTGAACTGGGGCCGGTCGGCGACGCGGCCGCTCTCGGCCTCGTCCACGTACTCCCGGGCCACAGAGTAGCCGTTGGCCTTGGCGTACTCCTTGAGCGCCCGTAGCTGGGCGGACACGGACAGGTCCACGTCCTGCCGGTCGCTGGACACCCTGGCGTAGGGCGCCGCCGGCGTTAGGGGCTGTAGGTGATTCTTCTTCATGCTGTCTCTCCTCTTTCTGGAACACACTGAGTCTTACTCAGTATTATGATGCTTCCGGTTGAACATTGTCAATCGGCATCACTGCCAATTCACCCCTCCAGCGCCGACAGGAACCTGGGAGCGTTGAGGATTCTCACTCCCTCGTGTGTCCCAAGCGGCAACAGGTGCCGCCGGTCGCCGGTGACCAGGTAATCGGCGGAAGCCTCCACGGCACACTCCAGGATGCGGTTGTCGGCGTGGCCCCCCTCGATCACCTCCGGGAGTCTACGGGGGTAGATGACCGTCGCGGCATTCCCAAGCGCGCTGAGAGCCTGGGATGAGCGTTCCGCGTCCCAATCGAACTTGCGCCCCAGCACCCCGGCAGCTTCCTCCAGGATGAAGGTGGACACATAAAGCTCGAACCGTCCCCTGAGAGCCAGTTCGAGCACCAGGCGCTCATTGCCGGGGAAGTTCAGGCCGGAGACTATGACGTTGGTGTCGAGGACGACTCTCATGCACGGACCGAGCCAACCTCAGCCCGGTACTCTTCCACCAGCCGGGACACGTCATCGGGACCGATGCCCTTCTCCCTGGCCTTCGCCTCTCCGTACTGGAGCAGTTGTCTCCACTCGCACTCCTCGATGTAGCGGAGCACAGCCTCCCGGAGGAATTCGCTCCGGGACCGTCCCTGTTGCTTCATCACCTCGTCCACCCGGTCGGCCATCTCCGGCGGCAGCGAGAAAGTAATGGTCTTGGTTGTTCGCGGCATGTTCAAACCCCTTGTTATCGAGTCTTACCAAGATATTGCGCCATTTCCGACACCCCTGTCAAGCGTCTCCAGTGCTGACCCAGGGTACGCGGACAGACACTCCTCACAGGGCGCGAGATTCGAGGGAGCGTCGGCGGCGTCAAGTTGCAGCTCGGGCTGTTCCGTAGCTGAAATCGGGGTGTAAGGGACAGCCTGCTAAATCGGAGCGAGCAATCTGATTCCGGGGTTCCTTCCACGGTCATGGGGCAGTCGCAGCTACGAAGTGGGGAAAGTGGAATACTGACATGGGGAGCGTCGGAAGACGGTTCCGTGAGCCGCTCAGTCTCCGTCTTCGTCCTCCGCGGGCGGCCTGGGCGCGGTCACGGACCAGGCCGCCTGACGCCGTAGGTGGGCGCGGGCGATCATCCGAGCGAGGATGCGTAGACCACGCCGCAGCGTCTCCTGCTGCTCGGCGGTGTACGCCGTCGCCCGGCGATTGGTCGGTGGATTCTCTCCGTTGGCGCTTCTCATCCCGCTCATCCCGCCTCTGGGCGTCTCATGGGCCAGGTCCTGCGGTCCAGTGTGAGCGGTCGAGACGCTGGGCATAACTACCTATGAGGGCGCTCACGTGAGCGCCCCTATAAGACCTGGGGCGAATACCCTTATCGGTGATGCCGTTGGGGTGTACAGAGAAACGAAGGCGGTTGCAAAAATGCAAGTCGGGCCGTTCCGTAGCTGAAATGAGGCGAATCACCCCTCTACAGGACACAAACAGTGAACACTTTGACTTGCGGGTACGTTCCGGCGTGCGTATGCAAGTCCGTAGCTGAGAGTTGCATTTATGTAGGCGACTGAGGTTGGGTCGGGGTTGCAAAGGCCCTAGCTGACAGTTGCACTTTTGCGGGGCGGCGGGAAGGCTGTAAAAGGGGACGCCTGACGCCGCAGGTGAGCGCGGGCGATCATCCGGGCCGGGCTGCTCACGCCTCACCTTCCCTCGATGCTCGGTGGAGTGGGACGGCGATCCCCGCTTCGCCGTCCGGCGGTTGGTCGATGGTCTCCGCGCCAACTCGTGCACCTCCCTGCCGTCTGCCGCGACTCATCGGAGCGCGGCTCTCGCAAGTGAGTGTGCACAATCGCAACGCTGAATAAGACCCCTCTTAGCTCTGCGCAGGGATGCGGGGTGCTATAGGCTCTCTTTTTTTCGGCCCCTTCCTCGCAGTAGTGGGGGTGTACAGGAGTATCAGTTTTGTAACTGAGCGGCCAGAGTCGTGATTTCGTAGCTGGAACAGGGGTAATAGGCCCCTCTACAGGACGTAAGCAGTGAACACTTTTAGAAAGGGTGCGTTCCGGACTGCAATGACATCGCCAAACGTGGGGAATGACATCAGCGGTCCGGTTGGAGCGGGGTCCCAATGACATTTGGCCCCCGAAAAGGCGATTGAAGTGGGGGTGCGTTACGCCTCCCGAAGATGTGGCTGGAGACCGGGGTGACGGGCCGGCGGCGCTTCCTCTACCTCAGCACAAACCACCACAGGAGAACGCTGCCGATCAACAGCACGAGCAGCACCAGGGCGATCACGTGGACGACGTTGAGCACGCCCTTCGTCGCCTTGTGCGCGGCGACCTCCCTCCGGTGCTCCATCTCAAGCTCCAGGTACGGCCGTCTGGCCGTGGCTGCGGACTCCCTGGCCTCGTCTCGCTCCCGCTCCAACTCGGATGCCCGAAGGTTCAACTCGGATACGCTCTGCTCCAACTCCCGCACGGTCCGCTCAAGCTCATGCTCCCTGGCGATGGCCCGGCGCAGCAGCTCCTCGTCGGTGATGTACTCCCCCGCCATCCGCACGAACACTCGGCGGCCCTCCCTGCGGACCTCCACCTCTCCCTGCCTGATCTTCCGGTCCAGGGTGGACAGGGAGACCTCCAGTTCCTCCGCAGCCTCCGCCTTCGCCACCCAGCGGACGGGCTCATCCATCGTTTCTCCCTCCCTATCGGCTGACACGTCAGAGTTCCCAAAGTGCAATCAAGTTGTTGTCGGACTCGCCGAGTATTTTAGCATGGCTTCCCATTTTGTACCCTGACCGGTCAGGCGACACGTCAACCCCGTTTTGTAGCTAAAACAGGGGTGGTTTGGGGGTCGGTGGACCTCGGAAATCGGCCCGGTTGTGCCATTTTGTACCCCCAGCCAGCACTGAGGGAAGATGGGGACGTATCGTCGCTATCTATCCCTCCCTACAGGACTCTGACGCATCCGGTGGTAGAGTGAGTCCCACTGGTAGGCGCTCAGTGCGGACAGGGGCAGTCTCGGGGACTCCGGTTCCCGCAGTGGACGCCATGACCGTCCGAGTATTCCCGTGTGTGATAGGACGGGTATGCAGGACACGAAGATGGGCAGGGACATCCGGCTCATGTGGGCGGCGGTTCGCACGTAGGTGTCCTCGACCTCCTCGGTGTCCACGACGAACAGGGTGACGGGGTACGGCGGCTGGTCTTCCTTAGGCTCGTTGGAATGGTAATAGCGCGTGTAGGGTCTGAGGCGGGCAAGGACTCCCCTGGGATGGCGGGCGCGTAGCTCGTGCTCGAAGTAGAACGGTATCCGAAGGCCCTGGGCGGTCATCTGTCCCACGGCGTCGGGTGCGATGGCGGAATCGCCCCAGTTGTAGGTTCGGTCGGACCTGGCGGTGGGGACGGACCACGCCAGCTCGCTGTCGGGGTCGGCCCTGGCCTCGGCCTGAATCTGAGACAGAAACCACGTGATGCCGTCGGCGTGCTTCGTCTGCCTCGCCCACGTCTCGATGCGGTGGCCCACGTGACGCCTGCGGCCCTGTTTGTCTGTGATTAGGGCAGTGCTCCAGATGCCCTGCGTGGTGGGCAGCTGGGCGCGGTCCCTGTGGGTGACGTAGCGTATGCCCTCGGCGGACAGAGTGTAGCGAACGTCTCCGCGCTTTCCTCTCTGTTCGACCAGGCCCCAGGTATCGACGAGGCTGCGCATCATCTGGCTGACACGTCCCTCGGAGATGCCGAGCCAAGTGGCAAGATGCTCACGGGGGATCATCGGGTGGTCGGTGATGAGGTCCAGCGTCCGCTTCTCCGACGGGCTGACGCCGAAGGCCGGCGCATTCTGTGCCATCCGCTCGGGGTCGGGAATGGACGCACGCTTCCGCTCCGGCGACTGGGCTCCAGGCCCTCCGCCTGGCTTGCCGTAGGCGCTCACCGTCTCCAGCGTGTAGTACGTGAGTCCGAACAGCCCCGTGGGTTCGCACCAGAGGCGCAGGTCCCGTCTTTCGAGGGCGTCCCTGGACTCCACGGCAACGTAGCAGTCACGGAGATCGTTGTTGATGCAGAACCTCGCCGTCCGCCGAAGTTCCCATGCGCTCGGCACAAAGATCAGGACGGTGCCGGGACGCCGCCCGTGGCTGTACTGCGCTATGGCCCTCAACCGGTCGTAGAGCGACCGGCGACGCAGGGCGAGACCCTGGCGCACCACGCCGAAGCTGCGGCCGTCGTGGAGCGTGATGGTGGCGTCGAAGCGCCCCCTGCGGTGGAACTCCACGTGCGACCGGAGCCCGTCGATGCCGGGGGAGAGCGACGCGGCGAGACGGTAGACGGCGGCCACCGCGTCCATCCTGCGGATGAGCAGCGTCAGCCACTCCCTGGACACCGGGTAGGCCCGCACGAAGTCAGAGGGGGTCTCGAAGCCGAGAAACCCGGCAGTCTCGCGAATGCCGTTGGCGGTCAGGTGGTATCTCTGGCTCGACGCCAGGTGTGCGGTGCCGTGGCTCACCCTCCCGGTGATGCCGTCGGCCAGCAGGTCGGCCAGGGCTCGATGAACGGTCGCGTGGGGCTCGCCTAGGATGCCTGCCAGCTCCGCCGAATCGACGAATGGCATCCGGCTGAGGAAGTCGAGCAGCTGTCGGTCTGAGAGGGCCATACGCCGAGCGTAGCAGAATGGAGTGTGAACGGCAGCCCGTCTCAGCGATCTAGGGGCAAGAGGTGGTGCGGTTAGTGAATTGCCCCGGCAAGGATGGCGGAGATTGACCGACATCAGAAGACCAGCTTATGATACCGTCACCTTGTTCTTGTTTGCCACTGAGCCGAATGGCCTACATTAGCAGTAACCCGCTTTTCGGAGGACGAGATGCCACGGTTTGACAGACTAAGGAACATCAGGAAGTCGGTAGTCCCTAGTGTCGGACTACAGGCCGTACCGGAGAGCGTCAAAGCCAAGGCCGTGACCACTGTCGTTCAAGCACGGGGCCTTTGGGGGAAGGCAATCTCCATATCCAAAGGCAAGGCTAGGGGGATTGCTGGCCTGCGCTACCTTACAGAAACCCACGTCACACCTGACGTGTTAGACCTCAAGGGTGACAGCCACACAATTACAGCCGACCTCGCTGAAGGCGGCTCATCCGAGGAGTCACTGGATGTTCAGCTTATCTCAGGTGTGCTGGTCGGATACTTCAGGCACTCTTGCGAAGGTGAGTTCACTTTGACTCTGTTGCGCGGCGACGGGGGATTCGAGGTACTGGGCAACGGCTTGGGGGAGGGTGACTGGATAGGGGCTTGGCAAGTCAGCAGTCGTCCAGGAACAGCCGTACCCAAGATCGAATGGAGTCAGTTTAGGCCTGACAAGTATCGTCTAAGGGTCGAAGCGTCAGGCCCCTGGAGCTGTCGTCTCATTCAACCTGCCTTGAACCAGTCCCGCTCCAGCATTCCCTATCGTTGCGAAGGTCCTGCTGGCGGTCAGGTCACTGGACCCTTTCAGGTTGGCTCCCGTCCCTTGCTAGTCAACGCCCGGCATGATGGTGGGGGCTCGTTCCTGGCACGCCTGCTCAGCCTTGACGGGACCGTCCAACACGATGTGGTCAAGGCAGAAGGCCAAACTAGACTTGAGGACCATCCTACGGAAGCCATGCCGGGCAAAGAGTACCTGCTGTTCGTCAGCGCAGACGGTACCTGGGAACTGGAGTTCACAGAAGGCTACTAACCATGGAACGCGGCATCTGTCGTTCGGCCTTCTTCCCACCGCATCAACGCCGATCTGCCTGTCTCATAGGCGAACGTCGTGTGACACCGCAGACTACAGAAGTATGTGCCCACGCGGCTTAGGGGAAGTCCGTCTTCCAATGCGCTCAGGATGCGTTTCAGTGCCGTGTGGCCGTAGAGTGTCATCCCTGCAGCCATCAGAACCGGTGAGATGGTCACCACCAGTGGTCCGGCACCGGTTAGGGCTATGGCTGCCCTGACTGCAAATCCAACAACTGCGCCGGCCATAGCCCGGTCTCGTATCGCAGTTGCGGCTTCTTTGATGGCCTCCTCGCCAGTCTTACGGCCCTTGCTGTAGTGGATGGCGTTTTCTGCAATGCTGATCGGGGCCTCCAGAAGTGCTGAGAATAGCGCTGTTGTGGCAGCCGCCTCAAGGCATTCACTAAGTACGATCCCCGATGTATGGAAGGCGTTGGTGGCATGCAGTCGGAACTCCTGCAACTCCGTCATCGTTTCTGCGCCTCGGGCTCGGTTGAGGCTCGAGTTCTCCCATCCGGCAATGTTGCCCGGGTCTCTTGCCAACTCCGGAGAGTTGCCCACCGAGATTCTGTGACTCAGGTCCTTGCCGTCGGTGTACCTCCTCGGATCCACTCCTAAGTTTCGGATCGGAAACGGTATGGTGTCCCGATATATGGCCTCAGGATCGGCCCAAACACCGCGGTCTCCTCCTAGCCCTGCCGTTGCAAACTTCTGCTGAAGGCTATCGCCAAGATCGGCGAAGGCGCCTGACGGCATCCCTCTGACGAGTACTTCCAAGCTGGCGTCCATACCGGCCGTTCCAGCCGTGCTCGTGCGCGCAGTTGCTCTGCCAGTGAATCCATCTCGATCTTCCAGGGCGGACGGCCAGTCGTAGTGGGTCTCTATGCCAACTCTGTCCCCTGATGGTATGCGACGACCGCAGCGTGAGCAGGGCAGGCTGCGGTGAGTCCTACCTTGGCTGTTTCCTTCTTCAAGGTATCGGACATAGCAGGCGTGCATGCCTCGCCGCCAGCATTCCGGGCATCCGATGCAGTAGTTGCGAAAGTCGCTTCGGCTAACTCCGGAAGGCATCTCTTCAGGTAGTTCAGACAGACATAGCCGCCCAGGCAGAATGTTGTGTCTGCACTCGCCACAGCGCAGTCCGGGCCCCGCGATCATGGGCCACATGACATGCTCTCTCTACTGGAAGGGCTCAGGCGTAGCGATCTGTCAGGTGCGAGCGCAAATCGCCAGAAACAGTTGATCACCTCAACTCTCCGCTGAGTGCTCCCGTACCACCGTAGGCATCTTCTCCTATCGGATCATGGTCAACTTCTTCATCGTCGTCCTGGACAAGACCCAGACTAACCGACTTCAGCTCGTCACGAAACACTTGGCGCCCATTGACTGCCGACTTCCCCATGGTGCGAGTGATGAGATCGAGGATCGCTTGACCACGCTCCACGAAGCAGTGACCAAAGTCGTCTTCCTCTAGCTCGTATGGGGCGATCCAATGGGCTTTCAGAATGCGTTCCAGCCTCTCTTTGGGCATGGACTCGGGCATGTACTTTCGTAGAATCGGCAAGTACTCGGATGGGGCACGACCGCCGATCAGCCGATTGGTATAACTGTCAATCGGCGTCTTGTTGATGATCGAATCGAATATCCTACGCGGTACAGCGGGCCTAGCGACCTTTTCGCACCAGTGTCTGGGGAAAATGTGATGGATGTCGATGGGCTTGGTATGGACATCGGCGAAGCTAAGAGGCTCGCCACTACGCCAATCGGCAGCCCCACTCTTCATCTGCAACGCATACAGCCCCTTGTAAGCTGCACTGCTGCGAGTCCGCAGAGACAGTAGTCTTTCTGGAACGAAGTTAGCCTGTGTCAGCGATTCCGGCTCCGCTCCTCCTCGAACGTGGCGGGAGACCTGTGCCAGATCATTTGCAAACCGCGTTTCAACGGCGCTACCGTAGCTCTCCCCTAGGACACCACACCAATACCAACGCTCCAGTTTCTCCTGAGCATTGGCAGGCTCCAATTCCTTGCCAAGCTCCGCGTACAGCGCTGCCAGAGGCACTAACTGAGTGTTGTATGCGACGTTGTTCCTAGTGAAGATGAATTGGCGGTTCAGGAACTTCGCCGCTTCCATGAAGCCCGCCTCCACTGCCCTTGCCCATTCCTTGTACTCGCTGAGTTTCAGGTCAAGGATGCTCGCTCTCCGACAATCGATGCCGGGCAACAGATTCGACCGTCTCCCATCTGACTCGGCCTTCCTTCGTCGGGCCTGAGTTGATAGTAAGGTAACCACCTGAAGGAACTGGTCTCCGGTAACACCCTGAAGAACTCCAAACGCCGAATGCATCCGGTCTTCTCGCCTTACCCAGTCGTCTCGCAGTCTGAAGTCACCGCCGGCGAACGATGCGGTCACCAACTCAAACACGCTCAGGGACACGCCACCCGTGTTGACTTTCTCGAATACCGTGCAAACGGCCTCCTTGCTAGTATCTTTTCCCAGATCGATCACGGGTACTTGGTACTCGCTGAAGTTGTCCAGCACGGCGTTCTTAAATTGCTTGAAAAAGCTATTTGGCTTACCGTGGGGATGGTCACCCCGCTCTTGCCAGAATTCTACATAGTCAAGTCCCCAATCCATGGCATCCAATACGGCCTCAGTAGGCATCATGTGACGCTCAAACTCAAACGCCGGTGAGGACAAGTCCAGAACCACGTCCCGTCCGAAATTGGCTCTCACCACCTTGTCCTTGGGAACACTGAAGATCATGTCATCGCGGTCGGCCAACGGGTCCAGCGCCTTCTGCAAATCGATGTAGTACCACCGCTCAAGAGTCCTTCGACTGCCTGGCCGGTCGCGAGTCGCTACGGCACCTTTGTGCCGCAACGATTGATACAGAGAGGTAAGGCGTTGCTGGCCGTCGAGAAGGTAATGCCCCGGGCCAGCCTTTCCGTCTTCAGCCACCCCCTCAATGAGCTTGCTTACGAACTGGACATCCCCGCTCGCGTCGAGCGTCATCACTGCACCTATGGGAAAGCCGCGGGAGATACTGAGAAGCAAGTCTTTGATCCGAGCGTCGTCCCATACCCATCCGCGCTGAAAGTCCGGTAGCTGGATGTCGCCGTTCTCAATACTGTCTAGGAGGTTCTTCAGCAGATAGGCATTGGCCTTGAAAGTAGACATTGGCTTCCTCACGTGCCGGAGGGTTATCCCCATCCCAGCGATCTAGGCGCTGTCTCGAACTCCGATTCAAATATTACAACCTGCTGGTGGCCCACGGCAACCTATGTTGGCGTGGCTGGGGCATACCCTGCGGCGGGACCTCGCCGGATCGTCGACCGTCTTGGAGGGTGATGGTGGCGTCGAAGCGCCCCCTGCGGTGGAACTCCACGTGGGACCGGAGCCCGTCGATGCCGGGGGACATCGAGGCGGCGAGACGGTAGACGCTGGCCACGGCGTCCATCCTTCGGATGAGCAGCGTGAGCCACTCCCTGGACATGGGGTAGGCTCGCACGAAGTCCGAGGGCGTCCCGAAGCCGAGCGCCCGGGCGGTCTCGCCGACGCCCTTGGCCGTCAGGTGGTACCTCTGGCTCGACGGCAGGTGGGCGGTGCCGTGGCTCACCCTCCCCACGATGCCGTCGGCCAGCAGGTCGGGCAGAGCGCGGTGGACCGTCGTGTGGGCTTCGCCCAGGATACGTGCCAACTCCGCCGAATCGATGAACGGCGTCCGGCTGATGGCGTCTAGTAACTGTCGGTCTGACAGGACCATACCTCAAGCGTAGCAAAGGAGGGACGTCGTGCGCAGCCGTCGAGTGTCAGTGGCTGTGTAGGATGCCGGCAGGCGCTCGATGGTCCCCGGCAAACTTCAGTCACAGGCCGAGCCGGAAGCAGATCTCTCGGCGCTGCTGGCCGTCCGCCAGCAGCTTCCCCATTGCGGTATTTGGGTCGTCAAGTCGAAGCGGATCGCCGTTGGGAGGCCGTCCGGCGCCGGGTTATTCGTCAGGCGCAATGCGCAATGCGAGGCAAGGAGTCCGGGTGGTCCGGAAGCCGGACGACGATGTCTACGACACTCTCGCCGTCCACCTCAATGCGGGTTGCGTCTTCCCGTACGGTGGTGAATCCCCCCGGGCCGTACCACCCTATGAAGGTGCATCCCTCGCCGGGGGCATACACATCCAGAGTGAAGGAACCGTCGGGGACTGCTATAGCAAAGGCGCCGTCCTCCCCGGTCATGGCATTTCCGCTGTTATCCACGCTTCCGGCCCACGCCCACAGCCCTATCCCTTCCAACGGCCGGCCGTTCGGCCCGATAACCTTACCCTGAATGGTGACGATTTCACCGGAGGGCTCCTGGACCTCTGATGGTGTGTAGGGCGACATGTCGAATCCCTGCTCGTCAAAGTAGATCAGGCGATTCGGTATCGCAGCTAGAATCGCCGCCCGGTCAGAGTCGGTCAGTCGGTCCGGAAGGTACCGCAGAGCGAAGTACGGCAGGATGCTCTCGGCAATGTCTTCCCTGTCTGGATAGTCGCGGGCATACGCAGAGATAGAGACGCCATCTTTAGTCTGCGCTGCCCGCCACCCGGGGGAACTGGCATGAGCTCCATCCAGCGAGACGTGCGCTCCTTCATGGATGAGAGCCTCCTCCAAATGACCGTTGCGGATGTACTCCTTACCTTGGTCTGTGTGAATGAGGAAACTCCTGTCGTGCCAGTTGCCCCCGAACAGCTTATGGCCAGCATTGATCTGCACCTTTTGGGCCCTCAACAGGAAGACTGCCGGCAGCCGGCCCAACGCGGCCGCGTACGTGTCGACTTCCGTTTGCGCTGCCCCCCTGCTCCCGAATTCTGGATTGACCTGAAACTCAAGATCTGTGCCTTCGTAGCGCACGCTGAATAGGTAGGCGTTGACCGTGATCCACGCGCCGGGTCGTCGGTCATAGATTACGCGTTCCCCGCGCCCGATATAGGTTACGCTCTGGAGCGACGTGGGATCTGCAGGTCCGAGAAGGTTCGGAGTGATGAACACGGTCCCTTGGTAGGGCGGGGTCCCCGTGTGTTTGAGGGAGAAATCTATGGTGCGGTCCGCACTCACTGTAACCTCGATCGTCTCGGCTACGTAGCTGGGCGTGGCCATAGCTGTTACCGTGACCGTCCCCCAGACGTTCGGGAAGCGGTAGCCCCCGTCGGGACCGATGACCATGGACTCCCGCTTGCCGTTCTCGTTCTCGAGCCGCACGACCGCGCCCGCAAGCACTGGCCCGTTTCTCCGGCTGTCACGTACCGTCCCAGATAGAGTGAACGTGGGTGGAACCGTCACCGTTGCGGACCCGGACGCAGCGCCAGCGCTCGCCGTGATCGTCGCCACCCCTTCCCCGATACCAGACACCAGACCAAGAGCGTCCACCTCCGCCACCCGGGCATTGGCGGACTCCCACGAGAGTACGGCCCCCGCCACCGTATGCCCGTTCGCGTCCAGCGCCTCCGCCGTCAGCTGAATGGTCTCGCCCCACGCGGTCAGCTCGGCCACGGACGGCGACACCTCCACCGAGGCCACCGTCTGCGACACCGTCACCACCGCGGACCCTGATGCCGACCCGGCCGACGCCGTGATCGTCGCCGTCCCGGTGCCCACCGCCGTCACGTCCCCGGCCGCATCCACCGTCGCCACTGTGACGGCGCTGCTCGACCAGGAAACCGTGGCGCCCGCCATCGCCCTGCCGTCTTGGTCACGCACCTCGGCACTGAGTTGCACGGTCGCGCCCAGAGCGGTCAGTTCGGCCGTGGCCGGCCCCACCGCGACCGTCGTTGGCGCGGGTGTTGGAGTGGGCGTCGGTGCAGCTGTGGGTGTGGCCGTCGCCGTGGGCGTGGGCGTGGGCGTGCGAGTTGGGGTGGACGTAGGCGTCGTCTGTGCGGTTGTGGGCGTCGGTACAGCTGTGGGTGTGGCCGTCGCCGTGGGCGTGGGCGTGGGCGTGCGAGTTGGGGTGGACGTAGGCGTCGTCTGTGCGGTTGTGGGCGTCGGTACAGCTGTGGGTGTGGCCGTCGCAGCGGCCGGTGCTTCCGGCGTGGGAGGGGGACTGTCCGTACAGGCGCTCAGGGTGACGGCGATGGCCAGAACCGCCAAGACTGCGAACGAGCGGACACTTAGAGATGGTATGGTCATTGCGGTTGTCTCACCTCATGTCTTGCAACTCGGTGGTGAGCTGCCCCCGTCCGCCGGTGATGTGGCGCCAATGGTCAAGTGCCCGGTCGCGGTAGTCCGCGTGCTCGCGCAGCAGCTCGGGGTCGGGCGACTGTCCCGGAAGCAGGAAGTAAACGAAGCCCATGTTGAACACCTTGCGCGCTTCCTCCGAGGGCGGGTTCCGCGGCCCGATGGCGGCGATCACCTGCTCGATGGTGATGATCTCTTTCTCGCCCGCGTAAGGGCCTTCCCGGTCGGAGGTCAACTGCTGGAGGTTTCGCAGGATGAACATGTCCGGCACCTCCTCGGGGGTCGCCAGACCCATGAGGTAGAGGTCGAGCCAGGAGAAGCCGCCCGCCTTGGTCCACCATCCCCTGGTGGGGCTGAACGTCCCGTCCAGGTTTTCCCGCCAGAAGGTTCCGCCCATGACCGAGCCGTTCTCGGCCCCGTCCCAAGAAAACGGGGCGGGGGCGTGCAGTTCCAACGCCCAGTGGGAGCCCCCACTTTCCACCTGCATCGGCGTCCGCTCTCCGTTCAAAAGGTAGGATGCGAAGGCGAGCCAAGTGTGGCCGATCTCGTGGGCGAAGTAGGTCAGTCCCTCGTCGTAGGGAGTGTGTTGCCCGTCGTTGGCGTAATCCTCGTTGACAACGGTGCGGGCCTTCATCCAAACGGGAAATCCCCAGGTGTTCTTCAGCCGGCTTTCGCACGGCGTCGTGTTGTTCCCCCTCAAACCGATTCCCTGAACTTCAGCCTGTATGTTGCCCTGGTAATAGCCCCCGAAGCCATGCGCCGGGCCCGACTCCTGGATGTCCACGCGTGACTGGCTGTTGAAGGCGAAGAAGTCGAACTCGTCCCCTAGGACCTCGATGATCCGGCACGAAACGTCGGCGACGCCCTCCTCCCTGTCCCGAATCGCGGGGTGGCGGAACAACTCGATCTGCACAGCGGAGAACTGGGAATCCGGTCGCGACAAGTCGGTCACCCGATCAGGAGTCCGTGGAACCACCCCGGTCGTCAGATCGGTCGGAAATAGGCCCACGATGCCGTCGCGGAACGCCTCGTCCGGATCTGACGGGTCTGATCCGTAGTTGAACGCCACGCGCCCGTCGGAGTGCAGGACGATCTGGTAGTCAAAGGTCTCCCTGGGTCTCCGTCCGTACACGACCAGCTCGTAATCATAGGCGTAGAAGGTGATGACCACCCTATCGGGCAGGTTGGAGACGTAGATGTTCCCGCCCAGATACGGCTTGTAGAGGGCGCTGATCGTCGGGGTTACCACCATGGCATCAGCGATCATCCGCATAGTGCCGAACCGCGCTGGGGTGCGCTCCGAGGGGAACTCCTTGCCGAACGTGATAAGCCCGGTCTTGGAGAGGAAGAAGGAGGGCCACTTCCGACCGGAGAAGTCAAACTGGAAGTGCTTCAGCTCGATCTCGACAGGCCTCCCGGGCCGCTCGCCGCGGTCGTTGGGGTCCCATTCGAGCGGCCCGACCGCGCGCGAATATCCGCCGCGGCCGTCCGGAGTGAAGACCAAGGTGCGCTCGGCGAGGTCGAAGGGATTGGCGGGCACGATGTCGCCGGGCTCGAGCTCAACCAGGATCTGGTTTTTCGAGGTGACGGAAACCCCGCGGCCCATCGGGGTTATCGTCACCGTTGGCGTAGGTGTGGCCGTCGCTGTGGGCGTGGGTATGGGCGTGGGAGTCGGCGTGGAGATGGGCGTGGCCGTGGGGATAAGCGTGGCCGTGGGTGTGGGTGTGGCCGTCGCTGTGGGCGTGGGTATGGGCGTGGGAGTCGGCGTGGAGATGGGCGTGGCCGTGGGGATAAGCGTGGCCGTGGGTGTGGGTGTGGCCGTCGCTGTGGGCGTGGGTATGGGCGTGGGAGTCGGCGTGGAGATGGGCGTGGCCGTGGGGATAAGCGTGGCCGTGGGTGTGGGAGCTGGTGTGTCGATTGGCGTGGGGGTGGGCGTAGGTGTTGGCTCGTCGGAGCATCCGGCCAGGAGGATGGCTAGGAGCGCAGTGGCTACGACCAGCAGACCTATTGCGGGCTTATGCATGAGATTACTCCCTCCTCTTGCATTTCAGGCCCATCGGTCGCGGGTCGCTTCCTGTATCTTCGACGACGGAGATTTCATAGCCCTCTATGACGATGCCCCTTTCCCATCGGAATCATCGGCGAGTGGTCAGGGCGTTGCGGTGGCTGTGGACGCGGGAGCGCCCTCGTCTTACGAATCCCCCGCCGCCTCGATGATCCAGTTTCCGTCGTCTTGCTTGCTGGCCTTGAAGTTGTACGTGACACCGTTGATGGTCGTGTTGCGGGCGTCTATTCCGGTCCCGGCGGTGAAGAACAGGAATCTCCCAGTCCCCGACGAGTCGACGGTGAACTCGGTGGACGTGCCCGGGTAGGTGCAACTCTCCCCGGGACTGACGATCAAACCCACGTGGCATACCCCGTCAGCCCCCTCTGAAGCGGGGGTGGGAGTAGGCGTGGGCGTGGGCGTCACTCCGGGCGTGGCCGCGCCGCAATCGGGCAGGTTGAGTTGCCCAAGGTCATTCTCCGCTATATCTCGCAACCCCTCGGGTATGCACCCGGTCAACTGGTTGCCGCGGAGAAACAGCCTCGTCAATTTGGACAGGCCGTCCAGCTCAGGCGGAATCTCGCCCGTCAACTGGTTGTGGTCAAGAACCAGCTGCGTCAGGTTGGACAGGCCGCCCAGCTCAGGCGGAATCTCGCCCGTCAGGTTGTTGCCCGGTAGATACAGATGCGTCAGGTTGGACAGGCCGCCCAGCTCAGACGGAATCTCGCCCGTCAACTGGTTGTGGTCAAGAACCATCTGCGTCAATTTGGACAGGCCGCCCAGCTCAGGCGGAATCTCGCCCGTCAACTGATTGGAGCCGAGAGACAGATGCGTCAGGTTGGACAGGCCGCCCAGCTCAGACGGAATCTCGCCCGTCAACTGGTTTAAGCCGAGAGACAGATGCGTCAGGTTGGACAGGCCGCCCAGCTCAGGCGGAATCTCGCCCGTCAACTGGTTTAAGCCGAGCCACAGCCCCGTCAGGTTGGACAGGCCGCCCAGCTCAGACGGAATCTCGCCCGTCAACTGGTTGGAGTAGAGATACAGACTAAAAACTCGGCCATTGTCGTCAGTGGTGACGCCTGACCACTCGCTTATCGGCACGTCGCTCAGCCAGTTATTGTTTCTTGCCCAATTCGGGCCGCCAGTGGCGTTGTAGAGGGCGATCAGAGCGGCGCGGTCCCCATCGGGCGTGGCTGCGCCGCAGTCGGGCAGGTTGAGTTGCCCAAGATCATTGTCCGCTATATCTCGCAACCCCTCGGGTATGCACCCCGTCAACTGGTTGTCGCTGAGACCCAGCCACGTCAGTTTGGACAGGCGGCCCAGCTCAGGCGGAATCTCGCCCGTCAACTGGTTACGGTTGAGCGACAGCTGCCTCAGGTTGGATAGGCGGCCCAACTCAGGCGGAATCCCGCCCGTCAACTGGTTGCTGTCGAGAAGCAGATCCGTCAGGTTGGACAGGCCGCTCAGATCAGACGGAATCTCGCCCGTCAATCGGTTATTCTGGAGATCCAGCACCCACAGTTTGGACAGGCCGCCCAGCTTAGTCGGAATCCCGCCCGTCAACTGGTTGGATCTGAGCAACAGATCCGTCAGGTTGGACAGGCGGCCCAGCTCAGGCGGAATCTCGCCCGTCAACTGGTTGCCGTAGAGCCACAGCCCCTTCAGTTTGGACAAGCCGCCCAGCTCAGGCGGAATCTCGCCCGTCAATTGATTGGAGTAGAGAACCAGCTCCGTCAGGTTGGACAGGCCGCCCAGCTCAGGCGGAATCCCGCCCGTCAACTGGTTGGATCTGAGCCGCAGATCCGTCAGGTTGGACAGGCCGCCCAGCTCAGGCGGAATCCCGCCCGTCAGCTGGTTGACTTGGAGATACAGATACGTCAGGTTGGACAGGCGGCCCAGCTCAGGCGGAATCTCGCCATTCAGTCGATAGGCCTCAAGAGTTAACCTAAGCACCCGAGTTGGGGAGTTCCCTACCGAAACGCCGTCCCAATTCACCATCGGAACATCTGCGGACCAGTTCAGCGTCCCGGTTCCTACTAGGGTGTCCTTGCCGGCCAGCAACGCTTCGCAGTCGGACACCAGCCCCGGGTTGTTGGCAGCATCGGGCACGGCACCGCCGGTGACGCAGGCCGTCGTCCCACTCTGCGCACCGATAGCCGGGTCTGTGATGGCGTCATCGACGTTGGACGCCGGGCCTGTGCCGGCGGAGTTGATGGCCGACACCCGGTAGTGGCGGGTGGTCCCCGCCGTCAGACCAGTGTGGGAGTAGCTGGCGCTGGTGGAGCGTGTGTTGGCTACCAGGTCGCTCCACGACGAACCGTTGGTCGACACTTCGATGCGGTAGCCGGTGATGTCAGCCCCGCCGTCGCCAGATGGAGCGGTCCACGACAGGTCGATCCGCGTCTGGCTGTCGGCGGTGGCAGTAAGGCCTCTGGGGGCCTCAGGCCCAGTCACCGAACCGCAGTCGGGCAGGTTGAGTTGCCCAAAGATCATTCTCCGCTATATCTCGCAACCCCTCGGGTATGCACCCGGTCAACTGGTTGTAGGCGAGGTACAGCTTCGTCAGGTCGGACAGGCCGCCCAGCTCAGGCGGAATCTCGCCCGTCAACTGGTTCTCCCCCAGGTCCAGCGATTGCAGGTTGGAGAGGTTCCCCAACTCCGTCGGTATCTCACCCGTCAACTGGTTGAAAGCAATATCCAGCCATCCCAGGTTGGACAGGCCGCCCAGCTCAGGCGGAATCTCGCCCCTCAACTGGTTGACGCTGAGAGACAGCTCCGTCAGGTTGGACAGGCCGCCCAGCTCAGGCGGAATCTCGCCCGTCAACTGGTTGGAGTAGAGAACCAGAGACGTCAGGTTGGACAGGCCGCCCAGCTCAGGCGGAATCTCGCCCGTCAACTGGTTGAAGTAGAGATACAGCCCCCTCAGGTTAGACAGGCGGCTCAGCTCAGGCGGAATCTCGCCCGTCAACTGGTTGGGGCCGAGAGACAGCCACGTCAGGTTGGACAGGCCGCCCAGCTCAGGCGGAATCTCGCCCGTCAACTGGTTGCCGTCGAGAGACAGCCCCCTCAGGTTGGACAGGCCGCCCAGCTCAGGAGGAATCTCGCCCGTCAACTGGTTGGCACCGAGAACCAACTCCGTCAAGTTGGACAGGCCGCCCAGCTCAGCTGGAATCTCGCCCGTCAACTGGTTGTCGCCGAGATCCAGCTCCCTCAGGTTGGACAAGCCGCCCAGCTCAGGCGGAATCCCGCCATTCAGTCGGTAGTCGGCAAGACTTAACCTAAGCACCCGAGTTGGGGAGTTCCCTACCGAAACGCCGTCCCACCTCACCATCGGAACATCAGCGGACCAGTTCAGCGTCCCGGTTCCTACGAGGGTGTCCTTGCCGGCCAGCAACGCTTCGCAGTCGGACACCAGCCCCGGGTTGTTGGCAGCATCGGGAACGGCGCCGCCGGTGGCGCAGGCGCTGGTGTCCTGCTGCGTGTCTGTGGTGGCGTTGTCGACGTTGGACGCCGGCCCAGTGCCAGCGGAGTTGATGGCCGACACCCGGTAGTGGCGGGCGCTCCCCGCCGCCAGGCCGGAGTGGGTGTAGCTGGTAGAGGTGGAATTGGTGTTGGCTACCAGGTCGCTCCACGACGAACCATTGGTGGAAACTTCTATCTTGTATCCGGTGATGGTCGCGCCGCCGTTGTCAGATGGAGCGGTCCACGACAGATCGATCTGGGTTTGGCCGTCGGCGGTGGCCGTGAGGCCAGTGGGGGCGCCGGGCGCGGTGTCGACATCACCAACAGTTACAGCCACCGCGGCAGAGCAGTTGTTCGTTGTGTCGGTCTCGCCGGACACTGTTTGTACACACGCGCCGTAGAAATATGTCCCGGCAGTGGACGGTGCGTCCAAGCTGATCGACTCGTGTCCGCTCCCCGATGCGTCGAGACGGAACACCGAGTCCGTGCCGACCTCCGTATCTCCGGTCGTGATTGTCGAGTTGGTGGACCGGTAGTAGCGCAGCGTGGTCGAGTCTGATCGACCATTGCCCTGGTTACGGACCGTGGCGCTCAGCGTGAAGCGCGCTCCCGCCGCCGGGGCGCTCGCGTCCACCGTGGGCGTACCCACCACGAGGTCCGGCGCGGGCGCGGCGCCAACAGTTACAGCCACAGCGCTGGAACAGTTGTTGGTCATGTCGGACTCATCGGATACCGAGTCCACGCAGGCGCCGTAGTAGTAGGCGCCTGGGGAGGACGGCGCGTTCAGGCTGAGAGACTCGTCTCCGCTCCCCGATGCGTCGAGACGGAACACCGAGTCCGTGCCGACCTCCGTATCTCCGGTCGTGATTGTCGAGTTGGTGGACCGGTAGTAGCGCAGCGTGGTGGCCGCGGATGAGCCGTTGCCCTGGTTACGGACCGTGGCGCTCAGTGTGAAGCGCGCTCCTGCCGTCGGGGCCCTCGCGTCCACCGTGGGCGTGTCCACCACGAGGTCCGGCGCGGGCGCGGCGCCAGTGGTGGCGTTGTCGACGTTGGACGCCGGGCCTGTGCCGGCAGAGTTGATGGCCGACACCCGGTAGTGGCGGGCGCTCCCCGCCGCCAGGCCGGAGTGGGTGTAGCTGGTAGAGGTGGAATTGGTGTTGGCTAACAGGTCGCTCCACGACGAACCATTGGTGGAAACTTCTATCTTGTATCCGGTGATGGTCGCGCCGCCGTTGTCAGATGGAGCGGTCCACGACAGATCGATCTGGGTTTGGCCGTCGGCGGTGGCCGTGAGGCCAGTGGGGGCCTCAGGCTCAGTCACCGAACCGCAGTCGGGCAGGTTGAGTTGCCCAAGATCATTCCTCGCTATATCTCGCAACCCCTCGGGTATGCACCCGCTCAACTGGTTGGGGGCGAGGTACAGGCTCCTCAGGTTGGACAGGCCGCCCAGCTCAGGCGGAATCTCACCCGTCAACTGGTTGTTCTCGAGCCACAGCTCCGTCAGGTTGGACAGGCGGCCCAGATCAGACGGAATCTCGCCCGTCAACCGGTTGCGGTAGAGCCACAGCTTCGTCAGGTTGGACAGGTCGCCCAGCTCAGACGGAATCTCGCCCGTCAACCGGTTGCGGTAGAGCCACAGCTTCGTCAGGTTGGACAGGCGGCCCAGCTCAGACGGAATCTCGCCCGTCAACCGGTTGTTGTGGAGGTACAGGAACTTCAGGTTGGACAGGCGGCCCAGCTCAGACGGAATCTCGCCCGTTAACTGGTTGGAGTGGAGAGACATATCAGTCAGTTTGGACAGGCCGCCAAGCTCAGGCGGAATCCCGCCCGTCAACTGGTTGTTCCAGAGATCCAGCCCCGTCAGGTTGGACAGGCCGCCCAGCTCAGGCGGAATCTCTCCTGTCAACTGGTTGGAGTAGAGAGACAAAAACGTCAGGTTGGACAGGCCTCCAAGCTCAGGCGGAATCTCTCCCGTCAACTGGTTGGAGCTGAGAGACAGCTCCGTCAGGTTGGACAGGCCGCCCACCTCAGGCGGAATCTCTCCCGTCAACTGGTTGGAGTAGAGAGACAGCTCCTGCAGGTTGGACAGGCCTCCAAGCTCAGGCGGAATCTCTCCCGTCAACCGGTTGGCAAAGAGAACCAGCCTGGTAACTCGGCCGTTGCTGTCCGTGGTGACGCCGAGCCACTCGCCAATGGGCCTGCCGCTCAGCCAGTTCCTGTTTTCGGTCCACCTTGCGCCACCCGTGCTGTTGTACAAAGCGACCAGAGCGGCCCGGTCACCCTCGTGCGTGGCCGCGGCGCAAACGGGCAGGTTGAGTTCTTCAAGATCATTAAACCTTATATCTCCCAACCCCTCGGGTATGCACCCCCTCAACTGGTTGGGGCCGAGAAACAGCCATTCCAGGTTGGACAGGCGGCCCAGCTCAGACGGAATCTCGCCCGTCAACCGGTTGTTGTAGAGGTACAGGAACTTCAGGTTGGACAGGCGGCCCAGCTCAGACGGAATCCCGCCCGTCAACTGGTTGTCGTTGAGCCGCAGATTCGTCAGGTTGGACAGGCCGCCCAGCTCAGACGGAATCTCGCCCGTCAACCGGTTGTCGAGGAGAACCAGCTCCGTCAGGTTGGACAGGCGCCCCAGCTCAGGCGGAATCTCGCCCGTCAACTGGTTGTGGTGGAGAGACAGCAACATCAGGTTGGCGAGTCCACCTAGCTCAGATGGTATAAGCCCCGTGAGGTCGTTGAAACCTAGAGCGAGCGTCCTCAATTCGTCCAGTTTGCCCAAATCTGGAGGTATCTTGCCGCTCAACTGGTTATTTTTTAGGATTAGAAATCTTAGGTTCTCCAGGTCACCTAACTTGGCAGGTATAGAACCGGTCAGTTGGTTGGCCCACAGGTTAAGGTCGCTGAGGTTTGGCAGTGCGCCTAGCTCCGGCGGTATCGTTCCCGTCAAGCGGTTTTCTGATAGCTTTAGCACTGTGAGCCCGGTAAGTGCGCTAAGCTCTGGCGGGATCGTTCCACTTAGCCTCCCGGTGTCCCGGTTCCGGCTCAGCGACAGCTGGGTAACTCGCAGCGGAGTTCCACTGACGGTGATGCCATCCCAACTGGCGATGGATGTGCTGCCAGACCAGTTCAGGGTAGCGGTCCCCCTCAGTGTATCCTTGAGCGCCAACAGCGTTTCGCAGTCGGATACCAACCCCGGGTTGTTGGCAGCATCGGTAACGGCGCCGTCGGTGGCGCAGGGGCTGGTGTCCTGCGTTGGAGGAAGGACGAGAAATCCGTGGCCCCAGGTGTTGTTGGGGTCAGGGCTGCTTATTCGCTGCTGGGCATTTTCCTTCAGATAAGAGACGACTTGAGCGGGGGTGTAGTTGGGAAAACGCTGGCGTACCAGGGCCGCCATGCCGGCCACGTGGGGCGCGGCCTGGCTGGTGCCGCAGAAAGAGTCCCACGTAGCCGTCTGCCCGCAATCCGCTCCGACTATGTCTGGCTTCACCCGCCCGTCAGGCGTCGGGCCACGGCTGCTGTAACTCTCAATACTGTTAACGTCGTCCCAGTGTGCCGCCCCCACCGCCAGCATACCGGGGTTGGCGCTCTCCGCGGGGTTGATTATGCTGCCATTCTCTGTGTAATGTTCGACTTCAATATTTCCCCACAATGTCAACTGAATCCATGAAGGCATGCTACTGCTTCGGTTCACTACCCCTATATAGAATCTTCCAGACCCATCTCCGGATATCGATTCAAATGGCGTTTCTCCACTGCTTCCTGACTGGTTATTCTCACTCCCGCGCAATACGCTATTATTGGCCCTGTCATAGATGTAGAGATCAAGATCGCGAACTGCTCCACTCCAGCTATCGTCCCATCGCAATTGGACTGTCAGGTCACCACCATATAGATCAAAATCGTACTTCTCATCATCCGTGGCGAACTCAATGGCTCCGTTCCCGTCCGCATCGGAGGGGGATCCAAACCATGTTTTCTGAGCATAATTCCCTGCCGCGTTGACCCAGACGATTCCGCTATCCACTGCTCGGTCTACAGACCAGAGGGGACTATCACTGAGCAGCGACGTGCCATCACCGGGTCCGTCGAAGGACGAACCCATCGAGTGGTTGATAACATCTACATCCTGCTGGATCATCCATGTAACAGCTGCTTGTATATCTCCCTTAAACTGAACGTTGGCTATGTACAGTGACACGTCCGGGGCTATGTCCATGACCGACTCTGCAACTACCGTGCCGTGGGCGCCGTCCCTAGCGCAGTCGGTGATCCTGTTCGTAGGTGTGTCACTATCTTCTGGATAACATCTTGCCCGCACAGATCGTGGCAACTCTGTCCCCATGAGACCGCTGAAATGCTCGAACCCTCCGTCGATTATCCCCACCTTGATTCCCTGGCCTGTATACCCTGCCTGATTCCAGGCAGGCGAACTGTGAGCCACAGGACCATTGCCGGCAATGCCTGTGGCGCCCTGGAACGATTCAGGCGGTTTGACTGCCTCCACCCGCAGGATCCCTGGCTGCTCAGAAATCTGTGGGAGCAACAGAATCGGAATGAAGGCTTCGATGTAGTCCTCCCCCACGTTTCTGGGCGAGACGCCGTTGTCTTCAAGGAATCTGACTACCTCATCCACGTTCCCGGAGAGGTATATTGTCACGGCCACCGATTCACCGCGGTGCAAGGGAGCCTCGGCGGCGGCGTCCTCGGCCGAGACCTCTCCCGCCTCTACCCTGGCGATCAGGTCGTTGAGCGCTGACCCCAACTTGGGGTGGTTCAATTCGGCTTTTTCCGGAATCTCGATACTGACCGTCGGACCAGTTGCAAGGGCGGGAGTCGATGCTGCTGGGGGTGTTGGACTATCCCCTTCAGTTGGCACGGATGGTCCTGATGACGGATAGGGCGTGGCCGTCGGGTAGGGTGTGGCTGTGGCATAGGGCGTGGCCGTCGGGTAGGGTGTGGCTGTGGCATAGGGCGTGGCCGTGGGATAGGGTGTCGGAGTCGAATCAAGCTGGACCACGATACCCGGATCAGGCTGGTCGTCAGCGCCGGTTGAGGTGGCGGCAGGCGGCGTGGCAAATAGCACCGATTGTGGCGTCGGAGAGGGCGGCTCCTCCCCGTCTCCGCATGCTACCAAGAGCATCGCCAGGAGCGCAGTGGCTACGACCAGCAGACCCATTGTGGGCTTATACATGAGATTACCCCTCTCCCTTTGCATTTCAGGCCCTTCGGTCGCGGGCCGGTTCCTGTATCTTCGACGACGGAGATTTCATAGCCCTCTATGACAATGCCCCTTTCCCATCGGAATAATCGGCGAGTGGTCCATCAGGCCCTCGCCGTTGTCGGTCCCGAGTCTGATGGGTAGCTCACTGACGGATTTCCAAAATAAGCCCCCCAAGGTAAATCCTTTGCCCACTCCCAAGTTCGCTAAAACTGTCTTCCCGAAGCCGACTCGCACATCTTCTATGTATCTGTGGTCGGCAAAAGGAAGTTGCTCGCCACCGCATTCAAGAGTACTCACTTCAACAGCCGGGCCCGATTGCGTCGGTGATGGTGTGGGTCCGGGCGTCGGCGTGTTTGTGGCCTCGGACGTCTGCGCCTAAGAACCTCCGGCCTCCTCAATAATCCAACTCCCATCGCCTTGCGGACGAGCAACGAAGCTCTCCTCCCGCCCATTGACGGTCAAACTGACGTTGATCTCACCGCTGAAAGTAAGGAATGGAATGGCAGACCAACGTCCTTTTCCGTCTGTGTCGACAGACAACACCTGAGACGATCCAGGATATGTGCAGCTCTCTCCAGGTCTGACTACAAGGCCGCGATAGCATTCGCCACGCGCTGGTTGCGTCGGTGTGGACGCAGGCACAGGTGTCGGCGTTGGAGTGTGAGTAGGCGTGGCCGTGGCTACGGGCGTGGCTGCGCCGCAATCGGGCAGGTTGAGTGACGCAAGATCATTCCTCGCTATATCTCGCAACCCCTCGGGTATGCACCCGGTCAACTGGTTGCCGTGGAGAAACAGCCACGTGAGGTTAGACAGGCCGCCCAACTCAGGCGGAATCTCGCCCGTCAACTGGTTGGAAGAGAGATACAGCTCCCTCAGGTTGGACAGGCGGCCCAGCTCAGGCGGAATCTCGCCCGTCAACTGGTTGTAGTCGAGAAACAGCCCCTCCAGGTTGGACAGGCCGCCCAGCTCAGACGGAATCTCGCCCGTCAACTGGTTGGCGCCGAGAGACAGCCGCGTCAGGTTGGACAGGTCGCCCAGCTCAGGCGGAATCTCGCCTGTCAACCGGTTGTCGTCGAGATCCAGCTTCATAACTCGGCCATTGCTGTCCGTGGCGACGCCGTGCCACTCGCCAATGGGCCTGTCGCTCAGCCAGTTCGTGTTGGCGTCCCAGCTTGCACCACCCGTGCTGTGGTACAAAGCGACCAGCACGGCCCGGTCCGGGTCGGATTGCGCACGCGTCGGCGTGGCCGTCGGTCTGGCTGTGGCCGTTTCACCGCGGTCGAGGGCCGCCTGGACATTAGCCGCCGCTTCGGCAGTGACCCACTCGCTCCAGATTTCCGAGTTGCTATCGAGCCACCAAATGGCCGTGGAATTTGGGTCCGTAACTCCGGTGGCATCCTGCCACCGGAGGGCGGTTTTATAGGCGTCGAGGTTGAAGTCCCATCGCCGCAGCATATCTACCACATCTGGGGCTGAGTGCAGCAAGTCGGAATTAACCGCTATGATTATGTTGGAGTCCGGGTAGGCGCATGCCTTGTTGGTGAACCAGCACTCGTCGCTGTAAGCAGGCTCTTTCAGCCGGACCAGGTCCAGATTCAGGGCGGGGTCGTTGGTCCCCCACTGGTAGCCGAGCCAAGGCTCTTGCCGTTCGTAGGCGCCGTAAAGGTCCGCGTCCAGTGCCGCCCCGCTTACGGGGTTAACGATGTGAACGTGATCTGAGAGACCGTATCCTTCAATCTGGGCGGCGTTGATTTCCGCACAAGTCCAGCCAATCACGCAGGACACGAGGCGGGCCTTGTCGGCGCTCTCCGCGGTCTGGAATAGCTCTTTGAACTGCGGATCTTTAAGGTCATCGACGCTGTCCAAGTCTGGGTATTCTTGCTGTAGGTAGGCTGGAATCACGAAGGCCGATTCCCAGTCGGAACCCAAGCTGCGCCCGACGGATAGGACCGCCCCGTCGCTACGGGCCCTGTCCCAGGCCTCGTCCTGGCTGGGCAACCATACCTCCATGGTGACGTCGGTATCGCCGTGTTGTAGAGCCTCGAGCAGGGGCGAGGAACTTCCCAATACAACACCCGTCGGGTAGCCATAGCCATGTTCGATGATGTATTGAGCTATCCGGTTTTGCAATTGGACGCTTTCCCAGGGTAGTTCACTAAAGATGATGGGCTCCTTGGTAGGATCGGGCAACGTGGCCATGGGTTCCGGTGTGGGTGTGGCCGTGGCTACGGGTGTGGATGTCTGAGACGCGTTGAATTCGAGGTGAGTGATGACCCGGTTTTCGAAGGTTATCCAGCCCAGTTTTATGTCCCCTCCAGACCTAGACGTGGTGTTCCCCTGTAATACAAGGGCGTCGCCTTCGGGAAGGTGGGCTACCAGAAACTTGGTGTCCAGAATCTCGGAATAGTCGGGAGAGAACCTGAAGCCCTCCGACAAGCAGAAGCTGTCTCTCGGCAACGCAAGACCCTCGTAGCAGGCCACGATCTCGCCGCCCTCATGCATTCTCCGCCATGTGGCCGCAACGGCTCCGTTGAACTCAGAAAACTTGCCGGGCCGAACCGGTGTGGCCGTCGGCGCAGCTGTTGGTTCCGGTGTCGGCGTGGCCGTCGGCTCCGGTGTCGGCGCGGCTGTGGGCTCCGGTGTCGGCGTGGTGGTGGCACGGGCGCGCGAAGCAGACAGTCTGGACTCGTAGAATGTCCAACTCCCGTCGGCATTGGCGCTGGCTACAATTTCGCTCTGAAATGCATCGTCCCTTTCGAAACCGCCAGAGCTACAAAGACGAAGATGGTCCATGTTGATGGTCGCGCCCAGTATTTGTTGCTTTGCAGGGCCTCCCTCACGGCAGATTGCTCCGTCATGCTGCACGGACAGAACGACGTTGGCCTGGGGGCTACCGCCGCCGGTGTAACGGCACCCTTCGCCAGGCTGCAACCTCATGCCATCCCGGCAATCCCCCAAGACTACAGGCGTGGGTTCCGGTGTCGGTCTGGGCGTGGCTGTCGGTCTGGGCGTGGCTGTCGGCCGTGGCGTGGCTGTCGGTCTGGGCGTGGCTGTCGGTCTGGGCGTCGCTGTTGGGATCGGAACCGGCGTGGCGGTTGCTTCCTCCATCATCGCCTCAACTGTGGAGGGCGCCGCCGGCTGCCCCGCGGCAGCCGGCGCGGTGGGCTCCTCCTCGTCTCCGCATGCTACCAAGAGCATCGCCAAGATGACGGCAAGCGCCAACAGGCCCAAGGCCCGATTTATGATGTGCATCCGGTACATACCTGTCCTCCCCAATACATGCACTCGTGGGTACAAGTGAATCCCTCCTACAAAATGGGTGGATATCCGCCGCATTTTACCAAAACGCCTGTGAGGTAGCTGTGAGAGTCAAGCCTTTTTGGACTGAATCTGTTGTGAGTTTTTCCTGGGCCAGCTATAATTGGGGCGGGCCGGGCCGGGCGCGTCCGGAATCCCACGTGCGGCGCGGCGCGGCAACGACGGGCAGCAAACGGCCGGAGGCAGCCCGTTTCGAGGAGGGAAATGGAACAGGCAGACGATCAGGCGCGGGAGATAGCGGAGTTGCGGGACCGGCTGTCCCGGCTCAGCCAGGCCAGCCTGCGCATCAACGAGAGCCTCGACTTCGACACGGTGTTGCAGGGGGTGCTGGACTCCGCCTGCTCCCTGACCGGGGCGCGCTACGGCGTCATCACCCTCCTGGATGAGTCGGGTCGGATACAGGACTTCGTCACCTCCGGGCTGACTGCGGAAGAGCGCCAGCGATTTGTGGAGCTGCCCGAAGGGCTGAAGCTCTTCGAGCATCTCAGCCGGATTACCGAACCGCTGAGACTGCGGGACTTCCACAGCCACACCAGGGCGCTGGGCCTTCCCGAGTTCCGCCCGCCGATGGCGGTCAGCCCCGTTCTGACCTTCCTGGCCGCGCCCATCCGCCACCTGGGGGAGAGCGTCGGGGCCTTCTACGTGGGCGAGAAGGATGTGGAGTTCACCCCCGAGGACGAGGAGACCCTGGTGATGTTCGCCTCCCAGGCGGCGCTGGTCATCGCCAACGCCCGCAGGCACCGGGAGGAGCGGCGGGCCAGGGCCGGCCTGGAGACCCTGGTGAACACCACTCCCGTCGGCGTCCTGGTCTTCGACGCCAGGACGGGGGCCCCGGTGTCGCTCAACCGGGAGGCGAGGAGGATCGTCAACGACCTGTGCGCGCCCGGCGGCTCGGCGGAGCAGCTGCTGGAGGTGCTGACCTTCCGGCGTGCCGACGGGCGGGAGGTCTCCCTGGAGGAGTTTCCCCTGGCCCAGGCGCTGAGCACGGGGGAGACGGTGCGGGCCGAGGAGATCGTCCTTCAGGCCCCCGACGGGCGGAGCGTCACCACGCTGGTCAACGCCACGTCCATCCGCTCGGAGGAGGGCGAGGTCGAGTCGGTGGTCGTGACCATGCAGGACATGACGCCGATGGAGGAGATGGAGCGGCTGCGGGCCGAGTTCCTGGGCATGGTGAGCCACGAGCTGAGGACGCCGCTGACCTCCATCAAAGGCTCAGCCGCCACGCTGACGGAGGCGGCGTCCGACCTGGACCCCGCCGAGATGCTCCAGTTCTTCCGCATCATCGGCGAGCAGGCCGACTACATGCGCGACCTGATCGGCGACCTGCTCGACGTGGCGCGCATCGAGACGGGCGAGCTGTCGGTGGCCCCCGCGCCTGCGGATGTGGCGACCCTGGTGGACGAGGCCAGGAGCAGGTTCCAGAGCGGCGGTGGCAGGAACAACCTGGTCATCGACCTCTCGCCGGAGTTGCCGCTGGTCATGGCGGACGGGCGGCGCATCATCCAGGTGCTGAACAACCTCCTCACCAACGCGGCCCGGTACTCGAACGAGCTGTCCGCCATCGGGGTGTCCGCCGTGCGGGAGGGCTACCACGTGGCCGTCTCCGTCACGGACGAGGGCAGAGGGATAGCCGCCGAGCGGCTGCCGCACCTGTTTCGGAAGTTCTCCCGCATCGACGGCGAGGACCGGAGACGGGACATCGCGGGGTCGGGCCTGGGCCTCGCCATCTGCAAGGGGATCGTGGAGGCCCACGGGGGACGCATCTGGGCCGAGAGCGACGGGCCGGGCCTGGGGGCGCGCTTCACCTTCACCATTCCGGTGGCCCAGGACGCCGCTATCGGGGCCGCCCATCTCCCGGTGCGCTCCAGGCGGTCGGAGCGGGAACGGGAGCGCATCCTCGCAGTGGACGACGACCCGCAGACGCTGCGGTACGTCCGGGACGCGCTCGCCAGGGCGGGCTACGCGCCGATCGTGACCGGCGACCCGCAGGAGGCGACGAGCCTCGTGCGGGCGAATAACCCCCACCTGGTGCTGCTGGACCTGATGCTGCCGGGGACCGACGGCATCGAGCTGATGGGGGACATCCTCGATATGGCAGACGTGCCGGTCATCTTCCTATCGGCCTACGGCCAGGAGGAGATCATCGCCAGGGCCTTCGAGATGGGAGCCGACGACTACGTGGTCAAGCCCTTTTCGCCGACGGAGCTTGTGGCGAGGATCAAGGCGGCCCTGCGCAAGCGGGAAGCGCCCGAATGGGCCGAGCCGTCGGAACCCTACGTGTTTGGAGAGCTGACCATCGACTACGCCGAGCGCCGCGTGACGCTGGCCGGGCGTCCCGTGCAGCTGACCGCCATCGAGTACGGGCTGCTCTTCGAGCTATCGGCCAACGCCGGCCGCGTGATGACCTACGACCGGCTGCTGCAACGGGTCTGGGGCCTGCGGGGCTCCGGCGACCCGCGGCGGGTGCGCACCGCCGCGAAGCAGCTCCGCCGCAAGCTGGGCGACGACGCCAACAACCCCACCTACATCCTCAACGAGCCCCGCGTCGGCTACCGCATGGAGAAGGGTGAGACACAGGAACTGGAGAAGGCGTCACAGAGCTGAAGGCCGGGGACGGGTCGCCACCGCGACGCTCCCTACGTTCCTCCGTCCCTACGCGTCACACTACGGGAATCGAGAGACCTCGGTGCGTTGATAGGCTACCGAGCCACATCTCAAAGATGGTGGTATCTACCGTACGCGGTGGTGGCCGAGCTTGGGGCCAACGCCGGTCGGGTGCTGACTTACGAGCATCTGGGGAGGCGGGTCTGGGGCAGGAAGGGCGGCGACGGCGTGCGGCCCATGGGCACCGTCGTGAGCAGGTTGCGCCGCAGGCTGGGCGACGACGCGGACAATCCCACCTTCGTCTTCATCGAGCCCGGGATGGGCTACTGGATGCCTACGGGGGAGATGCGGGGTGAGGGATTGGACGCCCTTGGCTTACAGAGACACCGAGGGCCGGGTATTTGGCCCCAATGTGAGAATGATGCACCAGGACTGACTTAGGCCACGCACGTGCGAAGGAGGACGAAGTTGGACCATTCGAAGTGCAAGGACTTGTTCGATGCGAGCACAGCCCTGTTTGAAGAAAGCGGTCTCATAAGGTGGCACGGCGGGCGCTTCACACCGCGGTACCCTGGTCAGGACGACAGTCATTTCGAGGATAACCTCAAAGACAGATTCAACCACAATTACGGACGCTACATGGGGTGGGTCCTGTTTTCGGTCGCGTCTGAAAACCTGATCAAAGCCGCCTTCGCATGTATGAGCATTTCGTACGCATTCTCCGACTACCCTCTCGATAAGACCCTAGACGCACTCCTCAGAAACAGGAGGAAAAAAAGTGACAATCAGTTGCCGTCGCTATTGATGGAGATGTGCCAATACGCCAGTCTCGACGCCGTTGAAACTAAGGTGGTAGAAACTGGATATCTGAACTTGAAGCGCATCAGGAATAGGGATGTTCATGGTTACGAGCGAGACAAGAGAAGGTACAATTTCAAGGCGGTGGAGAGCGAATTCGTGCCTGCGTTCAGCGTTCTGCTCTCCATCATGAAGATCGGCGGCCACTTTCCGTCGTGCCCTGGAGACTCGACCGGGAGCTAGAAAGGGGCCTAGCTCACCGCTGCCGCCTGCATGACGGACTCTACTCATCGTGATTCGGCACCCGGTAACGGACGCGGGTCTCGGTGAACATGTACTTGGGAGAACCAGGAACCCGCGCGCCTAGTGGTAGCTCCCGACGGTGCGCTGTATCCTGAAGGCGTGGGATGACAATTGCCCCTCTAATAGTCCCTTCTTGTTGTCGCCACGACCTACCTCGATAGCTCGCTCCACGTCAGCCTTGTTCGTGTTAGCTCCAGCGTGGATTTCTCTGATTGCCTCAGGTGGTGGGTCTATCACCTTGACGGGCCAACCATTGGCGTCTTGCTTGCCGATGTCTCGCGTCTGCTCCAGGTCAACGAGTAGCCGGACTTCTTTCTCGTGTGACCAAGAGGTTCCTTTCACGAACAATAGTCGTGACAGTGTCTTCCAGTCCGAGCAGAACTGGGTGAGGTCTGTATAGCATAGAACCGGAAAGCCTTCCCTTTCCTTACCCGCCCTGGCATCCTGTTCCATAATATCGTGGTCAACAAGGCACAGGCGGATAACGTCATCCTTCGCCGGTTCATACATCGGAGCGAATTCTGAATAGCTGACCGACCCAATCTCGAAGCCAAGCTCCAGGAGGGCTTCAGTCTCGTATCCGACGACTATGCCAGTATTCCGGGCGTAGTGTGCCCACATGGTAGGAACGAGGATGTCGGTCGTGAACGAGACCACGCCTACTCGTGGGTTGAGGTATTGCTGGACGAAGGTTGTTAGCCTCAGGTCACCGTAACTAGTTCTCCGATCAAGGACCTCTTCCCACGGCAATGATACGCCCAAGTGTTGCTCTAGCTTTGACTGCGCCAGGGCGAGAAAATCGAGCGTGCCCATCCGACCGATATCATTCCTTGTTTCGAGGTTGCACTCCATATCATCGTTCAAAGCCAAAATCTGGGTCGCGCGCAAACTGTTTGGTGCCCCGTTGCCGATGCGGTCCTTCGGGACGTATTTGTACAAGACGTCGGGGATGTCGGCCTTTCCCTGTACTCGTCTCTCAGCGCATACGGCGTTCTGAAGTCTCTGGAGCCAGAGACCCAGTATGCCGTCCATCGCAACGATCATTGCCCCGCGTTCTTGCTGACTCTTCTCACTCAGCGATGCAACAAGCGCTAAAGCCTTGAACATTAGCTGCTGTTTGGCTTGTCCGTCATACGGATGATATTTGCGGTCGATCTGGCAATAGAATCCGCGAGCCGTCAGCCCGTTTACCTTGCTTGCGACTTCACCCGACACTTCATCCAGGTTTCTAAGACCCATGTCCGATACATATTTGATGCGGTCGGGAGATGTAGTCCGCCGTGTAGTACGCTGTTCTTCAAGGTACTCTTCATGTCGCTTTCGTGCTCGTTCTCTTGCGGACTCGTCTTGGCGTGCAAAGCTTTCCTCTGCTTCCTTGTTGTGGTGCACTGCCCGCGCGTTCTGAGACTTCCTATTGCGTCTGCCTTCTTCGTCATGCAATCCAAAGTCTGAAACGTAGGTGGCGTCCAGCCTGCCCCTCGTACCATAGCAAACGCAACCGTCGGATAGGCTCTCGCACCAGGAGTAAGGTCCTTCGACCAGTCGAAACTCATGGTCGTCCCACCCCTCGGGTAGCTGGTGCTCAATCGAATTCCAGTTCATTACCCACTCAACACATTCAGAGAGCCTGATTGGCATGGAGAATGACTGAGGCAAGTATCCTGGACCAGGCGAGGCATTAGTGGTTCCGCCGAAGCGCGCTTCAAGCATAGCATTGGCTTGCCAATGTGATTCGCATGATGCCTGGATTTTCACCCACATTACCGGGCTTTCCAAGACTATCTCGTAGAGGTGAAACTCCATCGTGTCTCCGCTCTCATCCTAGGTGCGCTTTGTTTTCTTGGCCTACGCTACGGCCAGCAACACTTTGGGAACTCGAATCTCGCTCCAAGCTCGCCAGCCAATCCAACCGCCGGGATGTCGTCCCCTAGGGGTATGGAGTTCGGGACATCAGGCATCGCCTTCGCCTGAGGCCGCGGTGGAACACTTCAGACCGCCAACAGCACGCCAATTACCGTCAGGGTGACGGGTTACCCTGCATCTGGCGTTCGTGTTAGCGGATTAGCCCGTAGCTGCCTACGCCTTCGCCTGTATGAGGACCCGACCGCCGTCCTCGACGTCGACGTTCAGGTTGTGCCGGTGCAGCAACGACATCCCGATGAGGGGCGTCGTATCCGACGCGTAGGCCACGACCTCTCTTAGCTGGCCGTCCCACAGAACCGTTACCCCGTAGACCTCGAGGGTTGTTTCGCTGCCGTCGGCCAGGATCACGCGGTTGACGCCTCTGAAACCCAATCCCAACTCCGCGATCATCGCCGGCGGCAAGGTGAGGAAGCGGGTGAATCCCGTGTCCACGACGGCGTCTACGTCGCGGGCTTGTCCTGCCGGACCTCGTAATGGAAGGGACACAACCGCCTCGTACGCTGCGTTCACGGTCCCCTCTATCACTCGGCCCTCCGCAGAGACCCACCCCCGATGCTGGCCACCGCTCTGTAGCCCACTCGGAGCAGCCAGACGTTGATTGCGTCCGGGCACTGCGCCCGCAGACTGTCCGATGCGGCAAGCTCGCTACCGGCGATTGCCCAGCTCCCGCTGTCCACGTCGATGGCAACGTACTCACCGTCGTGGTCGGCTTCCACCTGCGCCTTCACGTCCCGCCTGTACATCTCATCGCCGAGACGGGCCGTCTCCTCCTTGGGCCTGCGCTGGCGCGCCGGGGTCTCTGCGTTCGCCATTCGCGCTCCTTCTCAAGTCGTTCTTCTACATAGAACATTCTACGACAACCGGAGATCTCAGGACAACGGAAAGGCCCCGCGTGCGGGGCCTCGAACAGGAGGAACATCGAGAGGGCTGCGGGTCAGGGCTTCCCGTCGGCGGGTCTGCTGGTCTGGCTCCTCACACTACAGGAATCGCGAGTCCTTGATACCTTGACAGGCTACCGAGCCACATCTCGAAGATTGCGGAATCTACCGTAAGCGGTGGTGGGCCTGAGTGGACGGTAGATGGCACCATCTTCGAGATGTGGCTCGGCAGCAGCCGATGACACTATCCGAGGTTCTCAACCTCACCACCGTGGCATGCCGGGGCAGAACGAGCGCAAGGGGTCGACGAGCACTCGGTCTACCCTTCCTGCGGTTCTGGTGTCTCTCCCTACAGTATCCAGTAGCCGACGTTATGTTCGGTGGGGTTTTGTCCGCGTCTTGCGACATCCACCCTTCACACTAACACGGCAGAAAAACTAGGCAAGAAGAGCAGAGCGATTACTTTGGTCTTAACCTGTTAGCAGTCCGGCAATGGACCCGGCCTTTGTGTGCCAATCGAGCACGACAAGCTCTACATCAAGTGTCCCTTAAGGAGGCTCCGGGAACAACAAGTCGCACCGCACTTCAAAGCTCTTTCGCCCTCCAGGTCCAACCCAGAACCCGCCTAACACAACGTCTGGTATTGGGATATAGACTTGATTCTTGATGATTATGGTAGATGTAGGAATCCGGCTACCACTCGGCCCACCAGATAACAACTCATTGCCCTGCAAGTCGTAATATAGGCTGAATTCCCCTGAATGATGCTGAAAAATGTACATCGCTTTCTGACCACCCCATACGATCTCCGTTCTATGGGGCTGCAAGAAGAAGTCTGTGTGCTCCCGACGGACTCGGTCAGTTAAGGCCAGGAATCCACGGTATCCCCTGAGAGGCTCTTCGCCGTCAGGAACTAGCAAGAGCTTCGCATCGGATTCCACGTCTGGTCGAGTGATGGCTGGTAGCGCCGTCAATTCATCCTCTACCTCCAAGTTTGCTAGCAGATTCTGGTTTGCGACCACATCGGATAGTACCTCGTCAACCGTCGATGCAGTAGCAGATTCCAAAACCTGGATGGTCGAACGCACAATAGACGCAGACTGACGAGCTGCTTCTACCATGCTAATGTGGCCTTGGACGTACTCGTGCCAGATCTCGTTCAGCGTACCCAAGTCGGTATGCTCATATTCAAACAGGTCTTGTGGTCGGCGGATTGACTTCAAGAAAGCTGCTGCGCCGTCGCGATTACTGCTTGGCACTAAGTGGGAAATTTTCGGGAAAATTGCGTTACGTATGAAATCTTTTACAAAACTAGTTAGCACTTCGTAGTCTGTGTCGTACAATTGTAGTATCGGTGCAATTGTGGAACTTTGGCTGTCTAGAGTTATCAATACCGGTTTCTGTGATATATCGACTATCAACGGCAGGCCATGAGAGATGTGTCCAAACTGGACCACACAAGGTACAAAGTAGTCGGACTCCATAATTGAGCCAAGTCTAAATGCGAGTGCTGATTCGCCAAGGGACCATTTAAACTCGAGCTTGGTCTCGATTATAGTGGGCTGGTCGGGCACAGAAGTCACATTCACATAGTTTCTCAGGTAAGCTTCTTGGCAGGCTTTGCGAGGTTGAGTTGCCGACAAAACAATCAGTGGTTGTTCGTCGGTGGCAAAGTTATCAATTATTGTCTTCTCACGGCCGCCGTAAAGGTTCCAAGTACGATCGTTCGTCGGACGTTGGAGGGAACCTAGAGATTGATATTTCCCTCCTGGTTCCAACTGCACCGAAATATGGCCACAAAGGTCAAACCGGTTGTTTCTCCTGGCCCACTCCATGAATCTCGTACTGTTATCTGAAACTTCCAGAGTGCCCAGGCGTTCGCCTATTAGTCGTTCCAACCCAGTCACGAGGTTCTGGAGGAACTGCACACTTGACGTAGTAAGGGCTTCCCGTCCGGCGGTTGGAGTCAACGACGACAAGTTTGCCACACCTCCTAGTCCAAAATAAGACTGGACCGCAGACGAGGCCAGGGCAAAGCCGGTTCGGTAGGCATGGATCTGATGCAGGTCTTGCGCCAGAATGACTTCTCCCTGTATTTGGTCTGTCCCATCTCGCAAATCACTCACTCGAGCCCACGGTTCGCCGTTGGACCCCATCGCCAATTGCACTGATGCTTCGACTTGACCGGTTACAATAACCCTTTCATAAACTCCTGAGTCTGCGGTGCCTGGCCTAGAAAGAGCCTCCGTGAAGTCATGCTTGCTGACCAGGTTCCCATTGACTATTACGGGGACTTGAACGTACCTCACGGCCTCAGAGAGGTATGTGATCGCATCGGCCACATTGATATTGACCCCTTCGTCAACAACTATTTCAACGCTGGTTCCAGCCAGCTCTTCGGAAGGCAAGTCATCGATGGAAATACAGGGTTCAGTAGCCGACAATCTTTCTCGTTCGACACTGCTCTTAGTCCGTTGCCCCGTCTTCCAGGATTCGGTCGTGACTATCAACTCCGACGCCACGCCGAAGTTAGCCATCGCACCGATTCCGAATGTACCAACCACACCGGCCGCCCTTGACTGAGGATTATTCTTCCCGCTCGACCCTGCTCGCCAATAGTGAGACCTCAAATCCTCCGGGGTCATTCCAATCCCGTTGTCGCTAACTTGGATCCGGCTCGAAGTAATGTTGATCGTTATTTCAGGACTTTCAAACTGCGGGTCCAACCAGATTCTTTCCAATACTGCATCAAAGGCGTTCTGACAATTCTCCCTAAGCAATGCCAAAGGAGTTTGATATATCTGGGACGCGAGGAGTTCGATGATCCTATTGATCTCGACGTGATAAGGAATAGCAGTTGTCACTAGCCTCGCCCTCCCAGAATCTTGTGAACCCGGAGCCGCTGTTTCAAGTCAGCTAGTAGCTGAGCATTGAACTCGCCGCTCGCCTCCGCAGATTCCAACACCTCATCGACTTCAACCATGTTGCCGCTTTTCTCTGATGCCATATAGTACATTGCCAGTTCTTCTTCGTTTTGCGGAGACTTCAGCAAGCTCTTCAGGTCTAACCATTTCTCGGAAATCTGATGTGCCTTGCCTAAGAGGCGTCTCTTGTACGTCTCTGTAATGACATTGTCAGTCAAGAGGACTTCAATTGCCTCATCGGAACGCCCGGAGTTTATCATTCGCTCGATCTCATCAACCAATGCCGTATTGTACCCTCCCAATTTCCCTTGATCTGCGACTTCCAATGAACTGGCGGTCCAATGAAAGTCCACGAAAGACTTTCCTCCTGTCTCGAACAACTGGCCAGGCCCCCATATACCAGGTTGGTTCATCTCTCGCACGTGGATCGAACCCGTTCTTTCTTGACGATTGATCTGGATAACGTTGTAGCGGTGGTTGACACCATGAGGGAGCGCTTTCGCTCCGGCGCACAGAGACCCGGCTCCTATCACGGCCAGCGTTTCTTTTGTAGACACGAACAAGTCTACCGGGGAGACTGATGAATCGTGTCGGTGTCCATGCAGGGCTAGTCTGAATCCCTTGTCTACCATCAATGTCACTGTGTTTGGGTCTATGTAATCTGAAGCCGACGGAGGACCTCCAACACCGTGGTGCCACACGGCTATTGGGAGACACCCCGGCCGTCCCAAGGGTCTCATAGCCAGATGACAATCTGCTACATCCCTGGAACGTATATGTCCTAGATCTGAGAAGCAATCGTTAACCACGCATGAGTTAAAGGCCCCAACAACAATGTTGCCGCCATCAAGACTGAATAGATTCCATGGTCTACTGGGATCAACCGCGTGCGTCAGCGGCGCATCCCTATAAAAGCGTTGGTACATATCATCGAAGAACTCGAATCTACGCCCATAACATTCCGGATCACTTATCCGAAAGACCTGCCGGTCGGACCAGGACCATCGATAACCAGCTTCGGGGTCACTCACAAACCAGCGAAGATTGTCGGCCGGACGTTCCTCGGGTTCAAACGCTCGCCTGACGCCGTTCCAGTCGACATCATGATTTCCCGGGACTATGACAACCCGTGAGCGGTCGCCTCCAAGGAATTCGACAACGAGAGACACGAGTAGCTCCTCAGCCTCTTGATACTGTTGTCGAAGGGATTCCGGGTAGGCCGCCGACTCCAAAGATAGCCCCTCTACTAGATCTCCACTTACGACGATCGCGTCTGGGCGCTCCAACGTAGGAGTTTCCATCGCACTCCGATGGAAATCAGCTACTAGGCTAGACAATATCTCTTCGTTTGAAACCGACTCTCCTCCCCTTCTATGAAGGTCTGAAATATGGAGGATCGTGTACAATCTGCATACTCCCAGTTCCTCGTTTCTACCAACGAAGATTTCCGACTTACTTGCAATTGTGACGGCCGATACCTAGGACACACCCGACACTCGTCTTGATGCTCAGCCCCTCCCCGGCGTAGTGTCCCGAATGCTCGCTCCGGGGCTTAACCCTTGACCGGATGCAGGCCCGGATTAACGTATCTGCGCGCTCGCAGCTCTGCCATCAACTGCTCCTGCGGTCCGTCATCCTTCAACTGATTGCAGGCATGACAGAGTAGTTGGAGATTGGTAATATCACCGTTTCCGCCCTTCGAGCTTGGAACGACATGATCAATGGTCAGATTTCTCGACTGGAAGTGATGGCCTCATCCGGCGCAGTACCCACCTTGCCTTCGGTACAGGATCGCCTGGTTCACTCGTTTCCGTATGTTCTTCTTCTGCCCTCTTATTGTCTCGTTCGCCGCGTAGTCTGCTATGAGTCGAAGTCCTAGGGGCGCTGCCTGCGGAGCCAGTACCATCTTTACGTTGATTAGATCGGGAAAACTACGGGACTGATTGAGCGCCAGACGACCCGAATGGTTCATATCGAAGTTAGCCTCGACCTCGATTCGCTCAGGCAGTCGGCCCCTCTTGTCGGCCAGCTTGTATGCTTCCGCCGTGACCGCACGCACCAGTGAATCCAGGTCGTTCACTTCCTCAAACTCCTATGTGCCGCATTGCTTACCGGTATCGTGTCCCGCCTCCAGCAAGGCTATGCTCTAGCCTTTATGACGACAGCACCCCCACTCTCCACTTCTATGTTTAAGCTGTGCCCATCGAGCAGCAGCATACCCACGAGCGGAGTGCTGCCCGTCGCGTCGGCCTCGATGTCTCTCGGCTGGCCGTCCCAGAGCACGGTGACGTAGTGAACGTCAAAATCCACCTCAGCGTCATTGGCCAGAAACGCCTGGCCCATGTAGGCGAAGGGCAGCCCCAAGTCATCAATCAACCCGGGTGGCAAGGTCAGGAATCCGCTGTAGCCGGTGTCCACCACAGCCTCGATGTCCCGCGTCCGCCCCTCCGGGTCCTTCAGGGGAAGGGTCACGACGGCTTCGTAGGCGGCGTTCACCTCCCCTTGGATCACCCGGTCCTCCGCAGAGAGCCGGCCCCGAAGCTGCGGAGTGCCCGGTAGCCTACCCGCTCGCACAAGACGTCCACCGCGTCCGGGCGCTGCTCCCGTAGACGCTCCACCGCGACGCGGGTGGTGTCCGCGACGGCCCAGTCCCCGGTCTCAACGTCTATGGCGACGTACTCACCGAAGTGGTCGGCTTCGACCTGGGGCAGGACGTCCCTGTGGTATATCTCCTTGCCCAGGCGAACCGCCTCCTTGCGGGGCCTGCGCTGGCGGGCCGGTGTCCCTGTGTCTCTCATTCGCCCCCCGTTTCCAAGCATACTTCTACACATGATATTCTACTGCTTCGCGGCGGTTGCCAGCAATAGAAAAGAGTGAGAGAAGTGCAAAACCGTTGAGATTCGGACAACAGCAGTAGCCGAGGCGGGAAACCCACAGAGAGAGGCCCGGCGAGGGATGGTCCTCGCCGGGCCTCTTTGTAGTCCCCGCGCGTGCGGGGGCACCGAGCATCCGGCGCGCCTCCTCGAGGGTGTCGGCGGTCTATCCCCGCGCGTGCGGTGGCAGGTCAGGCGGGTGGCGTAGACTCACTGTCTTCTACTGCTCGCTCCAGCACAACGCTAACCCTTGCGGGATCTGGGGTGAGGATAATCTGTATGAGACGAAACCCGGTCTTGCCCAACTCATTGAGGTTGTCCTGTAGTTTGCCCCTGATGGGCGATGGGCAACTCACTCCTCACGACGTATTCGTACTGCTTCATTTCTTCTCCCTTGAGTAAGTTTCAGGGTTGGGGTCCTTGAGCCTGCGGCGTGACTCTGTGGAGGCAGTACCGTCACCGTTGATTTGTCGGGCGGGGTCTTGCCCGTGTCCTGAGCGCGGTGCATGGCGGAGGATACCGGTCGTTCGGTGCTGAATGACCGAGGGAACGCTGGGCCTCCATCGTGACTAGACATTACCAGACCTCCTAGAACTCAAAGAAGTAGACATACCAAGTGGCGTACTCGGATCCTGCTCCACCGGGGTGCGCGACACAACCCCTTCGCTGTGCCTCAAAGTTCTCTTGGCGCTGCGCCTCTGACTTGGACCGGTGGGTGCCGAGAATCTGCCAGGTGCGCAAATGAGGGTACTGCCCCATCCAGAAGCGTTTTCGACTCTCAGGGTCTGTTGTGATTCCGACTCGACAATTCATGTTGCCCTCCTGTTGGCTTTTGCTGGAAAAAGGCCCCCCGATGAAACAAAGCCACCAGGGGGCCTGCTAGATCAGCGGTGTCGGCGTTCCCACTCAAGGGCGCTCTCTCGAGTGACCTTTGGGCCTTCGGTCCGCATCGTGCCGGACTTTCCGGCCTGCTTGTGCTCGGCGGCTCTCCGCTTGGGGTCGTTGGTGATTCCCCTGTAGAGAACCTTGTTCCCTTTGCGGAGCGTGTACCGAGTGGTGTTTCGCGGTGCGCGTCTTGCCATTTGGCAACCTCCTTCTGGAGTCACCAAAGGCGAGTAACACTCGACCTGTGCCGTGCTTGACCCCACAGGAGGCCACCATGTAGCATGACGGCGGTGTTTCCCACCGTGGGAGTCTCGCCTCTGGCGCTAGACAAACAGAGCGCCCCGACCGGATTTCCGGCAGGGGCGCTTTTGTTGCATTCCACGAAAGCAGTCAGTATACTGCTGTCCGTACTCGGCAAGCGCCACTTGCCGGACACCGAGCGTCTGAGTATCCAACACTCAGGCGCTCTCCTTTTGTCGGTCGGCTCCTTTCTGGTCTGGGAGCTCCATAGCCATTAAAGCTTGCTACCGCCTGTTTGTCAAGTCTAATGAGAACGTGCGTTCACGCGAGAGGTGTGCAAAACAGCCGGTAGCCCGCCGGGTACTGAACACGACCGTGGCGGTCTGTCAGGGAGCACTGAAGGCCAGTTTAGCATCAGAGGTGGGCGATCTTGATCTTTGGCATCCCGCTGGGGCCTCGCTCTATGCCCAAGTTCCTTGGACTAGACCGCCGCCGCCCCTTCCACCTCGTGACTCGGCTGGCCAGTGTTGAGGCGTGGGCACGGGGGAGTCAGACCATTAGGGGAAATCTGACTAATCCGAAGAGGAACTTGCTCAGTTCTTCTGGCGTAACGGATAGTTCGTCAGCCACACGATTAACAAACATCCCACGCTCTCTCAGCCTCGCGAACACCTTGTCCAGCACTTGGGAGGTCTCTCGATCAACCCCATCGGGTTCATCCGAGCGGAAACCCAGACGAGTCAGGTCAATGAACGTTCGCCTGTAGTGGTGTTCCGACATCAGACCCAGTTGGTGCATTCTGTAGGTGAGGTTTGCCGCCGATACTTTCCAGCGATGCTTGGCCTTGATGATCTGATGGACGGTCAGTCCTGGGCGCACATTTGACAGAAAGCTCCCGCGGGGCATCAAGAATGCCGCTCCGAACAACTGAGCATCTCGTTCTGCCTTGCGTACCGCTTGAGCCCCACCCTTGGAGTGCAGGACCAAGTGGCCCAACTCGTGCGCGGCATCCATGCGGCTCCGTTCAGCAGACTTCATTGTGTTAAGGAAGACGAATGGCATCTCGTCCCGCCAGAAGGAGTACGCATCGACCGCCCGCGTGTCCTCCGCCAATGAGAACACCCTAGTTCCGTGCAATTCGAGGAGATGGACCATGTTCCCAATAGGACGCTCGCCCAATCCCCAATGGCTTCTCACAGCCAAAGCAGCGGCCTCAGGCTCGGCAGTCGCGTACCGGGGGATGTCTGCCTTGGGCAGTTCAAAGTGTGTGTCAATCCAGTCGGAAATCGCGACTCCAAGGGTTCCTGCCGCCACCGCCTGGTTTCTTTGGCGAATCGTCAGGGTGCTCATGGCACGGAAACTCGGCCCGTCGTGCGCGATCTCGTCAAGCGTAGGGCCGAAGAAAAAGCCGGGCGGAAAATCAAGAACTGCGGCGAACCGGAGGACAGTGCTCTGCACCGGTTCACGTTCACCCTTCATGTATCTGGTAAGGCTTTGTCTGGAAATTCCCGCGGCTTCAGCTAGAGAGCTTTGCGACATCCCCCGGCGTAGACGTGCTAAGTCAAGCCTGTCTTGGTTGAACTGGCTCTTCAAGCGGACCTTTCGACGACCGGAACTTCAATTGGGGGATCCTGCCCAGAATCCAGAGCATCCCCTAAGAGGCCGTCTGGTCGGGAGAAGATTATGCGTTCGTGCCATTCTGTGATCCATTCTCTTGTGTGACCGACAGCAAGGGATAATTCCCCTCGCACTTCACCGATCTCCAAATCCATGTGGTGCAGGAAAAAATAGGTCAATGTAGGAACCCCCCACGCGGGGTCAACGCTCGAAAAATGGGTCTTATGGACAATTTGGCGGTTCGTGCCGATGGTTTGGAGTTTCTGATGTTTGGCAGCCATCTGGTGGCAATTTCGAGGCTCTGGCCCCTCTGTCGTACCGGTTCTTCGGTCGCCTGCCAGTACAGCAATCCTCAAAAAACGCTCAGGATGGATTGTCAATGCCCAGTTTTTGGATTCCGTCCTGACCCAGCACTTTGTAACGAGTCTATCGCCCAATCCTCTGTTGATGGCGTTCCAGATTCCTATTCCCCTGGCCGCACGGGTATCGTGTCGCGTCAGATTGCCGGCGTAATGCAACCCTTCGTCCAAGGCGTACCAGAAGTCCGCTTGCTCCAAACCCAGTTCAGCGAGTCGGTCATCAGATGCCAAGCCGTATGCGAGACTCGTGTCCATCAAGTGCCATTATACACCTTCCGGTTACATTTCGCCATCTCGTCTGAGATTGGAAAATGTAACCGGGGCCGAGACTAGTCAAAAAGGATGCGCGAGAGGCGCGGGCAACCACCCGCCAAAGACCCAGCAACCGCCACCCACGTAAACGCCCGCCTTGTTGGGCGGGCGTTGCTTTTGTGGGGAGGCTATTTTGCACAGCCCTTTTACAAGACAATGCAGCACCGGGCAGGCTTGGGATTGGCGGCGGCGGGTTGGCGATCCTAGGAGTTGTTACTGAAAGTTGACATCGACCGCGCAGGTTCGGCATAGCCAAATGTCAGTGCCGAAGAGCAACGCCCCGTCGATGGCGGCACCTATGGTGGCGTATGGCCCGTGCCAGTGATCCTCGTTTACCCAATCCGCAAACACGCCAAGTGCTAGCTCGGGGAAGCTACCGCACCGGTTATCCGGCCCTGGGCCGTGAATTGCCCACGTGTCAGAGTTGAACCAGTAACGCAGGTTATTCATCGACGACTCCATAGGACGTCAGCGAGTTATTCGTGGATCTCTTGGATTCCAAGAACGAATGGGAAGTCTTCGGGCATATCGTCCCAGCGGTCGCTCAGGAGCTTGTCCGCCGCAGCACACGTGAGACGAAAAGGCAGCAACATAGCGTCTTCCTCGCGTATACTGCTTAGGTTAGCCAGCACATCGGTAGGCACATCTGCTTGGGCTTCGCAGGCGGGACATTGAAACCGACGGGAACCGTCCTTGTCGGTACAGATAGGATCAGCGGTGATCTTGTGGACGCGACATACGAATATGTACTTGCGAATTGGAAGCCTCCTCTCCTCAACCTATCTCCTGCCCACGCTTACGTATGCAGCAGCGCCAGCGATATGGGGATTAGAGCCACGGCAGCTATTGCCCCAACCCAACCCAATACGCCGCCCACCCAGCTACGTTGGGCGTATAGATCGCGCTTGCCCCTAAGTGCCTTGCCGACGAAGATTGCCGTGGAGACACAAAGCGAGATTGACCCCACCAAGATCAGAACGGGGAATGCCACTAGCAATACGTTACTCACAGTAGACCTCCTTTGGCGGCGGTCTACTATGGACTCCAGCTCGCTAAGGCTAGTAGAGTCGTGGCGGTGGTAGACCTCCACCATTTTGTAACGCCGACGTGTGGTGCGTCGGCGTTACGTTTCGCTCTTACAGCCTACTGCCCGCCCGTTACCCTGTCAACGCGCGCGCCGTTTTGCATAACTCTTAATAGAACAACCCTGCAAACAACGGCTTCTCGGGGCTCACCGCGGTAGCTGCACAAGGTAGGAACGCATCGAGCTTTGACTTCTGATGCTAGGAACTGGTCGCCGATGCGCTGGTGGCAGACATGCTTGCTCTGCTCATCTCTCAGAGTCAGGTGGTAATCCCTTCAATCCTCAGTCTTCTTCAGGAGGGCTATTCCTTGGATATTCTCGCGAATCGTCCGAATTCGGTACCAGATCTCCCCATTCCAGCAAGAAGCGTCTCAACGGGTCCGAAACCACAGAGCTAAGCAGGACCCCGACGATGGTCAAGGATACCGCCGACCAGGCTGGACTGAGGTCAAGCATCCCAGGAACGGCGACTGCGACGACGATAACCGGCAGAAACAGAATGGCCATTGCAAGCGCCTGCATTCCTGGACCGCTCAATGGGCAATCTCTCCGCCGTCCGGCAGTGTCCAATATCTGCCACGCAACTGGTGTCCAGATAACTCCACCGATAATCACCACCGGGAGTGGCAACAGCAGAAGGTCGAGCCAACTATCATTCCCGGCCAACGCTGCCGTCCAGTAGATCATCATCAAAGCTAGAGCAAGCATCAACCCGGTAAGCAACAACCAGTTGTGGCGCATCAGTTTCCAAACCAGCCAACCATAAGAGAGTATGAGCAGTGAAATAGCCGCGTTGCCTGTCAAACCATGCCAATTGAACTCGTGGCTAGCTACAAGCAGCAATGCGAGCGCAAAGAACAGTGCTAGCCAGAATTGCTCCCCTCTCGACTTCAAGGGTCTTGGTTCGGACAAGATCTCTGCCACCGGCAACATGGTGACAAGCAGGCTTATCGAGACGCGAGCGGACAGGTCATCAATCAGACTGAAACACCAAGTCATGGCGTAGATGGGCACGCAGTGAATCACGCTGACCAGAAAGACACCGGGGAGACGAGGACGATGTGTCTTGTAAGCATCGCGAACGAAGGTGAGTTTCACTGTTCGCTCCCCTCCCCTCCGCCATCCGGTAGCCCGACGCGGGGCTCGGTGAATATGTATCTGGGCCTATTTTGACGGTAGACAGAACCGTCTTCGAGATGTGACTGGGGGCTCTGTGAGCCTACCGAGGCTCTCTCCCCGACCACTATAAAGGAACGACATGGGCGGCAACAGATGCCGCCTATGCGGTCCAGCCAGCGGCGCATCCGGTTAATTTAAGACCATCCGTGACACGTATAGTTACCCAGTAGTCATCCAGGGTCTGAAACATCGGATGCGAATATGGCGTGGCCTGCTGACAAACGTTGAGTATCTGGACCCTGACTCGGACACAATGAGGGGACTCTAATCTTCCAAGGGATCGCTTGCTTCGGATCGAAAGACTTTTCTATTTGGCACAAAGCTGAATTCCCGGGACAGTTCTCAACGGCGATGGAGATCAGGTCACGTGCATGCTCTGCGTTGCCAGAAAGCCGATATCGCTCCGCGAGCGCTAGGGACAAGCCTGCCTTGAAAGCCGGTGGCATCCTCAAACAGTCGCGCCTGCCTTGGTCTCTGAGATAGGTGTCGTGTATGGCCTGATGTTCCTCCAGGGACCATGCTGGGTCGGTCCCCAATAGGAGATGTAACAGCATGGCTTCAACCGATGGACGCTCCATTTCAGATTGGTGGCTGCTTAGCACGTGCTCAAGACTCGCCATCTGCATTTCGGGGATCGCCAGTTTGTTGAAGAGCACTTAGAGTGCTAGGGATACTCTGAACAAGTCTGGTGTATTGTGGCATAGTAATATGCCATACACAAAGCAGAGATGTTTGGGGTGAAGGCACGATGGACCAGCCAACATTTGCCGACTTGGAATACGAGAGCAAGAAGCGCAAGACCCGGCGGGAGATGTTCCTTGAGCGCATGGACGGTCTGATCCCGTGGGAACAGCTCGTAGAACGCATCCGCCCGTTCTATCCCAAGGCAGGCCGGGGCCGGCGACCCTATGAGTTGTCTGTGATGCTGCGGATTCACTGCGTGCAGATGTTCTACAACCTTAGTGATCCTGGTATGGAGGACATGCTCTACGAGGTCGAGTCGGTGAGACGGTTCGTAGGGTTGAGGCTGTCGGGCCCGCTCCCCGACGAGACGACGATCCTGAACTTCCGCCATCTGCTGGAAGAGCACGAGTTGGGACAGGGTCTGTTCGAGGAGATCAACCGTCATCTGGAGTCCCAGGGGCTGCGGCTTCGGGAGGGAACGATCGTGGACGCGAGCATCATTGAGGCGCCATCGTCAACGAAGAATCGTGCAGGTAAGCGAGACCCTGAGATGCGTCAGACGAAGAAGGGGAATGAGTGGCGCTTCGGGATGAAGGTACACGTCGGTGCGGACGCTGAGACGGGAGTAGTACATAGCGTAAGAACGACGCCTGCGAACGTTCATGGCGTGACGGAGGCTCACCGGCTGCTGCACGGTGGATAGAATCGGATGTGGACTGGCAGGTAGCGATGAGGCCCGGGAGACGTCGGCAACTGGAGCCGGGAAGCTATGAGGCGCTTATGGAGAAGCGCAAGGCGTCGACCAGGGCGAAGGTGGAGCATCCGTTCCTGTACGTGAAGCGGCACTTCGGATACGCCAAGGTGCGTTACCGAGGGTTGGCAAAGAACACGCAACGACTGACGTTGCTACTGGGGATGACGAACTTGATAAGGGCGGAGCGGTACTTGGCAGCCTGACGAGGGCGAAGTGCGCCCAAGCTGGACAAACGAACGTAGATACGCCTTAGCAGAGCCGTTTCAGGACCACAAGACCTCTATCGACACACCGTAGGAGGAAGAAACACCTCGGACAGTCCACTTACTGTCCATTACATACGAGATACCCTCAATTGTTCAGAGGTTCCCTAGGAAAGCGCTCCGATGGGTCTCGCTCATGTTCGGCAACAGTTTCTCAACCTTCGAGAGCAGGTCTCGCAGGTCTGAAACTTCTGCATCGGCTCCTTCTTGAAGGCTAGCAGCAATTTGGACGAGAAAGCCCTCCAGACGGTTTCGCCCAGACGAGACGGCCAAGTCTTCGGTCTGACCAATCCAGTATTTTGGCGCAGGAGCCACTTGTATGATGCCGGCACGCTCCGGCCTATAGTCGTAGACTTCAGCTGCTACCTTTGGCTGTCGCTTGATAAACTCGGTGATCACATGACGAGCCAAGCGTGTCATGCCTTGGAACGTCAGCATTGTAACTCTGTCCACACGAAATGTTTCTCCGTGGTGAAAGCCCGCCGTAAGTAGTTTTGGCAACTCTCTCAGTACGTGAACATGCTTAGAACGCAGATCGTAGGCTTGCTTCAGTGCACCGGGAAGATCCGAGTGCCCAATTGGATTCTCTAGCCCTGTAGCGTCCTCACGAAAGTACGATTGCTGAATATGGGCTAGTACGAAGTCGCAGAATCGACGCGTAAGAGCGACATGCTCGATCTCCAAGAGCGTCTTCCTAACTTGGTCCCTGGTCTGGCCGTCGGCTTGCTCTAACGCATTGTCGAGTCGGTGCCGTTTATGTTCTGGATAGTCTTCCCAGTCCGGGCTACGGGGCTTGAATCCTTGCGCTAACGACTCTATGGAGGCGACTAGCAGGGTGTATGTCAGTTCAGGGTCATCCGCGAGTCGGTGAAGACCTCTGACATAGTTCCGTATTGCTCGCATCGCCGCAAGGTAGTTCTTCCTCTGGAGTCCAATCAGGTCTTCTGCAACTTTGACCAGGCGATCGGCATCCTCGTCTTGACACCAGACGCGACTATCGAACACCCTGCGAACCAAGTTGGCTGGTGGGACAGTGGCCAGCGAGCTGTGTTGACCGCCCGTTAGCCGACGGGTAAGTTCGGAATCAGCCGTACAGGTGACGTTCAGGGCGAAAGAGACGATGGCTGCAAAATCACTCAAGTAGGGGTCAACACCGTGAGACGCAATTGCGCCGGGGACGGGCGGATCTTCTATAAGCTCGGTCAGTTCGTATACGGCAGTTCTGGAGTCACCCAAGTTACTCGTTGGCAGCAATCGGCCTGCGGCCGTCTCTATGGGCTCTCTACCATAGAGCTGGAGATTCGTGTAAGCGACCCCCCGGAGTTCGTTACTCTGTGCCGGTTCACGGGTAAAGAGTTTACCCGAAGCTATCTGTAGCATGACTTCCATCCTCGTAGGCCGCTCACCTATCCTTTGGGAGGTAGCCCCTCGGATTGCGGCAACTGTCATGGCTAGTCTGTACCAGTTTGGGCAGCGCTTCGTCAATCCTTCGGCTTTTCTTGCCATATCCTCTGCCAGTGTCCCAACTGCTCTACGTCTCTCTTGAAATGGGGTGACTCTCGAATCCCATCAAAGTAATCCTGCACGGAGTTCAGATTGACACCTCCAATAGAACGCAACAAGGCCAAGCTGGCGTCAACAACGACCTTTCTGTCGGTAGGAGGCTTTATGAGGGCCACAGCAAGCCAAAGGACCCAGCCAACCATGCCTCCAAGATGGTTGAGAGCAAGCAGCGCACCAGCTTCCTGGAAATAACCTCCCAACGTTGGGAGGTTGAAGGGATTATGACTCTGCGGCGACGTTTCGGGATTGATGTGTACGGACTGCCTGCTTAGCAGGCCGTAAGTGTCCTGATCCATAGGCAATGGAAGTGGGAGTTCTTCCAGCTTCAGTCGAACCTTTACTGGACTAAAGGCGGTTCGTGCTACCTCCTCGGATGCACCCTTCCACTCCTCATGCGACTCCGCAGACTCTACGAATAGGCACGCAAGATTGGCGGTCTCTCCGATCTGTCGAACCAGACCGAGCGCTTCGTCGTAATAGCCTGCCCTGAGCAAGTGAAGAGCGGCTCGTGCGTTGCTAGCCACCTTTCCAACCAGGCGTTCTTCAATATGAGTGTCTTGCCTGCAACCCCACCAGCACGACGCTATGCGGTCCAAATAGGAGAGTGCTGTGCCAAGGGCGTCCATTGTTTGGGGAGCCCTTACTCCTGCGCCGGGGAGCCATTCGTCGAAGTTCTCCTCACACCGACGCTCTTGCTCTCGGACAACCCTTAGAAAGTCGCCACCTAGAGGAACCTTCGGATTCTCTTTAACCATTTGCTGGATTCCCTTTCACTCGGAATTCCCGGCTCTTTCCATACCGGTCACGCTCACGCCTCCTCCTGTCCGCCCCCCTCCCCCTTCTCCATGCGGTAGCCGACGCGGGGCTCGTTGAGGATGTAGGTGGGGTTGTTGGCGTCGTCGCCCAGCTTGCGGCGGAGCTGCTTGGCGGCGGTGCGCACCCGCCGCGAGTCCCCGGAGCCCCGCAGGCCCCAGACCCGTTGCAGCAGCCGGTCGTAGGTCATCACGCGACCGGCGTTGGCCGAAAGCTCGAAGAGCAGCCCGTACTCGATGGCGGTCAGCTGCACGGGACGCCCGGCCAGCGTCACGCGGCGCTCGGCGTAGTCGATGGTCAGCTCTCCAAACACGTAGGGTTCCGACGGCTCGGCCCATTCGGGCGCTTCCCGCTTGCGCAGGGCCGCCTTGATCCTCGCAACGAGCTCCGTCGGCGAGAAGGGCTTGACCACGTAGTCGTCGGCGCCCATCTCGAAGGCCCTGGCGATGATCTCTTCCTGGCCGTTGACGGAGAGGAAGATGACCGGCACGTCGGAGACTTCGCGGATCTCCTTCATCAGCTCCATGCCGTCGGTCCCCGGCAGCATCAGGTCCAACAGCACCAGACCGGGGTCATTCGCCCGCACGAGGCTCGTCGCCTCCTGCGGGTCGCCGGTCACGATCGGCGCGTAGCCCGCATTCGTGAGCGCGTCCCGGACGTACCGCAGCGTCTGCGGGTCGTCGTCCACCGCGAGGATGCGCTCCCGTTCCCGCTCCGTCCGCCTGGAGCGCACCGGGAGATGGGCGGCCCCGATAGCGGCGCCCTGGGCCACCGGAACGGTGAAGGTGAACCGTGCCCCCAGGCCAGGCCCGTCGCTCTCGGCCCAGATGCGTCCCCCGTGGGCCTCCACGATCCCCTTGCAGATGGCGAGGCCCAGGCCCGACCCCGCGATGTCCCGTCTCCGGTCCTCGCCGTCGATGCGGGAGAACTTCCGAAACAGGTGCGGCAGCCGCTCGGCGGCTATCCCTCTGCCTTCGTCCGTGACGGAGACCGCCACGTGGTAACCCTCCCGCACGGCGGATACCCTGATGGCGGACGCCTCGTGGGAATGCCGGGCCGCGTTGGTGAGGAGGTTGTTCAGCACCTGGATGATGCGGCGCCCGTCCGCCATGACCAGCGGCAACTCCGGCGGTAGGTCGATGCGGAGGTTGTTCCTGCCCCCTCCGCTCTGGAACCTGCTCCTGGCCTCGTCCACCAGGGTCGCCACGTCCGCAGGCGCGGGGGCCACCGACAGCTCGCCCGTCTCGATGCGCGCCACGTCGAGCAGGTCGCCGATCAGGTCGCGCATGTAGTCGGCCTGCTCGCCGATGATGCGAAAGAACTGGAGCATCTCGGCGGGGTCCAGGTCGGACGCCGCCTCCGTCAGCGTGGCGGCTGAGCCCTTGATGGCGGCCAGCGGCGTCCGCAGCTCGTGGCTCACCATGCCCAGGAACTCGGCCCGCAGCCGCTCCAACTCCTCCATCGGCGTCATGTCCTGCATGGTCACGACCACCGACTCGACCTCCCCCTCCTCGGAGCGGATGGACGTGGCGTTGATCAGGGTGGTCACGCTCCGCCCGTCGGGGGCCTGGAGGACGATCTCCTCGGCCCGCACCGTCTCCCCCGTGCTCAGTCCCTGGGACAGGGGGAACTCCTCTAGGGAGACCTCCCGCCCGTCGGCACGCCGGAAGGTCAGCACTTCGAGCAGCTGCTCCGCCGAGCCGCCGGGCGCGCACAGGTCGTTGACGATCCTCCTTGCCTCCCGGTTGACCGACGTCACGCCGCCCGTCTTCGCGTCGAAGACGAGGACGCCCACGGGAGTGGTGTTCACCAGGGTCTCCAGGCCGGTCCTGGCCCGCCGCTCCTCCCGGTGCCTGCGGGCGTTGGCGATGACCAGCGCCGCCTGGGAGGCGAACATGACCAGGGTCTCTTCGTCCTCTGGGGTGAACTCCACATCCTTCTCGCCGACGTAGAAGGCCCCGACGCTCTCCCCCAGGTGGCGGATGGGCGCGGCCAGGAAGGTCAGAACGGGGCTGACCGCCATCGGCGGGCGGAACTCTGGAAGGCCCAACGCGCTGGTGTGGCTGTGGAAGTCCCGCAGTCTCAGCGGTTCGGTAATCCGGCTGAGGTACTCGAAGAAGATCATCCCTTCGGGCAGCTCCGCAAATCGCTGGCGATCTTCCGCAGTCAGCCCGGAGGTGACGAAGTCCTGTATCCGCCCCGACTCGTCCAGGAGGGTGATGACGCCGTAGCGCGCGCCGGTCAGGGAGCAGGCGGAGTCCAGGACCCCCTGGAGCACCGTGTCGAAGTCGAGGCTCTCGTTGATGCGCAGGCTGGCCTGGCTGAGCCGGGACAGCCGGTCCCGCAACTCCGCTATCTCCCGCGCCTGATCGTCTGCCTGTTCCATTTCGCTCCTTGAAACGGGCTGCCTAAGACCGTTCGCTGCCCGTCGCCGCCGCGCCGCGCCGGATGGGGGATGGGAGAACGCGCTCGGCCCGGCCAGCCCCAATTATAGCTGGCCCAGGAAAAACTCACAACAGATTCGGTCCAAAAAGGCTGGACTCTCACAGCTACCTCACAGACGTTTTGGTACAATGGGACGGATGACTGCCCATTTTGTGGGAGGCACTTACTTGAGCTTCGACAGGCTAGTAGATGGAATAGCGACCGCACCGGCGGCCCTTGCCGCCGACGCGACGACTGCGCTTGAGGCCGCCTTCCATCGCGGTCTAGCACAGATGTTCACCCCCCCCCCCGATTTTCACTCTACTCTAGCCCTCTCGCTCCCTCCGGCTCATACCGGAAGGCCCGGCCCCAACCCATCACCGTTTCTCTTCGCGTCTCTTCGCGCGCGTGTAAGCCTTCAGCGTCCTCAAGGGACGCCTTCCGCCGGCCTTCGCACGTCCCGCATTCACCCGGCAGCCTTCACCCATGCAACGCCCTATGCCGGCGCCCGCCACGCCGCTATCGGCTGACGCCCGTGGACCGGACGGGCTGCGTCCCATACACCAGCGCCAGCACGAGGAGGAGCCATGATGACTCGCATAGATAGACGATTCCTCATCCTGATTGCCGCCATAGCGGCCCTGGCCCTGGCGGGCTCCGCGCTGGCCCTTCTTGTCTCTCCCGTGCAGGCGGCGGGCGGCTCCGCCCCGTACGCTCCCCTTGGTCTTCGGGCGGAGGCATCCCATGACTCGGTAGTTCTAACCTGGCACCACCAGCATGCCGACGACATCGCCGGCTACGTAATCCTCCGATGGGATATCGACGAACAGGCACCGGGGTTCGCCGTGCTTGAGGAAGATACGGGGACGAAAGCCACGACCTACACCGATAGCAGCGTAGAGCCGGATACGCACTACATCTACCAGGTGAAGGCCATCAATGAGCACGGAACCAGTACGGGATCTCGTAATGTGTACGTAGTACGAACACCCACCGATCCGACGGCAGGAACCGAACCGGGAGAGGTCGAAGAGGACACAGCAATATGGATCGGGATCGACATCTCACCTGCGTCCATCGTGCAAGGGAAATATGGGAGAGTGACGTTGGCGGTTACGGAATTGGAGGCTGAATCGCGGTACAGTTTCCTCTCCGACATTGTTGATGATAACGGAAGCAACGCGGACACCTGCGAGAAATGGACGGGTTCTACTGGCGTGCGCACGAATGACAGCGTTGACGCCACGTATACGAAGGAACTCACGATAGACAAGTATTGTCCAGCAGGCTCCTACTCTTTGCGCGTGGTGTGGGAAAAATACGAGGAAGGTGTGGGGTACGAGTACGGCGGGACTGTCACCAAAAACTTTGATGTGATTCCCAATGATGACCCGCCGCGAACTGACTTCGAAAGAGTGGACTACATCACGCCGTTGTACCCTGACCCGCCGGCTACCCACGGTCCTCTGCTGATAGGTTACGTCACGTCGCCGTCGCCGTCGCAAGCGAACGTTAGCATCGGGATCGGCGGTCTGGTTCCCGACTCCGATCCCGAGACGACAGACTACGTTGTGAGTGTGCGGGCTGTTGATGAGGACAATCTTCCAGTGGAAGGGTGCAACGAGGGACCAGAGGTGGGAAGCAGTTTCCTGATCAAGATTGTGCCGGACAGCGGGAAATGGAATAGGGAACTCGGGACGCTTTCATCAAGGTGTGCGTCAGGGCTACGAATCGAGTTGCTCAATGGGTCATTCGAGTATCTCGGGCACACAGGACCCGCCACGGGCGCGCCCACGATCAGTGGCACTATGCAGGTGGGCAAGACGCTGATAGCGGACACCTCGTCCATCGCCGACGCGGACGGTCTAGACGACGCTGTCTTCAGCTACCAGTGGATAAGGGTAGAGAGCGGCTCCAACGAGTCCGACATTTCTGGAGAGAACGGTTCCACTTACAACCTGGTGCCCACCGACCAGGGAAAGACAATCAAGGTCGGAATCTCCTTTACGGATGACGCTGGGAATGAGGAGACGTTGACCAGTGAGGCCTCCGCTGAGGTCCGGGCGGGTGCTTCCGCACCGGGTACACCCACCGGGCTGTCGGTCGGATTTAGCGAGGATTGGCAGGGATTGACGTTGACGTGGACGCCACCCGAAGGAACTGTAACCGGCTACCAGATACTGAGGAGCCACCAGATACTGGGGAGATGGGAGCCACAGGAACTGGCACCCGGATGCGACGACGGGATGGTGGTACACGTGAACGACACCGGCAGCGATGCCGCCACGTATACGGATACCGATGTTGCCGTAGGGGTTACCTATAGCTACCGCGTAAAGGCCATCAACTCAAATGGTGTCGGCCAGCAATCCAGTTCCGCAGGCCGAAAGTATGTTCCTCAACAACTCTGGCCTCTTGGACTTCCCTTCACCCCGGGAGCGCCAACCAACCTAGAGAGCGAATATATACTCTACGGCAATCAATTCACGGGAATCGAATTGACGTGGGATGCGCCGGACGGTGAAGTCACGGGTTATCAAATACTGCGTCGGCTTCCCCGAGAATGTGAGATCGGTTATCGAGTGTATGTGGAGAACACGAACAGCACCGATACCAGTTGGACGGATACGAATGTTGAAAGCGGGCCACTCTATGAATACCACGTCAGAGCAATCAATGATGTTGGCGTGGGAGACTTGAATCGGTATGACTCCACCAGTGTTCTAGCGCCATATGTATCCGAAATGGTGATAGTTGCGCATGGCCGCGGACCCTTTGCTGCCGGAAGTTCCGACCCACTGACGATCGCAGTCAACAATTTGGCAAGGGACGATGACCCTGACACGGTGGACTACATCCTGCGTGGGGACGTGACACTTGACACGGACGGGTCAGACGCAGATGAATGCGAGGGTGATGGGCTGGGTGAAGACGTCCAAATTAACGTCGTTGACGAACAGGTGGAATACTTCGACGCGACCGTTGGGGGGTTTTATTGCGGCGAGGGAACATACACCGTGACCCTAGTACTCAACGACGGCGACGGGGATGAACTCCTGTCAGTGTCGTGGGAGTACGAGGTAGGGCAAAGTCACCTTGCTGTTTTCCCCGTAGACATCGTCCGGCCTCCCGCCATCAGCGGGACCGCTCAGGTGGATGAGACCCTCACAGCGGACACGTCCCGAATTTCTGACGACGACGGGCTTGACAACGCGATATTCACCTACCAGTGGATTCGGAGCGACGGTACTACGGACACTGAGATCGCCGGGGCGACAGCTACAACCTACCTGGTTACTGCTGATGATGTGGGCAGTGTGCTGAGGGTCCGCGTCTCTTTCACAGATGACGGAGGCAACGACGAATCGCTGACCAGTGCTTCGACTGGGACGGTGATTGCCTCGGTTCCCGGAGTGCCGCGATCACTGGACGTCCAACCCTCGGGCACGGGCCGATTGACTGCGTCCTGGCAAGGGCCTGCCTCTAACGGAGGCGCGACGATCACGGGATACACCGTACGGTGGAAAGAGGCCACTGACAGTTGGAATTCGGTTTCCGACGTATCCTCTGCAACGACTACAGAAACCTCATATATCATCACCGGTCTGTCGCTGGGAACAGAGTACTCCGTGCGGGTCATTGCAACCAACTCGGCTGGTGATAGTTCGGCATCCGCAGAAGTGAAGGAGACGGCGGATGCTCAAACTTCCCCACAGCAGGCCGCAACGCAGAATACTCCCGCCACTGGCGCGCCCACCATCAGTGGCACTGTGCATGTGAGCGAGACCCTGACGGCGGACACGTCAGGCATCGCCGACGCAGACGGCACAGCCAACACCACGTTCACCTACCAATGGCTGGCGGATAACGCCGCCATCGCTGGTGCGACGGGCAGCACCTACACCCTGGCCGATGCCGATGAAGGCAAGGCTATCAAGGTCCGGATGAGCTTCACCGACGACGGAGGCAACGACGAGACGCTGACCAGCGCGGCTACGGCAACAGTAGAGGCCGCGCCCAACAGCCCGGCCACGGGCGCACCGACCATCAGCGGCACGGCCCAGGTGGGGGAGACGCTGACGGCAGACACCACGGGCATCGCAGACGCGGACGGCCTGGACGCCGCCGCCTTCAGCTACCAATGGCTGGCCGACGACACCGAAGTTGCAGGCGCTACCGGCTCGACTTACACCCTGGCCGACGCCGACGAGGGCAAAACCGTCAAGGTTCGGGTGTCCTTCACCGACGACGCGAGTAACGACGAGACCCTGACCAGCGCGGCCACGGAGGCGGTGGCGGGTAACGAGGAGTCGGCGGCGCCGCATGAGGAGCCGGTGGCCAGCGAGGACGTTGTCGCATGGTCGGCGACCATGACGGTGGAGTGGGTCTACCAGGGCTACGGGTACTATTCGACCGACACCAAGAAGGCAGGGTCTCTCACTCCGGCCTCATTCGAGGTGGACGGCACAACGTACACCGTGAAGATGGTCGAAACGCAGGGGTGGTGGACGTACATCGGCGTGGACCGGGAGCTTCCCTTCGACTTCGTGCTGGAGTTGGACGGGACGCGGTTCGCTTCGGGCGATGCGTCCTTCGCGTCCTACAGCTACGGCAACATCTACAGGTGGGAAAGAACGGGCCTCAGCTTGAGGGATGGGGACACCGTTGAGGTCCGGCTACACCGTGCGATTGAGGATGAGACGGCGGTCAACAGCGCCGCCACAGGCCAACCCACCATCAGCGGCACGGTCCAGGTGGGCGAGACGCTGACGGCGGACACCTCGGGCATCGAGGACGCCGACGGGCTGGACAACGCCGCCTTCACCTACCAGTGGCTGGCGGATAACGCTGCCATTGCCGGTGCGACGGGCAGCACCCATACCCTGGCCGATGCCGACGAGGGTAAGGCCATCACGGTGCAGGTGTCCTTCGCCGACGACGCGGGCAACGACGAGACGCTGACCAGCGCCGCTACGGACGCGGTGACGGCAGCGACCCAGCCCAACAACCCGTCCACGGGCGCACCGACCATCAGCGGAACTGCCCAGGTGGGAGAGACGCTGACTGTGGACACCACAGGCATCGCCGACGAGGACGGGCTGGACGCCGCCGCCATCAGCTACCAGTGGCTGGCGGATAACGCTGCCATCGCCGGTGCGACGGGCAGCACCCATACCCTGGCCGATGCCGACGAGGGTAAGGCCATCACGGTACAGGTGTCCTTCGCCGACGACGCGGGCAACGACGAGACGCTGACCAGCGCCGCTACGGACGCGGTGACGGCAGCGACCCAGCCCAACAACCCGTCCACGGGCGCACCGACCATCAGCGGAACTGCCCAGGTGGGAGAGACGCTGACTGTGGACACCACAGGCATCGCCGACGAGGACGGGCTGGACGCCGCCGCCTTCAGCTACCAGTGGCTGGCGGATAACGCTGCCATCGCCGGTGCGACGGGCAGCGCCTACACCCTGGCCGATGCCGATGAAGGCAAGGCCATCACGGTGCAGGTTTCCTTCACGGACGACGCGGGCAATGATGAGACACTGACCAGCGCCGCCACGGGCGCGGTGGCGACGGCGGAACCCTCGGGGCCGCCCGCCCGCCCCACTGGGCTCACCGCCGAGGTTTCCCACGACTCGGTGACCCTCACCTGGGACGACCCCAACGACGACACCATCACCGGCTACGTCATCCTGCGGCGCGACAAGGCCATCCACGAAGAGGGGACATTCGAGACCGTCGAGTCGGACACCGGCTCGACGGATACCACCTACACCGACGACACGGTCGAAGCCGAGAAGCAATACGTGTACCGCATCAAGGCCATCAACGCCGATGGGTTGAGCGAGATCTCCAGCTGGGTAAACGCCACCACGCCCGCGGCCCCCACGCCCGAGCCGCCGGCGGCGCCCACGGGACTCACCGCCGAGGTCTCCCACAACACCGTGACCCTCACCTGGGACGCCCCCCAGGATGACAGCATCACTGGCTACGTCATCCTGCGCCGCAACCGCGACACCGACGCGCAGGGCCAGTTCACTGAGCTGGTGAATGACACGGGCAGCGCGGGCACCGGCTACACCGACGGCAGCGTGGCGGCCGGGACTCCATACACCTACCGTATCCAGGCGATCAACGGGCACGGGGTGAGCGAGCGTTCGCGCTGGTTCCACATCGACACCCCACCAGCTTCCGTACCCGATAAGCCCACGGGGCTGACGGCGACGGCGTCGCACGATCAGGTGGTCCTGACTTGGGACGATCCCAACGACGACGGCATCACCGGCTACGTGATCCTGCGGCGCAACCGCGATACCGACGCCGAGGGCCAGTTCACTGAACTGGTGAATGACACGGGCCGCGCGGCCACCGGCTACACCGACGGCAGCGTGGCGGCCGGGACTCCCTACACCTACCGCATCAAGGCCATCAACGCGCACGGGTCGAGCGAGCGTTCGCGCTGGCTCCACATCGACACCCCGGCTGCACCCACGCCAGAGCCGACGCCCGAGCCCACCCAGGAACCCACGCCTGAGCCGGAGAGCGTCTCGGAGGGGGACACGGACCTGCCCAACGACAACTCCACTCCCGGCCGGGTTGCGGTCGGAGGCTCGGCCACGGGCGCCATCGGGACCGCGGGCGACCAGGACCGGTTCGCGGTCGAGCTGGTGGCAGGGCGGACCTATCAGTTCGACCTGACGGGCAGCCCGGGCGGGGGCGGGACGCTTCCGGACACCTTTTTCCGGGCGATCTACAACAGCGAGGGACAGTACCAGGCGGACAGCTACAACGACGACTTCGACGGCGGCCGGGACAGCCGGGTGACGTTCACGCCAACGGAGAGCGGGACGTACTACGCGCGGGTGTCGGGCGACCGGGACGAGGTAGGGAGCTACACGCTGAGCGTGACCGACGTGACGCCATAGTAACGGGGGATGGGATCGCGCTAGAGGTCGGGGTGTCCCGGCCGATGACGACAACATCTCCGGCGCGACCTGCACCCTGCTCGTCTCCGGGCCGGGCCAGTAGGGGGCAACAAAAAAGCCCGCACAGAGAGAAAGCAGAGGGCAGTCGCAGGCTAGTTCGGGGACCGCTTCTTAGAGAGAGCGCCCGGCTGTCCTCTGATAGGACCGCCCCGATGCGACAGCGCGCACAGTACAGGAGAAAGCCCCACGCCTTCCCAGACGACTTCCCGCAGCGGCTGGTGTGGTTCAAGCACGCGTCCGGCCTGTCGTGGGTGGATATCGCCCGTCGTCTCGGCGTCGATCCTGTCACCGTAAGGCGTTGGTGGCAGCGAGGAGTGCGGCCCAACTATCGGCATCTGAAGGCGCTTCAGGACCTGGCGGACTCACTGGGCCTCGGCCACCTGTTCGCCGACTGAGGCGGCCCGCGACGGCATTGGCCTGAAACGCAAAAAAGGCCGCATACATAGCCGTGCAGGGGGAGGACACCGAATCACGGTGTTCCTCCCCCTGTGTGTTGCGGTCTAGCGTCCCGCGCCGACCGGCTCCCCTAGAACAGCCGCAGCGTCTGTTGCTGCTGCTCCGCCTCTCCCTCGGCGGCCTCGGCCTGCGCCGCAGCCTGCGAACGCCGGGGCTGACGCCTCGCCGGTGGAGCGGGTCTTTCGTGCGCCGGATACTTCGGTTCCTCTTCCCACTTGGCTCTCGCCCGTTCGACCACCGCCGGGACCTCCTGCATGAGCCCGGATTCGTCCAGGTCGTCGAAGGACTCGATGTGCGGGTCCGACGAGGGCTGTTGCACCCCGATGGTGGCCCTGCCTCCCTTGATGGAGACGACGACCTTCAGGTCCTCGGACGCGCCGGTCTCGTCTCCAACGGCCTGGTCCTCGGCGTCGTCAGCGCCCTGCGGGTCCTGTGCGGACTCCTCGTTGGCGTCCTGCTCGTCGGCTACCGCGGCCTCCGTGTCGTCCGCCGCTTCGCCGAAGAGACTGTCGTCTGCGCTCGGGGCGTCCGAGCGGGTTGTTTCCGTTCCAGTTTCGTCAGGCATGGTTGCTCCTTTCCTTGCTTCCTTCTCTGACCACGTTCACTACCGCGACTGGCTCCTGATCTCGCCGAGGGTCTGCGGCGCCCAGTACAGGTCGCGCTCCACGGCAGGGACGCTGCCGAACACGGTGACCTCCGAGAGTTCCGTCAGGTCGAAATAGCCGAGTTCCACTTCGAACCCCTCGACGAGGCCGAAGCACAGCCCGGTCTCGGCGTCCCACTCGGTGATGTACCAGCGCCAGCCGTTGTAGGGGCTGAACATTTTCACCCTGGCGACCACGGCGTCGGGGTCGTCCGCGCCGTCATTGGCGTACAGGGGCGGGATGGTGTCGGCAAGCTCTTTGGTCATCAGCTTGTGCCTGCGAGGCCCGCTGTGGTTGTCCTGCCAGATCGTGGCGTTTCCGTTCTTGTCAGTCATGGTTTCTCCTCTCGTTGTCTCTTCTCTGAGTGTGTGCTTGTGCGTTGACTGCTAGGCCGATATTTCCCACTCGGAGCCTGACCCGACCACACGCGCCACCGCCTCCGGGGTGACGTAGGTTGGGGTGACCGTCCCTTGCTCCATGTCCAGGTAGAGACCCATGAAGGGGCAGGAGCCCGCCACCATGCGGCGGACCACCTGTAAGACCAGCGACGCCATCATCTGGTTGATGGTCGGGTCCTGGTCGGTGAGGTCGAGGGCGGCTGCGCAGTCCACGTCCGGCGGTCTGGTCGACACCGCCGTCAGCAGGTCGGGCCGCTGCACCGTGGGCGCGGGGAGCAGGTGGCAGGTCTGGTCGACGAAGGCTTGTTCGTCCCCGAAGTCACGGTCGGCGACATTGCCAACCAATACCTGTCCCCAGTTGGTGTCGTTGCCCGCGTCGATGAGCCACCGGCGCGGGTCGCCCGGCAGGGACTCGGCCATCGCCCTGCGTGCGGCGGTGTTGTCGGCGCAGCCGATGATGAGGCTATCGCCGTATGCGGGCAGGCCGGGGTAGCGGTTGCCGTGGGGGCGGGAGTCCTCCTCCCGGAAGGGGTAGACCGAGTAGCCCACGGGCCGCCGGTAGGCGCGTGCCAGCCGGTCGGCCAATGCCTGGCTCTTGAAGCGGCCCACGTCCTCTGCGTAGAAGTTCTGGCGCAGCAGGTTGTGGGGCTCCACCCGGTCGTGGTCGACCAGGACGATGGTGGCCTTGCGTCCCTGGAAGAGACGGCAGAGTCCCTCGGCCACGAAGCCGCCCGTCCCGCCGCAGCCGACCACGGTGATCCAGGGGTTGTCCAGCAGGAACGCGTTGTCCAGGTAGTAGGGCATCTTCAGTTCACCTCCTTGTCGTTGGATTGGGGTATGCAGTCGGTGTTGCGCGTCGGCTCCGGCCCTTCGCCCATGAGCCGGATTCCCGGCTGCGGGCCGTCGAACACCTGCGGCCAGTCCAGCGGGGCGAAGTGGCCGTAGACCCCGACCCGGAGCCGCAGCTCGGGCCGTAAGGCGTCGAGGCGTCCCACGACGCCGTAGATGCGGAAGCCCTGCTCGTCCCGGTCGTCGGTGGCCGAGAAGAAGGCGCGGGAGCCTCCGTGGGAGTGGAACTCGGCGACAACGCCCGCAGGGGGCTGGTAAGCGAGTCTCGTTGCGGTCCCGGCCTGCGGGGGGACCACCAGCCGGTAGGCGTCGCCGTCCCAGCGCACGGCGAAGAACCGCTCGGTGCCGGGGTCGTCCTGGAACCAGCGCAGGCCAAGCTCGAAGAGCTGCGCCGGGATGGGGCCGTGGGAGAGCGCCACCTTCTCGGCCACGGGAGCAAGCCCGCACACCATGCAGGCGGCGACCAGCACCCGCGCCGTCAGGTGTGCGCCCTGGGACTGGACGTAGACGCCCCCCGACCCCAGCACGTAGTCGTAGCCGATCCCCTGGACTCCGGCGAGGCCGCCGGGGTGGTTGACCAGGTAGCCCACCGGCCCCGGCGCGGGGCTAGCGGTAGCCACGTCTTCCCTCGGAGACCGCCATCGCCTGGGCCACCGTGCACTGGGGAACCAGGTCCTCAACCGGGTATGCAGTTGTGCCATCGAGCTCCTCCCATAGCGCTTGCAGGTTGTCGGGGTGCTTCTTCGAGCGGTCCCGGGTGTCTCCGGTAAGGGAGAAGAAGGACTGGAAGAAGCCTTTCGGTATCAGGTCCACCTCCTCGGGGAACCTGTGGCTTCCGGGGCAGACCCGACCGTCCCTGAAGACGTTGAAGGCCGGGGCCCGGAAGAGGAGTTGCTCGGGGTCGTTTGGCCGGCCAAGCGTGGCGTAGACCCAGGGCGCACGCCCCGGCGAGCAGACGAAGACCAGCCCCGGCATGGGGAGCCGGAGCCGGGCGGGAGGCTTGAACGCCTCCCGTTGCAGGGCCACGGACCAGACCTGCGGAGGCCGCCACAGGGCCACCACCTGCCCGGTCTCGCCCTGGTTCCACCAGACGGCGTCTTGGGGCAGCAGCCCCGAGGAGAAGCCCAGGTGCTGGGTGAACACGTTGGCGATGGCGTCCGCCGAGACGGTCCTCACCCAGTTTGAGTCGTTCTCGAAGCCCCGCAGCAGGATGGTCTCCTTGTAGACCTCCAGTTGCATCTGGAGCTCGTCCCTTGCCGCGTCCGCCGGACCCGGCAGGGACCACTGGGTCTTATCGACTTCAACACTCATCGCTTACCTCCTTCTTGTGATTGGGGAGCCGCCCCAGGACGAAGTCCAGCATCTCGGCGAAGCGGCCCGGAAGGTCCTCCTCCAGCCAGTCGGTCAACCGGCTGACCGCGTCCATGAAGGCGCTGGCCTTGCGCCACTCCTCCGTGCCCTCCTGGATGATGTCGTCGTCCCAGGGGTCGGAGAAGCCGTCGTAATTGCCGTCCTCGTAGGTGTGGTCGAGGAAGAAGTTGCCGGTCTCGGCAAGGACCCAGGAGCAGGCTTGCGCCGCCCCCTCGAAACGGGTCTCCTTCAGCGCGTCGGTGAGGTCGTCCAGGGGTATGCCGCCCTGGGGAATCCTCTCCAATGTCTCTTGCGGGATGCGTTCGGCGGCTGACTCCAGCCAGGCCACCCGTATCCCGTCGGGTCCTTCGTAGTAGGCGTCGGAGGGCTTGACCAGCAGGGCCATGGCCGAGAGCCCCTCGCGGTAGCCGTCCCACATCTCGTGGAGGCCGTCGTAGCCGAAGCCCATCAGGTCGAAGGGGATGCCCTGCCTCAGCCAGGACCACGGAGGTTGTTCCCCCTCCTCCTCCGTCCAGAACTCGATGAAGGGCGCGTAGAGGGGGAAGTGCCGCTCTCCGAAGAGATTGGCGAAGCGTTCCACCCTCCCGCGTACGTCGGGGGCCGAAAGCGCCGCCTCCGCCTCCTGGGGAAAGAGACGGCGCGCCAGCCCCACGAACCAGGCGTAGTCGTCGGCGTAGCCAACGAGCGTGACCAGCTCCCGCAGCGACGGCGGACGCCGAAGGAGCAGTCCCGCCAGCCCGCTCAGGAGCGCCGGGGACGCAGTTGCCATTTCAGCGCCTCCAACAGCCGCCCGGTGGAGGCGGCGTAGTCCTGGGCCTGGACGCAGGCCGACTCCACCTCTGACTGCCGGGCGGCCGCGGCGTCCAGGTCGAAGGAGCCGTCGGGCCGTGTGAGCTCCGCCGTGAGCTCAAGGATGCTGAGGCCCGCCGGCGGCGACGCCGCCAGCAGACCGGCAAGGATGCGGTTGTCCATCGGACTCCCTCCTTCAGTTCCCGGCATGGGTGAAGGCGCCCTTGGTGCCCACCCGCCGCTGGAACTCGTAGATGGTGTCTTCGCCCCGCTTGGTCTCCTTGACCGAGGCGTTGGCGATCTCTCCGTAGAAGTCGGAGAGGGTTGCCTTCACCTGGTCGACGCTCATCTGGGGGTCCGGGTCGGGGAACTCTCTGTCGTCGTAAACAAACACGCGTGCCATCGTTTTTCTCCTTTGTGAGTGTTGCTTCTCGCTGCGTTGCTTCGTTGGCGGCGTCCCGTTCAGGACACCGTTTGGGCTTCCCTACGGGAAGGGGGAGGACACCTAACTAGTGGTGTCCTCCCCCCGTGTCCATGCGGTCTAGCGTCCCGCGCCGACCGGCTCTTCCTCCCGCTCCTGTTCCACCGCCCACTCAAACAGGGACAGTGACGAGGCCTGGGTCTTGCGGCCCTTGGGCTTGACCGGCTCCTCGGCCATGAACTCCGCCCAGGAGAAGAGCGACTGCTGCGGCTCCGGAGCCTCGTCGTGGTGGCCGTTGGTCCCGTTCCCGTTGACCGGGGCAGGCGCATGGCCGTTCCCGTTGCCGTTGGCGTGTCGGCCGTTGACCAGGACGAGCTCGACCGTCGGCCCGATGGCGTCGTGGTGGCCGTTGCCGTTGACCGCGACGGCCTCCGGCTCCACTTCGACGACCTTCCAGCCGTCGTCCACCAGCAGCTCCTCGGCCTCGCTCTCGGCGTTCCTGGCCTGGGCGAACACCTCCTCCATCGTCTCGGCCTCGTCCTCCTCGTCGCCACTGACGATCCTGCGGGCCAGGGCCATCATCATGTCGTCGCCGTCGTCCCCGTAGGCGGCCAGCCCGTCCTCCGGCAGCTCTCCCTCGACGGCCAGGGAGCTCTGCATCTTCTTCGCCACCAGCTTCAGCGCGTCGGCCTGCAGCGTGTTCCGGTAGGACATGAACACCACCTTCACCGGGCGGGTTTGCCCGATGCGCCACGACCGCCGCGACGCCTGCCGGACGACGTAAACGCTATAATCTGTTTCGTCCCAGCAAATCGTCGGGAAGTCGATCAGGTCGAGGCCGGTCTGCACCAGCCTGGGGTGGCAGATGAGGACGTCGATGCCCTCCTTCACCTTGTCGGCGACCCACTTCTCCCTGCGGTTCGGGGCCACCGCGTCGGCCTTCATCACCGCTACCCTGAACCCATGCCGGGTGAGGAAGTCGTCCATCCGCCCGGTGATGTCACGCGTCCCCGTATGGGTGACGTAGACCAGCACTCGCCGTCCCTCCATCCGCTCGGCGGCCACCAGGTCAATGAGCGCCTTCTCCTTCGGGTAGAGCTTCTCCTCGGACAGGGGCGGCACCTGCACTATGACGTCCCCGGTCCGGGGGTCGAAGACCGTCTCCCCCCTGGTGCAGCCGTCGGGGTACGCCAACAGGGTCTGGAGGTAGGTCGCCAGCAGCCGTTTGGAGCCGCTCTTGAGGGCGGCCGCCAGCTCTTTCTTCAGCTCTTCGAACACGTGGTTGTAGGCGCTGCGCTGGGAGTAGCCCGTCGCGTCCTCCTCCGAGTCCATCGAGGACACGAGGATCTTCTCCTCGTAGTCCGGCAGGCCGGAGGCAACGTCCGCCAGTCTGAGGAAGACGGTGTTCCCTATGATGTGGAACAGGGCGCTGGGAACGAGTCCCGGCCTCTCCCTGGTAACCTTGCGGAAGCTGCGGCGGCGGCTGTTGCGCCCGTCCTCCACCGCGTCGTCGTCGGGCTTGCCGACGGTGACCTCCTCGAAGCCGTACCGCTGTATCCAGCGGTGCTCGTCGGAGCGCCCGAACTCCGTCCTGATCTCCGGCGAGAACCGGTAGAGCAGGTGGAAGATGGTCGAGGAGTACCCGCCGAGCAGCGTGCCGGTCAGGCTGAGGGACTTGCCGCACACGTCTGCAAGGATGCCCGCAGCGATGCCCTGGGCAGAGCCGCGCCCCTTGAACTCATGGACCTCGTCACCGATGAGCAGGTCGAAGAAGCCCTTCATCCGGTGCTTGATGTAGTCGGCCAAGGGATAGCGGGCCGGGCCGGACCGGTCGGCCTGCCACAGGGGGGCGTCGCAGACGGCGCAGGTGTGCTTGCGGCGGTTCAGGTCGGCGTCGGTCAGCGGCACGCCGTCCTTGTCCACCACCTGCGCCGTGCAGTCGGGGCAGCAGGGGATGCGGAAGGGCTCCCCCGTCTCCTCGTCCCGTATGAGCCTTCCCTTGGAGACGGCCCACCGCTGTATCACGGCGGGCATCCAGCGGTAGGACAGCTTGGCCTTCTCCCGCGACATGACGGCGAAGAGGGGGCCGGAGCCGACGGAGAGGCGCAGCCGCTCCAGGTCGGTGATGGACTCGACGATCGCGGCGCGGACGAAGGGCACCGTCTGCTCGATCTCCCGCTTCCACTTGGGGACCAGGTGAGGCGGGCAGATGACGAGCACCCGCTGGAAGCCCGCCATGTATGCCGCCGCCGCGCCGATGAAGGTCTTGCCGGTGCCCATCTCGCCGACGACCGTGGTGCCCCGGTGGGCCTTCAGGGAGAGGGCCGCTCCCCTGATGGCGTCGGCCTGCGCTCCCAGGGGCTTGCGGAGCAGTCTGGGGAGCGTGCCGCCGTTCTCCGAGGGCCGGTAGAGCGGCGGGTAGGACTCGACAACCCTCTTGGCTATCACGTCCTTGAACGTGTCTATGAAACCTCCGAGGTTCATGTCAGTCGTCCTCCTTTTCCGTGGTGGGCCGGAGGACGACGCCGGGAACCGAGACGCACCACGCCCCCGGTGGGGACGTTTGCGTGTCGCGGGTCCCCGGAAACGTCCCCAGGCGGTTGCTTGAACGTGCGAACCCGCGCAGTCGGCGGGCCTCGTGAGTGCGGCTCGGTGCGAGCCGTCTATGCGGCTTTCAGGGTCTCCCTGCGGGCGGTCTCGGCAGCTTTTGCGTCGTCGTAGCAGCGTCCCGTCAGGTGGTATGCCTTCACCGGCGAGGACACGGCCCTGCCGTTCAAGTCCAGGTCCACCGAGGCGGTCTGCATGGCCGGTTCGCCGGGGGCGATGGGCTGCCCGCACCGGCAGCAGGCTTCGAGCGTCATGGTGGTCTGCATCTTTCGACCTTCCTTTCCTTGATAAGAGGGGTCTTCAGAGTCGTTCCGATAGAGCGAAGGCCCCGCAGGTCGAATGGACCAACGGGGCCTCGTTGCGCGGCTCGGGGTGAGCCGTCCGAGCTAGGCAGCGATGTCCTCGATCCGTCCGTCGTCGAGGTCGAGGGCCACCACGGTAGTCGTCAGCTTCTCGCGGTGGACCTCCTTCTCCGGGGCGTCCTCCACCAGCACCATATCCTTCGACGTGCGGCCCTTGACCAGGATGCGCCTGTCGTCGGCTTCGAGCACCAGGTTGTCGAGGAAGCCCGCCGCCACCAGCATCGCCATGTGCCCCCGCCGCAGGGGCATCAGCGGCCGGGTGCGGCTGTCCTTCGCGGGCCACAGAGAGTCGGTTATCTCCGTGCTGGCCCAGAGCCCCGACCGCCGGGCCTCAGCCGCCGCCGCGGCCGGATCGACGGTGCGGGTCGTGAACAGGACGTCGCCGCTCGGCGTCGTGGCGGGGGTGTACTCCGGGTAGGAGTAGGAGTGTCGCTGGGAGCGCAGGGGCTCCGGCTGCCCCACCGCCCACTCCAGCACCATGCTCTCGGCTGTGGCGTCGGGAACGGGGTCGGCCTTGCGGTAGCCCATCAGGACCACCTGGTCGAAGACCTCCCGCTCCGGGTCGGGGAAGGCCCAGCACCTCATCCGCCCGTAGTGGGTGGAGAGATACCGGGCCGAGACCGCGAGGCGCTGCCGTGGCACGATGAAGACCAGCAGGCCGCTCTCGGCCAGGTAGCGCGTGGTTTGCGTCAGGAAGGCGTGCTCCGTCCGCTTGTCTTCGGAATCAAAGTCATACGGCGGATTGAGCAGCAGCAGGCCGAAGGCCCCGTTCGCTATGGACGTGGCGAACAGGTCCGAGGCCAGGGTGCGGTGGAGCCGCTTCTCGGCCTCCTCGGCCCTGTCCCGGTGCAGCTCCACGCCGTAGGTCTCGATGGGGATGGCGTTGGGCCTGTCCAGGCCCTCGGCCAGCCTCTCCAGCGCGTCCCCGGCCCCGCAGCAGGGGTCGAGGATGCGGAGGGTCTCCCGGCCCCGGTGGTAGGAGCCGGTGGGGGTGTGAATCAGCTCGGCGAGCAGGTCCACCACCCGCTCGGGAGTCGGGTAGTAGCCCCCTTTGGCTTGTGCAGCGAGTCTCATGTCGTCTCTCCTTTCGTGTCTGGTGTCGTGCGCCGCGTCAGGCGGCGATTGCCAGGTCCTTGTGGCGAGTGTCGACGCCGACCACCTCGCCAATAGCCACGTTGCGCTGGTAGCACAGGACCTGGTGCGTCCCGATGCTCTCGGCGCAGGCCGTGCAGAAGGCGGTGACAAGCTCGGCGTGGTTGGCGACGGTCATCCGCCGCACCAGCATCGAGCCGCCGTCCGGCAGTGTGTGGCGGTAGAGCATGACCGAGGGGTCCCGCCGCTCCGCCTCCGTCGCGGGCCGGAAGAAGTGCGGCTGCCCCGACCGGCACAGGTGCTGCGAGCCGTCGTGCTCGCAGTAGCGGCAGGTCGTCCCGTCGGGGGAGAACCGCTGCCAAGCCCCGTGGTTGCGCTGTCCGCGCCGCTTGTTGTTGCGCTTGGCCCGCTTCAGCGTCCTATCCATCGGACGCCTCCCTGGGCAGCGTCAGCCTGCCCGACGCAACGGCGTCGGACAGGTCGTCCCGCAGCTTCTTGGCCTTGGGAGAGCACCGGTAGGCGGAGACGCCCACCGATTGCAGGGGGACTATCTCCTCTTCCTCGATGCCCCGCTGCCAGAGCCAGCCCGCCCAGGAGCCGTGGAGGGGGAGCGGGCTGCGCTTGTCGAGGAACCGGTGATGGAGAGCCGGGGCCTCCTCTTCCGACTGCGCCAGCAGCAGGAAGGAGTCCTTCTCGAATCCGTATTCGGCGGTCTTGGTGTACACCAATGCGTGCCAGCCACCGCTCGCCGGCAGGCGGGCGATCTTGGTCGTCCAGGTGCCTATGGTCTCGTGGGGAATCTGGCACCGCTGGTAGCCGCCGCTGAGGGCCATCCCGTCGGCGCCCTTGATGATATGGGCAACGTCCGGGGGCTGCTTGAGCAGCGACGCCCAGATCGCCTTGAGCGCCGTCTGGGAGCCGACCATCGAGACGAACCAGAGGCCGTCCGTCCGGTCGTCGCGGGCGAAGGCGTCGGCGGTTGCCGAGAACCCCCCGGCAGTGATGGTGTAGAGGTCTTCGGGGTCGATTGTGTGAGTCTGCAACATGGGCAGTCTCCTTTCGTTCCTTGGTGTGGGTGATGCAAGCGCGGGAGGGTGTCCCCCCGCGTGAGAGCCGGACGGCGTGGGCCGTCAGGACATGAGGCCCCGTTCCTTGAGGCTGACGAACCGCTCGCCGCCGATGACCACGTGGTCCAGCAGCTCGATGTCCAGCAGCTTGCCCGCCTGGACCAGCTCACGGGTGAGGGCCGCGTCCTCGGGGCTGGGCGTCGGGTCCTGGCTGGGGTGGTTGTGGCTGACGATGATGCTGGGGACGGCCTCGATGACCGCCGGGCGGAAGACCTCGGCGTTCCTCACGATGGCCGAGGACACGTTGCCCTGGTAGATGATCCGCTGGCCCACCACCTGGTTCCTGGTGTTGAGCAGCAGCACCCGAAGCTGCTCCTGGGCCAGGCCGGACATCTCCGGCCCCAGCAGCTTCCGCACGTCTTCGGGGCAGTTGATGGAGGGCGGGTCCTCCGGGCCTTCCGGCCTGGTCTCCACGTCGTAGCGGACCGCCAGCTCCCCCAGCAGGCTCAGGTTGATGCGGAGCGCGTTCAGCAGAACAGCGTCCTTGGTGAAAGTCTTCTTCCTGGTCATGTCGGCCTCCTTCGCTATCGGTTAGAACAAAGAGCGGGGCCGCCCCCTGTAGTGGGAAGCGGCCCCGTGGTGCGCCTCTGAAAAGGCGTCGCTATGCGGTTGTGGGTCGACCGGCTAGAAGGGAGAGGCGCCGACCGGCTGCTCGATGTCCGAGGCGTCGCCGTCGCCGTTGCCGTTCCCGCCCCCGGAGTCGAGGAACACGACCTCGGAGGCGTGGACCTCGGTGCGGTGGCGGCGCTGGCCGTCGTCGCCCTCCCAGCTGTTCTGGACGAGGCGGCCCGCGACGTAGACGCGCTGGCCCGACGTGACGTGCTGGGCCGGGCTCGCCGAGGCCGTGAACCAGTACGTCACGTCGGGCCAGTCCGTCTCCGTCTCCCCGTTGGAGCGGGGCCGGTCGGTCGCCAGCCGCAGCTTGGTGACGGCGGTGCCATTCGGCGTGTAGCGCATCTCGGGGTCGGTCCCGACCCTGCCCAAAAGCTCGACTTTGTTGATGGTGCGTGACATGTGATTCTCCTTGTGTGTGTAGTAGCGCGGTATTGCCGCGCCCGTCTTGAATGAGAGCGGGGCCGACTCCCCAATGGAGGGAAGACGGCCCCGTCCTGCGCTCCCAACAGGGGAAGCGTCTAGGTGTTCACCCGCACGTACTCCGACTCGCTCTCGGTGACGATCTCGGCCCGGACCTCCGGGTCGAGGGCCTCGTTGAGCCTGCGGTGGTTCACCGAGTACCTGGTGGAGCTGACGAGGGTGACCGTCCGGCCCCCCACCGTCGCCTTCGAGTCCCCCTGCCAGCGCATCCACGCCTTCAGGGTGTCCAACGCGGCGCGCTTGGCCTTCTCAGGCTCCTTGATGGACTCCTGAGCCTCTGCGTAGGCCGCCACCGCGTCCCGTGCCTCTTCGTCGCTCACCTCCTCTGTCTCGGTCTCTTCGTCCTCGCCGACCTCAGCCGCCCCCGGCAGACAGACCGCCAGGAACGGGCAGCTTCGGCACTGCCAGCTGGTTGCGGAGAAGTCCCGCTCCGGCAGCGCGTCGGGGTCAGGCCCACTTTGGACGTGGTGAGCGGCAAGCTCACCCAGCCACTCGCTGGCGTCCCGCAAGGCCCTCTCCAGCCGGTGGGCGGGAATCCGCTCCCAGTCCCAGGTGCGAGCCCCCGTGTCCATCGTGGCGATCACCGCGTCCCGCAGGTCGCCGAACTCACCGAGCGAGTAGAGGGCGGCCTGGGCCACCGACGCCGGGTGGCTGCGCTCCGCTCCCAGCGTCCGCCAGCGCTTGAACGCCTCCGGTCCCCGCGTCTTGATCTCGACGACCATCGGGTCGCCGTAGGCGGGAGCTTCCGGTTCCTCGTCGAAGAGGAACAGCTGCGGCGCAGCCGCCTCGTCCCCCTCCACCGGCATCCGCACCGTGCCGTCCGGGTGTCCCGTGACCATCAGGCTGGGGCCGATGCGCACCGCCACCTGCTTCGGGTCCTGGGGGTCGGGGGCATCGACCTTCCAGCCAGCCCGCTCCATCGCCCGCACCACCACCGGCTCCAGGGCGTTGCCCGCCTCCATCGCCGTCAGCGAGTCCTCGCTGGGGGGATTCGTGGGCTCGTAGCCCGTTGCGGCGTACCAGAGGGCGCGGCGGCAGCCCAGGGCTGACGATGCACGCACCTCCAGGTTGCCGTCGTCGTCGAACTGCGCCGCAGGGCGGGAGAAGACCTCCGCCCTGTCGATAGTCTCTGTCGTCATGTCGTCACCTCCTGGGTCCTGTAAATGGGAAGCGGGGCCGCCCCCGAAGGAGACAGCCCCGCCTCGATACCGTTGTCCGTGCGGCTCATGCGGCCTTCGCCTCGACCGCCTGCGCCGCCTCTCTCTCCTCCCTGGCCTTCAGGTGGGCCTTGAGGATGTGCGCTATCCCGTCACCGAGGCCGAGCACCGCAACGCTCTTGCCGTCGGGCATCGTGTTGAAGAAGGGCTGCATCTCGGCTATCCCCTGGCACTGGTCAATCACCTCTTCGAGGGGAGTCCCGCGCCGCAGGTGCAGGGAGATCAACCGGCAGGCCAGCTCGGTGACGCCGTGCTGGAAGCTGCCTCCCTTCCCCAGCCAGCCGAAGACCTCGAAGGGCTCTCCGTCCTCGTCCGTCGAGACGGTGACGTAGAGGTTGCCGAACTCCGTCTGGAGCTTGGTCGTTGTGCTGGGCAGGGTGCGGGGCCTGGGCCGTGTCGTCGCGGTCATGGCCTGCCCCCATCCGCCCGGCAGAGCGGGAGCGTCCGGCTGCACTCGACGGCCTTCAGCTTCCCGTAGGCCCGCACCATCTCGGCGTCGCCCACGAAGGACTCGGCCTCGATGCGGGTGTCGAAACGCCCGATGGGGTCCGTCGCGCAGCCGCCCAGGTGGGCGACGACGTGGTAGTGAGGCGCACGGTCGCGGAGGTACGGGAGCGCCGGAGCGTAACGGTCGAAGTAGCCCGCAACCTTCAGGGCCATCTCCCTCTCGCGGTCGTCGCCGAGGCCGAGGAGCGTCCTGACGATTGGCTCCTCGCAGTCCTCCTCGGCGAAGGTGGGCGTGAACATGGCGGACCGGACGCAGGCGGGGATTTCGGCCCACCGCTCGCGGCTGAGCTTCAGCCCGCCGTGGCTGGGCGTCCAGACTCGCCAGACGCCCTCGGCCAGCTCCTCGATGTCGTGTGTCCAACCCCAGGGTGTGCTTACCAAGGTCTCAGTCGTTGTCATGGCTCGTAGCCTCCTTGTCCTGTAATGAAGGAGCGGGGCAGCCCCCCGAAGGAGACGGCCCCGCTCGATTGCGAACCCGATGGACCGGCAGACTAGGCGGCCCCGTATCACGTACGGGGCAGGCTCTGGGCCTGCTGCATCTGCCGGAGCTTGTTGGCGGCGGCCTCCACCAGAGGCCCGAGCTCGGCGGCCGTCAGGTCGTCGAGGCTCTTGCCCGTCCGGTCCGTGACGGCGCTCCGCACCTGGTCCTCGTCGAGACCCTGCTCGGCGGCGATCTCGATGAGCCGCTTCCGCAGCTTCTCGGCCTGCGCATCGGCCCGGTCATTGGCCTGGTTCTGGCCGGAGTTGCCGTTGGCGCCGTTTCCAGTACGGGGCTGGCTCTGGGCGGGGACGCGCTGCGGTTGCGGCGCATTGCCAACCTGCAGCTGGTCGCCGTAGAAGCCGTTGCCGAACTGGACGCCGAAGCTTCTGAACGCCCGCTTCATGCCGTCCGTCACGGCGGCCTTCATCGCCGTGTCGTGGCCGTCGAAATTCTCCTCGGTCACCGGGTGGACGCCGATGTCGGTGCGGGGCAGCGCGCCCGCCACGGTGACCCGCACCGGCGCGCTGTAGCCGAGCGAGACCTTCACCTCGCCCGTCTGGGTGTCGACCGTCTCGATCTGGCGCAGCGTGACGTCACCGGCCAGCTCGTAGCCCCAACCGCCGAATCCGAAGATGCGGTTGGCCTGGTCGATAACGGCGTGACCTTCGAGGTAGTCGTAGCTGCGCCCGGCGCGGCCCTTGCGCTGGGAGGCCAGCGCGGGGTCGAGGGGCTGTCCGAGCGCCTGGCTGACGGCGGGCGAGAGCCCGTCCCAGAGCAGCTCGTGCTCGCTGACGATGGCGGCGTCGGGCTTGTGCCCGTTGCCGTTGACGTGGACGAGGCCGTTGCCGTTGCTGTGTCCGTTGTTGCTTCCGTTCCTGTTCACCATATCTGTCTCCTTCTGTCTGTGTGGTGTGTTCCTGTAGCGAATGGCCGATGCGGGTTCCCTACGGGAATCCGTGGGCGGGCAAAGCCCGTCGTGCATTGGGCATAGGTCCTCCTGGGTGGTGAGAGTGGGGACGGTGAGGGGGGCGGGCGGGGAAGCCCGCAGAGGAGCGGCGGGGAGCGGCTAGCGGGCGGAGCGGGCCGCCTGTGAGAGCAGGCGAAGGAAGGCGGCCTGTCCGTGGGGAAGGGCGGCAAGCTCGACCACGTCGCCGACGCCTGCGGGAAGGGCGACGACGGCGGCCCTGCGCCCGAGCAGGGTCATAAGCCGCTCCGTCGCCTCGCGCCCCGCGTCGTCGTTGTCGAAGGCGAGGAAGACGCGGGGGCAGCCCCGGAGGGCTGAGGCGACCCGCTCCATGCCCCGGGTGCCCAGGGCGGCGCAGGCCGGAAGGCCCCAGCCGGTAAGGCCGAGCCAGTCGAAGACGCCCTCGGCGACCACCGCCCAGGGCGGCGCGGGGCCGAGACGCCCAAGCCCAAGCACCGGCTTGGGGCCGGGCGGAGCCTGGAAGCGGGGCGTCCGGTCGGGGTCTATGGCCCGGCCGACGAGCCAGCGGACGAGGCCGCTGGAGGCGTCGGGTACGACGACCATGCCGGCGAACCGCTCCGTGCCCCGCTCCATGAAGAGCCCGGAGTCCCGGATGCGCTTCTCAGAGAAGCCGAGGGACTCCAGGGCCAGCCGCAGCCCGCAGCCCGGCGCATAGCCGAGACTGAGGCGGGCTGCGGCGACCGGGCCGACGCCCCGCGAGGCCAGGTATCCCCGCGCTTCTACGCCGGAGTTGTCCGGCGTAGAAGCGCGCCGCCGCCGTGAGTAGGGCGGGGTCGCGGGGAGGCAGCGCGGCGGACGGGGGACGCCGCGTTCCGGCTGGACGGTTGGCAGACCGGGGCGCAAGCCCTGGGCTGCCGTCCAGCCGCGCGATGGCCTCTGGCAGCGACAGGCCCTCGACCCGCTGGATGAAGTCCAGCACGTCGCCGCCGAGGCCGCACCCGAAGCAGTAGAACCGCTCCGAGTCGCCGTACACCGTGAAGCTGCCCTCCACCTCGTCGTGAAAGGGGCAGACGCCCTGGCGGACCCTTCCACGACCGCGCAGCCGCACCCCTGCGGCCTCCACCGTGTCGCCCAGGGGGTGCCGGGCCTTCAGCGCGGTGATGTCCACGCTGGCCGTGACCATCACGCACCTCCGGTGAGGGGCCGCAGGCCCCGGAGGCTGCGCCCCGAGACGACCTTGCCGGGCCGCCAGCGCATCCCCAGGACCGCAGCGACCTCCAGCGTCCCGCCGTCGCCGGTGGGCACCAGCGCGGCGGCCCGTCCAGTGCCCTGGCTGTAGACCAGGGCGCCGCGGCCGCCGAACCGCCGCTTCACCAGCTGCGTCCACTCGGAGAAGACCCATCGAGCCTCCTTCGTCTCCGCCTGCTCCGCGTCCACGCCGGCGAGGACCGCCAGCGCGCTGTCCACGTCCCCCGCCTGCCGGAGACGCCTCGCCTCGTGGACGCTCTTGGCTACGCTCGGTATCTCCGTTGCCGATGCCGTCTCCGGCTCCTCCTCCTTGAATCCCATCGCCGCCATGAGCTGGTCGACCAGCTCCTCCAGGCTGCGCCGGGGCCTGTCCACCGTGTCCATCGACCGAGTTCCTGTTGCCAGTGTTGCCGTCGTCATCACGACCTCCTTCGTGTTGTGTTGCCTTGATTGCCTTCGATCCGCGCCCGCTTGCGGGCAAAGAAGAAGGGCCGCCCCCGGATGGGAGACGGCCCTTTGCGTTGAGTTGGGTTGTGAGGGAGCCGGAGGCCCCGTCGTCAGCGGCGACGGACCCTCCCTGCCGGACTCCGGGGCATGAACCGCCGGAGCAGCAGCGCCCCGATGCCCAGCCCGACGAGGTTCAGGAAGAAGAGCTCCACGTCACCGGTTATCAGCGGCGCCGCGACGACCAGGACGACCGCCCCGGCCACCATGACCCGCTTCCGCTTCCACCACGGCTGCTTCGCAGGGGCCGTGACCGGGGCGTCATGCACCTGCGCGTAGGCCGTCCAGATGGGCAGCCCGATCAAGACCTCAAGCTCGGTTATCACCACGCCGGCCGAGCAGCCCCCGGTGTGACACTTGACCTCGATGCCGTTGCCGTCCGGTCGCTGCCGAAACGCCAGCCCGTCCGACTTGCCGCCGTGACAGATGGCCGTCGTCGTCCAGAACCAGCCCCGTTCGAAGCTGACCCGGCGCCCCAGCAGGTTCGCTATCCGCATTGCGCTCGGTCCCACGTACTGTTCCGTCCTGTCCTGTGTCCGTGATTCGTCCATGCCTATGTACCTCCTTGCTGATTGGTATTCCGTTGCCGTTGAACCCGTGACTCCGTTCCGAAGACGCACTCCGCCCACGGTCGCATGTCGAACGCGGAAGACGGAGTGGGGTGAAAGAAGACGCAGCTCGCCCAGGGGGGATACCGTCCGAGTTTGGGAAAGCTGCGAGACGTGAAGCGGCCAGCCTGCTTCTCAGTCGCAGACCGGCGCGTGTCGAAGCTGCGGCCCTAGCTGTGTGTCAGCCGTGCCGCAGGCATGTTGAACCGGCCGGGGCGAAAGACGCACTCCGACCGACTGGGTGAGGACGAGGCGCAGAAGGCGCTCCATCCTCAGAGTCCAGCGGGAGAAGCGGTCAACTCCAACCACCGGACGGGTGCCCAACGGGAGAAGGACTTACGTCAAACTCCAACCGCCAGACGTGGACCGAGGACGAAGGACCTACGTCAAACTCCGTCGTTTCGGCCCGTGCTGCTTGCGGAGAGCTACGTCAAATCCACAGCGGCAGCATTTCCCTCGTGGGCGACCTTTCAGAGAGCGAATCATCCGTCAGGTCTGACCCGGGCAACAGGGATCGCGCCCCCAGGTTTCTATGGTCGGAAACCTTGGTTGAAAGCCAAACAGTGCCACCATTATTACCCCACCAAAGACCCGATGTGAAGGCTTTAGGACCGTCCGCGCCAAAAGTGTTCACAGAACTTCACGCAAGTTAACAGGAAGCCCGTGGAGTAACCCGCCGCAGTAACCCGCCGGGTTATTTCCACAAAACTCCGAAGGTCAGCGAGTGCAGAAACTCACGCTTTCTCAGCACTCTCCGCGTGTCGGAGAGCGCTGTCTTCCGCCAGTTGACCTGCCCGTTGCGGTCGAAGCCCCGCAGCGGAAACGTCGCCGGGGGAAGCGTCAGCCCGTGCTCCTCCAAGAGCGTCAGCTCCAACGCCAGGAACCGCTCCTCGGTCAGCAGCCAGGACAGGCTCTTTCCCTCGTCGGGATGAACGGCCTTCAGCTCCCGCCACTCGACGATCAGGGGCCAGACCTCGCCGAACACGTCCTCGTCGTCCTCGGTGGGCTCCAACGTCACGAGGTCGGGGTACTCCCGCCTGAGCGAAGACCTCTTCCTGGGCTGCGGGCCGGCGCCGTTCGCATTGGCCCCGTCCTCCTGCCCACCCCGTCCCGTCGCAAGACCCGCCAGCGTCTTCTCCACCTTGCGAAAGCCCTGGGCCACCTCCTCACGCACGGCCCTGTCCCTGTCTTCGCTGGCCCTGTTGTTCGCCCGCATCTCCTTGCCAAGCTCCTCGAAGCCGCCCTCCAAGTCCTCCAGACGGTCGGCCAGCCTGTCGTTGCGGTCCCGCTGCTCGGCGGCCGCGGAGCCCACCCCCGACTGGAGCGCCTTCTCCAGCGCCCCCCGGATGCGCCGCGTCAGCACCCCCTCGTCGAGGCTGGCGTCCAGGGTCCTGCGGTCCACCCCCAGCATCTCGGCCGCCTTCTTGCGTCCGTTGTCGCGCTCCAGCTCCTGCAACAGCGACATGAGCCGCAGGTGGTGCATGTCCCGCACGCTCCTGCCCTTCTCGACCACGTCCTTCTCCGGTTCCATAAGCCTTCCTCCTTTCACCGGCCTCAGTCCCCGGTCTCGCCCACGAACAAGGCCCGACTCTTCACGGGCTGCGACATGTGGACCACCTGTAGGGGGAAATGCGGGATTCCGACCCGATACCGCCCTTCTTTCTTGCGGCCCCGCAGCGCCCCTTTTTGCGGCGAGAGGCCGACCTGGGGACTTAAGTCGAAGTGTTCACAACTTCAGCCCGTTTTCGGCCCCATTTACTCCTGTTTCAGCTTTGCCGTGACCTTACAGACAACTTCGCCACAAACTTCGTTTTCTTGTACAGCCCCCATACTGCACGGGAGGGAGTCTTTTGCCTAGAACCTCAAAAGGGGCGACATTTTTGTCGTCCCTTTTGGGCAGTTTCCACCGTCATTTCGTTTGTTCAAACTCTTCTGCGAGTGCCGCGATCCGATGAATCGCGGCGAACGGAAGAGAGGTGAACGAGTTGGCGCTGAAATCGAAACTCCGGTCGGCAAGACGGCTTCTACCCCTGGCATCCGCGCTGCTTCTGGCGACGCTTCTGACAATCCCATCCAGCGGCATCGTCCTGGCCCAGACCCCGCCCGGCGCCGAGATAACCCTCGTCAACGCCGACCGGGAGTTCGTTGAGCGCAAGGGTGGCGGCGAGTTCGTCGCAAGGCCCGTATTCGACCGGCAGATCGCGGCGCTCCACTACGCCGTCCGCGACGCCGACACCGGCGACTGGATTAGCGCCATGTACCGGGTCAGCGGCGGCGAGAAGGAGAGAACCGACGGCTGGGAGTACTCGTGGGAGTATCCCGCACTGGACGAGCAACCCGACCTCGACCGCGACCGGGCCTACCTGCTGGTGATGCTGGCCCAATCCGAGGACGGACTCAGGGGTGACTTCTACGCCGTCGTCCCCATCCACCAGCCGGGCCGCATCTGGGACAAGATCCTGTCCGCCCTCAACTCGGCGCGGTGGGCGAGGGCCTTCGCCGGCTGGGTGGTCGAGGGAGTCCACGGGACCCTCTGCGGCGTGGTGGAGCGGGCGTCCGGCGAGGACGCCGACAACTGCGGGGGTGGATAGCGCATGAGCGACATCCTCACCGGCACCCCTCCCGACCTGACCTACGCCCACGCCATGGTGCAGCAGGCATGGATGGTCGTCTGGGCCATCACCTCCGGCGCGCTGATGGTGATCCTCGGCTGGATGGGCCTCAGCTTCATCGTCTCCGAGCACCTTGGACGCCAGCAGACGGGATGGCGGGAGATGGTCCCCCGCCTCGTGCTCGGCCTGGTGGCCGCCGCATCGTCCCTGTGGTGGTGCGCCCTGGTCCTGGACGTGGCCGACGCCGTGTCAGGATTCATCGCCGTCTCCCTCGACGTCACCCCCGGAGACCTGCTCAGGGCTCCCCTCGACACCTTCCTCACCGCCGTCCAGGCCGGGAGCGTTGGCATGGCGCAGCTGCTGGCGCTGCTCTACCTGGTCTACGGCTTCTTCGTGCTCTACGTCATCGTTCAGATGGTGCTGCGCCTGGCCCTCATTGACATCCTCCTCGCACTGGCGCCCATCGCTTTGGGGCTGTGGATCCTGCCCCACACGGCGGGATGGGGACGGCACTGGCTGCGCCTCTTCATGACGACGGTGTTCCAGCAGGCGGTGCAGCTCATCGCCCTTGCGCTCGGTCTCGGCTTCCTCAACGAGTTCGCGTCGATAGCCGCCTTCGAGCCGGTGCAGGACCTGATCTGGAAGCTCCTGCTGTCCCTGGCCTTCGTCTACATGGCGACCCGCGTGCCCTCGATGCTCGGCAACTCCGGGACCTTCGACTCATGGCTCTCGATGCTCTATTTCGGCATGAACCTTCCGTCGTCGCTGATGCGCTCGGCCCGGACCATCGGGCTGATGAGCGGGGCCGCGGGAGGGCCGGGCGGCATGGCGGTGGGAGCGATTGCGGCCAGCGCGGGCGTGTCGGCGGCCGCCAGCGGCCTGAGCTCGGCGGCCTCGATGGCCACCCCATCGGCAGGCGGAGACGGCGGCGGCGAGCCCCGGAGCAGCGGCGAGTAGCAAGAACACGCAAACACGAGGGCTCGTGTCGATAAGCAAAGCAAAGGAGGGGGAGCGATGTGCAGCTAGCGGAGCTTATGGAACCCAATCGGTAGAGAGAGAACGGAAAGCTCGGAACAAGAGAGGAGCGATAGGAATGGAACAACTGACACAGACCATATCGAACCTGGTGGGCATCCTGCTGGGCGTCGTGGGAGCGGTGGGCGTGGGCTTCTTCATCTACGGCGCGTACATGTACCTCACCGCCAGCGGAGCGCCCAACCAGATGGAGCGCGGCAAGAGCGCCATGATGACCGCCCTCGCCGGCATCGTCCTGGCCCTGGTCGCCTACGGCGTCGTGGAGCTGGTGATGAACGCGGTCGTGGACCCGGGAATCGACATCGACAAAGCCCTGCCCGAACCCCAAGCGCCGGACGCCGCCGACAGCGGCGACAGCGGATAGGCCGACGTGAGGAAGGAGAACGAGAGATGAGAGAACACGAGGTACCGACTCACGTGCAGGCCGAGGACAGGGTGCTGCTGGGGTTCACCTTCCCGCAGGTCGTGGCGGTGATGGCCGTATTCGCTTTGTCCTATGGGGCCTACCGCTACGCCCCCGTCGGCCCCTCCGAGGTGCGCATGGCCCTGGCCGTCCTCTTCGGGCTGGTTGGCGTGGCGATGGTGGTGGGCAAGATAGGCGGTCGGCGGCTGCCCCTGGTGGCCGCCGACCTGCTGAAGTACCGGCTGGGGGCGCGGGTCTACGCCGGGCAGACCGCCCAGCTGGTGAGGAGCGAGCCGCCCGCGCCCCCGCAGCCGGTGAAGACCGGACCCGGCCCCATCCGGCTGATGGTCAGGAAGGCAAGGCGCGGCCTGAGGAAGCAGCGCAAGAAGACGCGCCAGAGCAGGGAGCGCCGCAACGGACGGATGCGCTGGTTCGGCAAGCGCAGAGGTAAGGACGGCGGGAACCGCCAGCGTCACGACAACATGGCCGAGACGCTGGAGATCAGGCGCCGGAAACCCCACAGGGGCTTTCTCGCCATCGCGGCTCTGGCCGTCCTGGCGGCGGCGGTCATGACCGTCCCCCAGGCGGCCCTGGCCGACGACCACGAGCCCTGGCGGGAGGAGATCGACTTCGAGGTCGAGGAGCCGCTGGAGGGACGGCGGATATTCGTCGAGGCGCTCACCGTCACCGGCGACCGCGCGGCCGTCACCCTGCGGGCCGCCACCGCCCTGGACATCCGGGTGCGGGCCTTCGGCGGTCCGCAGGGGAACTGGCTGCGCTTCTGGGGCTCGGCGTCCCTGGCCGAGGGGGAGCGCATCGACTACTCGCTCCCCCTCCACGGCCCGGCGCCGTCCTTCACGGTGTCCTGGGTGGACACCCTCGGCCAGGCCGGGGCGCTCACCGTCAAGGAAGCGCAGCTTCCCTATCCCTTGCCAATCGTGGAGGGGGAGTTGTGCGACCTGCGTATGACTTCCCTGGGCTGGACGCCCGGAGCGGTCACCGGCGTCGTCGAGTCCGAGTGCGTGACGCACACCGAGCACCCGGTGGAACTCCAGACCGTGTCCGGCCACGAGAGCGTCACCGAGACGGCGCTCTTGGACGCCCACGTCACGGCCATCACGGGTACCGTCGCCGCCGCGACCGGCGCGTCCCAGGCAAGCGTCTCGTTCGTCCCGGGCGGCGAGACGCGTTTCAGCCTCAGCGTGCCTACCGGCGCGGCGGTTCACGCCGTGACCGTGGACGTGAGCATGGAGGCATCCCTGAGCATCCCCATGCCCCCGCTGACACAGCTCACCCACCACCCGGAGCGGGTGGAGCAGGTCACCAGGACCGTGCACCTCCATCGCCCGGGGGACAGCGACTCCGACAGTGACACGGCGACCGCCGCCTGCGAGGACGGCTCCACCGCGACCGCCACCGCGACGGCCTACGCCTACGTCCCCAGCGCCACCATCGCCAAGGAGGTGACGGTGGACGTCGTCCACCCGGAGCACGTCAAGGCCGAGACGGTGGAGCGGTCGCCCATCACGAGGACCAGGGGCGAAACGATGTCTCTGGCGTTCGCCATTGGCAGCGACGACCCCTTCGAGGCGCTGGTCCTGCCCGAGCCGGAACCGGAAGAGTCGCCCGCCGAGCAGGAGCCCGCCGACGGCCTGCGCCAGTGGTTCGACCTGCTGGGATGGGAGTGGCCCTGGTGAGGCCCGCGATTGCGGTCACCCTGCTGGCCGGGGCTGCGCTGGCGACGACCGGCGCAGCCCCGGCGGAGGAGCAGGAGATGCTCCGCCAGTTCGACCGGGTGCTCACGGCGATGGCCTACGCCGCCTCCGGCATCTGCGTCTTCGCCATCGTCTGGGCCGGTTTCATCCTGATGGCCGAGGGAGGCGAGGAACGCGGCGGGGGCAGGGCAAAGGCGGCCGTCGTCATGGCGGTGGTGGGCCTCGTCCTGGTCCTGTCGGCCAAGGGCGTGGCCGCGCTGCTAACCAGCGGCCTTGTGGACTTCCCAACCCCATAGAGAAAAGGAAGAGACCCTGTTGAAAGAGCTTATTCGACGACTGACAAGACGAGGAGCGCAGGGGCCGCAAGAAGACCTCTCCGCTCCCCACGAGACACCCGGAGGCGCAATCGAGCCATCCGCGCCCAAGCCCCCGCCGGAGCCACCCCTGTTCTTCATGCTGTCCCACCTGGACGACGACGGGCCGGTGCGCCTGGACGGGGTGAAGCTGGGGGTGTGCGAGGTGATGGGCCTGGAGCTGGACGAGCCGAAGCTCGGGGCCTTCGCCGGGGCGCTCAACGCCCTGGACTTTCCGGCCCAGCTGCTCATCAGGCAGCACCCGCCGCGATTGGAACGGATGCGGGAGAAGCTGCAAAAGGCCCAGCCGGAGGACCTGCCCCCGCAGACGAAGGCGGCCGCCGAATCCCTGGGGCGTCTGCTCACCGACCTTGAGACGCGGGACGGCATCCTCGACCGGCGCTTCTACGCCGTGTGCGAGTTCGCCCGCGTCGACGACCTGCGGGGCCTGCTCTCCAGGGGCGGGCTGTCCGTCCACGCCCTGAGGGGCCGCCAGCTTCGGATGTTCTTCGTATCGGCCGCCCTGGGCGGCTCCCCCGCAGAGTTCGACGAGGACGCCCCCGTCGAGGTGGAGGTGGGCCGGCGCGACGTGCGCATCGGCCACCGCCTTGCGCGCTCCCTCCACCTGGGCAAGTGGCCCCGCTCGCTGGCCCCCGGCTTCCTCCAGGGGCTGATGGCAGCCGGAGCGCCGATGGACCTGGCAGTCCACGTCGGCCCGATACCGGCGGAGCAGGCGGCGAGGACGCTGGAGTGGCAGAAGGTCCGCTTCGAGTCGGCCCAGTCCCTCTCCTTGAAACGCGGGCGCACCATGTCCCCGGAGGCGGAGATCGCCCTGGAGGACATCACCCGGCTGCGGGACGAGGTGCAGCGGGGCAGGGAGAGACTCTTTCACGCCTCGCTGTCCGTGACCCTTCACGCCAGGGACGAGGCGTCGCTCAAGGAGATGACCCAAAGAGCCAAGGCCCACTTCGCCGCCACCCTGGGCAAGCTGGACAATCTGGCCTTCCGCCAGCGCGAGGGACTGCTCTCGACCATGCCCCTGGCCCTGAACGCCGTGGCCGAGTGGCGCAGCCTCGACACGTCCAGCATCGCCCGTCTCTTCCCCTTCTCGCCCCCGGACCTGGACACGAGGAGCGGCACCCTCTACGGCATCGACATGCGGGTCTGCTCCCCGGTGGTCTACGACCCCTGGGACGGAACGCACATGAACGCCAACACCGCCGTCCTCGCACGGTCGGGCAGCGGCAAGAGTTTCGCAACCAAGCTGGGGATGCTCAGGGGGTTGACCAGGGGTGTCACCGCCTACGTGATCGACCCCGAGGGCGAGTACGCGGACATGGCCCGCGCCGCAGGCGGGCGTGTCCTGTCCCCCGGAGTGCCGGGCCAGGGCATGAACCCCTTCGTCATCGACAGGGGGGATTCCGAGGAGCTTCTCCAGCGCATCGGCAGCCTGCGGCGGCTGATTGAAGTCATGGTGGGCGAGAGCCTCGGGGCGGAGCGCCGCGCAGCCCTCGATCACGCCCTGGCGGGCTACTACGCCCAGCCCCGCGAGCGCACCGGCTTCCGCGACTTCTACAAGTACCTTCAGGAAGACGAGTCCGGAGACCCCGGTCTCGCAAGGCTGCTGCGGCCCTTCGCCACGGGCAGCCTCCGCAACCTCCTCTCCGACGAGGGCGACGATCTGCTCTCCAACGAGGCGCTGATCACCGTCTTCGACCTGCACCTCCTGGAGCCGGAGCTGCGGCCGGCCGCAGCGATGGTCTGCACCGAGACGGTGTGGGCCGCCGCGGCCCAGGACCCCAAGCCGAGGCTCCTGGTCGTGGACGAGGTGTGGAGCATCATGCAGCACCCCGAGGGCGCGGCCTTCATGGTCAGCATGGCGAAGCGGGCGCGCAAGCACCGCCTGGGGTTGCAGTTCATCACCCAGGACGTGCAGGACCTCCTCTCCGAGGACTCCTCCCGCACCATCACCGGCCACTCCGGTCGCGCCCTGCTCCAGAACGCCGCCTTCAAGCTCCTGCTCCAGCAGGACGCCGCCGCCATCAGGACCGTCGGCGACGCCTTCGACCTGCCCGAAGACCTCCAACGCTGGCTCCTGTCGTGTCCCAGGGGAGACGGGTTGCTGCTGTCGAAGGGGAACCGCTTCCCCGTCCGCATCGAGGCCACCCCGGAGGAGACGAAGGTCATCGAGTGGACGCCCGGACGCCATTAGAGAAAGGACTATACCGATGAAGCTGAACCCGAAGAATCTGTTGTTCGGAGACGACACCGAGAAGAAGCCCGTCCTGCTGACGGTGACGCCGCCCCGCGCCGGGGAGCGCACCCTGCTGGGCGTGGAGAACATGCTCGGCTCCATCGCGGTGCCGGAGCCCTTCTCCCTGGAGCTCGCCGCCGACATGGACGGCGTCACCCTCATGGCCCGCTGCCTCGACGACGAGGTGGTGCGCGGCCAGCTCTCCGCCCACTATCCCCAGGCCCGCATCCAGAAGCTGGACCCGGACGACGACCCCCTGCGCATGGGCGAGGGGGAGCAGGCGTGGAGCATGACCCTGCGGGCCGACGCCCCCGAGTACGTGCCCCTGAGGACCTTCAGGGACGACGACCTGCTCGATCCCGGCTCCGACCCCCTCATCGCCCTCATGGGCGCTCTCTCCAACATCAACAAGGGCGAGCGCATCGTGGCGCGGCTGATGCTGCGCTCCCTCGGCCCCGACTGGTCGCAGGCCCACATGGACAAGGCCCACAAGCGGCCCGGCATGGAGCCGCGGGAGCCCGCCTACACCTTCCAGACCAAGCCCCTGCAGATGGACGGCATCACGATGGCCGTCCTCGGCCTGGGCGCGCTGGCAGCCCTCAAGGGCTACCTGTGGGTGCAGGACGGGGAGATATGGAAGGCGGCGCTCCTGGGGATAGGCTCGGCCCTGGGGCTGGCGGTCGGCGGCTGGGCATGGCACCGCTGGAAGAAGGCCCGGTCCCGCGTCGAGGACCCACTCCTCATCAAGGAGAAGGTGTCACGCATCGCCTTCGACGCCGAGCTTCAGGTCACCGCCATACTGCCCGCCGGGACGAGGCCCCAGCGCGCCGGCGAGCTCCTGGGGCCGGTGGCCGCCGCCTACCGCCATTTCGACAACCCCGCCGGGGCGCGCTTCAAGGTCGGCAAGGTCCGGCCAACCGCGACCGACCCGGACCTGATGCACCCCGCAGGCCCCGGCCTGTTCGGCGGGCGCAGCGTCCTGGGCGTCCGCGAGATCGCCTGCCTGTGGCACCCGCCCGGCGCCGGAGACGAGACGCCCCTGGTGGAGCGCTCCGGCGCGAGGGCGCTCCTGCCATTCGCCAAGGGTGTCCGGGGAGGCGCGCTGGTGGGGGACACCACGGCCGGCAAGCCCCGGCCCATCCGATTCCCCGACGACCTGCTGCGCCGCCACCACCTCTACGTCGCCCGCACCCGGATGGGCAAGTCCACCCTCATGCACCACCTCGTCACGCACAAGATGCGGGAGAAGGCCGAGGGCAGGGACAACGACGCCATCGTCGTCGTCGACCCCCACGCGGACCTGGTGGCAGGGCTGCTCGAACATGTGCCGGAGTCCCTCATCGACCGGGTGCGAGTCATCGACCTGGCCGACCAGCGGAGGGCGCCGGGCATCAACCTGCTCGACACCCGCGTCTTCGCCGACCGGGACCGCACCGCCGACTCGGTGGTGCGGGTCGCCAAGGGGCTGTGGGAGCAGTGGGGGCCGAGGATGCAGTCCATCCTCGAACAGACCGTCAAGACCCTTCACGAGGCCAACGAGCACCCGGAAACCGACGAGGGCAGCCAGCAGCACACCATCCTCGACGGGCTGAAGCTCCTCTCCGACAGGAAGTTCCGGGACGGCGTGCTCAAGAGGATCGAGGACCCGTACCTCCTTGAATGGTGGGCCAGGGACTTCGGAGGCTGGCACCAGCAGTACCGCGCCGAGGCCCTCGCCCCCGTGCAGACCCGCCTCTCCTACTACGCATCCTCCAAGCGGGCGCGGGCCATCCTCGGCCAGCGCCGCTCCACCATCGACCTGCGCGACACCATCCTGGAGGGCGGCATCCTCCTGGTGTCCACCGCCCAGGGCACGGTGGGTAGGGACGTGTCCGCCCTGGTGGGAGCGTCCCTCCTCAACCTGGTCGATTCGGTGATACGAGAGCAGGAGAGCGTCTCACTCGGCCAGCGGCGCGGGGCGCTTGTCGTCGTGGACGAGATGCAGTCGATGCCCGGCGTGGACTACGAGTCGATGCTCTCGGAGCTGGGCAAGTTCGGGGCGTCGTTCGTCCTGGCCACCCAGAGCCTCGCCAAGCTCGACGACCTCTCCCGCACCATGCGGGACACCCTGCTCGCCAACGTCGGATGCCTGGCCGTCTTCCAGGTGGCCGGGAGCGACGCAAGGCAGCTGGTGTGGGAGCTGGGCAAGGAGCGGGTGACCGAGGACGACATCACGTCGCTGCCGGTCCACCACTGCTACGTCAGGGCCACCGTGGGCATCGAGCGGATGCCCGCCTTCTCGATGATGGTCAGAAAGCCGGAGGACGGAGACCCCGCCGTCGCCGCGCAGATCCGCAGCGCTGCCTCCGCATACACCCTGACGGCCCAGGACCTGGAGGACGCCGGGGCCGCCGCCCAGAAGAAGGTCCGGGACTTCAAGGACCGCGCCGCCGACCTGGAGAAGGACGGCGAGGAAACGGAAGACAAGGCCGCCAGTAAGGACGCGGCGGAAGAGGAGGCCGAGCAGTGAGAACTGAAGGATGTGAAGCCCAGACCCTCCGAGCCCTGGCGGGAATGCCATTCCTCGACCGGACGGAGATGGTGGCCGTCACCGGCTGGTCGAAGGCCGCGGTCCACGAGGCCGTCGACAGGCTGGACTCGGGCGGCTTCTGCGCCGCCGTGCCCCACGCCACCCCCCTCTTTCCCTCCTCGACCCAGAGGTTCCACCTCACCGCCGCGGGGCTCCGGCGGCTGGCCGAGGAGGAGGAGACCTCCCTGGACGAGCTCGTCCGCGACCGCCCCGTATCCGCCGAGTGGCGGCGCAACCTGATGGGACGGCTCGACGCCCTCGCCGCGATCTACCGGCTGGCGGTCGCCGTCTCCGGCGTCGCATACCCCATACGGTTCCGGTGGTACAGGGCCTCGACCCTGGACGCCGCCGTCGAGCTTCCCGGCGGCCGCACCGTCGGCATCGTCAGGCAGGGGCTCATCGCCGACAGGACCGGCTTTTCCAACCGGATGTGGAGGCTGCGCCAGGGGCCGCTCCCCGGAGCCGTTCTCGTGCTGATGGCCGACGACGTGCGGCTCAAGCACGTCCGCAGGACGCTGGCCGGCGCCCCCGTCCCCTTCTATCTCGCCATCGAGCGCGAGGCGGTCGCGGCGTCGCCGGACGACCCGGTGTGGAGTCCGCCCGCGGTCAACGCCTCCGTCGAGCTGCGCTCTGTCCTCGACCGGATCGAGAAGGGAAGTCCCATTCCCGAGGAGGACGAGCCCCGGATGGTCTCGGTCCCAGCCGACCTCTCCGTCGAGGGTCCGGGGTGGAAGGTCCCCGACTATCTGCTGCCCGCCACCCTCAAGCCCGCCGAGAAGCGCGCCCTCGACCTCATCTCCGACTGGCCCTGGATCACCCTGACGGACCTGGCCGGAATGTTGGCCGTCTCGGTCCCCAGGGCATCCCAGATCGTGACCCCCCTCGAAGGGTTCCGCCTCGTCACCCGGCCCATCGCCGGAAGCGGGCGCATGGCCCTCACCGACCGGGCCCTGGCGCTCCTGGCCCGCAGGGACCGCACCTCGGTCGCCGTGGCGAAGAAGCGGTGGAGCGCCGCTCCCCTGTTCCCCGGCACCCCATTTGTCTGGGACAACGTGACCGGCGCCAGGAGCCGCCAGCTGCTCAGGAACGTCGAGCACACCGCCGCCGTCCACTCCTTCCTTGCAGCCATGACCGTGCAGGCGGGACTCCTGGATTGGGAGGTCTCCCAGGTCGACCCGCCCCGCAGGGCCTCACGACACTTCAAGCACGGCGACGGGATGCGCTCGGTCAACCCCGACGCCTTCGGCGTCCTCAGAAAGGGCGAGACCGCATGGCCCTTCCTGTTGGAGTGGGAGCGGAGGGCCGTGCGGCCCTCGACCATGTCGGAGCGCCTTGCCCCCTATCTGCGCTACTTCTCTTCCCACCGGCCCACCGACGACCACGGCACGCGGCCCTCCGTCCTCATCGTCTTCGACGACGAGATCGTCCAGACCCACTTCCTGCGCCTGGCGCGGGACGAGATACAGGCGAAGGGCGTGACGGTGCCCCTGTGGGTCTCCCACAGGGCCGCCATCGAGCAGATGGGGCCGCTGGGACGCGCATGGCGCGCCCCGGGCGACTGGCAGTCGCCCCAGGCCATGCCGCCGCAATGACCAACAACTGACATCGGGGAAGCGGCGCGACGGCTCGCGCTCCCTTCCCCCAGAGGAGACGAAGAGCCATGCGTTCGCAAGACGACCACAACAAGAAGAAAGGCCCCCGGAGGCGTGGTGGACGGACCGTTGTCCGGCTCAACACGGCGGCCCTATGGGAACGGCTCACGCTGCTGAACCGCTCCCAGAACTGGCTCGCCAGGGAGGTCGGGGTCAGCCCCGGCTACATCTCGATGCTGGTCAACGCGGGGCGCACACCCTCCGGTCGCATTCGCCGCCGGATGCTCAAGGCCCTGGGTTTCGACGACTTCGACCAACTTTTCACTATGGAGGATAGAGATGACGAACCATAACGATTCGTCCCGTTTCGACGGGATCACGGAACAGATCTACGACGAGGAACAGGACCTGGCCCTCCAGGCCGCCGTGCTGGCGGTGGACTTCCCCAAGCGCCTCGAACGGCTGCACGAGGTCAGCGGCCTCACGTGGGCCGCCTTCGCCAGGGCCATCGGCGTGGACCCCAAGCTGGTCCACCGGTGGCGCAACGGCGTCGAGCCCCGCGGCTGGGCCATGCACGCCCTCTTCCGCTTCGCAGCACGGATGCCCGGAGGCATGGCGATCCTCGTGACCGAGAGCTTCCAGATGAGCTTCTTCAAGGAGCACAGCTAGACAAGCGGCCCCGCCGGGCGCAGGCGCAACGGCGGCACGGCGGGGCCTGAGACGGCTGGATGCCGCCGGCGCTCGCCCGTTCCGTCAGCGCCGGCGGCCCAGCCGCAATCCCGTGTCGAGAGGCCAGCGGCCCACCAGACGCCGCTGCGACTACGCAATATGAAAGATACCACCGGAAAGAATGAACAGAACAGGCGGCGGAAGCCCCGTGGCGACGCCTTTGAGATAGGCGTCATCAGGGTCTCTTCCAGACCAGGACCCGACGCCCGGGACCGCTTGCGCCGCATCATCACCCTGATGATCAAGCACGCCTCCAGGGACAGGCAGGCCGCGCACGGCGAGGACACTCCCCCCAGCGACCCGCAAGCTGATGACACCACCGAGGCGGAGGCATGATGAAGCCCGAACCGTCTCTTACCGTCATCAGCCTGGGCGGAGGCGTCCAGTCCTCCGTCATGGCGCTCATGGCAAACGAGGGGGCATTCGACCGCATCCCCGACTGCGCCATATTCGCCGACACCCGCTGGGAGCCGCCCAGCATCTACGAGCACCTGACGTGGCTGAAAGATCGGCTGAGCTTCCCTCTGTACGTCGTGGACAACGGACGCAGCCTCCGCGAGGACGTGAAGGCCCTCACCAACCACTCAGGCTCCCGCAGATACGTGGACATACCCTTCTACCTGAAGGGACGCGACGGGGAGGGCGACGGCATCGGCAGGAGGCAGTGCACCGACAACTACGCGCTATCACCGGCATCGAGCGTTGACAGCCGCCGTCGCTCATGGTATGTTTTTTTCACCACCCCTATCTCTTCGGCGGTAGGGTCGAGACTGTCCTCCGGGACGGTCTCTGTCTTTGTATGGGAGTAGCGATTGATCACCAACCTCTACATCGACGGATTCAATCTCTACTACCGCGCCCTGAAGGACACGCCCTACAGGTGGCTGGACCTCCGGAGGCTGGCCCAGACGCTCTTTCCCCAGGACTCGATCAACCGGGTTTCCTACTTCACCGCGCGGCTCGACGCCCGTCCTGGGAATCCCTCTCAACGCCAGCGGCAGCAGGCGTACCTGAGAGCGCTGGCGACTCTGCCGGGCTTCGACGCCTACTACGGCGTGTTCCGGTCCGGGCTCAAGCGCCGCCCCTTGGCGGAGCCGGTGGCCGGGCTGCCCGACTACGTTCTGGTCAGGGATTCGGAGGAGAAGGGGTCGGACGTGAACCTCGCCACTCGTCTCTTGGTCGATGGGTTCAACGGGGAGTACGAGCAGGCGGTCGTCGTGTCCAATGACGCCGACTTTGCGGGAGCGATGCGGTATGTTCGGGACGATCTGGGGCTTCGGGTCACGCTGGTCAACCCGGACCCCAGGAACAGCAGCCCGAGAGACCTTGCCGACGCGGCCACCTACGTCAAGCGCCTCTGGAAGAGCCACCTGAGGCGGAGCCAGCTTCCCGACACGCTGACTGACGGGATCGGAACTATAACCAAGCCGGCGGGGTGGTGACTTCACGAAGAGGAGGAGCGGCTCAATGAATAGGGGCGAAGGGACTTTGCTTCAAAAGCCCGCAAAAATCAAGACTTTTGATGCAAGGGAGTTTAGAGGGTAGAACACTGTCGTGCAACGTCCAAAACCCTGCTCGCCGCAGAGCCTTCAGTTTCCTAGGAATAACTTCGGATTTAGCCAAGTAGTGAGTAAGAGAATGTAATGGCAGTCAGGAAGAAATACTACGCAGACAGAGAACGAATGATGGCGGAGGCCCGTTCGTTACATTGGATTGCCAAACACCTTTTCACCGAAATGAACCGCGTGGGGATAAATCCATCCGACGGATATGTTCAACCATTGGGATATATGCTGTCGTTTCTTGTTCTCCAAGCACTAGCAGCCGAAACAGCAATAAAGGCTTCACAGGTGTTAAAACTTGGGTATTTTACTCACGGACACGACCTGCTCAAACTATTCGAGGAGATGCCTTACGAGATGCAACAGAGCATCAATGTAGTGTATCAGGCATTTGTTCCAAATGGACAAATTAAGGATGTGCTAACGGAACATAAGAGTGACTTTGAGGATTGGAGATATTTGTACGAGTTGAAAGACGGCACTAGCGTCAATTTCCTCGACTTGCTCGTAGCGACAGAAGCAATGATCTTAAATTTTGATGCGATAAGCGTCGATAAGTCTACGTCGGATGTGAATGGCAAAATGGCAAACCGCATACGCGGGATTGTGGAAGACGAATGAATCGGGTCGGCGACCCCAGTTGGCAATACAGAGCTCTTTGTGCGAGTCAGGTGTCGCCCCGCGTTGTATCGCCTCACGTCGAAATAGAAGACTACCGAGAGCCACATGGTTTTGACGCCCCGCTGTCCAACGCGGTAAAATGGGCAGTAGAAAGAAGTTGACCCGGCGGTGCGCTAACACCCCGGGTCGTGGCGCCACCTGATCGGACAGGTGATGCGAATAGATTGTACTACTCGCAGACCCGCTCCCGACAGGAGGCGGGTCTTCTTAATTTCAGAGGATTCGAGAGAGGAGGAGTCATGGCGAGAATCACCGATAGGAAGACGGAGGCGAACCGGGCGGCCATCTACGCCCGCGTCTCGGACAAGAGCCAGGATGGGGAGGACAAGACCTCCATCTCCGAGCAGACAGGCGACATGGAAGCTTACTGCGAGAGCAAAGGGCTGACCATCACCGCCCGCTACCAGGAGGTGGGCCGGGGATGGTCGAAGAAGCGACCCGAGTTCCAGCGGATGCTGGCCGACGCCAGACGCGGACGCTTCGACACCATCGTGTGCTGGAAGTCCGACCGCCTCAGCCGGGGCATGTACCCCGCCGCCGCACTCATGGAGGTCGTCGAGGCCCACCAGATTCGGCTGGAAGCCGTGCTGGACGCCATCGACATGAAGACCTTCGGACTCATGGCGGCCATCGGCAAGATAGAGTTGGACAACTTCCGGGAGCGGTCCACTATGGGCAAGCGTGGGACGGCCAAGCAGGGACGGGTGCCCACCGGCGGCGTCCCCTACGGATACCGCATCGGGGACGACGGCAGGTTCGAAGTGGTTGAGGAGCAGGCGGAGGTCGTCCGCCGCATCTTCCGCATGTACGTCGATGAGAGGATGGGGTCCTACTCGATTGCCGTGCGGCTGACCGACGAAGGGGTCCCCACTCAATCCGGCAAGATGCTATGGCTTCAGTCCCGCGTGCACCACATCCTGGGGAATGCCACCTACACGGGCACCTGGGTCTACGGAAGGTACCGCCACGTCTCCACCGAGGATGGTATGAAGGTCTACGACCAGCCCAAGGACACCTGGATTGAGATCCCGGTCCCGCAGGTGGTCGACGATGAGACCTGGAAACGGGCGCAGAAGTTGAAGAAGCAGCGGGGCAGCAAGGCCAAGAGGAACACGAAGGTGGTCTACCTGTTGCAGCACCTTCTGAAATGCGGCGAGTGCGGCCGCAACTTCCATGCGAGGGCGAGTTGGACAACCACCAGCGTTCGCAAGGGCAAGGCTTACACCTACGACCTGACCACTCCCCGCCGCTACTACATGTGCAACGGGATGCAGAGTATGCGCCTGCGCTGCCGGGAGAAGCCCTACATCCGGGCTGAGCAGTTGGAGGAGCCGATATGGCGCGAGGTGAAGCGGGTGCTCCAGAACCCCGATCTGATCGTCGCCGGTATCGCCACCCTCGATGCTCAGGAGGGCGTCGGAATGGAGGAGGAGATCGCCCAAGCCGAGCGAGACCTGCGGAGCATCCAGATGGAAGAGGACCGCGCCATCAGGCTGTTCGTGTCGGGGAAGATCACCGAGGCCCAACTCGACCTTCAGCGTAGGTTCATCACCGAGCGGCTTGAGAGCGCCAGGGCGAAGCTGGACGATTATCTGGTTCAGGAGACGAGTGGAGCTGAAAAGCGGCGACTGATGGAGGAGGTTCTAACCTGGGCGAGAGAGTTCGGCCAGGGCCTAGACGAGGTGACCCCCGAGGAGCGTCACGATTATCTCCAGATGCTCGTGGAAGAGGTCGTCATCGACAGGGACAACAACGTGGACATCACGCTGGCTTTACCCATCGACGATGATTCCTCAGACCCTGATTCTCCTGACCCTGAGTCCCCTCAGCCTGAGTGCGTGTCAATTGGTTCACAAGAATCTTAGTGTTGAGGTTCAGGCTGGACCTGAAGCCATGCCCTAATCTTCCTACGTTTAGGCAATACCGACCACGAACTGACTGGGCTGGCTCACTCGGTCATCGATGGAGTAAACAGGTTGTTGCCGAGGGATAGAGCATAACCCCGGCAACTGGAGTCCATGGTGACGCCAAACTATTGGCCGATCGGCGCATCGATCAGCCAGTTTCCGCTGTCCCTCCAATTCGGGCCATCACTGGTGTTGTAGAGGGCGACCAGCGCAAATTTATCCGAAACCAAGCCCGTGGCGGCGTATCCCGGGTTTCTGTCCTGGGATCTCAGCGTTGGGTATTGGTTAGGCGTGCCGAAGTCCCAGGGGTCATCGCCAACCCCGTCCTTGTCCAGATCCACGCTCCAGTTCTCGTAGCTGCCCGTGTAGCCCGCTGGCGACTGCAATTCGCTTGTCGTCTTGCCCTCGCCTCAACTGTTTCAATTGGGGACTCCCCGAAAGCCCCGGCCCCACGCTCAAGCGGCCTTTGGCGTGGGGCCGGGGGCTCATTCGCCGGTTTATCCCGGGAAGTCCGAGGCTGTCAGGCCACGTGCAAATCTGCCCCAGCAGGCGACGGAACCGTCGCTCCTCACCCCCCAGGTGTGGTCATCCCCAGCGCTGACGGAGTTGAAGGAACCCATGGGCGGCGTGGCCTCGCCATTCCCATTGTAGCCCCAGCAGGCGACGGAGCCGTTGCTCCTTACCTCGCAGGTGTGGTCCCCCCCGGCGCTCACGGAGACGAAGGAACCGCGGGCGGCGTGGCCTGGCCATACTTATCCGAGCCCCAGCAGGCGACGGAGCCGTCGCTCCTCAGCCCGCAGGTGTGGCTCCACCCAGCGCTGACGGAGTCGAAGGAACCCGCGGGCGGCGTGGCCTCGCCGTGCCCATTGTAGCCCCAGCAGGCGACAGAGCCGTTGCTCCTCACCCCGCAGGTGTGTCCGAGCCCAGCGCTGACGGAGACGAAGGAACCCGCGGGCGGCGTGGCCTGGCCAGTCCCATTGTAACCCCAGCAGGCGACGGAGCCGTCGCTCATCACCCCGCAGGTGTGGCTCCCTCCGGTGCTGACGGAGACGAAGGAACCCGCGGGCGGCGTGGCCTGGCCATCCTCATTGTCGCCCCAGCAGGCGACGGAGCCGTTGCTCCTCAACCCGCAGGTGTGGCCCCCCCCCCGACGCTGACAGAGTCGAAGGGTCCCGCGGATGGCGTGGCCTGGCCATCCTCATTGTCGCCCCAGCAGGCGACGGAGCCATTGCTCCTCACCCCGCAGGTGTGCCACCCCCCGGCGGTCACGGAGACGAAGGAACCCACGGGCGGCGTGGCAGCGCCAAACCCATTTACGCCCCAGCAGGCGACGGAGCCGTCGCTCCTCACTCCGCAGGTGTGGCTCAACCCAGCGCTGACGGAGACGAATGAACTCGCGGTGGGGCGCCCCTCTAAGCCGCAGTCGGGCAGGTTGAGGTGCCCAAGATCATTCGCCTCTATGTCTCGCAACCCCTCGGGTATGCACCCCGTCAACTGGTTGTCGCGGAGCCACAGAAAGTCCAGGTTGGACAGGCCGCCCAGCTCAGGCGGAATCTCGCCCGTCAACCGGTTGTGGTTGAGAATCAGCGACGTCAGGTTGGACAGGTCGCCCAGCTCAGGCGGAATCTCGCCCGTCAACCCGTTGCTGCGGAGAGACAGCTCCGTCAGGTTGGACAGGCCGCCCAGCTCAGGCGGAATCTCGCCCGTCAACTGGTTTGCGTAGAGACCCAACTCCATCAAGTTGGAGAGGGCGGCCCAACTCAGGCGGAATCTCGCCCGTCAACCTGTTGTCATTGAGATACAGCTCCGTCAGGTTGGACAGGCTGGCCAGCTCAGGCGGAATCTCGCCCGTCAACCGGTTGTGGTTGAGGTACAGCCGTTGCAGGTTGGACAGGCCGGCCAGCTCAGGCGGAATCTCGCCCGTCAACCCGTTGCCCCCGAGGATCAGCCATCGCAGGTTGGTGAGGTCGCCCAGCCAGGCCGGGATCGGCCCCGTCAACTCGTCGTTGGTCCAGAGGATCAGCGTTCGCAGGTTGGTGAGGTCGCCCAGCGCGGCCGGGAGCGCCCCCACCAAACGGTTGGACATGAGGTTCAACGCAGTGACACGGCCGCCGCTGTCCGTGGTGACGCCGTGCCACTCATCGAGGGGCCTGCCACTCAACCAGTTCGTCCTGGTGGTCCAGCTTCCGCCTTCCGTGGCGTTGTAGAGGGCGACCAGCGCCGCCCGGTCCGACGCCACGCCCACGCCGTCTTCGGCCGTGTCGCCGTGATCGTCAACAATGGACACCGTCAGCGTGTAAGTCCCTACGCCGTAGCCCTCCACCGCAACGTAGCGCTCGCCGGAACTGGGAGCTTCCCAATAGAGGCGCGACGCATAAGTATCCCCGTGGTCGTCATTGCTGTCCAGCAAGGACCCGTCGGCGTCATACAGGTCTACTATCGAGTCGTCCAGCGTTCCCAGCGCCACTTCTATCTGGTAGCTCTGTCCCCGCTCGGCTTGGAAACGGAAGTAGTCGATGTCACCATCGTACTCCAGTGCTCCCCGAACATCCGCTCCCATTCTTATCGCGGTGGCGTCCCCCTCAGAGTTGCCATGGTCGTCAATGAGGTCTGAAAGGGACACCGTCAGCGTGTAAGTACCTGTGCCCCAGCCCCACACCGCAACGTAGCGCTCGCCGGAACTGGGAGCTTCCCAATAGAGGCGCGATGCATAGGTATCCCCGTAGTCGTTGTTAGTGTCCAGGAACGACCAGTCGACGTCGTACAGCTCTACTATCGAGTCGTCCAGCGTTCCCAGCGCCACGTCTATTTGGTAGGTCTGTCCCCGCTCGGCTTGGAAACGGAAGAAGTCGATGTCACCATCGTAGTCCACTGCGCCCCGAACCTCGGTTCCCACTCTTATCGCAGTGGCGTCCCCTTCCGAGCTGCCATGGTCGTCTCTTTCCGGCTGTTCCGTTGCTTCCCCGTCGGTTACAGTGAGCGTGAAAGAGCCAAATGTCGCTCCGTCCCCTACTGCAATGTGATAGTCCCCTCCGGTCACAGCTTGCCACATCATCTTGTTGCTCCGACTACTGTTCGAAGAAAAGTCGGAGTTCTCAAGGCGCGCAAGCTCCTGGCCGTCGGCGTCAAAGAGAGCCATAATTGGACGCGACGGGTAAGACCAACGGTTCCAACTCTCCCAGTTGAGCGTAATCACATATTCAGCGCCAGGTTCGACGAGGAAAACGAACAGTTCTTTATCGTCAGGGTCTTCGAATTCGATCGCAACGGCTTCCCCTATGGCTATTCTGGTGGCGCTCTCTAGGTTGTTGCCGTGATCGTCGTCGGGCACAGCTTCGTAGTTGTCGGGCAAATCCTCCGGATCTATACAGCCAGCCTGTATCATTTGTTGACGGATGTCCTCGGGCAGCCGGGCGGCAGCCGCTCTTAACTTTTCTTCTGAATCGGCTGATATGGCCGCTATTAGGAAGAAGCGGGCGACGTCTATGACATCGTCCTTGGGCTGTAACTCAATAAAAGCCTGGATCGTGCGAAAGTTCTCCATGTTCAGCAAGTGCCACTCAGACAGTTGAACCGGCGGGGTCAGCGCCTCCAGTCTATCGGCCTCCGCCGCAAATAGAGAAGAGAAGTCGCCAAAGGTGGCGTCATCCGCCAGATCCTGCTCTGTCGTGGCGCAGAGCGTCAGGTACTCGTCAAGGGATAAGGTCGCTGCTGCCACGGTGGTACTGTCTATGTCATCGCCTTGACCGTCGGGCACATCCGTGTAGTCGTCTGGCACAACATCCGGGTCTATACAGTCGGCCTCTATCATATGTTGACGGACATCCTTGGGCACCCGGGCGGCAGCCTCCCTTAGCTTTTCTGCGAAATCGTCTTCGACCGCGTTCATAGTGAGGTTGTCGACCATGACATCGTCCTTGGGTTGTGTATCAACACCGGCCTGGGCCGTGCGATAGGCCTCAATGTTCACCAAGTGCCACTCAGACAGTTGGGCAGGCGGGGTCAGCGCCTCCAATCTATCCGCCTCCGCCGCAAGTACAGAAGAGAGGTCACCATAGGTGGCGTCATTCGCCAGTACCTGCTCTGGCGGGGCGCAGAGCGTCAGGTACACGCCAAGGGGTAAGGTCGCTGCCGCAGGCGTCGGCGTTGGCTCCGGCGTGGGCGTGTGTGTCGGGGCCAACGTGGGAGCAGGCGTAGGCTCCGGCGTGACTCCGGGCTGTGCTGTGGCGGTGGGGGTGGCAACGGCCCCGGCCGACGGCGTGGGGCTTGGCTCATCGGAACACCCGGTCAGCAGTATGGCGAGGAGTATCGCACCCGCGCCTACCAAACCTCGGGCGATGGACTTTGACATTGTCGCTCTCCTCGGTGCAAGATTGGGCGTCACGGTCGCGTCTACAGTGGCCTTCCGCATGACGCGCCCGTTTTGCTTGATTTAGGTACTGAGTCAATTCCCACCGTCAAGCTTGGAGATTCTAACGGTGTGAGTATCTCCTGTGTCTTCGACGACGGTGATTTCATAACCCTTTACAGTGATGCTTGTTCCTACCGGTAGGATAGGAGACTGATCCAGGATGCCCTCTCCGCCGTCGGTAGCGTATCTGATGGGCAATTCGCTCAGTGACGAATCCACCGTGTACACCAGGACGCCGCCGTCGTTTACGACATCTACGACATCTCGGTCGTAGCCCCAAAAGACGCCTCTATCGAAGGCGCGAATTCTTCGGCTCTCTATAACTATTACTTCAGTCTCGCCTACCGGGACTGCGATCATTGCCACTCCGTCACCTGGCTGATCAATCGCGCTCAGAGTAACGGTAGCTGACGGCTCGACGATGCATCGTATCTGTGAAGGTTCAAGCCAACCGAGTTGCCATCTGCTCCATGCCAGCATCGCGTACAGTGAATGGCCGTCGATTACTCCTGTCGCACTCCTGGGCGCAAGGTAGCGGCCTTGCAGTCCCATCAACCCGACCTCTAACGTTACCCATTTCATATCAGCTGGCGGGGACGGGATATCAAAGTAATTCATGGGATACAGATCGGTGAGTCCGAGCACATGAGCCAATTCATGTGTGCCGGCGAATCCCCAAGGACCAGCGGTGTCATTTATCACGTGATTAAGAAGGAGGCCGATATGAAGAGTCGGAATCAGCTTGTCGCTGATTTGGACGGCGCCACCAGCAAGCCCACCGTAGAAGTATGCGCTCGGTAGCACAGTGACTACTACATCAATCTCTGAGAAGTCCATCTCCGTGAGAGCAAGCTCAACCGCCTCGACGCTAATGTCTTCCGATACCCTGCCTGCCTCGTATAAGAAGGCGGCGAGGCTGTGGCGAGCTCGAAGCCAGCCGTGCAAAGGCACCATCTCGACGTCAAGTTTCCCGTAACTGGCCGTCTCCAAGTATTCCTCAATCGCAACAAGATTTGTGCGGTAGAACGCATATTCTTCGTGTTCGGCTTCCTCGCGCGTGGAGTAATCTGCAACGCCATCTGGAAAGTCAACGAAGAGCACCGCTATCCGCAACTTGCCGACGGACGGTACCCACGTAGGGCGCGGAAAGCCGACCGTAAAACCTCCCCGCCAAAGGTCGGGGGGACGACACTCGAGAGCGCTGGCCGGAGCGGCCTCCTGCGGGAGGCGGGACCGCCAATCGTCGGGCGCCGCCACGTCCTGGTTAGGTTCATAACGCTCGACTTGCGCGCAGCCTTCTTCAAGACCATCCCGGCTTCCTCCGTGCACACTGACAATGTAGATCTTCGACAACCCTCGAACAATGGCATTTGCGAATAGGAGTAGTTCTCCGTCGGGCGACCACGCCGGTTGGCTGCTGTCGCCTGGAAGGTAACTAATGCGCCTTTCATCAGTTCCATCAGCATTGATCAAGACTATGCCGGTGCATTCACCCAGGTCCCTGGTGTATGCGATTTGTGAAGAATCGGGAGACCATGACATCCCTCCGAATATTCCTCCGACCGCATGGCTCGCGACAATCTCTCGCCTGTTGGAGCCGTCAGGCGCCATTAGCGCCAGTTGGCCGTGCTCTGTCACATACCCGATATTGGCGCCGTCGGGCGACCATGATGGGCCATATTCCTCCGGAGAGCCGGCAGTGAGCTGTGTCTCGTTTGAGCCGTCAACGTCTATGGTCACGATATAGCTATCGCCTTCAAAGAAGACTCGGTGGAAGACTATCTGGTTTCCATCTGGTGACCAGGAAGGGGTATTGTCCCAATGGTCGCCGCTCGTCAACTGCGCCATGTTGGATCCATCTGCTTCAATCACCCAGATGTGCCGCGCCCAGTAGGGGTCGTCGCTCCCGAGGTTCTCCACGGCAAGGGCCAACCTCGTACCATCCGGAGACCACGCAGTCCAGCTGGCACCACTCGCCGCAACACTGCCGCCTGGCTCATATCGATAGAGGTCACGCAGATGCTCGCCGTCGCGCTTCATAACCGACACCCCAGCGTCCTTCACGTAGGCGATTTCGGCGCAATCTGACCTCCACGAGGGAGAATTGTTGCGTCCCAACAAGCCGGTGACCAGCACGGGGGTATCATAGGTTCCATTTCCGCATGAACCGGGCACAGGAGGCACCAACCCCAAAGGGATGATCGTCGGAGCCGCGGGCGTAGGTGTAGGTGTGGCTGTGGGCGTAGGCGTAGGCTCGGGCGTAGGCGTGTGTGTAGGCTCGGGCGTAGGCGTAGGCGTGGGCGTGTGTGTAGGCTCGGGCGTAGGCGTAGGCGTCGGTTCCGGAGTGGGCGTGTGTGTCGGGGCCAACGTGGGAGCAGGCGTAGGCTCCGGCGTGACTCCGGGCTGTGCTGTAACGGTGGGACTGGGAACGGCCCCGGCCGACGGCGTGGGGCTTGGCGCATCGGAACACCCGGTCAGCAGTATGGCAAGGAGTATCGCACCCGCGCATAGCAATCCTGGGGCGATGGACTTTGGCATTATCGCTCTCTTGGTGCAAGATTGGGCGCCACGGTCGCGTCTACAGTAGCCCTCCACATGACGCGCCTTAAGGTTTGTTTGTATCTATTGCGAGGGGTACATTTGTACCTGTATGAATAGGTACCCTCGAACCTTGCCGCCGCTGTCGAGCGGAGAACATGATATTTCTCTAATCGAGGCATCAATTTGCAGACCACGCCGCGCGATGAGATGGCAGGGCCCCGCCGGGAGCTTGATCGTACCGATCGGGACGACCTGCGCTACAACCTGAGGATTTCGGTATGGGTACGATGGTTTCTCCTGACAGCCTGGCTGTTGCAGTTCAACTACCGGCCCAACTTCGCGGACCCGGCCTATATTCCGACCACGTTGGTGGCGGTATCACTGCTGGCCTTCAACGGCTACGTTCACTATCGCATCCGGTCGCATCGGACGGTTACGTGGCGCTGGGCGCTGGCTCTCAGCGTGATGGACGGGGCGATGATTACGGCGGGCATCGCCATCTCATCAAGTGGATTCCAGAACACCTTCTTCGTGCTGTACTACCCCGCGCTCGCCATGTTCGCCGTGGTGTTCACCTCCTTCAGGCTCAGCTTCACCTGGGTCACGATGGTCGCGGTCGTGTACGCGGCGTTGAGCCTGGTGATGGAGCCGGGCGTCGACTTCGAGATCAAGGAGGAGAAGGTACTGTTCACCAGGATTGCCGTCATGTACTCGGTCGTCGCGGCGGTCAACCTGGTCTCCAGGTTCGAACGGACCAGAAGGAGGGAGGCCGTGGAGAGGGAAGGCGAGCTTCAGCGGGAGCGGATCGAACTCTCGCAGACTATTCATGACACCATCGCCCAGTCCGCCTACATGATTGGCCTGGGCATCGAGACCGCGATAGAGCTGGCCAACGCCCAGAACGACGAGGGCCGCGACGAACTGATCGCCAAGCTGGAGGCGGTTCATGCCCTGTCGAAGTCGACCATGTGGGAGTTGAGGCATCCCATCGACGCGGGACCCATCTTCGAGGGCAGGGAGTTCGGCCGGGTGCTGCGTTCCCACGCCTCCACGTTCACCACGATCACCTCGGTCCCCACCGGGGTGGAGCAGTCCGGCAGGGAGCCGCGGCTGTCCACCGTCACACGGGGGCTGCTCTTCTCGATAGCCCACAACGCCATGACCAACGCATTCAGGCACGCGCACGCCGACAGGGTCGCCATTGCGCTGAGCTTCGAGGCCGACAGGCTCCGCATGTCCGTATCCGACGACGGGACCGGCCTCCCCGACGACTACGCGGAGCGCGGCCACGGATTCAGGAACATGAGGAGGGACGTCGAGCGCATGGGCGGCAGCATCGAGGCGGGCCCGGGGGAGTCGGGACGCGGCACGATGGTAACCTGCGTGGTCCCATATGACACAAATCGAGGAGGCGTGTAGCTTGGCGCCGGTCAGACAGATCAGGGTGATGCTCGTGGATGACCACGAGATCATGCGTGACGGCCTGCGGGAGGTGCTCCAGCGCGCCGGGGGTTACGAGGTCGTGGGGCAGGCCGGAGACGGTGCGGCCGCGGTGAGCGTCGCGCAGAGTCTCAGGCCCGACGTGATCATCATGGACGTCATGATGCCGATCAAGAACGGCATCGACGCGTGTCGCGAGATCACGGAGATGCTCCCGGACACCAGGGTGATGATGTTGACGGCCGCATCGGAGGAGGACGCGGTAATGGAGGCTGTAGCCGCGGGCGCAACCGGCTACCTCCAGAAGTACTCCGGCAAGGAGAAGCTGCTACGCACCGTCCGCGACGTGGCAGACGGAGAGTACCGCATTCCCGGCGACGTGATGAAGCGCGTGTTCGCCGGACTCCGCGCAGGAACGCCGCAGCCGACTCACGAGCTGAACAGGCTGACCGCGCGGGAACAGGAGATATTCACGCTGTTTGCGCGGGGCCTGTCGTACGCTGAGATCGATGAGGCCAAGGGTAACCAGCCGGTGACGATACGCAACGGCGTCTATGGCATCCAATAAAGCTAGGGATACTCTGAACAAGTCTGGTGTATTGTGGCATAGTAATATGCCATACACAAAGCAGAGATGTTTGGGGTGAAGACACGATGGACCAGCCAACATTTGCCGACTTGGAATACGAGAGCAAGAAGCGCAAGACCCGGCGGGAGATATTCCTTGAGCGCATGGACGGTCTGATCCCGTGGGAACAGCTCGTAGAACGCATCCGCCCGTTCTATCCCAGGGCAGGCCGGGGCCGGCGACCCTATGAGTTGTCTGTGATGCTGCGGATTCACTGCGTGCAGATGTTCTACAACCTTAGTGATCCTGGTATGGAGGACATGCTCTACGAGGTCGAGTCGGTGAGACGGTTCGCAGGGTTGAGGCTGTCGGGCCCGCTCCCGGACGAGACGACGATCCTGAACTTCCGCCATCTGCTGGAAGAGCACGAGTTGGGACAGGGTCTGTTCGAGGAGATCAACCGTCATCTGGAGTCCCAGGGGCTGCGGCTTCGGGAGGGAACGATCGTGGACGCGAGCATCATTGAGGCGCCATCGTCAACGAAGAATCGTGCAGGTAAGCGAGACCCTGAGATGCGTCAGACGAAGAAGGGGAATGAGTGGCACTTCGGGATGAAGGTACACGTCGGTGCGGACGCTGAGACGGGAGTAGTACATAGCGTGACGACGACGCCCGCGAACGTTCATGACGTGACGGAGGCTCACCGACTGCTGCACGGTGGATAGAATCGGATGTGGACTGGCAGGTAGCGATGAGGCCCGGGAGACGTCGGCAACTGGAGCCGGGAAGCTATGAGGCGCTTATGGAGAAGCGCAAGGCGTCGACCAGGGCGAAGGTGGAGCATCCGTTCCTGTACGTGAAGCGGCACTTCGGATACGCCAAGGTGCGTTACCGAGGGTTGGCAAAGAACACGCAACGCCTGACGTTGCTACTGGGGATGGCGAACTTGATAAGGGCGGAGCGGTACCTGGCAGCCTGAAGGGGGCGAAGTGCGCCCAAGCTGGACAAACGAACGTCGATAGGCCTTAGCAGAGCCGTTTCAGGACCACAAGACCTCTATCGACACACCGTAGGAGGAAGAAACACCTCGGACAGTCCACTTACTGTCCATCACATACGAGATACCCTCAGTTGTTCAGAGGTTCCCTAGATCCTCGAACTCCGGTCCCATAGGGGCGGCCTGAGACTGTGACGGTTCCCGTTCCATAGCGATATATGCTCCCTGAGATTGTTTCTCCAGAAAACAATTGTCTCAGGCGCATCTGAGGGCAGTCTGAGGATTGGGGGCGAATTACTCTGAGAGTATTCTGAGGAACGCCCACGGGGAGGCGCAGCAGGGGTTGTGAGGGTCAGTAGATACGAGAGCCACGAGCGGAAGACAGCGCCTCGCAGACCAATCCGAGCGACACCGGCCAGCTTGTGGCTTGTAGGAGTGCTATTCCAAGAGCGCCGGCACTGGTGTGTACCCCAGGGCCGGCCATTGCCTATCCGCTGAACTTGGAAAAGATGTGGATGGAGACGTTGTGCTCGAAGGTGCGTGTGCCGAAATGAACGTTCCACCGGACGACGGTGACACCCAGCCTTCTTGCTGTATCCCTCGAGACATCCGACACGCCATCAGTCACGATCTCGACTGTCATTTCGAACACACTATACGAGTGTTCTGTCAGTTGTCGGTTTTGCCATATGGTAGCCGACACGCCGTTCGGTAAAGATGTACCTGGGCCGTCTGGCGTTGTCCCCCAGCTTGCTGCGCAGTTGCTTTACATAGGTGTGCACTATCCGCGTATCCGTCGAATACAGCGGTCCCCAGGCCCGTCTCAACAACTGCTCATAGGTCAACACTTGCCCGGCCGCGGTGGAAAGCTCGGAGAGCAGCTTGTACTCGGTCGCGGTCAGTTGCACTGGACGTCCAGCCACGGTCACGTTCCGTTGGGCGCAGTCGATGGTCAAATCCTCCAACATGAAGGACTCCGGCGAGCGGTCCGAGGTGGACGACTTACGCCTGCGCAGGGCCGCGTTGATCCTCGCCACCAACTCCGTTGGCGTGAAGGGTTTGACGACGTAGTCGGCGGCCCCGAACTCGAACGCCCGCTCGATGTTCTGGCCGCTGCCGCAACCGCACATGAATATGACCGGAGCGTCGGAGACTTCATGGATGCGCTCCATCAACGCGTATCCTTCACCCCAGGAAAGCATGGGCTCCACTATGACGAGATGGGGCTTCTCCGCCTCTATCAGGCGCTCCAAGTCGTTGGGGTTGTCGGTCACCATGGGAGTGAAGCCCGCCTCCAGTAGGATGTTGCGGATGTACCTGCGCCCCTCAGGGTCGCCGCCGACCGCAAGAATGCGCGCCTGATCAGTTCCCGCCGTCCGTGAGGAGGCGCTCGGTGCGGACCCGTTCACGGCGCTGTAAGCAATCTCGTCGACAACGGGGATAGTGAGGCCGAAGCGGCCGACGCGTCCCAATTCGCCTGCTTCGGCCGACATCCGTCCCCCATGTGCCTCCACGATGCCCCTGGAGACCGCAAGGTCCAGGCCGTCGCCGTCGTTTCTCGTCACCGTGTGCTCGCCTCCGGACCGCGAGAACCCGTTGGACAGGTCAGGGGAGCGGTCGGCGGGCAGTCCGCCACCCGCGCTCTCCACTGTGACAGCAACATACAGGTCCTCCAGCGACACACTCATCCTTATGGCTTGGTTATGTTCGGAGGCACACTTTAGAAGGATTCCGATCGCCTGGGACATCCGCTGCCGGTTCGCCATGACCCTGGGGAGGTCCGGCGCCAGCTCAACTTCGACGTGGACTGCAACTCCCTCTCCGACAAATGCCTCGCTTGCCTCTGTTACCAGCTCTTCCACGTCCATGGGTTCCGGAGTGACCGAAAGCGTTCCGGACTCAATCTGTGTCATATCGACGAGATTGCTGATCAGATGTCGCATGTGGCCGGCCTGCTCGTCTATGATCCGCAGGAACTGACGGAGCTCGGATGTTTCGAGCGGGTGGGAGGAGTTGAGGATGGTCGCCGCCGACACTTTGATAGACGTCAGAGGCGTTCGAAGCTCCTGGCTGACCCTGCTGAGAAACGTCGCGCGTTGCCGCTTCAACTCCTCGAGCGGGGTTATGTCCTGCAATGTGGCCACGACGGACATAACTTCGCCATCTTCCCCATAGATCGGCCGGGCATTCACCAGAGTGTGGACCGCCCGACCGTCCGGCAGATGGATGACGATCTCATCAGCAAGCACCGTCTCGCCACTTCTCAGCGCCTTAGTGGTGGGAAGCTCAGCCAGAGAGATGTCCTTCCCGTCCACGGTCCGGAGCCACTACCTCGAAAATTTCGTTCAGGGAGCGTCCGGGCGCATTCAGCTTGCCGACAATCCGCCTGGTCTCCTCATTTCTCGACAGCAGGTCTCCGCTCTTCGCATCGAAAACCAGGACGCCGACGGGCGAGATGTTTATCAGTGCTTCCAGGTCAGCCCTCGCCCGCTTCTCAAGCTCATATCTGTGGGCGTTGTTGATGATCACCGCAGCGTGAGAGGCGAACAACGTCAGGATGTCTTCGTCCTCCTGTGTAAACTCTCGCCCGCCTGCCTTCTCTGTGAGATAGATGTTGCCGACCGCAGCGCCAACGTGAAGGATCGGCACGCCCAGGAATGTCCTCATGGGCGGATGGCCTTCTGGAAACCCGACAGACCTGGCGTGGCCGGCAATCTCAGCGGTTCCCGGAGCTCATTCAGGTACGCAAGCAGTCCCAGGCCCTCGGGCATGACCTTCAATCACGGTATTGGTCATGCTCCAGCTTCCTCTTCGGGCAACGTCTAAACCGGATGGGGCGTCTACCTATCGGCAACGAGACCGGGTTCGTCGAATGGCAACTGGACATACTCCCGATTGTGGCAGAGGGGTTCCAGTGTTTCACGCGGCTTCAACGCTGCGATAGGTGAACAGGAAAAGATTGGCCTTTGCCTTTTCCTCGTTTAGTGGGTAGGCATTTTGCCCATTCGCACTGGTACATTGCGCTATTGCAGCCCCAGTGCAGCGGGAATGGTGTAGGTCGGCGTAGATGCAAACATCCGTCTCATATGAATACCAACATGTTACCGAAGGGTGGGTCCACCTCCCGACGCGAGCGCCCGGTGATACGCCGTCGAGCCCCTTGATATATCATGCGGGGCAAGATTGAGTGCCCGTGCGCCCGCTCATCCCCGCGGAAGCCGACATACCAACACATATTTAGGAATGCCGAGGGTGTCTCAGCCTTTACACCCTCAGAAGCTCCGCTATGATACCCGCATGAATCTGTAGACATATGCGCCGGTCAAAACCGGGAGGGAAAGAAAATGACCCGTACACGAACGACAAGATACGTGACCCTGTTGAGCGTTGTACTTGCGCTGGCCCTTACGGCGGCGCTCGCGGCCTGCGGCTCTGACGAGCCGTCCGGCGGGACCGCGTCCACCGCCACCGATGCGCCTGTACCTGCGACAGCGCCGCCCGCTGCCTCCGGCTCCGCCGAAACGGACCAGGAAGCCCTGGTTGCCCTCTACAACACAACGGACGGTGAGAACTGGAATACTAGCTACAACTGGCTGAGCGACGCTCCCCTCGGCGAATGGGAGGGCGTCACCACCAACCGCGACGGGCGCGTTACAAATCTGGATCTCGGCGGCTACTTCTTAAACGGGGAGATACCGGCGGAGTTGGGCAGCCTCTCCAAGCTGCAAGGGCTGAACCTCTCCAACAACGAGCTGAGCGGGGAGATACCGGCGGAGTTGGGCAGCCTCTCCAACCTGATAAGTCTGGGCCTCGGCGGCAATGCCTTGAGCGGGGAGATACCGGCGTGGTTGGGCAGCCTCTTCAACCTGACAGGTCTGGGCCTCAGCGGCAACGAGTTGAGCGGGGAGATACCGGCGGAGCTGGGCAGCCTCTCCAACCTGAGCCATCTGTTCCTCAGCCGCAACAAGTTAAACGGGGAGATACCGGCGGAGCTGGGCAGCCTCTCCTACCTGGAAGTGCTGGGCCTCAACGGCAACGAGTTGAGCGGGGAGATACCGGCGGAGCTGGGCAGCCTCTCCTACCTGAGGGAGCTGGACCTCGTCGGCAACCAGTTGAGCGGATGCGTGCCGAGCAGCCTGGAAGACCAGTTGACATTTGATCACTTGGACCTTGATTACTCTGACCTTGGCGACCTGCCCTTCTGCTGAAGCCACGCGCCCTCAGCCGGAGACGGACAGCAGATCGCCCGGAAGGCGCTCCCAGCGCGTGTTGGCTATGGTGCATGGCGCTGCCGAGCAACGGGGTATCAGCCTCTCCCTTCGTCGGCCTCTCCCGGTCGACGGCGGTTTGACCGCTCCGGCGCATGCTGACGCCCTTGACCGCCGGACCTTCAGCCAACGTTGAGGGTGGAGGCCAGGGCCAGAGTGAGTCTCCTCTTATTGGCTTCCATGCCTGCCGCTTCCCCAGATGGACCATCTGACGCAGAAGAGGGCGAACGAAGAAGAGGAATCAATGCCCCACTGGAAAATGGGCAACAGAAAAATGCCCATGCATAGACGAGCGGTGGGAGGATACCGCATCGCATCGTGGTGTCCTCCCACCGCCCGCGCGCTGAATACACCGAGGGCCGCGATGCCCACCAGCAGACCCAGCGACATGAAGCCGATGAGCAGGTTGAAGAGGGCCTTCTGAGCCGCCTGCGCCTCGGCGATGGACTCCTTCACGTCTAGGGTTTCCACGCCGTTCTCGAAGAGAGTTGCCTTGACGTCGCGGCCGATAGTCTCGGGGACACGTAGAACCCCACGGGTACCGGCCCGGCGGAAGCGAGAGTGTCCAGCACCCCTATCACAGTCAGGTCCAACGTGTTCCCACTCTCCAGATCCCGCACGGTGATGTTCACGGGGTCCATGTAGTCGTTCTCGACTAGTAGTCCTTCCACGTCGTTCAGCGTGAACTGGTCTGAGGGCAGCGCGATGCCGAACCGGTTCGTCGCGAAGAAGTCGTCGCCCACGCCGGTCACGGTGGTGTCGACAAACTCACCGGAGGAGTCGGACGCCAGCCGGGCGTCAGCCTGGAATATGGTGTGAAAGGTGCCGCCAGGAAGAACCCTGACATGTTCTCAGTGAAGTCCGGCTTGAGCGACTTCAGGAAGCTGTGAGGGACCAACCAGTAGATGACAAGAAGCAGTCCAACGCCGGTGAACACCCGTCGCTGCGAGACTCCCAACGCCCGCAACGCAATCGCGACTCCCAGGGCGATGACGGAGATGCCCAGCCCGAAGAAGGGCAAGTGTGCGGCCTGAAACGCAGAAACCACGACGAGCACGCCAAATGCGATCATTGCGGCAGCCCGTAGCAACGGTCCACGCCGGGAGCCTTCGAGCTGGGGTTCCGGCAGTCCCGTATGGCCCGCACGATGTTGAGGCGGCTGATGCGCCGGGCGGAGAGAATCACCGTGATGAAGGTGAGGACGCCGCCGGCCAGCAACGCCGCCTGGAAACTCACCGGCTGAACGTGCGGTGTGAATGCGAACTCTTCGATGGTCTGGCTGACGATGGCGGACACGGCCTCCACGAGCACGAATCCCAGCCCGACGCCGATTACGGCGCCAGGGTTGGAGATAAGGACGGCGGAGAGTTCTCCGGGGCGGCCCAGTAGCTGCTGGGCGGATGAAAGAGACGCCATCAGGACTACGTCCGTGCCCGCCGGCTTGCTGTAGGACCCGTCAACCACGCCACGGACGGTGATGGGTGTCAGCATTCCCGGTCCCAGGGCCAAGTTCAGCTCGGAGCCGGACCCGGCCAGCAGCGCTTCGGCGCCGTCCTTGTTTATGTAGACCTCATTGGGCCCCAGAACCGTGAGGTCGATCGGTTCGCCCCCCGTGTCGAACAGCTCATCGAAGACCATGGCCCGCTGTGGGTCCAATCCCGCCAGCCGAGCGGAGGACTCGAACTGCTGGCTGTCGGAGTTGATGGCCGCCACATTTTCCGCCAGCGTAGGCAGCACGCCGTCCACGTCCGAATCGGCGTCGAGGGCAGGCGCCAGCTCCTGAAAGACACTCTCTGAAAAGCCGCCTGGCAGGGCACGACCCTCCCAGACGTTCGAGTCTTCGTACACCACGAGTATCTCGTCGACGGAGCGGAGAGAGGCGGCGGCGGAGTTCTTGATGCCGTAGGTTACGGAGTCTCCGACGGTGAACGCGCTGGAGATGATGGCCGTGGCCAGCATCAATCCCGAGATGATCAGCAGGCTCTGCCCCGGCCTGCGGAGCACATTGCGAAAGGCCATGCGGACCAGGATGGGGTGCCTCACTCTTATGTAGAGGAGAAAAGCGAAAGCGAGGCCAAAGGCGACTGCCAGTACGGCCGCGATGTTAGTGATGGGGTGCCCCGAACAGCTCGTCCATTGCGGACTAGATCGCGTTGCCCGCGCCGTCATCGCCGATTAGGCCGTCCCGCATGTGGACTGTCCGGTGCGACATCTCCGCCACGGCGTCCGAGTGGGTGACGATGACGAACGTCTCTTCGAGTTCCTTGTTCAGCCGGACAAGCAATTCCATCACCTCACCGGCGTTCTCGCTGTCCAGGTTGCCTGTCGGCTCGTCAGCCCAGACGATCTCCGGGCGGTTCACCAGGGCGCGAGCAATCGTGACCCGCTGCTGCTGTCCTCCAGACATCTGCGCCGGGTAGTGGCCGCCGCGGTCCGGGAGACCGACAAGCGACAGCGCCTCCTTTCATCTGGAAGTGTCGTGGCATCTACTCAGGTGTGAGACTGGCACTCGACACGAGGGCACGGCGCATCGCGGAAGACCACGCGCTCGCGGGTGTGAGACTGGGGTACATGGCGGCAGAGGCCAACGTGACTGCGGCCATGCGGCAACTTCAGCCCGCCTGGAGCGCCAATGCAGTAACGCGGGCAGTCGGCATCGCCGCTCTGGAGGAGGAGGCACACGTCGCTGGGTCGTTGAAAGGCCCCTTGGCGTGGCCAAGGGGCGACGCCGGAACTAGGAGCCGGACAGCGCTTCCAGAAGGTCCCGCCAGCCGTCCTCCTTCTCTGTCTTGGTGCTGAGTTCGGACACGATGACTCCGCTGGAGTCGAGGGTCATGTGGGAGGCCTGCCTGGTGACACCGTAGGCCTTCAACATCTCCACGTCCGCGGTGGTCATGGGCCAGATGAATCCGTGTGAATCCTTGTACGAGAGAATGTCAGAAGCGTCCTCGGAGGGGTCAATGCCCACCGCGAGTATGTCGACGCTGTCCGCGTAGTCGGGGTGTATTTCCTTCAGTTGCCTCAACGAGGCACGACATGTCGGTCACCAGGTTGTGAAGAAGTATATCATTACGGGGCGACCCTCAAGGCTGGCCAGTGTGACACTCTCACCCTCCAGGTTGGTCAGCGTGAAGTCCGGGGCACGCTGGCCGACGTCGAGACCCACTTCCACGGACGGTTGGGCAGGCGCCGCGGTTGCCGCGGCGGGCACCGGGGCGCTCTCAGTTGAGGCGACCACCGTGGGGGCCGCGGTCGGCTGGGTCGCCGGGGCAGCCGTTGGCTGGGTCACCGGGGCCGTGGTCGGCTGGGACATAGCCACGTCGGATTCGGGCTCATCGCTGCCGCATGCGGCCAACAGCACCGCGGCCAGTGCCACGCACGAGGCAAGGCCCAGCCATCTCAATTTGCTCACGTAATCGCTCCCCAAGTATGTATTGGCTGCCCCAATTATACACTTACGAGCGCCGTTCACGCCAGAACATGCCGCTCGCAAGGCTCGACTTCCCTCGCCGCGTGAGCTTCCCTTGCTAGCGCCGTTTGGCGGTGCGGGGGTTAGGCGCCGCCGCCACCTCGTCGGGTGTAAGATCGGCAAAGCGCTGGGGGCGATACGGCCCCAGCACTGCGTCGGCCGGCGTCCCGTCGCAGACTTCCTGGGCGGCCAGTTGACTCAACGCCGGGGCGAGGGTAACGCCGCTGTGCGTGATGGCCACGTACAAATTGGGCGCCTCGGATGCGAAACCCATCACCGGATAGCCGTCCAGCGGCATGGGACGCCAGCCCACCGGCACCGGAACTGCCCGTGCCCCGGCCAAGCCTGGCAGATAGAGGCGGGCACGGGCCAGCAGGTCGTCGGCGTGGGCCTGCGAGTCGTCCTCGGCCAGGCTCTCCTGGTCGCCTTCGCCGATCATCATGCGGCCGTCGGCGCACTGGCGTAGATGTATCTCCGGGCGGGCAGGATCCAGGGGCGGTGCGTAGACGACCGGCACGTTCTCGAGTAGACTTGGGAGCGGGTCCGTCCGAATCACCACGCCGGGGCTTCTCGCCTGCGGCACGCTGACGCCCGCCAGGGCGGCAAGGCGCGTTGTCCCGGTTCCGGCGGCGGCGACTACCACATCAGCCTCCAGGGAGCCCGAAGAGGTCCCCAGGGCGCGAATCCGGCCGTCACCACTCTGCTCGAAACCCAAGACTTCAGTGTCCTCGAGGACCTCGCAACCCAACTCACGCAGCCGGCGCAGACACGCATCTACCACCATCTGCGGCTCCACCTGTCCTTCGTTGGGGCTGTACTCGGCAGCGGACACCTCGCCCGCGTCCAGCGCCGGTTCCAGGCTCTCCAGCTCGGCGGCATCGATCAGCCGCGTCGGGTAGCCCCAGGACTGTAGAAGCCGAACTCGCGCCGCCAGTGCCTCGGCTGCCGCCGGGTCGGACTCCCATGACACCTTGCCGCCCCAGCGAAGGCCTACGCTGTCCGGGTCTCCGCAGTCCCCGACGGCGGCGGCGAAACGGGGCCACATTTCCATCGAGCGCCGGTTCAGGTTGTGATAGCCGATGGGCTCTTTGCCCCCGGCATTGATCCAGGCAAAGCTGTGACTCGACGCGCCGTGCCCCGCCCTACCCTTGTCGACGAGCACGACGCTGATGCCGCGCCGCGCGAGGCGCCAGGCGATGGCGGCGCCCAGAATGCCAGCGCCAACAACGGCTATCCTTCGAGGTACTTGTGTAGTGGTCATCGGTAGCGACTCCTTCAAGCGGGGACGTCGAGGCTGAGCCGGCGTTCAGGACCTGGAGTTGTAGACCGTGTACGGCTGGGAGTCCTTCGGCAACGTACCCTGATAGAACTGCCGCAGGTGAGGTTCCACCAGGCGGGCCACCTCTCTCCTGTCCTCTTCCTGCGGAGCAAGCGGGCGATCCAACGCACCCCGTATCTCCTCGAACAGCGCCTTCTTGTCGAACCTGGTCGGCTGCCCGTCGCGGAGGACTACTTCGCCATCGACCAGGACCGTGTCCACGTCTATCCCGCGTCCGCGGTGTACGAGGGCGTCCACTACCGGCACCTCGGGGTCCAGGTACGGCTGCTCGATGTTCCGCAAGTCCAGCAGCGCCATGTCGGCCCGCTTCCCCGGCTCCAGTGTTCCGATACGGTCGCCGAACCAGCTGGCATAGGCTCCGTTGACCGTCGCCATCTGGAGCACTTGGTAAGCGGTGGGCGGGTCCAATTCTATGCCGGGCACACGATGTATCTTGAGCACCAGGCGCATCTCCTGGAACAGGTCCTTGTCGTCGTTCAGCCCGGCTTCATCGCTGCCGATGGCCACCTTGACACCCGCGGCCAGGATGCGACCCATGGGCGCTATTCCGCTCTTGAGTCTCAGGTTCGAGCTGGCGTTGTGGCAGATGTTCGTACCAGTAGCGGCCATTATCTCAAGGTCCTCGTCCGTAATCCAGACGCTGTGCCCGCAGGTGACCTCCGGGCCGAGGAATCCAAGCTCGTGAAGATGTTGCAGCGGGGTCTTGTTCCAGGCTCTGTAGCCGTACAGTTTCTGGTAAACCGTCTCCTGCAGATGGACGTGGATTCCGGTGCTGAAGCGTCCCGCCAGCTCCTTCAGGGCTACAAGCAGCTCGTCGGAGCAGCGATGGACGTTGCTGGGCGCCATCGTCACCTGCACCCTCTCGTATCGGTTGTTGCCATACTTCCGGCAGATCTCCTCCAGGATCGGCATCACCTCTTCGACGGGCAGGTAGCTGGGAGCCATGAGCGAGCGGTATCGGTCCGCCAGGTGTTCCGGCAACTGGGAAGCGAAGTCCTCCTCCCCACCGTCCGCGCCCGCCACCATGGAATTCTGGTCGGCGATCGAGGGGGCGTAGGACACCCTCATTCCGGAGGTCTGGTATGCACTCACCACCTTGTCGGCTATATCCATGCTCAGCGGCCCAAAACCGCGCGGCGGCGAATGAATAGCCTGCACCGTGGTAGTGCCCGTCTCGATCATCTGGACCGCTCCGTAAAGCTGGTCCAGGTATGGGTCGATCAACCTCGTCCCCACTCTGGCGAGGCTCCACATCTCCAGGGGAAGGTCAGGCGCTCCCATCTGAAAGGGCGTGAGCCCCAGGTGGAAGTGGTCGTTGACTAGCCCCGGCATCACGATATGATTGGGCGAGCCGATTACCGGCGCTTCTGGATGCCGGCGGCTCAGGTCTCCGTAATCGCCCACCTCTTCGATCTGCCCGTCTCGTTGCAGGACCGCACCGTCGGTTATGACATCCGCCGACCATGGGTCGTTGATCTTGCAGACGACGTACTTTCCTCGCACTATTGACAACGCCATTGTTCAGCCTCCTGTGCCGGGTCGGCGACACGTCCCGGCTCGCGTTCATTGCACACCAGTGGTAGCGTGTCCGGCCCATGTTCCAGGAAACCCCGGTGTTCGTCAACACTTAGCCACCAAGCCCATTGGCGTCGGCTAGACTATAATCCCGCCATGACCGCATTTGCCCTGGGTCTGGTCCTAATCTCCGCCCTCTGCCACGCCGCATGGAACCTGTTGCTGAAGCGCTCCGGCAACCAGGAGGTGTTTGCCTGGGCGATCCTGGTCGCCGGTAGCGTGATGCTGCTTCCCTTGGGCATCGTCCTGTTCCTGCTGTACCCGCCGTCGTCTACGGGCTACTGGCTGGTTCTGACATCCGTGGTGGCTCACATCCTCTACTTCATCCTGCTGGGCAAGACATACTCGAGAGGCGACCTGTCCCTTGTCTATCCCGTTGCCCGGGGAATCGGGCCCATGCTTGTTCCGGTTCTGGCCGTGTCGATTCTGGGAGAAAAGGTGACCCCGCCCGCCGTACTCGGCATCGGGGTCATAATAGCCGGCATATTCCTGGTCTCGTGGTGGGGCCGTTTCCGGCAGATCATCGCCCGGCCGTCAGTCCTGTTCCGGGACGCCGGTGTAGGCTACGCGGTCCTCACCGGGATGACAATCACCCTATACAGCCTTGTGGACAAGCAGGGCGTGGCGCACGTCCAGCCGTTCCTGTACATGTACCTTCTCACCTTAGGTTCGGCCATAGGCATTTCCCCATACGTTCTGTACACGTGCGGGCTGGCCAAGGCGAAACTGGAGTGGACGTCGAACGCCTGGGCCATCGTCGCCGCGGGCCTGCTGGTCTTTCTCGCCTACGGCCTCGTGCTGACCGCCTTTTCACTCTCCCAGGTCAGCTATGTCGCCCCGGCCCGTGAGGTTGGCATAGTTCTCGGCGTGCTGATGGGCGTTTTCGTCCTGAAGGAGTCTTTCGGTCGGGGTCGAGTGTTGGGCTCCTCTGCAATCGTCCTGGGGCTAGTCCTGATCACACTGTCTCCCTAATACGGCCACCACACGATCCCCAGCTTGCTTGAGACCGGAAACGACACCCTTGCCGCTCATCCAATTGCTGCGACACCGGCGCGCCATGCATTGAATCTTGTACAACACTAGTCTCAAATCGCCTATAACAGCCCCAACAGCGGTGCTTAGAATTCAGGCTATGCATTGGCCAGGAATATCGGAGACAGTTGTTTGGCATTCACGTGATTTTTGGAGGCGGCGGCCAATGCCATCGACCCGGTTTCCGTCGGCCTGAAGGCCTTCCCGCACCGGGTCTCTGCCCTCGAACGCACTGCCAGGCATCCAAATCGCATTCCCAAGGAAGTGTGCGCCTCAAACCGCTCTTCCTGATGGATAGAGAATTCCGGAGTCGGTATTTGACTCAGCCCGGTAAGATTGTGAACTCAGCCAACCATTACTCTACAGCACCACACCCCGGCGGCGGCAGCTCGCCGGTAGGCCTCCGGCCATACTTGGGCGGAGCCATGATGCTGGCCGCTATCCTCGGCGCCGTGCTGCTCATGGTGGCACTCAGAGCCGATAACGTCCTCGCTCACGAGGAAGACACCGATGTCTGCGTCGAAGACTCGGAGCACACGTCCGCGGGCCCCCAGATGCTTTATGTCAGCTCCACGCACGACCACGTCGTCGTAAGGGCTGTCAGCGATGTATCTGGCATCTCGATAGCTGACGTTGTTACACCATTCGACTATCTCGGGCACCATATTGAAGTGGGCAGCGACGTCCATGTGTTCATGATCACATACACGGTGACCAGCATGCCAGGTGTGCTCGAAGTTTGCTTTGAAGACGGCCTGGGATTCTGGTACCCAATAAACATGTCGGACGGCTCCACGGACAACACCGACACGAGCACCACCACCGTAGACATAGGCACTGACACCGACACCAGCACCACCACCGAAGACATAGGCACGGACACCGACACGAGTACGACCACCGAGAATATTGGCACGGACACCGACACCGACAACAATCCTGAGGACCTGACGAACCCGCGGCCCAACATACCCGTGCAGACTTCTAACCCGGACCCCTCCCCGAAGGAGGCAGCCACGCCTACGCGGACGCCGACGCCGACGGCTACCGTCAAGCCCAAGGGGACGCAGGAGTCTACGACCAAGTCCTCGACCTCCCGCAAGAAGAGGCGAGCGCCGTTCGACTTCGATACGCCCACGCCGGCGCCGACCGCCACGGCAATACCCGTGGTCTCTCGCATGGCAGGTAGCGCCGCGACCGCGACGCCCACGCCCACGCGGCCGCGAACGCCCGTGCCTGCCACCACGGCGACACCGGTCCCCACGGCGGTTCCCCCCACGGCGATTCCCGTGGCCACCCGCGCACCCGAACCGACAGTGTACCCGTCGCCGACGCCAACTCGCACTCCCGGTCCGAGGGCCACGCCGACTCGCATACCGATCCCTTTATACGCCACACCAACACCCACGCCCAGGCCGGCCGGGTCCGAGACGGTGACGTTCGCTCGCATCGATCAGCCCACTGTGACGCCGACACCCCAGGCGTCGGATGTCCCAGGCGGCCCCGAGAGCCCGGCTGTCGAGGATACGCAGGAACGCGACGAGGGCGGAATAGTGGAAGAGGTCCGTGAGCGCGGCACTCTGATCACGGCCCTGGTCTCCTCGACCGTCATGTCCGGTGGCATAGCCGCATTCTTTGTATGGCGAAGGCGCCTCTTCTCGCAATGACGCCGAGGCAATACCTGAGGGGCATAGTCGCGCGGGCGCCGTGGCGCGAGCGCAATGGGTGGACCGACATTGGCAGCAGTGGTAAGAAGTCCAGCTAGGACTGAGTTGCCTGGCGCTCGACCAACGTAGGCCGGTCCTCCTGGAACTCGGTCATCGCTATCTCCTCGGGCGTCGCGATACCTCCAGAGAGCACCATGGTCATGGCATCCTGAACGGTCATCTGAGTGTCGTACACCTCGTCAATCGGCAGTATGGCCACCCATCCCGAGTTGGGTGTGGGGGCGGTGGGAACGTAAACGACGCCCATGCGGACACCATCTTTGGCGGTCGTTATCGAGGTCAGGAATCCCAGCATCCAGGTTCCCCGTCGGGGATACTCGATCACCACCACCCGCTTGAAGCCGGATGGGCCTGAACCCGAGAACGATTGGATAAGCTGACGCGCGGGAGCGTAGACGATTTTGACTATCGGCAGCGACATCAACACGCGCTGGCCCGAGCCCAACAGCCGCCGGCCAAGGTCCAGTTCCCACGTCAGCCCCGCCACATACACCAGGAGCAGCAATGCGGCGACGCCCAGCCCAGGGAAGCTGACGCCGGTCGTGGTCTCGATCGACGGCCTGAGTACCCCGTCGATGAAATCCCAGACCCACTTGAGTATCACGAACGTGATCACTATGGGCACCAAAAGCAGCACGCCCTCGACCATCGTTCGTCTGACGTGAAGGCCAGCCCTGGCCTTGGCGAAGTAGAATCGCCACTTAAGGCGGCTCCGTAGCTGTTTCATCTCCCCACCCCGTTTCGCCGACCGGGCTTACGCGCCGACTGTTGCCGCGACTCGCGTGGGCACGACGAGGACCGGGTATCCCGTCTTCTTGATCAGTCCCTCTGAGACGCTGCCCGTGATCCTGCGTCTCAGGCCCGACCTGCCGCTGTTAGTTAAGGCGATCATGTTGTGGGACGACTCCTCGAAGGCCCCCAGGAAACACTTCTTGGCATCACCCTCGAGCAGCACCCACTTGGCGCTGAGACCCTTCCTCCTTAGCTCTTCCGTGAGCCGTGCAAGGTACGCCGCGGAAGACTCCGCAGAAGCGCTCGCGGCGGACGCGGTCCCATTTGACTCCGGCCCCTGGCGCTCCCGGCGGTAGAGCACCCCGTTTTCGTCCGGGAGGACTCTCGTGGCCCTTGCCGGGGTTGATGGATTCTTGGCGATCTCATCCACGGCCCGCATCAACACGACGTTGAACCCCAGCTTGGCAGCCAGGTACTCGACGTGAGGAAGCACGGCCTCGGCCTCCAGTGTACCGTCCAGCGCAACGTGTATGGTTGAAATGTCGATCGCGTCCGAGAGCGAGTCGACCGCTATGGTAGGGTTGATTACCAGTACCGGAACAGGCGCGCTGGCAATCACGTCCGTCGTCACGCTGCCGGCAAGTGCCTTGGCGAACAGACCCCCGCCGTGAGTCGACATCGCTATGATGTCGCACGCCAGACGGCGGCACGTTTCGACAATCGTCTCGGCCGGAGAACCGAACTCGACCACGGTCTCCAGCCTGACTCCCGGGCTCTCCGTGGACTCGACCAGGCTTTCGAGACGCCGCTCGACGTCACACTTGGCCCGCTCGAAAATCTCCGCGGTCTGGGGCCCCTCTTTGGTACGATCGAATGGAATGACGAAAAGAAACACCACCTCCGAAGCGAGCCGGCCGGCCAGCCACGTCGCGTGAGCCACGATTCCGCTGGCAATGTCCCGATCGTCTGGGTTGATTGGAACCAAGAACTTGTTAAACATGATGCTTACTCCAGCTCTTAGCATCAGACGGAAACAACACAACTGCGCGCAGGGGGGCGCCTCGACGGAGGCGCCATCCTGCTTCTGCTTCGGGGTGGAGACCACCCGGTCTGCCAGGGTACCACCGGCCACTAGTTGTCGACGCCTACTCTTTCCGAATTGGCATGGTGGCCATTGGTCGTCCCGTTGCCGCGCTCCTCGCCGATTGGCTGGTTCCCGCCGGCTTCGGCCGCGGGCACGTCCGCTGAGAACGCGCTCCTTGGCTTGACGCTCAGAGGGATTTTGCTCCCGGCCATCCTGGCGATGGGCGCGATCTTCTCACCCGCCCTTGAGGCGGCCTTCCTCGCGGACTCCTGCAACGGCCTGGAGCGCCTGACAATCTCTTCCCTGGTTTCCGAACCCTTTCGGGGCGCGAAGAGAATGCCAGCCAGCACGCCGCACGCCACTCCAATGATGCCAACGACTGCAATCAAAAGTCTTCCCACGATTTCACCTCCGCTGTAGTCCTATCGTCCGATCAACTCTACGTGCTCGAGCCAGTTGTCGAGGGCAACCTGCCTATGCTTGTCCTTCCATTGGCTTTCGCACCAGTTTGAAGCTTGGTTCGCCCGTCTCCGAAAGACCGACCACCAGCTCCGCTTCGCCGTCGAGCCGTTCCATCAGCCGCCGGCTCACCGCCAGGAGCAGCGTGCCCTTTTGCCCTCTGAGGACAACGTCGTCGTCCTCTGGATGGCCAACCGTAAGCGAGGCGGCATCCAGCTCCTTCAGGCGTGGCACGCCTCGGTCCGCATGTTCAGCGGCGAGGCCGGCAAGAGTGTATCTCGCTTCTTCCGACACGGTTAGGCTGGAGTGCCGCATGGTTGCCATCCTTAACAACTTGATCCTGGTCCGTACTGGCAGCGGTGCTGGTTACGCAGCCCGCTACGAATCTGGATCTAAGCCTACTGGTGCGGCAGCGGTGGCGCATCACCCATTCGGGCTATTTCGCCTATCCCGGCGGCACTGTCGTTGAAGTACGCCAGGCGAGTAGTCCCTTCGCGTTACATGGGCTAGACAGCCAGTCCGGGGGTGGTAGAAGCGCTTAAAAAGGGTGCGGGACGCCCACGGCGCCGATTGGCGCGCTTGGTGCGCCCTTGTGGGGAGTCGGAAGCGGCCCGTGCTAGCAGCCTGTCTGAGGATTGACTGACGGGCTTTTGGTACAGGCGAGGTCAGACGGCGACAGCTATTGTTGCCGGGTGCAGCCACTGACGGACCAATAGTTTCGTACGCCTCACTGTGTTGACCACCCTGACGATGTTCGGGACACTTGCTGCAAACCTGTTGGTCGGTGTTTCACGAGGCTGAGCCGCCCCAAACCTGAACAGCTTGAGCAGGTTGTGACCGGTGCAGATCAGCGACCACTCGCCGCTGACCTTCTCCAGACCCCGCAGCAGGAACTGGCGGAAGCCTCGGCCCTGCTTGATCTGGCCGAACACCGGCTCAACCGTTTGCGTCCGCAGAGCGTAGCGTTGCCGACCCCGTTTGGTCTGCAGCTTCCGGCGCATCCGATCCCTGGGAGACAGATTGCTGGGTATGCGACCCCGGGGCGATGGCGCCACAACTGTGCCGTGGCGGGTCCGCTCCGGCGCGACGAACGGGTCCACGCCCAGCCCGTAGAGACCTTCGACCGCCTGTGCAGAGTAGTAACCTGCGTCGGCGGATACCTCTTTGGGCACTGCGCCGACGTTGTCTATGGCCTCCTCCACCATCGCCACCGCCTGCTGCTTGTCCGAACTCTGGTTGGTGGCCTGAGCCGCCACGATCACCTGGTGGCCGCTGTCCACCACCGCCTGACAGTTGTAAGCCTGCATGAAGTCCCGTCCGCCCGGCGCAGGCATGATACGCGACTCAGCATCGGTGAAGTTACGCTGGGTTCTATCCTCAGGCACCCCCGAATGGCCCTTGCCCGCGGCCTCGGCCTGCTCCGCAGCCGCCTGCGCCTCGGCCTCTAACGCCGCCATCGCCTCCCGTATCTTCCGCAACCGCCCCTCCCGAAAAGCCAACTCCTGCGGCAACTCGTCCCCGCGCTTGCTCTGTCCGTACCGCCGGCCCTCTTCGTCATCAACCTCCTGGGCCTGTCGCAGCAACTCCTCGACCTCCGCCGCCAACTGCGCTTCCTTCTCTTTCATCCGACCGTAACTCATCGCCTTGTGCCTGGATGCGTTGGCCCTCACCTTGGTGCCGTCCAGCGCCACGTGACCCAGCTTCACCAGACCCGCCCGCCGGCACAACGCCAATACCTGCAGGAACAGGCCCGACAGCGCTTCCAGATTGTCCTTGCGGAAGTCCGAGATGGTGCGGAAATCCGGCGTGTTGTTCGCCGACAGTACCCGGAAGGCTATGTCCTCGTGCAGCCGCTGGGCGATTCGTCGGGAGGACGCCACTCCCACGCAGTAGCCGTACAGCAGCACCTTGACCATCATCCGTGGATGATACGGTGGCCCGCCTCTGCTCTCCCGCTCGTAGCGGGCAGTGATCTCAAACAGCTCCAACTGGTCGACGACGTCGGAGATGAAGTAGGCCAGATGGTCGTCCGGCAACCACTCCCGCAATGCCGCTGGCAACAGCAACTGCTGGTTGGGTTCGTAGGGAAGATAGGTTTTGCTCATCAACGACTCCCCGCTACTGGACTGCGCCTATTATACCCCCAACCACTCGCCTACCGTGTTTCTCGGACGGGCTGCTAGCCCGAAGCCGAGTTCAGGTCGTTCTCTGCATGGAGCACGTATGCCGTCAGTTCCTGGCGGTTGCGGAGGTTCAGCTTGCCGTAGATGTTGCGCAGATGCACCTTAACGGTGTTCTCGGCAATCACGAGCGTTTCGGCAATCTCCCTGTTGGTGTCGCCCCGCGCTACGAGGTTCACGACCTCTATCTCCCGTTCAGACAGACCGTCGCTGGTGCCGTTTGAGTTCTTGCCGGCCAGGTCAGAAAGGTTCCTTGCCGCAAATCCGGAAGCAATTACGTGGCCGCCGGCGATCAGCTTCAGCTCCTGGACGAGCTCGTCGGCGTCGCCTTCCAGCGAGAGGTACGCCCGGGCCCCGGACTCAACGGCGCGCTTCAAGAATTTGACGTCGCGCGAGTCGGTCAACACAACGACCGCGGTGCCCGGAGAGACGCCGGCCACCTGGCTGACGAGGCCATCCAGGTCCAGGCCGGGCAGAGCGGGGTCCACCAGAAGGAGATCAGGCTTGGTGTCCTTCACCGCTACGATAACCTGTTCTCGCTCGGTGACCTCGGCAGCAACGACGAACTCATCCTCCTGCCCCAGGAGAAGCGACAGAGCCTGACCAACTACGGCGTTTCTGTTTGCGATCGCGATTCTTGTAGCCATAGTCCCCACAATCTGTGGTATCTCCGCGATACCCTGTTTGAATTGCTCCGCTTAATGATTCAGTCTTACTACCGTATGCAGTACAGGGTAACGCACCAAGCAACAATTCAGTCAATGTAAGAAAGGTTTTAGATATGTACAAAATACGTGGCCACCGAGGCAGGAGCATTAGCCTGGATACTACCGAGGTGGTAGTTGCGAATCGTGATTGCACCGAAGCCGAGCGTACCATGCGTCGGTGAATTTGCTTGCCGCAGCCACGGCTTCCAAACAGGAAACTACTAGTCCTGCGAGAGAAACCAGTCGACCAAGGCGCTCACGAAGTCGTCGCCATAGCCGGGCGCATGGCCGCTGCCCTCGCCCACCCAGAGCTCGATTGCGATCCCATCGGCGCACCCGTGCTCAAGGTGGAACGCCCGGGTTTCAGACCCCGGCACGTACTGGTCCAGGTCGAAGGTGGCCTGGGGCTGTGGCTATTCTGGCCAGTCGCAGCCGGCCCGACGGCTCCAGCGCGTCACCATCTCCCGAGCCCCGGCGTAGAATGCCGTTTCGCCACCGCCATTCGGATCAGGTTCGCTTACGTCGCCTTCGAACAGGATCACGTCGTCCGCGGTTCCGTGGATATGCAGCACGGACACGGGCGGTGCGCACTCGCAGCTTGAGTCATCGACGTAGCTGGTGCCGGCGAGACTTGCCACGGCACGCAGACCCGGCAGACCCTTGCAGATCATGTGATACGACATGAACCCGCCGTTGGAGTAACCGAAGAAGTACACCGGTCCGAAGTCCTCGATCTTCCGCGCCTCCGACACCAGCTCGGTGAGATAGGCCACGTCGTCTTTGCCGGACTTACCGCCATCGCAGCATTGGTCGGTGGGGTTCCAGAAGCGGTACCCCGCGCCGTCGAGCGCCCCATTCGGGAGTAACAGAGCGAACCCGTCAGTGTCGACGCGCTCGTACAGGGGCACGTACGAGGTCTGGTAGGCAGAATCTCCACCAAAGCCGTGGAGTGACACGATTAGCGGAGTCTCGCCTTCGACGACTTCCCGGGGGACCACCAGGACCGAGCGTTGCCCGCGCTCGGCGTGGTCGACGAAGTAGACCTCGCCTCCAAAATCCTCCGCCAGCCTGGCGGTCCTCTCGAGGATTGCGGACTCTGACTCTGGCTGGCCCTTGTCCTTGCCCTTGGACCACTGCTCCCTATCAGGTAGTGCCGAATCCGTCTTGGAAGTGGTCTTCTCCAGTTGAGCACTCTCTTGCGTTAGGGGTTCGGGCGACACGTCCAGCGAACGGGCCTCAGCCTCAGGCTCGCGCGGCCGCTCGTCTATGGCATCGTTCTCACCGCTCCCGGTGCAGGCGAACAGTGATGTCGCCAACAACATGCTAAGCGCTGTCGCGACACGAATCCACGTGGAGCAGGCCTTTGCGGACGCGGAGGCCAAGTTCGTCGTCACTATTGCGACTCCATTCGACAGGCTAGTGGGGCGGTTACGGCGTATGCCAGCGATTCGTGAATCATCGTCCGCTGGGCACCTCAGCCGGCCTGCATCTGAGCCTCGAGTTTCTTACTCTGCCGCCGCAGACGACAGCAGCGCTGATCCTTGTGCCCCTGGCGAGCAAGTTTGCCGGCTCGTTCCTCAGTGCGTACATCACGAGGCTTGATGTCCCCTTCGCAACAGCCGCGGGCCTTATGGCGAAGGGAGTAACCGAGATAGCCATTCTGCTCCTGCTGTTTCACACGGGCGCGATCGACAAGGGAGTGTTCTCCCTGCTGGTGCTCCTAATGTTCGGCTACATCTTGCTGACGCCGATGGGCATCAGCTACGCGCTCAAGAGGCTCAGGCATTCCGAGCCCGTATCTCCGGATGGTCGAGTGCCGCCATCGCTGGTTCGCTTCGCCCTGGAAGGCATCAGTGTGCGGGACATATTGGATCCCTCTCGGAGCCACCCTGAGCAATCTGTGACGGTCAAGGCGTTCGCAGAAATCTGGCTGCTGCCGGAACAGCACGACTACGTCGTCGTGAACCGGGGCAAGCTGGCCGGAATTGTTTCGCTGAGCATGTTGCGATACCTCCCCCGGACCGAGTGGGAGCGGACCTCGCTGGGGAGGGTATTGCGTCAGATCACGCCGAATGCGCACGCCGCCGAGCTCGTGGAAGACGTTCTCCAGCCCATGGTCGAAAACTCTCTCACCGTACTCCCTGTCGTCGATAGAGAGACGGGCGATTTGATCGGCTCCATATCCAGCCACGAGGTGCCGGAAATGATCACGCTGACCGCCCAGGGACACGAAATCTGATACACCGTGCCTCTGAGTCTCTGCAAGAAACCACGGCCTGACGAGTCGAACCGGAAGTTCAGCCGTCGAACACCCTCTGGTCAACCGAATCAGGCAATTGCCTCCCGGTCGGACCGCCGCTCTCCTCGAGTAACGCTCCATCCCAGGATGCGTCAAAGATTCACAAGCGCCGGCTCCCGTACAAGGGGACGCCCCACTGCCTTTGCGGCAGTGGGGCGTCCTCTCCACTCCACGGGCCGGCTGCGTTGCGCGGCGCTCGCCAGGTAAGCGCCACGCCAGCCTGAGGCCTACTCGCGCCGCCTCAGCTTGGGATCAAGCGCGTCGCGAAGGCCGTCGCCCACCAGGTTGATGGACAACACCGTCATCGACAGGAACACGCCGGGGAATATCATTATCCAGATGGCCCGCTGGAAGAAGGTGCGCCCCTGTCCTATCATGTTGCCCCAGGTGGGCGTCTCCGGGTTGATGCCCGCTCCGAGGAAGCTCAGCGCGGCCTCCGTCAGCATCGCCGAGGCGAATACGAAGGTGGCTTGGATGATGACCGGCGCGAGGATGTTGGGCAAGATGTGCAGCCCCATTATTCGAGGCGCCTTGGCCCCCAGCGCAAAGGCCGCCGTCACGAAGTCCATCTCGCGCACGCTCAACACCGAACCGCGCACCACCCGCACCATGCGAGGCGTGTCCACCACCGAGATGACGATGATGATGTTGATGAAGCTGGCTCCTAACGCCGCTATCAGGGCGAGAGCTAGCAGCAACGACGGAAACGCCATTACGCCGTCCATGAAGCGCATCACGACCTCGTCGACGCGCCGGAAGTAGCCGACTGTCAGGCCTAATGCCGCTCCCACCAACGACACGCTGACCGCCACCAGCGCGCCGACGGCCAGCGAAATGCGCCCTCCGTGCAGGGTGCGGGAATAAACGTCGCGGCCGATGTTGTCCGTTCCGAACCAATGCTCCGCGGACATGCTTTGAAGCCGCGTGAACGGGTCCAGTGCATAGGGGTCGATCTTGTCGATAAAGCCGGCGACGAGCGCTATGCTCACCATCACGGAGAGTACTATCAGTCCGCCAAGCATGTTTGGATTCTTGGACAGCACCCTCTGCGTTACAGCCGCGTATCTGTGCAGCCTGACCGACAGCGGCGGATGGGTTCCAGCTGCCGACAGAGCATGTTCCCGCTGCGTACTCATCGTTACTCTCTCACCTAGTATCGGATTCTGGGGTCGATGTACACGTAGAGCACATCCACCACCAGGTTGACGACGACGTAGCTTATGGCAACGAGCATCATTGTCGATTGGATGACTGGGAAGTCCCTGAATATCACCGCGTCAACGAGTTGCCTGCCCAAACCATTGATGGAATAGACGGTCTCGGTTACCACAACGCCGGTTATGACTCCCGCGAAGGCAATGCCAACGATGGTTACGACGGGTATGGACGCAGGCTTGAGAGCGTGCCGCACCATCACCATTCTCTCTCGCAGCCCCTTGGAGCGCGCCGTCCTGATGTAGTCCTCGCGCAGCACTTCTATCATGCTCGAACGGGTCATGCGCGCCACCAGCGCCATGATGGCTATCGCCACCGAAAAGGCCGGCAGCGCTAAGCTGCGCAGGAAGTCGAACAACCCCTCCGAGATCGGCACGTAGCCGACCACGGGGAACAAGCCCAACTTTACCGCAAACACGAAGATGAGGATGTAAGCGAGGAAGAAGCCGGGCACCGACCATCCAAGCACGGCAAACAGCATGACCCCCCTGTCAATCAGCCTGTTGGCGTTCCACGCCGCCAATACCCCCAACGGCACGCCGACCATCACCCCCAATCCCAGCCCCAGAACGGCCAGAGAGATAGACGGCTGCAGCCGAGGGCCTATCAACTCCGACACCTCGAACCCGGAGCGGAACGAGGATCCCATGTTCCCGGTGAACACGCCCGCGAACCAGTCCCAGAACTGCTTGGGAAGAGGCTTGTCCAAGCCGAGCTGTCTTTCGAGATTGGCGATAGTTTCTGCGTCAGGCTGTTCGTCCTCGTTGCTGAGGAGCATCATCACCGGATCTCCGGGCGCGAGTCGCATTATCGAGAAGGTGATGAGCGCGACGAAGAACACCACCGGAATGCTCACCAGTATTCTGCGGGCAATGTATCGCCACATTTATTTCACCTCCGCCGCCGGGCAGCCGGCGCTTCGCCATCCGCGAAACGCCCTTTACACGATAGTCGGGATTTCCAGCTCGTGAATCAGCGCGACGAATGCCGGCACGTCCTCGTCGATTGCGCTCTGCAGCACGGTCGCCTGCGCGTCCACCCTCGCCGACACGTCCTCGAACACGCCGTGGGACTGCTGCGTGGGCACCCAGTCGGCGCTGGACACGACCGCCGTCAGAGACGCGAGCTTGCCGTTGAGCTTGGTCGCGGTCGCTCTCGTCTCACCGCCAGAATTGAACAGCTCGTCCTCAACCGCCGTCAGCTTGTCTTCTATCTGTTGCGCGGCCTCCAGCACGGGCTCGGCGCCCGACCTGCCCTCGGCGCGGCTCTTCCAGCCGGCCACCTGCTCTCGAATGGAACGCAGCCTCGACACCGAGTCGTGCGTCTCCGAGATCTTGTCCCGTATCGCCATGAGCAGATCGAACTGCGCCCGCAGGTCCTCATTCGAGCCCTGAGCGCCCGGATCCTTCGCTATCTCGAAGTCCTGCGTCAGGACCTGCCCGCCGGCCTCCAGCCGCACCTGGTACTCGCCCGGCGCGCCCACCGGCCCTAGCAGGCTGACCGCCGCCCGCCCGGTCTGCGGCATGGCCTCGCCCTCCACCTTTCTGGCATCGGGGTAGCGCATGTTCCAGACGAATGAGTTGGCGCCGTCCTCGGCGGGGACTTCCGGCCCGTCCTCGGATCCGCTGGAGAAGCTCTTGATTACTTCACCGCCGGAGTCGAGGAACGTCAGTGTGACCTCGCTTTCCGGCTTCTCCTTCAAATAGTAGCACACTACGACTCCGGTGGGCGGATTGTCGCCCGCGTCGACGAATTTCCTGACCGACCGGCCCTCTGCGTCCAGTTCGAAGTAGAACGTCGCGGGAACCCCCAGCGCGAGCTGGTAGCTCTTGCCGACGCCGGTGCGCCTGTCCAGCCCGAGGCCCATGGCGGGCGGGAAGCGGTGGGTCGTGCGCGGCTTGAACAGGTGCGCGTCCGATCCCGCCACCTCGTCGGTTAGCTGACGCAGGGGTGTTATGTCGTCCAGTATCCAGAACGAGCGCCCGTGCGTGCCTACCACAAGGTCGTTGCCCTTTACCACGAGGTCGTATATGGGAACGACCGGGAGGTTCGATCGCATCGACTGCCACGACTCGCCGTCGTCGAACGAGACATAGATGTTGGTCTCGGTGCCCGCGTAGAGCAGTCCGCGCCGCTCCGGGTCCTCCCTGACTACCCAGGTGAAGTCGTCCTCCGGTATGCCGTTCACAATCTTCTGCCAGGTCTTGCCGTAGTCGTTGGTCTTGTACAGCAGCGGGCGGTTGTCGTCCAGTTTGTAGCGCGTGGCCGCCACGTATGCAGTCGCGGGGTCGTGCGGCGAGACCTCGATCATCGCGATACGAGACCAGGCCTCCACGTCGGGAGGAGTCACCTCTTCCCAGTTGCCGCCGCCATCGCGAGAGATGTGCACCAGGCCGTCGTCCGTACCGGCCCAGAGCAGGTCCTTCTCGTGGGGTGACTCCACGAATGCGTAAATCGTGCAGTACACCTCGGCGCCGCCGCCCTCGGAGGAGATGGGGCCGCCCGACAGGATCTGCTTATCGGGGTCGTTCCGGGTCAGGTCGGGGCTTATCGCCTCCCAAGTGGTGCCGTCGTCCGTGGTCTTGAACGCGACGTTGCCGGTGGCGTACAGCGTGTTCGGGTCGTGGGGTGAGAAGACTATGGGATACGTCCACTGGAAGCGGTACTTGTACTCGGATGGCGCCTGCCCGCCGGACATCTCCGGCCAGATGGTGACTAACCGAACCTGGCCCGTGGAGTGGTCGTAGCGCAGCATGTTGCCGCCACCGCCCGGCGAGCTGCCTATCGAACCGGAGTAGACGACGTTGGAATCGTCGGGCTTGACCGCGATGTGTCCGCTTTCGGAGCTGCCTACGGTGTAGTTGTCGCCCCAGGGTATGGCGCCCTTCCACGTCCGGCTGGGCGTGCTGATGGCGCTGTTGTCCTGCTGGGTGCCGTAGACACGGTAGGGGTTCTGGTTGTCGGTCGTCACGTGGTAGAAGCACGCGGTGGGCTGGTTGTAGATGGTGGACCACGAGACGCCGCCGTTGTAGGTAACGGTCGCGCCGCCGTCGTTGCCCTCTATCATCCGCAGCGGGTTGCGCGGGTCTATCCACAGGTCGTGGTTGTCACCGTGGGGCGTGCCCACGTCGGTGAAGGTACGGCCGCCGTCGGTGGACTTCCAGCAGTTGAGAGAGAGCGTCCATACCGTTTCCGGGTCTTGCGGGTCGGCGAAAACGTGAGTGTAGTACCACGGGCGCGACCGAATGCCATCGTCGGCGGTGAGGTGCTCCCACGTCGCGCCGCCGTCGTCCGAACGGAACAGTCCACCATCTTCCTTGTTTTCGATTAGCGCCCACACCCGGCCCGGCTTGGCCGGTGAGACGGCTACGCCGATTCTGCCGATCAAACCATCGGGCATTCCGGGGTTGCTGGTGATGTCCTCCCAGGTATCGCCGCCGTCCGTGGACTTGTACAGGCCGCTGTCCGGCCCACCGCTGGACATTTCCCAGAAGGTGCGCTGGCGCTGCCAGATAGCCGCGTAGATGAGCCTGGGGTTGTTGGGGTCCATCGAGATGTCTATCGCGCCCGCGTCATCGCTCTTGTAGAGCACGCGGTCCCAGGTTTCGCCGCCATCGGTAGAGCGGTAGACGCCCCGCTCGTTGTTGGGTCCGAAGGCGTGGCCCGAGGCGGCCACGTACACGGTGTTGGGGTCTTTGGGGTGAATGCGGACCCTGCCGATGTGCCGGCTGTCCTTCAGGCCCACGTTGCGCCAGGTCTTGCCGCCGTCGGTCGACTTGTACACCCCGTCGCCGTGGGTGACGTCAATCCTGATACAGCCCTCGCCACTGCCGACGTAGATGACGTTGGGGTCGGACTCCGAGATGGCGATTGCGCCCACCGAGGCCGTGTTGAAGAAGCCGTCCGAGATGTTCTCCCAGTAGGTGCCGCCGTCCCGCGTCATCCAGACGCCTCCGGCGCACGCGCCGAAGTAGTAGACGTTCGGATCGGTGGGATGACCGGCGACGGCGCCGACTCTGCCGCCCCTGTGCGGGCCGATGTTGCGCCACCTGAGCGCGTTCAGTAGACCTGGATTGACCGCCATGCTGAGAGACCTCCCGGGGCGTTTCGCGCCGCGCCGAGGCGCGGGCGCATTATGGCAAGGGCTGACGCCCTCTTCGATCTTGGCGACCTTCGAGAACGTCAGCCCCTGCCGATTGATGACTTGTCGAAACGCTGGCTAAGCGTTACTGCTTAACCGACACTCCGTAGACGAGTGGGTACAGCCAGTTGCCAACGCCCTCCAGTACGTCCGTGCGATAGGCGCGCGGATTGGAGAACATGGCTACGTTGCGCGGCCACTCTTCCCAGTAGAGTTCGTCGTACTCCCTGGTGAGTTGGATCTGCTTGGCCGGGTCCAGCTCCTCGGCGAACCTCGTGCGGATGTCCTGCGCCTTTCCGCCTGGGTCCTGCCAGTACGAGTCATACCTTCCCTTCGTGTAGCTGTTGGTGTGAGGCCCGAGCGGGTCAACTCCGTTGAAGAAGTTGCTCCAGCCCATGCTCATCTCCCAGTTGGTCGGCTCCGGCGAACGCTGCATCTCGCCACTCGCCGCGGTGTCGACAGCCAGGATCTCCGCCGTGAAGCCTATGCCCTCCAGCGTCTCCCTAATGACAATGGCCGCCTCGGGGATGAACGTGCTATCCACGGAGATTACGCGAACGTGCTGGCCCTTGACTCCCTCGGCCTCGATTATCGCAGCGGCGCGCGCGGCGTCGCCGGAAATGCTCTGGTACTGGTCGCCGTAGCCCTGTGCGCCGTCGCTCCACTTGGTTCCGCAGTGGATGTAGAACGCGCACTGCCGCCACCACTCATCGTCTCCGATGGCCGCGGTCATGATGCGGTCGATGGGCAGCGCGATAGCGACCGCCTGGCGCACCTTGGGGTTGTTGAACGGCTCTTTGTACTGATTCCAGTTCGTAGTGCCCATGTTCATGCGGCCCACACGCTGCACCTGGATGTCCGCCTCGTTTTCGAGGGTTTTCGCCACGTCCAGCTTGAAGTCGTCCAGGAAGTGGACTTCTCCCGTCTGTAGCGCGGCTCCGCGGGCGGCATGGTCCGCAATCACCAGCACCTCTTGCTTGTCAACCAGCACTTCCAGCTTGCCAGACAGGAAGTCGTAAGCCTCGGTCCTTGCGAGGAAGTCGTCGTTGCGCTCCAGGAACACTCCCTTGCCAGGCACCCATTGCACGAAACTGAAGGGGCCGGTGCCTATGGCCGTCTTGGTGGCCTCGTCGCCCTTGCCTCCGGCGGGGTTCTTGTAAATCTCCTCGTGCATGACCGAGGGCATGAACGGGTCTATCTGGGCCATGATGGTCAGGATGTACGAGGAGGGCTTGTCGAGCGTGATCGTAAGGGTGGTCTCGTCCACCTTCTCGAACATGTGCCCGATGTCGGCCTTGACGTCGTCGCTGGCTTCCTTGCCGGAGAAACCTCTGTAGTAGGAACGCGAGATGCTGCTCAGCACCGCGTTGCGCTTGATGCTCTCGATGACGTCCTCGACCCTTAGCGGGTCGCCGTTGTGGAAATTCTTGCCCTCGCGCAGCTTGAACGTCCACACCGTGCTGTCGTTGTTGGTGCTCCAATCCTCGACCAGCTGCGGCTTGACGTTGAATTCGCCATCCCGCGTGAACAGCTGCTCATAGACCTGGCGTCCAATGAAGCCGGTCATGATGAGGCCCGTCGCGTGCGGGTCAACGAACGTGAAGGTGCCGGCGTGCCCGACTACCTTGACTGTGCCGCCCGTCGTGGTATGCACCGGCGCCGCGGTGGGCGGCGCCATGGCCGGCGCTGCGGTGGGCGCCATGGCCGGCGCCGCGGTGGCCGCCATGGCCGGAGCGGCGGTGGCCGCCATGGCCGGGGCCGCCGTCGGCTGTGTCACCGCAGTCGTGCCATCATCGTCGTCCGCTGAGCTGCACGCCAGCGCGAATACCAGCGCCAAGGCGAGAATCATCGCCAGTGGCAACAGTTTTATCGCTTTCAAATGTAACCTCCTACAGACTCGCTTGGTATGTTTCTCTTCCTCGTGCCTAAATCAGCAGTTTCCGTGCACTTCACCTCCGTACTGCTTCAGGGCTTAGACCGCGCATGGCGCAGCCTACATGGATTGGCATTTATACGCGATTGCCATTGCCGTGTCAAGTTTCTGTTTCATCTAAGCGCGTATACCTCGCCGGAGGCCGAGGCGGCGTAGAGCGTCCCGGAGGCGAACGCCGGAGCGCCTACGAGCCCTCCCACCAACCGTACCTTCCATAGCTCGGCGCCGCTGAGCGCGTCCAGGCCGTAGAGCACACCACTCGCGTCGCCGACCACCAGCGTCCGGCCCACGACTATCGGCGAGCCTGGGACTCCTCTGTCGGTGCGCGCCTCCCACAGCAAACTGCCGTCTTCCTTATCCAACGCGATAACCGCGCCGGAAAGCGCCACGGCGTAGACCGCGTCGTGCGCGGCTACCGGCGTGGCGCTGTACTCTTCGCCGCGCTTTCGGAAGTACCATACAGAACCCTTGATCTCGGGCGGTTCGCTGATCATCTTCCATGCGAACAGTTGCACCCTGATCTTCAGATAGGCCTTTTCGAAAGGCAGGTCGCGAACGGTCCAATCCACCGCTCGGACGCGACCGCCGCGGTCGGCCACGTACCCCAGCGTGTCCTGCAACACGACGCCACCCCTCGCCGGGCCGGCCGTCTTGAAGTCCATGCGAAAGGTGCCCGTGTCGAGGCGAAGCGTGTACAGCCGGTTGGTCACGTCCGTGAACACGACCGCCTCGTCGTTGACCGACGGCCCCGACCGCACCGAGTCGAGCGCCTTGTACCTCCAGCGGAGCTCGCCGGTCTGGACGTCGAGAGCGTAGATGTGCCAGTCGTTGGAGCCGACGTACACCACGCCCTCGAATATCGCGGGCGGCGAAAGCGACTGCTCTTCGAAGGCGTACCGCCACATCGGCTCGCCGGTGGAAGCGTCGAGGGCCGTGGCGCTGCCGTCCAGAGTGCTGAACACCACCACGCCGCCAGCCGCGGCGGGGGACGCCCGCACAGCCGCGCCCAGGTCGTGTTCCCAGACCGGCTTTCCGGTCCGCGCGTCCAGGCACACCGCGCGGCCGCTTTCTCCCGCGACGAAGAGACGCCCCTCGTGGACTACCGGCGACGAGCTGAGGCGCGAGCCGAGATCGAATCGCCACACAACCTCCGGCGAATCGGCTAAGGCTCCGTCCGGATCGTAGGCGTTGCGGTCGGGCGCTCGGCCAAGCATCGGCCACGATTCAGGCGAGGGTGCCGAGCTAAAATCCGAGACGGGGTGAGAGTAAAAACGCAGCGGGCCGTACCAGTCGTAGGCGATGTTTGCGGCGGTGGCCAGTAACAGCAGGAGGGCGACGGCCAGGGCGCGGCTGGTGCGCACGGCGTCCAGTACCGAGCGTGCCAGCCTCTGGGATGACCAAGCGCGGCGTTCAGCTTCGTCGTCGTGCGACCGCCAGTGGGGCAGAGGCCGTCCCCGTGGGGCGGGCGCTTGCTGGTCTGTTCTCTCGTCACCGGGTGCTTCGATTCCCATAGCCGCGAATTATACCATTCACGTCTCGGTGGTCGGCCAGGGTTCAGGCAAGTTGCACATGGCCGCGGCACGGTTGACGTTGCCCAACGCCGGTGCTAACGTCAGTGCTGGGTAACCCGGTCCGAACGTACACTGGAGGCGAAACATGGCAGCGGTTGACTATCAGCTCTACAACGCCCTCGAATGGCGATGCATTGGGCCCTTTCGCGCGGGCAGGGTAGTCGCCGTCGCGGGCGACCCCGTCAACGCCGGAACATTCTACTTCGGCGCGTGCTCCGGCGGAGTCTGGAAGACCGGAGACGGCGGCACGAACTGGCGCAACCTCTCCGATGGGCAATTCAACGTAGCGTCCGTGGGCGCGGTCGCCGTGTCCGACTCCGACCCCAACGTCATATACGTGGGAACGGGAGAGTCGTGCATTCGCCAGAACGTGTCGCACGGCGATGGCGTTTACAAGTCCACCGACGCGGGCGCTACCTGGCGCAACGTGGGGCTGGAGCGCACGCGGCACATAGCGCGCGTGCGAGTGCACCCGCAGGACCCGGACCTGGTGTACGTCGCGGCGTTCGGCCACGCATACGGCCCAAACCCTGAGCGAGGCGTGTACCGTTCAAAGGACGGAGGCGAGACCTGGGAGCTGGTGCTGCACAAGAGCAACCGCGCGGGCGCGGCCGACATCTCCATGGACTCGAACAATCCCCGCGTGCTCTACGCCTCGATCTACCAGGCCCAGAGATACCCGTGGATACACGAGAGCGGCGGCGAGGACAGCGGCCTGTACCGCTCCACCGACGGCGGCGATACGTGGGAGGACATCTCGTCCCGCCCGGGTATGCCAGAGGGCATCATGGGCAGAATTGGCGTCGCGGCGTCGCCGGCCAAGCCCGGCAGGGTCTGGGCGCTCATCGAGTCCAGGAATGGCGGGCTGTTCCGCTCGGACGACGGCGGCAACAACTGGGAGCTGCTGACGGACACGTCCGACATTCGCGGACGACCATGGTACTACACCCACATTTTCGCCGACCCTCAGGACGCGGAGACAGTGTACGCGCTGGAGTTCTCGGCCTGGCGCTCAATCGATGGCGGGCGCAACTTCTCGCTTCTGCCGACGCCGCACGGCGATAACCACGACCTGTGGATAGACCCGCGCAACCCGCAGCGGATGATTGAAGGCAACGACGGCGGCGCCTGTGTCACCTACAACGGCGGCCTGTCCTGGTCCTCCATCTACAACCAGCCGACGGGCCAGTTCTACCACGTGGTCACCGACGCACAGTTCCCCTACCGAGTCTACGGCGCACAGCAGGACAACCTCACGATGTCGGTGCCCAGCCGCTCCCGCTCGGGCGTGATCGGCGCCGCCGAGCTCTACCAGGTGGCTGGAGGCGAGGCGGGATTCGTCGCGGTGAACCAGGATAACGCTAACATCGTCTACAGCGCGCACAGCGGAAGCACCCAGTTGACCCGATATGACCACAGTACCGGCCAGGCGAAGGACGTCGATCCCTGGCCCGAGGCCTCGCGCGCCATGGGCGCGATCGATCTCAAGTACCGCTTCGCGTGGACCGCGCCCATCGTGATCTCCCCACACGACCAGAAGACGGTGTACACCACTGGCAACCGCATCTTCAGGACTCGTAACGAGGGCGACAATTGGGAGATTATCAGCCCGGACCTCACCCGCAACGACGAGAGCAAGCTGCAGGTCTCCGGAGGCCCGATCACCTCGGAGGGCGGCACCGCCGAGATCTACTGCACCGTCTTCGCGTTCGGCGAATCCGCCGCGATGCGGGGCTTGCTGTGGGCCGGCTCCGACGACGGCCTGGTGCACGTTTCCCGGAACGACGGTGAGACGTGGGAGAACGTAACGCCGCCCGAAATGGGCGAGTGGGCGATGGTCGCGTCTGTCGAGCCGTCGCCCCACGACGCCGCCACCGCCTACGTGGCCGCCCACCGCTACAGGCTGGACGACGCACGACCCTACGTGTTCAAGACCACGGACTACGGCAAGACCTGGTCTACCATAACGGACGGCATACCCGCGGACGACTTCGCGCGCGTCGTCCGCGAAGACCCGGCCAGGCGCGGCCTGCTCTACGCGGGCACCGAGACTGGCGTATACGTCTCGTTCGACGACGGCGCGAACTGGCAGCCGCTCAGCCTAAATCTGCCGGTCGTGCCGGTGCACGATCTCGTGGTGAAAGATAACGACCTCGTGATTTCGACGCACGGGCGTGCGTTCTGGATACTGGACGACGTGTCGCCGCTGCGCCAGATCACCGACGAGGTGGCGCAGGGCTCGAACCACCTGTTCGCGCCTGGAGCGGCCTACCGCTTCCCGTTGTATCCGGGCTACGTCGCGCCGGAGTACGTAGCCAACCCGCAGACCGGACGCTACTACCAGGGTCCGAATCCGCTCGTTGCGACCTACGACCAGACGGTAAGCCCGGACGGCGAAGTCACCCGCGTGTACCTGGACGCCGGACAGAACCCGCCGGAAGGGCTGCTGGTGCGCTACTATCTGGCCGAGGCCCCGGAAGGCGCCGTGTCGCTCACGTTCCTGGACGGCGACGGCGCGGAGATAGTGAGCTACTCCAGCGACGCCGACGGTCCGCCGCGCGTGCGCGCCGGAGCGGGCATGAATCGCTTCGTCTGGGACCTGCGACACCCCGGCCCAACGCCCATAGAGGGTGAGAGCCAACACGGTTTGTCCTACAATTCGATGTTCGCCGGCCCCGAGGCGCCTCCGGGCACTTACCAGGTCCGGCTCGACGTGGACGGGCATAGCTACCTTCAGCAGTTCGAGATTCTCGCCGACCCGCGCATCACCACGACGCCCGAGGAATACCAGGCCCAACACGCGCTGCTCAGCAGCCTTCGTGACAAGGTGTCTGAGACACACGAGGCCGTCAACCGCCTGCGCCACGTGCGCGTCCAGGTCGACGAATGGGAGCGCCGCGCCGCCGGAAGCCCCGCCGCCGAGCCGGTGGCGGAGGCCGCGACGCAGATCAAGGACAAGCTGGCGGCAATCGAGGGCGAGCTTGTGATGGTGCGCGCGCCCGGCAACGGTCGCATGTCGACCCGTCTCAACACCAAGCTCGCCAGCCTGTCAAAGGTCGTAAGCCGAGCGGACGCCGGCCCGACAGAACAGGCGACGACCGTGTTCGTGGAGGTGTCGGGCCAGATCGACACCCAACTTGGCTCCCTGGACCAGGTCATCGACGAGGACGTGGCCCTGTTCTCCAACCTGCTCACCGAGCTGGAGGTGCCGGTCATCAACGTACCGTCGGCGAGTTGAGAAGGTGACTCTCCAGGGGCCTCTACTCCCTCGAGGGAGAGGATTGAGGTGAGGGTGAAGACATTTTCGCGCCTTCCCCTCATCCTTCACTTCTCCCACTGGGGGAGGCGAAACATGGGAAACACCTTGTCGGGATTAAGAAGATGAAGCAGAACCGCCTGTACGACGAGTTCGCCCACGTGTGGCCGCTCATCAGCCCGCCGCAACACTACGCCGAGGAGGCGTCTTACTGGCGGCAGGCGCTGCGGGACAAGCTCGGCCCGGGCAGACACGACGTACTGGAGCTCGGCGTCGGCGGGGGCCACAATCTCTCCCACCTGACGGCAGAGTTCGACGCCACCGCCGTTGACCTGTCCGAGAAGATGCTGGCAAACTCCCGGCGACTCAACCCGAGCGTCGAGCACCACATAGGCGACATGCGCAGCGTGCGGCTGGGTCGGCTGTTCGACGCGGTGCTCATCCACGACGCAATCGGGTACATGCTCACGGAAGACGACCTGCGCGCCACCTTCGCCACGGCTCGCGCTCACCTAAGACAGGGTGGCGTCTTCATCACCGCCCCTGACGACTTCAGCGAGACCTTTCCGGGCACGTGGGTTTCGCACCACACCGAGAAGCGCGACGGTCTCGAGTTCACCTTCATCGAGTACAACTACGACGCCGACCCCTACGACAACACTGTGCAATCGCTCTTCTTCTACATATGGAACAGAGAGGGCGACCTGACGATCGAACGGGACTTCCACGTCACTAGCCTCTACCCTATCGCGAATTGGGAGAGGCTGATGTCGGAGGCCGGATTCCGCGTCGAGAAGAAACCCTACCCCGTCCACGAGGACGGGCGCGACGCCTACCTGCTGATAGGCATGGTCTGAGCGGATAGGGGCCGCCTCTGCGGGCAGCCAGGGCGGGGCGCGGCGCGATCCTACGGCACGGCACTTGCTTGGCACCGGATTCCATCGCTATAATCACTCCAACCTACACGAAGTGGAGCGACAGGAGGTGAGGACATGGCAGAGCTAGGCGACATCATCATCGGTGAAGGCCCCATCAAGTTCGGGTTGGAGTACCGCGACGAACTCAACGACCAGGGGCTGTGCCTGCACGCGCTGGGAGAGGTGGACGGAGAAGACGTGGAGATTCTGCGCTTCGACTGCTTCGACCACGTGCCGCACTACCACTACGGGCCGATGAAGCGCAACGAACGGCTCATGCTGGACAAGACGACGGAGGGCGATCCGCTGGAGTGGACGCTGGACCAGCTTCGCAACCGGCTCGGCGAGATGTACGCACGGGCAGGCTACGAGGAGCTCGCGGCCGGCGCCGACGAGGACGCGCTGTCCGCGACGCTGGACGAAGTAGAGGCAAAGGCCCGGCAGATTTCCCGCGACAACCGCAGCACCGTCGTGCACAACCGCGGTGACGTCATCGTCGAAGCGGGGCCGATACGTTTCGGCATCGAGTTCCGTGAGCTGGCCAACGACCGGGGAATCGCAATTCACGTGATGGGCGACGTGGGCAGCGAGGAGCACGAGCTGCTGACGTTCGACTGCTTCGAAGTCGCGCCCCACTACCACTACGGCCCCCGCGCCAAGAACCAGCGGCTGTACCTGGACATGACCGCCGCGCCCGATCCGCTGCGCTGGGCGCTCGACCTGTTCAGGGGCGGCAAGCTCGCGCCGATGCTGGAGCGGGCCGGCTACCCTGACCACGCCGCCGGCCTCAAGCCGTCGGTCATAGCCGCCAGGCTGGACGAGGTGGAGTCCGCGTCCCAGGAGCTTCGCGCCGCCAACGCGAAGTAAGAGGCAGAAGCCCCTGGCCGCTCCCCCTGCGCGGCTACTGCAGCCTGCGCAGTCTGGGGGAGAACACGAGCACGGAGGTCACGGTGGCGATGAGCAGCACCGCGAGTATGCCAATCGCCACCTGGCCTCCCAGCCAGTCCACGATGATCCCCACGGGCAGCACCGCGAGCGGCATCAGCCCGAAGTTCATCATGAACACGCTCATCACTCGCCCGCGGTACTGGTCCTCAGACACCTCCATTATCAGGGACTGGTTCAGTGCGCGGCGTCCCGCGTCGCCGAGGCCCAGCAACACCATGAAGCCCACTGCCCAAGCGTAGTAGGGAATCGCCGACACCAGCGCCAGCGCTATACCGGAGGCGAAACTCGCGCCTATCAGAATCAGCCCCCGGTTGCGCTTGCCGAGCGACGCGATGTAGAGCGAGCCGATCAGCGAGCCGCCTCCCATGACCGCCGTCAGCAACCCCATCGCCTCAGGGCCGCGTTGGTAGATGTCCACCACGAACACGGGAAGCAAAAAGCGGAATGGAATCGCCAGCAGAGTGGTGGCCAACCCCATGAAGAGCAACGTCCGTACCATCGGGCTGGACAGAATGTACGCGAACCCGGCGCGAATCTGCTCCAACGCGGTCCCTCTGCCCCTGCCGGAAGTGGCACGCCCTCCTGGTATGAAGGTCGTGAAGACAACGGCGAGCACACCCAACGCGGTGATGATGTAGTAGACGCGGTCCGGCCCCAACAGGGCGTAGGCGTTGCCCGCGAATGCGGGCGCGACAAGGGTGGTCATGCTCATAGCGGCGGCATTCAACGCCATCGCGTTCGTCAGCAGGTCCCTTCCCACCATCTGCGGAATGATCGCCTGCCTCGCCGGCCCCATGAGCGCGAACAACACGCCCTGAAGCACCGAGGCCGTTAGCAGGTGGTACCAGGTCACCGTGCCGGTCGTTATGGATATGCCGACGCCCAGAGCGATGAGCAACGCCCCAACCTGACCCGCCTGGATTATTCGCTTGCGGTCCACCCTGTCGGCGATTACGCCGCCGAACAGGACCAGGCTGAGCATCGGCACGGACGAGCCGGCGTTGACTATGCCGAGAATGGTGGCGGAGTCGGTGAGGTCGTATACAAGGTAGCCCCTGGCGAGCATCTGCATCTGCATACCCGCCATGATCGCCAGTTGCCCCAGCCATAAGAAGAGGAAATGCCTGTTGGAAAGCGACTTGAATGAGTTGCGCCAGCCACCTTCGGCGCCAGCGTCCGGCGGTCGGCGCCGGGCTCCCCCGGGAGCGGCGCGGGTACGCGTCGGCGGTGCGGCGCCGCTTGTGCCGGCCTCCTCCGGAGGCGCTGGGCCGTCGTTATCGTTCATCTAGTTGGTTTGGCCATAACAAACGCGGGGCGGTGCGAGGCGTAGGGCGCTAAGGGATCGGGAGAGGAGAGGGTTTTGGGCCCGGGCTGCGCGCGACGCTCATTCGCGGCAAGCGCGACAGGCGCGCACAGGTGTTCAACCCGGGCCCGCTTCAACCACCAAAGAGCGGACGCCAAGAAGGCCGCGGACTTGCCGCCGGCCCGCTCGCCTGCGATGATACCATACGAGACCAACGGATGGTAGCGGCATGGGGCCGGCGCAAGATACCCCCGCCGAACGGAGGTGCAAACCACGTGGCCAGCACATGGGGACAGCTATTCAAGATCAGCACCTGGGGCGAGTCCCACGGCGACGCCATGGGCGTAGTGGTCGACGGGTGCCCTCCGCGGCTCGAGCTGTCGGTCGATGACATCCAGAAGGAGCTGGACCGCCGCAGGCCGGGCCAGAGCGAAATTTCCACGCAGCGCAAGGAGGGCGACAGGGCCGAGATACTCTCCGGCGTGTTCGATGGCCTGACGCTCGGCACTCCCATTCTGATAGGCGTGTGGAACCAGGACGCTCGAGGCAAGGACTACGAGCACATGCGCACCAAGTACAGGCCCTCCCACGCCGATTACACCTACGACGCCAAATACGGCATTCGCAACTGGAAGGGCGGCGGCCGCGCGAGCGCGCGCGAGACCGTCGGGCGAGTGGCCGCGGGAGCGGTCGCCAAGAAGCTGCTCGCCCGCGACTACGGCGTTGAAATCGTCGGCTACGTCAAGCAGGTCTGGAAGCTCGCAGCCGAGGTGGACTCCGACACCGTCACCCAATCCGAGGTGGAAGCGAACATCGCGCGCTGCCCCGACCAGGACATGGCCGTTCGTATCATCGAACGCATCAAGGAGGCCCGCAAGGACGGCGACTCCCTGGGCGGCGTGGTCGAAGCGGTGGCGCGGGGAGTGCCGCCTGGTCTGGGCGAGCCGGTGTTCGACAAGCTGGAGGCCGACCTCGCGAAGGCGATGCTCTCGCTGCCGGCCTGCAAGGGCTTCGAGGTCGGCTCCGGTTTCAGCGGCATCACGATGACCGGCTCCGAACACAACGATCTCTTCTACAATGACTCTGGCCGAATCAGGACTCGCACCAACCGCTCCGGCGGCATACAGGGCGGCATCAGCAACGGGGAGAACATCGTGATTCGGGCGGCTTTCAAGCCGACGGCGACCATCATGCGCCCCCAAGAGACTGTGGATGAGCACGGCAACCCCGCTGTTCTCGAGGCGCGAGGCCGCCACGACCCGTGCGTCCTGCCGCGGGCGGTGCCGATTGTGGAGGCCCAGATGGCGCTCGTGCTAATCGACCACGCCCTGCGTCACAGAGGCCAGACCGGAGCCCTTTAGGGCCCGGCGCGGCCTCTCCCGGCAGGCGGCCCCTGGGAGGCTAGACTACTGCTGACGTGCCGCCGTCGATGTTTATGGCCACTCCGGTGATGTAGCTGGCGCGGTCGGACGCCAGGAACGCGATGAGCTCGCCGGCCTCATCGGCCTCGCCCACGCGCCCCAGCGGCACGCGCTGCCCCATCTGGTCGTACCACTTGTCCAGCGTCAAGTCCGGGTGCTCGGCGTTCTGCTGCTCCCAGCGCCGCTCGTGCTGGCCACTCTTGATGAGGCCGATGCAGACGGTGTTGACGAGTATGTTGTCCGCGGCGTAGTCCTTCGACATCTCTTTCGTCAGGGCGATGCCCGCCGCTCTGCTGACCGAGGTCGGCACCGAGTGGGCCGCCGGGGCCTTGCCGCCGGGCGTCGTTATGTTGATGATGCGCCCGCCGCCCTGGGCCTTCATGTGCGGAATCGCCAGCCGCGAGCAGCGGATGGCGCCAAACACCTTCAACTCGATGTCGTATCTCCACGTCTCGTCGGACACGTTCTCGAAGTACCCTGCCGCGGAGGTGCCCGCGTTGTTCACCAGTATGTCTATCCGCCCGTGCGCCTCGATAAGCCGGTCGAACAGCGCCTGAATCTGGTCGCTGTCCGTAACGTCGGTCGGCACGGCCATCACGTCACCGCCTGTCTGCTCCTTGATCTCAGCGGCGGCTCGCTCGAGCACGTCGGCGCGGCGTGCGCATATGACCACTTTCGCGCCCTCGGACGCCATAACCTTAGCCGCGGCCTTCCCTATGCCGTCGCTGCCGCCCGTTATCAGCGCCACCTTGTCCTTAAGTCCCAATTCCATATGCATTCCTCCGTTCTTTTGTCATTGACTTCTTCTCAGGTTGAGGCGCTAAGCCGGGGGTTGGGCTAGTCAACCGACTCACCGGGCGCGTCTTCTAGCGCGTATGCCTCGTCCAGCAAGTCCGTCACGTATACCGTCCTCGCCGCCAGACCCTCGCGCCTCGCTCCGTATTGCAACTGCATCACGCAGCCCGGATTGGCAGTCGCCACCACGTCCGCGCCGGTCTCCCGAACGGCCGCCATCTTGGTTGCCAACACGCGGAGCGACGACTCGCGCTCGGTTATGGTGTAGGTTCCGCCCGCGCCGCAACACTTGGAGGCGTTGGGCAGCTCCACGAACTCCACGCCCGGAATCGACCGCAGTATCCGCCTGGGCTGTTCCGTTACGCGCTGCGCGTTCGCCAAGTGGCACGAGTCCTGATAGGTCACGCGACAGTCCAGTCTCGCGACCGGCGGCTCGAACGGCAGGTCGACCAGGAACTCATGAATGTCCTTGACCATCCCGCTGAGCCGCTCGGCCTTCGCCGAGTAGGCCCGGTCGCGCCTCAGCAGGTAGCCGTACTCCTTCATGCGCGTTCCACAGCCAGCGGACGCGACGACCACGGCGTCGACGCCGTGGTCCAGAAACACGTCGATGTTGCGGCGCGCCAGCTTCCGCGCCGAGTCCAGGTCGCCCACGTGCGAGCTTATCGCGCCGCAGCACACCTGGCCCCGCGGAACCGCGACGTCGCAGCCGTTTCGGGCCAACACCCGCGCCACTGCCGACATCTGCGGCCCATTCACCATCGGCATGACGCAGCCGGACAGCAGCGCGACGGTCGCCCGGCGGCGCCCGACCGCTGGGATAACCTGGCCCTCAGCCTTGAAGCGAGCGCCCTGAATTGCGGGCAACGAATTTTCAAGCTCCGCAAGGCTTCCGGGCAGTAACCTCAGCGCACGGCTCTTCCTTAGCAGCGACTGCAGGCCCGACTGTTGGTAGACGCGGAGCGCTCCAACGATGAAGCCGAGCCTGCGCCGGCTCTCCATCACCGCCGGCACGGCCTTGGCCAACATTCCCTTATGTCGAACGCGTTCCACCTGTGTCATCGTCGACTCGATGAGCCGCCCATAGTTAACTCCCGACGGGCAGGCGACCTCGCAGGCGCGGCACTGTATACACATGTCCCAGTGGCGCACGACTCCAGGTGTGATGCCGATGCGCCCCTCGTTGACTGCCTTCATGAGCGCGATGCGGCCGCGGGGCGACTCCGTTTCGAGGCCGGTCTCGACGTAGGTGGGGCACGCTTGGAGGCAGAAGCCGCAGTGCACACACCGGTACAGCTCGTCCTCGTCCGGCGCGTCCGGCCCCGAGAACGCCAGCCCCTGCCCCATTTCTCGGTAATCAGCCATCAAATACCGCCGGCAAACCGGCCCGGATTCAGGATCGAACCCGGGTCGTACTGCTCTTTCATGCGCCGCATCACGCTGATGGACTCGCCCACCTCGTCCCAGACGTCCAGGGCGACCTTGACGCTTGACGGGCACCGCTCGATCACAAGCCGCCCCCCCGCAGCGTGTACCGCTGCGCGCGCGCCAGAAACGGCACTCAGGACGGTCTCCGCCGTGTGGCCACCCTCTTCCTCGAACCAGGACAACGAAAGTCCGCCGTAGCCCGGCTGGGCGATGACCGACGGCAGCGCAGACCCGTCCGGGCCAGGCGTGGCAAGCCTGTCAAGCAAGGGCGCCAGTGCCGTGGGGAGCACGGAAGTGCGGGCCGCTACCAGCGGCGCCGTCTCCTCGTCCCATCCGAAGTCCGCCAGCTTGCGCCAGAACCTGGCCGCCGCGTCGCCCTCGATGGTGTCGACCTCGACCGCACCGGCCTCGCGGCACAGCTCGGCGCAGTCCCTGAGTTGGCGCTCCAGCGAGCGCGGCCGCCCGCCCAGCCTCACCGCGACGAAGCAACTGGCATCGGCGTCCAAAGCCCGCGACCGCCGGTTGACCGTGGCGTCGAACGCGGTCAGCGAAAGTGGGGTCGCGTGGCTTTGGAACATGTCCACGCCCGCGCCGATACAGTTCTCCATGCTGGCGAACGATGCCACCAGCGTGCGCTCCTGTCGCGGCAACAGCGTGAGCTTGAAAGAGACCTCGCCGATTATGCCGAGCGTACCCAACCCTCCGAGGTGAAGCCGGGCCATGTCGTAGCCGCTCACGTTCTTGACAACCTCGCCTCCGCTCTTGACGACGGCGCCGTTCGCCATCGCGACCTTCATGCCGATTACCAGGTCCCGCGCGTTGCCGTACTGCCACCGGAGCAGTCCGGACGCCCCCGACGCCAGGGTGCCGCCAACCGTGGCGCGGTGCGGCACCGGCGCGTCCAGCGCTAGAAACTGGCCGTGGGGGGCGAGCGTCGCCTGGAGCTTCTCCAAGGTTATGCCGGCCTCTACGGTTAGCGTCAGGTCCCCCGGGTTGTGGGCGACGACGTTGTTCATGTCGCTCAGGTCCACCACGGCGTCCAGCCGTCTAACGGGGTTGCCCAGGGTCATTCGCGTTCCGCCGCCCCAGGGCACGGTGGCGAGTGACTGGCCGCTCAGGTAGGCCAGAAACGATCCGAGTTCGCGGATGTCCCCGGGTCGCAGCAGCGTCTCGGGGCTGACGCCATCTACGGCGTAGTAGTCGGAGCCGGACGGCACGCGCCCGAACGACTGCGTGTGAATGCCCGACATGCCCTTCGCGGCCCCGACGCCTATATCCAGGCGCCGGCGCCCGCCCTGGCGACCGCCGCCGAGCGCGACAGGTCGGAGCAGGACGCCCCGGTGGGAAATATCTTGGCCGGGTTGAACATGTCGTTGGTCGCGAACGCGGGCTTGAGCCGTGCCATGACCTCCATGTCGTCGTCGGTGAACATCAGAGGCATGTACTCCTGCTTCTCAAGCCCGATTCCGTGTTCTCCCGACAGCACACCGCCAGCCTCAACGCACACCCGCAGAATCTCGCCGCCGACGTCCAGCACCCGCTGGGTCTCTCCCGGCTTGCGCTCGTCGAACAGCACCGAAGGGTGCAGGTTGCCGTCGCCGGCGTGGAGCAGGTTTGCGATGGGAAATCCCGATTCGGCGGAAAGCTCGCGAACCCTGCCCAGCACCTCGACAAGCTTGGTGCGGGGCACCGTGCCGTCGACAAGGTAGTAGTTGGGGGCCAGCCGGCCGAGCGCGCCGAGTACACCCTTGCGCCCCGCCCATAGGCGCTCGCGGTCGGCGGCGTCGGTCGCGGTGCGTATATCCATCGGGCTGTAGCGGCGGCAGACCTCTTCTATCTCGTGTGCTTCCTCCTCAACCGACTCGACCAACCCGTCGACCTCCACCAGCAGCACCGCTCCGGCGTCGTCGGGGTAGCCCGCGTGTACAGCCTCCTCGGCGGCCCGAATGCACAGGTCGTCCATCATCTCGATGGCCGCCGGCACGATGCCCGCCGCGATGATGCCCGACACGGCGGCGCTGGCGTCGTCGAGGTGCTTGAAGACCGCGAGGAGCGTCTTGACCGCCTCGGGCTGCCGCAACAGACGCACCGCGACCTTGGTCACCACTCCCAGCGTGCCTTCCGAGCCGATGAGCACGCCGCGCAAGTCGTAGCCCGGGTTCTCTCGCGTCTTTCCGCCCATCCAGACGGCCGAGCCGTCCGCGAGCACAACCTCCATGCCGAGCACGTGGTTGGTGGTCACGCCGTAGGCGAGGCAATGGGGGCCGCCTGAGTTTTCGGCCACGTTGCCGCCGATAGTGCAGGCGCGCTGGCTGGACGGGTCAGGCGCATAGTACAGGCCGTGCCTGGAAACGGCGGTGGTGAGCTCGAGGTTGACGAGGCCCGGCTCCACGACCGCCACACGGTTGTCGACGTCCACCTCCAGGATGCGTGTCATGCGAGTGAGCGCGAGCACAATGCCGCCGGTCTCGGCGATGGCGCCGCCGCTCAGCCCCGTGCCGGCGCCCCTGGGGATGATTGGTAGGCCGTGTTCGGCGGCCAGCCTGACGACACTCGAAATCTCTTCCACGGTCGAGGGGATTACGACGGCAAGCGGCATCGCCCTGTCCACCGAGCCGTCGTACTCGAATACGATGAGGTCTTCAGGCGTGTGGATGACGTACTGCTCGCCCACGACCGCCTTCAGTTCGTCGATTAGCGAAACGTCGTTTGGCATGGCCCCTCCCCGCTCGAATGCGCCCCTGCGCGGTGGGGGTATGATAGTGGATTGGAAATGATGCCGCAATACGGACGTGTTCCGCCGCGCGGCGGAACGACCGAGGGTCGTGCCGCGAGTCGCCTCTCGCCTATCTTCGCGCCAGGACGGCCCACGGCCATTGAAAAGTTGCCCACCAAACCAAGCGCTTTGTGGTATCTTTATGCTGCCGCGTGGCGACGCCGCGGTCCGGCCGGCGGAGGCAGACTTGACAACTCCCGCTTCACAGAACCTGCGCTACGATGCGGACGAAAACCCGCCGTTGCTCTCCTCAATCGGTTACGGCGTGCAGTTCAGCCTCATAGCCTCGGCCACGCTGCTGGTCACGCCCGTTATCGTGGCGCAGGCAACCGGACAGGACCCGTCTTATTTGACCTGGATGGTCTTCGCCTCGCTCCTCGTGATAGGCGTTAGTACCATCATGCAGGCGAGGGCGATAGGGCCGGTCGGCGCCCGGGCGTTCGCCCCCATGTTCACCGCCGCGTTCTCCATACCCTTCTGCATCGCCGCGGTACAGGACGGCGGACCAATCCTGCTCTCTTCGCTCGTCCTGGTGACGGCGGCAATCCAGTTAGTCATCGCGAAGTGGCTGTTCTTACTGCGCAGGATCGTCACGCCGATTGTTGGCGGCACCGTGATGATGATTCTGTCCATTACCCTTGCGTCGGTGGTGTTCGACCTGCTGGACAGGGCGTCGCTAGAGAACCCAATCGGTGCTACCTCGACCGCGTTCGTGACGCTGGTGGTGGTTGCCGCGCTGTCGCTGCGGGGGTCGAATCTGCTGCGGCTGTGGGGCCCGGTGATAGGCATAGTGGCCGGCTGCATATGGGCCGCCGTCGTCGGCATTTACGATCCTTCGGTCGTGATTCATGCCGACTGGGTGGGACTGCCACGTGAGTGGCCCGGCCTCGACTTCGAATTCGGCTTCCACTTCTGGACGCTGCTGCCGTCGTTCATCTTCATGGGGCTCATAATCTCCATCCAGACCAATGGCGCCGCGATTAACCTGCAGCGCGCCTCGCGGCGCACCGGCGACGCGGTCGACTTCCGAAAGGTGCAGGGCTCGATGGCGGGAGGCGGAGCGACTAACCTGCTGGCCGGCCTGTTCGGAGCGGTGCCGAACATAATCAACCCGGGCGTAAGCTCGTTCATTCAGACGACCGGAGTCGCCTCCCGCAGGGTGGGCTACTGCATCGGGTTCATCTTCATAGCCGTGGCTTTCGTGCCGAAGCTGTCGGGACTGCTCAGCACCATTCCCGGCCCGGTAATGACCGGCTACCTGCTGATGGTCACGGGTACGCTGTTCGCGGACGGCGCCCGCACGGTGATACAGGGCGAGGCCGACTCGCAAAAGCTCATCGCCGCCGGCGTGTGCTTCTGGATCGGGGCCGCGTTCCAGTTCGGACTCTTTCACCTGCCCGACCTGGGCCCGGTGTGGGCGGCCCTATTCAAGAGCGGAATTACCACCGGCGGACTGGCCGCGGTGGCGATGATCCTGTACCTTGAGTTTACCAACCCCCGCAGAATGCGATTCCACTCGAAACTGGACATCGACGCCCTTCCCGAACTGAACAAGTTCCTTGAACGATTTGCGGCTCGCAGGGGCTGGGACGACAAGATGAAGGAGCGCCTGAGCCAGGTCTCGGAGGAGACGCTGCTGATCCTGGCACCCCTGGACCTGGAGCTTGACCTGAACCTGGACGCTCTGGACGCCTTGGACGAGCCTTTGGACGAGCCCAAGGTAGAGCGCAGGCTCGTAGTGGTGGCGTCCAGCGACCAGTCCGGGGCCGACCTGGAGTTCATCGGCAGCGGCGGCGACGCGAACATCGAGGACCAGGTGCGCCAGCTACAGCAGCACGACTCCGAACCGCCGGAAGAGAACGAGATGTCACTGCGCCTGCTGCGCGGCCTGTCCTCCTCGGTGCGCCACCAGCAGTATCACGACACCGACGTCATAACAGTTCGCGTCACCCCTCCAGCCTAGCTGGCGTCGAACGTCACGGTGGCTGCGAGCTTTCGGAACCGGCGCGCCAGGAAGGCGTGCTCCTCCCGCTCCAACTCCGGGTCCTCGTCCAACAGCCTCTGCGCCTCACGGCGTGCGAGCGCGAGCAGGCTCTGGTCGCTGGGAAGCGCCACCCGCAAGTCCGGCAGGCCGCTCTGACGCGTTCCCATGTAGTCGCCCGCGCCGCGCAGCCGCAGGTCCTCCTCGGCGAGCGCGAACCCGTCCTGGATTCGCTCCATCAGCTTGAGCCTTTCCCGCGCATCCTCGCCCGGCGCGTCCGCTAACAGCAGGCAGTGGCCCCGGTGGACGCCCCGGCCCACGCGGCCCCGGAACTGGTGAAGCTGCGCCAGGCCGAACCTGTCCGCGCCATCTATCAGCATCACGGTAGCGTTGGGCACGTCGATGCCCACCTCCACGACGGGTGTGGTGACCAGGACGTCGTACTCGCCACGCTGGAACTCCTCCAGCACCATCTCCTTCTCGCGCAGGGGCATGCGCCCGTGCAGCAGCCCCACCCTGAGGTCGGGGAACACGTCAGACGACAGTCGCCGGTGCTCCTCGATCGCCGCGCGCGACTGGATCGCCTCGGACTCCTCGACGAGGGGACAGACCACGAACGCCTGCCTTCCCTGCAGCACCTCGCGGCGCAGGCCCTCGTACGCGGCGGCGCGTCGCTCGGGCGCGACCAGAACCGTGCGCACCGGCTGGCGGCCCGGCGGCATCTCGTCGATAATCGACGCGTCGAGGTCGCCATAGACCGTGAGCGCGAGCGACCGCGGTATCGGCGTGGCCGACATGGCAAGCATGTGCGGCTTGACGCCCTTCCCGCGCAGCGAAGACCGCTGCATCACGCCAAAGCGGTGCTGCTCGTCTACCACCGCCACCGCGAGACTGGGCATGTCCACGCTGTCCTGGATGAGCGCCTGCGTGCCGATTACGATGTCCACCTCACCATCCGCGATTCGTCCGTGCAGGTCGTCCTTTGCCCGCTTGCGCATACTTCCCAGCAACAGCGCCACCACGACGGGGCGTCCAAGCGACGGCATCGTCAGGCTGGCGACGCTTTCGTCGAGCGTTGGCACTTCGCCGCCGGACAGCATTCGCGTGACACTGAGGTAGTGTTGTTCGGCCAGAATCTCCGTCGGCGCCATCAGCGCTCCCTGGTAGCCGTCGAATACCGCCGCCAGGAGCGTCGCCGCGGCCACGACAGTCTTGCCGCTGCCCACGTCGCCCTGTAGCAGCCTGCTCATGGGCCGGCTGTCGCGCAGGTCGGCCAGAATCTCGTCGAGCGCCCTCGCCTGGGCGCCGGTCAGCCTGAACGGGAGCGACTCCAGAAACGCCGACAGCCTCGCGGAATCTGCCTCCAGCGGTATCCCGTCGGCCTCGCGCCAGCGTATCCGGCGCGACAGGACCGCTAGCTGCATGACAAATAGCTCGTCGAATGCAAGCCTGCTCCGCGCGTTGGCGAAGTGCTGGGTGCTGTCGGGGAAGTGCATCTGCGAGATGGCATCGCGCACGCCAACCAGTCCGAGCCTCTCCAGCATGGCAGCAGGCAGCGTCTCCTCGACTTTGTCGAGCGCGGCGTCCAGCACTTCCTTTGCCATGCGTCTCGCCGTGCGTTGGTACAGACCGCTGGTGAGCGGGTACACCGGCACAAGGCGGCCGGCGTGCACAGAATCGTCTCCCTCCCTCCAGATGTCGTACTCTGGGTTTTGGAGCGTTAGTCGGCCTCCGAACGCGCCCACTCTCCCGCTCAGCGCGACCTTCATCCCCGGCTTGAGACTCCTCACCACCCATGGGTTGTTGAACCAGATCACGCGGAGGTTGCCTGTATCGTCTCCGAAATCTGCATGTGTGGACTTCCGGCGAGGGTCGCGCCCTTCCAGCCAGGCTTCCCAAACGGTCACGACGGTCGTCTGCTCCTCGCCCGGGACCAGCTCGTTCACCTTGCGTATGTTCGCGTAGTCCAGGTGGCGCTGCGGAAACTGGTATAGCAGGTCCTCCACGGTCGAGACGCCGAGCTTCTCAAGTTTCGGCAGGTGCGACTTGTTTACGCTGCGCAGGAGGGACACGCTGTCGGACAGCGCGACCTTCACAGGTGGGGGCGGCGGGCGGCGGGGCCGTGCGGGCGCGTGGCGGCGAGACTGGGGGCTGGCATCGGTGGCGGCGGACGGCTGAGGCGCCGCCTGGGCCACCGGGCGCCGCGTCGGGCCGTCCGACGGAGCGCTCTTCGCTATCCGGCGCATCACCCCCACGGCCCACTCGCGTCGCTCATCTGGCGTCATGTGGGCGTAACAGGGTAGATCGGATACGGCCGGCGTCAACTCATCCAGCGCCAGTTCGAGGAACTTATCCAGGCCGCCGTTGACTACCTTGTTGGCGAACCGCCCTTTCGCCTCCAAACGCAGGATGTTCGCCAATATCTGCAGCTTGGTGCGGCTGCCGGGCCTCGTAGCCATCGGTGTGCGTGGGTGGAGCGGCGCGCCCGCGGCCGTGGCCGCGGTGGCGTTCCTAGCGCTGTGCGGTCAACAGGGCGAGTCCGACTGCGTTGGGCCCGACGTAGGTGCCCAACACCGGTCCCATCCTGGCGATGACGGGTCTCTTGCCGGTGGGCAGAGCGTCGGTCAGCGCGTTGGTCAGACCTTCCAACCCGGTGTCGCTGGTGGTGTACATCACGCTCGCCTCTTCCAGCGGCGCCTGCTGCTCGGCGAACTCACGCATCTTGGCGAGGCCCTTGGCGCGGGTCCTCTCCTTGCCGAACTCGTGCACCAGGCCGTCCTGTACCGTGATTATGGGCTTAACCTTGAGAAGCGTGCCTACCAAGGCTCTCGCGCGGCCGATTCGCCCGCCCTTCTGCAGGTACTCGAGCGTGTCCAGCAGGCCCAGCAGGTGCGCCCGCGCCAGCGCGTCATTCGCCGCGTCAACCACCGCGGACAGGTCCGCGCCGGACTGCGCCGCCCGGGCGGCGACAAGCGCCACGAGGCCCTGCCCCATCGACGCCTGCATCGAGTCAACGATCTCGATTGGACATGCCACGGCGGTCTGCTCCCTTGCCTGCACCGCCGAGTTGTACGTGCCGCTGACCTGGGACGAGACCGTAACGCAGACAATGCCGTCGGCGTTCTCGCCGACACTGTCGAACACCTGAACGAAGTCGCCGACGGAGGGCTGCGAGGTGGTGGGAAGCTTAGCACTGGTGGTGAGGCGCCGGAAAAACTCGTCCGTGGTGATGTCCACGCCGTCGGAAAACTGCTCCGTGCCGAACATCACCTTGGCGGGCACAATCGAAATGCCGAAATCCGCGGCAAGTGCCGGAGGCAGGTCGCTGACGCTGTCGGTGACAACTTTTACAGCCAAGATCACTCCTTTTGTGGACGGCACAGGCCGCCAGACCTGAGAGCGGCGCTACTCTATCGAGACGACGTAGTGGTAATAGGGCTGGCCGCCGTCGACTATCTCTAACTCCACGCCGGGAATTGCTTCCTCAACGCCGGCGGCAGCCTGCTCGGCTTTCCCTTCTGATATCGGATCGCCGTAGTAGAGCGTAACCAGTTGGCCCTCCTCGACCTCTGCCCTCTCCAGCAGCGCGAGGAGCACGTCACTGGGCGCGTCTCCGGCGGCTACGAGCTCGCGGTCCAGGATGCCAATCACCTGCCCCTCCTCCACGGCGACGCCGTTCAACTCGACCTGTCGCACGGCCAGGCACACCTCACCGGTGCGAACATTCGAAAGGCCTAGTTCCATGTCGGCGGCGGTCTCATCCGTGGGCTTGTGCGGGTTGAACTCCAGCAAGGCGGCCACACCCTGGGGTATGGAGGTTGAGGGCACGACGTGCATGTTCTTTTCGGAAATGGCCGCGGCCTGGCGAGCTGCCTGGACGATGTTGCCATTGTTCGGCAGGAAGATGACGTTGTCGGACGGCGCCGCCTCTACGGCCTCCAGGATCTGGCCCACGCTCGGGTTCATGGTGTCACCGCCCGCGAGGATGCCTGCCGCGCCGATGCTCCTGAACACCGCCTCTATGCCCTCGCCTCGCGCCACGGCCACTATGGCCGCGGGGGCCTCCGACGCGGCCGGCTCCCGCCTGTCGGCGTAGAATTCGCGGTGCTGCTCATCCATGCTCTCTATCTTGACCTGGCTGAGCGTCCCCAACGACACCGCGAAACTGATGACCGGCCCGGGGTCTTCAACGTGGACGTGCACCTTCAGCGCCGCCGCGTCGCCTATCACCACGGCTGAGCGCGCCATCTCGTTCATTCGCTCCCGCACGCCGTCAGAGTCCAGTCCCTCTCCCTCGATCAATAGCTGCGTGCAGTAGCCGAACTCTTCCTCTTCCACGGCCACGAGAAACTCGTCGGACACCGTACCCGCGTCCTCCCCTACTCCGATGGCGTCCGGTGGTGGAAGCTCCTCTTCCAAAGGGGTCTCGCCCGCGGCCCACATTCGCAGCCCCTCGAGAATGACGAGGACCCCGTGTCCGCCGGCGTCCACAACTCCGGCCTGGCGAAGTACCGGCAGCATGGTGGGTGTGAGCGCCACGGCGCGGCGGGCAGCTTCGCTTACCGGCGCGAGCAGAGAGGCCATGTCGGGGGAGTCGCCGGCTTCGAGGGCAGCGTCGGCGGTGAAGCGAAGCACCGTCAGCATTGTGCCCTCCCGCGGCTGCCCGACCGCCCTGTATGAGAAATCGCGAGCGAGTTGCAGGGCGTGGGCGAACTCAGCCGGGCCAAAGTCCTCGGAGTCGTCCAGCCCCACGGCGAGTCCCTTGAAGAACTGGGACAGTATTACGCCGCTGTTGCCCTTTGCGCCCCAGAGAGCGCCACGGGCCATCGAGGCGGCAACATCGCACGCCGGCACGTTCACACTCTCGCCATCCTGCGAAAGGGTGTCAACCAACGTAAGGTACATGTTGGTGCCGGTGTCGCCGTCGGGAACAGGGAAGACGTTCAGCCTGTTGAGGAGATCGACGTTGTGCTGGAACAGCTCCGTGGCGGCGGTGAACATCGCGCGAAGATCGTCACCGTCGCAGCGGGTCTTGGTCGCGGGGTGTTGAGTCATGTGTCGGCCTGTGCCTCGATGGCGCGGCCCGCAGTCGCGCGGAACGTTAATCGATTGGGGCCTTTTCGCAGAATTGCCGAAAGCTATTGGCTGTGCTAAGGTTTAAGGGTTGCTCCCGGGGCCGGGAATCGCCCCAATACTAATTGAACATCTTCTGGGTGTCAAAGGTGAATCATGGCAAGGTGTGAGGTCTGCTACAAGTCCGGTCAGTCGGGAAACAACGTCAGCCACTCGAAGCGGCGCACGCGCACGCGCTGGATGGCAAACGTTCAGAGGGCCACGATCCGAGTCGACGGCCAACCTCGCCGCGTCAAGATCTGCACCCGCTGCCTGAGAAGCCACTACAAGGTAGCCGCGCACGGCTAGCCCGGGCCGCTCCACGCGCTACGCCGCCGGCCCAACGGCCTCAGGCGTCGTAGGCGAGGCTGGGCCGCAGCCAGCGTTCCACATCTCGCACATCCATCCCCTTACGGCGCGCGTAATCTTCCACCGCGTCGCGCCCGATTCGTCCCACCCCGAAGTACCGCGCGTCCGGGTGCGCGAAGTAGAAGCCGCTCACTGACGCCGCGGGCCACATGGCGAAGTTCTCGGTCAGCTTAACGCCCGCCGAGCGTTCGGCGTCGAGCAGGTCGAACAGCAAGCCCTTTTCGGTGTGGTCGGGGCACGCGGGATAACCCGGCGCTGGCCGTATCCCCTGGTACTTTTCCCTGATCAGCTCTTCGTTGGTCAGCCGCTCCTCTCGGGCGTATCCCCACAGCTCGCGCCTGACGAGCTCGTGCATTCGCTCAGCCATCGCCTCGGCGAGCCGGTCCGCCAGCGCCTTGGCCATAATGCTGCCGTAGTCGTCGTGCTCGCGTTCGAGAGCATTCGCGAACTCCTCCAGGCCGACGCCCGCCGTCACGGCGAACAGCCCCAGGTGGTCGGCAACTCCGCTTTCGGCGGGCGCGACGAAGTCCGCCAGGCACAGATTCGACGGGTCGGTGCCGGCTCTCGAGCGCGCCCTGTCGGTCTGCTGGCGCAGAAAGTGGAACTCGGCCAGCGGACGGTCGCGAGTCTCGTCCTCGTACAGCACCACGTCGTCACCATTTGACTCGGCAGGCCAGAATCCCACCACGGCGTTGGCGGTTAGTACGCGCTCGTCCACCATGCGACTCAGCATCGCCTTCGCGTCGTCCAGCAGCGAGCGGGCCTCCTTGCCGTAGGTGGGGCTGTTGAGAATGTCGGGATAGCGCCCCCTCATCTCCCAGGTGGTGAAGAACGGCGTCCAGTCAATCTGGTCGAGCAGGTCGTCCAGGGGATAGTCCGGAAAGGCCTTGACTCCGAGGAAGGTTGGCTGAGGCGCGGCGGACGCCCAATCGATCTCGGCGCGCCGCCGCCTCGCCTCCCGCAGCGTCAGCAACCGAGTCCGTTGGCCGCGGGCGGCCCTATCGACCCTGATGCGCTCGTAGTCCCGCTTCACCTCGACGGCGAACTCCTCACGCGACTCCCGGTTCATAAGCCGGCCCATCACTCCGACGGAGCGCGAGGCGTCCTTTACGTGCATCACGGGATGCGAGTACTCCGGGTCGATCCGCAGGGCGGTGTGGGCGCTGGACGTGGTCGCGCCTCCGATGAGAAGCGGCACGCTCAACTCCTGTCGCGACATCTCTTTTGCGACGGTCACCATCTCGTCGAGCGAGGGGGTGATCAGCCCGCTCAGCCCTATGACGTCCGCCCGCTCTTCCGCCGCGGTGTCCAGTATCTTCTGGAACGACACCATCACGCCAAGGTCGATAACCTCGTAGTTGTTGCACCCCAGCACCACGCCGACGATTTTCTTGCCAATGTCGTGGACGTCGCCCTTGACGGTCGCCATGACAATCTTGCCTCTGGAGCCCGAGGCGCCCGATTCGGCCTTCTCGCGCTCGATGAAGGGCACCAGGTGGGCGACGGCCTTCTTCATCACGCGCGCGCTCTTTACTACCTGGGGAAGGAACATCTGCCCCGAGCCGAACAGGTCGCCCACGGTGTTCATCCCGTCCATGAGCGGGCCCTCGATCACCTCTATCGGCCTCTCGGCGCCCAGGCGCGCCTCCTCTACGTCGTCGACTATGTGGTCGTCGATGCCTTTGACCATGGCATAGGTGAGGCGCTCCCCCACCGTGCCGCCCCGCCAAGCGTCGTCGACCACGCGCTCCCTGGCCTCGCCCCGGACCGTCTCGGCGAGCCGCACGAGCCGCTCGGTGGCCTCTGGATGCCGCGCCAACACGACGTCCTCCGCGGCCTCTCGCAGCTCGTCCGGGATGTTCGCGTACACCGCAAGCTGGCCGGCGTTGACAATTCCCATGTCCATGCCCGCGCGGGTGGCGTGGTAAAGGAACACCGAGTGGATGGCCTCCCTGACGGCGTCGTTCCCCCGGAACGAGAACGAGATGTTGCTGACGCCGCCGCTCACGTGCGAGAGCGGGAACTTGCGCTTGATCTGCCTCGCCGCCTCGATGTAGTTGACGCCGTAGAGGTCGTGTTCCTCTATACCCGTACCGACGGCGAAGATGTTGGGGTCGAAAATGATGTCCTCCGGCCGGAACCCCAACTCGTCGACCAGGATGCGATGCGACCTCTCGCAGATTCCAATCTTGCGGTCCACCGTGTCGGCCTGGCCCTCCTCGTCGAACGCCATGACTATCACCGCGGCGCCATGCCGCCGCACCAGCCGCGCATGGGCGCGGAATTCCTCCTCGCCCTCCTTGAGCGAGATGGAGTTGACCACACACTTGCCCTGCACGAATTTCAGCCCCTCTTCAATGACGCTGAAGCGGGAACTGTCGATCATGATGGGCACTCGGCTTATGTCCGGTTCGGCGACCAGCAGGCTTAGGAAGCGCCCCATAGCCGCCTCGGAGTCGAGCAGCCCTTCGTCCATGTTCACGTCGATAATCTGCGCTCCGTCCTCCACCTGCTGACGCGCGACGGAGATCGCCTCCTCGTACCGGCCCCGACGAATCAGCCTCCTGAACCGCGCCGAGCCGGTCACGTTTGTCCTCTCGCCCACGTTGATGAAATTGGAGTCTGGACGAATCTCCAGCAACTCCATTCCGCTCAGGTAGGTGCGGCCGGAGCCCTCGCGCCGTTGGCGAGGCGCCATTCCCGCCACGGCGGCGACGATGGCGCGAGTGTGCGTCGGGGTCGAGCCGCAGCAGGAACCGACGATGTTGGCGTGGCCGGTTCGCACGCGCGCGGCGGCCTCTGAGGCCATGAATTCGGGCGTCTCCTCGTATTCCCCAAGCTCGTTCGGAAGCCCCGCGTTCGGATGGCAGCTCACGAACTCTTCGCAGATGCCGCTGAGGGCCGCCAGGTGCTGTGCCATCTCCCTGCTGCCAAGGGCGCAGTTGAGGCCCACGCTAAGCAGGGGCATCTGTGTGAAGACGGAAGCGTAGAAGGCCTCCGGCGTCTGGCCGCTGAGCGTGCGGCCGCTGGCGTCCACAATGGTGCCCGACACCATCACCGGCACGCGCACGCCGAGTTCCTCGAACAGGCCTTGGATGGCGAACAGCGCCGCCTTGGCGTTCAGCGTATCGAACACCGTTTCCACCATCAGCACGTGAGCTCCGCCGTGCAGCAGGCCGCGGGCCGCCTCGCCGTAGGCGTGCGCCAGACCGTCGAAGGTCACGTTTCGATAGCCCGGGTCGTTCACGTCCGGCGATATGGACGCCGTTCTGTTGGTCGGCCCCAGCGTCCCAACCACGAAACGGGGCTTGTCCGGGTTCCTTGCGCTGAACTCGTCCGCGGCCTCCCGCGCCAGCCGGGCGGACTCGCGGTTCATCTCGTAGACGTGCTCCTCCAGCCCGTAGTCTGACTGGGAAATGGACGTCGCGGTGAAGGTGTTCGTGGTGAGCAGGTCGGCGCCGGCCTCGAGGTACTGTCGCGTAACCTGCATCACCAGGTCCGGCCGAGTAAGCGATAGCACGTCGATGTTGCCCCGGATGTCGTGCGGATGGTCGCGAAAGCGGTCGCCGCGATAGTCGCCCTCTTCCAGGCCGCGGCCTTGCAGCATAGTGCCCCAAGCGCCGTCCATGACCATGACGCGCTCAGCCAGTATCGCCTCCAGGTCGGCGGTGGCGTCGGCTATGTGGTCGGGACGGTCGTTGGTGGCATCTGTCATGAATTATTCCTTACGTGGTTTTCCCCTACTTGCTCCAGGTGAACGAAGGGTCCAGGGACGCCCCCAATCGGCAGCCAATGGTGCGCGGGGACTGGTTGAGGCGGTTAGCGAGCCGCTCTCATTCTACAGGAAGTCCAGTGGCATAACACCGCAACCCGGCCGGACGCGAACACGGCGCGCTATTTCGGTTACAATGTCGGCATGGATACCCATGTCATTGTAAGGTTCCACGAGGCGGCGCTAAAGGGCAAGAATCGCCCGATGTTCATCCGGCAGCTCGCGCACAATCTGAGGCGCGCCACCATGGGCACCGGCGTCACCCGCGTTTGGTTGGGCCACTTGTTCGTGGCGCTGCGCCTGCACGAGGGCGTGGACTGGCCGCTGGTGCGCGAGCGCGTGTCTCAGTGCTTCGGCGTCGCCAAGTACTACCGCGCCTGGCAGGTGCCGCCCAACCTCGACAGGGTCAGGTCGCTCCTCGCCGAGCAATTGGGTCACCGCACTTTCGACACGTTCCGCATCACCGCAAACCGTGCCGACAAGCGCTTCCCCAAAACTTCGCTGGACATCAACATCGAGCTTGGCGCCTACGTCGAGGCGCTGACGGGCGCGGCGGTGGACCTGTCTAACCCCGACCTGGAGATATTCGTGGACGTGATCGGCAAGTCGATCCTGGTCTACTTCGACGAAATGAAAGCCTACGGCGGCCTGCCGCTCGGCGTAAGCGGCCAGACGATGACGCTGCTGTCCGGGGGCATAGATTCACCGGTGGCGGCCTGGCACATAATGAAGCGGGGCAGCCCCACGCACCTGGTCCACTTCCACAGCTACCCGCTGGTCGACTCGTCCTCCATCGAGAAGGCGGAGGAGCTGGCGATGCACCTTTCGCGCTATCAGTACGACTCCACGCTCATCCTGGCGCCGTTCGCGGAGGTGCAGAAGCGCATAATCGTCGCCACGCCTAAGTCATACCGCGTGGTGCTGTACCGCCGGTTCATGGTGCGCATCGCCGAGGAGCTGGCGAGGCGGCACGGCGCGATCGCGCTGGTCACAGGCGAGAGCCTGGCGCAGGTCAGCTCGCAGACTATGGAGAACATCGCGGCCATCGACGAGGCGGGCCAGATGCCCATCCTGCGCCCGCTGATAGGCTTCAACAAGAACGAGATAATAGACATCGCCCGTGACATAGGCACATTCGAAGTGTCGATTCTGCCGGACCAGGACTGCTGCTCACTGTTCGTGCCGGCCCACCCGGTCATCCACGGCGACGTCAAGGTGGTGCACAGGCTGGAGGCCGAGTTGCCCGTGCGTGAGCTGGTCAACTCGGCGGTGGAGCAGGTCAAGATTCGCCGGTTCTCGTTTCCGCCCCCTTCGTAACCCCTCAGTCCTTCGTGGAGAATCAGTTACCGCCCCGTTTGCCCAGCGAGACCATGAACATAACGCTCTTGCCCCGCGCGTGTGGGGAGAAGAAGTCGGTGACTTGGTCGTCGTAGAAAGTCAGTCCCGTCGCACCGAAACGCTGAGCATATGAGGCGAGATAGATCCGACCCGCGGTTATGCTGGCGTCCAGTTGAGCCGCTCTGTATCCTCTGTTGCCGAACCGCTCCAGTACGGGCGCGAGATCACACATGAAGAAGAGATTGACGCTGGCATCGGCGGCGAGCGCCTGGCCCAGCCCAAGGTAACCCGCCTCGGCGCGGAACTCGCCCTCCCTGAGCATCTCCAGCGCGAGCCTGTCCCGGTGAAAGACGTATGCTCCCTCGGCGAGGCCATCGACCGCGTTGACCAGCACGTAAATGTCGTTGAGTGCGGAGCCGGGCGGCGCCAAGAAGTCGGCGGGCACTCCCCTCGTCGCCCGCTCCAGCGCGGTTGATAGCTGTGCGAAGGATATGGACTCGCGAGAGAATCGACGCGTCGACCCCCTTCGCAAGATAACGCTCTCTATGGAATCTGGCGGCGTGTCTTCCTCGGATGAGGGGCCCAGCGGCGTGAGCCGTCCGGCGGGCGCCGGCATGGACGATCGCGGCGGCTCGACCCGCCAGGATTCGGCCTCCTCGTAGCTTGACAGGGACGACGCCGCATGCATTTCACGTATGGCGGGGAAGTCGATTTCGTGGCTGGATATGGGTACCGTCTCGAAGTTCAAGGGGTGAAGATTCTTGCGCGGCGGCGACGTCGAATCAGGGGAGGACCCCAAGGGCACGACCGCGAGCGGCACCTCCCGCAGCGGGTCCAGCCCCAGCAGTTCGCTGATAGAGTCGTCCATGAAGCCCGCGGCGACTCTCGCCGGAACGCCACTCGCGGAACACATCGCCAGCGTGTTCGCCAATATCGTGCCGCAGTCCCAGAAGGCGTGGCGGTACTCCCGCGCCTGGTACTTGCAGGCGTTGCGCCACGTCACGTCCGTGAAGACGATTGTCGCCGGCGCGGCGGCAACCCCCGGCTCGCCGCCTGCGGCGTCAGCGACGGCCAGAGGGTAGTCGCCCTCCCTCAGCAGGTCCAACGACGACCCATCAGGGTCAAAGTGATACACACCCGCGTCCAAGCCCTGAATGTCACCGCATACCACGTAAAGTTCGATATGGAACAGCGCGCCCGTGCAGGCAGCGGCGCGAAACGCCATCGGCCCGCCGGGGCGCCGCAATGTCTTCGTGATGCCGGCGGAGTAATGTAGAATCCTGCTCAGCGCCTCGAAGCCCGGCGTTCGCACCGCCCCGCCGTCGCCATCGTTCACCGAAATGGCGGTCAGCGCCGGCAGGTCGGCGGGTGGGCCGTCGAGCGCCAGGGGCACGGAATCCACGTTCCTGTACAACTTGTACGGCAGCGGAGGGTGCATGGGATCCCACACGTGGTTTCTGTCCATAAGGCTGCCATCGGGATGATTGGTGCCCCGGTGGTAGCGGAGGGCGGCCTCGGTGTCTCTGTTCGTCATGAAGTCGTCCTTTCGCGTAGGGTATGCACAGATCATACTCCAAGTGCGCGGGAGTTGGCAGAACTCCGAGTCCCCCAAGCCCGCCATCCTTCGTGCCCTTCGTGCCCTTCGCGCCCTTCGTGGATAGTCCCCGCTGTTGGACGGTCAATTTGAGGGCGCGTATAATGCGGCCCATGCTGGTGCAAGACGTAGGTGAATTCGGACTCATCGAGTTGTTGGCTCGTGCCGTCGCGCACGACAACGACGCCCTCATCGCGGGGTTGGGCCGGCGCGGCTTTCGCGTCCGACTGTCCATAGGCGACGATGCCGCCGCCGTGAGCGCGCCCGCCGGCCTGAGCACGCTGACCACCGACACGATGGTCGAGGGCGTACACTTCGACTTGGCCCACACGCCCTGGCATGACCTGGGCTGGAAGGCGCTGGCGGTGAACCTCAGCGACGACGCCGCAATGGGCGCCGAGCCCGTGTGCTCACTGGTCACGCTGGGATTGCGCCCGGACTTGCCGGTGTCCGGTCTGTTGGAGATGTACGCTGGCATGATGGAGGCCCACGGCCGCTACGGTGGAGCACTTGTCGGCGGCGACGTGGTGAAGTCCCCCACCTTCTTCGTCACAGTTGCGCTCGAGGGCGCGGCGCAGACGCCGGACGGGCGGGAGCGCCTACTTACGCGGGACTCGGCCAGGCTGGGCGACGTGATAGCGGTGACCGGCCACCTTGGCTGCTCGGCGGGCGGGCTGCGAATGATGACGGACGGCCTCGAGTCCAGTATGGACGCCGTAACAGCACGTCACCTCCGCGAGGCGCACAACCGGCCCGCGCCGCGTGTGGCGGAGGGCGCGGCGCTGGCAGCGGCGGGCGTGAGGGCCGCAATGGACGTTAGCGACGGTCTCGTGGCCGACCTCGGCAAGATGTGCGAGGCGAGCGATGTGGGCGCCGCGCTGGACAGCGCCCATCTTGCCGCCGACGACTGCCTGCGGCGAGCTTTTCCAGGCGAGTGGCTGGAGCTCGCACTGTGCGGCGGTGAGGACTACGAACTGCTCTTCACCGCACCGCCGGACGTGCTGGAAAGCGCTGCACGCGACATCGAAATCCCCGTACACGTAATCGGCGAGATAGTGGAAGGCCCGCCGTCGGTAAGGGTGCTGGACGCCGCGGGACGCGAGGTCGGGCTTGCCGCCGGCGGCTGGGACCACTTCTCGGCCGGCGGCCCAACCAAGTAACGTCCGGGTTCGATTTTGGGATTGGTCCCGGAAGGCCGCGCACCTCCGGGCCGTGGAGGCCGTGACCGAAGATGGAACGAATCACAATAAGCATAGAAACGGAGGGCGGCCTTCGCGCGAGCGAGACCATAGCCGACCTGCGCAACGCCTCCGAGGTGTTGTTCTTTCCCATGAAACTGGTGGGCTTCTGGGACCACCAGGCGGGGATGCACCTGTGCCCGCAGGAGGAGCGCCGCCAGCAGTGCCCGCACACGCTGCCTGAAGGCGATCCCGCTAGAATAGATTACGCGACCGCGCTCCAGAGGGAGCGCGGCGCCAACCTGGAGCTGACTTTCCCCCACGCGGGCCTGGTAATCTATCTGTCTTGACGGAACTCGCTCGCGCGGGTACAGCACCAGGGCGGACCTACGCGCCAACTGGGTAATGCGTAACGCGCTCGCGGGCGGGCACAGCCTGTAGGGGCGGGTTTGAAACCCGCCCGCCGGGGTGCCGCATTGGAAGGTCTTGACCAAGACACAAGCGAGGACAGATATGGTGGAACTGAAAAATCTTCGGCGTTCGATGGCCCCATACGAGGCCTACCCGGTGCAGGCGCTGCTGACCCGAGCGGCTGTACGCGACCCCAACGGCATCGCCGTGATTGACGGCGAAAGAAGCTACACGTTTGCGCAGCTTGCCGCGTACAGCGACCGATTCGCCGCCGCGCTCGCGACCCTGGGCGTGGCGAAGGGCGACACCGTTGGACTCATCGCGCCCAATTGCGTCGAGTTCGTCATAGCCTTCTACGCAATCATCAAGGCGGGCGGTGTCGCGTCCACGATCAACTCCGGATACCGCGAGCGCGAGATAGCCCACCAGCTAAACAACAGCGGCTCCAGTGTCCTCGTCGTACACCACAGCCTGCTGGAGATGGCGCGGCTCGCCAGGGACGCGGCCCCCGGCGTCGAGCGTCTCATCGTGATCGAGGACTCCGCCGATGACTCGGACTCGTTCTGGGGTCTGATAGAGTCCGCGCCCTCAGCCGTGCCGGACGTGCGAATAGATCCCATCGAGGACCTCGCCGCACTGCCATACTCCAGCGGCACCACCGGACTGTCCAAGGGCGTCATGCTCACGCACCAAAATCTGACGACCAATCTCGCGCAGTTCGTGGTCAGGCCCGGTGAGTCGGTTACGCTCACCGCAGATGACGTGCTGCTTGTGCACCTGCCGCTGTTCCACATCTACGGAATGCAGGCTCTGATGAACGCCGCCGTGATGACGGGCGCGACGCAAGTTATGATGGGCCGGTTCGACATGGACGCGCTGCTGGGCCTCATGTCGCGGCACGGCGTCACGCAACTCTACACGGTGCCACCCGTCGCCCTCGGGCTGACGCTGTATACGGGCGTATCGGACTACGACCTTTCCGCTCTCAAAGTCGGGTTCCTCGCCGCTGCGCCGTGCTCCGCGGAGCTGCAACAAAAGATGGCCGAGGCCGTCGGCGCGCCGGTCATCCAGGGCTACGGCATGACCGAGCTCTCCCCGGTGTCCAACGTGGACTTCTCGGAGCCGCACCTGGCGGCTCCTGGCTCCGTCGGCCCGGCGCTGGCCGATACCGAGGAGCGTGTGGTCGACCTGGAGACGGGCGAGAGGGACTTGCCGGCGGGGGAGATAGGAGAGCTCCTCGTTCGCGGGCCCCAGGTGATGAAGGGCTACTACCAGAACGACGCGGCCACCGCCGAGACCATAACCGAGGACGGCTGGCTGCGCACCGGCGACATCGTTCGCGCCAACGAGGCCGGCAGCGTGTGGGTGCTGGACCGCAAGAAGGAGCTCATAAAGTACAAGGGCTTCCAGGTTCCGCCCGCCGAGCTCGAGGGCCTGCTCCTCGAACACCCGGCCATCGCCGACGCCGCTGTCATCGGCAAGCTGGACGAAGAATCGGGCGAGATTCCCAAGGCGTTCGTGGTGCGCAGACAGGGAGTGGAGGTGACCGGCGACGACGTAATGGCATTCGTCGCGGGCAAGGTCGCCACGTTCAAGCGCGTGCGCGAGGTGGAGTTCACCGACGGCATCCCCAAGAACGCGTCCGGCAAGATACTGCGGCGAACCCTCATAGAGAAGGAGCGAGGCACGGCAGGCTGAAACGGTTGGCTCCGAGTGTGCTGGTCGTCTCTACTCGACCAGTCCCACCTGCCAGTAGCTCCTTCCTTCCTTGCGTCTGACCCTCCCGAACCCTGGGGCCGGGAAGTGGCACGATATGACAGGAGTTCCCTGCGATTCCACGTCGTCCAACATCTTCCTGCGGGTCTCGGTGGACAGCGGCCAGTCGTAGTCGAAGATACAGTTCCAGTCGTCCTCTGTCACCTGTGCCGGATGCACCAGTACGTCCCCCTGAATCAGGGCCGCCTCTCCTTGCGAGCGGACCAGCACGCTCATGTGGCCGGGCGTATGGCCGGGCGTGTGCAGCGCCCGCACCTCCGATGTCAGGTCGGTATCCTCGCTCAGGGCGTCGAACAGGCCCATTTCGACTATTGACTCCACGCACCTATCCATGAAAGGAAAAGGCAGAGCCGCCTGTACTTCCGGCCTGCGAAAGTGGTCGAAATCGGCCTGGTGGGCTAGGTATCGGGCGTTCGGGAAGGCCGGAGCAAGCTCACCGTGCCGCTCGACCACGTTCCAGCCCACATGGTCCGAATGGAGATGGGAGATGAAGACGGTATCCACCTCCTCCGGGCTAACGTCCTTGGCCGCGAGATCGCCCATCAACTCTCCTCGACGTCCACCTATGGACTCGATGGGGCCTTCCCCATATCCCGTGTCGATGAGTATGGTCCGGCCCTGAGACCGCAACAGGTAGCACCCTATCTCAATCTGCATGTGGTCGCCGTCGAACGTGTCGGGATAAAGCTCCTTGTAGGGGTCCCAGTCCTTTGCGTCGGTTCCGGGGAACAGTTGCGGGATGGGCGTCGGGAACGGCAGGTTCATATCGGAAAGTGCGACTATCTCTACGTCGCCCACCTTCAATGAGAACTCGGACATACTCCCTCCGGGCCGCACGCTGGCGGCGTCGGTTTACACGGATGTAGACAGCCGAGGCTTTCGGCGGTCGAAAGCGGGCAGACAGGGCATCCCCTACCCCACCGACAGGCTATCGGTGTCGTACATCAGCCGCCCGCCGACGATGGTGCCGGCCACCTTGATCTGGCTCAGGGTATGGCCCGCCTCAACGAACGGGTCCTCTTCGAGCACCACCACGTCGCCCAGCTTGCCCACCTCCAGCGAGCCCTTGATGTCCTCTTCGTATGCGCCGTACGCCGCGTTGCTCCCCACGGCGCGCAGCGCCTCGAGCACCGGAGCAGCCAATTCCGGCATCAGCACGTCGCCGTCGCGGGTCATGCGGCTCACGGCGCTCTGCACGCACATGAGAGGGTTGACGGGCGTAACGGGGGTGTCGTTGTGCAGCAGAGGCCGCAGGCCGGCGCGGATGGCCGCACCCACGGGGCTGATGTGCGGCCCGCGGTCCGGACCAAGGTAGATGTCGCGGTGTCGGTCGCCCCAGTAGAAGACGTGACTGGCGAAGTAGTTGGGGATCACATTCAGCCGTCTCATGCGGTTGATGTGGTCGGGCCAGCACATCTGGCAGTGTTCGATGCGGAATCGCTGGTTGGGTCGGGGCAGCCTGGTCAACGCCCTCTCGTAGGCGTCCAGTATGGAGTCGATCGCCGCGTCGCCGTTCGCGTGCGTAATCACCTGGTAGCCCCGGCGGTGCAGGTCGAAGACCATTTCGTCCAGCTCTTCCTGGGGATAGATGGTCCACGCCTTCTCGTTCAGGTCGCACCAGTAGGGGGAGCGCAGCGCGCCGGTCAGGCCCTGTATCGAGCCGTCGGACACTATCTTGCACCCGGCGACCCGCAGCCACTCGTCTCCGTCTCCCGTCTGGACCGAGTAGTCCATCTCCTTCAGCGACTCGTACAGGATGAACATGTTGACCCTGAGCTTGAGCTGGCCCAGGTCCTTGACGCGGTTGTACAGGTCGTAGCCGCTCGAACCAAAGAAGTTGGCCACAGCGGCGTCGTGCACCGACGTCACCCCCACCCGCAGGTTGTCTAGCTGCGCCTCGGCGAACGCCTCGACCAACCTGTCCTGCGAATACGGGGGCATGTGCTCCATAACGGGCACCTGCGCAGGCAACTCCGCCAGCACGCCGTTCGGCTCCGGCGTGCCCTCGAAGCGGTAGAAGCGGCCGCCGGGCGGGTCCTCGCGCTCGGAGTGTATGCCGGCCAACTCCATGGCCATGCTGTTCACGTAGGCGAGGTGGCCGGACACGTGCGAGATGAAGACAGGGTGGTCGGACGTCGCCGCGTCCAGGTCGTGCTTGTTGAGGTGGCGCATGTCGGCCACGTAGGTCTGGTCGTAGCCGACGCCCATGATCCATTCGCCCCGCGGCGTGTTAGCCGCCCGCTCGCGCACGCGGTCCACCACGTCGGAGATGGTCATTTTCGGGTCAGTGTTGACGTCCACTGCGAGCTTCCAGGAGGGCTGCGCCGCCAGGTGGTCGTGCGGCTCGATGAACCCGGGCAGCACCGTCTGGCCCGAAGCGTCGATAACGGGAACGCCCGGCCTGCGATACTCTTCCACGTCAGCGTTGGAGCCGATAGCGGCGATTCGACCGCCGCGGATGGCGACCGCCTGCGCCAGGGTGTCGCGGTAGTCCATCGTGTGAACGTTGCCGTTGATGATGACCAGGTCCATATCGTTCCCCTCCATGCGGGGTGTGTCCAGGCCCGGTATCAGGCCGGGCGGCCCTGCCGCATACGCTCGGCGTAGTGCTCCATACGTTCACTGGCGTCATCCCTGGCGGCGAGGCCGGACGCCAGTTGCGGCAGCCGTCCTGCGGGCACGGCCATCAGGAAGTGGCCGGGCGGTATGCCGGTGTAGACCCGCATTCCCAGGCACCCCAGCGACATGGCGGGCATGCCTCTCTCGTCGGCTATGGCCAGCACTCCGCAGGCGGGCCGTGTGAACGCGGCGCCCCGGGAGTTGTTGCGCCACAGAATGGTCCCCATCACCTCCTGCAACACACCCATCTGTGGCAGGGTTGCCCACATGAGAGCAAGTTGGGGCCGCACGGGCATGTCCCATATTGGTCCGTACACCACGCCGGCGTTTCCGCCCGGGAAGCGGGGCGTCCGAGCGATCTCCTCCAGTTCACCCTGTCCCGCCTCGCACATCTCCTCGAGCTTGGCTGCAAGACGCTCTTCGCGGCCCTCCTCCGAGACGAACCCGGCCACCATGCCGCCGATTTCGCAGCCGGTATGCTGCTCCGCGGACACGTACATCGGCCGCTCCTCCGCCCAGCGCCACAGAGTGCAGAACGACGGCGGCAGCTTGCCGAGCGAAGCGACGCCCGCCGGCTCACGCTCTACGAACGCGAGCGCCACAGGCGTCAGCGCGAGGTCGAGCTTGTCGGCAAGTAGCTGGGCGAGCGCGAGTCCGTCCGACGACGTGAAGTCTTCGGGGGCGCTGTCAGCCATCGTCACCGGGGTCTTCCTCGCCCAGCAGCAGGCCAACCTCCGGCGTCGCCTCGCCCTCGGCGGCGGAGCGGCGATCGGCCTCGCTGATCGCGGCGCGTATCGTGTCTTCGCCAACCTCGGCCGGATCGAACGTGACCGACGCCATGCGGGTCTCCATCTCGAACGAAACGTCGATGATTCCGGGCAGCTTGTTTACCTCACGGGCAAGGAACTCGCCTCAACCCAGTCAAAAGGCGTTGGGCATTCGCTGCGAAACGGTCACGTGCGAAGACTGCATGGTGTGTCCTCTCCTCGTTTGGCTTTTGCGCTGGCAGCCGAGGCGGGCTAGACGAGGCTGTATCCGCTGCCGGGCCTCGCCGGGTCCACCCCGGTGCCCTTGGCGTCCTCGATCCAGCCGAACTCCTTGAGTATCTGCTGGCTGTACGTCACGCGGCCTGTAACCTTGTCCAGCGGCTCGCTGGCCAGCAGCAGCGACGACTGCGCCATAAGCTCCACTGGCTCGCCCCGGGGGTCGTCCATGCCGCTCACCAGGTTGTGAAACACGGTGCCCGGGGTGGGCACGACCTGCGAGGGCGACACACAGGTGACCGAAATGCCGTGCTGGTACACCTCTTGCGCCAGGCCCTGGGTGAAACGTTCGAGCGCCGCCTTCTCCGCGCCGTAGCAGGTGCCGCCGCTGTTGGCCGGCGCGTCGGGATAGGGACCGCGCCCGGGGCCAATTGCCGCGCCGGACGAGATGTTCACTATGCTACCTGAGCCGCGAGGCACCATATCCTCCAGCGCCAATTGGCTGAGTATGAACGGGGCGTGGAAGTTGACCGCCCAGGAGCGCATCCAGCGCCTCAGCGGATAGTCCTTGATCGGTATGAAGTACGTGAGCGCCGCGTTGTTCACCAGCACGTCGACGGGGCCGTAAGCGTCGCGCGCCTCCTGCATCAGCCGCTCGCAGTCCTCGGGCAGCGAGATGTTGACGGTCGACGGCGTGGCCTCGCCGCCGGCCTCCCGGATCTGGGCGACCGTGGTGTCCAGCGATCCCTCAAGCGGGTGGTCTCCCTCGCGCAGCGTGCGCGCGGCGCAGACGACCTTGCCGCCCTCAGCCGCGAACACCCTGGCAATCTCGGCGCCGATTCCGCGGCTCGCGCCCGTCACCACCACAACCTTGTCATCCAGTCTTCCCATGTGTTCCGCTCCTTGTCAGGTTCTCCCTCGTTTGGCGCGCTACAATCCCAGCTTCTGCGCCAGGTCGTTGAAGTCCGTGGCGTTGACGTCGAAGTCAGGTTCGGGGGTGCAATCAATCTCGCGGTCCGGACCCCACTCCCCCGGCCTCGGCACGAACGCGGCCCTGAGGCCCACCTTCTGGGCGGCGCGAAGGTCGCCCTTGTGGGCGGCCACCATCATTACCTCTCGCGGTTCGAGCCCCAGCAGGTAGGCCGCGCCCAGGTAGCTCTCGGGGTCCGGCTTGTAGTGCTTCATCAACTCGGCGGAAAGAATGCAGTCCCAGGGCAGGCCGCCGAACTTGGCCATGTTGGTGAGCAGCGCCACGTTGCCGTTCGACAGCGTGGCAATGACGTAGCCGCTCTTCAACCTGGTGAGGCCTTCCACCGAGTCGGGCCACGGCGTTAGTCTGTGCCAGGCCTTGTTCCAGTCCCGCTTCTCTTCCTCGTCCAAACAGTCGATGCCGAACTCGACCAGCAGGTCGTCCAGGATCATGCGGTGCAGATCGTCGATCCTCGTCCAGGGCAGCTCGCCCCTGCGGACGCGGCCCATCGACGGGCCGTATCCGCCGCGCCACCTGTCCGCGAAAACCGCCCAGTCCACGTCGAGGCCCTTTTCGCGGCCAAGCTCTTTGCCCTGGCGAATCAGGCTGCCCCGCCAATCGACGACAGTGCCGAAGACGTCGAACGTAAGCGCCTTGACCTCGGATATGCTCATGGTTTTTCTCCGTTTCCTTTGGTGTCGTGAAACACCTATCCGTGTCGGACTGAAGAGCGGGGAACCGCCCCCGAAAAGCCTCTGGGCGTCTGAGCCGCGACTTTCTCGCCGGGGTCTTCGACACCCTCCAAGTCTTCAAGTCTTGCTCCCAAGAACTCTTCAAGCGACAGCGCCATATCCGGCGTGATAGGAAGATTGCCTGTCAAGAGCTCTTCCACCGCGCTTATGCTGCCTACGTATGGAACTAGGTCCACGGCGGTCAGTCCAAGCTGGTCCATGCAGAACTCTATCATGTCGATGGCCGTAGGCGGCGGTATGGGATAGTGCACTCGCTCGTAGCGTTCAATCTCATCGACGAGCAAGTCGCGCTCATCCCCTTCCGGGGTGCCTATCTCTGCCTGTAACACTTGATCAAGCCTGACGAGCGCGGCTTCGTAGTCCACCGCAGTTTGAATTGGCCTTACTTGCGACACATTTGCCACTTCATCTTCAGCTACCGAACCTGTCTTCTTGGGTTGCTACCGCACCTAGCCGTCCGCTCCCGCCGACTCGTAGGACGGCCGGGGCTGCGCCGGCGGCGGTTCGGCCTTGGCGGCCTTGTGGAAGTAAGCCACCGCGCCGCCCGCCACCATCACGAACACCACCAGCAGGCACGAGAACACGAACCCCTCGAAATAGTGCGGGCTCGCCTGTTCGCTCGTAAGGTGCGCTATGCCTGCCGGCAGCACCATCGCGAGCGCGGTGGCCGACACAGTGCCGCCAAATGCGTGGCCCATCTCGCGGGTCGTCTCGAGCATACCGGAGGCAATGCCGCGGTGCCGCAACGGCAGCGCGCTCATCACCGTCGCGTTGTTTATCGGGTTGAAAATAGACGAGCCGATAGATATAGGAAGCATCAGGATCGGGATCATCCACAACTTCACGCTGCGAGCGAACAGGCCCAGAAACAAGAAGCCGCCGGCAATCATCAGCATCGCGCCGGGCCGCAGAAACTTGGGGTTGTAGCGGTCGTACACCCAGCCGGCCGCCATCGAGACGAACACCCCCATCACCTGGTTGGGCAGCAGCACGAACGGCACCACTATCGGCTCCTGGTTGAAGCCCTCTTCCACCAGTAACGGCACCAGCGTCATGGTGGCCAACATCGAGAAGTGGAACGTGGTATTGGAGATGAGCGACATGGAGAAGTATTTCTCCCTGAAGTGGCGCAGCTCCACTATGGGCGTCCTGGCGAACCGCCATTCCACCACGATGAAGGCAACCAGCAGCACCAGGAACAGGCCGTGCATCGGCAGGTGGTAGATCAGGCCGGGCCGGGAGGTGAACGACTCCTCGCCTGCGTGCAGGTGGCTGCCGGAGAGGACGAGCACCGCCGCGGTGGCCACCAGAAGGAAAGAGCCTATCCAGTCGATGCCCCCCGGAGCGGCAGCCTCGCGTTCCTCCGGCGAAGGCGGCTTGCTACTGCGGATCATCGGGATTGCGGCGGCCGCCGCAATCAATCCCATCGGAAGGAACGTCACGAAGACGAGCCGCCACGTAAAGAACTGCAGGAACACCGCGAACAGGAACATGCCCAGCAGCGTGGCAAACCGGGCACCCACAATCGGCATCGCGAACGCGCGGCCACGCATCTCCGCCGGGTAGGTGACGGCGAGTATAGCGTTGGCGTTGCCCATTATCATGGCCGACCCGAAGCCTGTCAGGCCGCGCCACATTACGATCTGCCAGAGATCGTTGGACACGGCGATGAGCAGGGAGCCGACCAGCGAGGCGACGATTCCCAGAGCGAACACCCGCTCGTGCCCGAACCGGTCGCCCATGCGCGCGCCAAGCAGCACGAAGCTGCCCAGCATCAGCAGGTACACGGTCACGATCCACGCTGTGTCGTCGAATCCCGCGCCAAACTCGGTGGCGAGCGTGGGAAGCGATAGCGCGACGGGCATGCTGGACAACTGGACGAGCATGTACGCCGCCGTGACCGCCACCAACACCTCCCTGCGTCTCGGTGACGACATGAGGGGTCTGATAGCGTTCAGCACTGTCATAGGCCTGCCACCGCTGGACCACAGGATTGGACGCGCCCGCGCGCAATTGCCTACTATACCACATCGCCGAGAATTCGGACGCTGCCTGGCCTGCGCGGTTCTGCCCGCCCCCTACGCGTTTGTGGTAGCATGGCGCCCTGAGCGAGGCTCCTTGGCGCGCCAAGGAGCGGGGCCATACCGAACAAGGAGGTGCCTGTCGTGACACTCAGAGGCAAGGCCGCGATTGTGGGAATCGGCGAGGTGCCCACGCGACGCACACATCCCAACCGCACGCTGTACGGCCTGAACGCCGAGGCGGCGCGCCTGGCGATCGAAGACGCCCGAATCAGCAAGAGCGACATCGACGGTATCGTCACCGACGGCTCCGACGCCGCGCCGGCCGCCATGGCCGAATACATCGGCATACGCCCCACGTTCGCCACCGGAGTCACCATGCAGGGCGCGAGCGGCGCGACGGCCACCACCGTCGCGGCGTCCGCCATCAACGCCGGGTTGTGCGAGACCGTCCTGGTCGTCATAGGCAGCTCCCGCGCCGAGCGGGGTGGCGGCGGTCCTCCGGGTGTGCGCTCAGAGTGGGAGGAGCCGTTCGGCCCGGCCGCCGGAGCGAACACCGGCTACGGCCTGATGTTCACTCGCCACATGTACGAGTACGGCACCACCCCCGAACAGATGGCCAAAGTCGCCGTCGACGAGAGGTTCAACGCGGTCCCAAACGAGAACGCCGCGTTCTATGGCCAGCCCATCACCGCCGCCGACGTGCTCAACTCGCGCTACATCAACTATCCGCTCCACATTCTGGAAACCGTTATGCCCTGCGACGGCGCCGCCGCCTGCATCGTGACCACGCCGGAGCGCGCGAAGGCGCTCCCCAACCGGCCGGTGTATATACTGGGCGCCGGGCTGGAGCAGGGCCCTGCCAACATCTGGCAGGTTCCGCGCATCACCGAGACCCCCACCAGGGTGTCTGCCGCGCGCGCATTCCGCATGGCAGGCTATGCCCCGGGTGACATGCAGTTCGCCGAATTCTACGATTGATACACGATCCTCGTGGCCGTGAGCCTCGAAGATGCCGGATTCTGCGAGAAGGGCGAGATCGGACCGTTCTACGAGTCCACCGACACCACCTTCAAGGGCAGCTTCCCCATAAACACCGACGGCGGCCAGCTATCGGGCGGACAGCCCGGCCTCGCCGGCGGGTTCCGCCACGTGATAGAGGGGGCGCGCCAGATAATGGGCAAGGCGGGTGTGCGGCAGGTGGCCCTCAACGACTTATGCATGGTGAATGGTTGAGGGGGCACGGCGAGCGAGATGTGCTCGCTGGTTCTCGGTTCCGAGAACACGCTCTAACAGCCGGAAACTGGCGCAGTCCAACCTGTCCGAGTCCCTCGAAGGCCGGAGGATGTCCCAAATGACCACTGAATACAACAAGCCGCTGCCGGTTCCGATCAACCCGCAGCTCACCGCGCCCTTCTGGGACGCTGCCAAGCGCGGCGAGCTGGTCCTGCCGCGCTGCCGCACCTGCTCGACGGTGTTCTTCTATCCGCGCGAGCTATGCCCCGAGTGCCTGTCGTCCGACCTCGATTGGGTGACAGCGAGCGGTCGGGGGCGCGTCTACTCGTACACCATCGTCCACCAGCCGGCCCACCCGTCGTTTCGCGCGGACTCTCCCTACCTGTACGCGATAGTACAGCTGGACGAGGGAGTGCGCATGGTGTCGAACGTCGTGGACTGCCCGCACGACGAGTTGGCGATAAACATGCCGGTTGCAGCCGTGTTCGACGCTGTCACGCCGGAAACGACGCTGGTGAAGTTCAGGCCCGTCTAGCCTGTTTGGGCAGCCAGTACACCATCTCCATCCGTAGGCCCTTGGCGTCTGTCGGCGGGTTCGTGGGTGCCGTTCGCAGTCCGCTCGGCAGGATACAGGCCAGGCGGGCTGTTACCGCCGCGGCAAGCGAGTCCAGGATGTCGTCGCGGGCTACTCGACGCTTGGGGAAGTTAGAGCTAACCCACTCGAGCAACTCGTCAGCCTCTTCGTCATACTGGCGAAGTACTTGAAGGCGTTCATCCTCTCCCTCTCTGGATTTCTTGCCATAACTCATGGCCTTCCCGCCGTTGAGGGCCCAGAAGCAAATCTCGGGATGGATTTCACGGACAACCGGATTGGCGTTACGGATACGCGCCGTCAGCACATCGTCAACCTTGGCTATCTTGGGGGCTATCGCAAACGCCTGTCTGCTAAGCCCCTTGCCGGAAGACCGTTTCGATACCGAGGACGCGGCCTTATAGTCTCTAGGGCTTCTCTTGGCTTGCTTGACGGTCTGGCGTGTAGGTGTCGGGAACACGCTGCTCTTGCGGTGTGGGTGGTCCAACAAGGAACGGGCGACAAAATCGGCTTGACGACCACCTGGGCCTTCCGGCAGCCCAATGGGGATGTCAACCAGCACCAACTCAGCGTCAGGAACCGCATCCAGCAGTTCCTCAAATTCGCAGAACACCCCGAAGCCGTACTTCCCGTGCTCGTCAAAGCCTATGCAGAACCAGCCGCCCTTGCAGCCGTCCACTCCCACGTACTTCCACTTGTCCACTTCCAACAGCGTCATTTCACCACCACCGCCCCGTCCCGCACCACCACGCGTCCGCCCTTCACCACTGTCCGTACTCGGGCCACCGCCGACATGTCCGCTAACGGGTCGCCCGCCACGAGCGCCAGGTCCGCCAACTTGCCCGGCTCAATCGTGCCTAGCTCGTCCTCGATTCCAAGCGCCTCCGCCGCCAGTCCCGTCGCGCCGTGGATCACGGCCTCCGGCGACATTCCGACGCGCTCGACCAGGTGGGTCATCAACAGGTGCAGCTCGTCTATCGCGGTGCCGGTGGACCCCTGGTCGCTGCTCACCACCAGCTTCACGCCCGCCTCGTACATGGCGCGGATGCTCTCAGGCCGGCTCTCCCACAGGTGGCCCGGGTGCGCCCGCACGTCGCGCATGTCCTCCGCGCGAAGCCTGTACCAGGTGGCGGGCATGGCGATGCTGACGATGATGCCCTTGCGCCGTATGTCCTCGGCCAGCGCGGCGTCGTACTCGATGCCGCCGTTCGCCCGGAACGGGCAATGCTCCAGAGTGTCCATTCCCGCGTCCACTGCCATCCGTATAGCGTCCACTCCGTGGACGTGGACCGCTACTCTCTTGCCCAAGCGGTGGGCGTCGTCCGCCACCGCGCGGTAGCCCTCCTCGTCGTACTGCGACACCTCTGGATTCGACCCGGGCGTAGCGTTGCCCCCCGAACCCATCAGCTTGATGAAGTCCACGCCGTTCTTTGCCAGCGTCCGCACCGCCCGCCGGAGCTCGTCCGGCGTGTCGCACTCGATGCCGGTCCACCAGAGCTGGCCCGCCGTGGACGTGATGACCGGGCCTGAGCAGAGCATACGCGGGCCGGGCAGCACGCCAGCGGCGATGGAGTCGCGAAGCGTCAGCGTCATGTAATCATGGTCGCCGCAATCGCGCACGGTTGTCAGGCCGCTCTTCAGGGCCGCAAGCGAGTTGCGTGCGCCCACCAGCAGCAATTGCCTGTCGTTCATGGCGCGGGAGTCCACCCCGCTGGACGCGGAGCCGGTGTGTAGCATGTGTACGTGCGCGTCGATCAGGCCGGGCAGCAGCGTCGCGTCGCCGGCGTCCAGCACTTCCGCGTCATGCGGAATCGCGACGTCGGAAGCCGGACCAACGGCTGACACTCGCTCCCCCTCGACCAATGCGACCGCATCCTCCACCGGCGGCGCTCCCGTTCCGTCGAACAGACGGGCCGATTTGATCGCCCACGTTCGCGGCTCGTTCATCGTTCTGGCCTCCCGGCGGCCGCGCGCGACGCGCCCGGCCGCTACTCCAACTCTGCGATCAGGTTGCCGTCCATCACCTGCTGGCCCGGTGAAACGTGTATGTGCCGCACCACGCCGGACCAGTCCGCACGCAGGACCTGGCGCATCTTCATCGACTCCAGCACGCAGATCTGGTCGCCGGCTATGACCTCGTCACCTTCGTTCACGTCTACCGAGATGATGACGCCGGGCATGGGCGAGCGAAATTCCTTTACGGGCGTGGGAAGGCGCCTTAGCTCGATGGGCGCGTTGTCCGGCCGGCCTGTCGACGCCTGCGCGGGGGCGGACTCCGGCTCGGCCTGATCCTCCGCCTGCGGAGGGATCGACTCGATGTCGATGTCGAACGGCTCGCCGTCCACCAGCGTGCGCACGGGCCGTTCGAGGAGGCTGCCCACCTCGACGGTGTACCACTTGCCCTTTACGTTCACCCGAAGAGTCTGAGCCATGCGCTGTAAGGTCCTCTGTCCAGGTCCGCCGGGGGACGGAGCCGTCCGGAGCTACACGAGCGAAATGAACACGCCCGCCACGACGGCGGAGCCTATCACGCCCGCCACGTTCGGCCCCATCGCGTGCTGGAGCAGGTAGTTCCTCGAATCGGCTTCCTGCCCCACGTGGTGGGTAATGCGCGCCGCCATCGGCACTGCCGACACCCCCGCCGACCCGATTAGCGGATTGATCTTATCCTTCAAGAACAGGTTCATCACCTTGGCGAAGAGAAGGCCGCCAACGGTGCCGCATGCGAATGCGGCCAACCCCAGTCCGAGAATTGCGAGCGTCTCCCAGTTGAACACGCGCTCCGCCGATAGCTGTGTGCCCACTGTTATCATAAGCAGAATCGTGGCGATGTTCAGCAGTTCGTTGGAGGCGGCATTGGTCAGGCGGGGAACGACGCCGCTCTCCCGGAACAGGTTGCCAATCATGAACATCGCGATGAGCGGGGCGGCGCGCGGCACGACCAGGATGATGATGATCATGGCCGCCAGCGGAAAGATGAGCCTTTCGCGCTTGGACACCTCGCGCGGCGGCTTCATCACGATTTCCCGCTCCTTCCGAGTCGTGAGCAGGCGCATCAACGGCGGCTGAATGAAGGCGATGGTGGCCATGTACGAGTAGGCGATGACGGCGGTTATGCCCAGCAGCTCGGGGGCCAGCTTGGCGGAAAGGAAAATCGTGGTCGGGCCGTCGGCCCCGCCGATGATGCCAATTGCGGCAGACTCTGGCAGCGAGAACAGGCCGGTGGCGAGCGCGCCCCAGAAGGCCACAAAGATGCCGATCTGCGCCGCCGCGCCAAGCAGCAGCGTCTTGGGATTGGCGATCATCGGCCCGAAGTCGGTCATCGCGCCGAGCCCCAGGAAGATGATGGGCGGCAGAATGTTCCAGAACGACAGCCCGTAGTGGAAGATCACGCCGAACACGCCAGAGTCCTGGAATCCCGATTCCGCTGTCGGAAGTTCCATCAGGCCGGTGAGCGGCAGGTTCGCCACGATGATACCGAGGCCGATGGGTATCAGCTCATATGGCTCCATGTCGCGGGTTATGGCGAGGTAGATGAAGACGAAGGCGACGAGGAGCATAACCCCGTGTCGCCAGTCAAAGTTCGCGAAGCCCGTCGAGCCGATAAAGTCCAAGAGCTCGGTCAAATGTTTACTCTCAGTTTGCTCACGTAGAACCCGCCGTTACCCGCTCAGGCCTGGTCTTGGCGGCGCGCAATAAGCATGGGGCGTGAAGCGAGTGCCGCGACGGCTATCGCCGCGGCCAGCGCCTTGTCCCGATACTCGTCCGCGTCCGGCGTGTCGTCGTCAGGCTCCGCTTTGCCGCGCTCGAACAACACCTTGCTGATCAGCCTGACCGCGACCACAGCAACGATCAAGAGGAGCAGAAGTCCGAACGCCGTGGCCATCCCGATGCCCGTCAGCGTGGCCGCCTCTATTACAAGTTGCTGGTCGATTGAAGCACCCCAAGCGCCGAACCGGCGGGAAATTCACCGGGGCGATTGTACACCACCGGGCGCGGGCGGGCCAACACGACCGCCGGCCAGCCCCCTTGAATCCAACGCACATCCGTGCTAGCCTTCTTGCGGCAATGGACCGATCCCGCGATCCGAGAGTCCCTTCTCCCAGCGCTTTTACCGTGATTCCCGCGAACCCAGGTGTGGGAGGCTAGAGCCTGTCCTGAGCGTGTCGTGTCGTAGGGATGGGGGTGAAGACGCGGCGGTTGGAACATCCCGCCACCTGTCTCATTTCTGTCAAATGTTGTATCTTTAATGCCTGTTTTCGTCTCGCCAGCGTTTCATTCCGTCGCAGAACGGTAACACTCCCAGCTACGGAGCGAGACAGAATGAAACAAAATGAGACAGAATTCGCGATTTTGCGCCGAGAATTCACCGCTTCAACCAGGAATTCAAGAGCATGAGCGACAGTATGGCGGCCGATAACGACCTAGCGGGCTTGCTCAAACAGCGCTTTGGGCACGATAGATTTCTGCCCAACCAGGAAGACGTCATCCGGAACGTGCTCGCCCGGCGCGATTCGCTGGTGCTCATGCCGACGGGCGGTGGCAAGTCCATCTGCTACCAGCTTCCGGCGGTGCTGCTCGACGGCGTAGCCCTGGTAGTCTCGCCGCTGATCGCCCTGATGAAAGACCAGGTCGACGCGCTCAGGTCCAAGGGCGTCAGGGCCGCTTTCATCAACAGCACCATGACGCAGGCCGAAGTCAGCCGCGTGCAGATGGACACATATCACGGCCGCCTGGACATCCTCTACGTCGCGCCGGAACGCCTGGTGATACCACGGTTCATTGACTTTCTGCACGCCGTAGAGCCGAGCCTTATCGCCATCGACGAAGCCCACTGCATTTCGGAGTGGGGCCACGACTTCCGGCCCGACTACCGCAACCTCCAGAAGTTGCGAGTCTGGTTTCCCGACACGCCCGTGATAGCGCTCACCGCCACGGCCACCGAGAGGGTCCGCGAGGACATACTCCACCAGCTCAGGATGCCCAAGGCCGAGCGGTTCGTCTCCAGCTTCAACCGGCCGAATCTCACCTACAGGGTGACCCCCAAACGGCGCAGCCTCGAGCAGTTGGACGCCATGCTCAGAAAGCTGGGCGACGGCTCGGCCATCGTCTACTGCTTCTCGCGCAAGGACACGGAGGATGTGGCGTCTCGCCTGTCCGGAAATGGTTTCAGAGCGCTGCCGTACCACGCCGGGTTGGAAGACGGCGTGCGCCGGCAGACCCAGGAGCGATTTGTCAGCGGCGAGATTCCCATCATCGTCGCGACGATAGCCTTCGGCATGGGCGTGGACAAACCGGACATCCGGCTCGTCGTCCACTACAACCTGCCCAAGACCATCGAAGGCTACTTCCAGGAGACCGGCAGGGCCGGGAGGGACCGTCAACCCAGCGAGTGCGTGCTGTTCTTCACCCTTGCTGACAAGATGAAGCAGGACTACTTCATCGACCAGATTGAGAGCGCGCCGGAGCGGGACGCCGCTAAGGAGAGGCTCGCAAAGATGGTCGAGTACGGAGCCGGCAGGACTTGCCGCCGGAAGTTTCTGCTGGCGTATTTCGGCGAGCAGTTGGCGCAAGAAAACTGCGGCGCCTGCGACCACTGCTTGGCGAGCGAAGCGCCCTCCCCTGTCGGCAGCGCCTACGACGGCACGGTGACTGCCCAGAAAGTGCTCTCAGCGATAATTCGCACCGGTGAGCGATTCGGCGTCAGCTACGTCGTGGACGTGCTCCGGGGCAGCCGCGCCAAGCGCATTCTGGAGCTGGGCCACGACAGGCTGTCCGTCCACGGCATCTCCCGAGACACGTCGAAAGATGAGCTGATCGACATCGCGGACCAACTCATCGAAAGAGGCCTGGTCGCGCGGGCGACGGGGGAGTTCCCCACGCTTTCGGTCACCCCAAATGGCAGGGAGTTTCTCAATAGCCGCGAGAAGATAGAGCTCTTCAGGAGGACCGAGAGCAGGTCCAGCGAGAAAGGCGGACCGCAAGGGCTTGATGCCGGTCTGTTCGAGAAACTGCGCCAGCTCAGATTGGAGATTGCAAACTCGCTAGACGTCCCCGCGTTCGTCGTATTCAGCAACGCTGCACTGCACAACATGGCGTCAAGCTTGCCGACGAACCGCGACTCCCTGCTCGATGTCAAGGGAGTGAGCAAGGCTAAGGCCGACCAGTTCGGCGACCGCTTTCTCGCGGCCATCGCCGAGCACGTGGCCGAGACCGGAGCGACGCCGGGTGCGACTTCGCCGAACGAAGTGGTACCCGCTGCCTCGCCGACACCGTACGAGAGGCTGCTTTCCCGCGTCTTCGACCGCCCTGTCGACCTCTCATCCTTGGACGATACCGTTCGCGACACGCTGCGCGGCCACGTGGGGAGTGTACTCTCCACCTTCCGCGAGGGTGAGGCCAACGTGATCAGCCGCCGGTTCGGCCTGGAAGACGGACGCGAGCACACGCTTCAGGAGATAGCCTCGAGCCTGAGCGTATCCAGGGAGCGGGTGCGTCACATAGAGCGCAAGGCCCTGAGGAAGCTGCGACTTCCGAGCCAGATGCGTCCCCTGAGGGACCTGCTGGAGGCGCATATCCCAGTTGGTGGCGCCTCCGACAGCTCAGTGCCGGAAGCGGCCAACCCTGCACCGGAGGACGGCTCGTACATTGGCCAAGCCAGGCAGTCGCATCCCCGCGCATACGAGATGTGGACGCCAGAGGAAGAGCAGCAGCTTAAGAGCATGTTCGAGTCAGGCCGTTCGATCGACGAGATTGCGGCGGAGTTGGGTCGCCGGCCGTCCGCCGTCACGTCGAGACTGAGCCACTCTGGGACCACGCCGGGCAGCGGACGCACCCATGCGGTAACACTCGACCTGTTGCGCGAGGGTCTGACAATCGCCGAGGTCGCCCGCGAGCGCGGCATCACCGAGGGCAGCGTGCTCAATCACCTGGAGCAGCTCACGAGAGAAGGCAGCGCGCCCGACTTCGCCCACCTCATGCCAGAGCCGCCGCGATACGAGCGCATCGAGCGCGCGTTCCTCGAGGTAGACGGCGATCTCCTGAGGCCCGCAAAAGACTTGCTGGGCGAGGACTACTCATACGAGGAGCTGCGCCTCGTAAGAATGCGGATGCGTCAGCTCTGCAGAAACGACCCCGATCCATCTACGTGAGCGCCACTCTGCCGCGTTCGGCGTCTGACGTACTGCCGCACGCACGGGGAGCAGGACAAACTAGCGGGTCCCCTCCATCGCTGGGCGGGCCATCTGCCTGCCGCCTATGACATGCGGCGAGATCACGCGGTCCGCCCCGGCCATGCGCAGTTTCGCCTCGGCCTCGGGCCGAGAGGCACGAGCCACGACGTGCAGGCCGGGATCCAGGCCGCGCGCCTTGAGCGATATGTAGACGTTCACACCGACAAGAATCTGTCCTGGCAAGACCGGCAGGGCGGTCGCTGGTGCGTACTCGAGTGCTGACGGGACAGAGGCGAATGCTCTGCCCGTTCCGCCTGAAGCATTGCCCTATCAGTGCAGGGCTGGCGAACTACCTGTCCACGCCCAGGCCGCGCTGAATGCCTCTCAGGTAGGCGACCTGGCCTGTGTGTTGCGCTTGCTCCACGATCAGGTGGCTGAACATCAAGCCGATAGTGAACTCGGGCCAGTTTCCGCGGCCCGGAGCTTGGTCGAAGTCGTAGTCGGTCAGCGAGTCGAGGTAGGCGAAAGTCTCCGTTCGGACGCGCTCGTAGTAGTCGATTGCGTCGGACAGTTCGAATCTCGGCAGGTTGCGGACCTTGTCGGCCGAGTATCCATACCCTCCATCACCGGGCGGGATGCCAAGCTTGTCCGACCATCCTTCGCTAGTCCAGACCTGTTCCACGTCCCTGGCGAAGGGCTGAATCCAGCTGTCCTCGACCCTGGCCATGTGCCAGACGGCGAAGTCGATGTGGTGCGACTCGGCCCCGGGTTGGAAGCGGCGCTCCTCCGAAGTGAGGCCATCCAACGCAAACGTCAGTTCCTCATAGTACTCCTCCAGCGCCATCCGAATTATCTGCTTCGATTCCATAACTTTCCTCCCAACGGGTCGCCTTAGGCGTCAACTTCCCTGACGCGCTCTCTACGATTGACTGCCTGGGCGAATTCTCGCGACCGACCAGGTCTGCCCAGGCACTCGTGCTGAGTTGCGGAATTCCCGTCGGCCAGCCATTCTTGTCTTGCCTGTCTGGCCTGGCGCAGTCCCAAGCACGTCTTGTCGCTGAACTCACACAACAGGGGCTAATGGAAATCCGGCCTGACTCTGTGAGTTGACAAGCTTTAAGCGAGTGTCTATCTTACCACCAACATTAAACAAGCTCGATGACGAGCCATGGGGACGTCTGAGGAGCTTTGGTATGTTCTTTCCCTTCCTCAAAGGAGGTAACCGGATGTTGTCAATACGAATGCGGTACACATGGCTGGCCATTGTCCTGGCAGTTGTCATGGCGATTGTTCTCGCCTGCGGAGGCGCTGACGACGAGGCGGACGCGGCGCCTGCCGCGGCGGCGCAGCCGACTCCGGTTCCAGCGATGGCGGCTCCCCCCGACGTCACAGTTTCAGAGCACGTCAGGATGGCGCAGGGTGCGGAACCCAACAGCATGTACAGCCGTGACAGGGCTTCACTTCAGAACGTGCTGTTCCAGAAGAACATATGGGACCCGCTAGTCGAGATCATCGACGACAAGCTGTCCGGCCGTCTCGCCGTCGCGTGGGAGACGAACAGCGACTTCACCAAGTGGACGTGGACGCTCCGAGAAGGAGTCACGTTCCACAACGGCGACCCATTCAATGCTGAAGCCGCGAAGAAGGCCGTCGAGCACGTGAGAAGCGCGGAGCCGGCGCTCAGGGGTACCCCTTACTACAGGGACACGATAGACGTCGTCGTGGAGGGTGAGTACACGCTCAGCTGGACGCTGAACACCCCTCACCCGATTCAGCCGTTCGAGGAGACCAACTTCTTCAACGGGGTCGAGCACGTGGACCTGCTCAATGAGGTCGGGCTAGGCAACTTCAGGCTCCGACCGGTAGGCGGGGGCACGGGCGCGTACAAGTTCGTCGACTGGGTCGAGCTTGAGAAGGTGGAGCTTGAGGCGAACCGGGACTGGTTCGGCCCCCAGGCCGCCGTGATGCCAGAGAAGGCTACCGTGTTCGCCATCCCCGACCCGGCCACCAGGCTGGCTGCGCTTCTGAACAACGAGATCGACTGGCTGGTCAACCCGCTCATACCGCAGGTGGAGACCATCAGCAACAGTCCGGAACATCGAATCATGTCTGAGGCACAGTTCGACGTCCAAGTCTACTACGTCAACCCCGGCCGTGTCGCCGCGCTTCACGACAGGCGGCTGCGACAGGCTATCAGCGAGGCCATAGACCGTGAGACCGTCCTTAATGACGTTCTTGGAGGGTTCGGTTCGCTGCTCCGAGGCAACGTGCCGACGACCAGCCTGATCTACGACGAGAGCGCTCCGCCGTTCCCGAACTTCGACCTCGAGAACGCCAAAAGGCTCGTCGCGGAGCTGAAGGCAGAAGGCGTGTACAACGATGAGCCGATCGAGTTCCTGGCCCCCAGGGGCGTGTACAACGAGGACGTGAGGCAGAACCAGGTCGTCGCCGATATGGTGACGCAGGCCGGCATCAACGCGGTGGCGTTTATCGCGGACGACGCCATCCGGGAGGAGAAGACCGGCGCGGGCGCCTGCGAATGGGACTACCAGTTCAGACTGCCGGTGGACACGCACGGTGACCCGGAGGGCTGGCACTGGCGAAGCGTGAACCCAGAGGTTAACACCGTGCGTTGGTGCGGCTGGGAGGAGACCTCTCCCGGCGTCTGGGAGGACGAATACATCAACGAGTGGATTGCGCTGGGCAACGAGGCCAAAGTGCTCCCGGTTGGGGAAGCGCGCAATGCCAAGTGGAAAGAGGCGTACGACGCCCTCAACAAGTCTCATGCCGTCCTTGGCCTGTACCAGCTCAACTTCGTGTACGGGGTCTCCAACGAGTGGGACTGGAAGGTAGAGAAGCGAGAGGCGGCGTACATCTGGCTGTTCAAGAAGCGCTAATCCCGCGCTTTCCAATGCTAAGCGTCAGACAACACGAGTGGTGACTCCCACAGGCCACTAAAGTAACGCGCTCAGACACCGGCGGGCATTCGAACCAAAGCCCGCCGGTGTCGATTAGGCCAGGCCTCGCGGCTGAGAGGTGAGGTGTAAGTCCACATGGGCAGATTCCTTGCGAGACGCATACCTCGCGCCTTAGTCGTCCTGATCATAATCTCCTCCATCGTCTTCTTTACGACTCGGCTTTCCGGCGACGTTGTGGGGATGATGCTTGGTGAGCGCGTCGAACCCGGACAAGAAGAGATTATCCGCAAGCAACTCGGACTCGACCGCCCCCTCATCGTGCAGTTCGGCGACTTCTGGTGGGACATTCTTCACGGCGACTGGGGTGACTCGATCTGGAGGCATAAGTCCGCACTCTCGCTCGTGAGCGCGCGGCTGCCGGCAACACTGGAACTTGCGGTATCCTCTTTCATCATCACCATCGTTCTCTCCATCCCTGCGGGCATATTCGCCGCCGTAAAGAGGGGTTCGAAGTCAGACCAGGCGGTGATGTCCATTGCCGTGATAGGCCAGGCCTGGCCCAGCTTCTGGATGGGCATTATCCTGATCCTGGTTTTTTCGGTGCAGTTTGGGTGGTTCCCCACACACGGACGCGGAGACGCCACGGCGTTCTTCGGGGTCGAATGGCTGAACTTCAGCTTTCACACGCTGGATGGACTGAAGCACCTCGCCCTGCCGGCAATTGTGCTGGCCTTCCTCCCAATGGCCATCATCGCGCGCATCACACGCTCGGCAATGCTGGAAGTGCTCAGGCAGGACTACATACGCACGGCGAGGGCCAAGGGGCTTCACGAGAGTGCCGTCCTGCTGAGACACGCGGTGAAGAATGCCGCGATACCCGTGGTAACTATCGTAGGCATTCAGACGGGCTTCTTCCTCGCGGGAGCGGTCATCACGGAGACGGTGTTCGCCTGGCCGGGACTCGGCCGCGAGGCCATCGAGGCCATACAGAAGCGGGACTTCGCTGTGGTGCAGGCCGCGATTATCGTTATCGCTTCCATATTCGTCCTGGTAAACCTCATCGTAGACATGATCTACGGTTTTCTGGACCCGCGGATCAGGTACAGCTAGCCTTCCGGTAACACCATGCAGGATACAGGCATCGCAGCAGCGCCATTCCGGCGAAACGCGGAACTCAGCCTACTTCAGAAGATGAAGCGGCTGAGGATCCGGTTCATGGCGTGGTTCGGGATAGTCATGCTCATCCTGTTCTTCTTGGGCGCCATCCTGGCCGACGTGGTCTCCCCCTACGATCCCCTTGACCAGGAATTGACTGACGTACTCGAGCCTCCCAGCTTCACTCCCGTCGAGAGAAGCGGCCGGACGTACATCATGGGCAGCGACGACCTCGGCAGGGACGTGCTCAGCCGGGTGCTACACGGCTCCCGCATCTCCCTTGGCATCGGCTTCGCGGCCGTGGTCATCGGCGCCGTCTCCGGTACCGCGGCCGGGCTGATGGCGGGTTTCTACTCAGGTGAGTCCGGCTTCCGAAAGTACATCGACGAGGTTATCATGGGGCTGGCGGACATCCAGCTCAGCATGCCCAGCATCCTGGTGGCCATAGCCATAATCGGCTCTCTGGGCCCCGGACTCATCAAGCTGACGCTGGTAATCGCGTTGACGGGATGGGTTACCTATGCCCGCACCATGCGGGGCCAGGTTCTCAGCATAAAGGAAACGGAGTATGTCACGGCGGCGAAGGCGGTTGGCGCCAACACGCAGATCATAATGATCCGCCACATCCTGCCCAATGCCCTATCCTCTCTCTTCGTAGTGGCTACACTGGATATGGCAAGGGTGATTCTGCTGGAGGCCGGGCTGAGCTTCCTGGGCCTGGGTATCCAGCCCCCAACGGCAAGCTGGGGTCAGATGCTACAGGAGGGCAGAGGCTATATGCACAACGGCTGGTGGCTGTCGAGCTTCCCGGGTATCGCGCTCACCCTGATAGTCCTGGGAGTGCAGCAGATTGGAGACTGGCTGAGAGACATACTGGACCCCGCTCTGCGAGGCACCGACTAGGCTGCCATCCGTAGCGAATGCGCCAGTAGAGGCCGATCGGGGCGACAACGAGGTTGGTTGCGACTGCCGCGCTAGTGATGGCTGTGGTGCGTGCCGATCCTCTTGCGAAAGGAGTTGTAAAGCCGCCCGACACCATTGGGATTTTCTCTAGTTGCGTTTTAGGGGGTGGGCGTGTGTTGAACCTACGACTGCGGTACACATGGTTGGTCATTGTCCTGGCAGGTGTCATGACGATTGTTCTCGCCTGCGGAGGCGCTGACGACGAGGGGGAGCCGGCAACCGGCCCTGCCGCGGCGGCGCAGCCAACCGTGGCCCCCGCGATGGCAGCGCCCGCCGAAGTCACGGCGTCAGAGCACGTCAGGATGGCGCAGGGCGCGGAACCCAACAGCATGTACAGCCGTGACAGGGCGTCGATACAGAACGTACTGTTCCAGAAGAACATATACGACCCGCTGGTCGAGGTCATCAACGACGAGTTGTCCGGGAGGCTCGCCGTCTCGTGGGAGGCGAACAGCGACTTCACCAAGTGGACATTCAAGCTCCGTGAGGGAGTGACCTTCCACAATGGCGACCCCTTTAATGCCGAAGCCCTGAAGAAGGCCGTCGAGTACGTTAGGGACGCAGAGCCGGCATTGCGAGGAACGCCCAACTACCTGGACGTGATCGACGTCGTGGCGGAAAGCGAATACACGCTTAGCTGGACACTGAAGGCCCAACATCCAATTCAGGCGCATGAAGAAACGAACTTCTACAACGGCATCGAAAACATCGACCTTCTATTGGAGGTGGGCCTCGACAACTTCAGGATTGCGCCGGTTGGCGGCGCCACCGGCGCCTACAAGTTCGTCGAGTGGACCGAACTCGAGAAGGTGGATTTGGAGGCGAACCGGGACTGGTGGGGTCCCCAAGCCTCCGTGATGCCCGAGAAGGCGACTGTCTACGCCATCCCGGACCCTGCCACGAGGCTGGCGGCGCTTCTAAACGACGAGATCGACTGGCTGGTCAACCCACTCATACCGCAGGTGGAAACCATCGACGGCAGCCCGGACCATCGGATCATGTCCAAGGGGCAGTTCGACGTCCAGGTCTACTACATCAACGTTGGTCGCGTGCCCGCACTCAAGGACAGGAGGCTTCGCCAGGCGATCAGCGAGGCCATAGACAGGGAGACAGTGCTCAACGACGTGCTCGGCGGGTTCGGCGCCCTGCTGAGGTTTAACGTGCCCACAACTAGCGATCTCTACGACGAGAGCGCGCCGCCCTTCCCGAACTTCGACCTCGACAACGCCAAGAGACTCGTCGAGGAGTTGAAGGCGGAGGGCGTGTACAACGGCGAAAAGATCGAATTCCTGGCTCCCCGCGGTGTATACAACGAGGACGTAAGGCAAAACCAGGTAGTCGCCGACATGGTCTCGAAGGCAGGCATAAATGCGGTCGCGTTCATCGCTGACGACGCCATCCGAGAAGAGAAGACAAGCCCTGGCGCCTGCGACTGGGACTACCAGTTCAGGCTGCCCGTGGACACCCACGGCGACCCCGCGGGTTGGTGGTGGAGGTGGCTGAATCCGGACAGGAGCAAAAACAACTGGTGCGGCTGGGAGGAGACCTCCCCGGGTGTCTGGGAGGACGAATATGTGAACGATTACCTCAGGCTGGGCCACGAGGCGCGGGTGATGCCGATCGGTCCGGGGCGGACCGCGAAGTGGAGAGAGGCTTTCGACGCGTTCAACAAGTCCTACGCCGGTCTCGGCCTGTACCAGCTCAACTTCGTGTACGGGGTCTCGAACGACTGGGACTGGGAGGTCGAAAAGCGGGAGGCCGCATACATCTGGCTGTTCAAGAAGCGCTAACTCACACTTCGCTGGAACGGCAATCGAACACCACAGGCGGTGAGCATTACAACCCACTGAAGAGCGAGCGAAGCCACAGGCCGGCGCGACGTATCCGGCCGGCAGGAAGTGTTGCGCAATCGGACGGGGCTTGGCCCGAGCCTATGGAGGCTATCCTGAAACGGGACTTCGCCGTGTCGCGGGCCGCGACAACGGTAAAGACCGGGCTACCACCCGTGGCGATTCCGCCAGTAGAGGCCGATCGGTACGGCAACGAGGTTGGTCGCGACCGCCGCCCCGAATATAGCCGTGGAAGTGACCGCCCTTCCGGTGAAAGGAGTCAGTGAGTCGGTCAGGACCACCTTGTAGAAGAAACCGCCCCACGCCCCGCCGATTGCGGCCAGCAACACGATACCCAGAGTGGCGAAGAACAACTTTCGGGACGTGCGGACATTTTCGAGGTTCAGCCACGCGATGAACCCGCCAAGCCCGCCTCCGATGCCCACCGACGAGAACCACAAGAAGGTGAAAACTAAGCGAGACCATTCGCCCTCCGCGATTGCGAAAATCGTGCGTATGACAAACATGGCGCACGTACCCAAAACGATTGAGAGCGCGAGCCCTACAATGGTCCGTATGAGCAGGGCTACTGCGATGTACCAGCTGTAGGACATTTCGCCCCCTGAGCCGATGAGCTACATACTGGGATGGAATTTCGGTGACGCCAGAATGGCCCTTTAGCGCGTGTTGTTGCGAGTGTAAGCGGCCCAGTAATGGGTGTCAACGCGACTGTGAAATCGTTGATATCAGCGTATAGAAGGAGAAATCATGACCCAGAGTACAGAGCGAGTAACATACGTAAACGGCAACACCGTGCCGGAAAGCCAGGCCGTCATCTCCGTCTTCGACAGGGGGTTTCGCTGGGGCGATTCGGTCTACGACATGACTCGCACGTTTGGAGGGGAACCCTTCAAGCTGGGCGCCCACCTCGACAGACTCTATCGCTCCCTTCTCTACACTCGGATCGATCCGCAGCTTTCGAAGGATGAGATGGAGGAGGTCACCCTAGACGTGGTGGCGGCGAATCGCCACCTGCTGGGGCCAGGCGACGACTATTCCATTACCCACGTTATCAGCCGCGGACTGATCGACACACGGCTCCACGAAGGCGCGAACGTGGCGATCTACTGCCTGCCGCTGGCTTTCGCGACCTTTGCGCGGCAGTACGTGGATGGGGCACGGGTGGTCACCCCTGCCGTTCGACGGACGCCGCCGCAGAGTCTCTCTCCAAAGGCGAAGATCGCCAACAAGATGAACCACTTCATGGCCGAGTTCGAGGCCAAGGAAACGCACCCCGACGCGGTTGCCCTGATGCTGGACATGGACGGCAACCTGGCCGAGTGCACGGGGGCCAACTTCATGTTCGTGGCCGACGGCGTGATAAAGGTGCCCAATCGCCGCCACGTCCTCCCCGGCATAAGCATGGCGACAGTCATGGAACTGGCAGAGACCCTGGACATTCCTGTGCAGGAAGGCGACTACACACCCTTCGACGTCTACCAGTCGGACGAGGCGTTCATAACCAGCACCAGCTACTCCATAGCTCCGGTCGCCACCCTCAACGGGCGGCCCATTGGGGACGAAATGCCCGGGCCCATCACGAGAGGGCTGTTGGCGGCGTGGAGCGACCTTGCCGGCGTGAACTTCGTGGACCAGGCCCTGAGCCACCTTCCGCAAGCGGAACGTGGCGGCCAGTCACGATAGGCCGAGTGCGCCGTCGGTTTCCCGTCACTCGATCGCGCGCACCCTCGATGCGGCAACCATCAAAATGAGTCCGACCGCGACTATGAGCGCGCCGCCGAAACCTATGGCGCGCTGGACGCCGACCAACTCGGTGAGATAGCCGAGAAGCAGAGAGCCGAACGGGCCCACTCCAACGCAGACGAGCCACCCGCCCATCGCTCGGCCCCTCATCTCGTCCGGGACGTTCTGTTGCAGGATAACGATCTCCATGGTGTCGAAAGTGGACTGCGCCAGGCCAAAGCAGCAGAGAATAAGAACAGTCAGCGGGAACAGGCTCGATTGGCCGACGAGGATTGTGACCAGGCCGTAACACAGAAAGGCTATGAGAATCAGGCGCCCCTTACGGCCGATCGAATTGAATGAGGCTATGGTGACCGCGGCGATCCCACCGCCGATTCCGACAGCGCCCTGCATTATCCCCAGGCCGTCGGGCCCCACGCCCAAGGCTCCCTTGGCGGCCAGCACAGGCAGCATGGCCAGCGCTCCCAGCCCGAAAGACTCTGCCAGTACCGCCATCAGCAGGATTGTCGACAGCGACCGTGAGCGCGTGAATATCCTCATGCCTTCCAGAATGTTAGCCGCCAGGGGGCCGCGTGATTCGGGGCGCAATCTGGCCTTGTAACGCATCAGGCTGATCATCAGCAGGCTCAGGGCGTAGCTAAGCGTGGCGGCCATGAAGGCGTAGCCCATGCCTGCCGTCTCGATCAACGCTCCCCCGGCAACAGCTCCCAGCACTCCTACGGCCCTCATGCCAACCGACTGCAGTGACACCGCGTTGAGCACGCTTTCAGGACCGACTACGTCGAAGGCCATGGTCTGAGAGGTCGGAATCTTGAAGGCAGTGCCGACCCCTATGATTCCCACGATGAACAGGATCGACCACAGCTGGGCAATCTCGGTCATCACGAGGACTGTCAGCGCCAAGCTGGCGGCCACGTTTATGCCAAGAACCGCCATCATCAGCCTGCGGCGATTAACCTGGTCGGCGACTGTGCCGGCGAACAGCGCCACGAAGAAGCTGGGCATGAAGTACAGGGCATAGGCCAGCGCCACGAACACCGGGCTTTCGGTAAGGATTAGCACCAACCAGGACGTGGCGATCCGCTGCATCCATGAGCCCAGAGACCAAAGCACCGTGCTCGTCCACAGAAAGCGGTATTCGCGGTGCTGGAACGACCTGAGAGTCCGAACTCCTCGGACCTGTGCCCAGAAGGCCGAACTCGGGCGCGGCGCATTCTTGAGCAACAGTTTGACCTCCAGCCGATTCAGCCTCCTGACGCTGAGAGCGTATCACCAGGCTGTCTGCCATACAATTGCCTTGCGGGCCGAGTTGGATAGAGCCGCACCCGGTCGGATCACGTGAGTGGTAGACGGAGAGCCAGCCGGCTTGGACGGACGCCCTTTGACAGCCATTTGAGACAATGCTATCTTCCGCTCACATACTAGTCGCGGCGCGTCCAAGCAATGCACGAACCGGGCATAGGCCTAAGGAGTTTACTAGTGGCAAAACACCTCATACCGCCCGGCCTCAAGCTCTCTCGCAACATGATCGTCAGCCCAGATATGAACATGCTGTCGGAGATGGTGGCTCCCTGGGATTTCAAGGAAGAGATAGACGTGGGCATAATCGGCGTGCCCTTCGACTTCAATCGCAACTTCCAGGGCACCGGCGAAGGTCCCAACGCCATCCGAGAGGCGTTTCTCGCGTTCGCGTCGCGCAGCTTCGACTTCGAGACGGACATCAGCGACCTGAAGGTGCGCGACATCGGTGACATCCGTATGCATCCCACCGAGGTCCTGACGTGCCACTCTAACATCCGCGAGGGGCTGGCCGAGCTATACAAGGAGTCCCCTGACTTCATTCCTGTCGTCATCGGCGGCAACCATGCCATAGCCGCGCCGTCCATCAGGGCGTTCAGAGAGGGCAATGACTACAAGCGGGCAGGCCTGATAGACTTTGACGCCCACAACGACCTTGGCGACCCGTCTTTCTCCGGGCCGACCGCCGGTACGATGTTCCGGCAGGTCATAGACGCAGGTTACATAGAGGGGCGAAACGCGGTGCAAATCGGCCTTCACGGTTCGTTGGCCGCCATCCCGCAGCGCGAATACGCCCAGAGCAAGGGCATACGCGAGATTCCGGCGCGGGAGGTGTGGCGGCGAGGGGTCGACACAGTGATGGAGGAGGCCATCGCCCAGGCGAGCGAAGACACGGACGCGATTTACGTGTCCTTCGATATAGACGCCATCGAAGACGCCTCGGCGCCAGGCACCGGCGTTCCCGCGCCGGGCGGAATGGCGCCGCGCGAGGCCATCGAAGCCGTTTACATGCTCGGAAAGCACCCGAAGGTCAAGGCGCTGGACCTGGTGGAAGTGGACCCCTTGAAAGACATTAGGAACATCACAAGCCGAATGGCGATCGGGCTGCTGGTGGCTTTCCTGGTGGGGCTCAGGGAGCGGCGCCTTCAGCACGGATAGAGGACTGGGAGGACGGGAAGTACAGATGACACGTCAAGCCATAGAGTATCTCAATCCCCCTCAGATCGTCCGCGTGACCCAGCGGGAGGCTGAGCTCGAGCGGCGCGTCAGCAACTGGGTTTCGGAGTGGGACTTCGAGGAGTCCATCGACGTGGGCATCGTCGGGGTGCCCATCGCGAAGGGAGCCATACTTCCCACCGGGGCCGATTCCACGCCGAATGCGATCCGCAAGGCGATGGTCTATTTCACGACCTACAACCCGGACCTCGGAGTGGAAATGGAGTCGCTGAAGGTGAGGCACGTGGGCGACGTCGCCCTGCACGTTACGGAGGTGCAGGAGAACCACAGGCGAATAGAAGGGGTGTTCGCGAGCCTGTTCGACCTCGCTCCCGGAATGGTGACGCTGGTCGTGGGCGGCAACGGCACAATTACGGCGCCGATAGTGCGGGCCTTCGCAAGGGCCAGAGGCGAAAGCATCGGCATTATACAGTTCGACTCCAAGGTGGACAGCCGCGCGGTGTCCGAGGGCGGCCCCAGCGACGCCACCTCGCTCCGCGACATACTGGACTCGGACGTTGGGGTGTCGGGAAACAACGTGTTCCACGTCGGCAGCCATGGGTTCCTAAGCTCTTCCGAGGAGCGGCGTTGGGCCGCCGACCGCGGCGTCACGTTGGTGACGGCGCGCCAGGCACGGCGTGCAGGTGTGGGTCCGTTGGTCGAGAGAGCTTTGACAGCTATCGGCGAAGCGGTGGCCGCCATCTACGTCAGCGTCGACGCCACCGCGCTGGAGATGTCGGCGAGCAGCTCGGTATTGGCGTCCGCGCCGGGAGGGCTTTCCGTGACCGAGATGGAGGATGCCCTGTTCCTGATTGGCCGGAATCCCAAGGTGCGGGCACTCGACGTGGTTGGCATCGACACCTTCAATGACGTTAAAGAGATAGTTGCCAGGACATACCTGGGGCTGCTGCTGGCGTTCCTGGCAGGCGTGAAGGGCAGAGACGATCCGCAGGGCGGACCGAAAGCGTAGTCAACGATGAGGCGCACGGAGTCTGAGGCCGAACAGGAGGAGAAGATGCAGGAGTTTACAGCGTTCTTCAACGGGGATTGGGTACCCTACAGCGAGGTGAAGATAGACCCCTTCGACAGGGGCTTCCTCATGGGGGACTCGGTGTACGACGTCGAGCGCACATTCGACGGCAAGATATTCCGGCTGAGAGAGCACATGGAGCGTCTGTACCGCTCGCTCCAGTACACCCGCATGGACCCCGGCCTGACACAGGAGGAGATGGGAGAGGTCACCGAGGAGGTCGTGCGCCGCAACGATAGCCTGAGGTCGCCAAGCGGAGACTTCACGGTCAGGCAAGTAGTCACGCGGGGCAGGTCGCCCTCCTACAGCCAGGGCATACCCGTCGAAACCGTCTCCCCGACCGTGATTGTCACCGCTCTCCCCATCGACTTCGGCCACGGCCGGTACTACGAAGAGGGCGCCTCGGTGGTGTTTCCGACGGCCCGAAGCTACTCGGCCAACTCGTTGGACCCCAAGGCGAAGCACTACAGCCGGGCCAACTTCGTGCAGGCCCAGCTCCAGGCCGCCGACATCGACCCCAACGCATACCCGGTGCTGCTCGACCAGGACGGCAACATCGCGGAGAACGTCGGGGGCAACTTCATGATCGTCTCCGGCGGAGCGATCCGGACGTCCAGCGACCGGAGCATCCTGCAGGGCATATCGAGGATGACGGTGTTCGACCTGGCGGAGCAGCTCGAGATTCCCGTGGTGGAAGAGGACCTGCAGCCGTACGACGCCTACACCGCCGACGAGGCATTCCTGACCAACTCGATCTATCAGCTCCTGCCGGTGGCCACCATCGACGGAAGGCAGATAGGGGACGAGGTGCCGGGCCCTGTCAGCAAGCGTCTGCTGGCCGCGTGGAGCGAACTGGTGGGCGTGGACATTGTCGACCAGGCGCTGCAGGCGGCGCGGTAGCGCCGCACGGTGCCCCGGTTTCGGCTCGCCGGAACTGGGGCTGAGGCGGCAGGATGGCTGCCCGATCCACTCGTCGTAGACGCCGGCAGCCTACTTCAGCGCCGACTGGTGCTCTCTCAGGAAGGCGGTGGTGGCGTCGATAGTGCGCTGCACGTCCTCGTCGGTGTGGGCGGCGTACAGGTAGTTGCGGGCCGCCCTGGCCGGCTGTACGAAGATGCCGTTGTTGAGCATGTGCCGGGCGTAGGCCTCGAACTTCCGCATTCCGCCGGTCTCCTGGTAGCGTAGTATGTCCCGGTAGTTTGAGGGCGCTTCCCTCTGGAAGTATAGCCCCCACACCGAGCCGTAGCCGTAGCAGGTCGCATCGACGCCCAGCTCGTCGATGACGCCGTTGACCGCGCCTCTCAGCGTGTCCCCCATCTCGTAGAGGCGCTCGTAGAAGCCCGGCCGGCCTAGAATCTCGATCGTCTTCAGCGTGGCAGCCGCCGAGAGGGGGTTGCCGTTGTACGTGCCCGAGAAGAACGCGGGACCGTCCGGGGCGAGGGTGGACATGAACTGCTCGCGTCCGGTGACGGCGGAGATCACGTAGCCATTGGCCATGGACTTGCCGTACACCGCCATGTCCGCCTCGATCTCCCACTTTCGCTGAAGTCCTCCGAGGTCGTGTCTGAATCCGGTGATTATCTCGTCCAGCACGAGCGGCACGTCGCACGACTGGCAAAGCTCCTGGAGGCCCTGGAGGAATCCGGGTTTCGGGAGGATTCCGTGGCCGTGTACGATAGGCTCGACGATGACGCACGCGATGTCCCGCTTCTCCCTTTCGAGGCGTTCGCTCGCGGCATCCAGGTCGTTGTAGGGCAGCACGATGGTGTTGTCGAGGATGGCCGGGAGCACTCCAGAGGTGTCGGCAACCGTGTTGGGGCTCGACAGCGATCCCGCTTCATCCAGGGTGGGCTTGCTGCTGATGGCGAGGCCATCGGCCCATCCGTGGTAGCCGCCCTCGAACTTCACCACCTTCCAGCGGCCGGTGTAGGTGCGGGCCATGCGCACCGCGTATTGCAGGGTGTCGGTGCCGGCGTTGCAGAGGGCGCTCTGCTCGGCGCAGGGGATGATCTCCCTGAGCTTCTTCGTCAGCTCGACCTCGAGCACGTGGGGCTGGGCCACCTGAACGCCCCGCGTCGCTATGGTCTCCATCACGGCGCGGTCGAGCTCGTCGTGGGAGTGGCCCAGGATGATGGGGCCTGCGCCGGCGTTGTAGTCGATGTACTCGTTGCCGTCGAGGTCCCACAGCCTGTTGCCCTTGGCCCGCTCGATATAGAAGAGGTCCTGCTCCCAACTCTTGCCGTCGGGCGTGCCTCCAGGGGAGTACTGGCGCGCCTCCTCGAAATAGGCCTTCGATTTGGACAGGTCTACATTCAACGGTACATCGATCATGTCGCACCCCACATCTCTTTCGTTGCCCTACCCTCTTTCCGACTGCTGGCAGGTTATGGCCACGCGGCGTGCAGTGTCAAGACAGAGCGTTGCGAGGACATCCCGACGTGAGCGGAGCCAGGCTCGGTCCAGCAAGAGGGGCAGAGAGGGTCGGCTCGAGCAGTTGAGGATGGGCCAAAAGCCGTCCATGGGCGACGAAAACACCGAAATCTGTCTCATTCTGTTTCATTTTGTAACATCGCCTAGCTGGGAGTGGTGGCTAAGCGCGACGGCTTGAAACGTTGACGAGACGGATTCGGGCAGGAAAATTATAAAATGTGACAGAAATGAGACGGGTACTCGGGGGTCACAATCGGCCCATCCGTGGCCGCCGGTCGCCGGGTCAGTCCCTCGTCAGGTGGACAATAGCACGGATGTGCGCAGGGTTCAAGGGGGGGCGGGAGACTGTCCCAGATTACTTGGCGGACAACACACGGAGGGCCCCTGCCCTCCTGGGTTCCCGCGTTCGCGGGAATGACGTTTCTGTCGCAACTAGTAATCTGATACAGGTTTCGCGTGGCCCCGGCGCGTTGACACGTCCGGGGCAAGCTGTTAACTTCCGGTTGTTCGAGGGCGTGCAGGCCCCGGTGGAGGATGTGGTCGAGGGGCGCGCTGTCGCGTCCCTGCGCAGGGGATAGGATGACTAGAGTATTTCTGACAGGCGGCACGGGATTCGTCGGGCGCAGACTGGCGGACATGCTGGTGGAACAGGGCCACGCCATAACCGCTATCGCGAGGGCGTCCAGCGATACGGGCCACTTGGAGTCCCTCGGTGTGACGATAGTGCGGGGCGAGTTGTACGACGCGGACTTTCTCGCCGACGCGATGGCAGGGTGCGCCCAACTGCACCACGTGGCCAGCCTGGTGGACAACGACTGGGCCAGGCCGGAGGACTACTACCGGTCCAACGTCACCGCTACCAGGGCCGTCTTCCAGGCCGCGAAGCGGGTCGGCATCGAACAGGCCGTGTACACCAGTAGCATCACGGCGTTCGGCATCCATCCGAAAGGCACCGTGGTCGACGAGCGGACCCAGCCCCGGTATGGGTTTCTTCACCCATACGGACACAGCAAGTATCTGGGAGAGCTGGAGGCTCTCTCGCTCGCCAAGAGCGGCATGCACGTCACCGCCATAAATCCTCCTCTCATCTATGGGCCGGGCGACCGCAACTTAAACCCGCCCGTAAAGCGTTTCATCCTGGAAGGGGAACTGGACCCCATAGACCCCGAGTCGAAGGCCCCAATCGTCCACGTGGATGACGTGGCCAGAGGGCAGATTCTCGCGATGGAGCATGGGAAGCCGGGCGAACGCTACCTGATTTGCGCGGAGACGCTAACGTCTGAAGCCTACTTCGGCATTCTCGCTGAGGCTCTCGGTTACCCGCCGCCGCAGTTGGCTGCCGAGACCGACGACTCGCCAATGGCGGCGTTTCCCGGTTCCGGTTTTCCGGACTCGCCGCCGCGGTTCGGGGTGCGGCCCAGCATCGACAGCACCAAGTCCCGCGCGGAGCTGGGGATGGAGTATATGGACGTGCGCTCCTCGCTCGCGGACGCCTTCCGCGCCCTGAAAGCGGACTTCCCCGTGCAGGTAGACGAGGTTCCCCGCCGGGCGCTCTAGGTACGCCTAAGGCCCGCCGGCGGGCAGCGCCTTCTCGCAAGGGCCGGCGCCGCCAGAGGAACCTGGAGTGCCTGTGTGTTAGACCTGCCACTTCAAAGTCCGTGTTGCCTGATGCAACCCGGAGATGTATAGTCATGGACATACTGCGCCGAATCACCCCATACAAGGAGGGTTCCCATGTATGAACGGGAAGTAATGCCTTACTACGGAGGATTGGTCTCTTTCTTCAGGGCACCTGGCATCGAGGTTGAGGATGTCACTGAGGGACTGGCCGTCGTAGCGGGAGTGCCCATCGACAATGGAATCCCGCAGGGAAGGGTCGGCGCCCGCTTTGGTCCGAGGGCGATCCGGGAGGCCTCGCTCGCCGGGCGTGGGACGTTCGAGACCGCTATCGACTTTACGCGAATTCACGTCGATACGGGCGAAGCCCTGCGACTGAAGGACGAGCTGAAGCTGGCGGACCTGGGCGACTTCAACATTTATCCCACGGACTTGATGAGGACGACCGATTCCGTAATCCAGGGGATGTCGGAAGTGGTCAAGCGCGGCGGATTCCCGATCGTGCTGGGTGGCGACCACTACGTCTCCTACCCGTCCTTCACCGGATTCGCCAAAGGCATGCAGGAGAGACAGCACAACGTCCGGCTGGGCTACGTCCACTTCGACAGCCACACGGACTTTCGCGACGAGACGGGCAGCATCGGCGGGCGGTACACGCATGGGACTATGGTGAGGCGCATCAGCGAGAATCCGACGGTGGACTTCAAGAACATCGTCTGGGTCGGGCTGAACGGCTACGGGATGAACACGGACCAGTACGAGCTCAAGAAGGAGCACAACCTGCGGATGCTGACGTCCCGGAACATACTGCAGCGGGGCATCGAGGAGATCGTGAGGGAGGCGATGGAGGCGGCGTCCGACGGCGTGGACGCGGTGTACGTGAGCGTGGACATCGACGTGGTGGACGCTTCGGAGTCGCCGGGGACCGGTGCGCCGGAGTTCGAGGGGATACAAGCCAAGGAGTTCCTGCAGGCGATGAGCATCATAAACGAGTACGACACGCTGCGGGCCTTCGATCTGTGCGAGGTGGCGCCGGAGTGGGACCACTCGGGGCGAACGGTGATGCTTGCGAGCAGAGGAATCACCAACGTGCTGGCGCCGCGGCTGTTCGACAAGCTGGATTTGGGCTGAGGGAAATATCCTGCAAGTGAATTCTCCCTCGAATGGGAAGGGAGAGTCAGGTACTGGGGATTTGAGCGGTGTTGCCTGAGGCGTCACCCCCATCCTAACCTTCCCCCTGCGAGGGGGAAGGGACACAGCAGAAGGAGGACCGATGGCTTCCGAACGCGGCAAAGTAGAGCTTATGCTACCCCCTCCCGTGATAGCCAATGCACGTCCGATTCAGCACTACAACATGCTGAGCAACTGGATAACTCCCTGGGACTACGAGGAGGCGATAGACGCGGCGATAATCGGCGCGCCCTACGGCTACACGGGCGAGGCGGCGGCGCCCAACGTGATCCGCCAGATGCTGCGCAAGTTCGCCACCAGGAACGCCAACTTCGACACCGACCCGGTCGACCTCAAGGTGAGGGACGTCGGCAACGTCGCCATGCATCCGACGAACGTGTACCGTTGCCACGAGAACATCGAGAACGCCCTCACTGACGTGTACAACATCGACTCGGGATTCGTGCCGATCGTGTTGGGCGGAGACCACTCGGTGGCGGCGCCGTCCTTCCGCGCGTTCAAGGGAGCACGCAACGAAACGGTGGGGCTGATAGACTTCGACGCCCACCCGGACACCAGGGACTTTCGCACCAACGGGCCCGGATCCGGCACGCCGTTCCGGCAACTCCTGGAGGGCGGACACCTGGACGGGAACAACGCGGTGCAGATAGGTTTCCACGGCTTTCTGGGGTCGTCGGAGCTTTTCGAGTACAACAGGGGGCACGGAATCAGCCTGTATCCATCGGCGCAGGTGAGAAGGCGGGGAATCCGGGACATCATCAAGGAAGCGCTGGACAAGGCTTCGGATGGCACGGACTCGATCTACATATCGCTGGACATCGACGTGATGGATACGCCCTGGGGCCCGGGCACCGGCGGAGAGGCTCCCGGAGGCCTGGACTCGCACGAAATCCTGGAGGCCATGTACCTGTTGGGACGCCATCCCAAGGTGAATGTCATGGACCTCGTCGAAATCGACTGCATCAAGGACGTGCGAGACGTGACGTCGAAGCTTGCGGTCAACATCATCATGAGCTTCCTGACGGGCGTCAACGAGCGGAAGCAGAGGGTGTACAGGTAGGTGGGCCGGTGGGGTAGTCCGAAGGTAGCCGTGGTTGTCATCTAGGCCTCACCCCTATCCTAACCTTCCCCCGTCAAGGGGGAAGTGACTTGGAAACCTGTAGTCCCCAAGGAGGAATGCCTTGAATCTCGAGTATCTGGACCCTCCACAGCTAATAGTGCTCTCGGAGACCGAGGGCCGGGACGAACGAAGGGTCAGCAACTGGATAACCGAATGGGACTTCGAGGAGGAGATCGACGTCGGCATCATCGGAGTGCCGATGGACACCTCCACGATGGTCGATTCGGTGCTCACCGAAACGCCCAACAACGTGAGAAAGGCGTTCGTACACTTCACCACGTTCAATCCCGACTTCGGCGTGGACGTGCAGGGCTTGAAGGTGAGGTACGTCGGCGACGTATCGATTCACCAGACATACGTGGATGAGAACATTCGACGGCTGGAGGCTACGCTTCCACCGCTGTTCGAATCCAACTCGTCGTACGTTCCGGTCGTCCTGGGCGGCGCCGGCGCGGTAACGTGGCTGACGGCTACCTCGTATGCCAGGGCCACCGGCAAGAAGCTGGGCATAGTCCACTTCGACTCCCGCAGCGACATGCGCAGCCTGGACGAGGGAGGCCCGACCGACTTCACGCCAATAAGGGCTATCCTCGAATCCGGGGCCGGCATCGAGGGCAAGAACGTCGCGCAAGTGGGGCTGCACGGGTTCGTAGGCACCCAGGCTGAGCACCAGTACGCCATCGACAACGGCGTGACCATCATCACGGCCCGCGAGGTGCGCAGGGAGGGAATCGACTCGGCCGTCGCCAGGGCGGTGGCGGCAGCGTCGGACGGAACGGACGCCGTGTACGTGACGGTCGACGGGAGCGTGCTGGACATTCCGCTTGCCTACATATCCAGGACGGCCACGACCGGCGGCGTTTCGGGGGCGGACATGGCGGAAGCCATGTACATCCTTGGGCAGGAGCCGAAGGTGGCCGCGCTGGACCTGGTGGACTTCTACACGTATCTGGACGAAAACGAGACGACAGCAAGAGTCGCGGCAAGCCTGCTAATGGCCTTTCTGGCGGGACTCAGCCAACGTAGCTAGGGCCGCGAACGCTTGCCATTACGAGGAGGAGCCATGTACGAAAGGGACCTTCTGCCATCCTTCGCGGGCATCAACACGTTCGCCAGGGCGCCCAGGGGCAGCGTGGACGGGCTTGGCGCCGGCGCGGTCGCCGTTGCGTCGATAACGCATGACGGCACCTCGAGCTCTCGCCAGGGTGTGAGACACGGCCCGAAGTCCATCCGGGAGGCCAGCGCCGACTTCATATTCGACGTGCAGGGGTCGTCCTCGCAGTCGATGGTGAACGTCCTGACGGGACGCACCATCAGCTTGCCGCGGGAGGACACGCTGATCGACCTGGGGGACCTGCCGGTGTACCCGATGGACCTTGCCAGGACGATGGCCTCGTGCAGGGACGCGGTGTCCGCCATAGCGGCCAAAGGCGCGTTTCCCGTAATACTGGGGGGCGATCACTACGTGACTTTTCCTCTCGTCGAGGGTTTCACGTCCGCAGTCGGCGGCAAAGTGGGGCTCATCCAGCTTTCGAGCCAGCTCGACCTGGGAGACAGTGACGCCGTATGGGGCAGAGATTGGCACGGCGCCACGGTGCGCCGCATCCTGGACAACGGCCTCGTCGAGGGGAAGAACATCGCATTCGTGGGAACGCAGGGCTACATCCCGTACAGGGAATGGGAACTCGCAAACGATTCCGGGGCCACGGTCATCACCGCGGACGCCGTGAAGGAGCAGGGTGTGCAGGAAACTGCACGCCAGGCTCTGGCGGCGGCGGGCGAGGGCTGCGATTCCATCTACGTTAGCCTGGACATTGACGTCGTGGACTCGGGGTTCGCCTCTGGAACAGGTGACGTCATCATCGGGGGCCTTACGCCGGCCGAGCTGCTGGCGCTGATGCTCGAGCTCTCCCAGTCCTCCGCGATTGGGGCGATGGACGTGGTGGAGGTCGCTCCCGACCTCGACATACGAGGGCGCTCCCAGAGGCTGGCCGCCGAGGCGATCATCGAGTTGATCGCTCCCAGGGTTTTCGCGGGTTGAGACCTCTATCAGGTATCGGAGGCTTGCAACCGAGGAGGAGAGAATGACGCTGAACAAGGGAGAGGAACAGCTTCGGATCGCGGGCATCATATCCTTCATGCGCGCGCCGCAGGGCGACGTCGAGGACCTGGAAGAGGGCATGATCGCCATTGCGGGGGTGACCTACGACCTCTCCTGCACCTCCAGGATAGGCGCACGATTCGCGCCACGCGCCATAAGGGACACCTCCGCCTACTACGGCGGCTATCTCCAACGCGGGGAGGTGGTGGAGATAACCACCGGCCAGAGGATGAAGTCCCCCGAGGGCGTGAAGGTAATCGACCTGGGAGACCTGAACGTCTATCCCGTCGACTGGGACCAGACGGCAGCCGCGCTGCGGGACTCCATGCACCAGATCGCGGGCACAGGCGCCCTACCCGTCATCCTGGGCGGAGACCACTTCATCACCTATCCCCTCGTGGAAGGGTTCAAGGACGCCGTGGCCGGGAGCGGCGACAAGAAGATAGGGTACATCCAGTTCTCCAGCCAGCTCGACCTCGGCGAACAGGATCCGGTCTGGGGGCGTGTATGGCGCGGGGCCACGGCCCGCCGGATACTGGACGGCGGGACGGTGGACTCCAAGAACATGGTCTGGGTCGGCACGAACGGCTACATACGGACAGACCAGTGGGAGCTGGCACAGGAACTGGGTCTATCGGTGTTCACGCTGGCCGACATCCGGCGAGAGGGGATCGTGCGAATCGCCCAGCGGGCGGCCGAGATAGCCGGAGACGGCTGCGACGCCGTTTACCTCAGCGTCGATTTCGACGTGCTGGACGGCGGGTACGTCGCCATGACGGGCGCTCCGACGTTCGACGGGATCACGAACGTTGAGCTGCTCAAGGCGATCGACGTGCTCAGGAGAACCAAGGTCGGAGCATTGGACCTGGTAGGGATGAATCCCACGGTGGAGATGTCTGGGGCCACGGGCCAGCGCTTCGCGGTCTGGCTGGTGGTCAGGTTCATGTCCGAGAAAGTCCTGGCGTGGTCGTAGGCCGATACGGCTTGGAGTAGGTGTGAAATGACTTCTTCAGAGAATCTGCCCTGGTTCGCCGGTCCCGCTACGTTCATGCGCTCCCCCCTTGGGGACTTCGAGGACATAAGGCCCGGCAACGTAGTGATCAGCGGCGCTCCCCACGCCATGAGAGAGCGGTTCAACGAGCGGCTCGGCCCCAAGGGTGTCAGGGAGGGCTCGCTGCCCATATTCGACAAGATGCGAAACGCGTCGTCGGACGGATTCCTGGACATTTCCACCGGGAAGAGGTTGGCGCTGCCAGAGGAGACGCGCCTGCTGGACATCGGCGACCTCAACAGCTACCCGACGGACGTGATGAAGGCCACGGAGGGCATGGCCGGGGGCGTGGCGGAGGTGGTGCGGCGAGGCGGCTGGTCGGTATGTCTCGGCGGCGACCACTACGTGGGTTATCCGTCCTGCCTGGGGTTCTGCCGGGCCGCGGCGGAGGCGAATCCGAGGGTCAAGGTGGGATACATCCACATCGACGGGCACCTGGACTTCGCCGACGAGTCGCCGCCCAATGGGAAGTACAACAACGGCACGAATGCCCGCCGCATATCCGAGATCGACGTGATGGATCCGAGCAGCATGGTCTGGATTGGCATACAGGGGCCGTGCAACCTGAACCAGGTGGAACCCATCAGGCGAAACGGCGGGACCATCTTCACGAGCGAGGACATCCACGAGATGGGCCCGGCGGAGGTCGGCAAGAGAGCCGGTGAGCTGGCCATGAAGGGGTGCGACTACATCTACATGAGCTTCGACATCGACGTCATAGACGCCGGGTTCTCCAACGGCACCGGGTCTGTGACGATGGGCGCTCTGACCCCCATGGCGTTGCTGAAGATCCTGGACGAGCTGGCCAAGTATCCGATTGCCGCGATGGACCTCGTGGAGAACTCACCCGTGCTGGACCATTCCGGGCGCACCTCCAGGATGGCGGCAGAGTCGCTGTTGCGCCTGATCACGCCGAAAATCTTCGACACCCTGTAGGTCGCGGCGCCGTCACCCAAACAGGGCGTAACTGCCCGCACCGCAACGTGGTCGAGAGAGGAGCCTCATGCCTCTTAGAAAGGATCCGCTACCGAGAACGGCGGGAATACTCACCTTCGTGAGAGCGCCGGCGTCCACCACGGCCGATCTGGGCGAAGGCAAAATCGCGGTGGCCGGCGTGCCGTACGACATGTCCACCACCTCGCGCATTGGCGCCAGGTTCGGGCCGCGCGCGTACAGGGAGACGTCCAACTACTATGCCCCCCACATGGAGGGGCGAGGGTCCGGTGCGGTGGAGATAAACAGCAGGGAGAAGGTGAACCCCGAGCGTGTTCGCGAGAGCCTGAAGGACCTGGGCGACCTTGAGGTCTACGCCATCGAATGGGAGAAGAATCAAGCCTCCCTGCGCGAGTCCATGTACCAGATCGCGCGCACCCGGGCCCTGCCGGTCATGATGGGCGGCGACCACTTCATCACGTATCCGCTGGTGCAGGGGTTCAAGGACGCCGTGCTGGAGCGCGGCGGCTCGAAGATAGGCTACATCCAGTTCTCAAGCCAGCTTGACCTCGGCGACGAGGACCCCGCGTGGGGAAGGGTTTGGCGGGGGGCCACGGCGCGTCGCATCCTGGACGGCGGCATGGCGGACGCCAAGAACATGGTGTGGGTGGGCACCAATGGCTACATCCGCACCGAACAGTGGGAGATGGCCGGGGAGCGGGGGCTGAACGTGTTCACGCTGGCGGACGTGCGCAGCCAGGGGATAGCGGCGGTAGCCCGTCAGGCGGCTGAGCTTGCGGGCGACGGTTGCGATTCCATCTACCTGAGCGTGGATCTCGACGTGCTGGACGGTGGATACGTGGCCGGGACGGCGGCGCCGTCGTTCGACGGCATGAGGAACATCGACCTCTGGGAGGCCATGGACGTGCTCACGCACACCAAGGTGGGTGCGCTCGACCTGTGCGGGCTGAACCCGATAATCGAGATCGACGGACTGGGCAAGACCGGACAGCGGTTCGGCGTTCACCTGATTCTGAGGTTCATCTATCCGCGCATCATGGGAGCGGCCTGATGGGCCGGCCATACCTTCTCGCCATGCAGATCGGGCTCTCCATACTAATTGGGGGTGACATATGACCGCAGCCGAGACATTGCCCTGGTTTTCGGGAGCGCAGACGTTCCTGAAGTCTCCCCTGGTGAGCCTCGACAAGGTGACTCCGGGCATGGTGGTGGTCGGCGGCGCGCCGCACGACAGCACTCACGCGAGCCGCTTCGGCACACGCATGGGGCCGAGGGGTATCCGCGAGGGGTCGCTGGCGTTCACCGAGAGGCTGATGAACACGGCGGACGGAGGCCTGCTGGACCTCAGCAGCGGCACGAGGCTGACGCTCCCCTCGGAGACGAGGCTCGTGGACGTGGGGGACTTCAACGTCTATCCCACGGACGTGGTGAAATCGATAGGGGGAATCGCTGGAGGGGTGGCCGAGGTGGTGCGGCGCGGCGGTTTCTCGGTGTGCATGGGCGGAGACCATTACATCAGCTATCCGTCGTGCCTGGGCTACACGCGGGCGGTGGCGGAAGCCGATCCCAACGTCAAGATAGGGTACATCCACTTCGACGGCCACCTGGACTACGGCGACGTGAACCCGGTGTGGGGTAGGTACAACCAGGGGTCGAACGCGCGACGCATCTCGGAGATCGACGTGATCTCCCACCAAAACATGGCCTGGATCGGCATACACGGCTGGGTGGACGAAGACCAGATCACGCTCATCGAGAAGAACGGCGGCAAGGTGTTCACCGCCCTGGATGTTCACGAACAGGGTCCGATAGAGATCGCCCGCAGGGCGGCGGAGCACGCCGCCGACGGATGCGACTTCATCTACATGACGCTGGACATCGACTTCATCGACACGGGCTTCTTCCCCGCTACCGGCTCCGTGGTCAACGACGCGATAACTCCCCAGATATGCCTTCAGATGCTCCAGGAGGTGCGGAAGTATCCCATCGCGGCCATGGACATTGTGGAGGTGTCGCCGAGGATCGACTCGTCCGAGCGCTCCATCATGATGTCAACCGAGCTTCTGCTGGGAATAATCGCGCCCAGGATTTTCGACGTGACGCCCTTGCGAGGAGGGTAAGCCATGAGTTCAGAGACGGCATTTCCCTGGTACTCCGGATCGACGACGTTTCTCAAGTCTCCCCAAGCGAACTTCGAGGACATCAAGCCCGGCATGGTCGCCATTGGCGGGGCGCCGCACGACTCCACGCACGGGCACCGGGCGGGGGCGAGGTACGGCCCGCGGGGCATCCGCGAGGGATCGCAAGTGCTCGCGGACCAGCTTCGGCCCGCCGGCGAGGGCGGCCTCATACACGTGGGGTCGGGCAGCCGCCTGAGCCTTCCTACGGAGAGCAAACTGGTGGACGTGGGGGACTACAACTCGTACCCGACCGACATGGACAGGGCCGTCGAGGGAATGGCCGGGGGAGTGTACGAGGTGGTGAAGCGGGGCGGGTTCTCCGTCTGCCTGGGAGGCGACCACTTCGTGGGCTACCCATCCTGCCTCGGCTTCACCAGGGCGGCTGCGGAACTGAATCCCAACGTGAGGGTGGGGTACATACACATCGACGGGCACCTGGACTTTACCGACATAACTCCCCTGTTTGGAAAGTACAGCAACGGCACCAATGCCCGCCGCATTTCGGAGATCGAGGTGGTCTCACCCAAGAACATGGTGTGGATAGGCACAGACGGATACGTGAACGCTGAGCAGGCCGACACCATCAAGAAGAACGGCGCGACGGTGTTCACAGGATTGGACGTCCAGGAGATGGGGCCTGTCGAGATTGCGCGCCGGGCGGGGGAACTGGCGATCGACGGCTGCGACTACATATACCTGAGCATGGACATTGACGTCGTGGACTCGGGGTTTTCGCCCGGAACGGGTTCGCCGGTGTTCGCGGCGATAACACCCATGATGGCGATGCGAATGCTCTGGGAGCTGTCCACGTTCCCGATAGGCTCGATGGACTTCTGCGAGACCTCTCCGCGACTGGACCCGACGGACCGCTCCAACATGTTGGCTCCGCAGTTCATTCTGGGGATCATCGGCCCTAAGGTCTTCGACGTCGAAGATGAGTAAGGAGAGAACATGACCACCAACGGCAAGCCAATCACCCGCGTGACCGTTCCGGTGCAGTCGGGCAAGGGAGTCTTGGTGCAGCGCGGCCAGCGGCTCAAGGTGATCGCGGAGCAGGGACCGCAGGTGGGAGACCTGTTCGCCTTCGTGCAGGACTCACTCGACGAGACGCTCTCGCCCAGCCAGACCCGGAGCAGGCTCGGCAAGTTCAGCCTGGAGGTGGGGCAGCCGCTCTACAGCATCAGGCGGAAGCCGCTGTTCGTTCTCGAGGAGGACACGGTCGGGGTACACGATCTGCTGGCCCCGGCGTGCGACACGCAGCGCTACCTGGAAGACTTCGGCATCGAGGGCCACCCGAGCTGCCGGGAGAACCTGAACGGCGCGCTGAGGGAACTAGGATACTCGCCACCCGGCTATCCGGACCCCGTCAACCTCTTCCAGAACACGCCCATAAGCGACCTGCAGGGAACTCGCGATACCCGCGAGTCCATGGCGAAGCCCGGGGACTACGTGCTTCTCCAGGCCATGGAAGACCTCATCGCCGTGGTGTCCGCGTGTCCGCAGGACCAGACGAGACTAAACGGCGACGGGCCAAAGGAGTTGGTGCTCGAGGTCTACGGGTAGGAAGCTCCTGTGCGGGGGCTAGCCGACACGCCTCGTGCCCAACTCTCGAATAATCCGCTCGGCGTCCTCGCAGATCTGACGCACAACATCCGCCGCGGGGCGAATTTCCTTGACCTGCCCCGCGCCCTGGCCGACGTAGACTGAGGAGATTTCCGGGTCTTGACGTGCCCGGGCGGCTGCCACGTCCGAGGCCAACTCTTCCCTGTGGGCAAGGATGTCCGCATCCCGGCCGTCCCATTCGCGCACGAGACGATTGCGGTACACACGGCCGGCAATGCCCTCGGGCCAGGGCGAATCGCCGAGCAGGTCGTAGAGCCGTGTAAAGGCCGTGTCCTGGCCATCGGACAAGATTATCCGCTCTTTGAATGGCTCCGGCACCTCCACCGCATCCGGCGTGGCCAGCAGAGCCGTGCCCAGGGACGCCCCCTGGGCGCCCGCGGCCAGAACCGCGGCCAGCGCCCTCCCCGAGGTTATGCCGCCGGCGGCCAGAACCGGCACCTCGGGGTATCGTTCAACGAGGTCTACCAGCAGCGGCAGCAAGTTCATCTGGCCTGTGTGCCCCCCGGCCTCGTTACCCTGGGCCAGCAGCGCGTCGGCCCCTGCTAGCACCGCAAGTTCTGCCAACTCTGCCGACTGCACCTGGCAGATGGTGAACGCGCCGGCGTCTTTCGCCCGGCTCAGCCAGGGCTGCGGGTCGGTGAATGAGAAGACCACCACCGGCACGCGCTCCTCCAAGACAGTCTCGAAGTTGGTCGGGTCGGCTCCTATGCGCTGAGTGATGAACCCCACGCCAAAGGCCCGGTCGGCCCGCGACCTGATGAGCGCTAGCTGCTGGCGCAGCCAGCCGGGGCCGAGCTCGTTGGTTCCGCCAAAGGTGCCCAGCCCGCCGGCCGCCGAGACAGCCGCCGCCAGGTGGCCGCCGCTGTGGTTGCTCATTGGGGCGGACATTACGGGGAAGCCCAGGCCCAGCAGTTCTGTAAATCGGGTTCGCAGCATTGGTGGTTCACCCCAAGTCGGGTTGTAGGCTATTGTGGCTTCTCAGCCGTGATGATGGCCAGCTGCGTCGGCAGAGCCGTCTCCTCGATGTTGATGAAGCCACAGTCTGACAGCCAGGAGACATACTCCTCGCCGTGGCGGTCGCCGGCTCCAGGGCTGAAACCGATAAGCACGTACAGGTCCATCATGGTGTCCATGAAGCTGCGCTCAGGACTGAAATCCAGCCGCATGAAGTCTTGAACGATGACCATGCCCCCCGGCACCAGTGCATCGTAGGCGCGGCGGATCACACGGCGGCACTCCCGTTCCGACTTGATGAGCACGACTCCGGATATCAGGACCACGTCGCTGTCACTGCCCAGTTCCACCTCATCGAAGTCCCCTTCCACCAGTCCGATGCGGTCTTCGAGGCCGCTCTCGGCAATCTGCTCTGCCGCAATCTCCAGGGGCTCTTTCGCGTCAACGACGTAAGCCTTCAGTTCCGGGTTATGGTGGCAGAGAGCGATGCTGTAGCTACCGGCGCCTCCCCCCAGGTCCAGCATCTTCCTCTTGCCCCTGAGGTCCACGCTACTCACCAGGTTGTCCGCCTGGCCAGCCACCGCCCGATTGTGCTGGCCGTTCATGTAATCGGACCAGTAGGTAGGGACGTCCGTGAAGCCGTTTTCAAACGGAAGCTCGGTTCTGCCCTCTATGATGAGCTTGTCCAGGTTGCCCCAGCTTCGCCAATAGTTTGTGATGTGCAGCACCAGGTCGCCAACGTAGCCTTGCTTGCCTGGCACGAGATGGGCGTCAGACATGGCGGAGTTGGCGTACCTGTCTTCACCGACTTTCTCCAGCAGTCCCAGGGCCACGCTCGCCTCGAGGAAGGCATCTATGAATCGTGGCGCGGCCCCCAGGCGTTCGGCGACCTGTCGCGAGTTCAGCGGTTCCTCCTCGAGGAGCGGGAACATCTTCAGGTTGATGCCCGCCCTCACGATTGCCGAGTTCCAGTACTGGCGACTCAGCTCGTTGACCCATTCCGGGCTTGTTTCAATGGCTGAAGCTAGTTTCGTGTTGATTTGAACACCTCTTGTATTGTTTCGCGCAGGAGCGCTGAGAATGGTATCTCTGGTTGAGTGCAATTCCCCGGGCGCCTGATCGTACCGCGTGCGTAGGCGCAATGACGCCGAGGTCAGGGACGAAGCCCGGACCGCACAGGGAAGCCGGGGGCAGTCAGTTCTTAGCCCGCAGTGTTGCCGGCGACGTCCGCAACGCGGCCTTGGAAGGGCTGCAAAGGAAGCCGGCAGTAGGGCTGAAAACTGGGGGACTGGAGAGTGGGACCTGTAGTCCCGTCGGGTTGGGTGAGGAAGCTAAGGCTCGCAAGGGAGGACATGCCGTTGGCGGCCACGCACTCGCGCGACCGTCAAGTAGCGGCTTTTCGGTTTACGTTTGTTGCGACATCTATGCATGGCACCTAAGCGGTACGTCTGCGGAATGTCGTCTACGACTACCGAGATTAATCCTCACCTGACCTTTCGCCACGAGTCTAGCAGGCAGATTGGGGAGGGTCAAGTCAACCCATTGGACCCAGGTCCATCGCCAGCCGGCAGCAAGTGGCGGTGAGGGATCAGGACATCGGACGCATCACTTGACAGGCCCCTTGCGAACGCATACCATTCCCCGCACCACTGACATACAGCAAACTGCCCGTACAGGTGCCCGTCCAGGGAGAATAGGGAAGGCGGTGAGAATCCGCCGCGGTAGCGCCACTGTAAGCGGGATTTGGTGCCGGGGCCCACTGCCGAGATTGCGAATGGCAAGGGTCCGGCGGACGAAATCCACCCGCGAGCCAGGAGACCTGCCTGATACGGGGGGTTACCGCTCTCCGCAGCAGAGAGGGTCCCTCGGCCGTCGAGCACCAGTCCCGGCCGGAGCGAAAGCGACACCTCCAGCGGAGAACCGCCGGAGGTGTTTTCTTGTCGAGGGCCCTTGGATCCGCCACCCTGCGCGGCTACCGCCAAGCCGGCGTCGTTTCTCGACTGGCGGTGGGATCCTCAGTTCTCGGGCTGTTGATTCTCGCGGTGTCGCTGGTCTCGCTGAGCGTCGGACCAGTCAACATTCCGGTCGGCCACGTCGCCTCCATAGTGTTGTCCGTGTTCGGGCTCGACCTCGCCGACTTCGGGCGCACCGAGCAGTTGGTCATCGAGCAGATCAGGCTTCCCAGAATAGTGGTGGGAGCGTCGGTCGGCGCCGCGTTGGGAGTTGCCGGGGCGACCATGCAGGGGCTGTTCCGCAACCCGATGGCAGACCCCGGAATCATAGGCGTATCCGCCGGCGGCGCTGTTGGTGCTGTTGTGGCTATCGCCACCGGAATGGCGGGCCTGTTCTTTCTCGCGCTTCCCACTTTCGCATTCGTGGGGGCCATTTCGGCCACGTTCCTTGTCTACGGCATCGCCGCCGTCGGCGGTCGCTTCTCGATGGCCACGCTGCTGCTCGCCGGAGTCGCGGTCAACGCCTTCCTGGGCGCCGTCGTTTCGGCGATCATCATCGCTCTCCCCGACAACGGGGCGCTCCGCGAGATCCTATTCTGGCTCGCCGGCGGATTGGACTCCCGTTCCTGGGACCACGTCTGGACGTCCGCGCCGCTGGTCGTCGGCAGCTTCCTCGTGATTCTGCTGATGTTGCGCGATCTCAATCTGCTCATGCTAGGCGATGACGAGGCTCGTTCGATGGGGGTGCGAGTGGGCATTGCGCGTCCGGCCCTTCTGGCAGCGGCGGCGCTGGCGACCGGCGCTGCCGTGGCGGTGAGCGGCACCATCGCGTTCGTAGGCCTGGTGACGCCCCACGTCCTCCGGATGTTGTTGGGGCCAGACCACCGCGTGCTGGTCCCTATGAGCGCCGCGGGAGGCGCCGTATTCGTCATCGTGGCCGACACCGTCGCCAGAACCATCGTCCAGCCCGCCGAGTTCCGCGTCGGTGTTCTCACCGCGTTCGTGGGCGCGCCCTTCTTCATATTCCTTCTCATAAAGAACAAACGCCAGGTCTACTCACTGTGAGTCCCGCCCGTCGAAAGGAGTCCTGATGATCATCAGACAGCTACGCATCCTCGCCGTCTTGCTAACCCTGCTGCTGGCGCTGGCGGCGTGTTCGTCGGAATCCCCGGCCCCGGTTGCCCCATCCGCGACGCCGACGCGAGCGCCAACCGCGGTCCCTACCACCGCTCCGACACAGGCGCCGGCCGCGACTCCCACCGCCGTTCCGACACAAGCGCCGGCGCCCGAACCTACCGCGGCGCCACAGCCAACCCCGACCCCCAAGCCGGCACCGAACCCGTTTGAAGGAGTCCAGGGGATCCTCGACCCCACAAACTTCGGCTGGCCACGTGAAGTCGAGGGACTGAACGGGCTGGTAAGCATCCCGGCCAAGCCGCTGCGCATCATCACGGCCTCGGTTGGGCACGACGAGCTTACGTTGGCGCTGGTGCCCCGGAGCCGGTTAGTGGGGGTGGGAGGCGCTACCAAGAACTCGACATTCTCCAACGTCGCCGCGCTGGTGCAGGACATAACCGAGATTTCGCGGGACCCGGAGACGATAATCGCCCAGGCGCCGGACGTCGTGGTTACCAGCCCGTTCTTCCCGGCGGAGGCGATCGAGTCCCTTTCAAAGACCGGGATCCCGGTAATCCAGACGGAGTTGAAACACGACCCGGAGGCGCGAATCCACGGCATTCTCTTACTGGGGTACATTTTTGGCGAGGAGGTACGCGCCCTGGAGTTCGCGGAGGAGGTGCGCGACCGGTATGACACCCTCGTCGCGGTGACGGGCGTGGCCGAGCCTCGCCCCCGTGTGCTCGCACTCACACAGTACTCGGACAAGCTGTGGGTCGCGGGCGGCAACTCGACAGAGGGCGGAGTCATCGTGGCCGCCGGCGGTATCAACGCGGCCGAGGAGGCGGGCATCGAGAGCAACCAGACCACCAGCCTCGAGGGCGTTATCGCCATGAATCCCGACGTTATCGTCATCGCCCAGCCGATCGAATACGGGGCCGGAGAGTTCCGACAGAGCCTGCTTGACAACGAGGCGCTGGCGGAGATTCCGGCAATCGCCGACGACCGAGTGTACGTGGTCGAGAGCAAGCACTTCACCACGCTCTCCTACTGGAACATACGAGGTGCCGAGGAACTTGCGAGTATGCTGTGGCCGGAGGACTTCCCCGAGCCATCGACGACCCCCTTCAGCCTGGCGGAGGAGCAGTGATGGACGGACCAAATCAGGCAATCGACGCCAGGGACGTCACCTACGAGGTCGACGGGAAGATTCTTCTGCACGGTGTAGACCTGTGCGCCAGCGAGGGTCAGCTCGTCGGCCTGATAGGCCCCAACGGCGCCGGGAAGTCCACGCTGCTGAGGACCATATCCGGCGCCCTGGGGCACCGTGACGGCGTGGTGAGGTTGGAAGGCGCTGATATCAAGTCCCTGTCTTCCAGGGAAGTCGCCACGGGGCTCTCGCTCGTTCCGCAGATCGCGCCGTACACCCACGGCTTCACTGCCGTCGAGTTGGTGCTGATGGGCAGATACCCTCACCTGGGCCGCTTCCAGATCGAGGGCAGAGAAGACGAAAGGATCGCCAGGGACGCGATGCGGCTGACGGAGACCGAACCCTTCGCCGACCGGACGCTCGACACGCTGTCCGGCGGGGAGCGTCAGCGGGTGTTCGTCGCCCGCGCTCTGGCGCAACAGCCCCGTATACTGCTGCTTGACGAACCCACGTCGAACCTGGACGTGCTCCACCAGCTCAAGGTGCTCGACCTGGTGCGCGACCTCGTCGACGACGGACTTACGGCGGTCGCGGCCATTCACGACTTGAACATGGCGGCTCGCTACTGCGACCGGCTGGTGCTGCTGCAAGACGGGCGGGTGCTCGCGGAAGGGCCGCCCGTCGAAGTGCTGACGCCTGAGACGATAGAATCGGCATTTGGAGTGAAGTCGGCGGTCTACCGGGACCCTGTTACCGGGGCTCTCGCCGTGAGTCTCATCGGGCCGGCCGACGGGCATTCCCCAAATGTGAAGGACGCGCGCCGAGGCATCAAATCCAAAGCGTGGGCGGCTTCAGGCAGAAACGGGGCAGCCGCAGTGCGCGGGAGGTGAAGCGTGAGCGAATCGGAGAGCGGAGAACGGCCCGCCGAGCTGGTGAAGCACCGTAGAGTCCGGCACGGGCTGGTGATCGTCAACACGGGCGAGGGTAAGGGCAAGACTACGGCGGCCCTCGGTGTGATCTTCCGCGCCTGGGGCAGGGACTTTCGCATCAGGATGTTCCAGTTTATCAAGCACACCGGCGCCGAGTTCGGCGAGCACCGCGCGGCCGCAAAGCTGGGCATACCCATCGAGGGACTGGGCGACGGCTTTACGTGGCTGTCGAAGGACATGGACAGGACGGCCGCCCTCGCCGTGGAGCAGTGGGAGCGCTGTAAGCGCGTCATAATCACAGGACGATACGCCCCACAGGGGCTGATAGAATGCGCCGACCTGGTGACCGAGATGAAGCTGATAAAGCATCCTTACGAGGATAGGGGAATCAAGGCGCAGCAGGGGATAGAGTTCTAGCGATGAATATCAAAGAAGTGGTCGCGAGCATCGCACCCGCTGACGCTGGCGCCATGCGAGCCGCCGAGCTCAGGCAGGGCCGCCTCACAAAGCCGCCCGGCAGCCTGGGACGGCTTGAGGAGCTGTCCGTCCGGCTCGCGGGGATGTTAGGGACGACGCGCCCAGTGCCGCGCGGCAAGGTGATTGTGGTCGCAGCGGCCGACCACGGTGTGGTCGCCCAGGGCGTTACCGGCTACCCGCAAGAGGTCACGGGGCAGATGGTGCTCAACTTCCTGTCGGGCGGCGCGGCGGTCAGCGTCATGGCGAGGAGGGCGGGCGTGGAGCTGATCATCGTGGATGCCGGCGTCGCCGCGCCGCTGCCCGACCACCCCGGCCTGCTATCGGTGGGCGTGGGCAGGGGCACCGCCGACATGACGCAGGGCCCGGCCATGACCCGCGAGCAGGCCGAGGCGTGCGTGGCCGCAGGGGTCCGGATGGCGACGGAGGCGGCGGAACGCGGCGTCGACATCATCGGCACAGGCGACATGGGCATCGGCAATACGACAGCGTCGAGCGCCATAACGGCGACGTTCACTCGAAGGCCGCCAGACGTGACGACAGGTCGGGGCACAGGCCGAAACGACCGCGAGATGCGGCACAAGATTGGCGTCGTCGAGCGTGCCCTGGCAGTCAATCGCCCCGACCCCGCGGACGGGCTGGACGTGCTCGCGAAGGTGGGTGGTTTCGAGATAGGGGTGCTGGCCGGCGTAGTGCTCGGCGCCGCGCTCGCGCGGAGGGTCGCGGTGCTCGACGGATTCATCTCCGGCGCTGCCGGTCTCATCGCGCACAGCCTCTCCCCGCACGCAAGAGACTACATGGTGGCGGGTCACGTGTCGGCCGAGCCTGGGCACAGGATCGTCCTGTCTCACCTGGGACTGGAGCCCCTGCTGGATCTCGGCATGAGGTTGGGAGAGGGTACGGGCGCGGTGCTGGCTATGGGCCTGGTCGAAGCGGCCGCGGCGTGCCTCGCCGAGATGGCGACCTTCACCGAAGCGGGCGTTTCGGACAGGGAGACGGAGGACGCGGGCGGCCAACGGTAGTGAGAGACCTTCGGACGGCGATAGGCTTCCTGACCGTCCTTCCGGTCGCGCCGCGAGCCGCGCCGCGCATGGGGCGGGCGCGGGCCTATTTTCCTATTGTGGGCCTCGCGCTGGGGGCCGCGCTGGCGGGCCTGGACTACGCGGCGAGGCTGGTACTGCCGCTGCCCGTGGTCGGCGCGGTGCTGGTCGGGGCGCTGCTGGTGCTGACGCGCGCGATCCACGTCGAGGGATTTCTCGACTGCTGCGACGGGCTGTTCGGCGGATTCTCCCAGGCGAGAAGGCTCGAAATCCTGCGCGACACTCACGTGGGCGCGTTCGCCGTTGCCGGCGGTGCCGGACTGCTGCTGCTGAAGTGGTCGCTCCTCGCGGGCATCCCGGGCGAAATCCGCCCCGGCCTGCTGTTCGTGTTCCCCTGCCTCTCGCGGCTGGGGATGCTTACGACGATGGCAGCGTTCGTGTACGTCCGCGAACAAGGACTAGGCGCGGCGTTTCAGTGCGGAACGGCCCGCTGGCAGGTGCCGTTCGGAATTGCAACGGCGCTGGCAGCGAGCGTGGCGGTGCTGGGATACGCGGGGCCCGTCCTGGTCGGGGCGGCCATCGTCGTCTCACTGGGGCTGGGCCGGTGGATTTCGGGTATGCTGGGCGGTATGACAGGGGACACCTACGGCGCCGTGAACGAGGTTGCTGAGGTGGCGGTGCTGCTGCTGGGGATCGCCCTGCTACCGCTGTTCCCCGAACTGTACCGGACACCGCTGTGGTAGGTGGGCGCGGTACGCAGAGCTCTCCGGGAGGTCGAAAATGGGTAGCTGGTACCTGGTGCGCCACGGGGAGACGGAATGGAACGCGGCCGGGAGGATTCAAGGACATGCGGACGTTCCGCTCAGCGAACGCGGAAGGTTGCAGATGAGACTTCTGGCGGACAGGCTGGCAGGCCGTGAGTTCTCTGCCGTGTACGCCAGCGACCTGTCGCGCGCGGTGGAGAGCGCCCGCGTCATAGTTGGCGAGGCCGGGTCGCCGGTCAGGACCGATGCCGACCTTCGCGAGTTCTGCTACGGCGAGTGGGAGGGCCTGACGCTCGAAGAGGTCAAAGCGCGACACGCGGACACCTTCGCCGAGCGCCTTGGCCGGGATGAGAACGCGTTTGCCGCTCCCGCCGGCGAGGACTCCACGGAGGTACTGCGGCGTGTGAGGCGCTTCTACGTGAAGACCGCGGCGGCGCATAGCGATTCCGAAGACCTGCTTGTGGTTGCGCACGGAGGCTCCATTCGCGCCCTGCTCGTCTGCCTGCTGGGCCTCGCGGACGAATTCTTCTGGAGGTTTCGCGTCGATTGCGGCAGCCTATCTACTATTGCCAATCATCCCAGCGGACGCGTGTTGGAGCTTTGGAACGATACCGTTCACATCCAGACGGCTGCCCGCGAGGAAGACAAGTGAGCAAGCGACTGACGCTGGTGCTGGGTGGCGTCCGGGCGGGCAAGAGCAGCTACGCCCAGCGGCTGGCCTCCGCCGGCGGTGGGCGCGTCCTGTTCGTCGCCACCGCCGAGGCCGGAGACCCGGACATGGCAGCGCGCATCGAGGCACACCGGCAGTCACGCCCGCCGGAGTGGGACACTCTGGAGGAGCCCATCGATCCGGCCGCGTCGCTGGCCCGGCTGTCGCAGCGCTACGACACGGTGCTGTTGGACTGCCTGACGCTCTGGGTGAGCAACCTGCTGCTGCGCAACCCGGACGCCGAGTCCTCGCGCAAGGACATTCTCGTGGAGGCGCGGAGGCTGCTGGACGTGTACCGGAGCGGTAGCGCGTCGTGGATTGTCGTCAGCAATGAGGTGGGACTGGGCGTCGTGCCGCCGACGCGGTTGGGCCGCATCTTCGCCGACGAGCTGGGGCGCGTGAACCAGCTAGTGGCCGCGGCGGCGGACGACGTCTACTTCATGGCCGCCGGGCTGCCGATGGCGATCAAGGCATCCAAAGGCTGAGGCGTCCACGCCTGCGGCCTGGGAGAGTCCTGCTCTGAGACGGGCCGGCGGCGGCCCGTTAGCACCTCGCACTTCCGTCTTGCCAATAACCGGGCAAACACGATTGCCAATGGCTGCCCTCTTTCTCAAGTCCGCACGTATGTTGTATAATACTAATAAGCATTAGATGTTATGTCTACTATAACCCACACAGCGTGCGGTAGTTCCCATATGGTGAACCCGGATGGATAGAGAAGCCGTTCTCGCGGAAGCCAGGGAACAGTACGGCCAGGCCCAGGTCGCCGGCGAGCCCAGCCTTGCGCACGCAGTGATAAAAGCGGCGCTGAGTCGAGGAATCGAACGCGCTGACGTATATCTCGAAGTCCTGGCGCCTACGCAGATCAGGCTGGGTGAACTGTGGCACGAGGGCACGATAAACGTGGCCCAAGAGCACCTGGCGACTTCTGTCACGATAGACGTGATGGACTCTCTGCGTCAAGGGATGAATCCACAGACGGGGCTGGGCATGAGGGCCGCGGTGACGCCGGTGGAAGGGGACCCGCACTGGCTCGGTGCGCGGGTGATTGCCGATTTTCTGGCGATGGACGGCTGGGAGGTCGATTTCCTCTGGACAGGAACGCCGGCCAAGGACCTGGCCGAGTACGTCCGGCAGCGGAACGTCGATCTCGTTGCGCTCTCTGTTACACAGGCCGAGTTCCTCCCCAACGCAAGGGCCGCCGCCGCCGCAATTCGCGAACGGAACGGGCCCGCTGCGAAGATACTGCTGGGCGGAAGAGCGCTCGATGGGACGGACAAGGACGTAAGAAGCCTGGGATGCGACGCCATTGCGGGCAATGCCTTGCAGGCCTTGACCGAAGCACGCCGACTGGTTGGCCTGACAAAAGAGAGAATATCGCTCGAAGAGCAACTGGCCCTGATGGGGCGGCGGATCAGAGAGGCAAGGTCGGGCCTGAGTATGACTCAGCAAGCGCTGGGCGAGGCGTCGGGACTCGACCGCACGTACATCAGCCTGGTGGAGCGTGGCAAGCAGAACGTCACAATTGGAGCGGCACTGAAGATTGCTCACGCGCTGGACGTGCCAATCTCGGTTCTCCTGGAACGACCTAACTCGGTTCCGCGCGGGTAGCGCGGCGTTCTCGTGACAGAAGCGAAGGACTCGCCACCCATCGCGGTCGGGGCGTTGAAGCGAAACGGGCGACATACTCACCGTAAAGAAACACTGGAGACGTAAATGAGATTCATCACCGGGTTGGCGGTCCGCAACCGGACAGTTACGGTTCTCGCCATAATCATTGTTCTGACGGCGGGAGTCGTCGCCTACAATTCGCTGCGCGTAGAGCTGTTCCCAGAGATCGAGTTCCCGCTTGTGACCGTTACGACGCCCTACCCGTCCGCGAACCCTGACGCCGTCGTGCGGGACGTAACCGCACATATAGAACGGGCAATTTCGGGAGCGGCGGGGTTGGAGTCCGTCCAGTCGACGACCTTCGAGGGCTACTCCCTGGTGTTGGCCACCTTCGCGTATGGGACGGACATGGCAGCGGCAGAGGACCATGTTTCGTCGGCAGTGAATGACATCGCGTTCGTCCCCGGCGTCGAGGAGTCCACGATTGGCCGATTCAATCCGGACCAGTTCCCTGTCATCCAGTTCAGCGTCCTCTCGGACCGGGACGCCGCAGAGCTGGATGACATAATCCAGTCACGCATTCTGCCCGCGATTTCCGACGTCGAGGGAGTTCTCCGGGTACAGGTAACCGGTGAGGTCGAGCCGCGTGTTCAGATCACCGCGGACCCTGACAGGATGACGGAGAAAGGGGTCTCGCTGTTCCAGATATCGTCCGCTCTGAGGGACAACAACGTCAGCCTGCCCGCGGGCGCCATATTCGATGGCAGGCAAACCGTCCTCGTCAAGACGACGCACACGCTTGACTCCATCGACGATGTCAAGAGCCTCGTGGTGGGAATTTCCGATTCTGAACCGGTGCTCCTCGGTGACGTTGCGGACGTGAGGCTCGGTGCGGCCGCACCGACGAGCATATCCCGCACGAACGGCAAGCCCAGCGTGGGGGTGTCTATCATAAAGGAGGCCGAGGCCAACACGATAGACGTTACGAGCGGCGTGCGGGAGGCGCTGGACGGGCTGGTGGGGCTGCCGCCGGACGTGGAAATCGTCATTGTTTCGGATCAGGGGCCCAGCATCCAGAGACAGATCGACACCCTGTTGAAGGAGGCGATGTACGGGTTCCTGTTCGCTGTCACCGTGGTGTTCGCGTTCATGCTGTCGTTCAGGCCGACGATACTGCGGGGGCTGTCCAACACTCTTCGCCCCACCATCGTGATAGGCATGTCGATTCCGCTGAGCGTGCTAACGGGCGTGCTGCTGCTTGCGTGGCAGGACTTGTCGCTCAACTTCATGACGCTGGGGGGGCTCGCAATTTCCGTTGGGCGGGTTGTCGATGACTCGATCGTGGTGCTGGAAAATGTTTATCGCCACATCCAGGCGGGGCGTGAGCGGTGGAGGGCCGCACTGGAGGCCACAGCCGAGGTCGGTCCGGCGATCTTCGCTTCCACGATGACGACTATAGTTGTGTTCGCGCCCCTGGCATTCATCCAGGGTCTCGTTGGCGCCTTCTTCGCCCCGTTCGCTCTCACGGTCAGCTTTGCCCTCGTGGCGTCCCTTCTGGTCGCGCTCACGGCCGTCCCGGTGCTGGGGGCCTACCTGCTGCGGCCGGGCGACCTTCCCGACCGGGTCGAAGAAGAGGGCGATGTCTTTCTGCAGGAAACTTGGATGCAGCGCCTGTACACGCCTGTCATCCGGTGGACGCTCAGCCACAAGGTGATTACGGTGGTGTCCGCCGTGGTGCTGACGGTTGGAAGCATGGGGTTGACCTACTTCATCCCCGTGACGCTGTTCTCAGGCGGCGGAGACCGGTACCTGCAGATCGAGGTGGGACTGCCGCCGGGCACTCCGCCCGACCGGACTCTCGCCGAGGTCATCGAAATCGAGGGCGAGATCCAGGGCGTCGCGGAGGTGTACAGCTCGACGGTCGGAGCTACGAACCTGTCGTCCGGCGGCCAGCCGGGCGGGCTCAACCAGGCCAGCATCCTGGTGAACCTCGCCAGTGATGCTCCGGAAGACATCGATCAAGTCCTCAGGGATAAGCTAGACAAGGAGGGGCGAACGCTCAGGATACAGGAGATAGTAGACGGCCCCCCGACCGGCGGCGTAGAAATCAGCATCGCTGGCTCCAACTACGGAGACATAACAGAAGCGACCCAGAAGCTGATGGCTTCGATCGGATCACTCGAAGAGGTAATCAACCTGGAGAGCAACATAGCTCAGGCCCGCGACGAGGCCTCTATTCAGGTGGACCCGGCGAAGGCGGCGCGCATCGGACAGAGCACCAGGGAGGTAGGGCTTCAGCTTAGCCAGTACCTCGTCGGGGAGACCGTCACCCGGATAACCATCGACGGAGCGGTCACGGACGTCGTCCTGTCCGGCAACCGTGGTTCGGCCAACGGTATTGGAGCGTTGGAGAGCCTCACTATTACCGGGCCAATCGGCTCGGCTCCACTGGGAGAGCTTGCCGAAGTTGTCGTCAGCGAGGGCCCGGTGACCATCAGCCGAACGGATGGCCTGCGTTCAGCCACGATCACGGGGGACATCGTTGCCGAAGACACGCAGGCGGTCGGCCGCCTGGTCGACGAAAAGATCGCGACGGCCCCACTCCCTCCGGGCGTTTCAGTTTCCAGCGGCGGCATATTCGGGGACATCGAAGAAGGATTCCAAGCGATCTTCCTCTCTATGGGTATCGGGATTGTCCTCGTATACCTCGTAATGGTTGCCAGCCTCGGATCTCTCAGGAACCCCTTCATCATCGTAACGACGCTTCCGTTCGCGCTCATTGGGGCATTCGCCGCGCTGGTCATCACCGGCCGCACGCTCGGCCTGCCCGCCATGATGGGTATCCTGCTCCTCATCGGGATCGTGGTGACGAACGCCATCGTGCTGATAGCGTTCGTTGAGCAGCTCCGGGAGAAGGGCATGGGAGTTTACGACGCCCTGATCAACGGCGGGCGGGTCCGGCTGCGCCCGATCCTCATGACGGCGCTGACGACAAGCTTCGCCCTGCTGCCCCTGGCGGTTGCCTCTTCGGGCGAAGGCGGAATCATCAGCGCTGAGCTGGCGACCGTGGTGATCGGCGGCCTGATGAGCTCCACCGCGCTTACGCTCGTCGTGGTGCCGGTGGTGTACAGCATATTCAACGAGAGCATCCCGCAGACGTTCCAGCGAATCGCCGCCGGCCTGGGCCGAAGGTCGGTGCCCGCGACCTGATCTGGTGAGGGGTTGGCGCTGTTGGCGCCGCCTGGAGTTGCTCACGTACTCTCTGCAAAGTTGCGAGTTTCTCACGCTGCTTGCCCCGCACGGTGAGCAGATGATATAAGTATCTGATCAGCAGTGTGGGCGGCGCAGTGAAGATACTCCAGGTAATCCACGGCTATCCGATGCGGTATAACGCGGGCTCCGAGGTCTACACCCAGGGCCTGGCACAGGCGCTGGCCGACCGCCACGAGGTGCACGTATTCACGAGGCAGGAGAACGCCTTCCTTCCCGAGTACGCAACGCAGCAGGAGACCGACCCTACCGACCACCGCATCACGCTTCACCTCATCAACATGGCGAGAGCGCGTGACGGCTACCGCCACGCAGCAGTCGACGACGCGTTTGGCCGCCTGTTGGACGACATTCGTCCGCAAGTCGTGCATATCGGCCACCTGAATCATCTCTCGACCTCGCTCGTGTTTCAGGCGAAAGAGAGGCGGATACCTGTCGTCTTCACGCTCCACGACTACTGGTTGATGTGTCCCAGGGGCCAGTTCATCCAGATGTATCCGGCCAACCCAGCGGACGTCTGGGCCGTATGCGACGGGCAGGACGACAGGAAATGCGCTGTTCGCTGCTACGTGCGTTACTTCTCGGGCGGCGAGGAGGAGTACGAGACGGACGCCGCCCACTGGACTGACTGGGTGGGCAGGCGGATGGCACACGTCCGGGAAGTGTGCGACGCCGTCGACATGTTCATCGCACCCTCGATGTACCTTCTGCGCCGGTTCAGGGACGACTTCGGGATCCCGGACGGTAAGCTGACGTACCTCGACTATGGATTCCACAGGCAGCGCATGGAGGGCCGCAGCAGAGCACGGGGTGAGCCGTTCACATTCGGATACATCGGAACGCACATACCTGCGAAGGGTGTAAACCATCTCATAGAGGCCTTCGGAGGCCTGGCAGGCGATTCCAGGCTGCGCTTATGGGGGCGACACCGGGGAGTCGAGACGGAGGGATTGAAGGCGTTGGCTCGGAGGCTGCCAGGGTCCGCGGGCGCCCGAGTCGAGTGGATGGGAGAGTACAGGAACCAAGACATCGTCGCCGACGTGTTCGACCGGTGCGACGCAATCGTGGTGCCCTCGATCTGGGCGGAGAACTCTCCCCTCGTTATTCACGAGGCGCTGCAGGCCAGGGTCCCCGTGATAACCGCCGACTTTGGCGGGATGGCCGAGTACGTCCACCACGAGCTGAACGGCCTGCTCTTCGCCCATCGCGACCCGCGCTCGCTGGCGGAGCAGATGCAGCGATTGGCCGGCGACCCGGAGCTCGCCAGACGACTGGGCAGAAGGGGCTACGCGCAGTCCGGCGACGGGAACGTGCCGGACATGGACGAGCACTCCGTCGCGGTGGAAAGAATCTACGACAACCTGGTAAACAGGGGCAGAGACGATGAGTAAAGTAACAGTCGAAACGCTGGTAGGGACTAACTCGCCGCAGGCCGAGTCGGCTGAGCGTCGGTCCGGTCCTTGGCGTATCACGTTCGATACCAATCCCGACGACTGCAACCTCCACTGCATCATGTGCGAGGACCATTCGCCGTACAGCACGACGCAGACCGACAGGCGGAAGGCGAGGCGTCCCAAGCGCCGAATGGGCATAGACCTCATCAGGCGCGTGATGGAGGAATCACAGGGAACGGGCCTCCGGGAGATTATCCCCTCAACAATGGGCGAGCCGCTGCTGTACCGGCACTTCGACGAAATCCTGGACCTGTGCGGGGAGTACGGAGTAAAGCTCAACCTGACGACCAACGGAACCTTTCCCAAGCGGGGGGCCAGGGCTTGGGCCGAGCGGATCGTGCCCGTCACGTCCGACGTAAAGGTCTCCTGGAATGGCGCCACGAAGGAGACCCATGAGAGCGTGATGCTCGGTTCGGACTGGGAGACCGTCGTCGAGAACGTTCGGACGTTCATCGGCGTCAGGGACGCCCACGCCGCCAGCGGCGGCAACCGCTGCCGCGTGACGTTCCAGCTGACATTCATGGAAGTCAACGTGCACGAGCTGCCCGGCATCGTCGAGCTCGCCGCCGACCTCGGAGTCGACAGGGTGAAGGGCCACCACCTGTGGGTCCACTTCAGCCAGATGCGTCGCCAGTCCATGCGGAGAAACGCCAAGGCGATCGCCCGCTGGAACGCCATAGTGGACTCGGCGTATGAGATCGCCGAGCGGCACAGGCTGCCGGGCGGGGAACGGGTGCTGCTCGATAACATCTTCCGGCTCGACGAGGCCGGCGTAGAGGACATTGCCCCCAACGGCGAGTGTCCGTTCCTGGGCCAGGAGGCCTGGGTGGCATCCGACGGCAGGTTCAACCCGTGCTGCGCTCCGGACGCGCTACGCCGGACGCTCGGCTACTTCGGGAACGTAAACGACACCAGCCTTTACGACATCTGGGGGAGCGCGGAGTACGGGCGCCTGCGGGCCGACTACATGCAGAACACGCTGTGCCAGGGCTGCAACATGCGAAGGCCGCCACGCTGATGGGCTTGGAGCAACCGGACGCAAAAAGCCGGAGGAGAGGCAACATGGCGGACGATTCCTGGAGGGCGCAACTGGAGCGTGATGGATTTGTACACATCCCGCGCGTTCTACCCATGGAAGAAGTCAGCGCTCTTGCCCTTCTTTCTTTGAGGTCAGTGGACGATTACTCCGAGTCTGAAGACCTGATCAGGACGGCGGGCGGCGTGCCACTTAAGCTCACTTATCCGCTCGATAAGTACTCGGAATTCCTGTCAGTGCTGGGTAGGAGGGAGATAAGTGACATCGTAGACCGGCTTCTGCCCAAGGCTGATTCGGTGCTCACCTGGGAGGACGTACTAATCAAGATGCCGCTCGTCGGCGAAGGTGTGGGAGCCCATCAAGACATAGGGCTGGACCCAACGCGCGAGACCATATTCAGCCTGGGCATATCGTTGCACGATGACAGCAACAACCCGGTCTACTTTCTGCCCGGAAGCCATCGACTGGGGCCATTGACCTCAAACGCAGTCTCCGCGATACGCAGGGACTGCAAGCCGCAGTTTGTCCCGGTTATCAGCCAGCCTGGCGACGTCGTCATCCACAACGTACACGTGCTCCACTATTCGGAGCCAAACCCGTCGGAGAAACCACGGGCCACCTGGTATCTGGAGTTTAGGAGCATGGCGTCTCTGCTCGAGCGCGGACCCTGGAGCGCCGATTGGACCCACCACAGAAGGGCAATCTGGGTTCACGCGAGGAAGGCCGCGGGCGACGACAGCGAAGAGGAACGCGACGAGGTCATGGAGTATCTTGCCAGTCTTCAAAACGGACAATCGCCCTTTCGCGTGCCGCATGTAACCGAAGAGGTCCAATACGACCCTACGTCTCCCTATAACCACTTTTCCAATTGGCCTGACGATTGGAAGACCAGCAGAGTCTCATCAGACGCCACGCATCACGTCGACAACGCAGGCGGGCGTCCTCTCTACCCGGCTCGCTTCCGCGGAGTGGAGAAGTTTCACGAACCCGGACTCGCGCCGGTGTACGACGACTCGGGTGCTTACCACATAACGCCCGACGGGCTGGCAGCCTACGAACGGCGCCACGTCCGAACGTTCGGATTCTACGAGGGTATCGCGGCGGTCCATTCGCAGGACGGCTGGTTTCACATCCGCCCCGACGGAAGTCCGCTCTACAGCGAGCGCTACTCGTGGTGCGGCAATTTCCAAGAGGAGCGCTGCGCCGTGCGGCTGCCCGACGACGGTTACTTTCACATCGGCCGCGACGGCTCGCCCGCGTACCCGGAGCGATACCGCTACGCCGGCGACTTCAAGGACGGCTACGCCGTCGTACAGCGGCAAGACGGCAGGCACACCCACATAGACGCTCATGGCAAGCGGCTTCACGGTAGGTGGTTTCAGGACTTGGATGTTTACCACAAGCGGTACGCCCGCGCGCGCGACTCCAGGGGTTGGCACCACGTGGACATGTCGGGGAATCCCCTGTACGTGGAGCGGTTCAGCAGCGTGGAGCCGTTCTACAACGGCCAGGCCCGCGTGGAGGGATTCGACAGCTCGCTTTCGGTGATCAACGAGTCGGGGCGGACCCTGGTAGAGCTCAGAAAGCCCTCGCAATCGCATCTCGAAAGGCTATCGGGCGACATGGTAGGTCTCTGGCGCACACAGACGATCCACGCCGCCGTGCAGTTGGGCGTGTTCGAGTGGCTGCCGGCGTCAGCAAGCGAGATTGAGCGAAGTGCCGGTCTGCACAGCACGGTCGCGCCAAGGCTGATGAGGGCGCTCATCGAGCTGGGACTGGTCCAGAGGGACGCGGCGGGAATCTACAATCTCACTGAGCGCGGATCGCTTCTCACGCGAAGCCACCCTCTCTCGCTGGTGGACGCGGCGCGGCACTGGGGCAGAGAGTCGTATGAAGCATGGGCGGAAGTTGCTCACTCGCTTAAGTCTGGACAGTCGGCCTTCGAGAGGCTGCACGGCAAAAACTACTTCGACTGGATACGGGACAGGCCTGGCGATCTGCGTGCATACCACTCAGCGATGTCTACCTACGCCAGGCACGACTACCGGGACCTGACCGGCACGGTGGACTTTTCGGCCCACGACAGGATTCTGGATGCGGGTGGCGGCACCGGAGAGCTTGCGTTCGCGCTGCTGCGTTCCTGTCCCGGCCTCGAGGCGACGGTCATGGACCGAGCGGAGGTGGTCGAAGCCGCAAGGACGCCCACGGGTCTGGAAGGCCGGTGCCGGTTCATAGCGGGAGACCTCTTCGGGAAGTGGCCCGTTACGGCGGATGCGGTCATCCTGGCGAGGGTGCTACACGACTGGCCGGACCGTGACGCCGTGCGGATACTAAGCCGCGCCCGCGAGGCGATGCCCGATGACGCCATCCTCTACCTGATGGAGATGGTCCTGGACGACGCGACCGGCGAGGGCGGACTGCTGGACCTGAACATGCTCGTGATGACCGAAGGCCGCGAGCGCACCAAGGAGCAGTTCAGCGACATCCTGGGGCAGGCGGGATTCTACCTGGTAGACGTGGTCGAGACGGATTCCGTCAGCTCAGTCATTCGCGCAAGGGCGGTATGAGCCTCGACTGCGCGACGGAGTGGGTCGCAGAACAGCTTGGCCGCATACCCTCCCGGGCTGACGCGTCGCTAATTCTCAGACATGCCGAGAGGGAGGACATTCCAGCGGGGACCTTCGGAGTCGACGTGCCGGTGACCGCCCACGGAATCGAGTCCGCCGACAGGCTCGGAGCGACACTGTCACGGATTCGGTCGCGGATAGGTGTTACCACCAGCCCGGTGCCGAGGTGCGTGTCGACCGCGAAGGCGATTCTTCGCGGCGGCGGCCAGCCCGAAGAGGTAGCGCTCGACTGGCGACTCGGCTATCCAGGCCCCTTCGTCATAGACGAAGAGGCAGCCGGAGCGCTGTTTCTCAACGTCGGCATATTGGAGATAGTCAGGCGCCAGCTATGCGACGCCAAGCCTCCCGCCGGCATGAGGCCGACTGCCGAGGGCGTCGAATTGTTTTTGGAGCTAACGTCCAGTCACCTCCGGCATGGAGACCGCCTGAACGTCTACGTGACCCACGACTCCATACTGGCGGTGCTGGTCGCGCACCTTTACGGGCTGCGGGTAGGCGACATAAGTTGGCCCGGTTACCTGGACGGGCTGCTGATGTGGCGGTGCGGCGAGCGACTCCACTTTGCCTGGAGGGGTCTAGAGCAGGGTTCGCACCCACCCGGAGGTCTGTGCGATCGCTTCTATGGGTGAGAATTCAGGCGTGAAGCCAAGCACCCTTCGGGCCTTCTCCACGCTGAACGCCTCTCGATGGCCCTCTTCGCCGGGACGGTACCCGGCGTACACGATTGGGACGTCGTTCCCGATGGCGTCTCGGCAGGCCCTGGCGAGGTCGTCGATTGAGTGTTCGCTGCCGGAGCCTACGAAGAACTTATGCCCGACCACCTTCTCGACGGGCGCCTCAATCGCGAGAGTCCAGGCTCTGACCACGTCGTCGATAAACGCCAGGTCGCGGGTCTGGCTTCCGCCCTCCACGACTATGGGGTTACCGTGAAGGGCGCTCCACAGCCACTTGAATATGAAGACCTCCCTGCGCATGTTCGGGCCGATGACCACGCCGGTGCCCATGACGATGGAAGGTATGCCGTAGGCAAGTCGCCAGGCCCCCAGCGCCATCTCGGCCGCCGCCTTCGAGAACCCGTAGGGGTTGTGTGGCGTCAACGGATGGTCCTCGTCGATTGGCAGATACATCGCGCGCCCGATCTGGTTTCCGGACGCCGCGAACATCAGCTTCGTCACGTTGCCCGCATGGCGCACCGCCTCCAGCAGCGCGACGGTGCCCTCGATGTTCTGCATGACGGTGTACCGGGGCGACTCGAAGGCGAGCGGCGCATCGGGCTGGGCCGCAAGGTGCACCACCACCGAATGGCCGTCTACGTCGCCGGGCTGGATGTCCTGGACGCTCTTCCAGAGATAACGGAAATTGGGATTGGACAACTCCCGGCGAAGCAGAAAAGCGTGGCCGGGCGGCACAACGTCCAGTCCAGTCACACTATAGCCCTGGGCCAGAAGCGCTCTCGCCAGGGCGGAGCCGCCGAATCCTGCCGTGCCGGTGATCAGGATGCTTATTTCGTCGGAGTTTTTCATGACGTGCATTGGAGCACATTTTAGTCAACACTGAACCGGTTGTCCATTGGATTCAATCGTCAAACCCTCCAGTAGGAGGCCAATCTGCGACCGCGAGCTCTTTCACGAACACCTCCGACCGTTCACCGAATTGACATTTGAATCGCAAAGCAGCAAGATTCGTTCACGAAGCTCGGCTGTTGAGCGCCATAACCTACGGGACAGACTCTACGATGCTACAGGAACCGCGGCGGACTCGGCATTTGCTCAGCAAGCTCAGAATAACTGGGCGCCGCTGCCGCTCGCGTGCAAGGCGTGGGCTTCTGGGGCGAGCGTGATCTGGCGGGGATGATGAGTCTCTTTCTCGGCAAGTATGCGCGTCACGTCCAACTGCTGTTGATACTGGTCGCGGCAGTTGGGGGACTCTTGTTCCTCTTCGACGTGTTCGTCGGCCTGATCTCGTCGGGGCCGACGGACCTGCTCACCGCAGGGGAACCCGACGAACGGCAGGTGGGTTTGCCGAGCGGGGGCACGCTCGCGGAGGCGCTGGCCTTCGGCCTGGCGCTCGCGCTGGCGGCCGGCGCGGCATATCTTCCCCATCGATGGCGCGTCCGCAACGGGTTGCCGCTGTCGCACTGGAGCACACCGGCATCCGCCGTGCTCGCCCTCGCCCTGCTAGGGTTGGGCGCATACCTGTCCCTCTCCGAGATTGTGGTCCAGCAGCTCCCCTACCAGGACCACAGGGTCGAACGGTCGGCGGTCCAACCCACCTGGCTGGTGGTGCTGTTCGCCCTCTTCCTGGGGACGCTCGTCGTCACGGTCGCGAGGCCGCGGGGGATTGCGGTTCTCATCTCGCTGTGGCTGCTCATCATGTGGGTCGCGGCGTTCCTCGTGTTCAGCCTGTTCGACGACTCCAGCCTCGCCGGACTGCGTCTTTTCCAAAAGGTCGGCCCGGTCCAGCTATCGCCGGCGTATGCGAAAGCCGTGGCTCCACACCGGACGGACGCCGGCGGCCAGAGTTCCGCAAGTCTCTCCGTTTCGGACTACCTCGAACGGCTCATGACCGGCGGGCCGGTAGAGAGGGAGGCCGCGTCCGATGCGCTGAAGGACGTAGGGGCCTCGGTGTTCGGACTTGAGAGCGGAGGCGCCGTCGTCAACTCCGGCGGTCTGAGTTGGTGGGTTCCAGGCACGACGGCGGACCGTTCGGCAGTGAGTCGCAGGCACCCGGTCTTCGAAGTCAACGGAGCAGCAAAGACCAGCTATCTGCGCACCGCGACGGGCGACACATACGAAAACGGACAGTGGACACAGGCCGAACCTGCCTGGCTGCCGTACGACAGCCCGTCGGCTGACGTGCTAGACATTGTGCGCGGCCGGGTGGCCAGTCCTGCCGAGGAGCTGGAGCTGGTTCCCGACTGGCGCGCCAACCCATCGCTGACAGCCGGCGGCGAGCCCGAGACGGCCGTGCTGACGATTTCACCCAGGGCGTCCAGACACATCCCCGCCGGAGTGTTGCCGACCACGCGCGATATGGCTTCGGTCAGCGTGGCCGGGCGAATCGACCCGCTGAGCGCGACGTTCGCCGCCAGCGAGCCGGTCCTCGAGTACTCATGGGCATACCAGGTCCGGGAGTTTTCTGAAGGGCCGCTCTCTGAGGCCGAGGTTGTTACGTCGCCGACCTACACGCAGCTTCCCCAGGACCTGCCATCCCGCATCCGGCTGCTCGCACTCGAGATAACGGAGGGCCATGCGACCCCCTACCGGAAGGCGAAGGCTATTGAAGAGCACCTCTCCAGCCGGTACGTGTACGCCTTTTCGGAGTCGGCGGCGGGGAGCACGGCGCCGGCGGGCCGCGACCCGGTGGACTGGTTCCTGTTCGACAGCGAGGTGGGGACTTCCGGCAGCTTCTCCAGCACGTTCGCGGTCCTGGCCAGGTCGGTTGGCATACCGGCCAGGGTCGTTTCGGGTTGGGCAATCGCCAGGGTCGACGGTACGCAGACGGTTTACACGGACCAGGCCCACCAGTGGGCGGAGGTCGCCTTCGCCGGCATCGGGTGGGTCACTTTCGATCCGACGCCGCCCGTGGGAAGCCTCTCCCGAGTGGGTGAGTACCACGAGCCGGCGGGCAACATTCCGGTCGAACGCCGGCTATCCGCCAGTATAGAGATGCTGGCCAACGAGTATCCGCTGAGGCGTGAGGCCGCGGCCCGCGCACTGGCGGAGCTTGGATACGCGGACGCGATTGGGCCGCTGGCGAACGTGGCGCTTGCAGACGAGGACCCGCTGGTGCGCCAGGCGGCAGTGGAAGCGCTGGTCGAGCTGGGGGCGGACCACCCCGATGAGTTTTCGGTAACGCTCGCGGAAGTAATCGCCGACGGCGGGCCTGGTGTGCGTCCTTCCCATGTGGACCTGTTCCTGGGTTCCGTAGAAAGCGAGAGTCCACAGGTGCGGCGTGACAGCGCCACGGTCCTCGGCCTGTTGGGGGATGAGAGATCGATTGGGCACCTGGTCCATCTGACGCTGTTCGACGCGGATGAGAGTGTCAGGCAGACGGGCGAAAGCGCCCTGGCCGACCTCGCCGCAACTCACGCCGATGCGTACCAGCGACTGGCTGAGGTCGCGCTGTTCGACGGCGGGCTTAGCACAAGAATCGTCGCGGCGGAGATCTTGATGAGGGCGCTGCTGCACGACTACCCAGGGGTCCGTCTGGCCGCGATGGAGCCGCTGGTGGAGCTCGGTTTCGTCGAGGCGGTGCAGCCCCTTCTGCATCTGGTGCTCTACGACGAGAGCGAGACCGTCAGGAAGGCGGCCGCGGCCACGCTTGGAAGGCTGGCGCCCTCCGATGCGGCGGGGCGGCTGGGCCAGGTGGCCGAACACGAGGACCCGGAGCTCCGCATCCTGGCAGTGGAGGGCCTGGGGGAGATGGGCGACCTGGCCGCAATCGACCCGCTTTTCAAGAGTGCGCTCACCGACGAAGACTTTCGCGTCAGGCAGGCGGCGGCGAGAGGGCTGGGGAAGACGGGCCACCCCAGGGCATTGAATCTTGTATGGGCCGCCTTCAACAATGAAGATGCGGATCTCAGGGTGGCCGCCACTGAAATTCTGGGCGAAATGGGCAATCGGTGGGCAATAGGACCTTTGGCCGAGGCGGCCCTCTACGACGTCGAGAGGCGAGTCAGAATTGCCGCGGCGAAGGCGCTAGGCAAGCTGGAGCCTATTGAGGCGCTGGAACGGATGCTGGGGCCTCTGGAAAGAGGGAACAGCCAAGTCAGGGTCGCCGCCGCGGAGGCCATGGCATATCTGCGAAATGGTAACGCCCTGGTGCCCCTGGCCGAGGCGGCGCTCCTCGACGATGTCAAGGCGGTCAGGACGGCGGCGGCGATGTCGATGGGCGTGTTGGACTCAGAGCGGGCGGTACAGCTTGTGCTGCCATTCCTGGAGGAGGCGAGAGGCAACATACGGCTGGCGGCTGTGGAGGCCCTGTCGAACATCGGAAACGAATCGGCCGCGGAGCACCTGCCGGACCTGGTGCTTTTCGACGAACTCGTTGGCGTCAGGCGAGCCGCGGCACGGACCATCGGATCACTGCGGCCTGACTGGCTGCCGGAGCCAATTCTCCAAGCGCTCGAAAATGAGGATGCGGAATTAAGACGCGCGGCTGTGGATGCCTCCCGGTTACTTGGAAACATCGCCGCCCTTGAAATCCTTCTCGACGTGGCGCTCTATGATGAGTACAACGACATCCGGGAGCTGGCCGTCTATGCGATGAGCACCCTGGAACCGGAACTGACGACAAGCTTGCTTCTCGAGTCGCTTCGATCACAATCGCCCGATGAGCGGGAGGCGGCCGCCAAGGCTCTTGGCTTTCTCGTCGATCTGACAGTCCTCGAGGACCTGACCCACGTACTCATCCACGACGAAGTCGACCGGGTCAGACGGCAGGCGGCGGATACGTTGCTCACGCTTTCCACTCTAACGGTACTCGACCTCGTGCTGGATGCCGCGCGTGCTGGTGACGATCGGACTCGACATAAGACTGCCCGGGCACTGGAAGAGCTGTTAAACGCTACTCTGTTCCATGACGCCGCATTCCGAATAGACATCTGGCGACGCTTCGGGAACGATTCCGCAGTCCTTGACTATGTCGACACCCGAAGGACCATCGAAATCCTGTTGGAGGGCCTCACCGGACCTGACCAGACCGCAAGGGAAAATGCCGCGAAGGCATTTGGAGAACTGGGCGATTCGACGGCGTTCGAGCCGCTGCTGAGTGCCTTCGCCAATTCAAGCGACGACGTTCGGAACGCTGTAAGGGATGCACTGGACCATATCGGCGCTGCGCATATTCTGCTGGAGAACGGAGGTATCTCAGCTTCACTAAGCGACTCGGCCAAAGGGATGGTCCCCATTGCGACGGCGAGGCGTGCCTCTCATCCGACTAAGTTCCCTGTTATGCAGGTTTCCGGCTCAACTGACACTCGCTATCTGCGAACTGCCACCGGTGACGTCTATGAGAACGGCTCCTGGACACAGCTCGATCACATATCCGTCCCTACAGGGCAGGCCCGGCACATTCCCGAGGCGGTGCGTTCCCTGCTGTTGAGTTCCTCGGAAGGACTGGATGGGCTGCCGCCGGAGCGGCTCAATACCGCGCTACTTGCCGGCTATGAGATTAGGCCTGAGCATGAAGCAACCGATCACATTATCGTCTCCTTTGTCGAAGCTAGACACCTGGTAACCGGAGTGGTGGCTAACTCCCTTCACACCAGCAAAGTGTACCGGCCCGGAATGTTCCGCCCGTTCAGCGCGACCCTAGTACTTGACAACCTGGCGATAGGCTACGAGTTCGCGTCCTATGCTCCCACCTTCTCAAACGCACAGCTCCGCGCAGCGAACACCGCGTCGGACTCCACGTACCTACAACTGCCCGAGAACCTTCCGGAGAGATTGAAGGAACTAGCGCTCCGGATAACGGAGCGCTACACCAGCCCCTACGACAAGGCCAAGGCAATAGAGAGTTACCTGGAGCAAGACTACACGTACTCCTTCTTGCCGTGGGACAACTGGAGGGTGGGGGCTGCCCGCCCCGACCCCGTTGACTGGTTCCTGTTCGAAAGCAGGGAAGGCACCTGCGGGAATTTCAGCAGCGCCTTCGTGGTGTTGGCGAGACTCGCCAGCTTACCGGCCCGCGTAGTCTCAGGATGGGCTGTGGCCAAGACCCCGCTGACTCAGACCGTGTACTCGGACCAGGCGCACCAGTGGGCCGAGGTGGCCTTCGAGGACCTGGGGTGGGTGACCTTCGATCCCACGCCTTCCGGGGAAAGCGCGCCTAGTCGGGCCGACGACCTCAAGGGTGTAGAACGAAGCGAAGATCCGGAGTTGGAGGAACGGAGAGCCTCGGCGACTCTGTATAGCGGGGATGCCGCTGAGCGAGCCTCCGCCGCACGGGCACTGGGCGAGTCCGGGAACGACGACCACGTGGAGAGCCTCGCCAGCGCGCTGGGAGACAGTGAAGTCTCCGTGAGGGACGCCGCCAGAGGCGCCCTGGAGCGGCTTGGCGCTACAGTACACACCCTGGAGAACGGGGCGTCGTTGGTACTCTACAAGAACCAGGGTTACTCCGCAGGGGGTGTCTCAACAGGACAAGTTGCCGGACTCGTAGCAAACCCGATATTTGAGGTGACAGGCGCTGCCAACACGGGCTACCTCCGGGTCACGACCGGCGAAGTGTACCGAGACGGCCAGTGGCTTTCGCTGTACCCCGTGGAACTACCTTCTGCCGCCAACGCGCGCGTGCCCCAAATAGTCACTTCCGCGCTGCAACAGCCCGATGGTCCCTTCTCATTGATTCCGGACGATCGATTGGACCTCTCCCTTGTGGGGCAGTTCGAGACTACTCCCTACAACATGGTCACGGACCGCATCCGCATTACGCCAATAGGCAACCTGCGTGCCATTCCGGGTGGCCCCATTCCAGTCTCGAAGAATCTCTAGGCCATCAACATTCAGGGTCGATTCTTCCCATTCAGCGGCACGTATTCCTCAGACAGCTCAATCGCACAATACTCCTGGACATCGAGAATTCCCCAATACTCGCTGTCTCAGCTCTCCGGCGCACGCACCGTATCCGACCCCACATACACGCAGCTGCCGGCGGACCTGCCGGCCCGAATCCGCGAACTCGCCCTTACCATCACGCGGAATAGAGTCGGCCCCTATGAGAAGGCGAAGGCGATCGAGGCGTACCTCAAGACCACCTATCCGTATCGCTTCGCGGACTCCCAGGACGACTTCCCTCCTCCGGGGCGCGACCCGGTCGACTGGTTCTTGTTCGACCATCCAGAGGGTACATGCAGTGTCTTCAGCAGCGCCTTCGTTGTGCTCGCGCGCTCGGTTGGCATACCAGCACGCGTGGTGTCAGGATGGGTGGTCGGCAGCTACCCCGTAAGGCAGACGGTGTATACGGACCAGGCTCACCAGTGGGCCGAGGTGGCATTCGAGGGTCTGGGCTGGGTGTTGTTCGAGCCGACGGGAAGCGCCGACGGTCCACTAGCGAGGATAAGAGCGGACAGCCCCCTAGTCCATTCCGGGTCAACCCGCGTTATTCGCAGTACCGAAACGGAGTTTACCTCGTCGCCCCAGCAGGTACGAAGGGGCATCCCATTCACCGTAGGCGGAACGGTCCGCACGCTCTCGGGCCTCCCGGTAGACGAAATGGACGTGGAGATCTTCATCAACGAGACCAAGGAGCACGGCGGCACCTTGATCGGAACGGGGACGGCAAGCGAGGGCACGTTTGAGATCGAAGTCGTTGTGCCCTCGGACCTGGATCTCGGGAGCTATCAGCTCATCGCCCACGCGATTGCCACCGAGGACTACAGGGAATCCTGGAGCGATCCCGAGATCGGTGTCTACTCAGGAACGCAGTTCGAGCTGACAGGCCCCACCGAACTGCCCGTCGAAACGGAAGCGACCTTCATCGGGAAGCTTTTCGAGGAGAACGGCGTCGCCATCGGCAACCATAATGTCACCGTGAGAGTTGATGGGCGGACCATGGCCCTGAGCGCCACAGACGCGGCGGGCGCTTTCGAGTTCACCACCACGTTCGACAAGCCGGGAGAGCACACCGTCGAGGTCGAGTTCGAGGAGGGCCAGTTCCTGCTGGGCAACGTCGTCCTCCTGCCCATCGAGGTGACGCTGCCGACGCGGCTTTCTGTCTACGCGCACACGTACGTTGGCGTGGAGGAAGAGTTCCTGGTCAGTGGCACACTGCTCGACACGCGCGGTAACCCGCTGACAGACCGAGAGGTCAGCGTGTCCTTGGGAGAGTCCGATGCCGTGATGGTGACAACAGATTCAAACGGAGACTTTCAGGCCGACATGCGAGAGTCCACCCCGGGCGACTACCTGGTCGTGGCCCGGTTCGAGGGCGGCCGGCCGGGGGAAGATTTCCTCGAGTCTTCAAGAGATTCTGCAATAGTAATCGTTGGCGTGCCCTGGCTAACTGTGGAGACGCCCGATCGGGTCAATCGGGGCGACACCCTGACGCTGAGGGGCACAATTGCTGTCAGTGGCCGGGGACTGCCCGATGCGGAGATTACAATCGAGGGCGGGCAGATAGTGCAGTCAAACCCGTCTGGGGCATATGTGATTCGTCACAGGGTACCGGAGGACGCCCCGTTGGGAGCCACGTCGCTGGAGGTGCTGGCGCCGCGCTTTGGCGTGTCCGCCGAGGTCGCCGCACTGGTCACGTCTCGCACCAGCATGGTCGTCGCAGCCGCAATTCCGATATTCGTGGGCGAGGAGTTTACAGTCAGCGGCAATCTGCGAGACGACCTGGGAGAGCCGATTGCCGGAATGACGGTCGAGCTGCGGGTGGGTGAAGCCCGCCGGCAACTCGTCGAGACGGACGTGCTTGGGGACTTCGAGTACACGCATGTCGTGGATGTGGCTGAGGCCTACGCCATCCGGGCGCGATTCATTGGGGCCGGTGACTACCTTTCCTCCGACGGCCATACCGCCATCCAGGCTAGACATGCCACCGACCTGGTCCTCCGGGGGCCAGTTGAAATCAACGTCGGAGAGTCGGGTCTTGTTTCGGGTCTGCTCGTCACCGGCCCCGGCTCTCCGGTCGAATCGGCAACGATTCGCATCACGGACTCGAACGGAGAACTGCTGGCCGAACTGACGCCGGACGAAAGCGGCGCGTTCCAGTACCAGCATTCGTTCGACGAGACGGGGCTGACAGCGTTGACGGCGAGCCTCTTGGCCGTGGACACGTGGATACCCAGCTCAGCGAGCCTCGCTTTCAAGGTTGTGAACCCGGTCTCCATCCAGACGCAGGGCGGCAGAACCGCGCTGATCGGAGAGCGATACGCGATAACGGGCAGCCTCAGCGACCGCGAGGGCATCCCAATCGCCAATGAAGCGGTCGAGATCGAAGTGTACGGCTCGGCTGAGACGACCGTAACTACGGACTCCGGCGGCGGCTTCTCCTGGGAGACCGCTTTCGATGAGGAGGGAGTGTACACGCTCGTCGCAGACTTCGCGGGCAGCGACCACCTGGGAGCCGACAGCGCCACGCTCCGAGTGACCGCGGGACGCCCGATAGTTGTCGTCGACACGCCCGGACCGGTTGCCCGAGGCGACACGCTGACCCTTCGCGGCCAGGTGAGCGTTGGCAGCGAGCTGCTATCCAACATCGGAATCACACTCGGAGGCGGACAGTCCGGCACCTCGAACCGCAACGGCGTCTTCGTCATTCGCCACGAGGTCCCGGAGGACGCCCGGCTGGGAAGCGCTGATCTCGAGGTGTCAACCCCGGAGCTTGGCGTCTCCACCGCGGTCCCTGTAAGCGTCTACTCGGCAACGACCATCGTCGCGGCGCCGCTGGACGACCTTCGCCCGGGCCAGCCCTTCACTCTGCGGGCAACCCTGCTCGACGACCAGGGCTTCGGCGTACCGGACTCCAGGCTTCGAATTGGTGGAAATGTTGTGGTCACCGATGCGGCCGGGACAGCTACGACGTCCCTGCTGGTCGACCCCGCTGAGCAGCGTGCCCTTTTGCCCGTGCTGGTTGAGTTCGACGGCGGCGACGAGTACTCGGAGTCGGCCTACTCCATGCAGTTGCCCGTCACGTTTGAGACGTTCAATTGGCCCTTGTGGGTGGGACTGCCCCTGCTGGTGTTTACCGTATCCCTGACCGGCTTCTTCGCGGGCCGCCGCGGCCTCGTACTGAGGACCTCGACACCCCCGCCGGGGCCGGGCGCCGCAGTGGCAATCACCGAGGCCGCCGTCCCGGTGCTCGCACCCGACGACGAATATGCGCCAGGACCTGAAGCCACACGGCTGGACGTGACATTCCTCAAGCCGGAAAGCGACCTGCCGGCCGTTTGGGAGGTGGGTGAAGAGGTCCAGGCCCGGCTCGAACTGAGCGATGTGAGCGGTGACAGGATCAGCGGCGCCTTGCTTGCGGTCGTCCTGCCCGGATCGCACGTGCCGATCGAGCCGGTGACCGACGACGCCGGCCAGTACATAGTCTCACTTGTCGCGGAAGCAGCCGGGAGCTTCTCACTGACAGCGAGTTTCCAAGGAGTTGCCGAGCGATACGTCTCTTCCTCGGCCAGCGCGGAGTATCGAGTCGTCGACTTCCGGGAGGAGATCGTGCGCCTGTACAACCTCTTCGTGGAGTGGGCCGACCGCCAGGCGGCGGGAGTCACGGAGAGGTCGACGCCGCGTGAAGTGGAACTGATGATTGCCACAAGTAGCGTGTCAGTGGACGAGCGCGCCCTCGAGCAGATAATCGCGCGGTTCGAGGAGGCCGACTACAGCGAGCACGTGATCACCAGGCGCCAATACGCAGCTATGTTCAGGGCATGGTCGGCTGTGGTCAGGGCCGGGCCTGACGCATGAACGCGCGAGTGCGATTGCTCTTTCCGTTGGTACAGGCGATTGTGATCCTTGCGTTCGCCTTCGCGCTTCACGACTCGGGGCCTCTGGGCCGATCTCTCTTTGGGGACCTGGATGCAACTGAGGCCGAGTCCAGCCTGAACTCGTTCGCGTGGGCCCTGGCGGTTGTGGGAATTCTTCGCCTTGCGGGAGGTCTCGCCTCCTGGCTGGGGTGGGAGCCGCGGTCGCCAGTCACAGAAAGGCAGACAGCACGGCGCCGGCGTTTCGGCGGACACGTGACAGCCGTCTCGCGAACCGTGTCCGGGCTGTGGAACGCCGTGCTGTGGCCGGTTCTCCTATTCGGCGCGCTGCTGGCGGCCCCCAAGATCGCGGGATCGGTGGCCGGGTTTCTGGGGGCGGCGGACGCGGATGCCATGCCGGAAGACCTGCAAGTGCTCCGCGACCTGGCGCCCTGGGCACTGTGGACTCTGGCGCCTCTCGCTGTGGCGCGGACAGCTGCCGCTCCCTTCCGTAGGCTTCACCGCGTAATCCGCTTCCCACGCGCTCGGCTGCTGGCGCTCGGCCTCGCCTACGTCCTGCTGTCCGACAACGGCGTACTCGCCGCCGCGACGGGATTCCAGGGATCCCAACTCCTGGCCGCCACAGTCGCCGCCGTCGGGCTATCCTGCCTCGGCAGCGTGCTGCGGTTGAGCGCAATCGCGGAGCAGGCGGCGGACGGCGAGGATGAGACCAAGCCGGAAGGGGCGGCCGGCTACGCGGAACTGGCGGCGGTAATCGCGATGTCCGCAGCCGTAGCGGCGTTGTGTTGGGGCATCGTGGCCTCTTTCCCAAGCCTGAGCGCGGCGCTGCTGGTCAACGCTGCCACCGCACAGGTTGGCGAGGCGACCCTCGAGCACCTGTCGATCCTGTTCGACGCGCGGTTCCTGATCAGCGGCGTCGTGCTGGCGCTCGGCGTATCCACGGGTGTTGTGGCGGCCATGAGTTCGACACAAGTCGCGAGCTACCAGCCGATTGCCAAGCTGGTGGGCCTTGGAGCCACCGCGTGTCTTCTCTGGCTTCTGGGCGCCAGGATGGCTTCACTCGGCCACGCCTACCTGCTGCTCGGAGCCGCCTTTGCCACGGGTCTGTTCGCGATGGCCGTTGCCCAGCTTGCCGTCTACGCGGTCGGCTCTCGACACAGGGCGCTCGCGGCAGTGGCCGGGTGGTTGTCGGAATCGAGCGCTCGGCCCTTTCTGGTCGGCGCGTCCCTGGCGCTATACGGCCTTTTCGTGCGGCCCCTGCTGTACGACGTTTTGGGGTTTGCCCAACTGTTCGAGTGGCTCGCGGTGCTTGCCGTAGCAGCCATCGTACTGCGGCGGATACCCATCGCGTTGACGCGCTCAATGGTCTCCGCCCCGGCATCGCCGGTCGACTGGAGCGACTGGAGCAGGGACACGCAGACAGTGAGGGCGCTACCCGACGAGCGCTTCGAATCGGTGCTGGCCTTACAGAAGCGGTTCGTAGACTCCGGTGAGTGGAGCCAGGTCTGGAGCTATCTTCTCAAGCTCATGTTCAGGAATGGTGTGTCTCACGAGGATGCGGGACAGGTGTTTCGGCCGATCAGGGCATGTTTTGCGGCGGAGTCCGCTCGGGGCCCGTGGATAGGGAGACATAGCCGGGCCGGGAGGACGCGTGAGCGAGCACTGTACGAAACCCAGCGAGGAGCGGAGGACGCTCTTTCCAGAGGCACGGATGAGGCAGGCTCGATAGATGAGCCCACCATTCGCGCGGCAAGCGCCGGATTCGTGGAAGAGAACGGAGAACCGGACGCGCTGGCAGTCAGCCTGGCAGCGGCGTACTGGCAGAGCGGCGCGGAGCTCGACCGCGCGGTTGAGTTGTCGTTTCCGATAGTCACCCTGCTCGACGAGAGGCTGCGGTGGTATCACGCGCCCTGGACGCGGGCGTATCTCCGCGGGCAAAACCGAAAGCGGCGGGAGGACATGGTGGAAGGGGCGATCGAGCACCTGTTCCACGACGGCAGCCACGAGCGACTGCCGGTCGCCATCCCTTCGAGAGCGGCCACCGCTTCGGCCAGGGCCCGCGGCAACGGCTCGGCCAAGGGGTCCACTCACCTGCCCGCCGGCCTGGCTGTGGAGATCCTGCGGGAGAATGAGGGCGTCTACCTGGTGCGCACGTCGGCGCAAGCCAGGGTGTACGTGGCCGCGGATGAGCTGGTGAGGCAACCACTGCTTCCCAAGGACAGCGACAATAGAGAGGAACTGCATGAGCGAATTCCGCGTTGAAGAAGCTAGCAGGACATGTGAACTGATTATCGACCGCGTGTCCGAAGTCTTTGTGGGGAACAGAATCTTGCTGAGAAAGCTCCTGGCGGCCGCTCTCGCCAACGGTCACGTATTGTTCGAGGACTTTCCCGGACTGGGGAAGACTCTGTTGACCAAGGTGTTCACCCGCGCCATAGGTAGCGAGACCAAGAGAGTGCAGTTCACACCCGACCTGATGCCCGCGGACATCATCGGCACCAACGTGTGGCGGCAGAATGACGGATCCTTTCAGCTGGTCAAGGGGCCGGTGTTCACCAACGTGCTTCTTGCCGATGAGATCAACAGGGCGCCCCCGAAGACCCAGGCCGCGCTCCTCAAGGCGATGGAGGAGCGACAGGTGAGCATTGACGGCAACACGATGGAGCGGAGCGCTCCATTTCTGGTGATCGCCACGCAGAACCCCATCGAGCTCGAAGGGACTTACCCCTTGCCCGAGGCCCAGCTTGACTGCTTTCTCTTCCGGCTCGCCACCGGATATCCGGCCAGCCACGAGCAGGAGATCGACATACTACAGAGGCGAATCGCGTGGCAGAGAGACGACCCGACCTCGGACCTGGAGCCGGCGGTGGACGTGCATAGGTTTCTCGAACTGCAGCGCAACGTCGAGAAGGAGATCTACGTCGACCAGGTGATAATCGATTACATCTCGCGACTCGTGCGCGCCACGCGGGAGCACGCACACGTATCCATTGGGGCAAGTCCACGCGGCGGACTCGCCCTGCTCAAGGTTTCCAGGAGCATGGCGCTGATACACGGCCGAGACTACGTGGTGCCGGATGACGTGAAGATGGTGACCATGGACGTGCTCGCCCACAGGCTGATACTGAACATCGAGGATACGCTCGAGGGCATTCGGCCCACCGACGTAGTTGGCGAGGTGTTGGAACAGACGTGGGTGCCAACGGAACTCGGAGGGAGGACCGAGCGGTAGTGTACTCCTCCTCCTTCTTCAGATGGATCGGGCTTTCTTTCCTTCTGCTGTTCCTGGCTCTTGCCCTGGGAAACCCCGTGCTCCTCACGTCCGCCGTGTTCTTCCTGCTCGTTGCGCTGCTTGGAGCGCTCTTCACACCCCCATCGGACATCAGCATCGTTCGCCGCCTGAGCCGGGGCGTTTGCTGGACCGGGGACGTCGTGGAGGTGAGCAGGGAGCTCGAGGCAGGCGGGGGACCGGGAGTGATCTTTGTCCATGACGGGCTTCCGGATTTGCTGGAGCTTGCTGAGGGAAACAACTACAGGGTTGTATGGAAGTGGACCGGGCGCAAGACCTGGGATCTCTCGTACAGGGTTTCGTGTCCAAAGAGGGGCACGCACAGCCTGGAAGAGACCGCCTGGACTACCAGGGACTCACTGGGTCTGAGCCGGAGGTCCGGTGCGAGCGGAGGCGGCGAACTCCAGATATCCGTGGTCTCACGGCTGGGCAGCATCGTCGCCGTCGGAAGGGCACGTTCTCTGGACAGGAAAGCAACTTCCAGCGCGGACCTGGCCCGTGCTGGTATGTCCACCACCGATTTCATCGACCTGCGCCGCTACACGCCCGGCGACACGATTCGCAACATCAACTGGAAGGCGAGCGCCAGAAACGCGGACGGGAGGAACGAGCTGCTGGTCAACAGGTACGAGCCAGAGGGAAGGAAGGCGACCTGGATATTCCTCGACTGCGCCGGCTACATGGAAGTGGGTACCAGCCTGACGAGCCCGATGGAGCACGCCATCGAGGCGGTGAACACGCTCGCATGGTTCTACCTGTCCCGCGGTTACACGCTTGGAGCGTATGCCTACAACAGCCCGGGCGGCTTTCTTTTCCCGGACGAGGGGATGAGACAGTTCGATCGCCTGACGGAGATGCTTTTGTCGGTGAGGGCGGGAGGCGAGAGTGAGGACCTGCTCCAGGCGGTGGAACGATGCAAGAGCTTTCTGCTGCGATTGCGACCGGAGACGTTTCTGGTCTCCCGCCTCGACGTTCACTACCCCAGACAAGGAGAGAGCGCCGAATCTCTGGAACGGTTCGCGACAGGAGTCAGGCGTCTCTCGGCGTGGAAGTCCAGGTCGAGCGCGGTCGGCGCCACCAAGGTGGTCGACGTAAGCCCACAGGCATACCTGCCGCCAGAGTCCCCCTTGGAGGGACAGGCGCTGTCTCTCATGCGATGGGAGGCCCAGCCCCCGTCAAAAGCTCTACGGGGGGCCGGCGCCACGGTATTGCACTGGAATCCCCTTCAGGAGGAGTTTTCCAGAGTGCTTCTGCGGCTATCCAGAGTCCCTCTGTGAAACGATGCTCACACGAAGCTTCTTCATCCTCGCCAACACATTGCTACCGGCCGCCTTCCTGTCGCTGTCCCTGTATGCGTTCAGCGGAGCCGTGCAATCCGACGGGTTTCCACTCGGCCTCACCTGGAAGCCCGGACCCGGGCCGGTGGAGCTTTCGACGGCAGTCGCGGCCTGCGTTGGCATCTACTGGATATTGCGGGCCGTTGGACAGTCGCTCGCAGCATTCTGGCTGATCGCGGCGGTTGGCCTCATCGCCCAGGCGCCATCTGTCTTGTCCCACAACATTCTCGACTGGACGTATTTCCTGTCCAGAGAGTCCCTGTTCGCAGTCGACGCGACCCTATTCGAATCAACGGCGTTGTTCCTCTTGTCGGTGGCGGCGCTGGCAATGCTGCACAAGTTCATCGAGATTCGGGACGACCAGCGCATACTGGCGGCCCGCCAGGCGGACGCTTCGGACATTGCCCGGCTCATCTTCGGCAGGTCTGTGGCGTCGGTTGCCCTGATCATGTCCTGCATGTTCGTCACGCTGGCAACCCTGTACGTCGGAGGCGCCATTGCCGGTTGGGTACAGCCCGTAGCCGCGTCGTCGTGGGCGGTCCTGGCCATCGGTGTGGGTTCCATTGTCCTGATAGGGCTGTTGCCGTATCTGTGGCTCAGCGGGCGAAGTGAAGAGTAAACCGGTGTTCGACAGCCCCGGCGGCCTGCGATGATGTTCCTCCGCGGAGTCCTCGCCTTTCTCGGCAGCGTGCTGTTCTTCGTGGCGCTGTTCGCCACACTGCTATGGACGCAAGTCAGCGACACGGTGTTGCACCCCCAATTCGTCATAGACGAGCTTCGTGAGGCGGAGGTATACGAGTTCGCACTCGTGGACCTGCTCTCATCTTTCGTCGAAGAGGCCAAGGTGCTGGACGCGAGCTCACTGCCCATGGACGTCGAGAGGAACCCCCTGGCGGCGTCCGGCCTCACAACGGAGGAGATCGTAGGCTCAGTCAACAGAGCTGTGCCGCCTTCTTGGGCTCGGGGCGTCGTCGAGCAGACGCTCGACCAGCTGGGCGGCTACCTTACCGGCCGGCGTGACCGGTTCAGCGTAAGTCCGCAGGCGGGTACGCGGCTCGTGCTCCTGTCCGGTGAACTGGAAGGCCTGCTTCGGAAGGGCGAGGCGTATGGCTTTACATACGACGAGATGCTGGATCCCTGGATCGAACGCCAGGTGGCCGGCGCCGAGGTGCCCAACGGAATCGAGATTCCGACCCAGCGCGTGAGTCTGGCGGTCCGAAACACGATCCCGACGTGGTGGACCCAGCGCCAGTTCGAGGCAGCCCTCGAAGAGCTGGCCTCTTACATGGCCGGAGAGACGGACCGGCTGGAGATTAGAGTGGACGTCGACGAACGATCGAACATAGCGCTGCAGGAAATCAAGAGCCTCCTGCACGACATAGACGCCTATGACCAGGTGTCCGAAAAGTTGATCGTGGCCGAGGCCGAAAAGGCTGTGACAGAGGGTCCGCCTCTCTTCATCGAAGTGGAGAGCGCGCGGGTCGTCGAGGCGGTGCGCAAGACGGCAACCCCGAACTGGCTGCGAATTCAGGCGGAGAGGGCCATAGACGAGGCCGGTGCCTACGTGATTGGGGCGAGCGATGCCTTCGAGGTCCACGTAGAGATTGGCGACAGGGTCGAGATTGTTCTAACGGAATTCGAGGACATGCTCACCGACGCCGGCCTGTACTACCTGCCCTACACAGAGTTCGTGGAACCGCGGCTGTATACCACAGTGGGAGAACCTGCGCCGTTGCCTTTTGGGGTTGTCATCAGAGGGGAAGAGATAGTAGAAGCCGTGCGGCAGGAGACGCCCGCCGATTGGTTTAGAAGGCACTCCGCGTCCTTTTTCTCCGACTCGACCCCCTACCTCACGGGCAAGACCCTCCGGTTCGAGTCCAAGGTATCCCTGGTGGTACCCAAGAGAGCGATATTCGACCCGATGACGGAGTTGGACGGCCTCAGAATCGACAGCCGGGTGCGGTCGTTGCAAGTGTGGGCGGACCTCGAAGAGGCGGTCCACGCTCTTGCGAACAGGTCGTCCACTGACCTTCCGGCGTGCATCGAGTCCGGCACCGACACGGATCAGTTACTCCGCCATCTTGGGATGGACATGCCGGACACTGTCTCACGAGCGGTGATGGGAGGCATACCGGACAACGCCGTGGTCAGCGAGCGCCATCTGCGCCAGTGGTTGGAGCGTGCGGGTGAGGACAGCAGGCTGGACCTGCTGTTCATCCACGAGGCTGTGTACCAGGCCATGCAGGGACCGGCGGCCGGCCCACGCGAGCCGGTGAGACTCCGCGCCATGGAACCGTGGGAGAGAGCCGCGTCCAACGTGGCCACCTTCGACTACTTCATGGAGATTGTCAGGGACGGCGTGACCTACGACGATGGCGACCTCAGGCGATACCTGGCAGAACGTGGCGACGGCACGGACGCCATGTTCGACGAGCTCAGAGCAGCCCTGAGAGACGGGTGGGTGTTCACCGACGCGGACCTGCACCGCCTGCTGCGTGGGGAGCCAGGCGACTCCGGCGCCGCGCCGGGGGCGGCTGACCCGGTCAAGTTGTTCGACGACGTGAGAGGATTCCTGAGTGACGATCTGGTCTACACGGAGGAGGAATTCCGCGAGGACGTGTCAGAGAGCATGGGCGCCGAGGGGCTGGCCTCCCTGGACCGAGCGCGCACCTTTCTGAAATTCATGGCTGTGTTCAGGTGGATTGTTTGGGCGCCGCTTGCCCTTCTGCTCCTGAGCATAGGTATCTTGGTCGCGAGAAGCTGGCCCGGCAGAGTCGCATGGGCGATGGCTGTATTGTTCGCCTCGTCGGCGCTGATCTATGCGGCCTTCAGCCCGGACCTGGGCAACCTTGCCCTGACCGGCCCCGTTTACGAGGCCGCGAGGATACCGGATGTCTACAGCAGCCTGGAGGAAGCTCTGCTGACCGGCGGGGGCTCCGGCAACTTCGCGAACACCAGCCTCATGGCTCAAGAAAAGATGCTGGACGTGGCCGAGTAGATTCTCGAACGGTTGTCAGCCGGGCTATCGAACGCCGCCAGAAGTTTTGCCGTGATAGGAGCGGTGGGCCTGGTGATCGCTTTGGCTTGGGTAGCGTCCCGCTCCCCCCGAATCCGGCATCGTCTCGGCAGGGCGCCAGGAGCCCTGGCCGGCTGGATAAAGAGGCGCCCTTTCGCCACCTGGCCAGCATGACCCAAGGCCGCGACTTGGCCGCAGGTCCAGATTGAACCTCAGCCTTGTGGTTCTCGACTTTGTACAGTTGGGAAACCCTATCCAATAGCAGCCCTTCGTAGCCGAGGTACTCTCAGACCAGCGTTCTATAGTTTGTACGCCATAGGGGGTCCATGTGTGCCCCCCCTTGTGGGGGGTGTGAATGGGTGCCCCGCTTCACGGAGGCTGGTGGACCGCCAGCGAATCAGTCTGTCCTGTTCAGTTTTAACCAGTTCGGGTATCCGACGGGAGGTAGATCGTCGTGGAGGTGGGATCGAGATTCCTATGTCCTCCCAGAGTGAAGTCTCTGACGGGATCACGACCTATGAGTCAGATGCGCTCTGGTAGTTGGCGACCGGCTCAATCTCTCTGCGTTGACATACGCCGATGCTTTGGATAACGTTGGAGCATTACCCCTATCGCTTCGCTGGCAGGGTCGAGACCGACTCAGAGGCGGTCTCTGTCTATTTTAGGGTAGTGATTGATTACCAACGGTCTACATGAGCGACCTCAATCTCTACTACTACGCCCGGATAGACACGCTCTACAGGTTGGCCCGACCTGCGGAAGCTTGCCGAGACTCTCCTTTCCCTGGGAGGTGGAGGCCCAAAAGATCCAACGGCGGAGACAGCCAGAGAGTTTATCAGACCTCTGGTCCCTCGCCTCTCACATTGTCCCATTCCTGGTGACCGCCGACAGCCTCGTCCTCGCGGACGGCTTCTAAGTGTGGCAGAGGATAGGCGGTCCTAAGAGGCTCATGTGCATCGCCTCGCGGTCGAGATGTCTTCGCCTTCGCTGTGCTCTGTTCGGTGCAGAGCGTCTGGAACAGCCAGCGAATGTTTGGTCGCTATCCTTGTGAAATGCCGGCTTGCGACGACTGCAGGCGATGTCGCCCGCACGACTTACTGTGCAATCCCGAGAAGGATACCGGTATAGCTGCGAGTTCTGTAACGGCCTTCAATTGCTTTTGGGGTAACCTTGTTGAGACAACCAAGCCTGTGTGAAACTGGACAACTGAGTACTATGCGATGTCAAATGGCGGCGAAGACTCCTCATACCGGAGGTTTCTGCATTTGGATCGCTATTGAGTCTTCCAGAAAGCACTAGAAGTAAAGCAGGTCTTTTTTTCAAATGATGGCGCCCATTAAGCCTAAGGTCGATAATCGTCTTCTGCGCTCTACTGAGACGCCATTTGCTTAAGCCTTTTTGGGGAAGCATTTCTGCTGTCAAGACATCGAAGTCGAAGTACTGCTCAGGGTGTGCTGACTCGGAATGCGCGCATGGATCAACGTAGCCTTCAACAGGCCATTTCCCTCCTTTAGCTTGGTTACAATCATGACACGCAAAAAGCCAATTGGACCAGTCATAGACCAGCTCAGGAAATCGACTCTTGGGGCGGAAATGATCGACCTCTCCCTTGCATATTTCCTCACAGTATGCGCAGAGGCCATAGAAGACTCGTTCCAGGTCATCATCGAAGTCACGCCAGTAGGCGTCACTCGGTATTTGCCCAACGCGATGTCGATAATATTGAACCCAACCCTGTTTGTATTGGGCACGGAACTGCACTATACCATCTGGCTCTGGACCACGGTCAATCCAGTGCATTATTCACTGAGCGTCCTTCTGTCACTTGGACCGCCTCTTTCAGAAGAAAGTGGTCTTGTTGAAGGACTGGACTCCGGGACAAATCGCGATATTTCCTCAGTAAACCACTCTATCTGAGCGGATATCGGGCCGCTCAACAGATCTCGCCTAACTACATGTCGCAGCTCCTCTAGCTCCTGTGCTTCCTCTGTAGACAATTCCTCCCTGCCTCGCAGGTCTTGAAGTCTTTCAAGGTAACCAACCGTTTCCAAATCGGCGGGATCGTCAACGCCCAAGAAGTTGCGCAGGATTTCGTCCGCCGACCAACCAGCTATATCCACGTCGTTTGTTGAGACAGTCACATTCCCCTTGTCATCACGCTGAAGAAGTTGAACCTGTCCTTCTTTAAGACCTGCCAACATCAAAGGGGAATGCGTAGAGCAGAAGATCTGAAGGTTGGGAAAGTGATGAGTTAGAGTAGGAATGATACGTTGCTGCCACGAGGGGTGTAGATGCGCATCTATTTCGTCGACTATCAAGATACCCGGCAACGATTCTAGGTCCTCAGGAAAATCGTAGTACTCTCCATAACCGACTAACAGGTGGGTCAACCATTGGACTATGCATTGGGTCCCTTGACTCATGGTGTTGAGTGGTATGGGTCCATCAAGCGTAGAGAATTCGGGGAAAAACCCACTGGCGTCCTCGTCAACACCGTGGAATTCGATTGGGAAGTCCTTAGCAATTTCGGAGGCCACTTCTCCGATCTTGACAATGATATTACGGAATTCCGGCTTCCGCCTCAAGTAAGATCGGTAGTCCAGATCAATGATCCTCTGTACAACAGCTTCGTCGCTGACTAGAGAGGGGTTTTCGGAGACTAGGGCAAGCCGCCTTCTCAATTCAGGGTTTTGCTCTCGTTCTGCCCTGGCCATTTGTCTAGGGCCTGTTCACACTAGGGGCCTGGACATGTTATCATACATGTATGGAACTTACACAAGCTCATTACCAACTCATCGAACCGTACCTACCCGTGCAGCGTGGCAATGTGACCATTCCAAACATACGGGTGCTCAACGCTATTCTGTACGTCGCAGAACACGGTTGCAAGTGGCGAGGGTTGCCGAGTCGTTTTGGCAACTGGCATACCGTCTACATGCGCATGAACCGTTGGGCCAAGAGCGGAGTGCTCGACCGAGTGTTCGAACAGCTTCAGCGAAAGGGCATTGTGAAGGTCACAATCGAGGTAGCTTCACTGGACAGCACCTCCGTCAAGGTGCATCCCGACGGCACGGGCGCGGCCAAAAAAACGGACCACAGTCCATCGGCAAGTCCCGAGGCGGATGGACGACCAAGCTTCATATGGTTGCCGCGGATGATCGGACACCCTTAGCGTTCTCGCTCTCTCCGGGCCAGGCCCACGATGGACCGGAGGGGCGCAAACTGCTCAACCGGCTGGGGCCACAACGAGGGAATCCGCCTCTGGTGATGGATCGCGCATATTCGGGCGACCAAACACGCCGATTGGCGTTCGATATGGGGTTCACGCCTGTTGTTCCACCCCTGAAAAGTCGCGTGAACCCTTGGGAGTATGACAAAGAACTGTACAAGAGGCGGAATGAAGTGGAGCGCCTGTTCCGTCGATTGAAGGGGTATCGAAGAGTATTCACGCGCTATGACAAGCTCGATGCGCTCTATGCCGGCTTTGTCTTGTTCGCAATCATCTTCGACGCTCTACGTAGTGTGAACAGGCCCTAGTCAATCTCATGGGAAGGTGTGGCATTCGAGGACTGCGGCTACTCGACTTCGACGGTTGCTCTTCCTCAACATGTTCTCTCTGCACTACTGTAGGCCCCGGTGATCTGAAATCGGTACTCCATCGCAAAGCCGGATTGAATTTTGAATATCCGATCACTCCCAAGATGTCGGTATACTCGGACCAGCGTTCTGGAGTCCAATATCCTTCAGCACTATCCCGAGATACGGCGCGAATCGGTAGATGCCCATTGAAGTCGCGATCAGAGTCGCTCCGAACATGCAGCGCAAACGTAGAGTTCTTTCCTTGTCTCAACAGTTTCTCGGGGAACGTAAAGGGGAAAACCGCAACATCTCCCAATACCCACAACGCCGACGATTTCCCTGAATTATTCGGTCCGGTGAAGATGTTGACTTGTGGATCGAAGGTGAACTCGACCTCATCAAATGGGCCGACGTTCGTGAAGCTGAGGTTAGTTATGGGCATCAGGCACCTCCCAAAGAGCATGGAAGTAGGAATTTCTCCATCACTACCCGGTATAGGCTGTAGAGCCGTTGATTTGGACCCATGCATTCACCAGCCCTAACAATAGTACCACTCTAACGCGACGTCAGAATTGCGAACCGCATACGCCTAACTCGAACTTGAGGCTTGCGGCCCACTACAAACGTCAATCGGTCCTAAGCGGATGGTAGGTGGGAGAGTCTACGGGATGCAGCAGCGGAACCCGTTCCCCTACCGTTGAGTTTCGGACGCAGCGCCGCTAGTCCAAGACCCACTACGGCTGCGCCGATTCCCGCCACTGCCCGGCCGTACGATGGTGCTGGCTACCGTCCAAATAGACTTACAGAGTTCCCAGCCACAATTCGAAGACGGTTCTGTCTATCGTCGAATAAGGCCCCACTGGTCCGGACGGCGTAGCCGGCTTCGGCTGCCCTCAGAGTTGCCCGCCACGCTCCATTCCTAACAGCCCCACCCTCTCCGGCATGCTGCTGTGGTGCACGCTAGTGTCTAACAATCTGACCTGGCTTGAATGGACCCAAATCGGCCGCCCACGAGTACCCAAGTTTTTCGTTGCTATTATATCCGTCGAATAAAGGTTCACGACTTTGCCCCGTCTGGTACCCCTGCCCGGACTCGAACCGGGGCACTCGGTTTAGGAAACCGATGCTCTATCCGCCTGAGCTACAGGGGCTTGACAAGGGCCGCGTCCCTGCGCGCAGTGCGCACGTGGCCGCGAAAGCCGCCTAACATGATACTACGCCCGGCTCCAAACCGACAACGCAAGCTTGTATCTCCGCTTTGGCTGGTGACGCCGTTCGCGCGCGCCACTGGGAGCGGGAGGTATGCGATCCGTAGCGGCGTCTTCGCTACGCGCCCCAGTCTCGCCGTGACTGAGGGCGAAGGCCGGTTACGGTGTTGACGAAGGCGGCGGTCTTGAGCTCGCGGTCGAGAATGTGTCGCACGTACAGGTGGCACAGTCGCTCCAACTCCGCCGCGACGTGTGCCGGAGCACTGAACCCGGCGGACGCCCCTAGCTCAGGGGTGCGCTGGAGGTATCGCAACACCTTCATGCCTCCCAGCGACACCTGGGTCAACGGGCCGTCGGCGCCCGGCCGGCAATCGGGACAGAGCACGCCGCCCAACGTGTTGCTGAAGGCGTGGTCCGACGGCTGAAGCTCAGCGCGGCACTCGACACACCAGAACAGTTCGGGCCGATAGCCGGAATGTTCCAGGAGCATCAGCTCGAAGTGGCGCAGCAACATCGGCGCATCCGGCCCGACGTCCAGAAGCGTCAGCGCCTGCAGCAGCAGCCGGTAGACCTGGATGTTGGGCGACCGGTCGATGCAGAATCGGTCCACCAGTTCAGCGGCGTACATAGCCCGCGATATGGATTGGAGCCGACTCCGCAGGCCCGCGAAGGTCTGGGTCGCCTGGGCGTCGGTAACCACGTCCAGCGTCCTGCCCTGCGCCAGGGTTACGCGAACTCGGTTCAGCAGTTCCAGGTGACCGCCCGTCCTGCTGACCGGACGCCGCACGCCCTTTGCGACGGCGCCCAGCTTGCCCAGGTTCGGCGTGAACAGCGTGAGGATGCGGTCCGCCTCTCCCAGGGCGGTCTGCCTCAACACGATGGCCTCGGTGCTGTATGTTCTGTTGCGCGACATCAGCATTCTATCAGCGATAGCTTAGAATGGCGCCGAACCGGTCGCCGAGGCGAACACTCTCCCAAATGCGGTGCGCCGCGCTAAACGAAATCCTGCCGACCCTCGATGGCGCGACCCAGGGTCAGCGCGTCGGCGTACTCCAAGTCGCCGCCTACGGGCAGGCCCCTCGCGGGGCGCGTTACGCGAGGGACCAGCGGGGCGATGAGTCGTTGGATGTACATCGACGTCGCCTCGCCTTCGAGGTTGGGGTTGGTCGCCAGGATGACTTCCTGCACGGTCTCCCTGTCCAGCCTGGCCAGCAACTGGCGAATACGCAGGTCGTCGGGACCGATGCCGTTCATTGGCGATATGACACCGTGGAGCACGTGGTACAGACCGCGATAGGACCCGGTTCGCTCGAGCGCCACTATGTCCAGCGCTTCCTCGACTACGCAGATGCGCGAGCGGTCGCGGTTCGGGTTGGCGCAAATAGCGCACGGCTCGGCGTCCGCGATGTTGTAGCAGTGCGAGCAGAGGATGATGCGCTCCTTGACCGCTACTATAGCTTCGGCAAGCGAGCGGGCGTCCTCTTCAGGCATTCTTATGAGGTAGTACGTCAGCCGGCTGGCCATCTTGGGACCGATTCCGGGGAGCTTGTGGAATTCCTCGACCAGTCTCGTCACGGGCGCGGCCGCCGGCACTCCGTCTGTCGTCATGGCGTAACCTGGATTCTGGATATCGGACGTCGACAGGGGCGGCGCTAGGTGAGGCCGGGGATGTTCAGGCCGCCGGTGATGGCCCCCATCTTCTGCGCGGCCAACTGCTGGGCCTTGCTCAGACCTTCGTTTACGGCGGCCAGCACCAGGTCCTCGAGCATGTCCACGTCTTCGGGCGAGACAACCTCGGGGTCTATAGTCACGGACTGCACGGCCATCTTGCCGGTGACTACCACGGTGACCATTCCCCCACCCGCGCTGGCCTCTACGGTCGCGCTCTCCAGTTCCTGCTCGATCTTCGCCATTTGCTGTTGCAGCTGTTGGGCTTGCCGCTTCATCTTTCGGTTCATCAAGTTGTCTCGACCTCCTGCTCGCTCGTAACCGTTGCGCCCAACTGTTGGGCGGCCCGGACCAGGTAGCTCCTGCTGGATGCGCTCCGGTTCGTCGCCCCGTTGGCGCCGTCGGCCATTGCCAGCCTGATCTCGTAGGTGTCGTCCATAGTCTTGGACAATACTTGCTTCAGCTCGTCGCGGCTCGCGCGATTACCAAGCTCTTCCTCGGCACGCTCCATGTGAGAGCTGTGCGCGAATTTCAGCGTGATGACGCCGTCCTGTATGTCCCACTCCTTGCAGTCACGCAGAAGCGCGCCCAGCTTGTACCTCGCGCCGACGTGGCGGAGGGCTCGGACCACGTCGCGCCACTGGCTCTCAAGCCTCGCGGCCGGAGTCATGCTCTTGTAATCCGGCGTACTTGCGTCCACGACCGGGGCGGGCGCCGCCGCGGCAGGCCGCGGGGCAGGCCTCGCTGCGGGCCTCTGCTGCTGCGCCGGCGCGTACGGACGGGCCGGCGCAGCGTCCATCGCCGGCCTTGCCGTGGCTGGCGTCGCGGCGGGTATCGCGGCTACGGGCGCCGGTTCCGTGCAGGACTCGACGAGCGCCAGCTCCAACGGCAGCGGGGAGAAGGCGTCGCGGCGCAGGTCCGCCTTTCCGAAGCTCTTCAGCGCCGCCACGAGCTTTTCGAGTGGCGCGTCTCGGGCCACGGCCCTCAACCTCACGGCGGTCTCCTGAGAGAAGCCCAAAGGGGCTTCGCCGACGGCAGATAGCAGCATCGCGCCGCGTAGGTGCTCGATCACCCCCGTGAGCAGGTGCCTCAGGTCGCTGCCGTCCCGCGCGAACTGGTCGATGAGCGCGAGCCCGTCTTTGACGTTGGCGCTTGCGATGTGCTCCACGAGTTGGAGGGCAAGCTCGTCGCCTCCCATTTCCAGCATGTCGCGAAGGCTGGCCTCGGCCAGCACCCCGTTGTAGGACACCACCGCCTGTTCAAGCAGGTTTTCGGCGTCCCGCAGGCTGCCGCTGGCAGCGCGGGCAACCAGCCGCAGCGCCTCCTCCTCGTACTCCACCAGCTCAACCGCGCACAGCTCGGCGAGTTTGGCGGTGATGTCGTCGGCCGAGATGCGCCTGAAATCGTAGCGCTGGCACCGCGACACGATGGTCAGCGGCACCTTGTGCGCCTCCGTGGTGGCCAGGATGAACATCGCGTGGCCGGGGGGTTCCTCGAGGGTCTTCAGCAGCGCGTTGAAGGCCGGCTCGGTGAGCATGTGCACTTCGTCTATGATGTAGACGCGATAGCGGGACTCGTTGGGCGTGAAGTGGATCTTGTCGCTCAGGTTACGAATGTCGTCTATACCGCGGTTGCTCGCGGCGTCGATCTCCACCAGGTCCAGCGAGCGGGACTCGTTGGCGGCCACGCAAAGGGCGCAGGTGTTGTCGGGCTCGCCCTCATCGGGCGCGAGGCAGTTGACGGCCTTCGCCAGGATGCGGGCCGCGCTGGTCTTGCCTGTGCCGCGCGGTCCGCAGAAGAGGTATGCATGGGACACCCTGCCGAGCGCCACGGCCCTGCTCAGCGTGTGGGTGACCACGTCCTGGCCCACCAACTCGCCGAAAGTTCTGGGCCTCCACTTCCGGTAGTATACTTCATTCATCGACCGGGTGCTCCCCCAGGATGAGCACCTCCTTCGCCCTCATCTCCGCCTCTTCCTCGTCATTCATGTGGTCGTAGCCTAGCAGGTGCAGCACGCCGTGGGCCACCAGGTGGTTCAGCTCGGCACGCGGAGCACGTCCCGCGCTCGCAGCCTGTCGAACGGTCTGAGGATACGACACGATGACCTCGCCCAGTTCGGACCCGGCCCAATCAGGCGTCACGAATCCCGCGTCATCGCCCTGCCTGAACACCGGCTCACCTTCTCCATAGTATTCCCCTTCACTCCCGAAAGCAAAGGACAGCACGTCCGTCACCTCGTCGATTCCTCGATACGCCGCGTTCAGTTCTCTTACGGTGGCGTCGTCCGCGATTACTACGCTGAGGGAGTAGGGGGTCGACGCTGGCTCCAGATCCAGGGCGCGGCCAGCCACCTGGGCGACGTGGGATACGCTTACTGCGTCCTGAAACTGCTCGAAAGCGTGCACGTCAACGCTGTGGCGCGCGATTGAAGTGGGGCAGGGTTTGGGCTGGAGGTCACAACCGCTGGGCATTACCGGAGAGCCTCTTGCGCCGGCCGCCCGGCGGCTGAGCGCCCGGGCGGCGGCAGGTCGGCGGACCTACTGGGAGTCGTCCGCCCCTTCGGGCGACTGGAGGAAGTAGAAAAGGTCGCTATCCGCGGGAAGCACTACGGTCGTGTTCGTCGTCAGGAACTTCTTGTAGGCTTCCAGGCTGCGCTGGAAGCGGTAGAACTCGGGGTCCTCCTCCAGGGCCGCAGCGAAGATCGAGATGGCCTGTGCTTCGGCCTCACCACGAACGATCTGGGCGTTTCGCTGGGCCTCGGAGCGTATCTCGACGGCTGTTCTGTCGGCGGTAGCTCTGATGCGGAGGCTCGCCTCCTCGCCTTCCGCGCGGTCGCGGTTGGCGATGCGCGACCGCTCGGCCCTCATGCGCTGGTAGATGCTCTCGGCGATGGCGTCCGGGAAATCAGCCCTCTTGATGCGCACGTCTACTATCTCGATACCGAACTCCCGCACTATGGGGGAAACGGTGTCGCGAACTCTGTTCATGATGATCTCACGGGTGGCATCAATGATCTCGGTCTGATTGTCGTTGGCGATCTCGCGGCGCAACTCGGACGATACGATGCCAATGACGCGTTCCTGCGCCCGTGTCTCATTGGTCAGCGTTCGGAAGAACGTCAGCGGGTCGACGATCCTGCCGCGCGCGTAAACGTCGATGACCAGCGTCTTTTTGTCCTTGGTCAGCAGCGGCTCGGCAGGCGCGTCGAAGTTGAGCAGCCTCTTGTCGAAGTAGGTCACCGTTTCAGCGAAGGGGACCTTGGCGTTCAGGCCGGGGTTCTTGATGGTGGCGCGAGGTTCGCCAAAGCGCGTGACCACGGCGACCTTTGTCTCGTCGACCACAAACAACGCCTGCGGGCCGATTACGGCCGCCAGGATTACCACTAGTATGAGAAGAAATGCAAGTGCTCGCATGGTTTCCTCTTAAGGCGCCCCCGCGCCGGCCGGCGCAACAGCCGGCGGTTCGTTCAGCTGCAGGAATTGGAGCAGGCTTCCGCTGTTCTTGCTGTCGACGATGAACTTGGTCACGCCGGGCAAGACCTCTTCCATAGCCTCCAGGTAAAGCCTTTGCCTGGTGACCTCCTCGGCGAGCCTGAACTCGCGCAGAATCGAGAGGAACTTTTCAGATTCACCTGTGGCGAGGTTAACGCGCTGGGCCTTGAATGCCAGCGCCTCCTCGGTGAGCCTGGCGGCTTCACCCCTGGCCTTAGGCACTACGTCGGCCTGGTACGCCTCGGCCAAGTTGATAGCCTGCTGCTTGTCCTCCAGCGCCCTAACCACGTCGTCGAAGGCGTCCTGAACTTGCACCGGTGGCTTCACGTTCAGTAGCTTCACCTCGCGGATGCGTATGCCCGTCTGGTAGGTCTCCATCAAGTCCTGTAGTTTTAACTTGGCCTCTATCTGCACCTGTTCCTTCTCGGTGGTCAGCACGTCGTCGATGCTGCGGGCGCCTACCACTTGCCTGAGGGCCGTCTCCGCGGCGTCAGTGATGGTGACGCCGGCTGGGTCCTTCACCCTGAACAGGAACAGTTCGATGTCGGATATGTCGTACTGCACTTGCAGCTGCACGTCCACGATGTTCTCGTCGCCGGTGATCATCAGCGACTCGTCCAGCACCGGCGTGCTGCCTCTAACACCGACCTCGAGGCTACGCACCTCGTCCACGGCCACGATGTCGCGCGTCCCGACCGGTGAAGGCCAGAACCAGTGAAGGCCCGCCTCAGAGGTGTTGACGAACCGGCCGAGCAGCCGCAGGGAGCCGCGCTCTCCAGGCTGGACTGTGTAGAAGCCCGTCGCCAGCCACACTACCAGGGAAGCGAAGAACAAGCCGAATACGAACAGCGCGAACGCCCCGCCGCCACCGAAACTGAAACGGCCGAAAATGGAGCGGATGCGACCTATTACCTGATCGAAGCTAACTTCGGGTTCTTCTTGTCTGTACACTGATTACCCTTCTTCGCCGACGCGCCGCCCTGCCTAGGGCGTGACCGCCACCTGCGAAAGCAACCTTTTGGTGGAGACAATATGTTTGTTGAGCCTCATCGCCCTGGGGTCGATGCCCAGCGCCAGCCCCAGCATCTGGGGAAGGTGCAGCACCGGCAGGCCGATGGGCCTGCCGGCGGCCGAGGCCGCATTCGGCTGGTATCCGTCGAGATTGAGGTGGCACAGCGGGCAGGGTGTTACCATCGCATCAGCGCCCCGGCCCTTCGCGTCCAAGGTGTGGTTGGCCACCATTTTAAGGGAATTCTCCTGGTTGATGGTGAGAATGGGAAAGCCGCAGCAGAGCGTCTTGCCCGGGTAGTCCACGACCTCAGCGCCCACGGCCTCGATTACGCTTTCGAGCGAGTCCTCGCGCTCCGGGTAGTCACCAAAACCCAGGGCTGACCTGGGCCGCACTATGTAGCAGCCGTAGAAAGGCGCGAACTTGAAGCCAGTGAGAGGCCGGACCACCATGCTCCGCAGCCTGTCGACGCCGATATCTTCCACGATGATCCATAGAAGGTGCCGGGGGTCGACGGTGCCCCTGTATACAAGGCCCTCTTCCAAGAGATCGGCATTTATGGATTCGAGGTACTCGCCGTCCGAAGTAAAGCGCTCATTCGCCTGTGACATGACGCCCTGGCAAGTGCTGCAAATCGTCATCAGCGGTAGACCGCCCCGCTCGGCGAGCGCGAAGTTGCGCGCGTTCAGCGTGTCGCCAAGCCGCTGGTTCTTCTCCTGAAGCACGCCCGCTCCGGTGCAGGAAGCGCTGCTCATGACGTCCAGTTCGAGTTCGATGCCCAGCCTGCGGCAAACTTCTATGGTAGCTGCGTACAACTCCCGGCACGCCCCGCGCGAAACGCAGCCGGGATAGAGCGCATACTTCATCGCTCGTTCTCGACTTTCTCGAATATGCGCTTGACGTTCTCAACGCCCGGGATGCTCTTGTGTATTAAGGGCGGCACCTTCCCCGCGCGCAGGGCGCGCAGCCCGACCGGGGCCAACTTCAGCATCTCCTTGACGTTGGTAACTCCGAAAGTCTTAACCGGCAGCCGCAGCTCGTCGAGTGTGCCGCTGTGCCCTACCAGGTCGGTGAAGGCCGCCGCGTGGCGGGCGCCGTACGACTGGGTGAACCCCGCCGCCATAGCCTTGTCTCGCAGGCCCATGATTCGGTCCATCGGCGCGACGTCCTTGGGGCACACTTCGACGCACTTGAGGCAGCGGGTGCAGTCCCATATTCCACCGTACTCGTTCAGGTGGGCCAGGCGGTCCTCATCCGCGTCGTCGCGCGGGTCGCCGGCGAACCGGTAAGCCTTGGCGAGAGCAGCCGGACCCAGGAAATTGGAGTCCACCTCGAGCACGGTACAATCGGATACGCAGGCGCCGCACATTATACAGGCCATCACTCCCGCCAGGTGCACCATGTCCTCGTTGGGCACTAAATGCTCTTGCTCGGGTTCGGGGCCGTTGTGCTGCAGCCAGGGCTCCACCGCGCGCACCTTGTCCCAGAAGGGCTGGAAGTCCACCACGAGGTCTTTGATGACCTGCATGTTGCCCGCAGGTTCGACGACGATGGCGCCGCCTCCCCGCGGCAAGGCGTCGACAATCTTGGTGTTGCAGGCCAGGCCCGCCTCGCCGTTGATGCGCATCGCGCAAGAGCCGCAGATGGCGCTGCGGCATGAGCACCGCAGCACCAGCGTGCCGTCGATCTCTTCCCGGATTCTTATCAGGCCATCCAGGACGGTCGCCGACTCCTCCACCTCCAGCGCGTACTCCTGGAAGAAGGGCGCGGGAGTCGAGGAGTCCGGGTTGAGTCTTCTTACGCTCAGGGTTACTTCCATGTACAGGTCCTCTTCTATAGGCGTGACCGGCGGGTTGCGCGGCCTCGGCTCGGGACTAGCTCAGTAGGTGCGCACCTGCGGCTCCCAGTCGGTGATGACCACCGGCAGATGGTCCACCTGAGATCCGTCCTCGGTGCTCTTGACAAGGATATGCTTGAGCCAGTTCTCGTCGTCCCTGTCCGGCATGTCCGTGCGAGTGTGGGCGCCTCGGCTTTCCTTGCGCTCGATGGCGCTGAGGGCAATAGACTCGGAGCAGTCGAGCATCAAGCCGAGCTCCAGTGTGAACATCAGATTGGTGTTGAAGGTCTTGCCCTTGTCAGGCACGTGTACGCGCCTGAAACGCTCCCTCAACTCCCTGACCTTAGACAGGGCGTACTCCATACCCTCCTGGTCTCTGTACACGGCCAAGTATCGGTTCATCACCTGGCCCATCTCCATCCTGATCTTGCCGAACATGTCACCCGATTCGTCATGGTCGAGCAGGCCCTGGATGTACGAGCGGTCGCTTTCGGCGGCCCTGTCGGTGATAGCCTTGTGACTCTTGGTCCTGGTCATCTCCGCAGCGTGCTCTCCAGACCGGCGGCCGAACACCAGGGTGTCCAGCAGCGAGTTGGCGCCAAGACGGTTGCCGCCGTGCACGCTCACGTTGGCGCATTCGCCCGCGGCGTACAGGCCGGGAAGGTAGGTCTGGCCGTCGACGTCCGTCTTGATCCCGCCCATCTGGTAGTGCATACCAGGCTGAATGGGAATCGGCTCGGTGAAGAGGTCTACGTTTGCGAAATCGCGGGCGATCTCCAAAATCTGGGACAGCCGCTCTCGAATGAGGCGCCCCCCCAGGTGGCGGACATCCAACAGCACGCAGCCGTTGATCCCGCGGCCCTCGTCGATTTCCGTCTGTTCCGACCGAGACACCACGTCACGGGAGGCCAGTTCCATCATGTTGGGGGCGTAACGCTCCATAAAGCGCTCACCATTGGCGTTGAGCAGATAGGCGCCTTCGCCGCGTGCGCCCTCAGTAATCAACACCCCGCTGCCCTTGAGAGTGGTGGGGTGGTACTGAACCATCTCCATGTCCATCAGCGACGCCCCGACGCGATAGGCGATGCCCATGCCGTCGCCGGTGCAGATGAGCGCGTTGGTGCTAGGCTCGAAGACACGGCCCAGGCCGCCGGAAGCCATTATCACCGCTTTGGCCCTGATGACGTGGATTTCGCCGGAGCGAATCTCCATCACCACCGCGCCGCAGCACTCGCCGTCCTCGACGATGAGCGACAGTAGGAACCACTCCTCGTAAATGCGCACCCCGACCTTGAGCACCTGCTCGTAAAGCACGTGCAGCAGCGCCTGTCCGGTGAAATCAGACACGAAAAAGGTGCGCTCCCGGCGCTGCCCTCCGAAGGCGCGCGTTCCGAGACGACCCTCCTCGTCGCGGTTGAATATCACCCCCATGTGCTCCATGTCGATGACTTCCTGGCCCGCTTCCATGCACATAATCGAAACCGCGTCCTGGTCGCCGAGGTAGTCGCTGCCCTTTATGGTGTCGTAGGCGTGCTCTTTCCAGTCGTCGCCGCGGTCAGTGAGCGCGGCGTTGATGCCCCCCTGGGCGGCGTTGGAGTGGCTGCGAACCGGGTGCACCTTGGTCACCACGGCTACGTCCGCGCCGTTTTCGCCCGCCGCGAGAGCGGCCCGCATCCCTGCCAGACCGGCGCCAATTATCAGCACGTCGTGGTCGAACATCGATCCCTCTGGACGTGACCACCCCAGTGGCGGCCATCTTCTCCGCTTGTGAAAATCAACACGTAGGAACATAGCACAAGCGCACGTTTGGCACAAGCTGGCCTAACCTTGAAAGTTAAGCCCGGGGAGGCTATAATACCCTTGATGGGCGGTGCGCCAGGCGAGTCCTCCCGCACACACCAAAGGTCCGGTGACGTACACAGTTGACGCGAGTTCGAGTTATGTACTGGAAGGAAATCCCCGTCCAGGTGCAGGCCGAGGACGGCGTGCGAGTCGTGTCGGTGCAGCTTGACGACAGGTTTCAGCGCGGCGTGGACGCGGTGGCGATGTTCGACGGCAGCGCGGGCGGGGACGAGTACCTTATGGCTTGGGACTGGGGCGAGTACTCCGACGCGAACGGCGGCGCGCAAGAGGCGGCCGCCGCCCTGGCGGTGTTGTACAACTCTCGATTCCCGCAAGACTTCGTCACCAGAATCCGCCAACTCCACCTGACGGGCGACCGCGACCCCCGGCCGGGCGCGGCGGACCACTGGCTGCGCGGCGACGTGGAGGCAAGCCCGTGACGCAACATGGCGGCGCCGAGCTGCTGCGCAGGCTGGAGCGTGGGGAAACGCTCATATCCGACGGCGCGACTGGCACGTACCTGCAGTCGCGCGGCTTGGGTGACGGCGACCCGGAGGAGTGGAACGCTAGCCGTCCAGAAGTCGTGCGGGAGATGGCCAAGGCATACTTCGGCGCCGGTTCGGACCTGGTGCTCACCAACACCTTTGGCGGCTCGCGCGTCAGGCAGCGCCACTACGGCTTCGAGAACAGGGTCCGGGAGTTCAACAGGGTCGCCGCGGAACACGCGCGAAGCGAAGCCCCACCGGGCGGCTTCGTCGTCGGATCCGTTGGCCCGACGGGCGAGGTGCTGAACGACCCGCTCAAGGACGACCCCATCACAGAGGCCCAGATGTACGAGGCTTTCGCCGAGCAGATTTCCGCGCTGGCCGAGGGAGGCGTGGATGCGGTGAACATCGAGACGATGATCGACGTCGAAGAGGCCAAGATCGCAATCAGGGCCGCCAGGGAGAATACCGGCCTCGTGGTCTTCACGACGATGTTCTTCGACAAAGGCCCGCGCGGATTCTTTACAATGATGGGCACACCGCCCGACGCCGCGATGCGCGAGCTGACCGCGGCGGGCGCTGACGTCGTGGGCGCGAACTGCGGCAACGGCGTGGACACCATGCTCGAGCTGGCGATGCAACTCCGGGCGGCCACCGACGCGCCGCTGCTGGTGCACTCCAACGCGGGCATCCCAGTCGCCAGGGGTGGAGAGATAGTTTATCCAGAGTCTCCGGATTACATGGCGCCGCGTTTCAGGGCTATGGTCGAGGAGGCCGGAGTGAACATCGTTGGCGGCTGCTGCGGCACCGGCCCTGAGCACATCCGGGCTCTGGTGAGGGCTCTGCGGGCATAGCAAAGCTGACGGCGAACCCGGTCGGGCAAAGCCTGAGACACGCCCGCAGGCGGCCGAGTGATGCGCCGACGACGAAACCGCACATTGGACTGTTCTCACGGCGCGAAAGGGGGCATTCGACATGAACACCGCCAACACAGCCGGGCCCGCGCGCGTTGCCGACGTAATAAGCGAGTACGGGCGCTGCCTCGAACTCGTCTCGATGGACCCGAACTTCGAGAACATCAGCGTGGGTATCTACGTCAAGGGGAGCATCTGCACCGTGTGGACGTTCAGCCGCAAGGACGGTGCGCAGGAGCGCCTTCTGCAGGTCCGTAGCCAGTTGGTGGCCCTCGGAGGCGTGGAACCAGTCGAGGGAACCCACAACCAGGTACGTTTCGGTTGCGGGCAGGTGCACGAGCGCCCGCTGAAGTTTCTGCTCAGCCAGGCGGTGGGCAAGGCACCGGACTACGCGCCGCCCAGCGGCGTAATGTCCATTAAGGACCTGCGCTCTCCTCTGACGCTGGTGGTGACGGGCGGCGAGTCCGACGGCCGCTGGGTGTACAGGGTGGCCGGCGAGGGCGAGGCCCCCAACCCGGGTGCCCGGCTGCGCATGGTGGTCGCGGGCTTCTTACGATACGGCGAGATGGAGAAGGTCGGCGACCGCGAAGTGGCGTTCCCATGCGGCAGCCGCCATGACCCGCTGGTCCGGCTGCTGATGCCATACTCACGCAACATATCCAGCGTAGAGGGCATGATGGCGGCGGAGGCGCTGCGAGGCCAGATGACCACTGGCACGCTCGGATTCACCCCGCCGACGTAGGGAACTCTCGGTACCAGAGGGAGATTGTCGATGACGACATCAGACGGACTGGCAAAGATACAGAGAATGGACCTTCGGGAGATATGGCCGAACGAGGCGGCGGACTTTACGCCCTGGCTCGCCGAAAACCTCTCGGAGCTTGGCCGTGTCCTTGGTCTGGACCTCGAGCTGCAAGCCCAAGAGGCTCCAGTCGGGGGTTACTCACTCGATGTTCTCGCCCGCGACGTGGGAAGCGGCGGCGAGGTTGTCATCGAAAACCAGTTGGGAACAACCGACCACAGCCATCTAGGGCAACTGATAACCTACGCAGCCGGATTTGACGCAAGAGTCGCGGTATGGATTGCTAGAGAGTTCAAGAGCGAACACCGCGAGGCCTTGGACTTGCTCAACCGCCGAACAGGTGAGGATTCGCAGTTCTTTGGCGTTGAGATTGAACTCTGGAAAATCGACGGTTCCCGGCCAGCACCCAACTTCAAGCTGGTTGCTTTTCCAAACGAATGGCGCAAGCAGACCGTCAGAAGTTCCACAGCTACAGACAGCATTTCTCCGAGGAGAGAAAGGTACAGGCAGTTCTTTCAGGAATTGATGGATACCCTGAGGGAAGTGCACAGGTTCACAAATGCTCGGTCGGCCCAGCCTCAAAGTTGGTACTTCTTCTCGGCGGGCCACGCACAACGGATTCAGTGGGGAGCGTCCTTCGCTCAGGGCGGAAGAGTCAGGATTGAGGTTTACATTGACAATGTTGACGGTGACTGGAACAAGCGTCTGTTCGATAGATTGCACGAGCAGAGAGCGCCCATCGAATCCGAGTTCTACGAACCCTTAGACTGGGAACGCTTAGACGAAAGACGAGCCTCGCGAATTGCCGTGTATCGTAATGGCAGCATCGACGACAACAATGACACGCTGGCTGAGATAAGTCACTGGATGATCGAGCGCCTGCTGAAGGTCAGTGAAGTGTTCGGCCCGCGTCTCGACGAACTGGCGAAGTGATGTAGAGGAAATGTGCTATGGCACAAACAACTACAAACAAGACGAGAGCAACAGCAATCAAGCCTGGAGATCCCCTACTCCCCCCGGTTGACGTCAGCAAGGTGCCTACGGAAGGATCGCACTTCGAGAACACCGACGTGCCAGTGCGCTACCTGTTCAAGTACCTGGACGAAGGGTACAACCTGTACACCTTCCTCAAGTACTTCCCGTCAGTAAGCCACGAGCAGGCGGTGGTGGCTCTCGACGCCAGAGTCAAGGCGAACGACGTCATTCACAGTAACCGTGGGATTGTGAGTGGCACACCCATCTTCAAGGGCACTCGCGTTCCGATTGACATCCTGTTTGAGTTCCTGGCGACGGGTGAGAACATTGACGAGTTCGTCGACTGCTTTCCCACGGTGAGCCGCAATCAGGCGACTGAGGCGCTTGAACTTGCCAAGAACGCGCTGGAAGTCATCGCCTATGAAACTGTTTCTCGATGAGTCGGTGAACACACGGCTGAGGCATCACTTTCCTGGTCATGACGCCCACACAGCCGAATACATGGGGTGGAAGAGCTTTGGCAACGGCGAACTCCTCTCGGTTGCCAGGCAAGAGTTTGACGTATTCATCACCCGAGACCAAGACATACCAGATCAGCAAAACATCACTCCGGACGAAATCCCAATCATATTGCTGTACCCTCGTTCCAACGGTGTCAGCGATCTGCGGGAGTTGATCCCAGAGATCTACACGACCCTCCCCAGAGTTCAGAGAGGCCACGTTTACCCCGTCTATCCGCCATCACAGGCGGATCAAAGCTAGCAAGGAATGAGTACCATGCCGCTAAACGAAACCATGACACCGCGCGAGCGGGTGCTGAACGCCCTCGCCGGCAGACCCGTGGACCGCACGCCGGTCGCCAATCCCACCAATGTCGCAACGGTCGAGCTGATGGACCTCGCCAACGCGCCCTTCCCCGACGCCTGCCGCGACCCGGAGCTCGCCGCCCGCCTGGCCGCCACTGGGTATACCGAGCTCGGATTCGATTCGATAATGCCGTACTTCACCATCATCCAGGAGTCTTCCGCACTCGGCTGCGACATGCAGTGGGAAGAGAAAGACAACTGGCCCACGGTGCGCATGTACAACCCCATCTGGAAGGGCGAAGAAGACATCCGCATACCGCCGGGTTTTCTCGAGCACCCCGATAACCTGACCATCACCAGGTCCATCGAGCTGCTGAAGCGCGACTACGGCCGCGAGGCGGCCATCATCGGCAAGACCATGGGGCCTTGGACGCTCGCCTACCACGTGTTCGGCGTCGAGAGCTTTCTGCTGATGACGGTCGACGACCCCGACATGGTGCTGCGCTGCCTGCACAAGCTGAAGGAGATTTCGGTGCTGTTCGGCGAGGCGCAGATAGCCGCCGGGGCTGACGCGCTCACCTTCCCGGACCACGCGACCGGCGACCTGGTGAGCGGCGAGTACTACCGGCGCTTTCTGCTCGAAATCCACCAGGAGATGGCCGAACGGCTCCGCGTGCCGCTCATCCTGCACATCTGCGGCAACACGCTGGACAGGCTGGACTACATCGCGCAGTCGGGAATGGCCAGCTTCCACTTCGACTCCAAGAACGACCCCCAGAAGGCGATGGACGTGGCCGGAGGCCGCATAGGCCTGGTGGGCAACATAAATAACCCCGATACCCTGTACGCGCGCGGCCCCGCCGAGGTGCGCGAAGAAGTTTTCGCCTGCCTGGACGCGGGTGTCCAGATGATCGCCCCGGAGTGCGCCGTTCCCCTGGCGACGCGGCTCGAGAATCTCATCGCCATTCCCCAGAGCGTCCGCGAATGGCACGAGTCCCACTGACGCCGCCGGCTGCCGCGTAGCAGGCGCATCCTGCCGGGCCGAGTCAACCGGCGTGTGTGCTTCGACTCGGCAACATTTCCTTGATTTTGTCGTGGCTGATGTCTATCAGATCGTCCGCAAGCTGGGCTAACTCTCGAGCGATGCTGTCTCGGTTCGGTGTAGCAATCAGCACTCTCAAGCCAAAGTCTTGGGCGGTGCGGACGGCCTCCGCCAGATCCCTGTCGCCCGCTATAAGCACAGCCGTGTCGCAAACAGAGCGACCGGCAAGACGGACGAGATCAAGCGTTAGGAGAGTGTCAACACCCTTCTGCTGAAGGTCCTGCTTGAATTCCCAGTTCTGTTCAAACGCGGATAACAACTCGCTAGTACCTAGTCAACCTAATTTTGTATGAATATAAGAACTGGTACACTCTGATGAACTCGCTTTCATATGGAGGGTGCTGAAATGGGTCGAGAGAAGTATGTGGTCCAACTGACGGATGATGCGCGGGAGTCTTTGCAGAAGTTCGTCCGAGGGGGCACGAGTTCCGTACGAGAGGTTGCCAGGGCGCGGATCTTACTGAAGGCTGACGACGGCTGGACTGTGCATCGGATAGCCGAGGCGCTGGACGTGTCTACAGGTACTGTTTACCGTATCAAAAGGCGCTTTTGCGAAGCAGGACTACAGGGCGCAGTGGTGGATCGGCCTCGTCCTGGCAGACCTCCCAAGCTGGACGAGAAAGGTGAGGCACACCTGATCGCCCTGGCTTGCAGCAGCGCACCTGACGGGCACGACCACTGGACGTTGAGACTGCTGTCAGACAAGGCTGTGGAACTGGGTCTGGTGGACTCCATATCACACGAGGGCATTCGCAAACGTCTGAAAAAAACGAACTCAAGCCATGGCAGAAGAAAGAGTGGCGCATTCCGGAGGTGAGCGCCGACTTCGTTGCTTCCATGGAGGAGGTACTGGACGTGTACCACGAACCGCATGATCCCAAACAGCCCGTGGTGTGCTTCGACGAGTCCTCTACTCAACTGTTGGCGGACGTGCGCGAACCCACTGCGGCACGACCCGGCCAGCCCGAGAGATACGACACCGAGTATCGACGACAGGGAACACGCAACCTGTTCATGTTCATTGAACCCCTCGCGGGTTACCGACACGTGGCCATCACGGAACGGCGGACACGACAGGACTTTGCACACCAGATGAAGTGGCTTGTTGACGAAGCCTATCCAGAAGCCGACACGGTCCGGGTTGTCCTCGACAATCTCAACACCCATAGACTCGGGTCCCTGTATGTGGCTTTTGTGCCTGACGAAGCCAGACGCATCGCTAGACGTTTGCGGTTCCACTACACTCCCAAGCATGGAAGCTGGCTCAACATGGCCGAAATCGAGCTCAGCGTGTTCAGCCGCGGCTGTCTGAGGCGCCGTGTTCCTGATGAGACTGTCCTGAGGCGGCGTGTACATGCACTCCAAGATGAACGCAATACGGATCGTGCCAGCATCGACTGGCGCTTCTCGATCCAGGATGCTCGCACTAAACTGCACCGACTCTATCCCTCCAATAATTAAGTTGACTAGGTACTAGAATCGAGCGAGAGGTCAATCGCGGTTTTTCTCAGAGCTCTCCGTATAGGCCCTCTCAGGCGGAACTCTCGCACAGCGATATGGCCGAGACGTAGCTGAACTCCCGGAGTACTCGCTATTGCGTTGAAAAAACGTTGCTGTCCGCTGTACTGAGGACGCACTGGGGCAAATGCTCCGTCGTACCAATAGACCCGAAGAAGCGTCAGGCCCAACGGTAAATCCGTCTCGAGTCTGCGGAACCACTCCACTATCGCTTGGGCGTCGGGCTGGATGTCATTTGGTCTCAGACCGAGAACCTTAGCTCCCTCGGCACGCAAGAATCCTACATCTAGGAATCCCAAGAATGTTGTTGCCATAGGTTAAGACTCCACAAAAGAAAAATGGCCCCTAAACGGGGCCATACGGAACGTGCCCCTAAACGGGGCGGAATGCAAGGCGTCCCACAAACGGGACGAATACTAGGATAGCAGGAATTCGCCAAAGAGAAAAGGAGTCTTTTTTCCTCACGCAGGGCCTATTCAAAGTGCCTTCTCCCTTCCAGGAGGAAGCTTAGAGAGCCTGCCCCGTACAATATACAAGGATGGGGGGTGACGGGTTTACGACGCCAGGATTCTTCCTCAGCCGATCCCTCTCCCCGGGCGGGACAGGGAAGCATCGAAAATCCCTGTATCCCCACGTGCGATACTCAAGCCTAGCGTCCCTTTCCTCCCCGTGCTAGAATCGGCGCAATCTGGCCCGCACATGGGCCGCCCCGGAGAGCGCTACCGAGATGCCAGTTGTCCACGCCGGGCTGGAACGCGAGCTCGGCTACGTTACCAAGCCTTTCGAACAGAACCACATTCGCGCGCAGTGGGACGAGGCCGACCCGCTGATGCAGGACATCAGCTACAACCTCATCGTGGGCAACCACCACGAGGTCGACCGGCTGACGAGACAGGCGCTCGACGACGGCTTCTCAGCAAACACCATTCTCGACGACGGGCTCGTCGCCGGCATGGCGATAGTTGGCGTCAAGTTCCGCGACAACGTGATCTTCGTGCCCGAGGTGCTCGTCGCGGCGCGCGCCATGAAGGCCGGCATGGCCCACGTCGAGCCTATCCTGTCGGCCTCCGGCATAGAGCCCGTCGGCAAGGTCGTAATGGGCACGGTCAAGGGCGACCTCCACGACATCGGCAAGAACCTGTGCATAATGATGCTGAGAGGCGCCGGTTTCACCGTTGAGGACTTGGGCGTGGACACCGCGCCGGACGAGTTCATGGACGCGGTGATGGAACACGACTCCCAGCTGCTCGGCATGTCGGCGCTGCTCACGACGACTATGCCCAACATGGGCAGAACCATAGAGGCCTTCGAGGAGGCCGGCCTACGCGAGTTCGTGAAGATAATGGTAGGCGGCGCGCCAGTTTCTCAGGAGTTCGCCGACGACATGGGCGCGGACGGCTATGGCAAGGACGCGATCGACTGCGTGGACCTCGCCAGAAGGCTTCTGGGCTCCGAGGACTTCGCCAAGAGCGCGGCGCCAGTCGCGGCCACCGACTAGGAGCGAACAGCCATCACCCAGCCGGTCGACAGGGAACGCTACCGGGCGAGCATGGCCCGGCTGTACGGCATATTTAAGGACATGTCGGCGACCGTCAACGAGGTGTCCAGGCGCCGCTGCCCTTACAAGAACGTCCAAGACCGCTGCACCGCCGCGTTCGGCTGCCGCAATCAGCGCGACGGGGGGCCGCCGGGTAGCCTGCCGCTGTGCGTGGGCAGCGACGATCTCGACTACCGCAGCGCCTGGATGATGGACGGCCCCTCGCCGTAGGCGCCCGGCGTCACCAGTCATGTGTCCAGTACTCCACGGCTCGGCCCGGCTCGAGTCCGTAGCCGGCAAGACCATCTTCGACTACGCAGACTCCCTGCGCGTCCGCGTACCCACGTCATGCGGCAGAAACGGCGAGTGCCACGAGTGCATCGTCGAGGTGAGGCGCGGCATGGAGGCGCTGACGCGACACACACCGGCGGAGGCGTTCCTGCGCGGCGGCTACCGCCTGGCGTGCCAGGCCGCAGTCGTCGACACGGATGCCGACGTCGAGTTCGCGCTGCTGCGCCGCCAGCCGCGCATCCTCACCACCGGAGTGCGCCGCGCCGTCGACGCTGAGCCGCCCACCTCGCGCAGCGGCGATAGCGTCTACTTCGAGGGCGGTCGCGTGGATGCCTACCGAGGGGCCGTCTACGGCCTCGCCATCGACGCCGGAACGACCACCGTCGCGCTTAATCTCGCGGACCTGGAGAGCGGCGAGGTGCTGCACACCGCATCTTTCGAGAACCCTCAGCGCTTTGGCGGCAGCGACGTCATGAATCGCATATCCTACGACGGCGGGCCGCACCGAGGCGAGCTCCGGCAGGTGTTCCTGTCGGCGGTCAACTTCGAGATTGGCGACATGGCGCGGCGGCTCGGTTTCCACCGCCGGCAGATATACGAGGTCGTCGTGGTGGGCAACTCCACCATGCGGGACATCTTCTTCGGCCTGGACGTGCAGAGCATCGGCGAAAGGCCCTACAAGTCCGTGGTCGAATTGGAGTTCGAGGCGGGCGAGCGATCCGGCACGGCGCTCAACGTGAAGGCCAGGCGGCTTGGCCTGCGAGTGCATCCCCAAGCCAACGTCTACGGCGGCCCGCTCATCGGGTGCCACGTGGGCGCGGACGTGGCGGCGGACATGCTGGCGGTGGGCATGGACGAGGAAGAGGGTCTCGCGATGCTGGTGGACGTGGGCACCAATACGGAGGTCGTGGTGGGAAACCGACACCGGCTGCTCGCGGCCTCTTGTCCGGCGGGACCGGCGTTCGAAGGGGGGCAGGTAACGTACGGAATGCCCGGTTACGACGGGGCGATCGAGTCCGTGTCGCTGAGCGGGCAAGTGGTGCGCTACTCCACAATCGGCGGAGTCGCGCCGGAGGGCATCTGTGGCTCGGGGCTGGTGGACACGCTTGCCGAATTGAGGCGCACGGGCCGGATGAATCACCTGGGCGCGTTCGAGGACGGCGTCAACGAGTTCGTCCTAGACGAGCAATCGGGCATCGCGGTCTCCCGCGCGGACGTCAGCTCACTCGCTCAGGCCAAGTCCGCAAACTACGCCGGGCAGTACATCGTCCTCAGGGCATTCGGCGAGCCTGTGGAGTCGGTCTCACGGCTGTACCTGGCGGGCGGATTCGCCAACTACGTTGACGTCGGGAACGCCGCCGCCATCGGGTTCATCGCCAACCTGCCGTCGGACAGGATAGTCAAGGTGGGCAACGCATCGCTGGAGGGCGCAACCATCATGCTGCTCTCCGGGCCGAAGCGGCGGGAGATCGAGCGGCTGGCCCTCACTGTGCAGCATGTCGAGCTGGAGACCACGCCAGATTTCTTCGACATCTTCGTGGAGGGCTGCATGTTCAAGCCTATGACGTTTCCCTAGCCCGCCACGCTGCCCTTTTGCATGCGCCCCCAGCCGGTAGTAACATAGTGCGCAGAACCCCCGTCTACGCCTGGCTCGCCAATGAGGCCCAAGGCGTGCGCGGCAAAGCGAATCCGAGCGAATGAAGTACAAGGTGTTAATCACGGACCACGTCTGGCCTTCCGTCGAGCCGGAGAGGGCTGTACTCGCGCGCGCCGACGCGGAGATAGTGGTAGCGCCCGATGGCAGCGAGGATACGCTGGCAGCACTGGCGAAGGACGTCCACGGCATCCTGACCTGCTTCGCCCTGGTCACCGAGCGGGTCGTGCGCGAGGCCGAGAATCTGGAAGTCGTCGGGCGATTCGGCGTGGGCGTAGACAACATCGCCGTCGACGTTGCCACCGAACTGGGCATCGCCGTGACCTTCGTGCCCGACTATTGCGTGGACGAGGTATCGTCCCACGCGATGGCGCTGCTGTTGGACTGGAACCGCCGCATCACGCTTTTCAACAACGCCGTCAAGTCCGAGGGCTGGGACAGCCTGAAGTTGGGCATGCCAATGCCCCGGCTGCGCGGCAAGAAGCTCGGCATCGTGGGGTTCGGCCGCATCGGGCGCTCCGTGTGCGCGAAGGCGAGGGCGTTCGGAATGGAAGCGCTGGCGTACAGTCCCAGCCTAACCGAGGAGGACGCGGCGGCCCACGGCGCGCGGCTTGTTGCCCTGAGTGAGCTACTGCAGCAAAGCGACTACGTTACTTTCCACACGCCGCTCACGCCGGAGACCGAGGGGATGATCGGCGCGCGCGAGCTTGCATTGATGAAGAGCAGCGCCGTAATCATCAACACGGCGAGGGGCGCGGTGATCGACGAGACCGCCCTGTACGACGCGCTGGTCGGCGGGCAGATAGCGGGCGCCGGGCTCGACGTGGCCGCGCAGACGCCGCCGCCTCGGCATCACCCGCTGTTCGAGCTGGACAATGTGATCGTGACGCCGCACATCGCGTTCTTCTCGCAGGAGGCGGTGCTCGAGCTCGAGGAGCGCGGCGCCGGGGAGGTCGCGAGCGCGCTGCTAGGCCGTATGCCGGACAACCTCTTCAACACCGCCGTGCTCACCCACCCCAACCCGCGCCATCGCCTTCCCCGACCGTGAGCGGCGACGATTTTCTCTTGGCACATCAGGCCACATCAGTTCCATTCCGCCGCGAAGGCGGCGCGAAACTTGACGCCGGCCATTGCGTGGGGCTAGTATAGTCGCCAAATCGGGCCGTATCACCTGCGAGGGGGGCGTGATGCCATTTCGACTAGGGCCGTTGGAGTTGATAATTATACTGGTGATCGTGATGGTCATCTTCGGTGTGGGCCGACTTCCGGAAATTGGCGGCGCGATAGGGAAGGCGATACGCGAGTTCCGCTCCTCTCAGTCACCAGACTCTGACGGTGGCGGGCAGACGCAAAGTGAGGCAACGGCAAGCGGAAAGCAGAACGGTTCCGCATAGACCAAGGGGAACAGCTAACGAATGAGGGACGCTCCGGATTGCTCCGGAGCGTTTTTTGTGTCGCGACGCTTGCGCTACGCCCCGGCGTCGGTGTCGGCCAGGCCGAGCTTGGAGGCGCTACGCTCGCGGCCGCGTTGCGCCAGCTTCGATAGCCAGATGCTGACCTCGTACAGCGCAATTATGGGCAGCGCAACAAGTGCCTGGTTGATGGGGTCGAACGTCGGCGTGATTACGGCGCCCAGCACGAACGCCATAACGATGGCGTACCTGCGCTGGCGCGAGAGGAACCGCGGCGTAACAATGCCCAGCCTGGACAGGAAGAACAACACCACCGGCATCTCGAACACCACGCCCATCCAGAACAGCAGCGTGAGCATGAGACCGACGTAACTCCCGATTCTGATCATCGGCGTAGCGACGCCGCTACCGAAGCTTTGAAGGAAGCCGATTGCCGGCGGAAACAATACGCGGTATCCGAAGAACGCTCCCAGCGCGAACGCGCCGACCGCCGCCGGCACAAGCGCATAGAGCCACCGCCTTTCTGACGGTGTGAGGCCCGGCGCGATGAACATGACCATCTGGTAGAGCACGAACGGAAACGAGACACACAGGCCCGCCACCAGTGATGCCTTCATGGCCGTGCTGATGAACTCGGTCAGTTCCGTGAATATGGGCTTGCCGTTGGGTATGCTGGCGAATCCCTGGGCCGGACCCATAAGCAGAACTAGTATCTGCTCGTGGAAGATGAAGGCGACGCCCGTGCACACGACCACCGCGATGACGGAGCGAGTCAACCGCTTGCGCAGCTCGGCGATGTGTTCTCCGAATGGCAGCCGTGGTTCGCTCATGGCGTGTCCTGGCCCCGCGTAGCTTCGGGTGGGTCCTGCGGCGGCCTCCCGCCGCGGAAGGGCACCGGCCCGTCGTCCTCCGGTGCGGGCTCCGCGCCTTCGTCGCCGGTCGCTTCACCGGGCGGCGTCTCTTCAGTCCGAGGGCGGACGCTCGGATTGGGACCGCCTCCCCTGTGCACTATCGGGCCATCGCCGTAGCCGCGTTCCGTCCCATCTAGGGTGAGGTCGGGAATCTCGGACGCCATGCGGCGCATCTCGCCGGCATACTTGCCCAGCGTCTTCGCCGCGTTGATCATCCGCTCCGGCCCCAGCAACAGAAAGGCGACCAGAAGAACGACCAGTATCTCGGGCGTACCCATGCCAAGAAAGTTCACGCACCGCCTCCCGTCAGCTCGCATCCCTCGCACAGCGCCGCGGTGTGCTCCGGTCGGCGTAGCGCCGCCTGGACGTCCTGGGCGGCGAGGGTCTCAACCAGCGCGCAAAGCGGAAAGCCCACCACGTTGAGGTAGCAGCCCCGGATTTTGTCGACCGGATGGAAGTCGCTGTCCTGGATCGCGTAGCTCCCCGCCTTGTCGGACGCCCTACCCGACTGGACGTAGGCGTCAATCTCATCGTCCGAGTAGTCCCGCATCCATACACGGGTGCGCCGGACCGAACTGTTCAGGGCATCGGCGACCGACGTCCCTTCGTGTCCGGCTATTCGCACACACAAGCCGGTCACCACAGAGTGCTCCGCACCGCGAAGCCGCCTCAGCGTGGCAATGGCCTCGGCAGCGTCCGCCGGCTTGCCCAGGATATCGCCACGAAATATGACACAGGTGTCGGCGCCGATGACGACCGTTCCTGGGCGGAGCGCAGCGCCCTGCTCGGCCTTGTCCTCGGCCATACGCAGGGTGTAGTCCTCGGGAGTTTCGCCTGGCGAGGGCGGCTCCTCGAAACCGTTGGGACTCAGGGCCTCCACGTCCAGCCGCAACTCGGCTACGAGCTCCCGCCTGCGCGGGGAGGACGAGGCCAGCACCACACGGGGCACCTGCCAGGATGCCGGATCGGCCGGCGAGTAGACGGTCATATAGGTGGGAATTCCTGCGGGCCAGTTTCGCGCCACGGGCGCTAGCCGCGCGCACATTCTAATTGATGGTGTTGATTCAGTCCAACAGGCGAGATGCGGCCGCACTGGGCCTCTTAAGACCTGCCGCTACGTCCATCCAAGGTCGCGACGGTCTCCACGTGGTACGTTTGCGGGAACATGTCCAGCGGCTCTACTCCCAGCACACTCATGCCGGAGCCAGCCAGAATCGCGAGGTCTCGCGCCAGCGTCGAAGGATCGCACGACACGTACGCGATGCGCCTCGGGGCCAGGCGCGCCAGAGCGGTGAGTACGCGGTGCTCGCATCCCGAACGCGGAGGATCGAGAATCACCGCGTCGACCGGTACGTCCAGCGTCTCCAGCGCGTCCTCGGTCTTGGACTCCACGAACTCCACGTTGTTCACGCCCTCCGCGTTCAGGGCCGCATCGCGAACGGCGGCGGACGATTCTTCTATCGCGATCACCCTGCCCGCCTCCCCCGCAAGCAGCACCGCGAACGTGCCGACGCCCGCGTAGGCGTCCAGAAGCGTGTCGGTGCTCGCGAGTTCGAGTCTATCGCGCAACATGCGCGCCATGTGCTCGGCCTGGTGGGTGTTGACCTGGAAGAAGGACGGGGAGGCGACGCGGAACCGCCTGCCAAGCAGTTCTTCGACGTAATGGGACTGGCCCGAGGGCAGGCCGATGGCGGGATTTTGCAGCGTGGGTTGCACCAGGAAGTCGCCGGTGTTGACGCCGTAGCGCACCGAAAGCTGCGTTGTCTCCGAGCAGTTGTCCTGCAGCTCGGCGAGCGCGCCGTTGATGCCGGGAGTCATCAGCATGCACTCGTCCACACGGACGAATCTACGTGTGATGCGGTTCGTGAATCCGAGTGAGCCGCTGCGCCTGACCGTAAAGCGCGCGTGGTTGCGGTAGTTGAATGGCTGCGGACTTGGCACGGTGCGGGCGACGGTCACGCCGTCCAGCTCCGGATAGCGGCCGATCTCCCTCTCGACGGCTTCACGCTTGAGTGTGAGCTGGTGGTCGTAGCTGACGTGTTGCCACTGGCAGCCGCTGCACGGCCCGAAGAGTGGACATGGGGGCGCGACCCTGTGCGGGGACGGCGACAGTACGCGCTCGACAATCGCAGAGACGAACTTACGGCGCCTCCTGCGGTATCGCACGATCCTGGCGACCACCTGCTCGCCTGGCAGGCCGCCAAAGACGTTGATCGTCTGTTCCTCAAAGTGTGCAAAGCAGTCGCCCAGGGGGGCCATGCCCTCCAGGGTGAGGCGCGCGTATTCCGGTTCGGGCGCGACGAAAGAATCGGGGCTGGTCTGCTGGACTCGCATCGCCTTTTTGGGGGTCCGGTCAGAGGGCTACCAGTTCGGATAAGAAGGCCAGGCGCCGTATGCCCTATAAGGGCCATGGGGCGCCCGGCGCGAGCCTCGAAGGTCTGCACCATCAAGGCCCGCCAGGTCGAGGAGGCCTGTAAGCCGAGTTCTGTATCCCGAAACACCGGGACGGCGGCCATCTATCTAGCCCAACCGTTGCCGGTTGGGTCGTGCGGCCAACCCGGGGAATGGCCGGGTAAGCCAATGTTCCCCCTATTTGGCCTTGCTCCGGATGGGGCTTGCCTGGCCCTTGACGTTGCCGCCAAGGCGGTGAGCTCTTACCTCACCTTTTCACCCTTGCCGCCCCCTCTGGGAGGACGGCGGTATGTTTCTGTGGCGCTTTCCGTCGGGTCGCCCCGCCCCGCCGTTAGCGGGCATCCTTACCCTTTGGAGCTCGGACTTTCCTCCCTCACGCGCGCCGGTTGGCGCCCGCGACGGCGGCCGCCCGGCCACCTCGACACAGGAATTGTATCACGTTTGGGCAGGTCGGAGTGTGTGGAGAGAGGCCGTGGGCTAGACAGCCACGTCTACGGAATCGTCCTTGACGATGATGCGGGACACGTGCTCGCTGAGAAAGCGCTGTTGGTCCTCGATGTCCAGCGAGTCCCAGCCCTCCAGCGTCTTTTCAACGTCGAGCGGTTGGTCCGCGTTCTTGGCGGCATTCCGCACGCTGTCCAGATCGTCCAGATATTCGCCGAGCCTCTCCGTGGTGAGCTTGCCGCTCGCCGCCCGCCTCATGCTCTGCAGAAAGCGCCGCTCGGCATTCTGCACACGGGCGACCCAGGCGGCCTTGATCTCGTCCTGCCGGCTCTTCGCCGCCTCCGGATCCAGCCGCGCCTCCAATTTCCTGTAGCGAAGGGCTTGCTTCAACTGCCCCATGGCCGCGCCCTCGAGCTTGGCAGCGCGCCACGTGTGGTAACCGCACAGGCTCTGGTTGTTTCGGGACTGACACTGGTAATAGCGATAGACCCCTCGGCCTCGGCGCCCGTCCTTGCGCTTCCAGCTCTGCCGGCGAGTCACACCCATCATCTTGTTGTCACAGTATCCGCAGACCACCAGCCCCGACAGCAGGAATGGTTGGGCGTTCACCACGCGGCCTATAGGCCGGCGCGCCCTGGTGACCTCCTGCGCGGCCCGGAAGACTTGCGGCGGAATTATGGCCTCATGGCTTTTCGGAACGCTCATGCCGAACCGGCGGTAGGTGCCGATGTAGGTGGAATTGCGCAGGATGTCGCGAATCGTGACCATGTTCCACTTACCGCCGCGCCGCGTGGGTATGCCTCGCTCGTTGAGGTGGCCCGCGATGAGCCGAACGCCAAGCTCCTCTTTGGTGCGCAAGCGGAAGATCAGCTCCACCACCGGCACCTCATTGGGCACCACCTCCAAAGTTCCCTTCGAGCCGATGCGGTAGCCGTAGGGCGGCTTCCCCAGTCCCAGTCCCTGCATGGCGCGGCGTCGCATGGACGTTTGGATGCGGCTGCTCCGCGTGCGGGACACGCCCTTGACGGCGAGCCTCTGGAAGCTGTTTTGCAGTGGGTCGGGCATGTCGTCGTCGTCGCACGTAACTTTTGCGTCCAGCGCCTCCAGTTCGACGACAGCGCGCGCGACGGTCTCCAGGTCGCTGCCGAGGTGTGTCGCGTCCGGCACCACGACGAGATAGCCGCTGGCGCTGCGGCGCATGTGCTCGACCATCGCGCGGAAGTTAGGTGAGTGGTCCCTGCCGCTGCCGATGTAGTCGTAATAAGTCTCGACCGGCTGGTGCACGTGGCGGTCGCAGTAGTCGAGGAAGGCCTCCTTGAACGCCTCCACGTACTCGGGCCCCTCCTTGGGGCGGAAATAGCCAATTGCTCTCATGCTCGGCTCACACCACGTAAATCATTCTGCCGCAATTGCTGCACAGGGCCACTCCGGAGGACAGTTTGGCCCGCTGCACCTCCATAGTGGGAAGGGTCATCTGGCAGCCCTGGCACACGGACCGTTCCACGCGCGCGACCGCGTAGCCGTTCTTGCTCCTGAGCAAGGACTCGTAGGTCGAAAGAGTCGCCGGAGGCAGCAGCGGCACTGCGTCGTCGCGGGCCTGGCGCAGCGTCGCAAGCTGGACGTTGAGCCGCTGTTCGAGCTCCAGCAGGCCGGGGCGTTCGGCGGCGCGGGCCGACTCCAGCGCAACTATGCGCTCTCCCGCCGCCGAATGTTCCTCCTCCAGTTCTTCGGACAGTACCAACGCCTCAAGAAGGCCGTCTTCCTCTTCCGACTTCTGCTGTAACAGAAAGGCCCGTTCCTCCTCGCTGGCTTCCAGTTCGCGCGGATTGGTGACGAAGCCGCCGTAGACCCTGCGGTCGAGATTGTCCAGCCGGCGCTCCAGCCCGCTCACGGCCGTTTCCCGCTTTTGCCGCTCCGACCGGGCCTCGGCCAGTTGATGACCCAACTGGGCCTGCCGCCTCCGCAGCGCCTCTATGGCCGACACGTCGTTCAGCCGTAGTCGTGTATCTTCCAGCGCTTTCGCGCGGGAGGTGATCTCCCAGTCGAGTTGCTGTAGATCGAAAATCTGCCTGATGGTTACCATAGTTCACGTGAGAGGAAAACTTCTACGCGGGTTGAGGTCGTCGTTTCGGAATTGTGCCGACGACGGCGCGGCGTTGAGTGTCGGCCAGCTTTCATTGTAAAGCATTTTCGCCGCACGAGCGCCCGTACTCCATAGTCCTGAGCCGGGCGTTGGCGTACAATTGTAGAGTCCCGGCCCTCCGCGGTAGCACACCGCATCGGCGCCGAATTAGACAGTACACGCGGCTGGTCGTATAATTGCCTACAATTTCGAGGACAGTGGTACAACGTGCTTAGGCTATACAACACTCTTACGAGACGAGTGGAGGAGTTGTCTCCTCTTGAGGCTGGCAGAGTAAAGATATACACCTGCGGCCCCACCGTATACCGCGACGCCCACATCGGCAATCTTCGCTCCTACCTGATGGCCGACTGGATTCGCCGCGCGCTCGAGGCGCAGAATCTTGAGGTCACCCACGTAAAGAACATAACCGACGTGGGCCACATGCGCCAGGAGGTGCTGGAGCAGGGCGGGGACAAGGTTATCGCCGCGGCCATCGCCGAGGGCAAGACACCCGCCGAGATTGCCCAGTTCTACACTGAGCGCTTTTTTGCCGATGAACTGAAGGTTAACATCATCCCGGCGATGCACTTCCCAAAGGCCACGGATCACGTGGCCGAGATGCTCGAGATCGTCGAGAGGCTGGTTGAGGCCGGCCACGCCTACGAGGTGCACGGCAACGTCTACTTCGACGTTGCCTCTTTCGACGGCTACGGCAAGCTCTCCGGCAACATCCAGGAGGCGGAACTGCTGGAGGCGGTGCGCGTAGAAGCCGACCCACTGAAGAGAGACCCGCGCGACTTTACGCTGTGGAAGCAGGCGGAGCCGGGCCGCGAGTTGAAGTGGCCCAGCCGCTGGGGCGAGGGCTTTCCGGGCTGGCACATCGAGTGCTCGGCGATGTCCGTGAAGTACCTTGGCCGGCGATTCGACCTGCACACCGGGGGCGTCGACAACATCTTCCCGCACCACGAGGGCGAGATCGCCCAGAGCGAGGGGTTCACCGGCGAACCGGTGGTCAGCGTCTGGACGCACGGCCAGCACCTGCTCGCCGACGGCGTCAAGATGGCCAAGTCGGCCGGCAACTCGTTCATCCTCTCTGACATAGAGAGCCAGGACATCGACCCCCTCGCATTTCGCTACCTGTGCTTGACCGCCAGGTACCGCACCAGGCTCAACTTCACCTTTACCGCGCTGAAAGCGGCGCAGAGGGGCCTGCACAGGCTCCGCAACAGGGTGTGGGAGTGGAGCACGGCGTCCGGGGAGGACAGCTCGAACGACGATGCCTTCATAGAGTGGCGCGATCGTTTCGTGGGGCTGGTCAACGATGACCTGAACATGCCGGCCGCGCTCGCGCTCACCTGGGAGCTGGCTCGCTCGGACGCTCCCGCGGGTCTGAAGCTGCGCCTCGTCCGCGCGTATGACGAAATCCTGGGACTCGGGCTGGAGCAGCCGGCCGCAGCCCATATGGTCCCGGACGACGTGAAGGCTCGCCTGAGCGAGCGCTTAAGTCTGCGCGCCGCCGGCGAGTACGCGCGCACGGACGCCATTCGCGACACACTTTCCGACGCGGGCTACGTGGTGGAGGACACCACGAACGGCACCCGCGTCCGGCCCAAGACGGCATGGGAGAAGCGGCAGGAGGGCTGGCAGAGCTACTCGTCGCCCGCCGAGGTGCCCTCGCTGGTCGAGGGGCCCGACGCCGCCGACCTGAGCATAGGGATCGTCGCCTGCAACTATGTCGAAGACGTGAAACGTTGCGTGCTCTCCGCGCTCAAGTGGGCGGATGGACGCGACGTCGAAATGGTCGTCGTGGACAACGGCTCGGTCGACGGCGCGGCGGACTGGCTCGAGGAGGCGGCGGCTGGCGATCCGAGGTTGCGGGTGATTCACACCGATCACATGCTGGGCGAGGCCGCCGCCAAGAACATCGTGCTGAAGCAGTGCCGGGGAAAACTGGTAGTGCTGCTTGACACAAGCGCCGAGGTGGTGGGCGACCTGTTCAGCGCTCTCGACGCCATGCTCGAGGACAAGAGCGTGGGCGTGGCCGGGCCGTTCGGTCTACGCACCGACGACCTGCACCACTTCCACGACGGCGAAGGCGAGGCGGGGGACATGGACGCTATGCAGGCCTACTGCTTCGCATTCCGGCGCGAGTGCCTGCCCGGCGTGGGCCTGATGCGCGAGAGCTTCCGCTTCTACCGCAACCTCGACATCGATTACAGCTTCCACTTCAAGGACCGGGGCTACCGGATTGTCGCGGACCCGACTCTGCCCATAGCGTTGCACGAGCATCGAGTCTGGAGCGAACTGCCGGAGGGTGAGAGGGACGAGCTGAGCCGCAAGAACTATCGCCGCTTCCTCGATAAGTGGCGAGAACGGCCTGAACTGCTCCACAGCAACCGCAGCGCGAAGTAGAGTAGATTCCGCGACTGCCCCGACTCTCACCGCCCTGCCGCGGGGACCGCGGATACCGAGGACTGTTTGGACATCACCCTGCTCTGGCTGCAGCTCGCGGCCGCCGCGGCGATTATTCTGGGCTCTTCCTGGTTTCTCGCCAAGTCCGCCGACATCGTAGCCTTCAAGACGGGTCTGGGGCGCTCGTTCGTGGGTGTGGTGCTGTTGGCAACGGCAACCTCGCTGCCCGAGCTCGGCACCGGCGTCAGCGCCATTGGTCTGCTCGGCGAGCCGGACCTCGCCCTGGGCGACGCTTTCGGCAGCAACCTGTTCAACCTGCTGATCATTGGGCTGCTCGATCTCTACTGGCGCGACGGCCCTTTGCTGACCAAGGTAGGTCCGACTGCGGTCGTCGTTGGTGCGCTCGGCATTGGCATAATCGGGCTGGCCGCGATTGCGCTGCTCGTGCACGGCGCCACCACTGCCATGAACGGGTTCTACATAGGCCCCCTGAGCGTGCTGCTGCTGGCCCTCTTCCTGCTGGCGATGTTTCTCCTATACCGGTCGCAGCTCACCGAGGAGCAACAGGAAACCGGGGAGGACTACTCCGACGCCACCCTGTCAGGGGCTTTCGCAAGGTACTTGCTCTCGGCGGCCCTGGTCGTTGGCGCGGCCATCTGGCTCGCCAACAGCGGCGACCGCATCGCGGAGACGATGGGCTGGGAAGCGAGCTTTGTCGGGACCCAGTTCCTGGCGTTCAGTACGTCGCTGCCGGAGCTGGCGGCATCGTTCGCCGCAGTGCGGCTTGGCGCGCCGGACCTGGCCATCGGCAACATACTCGGCAGCAACGTCTTCAACATGGGGTTCATCCTGTTCCTCGATGACGTCGCCTTTACCGACGGGGCAATCTGGTCGGCCGCCTCGGAGGTTCACGCCCTCACGGCGGTGTTCGCCATATTCATGACGGCGCTGGTATTAGTGGCGATCACCATGCGGCCGCGAGGCAGACCCGCCCGCTTCATCACCTACGAGAGTGCCGGGCTCATCGGCCTCTACGCGGCGGCCAGCGCGGCGGTGTACTGGCTGGCGTGAACGCAGGCCTCCCGCGGGGATAGGCTAGCCTCCGACGGCGTTTTCGAGCACTTCCACGCGCCGCAGCCTGCCGGACACGTCCATTTCGACGGCCACCACGTCGATGCGCCATGGCCGGTGCTCCCAGTCCCGCGCGGCCAGGAACTCGTGTGCACAAGCAACCATGCGGGCTAGCTTGCGCCGTGTGAGGGACTCCTCCGGTGTGCCGAACGCCGTCCCACGGCGCGCCCGCACCTCTACGAATGCCACCACACCGTCCTTCTCCGTGACGAGATCGATCTCACCGCTCTTCGTGCGGCAATTGGCGCACACGATGACGCGCCCGTCGGCGACCAGTCGCCGGCGCGCCAGCTCTTCCCCAGCCCTGCCAAGCCCCTGCCGTGATGTCATCGGCCGAGCGCCAGGGTGAGCTTCAGCGGCGCGAAGGTGCGCCGGTGTATCGGGCTCGGCCCCAGCCGCGCAAGGTTGCGAACGTGCTCGGCGGTACCGTAGCCCTTGTGGTGTGCGAAGCCGTAGCCCGGCAGCCGCTCGTCCTGTTCGGCCATGTGCAGGTCCCGTGTCACCTTGGCGACAATAGACGCGGCGGCGATGGACATGCAGGTCGCGTCGCCGCGCACTATCGCCAGCTGCGGCGTCGCGACTCCGGGGAGCGGGAAGGCGTCCAGGAGAAGGTACGACGGCTCCAGAAGCAGAGAGTCGAGCGCTCGCCTCATGGCGACGCGCGTGGCGGGGGCGATGCCCATCTCGTCGATCTCCAGGGCGGAGCAGTGCCCAACGCCCACCGCGAGCGCGATGGACTCGATGTAGCACAGCGCCCGCTGCCGTTGCGCGGGGGTGAGCTGCTTGCTGTCGCGAATCGGGGCTTCGCGGCAGTTGCGAGCGTCGGGCGGCAGCACGACAGCGCCGGCGGTGACAGGCCCGGCTATGGAGCCGCGTCCGACCTCGTCCAACCCGGCGACGGGCGAGATGCCTTGTGCGCGCAGTCGCCGCTCGTGGGCGAGCGACGGCCACTGGCGCTTCGTCGCGCGGCGCCGGCCGGCGTCACGCGGCAACGCTCGGCGGCTCCAGCTCGATGATGCCACCGCCCAACACTTCGTCGCCGCGGTAGAACACCACCGCCTGGCCGGGTGTGACGGCCCGCTGGGGCGCGTCGAAGCGTATCTCGGCCCAATCGCCGTGCGGCACTAACGACGCGGGGGTGCGTGACGACTTGTAGCGTATCTTCGCCTCCACGGGCAGCGGGCCGCTGGGCGCTGTGCCTGAGGTGAAGTTGACCTTCGACGCCCAGAACGACTGCCTCAGCAGGTCGTCCTCGCGGCCAAGCACGACGCGGTTCGTATCGGCGTCGATCTCCACCACGTACATCGGCGCGCCGGTGTTGCCCTTGAGTCCCAGCCGCCTGCGCTGGCCGATGGTGAAGAACTGTATTCCGGGATGCTCGCCGAGAACCTCGCCGGAGGTGGACACCAACTGGCCTGCCCTGGGCGTGGAGCGCTCGCCGATGAACTTGCGGTAGTCACCGTGCGGTATGAAGCAGATCTCCTGGCTGTCGGGCTTGTTGGCGACCGGGAGACCTGCCTCAGCCGCCAGTTCCCGCACCTGGCTCTTAGGGTACTCGCCAATCGGCAGGAGCAGCCGCTCGAGCTCGGGCTGGCCGAGAGTGAAGAGAACGTAGGACTGGTCTTTGCTCCCGTCCGCGCCCGTCAGCAGCCGGAATCCGTCCTCTCCGCGCCGGATGCGGGCGTAGTGGCCGGTGGCGACGTAGTCCGCTCCCAGGAACATGGCCCGGCGCAACAGGAAGTCGAACTTTATCTTGTCGTTGCAGGCGAGGCATGGGTGCGGCGTCCGTCCGCGGTCGTACTCGCGCACGAAGTAGTCGACCACGTGACGCTGGAACTCGCGTTCGAAGTTCATGAAGTAGTGGGGCGCGCCGATGACCTGGCACACCCGGCGGGCGTCTTCCACGTCCTCCACGGAACAGCATCGCTTGTTCAGCGCGGGGGCGTTAGGGTCCTCGAGGGACCACAGCCGCATGGTAACTCCCACCACGTCGTAGCCCTGCCGCATGAGCAGTAGCGCCGCGACGGAGGAGTCCACGCCCCCGCTCATCGCGACGATAACCCGTCCCTTGTTTGTCAATGGAGCCTCGATTCACCCAGGAGGCGAGCCTGGGGTAGTGTATGCCGTACCTGTAACCAATTGTAGCAAAGCGACTAGAGGCACGCGAGTTCAGCGGTGGTCCGTTTGCGTTGACCGCGCCGGGGCCGCCAACTATAATCCGCGCATGACTCAGAACGTATCCACGAACGCGCCCACAGACCCCGCCGAGTACGCCCGTATCGCGGTGGACACCGCGTCGGACAGGCTGGCTTCGGACATATTGATGCTGGACCTCCGGGGGCTAAGCGACTTCGCCGACTACTTCATCATCCTGACGGCCGAATCGACGCGCCAGATGCGCGACGTGGCCGAGGCGCTCGAGGCGGCCCTGGAGGCTGCGGGAGCCGCCCTGCACCACCGCGAGGGCGTGCCAGGCTCAGGCTGGATACTCCAGGACTACGGCGACGTCATCGTCCACCTGTTCGGCCCAGATGAGCGCGAATACTACGACGTCGAAGGCGCGTGGTCGCGGGCGGTAGAGGTGGTCAGGCTTCTGTGATCCACCTGTCGACGTCGCGCTGGTAATCCAGCGTCTCGCCGTCACCGAAAAACAGCGCGGTCTCTCGGGCGGCTGACTCAAGTGAGTCAGAGCCGTGAATCAGGTTCATCCCAATCGCGATTCCCAGATCGCCGCGTACCGTGCCGGGCGACGCCTCAGCGGGGTTGGTGGCCCCCATCATGCCGCGCACCAGCGCGACGGCGTTTTCCCCCTCCACGATCATCGCGAGCACAGGCCCCGACGTGATGAACGAGACCAGTCCCTCGAAGAAGGGCTTGCCCTCGTGCTCGCCGTAGTGCGTGTGCGCCAGCTCTTCGCTGACGCGCATCAGCTTCATCGCCGCGAAGCGCAGTCCCTTTCGCTCCAGGCGGGAAACTATCTCGCCCACAAGTGCCCTTTGCACGGCGTCGGGCTTCAGTAGTACCAGAGTCCGTTCCAATTCCGTAAGCTCCTATCGTTAACCCCGGAGGGGGTACCTCGCGGTTATCCAGCCGCCCCCCATATGCGTCGGGCCATCTCCACCTGCGCGCTGCGCAGGTACAACGGTTGTAGCGCAGCGCGGTCGTCGCTGCAGCCGCGCTCCAGACGAGCGTAAGCCAGCCTCGCCAGCGCGGCGGCGCCGCGCGTGGGAGGCGACGCTGCCGCTAGCCGCGCGTCGGCGGACTCGGCCGCGTTGGCGCACTCGGGCGCCGCTTCGCCGCACACCACGTCGCCAGGGGAAAGCAGCCGCGCCAGCTCGTCCGACTGTATGACCTGATACGAGGGCGGTCCGTTGTCCGACGTCGCGGCGTAGGCGCCGAGGTACAGCCGGGTCCGTCCGGCAGGAATGACGGCGGCCACCGGCGACCCCAGCGGCAGATACGGCGCCGCCTCCACGTCCAGTGTGTTGACCGAGACGAGTGGGACGTCGAGCGCCGCCGACAGCGCCTTGGCCGCGCTCATCCCGACCCGCAGGGCGCTGAACCCGCCCGGCCCCCTGGCGACGAACACCGCTTCCAGCCGCCCCATGCCGACGCCGGCGCGCCGCATTAGATCCCGGATCGCCGGGGCGAGCTCGACGCAGTGGTTTTGCCGCGACCGCCAGCGGTATTCGGCGACGAACTCTCCCTGAACGGAGAGTCCGACCGCGGCGCAGGTGGTCGAAGTATCTATTGAAAGTTCCACACCAAGACCCCGCTGAGCGCGTTTGCCAGCCACTCCGCCCGGCGACGTGGCGGCTCGAAGGTGATGCGGCGCGTAGACTCGCCCATAATCTCCAGTCGGATGGCCAGGCTGCTCTCCGGAAAGATGCCCTCCGCTTTGTCGGCCCACTCGACTACGCAAAGGCCGTCGCCGTAAAGGTATTCGTCCAACTCCAGGCCTTCTACGTCCGGGAACGAGTCCAGGCGGTACAGATCCACGTGGTGAAGCGTCAACCGCGCCGGGTACTGGGACACCAGCACAAACGTGGGGCTTCTCGCGTACTCGGCGCCGCCCAGCCCCCAGAGCACGCCCTGGGTGAGGCAAGTCTTGCCCGCGCTCAGGCCGCCGGCCAGCAGGAAAACATCCCCCGGCTCGGCACACTTCCCAAGCGCTTTGCCGATAGCCCGCGTGTGCTCGGGCGACCGGCTGACTATTGTGGTCCTGTTGTGGTCGGCCAATCTTCGGGCCTCTACAAGCGAAATTCCGCCCCAACTCCACGTGGCGCGCCCCACACCCTTCGCCCATCGTAGTATTATATTTTCGGACTAGCCGCAAGCTCAAGGCGGAGAATTACATGCGGGCGCTTATAGTTTCGGACGTACATAGCAATTTCGAGGCCCTGGAGAGCGTGTTGACAGACGCACGCTCGCGGGGCGGGTTCGACCAGGTCTGGTCGCTGGGCGACGTGGTGGGCTACGGCCCGGATCCGGGCGCCTGCATAGACCTTCTTCTACGGCACGACCTGCGCGCGGTCGCCGGCAACCACGACCTCGCCGCCATCGGCAGGCTGAGCCTGGAGGCATTCAACCCGTACGCCGCCGCGGCCAACCGCTGGACGGCCGGGCAGCTATCGGCTGAGCACGTCGAACACCTGGCCGGCCTGGAGTTGCGGCTCGAGCTGGACGAGTTCACCGTGGTCCACGGCAGCCCCCGCGACCCGATCTGGGAGTACGTCGTGACGGTGCAGGCGGCGGTGGCCAGTTTCACGCACTTTGAAACCTACTGGTGCCTGGTGGGTCACTCCCACATACCGTTCATTTGCAGACCAGCCGCACAGGGCGCGGAGTTCATGCAGTTCCCGCTGGACGCGCCGGTTGCGCTGGGAGAGGAGCAGGTGATCGTCAACCCCGGCTCCGTCGGACAGCCCCGAGACGGCGACCCGAAGGCGAGCTACGCGGTATACGACTCGGATGGCTCCACGGTGACGCACCACAGGGTTGAGTACGACGTCGCGGCGACGCAGGAGAAGATGCGCGGCCACAACCTACCGCAGTACCTGATCGACAGACTTCCGCTTGGGCGCTAGTCGGGCAGGCGCCCGTCGTCGTAGTCGTCGACTTCGGCGTGGCCAGGCTGTACGGACGGCACAAGGGGCACGACGTTTCGCCTCTGATTCGCCCGCGGCCTGCTCCTGGGCAGATTCCGGATGTCATTCCGAATTCTGGCGATAGCGTCCGCGTCGGAAAGCTCCACGACGATTCCGGCGATGCCCGCGTCCCTCAACTCCTTCAGCTCCGGTTGCGACATCTCACCGGAAGCGTAGACCAGGAATGGGTCGCCGAGCAGCCGGTGAGCGAGCTGGACGGCAATGAGCCGCCCCAGGCTGAGAGGCGAAAGGTCATCCTCAGGAAGGAACAGGGCGCCGTCGAAGCCGAGGCCGCGAATCGCCCCGGCGGTTCGCTCCTCCAGGTCGCCCTCCACCGCCACCAGCTTACCCAAGCCCTCCTCGCTCAAGAGAGAAGCCGGCGCGCCGAAATGGTCGAGCGACAAGAAATCGCAACCCCGCTCCTTAGCGGCCACCACGACCTCCGGGCCGGCGCGCTCGTCCAGGCTCAATCCCCATACGCGGCCCTCAAGGGCTTCCATAGCCGCGTCAAACGAGTCCTGCAGGGCACCCGAGTGCATCTCGACCAGTACCGCGTCCACGTCCGCCTGTGCCAGGCCGGGATCGTGCTCGAATTCGGAGGCGAAGGCGTGGCCTATGACAGCCAGCGCTGGCGCCTGGTCGCCACGGCGCGAGGCAGGCCCGAACCCCATGGGAGTCTGTGAAGGGGCTGTCGCCCTTTCCAGCAATTCGATCAGTTTGCTCATTCCATCCTCTATTCGGTGAGTCCTGGATTTCGGCTCGATTCTAGTCTACGCCTCTCGCGGAACGCAAGCGCGTTTCCTTGCGCGTGGCGCGGGTCGTGGATGGTATACAACGTCGGTATCCAGGTCCACGAGAGCGATCGGGCTTGTCATCGGCGACAAGGAACGCTAACCTCTGTACAGCAGGATACCCGCGGGAGGTGAGAGAACGCCGTGCGCGCTATCGAACGACAAGGCAGCACGCTTACGTACCTGGCAATTGAGCCGGACGACTACGACGCGGACGCCCTCTACCCTATGGTGGTGCTTCTCCACGGCTTTGGCGCACACATGGGCGACCTGGCGGGCCTTACTCCCGCCATCGACCCTAAGGGCTACGTCTACATATGCCCTAACGCGCCGAAGCAGGTGCAGTTAGGCCCGGGAATGGTGGGCTACGCCTGGACGCAGCCGGGCGGCGCGGGCGGACCTGAGGAGGCGGAGGCCGCCGAAGCCATGCTCGACGCGCTGTTCGACGAGGTGATGGAGGCCTACCGAGTGGAGCCGGGCAACCTGGTTCTCGGAGGCTTCTCCCAGGGTTGCATGATGAGCTATCGCGTGGGGCTTCCCGCGCCACAGAAGTTCCGCGGCGTGCTCGCCCTAAGCGGCAGGGTAACCGACCCCAGCGGCTTGAGGAGCAGACTGCCCGACAAGCGCGACCAGCCTATATTCGTCGCGCACGGCTCGCGGGACGCGGTGGTCAGCGTCGAGAGTGCGCGTGAGGCGATCAGCTTTCTGGAGGCGGAAGGATACGCGCCTGAGTACCACGAGTACCCAATGGGCCATGAAATCGCCCAGCGCACGATAAACGATGCCGCCGAGTGGATCAGGCGCGTGCTGCCGCCGCTCACTACGCAGTAGGAGGCCAAGATGACTACAATGAAGGCCGCTCTGTTCGACGGCCAGGGCGTTATGCGCCTTTCGCAGCTTCCCAAGCCCGTGCCGGGACCGCTGGACGCGGTGGTGCACGTCCGCGCCGTGGGCATCTGCGGCTCCGACCTGTTGATGAATGCCGACAAGACCGAACCGGACGACCTGCCCACGGGACACGAGGTCGCTGGCGAGATCGTCGAGGTCGGCGAGGGGGTCGACCCCGCCAGGATCGGCGAGCGCGTGGCGATTGAGACTATAGGCCACGGGCGCGCCTGCGGGGACTGCTGGTTCTGCCGCATGGGGCAGTTCGTGCAGTGCCAGAACAAGGACGACGTGCACGGAGGTGGATTCGCGGAGTACATCCTGCGCAGGGCCGCGGGATGCTACCCGCTCGACGACTCGCTGACCTGGGAGGAGGGCGCGCTCGTTGAGCCGCTGGCCGTGTCGGTACACGGGGTGCGGCGCGGAGATCTGAAAGGCGGCGAGACGGTCGCCGTGCTGGGCTCCGGCAACATCGGGCTGACGGCCATAGCGGCTGCGCGGGCGCTGGGCGCGGGCAGGGTGTTCGCCACCGCGCGCCACGAGCAGCAGGCGGCGATGGCCAAGCGCCTGGGCGCCGACGACGCGCTGCCCCCGGACGGCCCGGCGTTCTGGGACGCTCTCGCGGAAGCCACGGACGGCCGCGGCGCCGACCTGACGATCGAGACCGTTGGCGGCAAGAGCGAGGCGACCGCGGTGCAGTCCATCGAGGTGACGCGGCGACAGGGTCGCATCGTCATCGTCGGCGGCTTTCGCGTGCCCATCACCGTCGACTGGCTGCCCCCCATGCTCAAGGAGCAGACTATCGCCTTCTCGTCCTGCTACAACGTGCTGGACGGACGCCACGACTACGAGCTCGCCATTGAAATGATGGCGCGGGGCCAGGCCGACCTTGGCCAGATGGTGACTCACAGGTACCCGCTTGACGACATCCAGCGCGGCTTCGAGACCGCCTACGACAAATCCACGGGCTCCATCAAGGTGCAGATACACTCATAGCGGGCGCAACGCCCGGGCGGGTTTCAAGCCCGCCCCTACCCTTGCGCCCATCGCACCGTAACAGGAGATTTCTCCCCGTGTCACTCCGAGCAGGGGATTTCCCCCTGTCATTCCGACCAGAGGATTTCTCCCTCTGTCATTCCGAGCGTAGCCGAGGAATCTAAAACGGTTGTACACCATACCCGCTCATTGGGGCGACCGGTCCCATATAAGACGAGCGTGGCCTTGGCCGGGCGCAATTGCCGGCGGGTGCCTTAGATTCCTCGGCTGCGCTTCGCTCCGCTCGGAATGACACGAGGACTGCCCGCACACGTTGACAGAACGACCCGCCTTGCCTATGCTTGGCGCGCCGGTGATTCGCGGCCATACCTTTCGCGCTTGAGCGATTCGGAGGATACACAGCATGGGAGATCAGGTTTATCTGGAAGACATAGAGGTGGGCACGGAGTTGCCGAGCCAGGAGTACGGCCCCTGGAGCAACGCCCACATCGCGCGCTGGTGCGCCGCGCAAGAGAATTGGGAAAGGTTCCACTACGACTACAAGTTCGCCACGTCGGTGTTCCAACTCGATGACATAGTGGCGAACGGCAACTGGCGAAAGCATCCCATAGCCCGTATATGCAAGGACTGGGCCGGACACGGCGGCTGGCTGTGGAAGATTCAGATGCAGTACAGGGCAATGCACTACCCCTTCGACGTGTTCACCGTGTGGGCGCGCGTTCGCGAAATGCGCGAGATCGACGGAATCGGAATAGTGGACCTGGATTGCGGCATGAGGAACCAGAAGGGGCAGGAGACCTCCCCCGGGTCAGCCGTGGTGGCCCTGCCGCTGAGGAATGGCCCCGACGTGGCCTACCCGTTCGTCCCGCCGCAGGAGCTGCGCGAGCCCGACGACTACTACGAGCCCGGCCACAACATGGAGGGCGCAATGTACGTGAACGACGAGGTGCGCAGCCAGATAGGCCTGGAGTCGGAGGGCCAGAGCTGGGACTCCGTGTCGCTGCCGGAATTGCGCCGGTTCTCGCAGGCGATCCCCGACCCCGATCGGCTCTACTGGGACGAGGACTACGCGAAGACCACGAGGTTCGGCTCAATCATGGGGATGCCGCTTTATCCGGTGGACGGATTCAAGCACCCGCCCACCGAACCGGACCAGCTCACGCGCCGCATCAAGGAGAATCCCAACTACTGGGGTGGCCCTCCAGGGGTGATGAGCGGCGAGCGCGACCACGAGATCCAGGGCCTGCCCACCCAGGGCGGCCTCAACGGCGGGCAGTCTTACGAGGTGCTCGGCCTTGCGAGGCTCGGCGAAAAGCTGAGCCGCAAGTCCCGCCTGCTCGACATCTACGAGCGGCAAGGCTCCAAGAACCGCCTCGTCTTCACCGTCAGCGGCACCACGTACTACAACAGCGACGGCGAGGTCATCCTGAAGGGCAAGGGCGTCGGCATTTCGCGGGGATAGGTGGCGGAAACGGCGTCACCCCCATCCTAACCTTCCCCCATCAAGGGGGAAGGGGCCACTGATGCTCCCTATTTTTTCAACAGGCCTGGCAGCTTGACCAGCTCGACCGTCGCGACTCCGCGCCTGATCTCGATAATGGCGACCGTGCCAAGCTCGCCCGCGCCGTGGCGCAGGCCGGGCTTGGTCGGGCTGCCCGGGTTGACCATCAGCACGCCCTCGTAGTAGGCGACCATCTCCTCGTGGGTGTCGCCGAAGGCTATCACGTCCACGGGCTGGCCCCACTTGGAACGCATCACCGTGTCGAATGGCCTGTCCGGGAAGTCGAAAAAGCTCTCCAGGCGAACTCTGATGCCGGGCCACGCTATGTCGTGGATGACGCCTATCGATAATCCCTCCGCCTGCACGACGCGCGTCGACTCCGCCAACCTGTCGCCCTCTTCGTATGGGTCGGGGTAGCCCCTCACGGCGCTCACGGGCGCGACAGTCTCCAGCCAGTCCAGCACGCCCAGCGTATCGAGGTCGCCGCAGTGGATGATGAGGTCGACGCCGCGGAAAGCGTCCAGAATCTGCGCCGGCATGTCGCTGGCATCGTCCAGCAGGCTATGTGTGTCTGAGATGATGCCGATGCGCATGAGTCGTTCTCCTCAGTTAACGGGCTTTCCCATGCCCAGGGCGTCGGCGATGGCACGCCTGCGGGCGTCCGGCAGGCCGGTCGGGTTCTGGCCGGCTATGCTCTCGCGCTGCTGCGCCGCGAAAACCGGTGACGCAGCTCGCGGGTCGTCGGCGTCCAGGAGAGCGTACACGCCCGCCACCTCTTGGGTGATGTGCGAAAGGCGCAGCGCAGCGCGTTGCCTGAGCATGTCCGCCTGGGCGAGTTCGTAGGTCAACGGCAGTCCCGCGGCGCGCCGCCACTGGTTGCGCATGGTGAGCAGACGAGACAGTCTGCTATCCACGTACGCCTCGACCAGGAGCATTCGCCGCACCGGCTCCTCACTCAGCGGCCGACCCTCGTGGGTGGTCTCTCTGGCGAACCGCAGCAGGGCCTCTGCCTCGCGGCTCACCTCGGGGGCGGGCAGGTCGAGCGTGGGGTCGTCGACCGCCGCGGACCGCGTGACCCGCCAGCCTTCGCCCTCGTCTCCGAGCATGGAGGTGCGAGGCGCCCAGGCGTCGGTGAAGGCCACCATGTGAATGGAGCCGTCCGAGAGCGTGCGGGGAGTGGTTACGCTAACGCCAGACTGCGTCGCCGGAACGACGAGCGCCAGGATCGCCGCGTCTGCTTCGGATGCGGCCAGCGTCCAGAGATGCGTCGGCATCGGACCGGGGCCGGCGAAAGCGGCCCCGCCGTTGAGGATGAAGCCGTCGCCGTCCGGACGTGCACACACTCCCAGGGCGTCGCCGCCGGGCTGGGCGTGCGCGTCCGACACCGCGGTCCAGACAACCGCGCGGCCGCTGGAGAGAGCCGGAAGCAGTTCGTCCCGCAGCCGCTCGGAGCCGCCGCCAAGCAGGGCCTGGCGAAGCTGTGAGCCGGCGGCGTCGTACACCGTAAGCAGCCCGCGCCTGTCCAGCTCCTCCATCACCACCACGGTGTGGTCGGGCGTCAGGCCCGCTCCTCCCTGCTCTACCGGCGAAGAAGGCGCAAGCCAGCCTATCTCGCCCAGTGCCAGCCGGAGGCGACGCAGGCGTTCCCACGACGGGCTGACGGCGCCGTCGGCCGGCCCCGGTGGTGCGTTGGCGTCGAGCCAAGACGACACCTCGGCCCTGAAACGCTGCTGTTCTTCGGTGTAGTGGTAGGCGAAGTCCATCTGTTTCTCAGTAGCGGGGCGGGCTACCTACGGACGCTCGCGCTCGTCTCTGAGAAAGCGCTCTATGCTGGCCGCCGTCTCGTCCTCGTTGCCGCGCAGCGTGTAGCCGCCGCGCTCCGACTCCAGGATAGTCTGGGCAATCTCCCAACCCTGGTAGGGCAGCCCGACAAGGCAATCGGCGGGGACCACTACGTCCTCGAGAAATACGCGACGCTCACTGCCCATGAGCAGCCGTTGCGTCTCGATGCGTATGCCCGGCGAGCGCGCGTCGATCATAAGGACGCCGAGATTGAGCCTGCGGGGGCGGTCGGGGTCGGTCACCGCGAGCGTCCACAGGAAGTCGGGGTCGAACCGGCCGGTAATGTACGACTTCCGGCCGTTGACGCGGTACTGTCCTTCCTCCAGCACTGCGGTCGTCCTCATGCCGGCCAGGTCCGAGCCGGAGTACGGCTCGTTGAACGCCTGCCAGGTGATGGTGTCGCCGCTCAGCGCCGGCGCTATGTAGCGGCGTTTCTGTTCCTCGGTTCCCCACACCATCATGGCCGGAATCCAGCGGTTGTTGTCACCCATGCTGGGAAGGTCAATTCGCTGTATCTCCTCCATGATGATGGACTCGAACGCCGGACTCATCGCGCCACCGCCGTACTCGCGCGGCCAGGATGGGGCCAGCCATCCCTGTGCGCCAAGTTGCCGGCGGAAGTCCTTGACCCTTCGCTGTGTCTCCTCGTCGAGGGGGCGGCCGTCGGGCGGGATGCGCAGGTCGGTAGGGGCGTTGTGTTCCAACCAGGAACGCACGGCCACGCGGAAGGCCTGTTGGTCTTTGCTGTAAGCCTGGCTAAAGTCCATGCCTGGGTCCCCTTTCCTGGCGACGGCGCTACGCTCTAGCCGGCCATTGCGGCTTCGGCGGTGCGGCAAAAAGCAAAGGGGCCTTCTAGACTCGGAAGGCCCCCTTGCGAATGGTCTCAGGGTGTGGAGAGCGCGGCCCGCTCCATCGCGGCGGGCCGCGTCCCTGCTCGGTTGGCTACACTCCGCGCACGCCGGTCGTGGACGGCGTGGGCGCGGCGCGCTCTCTGGTGCGGCTGATGCCCATGCGGCGGGCCATGATCACCTTCTGTATCTCGATGGTGCCGCCGGGGTGTGCCCCGGTGAGGCTGCTGCGCTGGAACACCTCTGGCTCACCCTTGAAGGGCGCGCGGGGCTCGCGAACGCCGAGCATCGAGTACATGCCCATGACGTTACGGGCGCGGTCGGCATTGCGCATGTGGTATTCCTTTCGGAACATGGAGGTCTGCGAGCCGTGGTAGCTCATCTCCTGGCGCGCCTGGTACATGGAGTAGTTGCGTTGAGCCAGCAGCGTGTGGACGTGCGTGTCGAGAAGCGCGTCCATGGTGTCCTGCTGCACGACTGGGTCGTCGCCGAGACCGCCGCCGTTGTGCCTGGTCCCCTTCACGTAGGTGAGGAGGTTATCCATGGACTCGTCGAGCGGGAAGGCTATGCCTCGTCCGCCGTGTTCGACCTCGAGCGTGGTCTGGGATACCTGCCAGCCCTGGCCCTCCTGGCCCACGAGGTGGTCTCCCTGCACTCGCACGTTGTCCATGAAGAACATGCTCTGGTCGTGGCCGGTGAGCAAGCCCATGCGCTCCATCGCCAGACCCTCGGCCGGGTAGGGAACCATGAAGTAGCCGAGGTTCCTGTGTCGAGGCGCGTCGGGGTCTGTGATCAGCGGGCCGTACAGCCAGTCGGGGTCGCCGTGGCCGCTGATGAAAATCTTCTGGCCATTGAGTATCCAGTCGTCCCCGTCGCGCACCGCCTTGCTCTGCAGCGAGGCCAGGTCGGAGCCGGCGTTTGGCTCGGTGAAAAGCTGGAAGGCGATCTTCTCTGCCTTGAGCATGGGCGTGAGGAACTGCTGCTTCTGCTCCTCGCTACCCCACACCAGAAGCGTGGGGTAGATGAGGGTGTTGGTGAAGCTGGGCACCACGCGGGCGTGCCGGAACTCCTCCAGGATGATCGTCTCGTGCTCCCCGCTCAGACCGCCGCCGCCGTACTCGTTGGGGTAGGTCGGGTTGAGCCAGCCCTTCTCGGCCAGCTTGAGATGCATATCGCGCCAGAACCAGTACTGCTCGTCGCTGAGGTCAAGCCTGTCGACGGGCGCGCGCATGTCTTCGGGGATATTCGCGGCGAGCCAGTCGCGCACTTCCCTCCTGAACTCTTCCTGCACTTCTGTGTAGCGATACGTGAAATCCAAAGCCAACCTCCTTCGATTAAGGGGCGAGCGCGCCTTCGTCCCGACCGGCGCAAGTATTAGCCATCTTGGCGTGAATATAGCCACTCGCAGGGGAAAAGTCAAGCAAAAGATGGCTTGGCGCAGCCGACAGGGACGGGTCTGGCGGGGATGTTCAGGCGACGATCCCGCAGCCTGATCGCACCACCGGCGGGGTGGTCGAAGACCTAGCGGCTGATCTTCAGGATGCTGAGAAAGGCTTCTTGTGGAATCTCGACGCGGCCTACACGCTTCATGCGCCGCTTGCCCTCGGCCTGCTTCTCCAGCAGTTTTCGCTTGCGGGTGACGTCGCCGCCGTAGCACTTGGCCAGCACGTTCTTGCGCAGCGCCTTGATCGTCTCGCGCGATATGACGCGGCTGCCGATGGACGCCTGGATAGGCACCTCGAATAGCTGCCTGGGTATCAATTCTTTCAGGCGCGACACCAGGTCTCTTCCGTGGCGGTAGCCGTTGTCGCGGTGGAGTATGGCGGACAGCGCGTCCACCGGCTCGCCATTGACCAGGATGTCGAGCCTGACGAGGTTGCCGGGCCGGTAGCCCTCCAACGAGTAGTCCATGGAGGCGTAACCCTGTGTTCTCGCCTTGAGCTGGTCGTAGAAGTCCAGCAGCACCTCGGACAGGGGGACGCTGTACTCGATGAGCACCCTGGCCGTCGACTGGCCGCCGTCGGATGCGGCCTCAGGCTGAAGGTACTCCATACGGCGGTACTCGCCGCGCCTGCTGTTCACCAATTCCATGACGACGCCGATAAAGTTGGCCGGGCAGACGATGCTGAGCTCCAGCCACGGTTCCTGGATCTGGTCTATCTGCTGGGCCGGCGGAAGCTTCGAGGGGTTGTCGATCTCATAATCCTGCCCGTCCGACGTCACCACGCGGTAGGCCACGCTGGGCGATGTCGCAAGCAGACTCAGGTCGTACTCACGCTCGAGGCGCTCCTGCACCACGTCCATATGCAGCAGTCCCAGAAAGCCGCAGCGAAAGCCCGTGCCCAGCGCCAGCGAGGACTCGGGCTGGAAGCTGAGCGCCGCGTCGTTGAGCCGCAGCTTCTCCAGCGCATCCCGGAGGTTGAGATAGTCCTCGCCGTCTGCGGGGTACAGACCCGCGAACACCATCGGCTTCAGCGGCTGATAGCCCTTCAGCGGCTCGCTGGCGGGGCGGCGTGCCATGGTAATGGTGTCGCCCACCGGCGCGTCGCCCACGCTCTTGAGTCCGGTTGCGATGTAGCCGACCTCTCCGGCGCTCAGGACGTCCACCTGCTCGAGCGCTGGAGAGAACACACCCACTTCGAGCGCCTCGCTCTCGGAGCCCGCCGCCATGACGCGGATCCGGCCACCGGAGGCGGTGGACCCGTCGAAAACCCGCACGTAGGCCACGACGCCCTTGTAGGAGTCGTACTTGGAATCGAAAATCAGCGCCCGCAGCGGCGTGTCGCCTCGGCCGCCGGGCGGGGGCACGCGGGAAACAATCGCCTCGAGGATGTCGGATACGCCGTTGCCGTCTTTCGCCGACGCCAGAATCACCTCATCCTCGCGGAATCCGAACGCCTGCTGTACCTCCATCGACACTCGCTGCGGCTCGGCGACGTCGAGGTCGATCTTGTTGATGACGGGAATTATCTCCAGGTCGTGCTCCAGCGCGAGGTAGACGTTGGCAAGCGTCTGCGCCTGGATGCCCTGCGTAGCGTCCACCACCAGCAGGACGCCCTCGCACGCCGCCAGGCTGCGAGACACCTCGTACGAGAAGTCAACGTGGCCGGGCGTGTCGATAAGGTTGAGCTGGTACTCCCGGCCGTCGCGGCCCGCGTAGCTCATGCGCACGGCCTGGGCCTTTATAGTAATGCCCCGCTCGCGCTCCAGCTCCATGCTGTCGAGAAGCTGGTCCACCATGTCGCGGGGGTCTACGGCGCCGGTTGCTTGAAGCAGCCTGTCGGCGAGCGTGGACTTGCCATGGTCGACGTGGGCGATTATGCAGAAGTTGCGAATGAACTCCGGTCTCATAGTCTAGTAGTATAACAGAGGTCGGAGCCGATCTAGGGGTTTCGTCGCTAATCAACGCGGCTGAACCGCTCAGGGCAGAATCGCCCAGGCGTTTGCCATGCCGCCACGCCGTCGGTATCATGGGCCGCGCAAGCCCGGACGAGGCGCCATTGCGACCTGTTGTGCGCCGGGCTGGTCAAGACCGACACAACCCACAGGAGTAGGCCATGACACACGCGCGCATCCGCGACCTGGGCATCGCAATTGGAGAACATCCCACCGGACCGCACAACGCCATCACCGACGTATCCGGCGTGCTCGTGGGCCACACCACCGTCGTGTACGACGAGCCGCGCGTCGCCAGAACGGGCGTAACCATGGTGATGCCGCGCGGGGGCCGCGTGGCTGAGGACAGGGCATTCGCCGGCTTCCACCGGTTCAACGGCAACGGCGAGATGACAGGCTTGCTTTGGGTCGAAGAGTCCGGCCTTCTAACGTCGGCCATAGGCATAACCAACACCCACCAGGTCGGGACGGTGAGGGACGCGATGACCAAGCACGCCACGCGCCACGGCCTGAGCGGGTGGTACCTGCCCGTGGTCGCAGAGACCTACGACGGCAGACTCAACGACATCGGCGCCTTTCACGTCACCGAAGAGCACGTCTACCAAGCCATCGACTCGGCCTCCGACGGCCCGGTAGCCGAGGGCAACGTGGGCGGCGGAACCGGCATGGTGTGCCACGAGTTCAAAGGCGGCATCGGCACGTCGTCGCGCGTGGTGGACACGTCCTCGGGACAATACGTCGTGGGCGCGCTCGTGCAGGCCAACTACGGCGCGCGGCAGCACCTGAGGGTGAACGGGGTGCCGGTGGGCAAAGAGATCGGGTACGACGTCACGCCGTCGGTCTTGCAGCACACAGTTGGCGGCGGCTCGATCATCATCATCGTGGCGACCGACGCGCCGCTGCTTCCGTTCCAGTGCCGGCGGCTCGCACAGCGCGCCACCGTCGGGCTGGCGCGAGTGGGCGGCACGGGCCATAACGGCAGCGGCGACATCTTTCTGGCGTTCGCGACAGGCAACCACGTGCCCAGGGACTCCGACGGCCCGGTGGCGCTGTCTATGATGCCGAACGACCACATGGACCCGATGTTCGACGCGACGGCAGAGGCGGTGGAGGAGTCCGTCCTGAACGCGCTCGCCGCGGCGGAAACGACCGTTGGCCTCAACGGCCGCACGGCCCACGCACTGCCCCACGACGAGCTCCAACGGGTTATGGCGAGGTACGCGCCGCGCGACTGACGGGAGAGGTCGCCTGCGTCTACAAGCGGACCCGATGCGGGATTGCCTGCTCCGGCGTGGCCCTAACTCCGGCCGGTCGGTATCGTTGTAACTTCTGACACCAGGGCCGAGAACTCACGCCATGAAGCTTCTACCAAACAACCACGTTCCTAGACTGCTGCCGCTCGCCATCACCGCGATGTTGGCGGTACTGGTCGCGTGCGGCGGCCAGGCTGCTTCGCCCACGGACACTATTTCGGAAACGGCGACAGCCGCGTCTCCGACAACTCAGGCTCCCCCTACGACCGCCGCGCCGGAGCCTTCAGCGACGCCAAGGCCGACGCCGACGCCGATGTCGATGCTGCCGACGCAGACGCCGGCGCCGCGGTCTTCACCGACTCCTCCACCTACGGTCGAAAGCACTGAACAAAGCGAGTTTGCCGACCAGGTCTACTCCACCCTGAAAGGAAAGATCTCACCGAACAGTACAGTCCCAGGGAGAGCGCCACCAACCAGGAACTGGAGGCCGCTGTACACCTGCAGGCAAGACTGAGCGGACTTGGCTACGACACGTCGCTCCAGGAGTTCAGCGTCAACCTGCTCAGGGCGGGCGTGGAGCTCGAATCGGCGTCGGGCGATTCTGCCGACTCGCCTCGGGCGATTCCGATATCGTTGTCCTTCCACGGCAGTGCAACCGGCATTCTTGCCTACGCGGGCCGAGCGTTCGCTGAGGACATTCCGGCCGAAGGATTGGAGGGCCGGATCGCGCTGATAGAGCGCGGCATCATAACCTTCGAGGAAAAGGTGAATCGAGTTGCGGAGGCCGGAGCGGTCGGAGCAGTCGTCTTCAACAACTTAGAGGGCCTGTTCTTCGGAACGTTGGCCAAGCAGTCGAGCATTCCGGCGGTCGCCGTCAGTCAGTCGGACGGCGGCAGTCTGCTCGCTCTCATCGAGCGGGGCGAAGTCGAAGCCACCGTGTGGGTTGGAAATGTGGATTCGCCGTCGCGAAACGTTATTGCCGATAGACGCGGAACTACGGACGACGGCCGGATGGTCATTATCGGGGCGCACTACGACACGGTGGCGGACACCGAGGGGGCCAGCGACAACGGGTCGGGCGTCGCGACTGTGCTGACCTTGGCTGAGTATATGGCCGGCAGAGACTATCCGTTCGACGTCAGGATAATCCTCTTTGGCTCGGAGGAAATCGGACTGTTGGGCAGCAACCACTACGTGGACAACATGAGCGCCGAAGAGAGAGCCAACACCATCGCGATGCTGAACTTCGACGCCTTGGGTTCGGGAACGACGCTCGACACCGCCGGCGACCCGGCGTTGACTGACCGGACGCACGCCATCGGGTTCGACTTGGGCATGGAATTGGGTAGATTCTCTGAGGAACCGTGGGCTGCCCTCGGAGGAGCGAGCGACCACGGGCCGTTTCGGCTTGCGGGCATACCTGCGCAGTACATCACTGCCGACGACAAGTCGCGCATCAATTCGCCGGCAGACGAGATCCGTCACATAAACCCGGACCTGCTGGGAATGGCCACCGCAATTGGAATCCGCCTGCTCAACTGGCTGGCGGAGAAACACTAGCGGCGTATTCGTCTCCACGTGCCCCTTCGTGTCCTTCGTGGATAAGTCCCTACGCCCCGTCCAGGAAGGCGCTCGCAGGCGGTATGTCGGGGAACTGCTCGGACAGCCGCGCCCAGGCGTTGCGCGTGGCCTCCCTGGCGTCTCGCAGCACGTCCTCCTCGTTCATGGTGAGCACCCTGCCCTCTCGCATCACCATCTCGCCGCCCACGATGAGCGTATCGACGTCGCTCGCCTGCCCGTAGTGGACGAGGTTGGAAAGCAGGTTGTTGGAAGGGGTCAGGTGCGCACGCCGCAGGTCGACCAGGGCGACGTCGGCCAGCTTGCCCGGCTCCAGAGAGCCAAGGTCGTCCTCCCTGCCCAGTGCTCGCGCGCCGTTGCGCGTGGCCCAGTCCAGCATCGTTCGCGGCGAGGGCACAGGTCCGCCGCCGCGCTTGCCCCTGTTCACGATTATGCCCACGCTGAGCGCCTGCCACATGTCCTCGGACATGTTGTCGGTGCCCAGCGCGACGTTGACGCCGGCGTCGACGATGGCGGGCATGTTCGCGCCGGCGTGGCCGCCGCGCCGCGAGCTGGACGCCGGGCAGTGCGCCATGTGCGTCCCGCTGTCCGCCAGAATAGCGATGTCGTCCTCGGTGCAGAACGACCAGTGCGCGGCCAGCAGGTCCGGTCCCAGCCAGCCGTTGTCGCGTAGGTACTCGGCGGGCGTGCTGCCCTTGCCGCTGAGCGCCGCCGTCTGGCGAACCTCAGCGGCGCTCTGGGCGAGGTGGATGGTGCGGCTCAGCCGGTGCTTGCGTGCCAAATCGAGCAGCTCATCGAGCATCCAGGGCGAGCAGTTCTCCGTGGCGTGTGCGGCTATCTGGCACTGCACGCGCCCGCCGTCCGCGCCGTGGAAGCGCTCCACCAGTCTCTCGGCGCGCTCCAGAAACTCTTCGCCCCACTCGCGGGAGTACTCGTAACGCCCGTGGCGAATCTCCAGCGTGAGCGCGTCCGCGCAGCTTTCGCTAAGAAACAGTCGCAGGCCAGAGTCCACCATGTGCTGGGCGTAGCCATCCACGAACCGCAGCGGGTCTACCAGCGTCGTCGCGCCGCAGCGTATCGACTCCAGGCAACCCAGGGCGGCCATAGCTCCGCGCTCGTCGTCGGTCATGGCAAAGGTGATGGGCGTCATATAGGCGTAGACCGAGTCGACGTCCATGTCCTCCACCGTGCCGCGGATCACCGTCAGCACGGTGTGGGTGTGGGAATTGATCAGCCCCGGCAGCGCCGCCTTGCCGCTCGCGTCCACCCGCTCCAGTTCGTGGTACGCGCGCTCGAGATCCGCTGTCTTGCCCACGGCGGCGAGCCTGCCGTCCACCACGGCCAACGCGCCGTCATGGATGATTGTGCCGTCGGCGTCGCAGGTGACCACCGTAGCGTTGGTAATGAGCATGTCCATGGGCCGGCGCCTCCGTACACGAGGGCGGAGCAGCCCTCCGCACACGGCAAAGCCGGTCGGAGAGTGCTGCTCCGCTAAATCTGGCAATCTCCTGGAGGGCGCGGCTTCTCTGCCGTGCAGGGAACCGCGCTCTCCGTGTTGGAACTAGGGAACCTCTGAACAACTGAGGGTATCTCGTATGTGATGGACAGTAAGTGGACTGTCCGAGGTGTTTCTTCCTCCTACGGTGTGTCGATAGAGGTCTTGTGGTCCTGAAACGGCTCTGCTAAGGCCTATCGACGTTCGTTTGTCCAGCTTGGGCGCACTTCGCCCCCTTCAGGCTGCCAGGTACCGCTCCGCCCTTATCAAGTTCGTCATCCCCAGTAGCAACGTCAGTCGTTGCGTGTTCTTTGCCAACCCTCGGTAACGCACCTTGGCGTATCCGAAGTGCCGCTTCACGTACAGGAACGGATGCTCCACCTTCGCCCTGGTCGACGCCTTGCGCTTCTCCATAAGCGCCTCATAGCTTCCCGGCTCCAGTTGCCGACGTCTCCCGGGTCTCATCGCTACCTGCCAGTCCACATCCAACTCGCGATTCTCCAATCGCTTGTCGACTCCCTGATACCCCGCATCGCCCCACACCCGATTCTCTCTACCGTGCAGCAGCCGGTGAGCCTCCGTCACGTCATGAACGTTCGCAGGTGTCGTTCTTACGCTATGTACTACTCCCGTCTCAGCGTCCGCACCGATGTGTACCTTCATCCCGAAGTGCCACTCATTCCCCTTCTTCGTCTGACGCATCTCAGGGTCTCGCTTACCTGCACGATTCTTCGTTGACGATGGCGCCTCGATGATGCTCGCGTCCACGATCGTTCCCTCCCGAAGCCGCAGCCCCTGGGACTCCAGATGACGGTTGATCTCCTCGAACAGACCCTGTCCCAACTCGTGCTCTTCCAGCAGATGGCGGAAGTTCAGGATCGTCGTCTCGTCCGGGAGCGGGCCCGACAGCCTCAACCCTGCGAACCGTCTCACCGACTCGACCTCGTAGAGCATGTCCTCCATACCAGGATCACTAAGGTTGTAGAACATCTGCACGCAGTGAATCCGCAGCATCACAGACAACTCATAGGGTCGCCGGCCCCGGCCTGCCCTGGGATAGAACGGGCGGATGCGTTCTACGAGCTGTTCCCACGGGATCAGACCGTCCATGCGCTCAAGGAACATCTCCCGCCGGGTCTTGCGCTTCTTGCTCTCGTATTCCAAGTCGGCAAATGTTGGCTGGTCCATCGTGTCTTCACCCCAAACATCTCTGCTTTGTGTATGGCATATTACTATGCCACAATACACCAGACTTGTTCAGAGTATCCCTAGATCTTCACCGTCGCGGTGTTGCCCTCGACGCTGAAGTTCGTGCCGAACTCGCTGGAAAGGCGGTCGAAGCGGTCGATGATCTCCTCGGCCACCTCGCCGTCCGCCAGCACCGGGCGGCCCCTCTGCGCACGGTTGCGCCCGTGGCCCAGGTCTATCGGCAGCAGCTTAAGCTCGCTCAGCTCGCCGTCTCGGAAGCTGGTCATGCCTATGGCGCTCTGCCACCGGATCGGCTGGACGGTCTGGCCGCGGGACTCATTGCCGGAACGGGCGTCGTAGAAGTCCGCCGGCGTCGCGTCCCAGTCCAGGCCTTGACGCACCATGTTGTCGTGGGGCATCAGCAGCACCGTGTCGTTCTGCAGGATGAAGTCGCCGAGGCTGTAGAAGATGGGCTTGCCCTTGTAAATCTCTATGCCCCGGTCCTGGTGCGGGCCGTGGCCGATGAAGACGTCGGCGCCGGCGTCGATGACGGCGTGGGCCAGCTCCCGCACGTGGTCGGAAGGCTCGTCCTCGGTCTTGCCGCCCTCGTGGTTGTGGACGGTGAACATCACCCAGTCTGCCATCCTGGCGGCGTCGCTGACGCGGGAAAGGTTGCGCTCCAGGTCGTCCCTGTTGATGAAGGTGTGCTTCTCGAAGGTCTCGCCGAGCACGAACTTGGCCGTCGGATCCTCGCCGTACATTGGCTGGGTTAGCAGATGCACCTCGGTGTCGGAGTCGGAGATGTTGTCGGCATAGCCGGAGTTTCGCATCCCGGCCACGCGCTGCGGCCAACCCATCTGCCCGGAGATACGCTGGAGCGCGTCGAAGGCGGGCCGGTCGACCGTGAACTCGCTGGACCAGCGGATGACGTTGGCGCCGGGGCGGCCCATCACGTCGCGGCTCTCCTCGCCAGCGCGCCCACCCGGCGGCGTGGTCGTGGTCGCGGAAATGAGCGCCACGCGGCCCTTGGGAGTGTCCATGTACATCGGCGCGGTCGCCTCGGCAAGGTGCCTGCCGGTGCCCGCGTGGGGCATGTCGTACTCGTCGAGGTGGCTAATGTTGGTGAGGATGCCGTTCTCGCCGAAGTCATAGGAGTGGTTGTTCGCGCATCCCACCATGTTAATGCCGAGCCACTTCAGGTCTTCGATGTGCTTGGGGTCGCACCGCATGTAGGTGCCGCCCGGCCGGTGTGTGGGCGGGTCCTCGTAGTCGTGGAACAGCATCTCGGCGTTCGTGAACCGCACGTCCGCGTCGTGGAGCTGCTCACGCATCGTGAGGAATCGCTTTTCCCGGAACACGGACATCGCCCGGGTGATCAGCGACTCTCCGGTTATGGCCATCGTAATGTCGCCGCTTTCGGCCTCGTAGAGCATGGGGGGCCTCCCTGGTGAGATTGTGCGGGTGGGCCGTGTACCGCCACACAGGGCGGGCCGGCCCGTATGCGGCAGATTCTAGCAAAACGTTGGTGGGGTTACAAACGCGGGGCGGCAGGGATGACTGTGCTAAAATGTGTGATAATTTGATGCCTTTCTGGAGGAACTCTCAATGCGAAAGAGACTCACCGTCACACTGGATGAAGAAGTGTACGACGGATTACACCGAGTAGTTGAACAGGCACAGATTAGCGAGTTCGTCGAATCGCTGCTGCGTCCCTACGTCATAGACACTGACTTGGAAGACAGCTATCGACGGATGGCGCAGGATGAGGAGCGCGAGGCAGAAGCTAACGAGTGGATGGAGGCTAACTTGGGGCATCCCCGCGATGAGACGAGGTGAGGCGTGGTGGGTCAACTTTGACTCTTCAGTGGGCGGCGAAATCCGCAAGCAACGCCCGGCTGTCATATTGAGCAATGACGACTCGAACATGATCCATAACAGGATTCAGGTCGTTCCTATGACCACGAACGTGAGCCGCCTGTATCCCGGTGAAGCCTAGGTTACGGTAAACGGCATACGGCACAAGTGCATGGCCGACCAGATCAGGACCGTCAGCAAGTTGCGCGTGAGTAACCTGTTCGGCCGTCTGTCGGGAGCTGACCTGCAAAGGGTCGAGTGGGCTGTAAGGCTGCAATTGGGATTAGAGTAGTGCCACAACTGCGCCCTCTCCTCAATCCTCTTCCTAAATGGGGCAGTAGATAGCCCACCCACTATATCGCAGCCTACCTCACGCGCCCCTACCCGACCTCTCCAGCAGCCAGTTGTGCGCGGCCAGCGTCGCCACGGCTAGCGCGATCGACAATCCGACCAGCCGGACCGCGGCGGCGGTGTCCCCGGATTGCACGTTTGTGAAGATCGCCAGCGGCAGCGTCTGAGTCCGTCCCGGGATGTTGCCCGCCACGATGATAGTAGCGCCGAACTCCCCCAGCGCGCGGACGAAGCCGAGCAGCACGCCCGCCAGGATGCCGGTGTAGGCAAGCGGCACGGTGATCGTGAAGAACACCCTCACGGGGCCGGCGCCCAGGCTCCGCGCCGAAGCCTCCAGCCGCTCGTCCACACCCTCCATCGCCACCATCACCGCCCTTGCCATCAGCGGGAAGGACACCACAGCGGCGGCGAGCGCGGCTGCTATCCACGTGAACACCAGGTCCACGCCAAGCAGACTGTGAAACGCGGAGCCGACCGGACCGTCCCGGCCAAGCAGCAGCAGCAGGAAGTAGCCCACCGCCACGGGAGGAAGCGCCAGCGGCAGAGACACCAGAATGTCCACTACAAAGCGCCCGCGAATCCGCTTCCTCACCATCAGCCAGGCGAGGCCGAGCGCCAGCGGAAAGTTGACGGCGGTGGCCGCCGCCGCCACCCTCAACGTCACCCAGATAACGGTTAAGTCCTGCTCACCCATGCGTTACGTCGCTCGACACTCTCACCGGCTGCGATCCCCTCAGCGCTCCAGGGGCTGAAACCCGTTCCGTCGGAATATGGCCTGCGCCTCCGGACCCAGAAGGAACTCCACGAACCTTTCGGCGAGAGCGGGACGCGAAGAGCGCCCCACGACCGCCGCGGGGTAGACTATCGGCTCGTGGCTGTCCGCGGGCACTATGTCCAGCGAGCGCACGCCCCTAACGGCCTCCGCGTCCGTTCGATATACGAGTGCGGCGTCCACGTTGCCGGACTGCACGTAGACGAGCGCCGCCCGCACGTCCGGCGCGAACACCAGCGAGCCTCCGGCCGGCTCCCACAGCCCAAGGCTCGACAAAGACTGCCTGGCGTACAGGCCCGCCGGCGCGAGTTGGGGATCGGCCACAGCGACGCGCGTTCCGGCCTGCCCCAACAGTTCAGCCAGCGAACTGGGTGAGACCTGCTGCGAACGCGCCGCAACTACAAGCGCATTGCCGAACAACTCAGCGGGCTCCCCATCGATCAGCCCCTCCGCACGCAGGCCGTCCATGGGAGAATTCCCCGCGGATATGAAAACGTCCGCCGGGGCGCCGCCAACAATCTGCCGCGCCAGGGTCTGCGAGCCTCCGTAACTGAGCGACACGTTCGCGTCGCCATCCCGCTCGAACTCGCGCTCCACTTCGCCCATAGCGTCCGCCAGGCTGGCCGCCGCGAGGACCAGAATCTCGGGGCGCTCCGTCGACCGGGCAGAACACGCTCCCAGCACGCAGGCCAGCACGACCGCCGCGGCGACCGCCCGCGCCCTGCCGGTGGTCAGGCTCACCCGCGGCCCCCGGGCGCTGAGGCGGTCTCGGCATGGGCCGGCCTTTCGCGCGCGGTGAGCGCGGCGACCACGCCCACCAACTGCACCGCAGTCGCCAGGAAAAACGCCATCTCTAGCGAATCCGTCCGATCGCTGATCCAGCCGCTCACCACCGGCGCGATGAAAGCGCTGGATATGCCGACGGTGTTCATCACGCCCATCACCGTGCCCATCCCCACGCGCCCGGTCGCAAAAGTGTGATCGCCCGCCCAGGCGACGATGATTGGATTCCACGCGAGCGCGCCCAGGAATCCGTACGCCACGAACGCGCCGAGAATGGCCGGCGTCGAGTCGACGACGGCCGCGACCGACAACATGACAGCCGACCCGCTGAGCATGGCTAGCGTCAGGCCTTTCCGCCCCAACTTGTCCGAGAGCCTGCCCCAGGTGAGCGCGCCCACCAGTGACGCACCCGCGACCGCCGACGTGAACAGGCCCGCCCCGGTGATAGACATGCCGTGCTGGTTCACGAGGAAGCTGGGGCCCCAAGTGAAGATGACCATATAGGCGTACAGCGCGCAGAAGTTGGTTACGCACAGAGGGATGAAGTCGCGGTTTCGGAAGAGGAACGCGATGCCGCCCTCCACCTTGGGGGCGCGCGGCACTCCCCGAATCGCGAAGCCTATCAGCGCGGCCATCAGCAGCGTGGGCGCGAGCATGAAGAGGTACGGCGCGCGCCAGCTTTCGGACACGGAGTAGAGCAGCCCCGCCATGCCCAGTCCAAGCGCCGATCCAAGCGCCATGCCGGACGTGACCACCGACGAGCTCGTGCCCCTCCATCGGGGCGGCACCGAGCTTATGGTTATCCCATAGGACCCCGCATAGTAGGCGCCCGCCCCGAAGCCCTGTATCCCGATGAACAGCAGCAGCAGCAGGTAGCTGGCGCTGAACAGGCCGATGAAGAACAGCCCGAGTCCTATAATCAGGTACATCACGACCAACACCCTCTTGAGGCCGAACCGGTCGCCCAGCACGCCGGAGGGTATCTGCATGAAGACGTAGGTTATGAAGTAGACGCTGGAGATGGCGCCGCTCTGCGCGTCCGTCAGCCCGAAGTCGTCGGCTATGACCGGCAGCAGCGGGAAGAGGATGCTGCGATCGAGGTAGAGGACGGACCAGCCGAGGGCGAGCGCGGCCACGATGAGGTGGACGCGCCATCTCTCGGCGAAGGGCCGCCGGCCTCCCTTTTGCCCCGACTCGCGCATGGATGGGATGTTATCAAAGTGGAAGTCCAGGGGACACCCCCGGCACCGCCGCGGTCGGAGACGTCGCGCCCTCATACAACCGCGTGCGACACGGGCAAGAGCGGGGTGGCCCGGCCAGACAACTCGCTTTGACAGTTAGAACAAGCTGTGCTAGACTTCCCGCCAAGACGGAATGCTTCGACGATACCCACAAAACTACTTTTGCGAACTTGAGAGGGCGGACGCCAACTGGCGTTGCGCCCTCTTTTGCTTTCAGGGCGTTTGTCTAGCGCCCCTACCCGACTCATAGGAGGTCTTTCCCATTAAGCTACCCAACATCTCACGCAAGATAGGGGGCATGTTCAAGCGCCCCCCTTCGGAAGAACCCGCGGTCCGGCGGTTTCCTCGGCAGGTGGATCGCCCGAAGAGCGAGGTCGTCATCTCGCTGACCGGGACCCCGAGCGCCAAGACCGCACTGCGGCCCGAACGCTCGGCATCTGTGATAGAAGCTCCGCCGCGCCGGGACACCCCCCCCACAAGGCGCCGCACGCCACGAGAGCGCGACCGGGACCGCAATGAGCGCGAGGCGCGGCAGCGGCCGCAGCGCTCCGGCGACCAGAGGCAGCGGCGGCGGCGCGAACACATCGAAACTCAGGCGATCGAGCCTCGGCCCGCACCCGCCCCGGCTCCCGTCATCCCGCAAGACCTGCCGGAACAGGCCGCTTTCGGCGAGCTCACGGTCTCCGGCGCCATGGGCCACGCGCTGGACAGGATGGGCTATTCCGAGCCCACGCCTGTCCAGTCTCGCGTCATTCCACTGGCCGCTCAGGGTCTGGACGTAGTGGGCCAGGCCCAGACCGGCACCGGCAAGACCGCTGCCTTCGGCATTCCCATCGTCGAGCTTATCGACGGCGAGTCCACCCAGATCCAGGCGCTGGTGCTCACGCCCACGCGAGAGCTCGCCATGCAGGTCAGCGAGGAAATCGCGAGCCTGGGCCAATTCCAGGGCGTGCGCTGCCTGACCGTATACGGCGGCCAGTCGATGAATGTGCAGCTCGACGGCCTGCGCAGGCGTCCCCAGGTTGTGGTGGCCACTCCGGGCCGGCTGATGGACCACATGAGCCGCCGCACAATCAGCCTGTCCGACGTGCGGATTGTCGTGCTGGACGAGGCCGATCAGATGCTGGACATTGGTTTCGTCGACGACATCGAGCGCATTCTGCGGGCCACGCCGAGCACGCGCCAGACACTCCTGTTCTCAGCGACGATGCCCGGGCCGATTCGCAGGCTGGCCCGGCGGTACCTGCGAGAACCGGAGTGGATCAGGGTGGGCGGCGACGCCGAGCCTGTCGAGCAGGTCGACCAGTTGTACTATGAGGTCGCCGCGCAAGACCGCCCGGCAGCCCTGGACGAACTGCTGGCAGACCAAGAAAAAGTGACCCAGGCGCTAATCTTCCGCCGCACGAAGGTAGGCGTCGACAGACTGGTGTACAACCTGGAGCGCCATGGCTTCGACGCTGAGGCGATCCACGGCGACATGACCCAGGCTCACCGCGAGCGGGTGATGCGCCGGTTCAAGGAAAAGCGACTTCGCGTGCTGGTCGCGACCAACGTCGCGGCCCGCGGGCTGGACATCCCCGCGGTCTCCCACGTTATCAACTACGATATGCCCGGCAACCTGGAAGAGTACGTTCACCGTATTGGCAGGACGGCCCGCATGGGACGCCCCGGCACCGCCATAATGTTCGTGTCGGACGTGCTCGACTTCTCTACGCTGGACATCATCCAAGAGCACGTCGGCGGCGACTTGCGCCAGGAGCGCCTGGCCTTCCTGTACGGCTAGCGCGTCCGGCCCACGGCCACGAGTGTCTTCCGGCAGAACGCACAGGCTCGTCAACACCACTGCGCTGATAGTGCCCGGCGCGGTGGCGCTGGCGTGGCTCTTTGGTGAGGACTACTCGGTCGGCTGGTGGGAGAGCCTGGCGGCGTTGGGCGGCGGTTACCTGCTGTCGACTATCGGAATCAACCCCGACCAAGACATCGCCAGACGCACCTTCGCGGAGCGCCGCGGGCTCTGGGGCTTATTCCTGTACATTTGGACGCTGCCCTACGGCATCCTGTTCAAGCACCGGGGCATAAGCCATGAGCACGTGATAGGAACCATAACCCGGGTTTTGATCATGGGGCTGTGGATTCCGCCGCTGGTCATGTACATGTCGATAGGATTCGACTGGGTGCCTGTGACGCACTATTCAGGCTGGGTGTTCCTGGGGTTGACGGTGGCGGACTCGATGCACATCGCGGCAGACGGCGGACGCCGCCAACTCGAGCACACCGAGTAGCGAACGAGCTTCAGACCAGCGCCAGTCCCCTCACCCTTCGAGGGAATGGGGACTGGCGCGCCGTCCTATCGAACTCGCTGGATGACCCTGCGGGTGGCGTCGACGAGCGTGTCCACGTGCTCGTCATCGGAGATCGCGCTCAGCGCTCCGCCGAGCAGCACGCCTTCGTTGAGAAGGCCCGTGAACAGCGCCTGCTTCAGTGCGCGGTCGTCCGTCAGTGTCGAGCGGTGGTCGGTTATCTCTTCGGAGGTGAAGTGAATGCCGAACAGCGACGCTACGCCGGTGATCTGCGCGGGCACTTCCAGCTCATCGAACACGGCCCTCAGCTTGCCGCGCAGAGTATCGCCCAAATCGCTCATGCGCTCGTAGACCTCCGGCGTCAGCTCCTCCATGACCACGCAGCCGGCTGCCATTGTAAGCGGGTTGCCGTTGAAGGTGCCGGCGTGGGCCAGCGTCGGACCGTTCTCACTCGGGTCGTACAGCGCCATCACGTCCTCGCGGCCGCCGAACGCGCCCACTGGCGTGCCGCCGCCGATGATCTTGCCCATCGCCGTCAGGTCGGGCGTGACTCCGAACAGCTCCTGCGCGCCGCCGGGGGCCACGCGGAGACTCTGCACCTCGTCGAAAATCAACAACATGCCAAGCTCTTCGGTGAGGTCGCGTATTCCCTGGAGAAACTCCTTATCGGCGGGCAGATAGCCGAAGCTGGACGAGATAGCCTCCATCACCACGCAGGACAGGTCGTCCTTGTTCTCGCGGATCAGTCGCTCACTGGCGGCCAAGTCGTTGTAGGGAAGCACGATCACGTCTTCCAACACGCTGGGGGGAAGGCCGTCATACTCCGGCACGGCTGTGGTGCCGTTCGGGTCGAGTTGGTCGGCCTTTGGCGACACGCTCACCTGAACGTACTCGTGCGCGCCGTGGTAGCCGCCCTCGAACTTGGCAATCTTATGCCGGCCAGTGAAAGCCCGCGCGGCGCGTATCGCCATGAGCGTACCCTCTGTGCCGGAGTTGGTGAAGCGGACGCGATCGAGTGACGGGATGCGCTCACACAGTATCCTGGCCAGGCGCGCCTGGTCCTCCGTCGGTACGCTGAAGGCCGTGCCGAAGCTCGCCTTGTCCTGTATCGCCTTGACCACGCGAGGGTGGGCGTGTCCCAGGATGAGGCTGGTCGCGTTTATCACGAAGTCCAGGTATCGGTTGCCGTCGATGTCGTACATGTACAGGCCTTCGCCCCTCTCCGCGATGAAGGGGTAAGGCGGAAAGTACTGCGCGCCCCGCGTGCTGCCTCCCGGCAAGTACTTCGCGGCCTCTGCGAGGGCCTCCCTGGACTTGGGAGTGCTGGCTACGTAGCGGTCGATCTCCGTCTGATGCTGCTGTGTGGGCATGTGAACTCTCCTTGCCTTCCTCCATGCGCGGCCAACCGACTGCGGCGCCGACCCTGTGGGAACACCGCCCATTATACGCCGAAACCACCCGGTTGGCTAACGGAAGGGCGCACGCCGTCCGAGCCGTCGTCGAGCGTACCCAGGCGTATCCGACGCCACCGGCCGGGGTGAGCAGGCGTGCACGGCCTGAATTCGCGTCACAAAGATACTGCACCAAGTGGTAAAATGTACTCACAAGTGTTAGGTTGAACGTGGCGGCCTGTTCTCTTACCGCAGGGCCGCTTCCACAGTCCCCGGAGATGAAGCCGCACACGCCGCGCCAGCCGCGCCGCTCGCGCCAGGCTCTCCGAATCAGCACCTGCCCCAGGAGCCTCACATGGTAACCACCAAGACAGCATACGGGAACATCCGGCCGACTCAGATCGAAGATGAGATGCGCAGCTCGTACCTCGACTACGCCATGAGCGTGATAGTGTCGAGGGCCTTGCCCGACGTGCGCGACGGCCTTAAACCCGTGCAGCGGCGAATTCTCTACGCGATGCACGAGCTGGGCATGAGGCCCAACTCCGCCTACAAAAAGAGCGCCAGGCTGGTGGGCGAGGTGCTGGGCAAGTACCACCCGCACAACGACGCGGCCGTATATGACGCCATGGTGCGCATGGCGCAATCGTGGTCGATGCGGCTGCCGCTTGTGGATGGCCAGGGTAACTTCGGCAGCGTGGACGGCGACCCGCCGGCGGCGCTGCGGTATACCGAGGCGAGGTTGGCGACGCCCGCGGAGGAGATGCTCGCAAACCTCGACCAGGACACCGTGGACTTCATCGACAACTTCGACGGCTCGCTGCGCGAACCGGTCGTGTTGCCCGCGCGCCTTCCCAACCTGCTGATCAACGGAGCGTCCGGTATCGCTGTCGGCATGGCCACCAACATCCCGCCGCACAACCCCGCTGAGGTGTGCGACGCCATCATCCAGCTCATAGACAAGCCCGACAGCACACCCGAAGACCTGATGCGCCACGTTAAGGGCCCGGACTTCCCCACGGGCGGCACAATCATGGGGCGAGAGGGCATCAGAAATGCCTACATCTCCGGCCGCGGCCAGATCATCATGCGCGCGACGGCCGAGGTGGAGGAGACCCAGCGCTCGCGCCGGCTGAAGATCGTCGTGTCCGAGCTGCCCTACCAGGTAAACAAGGCAACGCTGGTGGAGAAGATAGCTCAGCTTGCCAAGGACAAGCGCATCGACGGCATATCGGAGATCCGCGACGAGTCCAACCGTGTCGGGATGCGGGTGGTCATCGAGCTGCGCGGCGGCGTGCAGCCCATGGTGGTGCTGAACAACCTGTACAAGCTGACGGCGATGCAGAGCACCTTCTCCGCCAACATGCTGGCGCTCGTCGGCGGAACTCCCGAAACAATTACGCTCAAGGCCGCGCTGCAGAACTTCATCGCCTTCCGCGAGCAGGTCGTCGTGCGGCGCACGGAGTACGACCTCAAGCGCGCCAGGGAGAGAGCCCACATACTGGCGGGACTGCGCATCGCCATCGGCAACCTGGACCGCGTGATCCAGTTGATTCGCAACTCCGCGGACGCCGATGCCGCGCGCAATGGGCTTATAAACGAGTTCGGCCTCGACGACGTGCAGGCCCGGGCCATACTCGACATGCAGCTTCGCCGCATCGCCACACTCGAGCGCGAGCGGCTGGAGACGGAGTACCGCGAGCTCCAGGAGAGCATACGCGGCATGGAGGAGCTGCTCGCCAGCCCCGCCAAGATCTTCACCGAGGTCAAGAAGGAGACCCGCAAGCTGAAGAAGACCTTCGGCGAATCCCGCCGCACCGAAATCAGCAACGAGGGCCACGACATCAGCCGCGAGGAGCTGGAGCCTCACGAGCAGCTGGTAGTCACCTTCAGCCAGGCCGGCTACATCAAGCGCATCGCCGCGGACACCTACCGCAACCAGCACAGGGGCGGCAAAGGCGTCACCAGCATGAACACCAAGGACGACGACCCGGTGAGGCACATCCTGGTGGTGGACAGCCACGACCGGCTGCTGTTCTTCACCAACACGGGCCGAATCCTCTCGATCAAGGCCTACGAGCTGCGCGCCGACACCTCGCGCAACACGCGCGGCGTGCCAGTATTCAACGTGCTGCCCATATCCGACGTCGAGCGGGTGAACGCCATCATAGGCGTCGCCGGTCTGGAAGAAGAGCACGCCTTCCTGGTAATGGCCACGAGCAAGGGCAAGGTCAAGCGTGTGCCGCTCAGCGAGATTTCTACGATTCGACCCTCTGGTCTTGTCATTATGAGGCTGGATACCGACGACGAGCTGGTGACCGCGCGACTTGCCAACGACGACGACCACATAATCATGGTAACCGGCGACGGCATGTCCATTCGCTTCCCCGTTTCGGACGTCAGGGCGAGGGGTCGCGCCGCCGGCGGCATCAAGGGCATGGACTTGCAAAGGGAGAGAAAGCCCAAGAAGGGGTCGAAGGCCAAGCCAAAGAAGCTGCCCGATGCCCAGGTCGTAGCCATGGACGTGGCCACGCCGGAGAGCAAGCTGTTGGTCATCGGCAAGCACGGCTACGGCAAGCTGACAGACATGGAGTTGTACCGCAAACAGGGCAAGGGCGGCAAGGGAATAAAGACGCTGGCCACCACCGGCAAGGCCGGCCCGGTTGCTGACGCCAAGGTAATCGAAGACGGCATGGAGATTTACGTGGTGTCGGAGCAGGCCCAAGTGCTCAGGACAAGCACCTCCGAGATACGAAACACGGGCCGCATTGCCCAGGGCGTGACCATATTCAACCTGCGCACGGGCGACGCCGTGGCGTCAGTCGCCTGCGTCAGCGGGCTGGCGAAGCCCACAGAGTAGTGGGGCCAAAGCGCCGCGAAAGGTAATCGACATGAGAGGCAAAGACCTTCTGACCCTGGCGGACCTCGAGCCCGAAGAGGTGGCGCTCTTGGTCGAGAGCGCCGAGGCGCTGAAGAGCGGTAAGCCGGCGCGTCCGCTCGAGGGCAAGACCATCGCGCTGATATTCGAAAAGCCGTCGCTGCGAACGCGAGTGAGCTTCGAGATAGGCATCCGGCAGATGGGGGGCGAGTGCATATACCTGAGCCAGTCCGACATCGGCCTGGGCGTACGCGAGCCGGTTTCCGACGTTGCGCGTGTGCTCGAGCGGCTGGTCGACGGCATCGTGGCGCGTGTCTTCTCCCATCGTAGCCTCGAAATCCTCGGCGAACGGGCCTCCATACCCATTGTGAACGCGCTGTCCGACCTGGGCCACCCGTGCCAAGCGGTGGGTGATCTGCTTACGATCTACGAGCACCGGGGAAGCCTGGAAGGGCAGAACGTCTCTTTCGTCGGCGACGGCAACAACATAGCCGGCAGCCTCGCCCTCGGTTGCGCCTCCGTCGGCGCCAACTTCACGGTCGCCAGCCCCGCCGACTACCGCATACCGTCCATGGTATGGGAAGAGGCCGAGCGCCGCGCCGCGCTGTCGGAGTCCAGGCTCGACTGGACGCCCGAGCCGTCGGAGGGGGTGCGGAACGCCGACGTGGTGTACACCGACGTGTGGGTGAGCATGGGGCAGGAGGACGAAAGCGCCGCAAGGCTGGAGGCGTTCTCTGACTACCGCGTCAACGAGGCTCTGATGGGCAAGGCCAGGCCGGGCGCCCTGTTCATGCACGACATGCCAGCCCACAGGGGCGAGGAGATATCCGAAGACATGCTCGACCATCCCGGTTCAGTGGTGTTCGACCAGGCCGAGAACCGGCTGCACGCTCAGAAGGCCATCCTGGCCCGGCTCTTCTCCTAAGCGGCCTGAAAGGGCACAGCACACCATGCTCAGCACACCTAAACCCACCGTCGCCATAGTGGGGCGGCCCAACGTCGGGAAGTCCACGTTGTTCAACCGGCTAGTCGGTCGCCGCGCCGCGATCGAATCTGAGGTGGCCGGCACCACGCGCGACCGCGTTATCGGCGAGACGGAGTGGTCCGGCAAATCGTTCGTCCTCGTGGACACGGGCGGCCTGGACCGCTTTCCGGAGTCCGACCTCTGGCAGGGCGTGAGCCGCCAGATTGGCATCGCGTTAGACGACGCGGACGTCATCGTCATGGTTACCGACGCCGAGGCCGGCCTCACCGCGCCCGACAGGGACGCCGCGGACTCCCTGCGAGCCGTGGGCAAGCCCATCGTGCTCGCGGTGAACAAGGCCGACAACCCGCGGCGCGAGGCGCTGGCCCTGGAGTTTTACGAGCTCGGCCTCGGAGACCCCGTCCCACTGAGCGCGTACCACAACGTCGGCGTGGACGAGCTGATGGCGCGCGTGGCCGAGATGGTCCCGGAACCCGCCTACCACCCCGAGACGGACGCCGACATGCGGCTCGCCATCGTGGGCCGCACCAACGTCGGCAAGTCCATGCTGCTGAACGCAATCACCGGCAGCCAGCGCGCCATAGTGAGCGAGGTGCCGGGCACGACACGCGATTCGCTGGACGAGCTGATCGAGTTCGAGGGCCGGTCGCTGCAGCTGATCGACACGGCCGGGATGCGGCGCAGGGGCAAGACCGAGCCGGGCATCGAACGCTACAGCGTGCTGCGCTCGATGCGGGCAATCGACCGCGCCGACGTCGCGGTGCTTGTGCTCGACGCGTCGGAGCTGGCCACCAACCAGGACACCCACGTGGCCAGCTACGTTCTGGACGCATACAAGGGTATGATCATCGCCGTGAACAAGTGGGACCTGGCGCGGGAGCTGACGATGGACCGTGAGTCGGCGACGCGGGAGTTGCGGGAGCGCTTTAAATTCGCGTCGTTCGCCCCCGTCTGCTTCACCTCCGGGCTGCAGAGCAAAGGCATAGAGGAGCTTCTGCGCACCGCGTGGGAGGTATTCGAGGAGTGCGGCAAGAGCTTGCCTCGCTACGAGCTGCGTCGCCAGGTGATGAACGCGGTGGCCGACCATCCGCCTTCAACTTCGGGTAGACGCTCGCTGAAGATTTACGGCGTAACACAGGACCAGACACTGCCGCCCAGCTTCACCTTCTACGTCAACAGCTCCAACCTCGCCCACTTCTCCTACACGCGCTACCTCGAAAACCGGCTCCGCGAGGCGTTCGTCTTCAAGGGTAGCCCGCTGAGAATGCGCTTCAAGGGCAGGGGCGAGCGTTGACCGATTACCTCATCCTGGTCCCGGTGTGCTACCTGCTGGGCTCGATTCCCTTCGGTCTAATTGCTGGCAAGCTCTACCGGAGCATCGACGTGCGGGACTTCGGGAGCGGCAGTACGGGCATGACCAACGTGGTCCGCACGGTGGGCGTCCCGGTGGGTGCGCTCGTGCTGCTGCTGGACATGGGCAAGGGCGTGGGCGCGGTGGCCCTGGCGCGATACGCGCTGGGAGCGCCCGAAGCGGCGCAGGCCGCCGCCGCGCTCTCGGCAATCGCGGGACACAACTGGCCCGTGTTCATAGGCTTCCGGGGCGGGCGCGGCACCGCCACCGGCTGGGGCTCACTGCTCATGCTGTGGCCCATCGCAGGACTGGTTGCGACAATCGTGGGGTTGGCGCTTATCGTCATAACCCGATACGTGTCGCTCGGCTCGGTCACTGCGACGTTGGTCGGCTGCGCCGTTCTCGCCGTGGCGTGCCTCGCCGGCGCGGCGCCGATGGGCCTGCTTTGGTTCGCGGCCATCGGCTGCGCCTTCGTGGTCGGCCGGCACAGGGGAAACATCGAGCGCCTGCTGAAGGGTGAGGAGCGCAAGCTGGGCCAGTCCGCCTGACAGGGTCTTTTCATTTTCACCCTGAGCGTAGCCGAAGGGTCTAAAGTCCTTGCCTGCATCCCCTTCTTCATACTAGAGCCGAGTCCGTGTCGAGTGATTTTAGATTCTTCGCCTTCGGCTCAGAATGACATTTCCCGATAATGAAAAGACCCTGGTCCGCCCGACCGGCGATGTTCAACTATGTGCTGAGTGTGGTAAATTCCCACCGAGGTGCGTCGTCATGGACAGTGGCTTTTACAAACTCATCGTAGCGCAGGTCGTCGGCACAGTCGCAATACTCTTGGCCCTCTTCGCGTTAGCAATCACTATCGCGCTGAAGTTCTAAACGATGGCCGCGATAGGCGTTATAGGCACAGGCGCGTGGGGCACTACGCTCGCCATAATAGCGGCGAGGCAGGGCCACGCCGTGCTGCTGCTGACCCGCACCGAGGCCGAAGCCCGCACCCTTGCCGACGATGGCGAACAGTCCCGCTTTCTCCCCGGCGCGCCATTCCCCGAAGGGCTGCGAGCAACGTCCTCCGCCAGCGAGGCGCTCGGCGGAGCCGACTTGGTCATCATCGCTACGCCCTCCCGTTCCTTTCGCCAGAACATCCGCGGCGTCTGCCGGGACATCTCCGAGGGGGCCATCATCGTCAGCGCCACCAAGGGCCTGGAGCTCGACACCGGTAAGCGCATGAGCGAGATCCTGGAGGAGGAGCTGCCCGACGGGCTGCGCTACGGCGTGTGCGTGCTGTCCGGCCCGAACCTGGCGCGAGAGATAGTAGACGAGCGGCCCGCGTCCACCGTGATTGCCTCGCGCAACCCGGACGCGGCCCGAGCGGCCCAGGACATCGTCAATTCGCCGCGGTTCCGCGTGTACACCAACGACGACGTGGTTGGCGTGGAGTTCGGCGGATCGCTCAAGAACATCATCGCGCTGGGCGCGGGCGTATGCGAAGGGCTGAGCCTGGGGGACAACGCCAAGGCCGGATTCATAACGCGGGGTCTCGCCGAGATCGCCCGCCTCAGCGTGGCCGCCGGCGCCAATCCGCTGACCCTGTCGGGGCTTGCGGGCATGGGCGACCTCATCGCCACGTGCGCCAGCCCGCTGAGCCGCAATCACCAGTTCGGCGTCCAGCTATCCAAGGGCCGCACGCTCGAAGAGATCCGCGCCTCGATGACAAGTGTGGCGGAGGGCGTAGACACCACGGCAGCGGCGGTGGCGCTGGCCGACAGGATGGACGTCGAGATGCCCATTGCGCAGGCGACTCACAGGGTGCTGTTCGAGCGCGCCAAGGTGACAGAGGTGATTGCCGAACTGCTCGGACGCGCGCCGCGGCCCGAGCTTGGCGACCTGGAAGCTTAGGTGACATGCCGCGCAATCGGCATCAGCCATATACAGGCTAGATTCGGACTTCGTCGAGCCCTCTTGCACAAAGAAGTTGCAAAATTGGTTGCTGGCACAGCAAAGAATGCCACTCTTCCGGAGAGCGCCGCTTGAATGAGCTTTGAAATTCCACAGCTTGTCGATATGAAGTATGTCTCAGAGTACAAAGTCTGGGTCAAGTTCAGAGACGGTGCCGAGGGCGTCATCGACTTCACGGATGAGCTTTGGGGACCGGTATTCGAGCCGCTCAAAGATCCGACGTACTTCGGCAGCGTGCGCCTCAGCTTCGAGTGGAACTGCATCTGCTGGGACAACGGCGCGGACTTCGCGCCGGAATGGCTCTACGAGGCGGTTACCGGCATGCAAGCCTGACCGCGCCGGTCCACCGTCAGGGGAAGCTCAGCCGCCGGTCGAATACACGAGCGTCACCCAGTCGCCGTCCACGATGGTGTCCGACAGCGCCGCGCCCGCGGCGGCCATCGACCGCTCCACGACGGCCTTGTTGTCCACGATTATCCCCGACGCGATGACGACCCCGCCGGGCTTGACGGCCTTCACCAACTCCGTCGACGCTTCGGACACTACCTTGGCCGAGATGTTCGCCACCGCCACGTCGAACGCTCCGGGACGCGCTTCGGGGCGGGGCAGCGTACCCTCGACTACGAGCACGTTGTGTTGCACCCCGTTTTCGCGGGCGTTCTGCTTGGCCACGCGCACCGCGGAGGAGTCGGCCTCCACGCCCAGCACGCTGCTCGCGCCCAGCTTGGACGCCGCGATGGAAAGGATGCCCGAGCCGCATCCGAAGTCGAGCACCGACGCTCCCGGCGCGACCAGGCGCTCAAGTTGCTCGAGGCACGAGCGGGTGGTGGGATGGTGCCCAGTGCCGAACGCCATGCCCGGATCGAGCACGATGACCACGTCCGTTGGCCTAGGGTCGAACTCCCGCCAGGTGGGCTTGACCACCAGACGCCGTCCAACCCGCAACACGTGGAAGTGGTCCTTCCAGCTATTCTGCCACTCGTCCTCGTCGACCGTGCGGGCGACAAGCTCCGTAACCGGGCCGACGTGGGCCACCAGCCGGACACCGACGTCGATGAGGTTGCGGCGCTCGTCCGTGGACTCGTTGATGGGAAGGTAGGTCTTGAGCGTAACCCAGGCGGTCTCGCTGGCCGTCTCGCCCTCGTCGGGATTGAAGCCGCCCTGCTGTTCGAGCGCCACGCCGCCGTGCCCGTAGCGGTAGAAGATGTGGGACAGCGGTTCGACGAACTCGGGGGGCGCGCTTACGCTGAGCTCCAGCCACTTCAAATCGGACACCTAGCTGCCGGCAAGAGCGTCCTTGATCTTGCCTAGCCAGCCCTTGTCCCTCTCGGGCGCGTCGACGCCGAAGCTGAGCGCGAGCTCCTGGAAGAGCCTGACCTGCTCGTCGTTGAGCGACCTGGGCATCTCGACGATGACCTGCACGAGCTGGTCGCCGCGCCGGTTCCGGCGCAGGTGCGGCACGCCCCTGCCCTTGAAGCGCAGCACCTCGCCGCTCTGCGTACCGGCGGCGATGCTCACCTGCAGGCCGTCTTCGTCCTCGAGCGTCGGCGCCTTCAGGTCGGCGCCCAGCGCGGCCTGGGCCACGTTGACGCGCATGGTGTAGAGGATGTCGTTACCTTCTCGCTCGAAGAACTCGTGTGGGCTGACGCGCAGCGACACGTACAGGTCGCCCGGCCTTCCGCCGTTCGCGCCGTGGTCGGCCTCGCCAGTGAGGCGTATCTGGGTGCCGGAGTCGACGCCGGCGGGCACGGACACCTCCAGCTTGCGGCGCCTCTCCTCGCGACCGGAGCCGCGGCAGGTCGGGCAGGGGTCGGAGATGACCTTGCCCTCTCCTCGGCAGGAGCCGCAGGTCATAACCTGGCTGAAGTGTCCGAATATGCCCTGTTGCGAGCGGCGTATCCGTCCGGCGCCGTTGCAGTTGACGCAAGTGGTTGGCGTGCTGCCCGGCGCGCTCCTCCCGCCGCGGCACTCGCGGCAGATCTCGACGCGGCGCACCTCGATTTCCCTGTCCACGCCAAAGACCGCCTCGTCGAACGAGAGGTCCACCACCATTTCGCGGTCGGCGCCGCGGTGCGGCGCGTTGGCGCGCGCGGTCGTCGGACCGCCGCCGAAGAACGCGTCGAAGATGTCGCCAAAGCCGCCAAAGTTGTCGAAGCCATCGAAGCCGCGTCCCCCGTTGCCGCTAACGCCCGCGTGGCCGAACTGGTCGTAGGCGGCGCGCTTCCTGGCGTCGGAGAGCACCTGGTAGGCCTCGTTTATCTCCTTGAACTTCTCGGTGGCGTCGTCCGACTTGTTGCGGTCGGGGTGGTACTCGAGCGCCATCTTGCGGAACGCCTTGCGGATGTCCTCCTCGGAGGCCCCGCGTGCGACGCCCAGCACGTCGTAATAGTCTCGCTTCTGTGTAGTCATCCACGGTCCAGGCTTCGACCCGCGCGACGGTCGAGGAATTGGCTCACCCCGGCACGTCGCGAACTGGCTGTCAGGGGGTGTCTGCGCACGCAACGAATTATAGCCATGAGGCTAGGCCCATTACAAGACGCGGGACGGGGGCGAACCTCCAGCCCGCAGCTCCGATTATTGGTGCCATGGCATTTTCATTCTTTGGTAACTGTGATTGTCCCCACCATGCCGTTCAATTCATGGACGATGCAGAGGAGGCTGTACGTGCCCGGCTCGTCGAAAGCGTTGGAGACGTACGTGACCTCACCTGCTTCCACATCCACGTCGAGGCTGGTGTTGTCGATGGTGAACGTGTGGTATACCGACTCGGAAGTGAGCGAGAAAATCACCACGTCGCCAACCTTGAAGCTAAACTCTGCGGGCGAAAATGTGTACGGCCCCTCGCCGTAGTTGTCGAGCAACGCCACGTCGACGGTGAAGTGGCCTTCGATGGGCGGGGGTGTCGGCGCAGGCGTAGGATCAACCGTTGGCACAGATGTTGGTACACTCACCGTCGCATCTGGGCCGCGCCCACCGCAATCTGCAGAGAGCACAAGGACGCACACCATGACCGTAAAGACTAGGAATCTATTCAGTCCTTGCAAGCATCCCCTAACAACGCCCTACGCCCCCGCCTCCAGCCGTATCGCGTGGTGCCCCGTTGCGCCACTGGGCAGGGACTTGGCGAGCATGGCCGTCTGTGCCTCGCCGTCGCCGTCGGTGGCGCGGACGCGCACGCCGAATTCCGGCGCGGCTGGCGCGGGCAGCTCGGCCCGCCAGATGACCCAGGTGTAGGGCGACAGCGGCTCGCTGATGCTGGTCGCGGGAGTCCAGGTCGCGCCGTCGTCCACGCTGACCTCCACGTTCGCGATGCACCTGTCGCCAGCGAAGGCGACGCCGCCGAGCGAAAGCATGCCGCCCTCGATGACGGACATGTGAGACGGCACGTCGATGCGGGAGAACGTCTTGACCCACGGGACGTCCGTCCAGCCCCGCTGCTGCCAGTAGCCCCGGAAGTCGTGCACCACCGGCTCGATCTTCGTCAGCCACTTGACATGCTTGAGGCCGAAGTAGCCGGGAACGATGAGCCTTGCCGGGAAGCCGTGCTTGCTCGGCAGCGGCTCGCCGTTCATCTCGTAGGCCACCAACACCTCGTCGCGCATCGCCATCTCCAGCGGTATGCTCTCGCTGTAGCCGTCCTGCGCATAGAACGATATGTCCACGACGCTGGGCTTCAGCCTGGCGCGCTCCAGGAACGCGCGCAGCGGCACACCCTTCCACTTGGCGTTGCTTATCAGGTCGCCGCCCACCAGGTTGCTGATACACTCCAGCGTCACGTACTCCTCAACCGACGGCATTGCGATGAGCTGGTCGTAGTTGACCCAGTACGGGACCTCCACCTGCCCGCCGATTTCCAGGATCCAGCCCTGCTCCTTCACCTCCGGGTCGATGAAGTTCTTGGATACGATATAGAACTCGTCGTTGGGCGTCACTTCGGTAGACAACACGCCCTGCGTACGGAATGTGCCGCTGGAGCCCATTTGGCCGCCGAGCCTGTCGGTTGCGAACTTGAGGCCGATGGCGACCGCCGCGACCACAGCGGCCCACGCGCCGGCCTTCCTGAGGAACGCCCGCCTGTCCGACGTCCCCGTGGAAGTGCCGGAAGTCGCGCCGTGAGTCTCGCCCGAAAAGAAGAAGCCGATGACCAGCGCGTACACGAGCGCCGAACCCAGCGCGGTGACGTGGAATCCGACCATGCCGCCCGTGACGCTCGATCCGAAGTACCCGCCGCCGAAGAGCGGCACCAGCGCCGCCATCGCGACGAGCCACAGCGCGACGCCAAAGCCAAGCGCGAATACCCACACGCGGATCTCTGTCCTGGCATACCCGGCGGCGTAGCGGCCGTACAGCGCGGCGAGCGCGCCGCCAAGCACCACCTGCGCCACGAGCAGTCCGGCGAACATGAGCGGCTTCGCGTTGAACAGCAGGCTCTCCAGCAGCAGATCGAACAGCTCCGGCGGCAGGTGCATGGTGAACCAGTCGGCGGCGAGCTCCAGCACCGACTGCGCACTCGCGACCGATCTCGCGGCAAAGGTAAAGAGCGTCATGGCCGCGGCCCCCAGCGCGCCCCACAACAAGTGCTTGCGCGCGTCCGCCCACCGAGCCCCGTTTCTGTCACCCGCTCCGTTCATGGCGCAACCCCAACTACAAACTTGCAACGCTTATTCATCCAATATACCCAATACCAGCCCCCCTACGCCACTTCCCACCCTTCTGTGCAGTCCCTTCCCCGTCCTCCCTGTCATTCCGATCCCCGTCCTCCCTGTCATTCCGAGCGCAGCCGAGGAATCCAAAGCCACCGCCGGCACCAAACCCATTGCCCAACACCGCACGGCTCTTGAACAGACCGCACATCCGTGCTACGCTCCCTTCAGACGTGGGACCGACACCGCCTACCGGCGATCCTGACGGCGCAGTTGGCGACTCCGGGCTGGTGTATCATTCTCGCCGCACTTCGCGCATTTTCTTACCAGGTGCGGCGTCACAGGGTCTCCCGAACGGTCCGCTTCGCCAGGGCTCCCAGCTATGAGGTGGCACAGAATGGCACAAAATGGCACAGTTTTCGCCGATAATCCTGCCCGCGGCATACTCGCGCCATCAGGCCGGCCTTGCCCAATCGAGGCGTTTGGCCCACAATTCGCGACGGCATCCCAGGCTCGGCGGACCTAGCGCAATGCGAACCCTGTACATCGTCGGAACCCCCATAGGCAACCTCGAGGACATCACGCTGCGGGCGCTCAGGACGCTGCGCGAGGTGGACCTTATCGCGGCGGAGGACACCCGCGTCACACGCAGGCTGCTCGCGCGCTACGAGGTAGACACGCCTCTCGTCAGCTACCACGAGCACAGCGGGCCGGGCCGGCTGCGGGCCGTGCTGGACGCGCTGCGCGAGGGGGACGTGGCGCTGGTCTCCGACGCCGGGATGCCCAGCGTAAACGACCCGGGCCAGGAGCTGGCCCGCGAGGCGGCGGCTGCGGGCGCGTCCGTCGTGGTGGTGCCGGGCGCGTCGGCGGTGACGGCCGCCGTGGCCGTGGCCGGGATAGCCGCGCCAACGTGGACACACCTGGGATTTCTGCCGCGCCGCGCCGCAGACCGCAGGCGGCTGCTCGGCTCGCTGGCGCAATATCCGTCGCCCCTCGTGGCCTTCGAGACGCCGCACCGGCTGCGGGCCGCCCTCCAGGACGCACTGGACACGCTCGGCGACCGCAGGGCAGCCGTGTGCCGGGAGCTGACCAAGCTTCACGAGGAGACGTTCCGGGGCACGCTCTCCGAGGCGCTGGCCCACTTCACCGAGCCGCGGGGCGAGTTCACCCTGGTCATAGACGGCGCACCGGAATGTGACGCGGACGCCGGGGAGCGCGAGGAGGCGGCGCGGCACCTGCTGGCCCGGCTGAGGGCCGAGGGCGCGAGCGCGCGGGACGCCACGACGCGCGTCGCGGCGGAGTGCGGAGTAAGCCGCAGCGCCGCCTACAGAATGTGGCTCGAGTCCGGCCAAGACGACAAGCGTTTGTGATAACATTAGCAATCGAAATCCACCCGCGGGGACACCCATGACCGAGCACATACTGGTGGCCGTCGCGTGGCCCTACGCGAACGGCTCGATACACATAGGGCAGGTCGCAGGCGCGTACCTGCCCGCCGACATCTTCGCGCGCTACCACCGCATGAAGGGCAGCGACGTGCTCATGGTGTCGGGCAGCGACGCGCACGGCACCCCCGTGACCCTGACCGCCGAGCAGCGCGGCGTGACCCCCGAGCAGGTCTACAGCGAGTACCAGACCGAGTTCCTCGACAACTGGGAACGGCTCGGCATTACATTCGACCTGTTCACGACCACGCACACGGAGAACCACCAACAGGTCGCGCAGGACATCTTCTCCCGGCTGCACGACAACGGCCACATCTACAAGAGCACTATGGAGATGCCCTACTGCGGTACGGACAACCGCTTCCTGGCCGACCGCTACGTCGAGGGCGTGTGCCCGCACTGCGACTACGATGGCGCGCGGGGCGACCAGTGCGACAACTGCGGCCGCACGCTGGACCCGCGCGACCTGAAGGGCATCGCCTGCCGTATCTGTGGGAACACCCCGGAGTTCTCGGAGACGGAGCACTTCTTCATCCGGCTGACTGCCTTCGAGGATAAGCTCCTGGAGTGGGCGCGCAAACAGGAACACTGGAAGTCAAACGTCAAGAATTTCACGATCTCGTTCCTGGAGGGCGGCCTACGCGACCGCGCAATTACGCGAGACATCGACTGGGGCGTGCCGCTGCCGCTGGAGGGCTACGACGGCAAGCGCATCTACGTGTGGTTCGAGGCAGTCATCGGCTATTTGTCGGCGTCCATCGAGTGGGCGAAGAACCGCGATGAGCCGGAGCGCTGGGAGGACTTCTGGAAGGGCGACGGGCGCTCGTACTACTTCATGGGGAAGGATAACATACCCTTCCACACGATAATCTGGCCCGCGCTGCTGCTGGGCTACGGCGGGCTGAACCTGCCATACGACGTTCCGGCGAACGAGTACATGAACCTGGAAGGGTTCAAGCTCTCCACCAGCCGAAACTGGGCCATCTGGCTACCGGAGTACCTGGACCGCTACGACCCGGACGCGCTGCGCTACGTGATCGCGGCCGGAATGCCTGAGACGAGCGACTCGGACTTTTCGTGGCGGGAGTACGTGAGGCGCAACAACGACGAGCTGGTGGCCACATATGGCAACCTTGTTCATCGGGTGCTGACCATGGTGAGCCGCAACTTCGACGGAGTGGTCCCCGAGCCGGGCGAACCCGACGAGCTCAGCGCGGCGTTGCTGGGCGAGGCGCGGGAGCGTTTCGACCGGACGACCGCCAGCCTCGAGGCCGTGCGCCTCAGGCTCGCCTTGAGCACCGCCATGGGCCTGGCGCAGGCGGCCAACCGCTATCTCGAACAGGCCGCGCCCTGGCGGAGCGTGCGCGAGGACCGGACGAAGGCCGGCGCGGCGCTGTGGACGGGCCTGGCAGTCATCGACTGCCTCAAGACGCTACTCTATCCGTTCATACCGTTCAGCTCGGAGCGCCTCCACACGATGCTCGGTTTCGACGGCAGCGTGACAGAGGCCGGCTGGGCCTGGGATCCGGCCGCGACGGTGCCAGGGAGGCGAATCGGCCGGCCCGAACCCCTGTTCGCAAAGCTCGACGAGGCGATGGCGGAGTCCGAGACGCAGCGGCTCGGCGCCTGAGCCGCCACCGCCGGAAGGCAGACATTGCAAGTAGCAACCACCATCTATGCGCCTATCGAAGAGCGCCTGGCCCGCGTGGAGCGCAGCCTCAGGACGATGCCGGAGATACGCTCCAGCTTTCTCGCCAAGCTGCTCTCCCACGTGTTCGACACAGTTGGCAAACGGATACGCCCCGCGCTGACGCTGCTGTCGTCTTCATTCCACGAGCACGACCCGCGCGTGACGGAGATCATGGCGACGGCGGTAGAGGCGCTGCACATAGCGACGCTGGTACACGACGACACGGTGGACAGCTCCAGCGTGCGGCGCGGCAGGGCGACGCTCAACAGCCTCTGGGGCCGCAACGCCGCCGTGCTCGCGGGCGACTACATATTCGCCAAGTCGGCGACTTACGTTTGCGACACCGGCGACATTCGCGTGATTCGCCGCTTCTCCGAGACCATCATGGAGCTTTCCACGGGCGAGCTACAGGAGATGTCGGAAGCCTACAACGGCGGCCAGACGATGGAGCAGTACCTGGAGCGCATCTATAACAAGACGGCTTCGCTCTTCACCACCGCCTGCCAGTCGGGAGCCATCCTCAGCGGCGCGCCCGACGAGCAGGTGGCCGCGCTGAGGGAATACGGCTACAACCTGGGCATGGCGTTCCAGATTATGGACGACATCCTGGACTACGAGGCATCAGAGGAAGACGTGGGCAAGCCGGTCGGCAACGACCTGTCCCACGGCACGATAACGCTACCCGCCATCATCGCGCTGCGGCGACAGCCCGAGGACAACCCGATCCTGACGCTGTTCGACAGCCCGGAGGACGCGCGCAGCCTCAGCCTGGCCGTGGAGTTCATCCTCGGCTCCACCGCCATCGAGGAGTCCTACGCGGTGGCCTCCGACTACTGCCGCGCGGCGCGCCGGCAACTGGACGGCATTCCGGACACGCCGGCCCGCGCCTCGCTGGAGGAGCTGGCCGACTACGTGATGGCCATGCGCGCGTAGAGCGCACGGCCGGGTAACCTACGACACCACCTTCGCCCTGATGCGGCGTATGTCCTCCGGGGCGACGGCGGTGGGGTCGGCGTCCAGCAGCGCGAAGTCCGCCAGCTTGCCCACCTCTATCGACCCCGTGACGCGCCCCAGGCCGGAGGCGCGCGCCGCCCAGAGCGTGTACGCGCTCAGCGCCTCGATCGGCGTCACGGCCTGGCCGGGCGCGACGAGCCGTCCGTCCCGGGACGTGCGGGTCACCGCCGCGCCTACGCCCACCATCGGGTCGGGGTCCACGACGGGCGCGTCGGAGCCGGCCGCGGTGGGCACGCCGGCGTCCAGCAGCGAGCGCATGGCGTAGAGCCACGGCTGGACTTCGGGAGCTACTTCTGCCAGGTACTTGTCTCCCCGGTGGTGTACGAAGGCCGGCTGGGTGGACACCGCCACTCCCGCGCGCCGCACCTGCTGAAGCACGTCGGGCGGGCACTCGGAGCAGTGCTCGATGCGGTCGGCGAACGGGACCGGGCGCAGCCGGAGCGCAGCCGCGATGGCCTGAGCCGCCGCCTCGACGGCCTCGGCCTCGACCGCGTGGATCGCCACTGGGAAGCCCGCCGCGTGCGCCCGCACCACCATCTGCGCCAGCTCCTCCGGCTGCGGGTGGAGCGCGCCGGTGGTGGCCGTCAGCACTATCTTCACGTGGCCGAGCCGCAGGAAGTCGTCGCCGTGGCCGTAGCCCATGCCTTCCGCGATGAAACGGTCCAGATGGTCGTAGCCGGCCATCATGGTGATCCTGGGTAGCGGCGCGCCGGAGCGCCTCAGCCTCTTGAACGTGCCCCAGCGTTGGACGGCGTTCGACGGCGTGGCGTCCACGACCGACGTGACGCCTAGCGCCGCCAAGCGCTCGCCCGCCTGGCTCATGCCGGCGTCGAACTCGCTCGTCGGACGGCGGGGGATGCGACCTTCGAGGTAGGCGTCCATCTCCAGTAGCAGGCCCGTGGGTTCACCCGAAGGGTCGCGCACTATGACCCCCTCCACGGGGTCGGGCGTGTCCGCGCCTATGCCGACTTGGGCGAGCGCCGCGCTGTTGAGCACGCAGGCGTGGCCGGTGCGGTGAACGAGCCTGACGGGGAGGCGTGTCGCGGCGTCGAGGTCTCGGCGCGTGAGATGGCGGCGCTCCAGCAGGGCGGACTCGTCGTAGCCGCGCGCGACGATCCACGAGGCTGCGGGCGCGTCGCGGGCGCGGTCGGCTATCGCGCGGCGAACGTCGGAGATCGAGCGGACGGCGTCCGGTCCGCAATCGACGTCGCGCAGGCTGGCCGCGTAGGCCATGAGGTGGAGGTGGGAGTCGACGAAGCCAGGGACGAGGGTGCGCCCGTCGCAGTCAAGGACGCGCGCGCCCTGCCAGCCGAGGCGGGCGAAGTCGTCGTCGCGCCCGACCCACGCTATCGCGCCGTCCCGAACCGCGACCGCGGACGCGCGGGGCAGGCGCGCGTCGAGAGTGATTACGTTGGCGTTGCGCAGCACGTAATCGGGCCGTGCTGTCGGGTTGTGCGCGGGGTGCGCCATGGGTCCGCCCTGGGGCGTGCGTCCCAACGGGGGCGGAACGCGGGCCCGGGCGAATGCCGCCTAGCTGATGACCGACTTGGGCGTGGGCTCTATGCGGGTGACGACGATCTTTTCGCGTTCCAGCATCTCGCCGACCTTCGGCGCGATGTCGTTGGTCCATGTGTCGCTGCCGTAGACGGCCTCGTAGAGCTGCTCGCGCTGCGCCTCGTCGTCGAATCGCCGCATCCAGATGTACAGGTCGTCCTCTTCCTCGCCCACAAAGCTGCCGGCTATGACCATGCCCTTGGACACCTGGAACGGGATGATCACCTCCTCCATGAAGTCAACCCAGTTCTGGCGCTGGCCGGGCTTGGTGCGATACTGCCTGAGCTCGTAGAACATCGTTCGCCTCCTGGCTTGGTGGTGGGGTTTGCTTCTGGCGCCCACGCCAACTATGAACGGGCGGAATGGGCGTGTCAAGGAAGGGGGCCGTCTACCCTCACTCCCGTATCAAGTACGGGGCAGGCACTGACCCTGTCCCTGGGGGAGAGGGAATTGAGCTGCCGGCCCGATGGGCAGTGGCGCAGAAAGGGGCGACCCCCATTTTGGGAGGCCGCCCCAATCAACTATTCTCCGGTTATCGCAGCAGACGCCGCGGCGCGCTGGCTATTCGGTTGGCCAGCCGTCGGGAATCTCGTTGGCGCTCAGTGCGGCGGTGATTGCAGCCGCCGCTTCCGGAGTTACCCATTTAGTCCAGACATCTGCGTTGCCGTTCAGCCACCACAGGGCAGAGTCGTTGACCGTGGCTTCCGTGTTTTCACTCTGCCAGGCTGCGACCTCCTTGTAACGGTCTATGTCGAATCCCCAGTTGCGCAGCATCGCTACCACGTCGGGGGCGCGGGACAGAATGTCCGGACCAACCGCGATGAGAATGGTCGCGTCCTCGTAGGCGCACGCCTTGGTCGTGAACCAGCACTCGTCGCTGTACGCCGGCTCTTCTAGTCGCACCAGGTCAAGCAACAGAGGTGGGTCGTTCGTGCCCCACTGATACCCGAGCCAAGGCTCTTCCTTCTCATATGCGCCGTACAGGTCGGCGTTCGCGGCGGCTCCATCGCCGGGGTTGATGACGTGGACGTGGTCGTCCAGACCATAACCGGTGATCTGGGCCGCGTTCACGTTCTCGCAGGCCCATCCGATGACGCAGGACACCAGGCGCGCCTTACCGCCGGTCTCGGCGGATGCGAACAGCATCTTGTACTGGTCTTCCTTGAGGTCATCGACGCTGTCCAGATCAGGGTACTGCTCCTGCAGGTAGGCCGGGATGACGAAAGCGGACTGCCAGTCCTTGCCGAGGCTCTCGCCCACCGAGACGACCTGTCCCTCTGCCTGAGCTTCCATCCAGGCCTCATCCTGGTTAGGCAGCCAGATCTCCATGGTCACGTGGGTATCGCCCGCCCGCAGGCCGTTGAACAGCGGAAGCGTCGCGCCGAACTTTACGTCCGTCGGGTAGCCGTAGCCCTTCTCCGCAATGTACTGAGCGATCCGGTTTTGGACCTGGGCGCTGGGCCAGTTCAGGTCTGAGAAGATGATGGTCTCTCTTTCCTCCATCATCATCATCATATCGCGCTCTTCCAGAGCCTTCATGACGATTGTGGCAACCTGATCTTCGGTCAGCGCGTCCTGGGCGCCCTCGTCGAGGATGCTCTTTACGTCATCCGCGGTGAGCGACCCTTCGGAAGCCCTCATGACAGCGGAATCGACGGCAGCCATCACGTCCTCGCTGGTCACCGCGTTCGCCTGCGCTTCCATCACGGCCATGGAGATCGCGGACTGGACGTCCGCGCTGGTTACGGAGTCCTCCGTGGCGGCCATCACCGCGCCCTCGATCATCTTCTGGATCTCCGCGGGCGATGCGCCCTCCTGGGCTGCGCCGGACACGGCGTCCTGCACCATGGCCTGAATCTGGCCCGCGGAGACCTGGGACTCGGACATTCCCTTCATCGCCATGCTGATCATGGACTGGATTTCTTCTGAGGACACCTGCGGCTGCGGGGCCTGTTGCGACTCCGTTACCGCCCGGCTGACTATCCTGCTGAGTTGCGCCTCGTCGATTTCTGCCGGCTCCTGGGAGCCGCAGGCGACGACGGCAGCGAGCGCCATCACCGCGAGCATCGCGGCGATCAGCGCAAGCGCTTTCGGTATTCTTGTTGCTCTCATAGACGCACTAGTCCTTTCTACATGTTGAGTTTCGTTGCCATTCCTTGGATTGCTATCCGGTTTAGTCCGCTGGCTTCCACCTCCTAAACTGAACTAACCACCCACGGTTTGCTTGCGGGTGTCAAGTCCTTTGCACCGCGGCGTTTAAGGGACGCGGTTAGCCCGCGCTTCTCATACTCTCCTGTCTGCTGGCGGCCACCGACTGGGTAAGCCGGTCGATGATAATCGCGAGGATCACTATCGCCAGACCGGCGATCGCCCCGTTTCCGGGCTGGTTCTTTTGCAGCGCGCGTAGCACGTTGTCGCCCAGTCCTCCGGCGGCAACCATGCTGGCTATCGTCACCATGGCGAGGGCCATCATTGTCGTCTGATTGACGCCGGCCATGATGGTGGGGAGGGCCATAGGTATCTGCACCTTGGTGAGCACCTGCCATGGCGAGGCGCCGAATGAGCGAGCGGCCTCTACAGTTTCCAGGGAGACCTGTCGTATTCCCAGGTTGGTCAGCCTGATGACTGGGGGGACGGCGTAAATGATGGTTGCGAAAATTCCAGCCGGCTTCCCCAGGCCAAAAAAGAGGATGCCAGGTAGCAGATAGACGAAACTCGGCATGGTTTGCATGCCGTCCAGGATGGGGCGCATTATGTTGTCAACCATGCTGTTGCGGGCCGCCAAAACCCCCAGCGGAAGGCCGATCGACACCGCAATAGCCACCGCCACTACCATGAGCGCCACGGTGTCTATGGTGTTTTCCCACAACCCCATGAAGCCAACATAGAGCAGTGCGACAGAAGTGAAGGCGAGAAGAGCCCATCTTCCGACCGCGTATGACAGTAAAGCGAGGCCCACGACAATGGCCGGCCACGGAATCCACTGGAGCACGTTTTCAATGTAGAGCAGGGAATAGACAACGGCAGTCTTCAGCCCGCTCAACAGCCAACTGCCATTTACGGTCAGCCAGGTGACTGCCTCGTCGATGCTGTCTCCGGTGGCCTGCCGGAGCGACTTGTCCAGCGTTATCGTGCCGCCACTTGCCGTAGGCACCTCGCTGCTGGACACCGTGGTCGGAAAACCCATGCCGGAGCCCCAGATGCCTAGACTCACTAACATTACAGCGACAACCACGGCCGCCCCTATGAGCCACAGATAACGCGGCGGGAGCGCGCCTAACGTGAGGCGCGGCGACTGCACGTCGGCAGTAGTTCGCATTTCCTCAACACGTGCCACGTCAGACCTCCTCGACACTTTCACCAGCGTGTTCCACCATGCCCATCAGCAGCGCGCCCCTGTGGACCTCGCCAAGCAGTCGGCCGTTTTCGTCCAGCACGGCTATCGGGTGCTCGGTCTCGGCGGCCATGGGAATAATCTCCTCGATGTAGGCGTCGGGCGTCGTCGTCTTGGCGGAGCCCAGCTTCACGTTATCCAGGCGCTCCACGCCACGACGGGCGAGGCCCGCGGCGCGGTCCTCGGTGAGAATGCCCACGAAGCTTCGCCGGTGTCCGAGCACGAAGACCGCGTCGATGTCGTTGGCCTGCATCTCGTGAAGCGCGGCGCGCGGCCCCTGCCAGGTGTGCACCACGGCGTCCGGCTCTCGCATAATGGCGCTGGCCTGGATCACCTTGGCGCGAGAAACGTCCTGCACGAACTCGGACACGTAGTCGTCGGCCGGCAGCGTAACGATCTCCTCGGGTGTGCCCTCCTGCACAATCTCGCCGTCGCGCATGATGACAATACGGTCGCCAATCTTGAGCGCTTCATTGAGGTCGTGGGTGATGAACACGATGGTCTTCTGAACCTGGGTCTGCAGCGCGATCAGCTCGTCCTGCATTTCGCGCCTGATCAGAGGATCGAGGCCGCTGAACGGCTCGTCCATCAGCATCACCTCGGAGTCGACCGCAAGCGCGCGGGCTAGGCCGACCCGCTGCTGCATTCCGCCGCTCATCTCGCGTGGGAAGTAGTTCTCCCAACCGCTCAGGCCCACCGTGTCGATGGCGGACTGGGCCATCTCGTACATGGCTGTCTTTTCCAGGCCACGAATCTCCAGCCCGAATGCCACGTTGTCCAGCACGCGGCGGTGCGGCAACAGGGCGTAGTGCTGAAACACCATCGCCACCTTCGAACGCCTGAACTCCAACAACTGCTCCGAGGTGTAATCTCGAACGTCCTCGCCGTCGAAGCGAATGCTTCCCCTGGTGGCCTCTATCAGACGGATGAGACAGCGCACGAGCGTTGACTTGCCACTTCCCGACAGGCCCATCACAACGAATATCTGGCCGCTTTGGACGTTGAACGACACGTCGCGCAGGCCAATGACATTGCCCAGCTCTTCCTGGATCTCGGTGCGGCTCTTGTGGATGTTCTCACTTTCGAACACGCGCTCAGGCCGTCCGCCGAACACCTTCCACAGGCCGGAGACTTCGATTACATGGCTCTGACCGCTCATGTTCCCCAATCCTCTGAAGTCACAAACTGCCGTCCCTGGCACCTCTGGGGCGGTTGCTCGGCTCCATACTCCATGCTACCTTAATGTGACGCGGTTGATGCACTCTGCCCAAGCATATCCCATTTAGCCGACTGCCGCTCTTTGTGTCAACTATCGCGCCATTGTGATTCCCACGACTATCAGGCTACTGGTTACGTTTTACCACATTGCCAAGCAATCCGATTAAGGCAAAGGCGAACGTGTCCCGGCAGCCCCTTCACGTGGGTATGCGCGCACCATCCAGGAGTACTGCATGATAGTAGTCCAGTGTGAGTTCGACGGCGCGATCGCCGAGGAGGACGTGGGGGCCGCGTTGCTGGGCATGTTCAACCCATCGAAAATCGGTAGTCCCAGGCCGGAACCGGGTGCCATCGCGCCCAGCGAGGAGCAGCGCCTGGCCGCTTTGTACGCCCAGGTGGGCGTCGACAGGGAATCTGTCCTGGATTTCGTGCTTGGCGTCGTGGTGGTCAGGTACGACTTCGACCAGTTCGTGAACTACTGCAGGGGCGAGTCCATACGCCTTGTCGTCGTCAGCACCGGCCTTGACCTGTACGTGAATCCGACACTGGAATTGCTTGGATTCGACGACTTGGAAATCCACACAGGAAGGGCAACATTCGTGGGACATGGTGTAAGCGTTGAATACGCGGGACCGGACGGCGCGCCGGTCGAGCGCGGGTTCAAGAGCGCCTTCGTTCGCAACTTCAGGGAGCAGGGCCACACCGTGGTCTACGTGGGCGCCGGCGCGTCGGACCTGGACGCGGCCCGCGAGGCCGATTTCGCAATCGCAAGGGACGCGCTGGCGGACACGATGGAGGCGGCGGGGTTTCCGCATTACACGTTCGACACCTTCGGGGACGTTGCCCGAATCATCATCGAGATAGGGAAGCTGCCCGGCACCTAGCAGGCTTCCGCGAGCTAGGAGCCTCCGCCCCGGCGCCGAAACAAGTCCAGAAACCTGGACTCGTAGTACTTGAACAGGCCCCAGCGGTCCAGTTCCTGCTTGAGCGCTTCGGGGTTGTCTCCAAGCGCCACCTCCCTGAACAGCCGCTCGATTCGCAGCACCGCGGCCTGCGGTACCCCACCCAAGTGGGGTTGCGGCTCCAGCAGTCCCCGCTGGCGCAGCTCCCGCGCGTTCTCATTGGCCGACATCGAAGTGAACTCGTAGGCGAACTTGAGCAGCGCCAGGTCCCAGTACTCGTCCACGCCCACCATGACGACCGACATGTTCTCGTTGCGGCGGTCCAGGTCCTCGCTCAGCGAGTAGGCTATGTCGTCGGTCACACCGCTCACCGTGTCGAAGTTGTGGACTTCGTTTCGGTACTGGTAGAGCAGGCCCGAATTGTTCGGTCCGTAGGTGTCGGACAGGTATCGCAGATACTCGTAGGCCTCGTCGCGAAACCCGTCCAGATTCATGGCGTAGGTGGGGGTGACGATAGTCGGCCTCTCGGCGATCACCCTGCCCGTGCGCACCACGCCCTCCTGGCTCCGGTCTTCCAGGTCCTCGTACATCGGCTCGGTCACCACGTAGTACTTCACGTTCGTGGTGCCGAACGTAGCCAGGCTCTGCTTGGGCAACCGGACTATCCAGGTCTGCTCTACGGCCCTAATCCAATCCCTGTCTTCGAGCATGGCTAGCGCCTGCCTCCGCGGCCGCCGGGCCGCGAGCCGTGCAAGCGGCCGCCGGTAGGCGTCGCCCGGGGCCCGGTCGTGAACGGCCTGTCCGGCAAGCTCACCTCCTCAGCCGTCTTCCGAGGGCGAGTCCCAGCACACCCAGACCCAGCGCGACGGCGGCGCCGTCTACGCCGCGCGGGCCGGCGTCGCTCGGACGCGAGCACGCGCCGCCGCCGGTGTCGTCCTGTTCGGCCGGGCCAGGCTCAGCGGTCGCAGTGGGCGGGGGTGCGGCCTCGGCAACGACCGCGGCAGTCGGAGTCGCGGCCGGCTCAGGCGTGGGCTCCGCCGTGGGCGTGGGCGTTGCCTGCGATCCGCTGATGAGGTCGCTGAGGTTGTACGCCGAAATGGTGGGCCGCGGTATCGGCGTCGGGCGAGCGCGCTCCCTGACGTCCACCTCGAGAAGTGGAGCACCTATGGCATCGCGCCACTGGTTCTCCAGCGCCAGGCGGTTCACGCCGTAGGTCGCCCGCAGCGCGTCGTCCATCTGCTCGCCCGACTTCAGCAGCCGCATGAGCTCGGTCATCGGCTGCGGGCCGTATACGCCCACCATGAAGCGAACGATGCTGCGTGCCTGTCCGTAGAAGATGATCACGTCTTCAGGGTCGCCGGGCAGCACCGGCATAGACGTTATGGGGAGCAGCCTGTCGGTCTCGATGGCGAACTCCACGGCGACCGTGTAGGAAAGGCTCGGGTCCGTATTGCCGAACTCGGCCAGGCCCTCGTCCAGCCAGGCGGGAACCGAGCGAAACGCGCTGTCGCCGGAGCGGTGCGTGAGTATGTGCGTCATCTCATGGGACGCGGTGCCCCTGGACAGCCGCCCGCTGCCGAGCACCAGGAGCGTGCCGATGTTGGAGAACGCCTGGCCCTCGGTGATCAGCTCGCGCCTGATGGTCGTGCTGCCGGGGGGCAGCGCCTCCAGCATCTCCAGCCTGTTGTTGTACATGGTGACGCGAATAGGCTCGGTGATGTCGGCGCCGAGCAGTGGCCCCATTACGGCGAGCGTCTGCGTCATGGCGTCCAGGATTAGCTCGGCGCGCTGCTTTACCGGGCCGTGGTAGGCGACCGTAACAGCACCCTCCTCGACCTCCCCCCACTCGAAGCGGGTGTCGACGTACACGAACTCTTCCGGTGCAGTGTCCAGCCGGTTGCCCTCGGTGTCTTCGATCTCGAAGTTGTAGGTGATCAGAGTACCCGGCGGGATGAACTTCGCGGAGGTATTGGTGCGCCAAAGCAGATCGCCGTCCACGAGGTCGCCGGACTCCTCCAGGTCGAGGTAGTCGTAGGACTTGCGCGGCTCGGTGCCCGTCTGGAATCTGACGCTCACGGCGTCGATGGCGTTGTCGGACTCCAGGCTGAGGCGGAATCGGATGCCCTGGGGGAACTCGCTCGAGACCTCCGACGACATCACGCGAATCGGCCCGTCCTGGGCACGGGCGCCTCCGCCGAAGGGCGCAAGCCCCGCGAGCGCCAGCACCGCGGCCAGAACGGTGATGCCTGCCGTGGCAAGCACTCGGAGGCGTGGTCGAGGGCTACCCTTCTGTGGCATCCCGGTCCTCTCCGCCGTCCTTCTGCTCGCTCACCGCTTCGAGAAGATGCGACAGGAACTCCTCCTCGGTGACCGCCCCGCTGAACGCCACCGAGCCGTTTACCACGGTCATCGGCACGCCCCTGACGCCATACGCCTGGGCCAGCGCCGGGAACTCCTGTATCTCAACAACGTCTGCGGTAACTCTGCCGCTCTCGATCGCCATGGCATGGGCCACACGGGCCACGGATGGGCAGTACTGTCAAGTGGGTGTTACGAACACCTGCAGGTGAACGTCCTGCTTCAGTCCCTTGAGTGCTCGGCGCGTCTCGAGGGCCAGCGGGCTGCGCTTGGCGGAAGTAGTAACGATCGTTTCGAGCAGTACGGGGAACTCCATGCCGGAGGGCAGACCGTAGAAGCGCACGTTCTTCTCGCCGTTGGAGCTTACGACTATAGCGGGAATCCGGCTGATGCCGTCCTCCGCGACCTGCTGCTGGTCGGCATAGAAGTCCACCACGTCGAGATCCAGTTTCGGCGAGAGCTCGCACACCTCCTCGAGTAGCTGTTGGGCGGGCGAGCACGTCTGGCACTCGCGGCCGGGAATGTACAGCCCGCCCATCTCGTTCTTGGAGTAGAGCGTGAGTTTCACGTCGCCCTTCAGCTCGAGGTCGAGCTTGCTCTTTACCGCTTCCCTGTCCTGCTGTCGGAGTATTGGCATCTCAAAGTCCCTTTGTCGTGCTCGACGATCCGATATCACGTTCTTGGGGAGATCTGGAATCCGCGCGCTTAACGTCTGATCTCTCGGTCTACTGTTTGTCTCCCAGCGACCGCCACGAGTGCGCGAGCCGCTGGCACATCGTGAACAGCGTCAGCGCAGCGATGGCCGCCAGCGCTGCCAGCGCGGCCGCCGGCAGCCAGTGCCCGGCAACAAGCCCTAGTCCCAGCACGGCCACACGCTCGGGCCGCTGCATCAGTCCGACCTTGCACTCTATACCCAGTCCCTCGGAGCGCGCCCTGAGGTAGCTGACCATAAGCGAGCCGACGAGGGCGGCATACACCAGCGCCGCTCCCCATTCCGGCCCGCGTTGGGTGTAGTGGACGAGCAGCCCCAGCAACACCAGCGCTTCGGAAAGCCGGTCCACTACCGAGTCTAGCAGGGCGCCGAACCTGGTTGCCCTGCCCGTGCTCCGCGCCAGCGCGCCGTCCAGCATGTCGAACACGCCCGACGCGAGCAGCACGACGCCACCCGCCAGCAGACTGCCTGCCGCGATGAGGTACGCACTGACTCCGGCGATCGCCAGACCCAGCAGCGTGACGGTGTTTGGCCCAAGCCCGACACGGGAGAGCGCGGCGGCGGCCGGCATTTCGAAGTAGCGCGAGATGGCTCTTCGGGCGTCGTCCCTTCTCATGCGAGGCGGCTCACGGGCGGCCCCAAGCGGGGCCTCGTTCGGGACAGGCAAGGCATCCGCTAACGGACCACGGCCGGCTGGCGCGACTCCAGCAACGTCTCATAGTAATCCATCACCTTGCCGGCAACTATCTCCCACCTGTATTCGTTCGCCTTCTTTCGCCCCCGCTCGGCGAGCGAGGCGCGAAGTTGCGGAGCGTCGATCAGGGACGATATGGCGTCGGCGAGCGCCTTGTCGCTCTTCGGCTCGACGAGAAGGCCCTCCTCGCCATGGGTTATAACGCTGGCGTAGCCGTCTATGTTAGTGGCAACCACCGGCTTGCCTGCGGCCATGGCCTCCAGAAGCACGATTCCGAAGCTCTCCCTTCCTGTGGCAGGCGAGCAGAAAATGTCCGCGGACTTGAAGTACCTGGCCTTTTCCTCGTCCGTCACCCGTCCAAGAAACTCGACGTCCTTCAGGTTGCGCTCGCTCATGATCCGGTAGGAGTCTTCGTCAGGATTGCCGGCGCCGACGACCAGGAGACGCAGATTGGGCCAGTCCCACTTCAGCTTGCTGAACGCGCCCAGTAAGTACTTCAGTCCCTTGCGCTTTTCCAGCCGTCCCACGAACAGCAGATTCATCATGCCGTCCCTGAGATGCGGGAAGGGTTCGGCGATGGCGAACTCTTCGACGTCGATGCCGTTCGGGATGATACGATACCCGGCGGGGAAGTGGCCGCTGATGTACCGGTACGCGGGTGGGGATACGGCTATGCGGCCCTGCAGCATGCGGAAGTGCCGCATTACCACGCGCTTGACTCCAACGTGATAGAGCCAGGTGCCCTGGAAGGAGTGAAAGGTGGCCACGTTGGGCGTGCCCATGGCCGCCGTTTGGCTGAGGACGTTCAGCGGCACGAACCCGGAGAAAGGCTCGTGCAGGTGCACGACGTCGAACTTTTCGCGTTGAAGCATCTCCTTGATGCGCGGCTGGAGCCAGACGGAGAAGGAGACGCGGGCGATGGAGCCGCCGCTGGGCACGGGCACTGGTCTGCCCATGGGGATGAAGTCCTCGTCATCGATAGTTTGGGGCGCGGAACACGGGGCTATCACCCGTACGCTGTGACCCCATTCGCGGAACTGCCCGGAGAGCTTGTTGATGTGAACGGATACGCCGCCCGGAACGGCGTGGTCGTAGGGCGATACGAATGCGATCTTCATACGCCGCGGCCCGCGCCCGTGGTCATAGACCGGTACCCCCTGGTGTCCATGTTGGCGGGCCTCTTCACGAACTTGCCAGCCAGCGAGCGCCTACGGCCCGGAAGGCGCCGCGGACGTCGGAACTCCCCGCATCACTCGCCGCGCCCCACTATGAAGTCCTCCACCAGCTGCCTGGCCTCGTCGTCGGTGTACTGGACGGGCGGCGACTTCATGAAGTAGGACGACGGCCCAATTATGGGCCCAGCAATTCCCCTGTCCTTGGCAATTTTGGCACATCTTATGGCGTCTATCACGACGCCGGCGGAGTTGGGGCTGTCCCACACCTCCAGCTTCAGCTCCAGGTTGATCGGCACGTCGCCGAAGCTGTTGCCTTCCATTCTAATGTAGCACCACTTGCGGTCGGAGAGCCATTCCACGTAGTCGCTTGGGCCGATGTGCACGTCGCCCCGGTCGATGTCGTGGTCGATCTGCGACGTCACCGAGCCTGTCTTGGAGATCTTCTTGGATACCAGGCGCTCCTGCTCTTTCATGTTCAGGAAGTCGGAGTTGCCTCCGAAGTTCAACTGGTAGGAGCGCTCCAGGTCCACGCCGCGGTCCATGAACAGCCTCGTCAGCACTCGATGGACGATGGTGGCGCCGACCTGCGACTTGATGTCGTCGCCGATGATTGGCGCTCCGGCTTCGCTGAAGCGCCGCTGCCAATAGTTGTCGGTGCCGCTCGCGATGAACACGGGGATGCAGTTGACGAAAGCGCACTGTGCGGAGAGCACCTGTTCGACGTACCACTTGGTCGCCTCTTCGGAGCCGACCGGCAGGTAGTTGACCACCACGTCGACCTCGCGCTCGCGCAGCAGGCCGGCCACGTCGTCCGTCGGCCCCGGCGCCTTCGTGATGACGCTGGACATGTACTTGCCGATTCCGTCGTGAGTCATACCGCGCTGCACCGGAATCCCGAGGTGCGGCACGTCCTGAAACTTGATCGTGTTGTTCGGCTCTGCGAATATCGCTTCGGAGAGATCCAGGCCCACCTTGTTAGCGTCGATGTCCAAGGCGGCGACAAAGTTGATGTCCCCAATGCCGTACTCTCCCAATATCGGGTGCATCAGGCCGGGGATGGTCTGGTCGTTGGTGGCGTTCGCGTACTTGTGAACGCCCTGCACCAGCGACGAGGCGCAGTTCCCCACGCCAATGATCGCAACGTTAATCTGTCCCAACCGCAAGTCTCCTCGTACTATTGAAGGCCCACGCGGCACCCCTGTGGCCACCCGGCGCGCGCGGACCTCACGAAACGCACCCAACGCAGAACTTTGGCAGGGCCATTTTAGCATCAACAATCCGGCGATTCAAGCAAACGGGCCGGCGGCCGCCGCTGGCTCCAGCAAGGCATTTGTCGATAACCAGGCTTGACACCTTCGGCACAACGCTGTACCATCCCGCGCCGGATTCGTTTTTCCTCAGTTGGTGTGCAACAGCAAGGAGCGAGACGGCACGCATGCCTGATTATTCGTCCGGGGACAGCGCGGAATGAGCCCGACGCCAACACCGCAGTCCGAGTCCTCGCCAGGCTCGCGACACGGGAGTCCGTTACCATTGTTGCGCATCGGGACGCTCGGCCTCGCATTTCTCACCTTAGCCACCTTCCTCCTAGTAGCCCCGGATCTCTCAGCCTCACCCAACCCCCAGTCCTCCTTCTCCCAACAATCCTTCGACCCCGGCCAGACCGCCGTCTTCCACGTCACCGACTCCGATCTCGACACCCTCTTCTCCTGCACCGCGACGTGGGTCGACGCCGACCCCGACGGCGTGACGTGGGACTTGGAAACCTACTGGAACATCTTCACCGGTGAGCCCGCGCCGTCGGCGTTCCAGGGCCACGGCTCCGGCTGCGCCTTCGTTTCGACTTCCACCACGCCTCTCGAGCAGACGCCTGGCCTGGGGGTCGAGACCTGGGTCGCCACGGTAAACGGGGAGGACACTTCCATCTGGGACTATTCGGTCGAAGGCGAGTACGCGGGTGAGGTGTCATTCGACATAAACCTGACGAGCACCAGCACCATCGCCTTTCCCTTCTACTTCCACGCACAGAACAGCTACCCGGCGTCGAAGCAGTGGGTGCGGGTGACGAGCGTCGCCGACCCGGCGGGCGAGTGGGCTGGGCTTGTGGAGGTTGCGAGCACCACGGACAGCGGCGCGGCGGTCAGGTCCGGCGTGTTCAGGGGCTCGGTCGAGCTGAGGGCGGACGCTGACGCGACGGAAGGGGACGGCGTAGTGCGAGTTAACGGCGCAGGCGACGTAGTGCAGCTTACGTACTACGGGCCGTCGGGGCAGACGGCGGTGAGCACCGCGTCCGCACAGGTCGGAGGCCTTCCGCCATCTCCAACGCCCACACCCACGCCGACGGCCACGCCGCTGCCGGACATAGCCTTCTCCCGGCCCTCCTTCCTGCCCGGCCAGCGCGCCGTCTTCTACGTGACGGATCGGGGCCTGAACAACCTGTCATCGTGTACGGCGAAGTGGGCCGACGCCGTGCCCGACGGCGATACGTGAGACTTCCTCACGTCCTGGGACATCTTCACCCGTGAGCCGGCGCCGTCAGCCTACCAGGGACGCGGCTCCGGCTGCGGATACGTGTCGACCGCGGACACGCCGGTCGAGCCGATACCGATACCCTGGCTGGGCGGCCCGTGGCTCGCCACGGTCAACGGGGAGGAATACCACGTCACGGAGTATCACGAGGGAGGCGTCACGATAGACATCCCCGACCTGGCGAGCGCCAGCACCGTCGAGCCGCCCTTCTACTTCCACGGCCACGACACTTACCCCGCGTCGTCCCGGCGCGCTCGCGTTTCGAGCGGCGCGGACCCGGCGGGAGAGTGGGCGGCGCTGAGGGAGGTCGTGAGCACTGTGGACGGCGGCGCGGCCGTCGACTCGGCCGTGTTCAGGGGCTCGGTCGAGCTGAGGGTGGACGTCGACGCGGTGGAGGGGGACGGCGTGGTGCGAGTTGACGCCGGCGGTGACAAGCTGCGCCTGCGCTACTACGGGCCGTCGGGGGACAATGTCGTGGGCGCGTCGACCGCGCTGGTGCCGGCGCCGGCGGCCACGGATACGCCCGTGCCGACGGCGGCGCGCAGAAGGCGGCCCACGCCGGAGCCGACGCCGACCATCACGCCGACGCGAACGCCCATTCCGGTAGTCAGGCGAATCGCGACTCTGACTCCAACGCCGGCCCCCACGCAGACGCCGTCGCCTACCGCCTCGCCAACGCCCACGCCCACGATTACGCCCACGCCCCGTGCCACGCCGACGCCGACGCCGACGCCGACGCCCACGACTACGCCTACACCGATAGCGATTCCCACCGCAACGCCAACACCTTCACCCACACCCTCACCCACCGCCACGCCAATGCCGACGGCCACGGCCACGGCGACACCGACGCCGACTCTCACGCCGACCGTCACGTCCACGCCCACTGCGCCTGTCGTCGAGCGAAGTCCGCCCGCGCCGGCTGAGAGTCCAGCCGCGACGGTCCCGCCGCTAGCCGTGGAGGAGCCGGACTCCGGCGGAGCGTGCGGGCGTCCGGCCGGCGAGACGGCGGCGCTGACGGCAATTGCCAATCTGGCGATGCTGGCCGCGCCGCTCGGGCTGGCGGCTGTGCTTCGCCGCAAGCGGCGGCCGTAGCCGATCGGCAGGCGGCGCTCGCTCACAACGGGGCGCCTGCGGCAGGATGGCGTTCTCGGGGCTGGACTTGGCCGCGAACAGAGTGTCACGGCGGCTTGGCCACAAATCTGCGTGGAGGATCTGCGGCCCGGGCCGTGCTGCCGGGGTGGGTCCAGCGCGGGCGCCGGCGTCCGGGGCTTGGGGGCGGAGTCGCCGTCTGGTAACATACCCTTTCGGCGGAGGGCCGGGAGCGCCCGTCTCCGTAACTGCTTAACACGGCTGATGCAATGTCGATGCTATGGAACAGTTCGCGCGATGAGCTGTACACCGCCGAATGGGTGGTGCCCTGCGTCCTCGCCCGCTCTCAGCGGCCGGGCTACCCTGTGGACCGGCCCGCCACGTGCAGGATTGTCGCCTGGGCGGAGCGTGTACGCGAAATGGGCGTGCGCGGGATACTGTGCATTCTCGACGACTCGCAGCTGGCCCACTACGACGGACTCGGCCTGGACGGAGGCGGCCTGTTGGCTTACTACCGCTCCTTGGGCTTCGCGGTGAGACACGTGACCGCAGACGACCATAAGCGCCCCCCACTGTCAAGTGCCGAACTGGACGAGGTGTGGCGGGCGTTCCTGCAGCTAAGCCAGCCGGTGCTGGTGCACTGCAGCGCGGGTCGCGACCGCACCGGCGCCGCCCTACAGCACATTCTGGGCCGGCTCGCCAGCGGCGAGTGACGCTGACAATTTCGCCCCGCTCTGGTATAATTCCAGGACCCCGAGGTGGAGCCGCCTAGCATCGGCGGACGTGCCGAAGTGGCGGAACGGCAGACGCGCTACGTTCAGGGCGTAGTACCCGCAAGGGTGTGTGGGTTCAAATCCCTCCTTCGGCACCAACCACAAGTCACCCAAAGTCCGTTGCGTGCGCTTGTAGCTCAGTGGATAGAGCGCAGCCCTGCGGAGGCTGAGGCCGTGGGTTCGAGTCCCGCCAAGCGCGCTTTCCGCACCCACCGCCGAACGCGGTCTCGTACCAAGACGAGGCGACTACGCTTCTCGGCCGGTCCCGGGGCGATTAGCTCAGGCGGTTAGAGCGTCTGTCTTACACACAGAAGGTCTGAGGTTCAAGTCCTCAATCGCCCACCAGCCCGGGATCATTGCTAGAACCGGAGTGAATTCGAACTCACACTGGTTTTCAATCAACACTCGCTGGGAATGTGCATTAGGACAGTCAAGACCTAAAGACCGACAGGGACTGGGGCGTCAATGCGTACCAGTGCTACCTTCACGTTTGCTTGGGAAGCACAGAAGGTGTTGCAACCATCAGTTAAGTGCACATCAAGACTCCTGTTGCGCAATTGCCGAGATTTCCACATGGTCACCCGCCTCTGGCTCGCTTTGTTGTTGTTCGCGGCCGCAGCCGCGGTCGCAACGATTGGCTGTGTACGAGTCTCGGGCGGTAACCAGAGTCTCACTCCGGCGGCGCCGCCGACGGCAACCGGAATAGCAGCTCCTGACCCGACTTTCGGCCCAACCGGCCTTGCGACGCCAAATCCCGCTGTCAGCGCGCCCGAGCCAACCGCCGCCCACGTCCCGACGCCGACGAATTCCCCGCTGCCAAGAGAGACCCCGACAAGAAGCCAGCCGGATAAACACTCCATTGGGCGGGACAAGTCCCGATGGAACAACAGCGCGCAGATGGAGCCGCACTGGACTGCGGACGGCACTCACATTGTGTTCGGCGATGCCGGAAGGATATACGCAATCGACGCGGACGGTACCAATCTCGTCTCATTGTCAGGATCATTTGAGCCGCTCGATCAGCGTGATCTGTTCAGTGAGACAGTGGAGATAGACGTTTCCCCTTCGCCTTCGCCTTTTGGTTCCTTGGTTGCCTACGCTACGCTCAGATATACAGAAGCCGATTGGGGGGATCACACTTACGAACTCACAATACAACCTATAGGCGGGGGCGGGCGCCAGCGGCTTACGGATAATGACTGGAATGACGTGAGCCCCGCCTGGTCGCCGGATGGATCACGAATTGCGTTTGTGTCGGAACGAGGAGACGGTCCCTGGGTCTACACAGTAGCCCCGGACGGTTCCAGCGAGCGAGCTATTGCTTCGGACATCAGAGTTCAGACCGACGCTCCCGTCTGGTCACCGGACGGTAGGCGTCTGGCCTTCGTTGCGGAGGAGGGGAAGTACTACGAAGCAGTAAAGTACCTGCATCATCCAAACGCCTCCACCAGTGTAGAGAAGACCAGCATTTACGCTCACGAGATCTTTCGCGAGGCCGTCTACCTCGTGGACTCGGATGGCTCGAATCTGACCAAGCTGGCATGGGCCGACGCGACAGATGAGACGCCACGCACACGCGAAGACGCCGGTGAGCTGTACGAGACTCCAGAGGAAGATGTCATCAGATTCCGTTGGTCGCCGGACGGCAAGCGAATCGCCTTTGTCGCCCACTACTATGGTGAACCGGACGGGTTGTACGTCGCGTCGGCCGACGGTTCCGAGGTAAACAAGGTGTTCGACATCGCCACGACCGCAGAGCCTGGACAGGATAGTCCGGGCCGGATACTAGACATTGCCTGGACCGCGAACAGTTCGCATCTAAGCCTTGAGGCCGGTGGACTCAGGAGGACGTTCACGCGGGGTTACTGGGGCCCGTGGGCAAGCGTGTACACGGTCGGTGCGGATGGTTCAGCGCTTCGCATGGTAACTGACAGAGACGAGGTGAAAGACTACCTGAGATGGTCGAAAATGGTGGTGGGAACGGGACCGAGGAGAATCGTGAGATACACCCATAGTACAGGACCGAACGTCCACCGTGAGGTCAGGGGTTGGATACTATCGACCGTTGGCTGGGGCGAATCCGACGAGAGGGTGCTGGTCAGAACCGCAGGCAATCGGCTGGTGGCCGCGAATCCCGTGCAGAGGGAGGCCTCTGTGGACGCCGGGCTATGCAGCGATAATCGGGTGGTGCCCAATGCGGAGTCGAATATCGGCCTGGTAATCGACTGCGTCGTACTTCTGTACATCAGGGATGAACTGGCAGGTGACGAAGTGTTGTACTGGACAGCCGACGTCCCTATCCAAGAGTGGCCGGGAATCACTTTGGGAGGAAGTCCTCCCCGTGTTCATGCCCTTGAGTCTGTCCCAGGCGTAACGCTGAATGGCACGGTCCCACCCGCGATCGGCAATTTGACAGAACTAAGGGTGCTCCGGTTGGAATGGGATGAGCTGAGCGGCAGCATCCCACCTGAGTTGGGAAGGCTCGACAGGCTGGAGATCCTGAACTTGGGGAACTGGGGCGCAACACACAATAATTTTATAGGCGACATCCCTCCGGAGTTGGGCAACCTCACCAATCTGAAGGTTCTGGATCTCAGTTACAACAAGCTGGATGGCGCCATACCCTCTGAGTTGGGCTACCTGTCGGAGCTAGAGGAACTGGATCTTTGGCACAACCCTTTGCGAGGAGACATACCCCGTGAGCTGGGCAGGCTGGCGAGTCTGCGGATGCTCCATCTGGGAGGAGACGTCAGCCTGCTGACGGGGTCTGTACCACCCGAGATCGGTGATCTCACAAGACTTAGGGACGTGCGGTTAACCGGACCACAATTAGCCGGATGCCTCCCCTCGAAGTTTCGACAGATCTCGGAACTTTACGTGAAACTGCCCTTCTGTCCTCCCCAGAATACCCTTGACTCCCGGTCAGTGAACACCCGCGAGGCCAGGCCTGTCCTGTCGAGAGATGGACCGCTGCTTCTGGAGATGAGAGACCGATTGGCCGGAGAGGCCTCGCTGAATTGGGACTTCCACACTCCTATGGATAAGTGGGAGGGAATCGCAGTCGATTCCCAATCGAACAGCGTCGTACAACTGGCCTTGGCAGACCGCGGTTTGACCGGTAGCATTCCACCGGAACTGGGCCAGCTGCGAGACCTTCGGTACCTCGACCTCTCGCGAAACAAGTTGACCGGGACCATTCCCGCCAGTCTGGGCCAGTTACATGAGCTGCGATCAATTAAACTGTACCGCAACCTGTTGTCCGGCGAGATACCTTCGCAACTCAGTGGCCTCTCCAAGCTGCACTGGATCGACCTGGCGGCGAACGAGCTCACCGGGGACATTCCCGCGTCACTGAGTGAACTGACGGGGTTGCGGGCGCTCAGCCTTGCCGGAAACCGCCTCACCGGGGCCATTCCACCGGAACTTGGTGGCTTGACACCGCTTGAAGGGCTATACCTGGGTGGCAACGATATGAAGGGAGAGCTGCCGCAAGAACTCGCATCCCTCTCCCGCCTTTCGGTCCTCCAACTTCATGATATGGGGTTGAGCGGCACCGTACCCTCCTGGCTGGGCCAGCTTTCAGAACTGACGTCGATCGGGCTTAACGGAAACAACCTTACAGGCTCAATCCCGGCGTCTCTCGGTGAACTTTCCAAGCTGGAGCGACTCCACCTTTCCGGCAACAATCTCACAGGCTCCATACCGGCTGAATTGGGCCGCATTACGAGCTTGCGAGGCCTGTACCTCCGCGAAAACCACCTCACGGGCAGTATTCCTCCCGAATTGGGGCAGGTCGCGAATCTTGATCAACTGTATCTGGACATGAATGCCCTCACGGGTAGGTTGCCGGAGGCGCTTAGCAACCTGGACGCTCTGGTCGATCTGCACCTTGAGGACAATCAACTGTCCGGTAGCATCCCTTCGTGGCTGGCCCTGTTGCCCAGCCTGGAATTCCTGTCGCTGGAAGGCAACAAGCTGACCGGAACAATCCCCGTCGAGTTTGGGCAATCCCCGAACCTCGAATACCTGGACATCGGCTTCAACAGGCTCAGCAGGGCAATTCCCGCCGAACTGGCCGATGCGCCGAAGCTGCAAGTCCTGCAACTGCACAACAACAGATTCAGCGGATGCAAACCGAGGCAACTGCTCAAGATCGAACATCACAATCTCGATTCGGTCTACCTACCCTGGTGCTGAATATGTTCGGTGGCTTGCTCAAACAGCGACAATTGCCTTTGGCGGTGGTCACAACTGTTTGTGCCTGCCTGTGCACAGGTTCATCTGGGGCCCAGAGGGTGCCGCATCAGTTACCAATCAGAACGTGATAGCGACCGAGTCGACCCATACGGACGTCAATCCGCCCACCGGCGAACCGGAGTCCAGGCACGCCTGGATAGGGGGCCACGACGGACTTGTTCCCGGACCGGGCCGATTCCAAGGCCACGTGAGCCACAAAAGCTGGCCCCGCACCGCGCTAGTAGCTGCGGAACAGCTCGCCCCAGTCGGTGCGCATCGCCTCCTTCACCCGACGGCTGCCCTTGAACCTCAGCCAGTAGCCGTTGTGGTAGACGTTCGACCCCGCAATGGCAAGGTGGACTAGCGGCGACCTGAGAAGCAGATTCTCAAGCCGCCTCAACGGCCCCCAGTAGACCAGTTTCTGGAACCGGCTGGCGAAGGTGTTTTCCGACCCGGTGAATCGCCAGTCCACGGACGAGATGTCCTCGCCCGCGATGTCGATGTCGCCCACCTCGCCGCAGCCCAGGCCCGCCTCGTGCGCCAGTCGGATGAAGCCTATCGACATCGGGTCGAACCCCATCATCTTTGCCGCTACGGCGTCTATCGCCACTTGGTCTGCGCTCGCAAGAATGACGTTCTTGGTGTGCCAGCGCATGGCCCTGGGGCCGGGTCCGTCACCGGCGAACGTGCCGTCCGTCACCGCGAAAATGCCGGGGTGTATCTCCTTCTGGATTTGAAGCAGATCGACCAGGGTTTCGTGGATGACCGAGTGAGTCCAGTGCCGGTTGTGGTTCAGCAACCCGCCAAAGGCGTTCTTCATCGCGCCGGTTATGGTGGTGAACACGTGTGTCTTCATCGTGGGCAGGTGAACGATGTTCTTGCCCGGGAGCGCCTCCGGAATTCGGAAACCGCGCGGATACACCTTGTCCAGCGCCAGCATCGGCGAGCTAGGAGTGTATTCTACCCAGCGGGCTTCTTCGAGGTGCAGGCTCTCGAGGCCGTACCTGTCCTCGACCGCCTGGTGCTTGTTGTTGACCGCTCCCTCGCGGGCATCGACAACGACTGTGCCGTTGTGAGTGGGAATCAGATCGCGGTAGCCGTCCGCCGACAGCGCGCGCACCACGCCCTCGAGCTGCCACGGCGTGGTCGAGCAGCCGGGGTAGTAGTGCTGCCACGATATGTTGACCTTGAGCAGAGTGGGGGTCGCCTTCGGCAGGCTCTCCTCGTAGCCGGCCAGGCGCATGGCGCGCCCGACGTCGTCCAGCACGGTTTCGGGGGAGGTGTACACCACCGCCACCGTGGGCCTGGTTCGCGGGCCGAGCCGCGCGGCCGGCTGGCCGTATGTCTGCGTTGTGGCAGCCATCGTGGACCCCCTCGCGTAATCGGATTCGATGCGCCCGCGGCGAGCGCGAACGCCTTGCCCGTGAGACACACCGTGCCTGGTAAAGATTATAGAATCTCTCCCGCCTCTAGTCTACGCGCGAGGAGAGCCACCGTAAGGCGAGGCACGCAATGGCACGCTGTGTTCGGCGATCGCCCGTGCGGCGTACCAATATCTTGCACCGCTCGCCAGCCTATGCTAGAATGCACCACGGTCGCATAGCTGTTACCAAAGGCAAACCTGCAACGCTCGTGAACCTTGGTGATAAGATGCCGGCTTGAATCACTATCCGGGGAGGATGTCACCAAATGGTCTTCGAAGACAGGACGCTCGCTTGCGTGGAGTGCGGGGAATCGTTCACATTCAGTGTGGACGACCAGCAGTACCACCAGGAAAAGGGCTATACGAACGAGCCTAAGCGATGCCCGAACTGCAGGCAGGCGCGACGCTCAGAACGTCGCTATGGCGACAATTTCGGCGGTGGCGGTGGCGGCGCCGGCGGTGGTGGATTTGGCGGGAGCTTCGGCCCGCGCCAGATGTATCCAGTGACCTGCGCCCAGTGCGGCGCCGATGCCGAAGTGCCGTTCCGGCCTCGCGGCGACCGGCCCGTTTACTGCAACGACTGCTACAGGCAGCAGCGCGACAGTCAGCGCAGGGTCTACCGCTAGGCGCTTCCTAGCCCACCGCTGGAACACATTGGGTCCCGCGCCCTGGCCGGCAGGACCGGCATTTGGGCGCGGGCGTAGCCTGGCCCGTACGGCAGCGACGCCGGTCGGCCAAGGAGTTGTATGGCGAAGAAAGAGGCCATAGAGGTCGAGGGCACAGTCACGGAGGCGTTGCCTAACGCAAACTTCCGGGTCGAGTTGCCCAACGAGCACAAGGTGCTCGCCTACGCCTCGGGCAAGATGCGGCGATACTTCATCCGCATTCTGCCCGGTGACCGGGTGTTGGTGGAGTTGTCCCCCTACGACCTCGCGCGCGGCCGGATCACTTACCGCTTCAAGTAGCGTAGGGCGGCTTCACCCCCGTCCTAACCTTCCCCTATCAAGGGAGAGAGGTGCCTTGATGTCCCCTCTCTCCGAGAGGGATGTTCCCGCAGCTACTCCAGCTCGATAACCCCAATCCCGTCGTCCGCGATCATTCGCGTCCCGTAGGTTTCGCACAGCCGCCCTGCCGTACGCAGCGTTCGTTCCGCCGACTCCCTGCCGGCCATTACGGGACGGCCTCGCTGCGAACGCGGCGTGGCGTATCCCAGCTCGATGGGATGTAGCAGTATCCGGCTCGCGCCGCTCCGGCTGAGTCGCAGCTCCGCGACCACACTCTCCCAATACATGGCGTTCGCGGTGAACCCTCGCGTGTCGTCCTGCTGCGATCGAAGGTCGTAGAAGTCCGCGGGAGTCGCAGCCATACCCAGCCCCGCGCTCTCGTATAAGTCGGCAGGGAGGCGCGGCACGACCTCGTTCTGGAACATCAGGTTGCCCAGGCTGTAGAAGATTGGCCGGTTCTTGTAGACTTCGATTCCGCGCAGAAAGTGGGGGCCGTGTCCGAACACGGCGTCCACTCCCACGTCGACGCATCGCCTGGCGAAGGTCTCGAGGAACTCGCCGGGATCTTCGTCTGTCGCGCCGGACTCGTGGCTGTGAACGCTCAGGAACACCCAGTCCGCCTGGCGGCGCGCCTCGCGCACCCACCTCAGAATGCCCTCTACGTCCCTCTCGCTAGGCGACGTTCGCACGGCAAAGCCGTCGCCAAGTGAGAATGAATGGCCCAGAGTTCGGAGCCGGTCCGGGCGGTCTTCTCCGCCGCGCCCAAAGCCCATCTCGGCTTGCCTGGCGCGCCGCGCGGCGAAGCCAAGCGCCTCGTCCAAGCGTCGCAACTCCTCGAATGCCCGCGAGTCGACGACGTGGTCGGCGGACCAGCCCAGCGCACTCACGCCGGGTCGACCGTGCAGGTCGTGGCGCTGCTCGCCGGCGGGCGATGCGGGGTCGAACGTCGCGGTACAGGACAACAGCGCTACGCGCCCGGCCGAGCACTCGACGTAGGCGGGCGCCCTCGCTTCGCTGAGGTTGCGGCCTATGCCGGAAAAGGCCAGGCCCGACCGCTCTAGGTTCCTCAGAGTCGTCATCAGCCCGAACTCACCGTAATCGAAGCAGTGGTTGTTGGCGCACGACACCATCGTTATACCCGCCCACTGCAGGTCGTCGAGCAGGTCCGGGTCGGCGGCCGTCCAGATGCCGCCCGAGGACGCGGCCGGTGGCGGCTCGAAGCGGTGAACCTGCATCTCCAGGTTGGTGAACGCGGCGTCCGCGCCTCTCAGCAGCTCGACCAGCGCCAGGAAGTTGGCCTCTCTGAACGGCGCGAGCGGCCTCGCAATCATGCTGTCGCCGGTGGCCGCGACCACTATCTCGCCTCGTTGGGACTCGTACACCTCGGACCTCCTACGCCGCTTGTCTCGGGCTCCGCGGCTGGCGCTCCGAGCGCCGCGCCAACGCCCGGAATCATACCACATGGGTTAGGGCCAAACCGTCGGAGCGGTCGACCTCATTTCATGGGGGAACGGCCATCCGCCCACGGGGGGCGACGGCGACCGCTTGCCCGCGCCCCGTGCCTGCGCTAAGCTAGGGCCGCAATCGAACGACAGAACGCAGGAGGTAGGGCCATGAACGGAGCGGACGCCATTGCTGAGGTGTTGAGGCGTGAGGGTACGGAGTTCCTGGCGTGCTTTCCGGCGCAGCCGCTTATAGAAGCCTGCGCCCAGGCGGGCATACGTCCCGTGCTATGCCGGCAGGAGCGCGTGGGCATGGCCATCGCGGACGGTTTCAGCCGCACGAGCGGCGGCAGGCGGCTGGGCGTGTTCGCCATGCAACAGGGACCCGGCTCCGAGAACGCATTCCCCGGCGCAGCCCAGGCATTCGCCGACAACGTGCCCGTTCTGCTCATCCCCGGCGGAGAGCCCACCTCACGCTCGTTCACGCCACCCGGCTTCAGCGCCACGGACAACTACCGGGGCGTGACCAAGTGGCTGGCGGAGGTGAACGACGTCGAGCGCGTGCCCGAGCTGATGCGCCGCGCGTTCCACCACCTGCGCAGCGGCAAGCCCGGCCCGGTGCTGCTGGAGGTGGCCCGCGAAGTCTGGAACCAGGAGATTGCGGGGGAGCTCGACTACGTGCCGGTGAAGGCGAGCAGGTCGGCGCCGTGCCCCGAAGAGACAGCCGAAGCTGCCCAGGTGCTTCTGGACGCCCAGAGTCCCGTCATTCACGCGGGCCAGGGCGTGCTCTACTCGGATGCATCAGAAGAGTTGGAGCGGCTGGCGGAGTTGCTCCAGGCGCCGGTGATGACCACGATGCCAGGCAAGAGCGCGTTCCCCGAGAACCACCCGCTTTCCCTCGGCGCGTCAGCAGTTTCGACCACCAAGCCCATCGTGCACTTCCTGAGCCGCGCCGACGTAGTGCTGGGCGTGGGGTGCAGCTTCACGCAGACCGGCTACGGCAGGGCGATTCCGCCCGGCAGGGTCATCATCCACGCCACGAACGACCCCGCGGACGTGAACAAGGACATACGCGCCGACTACGCGCTGATAGGCGACGCCAAGCTGGTGCTGCGCGCGCTGATAGACGAGGTGGAAAGCAGGACGAACGGCGCCGGCCTGCGCAACGAGCGCGACGTCGGCCCGGAAGTGCGGGCGGTCAAAGAGGAGTGGCTGGAGGAGTGGATGCCGCAGCTCACCTCGAACGAAGAGCCCATCAATCAGTACCGCATCATCTGGGACCTTATGCACAACGTTGACCGCTCGAACACCATCATCACTCACGACGCGGGCAGCCCGCGGGATCAGTTGACGCCGTTCTGGGAGGCTACCACGCCGCGCAGCTACATGGGCTGGGGCAAGACGACGCAGCTTGGCTACGGGCTGGGCATCACGATGGGGGCCAAGCTCGCCGAGCCGGACAAGCTGTGCGTCAACGTTATGGGCGACGCGGCAATCGGCATGGTGGGAATGGATCTCGAGACCGCCGCCCGCAACCGCATTGGCATCCTGACGATCGTGTGGAACAACGGCGTGATGGCTATCGAGCGCGCGGGCATGCCTTTCGCAATCGAGAACTACGCCTCGCACACGCTGGGCGGCAATTACGGGGATGTCGCGCGGGCTCTTGGCGGCTGGGGCGTGCGAATCACGAAGCCCGCGGAGTTCGTTCCCGCTCTCAGAGAGGCCGTGGAAGTTACCAAGACCGGCCAGCCCGCGCTGATAGAGTGCATAGTCAAAGAGGGCTTCGACTTCTCGCGCTACCCGTAATGCGCGAGCCGGGCGGCGTTCAGTCTCGTTGGCGCGCCCGGCGCAGTTGCTCCTCCAGCTCGCGTACGCGGGCCTCTGCGGCCAGGCGGGCTTGGCGTTCGTCCTCTAAGCCGGGGACCGGCTCGCCGGTGCGAGGATCAAGCCACTCGAGCCGGCCTCTCGTCCAGCGTATGAGAACGTCCAACACCGCGCTGTATCCCTGGCGGACGCCTTCCTCCAGCGTTTCTATGGCAATCGGCACGTACTCACTGCCGACGAGCCGGTCTCCGGCCAGCGGCGCGCCCTGGTAGTTGCCACCCGTCTCGTCGAAGCGCCAATACTCCGGTATGTTCAGAGAGGCGTAGTCGACGCGCTTGGCCCCGACGTCGATGTGGCCCGTCGTGCGTGATCCCACCTCCATCACGAAGTCCGGCGGCTTGCCCTGGTCGGAGATGACGTAACCGTTGGTCTCCCAGTAGAGCTCCGGGTCCGTGTCGAACGCTATCAGCAGATCGGGTATTCGCCGGCCCAGGGTGGGCATCCGCGGCTCCCTGACGATGTACAACTCCCCACCGATGGTGGTGGTCTCAGGGCTGCCCAGATAGAGCGCCAAGGCATGGACGTTTCCGGTCAGCGTCAGATGGTTGAATGTCGTCATGTCATCCGGTCCACGCGGCGGCGCGTCCGGGAGCACGAAGCCTTGGCCCGGTTTTCTGACCTTCGGCTTGGAGTGTCTGAGGGTCATGCTCGACCTCGCGACGATGGGACTCTTTCCCATTCCATTTCGGTTATTTCGTTTTGCGTTAGCCGCGTCGGCACAATGATACCGCAACGGCCCGGCGGGCGAACAGCAGCCGGCGGACCACGTCGACGGGCTACGGCGCGGCCGCGGCTAGCTCTTCCACCCAGGGAAGTAGCTGGGACTCGGTGAGAGCGCCCACCCACCGCCTCTTGACCACGCCGTCGCTGCCGATGAAGAACGTCACGGGCAGGCCGACGACGCCGTAGGCAACCGTAATTTCGCCGTCCGCGTCGAGACCGTTCGGAAACGACAGGCCGAACTCCTCGATGTAGGCCCGGGCGTCCACCTCCGTGTCCTGCGTGTCCACGCCGACGAACAGCACTCCGCGGCCCTCGTACTGCCTCCAGGTGCGCTCGAGCAGCGGCGACTCCTCGCGGCAGGGAGGGCACCACGACGCCCAGAAGTTGAGCACCACAGGCGTTCCGGAATCCGGGCTGAAACGCACCCTTCCGCCGCCGTCGTACAGTTCCATCGCGAACGGCGGCGCGGGCTTGCCGACGCGGGTGGCTCCGCTCTGTCCGGTCGGCGGGGTCCTGTTGGCCAGGCCGTAGGCCAGCACCGCAACCAGCGCCAAGGTCAGCGCGCCCGCCAGCGCCAGGCCCGCCAGGCGGGGCCAGGCGCGGCTGGCGGAGGGCGGCGCGTCGTTGTCGCTCTCGGCCAACGGGTCAGCCCGCCGCCGCTTCGCCCGCGGCCAGCTCCAGGCGCTCCGCGGTCGGCCGCTCCCCCGACCGCTCCAGCGGCCGGAAGACTCGCCAGTAAATGAGCGTGGCCACGAGGTAGAACGTCGCCATGATGATGAACGGAGTGGTGTAATCGCCGGAGGCCAGCAGCCTCGCTCCCAGCCAGACCGCGCCGGAGGAGAGGGCGGCCCCGACCGCTATCTCTATGCCGGTGCTGGTGGCCCGCTCGCGCGGCTCCAGTACCTCCATGTTGAAAGCGTCGTCCAGAGGCTGGCTCATGCGGAAAGTGGACACGCGCCCCACGTGCGACGCCCCGGCCAGCACAATGAGCAGCGCGCCCTCGCCCAGCGCGAGCGGCAAAAGCCCCATGGCCAGGATGAAGGGCAGCGAAAGCACGCGCATCAGCGCTATGGCGTCCACCTTCAGCATTCGCGCCGCGACCAGCGGAACGAACAGCGTCGCGGCCGCGAGCGAAAGCTCGCCCGCAGCGAACACTACGCCAATCTCGCCCTCCCCGGCGTGGATGTGCCCCTCGTGGAAGACCACGTTCAGCAGAGGGGCCACCGCCGCCGTGCCCACGGCCAGCAGCCCGCTCGTCAGCACGAAGTAGGTGATTCGTCGCGGGTGGCGTATGTCGGCAAACAGCCCGGCGAACATGTTCGGTGCGCGTCTCACGCGCTGCGTTTGCGTCTCGGGCTGCTGCTCGGCCTCCAGCGAACGCAGCATCAGCGCGGGCATCAGCGATACGAACCACAGTGACAGGCCTGCGTAAGAGGCGTACCGGTATGCGGCGACCGCTCCGACGTCGTCGATGAACAGCAGTGGCACCATGCCTGCGATCAGCGCACCGGCCATCGCCGAAAGGGTGCGGAGGCTGCCTGCCACCGAAAACAGGTGCACGCGCTCGCTCTTCTTGCTATTCTCCATCATGAAGGCGGCTTCGGAGGTGTGGTGCAGATTGCCGAAGAAGGCACCGGCGGCCGGCGCCCAAAGCAGGATCATCTCGTTCTGCGTGCTGATCATGACCACACCGATCACCGCGCCTATGCCGTCGCCCAGGATGAACGACGCTTTGCGGCCGATGCGGTCCGAAACCAGGCCTGCGGGCATCGCGGTCAGGGCACTGGCGATGAAGCCTATCATGAGGCGCAGGCCGATGAACCTTATGTCGAATCCAGCGGCCAGCAGGTACAGGTTGAAGAGCACCGTGAACGAGCCATGGATCATGTCCATGCCGATTACGTGCAGCACGTACAGGTTGGCGTTGCGGCTGAACTGGCGCGTCCTGGCCATGTAGTCGCGCGCGTAACTCTGGGCCGATTGGGTCAGCGTCGGGGAAACCGTCTTGTCGACCATCGTTGCGCCTCCTCATTCGCCACGCGCGCAGACCGCTGGACGGGCTAACCGGAGCGGCCGCGCTTGTGGAGCGGGAGATGGGAATCGAACCCACGTGGCGTGCTTGGAAGGCACGGGCTCTACCATTGAGCTACTCCCGCGCAGTCTCAGCATAGCGGGAATGGGGCGGGTTAGTCAATCTGCGGCCTTGCCGCTTGCCTCACCCACCCTTGCAGGCGGTACAGATGAGGCCGGCCTAAGCGGGCGAGGAAGGGCCGTAGGCCGCCTGAGAGTGAGGTTTTTCGCGAAATCTGTTCCATTTTGCACCATCCTGCACCATCTCCTAGCTGTGAATCTTGTTGGAGCGCTGCCGCGGTGGTCGCCGTCGGGCACGGACATGGGAGCGGTGCGGCAAAGAGTGATGGAAATGGAACAGGTCGCCGGGAGGTCCCGACTGCCGCGTCCGTGGGCGCCAGGTCGCGGGGTCTGTCCCTCGTCGAGAGGAGAGCAGCACGGATGTGCGGTACAATCAAGAGCGTGGGCAGGCTTGTGCGTGGGGCTTTTTCTTTGTCCCGCACTCCCCCCTGAATGGTAGAATGGCGGGTGTAAGTGTACGCCTTTTGAAGGGGGACGCATGAGAGACACAGAGACCCCGGCGCCTACGCAGTCACCCAGGCCCATCGCTCCAACCCGTCCGAAGGAAGAGATCGCCCGTTTGGGCGAAGAAATCTACGAGCGGGACGTTAGGGGGCAGGTCGAGACGGCCCACCACGGGGAGATCGTCTCCATCGACGTGGACAGCGGCAGTTGGGCCATCGGAGACGACATTCTCGAAGCGGTGGACCGTCTGCGGGCGCAGCGCCCGGAAGCCATCGACGTCTGGTCCCTGCGGGTAGGCTACCGTGCGGTTCACAAGTTCGGCGGCAGGTCCTTGGGGATAGTCCGGTGATCCTGGGGGCGGTGAATGACGCCTATGAAGCCGTCATATCCCTCACAGTGCAAGGTCCATCGGGGCAGTCAAGGGAAGTCGAGGCCGTGATAGACACCGGATTCACCGGGTTTCTGTCGTTGCCATCGGCATTGGCGACGGAGCTGGGATTGCCCTTCCTGACCTACGAATCGGCATTTCTGGCCGACGGCAGCTTGGTGAGGTTCAGCGTCCACGACGCCACAGCTCTCTGGGACGGCCGGCCCAGGCGCGTCTATGCCCACCTTTCCGACGCCACGCCTCTCATAGGAATGCGGATGCTCGACGATCATGACCTGAGCATCCAGGTCCGGGACGGCGGCCGCGTCGTCATCCAGGCCGGACAGTAGCCGAACCCCTCCTTTCCCTTCCCGCTGCGCCGTTGGCCCTTCGGCCATATAGCGGCATCGCTGCGCTTGCCGGCGCCGCCGCTTTTATCGCGGCCCTGCCCGCGTCGAGTCCGGCGCACGCCGCTGACCCCTTCGCCCCCTGGGTTAGGCTCACAGGGCTGAGCGTCACCACCGAGCAAGGTTCACTCGATGTGGTCTGTGGACTGGGACGACGTCACCGGGAAGACAACAGCACGGATGTGTGCAGGAATCAAGGGCGCGGGCGGGCGCCGTAATTGTTCGGGGGCGTGTCCACACCGCCCTGGATTGCCGAGCGGCGAGGCAGGCGCAAGAGACGTGAACTACTACCTCTGCAGAAGCTGGAATCCGGCTAGCAGGGGCTTTGGCGTCCAAGACACCACTGAATTGACATGGCTTCCGGCCCCTGTTGTAAGTTGAAGGAATGGCGAGGGATGGGTACGATAGTCAAGCACAAGCTCACGAAGGACTTGATTAAATGACGCAGAACATCGCTGACAACGCCAACCCTGATGACGAGGCCGTTCCCGAGTCCCTGCCGCAACAGGAGGAGTTCTACCGCGCGCCGGTGCGCTTCGGGTCGATTCCAGTAGAGGCTGAGCCGAAGGGCTGGGACCGACGCCAAAGGTTCCTAAAGCACTACCCACTCGTCCGGCTGCCAATCCAGATAGTGGAGCGGATCTCGCTGGGTATGAACGAACCCCACGAACCCAACCGTCTCATCTGGGGCGACAACCTCCACGTGATGCGTCAGATCGCCACGAACAGCGTGGACCTAATCTACATCGACCCTCCCTTCTTCTCCGGACGCCCATACAACGTCATGTGGGGCGACGCCAACGAGATGAGGTCATTCAACGATATCTGGGAAGGTGGGATGGACGGTTACCTGATCTGGCTGAACGCGCGCCTATACGAGATGAAGCGCATTCTCAAGGCTACCGGCTCAATCTACGTCCACTGCGACTGGCACGCCAGCCACTACATCAAGGTGGAGTTGGACAAGATTTTCGGACATGACAACTTCAGGAATGAGATAGTCTGGTACTACAACAGCGGTGCCAGAAAAAAGAAGGATTTCGGGCGCCGTCATGACATAATCTTCAGATACTCTTGTTCCGAGTCCTATTTCGTCGACTTCGATTGCGACGAAGCAAGAGAGCCATACAGCCCCGACATCAACATACCTCGCTCCAAGCGGCGCTACTACGACGAGCGAGGAAAGGTAGTTGACGACATCTGGCGTATCCCTATCATTCCCCAAAACAACAAAACAGAGCGCATTGGATATCCAACACAGAAACCCGAGCAACTCATCAGACGGATTGTTGCGACATCGTGTCCGCCAGGTGGAATCGTGGCCGACTTTTTCGTTGGTGGCGGTACCTCTGTAGCAGTGGCACAGCGCTTGGGCCGCCACTGGATAGCCTGCGACCAGTCCCGCGTGGCAATTGCCGTTACCGCAGAGCGGCTGAAACAGCAGGCCATAACGCGGGGCATGGGGGACGACACTGGACCCGACTTCACGGTTGAGCATTGGGGTATATACGAAGCTCCGCGCCTGTCGGAAATGCCGCCTGACCAGTTCCGCGACTTTGTACTACGCTCATTCGGCGCGACGCGAATCGGCCAGGATGAGGACGGGCCGCACATACACGGCTGGCGCAATCAGTTGCCTATCTGGGTGGGCGACGCGCCGCTGGAATTCCGGGCTACTGCGCAGGACGTGAGCGACTTCGCCAACGCCATACGGCAGACGACTCAGTATACGCAGGCCAACCTGCGGGACGGCATAATGCTGGCGTGGGGGTTCGGGCGGGACGCCGTAGCCGCCGCCGAACAGCTACGGATGCAGGAGGCGGTGGATGTCAACTTCGTTCGCATCGGCCAGGTGAGAATCGGGGACGACGGCTTCCGCCAGCACGTGGTGGGCAGTTCGACCGATAAGGCCGACTACAGCGAGTTCCTGACCTTCATTCAACCGCCAGTGGTGGACGTGGGCTACCGCGCCCTGGGCGGCTTGGCCGTAACGCTGGATGCCGGCGACACTGCCGTGGTGAACGCGGGCGCCGAGATAATCAACGTCCAGTGGGACTTCAACCACGACGGGCAGCGTTTCACATCGACACCCGGCTATTCATTTCGAAGGGAGGGCAAAGGGCAGAAGAAAAGGCCGTCGCTGAGAGTCACGCACAAGTTCCCGCGCGCGGGCCGCTTTCACGTGGCCTGTCGTGTGCAGGACAGCAGGGGCGGCGAGGCTACCTGGACCGGCTCCGTGGAGGTCAAGTAGTCCATGTTAAACGAGTTCACTCGATATGAGGACGAGTTTCAGCAGTGGGTCAAGGGCGGCTACCCGGACGCCAGGCCGGAAACGATAGACTACATCCAGCACCTGAGCGACCCGGAAGACGACACGAGACCGCGCGACGGAACGCTCTGGCCGCACCAGTGGGACAGCTTTCTGCGGGTTATCTACGCCTACGAGATATGCAGGGACGAACTGGCGCTGCCCGACGGCGTGCTGCTGAACGTGGTAACGGGCGGCGGCAAGACGGCCATCATTGCCTCGATAATCGCGTGGCTACGCATAGCCCACGACGTGCAGAAATTCGTCATGCTCTGCCCCAACCTCATCGTGCGGGACCGGCTAGAGGAAGACTTTGAGAACGGCAAGGTCTTTGCTGACCGCGACCTCATACCGGAGGGGGCAATCGTAACCAAGGACGACTTCGCGCTTTCCACGCTCGGCAGCGACCGTCCCGGCGGCTGGGCCAACATGCTCGGCGCCACCGTGATACTCGGCAACATCCACCAATTCTACGCAAGCAACGCCAGCGGCCTGACCAACCTCTCAAGCCTGATGAACGACCCGTCCTTCGCGCTGTTCAACGACGAGGCGCACAACTCGCCCGCGCCGCAGTGGGACGCCACGCTGGAGAAGATGCGTCCCAAGACAATTTTGCGCGTTGATACGACGGCCACGCCCGACCGCGCGGACGGCCAATCGCCCGACAGCAGCATGATTTACGAGTACCTGATTGCCGACGCTCTCGCCGACAGGCTCATCAAGACGCCGGTGGTCTATCAGCCCAACATCGAGACGGTGGAGTTGACCTACACGGACGCCCAAACCGGCGAGACCAGGGGTGTGGAAGAGATAGATTGGGACGAGGTCGATAGGCTCGGGCTGAACGCAACGCAGTGGGTAACGGATGACAAGCCGATGCAACAGCAGATGATGATAGCCTTGCATCGTCTGGACGAACAGAAGCGACTCGCCAAGGGACGCTACCAGCCCATTCTATTCGTGGTCGCCGTGTGCAAGCTGGACGCTCAGAAGGCCGAGCGGACCCTCAATAAATACTTCGGTAGGAGGACGCTGCTGGTCACTGAAGACAGCCCCGACGAGGACCGGCGCAAGGCGACCGAGTTGGGCAAAGCCAGCCGCAGCGGAAAGCCGTATGAGGCAGTGGTGAGCGTGCTCATGCTGCGGGAAGGGTGGGACGTGCCGGAAGTGGGTGTCATACTGCTGCTGCGGAAGTTCGGCAGCCCCGTTTACGGGCAGCAGGTCATAGGGCGCGGCCTGCGCCGCGTGCGCGGGAAGGGTCTCAACGAGGAAGAATCACAGATATGCGCCGTAGTGGACCATCCCAAGCTGGAGCATCAATGGTTATGGGACATCTTCGGCAGCAAGGTCCACACCGGCGTAGGCGTGGACGACGAGTTCGACGAAAACGAGGACCTGCCAGAGCCGCCGCCCCGCCAGGAGTTGGTCAAACCGGAGAACATCATCGACATTCCGGAGCCGTCGGACGACGACAGCGGGCAGTTCTGCATCGACATACCCGATGTCGTCGCCGAGCCGCTGAAGAACTGGCGAGAGGTTCTCGAAGGGCTGGCCTATCCGTCCGAGACTGTGACCATCACCGACCAGGAGATTTCGGGCGTGGAAAGCACAGAACTTACGGCGAACGGCTGGACGATACGCGAAGAGGGGCCTACCTACGAAACCGGGGGCGAGGTCGAGCTAGACACGGACCAGTTGGCGGACGGTATCCAGCAGGAACTGCTCGACATGGCGGACAGGCTGCTGGAACACGCCGGCCATTCCTCGCAGTTCAAGGGCGGAATCTACGGGATGTTGCTTGGCCACGTGCGGACGAAGTTCCTCGACGGCACGTCGCTTGGGCTTGCCGAAAGGCATCACCTGGAAGCGGCCCGCAGAATGTTGCCGCATGTGGAACGGACGATGAAGGGTGTCCCGGGCCTGATCGAAGGGATGGTGAAGTATGGCGATAAGTAAGCGAGGCCGATACGAGAGTCCCACCAAGAGCCCGTACAGCTTCGAAAACTACGACAGCGACCTCGAACGAAAAATGATGGACAAGCTCGAGGGAAACTCCGAAGTCGCAAAGTGGCAGAAACGGCACGGCATTTCCATATCGTGGATAGACACCAGGGGCCGCAAGTGCAACTACCGCCCCGATTTTCTCGTCGAGTACGCCGACGGACGAAAGGCGCTGATTGAAGTCAAGAATCCCGCGTTGATGGACTCGCCTTCCGTGACGCGCAAGGAAAGCGCGGCACGGGAATGGTGCCGCAAACGCGGTATGACATACATATTGGCGACCATTAGTTGAGCCGACAGCGCCTCACCTCCGGCGTCTGCCCCACCTCCAAGATTGTCTGCTAGACATATGCTTGATACTATTGATGGAGAATGGTCATGGCATCTGATACGACGCACAAATGTAAGAATTGCAAACACTGGGAAGCCATGGGTATTTTTCGCCAACGAGGGGAGGGCGACTGCTTGAATCCGAAAATGGGCCAACACGTTTGGTGCCTCTCTAGTGCTCACGTTGACCAACCCGAAAGATACCCTCATATGCGTGACGTTGTTGATATGCAGTTTAGAACTTACGCAGAGTTTGGCTGTGTGTTCTTCGAAACCAATCGATAAATGGAACGGCAATTGAGGCGTTCCGACGTGTTCTGCCACCGTGAGCAGTTGGAATGTGTTCTTCACCGGATCGTCATACGGTAATGTAGCGGGAGGGGCATTTCGGGTGTAAGCGCCACCGGTTATCTGACACGGGCTCAGGCTCCCAGAGTCTTTTTCAGATTACTGGGTGCCCCCAACACTCTCAATGAATCGCTCTGAACCTACCGCCATCGCCTTGCGTTCGCCATATTGCTCAGCAAATGCCCCCCGGACGCCCCAACGCACACCCCGGCCGCACAACCTCCCCCACACCCGACCCATTCGCTCCCCCATACCCCGAAAAAAGCGTCACTTTCCCGCGCCACCCGTTCCCGGCCCTGCCCCATCCAACCCCACGCACGCCCCACCTCTTCCCCACGCCTGCGCAGTTTCTCCCCACCAATCCGCCCCAGTTCCGCAATTTCGCCAACCCTCTTGCAACACCCGCACATCCGTGCTACCCTCGCCCAAGCGAGGGACCGACCCCGCGGCCCGGAAACCCTACCCCCCACACGGGGTAAGGCCCCAGGCATCCGTAAGGGCGTCCCTTGTGGGCGCCCTGTGGCAGTGCAGATACGGCTGAGCGAACCCTGCTCCGTCCCCCTGTCCTCTTCTGCCACGCGGCGCCACTCTTGTGTCCCTGCAAACCGGCGCCGGCACTACAGATTCGCGCGGGACCGGGGACACCCTCAGCTAGGAGGCGCACAGAATGTCGCAGAAACGAACAGACTTCCCGCATTCGCGGGAATAACCGTGTTGGGGACGCCTGGTAATCTGACACAGGCTCGCCGCCGCTACACTTCTTGACAACCAGAGTGCGCAACACTAGGCTAGGCCGTAGCAAAGCGCGTGTAACGCGGCAGCTAAATCCCCCTATTCCGCCGCCTCTGGAGGGTCCGATGGAAGGCAGGATACTGGACCGGGTCGACCAACCCGCGGACCTGAAATCCCTGTCCCGCGACGAGGTTGCCCAAGTCGCCCAAGAGGCCCGAGAGACCATCATCTCCGTCATCAGCGAGCGGGGCGGTCACCTCGCCTCCAACCTGGGCGTCGTCGAGCTGACGCTGGCCCTGCACCGCGTGTTCGACAGCCCCAAAGACAGCCTGGTTTGGGACACCACGAACCAGATGTACACCCACAAGCTCGTCACCGGCCGCCGCGACGACTTCCAGAACATCCGGCTCGAGGGCGGGCTTTCGGGATTCGGCGAGCCGAGCGAAAGCCCTCACGACACACTGGCCGCCGGACACGCCGGCACCGGCCTCTCCATCGCCCTCGGCATCGCCCAGGCCTCCGCCAACCGCAGCCTCGACTCCTGGACCATCGCCGTCGTGGGCGACGGCGCTATGACCTCCGGCTCCAGCTTCGAGGCCCTCAACAACATCGTCCACCTCAACCCCGAAAGATTCATCGTCGTTCTCAACGACAACGGCATGTCCATTTCGGAAAACATCGGCTTCCTAACCAACTGGCGCAAACGAGTCATCACCAACCCGGAATTCAACGCCATGGTAAACCGGATGAGGGCGATCTCCCATAAGGTGCCAACCGGAGAGCTCATCTACCGGCTCGTCAAGCGCTTCGGCGATGGAGTCTCCGGCGTAATCGTCCCCACCATGTTCTGGTCGGAGATGGGCTTTCAGTACATCGGCCCGATCGACGGCCACGACCTCAAGCAGCTCGAGGAGACGCTCAGGCAGGCCTGCACGCCCACGGGGTCCGTGCCGATCATCCACGTGGTGACCCACAAGGGCCACGGCTACGAGCCCGCCGAGGACGACCCGGTCAAGTTCCACCAGCCCAGCTCGCCTCTCGGCAGTGGCAGCGGCGCGCCGACCTATTCGCGCGTGTTCGCGCTCACCCTCGCGCGAATCATGCGAGAGGACCCCACGGTGGCAGGCATCAGCGCGGCAATGCTGGAAGGCACTGGGCTGGCCGAGGTGAAGGGCGAGTTCCCGGACAGGGTCTTCGACGTCGGAATCGCCGAGCAGCACGCGGTGAGCATGGCCGCCGGCATGGCCTCCAACGGCATGAATCCCTTCGTGTCAATCTATTCCACCTTCATGCAGCGCTCATTCGACCAGATTGTCCACGACATCTGCCTGCAGAACCTGCCGGTGACGCTGGTGTCCGACCGCGCCGGGATCGTCGGCGAGGACGGCAAGACGCACCACGGCGCCTTCGACGTGACCTACCTGCGCTGCCTGCCCAACGCGGTGGTGGCCGCGCCGATGGACGAGAATGAGCTGCAGCACCTGGTTTACACCGCCTACAAGCACGACGGGCCGTTCGCCATCCGCATCGCCCGCGGCGCGGCGGTCGGCGCGCCCCTCGACGCAGACCTTGTAGAGCTGCCCATCGGCAAGGGCCGCGTCGTGCGCGAGGGAGGCGACGTCGCCGTGTTCGGTCTGGGAAAGTCGCTGCACGCCGCACTCGAGGCCGCCGACTTGCTGGCCGCCGAGTCGGGCATCTCCTGCGCGGTGGTGAACCCGGTGTTCGCAAAGCCGTTGGACACCGGTCTGATTTCCGAGATGGCGCTCAAGGTTGGCAGAATCGTCACCGTGGAGGAGAACGTGCTGGCGGGCGGCTTCGGCTCGGCAGTGTTGGAGGCCCTGGCGGACGCCAAGCTGGACAACGTCCAGGTGCTGCGCATCGGCATGCCGGACTGGTTCATCGAGCACGGCACGGCGGACGCCCAGCGGCGTAGGCTGGGCCTGGACCCACAGGGAATCGCCGAGCATATCCGCAGGCGCTTCTTCGCCGGCGCCGACACCGAAGCGGCTCTTCGCGGAGTCACTGCCGCCACCTAGCCGCGCCGCAGGCGCGCCGCCTCCCACTTCGCCTTCTGCTCGCTTCTCGTTCGCTCGTCGGGCGGCACGAACCGGCCGAGAAATTCCCCGCGAAACGCCTCGAAGCGCCCTTCCGATACGGCGGCGCGCATATCCTCCATAAGCCTGAGCACGAACCGCAGATTGTGCAGCGTGGTCAGCCGGTAGGCGAGCAGCTCCTTTGCCTTGAACAGGTGGTGTAGATACGCCGCTGAGAAGGTGGTGCACGTGTAGCAGTCGCAGCCATCCTCTACGGGGCCATCCAGGGCACGAAACCGCGACGTGTACACGTTCGCCCGCCCGGTGGACACCAGCAGCGCACCGTTGCGGGCGATTCGCGTCGGCAGCACGCAATCAAACATATCGATTCCTCGCGCCACGCCCTCGACCAGGTCTTCGGGCGAGCCCACGCCCATCAGGTAGCGGGGCCTGTCCGCCGGCAGCATCCTCGTTGTCAGCGACAGCGTGCGGTACATTTCGCGCTTGGACTCGCCGACGCTCAGCCCGCCGACGGCGTAGCCGGGAAAGTCGAGCGCGACGAGGTGTTCGGCGGAGCGCCGGCGCAGGTCCTCGAACAGGCCTCCCTGGACGATGCCGAACAGAAGCTGCCCTCTGTCGTCCGGATGGGCCTCCCGGCACCGCACGGCCCATCGCGCGGTGCGCTCGACGGCCGTCTCGACCTCCCCGCGTTCGGCCTCCGCCGGCGCGCACACGTCGAGAGGCATTATCATGTCCGCCCCCAACTCCTGCTGGCAGAGGACCGCGGCCTCGGGCGTGAAATGGTTGATGGTGCCGTCTACGTGGGAGCGGAAGACTATTCCGTCGTCGGTGATCGTGCGCAGGTGCTTGAGGCTGAACCCCTGAAAACCGCCGCTGTCGGTGAGCATCGGCCCCGGCCAACCCATGAAGGCGTGTAGGCCGCCGAGCCGCCGGACAGCGTCCGCTCCCGGGCGCAGGGAGAGGTGGTAGGCGTTTGAGAGCACGACGCGAGCGCCGATGGCGCGAAGGTCGGACGGGTCCAGGGCCTTGACCGCGCCCTGTGTCGCAACGGGCATGAACGCCGGAGTGGGCAGCTCACCGTGTGGCGTGCGCAGCGTCCCGGCGCGCGCCTCGCCATCGACGGCGTGCAGGCAAAAAGGAGGCGTGGGCATGGCCTGGATTGTGGCACAGCGGGCGGCGGGATGCAACGCGGGGTGGCCTCAATCTCCAAATCCTGACTGGCTAAAGCTACGACGTCAACCGCCTGTCAGGTTTGAGCGCAAGACCTGGAACCTTGGGTTTTGGCTTTGCCACTGTTCGATGTCCCGCATAAGAGTCGAGGCTTTGAACTCCACATCCGAATACACCAGCCTGAGGTTTGACCTCAGCAACTCTCCCCTAACGTCCCTAGCTCTTTTGCTACCCAAGGCACCTCTTAACCTAATGGACAGCGCCTCAACCAAATCCGTGCCGACGCATATCTCGCGAGGGTCGTACTTAGCGCTCTGCAAGTCTGCGATGGCTTTTTCGAGAACGTCGGAGGCGAGGTTCTGCTTTTGCGAGTGGTTCTTGACAGCCTCTATGAGCTTGCCGGTATCGGCTTGAAAGGACCTGGTGTCTATCCAACGGGAGTACGTAAGCCCCATAAATCGCAGGTTCAGTCCTGCTCTGATGGAGTGCAAGCGCAGATAACCAATTGGCAACGCAATCTCTATCAATGACTCCAGGATAGTCTTGCCAAGACTCTCAAGCTTCTCTTCACTCCCCAGCTCTCGTGCAACCCGCGTTAGAGCTGGGGAGCACACCAGCATCGTCATCAAGTCGTGACATTCGGGCATTACGACATTCTGACTTTTGCTCGAGATTCCCTCTATTCTGTCAAAGTCCGCGTCGATTACTCCTAAAGCGCCACTGAACAGGTCCTCATCCAGAATGTCAATCACGTCGCAAACGTTCTGCTTACCGTAGGCCACCCTGATTTCGCATGTCTCAAGTGCAATGAAGCGCACCATGAACAACCTGTCGTCGCGCCCCTCAACTATCAGAAAGCTGCCCGAGAACTGAGTTCGGGTCATGCGTATTTCATTCGCTAGTTCATGCGGCGTAAGATCGATCAAACTTGAACTGGGCCCTTTAGCTCGATTGTCAGGTCCCATCGCTCGCCAATGATCTGGGGCGAGTGGGTGGCCAAAATGGCTCGAAAGTCGGACAGGTCAGCCATATCTTGAAGGTCTTTCAGCATCTCTCGCTGCCATGCAACGTGCAAAGACAACTCTGGCTCGTCTACCAAAATAAGGGAGTTAGGCTTCGTTTCGAACAAGAGATCGAACAACAGCACAATCTCGTGCTGCTCACCAGATGACAGCATTTCAAGCTCTAGGTTGTAACCCTCAGAACTGGTTACCTTGAGACCGTCAAGACCGGCCGAGATTTTCTTGTAAAGAAGGCGATCGTTCGCTATCCTCGTGAAGGTGTTGATCCGGGCATAGATGTCGCCAAACACCCCCAGTTTGCGCGTGGCGTCTTGGGCATAGACAGTTAGTACGCTCCTTCTCGACTCGTCTATCTTGTCGACATCTGGAACACTCAAGCTTTCGTGCTCCTGAGTCAAGAGTCCGGCTTCAACGATCTCGCTTCTGCGCTTTTCAACCTTGGCCAGGTCTCGGCGCAGCTCATCAATCGAAGGTGCGGGACTAGTGCCTGTTCACACTACGTAGAGCGTCGAAGATGATTGCGAACAAGACAAAGCCGGCATAGAGCGCATCGAGCTTGTCATAGCGCGTGAATACTCTTCGATACCCCTTCAATCGACGGAACAGGCGCTCCACTTCATTCCGCCTCTTGTACAGTTCTTTGTCATACTCCCAAGGGTTCACGCGACTTTTCAGGGGTGGAACAACAGGCGTGAACCCCATATCGAACGCCAATCGGCGTGTTTGGTCGCCCGAATATGCGCGATCCATCACCAGAGGCGGATTCCCTCGTTGTGGCCCCAGCCGGTTGAGCAGTTTGCGCCCCTCCGGTCCATCGTGGGCCTGGCCCGGAGAGAGCGAGAACGCTAAGGGTGTCCGATCATCCGCGGCAACCATATGAAGCTTGGTCGTCCATCCGCCTCGGGACTTGCCGATGGACTGTGGTCCGTTTTTTTGGCCGCGCCCGTGCCGTCGGGATGCACCTTGACGGAGGTGCTGTCCAGTGAAGCTACCTCGATTGTGACCTTCACAATGCCCTTTCGCTGAAGCTGTTCGAACACTCGGTCGAGCACTCCGCTCTTGGCCCAACGGTTCATGCGCATGTAGACGGTATGCCAGTTGCCAAAACGACTCGGCAACCCTCGCCACTTGCAACCGTGTTCTGCGACGTACAGAATAGCGTTGAGCACCCGTATGTTTGGAATGGTCACATTGCCACGCTGCACGGGTAGGTACGGTTCGATGAGTTGGTAATGAGCTTGTGTAAGTTCCATACATGTATGATAACATGTCCAGGCCCCTAGTGTGAACAGGCCCTAGTTGGCTCCGAAACCACTCTGGCAGGGAATGATTGGTCCAGAGATTGGGAGAGTGTGGCATATTCGGTCAAGACTTGTCTCATTTTGCTACCCAATTCCTTGGAATAGCGACGTACCGTTCGCTCAGGTCTTGTCTGCTGCAGCATGCTTCGACGTGGTGGCAGCCACTCGTAGCTTGAGAAATCGGTAAGCCGTTCCGTATCAATGAAGCGCACTGGCAGCGAAGTCCTGATGTTCTCTAGCCAATCCGGAATCGTCGACCTTAAGGCGAGTGAGTCAGTGCCGAATGGCAGAAATTGCGAGTAATTTTCCAGAACTTCATCCAGTTCCACAACTTCACCAGAGTCAAAATCGTGCCATTGCGAAGGCCCTACCCGTCTAAGGCCGGGCACGAATTCGTCAATATCGCCAATGGGAAAGGGCAGCTCCTGAGGCGTGACCCTGGCACCACGTCTAAAAACCTCCACGACTCCAGTAGAGCCAGTGAAGGCAACTTGGGGAAGCGACGTGTCGGAATCGCGCACCACGTCCAGCCGCGAGCCATCGTCGAAATCAACGCAGACTTCTCCAAACGGCATCCGCCCAAGGCTGCGAATCGGCGAATTGAACAGGGCGTTCACAATTCGCAAGATCATGGTCTTGCCAAACCCATTCGGGCCGTAGATTATGGCGATCCGTTCACAGGGGTCCAGCTCGATGTCGTGATCGAATCTGTCGAACAGACCTCTAACAGAGATGTTGTCGATTCTCATTTGTGTTCCTCAGTAGATGGACAATTCGAAGAAGTGGGCGCCGTCAGGAATGAGAGTATCAAGACGAGGAGGAGCAATCAATATTCTGCCAGACACGCGGGCAGCTACGTCGCGTGCACAGCCCGCCCCGCGATGCAACGCGCGGCAACGGCACTCAGCGTGAATTCGGGTACGGCAATCAGCCTATGCCCAGGTATTCGCGGACGCCGTTGACCACCAGGTAGACGCCCATCGAGAATATGAGCAGCATCAGCAGACGCATGATCCAGATTCCCCGCACGACCGTGGATAGTCTGGCGCCTATCTGTGCGCCGACTATGAGGCCGGCGCCGGTGAACAGAAGCGTGGGGAACCATTCGACGGCGCCCCTGAACGCGTAGGTGGCCGCCCCCGCCGTGGTGTAGAAGGAGAGGGTGAATATGGAGGTTGCTACGGCGATCTGCACCGGAAAACGGAATACGTAAACGAGGATGGGCGTTCTGAGCCAGCCGCCGCCGATACCGAAGAAGCTGGAAACGAAGCCGAGCACCAGGTTCACCGCCGCTGCGTAGCCCTCGTGCAGCCGGTAGCGGTGGGTTTGGCCTGCGCGGGTGGTAATTACCCGCCTCTTCAGCGAGGCGGCCTTGACGAATCGCGGCCCGTCGCGCAGCTTGGAAATGGGGGTCGGTTCGTCCGCGACGTCCTTCTGGGTCGCCATCCGCACGGCGAGAAGCACCAGCAGAATGCCAAAGGGAAAATCGTACACGCCGGGCACGCCCTTCAACGCGCTGCTGAGCGCGAACGGGGCCAACACGGATCCGGGAATCGCGGCGAGCGCGAATATCAGCGCGCTGCGCTTATCCACAATCCGCATACTCCTGTACGCGAACGCTCCTGAAATGCTGTTGATGGCGACGAGGGTAACCGTGGTTCCCGCTACGATTTCAGGGTTCTTGTCGAAGAAGATGCGCAGAAGTGGGGCGATGATGAACCCGCCGCCCGCCCCCACGAGCACCCCAAGCGCGCCGGAGCCAATTCCGAGCAGAACCAGCCACAGCCACGCCCATTCCCACATCTAGCCCACAGCCAGTCTTTCAAGCGTCTGTCGCACCAACTCCGGGGGAACGTCGTTGCGGGTGACGGCGTTGCCGATGCCGTCCAGCAGCACCCAGCGAATCGAGCCGGCGGAAACCTTCTTGTCCGAGCGCATCGCCTCTTCGATGGCGTCCACGCTCACGCCCTCGCAGCTCAGCGGCAGGCCGAACGAGCGCAGCATGTCCGCCTGGCGCTCCACGGCCTCGGCGGCCAGCAGGCCCCTGTGCAGGGCGATGTTCGCGGCCCCCATCATGCCCACGCTCACCGCCTCGCCGTGCAGGTAGGTGTCGTAACCTGTGGCGGACTCGATTGCGTGGCCTATCGTGTGGCCGTAGTTGAGCAACACCCGGACGCCAAGCGTCTCCCGCTCGTCTCGCGAGACAACGTTTGCCTTGATGGCCACGCTGCGGCGGATCAGCTCGGCGGCAGCCTGCGGCTCCAACGCCATGAGCGCGTCCCGCTGCCGGTCGAAGTCCGCGAGCAGGTCCTCATCGAGGATAAGCCCGTGCTTGATAGCCTCGGCCCAGCCGGAGGCCATCTGTCGGGCCGAGAGGCCTCGCAGCGTGCTCACGTCCGACAGCACCAGCCTGGGCTGGTAGAACGCGCCCACCAGATTCTTGCCGCGGGGCAGGTCGACCGCCACCTTGCCGCCTATCGAGGCGTCCATCATCGCGAGCAGGCTTGTGGGCGCCTGCGCGAAGGGCATGCCCCGCACGTAGGTAGCGGCTACGAAGCCCGCCAGGTCTCCGACGACGCCGCCGCCCACGGCCAGCACGAGGTGGCCGCGCTCGGCTCTGCGGTGCGAGAGCCATTCGTAGGCGAGCTCCACCGTCTTGAGCGTCTTGTGCTGCTCACCGGCGGGCATGATGAAGATATGCGCGGCGATGCCGGCCCTTTCAAGGGAGGACTGGGCAAGTCGAGCCATTGAGTAGACGTGCTCGTCGGTGAAGATATACGTCGTCGAGGTCTCGCCCACAGTTTGGATGACGCGCTCGCCAAGCCGGTCCATGATGTCCCAGCCGACCCAGACGGGGTAGTCGCCTCCGGAGGTTTCCACAACCGCGGCAAGGTCCGGCGAGTCCCAGGCGGCGCGCGCCTCGTTGGTTTCGCTGATGTCCTTCCACCCCCTGACGACTTCCATTGCCGCCTGTTCGGGCGACAGGTCGTCGGTGTGTACGATTAGCCGTGCATGAGTATAGGCGAATTGCCTGCGGGCCTTCAAGGAGCGTATGCGGGCCAGAGCGTCGTCGGCGAAGAGCATGGGGCGCGCGGACGCCTCGGCGTCTTCGCGGGCCTGGCGCTCCACGCGGGCGAAGAGCGTCTCGGGCCGCGCCTCCAGGCATACGACCGCGCCGGCGCGCTCCATCGCGCGCCGGTTGCGCCAGTCGACCACGATGCCTCCGCCCGTCGACACAACCTGCATGTCACGCTCACACGCCGCCGCCAGCCGCTCTCTTTCCAGCCGCCTGAAGTGCGCCTCGCCGTACCGGGCGAAGATCTCCTCGATAGCCAGTCCGGCGGTCTGCTCGATCTCGTCGTCCAGGTCGACGAACGCCCAGCCGAGCAGACGCGCGGCGATGCGGCCCACGGTGGTCTTGCCGGAGCCGGAGAAGCCGGTCACGAAGATGTTCCTTGGATGGGACAATGTTATGGCCTTTGACTTGGTTGACTGGGTATCATATTATGGACTCTAGGCAGTCTGGGGGGAGGTGTGAATGATGAACATGAAGAAGGTGCTGTCCCGCGATAGGGATTGGGATAAGGCGATGCGGGTCACCATGAGCGTCATTATGGCGCTAGGGTTCGTGTTCCTCGCGTGGCATTTCGGCCTTTTCAGCGGATGGTAAGGCTAGTCGTCATCCGTGCTGATCGAAAAAACGGCGAATGAAGCGAACAAGCCAGCAACGGTTGCGGAAAGCACTATCACCCAGTACAGGATGGAAACAGCTTGTGCTGCTTCGCTCAGCAGCCAGGTAACAGCTGTAGAATAGCCTGACCACGCAGCGGCCATTACATTCAACCGAATTACAAAGTTCTTCGCCCTGATGCTCTTTACACCCTCGAAGATTCTAGCAAACACGGCGCCCGCAGTGATAACAGCAAACGCGCCTGCTGCGGCCCCGTCCGGCTCTTTACCCAGACGTCCAATCACCGTGACAAGAAAGACCGCCAGAACAGCTCCTGAAACGAGCAGCGGGCCCCATCCTACAAATAACTCTCCTATCCTTTTCATCCTTCTCAATAGGCCCTAAATTACCCCCACAGCCGTGAAAACGGCACTATGACCACTTCCCCATCGCCAGCTCGGCGGCGTCGAACATCACCTGCAGCGGAGCGCGCTTGCCAGTCCACAGCTCGAACGCCGCCGCCCCCTGGTGTATCAGCATCGACAGCCCGCCGACAGCCGTCGCTCCCACGAGTTCGGCCTGCGCCAGCAGAGGCGTGCGAGCCGGGTTGTACACCATATCGTAGACAACGCTGCCACAACCGAGGACACCGGCCGGCAGCGGCGATTTGTCCTGCTCGGGTGTGTGCCTCATACCCACGGTGGTGGAGTTGACGACCAGGTCCGCACGGGCCGCGGCCTCGCCGAGGCTGGCGGCGTCGGCCAGGTGTATGGCGATCACGCCGTGGCCGGCGCCGCCCAGCTCCGCCGCGAGAGAGGCCGCGCGCTCGAGGGTGCGGTTGGCGATGACAAGTTCGCTCGCGCCGCCTCGGGCGAGCGCGAAGGCAGCGGCGCGGGCCGCGCCTCCCGCGCCGAGCAATAGGGCGCGCCTGCCCTCGGGGTCGAACCCGCCGGCGCGGCGCAGCGACTCCACGAATCCGCCCGCGTCGGTATTGTGCCCTATCAGCCGCTCGCCGCGCTTGACGATGGTGTTGACGGCGCCGATGAGCCTCGCCAACTCGTTGACTTCATCGAGATGGGCCATCACCTCGACCTTGTGCGGCACGGTCACGTTCGCGCCCATGTACTCGCAATCCCGCAGCCGCGCGACCGCCGCGCCGAGATCGCCGGGACTCGTCTCCCACGCCTCGTAGCGCGCGTCTATCTCGTAGTGGTCGAGCGCCGCCTGCTGGAACGCGGGCGACAGCGAGTGGCCTATCGGGAAGCCGAAGATGCCGAGCCTTCTAGCCATGCCGTCCTAGCCGCCGGTGGCCCACTCCACGCCGTTCAGCACGATTTTCTGGAACTCTGGCGTCTCGAAGCTGAGGCCGTTGTGGCCCAGCAGCGTCACGAACACCCTGCCCTCGCCATAGGAGCGCGTCCAGCCCAGGGGGAAGGTGCCGCCCGGCATGAACGTGTCCTCGCCGCGCCAGGCATACGTGCCATCCTCCGCGTCGCCGGTGATGAACACGTCGTTGCCTTCATTGAAGACTATACCCATGTACAGCTCGTCGTTCGTTTCGAAGTCGGACACGCCTGCCACTCCCGCGTGGCCGGGCTGGGACACGTTCACGACGAACTTGCTATAGGGCGGATGGAAGCTCTTCGCCATAACCCACCCGCCGCCGGTCACGTCGTGGTACTCCGGCCAGGAGTCGGGAGCGCAGCCCGCGATGTGAATGCAAACAAACCCTTTGCCGCCGCCCACGTAGCCCTTGAGGCCTTCCTGTTCGCCATTCGACAGGACCAATTCGCCCTCGCGCAGGGTGTTGAATACAAGCGCGTCGTACTCGGCCATCGCGTCCGCGTCCGCGAGCACGGAAGCGTCCTCGGTTACGTTCGCCTCGTGGCCCGCCGCGGTGAGGAATGCTTCCAGGACTGGTGTCGATTCTTCGTAGGGGTGTCTGCCACCGGAGATGACGAGCAGTTTCATGCGATTTCTCCTAAAACGATTCCGATGTCTTTCTGAACTAGCCGATGAATCTCAGGGAGAGGAGGGCCGATAGGAAACACCTTGGAGACATCCTCCAAGGCCTATGTTCCGAGGCTACTGCGCGGTGTAACCGCCGTCGATGACCAGCTCGCTGCCGGTCATGTACGACGACTCGTCGGACGCCAGGAAGAGCACTCCGTACGCGATGTCTTCGGGCGAGCCGTAACGGCCCAGCGGCGTGCTTGCGATGGACCGGGCGTAGCGCTCGGGATCGGCGCGGGACGCCTCCGTCATGGGCGTCGCTATCGGGCCTGGGTGCACCGAGTTGGAGCGGATGCCGTCGTCCGCGTACTGGACCGCGATCGACTTTGTGAGCAGCCTCACCGCGCCCTTCGAGGCGTTGTAACCGGCATGGATGTGCTGCTGGCCGATGATGCCCGAAATGGAGGAGATGTTGACGATCGACCCGCCGCCCACTGCTCTGATGTGAGGAATGGCCGCCATCACGCCCAGGAACACGCCCCTCGCGTTCACGTCCATGACGCGGTCCCAGTTCTCGATGGTGGCATCGTCGCGTGCGCCGTCGACCAGCACGCCCGCGTTGTTGACGAGCACGTCCAGCCTGCCGAACGCCTCGATCGTAGCGTCCATCGCGGCCTGCCACGATTCCGGCCGGGTGACGTCCAAGTGGACGTAAAGCGCCTGTCCGCCCATCTCGTTGATCTCGGCCTCCACCTTACGCCCATCCTCATCCAACACGTCGCCGAACGCCACCTTGGCCCCCTCGCGGGCGAACAGCCTGGCCTCGGCCGCTCCCATGCCGCGCGCGCCGCCGCTGACGAAGGCCACCTTGCCTGCTAGTCTCATGTGTAAACCTCCCGCGGTATCTGTCGGGGTGCCGTTCTGCGGCCCATTGTAGGAGCGGCCCGTCGGCGTCGTCAACAGGCGGCGCGGTCCGCGTGCGCGCCTCGCTTGTTGACAGTCTCAGAACGGGCCAATACACTAACAGCGACAGGCGGCCATAAGCCGCCCACAAAGTCACAGCGCCCCGATGGCGGACGTGTGGCCTGAAGGGGACCTGGGTGGAACGAATGAGACTTGGCGAATTCGACGTAGTTGAGCCGCTGCCGGAAGACGACGACATAATCGCGATAAGCATCCTGCGCCCGTGGATCAACGTCGGGCGCGTCGGAACCCTCGTGCTTACGAGTCTCGAACGCCACCTAGGCGCGAGCGAACTGGGCAGGCTTGCCCGACCCGGCTCGTACTTCGACTTCACGAGATACAGGCCTCGCACGCGCGTCGTCGAGGGGCGGCGCACGCTGAATATACCCAACACGACAGTCAACTATGCCCACGACACGGAGTCGGGCAAGAGCTACATGTTCCTGCACATTCGCGAGCCCCACTCCAACGGCGAAGACTACGCCGACGCGATTGTCTCGTTCATGAAGCGGTTCAAAGTCGTGGAGCATTGCCGAATCGGCGGCATGTACGACTCCGTACCGCACACGCGCCCGGTGCTCGTGACCGGCAGCATGAACGAAGACAAGGCCTCCCGCACCGAGGGCCTCGTGTCGATGCGCCGGAGCACCTACCAGGGGCCAACCAGCATCGTCAACATGGTTAGCAACCTGCTCGAGGACTCCGAAATAGAGTCCACCAGCCTGATGGCGCACCTGCCCCAGTACGTCCAGCTCGAAGAGGACCACATGGGCAAATCCCGTCTCATGGAGGCGCTGTGCTCCATGTACGACTTTCCCGAGGCGCTCATAAGGCCAGAGCGCGGGCGCAAACAGTACCAGGAGATTAGCAGCGCCATTCAGAATAACAACGAGGTGCGCAGGCTCATACGCCAGTTCGAGCAGTACTACGACCGCATCCAGTCCAGCACTCCCCGTACCGAACCCGGCGACGAAATCACCCTCGCGCCCAGCGTCGAGGGCTTTCTCCGCGAGCTCGGCGAACGCCTCGACAACGGTGACGCGCCGCTGGAAGACGGCGTATCGGACGACGGGGAATCGGACGACGGCGAGCAGCCCGACCGGACAGAGTAGGGGCCGCCGAACGATGCGCCAGCCCGGCCTGTCGGACGACCCGATCCAGCGCGTGCTCGACGGCCTCGAGGCTCAGAGCTACGTCGCGGATCCCTCCATCGCCACCTCCATCTACCTCGCCGGCGAGCTTGAGCGCCCGCTGCTGGTCGAGGGTCGCCCCGGCGTCGGCAAGACCGAGATCGCCATCGCTATGGCCCGCCTGCTCGACACCAACCTGATTCGGCTGCAGTGCTACGAGGGGCTGGACGTTAACACGGCCCTCTACGAATGGAATTACCCCAAGCAGCTGCTGCGCATCAAGCTGAACGAGCGGGAGGGCCGCACTGTCGACGAGCAGGAACAGCAGATCTTCAGCCGGCAGTTCCTCCTGGAACGCCCGCTGCTCGCCGCGTTGACTCAGCCCGACAAGGCGCCGGTGCTTCTCATCGACGAGGTGGACCGCGCCGACGAAGAGTTCGAGGCCTTTCTGCTGGAGGTTCTGTCCGACTTCCAGGTCACCATCCCCGAGATTGGCACGCTCAAGGCCAGCCAAAGGCCGCTGGTCATACTCACGTCCAACCGCTCGCGCGACCTCTCCGACGCGCTCCGCAGGCGCTGCCTGTACCTGTGGCTGGACTACCCCGACCTGGCGAAGGAGCTGCGCATCGTCCGCAAGAAAGTCAAGGGCATCGAGGAGGGGCTGGCGCGCCAGATCTGCCGCTTCGTCGAACGCGCGAGAGAGACCGACCTGGAGAAGACGCCGGGCATCTCCGAGACCCTCGACTGGGCGAGGGCTATGGTAGCCCTCCACGTCGAGCACCTGGACCGCGACGCGATAGCGCGTACCCTGGGGACTATCATCAAGGACGCGGACGACATGGAACGCTTTCGGCGCGAGACCATAGACCACATCTTCAGCAGGATGGGAGCGTAGGCCCGCTCGGAGGCATCGCATGAAACGCCCACTCAAGGCAGCGTTTCTCTTCGGCGTCGTGCAGACGCTGATGGCCCGCGAACGCCTGGAGTCCGGCGTCGCCTTCAATTTCTTTTCGCGCCGGCTGCTCGCGAATCCGTACCCCATCTACCGCAGGCTTCAGACCAGGGACCCCGTGCATCGCAGCCGTCTCATCAAGGGCTGGGTGCTATCCCGCCACGAGGACATAGACGCCGTTCTGCGCGACTCCCGGCGCTTCGGCAACGATCGCGCCTCGACGCAGGACGCGAACCTGCGATTCGACAGCGAAGAGCCGCGCAGCATGTTGTACCGCGACCCGCCCGACCACACGCGGCTCCGCTCGCTCGTGAGCAAGGCGTTCACGCCGCGGGCCGTGCGCGCCCTGCGCCCTCGCGTGGAGAAGATCGCCGACGACCTGCTGGACAGCCTCGACGGCGCGGACTCCTTCGACGTGATCGACGCCATCGCCTACCCGCTGCCGGTGGCGGTCATCTGTGAGATGCTGGGCGTGCCGCAGGAGGATCGCGGGCCATTCCGCGAATGGTCCAACGACGCTTCGCTATCGATCGAGCCGCTTCTGGACGATCGCAGGGTCGCCACCAGCAAGGACACCCTGTCCAAGCTGCGCGACTACTTCAGCGACCTTGCCGAGCGTCGGCGCGCCGACCCCGGCGAAGACCTGGTCAGCGTGCTGACCCAGATCGAGGACGAGGGCGACAGGCTGTCCCACTTGGAGCTGCAACTGATGCTGGTGCTGCTGCTGGTCGCCGGCAACGAGACGACGCGCAACCTGGTGGGGAACGGCCTGCTCGCCCTGCTTCGCAACCCCGAGCAGCTGGACCGGCTGCGACGCGAGCCGGATCTCATCGGTCCGGCCGTCGAAGAGTTGACGCGCTACGACAGCCCGGTGCAGATAGACGGGCGCAGCGTGAGGGAGGACACGGAGGTCGGCGGAGTGCCGATGGAGCGGGGCCAGTACCTGATGCTGCTGCTCGGCGCGGCCAACCGGGACCCCGAAGCGTTCGACGATCCCGACGTCCTGGACGTGTCCCGCGAGCGCAACCCGCACCTGGGCTTTGGCCGCGGCATCCACCACTGCCTGGGGGCGCCGCTGGCCCGCATGGAAGCCGAGGTGATGCTGGGCAAGCTGCTGGAACGGTTCCCCAACGTGCGCCTCGCCGGAACGCCCTCGCGCCGCCGCCAGATAGTGCTGCGCGGCCTAAGCTCCCTGCCAGTGTGCGTGTAGCCCCGTAGCCTCGCATACGCCAGCGCCTTCGCGCTCCCATCCCCACAGGCTTCCACACCTTCGTGCCCTTCGTGGATGATTCTTCGCCCGCCCCTTTCCTTGACACTCACCACTCCCCTGCCTAGACTTACCCCCAACAGTCGCCGCGCGCGCGGCGGCGTCCACGCATCGCATCGCGCAGGAGGCCGGCCATGGACTTCCGATTCGGCGAGGCCGAAGAGGCGTTTCGAGGCGAACTTCTCGACTTCCTCGACCAGGAGCTTCCCGACGACTGGGACGCCCTCTCCCAGACCAGCCCATTCTCCGCCCAGAACTTCCCCTTCACGAAGGAGATGTCTTCCAGGCTCGCCGACAAGGGCTGGCTGACGCTGGCCTGGCCCGAAGAGTACGGCGGACAGGGGCGCTCCCACATGGAGCAGCTCGTCTACCGCGAGGAGATGACCTACCGCAACGTGCCAGGCACAGACCTGGGCGTCGGCGCGATAAGCTGGGTAGGCCCCACGCTCATGCTGGCGGGCACCGAGGAGCAGCGGCGCGATCATCTGCCCCCTATCGCGAGAGCGGAGCGCTACTGGTGCACGCTCTACAGCGAGCCCGGCTCGGGCTCCGACCTCGCTTCGCTACAGACGCAGGCCGTCCGCGACGGCGACGACTACGTCGTCAACGGGTCCAAGATCTGGACCAGCGCCGGCCATATCGCCGACTGGGGTTGGCTCGCGGCCCGCACCGACAACGACGCCCCCAAGCACAGGGGCATAAGCCTGTTTCTGCTCGACATGAAAACTCCGGGCGTAACCGTCAAGCCCATATACAACATGGCGGGCTCCCACGAGTTCAACGAGGTTTTCTTCGACAACGTCCGCGTCCCCAAGCACAATCTGGTGGGCGAGGAGAACCGGGGCTGGTATACCCTCGCGGTCGCGCTCGACTTCGAGCGCTCCGGCGTCGGCTACTCCGCCACCGCGCGGAGGACGCTGGAGGCGCTGACCGAGTACGCCAGGCAGACCGAACGCAAAGGCCGCCCACTGGCCGAGGACCCCGTAGTGCGCGCCAAGCTGGCCCAGCGTTCGCTCGAGGCCGAGATCTCCCGCGGCATGTCTTACCGGGTCGCCTGGATGCAGAGCCAGGGTATGGTGCCGAACGCGGAGGCCTCGATGTCCAAGCTGTTCGGCACCGAGCTGACCCAGCGCGTGGCGGACACCGGCATGGAGATGCTGGGGCTCGCCGGCCAGCTTGGGGCAGGCTCCAAGTGGGCGCCGCTGGAAGGGCACGTCCAGAGGCTCAGCCTGTCCAGCGTGTCCAGCACCATCGCGGCGGGCACCTCCGAGATACAGCGCAACATCATCGCGACCCGCGGGCTGGGATTGCCCCGCGCTTAGCGGCCGCGGGAGGCGAACGTCATGCCCGACATCACACCCGACGATTCGGCGCTCGGCCCCTACCGCGTGCTGGACCTCACCGAAGGCGGCGTCAACTGGTGCGGCAAGTTGCTCGCCGACCTGGGAGCCGACGTCATCAAGGTCGAGCCTCCGGGCGGCAGCCCGACGCGAATGCGCGGCCCATTCTATCGACGCGAGCGCCACCCCGAACGCAGCCTCTTCTGGTTCGCCTACTGCGCCAACAAGCGCGGTGTCACGCTCGACCTGGAGCGCGAGGAGGGCCGCCGCGCGTTCGAGCGATTGGCGGACACTACGGACGTGGTGCTGGAGTCGTTCGCCCCGGGCTATCTGGACGGCATCGGCCTGGGCTACGAGGCGCTGAGCGCGCGCAACCCGGGCCTCATCATGACGTCGGTCACGCCGTTCGGGCGGACCGGCCCGCACGCGCACTACAAGGCCACCGACATCGTGGTGTGGTCGATGGGCGGAATGCAGTACGCGAGCGGCGACGAAGACCGCCCGCCGGTGCGCATAACTTTTCCACAGGCCGACTTTCACGCGGGCGCGCAGGCCGCCGCGGCGACGATGGCTGCCCTGTGGCACAGGCAGAACAACGGCGGCCGGGGCCAGCGGGCGGAAGTGGCCGGGCAGGTGGCGGTGATGTGGACGCTGATGAACATCTCGACGCTGCCCATGCTGCACCGCACCAACATGGAGCGCGCGGGCGCGTATCGCAGGCTTCCGCGGGTCGACGGCCCGCCGATCAAGATCCGCGCCGTGCACGAGTGCAAGGACGGCTTCGTCACCTCGATGATCAATGGCGGCAGACGCGCCAACTCCTCCATGATCCCGCTGGTGACCTGGATGGAAGAAGAGGGCGTCTGCCCCGGCTTCATGCAGGGCCGGGACTGGACTACCTGGGAGATGGACGAGCTGCTTGCCCGCGGCGATGAAGGCGCTCAGGAGATCGAGGCCGTCTACGGGGCGCTGGACGACTTCATCCTCTCGAAGACCAAGGCCGAGCTCTACGATCGCGCCCTGAGTCACCGCTTCCTGCTGGCGCCCTGCAACACCCCCAAGGACATCTACGAAGACCCCCAGCTCAAGGCGCGGGACTTCTGGCCCAGCCTCTACCACCCGGAGCTCGAAGAGTCGCTCACCTACCTGGGGCCGTACCTCAAGCTGGGCGAGTCGCCGATGACCATCAGGCGGCGCGCGCCCCTGATCGGCGAGCACAACGACGAGATTCTGGGCGCTCTCGAATCTCAGCCCAAACCGCCGGCGCGCGCCCGCGCAAGCGCCGGCCCGGCGCCGGCAAAGATGCCGTTCGAGGGCCTGCGCGTGCTCGACTTCACCTGGATAGGCGTCGGCCCGGTCACCATCAAGTACCTTGGAGACCACGGCGCGGACGTCGTCCACGTCGAATCCGTGAGCCGCCCGGACGGGCTGCGCTCAGGGCCGCCCTTCAAGGACGGCAAGCCCGGCATCAACCGCAGCCAGTTCCACGCCAACTTCAACACCAGCAAGTACGGGCTTGGCGTCAACATGGCCAAGCCGGAGGGCGTGGCGCTGATAAAGCGGGTCATAGCTGAGTGGCAGCCTGACATAGTCGCCGAGAGCTTCACGCCCAAGGCGATGCGGAACTGGGGGCTGGACTACGAAAGCGTCCGCAAGATAAAGCCGGACGTAATCTTCTTCAGCACGTGCCAGCAGGGCCAGACCGGACCGCACGCGATGTATCCCGGCTACGGCCAGTTGTCGTCCTCCATGGCGGGCTACTACCAGATAACGGGCTGGCCCGACCGCGACCCGGTGACGCCTTACGGTGCCTACTCCGACTTCGTGAACCCGCCAAACGGCTTCACCGCAATCGTCGCGGCCCTGGAGTACAGGCGGCGCACCGGCAAGGGCCAGCACCTCGACCTGTCGCAGTACGAGGGCGCGACCCACTACAAGGCCCCCATAATCATGGACTACATCGCGAGCGGCAACGAGCTGGTGCGAAACGGCAACCGGGACGAGGCGTTCGCCCCCCACGGCGTGTACCCCTGCAAGGACGAGGTGCGGGAGCTGACGGGACCCGGCGAATCGTGGTGCGCCATCGCCGTCACCACGCAGGCCGAGTGGCTGGCGCTGTGCGGCGCGATGGACAACCCGGCCTGGACACGCGACGAGCGATTCGCGACGTTCGAGGGCCGCAGGGAGAACGACGCCGAGCTGGACGCGCTTATAGGCCAGTGGACGAGGGGGTTCGGCGCACAGGAGCTGATGCGCCTGCTCCAGGCCGCGGGAGTCCCGGCCGGCGCGGTGCAGAGCCAAGCCGACCTGTGGCAGGACCCTCAGCTAAAACACAGGCAACACTTCCAGTGGCTGGACCACACCGAGTGCGGCCCAATGCCCTACGACGGCCTGCAGTTCGAGTTGTCCGATTCCCCGGGCAAGCTGCGAATGCCCCAAGCGCTGATTGGCGAGCACAACGAGCTTGTGCTGAAAAAGTTCGCGGGCCTTACGGACGGAGAGATCGGCGACCTGGTGGCCGCCGAGGTTCTTGAGACGTCGGCGTGAGGGGAAGGAACGCGTCGTCACCCCCATCCTAACCTTCCCCCATCGAGGAGGAAGGGACTATTCCAACGGAGGTTCTTCTTGACAACGCGAAACGCCACCAACACAAACGCCGGGCCGCTTCAGCTCGCCAACATCCGCGTGATCGACCTCTCGCGCATGGCGCCGGGAGGCTTCTGCACGATGATGCTCGGAGACTTCGGGGCAGACGTCATCCGCGTCGAGGAGCCGGGCGGCGGACGCATCGGCCGAGCGCGCATGGGCCGGAGCGACGACCCCGATGAGCGGGAGGAGCGCCGCCGCGCGGCCTTCACCGCGCTGAACCGCAACAAGCGCAGCATTACGCTCAACCTCAAGGTTCCCCAGGCCCGGGACGTGCTGAGGCGGCTGTGCGAGAACGCCGACGTGTTCGTCGAGGGCTTTCGCCCGGGCGTGGCCGAACGGCTGGGCTGCGACTACGAGACGCTCAGCGCGCTGAACCCGCGGCTGGTCTACTGCTCCATATCGGGCTACGGCCAGGACGGCCCGTACAAGAGCCTGGTCGGCCACGACATAAACTACATCAGCACCGGCGGCGCGCTCGGCATGATAGGCTCCGAGGGCGGGCCGCCAACCATACCGTACAACCTGGTAGCCGACTACGCCGGTGGCGCTATGCAGGCCGCCATCGGCATACTCTCGGCGCTCATGGCGCGCCACCACACCGGGCGCGGCCAGTACGTTGACATCTCCATGTCCGACGGCGTCGCCTACATGCTGGTCGCCTCGCTGTCCGAGTACTTCAACACCGGCACGGTGCCCCAGCGCGGCCTGATGTCCCTGAACGGCGGCGTTCCCTACTACAACGTGTTCGAGTGCAAGGACGGCAAGTTCCTTAGCCTCGGCTGCATCGAGCCCTGGTTCTGGGACGCCCTCTGCCGGGCGATAGGACGCGAGGAGTTCATCGAACACCAGTTCGACGCGGACAAGTACCCCGAAATTTTCGACGCCTTCCGCGAGGTCTTCAAGACACGCACACGCGACGATTGGTGGGACTACCTGCGCGGCTCCGGCGACGTGGCGGTGGGCCGCGTCTTCGGCGTGGACGAGCTCGCCGACGACCCTCAGCTTCGCCACCGCGGCATGGTGCAGGACGTGGGCGAGATCGATGGCGTGACGGTGAGGCAAGTGGGCATAGGCCCCAAGCTGTCGGAGACGCCGGGGTCGGTGCGCAGGCTTGGCCCGCACATAGGCCAGCACACCGACGAGGTTCTGGCCGAGCTGGGCTACGTCGCCGCCGAAATAGCAAGCGCCCGCGAAACGGGCGCCTTCGGCTAACGGAAATTCTGGGTGCTGCGGTAGTCTGAAACTTAGTTGGCTTTCCGCCTTGCTACTCGAGTAGTCTCAAGACAGCGACAATTCCAACTAGGCTGGCTATCTGTATTCCAATCATCCAACGCATATGAACGTTCATCTTGTCGAACAATTCGGCCTTTAAGTCGGCGATATCGGCCTTAGTCGCCAGATGCTCGTAAACCCCCTCCAGCCTGCTCATTCTTTCTTCCAACGTTGCCACGCTCAATCACACTCTCGATATTTGGCTTCATGGTACATGTGGAACTGTGGGCAGAATAGCTGTTGGTTCATTCGGTGGAGTCTAGTATACAATTTGTTGAATCATGGTGACGCCCAATAGACATATCATCCACGCCGACTTCGACGCTTTCTACACCTCCGTGGAGCAGTTGGACAGGCCGGAGCTGCGCGGCAAGCCGGTCGTGGTCGGCGGCAGCCCGGAGAGCAGGGGCGTCGTCGCATCGGCGTCCTACGAAGCCCGCGCCTTCGGCGTGCGCTCGGCCATGCCCATGCGCACGGCGCTGGCGATGTGCCCACAGGCGGTCCGCGTGCCGTCGAACTTCGGCCGCTACCGCGACGTTTCCAGGCAGGCGATGGCGGTCTTCGCCGAGACCACTCCCCTGGTCGAGCCGCTGTCGCTAGACGAGGCCTACCTCGACGTCAGCGGGGCGGTCGCCGGCGGCCGCCCCGTGCGCGGCATCGCATTGCAGCTGAAGCGGCGTATACTGTCCAGGCTCGGCCTAACCATCTCTCTCGGCGTGGCCGCCAGCAAGTCGGTAGCCAAGATAGCGTCCGACTTCCAGAAGCCCGACGGCCTTACCGTAGTGCCGCCGGGCGAGGAGCGAGCCTTCCTCGCACCGCTGGAGGTGGGCCGTCTTTGGGGGGTCGGCCCGAAGACCGCCGAACGCCTGAACGACTACGGCGTGCGCACCATCGGCCAGCTCGCTTCCATGTCTGAGGAGTGGTTCGAGGAGCGTTTCGGCAGGACCGGCGGGCGGCTGCGGTCGCTCGCGATGGGCGTCGACGACAGCGAGGTGGTGGTGGAGCGCGAGACGAAGTCCATAAGCGCCGAGACCACGCTCGCGCAGGACACCGGGGACCCCGAGGCGCTTAGGGAGCTTGTGAACAGGCTGAGCCTGAACGTGGCCCAGGCACTGAGTCGCAAGTCCCTTCGCGGTCGCACAGTCAAGCTCAAGCTACGACTGTCGGACTTCACCACGTTCACGCGGCAGAAGACACTGCCCGAGCGCGTCGACTCCTCCGCGGAGATAGCGCAAGCTGCAAGCGCCTTGCTGGATGCGGAGCTTTCCGAGCGACGGCAGTTCCGTCTCGTGGGCGTGGGAGTATCGGGATTCGACGACGCGCCCGGCAGGCAGGCCGACAAACACGTACAATTGACATTGGCGGGATTCGAACGCTAAGGAGATTTTACATGAGCGAGCTCATTTTCAAGTCCGCGAAGTCGATCGCGGTAGGCATTCGCGCCAGGACTTTCTCGGCGGTAGAGGTCGTGGAGGCGCACCTGGCGCGCATTAACGAGGTGAACGGCAGCCTGAACGCCGTGGTGTGTCTCGCTTCCGAGCGGGCGCGAGCCGAGGCGCGCCGGGCCGACGAGGCGCTGGCCCGCGGCCTCAACCTTGGACCGCTGCACGGCGTGCCCATCACTCTCAAGGACTCGATAGACACCCAAGGCGTCGTAACGACCGGTGGCACGATGGGCCGCGTCGGCTTCGTACCGGATCGGGACTCCACCGTCGCGGCGCGGCTGCGCGCCGCCGGCGCAATCCTGCTCGGCAAGACCAACACGCCGGAGCTGACGCTGGCGGGCGAGACGAACAACCTGGTGTACGGGCGCACGAACAACCCCTACGACCTCTCGCGTATGCCGGGCGGCAGCAGCGGCGGCGCGGGCGCGATTATCGCGTCCGGCGGTTCGCCGCTCGACATGGGCAGCGACACCGGCGGCAGCATACGGTTGCCCGCGCACTTCTGCGGCATTGCCGGTATCAAGCCCAACTCGGGGCGTGTGCCGCGCACCGGCCACATCGTGCCCTACGGCATGGGCGCGGTCGACTCTCTCACACAGCTAGGGCCGATGGCTCGATTCGTCGAGGACCTTGCCCTCGCACTGCCCATCATCGCCGGCCCGGACTGGCGCGATCCGGCCATCGTGCCGGTGCCGCTGCGCAATCCCGACGACGTCGCGGTTGGGTCGTTGCGCGTCGCCATGCACACCGACAACGGCCTCATGTCGCCCACGAAGGAGACCGCGGACGCCGTTCTCGCGGCGGCCGCAGCGCTCAGGGACGCCGGCGCGGAGGTCGCGGAGGCGCGGCCATCGGCCCTCGCGCAGCTTCCGGAGTTCCACAACGCCATCAGCAGCGCCGATGGCCGCGCCTGGACGAAGCGGCTGCTGCAAAAGGCGGGCACCACCGAGAGCCACCCGTGGCTGCAGCGCAGGCTGGACGACGCGGAGGTGCTCCCCTCGGACGAGTTCAGCGCGCTGCTGGAGAAAGCCGACGCGTACCGCAGCGAGATGCTCCAGTTCATGGAGAGCTACGACGCCATCCTGTGCCCCACGGCCGCATATCCGGCCACCGAGCACGAGGGTACGTTCGATGAGAGCCGGACCATGGGCTTCGCCTACACCGGCGCGTACAACGTCACCGGCTGGCCCGGCGCGGTGGTGCGAGGCGGCACGTCGCCTGAGGGCCTGCCCATCGGCGTCCAGGTGGTCGCCCGACCCTGGCGCGAAGACGTGGCCCTGGCGCTGGCGGCCGTGTTAGAGTCCGCGCTGGGCGGATGGCAACGGCCGCCACTGTAATATATCCCTTCCCCCTCGATGGGGAAAGGTGAGGATGGGGGTGTCGTTCAGACTTCGCCCCTACCCGCCGAGCCGCGACCCCACAAAGTCCCTGTAGCCGCGGGCGAAATCCCGCGCGCGCGACGCGGCGCGTCCCGCTATCTGGACGCGCGACAGCTCCAGAACGCCGTCGCCGGTCTGCACGCCGACGCCGCCGTCGGACAGCGCGACCACGCGCCCCGGCGGTTGCGCGTCGTCGACCGTTCCCGATTCTCGCACAAGCGCGTCCACCACCTTGAGCACGGACCCGCGCCACGTCGTGAACGCGCCGGGCCAGGGCTGGTAGGCCCGCGTCATCCGCTCGACTTGGCGGGCGGAACGCCGCCAGTCTATCTCGCCGTGCTCCCTGCGGACGAGGCTCGTGACACTGGCCTGGGCGTCGTCCTGCGCCCGTGGCAACACCTCGCCGCGCTCCCAGGCAGGCAGCGTCTCAACCAGCAGGGCGGCCCCCAATTCGAACAGCCGCGCCGTCAGCGCCGGGGCGTTTTCTCTCTCGGATATGGCCGTCGCGCGCGCGGCCAGGATAGGCCCGGTATCCATGCCCTCGTCAGGCACCATCAACGTGACCCCCGTCGACTCGCCACCATCGAGCAGCGCCGACACAACCGGCGACGGGCCGCGGTAGCGCGGCAGCAGCGACGGGTGAATGTTGGCGCAGCCCAAAGAGGGCGCGCGAAGCGTATCGGACGGCAGAAACAGGCCGTAGGCCGCCACCACGATGGCGTCCGGGGCAAGCTGCCTTATCTCGCGCTGAGCATCCTCGTCGCGGCGAAGCGACGCCGGCTGCCGCACGTTCAGCCCCAGTTCGAGCGCGGCCCCTTTCACAGGTGGCGCGGTGAGGCGTTTGCCGCGTCCCGCCCTCCTGTCGGGGCGGGTGTAGACGGCGGCAACGTCGTGCCCGGCGTCCACAAGCGCGTGGAGCACCGGCGTCGCGAAGTCCGGCGTACCCATGAAGACTATTCGCATTCGCGTGGGGCCTCCAATCCAGCGGTCCGCGAACGGGTTAGCACGCGCCACCGGGTATATTGTGGAATCGCACGGCGTCGCCCACGCCGATGTCGTGGCGGGCCGCCGATCCAGCGTTGACCTCCAGGTTGAAGATGACTGACGTCGACGGCCGATAGACGGGAAGCTCTCCGACGGGAGTTGCCGGCCCTGGCGCCGGCACATCCGGCGTAAGGTCCGCCACTTCGCAGTCGGCGCCGATCCAGACGAAGTCCAGCGCAAAGCGCATTCCCCGCATCCAAAAGCCCGGGACCGCAGGCTCGTTGTACACGAACAGCATTCCGCTGCCCTCGGGCAGCCTGTCACGGCCCGACAGTCCACGCGACCGCTCGTCCGGGCTGGCGGCGATCTCGACCATAAACGCGGCGCCGCCCACCTCGACGACGGATAGGCTGACCACCTCCTGCGCCCTGTCGCACATCGCGAACAGCATGAGCGCCAGCGGCAGCAGCCCCGCCCAGTTCATGCCAACTCTACGGCGGTCGCACCGTTGCCGCCCCGTTCCGGCGGTTCCGGCCCAAACTCGCGCACCAGCGTATGGCGCGCGAGGAGCTCGCGCACCGCGTTGCGCAGCGCGCCGGTGCCTCGCCCGTGGATGACACGCACGGAGCCGAGGCCGTCCCGCATCGCGCCGTCCAGGAACTCCTCCAGGTGTATCACGGCATCGTCGGCGCGCAGCCCCCGCAGGTCGAGCTCCTGTATGCCAAGGGGAGGGGCGAGCGCGTAGCTAATCGCCGGCGCCTGGCTTTCCGGGTCAGGGGACGCCTGCTCCACCTTAGACAGCCTTGACAAGTCTACCCGCAGCGTCACCCTGCCCACGTTGACCTCGGCCTCTCCTCCCTGGTCGGGCAGCGAGACTACCTTGCCGACCAGGTTCAGCCCGCCAACGTCCACGCTGTCGCCAACAGCGATGGGCCGCTGTTCCGCGGCGCGGCGCGTTGGCGGCGCGGGCGGCGGAACGCCGGCGTCATCCAACTCCAGCCTGGCAGCCGCGATTCGCGCGCGGTGGACCGTGCCGTCCGACGCCGGGGCGGTCCACGCCAGGGCCGACTCGATGCGCCGCAGCTTGCGCCGTGCGTCCTCGAACCGCCGGAGCGTCTCGCGCCGCGTGCTGCGCATCATGCTGTCCTTGTGCTCGACAAGGTAGTCCATTTGCGCCTGCAGTTCGCGGCGCACGCGCTCAGCCTCGGCGCGGGTTTCCTCCGCCTCTCGCAGCCTGGTCTGCAGCCGCGTCCTGTCGGCCTGCAGCTCCCGCAGCCAGTCCTCGAACCTGAGATGCTGGGGTTCCATCAGGGACTTGGCGCGCTCCATAATCTCGTCACTCAGCCCGAGCCGCGCTGCCACCGACAACGCGTAGCTTCTGCCGGGTATGCCCATCGTCAGCTCGTAGGTAGGCTCCAGCGTGGAAGGGTCGAGCTGCACACTGGCGTTGCCCATCGACGGCGACGCTTCGGCGTGGGTTGCCACCTGGCGGTGGTGAGTGGTGGCGATGGTGCTGACACCAATTTCGGCCAGGTGGTCCAGCACCGCCCGGCCGAGCGCGGCCCCCTCCTCCGGATCGGTGCTCGCGCCCAGCTCGTCGAGCAGCACCAGCGAGCCCGGACCGGCCGCCTCCATTATTCGCACCACGTTTCGCATGTGCGAGCTGAACGTGGATACCGACTCCGAGATGCTCTGGTGGTCGCCGACGTCGGCGTAGATGCCGTCGAACACCGGCAGAGAGCTGCCCTCGATGGCCGGCACCTGGAGCCCCGACTGGTGCATGAGCGCCATCAGACCGACGGTCTTCATGGCGACGGTCTTGCCGCCCGTGTTGGGGCCTGTGACGACCAGCACGCACCAGCCCGGTCCCATCGTAAGGTCGATGGGGACGGCTCCCCGGCCCAGCAGCGGATGGCGCGCGCCGATCAGCCGCAGCGACGTGTCGGGCGCGCCCTCTTGCCCCCGCGTGGCGCGAGGAGGCAGCGCCACACAGCGGTTGGCCGCGCCGAAGCGGGCCCTGGCCAGGATGAAGTCGAGCTTCGCGGTGAGGCCGTCGCCGCGGCGGATGTCCTCCGCGAGCTGCCCCACCAGCGCCGACAGGTCGCGCAGCACACGCAGTGTCTCCCGCTCCTCCTCCAGCACAAGCTCGCGCCAGTCGTTCCCCATGTCCACGGTCGCGAACGGCTCCACGTACAGTGTCGCGCCGGTGTTGGAGGCGTCATGGACGATGCCGGGAATGCGGGAGCGCATCTCGGCCTTGACCGGCACCACCACGCGCTCGTTGCGGGTTGTGACCAGCGACTCCTGTAGCGCCTCGCGTCCGGAGTCCGAGCGTATGAGCCGGTGCAGCGTCTCGGTGACGCGGTCGTATGCCCGCAGCACCTGGCGGCGCAGCGCCCGCAACGACGGCGTGGCGTCGTCCGCCACTTTGCCCCGCGCGTCGATCTTCTTGCGAATCTGGCGGCGAAGCTCGCTCAGCTCCGGTATGCCCGCGACGATGTCCGAGAGCAGCGGAGGTTTCGCGCGAAGCCTCCCCACGGCGGCTACGGCCCGGGAGTGTACCTCGAGGGCGTTGGCCACCGACAGCAGCTCCCCACCGGTCAGCACGCCGCCGATGCCCGCCCTCGCGACGTAATCCGAGGTGTCCACCGCAAGGTGAAGGTCGACGCCTCCCACGTCCTCGAGCAGCGCGGCCGCCTCTGACGTCTCGCGCTGGAGCTCATCCACCTCCAGGAGGCTGTACGAGGGCACCATCTCCAGGGCGCGTTCGCGCGCGGGGAAGAATGTCACGCGGTTGGCCACCTGCCGACGCAGCTCGTGGAAATCGAGCGCCTTCATCGACTCTGCGCGCAGGTCCTCCGCGTACGGCGCACCGGGACCGGGTCTGTCGCGGAGACCCGTCCCATCGTGCTCGGCTATGCCCCGCTCCGCAGGTATCGCGCCCACGGCCCGCGCGTCCGGCCCCTCGTGCTCGGCTATGCCCTCTTGAGTCGCCATGCGGTCCCCTCGCCGTCGGCGCTCGCATCGTTCGCGACCGCCCGAACGGCCCATTCGGTGTCCGTTCGATTCTACCACAAGCCCCACGGCGCCCCGCGCAGTCCCTTCCCCCTCGACAGGAGAAGTTTAGGATGGGGGTGACGGCTCAGGCACAAACGCTGGGGTCTGCCCGTACCAGATACGAAAATGTGGTGTTTCGCGTCTCCGCCACTACGGAAGAGGACGCCGGCTGTGCTATAATCTGCTGCGTTTGATATGAGAGACCTAGTTTGCGTGCGCGTTCCTGCGACTACCGCGAACATGGGCCCGGGCTTCGACTGCCTGGGCATGGCGTTGGACGTATGGAACAGCGTTCGCGTGGAAAGGCACCGCGGCCCCCTCCGTATCGAGGTTAACGGAAAGGGGGCGGGCGAGGTGCCCGAGGACGCCACGAACCTGGTGTACCGCGGCTTCAGCCTGCTGTTCGAGGGTGCGGGCGAGCCTGCGCCCGACGTCCGGATCACCTGTGACAATCGGATTCCGCTGGGCAGGGGACTGGGAAGCAGCTCCGCGGCGGCGGTGGCCGGCCTGGTGGCCGCCAACGAAATGCGCGGCGACCGCCTTTCGCGGCTGGAACTGCTGGAGCTAGCCGCCAGACTGGAGGGCCACCCGGACAACGCCGCGCCGGCGCTGTTCGGCGGCTGCCAGATTGTCGCCAGGGATGACAGCGGCGTGCTGCTGTCGGCGCCGGTGCCCGTGCCCGACGACCTGATGGCCGTGTTGTTCGTGCCGGACGTCGCGATGCCGACGAGCGAGGCCCGTGACCTGCTGCCGGCGGAGGTGCCCCGCAGCGACGCGGTCTACAACATAAGCCGGGCCGCGCTGCTGGTGCGAGCCTTCGCCACCGGAGACCTGGCGCACCTGGACGTCGCCACCGGAGACCGCTTGCACCAGCCCGCGCGGCAGGCCATCTTCCACCCCATGCGCAACATATTCCGCGCGGCCCGCGACGCCGGCGCGCTGGGCGTGTTCCTCTCCGGCGCGGGATCGAGCGTGCTGGCGTTGACCAGGGGCCGGGAGTATACAATTGGCTACGAAATGGCCGACATAGCCGCCAAGTCGGGCGTGGGAGGCTCGATCAAGGTCACCAAGCCCACGACGAAGGGCGCGCACGTCGAAGAGTGCGCGTGACGCGCCTCGAAAAGGAATTGAATTGTCCCTTGTAGTCCAGAAGTACGGCGGAAGCTCCCTGGCCGACGCCGCCAAGATTCGAAGCGTGGCTAAACGAATCGGGAGGACGCACGACGCCGGCAACAGCGTCGTCGGCGTGGTCTCTGCCATGGGCGACACCACCGACGAGCTCATCGAGTTGGCGGGCCAGGTGTCGGGCCGGCCGGAGCCTCGAGAGCTCGACCTGCTGCTCTCCACGGGCGAGTTGGTTTCCTGCACGCTGATAGCCATGGCCCTGCGCACGCTGGGCTACGAGGCCATCAGCCTGAGCGGCGCGCAGGCTGGCATACGCACCGACACCAGCTACGGGCGCGCCCGCATAGCGCTGATGCAGCCCGAGCGTGTCGCACGCGAGCTGGAGCAGGGCCGAATCGTCATCGTGGCGGGCTTCCAGGGCATAACCGAGGACCTGGACACTACCACGCTGGGGCGCGGCGGCTCCGATACCACCGCGGTCGCGCTCGCCGCCAGCCTGGAGGCCGCGCGCTGCGAGGTGTACACCGACGTCGAGGGCATCTACACTGCCGACCCCAGGCTGGTGCCCAAAGCCCGCAAGCTGGACGAGGTGGACTACGAAGAGATGCTGGAGCTCGCCAGCTATGGCGCGAAGATGAACGCGCGATCCATTGAAATGGGCATGTTCTACAAGGTCCCCATCCTGGTCGCCTCCAGCTTCACCGACGCGCCTGGCACACTAATTCACGAAGGAGTGGAGATGAACACAACCGTCGGCGAGATAAGGAACCGCATAAGGGGCATCGCCGTCGACACCAACGTCGCCAAGATCACCGTCCGCGGCGTGGTCGACAGGCCGGGCATCGCCGCCGGCCTGTTCGAGCCGCTCAGCGAGGCCGACGTCAGCGTGGACGTCATCGTGCAGAACGCCAGCGTCGACGGCACCACAGACATGACCTTCACGGTCAAGCGCACCGACCTGGGGCGCGCGCTGGAAGTGACGCGGCTGGTGGCCCGACAGCTCGGCAACGGCGAGGTGGTAAGCGCGGACAACCTCGCCAAGCTCAGCATCGTGGGCACCGGAATGCAGGACGCGCCCGGCTATGCCTCCACCATGTTCCGCACCCTGGCGAACAACGGCATCAACATCGACATGATAACCACGTCCGAGATACGCATCACCTGCATCGTTGACGAGGCCCAGGTGGCCATGGCCGCGCGCGCCCTGCACGACTCCTTCCACCTCGACAGCCCCACGCAGGTCGCGTAGGCGGCCGCCTCCGGACCACCGCGGCCCGAGCACCTCTTGACCAGCCCACACCTATCGGTCATCATCCCTGCCTACAACGAGGCCACACGCATCGTCGCCACCCTCGACGCGGTGGCCGGTCACCTGTCCGCCGAGCCGTTCTCGTGGGAGATAGTCGTGGTGGACGACGGCAGCTCCGACGGCACCGGCAGCCTGGTGCGTTCGTGGGTGCGCAACGACAGCCGCGTGCGCGCCGAATCCATTCCCCACGCCGGCAAGGGCTGGGCCGTGCGGAGCGGAATGCTGGCCGCTCGCGGCCGGTTGCGCTTCATGTGCGACGCCGACCTTGCCATGCCCATATCCCACCTAGACGACTTCCTGCAGCGCATGGACGACGGCTACGACGTGGTGATCGGCTCGCGGGAGGCCGAGGGCGCCCGCCGTTTCGACGAACCGGCGCTGCGACACGTCATGGGTCGCGTGTTCAACTGGTCGGTCAAGGCCATCGCGGTTCCGGGCATACAGGACACCCAGTGCGGCTTCAAGTGCTTCCGGGCCGCGGCCGCCGAGGACCTCTTCGGCATCCAACGCGTGCCGGGCTGGGGCTTCGACGTGGAGATACTGCACCTGGCCCTCAAGCGAGGCTATCGTGTGCTGGAACTGCCCATCGACTGGCGATACAAGCCGGAGAGTAAGGTGAGGCCCGCCGTGGACTCGTTCCAAATGCTACGAGACGCGCTGCTGGTGCGTTGGCGCTCCCAGCGCGGGGCCTACGACAGCGCGCGGGTGGGCACGCGCGGCGAGCAAGGATAGAGGACGAACCCCATGTGCACAACCGTGACCGCCTCAACCCTCGCCCGACGCACCACCCCTTGCCCCTGGCGAGTCCTCCCCGTGCTCCTCGCTCTCCTCGTGCTGCTGGCGGCCTGCGGCGCCGACGACGCGCCCGCCCCGACCGCCGGCCCGACCCAGACACCGCCGGACGCCGCCACGCCCGCCCGGGAGGCCGCCGACCTGCGGATGCTCCTGGCCTCGACCGACCTGAGCGTCGGCGACAACCGCGTCGTGTTCGCCCTGATTCGCTCCGGTTCAGGGCCTGTGCGTCAGCCGGACGGCGTTCGCGTGCAGACATACTACCTGGCCCCCACTGGCCAGGAAGGCCCTGTCGAGACCGTTGCCGCCACGTACCGCGATTGGGATGAGCGCGGGCGCGGCGCATACACCGTGCGGCTGAGCTTCAACAGGGCCGGCGACTGGGGCCTGGGCGTCAGCGTCGAGGGGTCGGACGGCGCGGTGTCTTCCGCCTCCGCACGGGTGCCCGTCCGCGAACGCAGCCTTACGCCCGCCCTCGGGGCGCCCGCGCCGCTCACCGAGAGCAAGACCCTGGCCGACACACCGGAGATGAGCGAGCTGACGTCCGACCCGCAGCCCGACTCCGAGCTATACACGATGACCATCGCGGAGGCAGTCGCGTCGGGCGAGCCGCTGGTCGTCGTCTTCTCGACGCCCGCATTCTGCACCACGGCCACTTGCGGCCCGCAGCTCGACGTGTTGAAGCAGGCCAAGGAGCGCCACTCGGACCGGGCGAACTTCATCCACGTCGAGGTGTACGACAACCCGCACGAGATCGAGGGTGATCTGTCCAACGCCAGGATCGCGCCCGCGGCAACCGAGTGGGGGCTTCCCAGCGAGCCGTGGACGTTCGTAGTCGGCGGCGATGGCCTGGTTGCCGCCAAGTTCGAAGGCTTCGCCACGCTCGACGAGCTTGAGCAGTCGCTGCTCGCGGTGGTCGGGCGCTAGCGCCCCTGTTCTCGCGGCCTTTGCGGCCCGCCAGAAGTGTTATGATAGGCGCACTCACGAACCGGGAAGGGGGCATCGCCATGCCAGGACAACGACTCTCTTCACCTTTGCCCGACAACTGCACCACGGCAGGGGCGACGGGCACGTGCAGCGCCGACGGGCGAGCACTGATTGGCAGCACCAGCGACGACCCGTTCACTACCCGAACGCGGCTGGTGGTGGAAGAACCGCCGGACGGCTACCGGTACGTCGGCACCCAGATCGTGTCCCAGGACCCGAACACCGTGGCCGACTTCAACCACATGCATACGCGCGGGCTCAACGAGAAGGGCTTCGCGTACACCTGGTCGGGGGCCCGCCCGGACCCGGACATCGAGCCTGACAGCTCGCGCGCGGTGGGTGTGCCCTTCTACCGCTTCGGCGACCTGCTGCTGAGCCAGGCCGCCTCCGTACAGGACGCGATCGGCCTGCTGGAGTCCTACCCCAGGGCGATTCACGGCAACTTCCTGTTCGCCGATTCCGGCGGCGAGGTGGCCCTTGCAGAGGTGAGCACCCGGTCGCTCAACATAGAGACCCGCACCACCGACGGCTGGATAGGCCGCTCGAACCACTGGATATCGCCTGAGATGTCGCGAATCGCCCACACGCCGGCGGACGGCGACTCGACCGTGGTACGCTACGACCGTATCACGACGCTGATGGCGGAGGGTGCCGGATCCATCGACCCCGCCTACCTGGCGTCCTGCTTCCGCGACCACTCGACGCTGGAGGAAACGGGCTGGAGCATCTGCGCGCACGGCCACACCAAGCGGCCCGGCTCGGAGGCCCGCGGGGGTAGCGTGAGCTCCGAGATACTCCAGCCGGCAGAGGGCGTGATGTACTACTGCTACGGCTGGCCCTGCGGCGGCGCGGCGGATTACGGCGAGGAGCAGCTTTACCAGGACCGCTCGTGGGGAAGGTACGTGCCGTTCTCGCTCGCCGGCATGGAGCTGGGCGAGTACGTGACCGTGGACGGCCGGCTCACGCCGCTGGCCGTGCGCTATCTCGCATCGGGCCACGCCGTGGGCGTGTAGCCGGGGCCTATGTATCGGGAACGAGCCTTCCAAAATTTCCCTTCCCCCTTGATGGGGGAAAACGAGCCTTCCAAATCTCCCTTCCCCCTTGATGGGGGAAGGTCAGGATGGGGGTGAAGAGTGAAAGGACAACACCATGGCCAACGATAACCGACAGCAAGCAGGCCCCGGGCGACCATACCCGTTCGTGGGCATACCGTCGTTCCTGCGCTCCGAGATCTGCACCAACCTGGACTCTATGGACGCCGACATCGCGGTGATGGGCGCGCCAACGGACGAGGGCTCTCCGTTCCTGCCCGGCGCGCGCTTTGGCCCCAGGGGCATACGCGAGCACTCCCTGCGGTTTGGCCCGCGCGGGTACTTCGACCAGGACGAAAACAAGGTCTTCCTGGAACGCGAGTTGACCAACGGCCGCATCGTGGACGTGGGCGACGCCAACGTGCTGCCGACCAACGTCGAGCAGACCTTCGCCAACATCACCGACCTCACGCGCCGCATTCTCGACAAGGACGCGCTTCCGGTGGTGCTGGGCGGCGACCACGCCATCACCTTCCCGGTGGTGCGCGCCTACGACGAGCCGCTCCACGTAATCCACTTCGACGCACACATAGACTATGCGCCGTTCATGCACGGTTTCGAGTACACCAACGGCCACGCCTTCAGGCACATATACCACATGGACCACGTGGAAAGCCTGACCCAGGTGGGCATTCGCAGCCTGCGAAACAACCGCGAGCATTTGCAGGACTCGGTGAACGACGGCAACCGCGTGATAGGCATGACCGAGACGCGGGAGCTCGGCGCCCGCGGGCTGGTGGAGCCGCTGCCGCGGGACGCCAACTGCTACGTGAGCATAGACATCGACGTGCTGGACCTGCCGCTGGTGCCCGGCTGCGTGTCCGCTGAGCCGAACGGCATGACCTACTCGGAGCTGCGCGACGCGCTCGTCGCAATCGCCGAGCACACCAACGTCGTCGGCTTCGACCTGGTCGAGGTGAACCCGCAGCTCGACGTGGGCACCGGCATCACGTCCTACTTGGCCGCTCACACCATCCTGGAGTTTCTCGGGCACATCTGCGACCAGCCACGCTGGGCCGCCAGGGTGGGCGCGGCCGGATAGCCGTCCCTCCGTCCAGACTCGCCATATCCATGCCCCGCATTCAGCTACTGGATTCCTGGCGAGGCCACCCAAACTACAGGCTCATCTGGACGGCCAACTTCTTCGCCAACAGCGCGCAGTGGCTGCAACTGCTCACCGTGGGTTGGCTGGTGCAGCGCCTCGCGCAGGGAGGGATGGCGACGCCCCTGCTGGTGGTCACGGTCGGGGGGCTGAACACGCTGCCCGGGCTTATAGTAAGCCCGTGGGGTGGCGTGATGGGTGACCGCCTGGACCGGCGCAAACTGGTCATGGTCATCCAGTCCCTGATGGCCGTGCTCGCCCTGATATTCGCGTTCTTCGTGCGCTCCGGCGGCGCGGAGGTGTGGCACGCCTACGCTTACGTCTTCATAAGCGGCTGCTGCATATCGATAACTCAGCCCATGGGCCAGGCGCTCATAGCCAACACCGTGCCGCGCGAGTTTCTGTCCAACGCCTACGCCGCGAACGTGCTCACCATCACCGGCACGCGGTTCATCGGCCCGTTCGTGGGCGGCGTGCTGATAGCCAACCTGGGCTTCTTCTGGAACTTCACCATAGAGTCGCTGCTCTACGCCGGAGTGGTCGTCGCCCTGCTGCCGATGAAGACGCCCTACTTCCAGGAGCGCCCCGCAGAAGACCGCGGCTCGATGCTGCGGGACTTCGTGGAAGGTGTCCGCTACGTGTGGAGCGGCAACCGGGCCATATTCGTGCTGCTAGCGCTGGGCATGATCCCAAACGTGGTGCTCCAGCCGCTGATGTTCATGCTGCCGGTGTTCACCGAGCAGGTGCTGAACAAGGGCGCGGACGTCGGAGGCTACCTGCTGGCGGTGAACGGCGGCGGCGGGCTGGTGGCCGCGCTGATGATGGCCTCGCTGGGCTTCCTGTTCAGGCGAGGCCCGATCACGCTCACGGCGGCGATAGCCAGTTCGGCGCTGGCGGTCGCGTTCGCGCAGGCACAGTGGCTGCCCGTGGCGTTCGTCCTCATCGCGATGTTCGCGTTCAGCCAGGCGTGGTTCCGCACCACCAGCGGCGCGTTGATACAGACGCTGGTGCCCGACACGCTCCGCTCCCGCGTCACGAGCTTCCAGTCCTACGGCCGCGGGTTCGTCGTGCCGGCCAGCCTGCTGGTGGGCTGGCTCACCGGGCTTACGTCCGTGCCGTTCGCGATCACCATCATGGGGCTCGTAAGCCTCGCGGGGGCACTGGCGTTCCTGGCGACGGCCCGCAGCCTGCGCCGGTTGGAGTGAGGCAGTTGTCGGTGACAAGTGAGCGGAACCCCGACCGTTAGGGAATGTGTATAATGGCAAGACGTGCAAGCAACGTCTGCTCGGCGCGAAATGGGCGCCGATACACAACTCTTCCTGCGAGGGAGCGCTATGGGTATTTTCTACGCCCGTGTTGGAGTAAGTGACGGCAATGGCGGCGCGACAGAGTGGGTGAACGCGCTGGTAGACACTGGGGCGACCTACAGCGTCCTGCCGACCTCGCTGTTGCGGGACCGCGTAGGCGTCAGTCCCGAGACGCACATGGTGTTCACACTTGCCAACGGAGACCAACAGCGCCTGCCTGTCGGAGAGGCCCGATTTCAGTATGGCGACAGGGGAGGCACAAGCAAGGTGGTGTTTGGCGAAGAGGGCCAATATCTGTTTGGCGCAACCACTCTGCAGATGTTGGGGTTGATTGCCGATACGACCGAACACCGGCTCATTCCCGCACCGAGGCTCTTAATCTAATTCAGCGAGTTCGGTGTCTGGGACATCCGCGGTTCGGGCAAGGACTCCCTCGGCGGGGTTTCTCGATGCAGCGGTGTTCGAGTCAGGAGACGAAGACGGGCGGGAGGCAGCCATGACAGAGCGAGTTGATACCATCGTGCGCGGCGGACTCGTGGCAACGTCCACGGGCGAGTACCGCGCCAGCATCGCCATAAGAGGCGAGCGCATCGTGGCCGTCGGGCCGGACGACGCGCTGCCCCAGGCCGACGAGTACGTCGACGCCACAGGCAAGCACGTGCTCCCGGGCGCCATAGACTGCCACGTGCACCTGAGGCCCACACCGAACGACGACTGGGCCGTCGGCTCGGTCGCCGCGGCCCACGCCGGCCTCACGACCATCATCCCCTTCGGGGCCTACGACGCCGCGGCGGGCGAAACGCTGCCCCAGGCGATCGAACGCTGGAAGGCGGAGGCGGAACGCGATTCGGTCGTGGACTTCGCCTTCCACTACATCCTGAGCAACACCCCATACATCATCGACGGCCTGGCCGAGGCAATCTCCATGGGCGTCGCGTCGTTCAAGATGTTCATGACCTATGACCACCGCGTGTCCGACTCGTTCATAGCCAGGGCGATGGAGATCGTCGGCGCGAGCGGCGGGCTGGTGCAACTCCACGCCGAGAACGGCGACGTCATCGATCACCTGATGAACAAGGCCATCGCAGAGGGGCGCACCGCGCCGACCGACTTCCCCGCCACCTGCCCGACCTGGGCCGAGGCGGAGGCCATCAACCGCGGTGTGCTGATGGGCGCGATGACCGATTGCCCCGTTTACATCGTACACCTGAGCACTCAGGAGGGTCTGGAGCGGATCAAGGAGGCCCAACGCCACGGCCAAAAGGTTTGGACGGAGACCTGCCCCCAATATCTGCTCTTGGATGAGACAGCGATGGAGCGGATGGGGCCGTTGGCGAAAATCGGGCCGCCGCTGCGCTCAGCCGACGGCGTGAACCAGGCGGCGATGTGGCAGGGCAGCGAGCAGGGCTACATCTCGGCAATCGGCAGCGATCACTCCCCCGGCCCTCCGGAGCGCAAGAAGCACGGCTGGGCAAACATTTTCCGCAGCCCCGACGGCGAGCCGGTGCCCTTTGGCGCGCCGTCGCTCGAGACTCTGGTGCCGCTTGTCTACAGCGAGGGAGTCGCCAAGCGCGGCCTTCCCCTGACGTGGATGGCCCGGGTGTTGGCCGAAAATCCGGCCCGCATATTCGGACTGTATCCCCGCAAGGGCGTCATCCAGCCGGGCGCGGACGCCGACCTGCTGATCATCGACCCCGACGCGGAGACGACCATCTCGGCAGCCAACCACCACGGGCGCTCCGGGTTCACCCCATACGAGGACTGGAAAGTGAAGGGCAGGATCGACACCACCATCCTTCGCGGAAGAGTCCTGCTGCGCGACGGCAGCCTGGAGCGGGCGGCGGGCTACGGACAGTTCATCCATGCCGGCAGCCCCACACCACCGATCGCGGGCGCGGTCAGGTAGGAGCCAAACATGACCGACTATCTCGACACCCTGTCTGATTTCGTCAGCGAGACCGGTTTCGATTCGCTGACCCCCGGCGCGCTGGACGCCGTTCGGGACGTGACGCTCGACACCCTGGGAGCCATGGTGGTGGGCAGCCAACAGCCCGAAAACGCCGCATTCGCGTCCAGGATGGCGCAGCGCTCGCCATCGGCCACGGCGACCGTGTTCGGCCACGGCCTCAAGGCCGATCCGATGACCGCGACGCTCGTCAACGCTACGGCCGGCGTGGCCCTCGAGGTGGATGAGGGCAACCGGTTCGGCGGAGGCCACCCGGCGATTCACTCTCTGCCCGGCGCCATCGCGCTCGCGGAAGAAACGCGCGCGAGCGGACGCGACTTCGTGGAGAGCGTCCTGGTGGGCTACGAGCTGGAATCGCGCATCGGCGGGGCGACGAAGCCCCGCCCAAACGTCCACTCCCACGGACACTGGGGCGTCATCGGCACTGCGGTCGCGGCGGCCAAGCTCAAGGGATACTCCGCGCGCCAGGTGCGCGAGTTGATCAACATCGCGGCGTCCATGAGCCCGGCGAATAGCTGGCAGCCCGCATTTCGCGGCGCGACGGTGCGCAACCTCTATCCCGGCCGGTCCGGCCACGACGGGCTGCTGGCCCTTCAGGTTTACGAGAGCGGGTTCACCGGTCTGGAGGACGCCCCCGCGGACGTGTTCGGCACGATCCTGGGCGAGAGCTTCGACCGCGGCGCGGCTGTGGCGAACATACCCGGCGAGTACCGCATCGAGCAGAACTACTTCAAGTTCTACGCCTGCTGCCGGCTGAACCACCCGGCGCTGGACGCCGTGTTCGACGCGCGGGAGGGCGAGAGCTTCGACCCGGACGAGGTGGTCGCCGTGGACATATCGGCGCCGAGTATGCTCGACGGCATGTTGGGCGAGTACCCCGAAAACATGCTCGCCGCCAAGTTCAACGTGCCCTACGCGGTCGCGGCGTCCCTGGTGCGCGGCAGCGCGGGCGTGGACGAGTTCTACTCGGACGTGAGGGACGACGCGCGTATACGGGAGCTCGCAGCAAAGGTGAGCGTCAGGGTCGAGCCTCTGGCGCCCGTGCCGGCCGGCGGCGTGCCCCCGACGGAGGCGCGCATCCGGCTTGCGGGAGACCGCGAGCTGGTGGGCCGCACGGCCATCATCAAGGGCGACTACGGCAACCGGCTGCCGCGTGAGCGCCTAGTGGAAAAGTTCCACGTCCTCAACGACCCAATCCTGGGAGCGCAGCGCGCCGCCGAGGTCGTCGACGCGGTGTCACGCCTGGAGGAGCTGTCCGACGTCCGCGAACTGACAGCGCTGCTGGCGGGCTAAGGAGCGCCTCCGGCCGAGCAGTTCCAAGTTGCGTCCGCGCCGAAGGTCCCGGGCGAATGCTGCTCTGTATTCAAGCTTCATCCGGCGAACGAAGTATGTTCAGGATGCTTTCCTCGCTGACGCTTTCAGTCTCGAGACCCTCGTCAATGGCTCTGGCCATGCCGATGTCTTCGACCAACTCCAAGTCGGTTGCGTCAGCGACGGTGATGAGCAGCTCCTCGCCTTCCTGGGCGTCAAGTGGCTGCAACGGAATCAGCGCGCCGTTGGTGAACTTTGCCATCAGCGTCCTTATCAAGGCGTGCTTCCTCCTTGGGATCACCCGAGTCCGCACACTGCTTGGTCTCCCAATGGCGAGAGCAACGGACGGTTCGAACCCTACGGCGCCTCGGTCAGCACAACGGAAGCGCTGCTCAGCACGGCCTTTGCGATGGGCTGCTCATCACGTTCGTCGGCGATGATCTGGTAGGTGAAGGCCAGCACGTACTTGGAGCCGCTCAGGTCTATCGGCAGCGTGTACTCCGCATCCGCGCCGTAGCGCCGCTTTTGAGTCGTCTTGCTTCTCGCAATCACGATTACGCGGGTGGCCGTTACGCTCGCCCCGTCGAGCGCCGCTACGCTCACCGCCTGTGCCAGGGCCGCCTTGTCCACCGGGTTGCCGTCGGGATCGTTCACGTCGCCGAACAGCTCCTCCAGATCCTCAGACAGCGTGTCCTTGAGGTGGGTCTGCGTCCACTCTTCCATGAGGCGTTGGGCTGCCACTTCTTTAACCGGCGTCGGGCCGGGTGTCGGCGTGGGAAAAGTCGTGCGGTCCGCAATGGATGCGCCGCTGCTTCGGTCTCCGCACGCCAAAGCGAAGAGCAGAATGACTACCGGAATAAGTATTACGAGCCGCGCTCCCATCTACATCTCCTGAAGGTGACTTTGGTTTCATCTATAGTTTAGCTTGCGAACAAGACGCAAGCAACCGGCGGCCTGCGTGGACATCGAGGGTTGGCGGGCTTACTCCGATGCGGGAGCACAAGCCCCAGGTGCGGCCGTTCCCATGCGCCGATGCCGTGCCCCGGGGCAGGTTCGAAGCCTGTCCCCTGCCGAGCACGTCGACCGAGCGGGGCCAGTCTCGCTACCGGCCTATGTTGGCTTCCATTACGCGCATGGTGTTCTCGCCCAGTATCTTGCGTATGTCCGCCTCGGAGAACTCGCGCCTAAGCAACTCCTCGGTGATGGCGGGGAACTTGGAGCAGTCCTCCAGCCCGACGGGTCCGCCGGGGATGCCGTCGAAGTCAGACCCCAGCCCCACGTGGTCCACGCCCGCAACCTTCGCGATATGCTCGATGTGGTCCACCACGTCGGACAGCGTGGGTTGCGGCACCTCGCTCCAGGACGCCATGCGCCGCGCCTGTATCTCGGCGCGCTGCTGAGCGACGTACTCGGGCGTGCCGGAGTAGTGTGCGATGGCCGAGCGGCGGGCGAACTTCTCGACCCCCTCTATCTCGTCCCAGGTCGCCTCCTGCAGCCTCTCGGTCGCTATCCTCGTTTCCTCCGTCACGAATGCAGGGTAGAAGTTCACGTTCACCACGCCGCCGTTCGTAGCCACGGCCCGCAGCATGTCGTCCTTCATGTTGCGCGGATGCTGGCAGATGGACCACGCCGAGGAGTGGGATGCCATGATGGGCTTGTCGGTCACCTCGATCGAGTCCCAGAAGGTCTTGTCGGACACGTGGGATATATCCACCACCATGCCCAGGCGGTTCATCTCGCGAATCACGTCCCGCCCGAACAGGCTCAGGCCGTTGTTGCGCACCGCGTCGGTGGAGGCGTCGGCCCAGTTGTTCGTGTTGAAGTGGGTCAGCGTGATGTAGCGCATGCCGAGCTCCCAGTAGAGCCTGAGCACCGCGAGGCTGTCGTTGATCGCGTGGCCCCCCTCGATGCAGGGCACGGCGGCGTGCTTGCCCTCCGCCACGATGCGGCGGCAATCGGCGGCGGTGAGCGCGATTTCCACGTCGTCGGGGTTGGCCGCGCAGAATCGATTGAGTCCGTCCAGAAGCTGCAGGCAGCGGTCCAGCGTGTTCTTTTCGGGAATCTCCTTGGCGGCAACGTAGCAGGACCACCACTGCACGCCCAGGTTGCCTTCCTTTATGCGCGGCAGGTCCAGATGGCCCTTGCCGGTCGCCGTCGCCAGGTCCTCGCCGTCGTCGGTCATGCGGCTGATCGTGTCGGCGTGAGTGTCCACCACGAGCGACGAAAAGTGGAGGTCGCGCGCCCGCTGGCTAATGGAGTCTTGCGTTGCCATATTGCTTTGTCCTTTCTCTCTGCAAGTCGGGGCCCTCGACTCCTGTCGAGCCTCGGGTCGGTTCGCCTGCCACTCGCCTAGCCGACCACCTCGCGGAACACGCGAAGGTAGTTCTGCCCAAGCAGCTTGCGCAGCTCATCCTCGTTGAAGCCGCGCTCGGCGAGCTTGACGGTCAGATTGGGCCAGTCGCTGAAGTCGTCGTAGCCCACGATGTTGTAGTCGGAGGTGAGCCTGTGCTCCTCCAGCCTGAATCCGCTGAAGTTGAAAGCGCCGGGCCGCTCCCCGGGCATATCGCTGGGCCACTCGATGAGCGAGGAAGTCCGGGCGCCGGGGCCGCCCTTGTCGGTGCCCACCCCCACGTGGTCGATACCCATCACGTCCACCAGGTGAACGACGTGGTCCACGAAGTCGTCGAGCGTCGCTTCCTTGCTGGTCTGGATGAAACCGGGGATGATCACCACCCCGAAGAATCCGCCCTGGTTGGCGATCGCCCTGGCCAGCTCGTCGCTCTTGCCCCTGTCGTGGTAGGCCACGGCGGCGCTGGAAGAGTGCGAGACGATGACCGGCGCCGTGGATATTTCCATCGCGTCCCAGCCCACCTGCTCGCTGCAGTGGCTCACGTCCACGATGATGTCCAGCTCGTTGAGACGCTGCACCACAGCCTGCCCGAAATACGTAAGGCCGCTCTTGTGGATCTCGGTGCAGCCGTCGCCGACGAGCGTACCCAGGTTGTAGGTGAGCTGGCACATGCGCAGGCCCAAGTTATGGAACAGGTCTATGCGCTCCAGCCTGTCGCTGAATGGGGTCGTATCCTGGAAGTCGATTACCACGCCGTACTTGCCCTCGCGGTGGGCACGCTCGATGTCCTCCGCCTTGCGGACCATCAACATGCGGTCGTCCATCGCGTCGATCATGGCCCGCGCCTGTGCTATGCCCGTTACGGACTTCTCGAACGCCGTGTCGAACGGCCCCGGCCCGGCGTAGGTGCCGCCGGCGACATTCACGCCGGAGGCCGCCCACAGACCCAGGTACTCCTCGCGGGCCGCCGCGTTGGTCTTTATCTCGTGAGTGGCCATCGCCTGGAGCAGCGGCGTCGCCTCGTTGCGCGTCATGCCCATGGCGTGGTACTCGTTCAGCGCCTCCCTCATGTTGTCCGTAAACAGAAAGCCGTTGGTCACGGGCGGCTGCTGGCTGTCTACAACCAGCGTCTGGCCGTGAAGCTGTCGGGCCTCCTCGGCGCTCAGGACGGGATTTCTCACGTTCTTGCGCTCTGCCAATGTCCTTCTCCCAAACATGGATGGTCCGGTCGATTTGGGTCAGTGGCGTTAACCCTCGTGACTGCCCACCAAGAGTCCCTTCTCCCATCGAGGGGAAGGGTTCCGGGCGCCTCTTCGACATTGCCCCTTCCCCCTTGATGGGCGAAGGTTAGAGCCTGCCCTGAGCCTGCCGAAGGGATGGGGGTGACGCACCGCGAACCTAGCCGACCACCTCGCGGAACACGCGCAGGTAGTTCTGCCCAAGCAGCTTGCGCAGCTCATCCTCGTCGAAACCGCGCTCGGCGAGCTTGACGGTCAGATTGGGCCAGTCGCTGAAGTCGTCGTAGCCCACGATGTGGTAGTCGTCGGTGAGCCTGTGCTCCACCTGCCTGAAGCCGCTGTAGTTGAAGACGCCCGGACGCTCCGTAGGCATGCCGTTCGGCCACTCGATTAGCGAGTCCGTGCCCGGGCCGGGGCCGGCCTTGTCGGTGCCGACGCCCACGTGGTCTATGCCCATCACGTCCACCAGGTGAATCACGTGGTCCACGAAGTCGTCGAGCGTCGCCTCCGTGCTCGTCTGGATGAAGCCGGGGATGATGACCACGCCGAAGAATCCGCCCTGATTGGCGATCGCCCTCGCCAGCTCGTCGCTCTTGCCCCTGTCGTGGTAGGCCACGGCGGCGCTGCACGAGTGGGAGACGATGACCGGCGCCGTGGATATTTCCATTGCGTCCCAGCCCACCTGCTCGCTGCAGTGGCTCACGTCCACGATGATGTCCAGCTCGTTGAGACGCTGCACCACCGCCTGGCCGAAGTACGTGAGGCCGCTCTTGTGGAGCTCGGTGCAGCCGTCGCCAACAAGCGTGCCCAGGTTGTAGGTGAGCTGGCACATGCGCAGGCCCATGTTGTGGAACAGGTCTATGCGCTCCAGCTTGTCGCTGAAGGGCGTCGTCTCCTGGAAGTCGATTACCACGCCGTACTTGCCCTCGCGGTGGGCGCGCTCGATGTCTTCCGCCTTGCGGACCATCAGCATACGGTCGTCCATCGCGTCGATCATGGCCCGCGCCTGCGCTATACCAGTAACGGACTTCTCGAACGCCGTGTCGAACGGCCCCGGCCCGGCGTAGGTGCCGCCGGCGACATTCACGCCGGAGGCCGCCCACAGGCCCAGGTACTCCTCACGGGCCGCCGCGTTGGTCTTGATCTCGTGAGTGGCCATCGCATGGAGCAGCGGCGTCGCCTCGTTGCGCGTCATGCCCATGGCGTGGTACTCGTTCAGCGCCTCTCTCATATTCTCGGTGAACAGGAAGCCGTTGGTCACGGGCGGCTGCTGGCTGTCGATGACCAGCGCCTCGCTATGAAGCTGCTGCGCCTCCTCGGCGCTCAAGACGGCGTTTCTCACGTTCTTGCGTTCTGCCAATTCTTCACTCCCGTTTCAAGAGGCGCCACATCTGGCATCACCTCAGGTTAGTCCGAAAAGTCGCGTATCACGCGGCCCGGCGTCCGTCCAGTGAACTCTCCGTTTTCGACGACCAGCACGCCGTTGACCGCGACGTGGGGCACGCCGGTCGGGTAGCTGTGCGGCGCGTCGAAGGTGGCCGTGTCGGCCACCGTGTCCGGGTCGAGCGCCACCATGTCGGCGGCGAATCCGGGCGCGATGCGGCCTCGGCGCGTCAGCCCCAGCCGCTGCGCGGGCAGCGTGGTCATCTTGCGAATCGCCTCGGGCAGCGACACGAGCCCGCGCTCACGCTGGTAGTGTGACAGGAAGCGGGGATTGGTGCCGTAGCTGCGCGGATGCGGCAGGCCCTGGGACAACACGCCCTCCGTGGACAGCGAAGTGCCGTCGGACGCGACCGAGATGAGCGGGTGCCTGGCTATCGTCTCAACGTCGTCCTCTTGCATCCCGTGGCTGATGACGGACGCCTCGCTCTCGTAGTACAGGCCGAGCACCGCCTCTTCGGGAGACACCTCCATGTCGGCGGCGATGTCGCCCACCGTCATGCCCTCGTAGCGCTCTTCGGGCACGTACCTCGCGATGACCGTCGCGTCAGGGCCGCGGCCCACGTCGAAGCGGGTGGCTATGTCGGCGAGAATGCGGTGTCGCTGCGCCTGGTCGGCCATGCGCCGCAGCGTGGCGTCGCGCCCGCCGGACAGCGCCCAGCGCGGGAACATGGCGCCAGTCAGCGACGTGCTGGAGGCCGTGTAGGGGTACTGGTCGCCCGCGACGTCGATGCCCTCTTGCCTGGCCAGCTCGAAGATCGACAGCGCGTCTGCCGCTCGGCCCCACATCAGGCCGCCTATGCACTTGACGTGGGAAATCTGCACGCGCACGCCGGTGCGCCGGCCCACCTCGACCGCCTCGTTGATGGCGACGAACAGGCCGACGGTGCCCGCGCCCTCGTCCCGCATGTGCGTGGAGTAGACGCGGCCCCTGTCGGCGGCCTCCTGCGCCAGCGCGATGACCTCCTCCAGGTTGGCGTAGTTGCCGGGCGCGTAGAACAGCCCCGTCGAAAGACCCATAGCGCCAGCGTCCAGGCACTCGCCCACCAGCGCGCGCATCCTGTCCAGCTCGTCCCCCGTTGGCGCGCGGTCTTCCTGGCCCACGATGCAGGTGCGTATGGTGCCGTGCCCCACCTGGAAGGCGAGATTGAGCGTAGATCCGGCGCGCTCGACGGCGTCCATGTAGCCACCGAAGTCCGTCCACGTCGGCTCGAACGAGTCCGTGTAGGCGGACATGCGACCGCGGAACTGCTCCTCAGCCTCGCCTATAAGCGGGGCGCAGAAGCTCATGCCGCAGTTGCCGGTAAGCTCCAGCGTTACGCCCTGGCGAACCTTGCTCTGAGCGGTGGAGTCCAGCAGAAACGAGAGGTCGCTGTGGGTGTGCAGGTCGATGAATCCGGGCGTTATGGCCAGTCCCGCCGCGTCGATGGTGTTGGCGGATTCGCCTTCTATGCGGCCAATGGCGGCTATCTCGCCGTCCTTGACCGCTACGTCTGCCGTGTAGGCGGGACTGCCCGTGCCATCTATGACCGAGCCGTTCCTGAACACCAGGTCGAACACTAGCTAACCTCCGGGAGCCTGTCGGCCCAGGGGCGAGCCGCCTCGAAGGCCGCGGACGCCGCCAGAACCGTCTCCTCGTCCTTCCTGCGCCCGATGATGTGCAGGCCGAGCGGCAGTCCGTCGGAGGAGTAGCCGCAGGGCGCGCTCGCCGCCGGGTTGCCGGTGCGGTTGAACAGCGCCGTGAAGGGCGAATAGCCGAAGCCGCTCGCCTCGCGCCCGCCGATGACCTTGGGCGCCTCGCCGCACTTGAATGCCGGGACGGCCAGGGTAGGCGTGAGCAGCAGGTCGTAGCGCGAGAAGTAGTCGGCCACGTAGGCGCGCATCTTCTCAAGCTCGCACAGCGCATGGCCGTAGTCCTGGGCCGAGATCGTCTTGCTCCGGGCGATGGACTCGCGCACGTTGGGCATGAGCATGTCCGGGTCGCGCTCGTACAGCTCGCCGTACTGCACGTAGCTCATTGCGCCCAGGTTGTCGGCCCAGGCGCTCATCGCCTCTAGATCAATATCGAAGGGCGCGTCCTCGACGTCCGCGCCAAGCTCCTGGAACACCTGCGCCGCGCGCTCAGCGGACGCCCTCGCCTCGGGGTCCACCGGGGCGGAGCCGCCGAAGTCGGCGCTCCAGCCGATGCGCAGCCCTCTCACGCCGCGGTCGAGAGCCGCCGCGTAGTCGGCCGGCTCGTCCTGTATCGTGCCGTGCTCTGCCTCGGAGTGCGGCCCGGACAGCACCTGCAGCAGCAGCGCCGAGTCCCGAACGGTGCGGGACATCGGTCCCATGCACGAGAAGTTGACGGGATGCCAACTGCCGAGTCCCACGTTCAGCCTCGGCACCCTGCCCTGCGTAGCCTTGATTCCGTAGATTCCGCAGAACGCGCTGGGGATGCGTATCGAGCCGCCGCCGTCGCTGCCCTGCGCGACAGCGTTCATGCCCGACGCGATGGAGCTGCCGGCGCCGCCGCTGGAGCCACCGCTCACGCGCTCGGCGTTCCAGGGGTTGCGGCAGTCGTCGCCTAGCTTGTTCTCGGTTGTGCCGGACATGCCGAACTCCGGCGTGTTCGTCTTGCCCAGGATGATCATGCCCGCCTCTTTCATGCGGCGCACGCCAAGCTGGTCGTAGTCCGGCACGTGGTCCTTGTAGAAGAGCGAGCCGCGAGTTGTGCGGACTCCCTCGGTGGGTTCGAGGTCCTTGATGGACGTCGGAATGCCGTGCAGCAGCCCGACGTCGTCGCCGCGGGCGACGGCGGCCTCCGCCTCACGCGCGGCGGCGAGGGCCTCGTCGGCGGTCACCGTGAGAAAGGCGTTCAGCGTCGGGTTGAACTGCTCGATGCGGCGCAAACTGATCTCGGTCAGCTCCACCGGCGAGACCTCTTTGGCGCGTACCATCCGGTTCAGTTCATACGCCGGAGTGAAGGCGATATCCCGCTCTCTGGTCATGGCAAGGCCCCCTATCTGAGAATGGCGCTAGCATAGCACAAGTGCGGCCACGCGGTGGCAAGAAGCCCAGATCGTCATTCCCGCCAGGACCGGACAGACGGGCAGCTACTAAGTTGATTCGGGGGCAATTCGCTCGAAATGGGACGTGAATGGGCGAAGCAACCTTGGCGAACACTGCCGATTCACCGAAGGTGGGCCAATGGACACAATCTTGCTCGCAAATCGACTCATCAACGGAGATAGTCGCCGGCCCATGCCTGTCGAGAGTGTCAGTAATGCTGCTTGATCCAGCCCTTCACCTTGGCGAGCCTCCACGTGTAGAATGTGGCAGCAATAGTTGAATTTAACATCAGGCCAAACAGTTCGCCGTAGTAGCGGTCTTGGCTGGGGTACGAATGTACGGTCATGTTCCTAGCGAGACACGTTACAAGGAATTTTTGAGCCCAGTACCCATCTGATGTTTGACTCAATTGACTGTCAGCCAACAGAGTGTCGAGATTGTCCAAGAACTTTTGGCTACTCTTCCCTCTGATCAGGCTGGTCGAGGCTTTACTCGTGTGCTCCTGGAATTGCGGAAACCACTTCTCCTGCGCCATGACCTTGCTAATTGCCCAAGTCAATGTCTCGTCACCCTTGATGTATCCACTCCCGCCCGCGAGTTCCTTCAACAGGTACTCAAACGACGTCAGGACATTCTTCAAGTTAGTGTACATTTGCACCCGGGTGAACTTCCACTGGTGTTCCTGCTCACCAATAGCAACCATTCCACTCAGCGCGGTCGCAAAGAGACCTAACTCCCTTTGCTCGCAGTAGCTGAGGAGAGCATCGGCGTCAGCCTCCGTGAACTCCCAACTGGGCTCCCCCAGTTCGCACAAATCCTTGACACAAAACTTTGAAGTATGAAGAAGAACGTTAAGGGCATAGTCACGTTCTTTCGTCGAAGCATTCAAGTGTCGGTAGGTCTTCCTGTCGTGGATATTCACCTTTCCAAGCTCTTCCCCCACCTCCTCTCGCTTCTCTCCAGTGTTCAACCTTAGTAGGTCCTCCCAAGCACGTATGTCCTTCTTCAACTCTTCAGCGAGCTTGTAGCGCTCCTCGCGCTCGTAGCGTTCCAGAAGATTGATGACTTCGCGGAGAAACCCATACAACTCCTGACGAGCAAGATTGAAGCGAGTCGCAACCTTAATGGCCAACTCCACGAGCCTCTTCCGGTAAGCCGCGACCTCGGTGTCGTCAAGGCTTCTGACGCCACTTCTCTCAGGTACTGTGGCAAAAGTACGGCCGCGTTCTCGCTCGTACAGAATTACCCAATACGACAGTGCATCAAATCCTTGCCGCATCCCAAAGAAATCGGCAAGCAGGTCTGCTCTTGGCGCCCGAGGATACATGTGCCTCATTGGATCTTCCACTGGTATACGATCAATCAACCAAGCGTTGTGGAAAAGGTCTGGGTACTGCTGAATACGTGCGAGTTGATGAACCTGCCAATAGCTATAGTAATGGTTGGCAGTGGGGCGATTAACCGCGTTCCCATGCACATCAGCCACCTTTACGCTGTAGCTGGCCCAAGGGCGAAAGTTGCCCTGATTTGGACGTAGCAAATAGGGATTCTCACCAGCTTCCATTTCTCGGTCAAAGTGGTGAACCAACTCCTCATCTGTCAACTCGTCGTAACCATAGGGAAACAGTCCAATTCTTTCTGTCAATCTTCCTAGATCAGGCCACCGGGCGCTTTCGTCTACATCCAAGTCCACCCCCCTGAGGCTTTGGTCTCTCTGGGTGACAAGATCAATGGGATACACTACCCTTGCAAGCGGAGGCATAGCCCCAATCATCTCGTAACGCTCTAACTCTCTTTCGTCAGTTTTGACGTTGAGGTCTCTACAGTGTCCAACGAATAGACTTACTTCCGCGTATCTTTCGCCCCATATGTTCATTTCTGCCCTCTACTGTCGCAATTGATGCTTGAAGTTAAACCTTCATCAATCACGGCGGACCTTATCCACAACCTATAGAAGCCACTCTTCCTGTCGTTGTTCTTATCCCATTATAGCCATTACAAGTTGTCGTTCGCCTACCCAAGGGCATGAACTTGTCTTATGAGGACTCTATGTAACGTAATCGCTGGTGTGCCGCCGAGGAGAGCTAGCCACCAGTCAAACCCCACGGGCCTTTTGCGAATCGCCCCTACACTCGGTGTGCAGTAGAAGGCCTCAGTCCCCTACCCCCATTCAAGCCTCGCCGTGCGTTTGCCGACTCCAGCAAGGCGCCCTATCCCACCAGGCCCCGCGGAATAGATTGGCGCTGAACATCTTCCTTGACGCGTAGTGCATCCCCCAGTCAAATTTGCAGCAGCCTTACACTGGATACGACGGATACGACAACTTCTCATGAGCGACTCGTCGACAATGGCCATAGCCGCCGTCATTGCCATGAACTTTGGTAATCCAACAGTCCCCTCTCCCTGAGGGTGAGGGTGAAACCGCGGTACTCCAACAAAGCGCTAGCGTGCAAAGCGGCAGAGGTTATGGCATCGCCCTTGCCCGCTAAATGGGCTGCACAAGCCAGTGTAGGAATGGCATTCCTAGACCTCTCCGCACTGCTACAAGCAGTCCTTGCGCCACCTCGATACCCTCAACTCTTGACCTAGAACCATCTCACCCATGCCTCGCGGTGAAGTCGCCTGCGATGCCGCTGAATCAGCGCGTTTGAACGCTATTTCTGGCGCTTCCGGCCCCATATTCTTAATCAGACTGTCACGGGCGCCGTCAATTCTGCCGATGCACGGGCAGTTCCAATTTGGTACGCGATTGCCCAGGCAACCCTTGTGGTTGCATGGGGTGGGCGTGATGCTCACGCATGAGCAGGACGCCTCCATCGCTCTGTGGTAACATCGCGTCCCACAGGATAGTTTTCCGCAGCCTGCCAGGGCCTGGGACAGGAGCGTCAGACATGGCTATCAACCCGGCACTCTTCCGGACTCCCGAAGAGATACGTCGCCAGGAGATAGAATACCCTTCCTCGGATGGAGAGCGCATGGCTGAGAACGATCTCCAGTACATCGCCCTGACCGACACGGTTGACGCTCTGAGGACTCGCCTCGGTGACAGGAGCGACGTGTACGTCGCAGGAGATATGCTCATCTACTATCGAGAAGGAGACGTGAGAAGCCGCGTGGCTCCCGACGTTTACGTGGTGTTCGGAGCGAACGGCAACCACCCGCGCATGTCCTGGCTCGTCTGGGAGGAGAGTCTGCCCCCGACCTTCGTGCTGGAGATCGGCTCGCCGTCCACCTGGCGGAGAGACGCCGGAGAGAAGCGGGACATCTACGCGGGGGTCGGGGTCGCCGAGTACTGGCGATTCGACGCCATGGGCGACCTGTTCTCCCCCGGCCTGATAGGCGAGGAACTGGTCGACGGGACGTACCACACCCTGGATGTGTACACGGACGAATCCGGCGCCCTCCGAGGGCACAGCCCGACACTCGGCCTTGACCTCTGCGTCCGAGACGACAACGAACTACGGCTGTTCGACCCCTCCGACGGCACGTGGCTGCTCCGCTCCAGGGACAAGAGCAGAGTTATAAGCGAGCAGCGCGAGGCGTTGCGTGAGCAGGCCGCCGAGATAGAGCGGCTTCGCGCCCAGATGGAGACCCAACGGCGGGAACGCTGATAGTCCTTGCCCAGTCTAACTGGTTACGCAGTCCTATTCCTTTCTATGCTGGCACTCCTTCCCGACTAGGCTAGGCCGATGAGAGCGCCAAAAGGATACACGACGGATGGGCTCAACCCATCTCAGCCGTATCTCGCGACGAAGTCGCCGACGACACTGTTGAACTCCCCAGGTGTCTCGAAGTGAGGCGAATGCCCGGCATCGGGGATGATGCGAAACCGGGCTTTCGGTATAGCCTGCGAAACTTCGGTCATAACATCAAGGCCGAATATGCGATCTCGCTTGCCCGCAATCACCAGCGTGGGAGTCGCAAATCCCTCCATGTCCTCTTGAGGGACTCTAAGTTGACCAAGGCCCACGTCGCTGAAAGGCGGATTCAGAGAGGAGATTTGGCGAAAGAGGAACGCCCTGTCAGGGATCCGGTCAAAGGCGTCGGCGGCCAGCCCCATGTGAGGTTCGTTCCACGGGATCTGCGCTTGCGCGTTGCCGGCCTGGCCGGGCGGCGGAGTCTGCATAGCCCTTATCGCGGCCGGAGTCTGTACCCCGGCGGGTGAGCAGGACAGGACAAGGCATGACACTCGCTCGGGATTTGCCAGGGCGAATTGCATTCCGGTCCAGCCGCCCATCGACTGGCATACCACAGCCGCCCGTTCGACGCCGGCCTCGTCCAAGACAGCCCGCATGTCTTCCGCAAAGTAGGTCGCGTTCCTGTAGCCGGGTTCGCAACGAGACCTTCCCCAGCCTCGGTGATCGAAGGCGATCACCTTGTGAGTGGGAGCGAAGTGGGCCACCTGTTGCCACCAGACCAGGGTGTTTCCAGCCGCGCAGTGCGCCAGGACTATCGCCGGCCCCTCGCCGTGGGACTCATAATAGATCTCCGCGTTGTCAGTCTTCACAATTGACATCGTAGTTGCTCCCACTCGTCAGAGGCTCCGATAGTCTTACCTCCCGTTATGGTACACCGACGAGCGTTGGGGCCAGGTGTTAACTGTTCAGAGCCGGCGATAGTGGCCAATCATGCCGGCGCTGCAGACCTTCCGCGCGTCGCCATTCCACGCTCTTGAACGCTACGCACATCCGTGCTATTCTAACCGGGGTGATGGACCGACCCCGCGACCCAAGAGTCCCTTCCCCCTTGATGGGGGAAGGTTAGGATGGGGGTGAAGACGCGGTGCTTGGCATCACCAGCCAACCTGTATCATTTCCGCCCAAGACTGTGTCATCCAAGGCCGGATCCGTGCTCGCCAGCCCTTCTGGACAGGGCGAACCAGCAAGACTCCCAGCTATGAAATGACACAGAATTCGCGAAAAAACCTCACCCAACTCGCCGATTGGCACCGGGCAAAGCCGCGATTTCGTGCTCCAGGGGTGTCCCCGTCAATCCTCTCGAAACTGCTACCCGGCCCCGCCGTTCTAGCCACGCCGGGCGTTTGCTGGTAGTATTGGGGCCGTTCTTTCCATCCACGTGAACGGCCCCGAGGCGGAGGTTTGCGCTGAATATCTTCTTTGACGTGGACTACACACTGCAGTCTATGGACGGCAGCCTTCGACCGGGCGCCCGCGCTGTCTTCGAACAGCTTGTCAGCGACGGTCACACCATCTTCATCTGGTCCGGCGTAGGCCTCAGGACGGCGGACGTGGAGCGTCACGATCTGGAGGACCTGGTGTCGGGCGTGTACCAGAAACCGCTGGAGGACTTTGAGGCGGGCCTCGAGACGTTCGGCGTGCCGGTTCGCCCCGATTTCGTCATCGACGACTACCCCGAAATCGTAACCGAGTTCGGCGGAGTGGTCGCGCGGCCCTACTACTTCCGGCAGTTCAAGGACAACGAGATGGACCGCATCTACCAGATCGTCCGGGAGTACGTGGAGTACGGCTACTCCGACGAGGTGGGCTTCCGCCCGGGCGTCAACGGGACGGGCTGAGCCCCGGAGCGCGAGCCATGACGATACGCGTGCTCGCGCCCGACGTGGCCTCCCGCATCGCCGCCGGTGAGGTGATCGAGCGCCCGGCGTCCGTCGTCAAAGAGCTCATCGAAAACTCGCTGGACGCCGGCGCGTCCGAGGTGTCCGTGCAGGTGCGCGGCGGCGGCGTGGAGCGCATCCGTGTTGCAGACGACGGCGCCGGCATCCCTTCCGACCAGGTCGACCTCGCCTTCCAACGCTTCGCCACCAGCAAGCTCGAAACCGCGGGCGAGTTGGAGTCCATCGCCTCGCTCGGCTTCCGGGGCGAAGCTCTGCCCAGCATCGCCGCAGTCTCGCGCGTCAGCATCGTCACCCGCGCCGAGGATGAGGACGCCGGCACGCACCTGGAGCTCGCGGGCGGTCGTGTAACGGCAAGAGAGCGCCTGGGGGCCGCGCGCGGCACGGCCATCGTCGTGGGCCGGCTGTTCGAGGACTTTCCGGCACGTCGCAAGTTCCTGCGCTCGACGGCCACCGAAAACTCCCGCATCCACACCGTGGTGGGCCGCTACGCCCTCGCCTACCCCCACGTGCGATTCACCCTGGACACCGGAACGTCGTCGTCGTTCGCCACCCCCGGAAGCGGCGACGCGCGCGAGGCGTTCGCCGCCGTGTACGGCCTCGACGTGGCGCGGCAGATGCTTCAAATTTCGCGGGCGCACGGCGAGGACGACGACGCGCCCTTCGCGTCCGGCATGATAAGCTCGCCCGAGCTGACCCGCGCCAACCGCAACCACATCAGCTTCTTCGTCAACGGGCGCTGGGCGCAGAACCGCATGCTGTCGTTCGCGCTCGAACAGGCCTACCACGGCTTTCTCATGGAACGGCGCTTCCCGCTCGCCGTGGTTAGCATCGCCATTCCCCACGAGGACATCGACGTAAACGTGCACCCCGCCAAGAGCGAGGTGCGCTTCCGGCACGACAACCGGGTGTTCGGCGCGCTGCAACAGGCGGTCCGCGAGACCCTCACCGCGCTGGCCCCCGTGCCCGCGGTGCGCTCGGTACACGGCCCGCACGCCGAGCACGCCGCCGCGCCGCAGCCCCGGGGCGCGGCATTCTGGCCCAGCGTGCCGTTCGCGTCTGAGCGCCGTACCTCAGACACCGGCGGGATGGAGCCGGAGCACGCGGAGTCGGCCACGCCGAAGGCCGCCCTGCCCGTGCTGAGGGTGCTGGGACAGATGCAGAGCACCTACATCGTCGCGGAAGGCCCCGACGGCATGTACCTGATCGACCAGCACGCCGCGCACGAGCGGGTCGTCTTCGAGCGGGTGCGCGCGGAGGCGGCGTCGCGCTCCCCGCAGACCCAGAGCCTGCTTGAGCCGGCGACAGTGCACCTGACAGAGGACCAGGCGGAGTTGGCGGAGTCCCACTCGGAGCTGATCGCCGGCCTGGGCTTCGTGGTGGAGCGGTTCGGCGAGGCGGCGTTCCTGGTCCGCGCCGTCCCGGCGCTGGTGGACTCGACCGACCCGGGCAAAGTGTTCCGGGAGGTGCTGGACACGATGTCCGAGGGCGGCGGCTTCGAGACGTGGGAGGAGCGGGCGGCCTACTCGCTGGCGTGCCACGTCGCTATCAGGGCAGGCAAGACGCTGACCCACGAGGAGATGAGCGAGCTGAGCCGCCAGCTCGAGCGGTGCGAGCAGCCCAACACCTGCCCGCACGGCCGCCCCACCACCATCCACCTCCGCGCCAGCCAGCTAGAGCGCGAGTTCGGGCGGCGGTGACGGCGGGAACTTACCAATGTCCCTTCCCCTTCGACGGTGGAAGGTTAGTGCCTGCCCCGTACTCGATACGGGGATGGGGGTGACGGCGTTGGGGCGAATCCTCCCTACTCGCTCCTTCTCAGCGCGCCGAGCTACTCGACCTGCGCCACCTCGATGGAGTTTATGGGCGGCAGGTTTTCGATCAGCAGCCGCCAGCTGTCACCATCGTCGCGGCTGTAGAATATCTGCCCGGCCGTGGTGCCAACGTATATGCCGCACGGGTCCAGTGAGTCGGTGGCCATGCCCTCTCGCATGACGTGCAGGTAGGCGCGTTCCTGTGGCAAGCCCTTCGTCAGCGCCTCCCAGTTCCTGCCGCCGTCGCGGGTGCGGTAGACACGGAACCTGGCGTCGGTGACGTATCGCACGTTTCCGCCTATCTCCCCGTCGGCCATCACCTTGTCCTCCGGCACGACGTAGAAGGTGTCCGGCTCGCGCGAGTGCAGGCCGAGCACGAATCCGAACCGCGACGGCAGCCCGACGGACACGTCCTCCCAGCTTTCGCCGCCGCAGTCCGATCGAAACACGCCGCAGTGGCTCTGCTGCACCAGCGTGCCCGGTCGCGACGGGTCCCCGAGCAGCTTGTGGGGGCACTGGCCGAGCTCCGGAAAGCGCTCGGGCAGGTAGTCCGCCCGCAGCCCCTTATTCATAAGTTGCCAGCTTTCTCCGGCGTCCTCCGTCCCCAGCACGCCCACCGCGGAGATGCCGACCCACATGCGCGCGTCGTCGTCGGGATCAAGCACGATGCTGTGCAGGCACAGCCCGCCGAGTCCGCCCCACCACTCATCCCGCGTCGGGTGGTCGGTCAGCCCCGCCACCTCCTGCCACGTCGAGCCGTAGTCGTCGCTGCGAAACAGCGCCGCAGGGTCCACGCCGGCGAACAGCACGCCCGGCGTCTGGTCGCGGCCTGGACGTATGTGCCAGATCTTGCCCACGGTGCGGCCGTCGCGCCCGACGAAGCGAGGCTGCCGTTCCGCGCTGCCCCACGTCGCGCCCAGGTTGGGGCTGGTGCGGACCTCCGGCCCCCAGACGAGGCTGTTGATGGCGGCCAGGGTGTCGCCCGTCCGGCCATCGTAGACCAGGTGGAACACGTCCTCGCCCTCGCATTTCAGGTCGTCAACGTCCCACCGGTCTCGCTCCGCGTCACCGCTTATCGTCACCGCTTATCGTCACCGCGCCCTTGCGGGTGCCGACCAGCAGCGCCAGTTTCGTTACGTTCGTCTTGCCTGCCATGAGGGGCCTACCTCGCAACGTGTTCGGGAATTGGGTGCCGTCACCAGTGCAACAGGTGCGGCTTCTGGCTGCGCCAGCCCTCGTCGGACGGGAAGATCGTCGTCATCTCGACGCGGGTCCTGTCACCTTCGAACCAGTCCTCCACCGTCTCGATCCACTTCTTGAAGTGGGGAGCGTTCCGGTGGGCCTCCAGCGCCGCGTCGTCCTGGTACACCTCGTACAGGTGAAAACGGTTGGGGTCCTCGTTACTCTGCAAAATGTCGAAGCGGAAGCATCCCGGCTCGTCGCGCACCGAGCCTTGGGCGTCTCCCAGGCTTGCCTCCATGAACTGCTCCCTGAACTCCCCCTTGACCTGTATGGTGACGAATATCGAAATCATGTTTCCTCCCTGTTCCACATCAAACCGGTAGGCCGCGATTGTATCAGCGACCGCGGCCCCGCCTTCAAGGTGGGCGTATGGACGCGCGCGCCGAATTTGGGCTAGAATCGGCCTGCGGCAGCCGGCTGGAGCCGGGCCGACGACACCGGAGCGGAACACGAATGCGCTACTCGCTCGGAATCGACTTCAACACCTTCTCTATCATTGGCCGCTGCGCCCGCACGGGTATGCTGGGTGTGGCGATAACAACCAGCGATCTGTGCGTCGGGTCGCGGTGTCCCTACGTCGCGCCCGGCGTCGGCGCCGTGTCCACGCAGGCGGCCACCGACCCGCGCATTGGGCCGCGGCTGCTGGCGCTGATGGCAGAGGGGCGGACGCCCACGGAGGCCGTCGGCGTCGTCGAGTCGGAGGACGCCCACGTCGAGCGCAGGCAGATAGGCGCGGTATCGATTGGCGGAGAGTCGTTCGCAAGGACGGGCGCGCGCAACGGCCCGTGGGCAGGCCACGTCGCCCTGCCCGACCACGTGGCCATGGGCAATGGCCTCGCGGGCGAGCGCGTGGTGGCGGCGATGTCGAAGACATTCGTAGAGCGGGAGCCCGAAAGCCTGGAAGAGCGGCTGCTGGCGGCGTTGGAGGCCGGGCAAGAGGCGGGCGGCGAACGGCGAGACATGACTCCGTACCACTCCGCCGCGCTGCTGGTCTACGGCAGCGAAAGCTTCTCGCGCGTCGACCTGCGAGTCGACGAACACCCGACGCCGATAGTCGAGCTTCGCCGCGTGCTGGAGCTCTTCAAGCCCAAGATCGACTACTTCTCACTCAGGGCCGAGGATCCCGAAGCAGCGTTCGCAATGCGCGACGGCTGAAGGGAAACCGCCCAGGCAACCGGCAACCCGGAACACCATCACGGAAGGAAAAGCTCACATGATTGGCGCAGACCTGATAGCTCGCATACTCAAGGCAGAGGGCGTCGACTTTATGGGGGTCATCCCCATGAATAGGCTGGAAGAGGCGGCGGCCAAGGTCGGCATACGCCCGCTCATCTTCCGGCAGGAGAGGGTCGGCGTGAACCTGGCTGACGGCTACAGCCGCGTCACCAACGGGCGCGGCACCGGCGTCTTCTCGATGCAGGCCGGGCCGGGGGCGGAGAACGCATTCGCGGGCGTGGCGCAGGCCTACGCGGACTCGGTCCCCATTCTGCTGCTGCCGGCATCGGCGCAGCGCGACAGACACGGCGTTCATCCCACGTTCAGCCCCAGCCGCAGCTACGAGCATGTCACCAAGTGGGCCGGACAGATCGCGGGCGTGCAGAACATCCCGGAGGTGATGCGCCGCGCCTTCAGCCAGCTCAGGCTGGGCCGGCCCAGCCCCGTGCTGCTCGACCTGCCGGCCGACGTGCTGCGGGGCCCGGTCCCCAACGGCGTGGGCGACGACTACACCCCCGTGGCGCGGCGGATGCCCGCTGGCGACCCCCAGGACGTGCAGACAGCCGTCCGTATGCTGCTGGGCGCTTCCCGCCCCGTGATACAGGCGGGCCAGGGAGTACTCTACTCTGAGGCGTGCGACGAGTTGCTGGAGCTGGCGGAGTTGGTCCGAGCGCCTGTGATGACCACCATGGCCGGAAAGAGCGCATTCCCTGAGAACCACGAGCTGGCGCTTGGCACCCGCTCGGGAACCACCACGGGGCCGGTGGTGCACTTCCTGGAGCGCTGCGACCTGGTGCTCGGCGTGGGGTGCAGTTTCACCCGCATTCACTTCGGCGCGGACACGTTCGACGCGAAGACGCTCATACACGTCACTAACGATGAGAACGACCTGAACAAGGACTACTCGCCGGACCACGCCGTTATCGGCGACGCCAGGCTGGTGCTGCGCCAGCTGATCGACGAGGCCCGCGCGCAGCTCGGCTCAAGCTCCCGCAGCGATCGCGACGGCCACGACCCCGCGGAGGAGATTGCCGCGGTGAAGCGCGACTGGCTCGCCGAATGGATGCCGAAGCTCACTTCCGGCGAACGCCCGCTCAACCCCTACCGCGTGATCTGGGACCTGATGAACACGCTGGACCGCTCGAAGTCCATCGTCACGCACGACTCGGGCAGCCCGCGCGACCAGACGATACCGTTCTTCGAGACGACGACGCCGCGCGGCTTCATCGCCTGGGGCAAGTCGACGCAGCTCGGCTACAGCCTTGGGCTCGCTATGGGGGCGAAGATGGCGGCTCCCGACAAGCTCTGCGTCAACATAATCGGCGATTACGGGTTCGGCATGGTCGGCATGGACGTCGAGACGGCCGCGAGGGAGCGGATCCCCATCCTGACCATCATACTCAACAACTCCGACATGGGCATCTACGGCCCCGACAGCTTCCCGACGGCCAACGAGCTGTACGGCACGCGGTACACGGGCGGCGACTACGCCAAGGTGGCCGAGGCGATGGGCGCGTACGCCGAGCGGGTGGAGGACCCGGATGAGATTGTGCCGTCGATTCTCAGGGCGCAGCGCGTAATCGAGTCGGGACAACCGGCACTGTTGGAGATGGTGACGGACCCGAAGGAGAAGTCGTTCTCCTACAGGGGCGCGGTGTAGAGGCGGGCGTAGTGGCGGTTCAAGGATCGACCGCCGAAGGGTCACGGACGAACGGCACGATGGGCGGGGGCTGTCCTCGTTTCACCTGGTGGGCGAGGACTGAGATGAGGGGGTTTCGCCGCACGGCGAACACGGCAATTCGTGGAGTACGAGGGCGTTCACCCTCAACCTATCCCTATCCTCATTGACGTAGAAGGGACTGGTCTTTTCTGAGATCAGCGTCCCGCCCGATAGCCGCGCATCCGTGTGAACGGCAGCTTGTGCAGCGTCTCGTTGTGAGGGTCAACCTCAACCCCCATAGATTCAAGGGCGGTCACGCCTAGTAACGGCTCCGAGTCCTCTTCGCCAAACACGATAGTTCCGCCCACGAAATCCCCCATGAACTCTATTCGCGCAGCGGTGATGTCCATTCTCACTTCGCTGCCGTCCGCTAGACCATAGCTTCTTTGTCCCTCAGGAACGAGGCCGATTGACTCCAAGTGCTGCCTTGGCACCAAGCAGTCCGTCGCGCCGGTGTCCACCAGGAATATACCATCCCACACCCTGTCGGGTTCGCCCATGTTCCTGATTGCGACATTTATCCTGATGGCTCCCATTATGCGCCTCCTTCGATGATCGACTCGAACAGCAGCCTGCCGTCCTCGCCGCCCAGCAGCGCCTCGCAGCATCGCTCCGGGTGCGGCATCATGCCAAGCACGTTGCCGCGCTCGTTGACTATGCCGGCGATGTTGCTCAGCGAGCCGTTCGGGTTGGAATCGTCGGTCACGGCCCCCGATGGGTCGCAGTATCGGAAGGCCACGCGGCCTCCCGACTCCAGCGCGGAGAGGGTCGCGTCGTCCGCGAAGTAGTTGCCCTCGCCGTGCGATATGGGCACTCTCAGCACGCTGCCTGACGCAATGCCCTGGGTAAACGGCGTGCGGGCGCCCTCCACGCGAAGGTTCACCCACTCGCACCGGAACTGGAGACTGGCGTTCGGCATGAGCGCGCCGGGCAGCAGTCCTGCTTCGCAGAGAATCTGAAAGCCGTTGCAGATGCCAAGCACGGCCCCGCCGTCCGCCGCGAATCGCTTGACCGCGTCCATGACCGGCGAGAAACGGGCGATGGCCCCCGGCCTGAGATAGTCGCCGTACGAGAACCCGCCGGGCAGAATCACGCAGTCCAACCCCGACAGGTCGCTCTCCCTATGCCAGACGTACCTGACTGACTGGCCGAGCACGCCATCCAGAGCATAGTAGCAGTCGGCGTCGCTCCAGGTGCCGGGGAACACGACCACGCCAAAGTTCACGTCGCGCGCAACCTGCCCGCTAGCCGGTCAGCCGCCCGAGCGCGGCGGACGCTGCGGCGCTAACGTCGCGGCCCTCGGCTCGCCCGCGCACCTGCGGCATAAGCTTGCCCATCACCTTGCCCATGTCGGCCGGTCCGCTCGCCCCCGTGTCGGCTATGGCCTGCTCCACGAGCGAGTCAATCTCGGCCCTCGTGAGCTGCTGGGGCAGGTATTCCAATATGATGGAGAGCTCGCCCTTTTCGCGCTCCACCAGATCCTGGCGGTTGGCGCCCTCGTAAGCTTCGATGCTATCGCGGCGCTGTTGCGCCTGGCGGCTCAGCACGGCGAGCACGCCCTCGTCGTCCAGCTCTTTCTGCTGGGCGATCTCCGCGTTATGAATCTCCGATCGCAAGTAGCGCAGCACGGAGCGGCGCAGCACGTCCCTGGCGCGCATCGCTTGCTTTACATCTTCCTGCATTCGTGACTGTATGGACATTTTCTGGTCCTGATAGGATTGAGTTATGGGGGACTATCTTATCGGAACTTCTACGGCCTCTCCACGGCGAATCTTTTCTACGGCATCGAGAATCTCGTGTACATGCCGCTGAACACGAGACCACGTGGTATTCAACAAAACTACTATCGCGAGCCTTCTGCCTATCAGGTTCTGCTGATGCTTCATGCTTTGAACGGAACGGGCACTTTCAGGGAATCGGCGACGTGCTGAAGGACAGTTCTAACCTTCCATTCGTCCACCAACTGGAACCAATCCATGAATTCTTGGACGGTGGCACCGCTCTCTAGATTCTCAAAGAGGGCGGAGACTAGCAACCTGGTGTCGGTGAAGACCCATGCGCCGCTCAGCCTGTCGGGTACCCTTTCGACCGCCGGGCATGTCTCCCAGTTCATTTTGCCCTACCTCCTTTTTGGGCCCACGACGCGGTCGCCGCCTCACGCTCCGCGAGCCTGTCCACAGCCGCCCTGATGTCCCTCAGCGTGCGCTCGCGGCCAAGAACCTCCATGGTCTCGAACAGCGGCGGCGCGACGCGAAGTCCAGTCGTGGCGATGCGAAGTGAGCCGAATAGCTGGCCGGCCTTTACGCCAAGCTCCTTCGCCAGCGCGCGCAGCGGCGGCTCCAGTGTGGCGGCATCGAATGTCCCGAGCGGCTCCAGCGCGTCGAGCGCTGCCTCCAGCGCCCGCTTGGTCCGCACCTCGTCCATTCCCTTCTGCACCAGGTCCGCGCTGTCGTAGCTTGGCGCGTCCCGGAAGAAGAACGACAGCCTCGGCGCCGCCTCGCTAAGCTCTTTCAGCCGCTCCTGCACCAGCGGCGCCATCGCCAGCACGAGACGCCTGTCGGGCAGCTCGGGAATCTCGGCGGGAGGAAAACGGCGCCAGTAGTCGAGCAGCGCATCGGCTAGCTCCTCGACGCTGAGCATCCTAATGTAGGCGCCGTTCATCCAGTTCAGTTTCTCGACATTGAAGACCGCCCCGGCCTTCGAGATGCGCTCGATTGAGAAGTTGCTCACGAGGTCGGCCCTGGAGATGATGTCGGTGCGGTCGTCGAGAGACCAGCCGAGCAGCGACAGGAAATTGACCATCGTCTGCGGCAGGTAGCCCATTTCGCGGTATTCGAGCACCGACGCCGCACCGTGCCTCTTACCCAGCTTGGTCCGGTCGGGGGCGAGAATCATGGGCAGGTGGGCAAAGCGCGGGGCGGCCCAACCCAGGGCCTCGTACAGCCGAACGTGGCGCGGCGAGCTGGAAAGCCAGTCGTCGCCGCGCATCACGTGGCTGATACGCATGTGGTGGTCGTCGACCACGTTCGCGAGGTGATAGGTGGGGTAGCCGTTGGACCGCACCATTACGAAGTCGTCGATCAGACGGTTTTCGAACGTGACTTCGCCGTGGATCATGTCCTCGAGCGTCGTGGCGCCCTGCCGCGGCATCCGAAAGCGGACCACTGCCGGCGCGCCGCCGCGTTCGAGCGCGGCCCGCTCCGCGGTGTCCAGGTCGCGGCAGCGCCCATCGTAGCCAGACAAGCCGTCCTGCTGACTGCGGCTGCGCCGGAGCTCGGCGAGCCGGTCGGCAGAGCAGTAGCAGCGGTAGGCGTGACCGCTCGCGACAAGGCCGTCCGCGGTCTCGCTGTACAAGTGCAGCCTCTGGGACTGGTAGTACGGACCGTACGGCCCGCCCACGTCGGGGCCCTCGTCCCAGTCCAGTCCCAGCCAGGCTAGCGCCTCGAGCAAAATCTCGATCGAGCCTTCCACGTTGCGGTTCTGGTCCGTGTCCTCGACGCGCACGACGAAGTCGCCGCCGTTGCGCCGGGCGAACAGCCAGGTAAAGATCGCGGTTCGAACATTGCCTACGTGCGTCGCCCCGGTTGGGCTTGGGGCGTAGCGCACGCGAACTCTATCGGTCATGGCGTATACTCCTCGGGGCCATTTTAGCACGCCGGGCCAATGGCGGGGGCAAGGCCGGGAGCCACCGAAGCGGCGTTCGGCCGGTGACGGCCCCACGCGGTTGTTTGCGGAACCGCCGCTGGGACGGGGCGGCGAATCGGCCCCGATCTCCGAAGTCGTAGTCCGAAACGCTTGACGCCCGCCATTGGTGCGCATATAATTAGTATCCCTGCAAAGGTACTAACATGAAAAAGAGCGCAAACGACAAATAGTCAAAGCGTAATCCCTGGCGGCGGCTGGGGTTGCCCGGCCGCCTTTTCTTTTGCACTTTAACAATTGA
>CBDHFB010000016.1:0-3055000 GCA_965262385.1 Dehalococcoidia bacterium | reverse complement strand
GCGACTCTTCTCACGCCGCGCCCGTTGTACAGGTCCCGGAGTCCTCTATGTTTGAAGGACAATATCACCCAATGAAACTACATTGTCAAGTGTCGCTTGTCACTCCACAAACTCCCATATCCGACACCCGACATTTGACGCCCCCGCGCGCTCGCTGCTACACTCGCCATCGGGCGCTCCGGCGTAGTCCCGTCTGCCGTCCAGCACCACCCTACCGAGGCCTTGCTCTCACCATGAAGATCGCCATCGGCTCAGACCACGCCGGATACCGGTACAAGCAGTGCATCATCCAACACCTGACCGAGCTGGGCCACGACGTCCGCGACGTGGGCACGCACTCCGAAGAGTCCTGCGACTACCCGCTGTTCATCCGGCCCGTCGCGCTCGCCGTCGCGGACGGCGACTGCGACCGCGGAATCGTGCTTGGCGGCTCCGGCAACGGCGAGGCCATGACTGCCAACCGCGTCCCCGGCGTCCGCTGCGCCCTGTGCTGGGACACCCGCACCGCAGCGCTCGCCCGCGAGCACAACGACGCCAACGTCATATCCATGGGACAGCGCCTCATCTCCATCGAAACCGCACTCGCCATCGTCGACACGTGGCTGGCCACCCCGTTCGAGGGAGGCCGCCACGTGCGCCGCATCCGGCTCATCGACCACCCTGAGGAGGCGTGACCATCGCGCAGCTCATCTACCAGGTCGACGCCTTCACAAGGACGGCATTCGCCGGCAATCCAGCCGCCGTGTGCCTGCTGGCCGAACCCGCCGGCGAACAGTGGATGCAGGACGTGGCCAGCGAGATGAACCTGTCCGAAACCGCCTTCCTCGTGCGACGCGAAGACGATTTCGACCTGCGCTGGTTCACGCCGACCGTAGAGCTGGCGCTTTGCGGCCACGGCACTCTCGCCAGCGCCCACGTGCTGTGGGAGACTGGCGAGGCGCGCCCCGACGAGACTATCCGCTTTCTAACCAGGAGCGGCCCTCTCTCGGCGCGGCGCGACGGCGATTGGATCGAGCTCGACTTTCCGGCGACGCCCGTGAGTCCCTATGACCCGCCGCCCACGCTCGTCGACGCGCTCGGCGCATGCCCAACGTTCGTCGGTAAGAGCAAGTTTGACTTCTTCGTCGAGGTCCCAAGCGAGCGAGAGGTGCGAGAGGCCTGCCCGGATCTGGGCGCGCTGGCCAAACTGGACGCGCGCGGCGTCATCGTGACGGCCCCCGCTGACAGCCCCGATTTCGACTTCGTGTCGCGCTTCTTCGCACCCGCCTCGGGCATTGACGAAGACCCGGTGACAGGCTCCGCCCACTGCGCGCTCGGCCCTTACTGGCAGACGCGGCTTGGCAAGGCTGAGTTTGCCGCCCGCCAGGTGTCGGCGCGAGGCGGCGAGCTTCGAGTGCGTGTGGACGGCGACCGCGTTCGCATAGCGGGTCAGGCGGTTACGGTGATGCGCGCCACGCTGGTTCAGCCTGAGCGGGCGCCTTGACTTTGAATCGAAGAGACTGGAGTTGACGTCATGGTAACCCGAACGCGACGACAGGGGCGCATATCGGCCCAGGACCTGTACAGGATTCAGAACATCTCCAACCCCACCATTTCGCCCGACGGCCGCCACGTGGTGTTCAGCGTCCAGCGCGTAGACAGGGAGTCCGAGCGCAAGTACGCCAACCTGTGGGTGGTGTCCACGCGAGGCGGCGCGGCACGCCAGTTCACCTACGGCGACCAGCAGGACACACGCCCCCGCTGGTCTCCCGACGGCTCTCAGATTGCGTTCCTCTCCAACAGGGCCGACACCGCCCAACCGCAGATTCACCTGATACCTTTCGGGGGCGGAGAGGCACGACCCCTGACGAGCCTGAAGGGCAAGTTCGGAGCGTTCGAGTGGTCGCCCGACGCCTCCCGCATCGCCGTCGAGTTCCAGAAGAGAGACCAGGAGGACCTGGAGCGCGAGGCCGACGAGCGCAAGCGGCGGCTCGGCATAGTCTCCCGCCACTTCACCCGCGTCCACTACAAGTGGGACGGCATTGGCTTCCTGGCCAAGGAGCAGTGGCATATCTGGACCGTCAACGCCCGCACGGGCAAGGCCACTCAGCTAACCGATGGCCCCGTGCACGCCGAGCGCGAGCCTAGCTGGTCGCCCGACGGCCGCCACGTCGCCTACACCTCCAACCGCGCCGAGGACCCCGACTTCGCGCCCGACTCGGTCGACATCTTCGTCATGCCGGCCGATGGCGGCGAGGCGCGCAAGGTCGAAACGCAAGTCGGACGCAAGGGCCTTCCCAGCATCTCCCCCGACGGCGAGTGGATCGCCTTCACGGGGCGCAGCCGCCGCTCCGACTGGTGGCAGCACGACAACCTCTGGGTTGCGCCCTTCGACGGCAGCGCGCCGCCAAGAAACCTTACGGGCCGCTTCGACGTCTCGGTGTCAAACTCCACCATGAACGACCTGGGCGGAGCGGACATGACGGCGCCCACCTGGTCGCCCGACGGCAAATCGATCTACTTCCAGGTGAGCGAGCACGGCGACACCAAGCTGAGGAACATCTCCGTAGAGGGCGGCGAAATGCGCCCGGTCATCGACGACGAGGGCGTGGTGGGCGCGTACAGCTTCGACGAACGCGGCTCGCGGTTGGCGTACTTCCACGCGAGTACCTACGAGATAGGCCAGGTGTGGACACGCCGGCTCGACACCGGGCGAAAGCGTCGGCTGACCCGGTTCAACGGCAACATACTGAACCGCGTCGAGCTGGGCGAGGTAAAGTCCGTCTGGTTCGAGGGGGCGGCGGGCAACGACCTGCAGGGCTGGGTGCTCACGCCCCCCGACTTCGACCCTTCCAGGAAGTATCCCACACTGGTAGAGATCCACGGCGGGCCGCAAGGACAGTACGGCAACTTCTTCATGTTCGAGTTCTTCTACCTGGCGGCCAAAGGCTACGTGGTGACCTTCTCCAACCCGCGGGGCGGCACCGGCTACGGCGAGGCCCACGGCGCGTCCATCTGGAACGCCGCCGGCACCGCCGACTACGACGACGTGATGGCCTGGACCGACTACGTAGAGAGCCTGCCCTACGTGGACGAGGACCGCATGGGAGTCACCGGGGGAAGCTACGGCGGCTTCATGACCAACTGGATAATCGGCCAGACGCATCGCTTCAAGGCGGCCGTCACGCAGCGCAGCATACTGAACCGCTTCAGCAGCTACGGCACCAGCGACATGAACTGGATGCGCGAGGAGGCACTGGGCGACGAGCCTCCCTGGGACAATCCGCAAAACTACCTGGACCAGTCGCCGCTCAAGGCCATTGGCAACGCGCGCACGCCCACGCTCATCATGCACAGCGAAAACGACATGCGCTGTCCCATCGAGCAGGGCGAGCAGCTCTTCGTCGCGCTCAAACGGCTGGGCGTCGACACCGAGTTCGTGCGCTTCCCCGACGAGTCGCACGGCCTGTCGCGCGGCGGCCGCACCGACAGGCGCATAGTGCGCCTGGAGCACGTCCTGCGCTGGTTCGACCGCTATCTCAAATAGCGCGGAGCGGCGCGGGCCGGTTGGTCCCGAAGACAGCAGACATCCGAATCAGAACCAGGCGGTACGCAACTATGGAGTTTCGAAACATAGAGGGCTTTCTGAGGACAAACCACCGCGGCGTCGTCACCACGCGCCGCGCCAACGGCGCTACCCAGGCCACCATCGTCGTCTGCGGCGCGTACCGGGGCAACGCCGCGTTCGTCGCCGTGTACGGCAAGTCGGCCAAGGTGCGCAACCTGCGCCGCGATCCCAACTGCTCGGTGCTCGCCGTCACCGACGACTGGCGCAGCTTCGCCACGGTCGAGGGGCAGGCGTCGCTGTTCGATGCGTCCAACACGGACGCCGAGGAGTTGCGTGTGCTGCTGCGCGAGGTCTACCGCGTCTGCGGCGACAAGGACCACCCCGACTGGGATGAATACGACCAGGCCATGGTGGACCAGCAGGCGGTCGTAGTCCTCGTAAAGCCTGAGCGCGTCTACGGACTGCTGAGATAGGAACAGACATCATTCATCGGTAGGGGCAGGTTTGAAACCTGCCCGTTGGGGTGGCGAGTCTACACGGGCGGGTTTGAAACCCGCCCCTACCAAAACCCACCACCAGAGAGAGGTCACCAAATGCCATTGCCCCGCCCGCTCGACGGGCTCCGAGTCGTAGACTTCACCTGGGTACGCGCCGGGCCCTGGGCCACCCGTTGGCTTGGCGCGTTCGGCGCAGAGGTGATCAAGGTCGAATGGCCCCAGAACCTCGACCCGTTCCGCCAGAACCGCGCCAACGCGCCGCCGGGCATAGAGCCTGGACCCAACTCGTCCGGCACGTTCGCCGACACCAACGCCAACAAGGTGAGCGTGACCGTCAACATGCGCAGCGAGCGCGGCATGGAGATGCTGCGCGAGCTGATCTCGATTTCGGACGTCGTCATCGAAAACTTCAGCTCGCGCGTTATGCGCCGCAGGGGCCTGGGCTACGACGACTTGAGAACGCTGCGCCCCGACGTCATATACGTCTCGATGGCCGGACTCGGACAGGAGGGACGAGACCACGCATACACGACGATGGGACCATCGGCGCAGGCGCTGTCGGGCATGACATATCTGTCCGGCCTGCCAGATGAACCACCGGCTGGCTGGGGCTGGTCGTACATGGACGACTCGGGCGGCCTGTACGGCGCGATGTGCGTGCTGACCGCGCTCCGGCACCGGGACCTGACCGGCCAGGGCCAGCACGTGGACCTGGCCCAGATGACAGTGGGCATCACAATGACCGGCTCCGCCTTCCTCGACCGCACCGTCAACGGCCGCCCCTCGCGGCGCGAGGGCTACCCGCCCGGCAACCGCACGGTGTGGCCGGGCGCGCCGAGGCTCAACAACTACCGGGGCGCCATGGCGACGCCTCACAACTCCTACCGCACCAAGGGCGGCGGATACAACGACTGGTGCGTGATCGCCTGCTTCTCGGACGACGAATGGCGAGCGCTCGTGGAATTGATGGGCAACCCCGACTGGGCGCAGGACGCCGCGTTCGCCACGATGGAGGGCCGCATCGACCGGCAGGACGAGATTGACGCAGGGATCGAGGACTGGACGGCGACGCTGGACAAGTACCAGGTCATGGAACGGTGCCAGGATGCGGGTGTGCTCGCCATGCCGGTCCAGAGCTCCGAGGACCGCGTCGAGCGCGACCCACAACTGAGCGCCAGGGGCATGTACAAGGAGATGGACCACCCCGTGTTTGGCAGCCGCAAGTACCAGAACACTCCCTTCCGGCTTTCGGGCGCGGAGGTGCAGGCGCGGGAACCCGCGCCGCTTATCGGGCAACACACCCGCAGCGTGGCGCAGAACCTGCTGGGGCTGAGCCGCGAGGATGTCGTGCAGGCTTACGACGACGGCGTGTTGTGGCCGGCCGGCATGGCGCGGTTCGACTACATAGAGGAGGCGCTGACATGACAGACGTGGGCCCGCTTCACGGACTCCGCGTGCTCGAGCTCGCCGACGAGAAGGGCCAGTTCTGCGGCAAGCTGATGGCCGACCTCGGCGCCGACGTGGTGAAGGTAGAGCCGCCGGGCGGCCACCCCACGCGCTCGGTCGGGCCGTTTCTGAACGACGTCCCCCACCGCGAGCGCAGCCTGTACTTCTGGCACTACAACACCTCGAAGCGGGGCGTGACCCTCGACATCGAGACTCCGGCGGGCAAGGCCATTCTGCGACGGCTCGCCGTCGGCTCCGACGTGCTGCTGGAAACGTTCGCTCCCGGCCGTTTGGCTTCGCTGGGGCTGGGCTACGAGACGCTCAGCGCGCTAAACCCCTCGCTGGTCTTCTGCTCGCTCACGCCGTTCGGCCAGACCGGGCCGTGGCGCGACTACCGCACCTCCGACCTGATTCAGTTGGCCGCGGGAGGCCAGATGGCCTCGTGCGGGTACGACGAGGAGGACGTTCCAGGGGCGCCTCCCATAGCGCCGGGCGGCGGCAACGCCTGGCACATCGGCAGCCACTACGCCTACATCGCCATCATGGCCGCGCTGCACATACGCGCCCTCACCGGCGAAGGCCAGCACGTCGACGCCTCCATCCACGAGGCGTGCGCCCTGACGACCGAGAGCGCGGTGCCGACGTACATCTACCTGGGCCAGGTCGTCCAGCGGCACACGGGCCGCCACGCCGCGCCCGGTCCGTCGGTTAACACGCAGATTCCCACCAGCGACGGCGCCTACGTGCAGACCACCGGGCGAGGCGGAAATCCCAACCCCAACCGCCTGAGAGGGCTGGCGGAGTGGATGGACGGCTACGGCCTCGCAGGCGACCTGCTGGAAGACAAGTACCTCGATTGGGGCGTCTTCCGGGAGAGCGAGGCGCACATCTCGGAGGTGGTCAACGAATTCATCTCGAACATGCCGCGGGAAGATGCCTGGCGCGGCGGCCAGGACCGCGGCTACCCGTGGGGAGCGGTGCGCACCCTCGACGACATCATCGACGACCCTCACCTGGAAGACAGGGACTTCTTCACGCACGTCGAGCATCCCGAGCTGGGGAAGGCGTTCACCTACCCGGGCCCGGCAGCCATATACAACGCCACGCCCTGGCGCATCTCCCGGCGCGCGCCGCTCATCGGCGAGCACAACGAGGAAGTGTACTGCGGCGAACTGGGCATGAGCAAAGGGCGCCTGAACGTGCTGGCCGAGTCCGGCGTTATCTGAGGGCTTGTTCACCCCCAATCCTGCCCTTCCCCAGTCGAGGACTGACAGGGCTAGGCACCGGGAATGAGCCTTCCAAAAGTCCCTTCCCCCTCGCAGGGGGAAGGTTAGGATGGGGGTGACGAACGGGACGCAACCGCCTTGATTTCTCAATACCTACCCCTGTCAGCCCAACGAGGGGGAAGGGACTGGCCACCGCCGGCGGACGGGTTTGAAACCCGCCCCTACAGCCTGATGAGGAAAGGGGTTCTGGCGCCGCCTAGCTGACCTGGGGGCGGTGCTGAATCCAGGGCTGCGCCTGCTCGAACGCCGCAGATGCCGCTAACACCGTTTCCTCGTCGCGGGGCCGGCCCACTATGTGCAGGCCGATCGGCAGACCGTCGGCGGAGAAGCCACAGGGCACGGTGGCGGCGGCGTTTCCGATGACGTTGATTGGGTGTGTGAACGGCATGAACGCGAACGCCGGGTTGGGCTCCGCGGGCCTGCCCGCTATCTCCTCCGGATACTGCTTTACCGGGAATGCCGGCACCGCCATCGTGGGCGACAGCAGTATGTCGAACCGCTCTAGCTGCTCGGCGAACTGCGCCATCATCCTGTCGCGCTCACCCACCGCCCGGCTGTAATCGACGCCGCTGACCTTGGCGCCCGCCTCGATCGCGTTCCTGGCGTACCACGTCAGCAGCTCCGACTGGTCCGCCAGCAGGTGGCCCTGCGAGGCAAAGGCGTTCGTCGAGAACAGCGTCCACCAGGTCTCGAACGGAGATTCGAGCGTCAGGTCGGACTCCTCCACGTCGCAGCCCAGATCAGAGAACACCTGCGCCGCCCTCTCGCACATTGCGGCCACCTCCGGGTCCACCGCCGCGAAACCGTAGTCGGCGCTGTACCCAACGCGAAGGCCGTCCACACCGCGGTCCACGGCGCCGACGAAGTCCGGCGCCGCATCGCGCAACGAGTTTACGTCACGCGGGTCGTGGCCGGCGAGCACCTGCAGCAGAATGGCCGAGTCGCGCACGGTACGGGACATGGGCCCCTGCTGGCTGGTGTAGTTGGCGAGCGGATGAGCCGCGACGCCGCTGAAGCTGGACACGCGACCCTGCGAGGGCTTGATGCCGTAGATGCCGCAGAAGCTGGCCGGGATGCGAATAGAGCCGCCGCCGTCTCCGCCCGTGGCGATGGAGGACAGGCCGGCCGCAACTGCCGCGCCCGCGCCGCCGCTGGACGCCCCGGAGGTGCGCTCCGGATTCCAGGGGTTGCGGCAGTCGTCGCCTAGCAGGTTCTCGTTCGCGCCGAGCAGCCCGAATTCCGGGGTGTTAGTCTTGCCCAGGATGATGGCGCCGGATGCAAGCACGCGCTCGACTACGGCGGAATCGGCGTCGGGCACCCTGTCCTTGTAGGCCAGCGAGCCACCCGTCGTGCGGATGCCCTTTGTCATCTGCAGGTCCTTGATGCCGATGGGGACTCCGTGCAGCGGGCCCAGGTCGCCGCCGCGCGCCACCTGCTCCTCGGCCGACCGGGCCGCTTCCAGGGCTTCCTCAGCGGTCACCGTGAGATACGAGTTGAGCTGTGAGTCCATCGCCTCGATGCGGTCCAGGTACAGCTGAGTAGCCTCAACCGGCGAAACCTCCTTCGCGGCGATCAGCTCGGCGAGCCTGTATGTGGGAGCGTGCGCGAGTTCGGCGTTGTCCATGTTCGATCCTCCGTAAGTGAGCCGTGAGTGAGCGTGGGAACTACGGGGCAGCCCGGCTGAGCGGGCCGCCACCGGGGTTCATGCTATGGAGAGGGGCGCATCGTGTCAAGGCGGGCTGCCGGTTGGAGCCTGATTCAGATTACTAGGTGCGCCCAATACCGTCTCCCTCGCGAACAGCCTGCCCCCGCACCCAACTCTGAACCTACGGCTATCGCCTTGCATTCGCCTTATTGCTCAGCCAATTTTCCCCGGACGCCCCAACGCACACCCCGGCCGCACACCCTCGCCCACACCCGACCCATTCGCTCCCCCGTACCCGAAAAAAGTGTCACCCTCGCGCGCCACCCATTCCCCGGCCCTGACCCATCCAACCCCACGCACGACCCACACCGTCCCCACGTCTGCACCATTTCTCCCCACCAATCCGCCCCAATCCCGCAATTTCGCCACCCCTCTTGAAATATACGCACATCTGTACTATCCTCGCTCACGCGAGGGACCGACCCCGCGGCCCGGAATCCCTACACCCAAGCGGGGTAAGCCCCAGGCATCCGTAGGAGCGTCCCTTGTGGGCGCACTGGGGCAGTGAAGACACGGCTGAGTGACCCTGCTCCGTCCACCTGTCCTCCTCTGCCACGCAGCGCTACTTTTGTGTCCCAACAACCCGCGCCAGCATTACAGATTCGCGCTGGACCGGCGACACCCTCAGCTAGGAGGCGCACAGAATGTCGCAGAAACGAACAGACTTCGCCTTCCCGCTTTCGAGGGAACAACGGTTTTGGGGGGTGCCAAGTAATCTGAAACAGGCACTGCCGGTTGCCCAACTAGTAAGAACCTGTATCTTCCTTGTAGGTGCCACCAGTCTGGGGCCTCGAACCTGTCCCATTCCTGTCACATTTTGTAATGTTTCCGCCTAATTCAGTCTCACCAGCGTTTCAAGGTGTCGCGCACAGCCAACACTCTCAGCTACGAAATGAGGCAGAATGATGCAAAATACGACATAATTCGGTGAATTCCTCGCCCGCAGGCAGCTTTTGGCCCTTCCATACCTGCTCAGGCCGGCACAGCCGAACGACTGCTGAACGTGACGAGCTCCACCGGCAAAAACCGCTTGAGAGGGGGCGCGGCTTGGTGTTAGAATAACGTTAGCGTTTTATGCACTCCGCAGTAGCTCAGTGGTAGAGCAATCGGCTGTTAACCGATTGGCCGTAGGTTCGAATCCTACCTGCGGAGCCAGCGCCGCGCCGGTTACGGCCCGCGCCGAGCATTTGGTGATAATCGCCAACTCACAAGGGCACGTCTGCCGCTCGCGAGGTAGGGGAGGTTGAATGATGGCGATGTTCCCAAGTGTTTTCAGATTGGCCGCTGTGTTCGCCACACTGGCCGCGCTCGCGCTGGTGGTGGGCTGCGCGACTGACGAGGCGGAGACGACCTCAACTCCAACGTCCGCTCCTGCCGCTGTGGTCGTGCCGACAACCGCGCCGGCACCCGAGGCAACCCCCATGACCGCTGCCGCCGTCCCTAGTACGCCGGCGCCCGAGCCCACGCCCACTCCCGCCGGACCATTCGTAATCGGCGTCATGGAGTCGGTGACTGGACCTGGCGAAACGTACGGCACCGTGGCCGTGCAGGCCAAACAGATGGCGGCCGACGAGATAAACGCAGCCGGCGGCATAAATGGAAGAATGCTGAAGCTAATCGTCGAGGACGAGAAGTGCAATGCACAGGACTCCATTACCGCGTACCGCAAGCTGACCGACGTCGACGGCGTGAAGATCATCCTTGGTACCTCGTGCAGTGGCGCCATGCTCGGCGCGGCGCCCCTCGCCGAGAGGGACGGCGTGATCCTTTTCTCGGGGCTAGCGACCAACCCCGACATCGCCAACGCGGGCGATTACATCTTCCGCACTTCGCTCAACGACGCCCAGGTGGGCGTTGACACCGGCAACGTGCTCTGGGCCGACGGGGTCCGCAAGCTCGCTACCATCACGGAGTCGACCGACTACGCCGAGGGTGTGAGGCGCACCACGGTCGAGCAGTTCGAGAAACTGGGTGGCGATGTGGTCGGGGAGGAGCGCTACGCCTCCGACGTAATCGACTTCCGCAGCCAGCTTACCAAGCTGATAGGCGCATCCCCCGACGCCATACACATAGCAGCCCAGTCGGAGCAGGCCGGAGGCACAATAGTCAAGCAGATCCGCGAATTGGGCTTTGGGGGGCACCTCTACTCCGAGGTCGTACCGGTGGGCGCGACGGCGCTCGATATTGCGGGAGAGGCCGCCACCGGCCTCAAGGGCATCACCGCCGACCTGGATCCCGCCAACACCACGGCCAAGGAAGTGCTCTCGAACTTCAGAAGCCGCTACGGCTACGTGACCCTGGCGTGGTATCTGGGCTCCGCATACGACGACGTGTACATCACGGCCGAGTGCCTCAAGCAGACTGACGACGACCAGGACGCCGACGGCTTCCGCGACTGCATGTACGACGTCACCTGGACCGGCGCTATCGGCGAAGACTACAGCTTCGACGAATTGGGCGAAGTCGTTGGCCTGACTAACGTGGTAGTCGAGGTGCTGCCTGTGGCCGAGAGGACGGAGGAGAACTTCGGCTACAAGGTGCTCGGCCCCGCGCCCACCCAGTAGAGGGAGCGCGACAACACGCGGATGAAGTGCGAGTGGGGTGTAAGCCTGTTCTCCCCCTGATGTGGAGAGAAACGAGGCGAGAGGAAATCCGCCGGGCTCCACCCTCACTCTGCCCCTCTCACATCGAGGGAGAGTGGACGCGGAGTGTGACCAATAGTTAACAGGAGCATTCTGGAGCGGCTGCCGGTGGGCGACCGGTTCACGTGGACGAACGCGCTAGCCGTCGTGCTCGTCGTCCTGGTGGTGCTGTACGTCGGCTGGAAGGGAACGCAGTCGCCGTCTCTGGCGCTGCAGTTCGCCTTCAACGGTCTGTCAGTGGGAGCGGTGTACGCGCTACTGGCGCTGGGATTCACCGTCGTGTACAGCACCGTTTGGTTCTTCGACCTCTACTACGGCGCTGCCGCGGCAGTCGGCGCGTACGGTGTGCTCTACCTGCGTTCCCAGGACGTCGCCAGCTTCTACGACCCCAGCAGCACCTACCTGAACGCGGTGTTCGCGCTGATCGCGGCCGGCGTGGCCGCCTGGGGACTGCATGAGGCCCTCCACGACCGCTTGCGCTCCCGGCTCGGGGATATGGCCCCGCTTGCCATCGAGGCGGCCGCCGGCATTGGAGTGGGAGCCTACATCTGGTACGTCCTCGCAAACCCCGACAGCCTGCACGTCCTGCTGAGCCCGGCGGTGGGCGTGTTCGCAGCGCTGTTCCTCACCTGGGCCCCCGGGCGCCTGCTACGGAGACGCGCCGCCTACGCGGCCGCCGCCCCGGTCGCTGTCGCCGCGGGCGCATACCTGGGCTACGTCACGTACTTGACGCCGGCGTCAAACCTGTACCTGAGCTGGGTGGTGTCCTGCCTGCTGGCGGGTGCGGTCGGCGTGGCGCTCTACCGCGGTCTGTACGTGTATATGCGGCAACGGGCGCGCTCGCCCCTGATCATGCTGGTCGCTTCGCTTGGCGTGCTACTGGCGATATCGGCCGCCATTACCATAGTGTTCGGGAGTGCGGGGCGGCCACTGCCGAACGCCTTCGGCAGCGACCCCTGGACCATAGCGGGAGCCAACATCAAGGGCTTCAACGTCTTCACAGTCGGAGTGGCGTTCGCGGCATTCCTTGGCTTGGTGGCCTTCCTCAAGTTTACGGCCTTCGGCAAGATGGTGCGCGCCATCGGCGACGACGAAGAGGTGTCGAAGGTGGTTGGCATCAACACGACCTATGTCATCACCATTGTGTTCTTCATAGGGGCGGTGTTAGCTGCGCTCGCAGGCCTCCTGAGTGGGCACGACACCGCGGTGCAGCCGCGGATGGGCCTGCTATTGTTGCTGAAGGGCTGGATCGCCTCGGTGGTCGGCGGAATAGGCAACCTTTACGGAGCGCTTCTCGGCGGGTTCGTGCTCGGCATGGTGGAGCAGTTCGGTATCTGGGACCTGGCCGGCGAGTGGAAGGACGGCATAGCGATCGTGCTGCTGATCATGTTCCTGTCGTTCTGGCCAACGGGGCTGATACCGAGAAAGTGATCTATCGCGGGGGCGACGGATTGTTAGGGCAGGAGAAACCAGCTTGACGCAGCGGATTCGCAGGGCGGTCACCGGCGCGAAGGGCTTTGCCCGCGATCCCAGCGCGGCCTGGAGGGCGGCGCGGGGCAACGTCGGGCTGTGGGCAAACATCGTCGTGCTCGGCTGGGCCGCCGGGTTCATGCTGTGGCAGGGCACGGGTTTCGCCGTCACCATAGCGACCGTGTTCGCAATTTGGGCCATTCTCGCCGTCAGCCTGAACCTCGTGGTCGGATTCACCGGGCTGCTTTCGATCGGGCACTTCGGCTTTTTCGGCATCGGCGCCTACACGATGGCCATTCTTACGTCGTCCCCAAACTACGAGCAGCTGCGCACAGAGGCCATCCCCACCTTCGAGTGGTCCTTCTTCGCCGCACTGCCCGTGTGCGTGCTCTTGGCCGGCCTGGCCGCGCTCGCCGTAGGTATCGTATTCAATCGCTTCCGCGACGACATCTTCGTGCTGGTGTCTTTCGGTTTTGCCTTCATCTCGTTCAACGTCTTCCTCAACTGGCGTGGCTTGACCAGAGGGGCGTTCGGTATTCACGAGATCGCACGGCCCCAGATAGGCGGATGGGTGTTCGACGGCGACGTCGAGTTCCTTGCGCTCGCGCTGGTGTTCCTGGCGATCGTCGTCGCAATATCGTGGTTCGTGGTGACGTCGTCCTTCGGGCGGGTGCTCACCTCGATACGCGAGGACGAGCAGGCCATAGAGGTGTTCGGCTATCGCTCCACCCACTACAAGCTGGCCATTTGGGTCATATCCGCGATGATGGCGGGTCTGGCGGGTGGCCTCTTCAGCAGCTGGGCCAGCTTCATCGACCCCTTCTCGTTCATCCTGCTCGAGGCCATTCTGCTGGTTTCCATCGTTATCCTGGGCGGACTCGCGACCATCTGGGGCTCGATTCTGGGGGCGATGGCGTTTGTGCTGCTGGAAGAGGGGATGCGCTTCCTGCCGTTCCTGCCCACGGAGTACATCGGGCAGGCGCGCCAAATGGTGCTGGGCGTGCTGCTTGTGCTGCTGATGCTGTTCAGGCCGCAGGGCCTGGTTGGGAAGTACAGGCTATGAACGAAGGCGAAGGCTACGCGCTTCAGACTAGAGAGATCTCAAAGCGGTTCGGCGCGGTGTACGCCGTCGACAGGCTGACCATCGACGTACCGCGGCACGGCATGACGAGCATAGTCGGCCCGAACGGTTCGGGCAAAACCACGTTGATGAACGTGCTGAGCGGCGTGCTGCCCATGGATGGCGGAGTGGTCCTTATCGACGGCGCCGGCCTCAAGGTGTTGCACGCCTTCGAGACGCCCGACCACGGAATCACCCGGACATTCCAGGAAGTGCGTCTGTTCGACCAGATCAGCGTGTGGGACAACATCATGGTGGTGCTGACGAAGCGAGGGATGTTCGCCGCCCTGTTCGAGCGCGTGCGGCCCGGCTACCGGCGGAGGGCGCGCCAGATTCTCGAAGACGTGGGCATGTGGGAGAAGCGGGAAGCGCTGGCCTCGGACCTGTCCTACGGACAGCGCAAGCTGCTGGAGATTGGCCGCGCCATGGCGATGAACGTTCGCACGTACCTGTTCGACGAGCCGTTCGCCGGTCTCTTCCCGCAGATGCTGCAGAGAGTGAAGGAGCTGATGAAGACGATGCGCGACGACGGGCACGCAATCATCTTCGTTTCGCACAACATGGACATCGTGCGGGAGCTTTCGGACTACATCATCGTCATGGACAGCGGCACGCTGCTGGCCGAGGGCGAAGTGGACGACGTGCTCTCAAGGCCCGAGGTGATCGAGGCGTACCTGGGATCCTAGGGACAGCGAAGTGAGCGAGACCACACAATCAAATGACGACACCCTGCTGGAATTAGTCTCGGTCTCCGTCAGCTATGGGGCGGTCTCCGCTCTCACCGACGTGTCAGTGCGGGTGAGGGGCGGCGAGGTGGCCGCCGTGATGGGTCCCAACGGAGCGGGCAAGTCGACCGTGCTGCGCGCCATCATGGGGCTGGCGCCCGTGGTTGGCGGCGAGGTGCGCTGGAAGGGCGCGCCGCTTCGCCTCGCCACCCACGACATTGTAAAGCACGGCATTTCATTCGTTCCGCAGGGCAGAAGGGTGTTCACGCACCTGACGATCGCGGAGAACCTGGAGATGGGTTGCCTGTTCCTGAACGACAGGACCGAGAAGCAGCGCAGGCTCGACGCCGTGATGGAGCTGTTCCCCGTGCTCTACGAGAAGCGCCGCGACCTGGCGAGCCAGATGTCCGGCGGCCAACAGCAGATGCTGGCGCTCGGCCGGGGCCTGATGGCCGATCCGGAGGTGCTGCTGCTCGACGAGCCGACGCTGGGACTCGCGCCCATCATCGTCGGAGAGGTGTTCAGGAAAGTCTCCGAGATCAACGAGCGGCTCGGCACATCCATCTTCGTCGTGGAGCACAACATCAGGGGCGCCCTGGACATAGCGGACCGGGCCTACGTTCTCGACAAGGGAGAGGTCGTCCACGACGGCACGCCGCAGACGGTGCGCGAAACGGACATACTCACGCAGGTGTTCCTTGGCAGCGCGTGACGGGGAACATAGGAATCAGGACTACGGGTTGGGGATGTGTGTGGCGACGGAAGGGACGATTGGCGAATCGCCCCTGTCTCCGTGGGAATAAAGCTTACCCTCAGGAACCCTGCACGGACCGGGACGGGCCGCGGAACTCCTGTGTTCGCTGACGCAACTCCGGCCTTGGAATGGAGTCGGACGCCTGCTTCTGCCAGAGTCTGAAAGACTCTACCAGACGGTCTTCGATGTCGTAGGCGTAAGGGTTGCCAACGAGTTCCTCGATCTGCTGGTCGACGAGGTGGCGGTTGTCCGCAAGCCACCGGACCGTTCTCCTGACGCCCTCCTCTACTGGCACGACGTCCTTGTATTGGAGGACGGTCTTGAGGTTGGAATTGTCCAGCAGCCTGCTCTCGCCAGAGCAGTATCCCCTGGCAAGCTCATAAGCCAGCGGATGGCTTATCTCAACAATCTCCCACTCGTGGCCCAGAGCCCGGCCCGCCATGGCAATGAAGTCCCTAATGGAGTAGGTCACGTCATCCACCGCGTTGAAGGTGTGGCCGTTGGCCTCCTCGCGGTCACAGGCGAGCAAAACGATCTTGGCGACGTTTTCTGCGTAGCCGGTGGGCATGAGGTTGGAGCCGTCGCCCGGCACTATTATATGCGGTCGCCCCTCCAGCGCCCTGCGCACTATAGGCCACAACCACTGCCGGGGCGTGCGTGGGCCGTAGACACTGGGGTATCGTACTATAACCGCGTCGAAATCGCCCCGATTGTGGTGCGCCATCACGCGCCGTTCGGTCTCGGCGACGGCGAAGCCAAACGGGCTGAGGGCACGCTCGGTGTAGGTGGGAAAGTCCGTCGGCGTTGGCAAGCTTCTCGCCGCCAGCGGGTCGTCGGTATGCTGAGGGCGCAGGTAGGAGGCAGCGCCACCGATACCGACCAGCTTTGCCGTCCTGCCGACCATCGCGGCGGCCACGTGGCGCAGACGACCGTACATGCCGACCACCAGATCGTAGTTCAGGCCGTCGAAGTCGGTCTGCAGCGCGGCCAGATCGAAGGGGTCTCCGTGCAGGTGGTGGCTTACCGGCGGCATGTCATCCACTTCGTGAAAGCCGCGATGGTATATGGTGACCTCGAACCCCCTGTCCAGGAGGCCCTGTACTATGACCGGGCCGGTCGGCCCCGTTCCGCCGACAACAAGCGCCTTCATCACGTTCACCTTCAGTCCTACCGTTCATGGATTCCGGCTCGGGGGCCGGAATGACGGTTATGCAACGTGTTCCTCACTGCGCGAGTGTTGGTTGCAGCCCCCTACCCCGCGCGTGGGTTGCTAGGAATATCGCTCGTGATCGACTCGGCCTCCAGGCGCGCCATCTCCTCGCCGTCGATGCCGAGCAGCTCGCCGTAGATCAGCGGGTTATGCTGCGCGAACAGCGGCGCGGGATAGAGCGTCTCCCCAGGCGTCTTCGACATCTTCCACGGCCGGCTGTAGTACCGGTGCGGGCCGGCATCCGGGTCCTTTGAAAGCTCGAAGAACTCCCTGGACTCCAGGTGTTGATCGCTCATCAGGTCCGCGGCGTTCATCACCACGCTCGCCGGGACGCCACGCGCCTGCAGCCGGTTCATCACCTCGTAGCTGTCCAGCCCGGACGTCCACTCGCCGATTATGCCGTCCAGCTCGTCATGGTTGCCGCGGCGCTCCACGCCACCGGAGAACCGGGGGTCGTCCGCCAGCTCCGGGCGCTCCATCTCGGCGCACAGCGCGTGCCACTGGTCGTCGTCTTCGACCGCGATGGCGACCCACCTGCCTTCGCCTTCGCACGGATAGACACCTTGCGGGGACTGCGACGTATGCCGATTGACCATCGGCTGGCGCACTCTGCCGTTCATCGTGAAGTCCATGATGGATTCGCCCACGACCGCGGTTGCCATCTCCCGCTGCGACATGTCCAGATGCATGGCCTCGCCGGTGCGCCTGCGGTGGCGTAGCGCCGCTGCAACCAGCGCCACGCCCATGTACCCGGAGAGCGGGTCGGGAAAGGCCATGCCGTTGAAGTAGGGCGGTTCGCCCGGATAGCCGGTCAGGCTGAACAGCCCCGACAGCTTCTCCAGCGTGTTGCCGAATGAACGGTAGCCTCTCTCGGGGCCGGTAGTGCCCTGGCTGGACAGCGACGCCAGTATGATTGTGGGGTTGACCTCTTTGAGCGCCTGGTATCCAACGCCGAGGCGGTCCATGACGCCGACGCGGAAGTTTTCCAGCACCACGTCCGACAGGCTCGCCAGCTCCAGGAAGATGGCGCGACCCTCAGGCGTGGCGAGGTCCAGCGTTATGCCCAACTTGCTGCGGTTGCGCTCGTTGATCATGCCGGAGCGGTTCCACGGCCGCTCCCCCGGCTTACCGTCGGGGTAGATGTCGCGCGGGTTCACTCTCAGCGCGTCGGGATGGTGGGGCGCTTCGATCTTGATCACCTGAGCGCCCATATCGCCCATCAGCTTGGTTGCGTGCGGGCCGGCCAGGAACATACTGAAGTCAAGAATCCTGACACCCTTCAGCGTCTCCGACATTGTGCCCTCCTCCACTTCTGGTGTGAGGCTCACGAACGGTTGGCATCCACCCTCTGGCGCGAGGGAAGGGGACCGGCCGTCCAGCCCTATACTACGCCGGCGGACCTCAGCATTACCAACTCCGCCTTGTCGTAGCCCAGCAGCCCGCACAGCACCTCGGCGTTGTGCTCGCCCAGCATCGGCGCCCGCCTGTGCTCGATCTCTACGCCCGCAATTCGGAACGGCGCGCCCGGGTATCTCAGCTGGCCCGCTACGGGGTGGTCCATGTCGACGATGAATCCCCTCGCGGCGTGCTGCGGCGATTTCACGATGTCTTCCACAGTGGCGACGTAGCCGGTGGGCATGTTGAAACTCTGGGCCTGGTGGTAGACCTCTTCCTTGGTGCGCTCGATCATCCAGCCGATGATGTGCACGTCGAGCAGGTCGGCATTCTCGCGCCTGCCCTGGAAGGTGGAGAACATCGGGTCGTGCTCAAGCTCGGGCATGTCCAGCATGGCGCAGACTCTTGGCCAGAGGTGCTGTTGCAGTGTGAGGCCCACGTAGCCGTCCTTGCATGGGTAGATCATAGAGCCGTGCCCACGGCCCTGCACCTCGCCGGTGTAAGCGTAGTTGCACAGGTCCTGGATGTGGCAGCACACCAGGGCCTCCTGTATCGAAACGTCCACGTGCTGGCCGGCCCCGGTACCATCGGCGCTGTAGAGCGCCAGCAGCGAGCCGCTGAGGCAGGAAACGGCGCCTATGTACTGGCCGGCGTTCCCGCCGAACTTTATGGGTTCGCGCTCCGGGAGGCCCATCAGGTTGAGATTGCCTCCCGCCGCGAAATCGACAAGCTCGCCTCCCAAGTACTGGCTGTAAGGCCCGGACTGCCCGAAGTGCGTCACGGAGGTGAGCACCAGACCCGGGTTGACCTGTTCCAGCGTGTCGTATCCCAGCCCCAGATCCTCCATGTATCCCGGGTGGTAGCTCTCGACCAGCACCTGGGACTCTTGGACAAGCTGCTTAAGCACGTGTACGCCCGTGGACGTCGTGACGTCCAGAGTCACGCTCAACTTGCCGCCGTTGAGGTAGAGGAAGGAGCCGCTAGTTTCCGGATTGGGGAGGTCGTTCAGGAACGGGCTGGCGCGCCTGCTCTCGTCGCCCCGGCCGGGGTGTTCGATCTTGATGACCTCCGCGCCCAGGTAGGCCATGAGCTTGGCGGCGAACGGGCCGGACACGCCTTCCGAGAGGTCCAGCACTCGGACGCCTGAGAGCAGGCCGCCGGTTACCGGCTTGTCAATTGCTTCGTCAGGCACCACTCTAACACCGCGCTTTCGCCACGCCGATTCAGATGGCAGGTCTCGGCTCGATTGTAACCCTATATCGCCGACTGTCAACCGAGAGAGCGCATCAGCGTGGCTCTCAAGGCAGGCGTGGTGCACGGCAGCAAACACGACGCAGCGGCAAACTCGCCTGTGCTACACTAGGCCCGTTCCGCATAGATTAGGCGCCTTGTCTCAAAAGGAGCGGCCATGAGTGATGGCGCACTTGCCAATCTTCGAGTTCTCGACGTTTCACAGGACATAGCGGGGCCATACTGCGGCAGGCTGTTCGCGGGGATGGGCGCGGAGGTCATCAAGGTGGAGCCGCCTGAGGAAGGCGACGCCTCCAGGAAGGCGGGACCATTTCCCGATGGCAGGGCCGACCTGAACAACGGAGGGAGATTCCTCTACCTGAACGCCAACAAGAAGAGCGTTACGCTAAACCTGGAGGCCGATGAGGGCCGCGCGGTTTTGCGGCAGCTGGCCGGCAGGGCGGACGTGCTGATCGAGAGCTTCGCTCCCGGGGTCATGGACGACATGGGGCTTGGGATGGACGCGCTGCGGGACGTGAATCCCCTGCTGGTCGTGACGTCGGTCACCTACTTTGGGCCGGACGGCCCGTACAGCGGGTACAGGGGCGAGGAGATAGTCACCTACGCCCTCAGCGGGGCCATGTACATCAGCGGGGAGCCGGACCGGGAGCCGCTCAAGTCGGGTGTGCCCATCACGCAGTTCGTGGCGGGACAGACCGCGTTCGTCGCCACTATGGGTGCGCTGTTCCACGCGCAGGCCACTGGCTCTGGGCAGCGTGTGGAGGTGTCGGTCCACCGCGCCATGGCCGACCTCATGGAAAACCACTTCGTCGGCTCCAACCTGGTGGGCCGCAACATGGTCAGGACCGGCAATCGCCACATGAACCACCCCTGGGGACCGTATCCATGCAAAGACGGATACGTCGCCGTCATATGTGGGCCCCCCGCCAACTGGCCCGCGGTCGCCGAGTTTATCGATCCCCGGCTTGGCGACCCCAGATTCGCCACTGTAGCCGACAGAGTCAAGCCGGAGAACCGGGACGCCATTGACGCCATCCTTCGACCTTGGCTGATGGAGCGCACCAAGGAAGAGATTTGCCGGCTGGGCCAGGAGCACGGATTGGCGTTCGGCTACGTGGCGACTCCCGAGGACGTGATAAACTCGGACCAGTTGGAGTTCCGCGGGTACTTCGAGGAGTTGGAACATCCGGGCGCGGGACGCTTCACTTCCCCCGGAGGCCCGTTTCAGATGCTCGATACGCCCTGGAAGAACGCGAGGGCGCCGCTGCTGGGCGAGCACAACGCGGAGGTGTTGGGCGGTCTGCTGGGTTTCAACCAGGACGACATGGCCCGGATGGCGAGCGAGGGGACGATTTAGCGCCGCGTCCAGAGAGTGTGGGGGGAACAGCATGAACCCATTGCCACTAGAGGGAACTCGGGTCATAGACCTTTCGATGATCTGGGCAGGCCCTCACTGCACTAAGCTGCTCGGCGACATGGGCGCGGAGGTCATCAAAGTAGAGTCGATAACGCGGCTGGACCCAACGCGCGGTCCCGTACGGCCGAGCAACGGGCGGCGGGTGTATCCGGGGGGCGATCCGGGCGAAAAGCCGTACAACCGCTCCGGCGGCTTTCACCAACTTCACCGGAACAAGCTCGGCATTACGCTGAACCTCAAGACACAGGCCGGCGTGGAGCTGTTCAAGCGGCTCGCGTCGGTGAGCGACGTGGTAATCGACAACTTCTCGCTGGGCGTGATGACGGGCTTTGGGCTGGACTACGCCACTATCAAGGCGGAGCGGCCCGACATCATCGTGGTCTCGATGCCGGCGTTCGGCAACACCGGGCCCGACAGGTCATACGTGGGCTTTGGAGTTACCATCGAGCCTATGGCCGGGGTGTCGCACCTGACTGGGTACGAGGGGGCATACCCGATGCGGTCGGGCGGGAATCACGCCGACCCGGTCAACGGGCTTCACGCGGCGGGCGCGGTCCTGGCGGCGCTGTGGAGCCGGCGCAAAACGGGAGAGGGCCAGTTCATAGACTTCTCTCACCTGGAGTCGATGGCCTCCTTGATTGGCGAAGACATGATAGGTTTCGCGCTGAGCGGCAAGTTTCGTGACAGGGCCGGAAACCGGCACCCTTCAACCGCGCCGCAGGGCTGTTACAGGTGCGATGGGGATGACGAGTGGATCGCCATCTCCGTTGGCTCGGACGACGAGTGGAAGGGTTTGTGCGACCTGATGGGAAGACCGGACCTTTCAGAAGGGGAACTAGCCGCATGCGCCGGCCGAATGCGTCGCCACGATGAGTTGGACGCCGCCATCGGGAGTTGGATCGCGAGCCAGAACAAGCACGAACTTATGGAGCGCCTCCAGGCGCGGGGCATAGCAGCGGGCGCAGTGCAGAGGATAGGCGAGGCGGCCAAGGACCCTCAGCTCGAGCACGGCGGATATTTTCAGCTGCAACACTACCCCGACGGGGCGGGCAGCCACCTGCATCCGGGGTTGCCATTCACGCTGACGGATACGCCGCTGGGGTTCCGCGCGCCCGCGCCGGACCTGGGCCAGCACAACCGGCGTACGCTCCACGACCTTTTGGGGGTCACACCGGACGAGTTCGACGCGCTGGAACGGCAGCGGGTGATCGGTGAGGAGCCGGAGGAAGCCGCGGGCAACGCGCTCTCCTGAGCCTGACCTCTAGCGGCTGCCGCGAAGGCGCGGATCGAGCACGTCGCGTACGGCGTCGCCGAGCACGTTGATGCCGAACACGGTGATGGTCAGCGCGAGGCCAGGGAAGATGCTGGTCCAAGGCCCGGCGGCGATGTAGCGCTGCTGCGCCTGGCCGAGCATGTTGCCCCAGGTGGGGATGTTCGCCGGCACGCCGAGCCCGAGGAAGCTGAGGCTGGCCTCGGTGACAATAGCGCCGCCCAGGACGGCGGATCCTATCACGATGACGGGCGCCATAACGTTGGGCGTTATGTGGCGGAACATTATGCGAAGGTCGCTGGCGCCCATGGCCCTCGCCGCATCGGTGTACTGGCTCTCTTTGATGCTGAGCGCGACTGAGCGCACGGTGCGCGTGGTCCCGGGCCATCTGACTATGGTGATGGCCAGAATCACGGCGAACAGGGACGGCCCCAGCGCGGCAATGAGCGTCAACGCAAGCACGAGGCCGGGGACAGCCTGCAGCGAGTCGACGACGCGCTGTAACAACAGGTCCAGGGTGCGCCCGAAGTAGGCGCTGGCCACGCCCAGCACGGTGCCAATTACGGTGCTGGTCGCCACCGCAATGACTCCCACCAGAAGGGACACGCGCGAGCCGAAAAGCACGCGGGTGTACACGTCGCGTGCGATGTGATCCGTGCCGAACCAGTGGGTCGCGTCGGGTCCCGTCAGCCGGGAGTCCGCGTCGAATTCATCTGGATTGTACGGTGTGAGGGCCGCGGCAAAGACGGCCATCAGGACCGCCGTCAGCAGGATAAAACCGCCTACCGCGCCGAGAGGCTTCTCCCTGATGAAGCGGACAAAGTGGTGCCAGGCGCTTCGCTTGCTGCGCAGCCCGAGCTCCCGCTCTAGAGTGGTGTCGATCGTGCTTTCAGCCATGATTACCTACTTGCATTCGCGGTTCGTCTTGTCGGCGCTCTCGGGCGGATTTGAACCCCGCCCTTATCGGCAATATCTGTCATAATCGGGCACCGGCGCCCCCATCCCCGTATCCAGTACGGGGCAGGCTCTAATCTTCCCCCATCAAGGGGGAAGGGACAGTTGCCGCTCATCATACTAGTCGTAGCGGATTCTCGGGTCCAGCCAGCCGTACAGCAGGTCCACCAGCAAGTTCATCGTAAGGAATATGAAGGCTATAAACGTCACCAGAAACTGAATCATGGGGTAGTCCCTGACGTTTATGGAAAAGATGAGCAGCCGGCCGATTCCGGGCAGGCTAAACACCGACTCGATCACCACGGAGCCGCCGAGAAGCGAGGCGAACTGAACGCCGAACAGCGTTATCACCGGCAGGGAAGCGTTCTTGAGCGCGTGGCGGTAGATGACCACACGCTCCCTCAGGCCTTTTGCCATGGCGGTGCGGATGTAGTCCTCGCGCAGCACCTCCAGCATCTGCGACCTGGTCACGCGGGCTGTCACGGCGTTGGTGGAGTAGGCCAGCGCGACGGCGGGGAAGATGAGCTGAACGAAGTTGGTCCAGGGTGACTCCCAGGGCGGTGTGTAACCGAGCGGCGGGATCCAATTGAACTGGAGCGATAACCCGAGAAGCACGAGCGAGCCCACCCAGAACGTGGGCATCGCCAGCCCTATGATGGCGAATATCCGCAGTGAGTAATCGGCCCATGTGTCCTGGCGCACGGCGGAGATGACCCCCATAGGCAGCGCGAATATCACCGCCAGGAACATGGCCATGAGGGCGAACTGCAGCGAAAGGGGCAGCCTTGGGCGCACCTCGTTCCATATGGGGGTATTGGTGAAGAACGAGTCGCCGAAGTCGAGCCTGGCCGCGTCGGCTATCCAAGTCACGTACTGGACGGCGATAGGTTTATCCAACCCGAGGTTCTTGCGCAGGTTGTCGATGTCTTGCTGGGTAAAGGTGCCCTCGCCTTCGAAGCCGCCCAGCATGACGAGCGCGGGGTCGCCAGGGACGATGCGAAGTATGATGAAGACGACGAGGGTTACGCCGAAGATGGTGGGCAAGAATAGGAGCAGTCGGCGAAGTATGTAAGTTCGCAAATCTACACCCCTTCACCCTTCAAGTCCCGTCACCAACCAGTCCAGGCCGAGTGCCATCTCGTCTAGCGGAGCGCCGATTCGGCATGTCACTCCCGGTGACACTTCAGCGAGTCGCTCCGAGCGACACTTCGGCATGTCATTCCGAGCTTGCCGAGGAATCTACGGCACGAATCGCAGAGTGAGGGATTCGTCTCAAACACCCGGAGTGTCATCCCCGCCTGCCTTGCCGCAATGCCGACTAAGGCTGGGATTGCGACAAGGCAGGCGGGACGGGGCATACGAGCCCCGTCCCGCCGTGTCTAACTGCTATCGATTGCCACGCGGCCTAGCGGCAGGGCGACTCGTCGGCCAGCCAGGTGCGGTCGTGGCGGTAGTTGTTCTGGCCCAGCGCGGTGGGGGCGGTGTAGCCCTTGACGCAGCGCCACTGGATGTAGTTCCCGATTCCGCCGGTGGTGGGCAGGTAGTGCACGTCCTCCAGCAGAATGTCCGTCATCCGCTGCAGGTGCTTGGCGCGAACAGCCTGGTCCACCTCGCCCTTCTCCATTTCGAAGAGTTGGTTGAACTCTTCGTCGTCCCAACCCTGGTACATGCGGCCCGCCGTTGGCAGGTAGAGCAGGTCGTTGGCGGCGTCCGGGTCGAGGAAGTTCAGGCCCGTGCCCTGCACGGCGACGGTGAAGTCGTGCGCCTGGTAGGCAGCCCAGCCGGCGGCGCTCTCATACGGTCGCAGCTCGAGCTTCATGCCGATATCCTTCCACTGGTCGAGGAGGATTGCGGCGATGTCGGGGTAATTACCCACTTTCCTGAAGCTCACCACGAAGTCGAGCCCTCCGCCAAAGCCGGCCTCTTCCATCAGCCGCTTTCCCTCGGCGATGTCGGCTTCCTTGGTGTCAGGATTGAAACCGGGCCACTGCCTGTAGTCTTCCGCGTCGTAGATCCAATCGAAGATGCAAGGGTAGTAGCAGAGTACGTCGCCGCCGGTGGGACTCAGAACCTTTACCATCTCCTGGCGGTCCATCGCGAGCTGCATGGCCTTGCGGACGCGTACGTCGTCAAACGGCTTCACCCTCAGGTTGATGTGCACGCCGGTCACGCCGAAGCCGACCGTCTCCGTGACGGTAAGGCGGTCTCCGAGCTCGTCCCTGATGGCGAGGTCGTCGTCGCTACCGAAGCCGGGGAATATGGCTTCCATGTAGGCCGCGCCGGTGCGGAAGGCAGCCACCCTCGCGCTCGGGTCGGTAATCAACACGTAGCGCACTTTGTCGAGGTAGGGCCGCGGCTGGTCGTAGTAGTTTGGGTTACTCTCGACGTCCCAAGAGACGCCACGCCGGTACTCGGCAAGCTTGAAGGGGCCCGCGCCGATGACCTCGTCCAGATCAGGCTCGCGCCCGGGGTCGGAACCGGTGTCGATGTCTTCGAGCAGGCTCTGCTTCTGAATCATGATCCAGGGAGACGCGAGGCAGCCGAGGAAGGCGACCGCCGGATCCTTGAGCTGAACGGTCAGTGTGCTGTCGTCCACGGCGTTGGCGCCGTCGGCTTCCATGAAGCCGCGTATGCAGCCCCAGCGAGGCATGCCTATGCTGTTAGGCAGCGAGATAGAGCGGTTGAGGCTGTAGGCCATGTCCCCCGCGGTGACCGCCTGCCCGTCGCTGTATTGCACGCCGTCTCGCACGTCGAACGTGTAAGCGTCCCCGGCGTTGTTGAGCGACCACGCGTCAGCCAGGTCGGGAGCTATGTCAACCCAGGTCCGGGTGTCGTACTGGTAGATGCTGGGATGAATGAGAGTAAACATCATCAGCTCGGCAACGGAGCTGTTGCGGTGCTGGTCGGTGTGGCCTATATCGAAGTGAGCCAAGGAAATCAGCTGCCCGCCAGTCGTGACCTGCTCGCCCGTGGGAGTAGGCGTCGCCCGCGACGGCTCGAGCGGCATGGCGACCTGGGTCGCCACCGCGTCCACCAACGCGCCCTGCTGCTCCGCCATCGCCATCGCGACGATGGAGGACACCTTATCTTCGGTCAGCCCTGGGCGGTCGGCCAGCGCCGAGGCAATAGCCTCCGCGACCTGGTCCTCGGTAACGCCGGGCTGAGCCCTGAGCGCCGTGGCTATCTCGTTCGCCACGTCCTGCGTGGTCACGCCGGGGCGCTCGTCCAGCGCCGAGGCGATGGCAGAAGCCACGTCCTGCGTGGTCACGCCGGGCCGCGCGCTCAGCGCCTTGGCTATCTCGTTCGCCACGTCCTGCGACGTGACGCCCGGCTGCTGGGCCAACGCCCCCTGAATCGCGGCGGTAACGTCTTTGGTAGTTACACCGGGCGGTTGGGCGGCCATCACCTGATCTATTATCGCCCCAACGTCTACTGGCGCGGGCGCCGGTGGCGCCTCCTCGGCCTGGCTGCACGCGGCGAGCACCAGGCTCATCACGAGCAACCCGACCCCAACCAACAAGAGACGGTTGAGTCTTGTCCAGTTTGCCATTGTCCTCCCCTTTGTCGAACTTACGAGTGGCCGGTACGGCATTGCGGGACGAGCTACCAATTGGGCGCCCGCTTCTCATTGAACGCGCGGAAGCCCTCCGCAGCCTCGCCGGAGTTGAGGTTCGCCGAACGAGTGTAGCCCACGTACTCCATCGCGTCTTCCAAGGTCAGGTTCAGGCCCTTGTAGATGGCCTTCTTGGCGTATTTGGTCGCGTTGGGCGGACGGGTCGCCAGTTCCTGGGCCATCTTCATGGCCTCGTCCATGAGGTCGTCGTGGGGGACTACACGCGACACCAAGTGTAGCCGGAGGGCCTCGTCTGCCTCCATCGAGTCGGCCATGAAGACATGGTAGATGGCGTTGCCCAGCCCAATGATGCGGGGAAGGTACCACGTTTCGCCGCTGGTAACCAGCGCGCGGCGAAGATAGACGTGGTGGAATATGGCCCTGTCGGACGCGATGCGGATGTCGCACGCGAGCGCCAGCACGTAGCCCATGCCCGCGGCGGCGCCATTGACGGCGGCGATGACGGGCTTCTCTACGATTGCCTTCAGCATTCGCGGCGCGGGGCTTGCGGCTCCTGGCGTTGCGCCGGGGTCCTCGGGCGGGCCGCCCATGCCCCCGCGGCTGACGTCCGCGCCGCTGGTGAAGCCTCGCCCCGTGCCGGTGACGATCATCACCTTGAGCGCCTTGTTGGCGTTAAAACCTCGCCATGCGTGGTACATTTCCTGGGTGGTCTGAGACCGCATGGCGTTGAGCTTTTCGGGGCGGTTCAGCCTGCACACGGCGACCGGGCCGTGCTCCTCCCAAACGATATCCTGATAGTCGGCCATAGCATCCTCCTTTACGCTTCCGCGGTTGTTGGAGCATCGGGGCCACGTGGGGCACTTTACCTCGCCCCGATGGGTCCACGCGCCCCGGGGACCGTCACGGTCCTTGGCGCTTGTACTTTTACACTAACCCATTGCGGAGCGTCAAGTGCTTGGCAGATATGGAGCGTAAATTGCCTGGCCGAATGCCGAAGCCGCACGACTTTGCTCAAGCCGGCCCGGAAACTACTCGCCAACGGAAGCCAACTCGATAATTTCGGCGCTCGCCCTGCCCTCGTCGATGGTAAGAATGCCGACCTGGCCTAGCGCGTACATCTGGCGGGGCAGCGTGGGGCTGCCCGGGTTGACGTACAACACGCCCTCGCGGTGAGTGTTCATCGTCACGTGCGTGTCGCCGCATACAATCACGTCCACCGGCCGGCCCAGCTTGCGCACCATCAGGTCGTCAAGCGTGGTCCACGGCGCCTCCTCCGGAAGCGGGAAGCCGTGGGTCAGACCGATAGTGACACCATCGACATCGAACACGTGGGCCTCTTTTACCCTGGGGTCGTCATCGGGAAAGTCGGGCCTGTGCCCGTCGCCGTCGCCGTTGCCGCGCGCGCCGAGCACCGGCGCTATCTCCTCAAGCCAGTCCAGCACTTCTATAACGTGCATGTCGCCGGCGTGCAGTATCAGCTCCACGCCCGCCAGGGCCTGGTAGACCTGCGGGGGCAGTTCACTGCCGGCTTCGGGAATGTGCGTGTCCGAGATGAGTCCAATTCTCAAGGCGTGCTGTCTCCTTGGGTCCGGCTGGGCAGGCGCTGTTGGCGGCGCCGGCGGGCTCGGCCAAGTATAGCAGCTATCGCCCGCCCTGACGCGGCGACGCGGCCGCGTGCACGGGAGCCTGTCCCTGTTCAGCAGGCGTTGGGGTGGGCGGGGCTGAGCAGGTGCGGAAGGGCTATTGGTGGCCTGTGGGAGAGGAATTCACCGAATTCTGTCTCATTTCGTTTCATTCTGTCTCATTGCCTAGCTGGGGGTGTTGGCTGCGTGCAACATCTTGAATCGCTGGCGAGTCGGATTTGGGACTGAAAGCGACAGAATGTAACAGAAATGAGACAGGTCGCCGAGGTTCCAATCGCCGCATCTTTACCCCCATCCCCGCATCTAGTACGGGGCAGGCTCTAACCTTCACCCATTAAGGAGGAAGGGACTCTTGGGTCGCGGGGTCAGTCCCACGTGGAGGCGAGAATAGCACGGATGTGCGTGAGGTTCAAGGGGGGTTGGCAGAACCTTGCGCGGCGCCAACTGAGCTGGCGATACGGGTAGGGCCGGTCTTCATCCGTGATTTGCGGTCGCTGGAGATACGGCGGTCGCTGGAGATACGATGGTGAAGGTGTAAGTGTAGCCGGAATGATCTACGAACGAGACGCTTCGCCCGGCTATCGCTCCGCGCAGACCGACTTTTACAAACAGAGCGTACCAGGTTGGGACAGGTTCCTCGGCACGCCTCGCCTTGACCGGCTCTGAAGCATCCCCATATAATGGTGCGACCGATTGCGCAGCGCGCATCAAGCGAGGCATATGGATGAGTGAAAGCGCCACCGCGCGCGTTGAACACGTTAGGGACGATGCCCTTGCGGCGCTGGCGCGTATAGAATCGCCCGAAGACCTGGAAGCGTGGCGAATTGCATTCCTGGGCCGGAGAGGCCACCTGACCGGGCTGCTCCGTGCCGTGGGCTCGTTGCCGCCGGATCAACGCAGGGCCGCGGGCGAAGCGGCCAACCGCGCGAAGTCGGATCTCGAGAGCGCCCTTGCCGAGCGAGAGCACGCTTTGGCAGTGGGGGACGGCTTTAACGCCGCCCAGGATGGCGCCATCGACGTAACGCTGCCCGGTTGGGCCGCGCCCACGGGTGGCCTGCATCCCACCACGCTGATCGTGCGAGAGATCTGCGAGGCCTTCATTTCGATGGGATTCCAGGTGGTCGAAGGCCCAGAGGTGGAGTGGGACCACTACAACTTCGAGATGCTCAACATCCCGAAGGACCACCCGGCGCGCGACATGTGGAACACTCTCTGGCTGGACTACGAGGACGACGCCGGCGAGACTCCAATGCTGCTGCGCACGCACACTTCGCCCATGCAGGCTCGCATCATGGAGGGCCAGGAGCCTCCGGTGCGCGTGGTCGTGCCGGGCAAGTGCTACAGGTACGAGGCCACCGACGCCACGCACGAGTGGCACTTCTTCCAAGTAGAGGGACTGGCGGTGGACCGGGGCATCACGTTCGCCGACCTCAAGGGCACTCTGTACGAGTTCGCGCGCCTGGTCTTCGGGCAGGAGAGGCGGGTGCGATTCCGCTGCGACTACTTCCCGTTCGTCGAGCCGGGTGTGGACATGTCCATCGACTGCTTCGCATGCGCCGGCGATGGCTGCCGCATCTGCGGCGAGACGGGCTGGATCGAGATCATGGGCGCGGGCATGGTGCACCCGAAGGTGCTGGAAGGCGTAGGATACGACCCCAACATCTACACGGGCTTCGCCTTCGGAATGGGGCCTGAGCGCATCGCAATGCTCAAGTACGAAATAGACGATATTCGCCTGTTCTACGCCAACGACCTGCGCTTTCTGAGTCAGTTCTAGCACGGGGCGCGCCACGCCGACCGGCCGCGAGTGCGCCCGCATCCAGCCCGCTTCGCGCCTTTGACATTGGACCGCGCGCCAGGAATTGCGCATCCCGGAAGACATACCGGCATTCGAGAGCGACACCGATGAAAATACCCCTGTCCTGGCTGAAAAAGTACCTCCCGGTCGACCTGCCGCCGCGCGAACTCGCGCACCGGCTGACTATGGCCGGCAACGAAGTCGGCGAGGTCGAATTTGTCGGCGGCGACTGGGAGCGCGACAAGCTGGTGGTGGGCCACGTGCTGAGAGTGGAGCCTCACCCCAACGCCGACCGGCTGAGCCTTCCCACGGTGGAGCTGGGCAATGGCGAGACGGCAACCGTGGTCTGCGGCGCCCCCAACGTGGCGGCGGGCCAGAAGATCGCATTCGCGCGCGAGGGCGCAAGGCTCTTCAGCCCCCGCAGCGGCAAGACGGAGCGGCTCAAGCGAGCCAAGATTCGCGGAGTCGAGTCGGCGGGCATGGTCTGCTCCCCACTTGAGCTTGGCCTGGGCGATGACCACGACGGGATTCTAACGCTCCCTGACGACGCGCTCACCGGCACGCCGCTCGCTGACTACCTCGGCGACGCGGTTCTCGACGTGGAAGTCACCCCCAACCGGCCGGACTGCCTGTCCGTGCTGGGTATAGCCCACGAGGTGGCGGCCATCACGGGCGGGAGCGTCGCAGAACCGGACCTGTCGTACCCTGAAGACGGTCCGCCAATAGAGGAACTGGTCTCCATCGAGATTGCCAATCCCGAGCTGTGCGGCCGGTACACCGCCAGCCTCATACGCGGAGTTCGCATTGGCGAGTCGCCGCGATGGATGCAGGACGCGCTGATAAGGGCCGGACAGAGGCCCATCAACAACGTGGTCGATATCACCAACTACGTGATGCTCGAGTACGGCCAGCCGCTACACGCGTTCGACTTCGACAACGTGCGCGACAGCCGCATCGTGGTGAGGGCGGCGCGACCGGGCGAGACGCTGGAGACGCTGGACGGCGTGCGCCGCGCCCTGAATCCGCCCATGCTCTGCATCGCCGACTCGCACGACGCCATCGGCCTCGCGGGGGTGATGGGCGGCACGAGCACCGAGATGGACGAGAACACGACGTCGGTGCTGCTGGAAGCGGCCAGTTTCGACCCCGTCAACACTCGCCGCACCCGCACCGCGCTGAGGATGAACACCGAGGCGTCGTACCGATTTGAGCGGGCCATCCGGGCCGAGCTCGCGGAGCGCGGACTGCGAAGGGCCACCGCGCTTATCATCGAAATCGCCGGCGGCGCCGCGGCCAAGGGCATCGTCGACCTGTACCCTGGTCGCAAGCCGACACCCACCGTCAGGCTCAGCCGGCGCCGAGTGCGGCAGGTGCTGGGCGTGGACTACAGTGTCGAGCGCATGAGAGAAGTACTGGACTCACTCGGTTTCGAGCGGGCGCCGGAGCCTTCGGGGCTGATTGACGTCATCGAGGCGGTGGAGGCGGGGCCGGCGCCCGAACGGCGCGACACCATCTGGGTCAAGCCGCCTTACTGGCGCTCCGACGTTTCCATCGAAGACGACCTTGTGGAAGAGGTCGCCCGGATAACGGGCTACGACTCGATACCAACGACGATGCTGTCGGCGTCCATCCCCCACCACCCACCGCAATCGCTGCGAGAGCTGAAGGAGCGGGTGCGGGACTGCCTGGCCGCGTCCGGAATGCGCGAGACCATTACTTACTCCTGCACCACGCTCGAAACTCTCGAGAGCGTAGGCGCGGTGGACGAGTCGAACCCGCCGCTGCGTATCGCCAACCCGATGAGCGCCGACTTCGAGTACTTGCGAACAAGTCTGCGAGGTGCGGTGCTTGGGACTCTCGCGGCGAACCGCCGCAACGCCCAGAGCGAGGGCATTCGCATTTTCGAGCTGGGGCGCGTGTACTTGCCAAAGCTCGAGGCCAAGGAGCGCGACCTGCCCAACGAACGTGAGATGCTGGTTGGCGTGGTGTCCGGCCCGCGCTCGACGGTGTCGTGGCTCACGCCGCAGGGTGACATGGGCTTTTTCGACGCCAAGGGAGTTCTGGAGGCGCTTTTCGCCCGGCTTGACTTCGAGGTCGAATACGAACCGTGCGAGACCGGATTTTTCCGGCAAGGACGCGCGGCGCGGTTGACCTGCGGCGGCGCGTCCGTCGGCGAGATAGGCGAGGTGCGCCCGGACGTGCTGACCCGGTTCGATCTCGAAGACGCCCCCGTGGCGCTGTTCGAGGTTGATGTCGAGGGTCTGGCCCAGGCGATGCCCGACACCCCCCGGCGCTACCGGCGAACGAGCCGCTTCCCTGTGTCGAACCGCGACGTCGCGCTGGTGATGGACGCCGACGTGCCCTCGTCGCGGGTGCAGTCCATCATCGCCCGGCACAAGATGGTCGCGAACAGCGCTCCATTCGACGTATACTCAGGCGAAGGCGTTCCAAAGGGCAAGAAGTCGGCGGCCTACAGGATAGAGTTCCGGTCCGACAGGGGAACGCTTACCTCCGAGCAGGTGGACAGGTACCAGGGCGACATTCTGCGGCAGCTTCGGCGCGAACTGGGCGCCGAGCTTAGGGTGTAGGGAAAGCAATGACTCAGTACACACACGTACACCGCCATCACAACGAGTCCATGCTCAGCGTCGAGGAGGCGCTGGAACGGATTATGGGATTCTTCAACGCGCTGGACGTGGAGCGAAAGCCCATACTGGACGCGCTGGGCCAGGTGCTGGCGGAGGACGCGGTCTCGCTGTACGACATACCGCCGCTGGACAACTCCGCCATGGACGGCTACGCGGTCCAGTCGGAGAGCTTGGCTGGAGCGTCCGAAGATTCTCCCGTAACGCTGGAGGTCGTGGGCTACGTGGCCGCCGGTCAGTTGCCGCGGGAGGAAGTTGGGCCGGGCAAGGCGGTACGCATCATGACCGGTGCTCCAATCCCCAGGGGCGCCGACGCCGTGGTGCCGTTCGAGGACACGGACGAGGTGGAGCGACGCAGGGCCGGGGGCGACACGTCGCGAATAGGCGTCAACATAGCGGTGCCGCCCGGCGCGGAGATACGCCCAGCCGGGCAGGACGTCAGGCGCGGCACGCTGGTTCTGAAGCGCGGTTCGCTGCTGCGTCCAGCCGAGATAGGCGTTCTCGCGTCGCTCGGCTACGCGGAGGTCAGCGTGGTGCGCCGGCCCGTTGTGGCGATACTCGCCACAGGCGACGAGCTGCTGGAGCCGGGCGAGGCGTCCGAAGCCGGCAAGATCTTTAACAGCAATAACTACAGCGTGGCCGCGGGCACGCTTCGCTACGGGGGCATTCCCAGGCTGCTGGGCATAGCGCGGGACAACCTCGAGTCGATGAACGCCAAGCTGGAACAGGCGCTCGAATGCGATATGCTCGTAACGTCGGCGGGCGTTTCAAAGGGCGACTACGACATGGTGAAGGACGTGCTGGCACAGCACGGCAGCATCGACTTCTGGTCGGTGCGGATGCGCCCGGCCAAGCCACTGGCCTTTGGCGCGCTAACCGCCAGGGACGGCCGGCTCGTGCCTCACCTCGGACTGCCCGGCAATCCGGTCAGCGCGCTGGTGGCGTTCGAGCAGTTCGCCCGCCCCGCCATCAGGAAGATGCTTGGCCTGGGCGACGTAGGTAAGCCGACAGTTGAGGCCGTGCTGGACGAACCGATAGAAAACCCGGATGGGCGCAGGGTCTACGCCAGGGCGGTGGTTACCAGGCACAATGGCGGGTACAGGGCGCGGCTCACGGGCGACCAGGGATCGAACCTGCTAACGTCCATGGCGCTGGCCAACGGCCTCGCCATCTGCCCAGAGGACGTGCCCCTCATGGCGGCCGGAGAGGTCGTACAAACTCAGATGTTGGATTGGCCGGAGGAAGTGTTTTGATGAGTCCACAAGAGGGCGAAGCGTTCAGCGGGGCGGCAATCGACCAGCCAAGTAAGTACTTCATCGACGCCGACATGGCCGAAGCGCGGCGCCGGTCGCTGCCCGTAATGGTTGCATCCAGGCAGTGCTACATGTGCCGGCAGTCGACTGAAGAGGAGCTCGACTCAACCGAGGCAAAGGAGTTGATCGACCAGATTGTCGACCACTGCGCCAGCGCCAACGACTACCTGCTCGAAGATACTCCGCTCAAGGAGGCGATCTTCAGGGTGCTGCTCTCGCGAGGCAACCAACCGATGGGAGCCAGCGAGATCAGCGTGGCCATCAGTGAGAAGTTGGTCAACGCGACCAACCAGCGAAACACCTCTCCGGCCATAATCGAACGATTGCTCCGGCACGGCGAGAGCTACTGCATCACGCCCTACGGCGAGGATGAAGACGACTAGTGAGCGAGGCCTATCCGCCAAGCCTCAGGTAAGTTAAACAGACTTCGCTGCATACGACAGAGGGGCCAAACCGTCCGCCACATGCAAGCCCAACGCTGGTAGTGGCCCGTAAGAGCGACGGGTAGGCGCTACGCCTCGCTGTCTCTGGACTTCTTCCGCTTGCCCACCACCTCCACCACCTGAGGCGAAGTGGAGTCGGACAGCGGCACTACCGAAATGGCTTTGCTGGCCTTCTTCTTCGGCTTCTTGGCCTCTCGTTTAGGAACTCTTCCTTTTGGCATGGCCTATACTCCCTTACTTAGACTGACGCGAGCGCCCTAAGCTGAGTTTAGATGACCTTGACTCTCGTGTAAAGCCGGCCCCAGCGCGGTTGGTGGACCGCAAACGTGCTATAATTCTCCAGGGGAGAGATGGCCGAGAGGCTGAAGGCGCCGGTCTCGAAAACCGGTATGGGGGCAACCTCATCGTGGGTTCGAATCCCACTCTCTCCGCCATGCCAACCGTCCGCCCCGCCGGGCTGCGAACACAGATAACACCGCGTTCGAATCGGGGACCAGGCCCGCCCAGGGCGGCGAGTCCGTGGAGAGATGCTAGAGAGGACGAATAGGCGCGACTGGAAATCGCGTGTACCTGCAAGGGTACCGTGGGTTCGAATCCCACTCTCTCCGCCAGCCGGTCGTGGCACCGGGCAAGCGCCCAACAGGTCACGCAGGGCGTCTAGGGAGCGCGGCGATGGAAGTTGGCGAGACGCTGTACGTTACCGACAGGACCCCGTGGCGGGAGTGGCTGGAAGCCAACTTCGACACCGCCAGGGAAATCTGGCTCGTGTACCCCAACAAGGCCACGGGACGGCCGCGCATTCCGTATAACGACGCCGTCGAGGAGGCGCTCTGCTTCGGTTGGATCGACTCGATCATTAAGAGCGCCGGTGAAGGCCTGGCGGCCCAGCGATTCACGCCGCGCAACCCGAAGAGCGGCTTCTCCCAGCCAAACAAGGAACGGCTGCGCTGGCTGGACGAGCGCAGCATGATCCACCCGACCGTCCGCGAGGCCGCGCGGCGCGCACTCGCAGAGCCGTTCGTATTCCCCTCCGACGTGGTGGACGCGGTGAAGGCCTACCCGGACGCCTGGCGAAACTACAACGCCTTCTCCGAGACGTACCGCAGAATCCGCGTGGCCTACGTCGCCGCCGCCCGCAGGCGTCCGGAAGAGTTCCAGAAGCGCCTGTACAACCTCATCCGGGCTACGTCCCAGGGCCGCCAGATCGGCACCGGCGGCATAGAGAAGTACTACTAGCGCGCCACCGGAACGCGGGGCGTCAGTCCCAGATCAGAATTAGACCGAGACCCTACGGGCTTCACATTGGTGGTGGAGCGACAAATTCACAATTGGGGCCGCTGGCGCGGCCGAGTCTGCGGTCGAGCGTTGCAAGCGGGCAGCTCAGCACCTCTGCGAGCGCGACATACCACGCATCGTAGCAGGTGAGTGTGGTCCGCAACTCCCATACGCGCTCGGCGAAGGGTGGAAGTATAGTCATCCCTCAACAGGTCGCGGTGAGCGGCAGCGGCCTGAACGCGCGCAATGCGCCCAGATAACTCCATGCGGCGCAGCGCGTTGGTGGCCTCGGCCAGAACGTGCGCCGGGGCGCAGAGACCGTCTTGGGAAAGCGCGGCGCGGGACCACCTGCCGTCGTGCCCAGGGTCCACCAGCGACGCGACCAGCACAGACGCATCAACTACCAGGCTCACTTCCGGTCCGCGCGAAGGATACGCACGATTTCAGACCCTGGAACGTGGGTCTGAGATGCTTCCAAGCGCTCTTCGATTTCCCTCATCAACTGTGCTCTGTCGGTCGGAGTCGCTAAGCGCTCCAATTCGCGGCGCAAGAACTCTTCCAAGGTCTGGCTGCGTAGGGCAGCGCGCTTGGCGAGCTTGTCGCGAACTTCCTCGGGCACGTCTGTTATGGTTATCTGCACTGACATATCCGCATTATTCCATCAACTATGGCGTTTTGCCATCACTCTCCCTCAGCGTTGACGGCGCAACAGGCCCACTATACACTTCCAGCTACGGCAAGCGCCGCAAACCAACGCCACAAGGAGATTTCGGGTGTATTTAGTCAGAAGGATAGCCAAGACCAAGCCCCAGACGGAGTGGGAGGTTGCAGCGATTCTGCGAAGAATCTGCAATGCATACGAGGACAACGGCCGCAGCGAGGCCACCATCTCGGTGGGCGGCCGCGGCCTGCCGGGCGAGAGCCAGGTAATCGCAGAATGGACGCAAGAGTCCATCGAGCCGAACTGGGTGTCCAAGGTACCCGCGTCGGTACGGGACGACAACGCCAAGCTCCAGTCCCTCATCCTGGAGTACCTCATCGAATTCTACGAAGTCGTGACCGACGAGAAGATGAAGGAGCGCGGCCTGTAGCGGGACTTAGACGCAGGGCGCGTCCGCGCCCTGCAAGCGTACATCGGAAGGCGTATGGCGAGAAGCGGAGGCGCGAACGTGACCACCACAACTAACGGCACCATTCACGGCAGCCACGGGCTCTACTCCCATCGCCCCCTCGTTTGGGGCAAGCAAGGCATGTCCGGCGGCGGCACACAGCTTACGGCCCAGGCGGGTATGCGCGCGCTTTGGCAGGGGGGCAACGCCGTCGATGCCGCCGTCGCCTCCGCCCTCGCGGCCGGCGTGCTCGAGCCGACGGCGCACTACACGCTGGGCGGCGAGGTGGCTATGCTGCTGTACGACGCGGAAGCGGGCAAGGTGCGCTCGGTGGTCGGCCAGGGCTGGGCGCCGCGGGCCGCGACCATCGACCTCTACATGGAGCGCTGGGGCGAAATCCCGCCGGGCGTACACTCCAGCACCGTGCCGGGCGTTGTTTCGGCGCTGCTCACAATGCTTGGCGCCCACGGCACCACCTCGTTCGGACAGGCGGCGGCGAGCGCGATACAGTTGGCCGACGGGGGGTTTCCGGCCTATTCGCTGTTCAGCCGCACCATCGCTACGCCGGCGCGGTTCGCCAACCTCAGCGCCCATGCAGATTCCGCCCGCGTCTTCCTGCCGGGCGGCTCTCCCCCGCCCGTCGGCAGCAACTTCAGACAGCCGGACCTGGCGCGCACCCTGGCGCTGATGGCACAGGCCGAGAACGACGCGCTGGCCGCGGGGGCGGACCGTGAAGGCGGCATACAGGCGGCAAGGGACTGCTTCTACAAGGGCGACCCGGCGCGCCGGATGGTGGCCGCGCTCAAGGAGCTTGGCGGCCTGTACGAGTACGAGGACTTCGCCGAGTACGAGTCGCCCTTCGAAGAGCCCGTTTCGGTGAACTACCGCGGCTACACGGTCTACACCAACCGCACCTGGACGCAGGGCATGGCGCTGTTGCAGACGCTGAGCATCCTGGAGGGCGTGGACCTGGCCGCAATGGGCCACAACAGCCCCGAGGCGATTCACGTGCAGGTCGAGGCGCTGAAGCTGGCGATGGCCGACCGCGAGCGCTACGCTGGCGACCCCGATTTCGTGGACGTACCGTTCGATGGGCTGCTGTCGCCGCGGTATGGCGCGTTGCGCCTTTCGCTGCTGGACAGGAATCGGGCGCGGGCCGAGTACCCGCCGGGGGACCCGTGCGCGATGAGGGCGGCCGTCAACGGCGTCGGCGCCGCGCGTGTTGTCGAGGCCGCGGGCGAGTTTGACGGCACAACATACCTTTCGACCGCCGACGCGCAGGGCAACATGGTCTCGGCGACGCCGAGCAGCTTCGCCGGGCTGGCGCAGGGCATGGTGCTCGGCGACACCGGAATCGTCATCAACTGCCGCGGCTGCTACTTCTGGCTCGACCCCGACAACCCCAACGCGCTCGCGCCTCGCAAGCGCCCGCGCACGACCCCGTGCACATTCATCGTGCTAAAGGACGGCAAGCCTTTCATGACGCTGGGCACGCCCGGCGGCGACAGCCAGGTGCAGAGCAACCTGCAGGTGTTCACGAACATCGCCGACTTCGGCATGGACGTGCAGGAGGCGGTGTCCGCTCCCAGGTTCTGTGGCTACAGCTTCCCCAGCTCGCCATGGCCGCACGGCGTGTCTCCCAACCGCCTCTCGCTTGAAGGCCGCATCCCGCGTGAGACCGCAGGCGCTCTCGCCGAAATGGGCCACGACGTGAACATCATCGGGCCGTGGGGCATTGTCAACGGCTTCACGCCGATAGTCGCGGACAACGGCGTGTACACCGGCGGAGCCGACCCACGGCGCGACGCCGTTATGCTGGGGTGGTGAAGCGCAATTGGCGACGACGCACTCGATAACCGAAGTTGAACTGACCGACGCCCATATCGTCGTCGAGTGGAGCGACGGCCACGTCAGCGTGTACGACCCCAGGCAGGTGCGGATAAACTGCGGCTGCGCCCAGTGCGTCGAGGAGTGGAGCCGCCGCAAGCTGCTCGATCCCGCCACGGTGCCAGCCGACATCCGCGCCGAGGACTACCTGATGGTAGGCAAGTACGCGGTGCAGTTCCTCTGGAGCGACGCGCACTTCACCGGCATATACACGTTTGAGACGCTCCGCAGGCTTTGCGACTGCAACGACTGCAGGGCGGCGCCAGGGTGACGGAGCGGCTGCCCAGGGCCATCCTGTTCGACCTCGATGACACCGTCCTGTCCGCATCCGCCGCCACTCCCGCCGTCATGGAGCAGGTGTGCACCCAATTCGCTCCCCGGATGCCTGGCGTCTCCGCCGCCGGCCTCTACACTACGTTCCGGGACGCCGCCGGCGAATACTGGTCCGATCCGGAGCGTCAGCGCAGCGGCCGCCTGAACCCCGCCGAGGCCACGCACGCCATTGCGACGAGCGCGCTTGACAGCTTGGGCGTGCGCGACGACACGGGGCTGGCATGGGACCTCGCAGAGAGCTACCGCACGACGCGCGAAAGCAGCCTCAAGCCCTATCCGGGCGCTATCGAGACGCTGGAGAGTTTGCAGGGCATGGGTGTGAAGCTGGCCCTGATTACCAACGGCAGCGCGGAGGGCCAGCGCGGCAAGGTGGTGCGCTTCGAGCTGGAACGCTTCTTCGGCTGCATCGTCATCGAGGGAGAGTTCGGCGTCGGCAAGCCCGACGAGCGCGTCTACAGGCACGCGCTGGCCGCGCTGGCCACCGATCCCAAAGACGCCTGGATGGTGGGCGACAACCTCGAATGGGAGGTCGACGTGCCGCAGCGCCTTGGTCTGCGCGGCATCTGGGTAGACTGGGCGGGGGCGGGGCTGCCGGAAGGGACGACCGTAAGGCCGGACCGGATAGTGCGGGCGATCAGCGAGTTGGTGTGAGGACCTACGAAAACACTCCTTAACCACCAGCCGAGAAGAATTCAGCCCTGTCTATCCCCAACTCACGTAAGATCCTGTGGACGGTTCCGGGGCTCAGATCTTTGCTTCCCCAGTTTGGGATCGTAGTTCTGCCGCCACTGACTCGACTGCGCCAGACTTCATGTGATCCCTTTGCCTGACGGTCAAACTCGCATCCGTGTTGTCGCAGCTTTCGCACAAGCTCGCGGTACCTCACGCGACAATCAGGAGGGTGTCCGCGAGATCCCTGATGGAATCAGGAAGTTCATCGCCGTGCTCCTCATATGACGCGATGAACTCTGCCGCGACACTGCGTAGACTGGCCAATGCGTCATCGGGCGTCTCTCCCCACGCTCTGCAACCCGGAAGTGCAGGGACCTCGGCCATGTACATATTTTCAGTGTCCTCGGAAGGTTTCTTCATCCTGTAGGGCAATCTGTATTGAGCCATCCTCAGCCTCCTCCCACGAGTGCCAGAGAAGATACTACGCCAGTGGAGTCACACCAACGCACCCAGGGTTGTCGGCAAGACTGGAAACGCCGCCAGCCCGAAGCACCGGTGTTTCATTATAATACCAAATGGCAACGGCCTGACCTGGATGTCCGCTCGGCACGCTACCGCGTCGGCTTCTCGCCCACCAGCAGGGCGACTGAACGCATCCACAGGCGCCTGTTCGCCACCAGTCGCAGACCGGCATCCTCCATGAGAGACGCCAGTTGCGGCGCACTCGCGAATCCGCCAACCGACTCCGGCAGGTAGGTGTAGGCCTCGCGCTCGCCGGCGAAGACCGCGCCCAGGGCCGGCGCAATGCGCCCGAAGAGCCTGGGGAACGCGCGTCCCCACGCGCCCTCCTCGTCCGTCCTCACTATCTCAAGCACGGCCACGCGCCCTCCGGGCCGCACCACACGCGCGAGCTCCCGGACGGCCAGAGGCCGATCGATGAAGTTGCGAACGCCGAATCCAACCGTTGCGCAGATGAAGGTGTCGTCTTCAAAAGGCAGCGAGTGGGCGTCTCCCACCATAAGGTCGACGGCGCCCGCAAGCCCCTGCCGCAGTGCCTTGCGGGCCGCCACGTGCAGCATGGGCGGCGAGAAGTCCAGCGCTGCCACGTGCGTCACCGAGGGGTCGCGCGCCAGGTCGAACGCGAAATCGCAAGTGCCGGCGGCCACGTCCAGGGCCGGCCCCGACATCGATCCGACGGCGAGGCGGCAGGCCCTGCGCCTCCAGGCGTAGTGCCTGCCGGCGGTCATTACGGTATTCATCAGGTCGTACCGCCGAGAGATGCGCGCGAACATCTCCGCCACGTAGCGCGCCCTCTCGCGTCCCCGCAGCTGCGCCACCGGACGCGCCCCTAACCGCGCCGGGCGGCCAGGGCGCGTATGGCCCTGGGCAGCTCCGGCAACAGGTCGCTCGCCAACATCCCGGCGTCGCCCAACTCCGCGCGCACGCGCTCTCCCGCCGCGCCGTGCAGGTACACGCCCAGTGTGGCCGCGTCGAACAGGCCTACACCTTGTGCCAGCAGGCCGGCGATTGCCCCCGCCAGCACGTCGCCGGTGCCCGCCGACGCCAGGCCCGGATTGGCGAACGGCGACAGCGTCGCGCTCCCGTCCGGCGCCGCTACGACCGTGAAGGCGCCCTTGAGCGCGACGACCTTGCCCCACGCCGCGGCAGCGTTCGTCGCTGTGGCCACCCGGTCGGCCTGCAGGCGTGTCGTTGACTCGCCCAGCAGCCGCGACATCTCGCCGGGGTGGGGCGTCAGCACCGCTCCTGACGTGAGAGAGTCGCTCCAGGCATCACCGCGGCTTGCGAGAAAGTTCAGGGCGTCGGCGTCCACTACCGCGGGAGGGAGCGGCTCACCGCTTAGCAGCAGCCGCTCCAACAGACCGCGCGTCCGCTCATCCTGTCCAAGTCCACAGCCGACCAGCAACGAGTCGTAGCCATCCATCGCCTCCAGTAGCATGGCCGCGGCCCGCTCAGGCTCCGCGAACCCGGGGGTCGATTCCGGTAGCGGGATGAAGGTCGGCTCGGTCGTGCCGCTCGCGACGGACGACTGAAGGCCGGCGGGAATGGCGAGCGTGACCAGGCCCGCGCCCGCGCGAGTGGCCGCCGAAGCTGCCAGTCGCGCGGCGCCGACGTAGTTGGGCGACCCGGCAACGACCAGCGCGCGTCCAAAGCTGCCCTTGTGCGCGGCGAGCGGCCTGGGCGGCGCCAGCCGCGCTGCGGAGTCCGCCGTCATCAACTCCACACGCACGTCGTCGTCCAGGCCGGCCGGTATGCCGATGTCCAGCACTTCCAGAGCGCCCACGCTCTCGGCACCCGGCAGCGCGAACATGCCCAGCTTGGGATAGCCAAGAGCCAGCGTCACGTCCGGCCGGGGCGTGAGCGGGTCCAGCGCGCCGGTGTCCGCATCCAGCCCCGTCGGCACGTCCACCGCGAACAGCGCCAGGTCCGCTCGGCTCGACCGTTCACGCGACACCTCGGCAAGGATAGACGCCAACGGGCCTTCTATGGGCCGGGACCGTCCCGTCCCCAGCACGGAATCTACCGCCGCGTGGGCCAGGGCCAACCATTCACGGAGCAGGGTCAAGCCCTCGTCGTCTGAGACCCGGACGATGGGAGTCCCTATCTCGCGCAGCGCATCGAGCTTGGGATCCGGAGACGGCCTGCGGCCGCACAGGTAGACCAGCACACGAGCGCCCCATCGGTGAAGATGGCGGGCAGCTACCAAGCCGTCGCCGCCGTTGTTGCCCGGCCCGACGAGCGCAACCACGCGGACACCCGGCAGGTGGCCCAGGTGGCGGCGCACGCTGCGGGCCACCTCCAGCCCCGCGTTCTCCATCAGCGTATCCTTGGACACGGGGAAAGGGGCGAGAGCCTCGGATCGGTCCTCGATTCGGCGCATCTGCGCCGCGGACACTACCTTCACGACCATTGGCGCGGCCATCGCGAGGCGCGGCTACAGCTTGCCGACGAGCGACTTGAGCAGAGCGCGCGTGCGCGCCACCGACGCCTCCTCGTCGCCGCCATCGGGAAAGACGGACGCCAACAGCTCGGTCGCGCCCGCCTCCACGACGGCACGGAGCTGCTCTGCCACCTCGTCCTCGCTACCCACCACGGCAATGTCGGCGGGGCTCTCGACGCCCTCTATGTCCAGCATACGCCTGTAGCTCGGCAGCAGGCCGTAGCGCCCAAAGTTCTCGGCGGCACGCAGGCGGGCGCCGACAGGGTCGTCGGTGACCGCTATGGGCAGGCCCACGCACACACGGGGCGCGGGACGGTCCGCATCGGCGGCGGCGGCACTGATGCGCGGCACAACGTGAGCCCGCAACGTCTGGGGGCCCACCATCCAGGTGACTGTGCCCTCGGCCTGCTCACCAGCGATGCGAAGCATTCGCGGCGCGAGGGCGGCCACCAGAATCGGGAACGTTTCCGCGCTGGGAACGTCGATGTCCGCGTTCACGCGGAAAATCTCGCCGTCGAACCGTGCGCTCCCGCCGTCCACAAGCGAACGCAGCACGGTCAGGTACTCGCTCATGTGCCGCGCGGGGCGCTCGAACGGCAGACCCCAGCGCTCCTCCACGGTGGGTCTGTGCGACAGCCCGATGCCCAGGTCGAGCCGCCCGCCGGTGGCGGCGTTTGCCGTGAGGGCCTGCTGCGCCAGCATCACCGGGTGGCGTGGGAAGGTGGGCACGACCGCCGTGCCCATGCGTATGCGCTCAGTGCGCTGGCCGGAGAGCGCGAACAGCGTCAGCGCGTCCACACCCGCGACCTGCGCCGACCAGAAGCTGTCGAAGCCGTCGTTCTCGGCGTCCACGGCCTGCTGCACCTGCCCCTCCAGTCCGGACGAGGCTCCCATCGAGCCAATGAATATTCCTATTTTCATGTTTTCCAATGCCTCCTGGAGTCAGCCATCTCTGGTGTCCCTTCCCCCTCGATGGGGGAAGGTTAGGATGGGGGTGACGCTGTATTGCCTACCTGCCCTCGCTGCCACGCCTGTTGCGCCTGACCGGCAGCGTGTTCTCGTGCCGGCTCTCGGCGACAACCATGGCGACGGCGTAGTCACGGGAGTGCGAGATAGACAGGGCCAGCTGTTCGATACCGAGCAGCTCGGCGCGGGCGAGCGCTTTATCGTGCAGCCGCACCGTGGGCGCGCTGCCCCTGCGACGCACCACCTCGATGTCCTTCCAGGGTACGCCGCGGATTCCGGTGCCGAGCGCCTTCATCACCGCCTCCTTGGCAGCGAATCGCCCCGCGAGCTGCGGCGCGCGTCCCCGGCAGAAAACGATCTCGCCCTCCGTGTAGATGCGGCGCGCGAACCTCTCGCCGTACTCCCGCGCAACGCGCCGGACTCGCTCTATCTCTATAATGTCCACACCAGTGACTAGCGTCATGGCTCTCGCAAATCCCCTCCGGCCACTCCAGCCGGGCCGCCGCCATTATAGTCCGCGCTGTCGCGCCATGTCATTCCGAGCGGAGCCGAGGAATCCGGCCTCCGCGGCGAGGAACCAGGTTGTTCCGCGGAAAGGCTGTTTAGATTCTTCGACAAGCTCAGAATGACATGGAACTACGCTCAGAATGACGTCGGAATGCCCTTAGAATGACATGGAATGCTGCAAACCCCTATAATTGGGCCAACATCCAGGGCCGCTCGAAGGCCCGCGACAGGAGGCGCGTCCCATGCCCGCAGTGCGAATAGACGGCGCGGCCATGGCGGCCGAGATCCGGGGAGAGGTCGCGGAGGGGGCGGCCGAGATGAAGGAAAAGCACGGCGTGACGCCCGGACTTGCCGCGGTGCTGGTGGGCGACGATCCCGCGTCGGCGATATACGTCCGCAACAAGCAGCGGGAGGCCACCGCCGCGGGGCTGTTGGCCGAGATCTTCCTGCGGCCGGCGGACACCTCCCAGGACGAGGTGCTGTCCCTGGTCGCCGAGTTGAATGCCGACGACCGGTTTCACGGCATACTGGTGCAGCTTCCCCTGCCCGACCACGTGGACGAGAACGCCATAATAGAGTTGATAGACCCGATGAAGGACGTCGACGGGCTTCATCCGAACAACATGGGCCGCCTCATGGCGGGCAGGCCGCGCTTCGTTTCGGCGACTCCGGCGGGCATTCAGCAGTTGTTGCTGCGCACCGGCAACGACCCGTCGGGCAAGAACGTGGTGGTGTGCGGCAGAAGCAACATCGTGGGCAAACCCATCGCCAACCTGCTGATGCAGCGCCTGGCAGGCTCGAACGCGACCGTCACGGTGTGCCACACGCGCACGGCGAACCTGGCCGAGGTCACTCGCGGCGCGGACATCCTGATCGCGGCGATGGGGCAGCCCCGGCTCATCACGGCGGACATGGTGAAGGAGGGCGCGGTCGTCATAGACGTCGGCACCAACCGCGTCGACGCGCCGGACCGGGAACGCGGCTACCGGCTGGTGGGGGACGTGGCCTACGGACCGGTGAGGCAGAAGGCCGCGGCGATAACGCCCGTGCCGGGCGGCGTTGGCCCGATGACCATCGCCATGCTGCTGGTGAACACTCTCAAGGCCGCGCGGCTGTCGGTACACCCCGAACTCGACGGCCACGCCTGAGACCCACGCTCCGGGAATGAACACCGGCGACTTCGATTACCACCTCCCGCCCGAGCTGATAGCGCAGGCGCCCCTGGAGCAGCGCGACTCGTCACGTCTCATGGTGGTGCCTCTGAACGGCGCGCCGTCCCGTCACACGCTCTTCTCCGAGCTTCCACGCATCCTGTCGCCCGGCGACGTGCTGGTGATGAACGACAGCAGGGTCATTCCAGCGCGCCTCGTCGGTCGTCGCGCCGTCACCGGCGGCAGGGCGGAGCTGCTGTTGCTGGAGAGGCTGTCGCCCGGCGTGTGGCGCGCGCTGGTGAGACCGGGCCGCCGGCTCGGACCGGGCGCCGTGGTGGAGTTCTCGAGCGCGGAGGCCGAGATGAGCGCGGAGGTGCTGGAGGTGGATGCGAGCGGCGCGCGAATCGTGCGACTGCGCGGAGAGGACCGCCTTGACGAGGTGGGGGCGATGCCGCTGCCGCCGTACATCCGCGAGCCGCTGGGCGACGGCGAACGCTACCAGACGGTATACTCGCGCGTCGAGGGCAGCGTGGCCGCGCCAACCGCGGGGCTGCATTTCACGCCGGCGCTGCTCAGCGAGCTGCGGGCGGCAGGGGTGGAGACGGCGTTCGTGACGCTGCACGTGGGCTGGGGCACGTTTCGCCTGGTGAAGGTCGACGACCCGGCCTCCCACGAGATGTACGCCGAGCGCTACACCCTATCGCAGCAGGCCGCCGACGCCGTGAACGCCGCGAAGCGCGAGGGCCGGCGCGTAATCGCGGTGGGCACAACGCCGACGCGGCTGCTGGAGCACGTCGCCCTGTCGGGCGGCAGTCCGAGCGCGCCCGTCGAGGCCGGCTCTGGCTGGGCCGACCTGTTCATACGGCCCGGACACCGCTTCCGCGTAATCGACGGCCTGCTGACCAACTTCCACCTGCCGCGCTCCACGCTGCTCATGCTGGTGAGCGCGTTTGCGGGCCGGGAGTTGGTGCTGAAGCGCTACCGCGAGGCGATAGAGCGCCGGTACCGCTTCTACAGCTTTGGCGACGCGACGCTGTTCGTGGATGGGGCGTCTTCCGTTGGTTCCGTTTGCTCAAGGAGCACGAAGACTACACTTGGATGAAGTCGTGGAGTCGCAAATGAACGTAGGGAATACTAAGCTGCTGTTCGCAAGTCTACTGCTGTTGACGGTCATAGCGTGTGGGGAGACAGCCGTGTCACCCACCCCGACCAGTGACCCACTTCCGACACCGACACTTACTTTGAAAAGTCCTACCAGTGTGCCGCTCCCGACACCGACCACTAACTTGAACGATCCCATGAGTGCGCCACCGCTGGCGCCGACCCCTACCCTGGAAGAGAGGGCGGTCCAGACCCCGACGGACTTTGGCTACAACACGCGAGTCGTGGATGGAGACATCCATGTGTGGCACGCGCCTCATTGCCCGCCGGTTCCTCCCGCTACCTTCGTAGCTTCCATCATCCTGACTGATCTCGGTTCGTATTCGTACCTTCATCTGAAGCGGAATGGCACGGTCACGGCGTCCGAATACCGCAACGAAGAGGGCAGAGAGCGCTTTGTGGAAGTGCTGGAAGACAGTGATCTCATGGAACTCATCCTCACCCCATTCGAATGTCCTTGATATGAGCACCTGTTGGGAGCTACAAGTTAAGGCTGGAGGTGAATGAGAGGCTGCCACGTGCGCCCCAAGAGTGGACGGCGCGCCGTCCGTTTCTTGACTACCCCGCCCGCCCGATAGTAACCTACTTCTGCGCCAACTCGCACGGCGCGGCGGGCGCGGGAAGCCCGTCTCGATTCCAAGCCGCCAGAGGGTATACACATGCAGCTTTCAGCATTGCCGACCAGCGCGCCCGATCTGCGCAAGATGTTCCGCTACGACGAGCTGGTGCAGACCACCAGCGGCATGGCGCCGGGCAACGTTCAGGCCAACCTTGCCATTCTTCCCAGGGAGCTGGCTTTCGACTTTCTGCTGTTCTGCCAGCGCAACCCAAAGCCGTGCCCGCTTATCGAGGTGGTGGAGGCCGGGTCCAGCGTGCCCGTGCAGACCGCCCCCGACGCCGACCTGCGCTTCGACGTGCCGAAGTACCGAATCTACCAGTACGGCGAGCTGACCGACGAGGTCACCGACCTGTCCGAGTTCTGGCGGGACGACCTGGTGTCCTTCCTGCTGGGGTGCAGCTTCTCATTCGAGTCCGCGCTTGTGAAGGCCGGCATTTCACTGCGCCACAACGAATGCGGCACCATCGTGCCCATGTTCATCACCAACAAGCAGACGACGCCGGCGGGCGGTTTCACCGGCCCCATGGTGGTGTCCATGCGTCCCATACCCCACGACAAGGTGGTGCGCGCGGTCCAGGTGACATCCCGCTTCCCGGCCGTCCACGGCGCGCCGGTGCACGTCGGCGACCCCGCCGCGATCGGCATCCGCGACGTGTTCAGCCCCGACATGGGGGAGGCGGTGGAGATCAAGGACGGCGAGGTGCCCGTGTTCTGGGCATGCGGCGTCACGCCACAGGCCGTGGCCATGAAGTCTCGCCCACCGTTCATGATCACCCACGCGCCCGGCTACATGTTCATAACCGACATGCAGGACGAGGACGTTTCCATACTGTAGGGCGCCGACCGGTCACGCCTCCAACCGACGGGAGAGCAGAGGAGCCGCCGATGAGCATCGAAGACATCATCCTTGACAACGACCGGCGCGGGATATCCGCGCTCCGTGCCCACCTGCCCGACGACTTTTGCGACCAGGCCGGATCGCTGGTGCTGGAGCACCCCGGCACCGCGATCGTCATCACGGGCTTCTACATCCTGGCCGCGGGCGCCGTTGAGACCGACGGCCCGGCCGGCGCTATCGTGATTGGCGACGCGCTGAGGGCGCTCGGCAACGACGTCGTGTACGTGACCGACCAGTACTCGCTGCCCCTGATGGAGGCGGCCGCGGGCGACGACGCTCGCGTGGTGGATTTCGCCATCGCCGACGCCGAGGCGAGCAAGCGCCGCGCCGACGAGCTACTGGCAGAGATAGATCCGTCCATCGTCATCTCCATCGAGCGCTGCGGCCTCACCGACGAAGGGCTCTTTCGCAACATGCACGGCCAGGACATCACGCCCTACAACGCGCGCATCGACTACCTCGTGTCGGGCCACCCGCACACCGTGGGCATCGGCGACGGCGGAAACGAGATAGGTATGGGCAACCTGGCCAAGCAAGTGACAGACGTGCCCACGCTGGTGAAGATCCCTTGCGTCACTGAGGTGAGCAAGCTGGTGATAAGCAGCGTGTCCAACTGGGGCGGCTACGGGCTTGCGGCGTCCATGTCCAAGCTGAGCGGCCGCAACCTGCTTCCCAGCATCGAGGAAGAGCAGGACCTCGTTCGGCGCACCGTCGACCTGGGCGCGGTGGACGGCATGAGCGCCAAGCAAGAGTACAAGGTGGACGGCTTTACGCTGGAGGAGAACAGCCGCGCGCTCCAGAGGCTGCACGACTACCTGGCCGAGCAGGGCGTGAGCTAGGCTGCCGCCCCGCAAGAGGAGTCCGGCGAAATGTTCACAAGCGTTCTGGTTCCCCTGGACGGTTCCGAGTTGGCCGAGGGCATTCTGCCCTACGTCGCTCAGATAGCCGGCGGAGTTGGCGCCCGCATAACGCTGATCACGGTCGTCGACCCGGAGATGCTGGAGATCCCCGCCGCGCTGCGGGCCGAGTCGTCCGGCGGGCGAGTGCCGGCCCAAGAGCGCGAGCAGGCCCACACGCGCCGTCACGAGGAGAGCGGCCCGTTCGTGCAGCAGATACTGGAAAACGTGGAGCGGCGCGCCGAGGCGAACCTGCGCGAAGTCGCGGAGAGCCTGCGAGAGCAGGGAGCGGCAGCCGAGGGCAGGATCGTGTTCGGCACGCCCGCCGAGCAGATAGCGAAATTCCCCGAGGACGAGGGCTGCGATCTCATCGCCATGTCCACACACGGCAGAAACCTGATTGCCCGGGGAGTGCTGGGCAGCGTGACGGACAAGGTGATCCACTCCGTGAGCGTTCCCGTGCTCGCCATAACCCCGGAGCGCGTCCGCAAGTACCACCACGAGCCCGCCGCGCAGATGACCGGCCTGCTGGCGCCCCTGGACGGCTCCGAGCTGGCCGAGGCCGTGCTTCCCTACGTCGAAAGCCTCGCCCTGGCCATGCGGCTCAGGGTTACGCTGGTAAAGGTGCTCAGGCTCGACGCAAGCTCGTCGGCATACCTCGAGGGCATGGCCTACCCGGCGGACGCGAGGATACAGGCGGAGGTAGAGGAAGAAGCCACCGAGTACCTGGGCGAGGTGGCTTCCACGCTGAAAGACAAGGGCGTCCAGGTGGATACCAGTGTCGTACTCGGCACGCCGGCTTCCGCAATCGCCGACATGGCCCACGAGCACGACTACGACATAATAGCCATGGCCACGCACGGGCGCTCAGGCATCTCTCGCTGGGTGTTGGGCAGCGTCACCGAGACGCTGGTCCGCACCTCCGGCAACCCCGTCCTGGTGATACCGCCGCAGGGGTAGGGGGTGTGCGCCGCATCCGTTGCGCGCTTTCGAGCCTCACATGCCCTACCAGTTGATAGTTGGAACTGACCGGTGACATGCGAGAGCCACGCTCTGGCCGTTGAAATTGTGCAGATCTGAGGCTTTCTCGGAAGGCAACTAGCCCAGTCAATCCACAACTTCTTCATAGCTGTACGATGTAGAGGACAGGACTAGCTTCCGTGGATGTCCTCCCCGGTATCGGTTATTCTTGTCTGCCAAGCGATCTCGGATCAACTTGAGCGAGTCGCTTGGTGTTCTCTCGGTGTAGTACACCCTAACTACCGCTTCATTTGGGACCTATACCAGATTGACAGTTTGACAGTGCTGGTCCGTTTCTCCAGTGCCTATGGTCCTGCTCAACTCTACTATGAGGCGCCATTCGATTTCGTAAGACCAGTGTTGACTCTTTGCTGACAGTAGCTTTGGGAGATTGGACTCTGGCCAAGCAAGGACGATCGGCCCGGCAATCAGGGGGAGTCGGTCACCATAATTGACCATCCGAAGGCACCCCTCTGGACCGGCTAGGTCGTTGAGGATCGATGCGTCGTACCCGATTACGAAGCCAGAGCCATCGTTAGTGTAGTGAGACCACATTAGCGGATGGAAGGGGTCAGCCGTAAACGAGACGATACCAAATCTTGTCGAAACCTGCTCCGTGAACAATTGACGCGTGAGCAGGCTACCGTGCTGTTGCCTTGCATTGAGTACGTCTTCCTCTGTGACTCGCTTGTTTGGGTTTATATCTGTTAGGACCTTCGCTAATTCTCGGTTCTCTTCCGCGTCGTTCGGAAAGACGTACATGGGCGCAACCGCACATTCGAACGGGTCGTTAAGTGACGCTGGCTGAGTTGCGCGGAGTGTACCGTCGCCTACCTCTGGAATGCAGGTAAGAACTCTGGCTGAGGTTACATATTTGTAAAGGATGTCCATGAAGTCCTACGACATTCCTGATTGCGACGGTTGGGCGGGCGATTCCGTCGCCGTCGACTCTGACATATCCACTCGTATCGGGGTGTTGGCCGCCCGGTGTAGAATCACGTCTTGGTTTCGAGAGCTCCTTCGATCACTTCGAGTTCTTCAGCTATCTGATTGCAGACGTGCTCAAAGTGCTTTCTGTAAGTAGCGTGCTCTATTAGTGCACGTTGGGCTATAACTTCCGCCTTGCTTCCTCCGCTATGCGCATGCGCGAGAGTACGAATTCGTTGTGACTCTCTGAGACCATTTAACCTGACACTTTGCCCGTCCACTTGGCCTTGAAGTGCGACCACTTTCTCCAACAGGGCCAACTGCCGGTCATCCTTCTCAAGGGCAATCCCCTTGTTACGCAGAACCGCCCGGAGAGCCCTAATGCGAAAGTTCTCGATCACCGTCTTAGAGAGGTCGAGAAAAGCCTGCGCCCACTCATCTCTACTATTGGAAACCGGAGTGTTGACTCTGAGCAAGTGAAGCTCATTCCGGATAATCCACCATTCGGGCTCTTGTTTTACCCATCTCCGAAGGATCTGGAGAATCCTTTCCAATGCAGTGATGTGCGACGACCAGATTCCTTTGAAGTCGTTCTCGTACGCTCGCTTTGAGATACCCTCTTTTGGTTCTTCGTTGTAGCTCTTCCAATGTAATTGCTCCTGATATGGTAGGTTTCGCAAGTCACAAACGTAGGCGTGCACCTGGCCGGCTTCGTTGATGTCATATGACTTCAGTTCCCATGCGCCGCGGCAAGCGATATACCGTGTTGCCTCGTCAATGGTGTACTTGTCCCGGTCTGTTTTGTACTTCAATAGAACCTCTGGCCTGAAGAATGCCGGCGAGAGTTCAAACGGAAGCGAGTTGCCTTCAGTCTGAAAATAATTGGTTGTGTGCTCTGGATCGGTTGATATCTCCTCTACATTGTCGTTCCTCCAGTCGAAGGCAATGAAGCTGGCGTACTTGCGACCACTCCGCCGCGGCATTGGTTCTGTTATGGATCTGAAAAGTATCTGTTTGGGCGTTGCTATTGGCAATACTTGGGCCCCCCGCGTGAACCCATGCCCATCAGGATGGACGCACTGATCAAAGAAGAGGTTCTGGGTTTCGACCTTCCTTTCCCTCACTCCGCCACGCCATGATGTGAATTCATCATTTTTCACCATCGTAAAATCGAAAAACCGCACCAGTAAGCTCTCTGTGGCTGCAAGATATTGCTCAAGAGGTTCTCTCTTGCACGTTATGAGTGTTAACCCGCTCTTGGCATCCCGTTTAGTAATCGAGACGACTGGCTCTAGGTCTCCGTTCTCGTCGATGCGGCAATAGGCTCGCTGCTCCTCTCGCCAGTGAATGTCTGTAGCATGGGCAAATTCTTGTAGTAGTTCGTAATAGTAGTGTTCATCCAGTCCTTCCATCCGACGGCCGAATACTAGGTTTTGCCGATGCGTCAACGAACTTGGTACTGAGTTGGTATCTGCAAACTCGACACGCATGTCTTGTGCAGGACCAGTCCAGACATATCCCGCCCGGGCCGTGTACGGGTTGCTGTTCCAATCAAGTAGATCTTCCGTGTGCGGCGGAGTTACTTCAAATTGCTTGGCAATAACGGCGTGGATGAAGGTTGGTCTCGAGTAGGCATAGACAACAATTTCATCTTCTCTTGCGTTTTGTCTCAAAAGCTGCAGGTGTGCAGCTGCCCTGACCCAAGAAGAATACTCGTGGTTGTCCGTAGGCGGTTGGTCCAATTCGCAAATAGCCCTGGCGATCTGGAGGTGTTCATAAGAGGCCATTAGTCAGAAATCTCCTCACTCTCGGGTTTCCCGGGTCGTGCTCTCGCATCACCTTCCTCTTGGGCCAACTGCTGCACCGACATTGGATGGGAAACCGCGTACACTTCGCAGCATGAAGATGCGATAATAATACAATTGTACTAGTGTCGCCGCATACCTGAAAGCCAAATCGACCAAATTGAGGTGTCCTGGCTTCGCTGGTTTTCGTCTCAGCACATTTCAAGCTCACGGCGTTAGCGCAAGTCTTGAATTGCCACAAGAGCGTTGAATTTGAAATGGTCCACAAACGAGATTAATCACCACTGCTAATACGGGGATGGCAAAATATCCGACTAGGTGTCCGCAGCTAGAAAGGTTCTCGATTGCGGTCTCAGACCAAAAACTAGCAGGACAGCACTCTTTGGCCTACGCCCGCCCCAAAAACTCCCGCACGCGGTCCTTCAGCGGCTCTTTGTCGTAGATGCCGTATAGTGCGCTGGCCATTCGCGAGGGGTCGCCGAAGAAGAAGCGCTCGTACAGCACCTGCCGCGACCCGAACGCGCTGCACGCCACGTCCCACGCCAGGCGGAACAGCCGCACGCGCTCCAAGCCGGTGGCCGTGCCGGTCGCCAGGTAGCGCTCCAGGTCGGGCTCCAGCTCGGTGGCGAAGTCGGCTTGCGTCGGCAGCGCCATCAGGCTGCTCGACCCCAGCAATTGCAGAATCTCGACCATCCGCGGGTACATGCGCGGGAACAGGTTACGGGCCACGTCCAGCGGCATACGCGCAGGACAGGTGACGCCCCACTCGTCCGGCGCGGCGTCGGCCTCAGACGCGCGTAGGCAGGCCCGCATGACCTCGAGATCCAGGATGATTTCGGATATGCGCTCTTGCACCTGCGGCGACTGATCCGAGCCCAGCGTCTCGGCCACGAGGCACGCCACGCCCAGCACAAATTCCGCCTTGGCGACGTTCTTCACCACCACCTGGTGCATCATGTGGACGACGGCGTTGGTCGCGGCGTATGCCGAGTTGGCGAGCTCAACGTCGTCCAGCAGGAACAGCCGCTCCCACGGCACCAGCACGTCGTCGAAGAGGACAATGGCGTCCATCTCCTCAAAGCGCGATCCGAGCGGGTGGTCGAACGGCGTCCGCCCCAGGTCAAAGCTCTCGCGGCAGATGAACTTGAGGCCAGGCTGTCCGCAGGGTATGGCGAACGAGAGCGCGAACTGGCCGGCGCCGGGGCCCGCCCGGAGCACCGTGGACGGCGCGACGATGATCTCGTCCGAAATGGGGCCGAGCGTGGCCAGCACGCGCGCTCCTCTGACCACCACGCCCTCGTCCGTCTCCCTCACCGCGCGCAGCGAGACCTCCTCCACCGCGCGCAGCGAGACCTCCTCGTCGGTGCCGATGGTCGCCTGAGGAGAACGCGAGCGGCGCACGTTCACGAGCGTGTGCGTCAGCGCGAGGTCGTTCTCGCGGACGTGCTCGTAGTAGCGGCGGACATTGTCGCCGAACTCCGGGCGGTTGCGGGCGAAGAAGTCTGCCGCCGCGGCCTGCGCCATGAGGCTGCTGTTGAGGTAGTCGGGAGTACGGCCCATCATGCCGCCGCTGAACCGCGCCCAACGGGACATCATGCGGCTGCGGCGCTCCAGGTCGTCCTGGGAGCGCGGCGTCAGAAAAGACAGGCCAACAGCGTCACCGGTCGCAGGCGACGGGTAGGTCATCTCGCCCCTGATCTCCGGCGAGAGCTGCATGTCGTAGAGCGCCGCGAGGGAGCGCGCGCCCCGGCGGAACGCGGGATGCGACGTCACGTCGTCCACGCGCTCACCGTCTATCCAGACCTCGCGCTTCGCCTCGCGCAGGCCCTCCAGGTACTGCTTGCCTCCGCGTGCGGGCATTGCCACCTCCTGCTCGCTGGCCCGAACCGCGCCGCACGCCCGATGCGCCACGGCACCGCCTCGTCTCTTCGCGCGGGAGTGTACCAACGCGCGCGTGGCGAGTCCAGCGAGAATGGGAACAGGCACGATGGATGGGAACGGCGAGGACGAGGGCGAGGGCCGCTTTGACGGCCCCGCCTACACGCTGCTACACTCGCCGCCACCGCGGGAGACGCGGAATTACCGGCGAGGTACTAAGGGATGATCGGAGTGTTGACACACCACTGGGCGAAAGAGGACAGGGTCGAGGAGGCCAGGCGGCTGCTGGACGGCAACGGACTGGCCCAGAGCAGGGCGCCGGGCTATCGCTCGCGCCAAACGCTGATCTCGCTGAGCGAACCGACGAAGATAACGAGCATCGTCGTCTGGGACAGCAACGAGATCTACGACGCCTGGCGCGCCAGCCCGGAGCGGGCGAAAGCTATGGCGGGGGCAGAAGAGCTTTGGGCGCGGCCGCCGGAGTCGGAGCGGTTCGAGGTGGCCGGCTAGCCGCGCCCTGTCGCGCTGCGACTATCCCTTGGCGAGGAGTATCTGCAACACCTCGGGGGCGGCGCGCATGGCGCGCTCGCGGAGCACGTCCTCGGGCAGGCTTCCCAGCGGGTGGGGCACCACCACGAACGGATAATCGGGGATTCCGCCTATCTTCGACATCGCCTTACCGCTCGAAACGAACGGCTCGGTGCAGATGACCGCCGCGGGGACTCCGTTCTTCTCGAATTCGATTCCGTCGTGCACACTGCACGATGAGCAGGAGCCTCAATCACCCGACGCGGTGATCACCACGTCGCACTGCTCGATCATCTCGTCCAGGATGTCTTTCGGGCAGGGCCGGGAGGCGTTGCCCTTGTTCCGGACTACCACGTCCTTGAACTCGTAGCGGTCGGCGAGAATCTCCTGGACCAGCTCGAGTATCTCTGGGGAGTTGTGCTTGCCGTTGGCGAGCAGTCCTACCACCGTGCCGTCGAGCGTCTCCGGCCGGGGAGCGATTACCGCGTTGACGGGTATCGGCTCAACCGTGGGATCGAGCACCTGCAACCTTGTTGCCGTCGCCATGATGGGCCCTCCTTGCTGGCTGCTTGCGTTTGCCGGTTGTCGGTTGGTTGCCCATTATTGCGCGAATGGGGACGCTTGGCAAGCGTTCTTTGGATTGGCGGAAGGGACATTGAAGGGTCCACAGCCCTGCCGGCCCCAGTGTGGCTTGGGGCACGCGCGGCGTGCTACCATGTCGGCAAGCTGACAAGGAGGCCCGCACATGTCCGACGCGATCGACTACGGCCCGGTCAAGGTGACTTTCTGGTACGACTACATTTGACCGTGGTGCTACGTCGGCCTGGAGAGGGTCGACAGGTTGGCCGAGGATTACGACATTGCCGTCGAGGGCAAGGCGTTTCTGCTCCGGCCCGACATCCCTAAAGAGGGGCGCAGAAGGTCGATAACCGCGGCCGAGCAGGGAGGCTCGCTCAACGAGCCGCTGCGGTCCTATGCCGAGGAGGCCGGGTTGGTGATGCGCCGCTCGCCGCTGACGCCGTACACGCAATACGCGCTGGAGACGAGCGAGTATGCCAAGGAGTACGGCCTGTTCGACTCCGTGCACCGCGCACTCTACCGGGCCTACTGGGAGGACGGCAAAGACCTGGGCGACTTCGCGGTGCTCAAGCGGGTGGCCGGCGACTGCGGGCTGGACTGGCCCGAGTTGCGCGATCGGCTGGAGTCCAGGCACTACGAGACTGCCATTGCGAACCAGTTCCAAGAGGGGCTGACCCTGGGCATTAACGGCATTCCCGGCTTTCTCATCGGCAACATCCTGTTCACGGGCGCACGTCCCTACAGCGTATTCAAGGCGGTGATGGGCAAGCTGCGAGAGGCGGGCCAGCAGGGCGAGGCCCGTCCATGAGGACCAACTCCACCAAGGCCAAGCTCCAGCAGGGAGGCCACGCCATAGGCGCGATAGTCGGCGGATTCGCTCCCGACCTCGTCGAGCTGTTCGGCGCGATGGGCTTCGACTTCGTGATGATCGATTGCGAGCACGGCCCCATGTCGCTGTCCGAGGTGGAGCACATGACGCGGGCCGCCGAGGCGTTCGGCATAACGCCCATCGCACGCATACCCGACCACGGCGACGCGACCATTCTGCGCTTTCTCGACCGGGGACTGCAGGGCATCATAGTCCCGCACGTGAACACGCGCGAGCAGGCCGACCGCATCGCGAGGGCCGCGCGCTACTACCCGCAGGGCCATCGCGGCGTGGGTGGCGGGCGCGCCCACGACTACGGCATAGACGTTGGGCGAGATGAGTCCACGCGCCACGTGAACGAGCAGACCCTTGTGGTGTGCATGATCGAGGAGACAGAGGCCGTCGAGAACCTGGACGAAATCCTGACCGTGCTGGGCGTGGACGTGCTCCACGTCGCCGCCGGAGACCTGGGCCAGAGCATGGGCAACCCCGGGCCGCGCGAGGTGCGGCGGCTGATGGGCGAGACCATCCCGCGCATCAGGGCCGGCGGCAAGTTCGCCGGCGCGGGCGGCAACAACCCGGGCGACGTGGCCGGGGTCGCGGAGTTCATCCGCCTGGGCGCGAACTTCGTGACCATATCGGCGCACGGCCTGCTGCGCCTGGGCGCGGAGGGATTCATGGACTCGCTGCGGGGCGAGCTGGGAGAATAGGGGAGCATGGGAACGTTCAGCATAGTCATGGAAGTAGGTCCTCCAACCGGTGAGAGGTTCGTACCCTTCAGAGGTCTGGTGGACACGGGGAGCACACTTACCGCTCTACCGGAGAGCCTGCTGAGGTCGCTGGGGATAGCGCCGGATAGGCGTGCCGGCTTCGAATTGGGTGACGATCGAGTCGTTGAGTATGGAATCGGCCATGCCGTGATTCGCTACGGCGAACACTCAGTGGGGAATCCGGTGGCCTTCATCCCCGATGGCGCCGAACCGGTCATCGGTGCCGTGACGCTGGAATCCTTTGCCCTCGTAGTGGATCCGGTGAACGGTAGGTTGATGCCGGTGAATTTCTTGAGAAAGTAGGCTTTGGGCGACCGTCTCGGCACGCCAACCCTCACTCCTGAACCAAGCGAGTAGGACATGGGTACCTTTAGCGTGGACGTGGAAATAGGCGACCCGGAAGGGCGGGAATTCGTCGTGGTGAACGCGCTGGTCGACACCGGCGCCACCTACTCCGCCGTGCCAGGGAGCCTGCTGCGCCGGTTGGGCGTAGAGCCTCGCGACGACCGGCGGTTCAACCTCGCCGACGGGAGATTTACGTGGCTGCCTGTGGGCGAGACCACCATGCGCCTCGTCGGTAAGGAATGGACTGTGCCGGTGATTTTCGCTCCAGAGGACACCAGGCCTTTGCTGGGAGCCACAGCCTTGGAAATCTTTAGCCTTGTTGTGGACCCAAACGAGCGCAGGCTGGTTTCCAACAATGCCTTGCTTATGCAAGCGGCGGGCACCGGATGATCGAATCTGCCTACCAACGGCATGGCTCTATACCATACTGGATTCCCGCGTTCGCGGGAATGACGGGAGGGGCGCGGGAATGACGATCTTTCGCGGGAATTACTATTAGGAGCACACTATGAGCACACAACCTCTGACGTCTGTCCGGTTGGAGTTCGACGAGGCCATCGACGTCATCGAGTTGTTTTACGAGCGCGGCTGGACCGACGGTCTGCCGATAGTCCCGCCCACTGTCGGGAGGGTGCGCCAGTTCGTCGAATACGTGGGGCGGTCGCCCTCGGAGATCGTGGGCGCCGAGCCGACCAAGGGCCGCGTCATCACACTGGAGAAGGTGGCGATAAACGCCGTTATGGCCGGCTGCCTTCCCGAGCACTTTCCGGTGGTGCTGGCCGCCATCGAGGCGATCAGCGAGCCGAAGTTCAACCTGCACGCCATGACAGTGAGCACCATGGGCGCTGCCGTGCTCGTCGTCGTCAACGGCCCAATCGCGAGAGACATCGGCCTCAATTCCGGCGTGAGCGTTTTCGGCCCCGGACACCGCGCCAACGCCGCTATTGGACGCGCCATCAGGCTGGTCATCATAAACGTCACCGGCTCGGTTTCGGGCGTGCTGGACAAGGCGACGCTGGGCCACGCGGGCAAGTACACCTGGTGCATAGCCGAGGCGGAGGACGTGAGCCCGTGGGCCTCGCTGCACGTGGACAGGGGTCTGGCGGACGGCGACAGCGCCGTGTCCGTGTTCGCCGGGCTTTCTCCCACCCAGGTCAGCAACTCGCTCGGCAATGACCCGTCCACCATACTCAACAGCTTTGGCGACGCCCTGTTCGCGGCAGGCCCGGCCCAGGGCGAGTTGGTGGTGGTGCTTTGCCCCGAGCACGTGGGCTACCTGCGGCAATACGGCTGGAGCAAGCAGCAGGTGAAGGAGTTCCTGTTCGAGCGCTCACAGCGCAAGGTGTCCGAGTGGGTCGCCGCCGGCGGCATGGAGGGCGGCGCGGAGGGCGACGACCTGGTGGGCGTGGGCAGGAGCCCGGAGAGCTTCACCCTGGTCGTGGCCGGCGGCCCGGCGGGGGCCTTCTCGTCGATCATCCCGCTTTGGGGCGGCGGCTCCAATTCGCAGTCCGTGACGCGGCGTATCGAGGTGTAGGAGGGGGAAAAGCGGGCCGCACACGCGGTCCAGCCACCGGGCGGGTTTGAAACCCGCGCGTATCGCGCACAGGCCCTACCGCCAGTCGTGCGACTGGGGCATACGCACCGCCGAAGGTACGGCCCGGACGTCGGAGGCTATGACGTTCGTGGTGCCGTCCCACCGCGACACCGCGCCATCGACCAGGATAACGCGGCTTTTCAGTTCCCTGCGGCGGCGGGCGAACACCTGTGGCCACAGGATTACCTGCACGTCGCCCGTTTCGTCCTCTATCGTCACGAACACCGTGCCGTTCTTTCCTCGCGGGTGCTGCCTAGCCACCGGCCAGCCCGCGACCCTCACCCGTTCGCCATCTCCCAACCGTTCGACCGCCGTGGTGGGCAGCACGCCGGCGTCCAGCCTGGGCCGTACGAACTCCATCAGGTGGCCCCTGGGGTATACGCCCATGGTGGCGTACTCGCCGGCCATCTTTTCTTCGTCCGTGAAGTCGTCGAGTCTGGGCAGGCTCTCGTCCATCGACACGGGCAGCGCGGCCTGTCCGCCGCGCGTGGGCCGCGTGTACAGGCCGGCATCCCAGAGCGCCTCCCTGCGGTTGGGGGACGGGCCATCGAACGCGCCCGCCATGACCAGCGACGTGAGGGCCTGCGGCGCCAGCCCAGTCCGGCGCACCAGGTCGCCCGCGCCCGAATACGGGCCGCGAAGCTCCCTCTCGCGCACGGTCAGCAGCGCCGACGCGGCCCCCACGTCCCGCACCATGCCCAGCCCCAGGAGCACCGCGCCGCGGCGGGGGGCGCACTTCGCCTCGCTCGCGTTCACGCACGGGTTGGCGAACGGGACGCCGAAGCGCCGTGCGTCCTGCTTGAGCGTCTCCAGCGGATAGAAGCCCATGGGCTGGTTGTTCATCAGCGCGACGAAGAACTCCAGCGGGTGGTAGCGCTTGAGCCACGCGGCCTGGTACGCGGTGACGGCGAAGGCGTGGGAGTGCGACTCGGGGAACATGTAGTGCCCGTTGATCTTGGAGAATATCTTGTGTGCCGTATCTTCGTCCACGCCGTTCGAGCGCGCGCCCTCCAGGAACCTCTCCCACTGCATCTCGATTAGCTGCTCGTTGTTGGGCCTGGCGAAGGCGCGCCGGACCTCGTCGGCTTCGGCGGCGCTCATGCCCGCGACGTCCATGATGAGCTGCACGACCTGCTCCTGCCATACTATTACGCCGTAGCCGCGCTCGAGGGCGCGCCGCTCCAGCGGGTGGTCGTACTCCCACTGGGCGCCGTGCCTGTAGCGCTCGACGAACTGGGACACCGCGCTGCCCTGCACGCCGACGCCCGGCCTGATGAGCGCCACCTGGTAGGCCAGGTCGAGCAGGCTGCGCGACCTGAGGCGCTGCGCCATCTTGAGCTGCGCCGGCGACTGGAGCAGAAACACGCCCTTGGCCCTGCCCTCGTTGATCATGTCGTAAACGTTCGGGTCTTCGGGGTCTATCTGGCTGAGGTCGGGGCGGCGCCCCTCGCGACGCTCCACGAGGGAGAGGGCTTCCTCGATCTGGTCCAGCACCGGCAGAGACAGAATGTCTATCTTGGCGAACCTGGCGTCGGCCACGCTGTCCTTGTTCCAGTCCATGATGAAGCGGCCGTCCGTGGCCCCCTTCCGTATGGGCGTCATCTCCGAAATGGGGGACTTGCTCAGCACCATTCCCCCAACGTGCTGGCCCAGCATCTTGGGGGCGCGCATAAGCTGGGGGGCGAGGTCCAGCAGGTCCCGCCAGCCGGGCGCGTCGACGCGCTCCCTGAAGTCCGCGAGCTCCATCATCTCAGCGCGCAGGTCGGCGGCGTCGTGGGAGTGAAGCTGCTTGGACAGCAGCGAGACCTGCTCGAGGGGAAGTGCCAGCGCCTTGCCCAGGTCCCGCACTATGCCCTTGAGCCTGTAGGTGCTGATCGCCCCCGTGAGCACCGCGAACTCGGGGCCGAATCGGCTGTGCACCCTCTCTATCAGCTCGTCCCTCAATCCCCTGGGAAAGTCCAGGTCGATGTCCGGCAGCGTCGTCATGTCGTCGGACATAAAGCGCTCCAGCGTGAGGTCCCACCTCAGCGGGTCTACGTGGCTGATGCCTATAAGGTATCCCGTGAGCAGCGCGACGGACGATCCGCGCCCCCTTCCCGGCGGCCTCTCCTCCAAAGGCGTCTCCGGGCCAGCCAGGCCGCGCTCCTGCACGATCCGCTGCGCGACCAAGGCTATCTCCCTGTACAGCAACAGAAATCCCGCCAGGCCGTGCTTGCGTATCAGCTCCAGCTCGGTGCGCAGCCGCTCGTCGACCTGGCGGGAGATGGAGCCGTAGCGCCGGGCGGCCGCCTCGTAGCACAGCCTGCGCAAAAAGGAGTCGGGCGTATAGCCCTGCGGCACGTCGGGGGAGGGCAGCTGGTAGCCCAGGTCCGTGCTCAGGTCGAAGACGCACCGCTCCGCTATGCGCAGGGTGTTGGCGAGAGCGTCGGGGCGGCGCCTGAAGAGGCGCTCCATCTGGGCGGGGGTCTTCAGGTACAGGTGGTGGTTGGGGCGCAGGTGGGGCAGCGCCTGGTCTATGGTAGTGTTGAGAGAGGCCGCGACCAGCGCGTTCTGAAGCCTGTAGCGCTCCGGGACGTGGTAGTGGACGTCGTTGGTGGCCACCACCCGCGCGCCCGTGTCGTCGGCAAGCGCCGCCAGCTCGCGGTTGCGCGCCGTGTCGCCGTCCAGAAAGCCCTGTTGCAGCTCCACGTAAACCGAGTCTTCGCCGTACCAGTCCATGAGGTGGCGCAAAAGCTCGCGCGCCTGCCCGGGCCGCGCGCCGGACGCGGAGAGCGGCCCGTCTCGTCCGCCGGTCAGCGCAATTACGCCGTCGGCGTGGGTGGGCAGATGCGCGGGGTCCAGCCTGGGCTCCCTGCGGTCCACAGCGTTGGCGAGGGTGAACAGCGTGGAAATATTGGAGTATCCCTGCCGGGTGCCGGCGAGCAGTGCCAGACGCGAGCCGTCGAGCAGCCTCAGCTCGCCGCCCGTGATGGGGCGCACGCCAAGGCTTTTGGCGAGCCGCGCGAACTCCAGCGCGCCGCAAAGGTTGGTGTCCGTAAGCGCCAGGGCGGGATAGCCGCACTCCTTCGCGCGGGCCAAAAGCTCGTGCACGTGCGACGCTCCCAGCCCGAACGAGTAGAAGCTCTTGGCGCGAAGCTCGACGTAAGAAGGTGTCACGGCGATCCCCGCGCCATCAGGCCCGCTGTTGGTACCACAGGCCGTCGCGCCTGTCGCGGAAGAGGGTGAGCCTCTCCCCGTCGGCCGAATCCACCCGGTAGTAGACGCGCGCCACGGGCTGGGGGAGCCACCACAGGTCGAAGCTCCACAGGTCGGCTATGCGCGCCACTCTGCGCCACCTGCGCTTGAGCAGAACGGCCGTCGGCTGGCGCTGGCGCCCCTCGCGAACGGCCACCGGCGTCGGCGGGTGCAGGGGCTTTATCAGGTCGCCGGCCGAGGGCTCTACCGGCACCTGCAGGGCGCGCATCTCCGGCGCCGGATGCCAGGGCGCCACCTCCACCACCCTGTACAGGGAATGATCGCCGTTGGAGTGTCCGCGCAACCGCCTGTCCACCTCGATGAGCCGCTGGCGCCGGTCCTGCCGCGCGTACCCGTTCGGCAGGCTCAGGGCATGCTCCAACATGCCGAGCTGCGCGCCCGTTTCGCTGCCGAACTTCGACAGAGTAAGCGTAACGTCCTCGATGGGAACGTTGGGGCTGTCCGTTTCCAGCAGGCTGCGCACGGCGAACGAGGCGCCCTCACACGAGGCGGGCGGCCGTTTGAAGTTGATGATCTTTTCCCAGGGTGGCGCGCCGAACACGGCGCACCGGATGGACGCCGTCCCCACGTGCCTGCCCCTCAGGTCGGGCCTGGAGTAGGCGCGCTTGAGAAGCGCGTCGAGAGCGGCAAGGAGCATCTCCATGGACGTGGACGAGAAGGGCATGGAGATGCGCTCGACGATGGACTCTCCAAAGGGCAGCGGCACGAGCGGTCTATCGTCGATCCCGTTGCACAGCATCCAGATCCCGCGGCCCTCCGCGCCGAACTGGTCGACGACCGCGGCCTCGCTCATGGCCGCCACGTCTCCCATGGTGCGAAGCCCGAAGCGGCGCATCCGGGCGCGGGTGTCGGGCGACGCGGGGAGCAGGTCCACGGAGTGGGGCGCGAGGAAGCCCGCCGCGTCCTCGGGAACCCTCGCCGCGCCGAGCGGAGCGCTCGACCGGGCCGCGACGAACGCGGGGAACTTGCCCTCGGCAACGCCCACCCGCGCGCCCAGGTGATCGGGCGCCGCCTTGAGAAAGGCGCACACCACCCCCGCCTCGCCGCGGTACAGCCTCTCCAGGCCGTCCATGCGCGCGTAGGCTATGCCCAGGTCGCCCCTCTCCACGCGGTCGCTCACTCCCTGCAGCGCCGAGATTACCCCGTTGAACACCTGTCGGTAGTGGGCTTCGTCGGCCTCCAGCACTATGATGTTGGCGTTCAGCGACGCGGCCCGCTCCAACTTCAGGCCCACGGCGGCGGGCGGCGCCGTGGGAAAGCAGTCCACCACCAGAGAAGCGGCACCCGCGTAGCCGCGCTCGATGATGACCACGGGTTTGTCGCTCAGCCCGGGCTGCCGCTTCAACTCGGCCTTTGCCCTGAGATGGGTTATCAGAATGCACGCGATGGTCATGGCGTCTCCTGTGCGGTACGGTTCGCGCAGACGCCATTATAGCACGTGCGTTCGCTTTGTCAAGCCAGAAATGCTCACAACTCCGCCCAGCGGGGCAGCCGAGATGGGGCGTCGCCCTCGCGCGGGGGGCGTGGCAAGGCAGCGAGAAGAGGGGTGCCGGAAGGCCGACAGGACCGAGAAGGGAAAGATACCGGACGAGGTGGTCGCGGTGGCCGGGATGCTGCTTGGAGACTCCTAAGCCGTGCACCTAAGCTCGTAAACTGTTGATGACCAGATCGCCCGGCCAACACAATTTGTAGCCGACGTACGATTCTGCCTTGAACATGGTGACGGTGGCAGAACTCCTGGGTACGGCTCTATGTCTAGCGGATGCTGTCAGTAGTTCCTCACCGCCACTGTCAGAGCGAGCGTCAATGGGACGCAGCAGCGTCTTCCCCGCCGCACGTTCCAATGCGCCAGCACGTCGCCGAGCCACGGGATGCCGGAGGGTTTCTAGGCGGGGTAAGGTTGGAGAAATACACTCACTGGAAGACATCCTCTTCCAATTCCTTCAGAACCTCTGGTGTTCGCTTGAGTGCTGGTACCAAGTATTGCAGTGCAAATTCACTGCGCCGATTGCCTAGATTGCGGATCATCGTAGTCTTCTTAATGTACTCAAACAGTTCTCGCGTAACCTGCTTGATGTCACTATACTCTGGGCTGTAATCTGGAAGGAGTTCCTGGTGCTTGCACAAGAAGTCAGGTGTAAGTTCTTCCTTGCCGTTCATCAGAAGAAATGTCGTCAACACCCTAACATCGTAGAGGTAATTCTCCAACTCTCGGCGTCTCAATACATTCACGCCTTCTTCAATCTTCTTCCCACGCGACTCTCCGGTCATATCGTCTCTGTCGATAACCCTCCACACACTTGCACCTTTCGCGACAGCATTGAGTACGGCAATCAGATCGTCGCTTCGTTCAACCTCTGCGGCTCCACCGCGTGAGATGAACAAGGTATCGGGGTGGCTATCAGAAAAGATGGCATTGTAACATTCCGCATCAAACCCCTCTTGAGCCTTTGCCTTGCTTCCCTCGCAAATTACGATTTTGGCCGGCGCTATAAGATCCGCAAGGTCATCTAGCGCGCCCCGATAAGTCGTACTCCAGAAGGATCGGTTCGGGATGCTCGGACGCATCTCTGTTCGCTGGTCAAAATCACCTTTAGAGAAGTCCAAGAAAACGACGCCGTCCCCCTGTTTCATGATTTCATATGCCTTCCGGACAAACCCTATGGCGTGTGTCGCAATCCACAACTGCGAGTCCCTGGGCAAGAGGTCCAGCATGGCCTCAAGTAGTGGCCCATGGAGAGCGGTAGCAACGTGCGCCTCGGGCTCATCTACACAGTAGATTGCATCCTGATACTCTCGCCGCTTCACAAACATGTCGAGCAACAGGTCAAAAGCCGCCTTTTCGCCCCCTGACAGATTCTTGTAGTGAAACCCACGAGAGGTTCCCTTAACAAAACGAAACACACCAGAGTGACGCATGCCCCCGAAGTCTTGCAACTCTAGAGCTGGTTCCCTAAACAACTTTCTCATGGCTGCCTGAAGCGGGCCCAAGAATTCCTTCCGATACTGTTCGAATGTGGTTCCGCCAGGCGCATCGCCATCAAGGTCTGCTTGCCGCTTCCATGCTAGCCGGGAGTAGTTGTCAGACACTGCCTGATCTGAGTCGATTATCCGCATGAAACGTACAGTTTCTGATGACGGCTGGACAGGGGATAGGTTAGTCAAATGGAAGTCTGACTCATTCCTGTAGGCAGAGCGTATGTTGAAAATGTGTCGCCACTGATCCGCTGCAGGTTGGTCGAAATGAAGATCTATGTGAACTCTATCTGAGATTCCGCGCGTAGTACTTGGCTCGTTTGGGACGCGTTCATCCTTCAGATAGTAGCCACTCCACTCGTCTGTGAGACTGTAGTTCGCCCTATTAGAAGTGGATTTAAGCAGAAACGCGTCAAACAGCGAGGACTTGCCTGAACCGTTCGGTCCAATCAGCACTATCAGTCGGGCTGACGCGGGAATGTCGGTGACAGTTAGGTCTGTGAACCTCTTGTAGTTAGAGAGTCGGACACTCTTGATTCGCATACTCACGTTCCTATTGGTGCTGTCCTGCAGTTTCCCCCAACAGCCCCTCCACCTCCCGCAACAAACGCCAGGATGTCACCCCGTTCCCCGGGGACGCAGTGCAGCCGCGCCAAGGGCCTCGTCGAAGGTCATCATCTCCTGAACGCCGCGCCGCCGACAGCTTGCCAGATGGCACAGGTCCCTGGACGCCAGCGTGGGATGCTCTGAATGGAGCCGACTAGCCAGGATGACGTCAGCTTCCTCTAGAGGCCACACCTCCACGCCAGCCATGGCCAAAAAGTCCAAGGCATCTTCGAACACGTCGTATCTGCCGACAGGCAGGTAGGCGTGCATCAACTCTTGCAGAACCTCGGCGGATGTGAACAGCGGCGTGGAATTCAGGAGGGACTCATTGAAAACATCACGTGCGCGGGCCTTGAGCGGGTGCGGTTTGCCAACCGCGTACATGAAGACATTCGTGTCAACGAATATCATACGTCAGGGAGTCCGTGTAAGCGCGACGCTTCGATGTTTCGCTTATGCTCTTCCCAGTCAGGCTCCGTTCCAGCACCTCGCCGAGCGTCGCATTGCCGAAAGAATCTCCACAAGTCCTCTTCAGAGGAAAATCGTGGCTTCTTCTCTTCCAGGCGGGCATGGGCCGCGGCCCGCAGCCAGGCGCTGAGGGTCACTCCCTCCCGGCGGGCCTGCCGCACAAACCGTTCTCTGTCCTGGTCGGGAATTATCAGTTGGACCCTCGCCATCGCGTCGCCCCTTTCCAACGTCGGCTATGTGTATAAATGCTACACATCATCCCGCTACGGGTCAAATCCCACTCGCTTGCAGGTTGGCTTGAACCGCCGAGGGACGACGTGATAGGGCCCCAGATCCAGACCATGATGTGCCCGGGTCCGGTCAAATCCATTATGAGACGTTCGTTATAATGTAGAATGGGGCCGGCAAGCGCGGCCATTCGCCGAAAACGAGAGTGTGCGGCAAGGTGACCGATCCAATCACAAAGGCAACACTCAGCGTACGGGAGGACGACCTCCGGTGCATGATGCCGGACAGGGAGGACCTGCCGGAGCAGTTCCACAGCTTCCAGCAGACCAAGGACGGTCCGCTCGACAACGCCGAACTGGCGGAGGGCAGCTTTCCGGGCAACACCGCGGAGTCCTATCGCGAGGCGGGCCGAATCTCGGGCCACGTGCGCGAATTCGTCAGGCCGGCCGAGTCGTTCCCGTTTCCCGCCGGCACCGACATCGTGGTGTGCACCACGGTCCACATGTTCGACGCGCCCCAATCGGTCTCGGACTGGATTTCCAACGTGTTCCTCAAGCAGTTCGAGGAGCAGGTGGGGCGCGACCTGCCACATGAGCATCGCATAGCCGAGATCGAGCGGCTCGAGCCGCGTGGGTTCTACGACGAGGCCGCCGCGCTGAGGGTGCTGTACGACGTCACCGGCGAGCAGGTTTCGTCCACCATCGTGGACTTTCGCATAGGCCGCCTGCTAGGCGTCGCGTTCGTGCTCTCTCTCGGCGATGCCGAAAGACTGCCGCCGGCCCAGCAAGCGGCCTTGACGCTGGAGGGCAAGATGGTGGCCCGCATTCTCGGCTAGCTCAGGGGAGCGCCGCCCGAACAGCCTCACCCCAAATGGAAAGGAGACCCCCGCCATGGCCGGATACATATACCTGGTCCAGATGGACATTCCCCCGGAGCTCGAAGAAGACTTCAACCGCATCTACGACACCCAGCACGTGCCCAACATCCTCACCGTCCCCGGCGTTAGCTCATGCACGCGCTACCGCGTGGAGTCGGGCGACGTGGAGGGCGTGGCACGATACGCCGCCGTCTACGAGATCGACTCGCCCGACCTGCCCACCTCTGACGTCTGGAAGGCCGCCTCGGACAAGGGCGACTGGATAACGCATATTCGCCCCAACGCAACCAACCGCACCCGCGTCGTGTACAAGCGAATAGCGTAGTGATCAGTTCCAAGTTATCAGTTATCAGTAGACAGGTCAGAGTGACTACTGATTACTGACTACTATTCACTAAGGAGATCATCATGGACCTCACCAGGAGGCGCGAGCGCTTCAGAGAAATCCTCGAAGGCGACGAGTGCATACATCCCGCTTCGGTATTCGACCCCATATCGGCGCGCATAGCCGAAGACCTGGGCTTCGAGGTGGGCATGTTCGCGGGTTCGATCGGCGCGGCGACCGTCATCGGCGCCCCCGACCTGATTACGCTGACCCTGACCGAGTTCGCCCAGCAGGCGTACCGCATATGCCGCGCCGGCTCGATCAGCCTGATGGTGGACGCCGACCACGGCTACGGCAACGCCTTGAACGTGAGGCGGACGGTGGAGGAGCTGGAGAGCGCAGGCATCGCCGCGCTTACGATCGAGGACACGCTTCTGCCACTGCCCTTCGGAGGCGTCGGCGGACTGATCTCGATGGAGGAGGGCGTGGGTAAGATGAAGGCCGCGCTCTCGGGGCGCCAGGACGCTAATCTCGTGGTGGCGGGCCGCACCAGCGCCCTGCGCCTGGCGGGAGTCGGCGAGACCGTGCGCCGAGTCAGCGCGTACGACCGCGCGGGCGTGGACGCCATCTTTCTCGCAGGGGCGCAGACTCTGGAGGAGCTGCGGGCCGTGCGCTCCGCCACCAGCCTGCCCCTTCTGCTGGGCGGCACCACGCCGGAGCTATCGGACCGCGCGGCGCTCGCCGAGAACGGCGTGCGCGTGGCGTTGCAGGGGCATCTGCCGTTCCAGGCCGCGGTGAAGGCAGTGTACGACACGCTGCGCGCCCTGCGAGAGGGCACCGACCCAGCAGACCTGGCGCCGAACGTGGCGTCGCAGGCGTTGATGGCAAGGTCGACGCGCCAGGCCGACCACGACCGCTGGATCGAGGAGTTTTTGGGGTAGAACCGGCGCTCCGGCAGCCGGAGTCTGATCGCGTCGGGTCGCGCGCCGGCGCGCTTTCCCGCCTCGAACCGGGCCGCTCTCTCCTGCCGATTTCACCCCCGTTCGCGACGCATTGGGCGCGCCCTCCGGGTTCGGGTGGGAGCGAGAAGGTATGCTATAATGCGCCTGTGGCGGCCCGCTGACCGCGCCCGCCAACCGAGGGCCGGTCCGTCCGAGCGTCCGCACAACTCATGCGCGGCGGCGCTGTTTTCGCCAGCCCAAAAACGCGGGGCGCGTTTTGCTGCGCCCCTCTTTTCGAGGAAGTGAAATGCCCGCGTTCGACGAACTGAAAGTGTTCACCGGAAAGGCTCACCCCAAGCTGGCAAAGGACATATGCTCGTACCTGGGCATCGGCTTGGGAAGCTGCGAAGTGTTCAAGTTCAAGAACGACAACACTTTTGTGAGAATCCAGGAGAACATCAGAGGACGCGACGTCTTTCTCGTCCAGCCGATAGCGGTGCCTGTCAACGACAACATCATGGAACTGCTCATCATGATCGACGCCGCCAAGAGGGCGTCGGCTGAGCGCATAACCGCCGTGATGCCCTACTATGCCTACGGGCGCAGCGACAAGAAGGACCAGCCCCGCGTGCCCATCACGGCCCGCCTGGTCGCCAACCTGATCGAAGTCGCCGGCGCCGACAGGGTGCTGACGGTGGACTTTCACGCCGGCCAGATCCAGGGCTTTTTCAACATTCCCGTGGACGAGCTTACCGCCATACCCATGCTCGCGAGGCCGTTCGCCAGCCGGGGTGCCGAGAACCTCGTGGTCGCCGCAACCGACACAGGCGGCACACGCAGGGCGCGCGACACGGCGAACATCCTCAACACGCCCATCGCCATCGCCGAAAAGCAGCGGCTCGCCAACGCAGACAGCATCCTGGAATCGATCATCATTGGCGACGTCCACGACAAGGACGCCCTCGTAGTGGACGACGAGATAAGCACCGGCGGCACCCTCGTATCGACCACGAATGTGCTGCGGGAGTTCGGCGCGAATGATATTTATTGCGCTGTTACTCACGCCGTGTTGTGCGGCGACGCGACCAGCATCATGTCCAACAGCGACCTGAAGGAAGTCTTCGTAACCGACACCTTGCCGATACCAAGCTGCAAGAGGACCGACAACATGCGGGTCATGTCGGTCGCACCACTGCTCGGCGAGGCCATCCACCGCATCCACAACGGCCTGTCCGTGGGCGCAATGTTCGAGGCGTAGCGCGCCCACGCCCGGGCGACGTCCGTGGAAAGAGACGGCGCACCATGCTAAAGAGCCTTACTAAGCTCATCGGCGGCTCCAACGAGGGAGTCATAAAGAAGATACGGCGGGAAGCGGTCGACGGCGTCAACGTCCTGGAGGCGGATTTCGAGGCGTTGTCCGACGCCGAGTTGTGCGCGAAGACCGACGAGTTCCGGTCGCGCCTGCAAGCCGGCGAGACGACCGGCGACATCCTCCACGAGGCGTTCGCCGTAGTCAGGGAGGCGGCCAAGCGCACGCTCGGACAGCGCCACTTCGACGTACAGCTCATCGGCGGGTTCGCGCTGCACGAGGGCAAGATCGCCGAGATGAAGACCGGCGAGGGCAAGACGCTGGTCGCCACGCTGCCCGCCTACCTCAACGCGCTCACCGGCGAGGGCGTCCACGTCATCACCGTGAATGACTACCTGGCCCGCCGTGACGCGCAGTGGATGGGCCAGGTCTACCACGCGCTCGGAATATCCGTCGGTGTGCTACAGCACGAGGGCTCATACATCTACGACCCCGATGCCAACGGTTCCGCGGCCGGCATGGAGGCGCTGCGTCCCGCCGGCAGGCAGGAGGCGTACGCCGCCGGCATCACCTACGGCACCAACAACGAGTTCGGCTTCGACTACCTGCGGGACAACATGGTTCTCCACACCTCGCAGAAGGCCCAGAGGGAGCTCCGGTTCGCCATTGTCGACGAGGTGGACAACATCCTCATAGACGAGGCGCGCACACCCCTCATCATCAGCGGACCGGCGGAGGAGACCCCCAGGGAGTACTCGAAATTCGCCCGCGTGGTTCCGAGCCTCGCCGACAACCGGGATTACACCATCGACGAAAAGCACCGCTCGGTCTCGCTGACCACCGACGGCATGAACAAGGTGGAGCGCCTGCTGGGCATCAAGTCGCTGTACGAAGACAGCGAGGCCAGCTTCCGCATTGTGCACCACGTCGAGACAGCCCTAAGGGCGCAGAACATCTTCCAGCGCGACCGCGACTACGTGGTGTCCAGCGGCCAGGTCGTGATAGTGGACGAGTTCACCGGGCGGCTCATGACCGGACGCCGCTTCTCCGACGGCCTGCACCAGGCGCTCGAGGCGAAAGAGGGCGTCGCCGTGCGCCGCGAGACTATCACCTACGCCACCATCACCCTCCAGAACTACTTCCGCCTGTACGAAAAGCTCGCCGGAATGACCGGTACGGCGGCGACCGAGGCCGAGGAGTTCTGGAAGATCTACAAGCTGGAAGTGGTGGAGATCCCCACCAACCAACCAATGGTCAGGGAGGACAAGCCGGACCTGATCTACAAGAACCAGGACGCCAAGTACAGGGCCGTCGTCGCCGAGATTGAGGCGCTGTACAAAGGTGGCAAGCCCGTGCTGGTGGGCACCACCGACATTGACAAGTCAGAGCAGCTCAGCGAAATGCTGAGGAACAGCGGCATACCCCACGAGGTGCTCAACGCGAAGCAGCACGAGCGCGAGGCGGCCATTGTGGCGCAGGCCGGCCAGCCCGGTGCTGTCACCGTCGCCACCAACATGGCCGGCCGCGGCACCGACATCATCCTTGGCGGCAACCCCGACAGCCTCGGCATCAGAGCCGCCAAGTGGCGTCAGACGCACGACGTCGTCATGTCGAACGGCGGCCTGCACATAATCGGCACCGAGCGCCACGAGGCCAGGCGCATCGACAATCAGCTTCGCGGGCGCGCCGGACGCCAGGGCGACCCGGGCAGCACCAGGTTCTTCGTCGCCCTCGACGACGAGCTGATGCGCCGCTTCGGCGGAGAGCGCATCAGCAACTTCATGGAGTGGGCCGGCCTGGAAGAGGACGTGCCCATCGAGACCAAGATGATCAGCAAGTCCATCGAGGGCGCGCAGGTGAAGGTCGAGGCCTACCACTTCGACATGCGCAAGCACCTGGTGGACTACGACGACGTGATGAACACGCACCGCGACATCATCTACCGCGAGCGCGAAAAGGTGCTCAGCGGCGCGGACCCGAAGGCGAACGTGCTGGACATGGTGGAGCAGGAGATCTCCGAGATCATGTCGGCCCACCTCACAGGCAGGGCCCAGGCCCAGTGGGACGCCGACGCTTTCCTGCGGGACCTGGGCAGCGTCTTTCCGCCCGCCACGCACTCACTGACGCCCGACGACGTGCTGGACATGCCCCTCAGCGAGCTGTCGGAATGGCTCACCGGGTTCGCCCGAACCTGCTACGAGGACCTGGAAGCCAAGCTCACGGCGGAGGTTGCGAGCGGAATTGCCCAACAGGTCATGCTGCGGGCGATTGACCACAACTGGGTGCAACACCTTACCGCGATGATGGACCTGAGAGAGTCCGTAGGCCTGTACGCCTACGGCCAGCGCGACCCCCTGGTGATGTACAAGAAAGAGGGACACGACAAGTTCCTGGCCCTCCAGGACGGCATACAGAACGCCATAGTCCGCACCATGTACCACGCTTTCCATGCGCTGGCGTCAGGCCCCGGCGCCAATGGTCGGGCGCGCAGCGCAGCGCCTCCGGGCGGCACGAGCGTTATGGGCCGTCTGGCCGACACGCCCTCGCGCAGGAGCCGGCCCAGGGGGTCAGGCAAGGTTGGGCGCAACTCCCCCTGTCCCTGCGGCAGCGGCAAGAAGTACAAGCGTTGCTGCGGCAGGGCGGCATGAACAACCAGCGCATTGCGGAGGTGTTCGACGACATAGCGGGCCTTCTGGAAATCAAGGGCGAGAAGGTGTTCACCGTCCGCGCGTACCAGCGCGCCGCCCGGACCATATCCCGGCTGCCCGCCGAGCTCGAAACAATGCTCGGCGACGGCGAGGACCTGCGGCAGATTCCCGGAATCGGCAAGGCAATTTCCGACAAGATCGGCGAGCTGGTGGCCACCAACCGCATGAGGTTCTACGACAACCTCAAGGCCGAGTTTCCCGAGGGCATGTTGGACCTCATGGGAGTGCCGGGGCTTGGCCCGAAGACAATCTCCAGAGCATGGAAGGAGCTTGGCGTAACCTCCGTTGCCGAGCTGGAGCTGGCCGCGTCCGACGGACGGCTGGCGTCGCTGCCCCGGCTGGGCCAGAAGACCGCCGACAACATACTGCGCAGCGTCCAGTTCGCCAAGACGAAGGACCAGCGCACGCCAATAGCCGACGCGCTGCCTGCCGCCGAGCGCATCGTCGCCGCGCTGCTCGAACGCAACCCCGGAATCCTGGCGCTCATGCCGGCGGGAAGCCTGCGCCGTTTCGAAGAGACCGTCGGCGATTTGGATCTCGTGTGCGCATCGCACGACGCCGAGAGTGTTCTGGCCGATTTCGTCGCGCTGCCTGGAGTAACCGAGGTGCTCGGGCACGGTGGCACGAAGGCGTCGGTGCTGCTCGACGACGGACTGCAGGTCGATTTCAGGGTCGTACCGCCCCGGCAGTACGGCTCCTTGTTCCAGTACTTCACCGGCTCCCAGCACCACAACATCCTGCTCAGGGAGCACGCCAACAGGCTGGGTCTCTCGCTCAGCGAGTACGGCATAGCCGTCGCCGAGACCGGCGACCTGGAGGAGTTCGCCGACGAGGAGAGCGTGTACGGACGGCTGGGCCTCCAGTACGTTCCGCCCGAGCTGCGCGTGGGCGAGTCGGAGGTCGCCATGGCCCGCGAGTGCGCGATACCGCTGCTCGTGCAGGCGGACGACCTCCGGGGCGACCTGCACGTCCACACCGACTGGAGCGACGGGCGCGACCCCATAGAGGTGATGGTCGCGGCGGCGCGGCAGCGCGGCCACGAGTACGTCGCGATCACCGACCACTCGGCGGGGCTCGGCGTGGCGAACGGCCTCAGCCCGGAGCGCCTCGCCAGCCACAACGCCCGGCTGAAGGAGCTGGAGCGCGACGCGGGCGGCATCGCAGTGCTGCGCGGCTCCGAGGTGGACATTCGCGCCGACGGAAGCATGGACTATCCCGACTGCGCACTGCGGGAGCTCGACTGGGTCGTCGCGTCCGTGCACTCGGCGATGAACCAGCAGCCGCACGTGATGACCGAGCGCATACTCAGCGCGATGCGCAACCCCCACGTTACCGCCATCGGCCACCTGACCACGCGGCTCATCGGCCGCCGCCAGCCAATAGACGCGGACTTCGACACGCTGTTCAGGGCTGCGGCCGAAACCGGTACCGTGCTCGAGATTAACGCCTCTCTGGAGCGACTCGACCTCAAAGACTCCCACGTCCGCCGTGCCCGCGAGCTTGGCGCCACGCTGGTCATCAACAGCGACGCCCACACCGCCGAACACCTCGACAACCTGCGCTTCGGCGCGGCGGTGGCCCGTCGCGGCTGGTGCCGGGCCGAGGACGTGCTTAACACCCTGCCCGCGGCCGAGCTGCTCGACCTGCTGCGGCTGCCCAAGCCCGAGCGCGCCAGGGCGATGAGGGCGCGGAGGTGAGCCAACAGGCTGTCCAAACGGTCGGCACGGAGGAGGTAGTGGCGCGGTTGCGCCGCTCGGTGCGCGACGGAGAGGACTGGCCCATGGCCGTGATCGACGCCATGGCCGCCTGGACCGCGCCCGTAGAGAAGTTCAGAGGGGTTAACCTCAAGTACTTCATCGCGGGAGAGGCATTTGACTGGCTTACGCTGGCCCAACGGCTGAGCGTCGAGTTGTCGCGCCTCGCGCCCGATGACGAGGTGGAGCGGCTGCTGTTCAGCGGCAAATTCCCGTTGCGGATAGACGAGGGCGTTTTTCGCGATGTTCTGGGCGTCGAGAAGGTCCGGGGCATTCTCAACTATTTCTACGGCGTAACGGTCGAGGAGGCGCTGCTGTACGCGGTGGAGTGCGAGATCCAGAAGCGCCTGTTGAGCAACGGCATCCAGTTTAACGGCGATCTCTCCGAGCGGGCGTTCATGCGGCTGTACCGGCGCAGCGAGGCGGAACTGCTGCGGCAGTTCCGGGAAGAGATGGGCTATCCGCAACGCAAGTCGGTCCCCTTCAGCCAGTACAAGGAGTTCACCTACTGGCTGTTCAAGTACCGTGTCCGCAATTCGGATAAGGCCAAGACCGCCAGCGACACTCGCAAGGGACTTGAGCAACTGGAAGAGATGACCGCCGCCCACCGCGCGGCGCGTGCGCTCGCGGTGGGCTAGGCCCGCATCCCACCGGCTAAGCCGGCTCGTCGGTGCGGGTCTCAGATTTCTCGGCTGCGCTCGAAATGACAGTTGCCCTCGAATTGACAGCCGCGCTCGAAAACACCTGGGAAGAGTGAAGAAAGCAGGCCTGCCATGCCCAACCGCCTGATAGACGAGACAAGCCCCTACCTGCTCCAGCACGCTAACAACCCCGTCGACTGGTATCCCTGGGGCCAGGAGGCGCTCGAACGGGCCAGGGCGGAGGACAAGCCCATTCTGCTCAGCGTCGGCTACTCGGCCTGTCACTGGTGCCACGTTATGGAGCGCGAGTCGTTCGAGAACCCCTCTATAGCCGAGATAATGAATCAGGGCTTCGTGTGCATTAAGGTGGACCGCGAGGAGAGGCCCGACATAGATTCCATATTCATGACGGCAGTGCAGGCGCTCAGCGGCCAGGGCGGCTGGCCGATGACGGTGTTTCTCACCCCCGACTGCAAGCCGTACTACGGTGGCACCTACTTTCCGCCCGACGACCGCCACGGAATGCCCGGCTTCCCCAGGGTGCTGGCCGCCATGTCCGCCGCCTACCGCGAGAGACACGACGACGTAATTCGCGCCACCACGCAGCTCGTGAGCCGAATGAAACAGCTCACCCAGAGCGTGCGGAGCCTGGACCCGCTCACCGACGAGGTGCTGCGCCAGGCCTACATGGGCATCGCCGGCCAAGTGGACGACCGCTTTGGCGGCGTGGGTTCGCAACCCAAGTTCCCGCAGCCGATGACCTTCGAGTTCCTGTTGCGCCACCACGTCCGCACTGGAGACCCGCAGTGTCTGGAGTTGGTGGAGCTGACCCTGGATAGCATGGCCCACGGCGGCATTTACGACCACGTCGGCGGCGGCTTCCATCGCTACTCCACCGACGCATTCTGGCTGGTGCCGCACTTCGAGAAGATGCTCTACGACAACGCACTGCTCGCGAAGCTGTACCTGCACGCCTACCAGGTGACCGGTAGCCCGCTCTACCGGCGTGTCGTCGAGGAGACGCTGGACTACGTGCTGCGTGAAATGACAGGCCCGGAAGGCGGCTTCTATTCCGCGCAGGACGCGGACAGCGAGGGCGTGGAAGGCAAATTTTACGTGTGGACGCCTGAGGAGCTGATCGATGCGCTGGGAGAGGACGACGCCCGGCTGTTCGCCCGCTGCTATGGAGCTACCCCGGAAGGCAACTTCGAGGGGGCCAACATCCTGCAACTCGCCGTAAATCCGGCCGCCGTGGCGACCCAGGCCGGCGTTGGCGAGGAGGCGTTCCACGAGTTTCTGCGCGGCGCGAAGTCGCGCGCCCTCGAGGCCCGCTCCCGGCGCGTTCACCCGGAACTGGACGACAAGGTGCTCACGGCCTGGAACGGGCTTACGATACGTGCGCTGGCCGAGGCCGCCGGCGTGCTGGGCCGCCCCGATTACGCGGAGGCCGCCGCTCGCAACGCCGACTTCGTGCTGCGGTCGCTGCGCAGGGATGGCCGGCTGCTGCGGACGTACCGGCGCGACCCGTCCACCGGTGAGGGAATGGCAAAGCTGAACGGCTACCTGGAAGACTATTCGTTCCTGATCGACGGGCTCATCGCCCTGCACGAGGTCACCCTCGAAGAGCGTTGGCTGACGGCGGCGATAGAGCTCGGCAACGACATGGTCGAGCTTTTCTGGGAGGAGGCGTCAGGCCAGTTCTATGACACTGGGACGGACCACGAAGAGCTGATAGTGAGACCCAGCGACTCATCGGACAACGCCGCGCCGTGCGGCAGCTCGGTGGCGGCGGACGTGCTGCTGCGGCTGGCCGTCATCACCGGCGACGGCGACCTCGAGCGGCGGGCCGTGACCGCGCTGCGCTCCGCCCGGGAGCTGATGGCCCGTTTCCCCACGGCGGCTGGGCACTGGCTGTGCGCCCTGGACTTCTACCTGTCCACGCCCAAGGAGATAGCCATACTGGGCGGCGCGGAGGACGCGGACACGCGCGCGCTCGTTGCCCAGGTGTACGCCATCGCTCTGCCCAACCGTGTGCTGGTAGGCGGCGCGACGGACGCTGCCGGCATCCCGCTGCTGCGGGACAGACAGCGTATCGACGGACGCGCCACAGCCTACGTGTGCCGCAACTACGTGTGCAATCTGCCGGTCAACGAGCCGGCCGAGCTGGCCCGCCAGCTCGCGGAGTAAGATTTTGACAGGCCGAATCAGGCGATTGGACCAGAGTGTGAATAACGCCACAGGCTATGATTTCTTGGAGAGGGCCCAGGCTTATCTGGCTGAGGGCGATCTGTTGCAGGCGTCAGAGAAGGGTTGGGGCGCCGCCGCCCAGATGGTAAAGGCCATAGCAGAGGCCCGCGGCTGGCGGCACCAAGACCACCGCAGCCTGTACCAAGCAATGAGCCGCTTGGCCCAGGAGACCGGCGACGAAGGCATAATTACGGCATTCGGACTGGCAGGTGCCTTGCACACAAACTTTTATGAGGGCTGGCTGCCCCGCGAGGCCGTCGAACTCTACCTGTCCCGGGTCGCCGAACTGGTGGACAAGCTGGAAGCGCTCAGGGCGTGAGGATTGTTGATTCAAGGTCTTTCAGGTCAGCCAGAACCTTGGCCAGCCGCTCGCACAGCAAGTCGATGTTCGCCGCAACGTCTTCGTGTTTAACGTAGTACGCCAGCGCATCGGGTGCTTCGTGTTTGTGGCTGAAGCCGTCGTTGGCGAATCGGTTGGCCCACTGTTCCAGTAAGTCTCTCAGGCTTGTAGGATGGTCGTCTCGGTATTCCACACCAAAGGCAAAGTCTCTAAGCCACGAGTTCGGCCCCGGAATTGGGTACAGCCAGGCAACTGAAATCGGATTCTTATACAACGAAGACGACCCGCGAATGCTTACCTGACTGGCTCCCCATCCGAATCTCGCGCCGGCGTTGGCGGCGGTGTCCAATAGACGCGATGCTGCCTGACGCACTCCAGTGTCCGCAATTCGGTCGAAGAACTGCTCCCGCGACATGTAATTGCGAGCAGAGCCACTTCCCGACGCGGCGGAGACAACCCGCCCAATGACCCTTGGCACGAGCATCTGAAGGCTCGTCTCGCCGCTGAAGCGCTTGATTTCGACGGTCAGCACTTCGATGTTTGGCATCTGCTCGTTTAGGAAGGTCACCACTCGTTCTAGCGTGTCTGGGATCTCGTCGGCTACGAACAGGAGCCGGATTCGCTTGGCGGCGAGATTGACGCGGACCCGTTCCCAGAAGTCGTCCGCGTTGGGCTCTCCGTCGGAATTCAGCAGTTCGACAAGGGCTTCGTCAGCGTCATCCCTCGATTCCTCAAAGCTGCGACGTATGTCATCCACTTTCCATGTGCTAGTGGCGTGTGCCGCGTAGTCCATCATCTGGCCGACGACTTCCCGCCGCGTCTCCCTGTTTTCTCCGCGCTTAACTTCGACAAGCGTTGGAATGGCGTCTTGGTCTATGAGCAGGTGGTCAACCGCCCAGATGCTTGCCGAATCCGGTGTTTCGGCGATTCCTTGCTCACGCGTTATGAGAATCCAACGGCGGGGATCTTCGGGGCGAATCTGTTCGCCTGCGAGCAGGTCGGGATGGTCGGCAATCAACTTCTGGAGATGGTCTTCCTGCTCGAAGCGGCTCTCTTCCAGAGGCTCCAGGTTCTTTTGCTCGTCCATCACGTAGATTTTTTCTGCCATCGGCCGCCTCCTACACTGCCCATATCAAGGAAATGAGTGACTCCCATTAGCGGGTGCCATCAAGCGGCCGGGGGCGGGCACCCCCATCCTAACCTTCCCCCATCAAGGGGGAAGGGACTTTCGACGCCCGCTACCCCCCAGCTTCGGCGATCGCCTTGGACACGGCGCCGGGGTTCAGCGGCAGGCTCGACATGCGGACGCCCGTCGCGTCGTGTACGGCGTTGGCTACAGCGGCCAGCGGAGGCACGATGTTGGCCTCGCCCACGCCGCGCACGCCGTAGGGGTGGCCGGGGTTGAAGACCTCGACTATCACACTCTCGATCATCGGAAGGTCGAGAGAGGTGGGCATGCGGTAGTCGAGCAGGCTCGAGTTCGCCAGGGCGCCCTGGTCGTTAAGGTAGTACTCCTCGTTGATTGCCCATCCCACGCCCTGCGCGGTGCCGCCCTGCATCTGGCCCTCCACGTAGCTGGGATGGATGGCGGTGCCCACGTCCTGGAACGCGGTTATCCGGAGGATGTCTATTTTGCCGGTGTCGGGATCAACCTCCACGTCGATGATGTTCGCCGCGTAGGAGCCGCCGGAGCCGCCAGGGTTTATGTTGGCTCGACCTACGACGGGGCCGCCCGTCTGCGGCAGCACCGCCGCGACCTCGTCGAAAGTCATGCTCAGCTCGGGGTCGGACGAGTGGCGCAGCGCGCCGTCAACGTACTCCACCTGTTCGGCGGTCGTCTCCCACAGCAGCGCGGCGCGCTCGATGAGCTGACGCTTGACGTCGTTGGCGGCCTCGTACGCGGCCCAGCCGGTCTTGAACGCCACGCCGCTGCCGCCGGTGTTGGAGGTGTAGCCGATGGTGTCGGTGTCCGCAACCTGCGGAATCACGTTCTCGACCGGTAAGCCGAGCACCTCGGCGAACTGCTGCGCCACGGCCGTGCGGGTGCCGCCGATGTCCACGGAGCCTTCCACGAGGCTGACGTTGCCGTTGGACAGCACGTTGGCCACGACGCACGACATTCCGGTGTTGTTGCGGCAGAAGCCCATGCTCACGCCCCGTCCCTGGTTGGGACCCTCGAGTGGGGCGCTGTAGTGCGGATGCGCCTTGATCGCCTCCATAACCTCCTGTGCTCCGATGCGAAGGTTCATCACCCCGTCGGCACGGCGCGTGCCCTCCCTGGCCGCGTTTAGCAGGCGCAGGTCCACCGCATCCATGCCCAGGCTTTCGGCCAGCTCGTCGACGACGCACTCGACGGCGAAGGCGACGATTGGCGCTCCGGGGGCGCGGTAGGGCGAAGTCTTGGGCTTGTTGTCCACCACGTCGTAGGAGTCGATCAGCACGTTTTCGATGTTGTAGGGCGCGAATATGGCCGCGTTGGCGCCAGACAGGGGAGCGCCCGGGTAGGCGCCCGCCTCGAAGGCGTAGTAGGCCTGCGCCGCCGTGATCCGGCCCTCGTTAGTCACGCCCATCTTGATGCGCAGGTGCGCCCCGGAGGTGGGGCCGGTGGCCTCCATGACCTCGGTGCGGCTCATCGTAATCTTGACGGGGTGGCCGCTCTTCCTGGAGAGCGTCGCCGCCACCGGCTCGAGGTAGGGGTTGAGCTTGCCCCCGAACCCGCCGCCGATCTCCATCGGAACGACCTTGATGTCAGAAACGGGTACGCCGAGCACCCGCGCGGTCCCGTCCCGGACGCCGAAGTGCCCCTGGCTGCTGCACCAGACGGTAAGCCTGTCGTTGGGCGCCCACCAGGCGGTGGCGTTCTGCGGCTCGATGTAACCCTGGTGAACGGTCTTGGTCCGGAAATCGCGCTCGAGTACCACGTCGGCCTCGGCGAAGCCCTGCTCCACGTCGCCGAACCTGTGCTGCTCGTGGCCGGCGATGTTGCGTCCCTCGGTGGCATCACCGCCGGGGGTCGGCCTGTCCTCCCAGTGCTCGTGGAGGATCGGCGCGCCCGCTCTCATGGCGTCCTCGACGTTGGTGACCGCGGGCAGAGGCTCGTACTCGACGTCGATGAGCGCCAGCGCCTCCTCAGCGAAGTGCGGGCTGGTCGCGGCCACCGCCGCCACGGGGTGGCCCTTGTAGAACACCTTGCCTTTGGCCAAGATGTTCTCGCTTATCGGTGTGCCGAGCACTGCCTGCTGGGGTGCCGGCGGCGTTGGAGCGAGGTCTGCGGAGGTCGCCACGGCGCGGACGTCGGGATGCGCCTCGGCCTTGCTGGTGTCGATGGACTTGATGCGCGCGTGAGCGTGCGGGCTGCGAAGCACCTTGCCGTGCAGCAGGCCGGGCAACTGCATGTCGGCCCCGTACAGCGCCCTGCCCGTCACCTTGTCGACGCCGTCGTGCCTGATGGGCCGCGTGCCGACTACCTTGTACTCTCTCGTTTCGCTGGACATGCCTACTCCTTGACGTAAACGTTCTGTGGTCCGGCTCAGCCGCGTGCGTAGTCATCGGCCCGCACCGGCCGCGAAGCAATCTTAGCACACTGGGGGATGGGGTAGGTGGCGAACTACTACGCTCCCCTGGAGCCTGTTTCAGATTACCAGGTACCGCCAACACCGTTGTTCCCGCGAAAGCGAGAAGTCTGTTCGTTTCTGCGACATTCTGTGCGCCTCCTAGCTGAAGGTGTCGCCGGTCCCGCGCGAATCTGTAATGCCGGCGCGGGTTGTTGGGACACAAAAGTGGCGCCGCGTGGCAGAGGAGGACAGGAGGACGGAGCAGGGTTACTCAGCCGTGTCGTCACTGCCACAGGGCACCCACAAGACTGCCCTAGGGCGCCCACAAGGGACGCCCCTACGGATGCCTTGGGCTTACCCCGTTTGGGGGTAGGGTTTCCGAGCCGCGGGGTCGGTTCCTCGCGTGGGCGAGGGTAGCACGCTTGTGCGTATGCTTCAAGAGGGGTAGAGAAATTGCGGGATTGGGGCGGATTGGTGGGTAGAAATGGTGCAGACGTGGGGACGACGTGGGTCGGGTGTGGGACTGGATGGGTCAGAGCCGGGGAACGGATGGCGCGGGAGGGTGACGTTTTTTTTGGATACTGGGAGCGAGTGGGTCGGGTTTGGGCGAGGTTGTGTCGCCGGGGTGTGCGTTGGGGCGTCCGGTGGACATTGGCTAAGCAATAAGGCGAACGCAAGGCGATGGCCGTAGGTTCAGAGTTGGGCGCGGGGGCAGGCTGTTCGCGAGGGAGACGGTTTTGGGCGCACCTAGTAATCTGAAACAGGCTCGCTCCCCTGCCTTGGCGGGAGAGGGTTAAGGGAAAGGACTCTTGGAGGTGCTAACCTACACGCCGTAGTCCACGTCCTGGCGGGCGGGGCCGCCGGAGACGCCCACCGGCGAGCCGTCTGCGCGCCAGCAGGCCGCGCCGTAGATCAGGCCGGATGCGTGGTCGAACATCACTCCGTTCATGCCGCCCGCGACGCGGGCCACCACGCTCACGTCGTGGCCCTTCGACGCCAGAGCCTTCCTGGTGGCCTCGGATACACCCTCCTCGACCTCGAGTTGCTGCCCTTGAGTCCAGACGCGGGGCGCCTCGACCGCCTCTTGCAGGCTCATGCCGTGGTCGAGCACGTTCACTATGGCCTGCAGCACCGACGCGAAGATGCGCGTTCCGCCGGGCGTCCCGAGCGCGAACAGGGGGCGTCCGTTCTCCAGCACGACGGTGGGAGACATGCTGGAGAGCATCCGCTTGCCCGGCGCGATCGAGTTCGCCGTGCCCGGGTGCGGATCGAAAATGTACATGTTGTTGTTCAGCAGCATACCCGTCCCCGGGACCGTTACCTTCGAACCGAAGGCTTCGTGTATGGTCTGCGTCATGGAGACGACGTTGCCCTCGCCGTCGGCCACGGTGAAGTGCGTGGTGTTGTTAGACTCGCCCAGCGCCGCAGTCACCTCTCCCGGAGCGTAAGAGCCCGCCCGGTCGAGGTCTATCTCCCCTCTTCTCAGGTCGGCGTATCGCTTGGAGGTGAGCCACTCCACCGGCACCTCCACGAAGTCGGGATCGCCCAGGTACTCGAACCTGTCCGCAAAGGCGATCTTGAGCACCTCGGCCAGCACGTGCGCTGATGCGCCGGTGCCATAACCCATCGCGCCCACGTCGAACCCTTCCAGGATGTTGAGCGCTTGGACTATGTGCACGCCGCCGGAGCTGGTAGGCCCCACCGCCACGATGTCCCGCCCGCGGTAGCTGCCCCGCACCGGCTGACGGTACTTGATCTCGTAGGAGCGCAGGTCGTCCTGTGTGATGATCCCGCCGTTGGCCCGCATGTCCTCGGCTACCGTGCGGCCCAACTCGCCGCCGTACAGTTCATCCGAGCCGTTTTCGGCGATCCGCCGGAGCGTGCGCGCGTAGTCCTTGCGAACGACGGCCTGTCCCACGGAGGGCGGTTCGCCGCCCGGCAGAAACACCTCTTTCGTGGCGGGAAAGCGCGCCACGTCTTCCCGGTTGTCGGCGATTATCTTGACCAGGTAGGCGCTCGCCGGAAAGCCCCTCTCGGCGTAGCGTATGGCGGGCTGCATCACGGTGTCCAGGTCGAGCCTGCCGTAGCTCTCGATCAGGTGGCACCAGCACTTGAGATTGCCCGGCACGCCGACCGCCAGGTATCCGAGCCGGTTCCTGCGTCCAGCGGCCTCCAGGTAGTCGGGCCAGGTGTCCGAGACCGGCTCGTACATGCGCTCGGACGCCGCGGCAGGGGCTACGGCGTAGTTGTCGATGGTTATGGACTCACCGGAGGATGCATCGTAGTAGTTCACCATGCCGGCGCCGAAGATGCCGACCATCATCGGCTCGACCACGGTGAGTGCGAACGCGGTCGCGACGGCCGCATCCACGGCGTTGCCGCCCATCGCCAGCAACTCCGCGCCTGCCGCCGACGCCATGGGATGGTTGGAAGCCACCATGCCCCGCGATCCGGCGGCGGACTTCTTGAATGGGACAAAGGGACTGCCTGCGTGCTCGCGCCAGCCGTTGTTCACGTCGACACCTCGAATGTGGAGTGGGGCGGGAGCGATTGTACCATACGGCCTGTTGTCCGGAATTCTTCTTGACACTAATTTAGCATTGCTTTACGCCAATCTTAGGCGAGTAAGAAATTCATGCGTACTTCTAAGGGAGGTTTTTCATGCCGCACGACCCCCACGGGTGCGACGAGGCGCATCCGCCGTGGAGCCTGCTCACCGAGAAGCGGCTGGCTCGCGCCGAGGGCCTGCTGGAGCCGGACGCCGCCGGCTGACCCGGTTAGCCCGGCTGCGCCTCAGTTCCGCCGAAGTAACGAGCCAGCTCGTCCCTCTTGAATTCCGGTAGCGGCGCTGTCCCTGACGGCGTCCGCAGCGTAAGCCCCTCGTCTGCCGGCGTAACCCGGCCAATCTCCCACGCGGGGATGCCCTCGACGCCCAGCGCCTCTATGAGCGGCGCGGCGTCTTCGGACGCGACGGTGGCCAGCAGCGCGCCCGAGGCTATCAGCCCCAGTGGGTCCAGGCCCAGGGCGTCGCAGAAGGCGCGGCAAGCCGGCAGAACGGGAATCGCCGCCAGCTCCAACTCCAGCCCCACGCCAGCGGCCACGGCAAGCTCTCGCAGCGCCGTGGCCAACCCGCCCTCTGTCGGGTCGTGCATCGCGTGCACAGGTACCGCCATGCGCGCGACTTCCGCGTCTTTCCTGACGCTGATGCCTGGGGAGAAGAGCATCTCCCTGGCCTCTTCGCCCAGACGAGGCGAGACGCCCGCCGCGGCGAGCTCGGCCCCGGCCTCGCGCGCCAGAATCGCTGTGCCTTCGATAGCGATGCCCTTTGTCAGCACCACGCTGTCACCCGGACGAGCGCCCGACGTGAGCACCACCTCGTCCTTGGCCGCCTCGCCCAGAAGCGCGCCGACGGCGATGGGCCGGGGCAGCCCGTGGGTGACCTCGGTGTGCCCGCCGATGAGCGCAATGCCCTGCGAGCGGCAGGCGTCGAGCAGCTGGTCGAATATGGCCCGCACTTCGGCCTCGGACACGCCCTCCGGCAGCAGCAGGGTCGCCATGAGCCAGCGCGGCGTGGCCCCCATGACGGCCAGGTCGTTCGCGTTGACCTGCACCAGGTACCAGCCGATGAGATCGGTCGCGAAGGTAATCGGATCGGACTTGGCCACCAGGTAGCGGTCGCCCATGTCGATGAGCGCGGCGTCCTCGCCAGGGCTCGCGCCCAGCACGACGCGTGGGTCCACGCGCTCGATCTTGTCGAGCAGATCCGCCAGCATGTCAAGGGGTAGCTTTCCCGCGAGCATAGCGCGCACCTCACGTCTGTTCTGCGAACGCCGCCGATGCTATCATAGCGCGGTGATGATTGGCGCGGTTTTCTTCGATCTGTACGGCACCCTCGCGGGATTCAAACCCTCACGATATGAGATCCAGTCCACCGCCTGCGCGGACTTCGGCATCAGCGTTACGCCGGAGGGGGTCCTGCGGGGCTACAGGCTGGCCGACGCTTTCATGGCGGATCAGAACCGGGTCAGGCCGCTGCGCTCGCTAAGCGATACCGAGCGCGAGGACTTCTTCGCCAGGTATGAACAGCGCGTGCTGGAGGGCTCGGACGTCGAGGTAACAGTGGAACGGGCCACGCAGATCTGGCAGCGCGTCCGGCAGGTTCCCTACGCTATGGCCCTGTTCGACGACGTGGCTCCCACGCTGGAGACGCTGAGGTCACGAGGCCTGACACTGGGCGTGGTGACCAACATGAACCGGACCAGCGGCGAGATTCTGGCGGACTTCGGACTGGACGGGCGCGTCGATTTCGCGGTGACGTCGATAGAGGCCCGGTCGGAAAAGCCGCACGCGCCGATCTTCCGGGAGGCGCTGCGAAGGGCGAACGCGGAGCCGCGCGACGTGGTGCACGTGGGCGACCAGCTCGAGTCGGACGTGGAGGGCGCGCGTCGCGTCGGCATCACGCCGGTGCTGCTGGACCGCGACGGCAACCACCCCGACGTCACCCACTGCCACCGCATCGAGGCGCTGCCCGAGCTGCCGGAGTTGATAAAGTCCCTGGCCCGTGCGGGCGGCGCTTCAGGCTGACCCGGCTGCCCAACGTAGGGGCGGTCCGCGAACCGCCCGCGCAATTTACGGAATCCCCATCCCCTACGCCGCCCCCGCCGCCATCACCCGGGCGCGGAACTCGGCGAGCCGCCGGACGGCGTCGGCGAGCGCGGCCTCCCAGCCGGAGGCGGCGCCGTCCACACTCATCCGCAGCTGCGTGTTGCCAACCTCGACCGCGCGCCCGACCGCGCGCTGCAGCGCCGGCCTCGCGCCGCCGACGCTTTCGTGCAACTGGATGACGATTCGCTCGGACTGGCGCGTGACGGCGACGATGCCGGCCTCTCGGGCGCTTATCCTGAGCCGCGTCATGTAGAGCAGGTTCTGCGCCTGCCAGGGCAGCGGGCCGAACCGGTCTCTCAGCTCGTCCTCCACGTCGTTCACCGCCTCAGTCTTGGACAGCCTGGCAAGCCTGTTGTAAAGGTCGATGCGCGCGGGCAGGTGCTCCACGTAGTCTTCGGGCAGGCTCGCCGGTATGCCCAGGTCGAGCTTCGGCCCCTCCGCCGGAACCTCTGCCGTCGCGAACGGGCCCGGCTCTCGCTCACTCTCAGCCTGTTCCGCCCCGTTCGCTCCGTTCCGCCCCACGCCGCGTGAGGCCCGAAGCTCCTCGACGGCGTTGGAAAGAAGCTGAGTGTAAAGATTGAACCCAACCGCGTGGATGTGTCCGCTCTGCTCGGCCCCAAGGATGTTGCCGGCGCCCCTTATTTCGAGGTCCTTCATGGCAATGCGAAAGCCCGCGCTCAGTTCGGACGCCGCCAGCATCGCCCGCAGCCGCTTGTCCGCCGCCTCCGTCAGGCTGCGCGCCTTCGGCACGAGCAGGTAGGAGTACGCGCGGCGTGAGCCGCGGCCCACCCGGCCGCGAAGCTGGTAAAGCTGGGCCAGGCCGAAAGCGTCGGCGCGATTGACAATCAGCGTGTTGACGTTCTGGATGTCAAGGCCCGACTCGATTATCGTCGTGCACACCAGCACGTCCATCTTGCCCTCGGCGAAATCCAGCATCGTGCTCTCGAGCTGGCCCTCGGGCATCTGGCCGTGCGCGACTCCCACCTCGGCCTCGGGTACGATCCGCCTCACGTAACCGGCCATGTAGTCGATGTTGTACACGCGGTTGTGCAGGAAGTAGACCTGCCCCTGCCTGTCGAGCTCCCGGAGAATCGCCTCCCGTACCAGGTCCTCGCTGAACTCCGACACGTAGGTCTTGATGGGCAAACGCTCTTCGGGCGGCGTCTCGATGGTGCTCATGTCGCGCACGCCGGCCAGGGACATGTGGAGCGTTCGAGGAATGGGCGTCGCCGTCATGGTGAGCACGTCGACCTGCTCGCGCATCTGTTTGAGCCGCTCCTTGTGGGCCACGCCGAAGCGCTGCTCCTCGTCCACGACCACGAGTCCCAGATTCTTGAAGCGCACGTCCTTTTGCAGCAGGCGATGCGTTCCCACGCATATATCCACCTCGCCCTCGGCCAGCCGCCGCACGATGTCGCGCTGCTCGCGGTCGGTGCGGAACCTGCTCAGCGCCTCGATCCTCACGGGATAGGCGCCCAGGCGCTGTGTGAACGTCATATAGTGCTGCTGGGCCAGCACGGTTGTCGGCACGAGGATGGCGACCTGCAGACCCTCCATGACAACCTTGAAGGCAGCGCGCAGGGCTATCTCGGTCTTGCCGTAGCCCACGTCGCCGCAAATGAGCCTGTCCATGGGCCGGATCGACTCCATGTCGGACTTCACCTCGGAGATTGTGGAAAGCTGGTCAGGCGTCTCCTCGTACGGAAACGACTCCTCCAGCTCTGACTGCCAGTGCGTGTCGGGGGCGAAGGCGTAGCCCTCCGAAAGCTCGCGCGAGGCGTACAGCGCGAGCAGCTCGGAGGCCATCTCCCGCGTGGACCGCTCCGCCCGCGCCTTGGCGCGACGCCACTCCTGCGTGCCGAGGCGTGTTAGCGACGGCGGGCGGTCCAGCGGCGCGACGTATGGCCCGACCCGGTCGAGGTGCTCCATCGGCACGTAGAGCTTGTCGCCCTGGGCGTACTGGAGTGTGAGGAATTCGCCATCCTGGCCACGCGGGCCCTTGCCCGTACCCACGAACCTGCCAATGCCGTGCTCCACGTGCACCACGTAGTCCCCGGGGTTGAGCTCGGATAGGAAAGCCGCCCGCCTCATGGTATTGCGCCTGGCGGAGCTGCGCCGCTTGGCAACGCCGAAGACCTCGGCGTCGCTGAATACGACCAGTTCGCCCGAAGGCGTGGACAGCGTGAATCCCTCCTGCAGGCCCGCGCCCTCCGCCTGAAGCACGCTGACCGAGCCGGGCGGCCTGTCGTCGTCGAGGTCCGGACCGACGTTGGCGTCGACTCCGTAGCTGTCCAGTATCTCGCCCAACCGCCTCGAGTGGGACGTGACCGCGACCACGCGCCGCTCTTGACCGGCAAAGCCGTCTACGTCCTCGACGAAGTCTTCGAGCTTGCCGAAGTACGCAGGCGCGGCGCCGAAAGGCAGAACGTGCGAGGCCGCCTCGTCGCGCTCGCCCGCTGCCGAAGGCTCAACGTCCAGACGCCTGGCGAATCGGCCCATCCGCTCCTCGACCTCGTGCCACGCGAAGTGGGAAGACGGGAACAGCCGCGGGAGCTCGCCCCGCCGTTCCTTTGCCTCGCGCAGGTGTTCCGTGCGCTCCTCGACGTCCCACGCGGCGCCGGCGACGCGGCCCGGGCGTACCACCACCAGCATCCCGCCATCGGGCAGATAGTCGAACAGGGAGCCGTGATTGAAGAAACCCGCGTAAAACTCCAGCTCCTCCACGTCGTAGCCGTCCAGGAGCGCGTTGAACTCGTCCTGAAGCCGCTCAGCGGACGCCGGAACGCAGTTGGAGACGTCGACGCGGCCGAGCCGAGCGTCGAGCCGCTCGCGAGGCGTGAGCGACGGCAGGGTCTCACGCGCCGGGATGATCGTTACGCTCTCAACGGCGTGCGTGGAGCGTTGCGTGAACGGGTCGAACTCGCGGATGGTGTCAATCTCGTTGCCCCACAGCTCGACGCGGACGGGCGCTTGCGCGCCCACTGGGAAGACGTCGATAATGCCGCCGCGCCGGCCGAACTGGCCAGGGGCCGAAACCGAGCTCTCGAACCGGTAGCCTATTCGCCGCCAGAGGTCCAGCGTCTCGTCGAGGTCCAGGCTGTCCCGCAGGCAGATGTCGTGGCTGCTCTCCCCGAAACTGCGCCTGTCAAGCGTCTTCTGCGTCGCCGCGGACGCCGACGCCACGACGGCCGGCGGTCGCGTCTCGCCGGCGACGTGGAGCGCCGCGAGCGTGGTGAGGCGCTGCTGAATGGTGCCGTCGTCCGAGGCCAAGCGCTCGAATGGCAGCGTCTCGGTCTCGGGGAAGTGGAGCGCGCACGACTCGCCTCCCCAGAGCTGCATCTGTTCGTAGAGTCGTCGCGCGTGCTCGGGCAACGGCGCGACGACGACCATGGGCACGTCCAGCTCGCGCCAAAGCTGGACAAGCGCGAAAGGGACGGACTGTTCAGGGACGATCAGCTTTTCGTGCGAGCGCTTCCGCATCAGCGACTTCCGCAGCTTTGCGAACTGCGGCGTGCCGCTCAGCAGACGCCCAAGCGAACTAAGCCTCATCTGACACCGTCATTGCGGCCTCCTTGCGAGTTCTCCGGCGCGTAATCGGGAACGCGCGAATTGGCCGGTCCAGCGTCGCCGGACCGGCTCGGTTGAAATGTCCACCATGGCGCCGCTATGGCGCCGAGTGCCGAAGGTCGGAGTCGAACCGACACGGGATTTAACTCCCAACGGTTTTTGAGACCGCCGCGTCTACCATTCCGCCACTTCGGCGCACTTGGGGCGCGGCCCGGTCGAGCCGTGCCCGTACATTATCCGCCAGGGACGGCAGCCGGTCAATCGGCGTGGCAACTACGTCGGGGTATTTCATTGTCCCATCCTGTCACCCTGAGCGTAGCCGAAGGGTCTGAGATGCTTCGACAGGCACATCATGACATGGCGGAAAAATGCCGCAAGTAGCGGATATTCGAAAGACCCTGGCAGCTGGTTGCAGTCGCCTTAGATTCCTCGGCTACGCTCGGAATGACACAATGGAGCGCTGGCTCGGAATAGCGCCATGGGGCCCCCATGTCAATCTGGGGCAATGGAGTCGTTGGCGATAGGGGCGCCGGGCTATCCCAACGCCTCACATGTCGATCTTCTTTTCGCCGGATAGGTAGGCTTCCGGCTCCTTCTGGAACGCCCGGTTGCAGCCCGGGCCGCAGAAGTAGTACGTGACGCCCTCGTGCTCCCAGGTGCCGCCGTTGGGCCGCTTGGTGTCCACCTCCATGTGGCAGACCGGGTCAGTCGCCATCAACTCTTCGCCGCGCCTGCTGAAAAATGGAATTCGCAAAGTCGCCGCCTCCCCTGTTACGTCTTCGGAATGTGGGGCCTGAACCGCCTCAGCCGCAGCGAGTTCGCCACGACCGAAACGGAACTTATCGCCATCGCGGCCGCCGCAAGCGTGGGATTCAGGAATCCCAACTCGCCGAACACCGGACGCAGAGCCTCCGGCGCGCCTCCGGCGAACAGCGGATAGAGCACACCCGCCGCGACCGGTATCAGCGCGACGTTGTATGCGAACGCCCAGAAGAGGTTCTGCCTGATGGTGCGCATGGAGGCTCGGCTGAGCTGTATCGCGACGCCGACTCCGCCGAGCTCGCCGCGTACCAGCGTTATCTGGGCCGACTCCATCGCGACGTCGGTGCCGGTGCCAATGGCGATTCCCACGTCGGCCTGGGCCAGCGCGGGCGCGTCGTTGATGCCGTCGCCCACCATGGCCACCACGCGGCCCTCCACCTGCAGCCGCTTGACGAACGCGGCCTTGTCCGCCGGCAGGACCTCCGCAACTACGCGGTCGATGCCTGTCTGCGCGGCCACGGCCTCAGCCGTCAGGCGTCCGTCGCCCGTGAGCATCACCACCTCGATGCCCCGGTCGCGCAGCGTAGCTACGGCGGCCGGGGAGTCCGGCTTGAGCGTGTCGGCCACCGCGACGAGCCCCTCGATGCGACCGGCGGCGGCCACGTAGATGGGAGTCTTGCCCTGCCCGGCCAGGCGGCGCGCCTCGTCCGCGAGCGATGCGACGTCCAGGCCCTCGGCGCGCATCAACGCCTCGTTGCCCAACGCCACGCGTCTGCCGTCCACAACAGCCGTGATACCCAGCCCGGGTTTCGCCTCGAAGTCGCTCGATGGCAGCAGGGCAAGCCCGCGCTCGGCCGCGGCCGCGACTATCGCCGCACCCAGCGGGTGCTCGGACCCGCCCTCCACCGACGCGGCCAGGCTCAGCAGTGCCTCTTCGTCCACGTTGCGAGCCACGACGTCGGTAACGGAGGGCTTGCCCGCCGTCAGCGTGCCGGTCTTGTCCAGCACCACCACGTCGACCTTGTGGGCGCGCTCCAGCGCCTCCGCGCTCCTGAACAGGATGCCGTGCTCCGCGCCCTTGCCGGTTCCGACCATCACCGCTGTCGGCGTCGCCAGGCCCATCGCGCAGGGGCAGGCGATTATGAGCACGGCGACCGAAGTGAGCATCGCGTACAGGTGGGCGGGTTCCGGGCCGAACACGAGCCACACCGCGAAAACGGTCGCGGCTGTTAGCACCACCGCCGGGACGAAGTACGCCGACACCACGTCGGCCAGCCGCTGAATCGGCGCGCGGGAGGCCTGCGCCTCCTCAACGAGCGCAACGATGCGGGACAGCATAGTGTCGGCTCCCACGCCCGTGGCCCGGAATGTGAGTACGCCGGTGTTGTTGAGCGTTGCGCCGTATACCGCGCTGCCCGGGCCCTTCTCGACCCACGCGCTCTCGCCGGTCAGCATCGCCTCGTCCACCGACGAACGGCCCTCGACTACCTCGCCGTCCACGGCAATCTTCTCGCCGGGGCGAACGACGACCAGGTCTCCGACCACGATGTCGTCCACCGGCAAGTCGAGCTGCTCGCCACCGCGGAGCACCCTTGCGGTGGCGGGCTGCAGGCCCATCAGAGATCGTATCGCCTCGGACGCGCGGCCCCGCGCCTTGGCCTCGAGATAGCGCCCGACAAGTACCAGTCCGATGATAGCGGTGGAGGTGTCGAAGAAGGTCCCGGCGTCGCCGAGCGCGAAGATGCTCGCGCTTCCGAAAAAAGTCGCCGCCGCGCTGTAGAAGAAGGCAACGGACGTTCCCAGCGCAATGAGCGTGTTCATGTTGCTGGTCCGGTGTTTGAGCGCGCCCCAGGCGCCGGCGTAGAACTGGCTGCCGGCCCAGAACTGCACCGGCGCCGCGATGGCGAGAAGCAGGTAGTCCATAGAGAAGGGGAGCACGTCACCGGCGGCGGGTATTGCCATGAGCGCCATCACGACCGCGGCGGCGGCAAGGCTGACGACGAACTTGGCCCTGAGCTTGGAGGTGTCCTTGGCTGTAACCGCCTCGTCCGGCTCGCCGGTCAGCAGCGCGGCCCCATACCCCGCGTCCTCGATCGCGTGTCGCAGGCCGGCGGGGCCGGCGACACCCGGCACGTACTCGACCGTGGCGCGTTCCGTGGCGAGGTTCACGTGGGCGCTCAGCACACCCTCGACCCCGCCGAGCGCGCCCTCGACGTGCGACACGCAGGACGCGCAGGTCATTCCGATTACGGCGAGAGTAGTCTTGGCCTTCCCCACGCCGTAGCCGGCGTCCTCGATGGCGTCGATAGCCTCATCGAGCGCCGCTTCCGAGTCCCACGTCACCGTCGCGCGCTCGGTCGCGAGGTTTACCACAGCGCCGCTCACGCTTGGCACGCCCACGAGCGCGTGCTCCACGTGCGACACGCACGCCGCACATGTCATGCCCGTTACTGGAATGGAGACTCTCTCGCCGGTAGCCACGTGGTCGCCCCTGGGAATTCCGAAGCGCCGCACCCGCCTACAATGGCGAGCGGACCATTGGCACATGATACGCGCGGGCCAATCCGCCGGTCAACGACTGCCAGCACCGCCCGTCCTTTCCCCCTTGTGAGGGGGGAAGGTTAGTGCCTGCCCTGAGCCTGCCGAAGGGATGGGGGTGAAGCCACGCTCTATCCCCTCTCCCTTGATGGGAGATGGTTAAGGTGATGGTGATGTCAGACGCAGTCCCCGGGCCGCTCCTACTGGGCGCCCTCGACGGAAGCCACGAAATCAAGCTCCAGCCGTATCTCGTCGTCCAGGCTCAGGATGAAGGCCAGCCTCGGTTTGCTCATTTCGAAGTAGTCGAACGTGAACACTGCCACCGCCTGACCGGTGATCTGCGGCCCGAACTCCACGGTGACATCCCACTTCACCACTTTTGTCACGTCCCTCACGGTGAAGTCGCCGACCAGCATGAACGTCGCCTGCCCGCTGTCCGGCAGCGGCCAGGGCAGATCTATAGCCTCACTCACCGCCAGCCGCGCCTCGGGGAAGGTCGACGTCTGCAGCGTGTTGCCACGCAGATAGTTGTCGCGGCGGTTCGAGTCGCTCCTCAGCGCAGACACGTCCACGACCAGGGTAGACAACTTCGGAACGACCTTGCCGTTGGCGTCCAAGACGATGCTACCGGAGACGTTCGGGGTCTCGCCAATGGCGTCGTTGGGCAGGTCCCGATTGGCAAGCTGCTCACCGATCACGTAGCGTGCCAGCGTACCGTCGCCGATGGTGATGGTCACCCGGTCTTCGCCGCCCGAAGCATCAGGCTGATCCGGCTCCACTGTCGGGTCCTGGGCGGGCGCGAGCTCGCTCGCGCCGGGCGTGTCCGGCGGAACGCCGGGCTGTACGACCGTCGCGGTCGGCATGGTCAATGGGGGTGGCGTCGGCGGCTGTTGGGCGGGTGCCGCTCCAGTTGCCGTTGGCGGCCGAGGTGGCGCGCCGTCAGAGTCCGTGGAAGAACCGCAGGCGGCTAATGCGAACAACGCCGCGGCACCTATGAGCAATGCTACGGGTAGCAGGGGCAAACGGTGCGCGAATAGTCTCATACGGGTTCTCCCGTCCAAGCGGTCGTCAAAGGGGAAACACCGAGTACGGCGCCGCTGGCGGACGGCGGGGCCACCATTCGGCCCGTGTGGCCCTCACGCGTAGCCTACTGGACGGTGATTACGCCCACCATCCCGTTCAACTCGTGCGGGATGCAGATGAGGTTGTACGTGCCCGGCTCGTCGAAGATGAAGGTGACTTCCTTGACCTCGCCCACGTCGACGTCGATGTCGAAGCTCGTACCATCAATGGTGAACGTGTGGTATACCGCCTCAGCAGAGAGAGTGAAGGTCACCTTCTCACCGACCGAAAAGCTGAAGTCCGCGGGCTCGTATGAGTAGGGGCCTCTGCCGTCGTTGTCCAGCAGGTCCACGGTGACGGGAGTGCCTCCACCTTCTGATCCATTAACAGGCCCTGTGGGGGTTGGAGTTGCCGGAACAGCGGGCGCGGGAGGTGGCAGAGGAGGTGAGGCACGCATGAAAGCGGCCATTGGCTCCGGCTCGTTCCCGCACGCCGCAATTGCGAGCACAAGCAGACCAAGAATCGGCGCTGAGAGGACCAATCTCTTGAGCACTTCGCCTCCTGTAGTAGCGAAAACCGGCCTCGAGTGCAGGTGGGCCAAGCCTGGCACAGGCATTCGTTACATATTTCACACAGATTAGCACCTCGCGCCTACCAAGTCAATTCAGCCGCGCTTGACACGGCTGTTCTGCCTTGTTACACTTTGCCGAACATTTGGTCAGGTAGCATATTGAACGTGCGCGCTGGGGGTGACACATGGCAAAGGGCAGGATTTCCGCACGGCAGCAGCGGATTCTGGAATTCATCCGCGACTTCCTGGTGGACCACCACTACCCGCCAACCGTCCGGGACATCCAGACTGGCTGCGAGGTCAGTTCCACGTCGGTGGTCGACTACAACCTCAAGATTCTGCATCGCGAGGGCTACCTGAAACGTTACGCCGGTGTGTCCCGTGGTATAGAACTGACGGACGGCTGGAGCGGTGCTCCCGGCCCCGAAATCCTTCGCGTGCCGGTCCTCGGCAGCATAGCCGCCGGCGACCCGCTCCCTACCTTCGCCTCGGACATTCGCACCGACGATGACTACGAGAACGTCGAGATACCCCAGTCACTCACAAACGGCAGGTCGGACGTCTATGCCCTTAGGGTAAAGGGAACCTCGATGATCGACGCCCTCGTCGCGGACGGCGACCTCGTGCTGCTCGAGCCGGTTGCACAGCCGGAAAACGGCGACATGGTGGCGGCGTGGCTCCTGAACAACGAAGAGGTCACGCTGAAGCGCTTCTACCTGTATGGCGACACGGTAAGGCTGCAGCCCGAGAACGAGACCATGGCGCCCATCGACCTGCCGGCGGACCAGGTGGCCGTCCGCGGTCGCGTCATCGGAGTGTTCCGCACCCTGTAGGCTGCGCCCACCCCGCTTCAGAACTCCTGCGTCTCGGCTAGCGGTCTGTACAGCGACCGCTAGCCGAGACGGCGTTGCCACTAGCGCCCACGCGCCGCCCAATCCGCCGGGGATCGCTTCATGCCTTGGGTCGCAGGGCTAGGCTACGCTCCCTCCTGTAGCGCCGCTTCGTGCTCCAAGGGTTCAGGCCCGGCTTCGGGAGCCGGCGGCTCGCCACCGGCGTCGGCACCCCACTCATTGTAGAAATAGACGAACACGTCCCGCGCGGCCGCGACGAGCGGCACCGCGACTATCACACCCCACAGCCCGGCGATCTCGCTGGCGAGAACCAGCGTGGCCATTATGATCGCGGGGTTGAGGCGGACGGCGCTACCCTGTATGCGCGGCGCGATCAAGTTGTTTTCGATCAACTGAACGGCCACGTACACGAGCGCGACCCAGATAATCTGCTGGGGTGAGCTCGCGAGGGCGACGAGCAGCCCGGGAACGGCTCCCAGCAGCGGACCGATTATCGGAATCAGGCCAAACAGCCCGGCGACCAGCCCCAGAGTAGCGGCGAATTCGATGCCGAGAATGGTCAACCCCACGAACACGAGCAGGCCGACGATGGTGGCGCTGAGAAGCTGGGCCCGCACGTACGAGCCTACAACCTGATTGACCATGAGAATGACGTTCCTGGTGTGCTTGCGTCCGGACGGGGACAGCATCGGGTAGAGGCCCCCAACCACCTTCTCGCGGTCTTTGAGAACGTAGAATAGGAAGAACGGCACCACGGCGAGTCCGATTACAACCGTCACCGCGTTGGATACGCCGCTTACCGTTCGTTCGATAATGCCTTGCGCGGCGTCCGCCAGCACGTTCCCGCCCCCGGCGACGGCCTCCTCAAGCTGAGCCCGCACCTCGACTGGTATCCGTTCGGTTATGTCGTGGGACCAGCTCTCCACGGTGGACCTGGAACGCTCGTACAGTTCCGGAAAGCTCCTGGCCAGCTCCTGCGCTTCCGCGAACAGCGGCGGGATCGTCAAGTACAAGATGCCCGCGACAATCCCTGCGAATGCGAAGTAAATCAGGAGAATCGAGACGATTCGGGCCGCGTCGGGAGCACGGTGGTGGCCCGGCAGCCGCTTTTCTACAAAAGCGACCGCCGGATACAGCAGTTGGGCCAGCACAATGCTGATTATGAACGGGAACAGCGCCCCACGCGCGACGTACAGTATGCCCGCGACCACGAGCATCGCGACCGCCACGAGCCCCACTCGCCGCCATCTGTTCCATGCCTGTTGGCCTATGCTCAGTTGCGTCGAATCAGAGGTCTCTCGCTCTGCCATTTGCCAAGCTCCAGACTGCGTTCGTTGGACGAGCGTTTCGCGGATATCCCCTTGCCTGCCCCCGCCAGCCGTTATGCCCGCTATGTTACGACGATTTGGCTGGGCGTAGAAAGGGCAGGAGAGAAATGGGCTTGCATCCGCAGCCAAACACAATGGCCGCGAGCCCGTCCCCGGCAGGCCCCGAGCGGACGCCTCGCTTGACCTCGCGTTCGCCGCTATGTTAGCTTTTTTTGCGGAGCGACGCCTGAACACGCTTGACCCCCTGTCTTCCCAAACACAGGGGAGATTTTTTGTGGAGGCCGGACTTGATAATTCTCTATCTCGCGATCGCCGCGGGAGTCGTCGCGCTAATTTTCGCGCTTCTTCTGACCCTCAACGTCCTGCGCCAGGACCAGGGCGACGAGACGGTGCGTTTCATAGGTAAGGCCATCCAGGATGGCGCGAGGGCTTTCCTGGTGCGCGAGTACACCGTGCTGGCCGTGTTCGTGGTCATCGTATTCGTCGTACTCGCCGTATTCATCGACTACGACGTGCTCGGCCGGGAGGATGGCGGAGGCGCTTCGGGCCTGCCTTCCACGGCCATCGCGTACCTCGCCGGCGCGATCGGGTCTGCGCTAGCCGGCTACATCGGCATGAGCATCGCGGTGAGGGCCAACACGCGCACAACCGTAAAGGCAATGATCGGTCTCAATCCCGCGCTGAGAGTCGCCTTCAACAGCGGCTCGGTGATGGGCATATCGGTCGTGGGCATCGGGCTTATAGGCATCGCCGCCGCGTACTGGATATTCCAGGACGCCAACATAATCGCCGGCTTCGGCTTCGGCGCGTCATCCATCGCGCTGTTTGCCAGGGTGGGTGGCGGAATTTACACCAAGGCCGCGGACGTAGGCGCCGACCTGGTGGGCAAGATCGAGCAGGGCATTCCCGAGGACGACCCGCGCAACCCCGCGACCATCGCCGATAACGTGGGCGACAACGTGGGGGACGTGGCCGGCATGGGCGCCGACCTGTTCGAGTCCTACGTCGGCTCCATCATCGCGACCATCACGCTTGCCGCCGTGGGGGCGGCCGCGCTCGGCATGGCCGAGCCGTCGAGCTTCGACTCGGACCTGTTCCTGCTGCCGCTGCTCATCGCCGCTATAGGCATATTCGCCTCCATCATCGGCACCTTCCTGGTGCGCACCGGAGAGGGCGCGACCATGGGCCGGCTGCTATGGGCGCTGCGCACCGGCATATTCACGTCCGGAGCACTCGTGTTGGTGGGCACGGCTATAGCGCTGACCATGCTGGACATGAGCTTCGACCTGTTCTGGGTCGTCCTTGTTGGCCTGGTTGCGGGACAGATAATCGGCACTGCCTCCGAGACCTTCACCTCTTACGAATTCGGGTTCACCCGCGACATTGCCAAACAGTCCGAAACCGGCCCGGCCACCGTTATCATCGCCGGCCTCGGTTTGGGTATGCTGAGCACAGTGGTACCCGGCTTGGTCGTGGTCGTGGCGATGTGGCTCTCCTACGAGCTGGCCGACACCTACGGTGTCGCGCTCGCCGCCGTGGGTATGCTTTCCACGCTCGGCATCACCCTGGCGACCGACGCCTACGGTCCGGTCGCCGACAACGCGGGCGGCATCGCGGAGCAGGCGGGGCTGGGCCCCGAAGTGCGCGAGCGCACGGACGCCCTGGACTCGCTCGGCAACACGACGGCGGCCACGGGCAAGGGGTTCGCCATCGGCTCGGCGGTGCTCACCGCCCTCGCGCTGATGGCGGCCTACTCGCAGGTCACCGGCATAGACTCGTTCGACCTCCTGGATATCAGCGTGTTGATGGGACTTCTCGTCGGGGCGATGCTGCCGTTCCTGTTCGCCGCGCTAACCATGCAGGCTGTGGGTCGCGCGGCGAACGCGATGGTGCAGGAGGTGCGCCGCCAGTTCCGCGAGATTTCCGGGCTTATGGAGGGTACCGCGCCCGCGGACTATGCGCGGGCGGTGGACATAAGCACCAAGGGCGCGATGAGGGAGATGATACTGCCGGGGCTTCTGGCGATAATCGCGCCCGTCGTTGTGGGCTTGATCCTGGGCGCGGCGGCGTTGGGCGGAATGCTCATAGGCGCGATCTCCACGGGCTTCCTGCTCGCTATCATGATGGCCAACGCGGGCGGCGCGTGGGACAACGCCAAGAAGTACATCGAGGCGGGCAACCTCGGCGGCAAAGGCTCCGACGCTCACGCGGCCGCGGTGGTCGGCGACACGGTGGGCGATCCGTTCAAGGACACCTCCGGCCCGGCCCTGAACATTCTCATAAAGCTCATGTCCATAGTCGCGCTGGTGTTCGCACCGCTTTTCCTCTAGCGGCTCGCCGGCGTCGTACGCTGGCGGCCAGGCAGTGGCGAAGGCGCCGTCAGGCCCAGGTGGCGGAATGGAAGACGCGGCGGACTTAAAATCCGCTTCCCTAACAGGAGTGGGGGTTCGAATCCCTTCCTGGGCACCAATTCGAAAAGACAAACGCCCCGGCCATACGGCGCGGGGCGTTTCGTATTGTGTAGGCTGGGAAAGTTAGCCGGCTACCACTGGACGAACATGGGCATGACCACGTGCACGTAGTCGTCCGTGGACTCGGACCCGTCCTCCACGACGACGGGGCGTATCACGCCGGGGCTGGAGGGGGTTGTAGTCTCCAGGGCTACCTTGCCCTCCTCCAAAAATTCCAGAACGTCGACCACGTACTTGCTGTGGAGCATTCCCCGGACGAAACCGACGAGCTGCTAGAGGCGATAGCGGCCCGGGGCGCGAAGGGCGTCCGCACACACAAGGGCGTTCGGGCCTTAGTGAAAGCCAACGCCAAGAGCGTTGATAGCGCCCTCGTTGACTTGCTCAAGACGGGCTCGCTGAACAAGGTTAAGTACGGGCGGGCATAGTGTCACGTGGCGTCCGAAATGGCCGCCACAATACTTGATAATGAACGTGCTGGAATGTGCTTGACCTATTACCCCCCCGTAGGGGATAAATGTCCAGCACGTTGCACGAGCATACAAATCGTGGGCTGAACGTGCTGGACGATTCGGGCATGGTAGGATTGGACCAAGGCTAGGAAGGAGGGAATGATGGCAGGCAATGGCCGCGCACGGCTCCGTAATGACGCGATTGTGGCGTTTCTGAGTGTGGTGGCGGCGTCAGTTGTCTTGCTCGATGAGACAGGGCCGGACAAGATGACGGCAGAGGAGTTCTTGGTGAACCTTGACCTTGCCCTAAATGAGAGATTGAGCAAGCCAGATGGGGCTGCGTTGGATGCGTCGGTGCGAAAACTGTGTGGCCTTCTTGGAATCAGGGTAAGGAGGATGAAGTCTCAGTTCGCGATGAAGCGCGCCATTGATGAGATCTTCGACGAATTCGACAGCGACAACACCGACTAACGGCGGGTGAATGATGAACAACAACCAAACGGAGGACCGTGTCTGGAAGAGCTACGTTGTTCGCCATCATATGAAGAACAGCCCTACTTGGCGCGCAGTTCGATACTTCGACAGTATTCATGAGGCGCTAAAGGAGTTTGATGAATTGCGTCAAACTTACCGGCGCGAGCGCGTGTGGGTTGTGGAATTGGACAGCGGCCAAATAGTTGCCGACAGCCACCCGCCGCGTCGTTAGCCCAATATGGCACCGGCGGCGTGGCGCGGGGCGCATGGTAGCGCAGGGGGCAGTATCGAAGTTGACACAAGGGAGGCGACTTAGGTGAATGAGAGACCTTGGCAAATGTTCTTGATGAGCGAAGGCAGTCTGGGTCGTCACGAAGGCGACAGAATGCTGGAGAAGGCAGGTCTTGCCTCACGTCTGAGTTATCACGCTACACAGGAAGAGGCAAGGGCCGCCGCGGAGATTACCCTCCGCAAACTGAAGAAGGTAACTGACGCGGAATGGGCCACTTGCTATGTCCAGCCCTTTGAATTGGGAGTGGGAAGAGCGCCAGGCGATCCGTTTCCGAGGGTAAGAGCTATTCGAAGCTCGGACATTGACGACTGACCTAATCCGCTATCTCGCCGGGCTGGCAATCACCCAGGGCCGGCTTGCCGGTCAACCCTTCCCCGTGCTCCCGTGGCAGCGGCGGATTGTTCGCAGGGCGTTCCGCGGCGCGGCGTCACTGAGGCGGCGCTTTCGGTTGCGCGGGGCAACGGCAAGACCACGCTGACATCGGGCATTGCGGCGGCGGCGCTGGACGGGCCGCTTGCCGTACCGCGTGAGGAAGTGGTGTAGGCTGCGTAGGTTAGCAGGCTACCACTGGACGAACATGGGCATGACCACGTGCACGTAGTCGTCCGTGGACTCGGCCCCGTCCTCCACGACGACGGGCCGTATCACTCCGGGACTGGAGGGGGTCGTAGTCTCCAGGGCTACCTTGCCCTCCTCCAAAACTTCCAGAACGTCGACCAGGTACTTGCTGTTGAAGGCGATCTTGGCCTCGTCGCCCTCGACCTGGCCGTCGATCTCGCCCTGGTTCTCACCAAGCTCCTCTGCCCTGGATGAGATGGACACGCGTCCCATCTCCGAGTCTTCGGACGGCTCGGAGATCTGCAGCCTCACGATGCCGCTTCCGTCCCGGGCGAATATGGACGTAGACTTGGTCGCCTGCGAGAACTGGTTCAGGTCCACGACCACGCGGGTGCCCCACGTCTCGGGGATGAGCTGCCCGTAGTTGGGGAAGGTACCCTGGATGAGCTGTGAAGTCAGCTCCACGTTCTCAAGCTTGAACAGCGCCTGGCTCCTCGCCGTGGTGACGGTGAACTCGACCTGTTCCTGCTGGCTGCCGATGAGCCGGTTGACCTCTTGCATCGCCCTGCTCGGTATGATGAAGTCGAGCTCGCCATCCAGCGGCTCCGCGAGCTTGCCCTTGTACACGGCGAGCCGGAAGCCATCCGCCGCGGCGAAAGTGAATCCGTCCCCGGAGGCCTCGACCTTGATGCCGGTGAGCACGGGGCGGGAGTCTTCCGTAGCCGCGGCGAATTCCACGTGGCTGATGGCCTTTCTCAGCACGTCCGCGTCGATTCTGCAGACCACGCCGTCCTCTACAGATGGAATGGGCGGAAAGTCCTCGGCGTCCGTGCCATTGATGTTGGCCTCGAATCTCGCGCACCGGAAGCTCAGCCCTTTCGGCTGCTCCATCGCGTCCACGTCCACGCGTTCGTTAGGAAGCGAGTTCACAAAGTCGGTCAGGAGGCGGGCGGGAATGGTGATGGCCCCCTCTTCCTCAACCTGGGCGCCGACCCACGTGCTGATAGCGATCTGCAAGTTTGTGGCGGAAAGCTTCAGCCTCGACCTGTCGGTGGACAGGAGCACGTGCTGGGTGATCGGCAAGGTGGTGCGGGTGGCAACGGCTCTGCCTACGACGCCAAGCCCGCGGCTGAGATTTTCCTGAAGGCACGTAAGCCTCATTCCTCGAAACCTCCGTTTGGGTGCGAATCAGTATAGGTTTGCACCGCCGAACAGTCAACAAGTCGGCCGACCCGACGGCCCTCCTGGGTTTGTCCTAGCCCTCCCTGCCGATGGGCAGCACCACGCACGACGCGCGCACCGCGTCGTGGTATACGGCTTGGTGCGCCACGACGCTGCGCTGCTCCACGCCGAGCGGGCCTCCCGTGTTGGGGTTCGCGTCGAAGCGGGGCCAGTTGCTGCTACTCACGTCCAGGCGGATCCGGTGGCCTGTCTTGAACACGTTGGAAGTGGGGTAAAGCTGGAAGACCAGCTCGTAGGCCTCTCCCGGCTCCATCAGTTCCGGCGTCTCCCAGCCGTTGCGGTAGCGCGCGCGTATGATGGAGTCCGTCAGGTTGACGGCCAGCCCGTCGGGGTGCTCGGCGCTGGGCGGATAGACGTCCAGCAGCTTGGCCGTGAAGTCGGTGTCCGGCGCGGACGAAGACGCCCACAACCGCACCTCGATGGGCCCGGTAACCTCCACCGGCCGTTCGAGAGGCTGCGTCTGGAACGTCAGCACGTCCTGGCGGGCGTTAAGCGGCAGCGTGTTTTCGCAACCGAAGAAGTCCGCGCGGCCCCGCTGGTCGAACGCACCCGCGCGCATGATCGTCTCGGCAGCCGAGATGCCGCCGCCGATCGTAGGCACGGGGTTTGCCGGGTCGAACGTGTAGCGGCTCGGCGCGCCGTCCGCCTCCCCAGGCCCGTCTGGCGAGAGCAGGCCGCCGGCCTCGAGGTAGTACGGCGTGAAGCTCGTGCCGGGCACCGGCCAGTCGGCCTCGTCGCGCCAGTGGCCGCCGTGGCTTATCAGCCCCGCGTACTCCTCGTTCGCGCCCGGCGAGCCCAGGATGTCCCTCGCGCCATCGCCGGTGCCCATCGTGAAGATGCGCACCGGGGCCCAGTCCGTAGCGGACGACCGAAGCTCCTTGAGGTGGTGGTCGTAGAACGCAAGCCGCAGGTCGTTGTAATTGATCTGCGCGTCCGGCCCGAAGTCCAGGTCCCCAGAGTGGGTCACCTCGTACTGGCCGTGCGTCCACGGCCCCATCAGAAGATGATGGGACGACTTCTTCATCTTGCTCAGCGCGGCGTAGCTGGCGCAGGTGTTGCGGGCGTAGGAGTCGTACCAGCCACCGAGGTAGAGCGTGGGCACGTCGGCGTGCTCTTCGTAGAACTCATCCGGCGCGTAGCCGCGCTGCCTCCAGTAGTCGGAATACTCGCCGTGCGTCAGCAGGTCGATGGCCCACCGCTCGTAGGACGGCAGCCGCCGCAGGATGGTGGTGCCCTCTTTCAGAGGGAAGCTCCTGACGTGGTCGGGAAGCCGCTGCGTGTACTCGCGGATGAGCGCGGCCTTGAGCGATGGGTCGGCGTCCGCCTCCCGGCTCGTGACCGCCATGCGGAAGGCGTAGATGAGGAAACGCTGCTCGAGGGCGCCGTTCTGACGCATGGAACTGTGGTAGTAGTTGGACGCCCCCACCGCGACGACCATTGCCGAGAGATGCGGCGGGTCGAGCGTCGCGAGCGCGGCCTGGTCGCTGCCGGCGTACGAATCGCCCATGGTGCCCACCTTACCGTCGCACCAGGGTTGGGAGGCTATCCACTCCACCGCGTCGAAGCCGTCCGGGGCCTCCTTGGCGAAGGCGTAGAACTCCCCCTCCGAATCGAAGCGGCCGCGCACGTCCTGGATTACGCACACGTAGCCGCGGCGCGCGAAGTAGTGGCCCTTGTTGGCCTGGCGCGGCGCGGTCTTGCCGTAGGGCGTGCGCTCCAGCACCACCGGGAAGGCGCCTTCCGCCATGCGTCCACCCTGAGCCGGATAGTACACGTCGGCGGCCAGAGCCACGCCGTCGCGAGTCCGCATCGTCACGTTGCGCTCGGCAATCGAGTCGTACTTCTGTATCGAGCCATCGTATGGGGTCGTCATGGGGGTACCTCTCGTCGCTATTGATCGAAAACGGGGGGCCGCACCACGCCCGTCACTCCCGCCGACCGTACGTCCTGGCCGGCGTGCCGGGGTTGAGCGAGAAGTGGGTGTGGGTCGCCAGCCACACGGCGACGCGACGCTCCAGCGTGACGGTGGCCCTACCCGGCCTGAAGAACGCCTCGCCGCCCTCGTGGAAGCCGGTGGACGTCCACGTGGCGACGCCCCAGGCGTGGCCCGCGTCGCCGCCCGACCGCACGCTGTCGAGCTCGACCCGGAAGTCCGCTATGTTTGGCCAGATGCCCTCCCACTGGTTGCGGCGCAGCGGACCGAGCCCAGCAACGACGTCGGCCTTGGTGCCGAAGGACACGACGTCCGGCGCGAAGATGGCCTCCGCGGAGTCGTAGTCCGCGGCGGCGCAGCAGCGTCCCAGCTCGGCGAACCAGTCGCGCACCGCGGCGGTGGGGTCGGTAGCGGTGATGGGGTGTCCGGCGTCGGACATCGTCTGAGGCCTCCACTTGGCATGGGCGCGGCGGCGTAGCCGGCCGCCGGCCTCATGGTACACTATCGCGCACAGCGCAACCACTGACGCGGCGGTTGCGCAACGGTTCGCGGCAGGTGATAGGAGCAGAGCTCTCTCACTTGTCATTCCGAGCGTAGCGCAGCGAAGTCGAGGAATCTAAAGCCCTCGACATCTAACGCGGCTGCCACTTCACTCCATCACGCCAGGGGGACTCTTAGACTTGCCAGATGTTGCCGCGCTACTGCGCTCGGCGCTTGACCGCGAGCAGATGCAGCTGCTGAGAAGAGCCGCGGAGGAGTCTGCGCGGCGCGGCGTGCGCCTTTACTTGGTGGGCGGCGCGGTGCGCGACGCGCTGTTGGGCCTGTCCGTGGCCGACGTCGACCTGGTGAGCGCCCCCGGCGACGCGGAATTCGGACGCGATCTGGCCGGAGCGCTCGGCGGCGAGGTCGTCGCGTCGTCCCAGTTCGGCACCCACAAGATCAGGGCGGGCGGCATCACGTTTGACCTGGCGATGGCCCGCACCGAGAGCTACGACCATCCGGGCGCGCTGCCCAGCGTCAGGCCGGCTGGCATTCTCGATGACCTGGCCAGGCGCGACTTCACCATCAACGCCATGGCCGTAGAGGTAGGCGCCGAGTCGTGGGGCGACATACAGGACGAGTTCGGCTGCCTGGCGGACCTGCGGCGCGGTCTGGTGCGCGCGCTGCACGATGGGAGCTTCCGCGACGACGCGACTCGCATCCTGCGGGCCGCCCGGTACGCCGGCCGCTACGACTTTCGGATAGAGGAATCGACCCGGCGGGCGCTGGACCGCGACCTAGCCTACTTGGACGCCATCTCGGGCGACCGGCTGCGCCACGAGCTGGAGCGCGTGTTCGACGAACCGCGGGCCGCCCCGATCCTGCGGATCCTCCGCGACGCGGGCGTGCTGCGCGCCATCAACCCGTCGCTTGGCGCGGACGAGGCGGCGCTCGCCCAAATCGACGAGGTTGCGATCGGGCCCGAACGCGGCCCAACGCCGGTGATGTTGTCGCTGTTGGTGTCCTCCTTGCCCGCGGAGGCGGCACCCGCTCTGGTGCGCAGGCTGAACATGGGCGCGGACTGGGCGCGAGTGGTGCGCGACACCTTGGCCCTGCACGACATCGTGGCCCGGCTGCAACGCTCCGGCCTGCGTCCCAGCGAGGTGGACGACCTGCTGCGCGCCTACGACGAGCACGCCCTGCGCGCCGGCGCCGCTCTGGCGAGCGACGACCTGGCAGCGTCGTGGGTGCGCCGATACCTGGACGAGCTGCGCCACGTCCGCCCACTGCTGGACGGCAACGACCTGCTGGCGCTGGGGGTGGCGAGAGGACCGAAGGTGGGAGAGTTGCTGCGCACGCTCAGGTGCGCCCGGCTGGACGGCGAGGTCCACACCCGCGAGGACGAGGTTGCCTACGCGCGGGCGCGGTTCGGCGAGGACGAAACTAGCCCGTAGGGGCGGGGCTCAATCCCGCCCGTTGGCCCCGGCACGCCATCGCTCCTAGCCCACCGAAACCCCGACTCCCAGGCCCGGCTCGGTCATCGAGCTCGGATCGAGAATGTCGTCCAGCTCCTCGCCGCTCAGGCTCGTCGCTTCGATGGCGACCTCCTTCACCGTCCTGCCGGTGGCCTGCGCCTCCTTGGCTATCGCAGCGGAGGCGTCATAGCCCACGTGCGGCACGAGCGACGTGACGATGGCGAGGCCGCGCTCGACCATCTCGGGGCCGCGCTGGGTCGCCTGCAGGCCGCTCACGCACTGCTCGGCCAGGTTGTCGGCCGCCGCCGCGAGCAGGTCTATCGACTGCAGCAGGTTGTACGCGGCGACCGGCATCATCACGTTTATCTCGAAGTTGCCCGACTGGCCGGCCACCGCAATGGCGGCGTCGTTGCCTATCACCTGCGCGGCGACCTGGCACACCGACTCGGGAATCACGGGGTTGACCTTACCCGGCATGATGGAGCTACCGGGCTGCACTTCCGGCAGATCGATTTCACCGATGCCGGCGCGCGGCCCCGAACCAAGCCAGCGTATGTCGTTGCAGATCTTCATCAGGCTGACGGCGATGGTCTTCAGGGCGCCGCTCGCCGCCACCACGCCATCCAGCGTGCTCTGTGCCTGGAAGTGTCCATTCCCGTCCGTCTCCGACACCGTGACGCCGAGCATCTCGGACAGCTTCTCGCACACCCGCGCGGCGAACTCAGGATGGGTGTTGATGCCGGTGCCCACGGCGGTGCCGCCCAGCGCGACCTCGGATAGCTCCGCCTTCGCGTGGTCGAGCCTGCGGAGGGAGCGCTCCATCTGCGCCGCGTATCCCAGGAACTCCTGGCCAAGCCGCACCGGCGTGGCGTCCTGGAGGTGGGTCCTGCCGGTCTTGATGATGGGCATGAACTCCTCTGCCTTGCGCTCGAACTCCCGCTGGAGCTTCGCTATCGCCGGCGCGAGGTCGTCTTCGATTGCCTTGAGCGCGGATATGTGTATGGCCGTCGGGATGACGTCGTTGGACGACTGACCTATGTTGACGTGGTCGTTGGGGTGAACAGGGGTGCGGGAGCCGATCTCGCCGCCCAGCAGCTCGATAGCGCGGTTGGATATGACCTCGTTGGCGTTCATGTTCGTCGACGTGCCGGAGCCGGTCTGGAAGATGTCGACCACGAACTGGTCGTCGAGGCCGCCGTCCGCCACCTCCTGGGCCGAGCGCGCGATCGCGTCGGCCAGGCCGCCGTCCAGCAGCTCCAGTTCGTGGTTGACCTGCGCCGAGGCGAGCTTGATCTGGCCCAGCGCCCGGATGAAGGACCTCGGAAACCGCAGGTCGCTGATCGGAAAGTTGAGCACCGCGCGCATCGTATTCGCGCCATAGTAGGCGTCCGAGGGCACGTCGAACTCGCCCATGGAGTCCCGCTCTTTTCTGAATTCTTTCTGCTGCGTCAATCGTCACTCCTATTGAACACTTTTGCAATTCACGGGATTTCATGCTAAGAATATATCATACGGCGCGTTGGGAAATGCACGCGGGTGTCCAGGCTTGATGTCACTCTGAGCTTGCCGAAGAATCGCATGATGTTGCATATATGAACTCACCTGACAGGATCAGGGAATCCATCTGGAGCGTACCTCACGGATGGAGAACAACTTATTTCCTCACGTTTAGCGTCTCGAATTTGACCGCGACCTCCGCTATAGTCATTGATGAGATCGTCAGCAGGGGAGACGCCGATCCTATAACGGTGTTCTCGGCGGTCGCCGAAAGAGTCGCTGTCTCGGGCGTCGCGTTAGCCATAACGATCTTTTCAGTATTGGAGGTCCTATCGTTCGCCATGATTGCCGCAGACTGCTTCAGAAGAAAGTACATGGAACCGCTCATAGAAAACAGCGCAAAGAGCGATTCGCACGGAATTTCGCTAAGGGCCGCCAAGTGGGCCGCGCTGAAGCCCATGCCGAATGGCACGCCTGGTACGCACGCCTACTGAAAGCAAAAGCAGACGGCGTACCCTTCGACGAACCTACGCCAGCAGAGCGCCGTCGCTAAACCCCCATCGCCAGCGCCTCAGCCACGAACGCCGCCACCACCTCGCCCACCTCGGCCTCGCTGCCCAGCATGTTGTGGGCCGCGCCCGCAATTTCGGCGTACCGCACGGGCTGACGCACGTCGTCCAGGGCGCTCTGCAGGCCCACCGGGGGCGAAATGCGGTCGTTCTGGCCGGTGGCGAACAGCTTGGGCCGCTTGTCGGAGGCTATCCGCGAGTCCTTTACGGCGGCGATGGGGGGCGCGACGAACGCCAGGCAGCTCGCCGCGCGGCACCGCCGCAGCCCGCCGAGCACGACGGATGCGCCGAATGAGTAGCCGGCGACGGCCACCCGCTTTCCATCCAGGCCCGGCCACCGCCGGGCGACCCTCAGCGCCGCCTCCAAGTCGCGTTGCTCGCCCTTGCCGTTGCTGAACTCGCCCTCGCTGTCCCCCACTCCGCGAAAGTTGAAACGCAGCGTCGCGAGCCCCCGGCTGTCGGCGGCGCGGCAAATCGCCGTCACCACGGCGTTTTCCATGTCGCCGCCGAGCACGGGGTGAGGGTGGCACACCACCAGCGTGGGCATCTCTCCCGCTATACCCTGCGGCGACGTGAGCACGCCCTCCAAGCTGAGGCCCTGGCTGCGGAACCCAATAGCAGTCTGACGCATTCTCCGGAAGCTCCCTGGCTAGAATCCGCCCACGTCACCGGGCGCGCGGTCACCGAGCCACCGCGCCATGAACGCCGCCGTGAGGTCGCCTATCTGCGGCTCGTGGCCCCCGAAGAAGTGGTCCGCGCCGTACTGCACCTGAACCTGCTTCGGCTCCATGAACCTTCTCGATAGAAAACGGAAGTGTTCGACCGGGAAATCGTGGTCGAACTCGCCGCACACGAGCAGCTTGGGCTGAAGCAGCTCGTTGACGCCCAGCGAGGTGTAGGCGCCCATTGGGCAGGCGATGGACGCAACCGCCTGTATCGCGCCGCTCCCTGCGCTGGCCTCCAGCGCGATCCAGGCGCCGAACGAATAGCCCGCGACGCCCACGCGGGTCGCCTCGATGTGGTCGTTCAGCGCCATGAAGTCCACCGCGGCCAGGGTGTCGTCCACTTCGGCCGCGCCCTGTGAGAACGACCCCTCGCTTGCGCCCACCCCGCGGAAGTTGAAGCGCAGCACCGCGATGCCGGCTGCCCGGAGGCTTTCGGCCATCGCGGAGACGACCGCGTTGTGCATGTTGCCGCCGTAACGCGGATGGGGGTGGCACAGCACCACGCCGGCGAACTTTTCCCGCTCTTCGGCGGGCAGGTGCAGCACGCCCTCGAGCGTCACGCCGGATCCGCCGAACGTCACCGGCTGTGGGTCTGGCGCTGTGGGTTGGTTTGGCATATCGGAGTTTGACTCGCGTAAGTCCGCAGCCGACAGGGCGCTTTGGGACAGGTGTGAGACCCGCCCTTTCCCCAATGCCGACGCTTCACGTCTGGCTTGGAAGTGCCCACCCATGTTATGAGAGGCTATGGCGTTTGGCAAGCTGTGTGCTAGAATCTATCCAGCCTCGAAGCCCATGGCGCCAGCCGGCAACGGCCCCGCCCCCCACGAAGGAGGAAGCTTGCGAATCGTAGACTTGCGCAGCGACACCGTAACCCACCCCACGCCGGAGATGCGCCGGGCCATGGCCGAGGCGGAGGTCGGCGACGACGTTTACGGCGAAGACCCCACGCTGAACCGCCTGGAGGCGATGGCCGCGGAGCGTCTGGGTAAGGAGGCCGCCGTGTTCGTGGCGAGTGGCACCATGGGCAACCTGGTGTCGATTCTCACGCACGCGCAGCGCGGCGACGACATCATCGTTGGCGACAAGTCCCACATCTTCCGCAGCGAGGCGGGCGGCGCGTCGGCCCTCGGCGGCGTGTCCTATCACACCATCCCCAACGACAGCAGGGGAATGCTGGACCCCGTCCAGGTGGAGAACGCGATTAAGCCCAACGACGTCCACTTCCCGCGGACCGCCATGATCGCGCTGGAGAACACCCATAACGCCTGCGGCGGCGCGACTCTCACGCCGGAGGACACGCGCACCATCGCCGAGGTCGCCCATCGCAACGAGGTCCCGCTGCACATCGACGGCGCCCGCATATTCAACGCCGCCGTCAGCCTGGAGACGCCGGTGTCCGAGCTGGTCAAGGACGCCGACAGCGTTACGTTCTGCCTGTCGAAGGGGCTGAGCGTTCCCATCGGCTCGGTGCTGTGCGGCAGCAACGAGTTCATAGATAGGGCGCGCAGGTGGCGCAAGATGGTGGGCGGCAGCATGAGGCAGGTCGGCGTCATCGCGGCGGCGGGCATAGTGGCCCTCGACAGCATGGTCGAGCGCATGGCGGAAGACCACGCCAACGCGCGTAGGCTGGCGCAGGGCCTCGCGCAGGTGCCGGGCATCTCCATCGACCCCGACGCCCTGCCCACAAACCTCGTCTTCTTCGAGATCGGGCGCGGCGATCCAGCCGACCTGGCCCGCAGAATCAACGAACGAGGCGTCAAGGGCGGATCGCCCGCGCGCAGGTGGAGGTTCGTCACCCACTACGGCATCACGGCCGAGGACGTGGACTTCGCGCTGGACGTGGTGGACTCGACCTTCCGGGAATACGCCAAGGCGTAGGTGCAGGGCGGGGCCGCGTGCCCCGCGCCGCCGTGGTCGGCGTTGCCCGATGGGCACCTACAGGGGCGGGTTCCAGACCCGCCCTTGCCGCCATTGCACCTCCCGATTCGCGCCGCCTGTCATGATTCTTCTCGTACGCAACGCCAAGTTCCGCTTGCTCTGGATTGCGGGCCTGTTCAGCGACGTGGGCATCACCATGTACATCCTGGCGCACGGTTGGCTCGCGCTGCAGGTCACGGACTCCGCGTTCTGGGTGGGCGCGACGTCCGGCATGGCGGGATTGGGGATGATGCTGTGTGCCGGCTTCGCGGGCGTGATGGCAGACAGGCTGGACCGCCGCGTGCTGTTCGTCGTAGCGCAGACGGCGCAGGCGGCCATGTTCGCCGCCGTCGCGCTGCTGGTGTTCACCGACCGAATCGAGCTCTGGCACATCCTGGCGACGGCGCTGGCCGACGGCATGTTGATGGCCGTCAAGCTGCCGGCGCGCATGACACTGGTGCTGGACGTGGCAGGCCGCGAGAACCTGCTCAAGGCGAACGCGGCCAACTTCGTCGCCATGACCTGCGCCGGCATCACCATGCCGTTGGTTGCAGGTCCCGTCACGGCCACTTTCGGCATCGGCTGGATATACGCCGGTATGGTTTGCGCGCTCATGGCGTCCAGCGCACACATGGTGTTCCTGCGCGGCTTTGGAACATCGGGCGTAAAACGCGAGACCACTCCGCTCGCCGATCTGAAGGAGGGCATACGCTTCACGCTCGGCACGCCCCATTTGCGGCTGCTCATCCTGATGATGCTGTCGTCGGAGGTGTTCGGCTGGTCGCACGAGACGATGCTGCCGGTGATGGCGGGCAAGGTGCTGGACGTGGGTCCAACTGGGCTGGGCTACATGTTCTCGGCGGGCAGCGCGGGCGCGCTCATATCGTCGCTGGCGCTGTCGGCGCTGGGCGAGGGGCGCAGCGCGGGGCGGCTGCTGGTGTTCGGGTACATTGGCTTTGGCGCGTTCCTGGTCCTGTTCGCGGCGTCGCAGTGGCTGCCGCTCTCGCTCGTGCTGCTGCTGGCGGCCTACGGCTCGGGCGTGCTGTACGAGGCGACGCTGATAACGGTGCTCCAAAGAGCGGTGCCCCACGACATGCGGGGTCGCGTGTTGAGCATCCAGTCGTTCACCTGGGGTATGACGGGATTTTCAGGATTCTACACCGGCAGCATAGCCGCATTGCTGAGCGCGCCCATCGCGATAGCCGTCGGCGGCTCCGTGCTTGCGCTCAACGGCCTGCGGGTGTCGCGGCGCGTAATGCGGGTGTACTCCGGGGCATCCGCCCAGCCCGACGCGGAAAGCGCGGCGGCGTGAGGCGGGGCGCGATTCCCCTTCACCCCCATCCCCGTATCGAGCACGGGGCAGGCTCTTCCCCCATCGAGGGGGAAGGGACTTTGAAGACACCCTCTCAGCCTTCCTCATCGAGGAGGAATGGGATTTGGGAGACACCCTGTCAGGCCGCGAACCAGTCCTTTTGCGCGGCCTCGTCCGGCCAGAGGAAGTCAAACCCCGCCTTGAGCGCCATCTGCCTGTCCAGGTCTTCGCGGTCGCCGATGTGGACGTAGGCGTCGGCCTGGAACTTGGTCTTCACGTCGGCCAGCATGTGCTTGGGCGACACGAAGTCGACCTCGATCTCGTGCTCTTGCCACATGGCGCGCTGCCTGCTGGGCGGGCGGTCCGAGCAGCTCCCTATCAGAAATCCCTTCTCCTTGGAGACCCGTACCATCTCCATTGTCAGCGGGCCGGGCGGGTCGCCCACCTCCAGCGTTCCGTCGATGTCGTAGCTGATGAGTATCAAGCCTGGTCCTTCCCCTTCGATTCCGGCTTTAGTCCGGCGTCGCGCTCCAAACCGTAAAGTTGCCGCCAAAGGGCATTGGGCCGCCGGACACGGCGACCTCGGGCTTCACTCCGGTCACCTGTCTCGCGCCGGCGCGCCCCTGGATCTGCTGAATGCTGTCGGTGTGCATCCAGAACCGGCTGCGGCCGCCGCCGATGTTGCCGCCGCTGGGCATGATGGGGTCCGGCCCCTCTATGCTGATGTCGCCCTGGTAGAAGTCCAGCGCGTCGCCCTGCTTCATTCCGCGGTAGCCGATCCCCTCTATGTGGAACTGGTGGAACTGTACGAACCCGTCGTACATGTTCTCGAACGACAGGTCGTCGGCGGTGATGCCGGCGCCCTCCAGGATCTTCCTGCCTGTGCTGGCGCACTCCGCCTCCACCTCGGCCAGCGTGGGGGTGAGGCTCCGGGTGGCGCCGCGGCTGGAGGCGTGGCCGAGTATGTACACCGGCTTCTGCTTCATGTCCTGGGCGCGCTCTGCGGTGGTGAACAGGTATGACGCGGTGCACATTATGGGTATGTCGTTGTCGAACAGGTTGGCTGGCTTGGCGATCCAGCGCGCGCTCAGGTAGTCCTCGGGCGGCAGGGGCTCGGGCCGGTGCTGCGCCCAGTAGCCCTCGGGGAACATCAGCCCGTTGCGGCGGGAGTTCTCCATGAATGGCGCGAGCATGTCGTGGTGCTTGCCGTACTTCCGGCAGTACTCGGCGAACTGGAGCGCCGTGCCGTAGCAGCCGGGCGGGCCCCATAACGTGCGGCCCGGACCGATGGCGACGGAGCCGGAGACCTCTCGCGCGGCGCTCGTCCCACCGTGGTTGTACCTACCCTCGAGGTTGTGCCAGCCCTTGACCACCAGGCAGTTCTCGGCGAGGCCGTCGCCGATGGCCTGCGCCGCGACGGTCAGGGCCGCGGACATGCAGCCGGGCGCGTGCACCTTGTACTTGACGTTGGTCAGCTCCGGCATGTTCAACTCGAGCCAGTCGGCGCTGAGCTGGCCGAGTCCGTCCAGCGGGTCGTCCGTCTGGTTGTAGGCGCCGATCACGTCCTGCGGAACCGGCGTGTCCGCGGGCCAGTGGGCGCCGGTGGTGGTGACCGGCACTATCACCAGGCCGTCCACGTCGCCGGGGTCGACGCCCGCGTCCGCCATCGCCCGGCGCATCGACAGAATGGCGCCTGCGCCCACGGTCGTGTCCGGACTGCCGTCCCAGCGGCGGGTGGTGGGCGAGTGGCCCACGCCCACGGCGGCGACCTTGCCCCTGTGCTCCCAGACGCCCAGTCCTTCGACGGACCTGTACATGGATTCCGGCGCGTATTGAGTTGTCATGTCTGTTGCCCCCTGGTTGTCTCTTGTCGTGCGATTCCCTTTGGGCCTCCTCTCCCTTTCCCTTGACGGGAGAGGATTAAGAGCCTGCCCTGAGCCTGCCGAAGGGTGAAGGTGTCGTACCAGCGCGTGGCCGTCACCCCCATCCTGACCTTCCCCCATCGAGGGGGAAGGGACTTCCGAAAAGTCCCGCCTAGCCGGCCACCTTCCACTCCGGCACCAGCTGGTCGTTTGCGGTGGTCTCGAAGAACACCTCGACGGCGGCGCCGACAGGCACGTCGTCTATCGGCGTGCCCGGCAGGTGGGAGTACATCTGGATGCCCTGGTCCTCGTCCAGCATGACCACAGCCAGGTTGAACGGCTGGTCCTCCTGGAGTGCGCCAATCGGGCAGTCGTACACCACGCAGTAGTTGTAGATGGTGCCGCGACCGCTCATCTGCTTCCACTCCAGGCCGTCTGCCGAGCCGCACTGGGAGCACGACGGCAGCGGCGGATTTTGCAGGCGGTCGCACGCGCTGCAGTTCTGGATGACCAGGCGGCGTTCGCTGGCCGCGTCCCAGAAGGGCTTGGTCAGTTCGTCGGGTATTATGCCCTGTTTCACCATTTCGGTCCGACCTCCATTGTGGTTGGGACAGATGATAGTACAAAGCGCGCGCGATTCCAACCGGGGGCCAGCGAAGGAGCCTGTTTCAGATTACTTGGCGCCCCCCAAAACCGTTGTTCCCGCTCCCCGCCCATTCGGCAAGCTCAGGGCATGCTTCCACGGTGACAGGCTTCGCGGGAAGGCGAAGTCTGTTCGTTTCTGTGACATTCTGTGCGCCTCCTAGCTGAGGGTGTCGCCGGTCCCGCGCGAATCTGTAATGCTGGCGCGGGTTGCTGGGACACAAGAATGGCACCGCGTGGCAGAGGGGGACAGGGGGGACGGAGCAGGGTCACTCAGCCGTATCTTCACTGCCACAAGGCGCCCACAAGGGACGCCCCTTCGGATGCCTGGGGCCTTGTCACGCTTGGGGGTAAGGTCTCCGGGCCGCGGGGTCGGTCCCTCGCGTGGGCGAGGGTAGCACGGATGTGCGTGTGTTTCAATGGGGTTGGCGAATTTGAGGGATTGGGGCGGATTGGTGGGGAGAAATGGGACAGTCGCGGGGAAGAGGTGGGACGTGTGTGGGGTTGGATGGGGCAGGGCCGGGAACGGGTGGCGCGGGAGAGTGACACTTTTTTCGGGGTGCTGGGAAGCTACTGGGGCGGGTCGACGGCCTCATCGGCCCACGTTTGCCATCCGCCGCACGCGCTCTTAGAATCCGCCAATGAGGCCCCTGTCCAAACCGCGCATCCCGGACTACCCGACCTGGGTCGGCGGCGGCGACTTCCGCCGTCGCGCCGAGTCCGCCCTCACTCACCCCGTCACCGTCGCGGCGCTCGGCGTCCTGTTGCTCAACGACCTGTTGTTCAAGGCGCTCTGGCCGCACTCGTGGCTAACCGGCAAGCTCAGCGACCTCGCCTGGCTGGTGTTCGCGCTGCCCCTGCTGGCCTTTCTGCTCTCGTTCGCCGTCCGCGGCAACCGAACCGGCCGCCGCCTGGCGTTCGTCGCCGCCTACGCCGGCCTGCCGCTACTGTACGCCGCGTTCAACACATTCGAGCCGGTGCACGACCTGATCGTGCGCGGCATATCCCTCGCCGGCGGCGCCGCCGGCTCCCCCCGCGACGCCACGGACTCCCTGGTCATCCCGCTCGCGTGGGCCGCCGCCTTCTGGGTGTGGCGCCGCCAGCCGGCCGCCTCCGGCGCTATGCGCCTGCGGTGGGTGGTGCTGGTGGCGGGGGTGGCCGCGCTTGCGAGTGTGGCGACGAGCTACCCGGAGCCACTGTACGGAGTCCAGAGAGTCGGCGTTTCTGATGACGGAGTAGTCTTCGCCCAAGCAGGTTACGGGACGTACGAGAGTCTCAACGGTGGTGTGACATGGAGCTCTATCGAACTAGAGCTCGATGGTGTTGTATGGGGAGGCAAAAGTGTAGTCACACCCAGGGGCAGCTACTCACTCGACGGTCCGCAGGTGCTGCGAGTCAACGCAGAGAGCGGCCCGGAGCAGGAAGTCTACTCTACAGAGTTTCTGGAACAAGACGGCAACATGTGGGTGCAGAAGGTCTCGACGGAGAAGCTGAATGAGCCACGGGAAATCGCTGATCGTCCGCGAGGAATCGTCTACGACGAACGGACCGGCCATCTCGTGCTGGCAATGGGTATCCAGGGCGTCGTGGTGGGGACTCCCAACGGAGAGTGGTCAGCCGTTTCAGTAGGCCGGTTCGAGCCAACCGACTTCTCCTTCCTGTCCAAGACGCGCCTCTTGCTCTCTAACCTCAAGTTCTGGACGGCAGCCCTAGCCCTCGCCTTTTCGATGACGGGAGCAGCACTTGTGGCCTCCCAGCATAGGATCGAAGATCTGGTGCGGGCCGTTCCCCTGGCACTAGTTGCAGGTTTTGCCGCGCTCGCTCTTGGGGCCGCGGTCTTCTTCTTGTTGCCTAGCACCGTGTCCATATTGGCTTTACTCGTCGCTCCAATAGTAGCGTCACTCGTTATTGGCTCGATGCCCCGGGACAGCGCGATTCGGAGATTCGCTTCGATCGGAATCGGCACTATCTCAGTGCTGGCCTCCGCCGTTCTGATTTCATACTTTGGATTCTCGGACGACGATGCCCTCAGTAACGACGACCTCCGTTTCATGGCCATTGCGATTGCGGCCTCTGTGTTCGCTGTGGCCTCCTTTGTGGCCGCCCGGCAGCAGCTGGCAAAGTACTGGCCCTTCGTGGCAACATCGTTCCTGGGAACAGTTGCCCTAGTCGTGCTGGTGTTTATGCTATGGCTGCACCTAGGCGTCGACGAAGCTCTGACCAAGTTTGCTGCAATGGTCTTGCCTGGCATCGCAGCCGTCATGATTGCTCGGCATTTGGCTCAAAAGACTGCGAGGGAAAGCGTCCCGTGCCCAGTGTGCGGAAGTCAGACATTGGGGCTGGACAGACGGTGCACGAGCTGCGGAGCGGCATCAGAGGACGAAGAAGCAAGTCGCGCAGAGGCCCTCCAAATTGACGTGTTGAAGCAGGGGAGTCTCGGCAATGTGGGCTCCCGCATGGCTGCGGCCATTATGGACGTTTTGCTATTGCTGTTGGCTGTTGAGATTGGACTGCGCACAATCGGGAACTTTGGTCTCGGGTTCTATTCTCTACTGGGCAACCTCGAACTCATTCTTTCCTTCTTGGTGTTCAGTATCGTATATAACCCCATCCTGGTGGGTGTGTCCACCACCACTCCCGGCAAGCGCACGCTAAAGCTTCGCGTGGTCAGGTCAGACGGGTCACGCGTCGGCTTCTCGCGAGCATTCCTGCGGGAGCTCGCCAAGTTTGGGCCGATGCTGCTGATCAACGCAGTAGTGATGGCGTTCAGGGCCGACCGCCGCGGGCTGCACGACCTGCTCGCGGACACCGTCGTGGTGCGGCGAGACGGGAGATAGCCAAGCGTCCGGTCGTCAGTCCCCTCTCCCTCGAGGGAGAGGGTGAGGGTGAGGGTGAAGAGCCCCCACGCTTGCCATCCGCCGCACCCGCACCTAGAATCCGCCAATGAGGCCTCTTTCCAAAGCGCGCCATCCGAGTTGGCCGCCCTGGGCGGGCGGCGACTTCCGCCGCCGCGTCGGGTCCGCCCTCACCCACCCCGCCACCGTCACGGCCCTGGGCGTTCTGCTGCTGAACGACCTGCTGTTCAAGGCGCTGTGGCCCCACTCGTGGCTCACCGGCAAGCTCAGCGACCTGACGTGGCTGGTGTTTGCGCTGCCCCTGCTGGCCTTCCTGCTCTCGTTCGCCGCCCGCGGCAGCCTCCGCGCCCATCGCCTGGCATTCGTCGCCGCCTACGCCGGACTGCCGCTCCTCTACGCCGCGTTCAACACATTCGAGCCGGTGCACGACATAATCATGCGCGGCATCTCCCTCGCCGGCGGCGTCGCCGGCTCCCCCCGCGACGCCACGGACTCGCTGGTCATCCCGCTCGCGTGGGGCGCGGCCCTATGGGTCTGGCGCCGCCGGCCCGCCGCGGCGGGCGCCATGCGGCTGCGCTGGGCCGTGTTGGTGGCGGGGGTGGCCGCGCTGGCGAGCGTGGCGACTAGCCAGTTGGAGCCACTATCGGTGAGAGGCGCCACGTCAGTTGGCATTTCGGAGGGAGCCGTGGTAGTGGTCGCCTTGGATAGCGTCATCTATGAGAGCCTGGATGGAGGCCTTACATGGAACTCCTCGGCATTGCCGTGGGAGGCCGTTTCATGGGGCGGTCAAAGCGTTGACACACCTACCGGTAGATACACGTTCGACGGTCCGCGCATTCTGTGTGTCAGCGCCAACCGCGGCCCGGAGCAGGTCGCGTTCTCGACAGAGTACCTGCAAAGGGATGCTAACGTTTGGGTGTAGAGGACTTCGACTCAAGATCTAGGAGAGCCGAGGATTCTTGCCTCCCGGCCGCTTGGAATCGTCTACGACAGACTCAGCGGAAACCTCATAGTGGCGCTAGGAATTCAGGGCGTTGTCGTGGGGACGCCAGCCGGGCAATGGACGAATGTCGCCGTAAACCACATCATACCTACCGATTTCTCATTCCTGAGCAAGACCCGTCTATTGCTTTTGGACTTCAAGTTTTGGACGGCGTCTCTGGCCTTTTCCTTTACGATGACAGGTGTCGGGTTCATGGCGTCACGTTATCGGCGCCGGGACTTATTGTGGGCGATCCCAATCGCGATCGTCCTCGGGCTCTTGTTCTTTGCACCTGTAGTCCTTCTGAGTGAGTTTTCAATTCTTTTGGTTCCAGCAACTGTAGTTCTCACTGCAATTGCTGCGAGCTTCGCTATTCTTACCTTGCCACGGTCGAACACACTTCGCTTGCTGGCGGAAGTGACTATAGGTTTCTTCTCCGTACTCACTTCCGCCGCATTGCTTTTCTGGTTCGGCTACTCAGACGATGAGCCAGGCAGCAACACAGGGATCACGTTCGCGTTCGTTGCCGTACTGGCCTATCTGCTGGCCGTAACGTTCCTAATCATGTCACGGGATAAGCTCAGGAACTGGCGGCTAACGACAGCGTCAATAGCAACTGTTACCACTCTCATAGTTCTGACATTCATGCTCTGGCTACATTTGGGCATCAGCGACGAATTGGCTAAGTCTTCAGCAATCTTCCTGCCCGCCATCGCGGCTCTGATACTTGCCGGATCCGCAAGTCGAGTATCTAATTCGGAAGGAGCATCTTGCCCAACCTGCGGGAAGCAGATTTCGGTTCAAAGCACGTATTGCAGCGACTGCGGTACACTGCTCGGGCATTGCTAGGTGTTCCACCTTCACCCTAACACTCTCCCTCAGCGGACTCGCCGTCGTCGCCCCCGCCCCCGCCCCACCACCGCCGCATCCGCTCGGCGACCTCGCGCTCGTAGCCCTGGTCGCTCGCGTCGTAGTAGCGGCGTCCCGCCAGGCTGTCCGGCAAGTTCTGGGTCGTCGTGAAGTGGCCCTCGTATTCGTGGGCGTAGCGGTAACCCTTGCCGTAGCCCATGTCTTTCATAAGACCCGTGGGCGCGTTGCGGAGATGCAGCGGCACCGGCTCGTTCCGCGTGCGCCGCACGTCCTCCATCGCCCGCTCGATGGCGGAGTAGGCGGCGTTGCTCTTGGGCGCAGTGGCTAGAAAGATCGTCGCCTCGGCCAGCGGAATGCGCCCCTCCGGCATGCCGATGAAGTGCACCGCCTGCTGCGCCGCGACGGCCACGCCCAGCGCCATCGGCGCCGCCATGCCGATGTCCTCCGCCGCGAGCACCACCAGCCGCCGCGCCACGAACAGCGGGTCCTCGCCCGCCTCCAGCATCCGCGCCAGCCAGTACACCGCCGCGTTGGGATCTGACGCCCGAACCGACTTGATGAACGCGGAAATCGTGTCATAGTGAAGGTCGCCCGCCTTGTCGTGCCTCAGCGACCTGCGCTGCATGGCCTCCTCGACGACCGGCTGCGTTACGCGCCGCGCGCCGTCCGCGCCCGGGGGCGTGGCGGACACCGCAAGCTCCAGCGCATTGAGCGCCGAGCGGGCGTCGCCGTTCGACAGGTTCACCAGCGCGGCGAGGGCGTCCTCGTCAAGGGCGGCGTTCAGACCGCCGAGGCCCCGCTCCCGGTCCGATAGGGCCGCCTCGGCAATGCCGCCCACCTCGTCGTCGGTGAGGGGATCGAGCGCGAACACGCGCGCCCGCGACAGCAGGGGCGACACCACCTCGAACGAGGGGTTCTCGGTTGTTGCGCCGATGAGGGCGAATGTGCCGTCCTCGACGTAGGGAAGGATGACGTCCTGCTGAGCCTTGTTAAAACGGTGAATCTCGTCCACGAACAACAGCGTGCGCTCGCCGTGCGCGCCCAGCCGCTCCCTGGCCTCCGCGGCGATACGTCGCAGGTCCGCCACGCCCGACGCGACGCCGCTGATTCGCTCGAAGTGGCTACTGGTTAGGCCGGCTATCAGCGTGGCGAGCGTGGTCTTGCCGGTGCCGGGCGGCCCCCACAGGATGATGGACGGCAGCCGGTCGGCCTCGATGCTGCGGCGCAGCACCGACTCGGGGCCGACCACGTGGCGCTGCCCCACGAACTCGTCGAACGTGCGAGGACGCATCCGGGCGGCGAGCGGGGCGCCGCTCGCCAGCTCGCGCCTCGCCCTGTCCTCGAACAGCGTCACGGCTTCTGCCTTTCTACTCGCTTCCCCCTCGCAGGGCTGACAGGGGTAGGTATCTGGTTTCACCCTCACTTCGAGTTCTCATGTCATTCCAAGCGGGCCCCCCCTTCGGTGTCATTCCGAGCGCCCATATCTACGTCATTCCGAGCGTAGCCGAGGAATCTAAAGCGGCTGATTTGTGGCTTCGGGTATCGTGTCAGATTCAGGTCTCCCCAAAGCCGGTCATGCGCCACATCGAGCGCTTCTACTGTACATAGCCTTTAGATTCCTCGACTCCGCTGCGCTCCGCTCGGAATGACACGGCTGCAGCGGGGATCGGCGTAACATTGGTGGTCGGTGAACTGAAGCTATTGGCCGCTTTGCCTACCCCTGTCAGCCCATCGAGGGAGAGGAGGCCCACAGGGAAACGCCCTCTAGTTGCTACCCGCGGTCGGCAGGAACGGCATCAGGATGCTCGCGAGCGACTGGACGTTTCGCGTCTGTATCCACACGTTGCCGTTGCCGCGGAACTTCATCACCAGGCCCTCGCCGCCGGCTATCAGCGAGCGTATCCCGCCCACCTTGCCCACGGAGTACTCCACGTCGTCCGAGAACGCCACCAGGTGGCCCGTGTCCACGACGAGCTCTTTGCCCGGCTCCACGCGCACCTGCTTGATCGCGCCGTAGGAGGTGATATACACCGTGCCGGAGCCGCCCCTGGAGAACGCCCTGAGGAAGAATATGCTCTCGCCGCCGAACAGGCCCCTCAAACCCTGGAACTTGGTGTCCGTCTCCACGTTCTCGGTGGAAGCCATGTAGGACGAACCCTGTATGAACAGGTTCTTGCCAGGGTCGAGGTGGAACGACGCAATGTCGCCCGGCGCGGACGGCGCGAGGCTTACCCATCCGCCGCCCCGCTGTGCGGTGAAGGTGTTGAGGAAGAAGGACTCGCCGCCGAGCATTCGCTTGAGGCCCCCGAAGATGCTGCCGGAGCCCATGCCCGTGGTCATGTCGACGCCCTCCTGGGCCACCATCGCGCCCGGCTCCGCCTTGACGACCTCGCCCGGGTCAAGCTCCAGCGTCAGCAGGCTGTAACTGGGATCGAATTCTATGGTAGGTCTCACGGTAAACCCTCCAATTCCGTCTCAGGCGTTTGCAATCCGTTTCGAGCGTTCGCGGCGCCGCCGCAAGGCCAATGGCGCCTGTCACGCCATCTGGCTAGTCCTCCAGCGCCCCCACCAGGCCGGCCAGCAGGGCGTCGTCCTCGTCCGGCAGCACGGTGCGCGGGTCCAGCAGCAGCGCGTCGCGCTCCACGCGCCCGACCACGGGCGGATCGGCCGCCCGCAGACGCTCGGCCAGCCGCGACGCGCCGGCGCCCTCGCGGGAGACGGACAGCGCCCACGTGGGCAGCGTCTCGCCGGGCAGGCTGCCGCCGCCGATAGCGGAGGTCGCCTCGACCACGTTGGCATCGCATTCCCGGCCGGCCAGCGCGCGCCGCCAGCGCTCCGCCCTCGCACGGACGTCGTCGGGCCGCGCGCCGATCATGCGCCACACAGGCACCTCGCTCTCGGCCTCGCCCTTCACGTAGTGGAGCAGCGTCGCATTGAGCGCCGCCAGGCTGAGCTTGTCAATGCGCATCGCCCTTGCGAGCGGGTGGCGAGACACGACGTCCACGAGCCGTCGGCTGCCGGCGATGATGCCCGCCTGCGGGCCGCCCAGCAGCTTGTCGCCGGAGAAGAACATCACGTCCACGCCCGCCGCGGCGCTCTCCTGGGGCATTGGCTCGTGCGCCAGGCCGAACGGCTCCGTGTCCAGCAGGCAGCCGCTGCCCAGGTCGTGCAGGACAGGGACGCCGCGCCTGCGGCCGATCTCTGCCAGTTCCGCGATGGCGGGCGAGTGGGTGAAGCCCACGACGCGGAAGTTGCTGGCGTGGACGAGCAGCAGCGCGCCGGTGTCGTCGCCGATGGCGTCCTCGAAATCGCGCGCGTAGGTGCGGTTGGTGGTGCCCACCTCCACCAGTTGCGCGCCGCTCTGCTTCAGGACGTCGGGAATGCGGAACCCGCCGCCGATCTCCACCGCCTCGCCGCGCGAAACGATAACCTGCTTTCCGGCTGCGATGGCGGCGAGGCCCAGCAGCACGGCGGAGGCGTTGTTGTTGACGACCAGGGCCGCCTCTGCGCCGGTCAGCTCGCTCACGTGCCGGGCGACGGTCGCTTGGCGGGAGCCTCGCCGTCCGGAGTCAAGGTCCAACTCCAGGTCGCCGTAACCCGCGGCGGCCTCCCGCACCGCGTCCGCCGCGGCGGTGCTGAGCGGTGCGCGTCCCAGGTTGGTGTGCAGCACCACCCCGGTTGCGTTGATTACGCGGCGGGGCGACGGAGCGAAGCGCGAGCGCGCGAGAGCCGCGACGTCACTGGCCACGTCATCGATGGCGGGCGCTGCGCCGCCCTCGTCCGCGATGCGCCGCCTGGCGAGCGCGAGCCGATCGCGCACCAGGTCCAGCACCGCGCGACGCGAGTAGGTGCGCGCCAGCGCGTCCATGCGGCGGTCGCTCATCACCCGGTCGACGCTTGGCAGCGCCCTGAATTGCGAAGCCATTGATGCCCCCGTGCGTAGACGTCGCACACTGCCAATTATAGCGCACAACCCACGGGCGGTATTGGTGCGGACGGGTCAGTCCCCGAACGTGTTTCCAGTCGGCTCACCCTTGGATGGAGTGCCAACGTGAAAGTAACCACCGGACGTGCCGACCCGCGCCGTTGACATTCTTCACGATTGGCGAAAGAATCAAATGCCGCTGGTCCTACCGACTCAGATACGAAAGGCACTCTCCATGCTGCGAAACACGTTCCTACACCTGCCGGGAATCGGCTACGCATACGAACGGCTGCTGTGGGAGTCGGGCGTGCTGACCTGGGAGGACTTTCTGAGCGCGCCGTCGCTGCCGTCCGCGCTGGACGGGCGCAGAGACCGGCTGCGCCCTCTGGTCGAGGAGTCGGTCAAGCGCCACGACAGTGGCGACGCAGTCTTCTTCGCAAGGGCGCTACCGCCGCGCGAGGTGTGGCGGCTGTACGCCGACTACCGGCACAGTGCGGCGTTCCTGGACATCGAGACGACCGGACTCTCGCCCTATTCGAGCTATCTGACGCTGGTGGGCCTGCTCGACCAAGACGGCTACCACGGATTCGTGCGCGACGACAACCTGCTCGACCTGCGAGAGGCGCTGGAGCGCTACGACCTGGTGGTCACCTTCAACGGCGCGAGCTTCGATCTGCCCTACGTCGAGCGCTCGTTCGGCAGCGTGTTCGCTCACGTCGCGCACCTGGACCTGATGTACCCGCTGCGCCGGCTTGGCTATGGCGGCGGGCTGAAGCGAATCGAGGCTATGCTCGGCGTGGGCCGCCCGTCGGAGCTGACCGGACTCAGCGGCTACGACGCGGTGAGGCTGTGGCGAATGTGGACGATGGGCAGCGCCGGCGCGCTGGAGACTCTGGTGCGCTACAACGCCGAGGACGTGGCGTCGCTGCCCGCGCTGGCCGACCTGGCGTACAACGAGTCGGCCGAAACGCTCTGGCCGCGGCTCCCCCGTCTCGAGCCGTCCCCACGCCACGACATCGATCTGCCATACGATCCAGCCATAGTGGCGGCGCTGACATACGGTTGAACGAGGCGCTTTTTGGAATTTGACTCTGTGTTCCGAACAGCTTAGAATGTGCGTGCTAATTCTGTTTGACGGAGTCCAGTTTATGCTCGCCAAGTGCAAGACCTGCGCCGTGGTCGGCCTTAACGGCCTGATAGTGGAAGTCGAGGTCGACATACTGCCCGGCCTGCCGGCGTTCAACATCGTCGGCCTGCCGGACGCGGCCGTGAAGGAGGCGAGCGAGCGGGTGCGATCGGCCATTCGCAACGCCGGCTGCGAGTTCCCCATGCGCCGCGTGACCGTCAATCTCGCGCCCGCCGACCACCGCAAGGCCGGCCCCGCTTACGACCTGCCCATCGCCGTTGCGGTGCTGATCAGCTCCGGCCAGATCGAGGACGTCCCGAATTCGTCCATCTTCCTGGGCGAGCTATCCCTCGACGGCACGCTCCGCCACACCAACGGCATACTGCCTATGGTGGCGGTCGCACGCGAGGAGGGCATCCAGCGCGTGTTCGTGCCGGCCCCCGACGCCAACGAGGCCGCCCTGGTGGACGGCGTGGAGACTATCCCGGTCTCCTCACTGGGACAACTGCTTCACCACCTGAACGGCGGCCCCAGGATCTCACCCGCGGCGAGCGACATCGCCGCCGACAGCAACGGCTTCGTGTCCGCGAACGGTTGCCGTGGAGGCGTGAACATCGCGGACATTCGCGGCCAGGAGCACGCCAAGCGCGCAATTGAGGTCGCCGCGGCGGGCGGGCACAACCTGCTCATGAGCGGCCCGCCCGGAAGCGGCAAGACGCTGCTCGCACGCAGTCTGCCCTCCATCCTCCCCAGGCTGACCCGGGACGAGGCGCTGGAGGTCACCAAGATATTCAGCATAAGCGGGCTTCTTCCCTCGTCGTCGCCGCTCGTCGACCGGCGGCCGTTCCGATCGCCCCACTACACCATCTCGAACGCGGGACTCGTGGGCGGCGGCCGCATGCCCAGGCCGGGCGAGATCACGCTGAGCCACCGGGGCGTGCTATTCCTCGACGAGCTGCCGGAGTTCGGCCACGCGGTGCTGGAGGTGCTACGCCAGCCCATCGAAGACAAGGTGGTGACCATCAGCCGCGCCCAGGGCACCCTAACCTTCCCCGCCAACTTCATGCTCGTGGCGGCCATGAACCCCTGCCCGTGCGGGTTCGCCGGAGACCCCGGCAAGCAGTGCGTCTGCTCGCCCAGCCAGGTCACCCGTTACGCCAAGCGGATCAGCGGGCCTCTGATGGACAGGATCGACCTTTTCGTCGAGGTGCCCAGGGTGGAGTACGAGAAGCTCACCATGCCGTCCGGCACGGACACCTCGGCCCGGACGCGCGAGCGGATCGAGGCGGCGCGCCTGGTGCAGGCCAGGCGTTTCAAGGGCACGGGGCTGATCACCAACGCCGAGATGGGGCCTGTCGAGGTGTGGGAATACTGCAAGGTGGACGACACGGCCGCCGGCCTGCTGCGCATGGCGACCAGCAGGCTGCACCTGTCTGCAAGGGCATTCCACCGCGTGCTCAAGCTGGGCAGGACCATCGCCGACCTCGGCGGCGCCGAGAACGTCGAGTCACCGCACCTCGCCGAGGCGCTCCAGTACCGCCCCGCCGAGCAGGCGGCGTAGGCGCGGCGTGGCAGGCGCGCGCCTCGCGGTGTTGATGTGATGAATAACTGATGTTATGATGTGCATAATGAGAACGACTATATCTCTCGACGATCAGCTTGCGAAGCAGGTGCGCCGCGCGGCGGCCACCCGCGGCATCAGCGTGAGCGCTTTCATCTCCAGAACCTTGGCCGATGCTCTAAAGCGTCGTGAGCCTGCGGAGCAGCCACCCTTCCGGTTGGTAACCGTGCGTGGAGTCCATCCCATCCCCGAAGTCGATCTCGACCGGCCCAGGGCGATTGACGCGCAGGACGACGAGGTCTATTTCAGGCGTAGGCATCCCTGACCCGAGATGCTGCTACCCGACGTAAACGTCCTGATCTATGCACACGTTGAGAACTCGGTGCCCGAGCACTCTGAGTATGCGGCCTGGATCACTCGCCTTGCGACGGGGCCCGAACCATTCGCTCTCTCCGTGCTTGTTATCTCCGGATTCATCCGCGTCGTGACCAACCCGCGAGTATTCAATCCGCCGTCCACTCTCGACCGCTCGTTCGCATTCGTAGATTCGCTCCTCAAGCGGCCACAAGCGCGAATCGTAGGTCCCGGCCCCAATCATATGGACATATTCGAAAGACTGTGCCGCGAGTCCGGTGCAACCGGAAAGCTGGTTGCCGACGCCCAGCACGCGGCCGTCGCGATCGAGCACGGTTGTACAATGGTCTCCACCGACTCCGACTTCAGCCGTTTCCCAGCACTCCGGTGGCAGCATCCGTTGCGGCCAGGCGGGATGTAGTTTCGCCCTCACCCCAACCCTCACCCTGCAGGCGAGGGGACTCCCCCCGCGCCCGCAGGCATTGCGATACAATGCCCGCCTAGCTCACTCATGCGGAAAGCCGGGCGCGAACGTGACTACCCACATCGACATCGACGACCCCAGGCACCAAGAGGCGGCGCGAGAGGTGCTGCGGCGGCACGACAACGGCGAACCCGAGGCTAACATCACCACCGCGGTGCGCGCCTTCCTCACCACCACGGGGCTGGCCGCGAGCGACCAGATAGTCGAGGAGAACCCGCCGGCTCACGGCTCCAGCCGGGCCGTCGACCTCACCGCCCTGGACACCTTCATCGAGGTCAAGCGGCGAATCGCGCCCGGCAGGGCCGCACCGGACCCGGAGTACGTCCGCCAGCTCGACGGCTACCTGGAGGAGTCGGCCAGGCAGCGCAAGGTGCGCATGGGCGTGCTCACCGACGGCAGGCACTGGCTGCTGCGCTGGCCCGGCGCCCCCGACCCGCAGGTCGCACCGCCCTACTACTTCAGGCTCGACGACCATGCCGGGTGGTTGCCGCTCTACGAGTGGCTGCGCGACTACGCCCTGTTCTCGCTGGACAACGTCGCCCCCGACGCCGAGGGGCTGGCCCGATACTTCAGCCCGGGCAGCCCTCCGCACCAGCGCGACCTCGCCGCCCTCTCCACGCTGTACAGGCGGCACGCCTCCCTCGACACCATCCGGGTCAAGCGGGACCTGTGGCGCCAGCTTCTGCGCACGGCCCTCGGCGAGGTCGCCGGCGCGGGCCGCGACGAGACGATCGACGACCTGTTCGTTCGCCACACCTACCTGTGCGCCATCCTGAGCATGGTGGTGCAAGCCTCGTTCGGCATCGACATCCGGCGGCTCGCCGAGACCGACCCCGCCGACCTGCTCGACGGCAGGGAGTTCTACAACTCGACCGGACTGCGCGGCGTGCTGGAATCGGACTTCTTCAGCTGGCCCAACGAGGTCGGCGCCAATCCGATGCTTCGCACGCTGGCCCGCCGCGTGGCACGGTTCAACTGGACCGGCGCGCCCCCGGACACGGCCTCCACCCTCTACGTCACGGTGATTCCGCCGGAGGAGCGCCGGCAGCTCGGCGAGTACTACACCCCCGCCTGGCTGGCCCGGACGATGGTGCGCGAGCTGGTGGACAGGCCACTCGAGCAGCGCGTGCTCGACCCCGCATGCGGCTCAGGCACGTTCCTGGCCGAGGCGGTGTCCCACTTCGTGGACGCCGCGCGCGAGGCGAACTGGGACCCCTGGCGCATACTGGACCGGCTGCGCGACGCCGTGACCGGCATCGACGTTCACCCCGCGGCGGTGCAGCTCGCACGCACCGCCTGGACCCTGGCCGCCCGGCCCGCCATCGACGCCGCCTCCAGCGCGCAGGTCGAGGCCTCGCTGTCTATCCCCGTCTACCTCGGCGACGCCCTTCAGCTTCGCATCCGCAGCGGAGACCTGCTGGACGAGAACGAGATAACCATCCAGACCAGGGAGGAGGACGACGCCGAGCTCGTGTTTCCGGTCAGCCTGGTCGAGCGCGCCGAGAGCTTCGACGCGCTCATGGCGGACGTCTCCTCCTACGTCGTGGAGGGGGACGACCCCCAACTCGCCCTGGACGACAACCACGTGACCGACCCCGCCGAGCGCGAGACACTGGGCAGAACGATCGGCGTCCTGAAGCAACTCCACGACCGCGGCCGCGACCACGTGTGGGCCTACTACGCCCGCAACATGGTGCGCCCGGTGGCGCTGTCCCGTGAAAAGGTGGACGTGGTGATAGGCAACCCGCCCTGGATCAACCACAACCAGACGGCGGACGTGCTGCGCACCGAGCTGCAACGCCTGAGCCGCGACCGGTACGGCATCTGGGCCGGCGGACGCTACGCCACCCACCAGGACGTGGCCGGCCTGTTCTTCGCCCGCAGCGTGGACCTCTACCTCGGTGAGGGCGGCAAAATCGGCTTCGTGATGCCCCACAGCGCGCTCCAGGCCGGCCAGTACTCCAAGTGGCGCTCCGGACGCTGGCGAGCGGGCAGAAATGGCACCGGCATAATGGCGGACTTCACCATAAAGGCGGCGTGGGACCTCGAACGCCTGGTACCCAACACCTTCTTCCCAGTGCCGGCCTCGGTCGTGTTCGCAGAGCGGATGCCGCCGGAGGCCGCCCCCAGGCCGCTTGCCGGCTCGGTGGAGCGCTGGCGCGGCGACGCCGGCGACGCGGACGTGCGGCGCGACGCGGCGGCCATCACCGACACCGGCGTTACGGGCGATTCGCCCTACGCCGCCCTCTCGCGGCAGGGCGCGACCATCGTTCCGCGCGCGCTGTTCTTCGTCAACGAGACCGATAACCCCGCCATTATGCGGGCGGCGCGGACAGTCACCGTCAACCCGCGCCGGGGCGGCCAGGACAAAGCGCCCTGGAAGAATCTGGACCTGACGGCCATCACCGGTCAGACCGTCGAAGAGAGCCACCTCTTTAGCGTCCACCTCGGCGAGACCGTAGCGCCCTACGTGACGCTGGAGCCTCTGAAGGCGCTGCTGCCGCTCAAACAGGGCGACTCTGCCATACCGGTTCAAGTTGGCGGACCAGGCGGCGTTTCGCTGCGCGGCCTTGAGCGCCGGATGCGCGGACGCTGGCAGACCGTCAACAGCCTCTGGGAGGAGAAAAAGGGCCGCGCCAACAAGCTGGACTTGGTGGGGCAACTCGACTACATGGGCAAGCTATCTTCCCAATTAGACTGGCAGCACGACGGGGGTCAACGACCAGTGAGGATTGTGTACAACCAATCGGGCAATCCAACCGCGACCTTGCTGCTCGATGATGCCAGCTTGGTGGATTACACCTTGTACTGGGTTACTTGCGAAGACCTTGACGAAGCCAACTACCTTCTGGCGATCATCAACAGCGACGCTCTAGCAGTTGCCGTAGAACCGCTAATGCCCAAGGGACAGTACGGGGCCCGCCACCTCCAGAAACACCTGTGGAAGCTGCCGATACCGGAGTTCGACGCATCGCGGGAGCTACACGCGGACATCGCGGCGGCGGGGGCCGCGGCCGCGGTGGGCGCGAGTGCGTGGCTGGCGGCGCTGCGCGAGGAGCGAGGCGACGGCGTGGGCGTCACCATCGTGCGGCGCGAGCTGCGCAAGTGGCTGCGCGAGTCCGACGAAGGCCGCGCCGTCGAGGACGCGGTAAGCCGGCTGCTGGCGGGCGGTTAGGCGGAGCTGGGGAAAGTGGCGGCTGGGTGCCTGGCGCTTATGGCGGTCGGAAGCCAATCGGTCCTCTTTCTTCAGATTCTTCTGCCGACTCTTCAATTGAGATGACTTCTAGGGCCACTCGCACTACATGTTCGGGATTGTATGGGACATCCGGATTCGCAAGCCTCAAGAACGGCGTTGTCCCTGTGAAAGCGTCCCAGATGTGGGCCAGGACGAGGTCGACATTTGTCTCTCCCGGTGCGCTTGCGGCGTCGCGCAGACTGTAGATGTGGTCGGTGGCACCGCCATCGGTGGTTGCAACACGCACGACAAGGAACTGTCTATCTGTGTCCGACACACTCTCTTTGCCTATCAAATATTTGACCTTGCCAGCCTATCGAACGCTGCCTTAAGATCCACTTTCGGGGGATCCTCTGCCGAACGCAAGATACCAGTTCGCTTGTATCTCATCAGCAGGTTTGCAAGCATCGATGAACTGATTCTAGATTTCGCGTCGAAACTTGGCTCGGTGCCGAATTCAACCAGCCGCTCGATAGCCTCCTCAATGTCTTCATATTCCTCGTGACGACGGACAGCCGCGGGATCGAAGTACTCCCTGTCGTCCCAAATCTTGATCCGAACCCGTCGTAAGTGTTGCTTTCCCTGGTCGTCCGTGGAATATTCGCAAGTTGGTGTACAGTGAAGCACTTTGTAACTCCTTTCGCGTCTCCCCTCCTCCGGTCGCCCACGTCGAGACGCAGCCAGAATGGGCCGGTTAGGGACTGACCAGAGGCTCCTTCGCAAACAAGATGGTAGCACCATTGGGCTCGGCGGGTAAACGGAACGTGCCGCCCCCCAAGTTGACAGCCCATAGCCTCAACGCTATTCTCACATTCACGTTATCGCCACTCATCCGACACTGCCCAATTCCACTTCAGGGGGAAAATATGCCGCACGACTACATCGAGGTTGCCGACGTTGGCAACGTGATGGTCATCACCATGGACGACCCGACGACCAGGAACGCCATCGGCTCTGAAATGTCCACCGAAATCAACGCCGAGCTCGACCGGCTGGAGGCGGACCCCAACCTGCGAGCCGTGGTGCTCACGGGCCGCGACCCGTCCTTCTGCTCCGGCGCCAACGTCAAGCGCATGGACCAGTCCGTGCAGGAGCGCAGCAAAGTCGCCGAAGAGCCCATACCGACGGACCAGACCGCCTGGGAGTACCTCGAGCACCAGTGGGCGAGCCAGGACGAGCCGTCCGAGGAAGAGGGCGCGGAGAACGTCCGCTTCCTGCCTCTCAGGCTGCACGATCTGCAGAAGCCGTCCATCGCCGCCGTGAACGGCTACGCCATGGGGCTTGGCCTCGGCATCGCGCTGTCCTGCGACATCCGGCTGCTGTCGGAGAACGCCCGGCTCTCTGAGACGTTCATCCGGCGCGGGCTGATTCCCGCCGACGGCTCCTGCTGGCAGCTTCCCCGCATGGTCGGCCTCGGCAACACCTTCCTGATGCAGTACACCGGCGACGTGCTCGACTCGGCGGAGGCCCTGCGGCTCGGCCTGGCGAGCAAGGTGGTGTCCCACGACGAGCTGATGGAGACCACCATGGATATGGCCCAGCGCATAGCCGACGGCCCGACCTACTCCATGGCGCTCATCAAGAAGCTGGTGCAGAAATCGCTCTACATCGACCTGGAGCAGAGCCTGCGGCTTGCCGGCCCCGCGCAGGAGATCAGCCGCCGCACCGAGGACCACAAGGAGGGCGTGCGCGCGTTCGTCGAGAAGCGCCGACCCGCCTTCACCGGACGATAGGCGCGGCGAACGGAAGACGACGAATCGCATGGAGATGGGCGAGCACCTCCTCGGCGGCATCACGGCCCTGGACCTCAGCGAAGGGGTGTCCGGGCCGTACTGCGCCAAGTTGCTGGCCGGCATGGGCGCGGAGGTCATCAAGGTCGAGCGTCCCGGCGTCGGCGAGGCGTCCCGCCGGGAAGGCCCCTTCCTCGACGACGTGCCGCACCCGGAGGGCAGCGCGCTCCACCTCTACCTCAACGCCGGCAAGAAGAGCGTGACGCTGGATCTGGACTCGGAGCGGGGCGCCGACGCGCTGCGCCGCCTGGCCAAGTCCACCGACGTGCTGATAGAGAGCGCAGCGCCAAGCCGCATGGCGGGCCTGGGTCTGGGCTACGACACGCTGGCCGCGAGTAACCCCGGCCTGGTGTACGTCTCCATCACCCCGTTCGGGCAGTCCGGCCCCTACCGCGACTACCAGAGCACGGACATCGTGACGCAGGCGATCGGCGCGCTCATGCACACCGTCGGTCTGCCCGAACGCGAGCCGCTGAAGATTGGCGGTAGCGTCGTGCTCTACGCCGTTGGCGTCGCGGCGTTCTCAGGCGCGATGCTGGCCCTGTACGCGCGCGACTTCACGGGCGAGGGCCAGCACGTCGACGTGTCGGCTATGGAGGCAATCACCGTCGCCCAGATCCACGCCTCCATCCACCACCAGTTCGGGCGCGTCCCCGCGAGAAGGGAGAGCGCCCTGGTGCGCACCACCGACGGCTGGGTGAGCCCCGGCCTGGACATCGGCGTGAGGGAGGACATCTGGGCCAGGGTGTGCGATCTGATGGGCGTGCCCGAGCTGGCCGACGACCCCGCGTTCAGCACGCGGGAGGCCCGCCGCGAGCACCAGCAGGACGTGCTGGCCATCGTCGGCGAGTGGGCCGCCACCAGAACCAAGGAGGAGATCTACCACACGCTTCAGGGCATGCGCACCATCGCGGGCTACGTCGCGGACGTGGAAGACCTGCTGGACTCCGGCCAGCTACAGGCGCGGGACTTCTTCCAGACCATCGAGCACCCCCACGCGGGCGCGGCGGCCTACCCGGGCGAGCCGATCCGCGTGCAAGGCCACGGCTGGCGCCACGAGCGCGCCCCGCTGCTGGGCGAGCACAACGCCGAGATTCTGGGCGGCCGCCTCGGCCTGACCGAAGCCGAGATTGCGGAGCTTGGAAGTGGCTGAAGAGGATATCCCCTCTCCCTCAGGGAGAGGGCTAGAGCCTGCCCCGTACTCGATACGGGGGTGAGGGTGAACACAGCAAGAGACCACGAGATGCATCATGACTAACCCGCCCCTGACGGGGCTACGTATACTCGACCTGACCCAAATCGCCGTGGGGCCCTATGCCACACTGCTGCTGGGCTTCATGGGCGCGCAGGTCATCAAGGTGGAGTCCTGCACGCGCATGGACACCAGCCGTGGCTTCGCCCGGCCCTCGGCGTCCGGCGCCTACAATCTGTATCCCGGCGGCGACCCCGGCGAGCGCCCGTGGAACCGCTCGGCCCACCACGTTCACCGCAACCCCAACAAGCTGGGCGTGACGCTGGACCTCGCGACTCCCGCGGGCAAGGAGCTTCTGCTGAAGCTCGCCGCCGTCTGCGACGTGCTCGTCGAGAACTACCGCGCGTCCGTCATGGACCGGCTGGGCCTGGGTTACGACGCCATCTCCCAGGCCAACCCGCAGATAATCTACGCCAAGATAAGCAGCCAGGGCGCGAGCGGTCCGGAGATGGACTACGGCTCGCTCGGCTCCACCCTGGAGCAGACCGCCGGCCTCGCGTCCATCACCGGCTACGAGGGCGGCCAGCCGCTGATGTCCAACGAGACGTTCCCCGACCCGGTCGTAGGAATCCTGACCGTGGGGGCGCTCATGGCCGCGCTGAGGGCGCGCCTCCGAACCGGCAAGGGCGCCTTCATCGACCTGTCGCAGCGTGAGGTCACCGTTGGCATGATGGGCGAGGCGTTCCTGGACTACGCCATGAATGGCCGGGTGGCCGGACTTACCGGAAACCGCCATCCCGTTCACGCGCCCCAGGGCGTCTACCCCTGCGTTGGTGAAGACTCGTGGGTCGCAGTCAGCGTTCGCTCCGACGCCGAATGGCACGGGCTATGCGACGCCATGCGCCGGCCCGACCTGGCCGGCGACGCGCGGCTTGCGTCAGCCGCCGGCCGGCGCGAACACCACGCCGAGATCGACGAGGCCATTGCCGCGTGGACGCGCGAACGCGGCCACTACCAGGCCATGCACCTGCTTCAGGCTCGCAGCGTGCCCGCGGGCGCGGTGCTGAAGGGCGGCGAGACGATTGTCGACCCGCACCTGGAGGCAAGGGGTTTCTGGGATACCGTGGTTCACCCCGAGGCCGGCGAGTACAGGCAGGTGACCACGCCCTGGCGGATGTCGAAGAGCCGGCGAATCCACGCGGCGCCCGCGCCCGGCCTGGGCGAGCACAACGCGTTCGTGCTGGGCGATCTGCTGGGGCTGCCCGCGTCCGAGCTGGACGCGCTGGAGCGCCAGGGCATCATAGGCACGCGGCCGGTGGGCGCCGACTGACCCACGCGGCTGCCGTTGACACAAAGCATCCAATACACCCAGGGAGGTTTACGATGGGCCCCAAACTGGTTGATTACCTGTTGTACGAGCCGGAGGACACCGGAATTCTGTGGATCAAGTTCAACCGTCCGGAGCGGCTGAACGCGCTGATAGGCTCGGCCGAGGTTAACGGCACCGTGGCAAAGGTGGGCGAGTACATGCGCGCGGGAGACGACGACCCCGACGTCAAGGTTATCGTGCTGACGGGCGTCGGCCGCGGCTTCTGTTCCGGGGCGGACATGCGGGGCGACACCCCGGACGAGATGAAGGGGCCGAAGTTCTCCGGCGACTATGGGCCGGATGGGCCTGACGCCACCCGGGAGCATTTCTACCACGGTTTCACCAAGCTGCACCGCGACATCTCGCTCATCCGAAAGCCCACCTTGGCCATGATCAACGGCCCCGCAGTCGGCTCCGGCATGGACATGGCGCTCCACTGCGACATCCGGCTCGGCTGCGAAAGCACCCGATTCATCGGCTACCACCAGCTCGGCCAGATAATCGAGAACGGCGGCTCCTACTACCTGCCCAAGTTGGCCGGGCTGGGCCGCGCGCTCGAGTTCGCCTACACGGGCCAAGTGGACGCCAAGCGCGCCTACGAGTGGGGCCTGCTGAACTACCTGGTGCCGTCCGAGGAGCTGGAGAAGACCACCCGCGAGCTTTGCGACCGCATCATGCGCGTGCCGCCCCTGGTACAGTGGATCAGCAAGCGCATCATGCGCACCGCGATGGACACCACCATCGAGAACACCATGGTGCTGACCTCGAACGCGGGAGGCATACTGGGAGGCTCGGATGACGCCCAGGAGGCGCGCCGTGCTTTCCTCGAGAAGCGCAGCCCCGTCTTCCACGGCCGCTAGGCGCGCGGCAGCAAGCGCCGGCCCGGCGTCGTGCCCTGTACGGCGTGATCGCCTTCGCCTGGTAGGGGCGGGTTTCAAACCCGCCCGGCGACGGCCTTACCAATCTAACCCAACCAATAAACACCACAAGACGGAAGGAGCAACCGATGATCTACGAGATGCGAACCTACGACCTGAAGCCCCGAAGCGTCCCCGATTTCGAGGCGGGCTTCGCCGAGAAGCTGCCCGGACGGCTGACCTACTCGCCGCTGGGCGGGCTGTGGCACACGGAGGCCGGCCCCCTGAACCAGGTCGTGCACGTGTGGCCGTACGACGACCTCGGCCATCGTGCCGACGTGCGCGGCAGAGCGGTCGCCGACGGCGCGTGGCCGCCCAACACCAGCCAGTACGTCGAGAACATGTACACCGAGATACTCATCCCGGCGCCTTTCATGACTCCGCTGGGCGACAGGAAGATCGGCCCGCTCTACGAGATGCGCATATACACCTACGACGTCGGCGGCGTGGCCAAGGTCTTCGAGGCGTGGGAAGGCGCAATCGCCGAGCGCGAGAAGTTCTCGCCCCTGGCCGGCTGCTGGACCACCGAGATAGGCGGGCTGAACAAGTTCATCCACCTGTGGGCCTACTCCAGCTTCGAGGAGAGGCTGAGGGTGCGAGCCGAGACCCGCGAAAAGGGCGTCTGGCCGCCTCCCTCCGGCGTGACCCCGCTGAAGCAGGAAAACAAGCTACTGCTCCCCGCCGACTGCTCGCCGATGCAGTAGAGGCGACGTTTCGCGCGGCGCGGCAGGTCAGGCCGCGCCGCCGAACCATTCCAGCCACATGCCGTGGTTGTCGCACCGGCCCAGCGCGCGGGAGGTCTTGCGTCCGCCCTCGTAGGACGTCAGCTCGAGCAGGGCGCCAACGCGCTTCTGCTGCGCGCCCTGCCGCTCGATGGACACGACGTACAGATCGCGGCGCGCCCCGAACTCGTCCAGAATCTCGCCGAATCTGTGGCGGGCGTCCGGCGGGAACTGGTTGAGCGTGTGGGTGTGGAACACGCACGTCGCCGCATCGGGCGGCACCGTCTCGAGCACGCCGGGCAGCGCGTCCAGCGCGTCCGCCGCCACCAGCGCGGGCGGATCGCTCGCCGCCAGGCGCAGCGCGCCCGCGAGCGCCGCCACGCGCCGCCGGTGCTCCGGCCATATCAGCGCCCGCAGCCACACCACCGACTCGGCATCTCCCAGGTCCACCGGGTCCAGGTCGATGCCCACACGGAGGACGACGCTCGGCATTGCGTCCGGGATGGGCGACAGCGCCGCGCCCCTCGGGTCGCAGGCGAGCCGCACCGGCGAGGACGGGTCGCCCCAGCGAGCGACGCCGCCGTACTCGTAGCGAAAGCGGTCCCACAACAGGTTCAGCCCCGCGCTCGCCCCCACCTCGATGAACGCCGCCTCGCAACTCGCCGAGCGCCCCGCCACGATGGCGAACGCCGGCAGCAGCACCGCGCAGCGGCCAACCTCGTTGGTCTGCACCCGCCGGGTCGAAACCGTCTCGACTATCCGCTCGCTGTGCTCGAGGCACAGTGCTCTGAAGTGGGGGTAGGCGCCCTCCCGCTCTTTCGGCGTCTCCTCCACGCTCGCGTAGTACGCCGACAGCGGATGGCCGGGGTTCTCGAGCAGCACCAGATGCGCCGCGCCGAAGAACAGGTTCGGCGCGGGCTGGCCCGCGGAGCAGTGGGTAGCCATCTCCAGGAGCTCGGCGTCGCCGGCCACACAGGTCGAGAGCCGTTCGTACAGCGGGGAGGAATCCCGGCATTCCAGTTCGGCGAAGCGCCTGAACCGGTACGCCAGCGTTTCGAGTGCGTTCATACTCTCTCGTGTCCTCGCCGCATACTCACCGCGGGCCTACCATTGAAATTGGTCGCGAGACGCGGATAAGAACATTGCCCGCGAGATTCCGATTTTCCCCTATTGGCGAAATGCTTAGATAATGTTAACATGCGCGCCAAAGAAGGAGGTGTTGAAAGTGACAACGAACAGGTTGAGCGGCGAGGTTATAGAAGACCTCAAGCAGATGGCGTCCGCACATTTTTGGCCTCACGCCCGACTGGCCGGCGACATGTCGGAAGATACCGGTGTGAAGCTTGCGAACACCGCGAATGGCGTGTGGGTGGACGACGCCGAGGGCAGGCGCTGGTTCGACACCCTTTCGAGCATGTGGCTGGTCAACATCGGCCACGGCCGCGAAGAGGTGGCCCAGGCCGTCTTCGAGCAGATGAAGAACATCAGCTATTCGCCTGGCGGCACGGTAAGCCCCGCGACTGTCAGGCTGTCGGCCAAGGTGGCGTCGCTGGCCCCCGACAAGGACTCGCGCGTCTACTTCGTCAGCGGCGGCTCAGAGGCCGTCGAGACCGCGCTCAAGATGGCGAAGAACTACCACAAGAACAACGGTGAGCCGACCAGGTGGAAGGTGCTCAGCCGCCGTGGCTCCTACCACGGCGCGACTCTGGCCTGCACCTCGCTGGGCGGCGGCGGCTTCAGCGCCGGCGCCAACTTCGGCCCACTGGTGCCGGGCAACATCCACATCACGCAGGTTGACAACTACCGTGGCCTCTGCCTCGACTCGGATGGCCGCTGCACTCTTCAGTGCGCCAGGGACCTTGAGCTTGCGATAGAGCACGAGGGCCCCTCGACGGTGGCCGCATTCATCGGCGAGCCGATCTCCGCGGCGGCGGGCATTCACATACCGCATCCCGAGTACTGGCCCACCGTCCGCGAGATCTGCGACAAGTACGGCGTCATCATGATCTGCGACGAGGTGATAACCGGCTTCGGTCGCACCGGCAAGATGTTCGCCACCGAGCATTGGGGCGTCCAGCCCGACATCTTCACGGTCGCCAAGGCGCTCACCAGCGGCTACCTGCCTATCGGCGCGGCGGTCGCGAGCAAGAAGGTGTCCGACGCCTTCATGGGCGACGAGGAGTCCGCCTTCCGCCACCTGCTCACCTTCGGCGGCAACCCGGCCTCCTGCGCCGCCGGCCTCGCCAACCTCGACATCATGGAGGGCGAGGGCATGGTCGAGAACTCGGCCCGCATGGGCGAGTACCTCTTCGAGCAACTGCAAACCCTGTACGAGCACCCCATAGTCGGCGACGTGCGCGGCGGCATGGGCCTGCTGGCCGCCGTCGAGATAGTCAAGGACCGCGATACCAAAGAGAAGTTCCCCAAGGAGGCAGAGCTCGGCAAGAAGCTCTCCGCCATCATAGACAAGCACGGGCTGCTGGGCCGTTTCGGCGACGTGATGTCGTTCGCCCCGCCGCTGTGCATCACCAAGGACGAGGTGGACTGGCTGGTCAAGAGCGTGGACGACGCCCTGACCGAGGTCCAGGGCACGCTGTAGAGCGTCCCGGAGCGCCCGCGGTTCGTTCGCGGGTGCTCCACCTGGTATGAGCTTCCAAAAACTGGGGCGTCACCCGTGCCCAAGCCGGTGCGGCCGTGGCGCCCCCGCTTTTTTCGTGTCCAGGCCCGCCCCGGGTGGCCGGGGCGCGGCCATTCGGAAAGGGACTGGCCATGCTTTACGACTACGTTATCGTCGGCGCCGGTTCGGCTGGCGCGATCCTGGCGACGCGGCTGACCGAGGACCCGGCCACCTCTGTACTGCTCCTTGAGGCGGGCCGCGACTTCCCCAACTTCGACGACCTTCCCGAAGAGGTCAGGTACAACTCTTCCGTTGCCGACAAGCTCGTAAGCGACAGCGAACACAACTGGAACTTCGCGGGCAAGGCAAGCTCCCGCGGGGAGCCGATGTACGTCCCGCGCGGCAAGGTGACAGGCGGCTCGAGCGCTATCAACGCGCAGATATTCCTCCGGGGCGAGTCCGACGACTACGACACCTGGGCCTCGTGGGGAAACTCCGAGTGGGGCTACCAGCAGGTGCTGCCCTTCTTCCGAAAGCTGGAGAACGACCAGGACTTCCGCGACGACTACCACGGCTCCGACGGCCCCATCTACGCGAGGCGAGAGCCGCGCGAGAGCTGGGCGCCCCCGCAGGCGGCCTTCTACAACGCCTGCCGGTCCGCCGGCTTCGCCGATGTTCCCGACCACAACAACCCCGACTCCACCGGCGTCGGTCCCATGCCCCGCAACGACCTCGACGGCACGCGCGTGAGCACCGCGATTGGCTACCTCGGCATGTCCCGCCACCGGCTCAATCTCACCATCAGGGGCGAATGCCGGGTGCGGCGCGTCATCTTCGACGGCGACCGTGCGGTCGGTGTTGAGGTCGAGAGCGGCGGCGAGACCTTCACCGTCGAGGGTCGCGAGATCATTCTCAGCGCCGGCGCAATCGGCTCGCCGCACCTGCTCATGCTGTCCGGCGTAGGTCCCCGGGAGCAGCTCGAGCGGCACGGCATACCCGTACTGCGCGACGTGCCCGGCGTTGGGCAGAACCTGCGCGACCATCCACAGCTTGCTCTCGCCTGGAGCACCAAGCCAGGATACGACCTGGGTCGAGTCAGTTCGTTAGGCCTGTCGTTACGCTATACGGCTACCGGATCGCACCTGCGAAACGACATGATGATAATCATGCTCTCGCACGCCACCGACTGGGAGAGCCGCGGCGTCATGGGCAGAAGGCCGCTGGGCATCGGCATGATCGCGCACCTGTACCTGGCGTTGTCGTCCGGCGAGCTGCGGCTCCAGTCCGCCGACCCCAGGGTGCAGCCTTTCCTCGACTACAGAATGCTCAGCCACCCCTTCGACGTCGAGCGCATGAAGGAGGAGGTGCGGCTGTGCCTTAAGCTGGCCGAGCACTCCGACTTCGCCGAGCTCCTCGACCGCAGGCTGCAGCCAACGGACGAGGAGCTTGCCACTGAAGAGGCGTTGGAGGACTGGATGCTGCGCACCGTCTCCACGGGACACCACATATCCTGCACCTGCAAGATGGGGCCCGCGAACGATCCCATGGCCGTGGTGGACCAGTTCGGGCGTGTCCACGGCCTGCGTGGGCTGCGCGTGGCCGACGCCTCCATCATGCCGGACTGCGTGCGCGCCAACACCAACGTGCCCACGATGATGATAGGCGAGCGCGTGTCGGACTTTCTCGCTTCGGGCCGCTGACGGGGGCGACCGTTCCCCCGCCGGGGCCGGCTTTCGGGCCGGCCTCACAGCTACGCCGCCGCCTTTCATGAATTGACAAGATCGGCGGCTCGATGATAGTGTCTAACCTGGCTGCAACGTCATGCCAACAAACTGGCCGCAGGAGACGAGAACATGAGCGTGCACACATTCGTCGCGACCGGAGACTCCATAATCAGCCGGCGGGTGTCCAACCGCACCGACAAGCCGTTTCTCGATCTCGTGGAGTTGATAGGCAGCGCCGACAGCGCCTTCACCAACCTCGAGATAGTGACGCCGCGCGAGCCCTGGGTGCCCTTCTCGGAGTACGGAGGACTGCACCTGGGTTCGCCCGCGTTCATTCTGGACGAACTCGACTGGATGGGCTTCAACCTCTACTGCGCCGCCAACAACCACTCGGTGGACTTCACCTACCAGGGCCTGGTCGACACCATGGCCGAGCTCAAAGAGCGCGGCCTCGCCTTCGCCGGCGCGGGCATGACGCTGGGCGAGGCGCGCAGTCCCGCCTACCTCGACACCCCGGTGGGCAGGGTGGGCCTGCTTGCCTGCGCCTCCACGTTCTCGACCAGCGCACAGGCCTCCGCCAGCCGGCCCGACATGGGCGGCCGACCGGGCATAAGCCCCATGCGTTACGTCACCCACTACGAGCTCGACGCCCAGCGCCTGGCGGCCGTCAAGGAGATAGACGAGACGCTCGGCACCGACGCCGTCACGCGAAAGATGCGCGACTGGCTTAGAGACGACGCCCCAGACGCCTACAAGTTCGTCAATCTGAACTTCAAGGAGGGGGACAACGTCGGCGTCCGCACCCAGCCCAGGGAGGACGATCTGGAGGACATCGCCCACTGGATCGCCGAGGCCAAGCGCAGGTCCGACCTGGTGGTGGCCACTATCCACGCGCACGAGGGGCAGAACGGCGACCTGAACACCCAGGACATCGCCGATTTCATCGTGCCCATGGCGCACCGCTGGATAGACGCCGGAGCCGACGTGTTCGTGGGCCACGGCCCGCACACGCTTCGAGGTGTGGAGATCTACAAGGGCAAGCCCATCTTCTACTCACTGGGCAACTTCTTCTTCACCATCGCGACGCTCCACCGCTACGGCAGCGAGGTGTACGAGCAGCACAAGCTGCCGCCCACGGCCACCCCGGCGGACGTGTACGAGTCGCTCGCCTACGACAAGGACGGCAACTACAAAGGCATGGAGGGCGACCCGCAGTTCTGGCGGACCGTGGTGCCGATGTGCAGGTTCGAGGGGAGGGAGCTGCTCAGCGTGGACCTGCACCCCGTCGACCTTGGCTACGACCTGCCGCCCACGCAGCGCGGCATACCCACGCTCTCCAACCACGAAGAGGGCGCGATAATCCTCGAGAACGTGCAGCAGCTTTCCGAGCCATTCGGCACCAGGCTGCGCATAGAGTCCGAAGGCGATCGGGTGGTGGGCCGCATCCAGCTCGACTAGCCAGTTATCAATCAGAATATGCCCGCCTGCGGCGGCCTCGAACCCTTCGCGGGCCCCGACTAATGCCACCTATCAGTGGTCGCCGCGGAGCGCGTGGCGAATGCCCGCTCACTAGCCGGCGCGTAAATCCGGTCCAATTCTAACAGCGGAGGCCGGACGAAATGCAGGACTCCACTATTGCATTTTGAAAGCCCTGCTTTTAGAATTGCTTGAACTTTGTCAGGCCGCTGGTAATCGGCCAATTGGACAAGAGGCATCTCCAATCTCAACATATGGAGGAGGATGACATCTATGAGAAGGAAGTTTCCCTTAGTCCTGTTCGCGGTGCTGGCGTTGGCGGCTCTTTCGATGGCCATCATCGCTTGCTCGTCGGCGGAAGACGAGCCGACCCAGGTTCCGCAGCAGCCGGCCCAGACAGCGCCGCAGGCGACCCAGGCTCCCGCGGCCCAGGCCGCGCCGCAGGCGACCGCGATGCCGAGCGCGCCGGTAGCTGTGCCGACGCCGGTTCCCGCGTATCGCCAACCCACAGCTACGCCGCTGGTTGACACGATGTTCAAGATAGACCGCGGCGGGATTCTGAGCCACGCGGTGCACGAGACCTTCGCCAGCTTCGACCTCCACTGGGAGGGCAGCTACATCGCGGTGCAGCCGCTGGCGCCCATCTACAACGGCCTGTTGACCCGCGACATCAGGGCCGCCGGCGACGACCCCGTCGGCCAGCTTGCCCCCGACCTCGCTGAGTCGTGGGAGGCGAAGGACGGCGGCCGCACGTACGTTTTCAACCTACGTCAAGACGCGACCTGGAACGACGGCACCGAGTTCTCCTGCGAGGATGTCGACGCCACATTCACCAGGTGGTACGACTCCAACGTCTCGAATCGCAGCGCCACCTTCCCGACGATGCGCGAAGACTGGGATTGCACCGACGAAGACACCTTCGTGGTGAACTTCGACGTGGCGCAGGGCGCGTTCCTAACCGCCCTTGGCAGCGCGCGCTTCGAGATGATGCAGAAGGAGACCATCGCCAAGGTAGAAAAGTTCCGCACCGGCCTGGCCAAGGAGCCCGGCTTCCTGGTTGGCACCGGCCCCTACGAGGTAGATAGCTGGACGCCGGGCGTGGACTTCGTAAGCAAGCGCCGGATGGACTACTGGAAGCAAGGCGAGGACGGGGGCACGCTGCCCTACCTCGACGGCTACCAGTCCGTGGTGATTACAGACCTTTCGGCCATGTTCGCGGCCTTCCGGGGCCAGCGCCTGACGATGGGCGGAATCGCCCGCCACCTGGAGAAGAGCGAGGCGGACATCATCGAGAGCCGCCCAGACCTCAAGAGCAGGATTACGATTCTCGTCGGGCCGCGCAACGCCTGGCACAACATCATATTCAACCTGGCCAACGCGCCCACGGACGACCTTCGCGTGAGGCAGGCGTTCTTCTACGCCATCGACCAGCGCGCGACCCGCCAGGCGGCGGTAGAGGGCTGGGGCAGCCTGGGTTCGCACATCGGCCCGCACCTGCCCTTCGCCATTCCGGAAGCCGAACTTCTGGCCGACCTGCGCTTCAGCGAGGACATGGACGCCCGACGCGCGAAGGCTAAGGAGCTACTCACCGAGGCCGGCTTTGCCGACGGCCTGCAAATGGAACTCATCCAGCGGCGCGGCCCGCTCTACAACCGTGGCGCCATCGCCAACCAGGCCGATCTTAAGAAGGCCGGCATCGACATCTCCATCCGGTTGGTAGACACCGCCACCATCGGCGACGTGTCCCGCTCCGGCGAGTTCAACATCTACACGTCGCCCGGCTCAACGCTGCTGGACGACCCGGACGGCTACTGGGACCGCTGGCTGTCCACACAGTCGGACACGGTCAACTACTCGCGCTACAAGAGCGCCAAGTTTGACGAGCTGTTCGCTAAGCAGTCCAGGGAAATCGACATCGCCAAGCGCATCGAAATAGCCCGCGAGATCGACCGTCTCCTCCTCGAGGACGCCGTCGAACAGCGCAGCTACTACTGGTTCCAGTCGATGTCCCATTGGAACAACCTGCAGGGCTGGCACATGAAATTCGGCGACAACGTTTACAACTTCGGTCGCTGGGAAGAAGTGTGGTGCAGGACCGGCAACTGCAACGACGGAAGCGGCGGCTAAGCTACTAGCAGCCACCTGAGAACCGAGCCTCACTGTTGCCTCGTAGGCAGCGGTGAGGCTCGGTTCAGCAACCGAATAGCCACCAACCGCGCGTGGCGGCATCCCGGCGAGGGACGGAGCACCTCAAGTGGGCGCAGCGCGCCACACCTCCGACGTTCGCCAGGTTTTCGCCACACTGTCGCGCCAGGTTGTCGGAATTACGCCGGCACTCGAGCGACTCTCATTGGGGAGGGCAACCGTGAACTCCGTAAACTGGGGCAACACCATAGTGTTCGCTTTCGGCGGTGCTGGAGCGGGCCTTTTCGTCTCCCTCTTCATTGGGCTGGTGCTGCTGCTGCTCGCGGACTACAACGAATCGATCGTGAGCCTGATGAGGACTTCCAACTGGGCGATGCCTATCGCCGGAGCGATTTTAGGCGGGATTATCGGGATGCTGACGAGGGAGGAGTCGCCCTTCTGAGCGGGCCTCCTCTCCCATTTTGGTAGAGGTTCGAGCCGAGGGGAAACGTCGGCGCGACTCCCCCTCATTCTAACATTCTCCCTCTCGGGGGAGAATGGACAGTGGAGTGAAGCCAAATGCAAGAGTACATCATAAGGCGAGTGCTGCTGGCCATTCCGACGCTGATCGGGGCGGTGACCCTGGTGTTCCTGGTCATGCGCATCCTGCCTGGCGACATCGCCGCGCTCATGCTGCAAGGCAGCGGCGAGATCGGCGTTCAGGCGGACGAAGAGCAACTACAGGCGTTGCGCGAACAGCTGGGCATCAACAAACCCCTGTACGCACAGTATCTGACCTGGCTCTGGGACGCCATACGTTTCGACTTCGGCGACGCTCTCTGGACCAATCGCCCCGTGTGGGACGAGTTCAAGTTACGGTATCCGCTCAGCCTCAGCATCCTCGTCCTGGCGATGATTACCGCTCTGTCAATCGCGTTACCGGCGGGTATCATTTCGGCGGTCAAGCAGGACACCTGGATAGACTACGGCCTGCGCATCTTCACGCTCGCGGGGTTGTCCATACCCAGCTTCTTCGTGGCGATCCTGGTCATCTTGTACTTGTTACGCTACTACGGTTGGACCACGCCGCTCGAGTACGAGCCGATCTGGAAGGATCCGTGGCAGAACTTCCAGCGGCTGATCTTCCCGTCGCTCGCCATCGGTTACCGGCTGTCCGCCATCGGCGCGAGGATGACTCGCTCAAGCATGTTGGAAGTGATGCGCGAGGACTACGTTCGCACCGCGCGGGCCAAGGGTCTGCGCGAGCAGATGGTCATCTGGCGGCACGCGCTGAAGAACGCCATACTGCCGGTGTTGACGCTCATCGGCATCGAGTTGCTGGTGCTTTTCTCCGGCGTGGTCATCGTCGAGACGCTGTTCATCATCCCCGGCGTAGGCAAGCTGCTGGTCGACTCCCTATTCAGGCGCGACTACATCATCGTGCAGGGTCTCATTTTCGTCTTCGCGATATTCGTGCTGTTCGTCAACCTGGCGGTCGACTTGTCCTACGCGTTCTTCGACCCCCGAATCAGACTCAGATAGTCCCCGTTGCTGAGGTGAACCTATGGCAACCGAGAACATAGCCGACCAGGAACTGGTAGCGAGCGGCTTGGCCGCGCGCAAACAGCGCACCATTTGGAACCACGTAGCCGACTTCTCGCGCCGCAAGCCGCTTGGAGCGGCGGGTGGGCTGATACTGATACTTTTTGTGCTCATGGCTATTTTCGCCCCAGTCATAGACCGCTACGATCCGCTGGAGACGGCCCCGTTCAACTCACTGCAATCGCCGACTTGGGACCACTGGTTCGGCACCGACAACTTCGGCCGCGACATGTACTCGCGCATAGTGAACGGCGCGATACTGTCCATGTACGTCGGCGTAATCTCCACTGCGGTCGGAGCGATGGTAGGCTCGGTGCTGGGGCTGGCAAGCGCGTATTTCAGGGGCTGGGTGGACCTGTTGCTCCAGCGCTGGCTGGACGTGATGTTCATCTTCCCGGGGCTAATTCTCGCACTGGCGATTGTGACTGTGTTCCAGGGCAGCGAGCTGCTGAAGACGCTCGGGTTCGGCTCGCTGTACTGGGGGAATCTGAACGTCATAGTGATAGCCATCGCCATTCCGCGCGTGCCGGGCACAGCGCGGGTGATCCGGTCGGTGGCTCTGGCCGTGATGTCGACGCAGTACATGGACGCCTCCGAGGCGGTGGGCGCACGGCCCATGCGCCGCATATTCCGCCACCTGATGCCCAACTGCATGGCGCCCTTCATCGTCTACTCGACCGCCCAGATCGGCGGAGCCATCCTTACGGAATCATCGCTGACCTTCCTGGGCATCGGCGTCGCTCCCGAAATCGCCTCCTGGGGCCGCATGCTCTCCGTCGAGGGAATGCGCTACTTCGAGGCTCACCCGTACCTGGCGGTCTTCCCTGGCATAGCCATCAGCGCCGCCGTGTTCGGCATCAACTTGTTCGGCGACGCGCTGCGCGACGTGCTCGACCCCAGGCTGCGCGGAGCGGAGCGGCGGTAAGCAGGGCCTAGACACAACACAGCGTAGCCGGGCCGCCACACGGTCCGGCTATGCAGGGCCGCTACGCGGTCCGGCCACGCGCCGGTAGGGACGGGTTTCAAACCCGCCCGCTGCCCGAACGGTCAGAAAGCAACACCCCAGGCGAATTGCCTGGGGTGTTCGGTTTTGGGGCCACTACTGGCCAGTCCGGTCATCGCTCGTGAATTGGTTAGGGCGTACTTGTTCGAAGAGAGGGTCTCGTGGGGCTGTCGCGGCTGGAATACACTTGGCACGCGCTCGAAGCTATGGAAGAACGCATGATTCAGAGAGAATGGGTTGAGACGGTTGTGGCGGGGCCTGCATTGCGAACACCGGATCCTAATGATGCTGAAGTCGAACGGTTCTTCCGGCGTATTCCGGAACACGATGACCGCGTGTTGCGAGTTGCCGTAAACACCCACGTTGCTCCCTGGCGGGTAGTGAGTGTATTCTTCGATAGAGACAAGAGAGGTACGCTATGAAGCTGCACGTTGACAAGAAAGCCGATGCGCTCTACCTGCGACTTGACGACTCCCCTATCGTGGATTCCGAAGAGGTCGCGCCAGGCATAGTGCTCGACTATAACGCATCAAACGAAGTGGTGGGCTTGGAGATGCTGCACCTATCCAAGCGCTCGTCCAAGTTAAACCTGTCGGCATTGCAGTTTGAGACGGTTTGAAGTGTCTTCGTTCAGACTCCAGTGCGAACATTTATGAACGGCACCGTGACAACTAGATTGGAGACAAGAACGGGAGTCGTGGGCGCTCTGGTCATCCTACCCTACGCTTGAAGACCGCGGCCTCTCACGCAGACGCAAAAGGCACCCCAGACGCGCTTTCCCCCTGGGGCGCCTTAGTATTTCTCCGCGGTTGTCCGGGAACGGCCTAGCGCGCTAGCGCGCCTTCCAGATGCTGCCGAAGCGGGCCAGGTGCGAGACCGGCGTTATGGACTCGACTTGCCAGCCCTTGTCCTCCAACCACTTCTCGAACGCCTCCTTGCTCACGCCTTGGCACTCGGCGAGCAGACGACCGTCTTCGAGCGCGGTAACCGTCGATATCGTCGTTCGGGGGTCGGGACGCCACTGGCTGGTGGCCTTCAACTCGTCGCCGAACTTGTCCAGTTCTTCCCAGCCGGGCGCGGTCCCAATCGCTAACCAGCGCATAGTCTATGTACTCTCCTTACGTGTGATGAAGATGGCACTGCGGCTCGTGTCCCCGCCTGCTCAGCCCGTCGCATGACTGGCGGGCAGGCGGGCGGTAGCACTGCACCTGTGCGGCCTAGTCCTCGGCGGGGGGCACGAACGGGTACGGCACCTCGCGGCCGCCGCGGATGGGCAGCACGATGATGGCCCTCCCCGGGCACGACTCCACGCCGCTGTCCAGTCTCATGCCCGTGTCGAGCTCCAGGTAGCCCAGTCCGTCCTTCTCGTACTTGTCAGCGACCTTGGCCCAGCAGGTGATGGTGTCGCCGGGCACGATCATGGCCCGGTGCTGGAACGACACCTTCCACATCCACCCGTTGGGCAGGCACAGGTCCTTGAGGTATCGCGGCATGATGCTCTGCTTCCAGGAACCCTGGATAAGGATGTTGGGCAGGCCGTCGTGGTATACAGAGAAGTCCTGGTCGTAGTGAATCTTGTGCCAGTTCTCGATGGCCGCGCTCCAACGGAAGGCGTGGACCGAGGTCATGGGGCCGATGTCGAGCGAGGGCAGGTCTTGGCCCACCTCCACGTCGTCGTAGTAAAGCTGCTCTTTAGTCCTCAGCTCGTCTGCCGTAGTAACAGGCATTGGCGTATCTCCCCTTCCAGGCTAGGCTTCCCGCCGCAACCCCGTCGCGCGGGTGATGCACAGCAGGTCGCCGTTCTGGTTGGTGTAGGTGGTCTTGGTTGTCGTGATGAGCATGTGCCGCCCCGCGCGCCCGACGCGCTCGTGCACGTTGGCGATCTCGGACTGTGAGTATATGACGTCGCCGAGGGCGGGGTATTTGAACACCTCTATCTCGTTGCCGCCGTTCAGCGTGGCGGGCAGTTCCGACGGGTACGGTATGCGCGGCAGGCCGCCGTCATCGTCACTCGCCACGTCGCGAACGCCCCGGATGCCGTCCGACTCGGGGTCCGCCTCGAATGCGAGGCTGATGGGGTCGGTCGTGCCCGGCGCGGTCCTGCTGAGGTACGTGCAGTAGATGGGCGGGGTGACTATCTCACCGAACTTGGTAGTCTTGGCGAACTCCTCGTCCCAGTAGCGGGGGTCGGGGTCCATGATCGCCTGCGTGAAGCGGCGCAGCCCCTCCTTCTCGATCTCCCAGAGGCTCACCTGCCGCCTTTCGCCCTGGGCGCCGATGAGGGCCTTGATTTCGTCTGTCAGAAAGCTCTTTCCGCAAGACATGGCTTTGTTTCAATTCCTTTCGATAGCTGAATCCCTGGCTATGCATCTTCAGTGGCGCGCCCGCCGAGGCGCCGCCGGCGCGGCCGCTGCGGAGGGCGCCCACGCCCGTTCGCCTGCCGCGGTCGGGCGCTTAACGTGCCTGCGCTAGGAGGAGGGCTTGGGGAAGAAGTCCTCCGTCCAGGGCCAGTCGCCATTGACGTCGTATGCGGGCAGACCCTGGTCCACGCGGTCGCGGTACGGGCTGGAGATGGGTTCGCGCCACGGGTAGATGGCGTCCGGCCCCTCGTAGGCGGAAGGCCCCAGCTTAAAGTGCGTTGCCTGGTCCAACGTCTCCACGAACGGGGCGTTGGGGTCGAACAGGCTATCCTTGTCGTATGGCCGGCCCCCCGCGCGGGAGACGTGCCCCCAGAGCTGGCGGCCCAGGATCTCCTCGGCCATCCACACGGCCTCGACGAGCTTGTCCAGGTCCACGCCGGTGTCGATGCCCATGCCCTCCATCATGTGAATGGCGTCTTCGGTCGCCGCCATACCGGTGGCGCGGCCGTTGCCGCAGTAGGGGCAGCCGCCGAATCCGCCGATGGTGCCGTCGAGGCTGAGACTGTCTTCGGGGCCCAGCGAGCTGATGGCGGCGAACATCGAGGGCAGCGCCATGCCGCGGCTGTTGTGCAGGTGGGCGCGGAAGTTGGTCACGTCCGGCCACTGATCCTTGACGCGCGAGAAGATGTCCTCGACCTTGGCCGGGTGGCACCAGCCCATGGGGTCGCCGACGCTTACCTGCGTCACCTTGATGCCGACCTCGTCCCACAGGTCGTGCTGCTTTTCCATGAACTTCATAATCAGGTCGACGTTGAAGTCGCCCAGGAAGTTGGAGCCGAAGGTGGCGTTGGTGCCGATTCCCGCCTCGGTCGCGCCCTGCTCCTGCGCCATGGCGATGATGCGCGGCCAAGCCTCCATCTCCTGCATCTGGGAGCGGTTGGCGTTGCGCCGCACGAACACGTCGCACATGTGGCAGCCGAGCGACGGGCGGCTCTCGCCTCGGTCGATGGTCAGCGGGGGCGAGTACTCCTTCGCGCGCTCTACGCCGCGCTGGTTGAGGGCGAGCGCGGTGTAGGTCACGCCCGGCTTGGGCACGAACTTTTCCATAATCTCGTCGATCCGCGCCATCTGCGGCGTGTAGCGTGGGCTAACGAACGAGCCCACCACTATGCGTTTGAGGCCGGTGTCTCCGAGCGCGTCGAGCAGCCGCACCTTGTCTTCGACAGAGATGTTGGCGTCCTCGATCTGCATCCCCTCTCGCATCCCCTCTTCCGTGTAAGTGATCTTGGGATATTCCCTTGCCATTCCTCCTCCTTGATTGGACTGTCTTTGCTTTCTATTGTCGCCCCGCCCCCGCCCCTGACGCTCGCGCGGCAGGGCGAAGGCAGGTCTCGAATCGTCTAGCCGGTGGTGGTCACGGTATCCATGAGCGCGGATACTTCGCCCAGCTCGTCCAGGTTCTGCACCAGGCGGATCGGCTCGCTGACCTTCTCCTGGTCGAAGACGAAGCCGGCGTTGACGCGGAACTTGTCGATCACAGCGTCGCCGGTGAGGTGCAGCGCCGGACCGAGCTCGACGTCGTGCAGTCCGCCGTCACGCATGTGAATCTTTATGCGCGATTCGGGGTTGCCGTCGGCGATGTGCTCGTTGCGCAGCTCCACGTCGGCGCTGCGTCCCACGCTGACCCTCTGCATGAACTCCTGCAGGTCGCCCCGGTCGGACCGCTCGTCAGTGAAGGTGCTGAGGTCCACCTTGCGGTCCACTATCGCGGCGGAGATGTTGTAGGCGAGGCAGAACTTGCCCTCGAGGCCTTCGTTGACTTCCGCGCGGAGCAGCGCGCCCGTGCAGGGGACACTGGGCCCGGTGAACTCGATGCGGTCCACGTCGTCGGGGTTTATCTCCTCGTCGTGGATCAGCTCCATCAGGCCGGTGAGGGTCTGGTGATTGCCGCCGCAGCAGGGCCAGGGCTTGATGCGCGTGCCCTGCGCCTCGAGTAGGTAGAGGTGGCCGAGGTACTTCGTCACGGCGGGCAGATTGCACTTGACGCCGCCGAAGTTGTCGGCGTAGCCCTGGCGGCCCTCGATGATGTCAGGGTCTGCGGTATAGCCGCGCGAGGCGAGCTTGGCCGCGACGATGCCGCTGCGCGCGGCGTTGCCCGGATGGAACGGCTTGGTCATGGTGCCGAAGTTCCGGCGAAGCCCGGCGGCCTCGGAGCCTGCGATGCCGAGCGCCATGCGCGTCTGGTTGACGTCCAGCCCCATCAGCTTGCTGGCGGTGACGGCGGCGCCCATGGTGCCGAATATGGCCGTTGGGTGCCAATCGCGGTCGGGGTGCAGGTTGTCGCTGAGGCGAGTGCCCACCTCGAAGCCAATGGCCCACGCCGCGAGAATGTCGCGGCCGGAGAGGCCGTACTCTTCGCCGAGGGCGAGCGCGGTGGGCGTGAGGGTCACCGCCGGATGCCCCCCGACGCCGCCAAGGTCGTCGTAGTCGTCGGCGTGGCCCAACGTGCCGTTGGCGAAGGCCGCGCTGGGGCTGGTCGTGCGGATGTCGGTCGCTATCACGCGGGCCTGCGGCGTGCCGCCCTGTTCCTGCGTGTAGTCGACAATCATCCCGCCTAGCTTGGTTGTGGAACCGAGTATCGTGGTGCCGAGGTAGTCCAGAATGGACTTCTTGGCCTGGTCGTAGGCCGCGGGCGGGATGTCTTCGTAAGAGGTTTCCACTATCCATTTGGCCAACGTTTCGGTAGTGCCCATATGCCCTCCTCTTGTCGCTGTTTCTTTTCTGGTATCACGCGCCCGAACACTGACGCAGCCCGGCCTCGTTCGCCTGGCGCACACCGCCGAAACGCAGTCTAGCGCTTGGCGCCGATATTATTTTGTTGCAGCACTCATGTCAATAGGAAGCTCCGAGGAGGAGGGCGCCAGGGAGCGGACGCCAGCGGTGACGCTTGACGCCCGGCGTCACAACAGACACGATATTCCCTGATGGTCCGGTATCGCTGATGCGAGGGAGGTGTGCAGCCATGTTGAGGCGCGTCGTTCACCCCGGAGAGGTGCTCAGGGACGAGCTGGCCGAGTACGGCGTATCGCCTGCGGCGCTCGCGCGGCAGATAGCCGTGCCGCCGAATCGCATCAGCCAGATCATTGCCGGCAAACGCGCGGTGACCGGCGACACCGCGCTGCGGCTGGGCCACTGGTTCGGAGTCGACCCCCAGTTCTGGCTCAACCTGCAAACGCAGTTTGAGCTTGCTGAGGCTGATCGCCGCTCGGGCGAGGCCGTCCGCGCGTTGCCGACCGCCTCTGGACGCGCATAGCCGCTCCACCGGCGCTGCGGCCGGCGAACCGCTAGGGGGGGCCCAGCTTCCCCTTGTACTCGGGGTCGTGGTAGGCCAGCCGGCCCCGGCGCACCAGTTCGTCCATGCTCAGGTCGGGCGGGCGCACGTGGTTGGTGGGCGTCGTTGCGATGATGCCCGCCTCTTCCAGCTCGTCGCAGCGCGCGTCGTCGTAACCCAGCACTCCCTTCAGAAGCTCCCGGTTGTGCTGGCCCAGCGACGGCGCGGGACCCTTCATGGTCACGGGCGTCTTGCTGAAGCGCCACGGGCGGGCTATCAGCGCACGCTCGCCCAGATTGCGGTCTTCTGGGTACTTGACGCGCTCCAGGAACCCGCGCTGCCAGTAGTGCTCGTTCAGGTTCGTGTCGCGCGAGTCGAACACGGGTCCGGCGGGAACGCCCTCGCCCTGCAGCCTCTCCATAGCCTCGAACTTGCCCAGCGTTCTGGTCCAATCCGAGATTATGTCGTCCAGTTCGTCGTGGTTCTTCACACGGGAGAGAGTAGTGGCGAATCGCTCGTCCGCCGTAAGCTCCGGCCGGTCCATGGCGCGGCACAGCGCCGCCCATTCCTCGTCGTCGCCCACCGACAGCACGCACCAGTCGTCGTCGCCGGCGCAAGGGTAGCAGCCCTGCGGCGCGCGCCACGGGTGGCGGTTGCCCATACGCCGGCCCAGGTTGCCGTTGTGCATCCAGTCCATGATGAACTCGCTGGTATTGAAGCAGCCGAGCTGGTACATGCCTATGTCGATCCACAGGCCCTTGCCGGTCTTCTTGCGGTGGCGCAGCGCGAGCGCGATGCCCAGAAGGGCGGACCAGCACGCCAGGAAGTCGACGTAGGACTGCCCCGCCTTGGACGGAATGTCGCCGCGATAGCCCGTGATGTGGGTCAGGCCGTGGGTGGACTCCTGCGTCGTCGCCTGCGCCGGGTACTCGGAATAGGGCCCGTCGCCGTGGCCGTAGCCGGTGTTCGACACCATGATGACGTCGGGCTTCAGCTTCTTCATGTTGGGGTAATCGAGACCCCAGCGACGCATCACACGCGGAGTGAAGTTCTCCATGACCACGTCGCTTTCCTTGATGAGGTCCTTCAGCACCGCCAGGCCGTCCGGCTTGCTCAGGTCGAGCACCAGCGACTTCTTGCCCCGGTTCAGGATGTTGTAGGACGCCGAGCGGTTCCACGGGTCCTCGCCTATGTCGTTGTCGGCGTAGGCCCCACCGAACGCGCCTCCCCGTGTGGTGTCGATGCGGCCCGGGCCCTCGATCTTGATTACCTCGGCGCCCAGGTCCGAAAGCAGCCCGGCGGCGTAGGGCAGCGCGAACACGTAGGTGGACTCGATCACCCTTATCCCTTCCAGCGGCAATCTGGCCATTTGTGCTTCTCCTATGAATCCACTTTCGCGGCGGCGGCCACGGACGGGCCTCACACCCGCCACCGCGTCGCCCGGGACGGGTCGCGTCTCCCCGCGGCTCAGATTATGGCCAGCTCGCGCAGGCGCACTACATCGTCCCTGGCATAGCCCAGGCCCTGCTCGTAAATCTCCAGGTTGTGCTGGCCCAGCAGCGGCGCGGGGATGCGGTACCTCGAGGGTATCTCGGTCATGTTGAACAGCCGCGAGGGAACCTTCGTCTTGCCGATTACAGGATGGTCAACGTCCCAGAAGAAGTCGCGCGCCTCGAGCTGAGGGCAGTTGGCCAGGTCCTCGGGCGTCTGCGCGATGCCGAACAGCATCCTGTAGTCTTCGCTGGCAACCTTGAACATCTCGGCCATCGTCCTGTCGCTGGTGGCCTCCAGGATGATTTCGTCCATCTCCGGGCCGTGCAGCGAACGCTGGTCGGCCTCGGCGAATCGCGGCTCCTTCAGCTCCTCGCGCCCGTAGAAGTCCGCTATCTGCTCCCAGGTCGCGCCGCCTCCGGGCTGGCTTATGAAGTAGCCGTCTTTGCACGGCATGATGTTGCTGAACTGCGCGCCCTCCGGGTTGCGCCTCCCCCGCACGCCGCCGTTCCACGTGTAGAAGGGCTGCTCGATAACCATGGTCGAGGCGACCACTTCCTGCATCGAGACATCCACGTGCTGGCCCTCGTCGGTGAAGTCCCGCAGCAGCAGCGCGAACGCCGTGGCGAGCGCGCCGTTGAGGCCGGACTCGTATTGCGACTGCACGCCGCCGTGGCGCAGAGGCTCGCGGTCGGTAGTGCCGCTGATAGCCATAATCCCCGACATGGCGTAGGTGACTATCTCCTCGCCCTTGTAGCCGCTGTAGGGACCGGTCTGGCCGAAGGGCGTAATCGAGGTCATCACTATCTTGGGGTTCTCGCGCTCCAGCGCGGCGTGGTCCAGCCCCAGCGACGCCAGGTAGCCGGGCTCGTAGCTCTCGATCACCACGTCAGCCTCGCGCACAAGCTCCTTGAACATGCTCTGACCCTTCTTCGTTTCGAGGTTCAGGGTCACGCCACGCTTGTTCAAATTGAGCAGCAGAAAGAAGAGGCTCTTCTCGGGGTGGGGGTCGTTGTCGTGGAACGGTGGCAGCGAACGCCCGCGCTCCCCAGACGAGGGCTCGACCTTAATCACGTCGGCCCCGAAGTCGCCCAGAATCCTCGCGCACAGCGGGCCGGCTATGCCCTGGCTGATGTCCAGTACGCGGATGTCGTCGAGGGCGGTGGGCAGCATGGCAAAGGCGGCTCCTGTGTGGGATGTGGACGTGCGGCGGCCCGTGGCCGGACGCCAGAGCATGATAGCCGAACCGGGCCGGGCGTGACAAGCGGAGTGTTGGCAGACAAGCCGTTGGTACGGCCCGCCGCGGATGACGCATATCGACTGTATTAGATGGTATGATGGGCATACGATGCCATCAATCCTGAGAGAGGGGCCATACCGCTTCTTCTTCTATTCGGGGGATTAGGGCGAACCGCCCCACGTACACGTCGAGCGTGACGACCAGGTCGTCAAGTTCTGGCTGGACCCGGTCATTCTCATGGTCCCGGGTGGATTGAGAGGGCACGAGTTAAGACACGTCGAACGGATAGTCAGGCAGAATCAAGTGTTGTTCCTGGAGGCGTGGATTGATCATTTCAACTCTTGAGGTTCGCGTTCCGGAGGCGTTGGAATTCACCGTGACTGACGACACCTTGACCGCCGAGCTATCCGACGGGCGGACCATATCCGTGCCGTTACTCTGGTACCCCAGGCTAGCCTACGCCACGCCGGAGGAGCGCGACAACTGGCGGATTATCGGCACTGGCCAAGGCATCCACTGGCCCGACCTGGACGAGGATCTCAGCGTAGAGGGTCTTCTGGCTGGCTGGCCTTCGCGCGAAAGCCGGACATCCTTCAAGCGATGGCTGGATGCCCGGCCCACCTTATCGCCCCAACCTTGACACGGCCCACCAACGCTAGCAAAATGTAGGCGGCGCGGACGCGGACACGGCTGTGAGGCGGCTTGCGCCCTGCGCGACTCGAGCTGTGGAGGACAGAGATGGACTTTGGTTACACACCCGAGCAGGAAGCACTGCGCTCGGAGGTCAGGCAGTTCATTGCCGAGCACGTGACGCCCAAGGTGGTCGACGAGATGCACGGCGGGGAGAGCGGACGTGACACGAGCGGACGGCGCGGGCGCGGCCCGCTGGTGGCCGACCTGTTCAGCAAGATCGGCAAGAGGGGCTGGCTCGGCATAAGCTGGCCGAAGCAGTACGGCGGCCAGGACGGCGACCGCATGAGCCAGTACATCGTGGAGGAGGAGTTCTCCCGCGTTGGCGTGGGCGTTGGCGGCGGAGGGAGCGGCGCGCCGGCGATCTTGGCGGCCGGCACGGACGAGCAGAAAGACCACTACATCCCCAAGCTCATCAGCGGCGAGTTCTCGCTGGCCCTCGGCTTCACCGAGCCGAGCGGCGGCGCGGACCTTGCCTCGCTGCAGTGCCGCGCGGTGAAAGACGGCGACGAGTGGGTGATCAACGGCCAGAAGATATACACCTCCGGCGCGCACACCGCAACCCACTTCTACCTTATGGCCCGCACCGACCCAGAAGCGCCCAGGCACAGGGGTATCTCCATATTCCTCTTCCCAATGGACACGCCGGGCATCACCGTGCGCCCACTGTGGACCATCCAGAGCGACCCGCTCGCGCCGCCGGGCACCACCTACGGCACCGCGCGCACCAACGAGACTTTCCTCGAGAACGTGCGCGTGCCGCAGTCGGCGCTGCTGGGCGACGAGAACATGGGCTGGTACGTGGGCGCGATGGGCCTTAACCTCGACCGCGTGGGCGCGGGCCGCTATCTCATGTCCGTGCGCAGGGACGAGGACATCATCAACTGGGTGAAGGAGAACAAGCTCGGCGACCTGTCCCTGGCCGACGAACCGGCGGTGCGCGACAAGCTCGCCGAGCTATGGATAGAGGCGCAGGTGTGCCGGCTGATGACGATGCGCAGCATGTCCATCGTGGAGACCGGCGGCAACTTCACCTACGAAGGCTCCGCTGAAAAGGTCTGGGCGCCCGAGCACGGCGTGCGCACGGCAGAGGCAATTTCGCAGATGCTGGGCCCGTACGCCATGCTGCTCAGCGGCTCTCACAATGCGCTCGAAGACGGGCTGTACGCCCACCAGCTGATGGGCGCTTTCCAGTCCGGTATCAACCACGGCAGCGTGCAGGTTATGCGCGACCAGGTGTCCCGCAGGGGCCTGGGCTTTCCGCGAGGCTAAGCTCACCCGACCCGCGCCTAGAGACGTTAGGAGAGGCGAACGATGGATTTTGGTTACAATTCTGAACAGGAAACCCTGCGCCTGAAAGTCAAGGACTTCATCGCCGAGTACGTCACACAAGACGTGCTGGACGAAATGCACGGCATAGAGGACGGCAAGGAGACCGGCCGTCGCGGGCGCGGCCCGCTAGTGACGGAGTTGTTCGTCAAGATAGGAAACAAGGGCTGGCTGGGCATAAGCTGGCCCAAAGAGTACGGCGGACAGGGCGGCGACCGGCTGAGCCAGTACATCGTGGAGGAGGAGTTCGCCCGCGTCGGCATCAGCGTCGGCGGCGGAGGCAGCGGCGCTCCGACCATCATGGCGGCCGGCTCCGATGAGCAGAAAGACTACTACATCCCCAGGCTCATCAGCGGCGAGATCTCCCTCGCGTTCGGCTTTACCGAGCCCCAGGCCGGCGCGGACCTTGCGTCGCTGCAGTGCCGCGCGGTGAAAGACGGCGACGAGTGGGTGATCAACGGCCAGAAGATGTACACCTCCGGCGCGCACTCCGCCACGCACTTCTACCTGATGGCGCGCACCGACACGGACGCGCCCAAGCACAGGGGAATCTCCATATTCCTGTTCCCGATGGATACGCCGGGCATCACGGTCCGCCCGCTGTGGACCATCCAGAGCGATCCCGTAGCGCCGCCGGCCACCACTTACGGCACGGCCCGCACCAACGAGACCTTCCTCGAGAACGTGCGCGTGCCGCAATCGGCCCTGCTGGGCGAGGAGAACATGGGCTGGTACGTGGGCGCGATGGGCCTTAACCTCGACCGCGTGGGCGCCAGCAGGTACCTCATTTCGGTGCGAAGGGACGAGGACATCGTGAACTGGGTCAAGGAGAACCAGCTCGGCGACCTTTCCCTGGCCGAGGACCCCGCGGTGCGCGACAAGCTCGCCGAGCTGTGGATAGAGGCCCAGGTGTGCCGGCTGATGACCATGCGGAGCATGTCCATAGTCGAGCACGACGAGACCTTCACCTACGAAGGCTCGGCCGAAAAGGTGTGGGCCCCCGAGCACGGCGTGAGGACCGCCGAGGCCATTTCGCAGATGCTGGGTCCTTACGCCACGCTGCTCAGAGGCTCGCACGGCGCCATAGACGACGGGCTGTACGCCCACCAGTTGATGGGCGCGTTCCAGTCCGGTATCAACCACGGCAGCGTTCAGGTAATGCGAGACCAGGTGACCCGCCGGGGGTTCAGCTTCCCGCGCGGCTAACCGACGACAACCACTCCAAGCAAGAGGTGCTCGAGAATGGACACACTTCTCAACGAAGAAGAGCAGATGGTCAAGAACAGCGCGCGGCAGTTCCTGGAGTCGGAATGCCCGCCCGCGCTGGTTCGCGACATGGAGAGAGACGAGCGAGGCTATCCCGCCGAGCTGTGGAGCAAGGTCGTGGACCTGGGTTGGCCGGGTCTCGCGCTGCCCGAGGCGTACGGCGGCTCGGGGCTGCCGCTCTCCTACCTGGGTATAGTGCTCGAGGAGATGGGCCGCGCCCTCGCGCCGCTGCCGATCCACTCGACGTCCGTCGCGGCGCTCACGATCGCCAACGCGGGTAGCGAACAGCAGAAGCAGGACTCGCTGCCCGCCGTGGCGAACGGCGACTCCATACTCACCTGGGCTTTCACCGAGCAGACGCCCCGGTACACGCCCGAGGCGATCAACCTGGAAGCGACACTCGACGGCGATAACTACGTGCTGAACGGCACCAAGATGTTCGTGGACAATTTCGTCGTGGCCGACAAGTGCCTCGTCGTAGTCCGCACCGCCGCGAAGTCCGAGGACAACGAAGGCGTTTCGCTTCTGATTATCGACACCAACAGCGCGGGCATTTCCCACATACCGCTGCTGACCATGGCCAAGGACAAGCAGAGCGAGGTCACCTTCGACAACGTTCGCGTGCCCAAGGCCAACGTCGTAGGCGAAGCGGACCGGGGCTGGCCCATCGTGCAGGACATGATCGACCTGGCGACGGTGCTGCTCTGCGCCCAGATGGTGGGCGCGGCCCGCATGGACGCCGACATGGCCATCGAGTACGCTAAGAACAGGACAGCGTTCGGCCGGCCCCTCGCCGCTTTCCAGTCGCTCTCGCACATGTGCGCCGACATGATCATGTGGGTGGACGGCGGCCAGCTTCTCACCTACGAGGCGCTGTGGAAGCTCGACCAGGGGCTGCCCGCCAGCGTCGAGATCTCGCAGGCCAAGGCCTTCTGCAACGAGAAGTGCGAGAACATCGTGCGCTACGGCCAGATGATACACGGCGGCATCGGGTTCATGATGGAATTCGATCTGCACCTGTGGTACCGCCGCGTCTGCTCGTGGACGATGCGCCTGGGCACCACCTATGAGCACCGCGCCCGAGTGGCCTCGGCCCTGCTGGCCCACGAGGGCAAGGTAGAACTCGGCCGGCCCGTCGTCGCCGTCTAGCTCCTCAGAGGGAGTGTTTCCGCCGGCGGGGGCCGAGGGTTGCCGCGAAAGTGGTCCTCTCTCTCCCGCAGAACTCAATCAAGGAGATTTGCCCAATGGCAACCTGCCCAGTGTGCCAAACAGACGTAGACGAAGAGGCCGCGCGCGCCCAGACCGGACTCACCGCCTACGGCGCGTCCGAGGTCGATCCCGACAAGGGCACGCGCCGCTTCTACGACGGCGTCTGGTACTACCTCTGCTCCCTCAACTGCAGCAGCACGTTCATTCTCAACCCCAGCACCTACGTCAACCAGCCCAGCAGCTAGGCCCCATGCTCCGGCCCCACACCGGCCTGCGGTACGGCCGGCCAAAAGACGTAGAGGCGTAGACAGATGGGCGCGACCGAACAGCTCGCCCAATTCGTAGCGGGCCTGCGATACGAGGACATCCCCGCCTCGGTCGTAGGCGCCGCCAAGGCTGCCATCACCGACGGTGTCGCCGTGATGTTGGCCGGATCCCGCCAGCCGCTCGCCGGCATAGTGAGCGGCTACGTCCGCGAGCTCGGCGGCGCGCCGCATTGCACCGTGGCGGGATGCGGCTTCAAGACCAACGCGCCCTCCGCCGCGTTCGCGAACGGCATTTTTGGACACTGCCTCGACTTCGAGATACAGGGTGTCCCTCCAACGCATGGCACGTCGTCGTGCCTGCCCGCCGCGCTGGCGCTGGGCGAGCAATCGGGCGCCGATGGCAAGACCATCATCGCGAGCTACGTGCTGGGCTGGGAGGTACAGGGCCGCATCAGGGACGCCACCGCCGCCGCGTCCAATCCCGCCTACCACCCGCCCGGGCTCGTCGGGCCTCTCGGCGGCGCGGCCTCCGCGGCGAAGACGCTTGGCCTCGACGCCCAACGCACCCACATGGCCTTCGGCATCGCCGCGTCGCGGACCGGCGGCCTCACCGCCAACACCGGCACCATGGTCAAGTCCACCCACCCGGGCAACGCCGCCCGGATGGGCGTAGAGTCCGCGCTGCTCGCCCAGGCCGGTTTCGAGAGCACCGAGCACATACTGGAGGCGCCCAATGGGTACGCGGACGCCCTGTTCGGCGGCAGCGTCGAATGGAGCGAGCTCACCTCGGGCCTGGGCGCGACCTTCCGGCTGACCGACCCGGGCTACGACGTCAAGCGCTTTCCCGCGCAGGTCCACATGCAGCGCCCCATCGAGGCCGTACTCGAGTTGCGAAGGCGCCACGACCTGAACGCGGACATGGTTCAAACGCTTACGCTGGCCGTGCGGGACAGAGGCCACTCCGCCTCCGTGCCCAGGAGCGGCTTGGACGGCAAGTTCAGCGTCGAATACTGCGCGGCAGTGGCGCTTGTCGACGGCGGGGTGGGGATTGACACCTTCACCGACGAGCGGCGGTTCCGCCCGGACGTGGACGCCGCGCTCGGCAAGGTGCGCGTCGTGCCGTCGTCCGAGCCTGTGAGCGCGACCGCCACGGCGCTGCTGCGCGACGGCTCTCAGGTGAGCGAGACGTGCGAGCACTTCCGGGGATCCATCGCCAATCCGATGAGCGTAGAAGAGCGGCTGGCGAAGGCCGCGGCCTGCGTTAGGATGGTACACGGCACCGCGGACGGCGACCGCCTCATCACGCTGCTGGAGCGCCTCGACGAGCTGGACGACCTGTCGGAGTTGATGAGGCTCATCGGCGGCCCTTAGCCGCCCCTGGCAGCCGCACCTAGCGCCGCACGAACACCACGCCGCCGCTGCCGACGTAGCGGTCCCTGGCCTCCTCGAACAGCCTCAGCTTCTCCGGTTGGAAGTCCGTGGGCCGCTCCTCGTCGTCGAGCCACGGGTTCGGAAAGTAGAAGCGAATCGTGGTGCCGCCATCCACGTCCGACATGCGCACGTAGTAGAGCTTGGGGAAACTGTGGAAGTTGTCCTCGGCCTCCACGAACTGCACCCCGTCGATCTTCGGCAGATTCAGGTGCACGTGCCACGACCCTGCCTCCAGCATCGCCCAGTCGTCCTCGAAGTCAGGCTTCATCCCAGCCGGCGGGTACAGCTCCGCCACCGCGCCGCCCGAGTCCACGACGACGAGCATTCCCTTCAGCGTGAGCAGCTCTTCGAGAAGTCGCTTTACAATCGAACTGTCCATGGTCCTGCCTGCGTGTGATGCGGAGTGGGGCTTACCGCCAGAGTGTAACCTAAGCACGGGCGCTTTTGGGCGATGCGCGGGCCGGTTTCCGTCGCAATGAGAGCGGGGCCTTCAGAAAGGCGCGTTCACCGTCCATGCGTGCTCTCGCAGGGCCGCGGCGGCCGCTGTTGCAAGACCACGTATCCGCGCTCTATCTCGGTGCGGAACCTGTCGGACGTGGCGTGCCAGTCGAGCACGTCGACGCGCATGGGCAGGCGCGACTCCTCGAACGCCTCTTTCAGCCGGCTGAGCGTTCTCCGGTGCAACGGCCCGTCGCCCACGATGGCCAAGTCCAGATCCGAATAGTCCCTCGCGGTCCAGGACGCTCGAGAGCCGTAGGCCCTCACCTCGCAACCGGGCGCGTGTTCGGCGAGTATGCGCTGGACGATGGCGAGATGGGCGTGGCTCAGGTCGACCGAGTCGTTCACTGCCAGCGTTCTCTCGTCATCTCGCCGTACAGTGCGATTGCGTCGTCGATGAAAGCGGGCATGATGCCGATGGCGTTGGCCGCCTTGTTGCCATCGTAGTCGTGCGTGGTGTCGATGCGCGTCTGCACGTACAGCTCCCACCGCTCGCCGCCGGACGCCAGCAGAAGATTCTCCGCGGCAATCCGGAAGATTGGCCTCGGGCTGTTGGGCGCCTCGGCGATGCCCAGAGCCTCGATCAGGTATCGCCTGAGCGTCTTCCAGAGCGTGTCGTAGCAAATCTCGAATCTCTGGATTACCGACTCCGCCATGCCCTCGTGAACGAAGGCGGGATAGTCGGATGACAGGCTGAGCAGGTTACGGTGCTGTGTCTCCAGATTCTTCAGGGACATTCTGAGGTTTCCGTAGTCTATGGCCATGCTGTTCGTTGGCTCCGGGCCGGGATACCGATACCATACCAATCCCTATGTGCGGGGGCAAACCACGCCGCGTTGACGTGCCTGGACGCCTGGTGATAGCATCGCCGCGACTCTACATCCGCGGCGTGCCCGGCGTCCCGCACACCGCTCTCCGAGCCGGTGCCGAGCAGCCTTCGCACCCGCGCGGACCTAAGATACTTCCATTGCACTTAGCAACCCGCCTCGCGAGACGTACCCCGTTCTTCTACGGCTGGGTGGTGCTGTACGGCGCAAGCGCGGCCCAATTCGCGTCCAACGCCGCCGCAAGCCTCACCATGTCCGTATTCATCTACCCCATCTCGCAGGACCTGGGTTGGAGTCGAACGCTCATCGCGGGCGCCGCCAGCCTCGGCGGGCTGGTGGCCACGGTGCAGTCGCCGCTGATAGGCTGGCTGATGGACCGCTACGGCATTCGCGTCGTCCTGGTCAGCAGCGTGCTCGCCCTCGGGCTGTCCGTCATGTACCTGTCCTGGGCCACCGCGCCCCTGGCATTTTACATCGCCTACGGCATAGCGCGCTCCATGTTCTCCAGTCCCATCAAGATAGGCTCTTCCGTAGCCGTATCGCGCTGGTTCATCGAGCGGCGCGGGCGCGCGACCGGCGTCCTCTTCCTGTCGCACGCCGCCGGCATGACCGCCTTCCCTCTCGTCGCCGGTCTCGTCATTGCGCGGAGCGGCTGGCAGGACGCCTGGCTCGTCCTTGGCGCGATCGTGCTCGCCATCGCGCTGGTGCCCGCCATGCTGATTGTGCAGAACCCCGAGGACGCCGGACTGCGCCCGGATGGCAAGTCCACCGGCCCTGCCACGGGCGCGTCCACCAACCCGGACCTCGACCCGGTCTGGACCCTTGGCGAGGCGGTGCGAACGCCGGCGCTGTGGCTGCTCGCGCTGGCGGGCGGTTTCGCGTTCATGATACAGGCGGGCACCAACGTCCACATCGGCGCATTCTTCAGGGACCAGGGCCTGGACGCCGGCGTTGCCACCCTCGCGGTCAGCGTCAACGCAATGTCCACCGGCGCGGGCAGCCTGGTCTGGGGTTGGCTGGTAGACCGCGCGCCGGTACGGTACGTCTTCGCGGCGGTCGCTCTGCTGATGACGATAGGCGTGGTGCTCATAGTGAACGCCGACACCCCATTCGAGGCGATCGCGTACTCATGCGTGTTCGGGTCGTCGATAGGCGGCATCCTGGTGGTGCCGCCCGTGGCGTTCGCCAATTACTTCGGCCGCTCCTCGATAGGCGTCATTCGCGGCGTAACTGAGCCGTTCGCATCGGGCGGACAGGCCGTCGCGGTGCTATTCTCAGGCATCATCTTCGACAGCACCCAAAGTTACCAGGCGGCCTTCCTGACGTTCGCCGTGCTTGGCGCAATCACCGTGCTGATGCTGTTTTTCACCAAGCCTCCGCGAAGGAGGGACGCGGGCAAGCGGAGTGACGGCGTGGAGTGAGGAGCGGCCCGGCGAGGAGATGGGAGTTGATGGAGCCAACGAGTGGACTCGAACCACCGACCTGCGGTTTACGAAACCGCTGCTCTACCGGCTGAGCTACGTTGGCGTACCCGCAACAGGCGTATTGTACTACGCGCCGGGGCCGCCTCTCAAGGTTGCTACGCCAACATGCGTGTGCTACATTTCGAGCGAATGGCGCGTAGAAAATCAACACGGAGGGCACGACGATGGCCGAGGCGTATTCTGTAAAGTTCGAATCCAACCAGGAGCTGCCGCTCAGGGACGGCACGAAAACCTACGTGGACGTCTTCCGGCCCGACGCCGTGGGCACTTTTCCCGGCCTGCTCCAGCGCACGCCCTACGACAAGGGCTCGAGCAGTAGCCGCAGCGGGACGCTGGACGCCGTCTCAGCCGCCTCGCGCGGCTACGCTGTCGCCATCCAGGACGTTAGAGGGCGATATAGCTCGGGGGGCGAGTTCTACACCTTCGTCAACGAGAGCAACGACGGATACGACTCCGTGGAGTGGCTCGCTTCCCAACCTTGGTGCACAGGCAAGGTGGGCATGTACGGCGTCTCCTACGTCGGGGCTACACAGTGGCTGGCGGCAAAGTCCAAGCCGCCCTCCCTTAAGGGCATCGCGCCGGGCGTGACAGCCTCCAACTACCAGGAGGGCTGGGCCTGGCAAGGCGGCGCCTTCGAGCTTGGCTTCAACCTCTCCTGGACCGTTGGCGCGCTTACGGCGGCCAACTGGGGAAACCTGGCGCGCCGCCTCCCCCTGACCGATGATCGGCTGGAGAGCATCATCCAGGCCAAGGACGACCTCAACACAGGCTTCGCTCACCTGCCGATGCGGGAAGTGCCGGACCTGCAGGGCGGACTTGCGCCCTACTACTACGACTGGATGGCCCATCCGGAGTACGACGACTACTGGAAGGCGGTGTCGATCGAGGAGGCGCACTCCGACATCGAGGTGCCCGCGTTCAATTTCGGCGGCTGGTACGACGTCTTCCTGGGCGGCACCATTCGCAACTACGCGCGTATGAGCAGCCTCGGTGCGACCGAGGACGCCCGGCGCGGCCAGAAGCTGGTGATAGGCCCTTGGGTCCACGGCGGATCGCCGGTGAGCGTGTCCGGCGAGTACAACTTCGGCACTCGTGCGGGGGCGCTCGCGCTCGACCTGCAGGGGCAGATACTGTCGCACTACGACTACTGGCTGAAGGGCGAGGACAACGGCTTTGTCGACCAGCCCCCGGTGCGAATCTTCGTTATGGGCGAGAACGTCTGGCGCTACGAGAATAGCTGGCCCTTGGACCGCGCCGCGAACACCAGGTACTACCTGCGCAGCGGAGGCAGGGCCAACACCCTCAACGGCGACGGCGCGCTCAGCCTCGACTCCCCCAACTCCGAGCCTCCCGACGTGTTCGCGTACAACCCGCTCGACCCCGCGCCCACGCGCGGCGGCCAGCTGTGCTGCGACCCCGCGTTCATGGCGGCCGGGGCGTACGACCAGCGCCCGGTGGAGGCGCGCCCCGACGTGCTTGTGTACTCCACGCCGCCGTTGGAGCGCGACACGGAGGTCACGGGGCCTGTGACTGTGACGCTGTACGCCTCGAGCTCGGCCAGGGACACCGACTTTACCGGAAAGCTGGTGGACGTTTCACCCGACGGCTACGCGCGCAACCTGACCGACGGCATTATCCGCGCACGCTACCGGAACCCCAGGTCGTCCGCGAGCCTGCTACAGTCGGGCCAGGTTTACGAGTTCAACATCGACCTGTGGGCGACCAGCAACCTGTTCAGGAAGGGCCACCAGATCCGTGTGGAGATATCCAGCAGCAACTTCCCGCGCTTCGACCGCAACACCAACACGGGCGAGCCCATCGGGACCGACGGCGACTTCGTTTCGGCGCTGCAAACGGTGTACCACACCGCGGAATACCCCTCTCACGTGACGCTGCCGATAGTGCCGCGCGGCTAGGGAGCCGGGGCGATGGGCTTTGGGGAAGTATGTGTAATGTGGCCCAGATCTGGGCCACATGGGAGCGTGATTGGCGTTGCCGCCAGGCATTGCCAGGGAGAGACTACCAATGCCTTCTGAGTCAGAAGTCATCCAATGGTTTGATGACTACGTTACTGATGAAGATGAGGACGGCACAGTAGATTTCGACCTGAGTGTGACACCCAATGACTTTAACGTGTCCACCCTCTTCAACTTCATCGAAGCTAAGGCCATTGTGATTCCAAGCTTTCAGCGCCATTACGTATGGGACATGACACGGGCATCAAAACTCATAGAATCGCTCATCTTGGGTTTGCCTGTACCTCAGTTGTTTCTATATGAACAGGGTCGCAACAAGTTCCTTGTGATTGATGGGCAACAACGCTTGATGTCGATTTACTACTTTATCAAGCAGCGTTTCCCTCGCATAAACGCGAGGGCAAAACTGCGAAGTTACTTTAATGAACAGGGAGGCATACCTGACAACGTTTTTGCGAATGACGAATTGTTCAGGGACTTCAGGCTCCTTCTTCCAACGGGATTGCCAGATCGACCCAACCTTCTTTCGGGCCTGAGTTACGAAACGCTAGGCGAACGCAAATTTTCGCTCGACCTAAGGCCGATACGTAACGTCATTGTTAAACAGAATAGTCCACAAAGCGATGACTCAGCAATTTACGAGATTTTTAGTCGGCTAAATTCGGGAGGCGTCAATCTAACCTCCCAAGAGATTCGTCTTAGCTTGTATCATTCCACCTTCTACGATTCTCTCATGCAGATGAACCTTGACGAGCGATGGAGGAAACTCCTCAATAGGGATGAGCCGGATCTTCACCTCAAGGACTTGGAACTCTTACTTAGGCTTTTCGCGATGCTGATGGACTCGGACAACTATGCCCCTTCCATGGTTAAGTTCCTCAACCAGTTTTCCCATAAGCTGCGAACCCAGGACGAAGCAGGCATCAAGTACCTTGAGAGGCTGTTTGACTCATTCCTGGTTGCCTCAAAATCGCTTCCAAAGAGCATTTTCCTAGGCAACAACCGCAGGTTGAACATCGCACTAGTCGAGGCCACGTTTGCCGCCGCATGTTCCAAGGCGTTTCAGGAGACACGCTTGCCGAAGGGACGACTGAACTCCGCGGCGATTCGGAAACTCAAGGAGGACACCTCATTCATTGCGGCTTCTACATATGCGACCACTCAAACCGCGAATGTGAGGGCGAGGCTTGACCTGGCGAACAAGCATATCAAACCGCTATGACAACAAGAGAAACAGTCGTAGATCGGCTGTACGGTGAATTTCAGGCCATAACAGAGAGGCTTGGGACGTCGGAAATCTCATTGAGAAATTCGGCTGAAGAGACGTTCCGCAAGGCCCTATGGCTCGCCGCAGCGAGCCATTTCGAGCAAGAAGTGAAGGGACAGGTGCTCAGGCTCACAGGCAAGCATAGCGGTGACACTGAAGTAATAGTCGAATTCGTCCGCAACAAGGCTGTTGAGAGGCAGTATCACACCTATTTCAATTGGAGCGCTCGCAACGCGAACTCTTTCTTCGGTCTGTTCGGACAGGGATTCAGGTCCTTCATGAGCGAGCACATTAGAGCTGACAACGAGTATGATGTAGCCATTAGGGCGTTTCTGGAAATAGGAAACGAGCGAAACAGGCTGGTTCATGAAGACTTTGGGTCGTATTCGCTGGAAAAGACCAGTGAAGAGATTTTCTCCCTGTACAGGACCGCATCCGCCTTTGTGGAATCGATTGAGTTGCGCTTCGACGAGTACATTCAGTCGCTTGCGTGAGTCAATGTGGTGAGCACTCGGAGCATGCGGAAGGGCCTCAGGCCGATCCTAATCCTCTGCAAAGGAACGCCTTTCGCACAGTGTCACCGGCCTTACAAACTAATGGAGGACACACCATGACCACCTCGTCCTTTCCCCCCATTCACAAGCCGAGCCGCGACGAGATGAGCGTCGCGCCCAACCTCGAGTACGCCAAAACGCGCGCCGGCTTCGACTGGCAACAGATGTACTCCGAGCTCGACTGGCTGCCCGGCGGCTATCTGAACAAGGCCCACGAGGCGATAGACCGCCACGCCAACGGCCCGCGCCGCGACAAAATCGCCATGATCTGGGAGGGCAAGAACGGCGAGCGGGAAGACTACACCTTCGGCCAGCTCAAGACTCTCACCAACAGGTTCGCCAATGTCATCAAGAGCCTCGGGATCGAAACGGGCGACCGCGTCTTCCTGTTCATGGACAGGCTTCCCGAGACCTACATAGCCTTCTTCGGCATACTCAAGGCCGGTGCCGTTGTGGGGCCGCTCTTCTCCGCGTTCGGCCCCGACCCCGTCAGGGACCGGCTGCAGGACAGCGGGGCCAAGGTGCTCGTCACCCAGCCGGAGCTGCGCCGACGCATCACCGGCATCATCCCCGAGCTGTTCGAGCTCCAGCACATCATCGTGGTCAACAAGAACAACCGCGACACCGAGGGCCGGGACCTGGCCGACCTGGACTGGTACGAGGAGATGGGCAAGGCCTCGCCCGACTTCGACACCGTGCAGACGAGCCAGTACGACTACTCGGTGATGCACTACACCTCGGGCACCACCGGCAAGCCCAAGGGCGCGGTTCACCGGCACCAGGCCGTGGTGCAGCAGTACGCCACCGGCAAGTGGGCGCTCGACCTGCACGAGGACGACGTGTACTGGTGCACCGCCGACCCCGGATGGGTGACCGGCACGTCCTACGGGATGCTCGCGCCCTGGACCAACGGACTCACCCAGCTCATCTACGAGGGCGGCTTCCGGGCCAGCGCATGGTACGAGATGCTCCAGAAGCACAAGGTGACGGTGTGGTACACCGCCCCGACGGCCATAAGGATGCTGATGAAGGCGGGGGAGGAGCTGCCGAACCGCTACGACCTGTCCAGACTCAGGTACTCCTGTAGCGTCGGCGAGCCGCTCAACCCCGAGGCCGTTGTCTGGGGCGAGAAGGCCATCGGCATGCCGTTCCACGACAATTGGTGGCAGACGGAGACCGGCGCGATTCTGGTCGCCAACTACCCTGAGATGGAAATTCGCCCCGGATCGATGGGCCGGCCCATACCCGGCGTGGAGGTGGGCGTCGTGGACGAGAACTTCGACCCCGTGCCGCCCGGCGTGGACGGCAACCTCGTGGTGCGCCCCGGCTGGCCCTCGATGTTCCACTCGTACTGGAACAACACCGAGATGTACAACTCGCGCTTCCGCAAGGGCTGGTACATCACCGGCGACAGTGCGCGCGTGGACGAGGACGGCTATTTCTGGTTCGTGGGCCGCACCGACGACGTGATCAACACCGCGGGCCACCTTGTGGGCCCGTTCGAGGTGGAGAGCGCGCTCATCGAGCATCCGGCGGTTGCAGAGGCGGGCGTCATTGGCAAGCCCGACCCCATAGCGATGGAGATCGTGAAGGCGTTCGTCGCTCTCAAGGACGGGTTCGAGCCGACTACACAGCTACGCAACGAGATCACGCGCTTCACCCGCCAGAAGCTCAGCGCCGGGGTCGCGCCGCGCGAGATAGAGTTCGTGCCGTCGCTGCCCAAGACGCGCAGCGGCAAGATAATGCGCCGGCTTCTCAAGGCCCGCGAGCTGGGCCTGCCCGAGGGCGACACCAGCACGCTGGAAGAAGAGGAGTAACTCGCCAGCGAGTGGTGGGAGTTGGTGGAGGACGGGGTTTCGCCCTCACCCTAACCCTCTCCCCCAGGGAGAGGGGATACACCCCCGGCGCGGGGCGGCCTGTACTTGCCCCCGCCCCCGCGCGCCCATATAATGGCGCCACCTAACCAACAGGAGAATCGCGGTGGCATACGAAAACATCGTCGTCGACAAGCAGGATGGAGTGGGCACAATCAGGCTCAACCGTCCCCACGTGCTCAACGCCCTCAGCCGGGACCTTTACCGCGAGGTGAACGAGGCCGTCCTGGACATGGAGGCGGACTCAGGCGTGAAAGCGGTGATCTTCACCGGCACGGGGGAGCGCGCCTTCTCCGCCGGCGCCGACATTCACGAGATGGCGCGCAACTCAGAACTGGAGACGCAGCCCGAGTCCTATCCTGGCAGCGACCTGTTCTCGTGGAACATCGCCGCCTGCACCAAGCCAACCATCGGCGCGCTCAACGGCCTGTGCTACGGCGGCGGCGCGCTCATGTCGTCCAGCTTCGACATCCGCGTCGGATGCGAGCGCACGCGCTTCCGCTTCCTCGCCGCCTCCTACGGGCGTGTCAACTCCACCTGGACCCTGCCCATGCAGGTCGGCTGGCCCAAGGCCAAGGAGCTGCTGTTCACCGGCCGCGTGGTGGAGGCCGAGGAGGCCCTTCAAATCGGCCTGCTCAACCACCTGGTGCCGTCTGACGAACTGATACCGAAGGCCGTCGAAATCGCCCAGCTTATCGCGGCCAACGACGAACGCATGGTGCAGGGCATCAAGGAGATTATGGTCGACAACGTGGGCGCCGGCTGGCGCCTGATGCACGACAACGAGGTCGACGCACGGGACACGAAGCTGATCGCGTCCTCGGTGGAGGAAGGTTTCAAGGAGTTTCTGGACAGAAAGGGAAGGAAGTAGCAGCCATGAAAGATTCGCTGAAGTCCCCGCTGGAAGGCATTCGCGTGCTCGACCTGGGACGCTACCAGGCCGGCCCCAGGTGCGCGCTCATGTTCGCTCGCATGGGCGCCGAGGTCATCAAGGTCGAGACGATCAGGGGCGACGAGAGCCGGGCCAACGGCCCAACCGTCAGAGGCCAGAGCGCCTACTGGGTGCAGTACAACAGCGGCAAGAAGAGCCTCTCCATCAACCTGCGCACCGAAGAGGGCAAGGAGGTCATCCGCGACCTGGTAAAGGTCTCGGACGTGCTTCTCCAGAACTTCCGGCCGGGCACCATCGACATCATGGGGCTGGGCTACGACGTGCTCAAGAAGCTGAACCCCAGGATCATCATGATCAACGTCTCGGCTTACGGCCAGTACGGGTCGCTGCGGGACAGGGTGGGCTTCGACCCGATCGGGCAGGCGATGGGGGGCATGGCCTCGCTGACCGGCTTCCCCGACGACCCGCCGATTCTCACCGCCTTCCCGCTCATCGACAGGATAACGGCGCTGCACGCCACCATAGGGGCGCTCGCCGCACTGAGGGAACGCGAGATTTCGGGCGAGGGCCAGGCGATAGACGTCTGCCTCGCCGACACCGGCTTCACCACCAACGAAATACCCATCTCCGCCTACCTCGGCGACGGCATCGTGTCCGAGCGCAGGGGCAACGGCGACGGACTCGGCGGAATGTACCAGACCACCGACGGCTGGCTGATAATAGCCGCCAACAACGACCACATGTGGGGCCGCATGTGCGAGGCGCTGGACAAGCCCGACTGGCTCGAAGACCCCCGGTTTACCACGCGCGCCGACCGCGGCAAGAACACCGCCGACCTCGAGAGCGAGCTGACCGAGTGGTTCTCCACACGCACCACCAAAGAGGCCGTCGACTACCTGTCCGGCTTCTCCATACCCTGCGCGCCGGTCAACAGCGTGGAGCAGGCGGCCAACGAGCCGCACCTGCGCGAGCGCGAGATCATGATGGAAGTGCCCGACCCCGTCGCGGGTACCATGTGGGTCACGGGCAAGATGATCAAGTTCAGCCGCACGCCCATGGTCGTCGGCTCCGCCCCGACCCCGGGCCAGCACAACGAGGAGATCCTCAAGGACGTCCTCGGCTACTCCGACGACCAGGTGCGCGAGCTGCAGGACGCCGAGGTGATTCGCAGCCAGGAGCCGGCGCTCGCCTCCGACTAGCAGGGCGACTACGGCCGTCCGAATGATTCCAGCCGCAAGCCTGACCCCGTGACAGCGGTGAGAGTGGACATGACTACCAACCAACAACTGGAAGCCGCCCGAGCGAAGTGGCGCGAGGACCCTGAACCTCTGAATGACCCGCCACGCAAGATTGACAGGATGCAGCAGTTCCCAATCCTGGCCAACGTCGAGCAGATTCTGGAAGGGTGGTTTCACGAGCGCGACGGCGTTTTCGTCGGTGGGCAGGGCTATCTGTGTACGGACAGGGAGCACATCTTCTCGAACCTGGTGCCCGACTGTGTCGTCGCGTTAGGCGTGGACGCTGAGCGCATATTGGCCACGAACGGATACGTGATAAGCGAGGTGGGCAAACCGCCCGAGTTCGTGTTGGAAGTGGCGTCCAAGAGCACAGGTCGGCGCGACTACACACTCAAGCGGCGGCGCTACGCGGAAATGGGCGTGCTGGAGTACTGGCGTTTCGACCACACGGGCGGCAAGTTCCACGACGCTCCCCTCGCCGGGGATAGACTCGCGGAGGGCGTCTATACTCCGTTCGCGCTCGAGGAATCTCCAGACGGCGAAATGAGGGGCTACAGCCCGACGCTCGGGCTATATCTGTGCTGGGTGAAGGGTCAGTTGCTGTTGTTCGACCCCGTGAGCGGGCAACGCCTTCTCAGCAGGGTTGAGCTGATTGACCGGATCGGCCAGGCGGAGGCGGGACGAGACCAGGCGGAGGCGCAACGCGACGAGGCATTGCGCGGAGCGGCTGCGGGAACTCGTGCGCCGCCTGAAATCGGACTAGGGCCGTGACCCTTCTCGACGGCTAATCCCTTCCCCCTGTCAGAAGAGAGCGAAGGGGGAGAAACTCCGTCAGCTGTAGCCAGACATCTGGTGGCTCAACATCACTGATTTGATAGTCGCCCAAACTGTCTCTGATTCCGGCCAGTAGAGGGGCCCACGAGCGACGCCCTGTTGGTTGCATGACGAATCATCGACCTGAACGCCCCTACTCAGGTCGCGCGGTTCGTTTGAAGAGGGAAGACACATGAACGGCAAGACCGCACTCATCACAGGCTCCGGCAGGAACATCGGCCGCGCCACCGCGCTGGAGTTCGCCGCGCGCGGCGCGAACGTGGTGGTCAACGCCCGCTCCAACCGCCACGAGGCCGAGGCCGTCGCGGAAGAGGCCAGGGAGCTCGGTGTCCGCGCCATCGCCGTCGTCGCCGACGTGGGCAACCTCGAAGACCTGGACAGACTGGCCGAAGCCGCGCTGGCCGAGTTCGGGCGCGTCGACGTGCTGGTCAACAACGCCGGTCTGCGCCGCCCCGCCCCAATAACCGAGATGAGCGTGGAGGATTGGCGCGAGGTGATGGCCGTAAACCTCGACGGTCCCTTCTACCTGAGCAAGGCGCTGATACCCGGCATGATCGATGCCGGCGGCGGACGCATCATCAACGTGTCCGGCCTCAACGCATTCAGGGGCCACGCCGGCTGGGCGCACGTGTCCGCTTCCAAGATGGGCGCGCTCGGCCTCACCCGCGCCCTCGCGATGGAGCTGGCGCCGCACAACATCCTGGTGAACCACGTCGTGCCCGGCGCAATCGACACCTACCCCGCCAACGCCCAGCCGCCCACGCACCGCACCTCGGGCATACCGCTGGGCAGGCTCGGGCTGTCCGAGGAGATAGCCAAGACCTGCGCGTTCCTGGCGTCCGACGACGCCAATTTCATAACCGGCCAGACCATTCACGTAAACGGCGGAGCGCTCACATACTGAGCCGTCCGCCCGCCCAAGCCGCCCGCCTGCCGAGGTCGCAATGACAACCTACACCTACTCACGCTGGGACGGCTCCCAGGACTGGTCCGACATGGACGAGGACGACTTCCTGCAGGCCCTGTCGGACGACATCCTTACGCACGGCGACGTCAACCGCGCGCTGCGCAACCTGTTCCAGCGCGGCATGAGCGACGAGCAGGGCGAGCGCGTCGAGGGGCTGCGTGAAATGATGGAGAGGCTGCGCAAGCAGCGCCAGACGCAGCTCGAGCGCTATAACGTGGACTCTCTGATGGATGACCTCAAGGAGCGCCTGCAGGACGTACTAGAGACCGAACGCTCCGGCATCGACAAGCGCCTGTCCGAGGCCCGGGAGCGGTTGGAGGCAGTGGGCGACGACGCAGAGCACCTGCGGGCGCCCATGAAGCTGCTCGAAGAGCGCGCCGAGAACAGTCGCGAAAAGCTCGACTCCCTGCCCGAAAGCTCCAGCGGGGCCATCCGGGAGCTGCAACAGTACGACTTCATGGATCCGGAGGCCCGCGAGAAGTTCAACGAGCTGCTGGACATCCTCAAACAGCAGATGATGCGCAACTTCTTCCAGAGTATGCGCCAGCAGATTCAGAACATGACGCCCGAGCAGATGGACGAGCTCAGGAACATGGTCTCGGCGCTCAACCAGATGCTGCGAGACCGCGCGATGGGCGAAGACCCGGACTTCGAAGGCTTCATGGAACAGTACGGCCACCACTTCGACCCCGACCGGCCTGAAAGCCTGGACGAGCTTATCGAGCAGCTTCAGCGGCAGATGGCGGCCATGCAGTCGATGATGGACAGCATGAGCGCCGACATGCGCGACGAGCTCGAAGCTCTGCTGGCGTCGGCGATGGACCCCGAGCTGATGGAGGAGCTGGCCGAGCTCGCGGGCGAGATGTACGACCTGTTCCCGTTCGACGACATGGCCCGCGAATACCCGTTCATGGGGGAAGAGTCGCTGACGCTCGACCAGGCCATGGAGCTGATGAAGAACCTGCACGACATGGACGACCTGGAGCGCCAGCTTGACCAAGTGATGCGCAGCGGCAACCTGGAGGACCTTGACCCCGGCAGGGTTGAGGAGCTTATAGACGAGGAGGCGCGGCGCCAGCTTGAGCAGATGCAGGACGTGTTGAGACGCCTGCAGGAGGCCGGCTACCTGAAACAGGAGGGTAACCGGCTGGAGCTGACGCCGAAGGCCGTTCGCAAACTCGCCCAGCAGGCGCTGAAGGAGGTCTTTTCCGAGCTGAAGAAGGATCGCGCCGGCCGCCACGAGGTGTACTTCCGTGGAGAGGGCGGCGAGCACACCGGCGAGACGAAGCAGTACGAGTTCGGTGACCCGTTCGACGTGGACCTGCACCGCACGCTCTTCAACTCGGTGCTGCGTGAGGGGCCCAGCGTCCCGATCCGGCTCCGCCCCGAAGACCTGGAGATCCACCGCACCGAGCACCTCAGCCAGGTCGCCACCGTGCTCATGCTCGACCAGAGCCGCTCGATGGGCATGTTCGGCAGCTTCACCGCCGCCAAGAAGGTCGCCCTCGCCCTCTACTGGCTTATCCATAGCCAGTTCCCCAGGGACCAGTTCTACGTCGTCGGCTTCTCCGACTACGGCATGGAATTGAAGGGCGAAGACCTTCCCGAGGTTAGCTGGAACACCTGGGTGTCCGGCACCAACATGCAGCACGGCCTAATGCTGACGCGGCAGCTACTGTCTCGCAGAAAGGTCGCCACCAAGCAGGTGCTGATGATCACGGACGGCGAGCCGACGGTGCACATGGAGGGAAGCAGGGCCTACTTCAGCTATCCACCCTCCTGGACGACGATCGACGAGACGCTGAAAGAGGTCAAGCGCTGCACGCAGGAAGGCATAACCATAAACACCTTCATGCTGGAGCGGCAACCCGACCTGCTGGCGTTCATCGACCAGCTGACCCGCATCAACAAGGGGCGCGCATTCTACACCGACTCCCGCAACCTGGGCAAGTTCGTCATGGTCGACTACCTCCGCAACCGCCGCAAGCGCGTCGGCGCCTAGCCGGGACAGTTTCACCCTCTCACCCTGACCCTCCGAGAGGACGACCCATGTGCGGCAGATACAGCCTGATAGCCGACATTCGGGAGCTACAAGCCTATTTCGGCTTCGTCGCAGACGAGCTTGACGCCCCGCCCCGCTACAACATCGCCCCCACCCAGCGGGCGCTCACGCTGGTCGACGATGATGGCGCGCGCCGGGCGACGCATATGCGCTGGGGGCTGGTGCCGTCCTGGGCGAAGGACATCTCGATCGGCAGCCGTATGATCAACGCCCGCGCCGAGACGGTGGCGGAAAAGCCCAGCTTCCGCACGGCGTTCAGGCGGCGGCGATGCCTCGTGCTCGCCGACGGCTACTACGAGTGGACGCGCGCCGGCCGCGCCAAGCGCCCCATGAGAATCGTCATGCGCTCAGGCGAGCCGTTCGCGTTCGCCGGCCTGTGGGAGACGTGGCGCGGCCCCGACGACAACCTGCTATGGTCGTTCACGGTCATCACCACCGCGGCCAACGAGCACGTCCGGCCCATTCACCACCGTATGCCCGTGATACTTCCCGGCAACGCCCACGCCGAATGGCTGGACGAAGGCGCCGACCCGGACGCCCTCCACGGCCTGCTGGTCCCCTACGGGGACTGCGACCTGGAGGCCTACGAAGTCTCCACGCTGGTCAATTCCTACGCCAACGACGGCCCCGAGGTGGTGGCGCGCGCGCCGTCGCCGTTCATCTAGCCGCGCGGGCCGAAGTCCCCTCTCCCATCAACATTGGGAGGGCTGCGCCCCCACCTCGCGCATCGACACGTCCACCTGTAGCAGGCTCCGCCCGCCGCCCACGAACACGCCGCGCGTAGGCGAAACGTCACGATAGTCCCGGCCCACGGCCACGCGCACGTGGTACGCGCCTGCGAGCTCGCGGTTCGTGGGGTCGAATCCGGTCCAGCCGATTCCAGGCAGCAGGCACTCGACCCAGGCGTGCGTGGCGCCGTGCTTCACGATTCCGCCGCAATCGTCGGAAGCCGCCATGAAACCGGACACGTACCGCGTCGGCACACCCCACGAGCGGGCGATGGCGATCATCACGTGGGCGTAGTCCTGGCACACCCCGCGGCCAGTCTCCAGGATGTGCTCGATGGGGGAGATCGCCGAGGTGCTGCCCGGCACGTACTCGAAGCTGTCGTATATTGTTTCGTTCAGTTGCAGCAGCGACGACAGCGGGTCCGCGCCCGGCGCGATGCCGCGCCCTCGAACGTACTCGTCGAGGCTCGGCGACGGCCGGACGTACTCGCTGGGACGGGTAAGGTCCCAGTGCTCCAGCGAGTCCTTCCAGCGGGCTATCGCCTCCCAGGCGTCGGCCCCCAACGCGTCGGGCAGCGGCGAGGGGGCGGCGGTCTCCACCACGGAGCGCGCGGCGATGACCAGGGAGTCGTGCTCGCTGTGGACGTGCATGAGGTGCTTGGTGTTGCCGAAAGCGTCGGTCTCCTCGCTGAGAGCGGCGACGGGGTCCGTGCGAACCGAAAAGCTCAGCAGGCGCTGGCCCATTCGCTCGCTGGGCTTGAGGCAAAGCGACATGGAGCACTGCCGCACCGGCTGCGTGTAAACGTACCGGGAGACGTGCTCGATTTCGTAACAGTTCCCAATGGTCATCTGCGTGCCCCCCCCCCCCCGGAAAGTGTCCGTCTCGGGTGCCGCGCCGCCACTCGCCGCCGGACGCCCGGACGCCTTTCGGCGACTGGCATTTTACCACAGCAAAGCCGCCTCGCCCCCAGTCTGCAACGTCCATCGCCATTCCCCGCGTGGGCCGGGCACTCCCCCAGTCTGGACACTGCAACAGACCCGGCGTATCCTATGCCCGACCCCAGGGGGGCGGCGAACCGTCCCACGGGCGCGAGCGAGACCCCACGACTCGAGAGGAGGGCAGGCAGTTGGCAAAGTTCAAAGTGGTTACCCAGAGGCCACCCGGAGTGACGTTCGACATGGCGGGCGGCTCCTACGAGCTCGAGATGGAGGCCCTGTCGGCGATCGACGCGGAGATCGTCGAGTCCGACGCCGAGACCGAGGAAGAGTTCATAGCGGCGGCCAGGAACGCGGACGCCATCATTGCCAGGGGACGGCGCATAACGTCCAACATCATCAACGGCCTGGAGAACTGCAAGATAATCGCCCTGGGCAGCGTGGGTGCGGACAGCGTGGACGTGGTGACCGCGACCGAGCGGAACATCCCGGTGACGCACGTGCCGGACGTCTTCATAGAAGAGGTCGCCGACCACACGATGATGCTTCTGCTCGCCACCTTCCGCCGGCTTACCACGATGGACCGCATGGTCAGGGAAAGCCGCTGGAACGAGGGCCGTCCGCTACTCTCGCAGTTCCCGCGCCTGATGGGCCAGACGCTGGGGTTCGTGTCGTTCGGCCACGTGGCGCGGGCGACGGCGGTGCGTGCCCGGGCGTTCGGCGTGCGAATGCTGGCCTACGACCCGTACATCGGCGAGATCATCATCACCGACCAGGGCGTGGAGCCGGTAGGCCTCAGCGAGCTTCTCCAGCGCTCCGACATCGTGTCGATGCACGCGCCGGCCACGCCGGAGGTGCACCACATGCTCACCGAGGAGCACTTCCGCCAGATGAAGCCCACGGCCCTGTTCATCAACAACGGGCGCGGCCCCACGGTGGACGAGCAGGCGCTTATCAAGGCTCTGCAGGAAGGTTGGATTGCCGGCGCCGGCCTGGACGTGCTCGAGGACGAGCCACCCGATCCCGAAAACCCGCTGCTGCACATGGACAACGTGACCCTCACGCCGCACGTCGCGTCGGCCTCCGCCCGCATGGGGCCGGAGACCAGACGGCGCGTCGGCCAGGAGATCATGCTCGCGCTCACCGGGCGCTGGCCCAGGACCTGCGTCAACCCCTCAGTGCTGGAGAAGACCGACCTCAAGCGCTGGCAGCCGTACGCGATGGGCAGGGGCCCGAACTCGTAGCACCACGGCGGGCGGGTTTGAAACCCGCCCCTACCTAAAGGCCCCAAAGGGAAGGCTGACAGTGAGCGCGCACTATGGCGATTGAGTCGAGACTAGAATCCAACGTGGCGATACCTCCAGGCCTGACACTTAGAGACGAGTTGGCGGCCAGAGGCATGAGCCAGCGACAGTTGGCCGCGGTCATGGAGCGGCCCGCAAGCGCGGTCAACGCCATTGCTCTGGGGAAGAAGGCAATTACTCCGAGAACGGCGCTGGACCTGGAGAAGGCCTTGGAAATTCCCGCACACATTTGGCTGAGACTCGAAGCCGATTACCGATTGGCATTGGAACGTGGTCACTCTCCAATTGACTTCAAGGATTTGTCAGTGGCTGCCGACAGTGCAGTTTCGCCTCTCACAACAGGCATGTGAGCTATGGGCTACAGACTGGGCGTTGACGTCGGCGGGACGTTCACCGACTTCGCGCTCTACGACGCCGATACCAACCGGCTGGAGTTCGCGAAGACGCCCTCCACGCCCGACAACCAGGCGGTGGCCGTAGCGGCGGGCATAGCCGAGCTGGCCCGCCGCTACGGCGTGGCGCCGGAACAGGTCGACTTCTTCATCCACGGCACCACCGTGGCCACCAACACGCTGCTCGAGCGCAAGGGCGCCACTACGGCGCTGGTGGTCACCGCCGGCTTTCGCGACGTCCTGCAGATAGGCCGACAGGAACGGCCCAGCCTGTACGACTGGCGCATACGCCGCCCCGAGCCGCTCGCACCCCGGCGCCTGCGCTTCGAGGTCGCCGAGCGCGTCGTCCACACGGGCGATGTGCTGATCCCGCTGACCGGCGCCGAGATCGACCGCGTCGTCGCGCGGCTGGCGGCTGCGGACGTGGACGCCATAGCCGTCTGCCTGCTGCACTCCTACGCCAATCCGGCGCACGAGCGCGCGCTGGGCGAGGCGCTCAGGCGGTCTCTGGCCGGCGTCACGGTGGCGCTGTCCCACGAGGTGCTGCCCGAGTTCAAAGAATACGAGCGCATGAGCACCACGGCCATCAACGCCTACGTCTCGCCCGTCATGGAGCGTTACCTACGTCGCCTGGAGCACACGATTTCCGAGGCCGGGCTGAAGTCGGAAGTGTACATCATGCAGTCCAACGGCGGCACGATGGGCGTGGAGACCGCCATCGAGCGGCCCGTTCACACGATAATGTCGGGGCCCGCCGCGGGCGTCATCGGCGCCGCGGCCATAGCCCGGCAGGCGGGGCAGGCCAACGCCATCTCCATCGACATGGGAGGCACCAGCTTCGACGTCTCGCTATGCTACCAGGGCGAGGTGCGCCAGACTCAGGAGAGCGAGATCGAGCGGCTGCCAATCAAGGTGCCGATGGTGGACGTCCACACGCTGGGCGCGGGCGGCGGCAGCATAGCGTGGATCGACGCGGGCGGCGCGCTGCGCGTGGGGCCGAGCAGCGCCGGAGCCGTGCCCGGTCCGGCGTGCTACGGCAGCGGCGGCGCGCAGGCGACGGTCACCGACGCCAACGTGGTGCTGGGCAGGCTCGGCGAGTCGGGCTTGCTGGGCGGCGCGATGCCGCTGGACGCCGCGCTGGCGCGAAGGGCCGTGCGCGAGCGCATCGCGGACCCGCTCGGCATCGGCGTGGAAGAGGCCGCAGAGGGTATCGTGCAGGTCGTCAACGCCAGCATGGTGAAGGGCATCCGCGTGGTCTCCGTCTCCAAGGGCTACGACCCGCGCGAGTTCTGCCTGGTCGCGTTCGGCGGCGCCGGCCCGCTGCACGCCTCCGAGCTCGCCGAGGAGATGGACATCCCCCGCGTGCTCGTGCCCGTCGCGCCCGGCGTGACCTCCGCGCTGGGCCTGCTGGTCGCCGACCTGCGCCACGACTTCGCCCGCACCGTGCTTCGCCCGGGCACCGACATTTCGCCGCGGGAGCTGACATACTGGTTCGAGCTGATGGAACGGCAGGCGCTGGAGCAGATGGCCCGCGAGGGCGCGACGCCCGACCGCGTGACGATCGCCCGCACGGTCGACGCCCGCTACGTTGGCCAGGGCTACGAGCTGCAGGTGCCGGCGGCGGCCGGAGAGTTCGCGCAGCGAGACGTGGACGAAATTACGGAGCGCCTCCACGAAGCGCACCGGCGCAGCTACGGCTACGCCATCCGAGACAACGCGGTCGAGGTAGTCAACGTGCGAGTCACCGCGGTCGCGGCGATGCCGCGGCCCGACCTGGTGCGCCGCGCGCCCAAGTCGGATGGCGACGCCTCACGCGCGCTGACGGGCACCCGCCGCGTCTACTTCCACAACGAGGCCGCCGACACGCCGATCTACGACCGCACTCGGCTCGCCCCCGGCGACTCGCTGGCCGGGCCTGCCATCGTCGAGCAGCTCGACTCTACGACAGTCGTCTGGCCCAACCAGTCCGCCACCGTGGACTCCGCACTAAACATGCTACTCACACGAGGCTAGCCCAATCACCATGCCACAACCAACATTCGACCCAATAACCCTCGAGGTGATGCGCAACGGCTTCTACTCGATAGCCGACGAGATGGTGGCCGCGCTCATCCGCGCCAGTTACTCGACCAACATCAAGGACCGGCGCGACACCTCGGGAGCCATCTACACCGCCGCGGGCGAGATCGTCGTGGTGGCGCAGAGCGAGATAGGCACGCCCGTACACCTGGGCACCATGCACTCGGCGGTGCTCACGGCGATGGAGCAGTACCCGTTCGAGCAGCTTGAGCCGGGGGACGCCCTGGCGCTAAATACGCCCTATCCCGCCGGGCCGGGGCACCTGAACGACCTCGCGCTCATCTCTCCGGTCTTCCACGAGGGCGAGCTTATCGCCATAGCCGCCAACCAGGCCCACCACGTGGACATGGGCGGGTTCGCCCCCGGCTCCATGCCCTTCGGCGTGACCGAGATTTTTCAAGAGGGTCTTCAGATTCCGACCGTTCGGCTGTTCCGCAAGGGCGAGCTGGTGCGTGACCTGTGGGCGATCATCTCGCAGAACGTGAGACCGCAAAAGGAGGTGCGCGGCGACCTGCTGGCGCAGTACGCGGCCAACAACGTGGCCGAGCGCCGGCTGAACGGCCTGGCGTCCCGCTACGGCGTGGACGTTGTGCGGCGCTATCTCGGCGAGATGCTGGACTACTCCGAGCGGCGGATGAGGGCCGCGCTGGCGCAGATCCCGCCGGGCGTGTACACCTTCGAGGACGTGGTGGAGGGCGACGGCATCACCGAGGCCCCCATCACCATCAGGGTGGAGCTCCGCGCCAACAGGGACTCGCTGGTGGCCGACTTCACCGCGACCGACGACGCCTGCCAGGGGCCGCTCAACTGCCGCTGGCCGTCCGTGGCCGCGTGCGTCTACTACGTGCTGAAGGCGTGCCTCGACCCGGAGCTGCCGCCCAACGCGGGCGCATACCGCCCCATCGACGTGAGGGTGCGCGACGGCAGCCTGTTGTCGGCGAGGTACCCGATGGCGGTGTGCAACGCCAACATCATAACCACGCAGCGCATAACCGACGTGCTGCTCGGCGCGCTCGCGCCCGTGATTCCGGAAAAGGTGATCGCGGCGTGCTCCGGGACTATGAACCTGCTCAACATCGGCGGAATCGACCCGCGAAACGGTATCTACTACAACTTCGTGGAGACCTACGCCGGCGGGCAGGGCGCGATGTTTGACTCTGACGGCATGGACGCGGTGCAGAACCACATGACGAACACCCGCAACGCGCCTGTCGAGGCTATAGAGCTCGCCTATCCGCTTCTCGTCGAGTCCTACGGATTGGTGCCGGACAGCGAGGGCGCGGGCCACCACCGCGGCGGCCTCGGCATACAGCGCAGCCTGCGCGTGCTGGGTGAGAGCGCGACGCTCACGCTCAGCTCGGACCGTGAGCGGATTAGCCCGTGGGGGCTGTTCGGGGGGCAGGACGCCTCGCCCTCGGCATGCTCCGTGCGCCCGCCCCAGGACGGGCCACAGCCGAGCGAGAGCACGGAGGCCACGCGGCTGCCGTGCAAGATAACCACGTCGGTGCCCAAGGGCCGCACCATCGTCACGCGAACGCCCGGAGGCGGCGGCTGGGGCGACCCCCGTACACGGGACCCTCAGAAGGTGGCTCGCGACGTTCGGGAGGGATTCATCACTGCGAATAGGGCGCGTGAGGTGTACGCGGTGGTGGTGGACGAGCGCACCGGCGACGTGGACGAGGCGGGGACGGCGGGGTTGCGGGGGGAGGGGGGGAGGACTCTGGCCCTCTCTCTCAATGGAGAGGGCTAGGGAGCAGCAGGCGCGACAATTCACGCTCATACTCTGCTCATGGCGACTGCATTCCGCCAATAAGCTTCTTCAGATTCCCCCAGGTCCATGTATGAAGTCTGTCGCTGCGGCGCGCCGTTCTAGGTCTTTTGCAGATTTTTTGTCTGCGTTCCTTCAACAGGAAATACGGCTTGCCTTCTTCTCGCGCGATGGTGACTTCGGCCGCGACACCCGCCGCCTCATGCGTATGCTCACCGCAAATTACAATCGTGAGGTCAGTCCTGCGAATGAGATCTCGAACCCTCGTCCTCCAGTTCTCGGTTATCGGCTCCCTAACCGACCAGTCGGTAATGCTGAATGGTGACTCGGGATTCTTCGCTTGGCCAACCAGATTCCCTCGAATATCTTGATCGTTATCGTAGTCGAAGCTAATGAACACGCTCTTGGTATTCAACAACGCCTCCTATGTCATCATGCAAGGGTCAGCCATCATGTAACAACCGCAGGATCGAATAAGCCACAAGTCCCAGGAAGAGTAGGCACATTATCACCGGCACTAACTGCTCAACCCTGGTGAGTTGAAAGTACTTGGGTGAGTCGGCCGGGGAGGTGAGCAGGTCCCATTCCTTGGCAAATCCCTGAACTGGCAGGCTTTCTTCCAACTCGTTGATTATTCTGTACTTCGCCGTGTTCAGTGTATGATACGAGCGAATATTCACAATCCAAACAACAGAAAGGAATGCGCCGAACAATCCACCCACCAAGAACACGACAGCCCAAACGTCATCAGCAACATCAAGCCTGGTTAGCACAACCATAATGGCAATCATGCCCGCCAGCAAACTCGCATAGAACCGGTTCGATTGGTCTCTGCGCTGACTTATGCGATCAGCCATCTCGACGTACAGCTTGTATTGCTCTAACAGATGGTCCGCGTAGTCCCCTCCATAGTCATTGGGCTTCAAATGGCGTTCCTCCTAATCGCGCCGACTATTGAGTTTGTGTTCCAGCCAACCATTTCCGTGGCGGCCGACTGAACTGCGACTGGAACACGCTGCGAGCCCCATGGTCTAATCCCGACTATCGGCTTGCCGTACCCCTGGGCCAATTCGATCTCGTATTGAATCCAATCCCTGTAGTTCACATACATTCCCGAAATGATAAGCACTACATTGACGGGCCTGACCTGTCGGTCTAGTGCCGCCATGAGTCGAGAGGCATTGTTTGCATCTAGTGGGTCGTGCTGAGGAACACTATAATTCCTGTACTTGAACAAATTCGCGTTATCCAAGAATTGGACCAGCCCATAGTAGTCATCATCGTAGGTCCAAGCGTGGCTTATGAACAGATCGTAAGTCTTGAGGGCCGGCATTTTTACAACCTCCCGTGAATGTTCTGAAACTGTTGTGGGCCTGGATTGCTAACGGTGTCTGCACCTATTCGAAGATGCGCGGGCTCCACTCTTCCATCTGATTGTATACCGAGGCCAACAAACTTCTTTCCCTTCAGGGATCCACTTGCTTGTTCGGTCAGGGCAATTGCAATTGGATTTCATACCTCCACTATCAAACGTCACTCCGGGTAGGCTACGGGCTAAACGAGCTAGAGTTCTTGAGCCACCGTTCTGCTTACAAACGCAAAGTCCATGTCGTAATGGAACAGCCGGAGGATCAAGGGCTACGCTGATTCCTAGCGCAGGAAGACGTAGCTCTTACCACTATTTTGCAGAATGCGATATTCAACGCATTGCCCACAATAGACATTCTTGCCGACTTCGCGACCGACGACTTTCCCGAGGAAGGCTGGCCTGATCTGGAAATCGGTTACGCCTATCAAAGAGGAGTGCCACGGGTGCGTGTACAGGACGAGGCGGTCTGCTTTATCTTCAATGGCCGTCACCGGCCTGGCGGTTATGAGTTTGTCGCTCCGCAGGTCCTGTTGCAGGATTTGTGTGCCGGACTTCTAAGGACCGCTGGCGTTCTTCATCTTGCGGAAGACCCCGTTGAGCCTTTGAGTAGTGTCCGCGATACGGTTCACACGGAGGTGAAGGACTGGATGACGACACGCCCGCCGATCCGAACCTGGATGCTCAGGTCATACCTATCCAGCAGACGCATACCTATGAGAGGGGTTGCGTCAGCGGAGCTGGCCCTGGTACTTCGCAGACGGCTGTCCCAGAGAACAGCAACATCATACATATCGAAAAAAGCTTCGCTACCGTCGGCCAGAGTAGCGCAGCTTCGGTCACGATAGACCAAGCCTAACTCCGTCACCAAGGCCGGGGGCAAGGTGAGGAAGCCGTTGTAGCCAGTGTCGATCACCGCTTCGATTTCCTGCGACTGGCCCGAAGGGCCTCGCACCGTAAGGCGAACGACGGCTTCATAGGCGTCGTTTACCACCCCCTTGATCACTCGGCCCTCCGTAAGGACCCGCCCCCAAAGCTGTATAGTGCCCGATAACCAACTCGCAGGCACCAAACGTCATAAGCGTCGGGGCGCTGGGTCTGCAGGCGGTCCGTGGCGGCAATCTCGTCCTCGCCGATAGCCCAGCTTCCGCTCTCCACATCGATGGCGACGACCTCTCCAATGTGGTTCGCCTCGACCTGCGGACGGATGTCCCGCTCGTATATCTCGTCGCCCAGACGGGCCGTCTCTTCTTTCGGGCGGCTCGGCGGCATCGTGGGCCTGACTCGCTGTGCGGACGCCGGGGTCTCTGCGTCTCTCATAGATCCCCCTTTGCAAGTGTACTTCTACTTCCACCATTCTACCATTCTACCATTCTGCGGGAGCGTGATATAGAGAAGAAGGGCCACACACAGGGGCGGAAGGTCCCACCAGCTATGACTTACACTATTAGTGCCTACAGACTGCCCAGCCACATCCTTTGAATTGCGCATGGTTCTGTGAGCCCTATCAGGACACTTTCAGCCGCCCTTAGCCTGTATCGGCCGGCATCGTCATTACCGGGCTGGCAAGTCCTGAAGCGTGTTGACCGGGTCATGAGGCTGGATGCTCTCAATCTGTTCCGCCTCGATACGCTCGGCGTGATAGAGGTCCCAACGTAGTTGCAGGCTCAGCCAGAAATCCGGAGAAGTGCCGAAGAACCTGGACAGTCGCAAGGCGGTGCTGGGTGTGACACCGCGTTTCCCTCGGACGACTCCGTTGACCCGCTGGTAGGGCACCTGAATCGCGTTTGACAGATCGCGCTGGGTCATCCCAAGGGGCTGGAGAAACTCTTGCAGCAGCATCTCGCCTGGATGCGTCGGCTCTCGGTCGGTAGGGATGCGTACCATACTCGGTTTCCTCTTCAATGGTAGTCAACTATCTCGACTTCGGCGGGGCCTGCATCGGTCCACATGAAGCAGATACGATATCTTTCATTGAGGCGAATGCTGTGTTGCCACCTTCGATCTCCGGTCAGCCGTTCGAGACGGTTGCCAGGGGTACTCGAAGATCGCCCAGTACGGTCAGCATGGAGCAGAGAGTGTAGGCTACCCTGAAGCCCTTCTCGTTTCTAGACACTCGTTCGGCGATTGTTCTCCTGCTTGAGCCAGTATCGGATTCCATTGCCCGCCAGTGGCTCGTCCCGAAATCGGGGAATTACATGAAGGTGAACGTGCTCCACTTCCTGTCCTGCAACCGGCCCGCAGTTCCAACCTAGATTGTAACCTTCTGGGGATAGTGAGGAATCGATTTCGGCCTTGGCCGTTCGGAGCAGTTCAAAGGTTGCCGTGACTTCTTCATCTGTTAGGTGAAACGGAGAGATGCGGTGTTCACGGGGCACGATTATGCGGGAGCCGACGAGTATCTCGTGCCGCATGTCTATCGCGATGCAGTGCTCGTTCCGCCCAACAACCGGTTGGCATTCTACCCGAGGGTCACAGAAGGGATATTGCACAACAACACTCCTATGATACGGAACGGTCATTTGCCGTAATAGAAGGCCGAAGAGGTCCGGCTTCTGTCGACAGGGGGAGGAAGTGACCCGCCTCGGACTCGAACCGAGAACCTACTGATTAAGAGTCAGTTGCTCTGCCAAATTGAGCTAGCGGGCCGTTCTGGTGTGGTGCGGCCGGTCAAGTGCCGGCGCCGCGCGGCAAACGCCACCAAGCAATTTTAGTGGTGCGAGAGTGGGCGCGTCAAGAAAACCGGGCGGCTCGAACCTGTCCCAATTCAGCAAACAGCGGTTGCGGAGGTGGGATCAAGCGGAGCGACAGCCGGGCGAAGCGTCTCGTTCGTGTTCAATTCGTCCACACTTCCGCACGACCATCTACCGCAATTCACAGATGAAAGCCGGCCCATCCCGCATCGCCTGTTGAATTGGCCCGATCTCGTTCCTGTCTACGCTCTTGAATTCTACGCACATTCGTGCTATTCTCCCCTCCACGTCGGACTGACCCCTCGACCCAAGAGTCCCTTCCCCCCCTTGATAGGCGAAGGTTAGAGCCTGCCACGTACTCGATACGGGGATGGGCGTGACACAAAGTCCCTTCCCCCTCGATGGGGGAAGGTCTGCATGGGGGTGAAGATGCGGCGATTGGGACCTCCCGAATAGCTGTCTCATTGCTGCCACATTTTGTAGCTTTCCTGCCTAATTCCGTCTCGCTAACGTCTCAAGCCGTCGCAATCAGCCAGCACCCTCAGCTAGGAAATGGCACAGAATGTCCCAAAATGACACAGAATTCGGTGAATTCGCCGCCCTTGGCCGCCATACGGCCCTTCCAAAGATCCCATCCCCATCGATGGGGGAAGGGTTGAGCCCCCTGAGCTTGCCGTAGGAATGGGAGTGCGCCCTGACCCCTAGACCTGCACCGTTCCTGTGATATGCTGGGGCCAACCGGCGCACGGTGTGACCAGCGAGAGGAGCAGTCGCTATGGCAATACTGAGGAGAGTGGGAGCGGTCTACCTGATTGCAATCGCCCTGGCTGTGGCGGTGTTCTTCATAATCAACCAGCTTCTCGACGATTCGGTCGACGTGGTGCAAGTCTGGTCTGTTCTGGACGTGCCGATGGTCATCGGGCTGGCGGCGGCCTTTATCTTCAACCTCTCGCGGAAAATGGAGGAGGGTGCGCGCGACCCGGAGGCGGGCGTCACGCGCCGCTACCTGGAGGTCAACCTCGCCTTCTACATCACCGCAGCGGTCTCGATCCTGTTCCTGCACAACTGGTTTTCCCTGCTCGCCAACGGCCCGGACAGCCTTGAAGGCAACCACCAGGCCTGGGTCATCTGGGCGTTCGTGGACACGGCGTTGCCGCTGTTGCTCGCCGCTACGGGCTTCAGCCTGTGGCGCGAGGCCCACAGCTATTGAAGCTTGATGGGCTGGCTCCGTAGGAGCCGAGGCGGGGTGCCTTCACCCCCATCCTAACCTTCCCCCGTCAAAGGGGGAAGGGACCAATGGTGTGTGGATTGACTGGACTTCCCATACTGTGCTATTGTCACTTCGTGAAAAGTTGCACATACTTCGTCGCGGCGTTCGCGGCCGCCCAGGGTGAATGCAATCCCGAGGCGCCGGACGCCGCTCCAGCCTGAGCGCGAGCACTGAAAGGCAGCCTTGATTGGCAAGCTGCGGACTCCCTCCAGAAGGACAGACCTGATCTTTCGCTGGGCGGCGATCGTTACGCTAACGCTCGCCTTCGCCCAGGTCACCCTCGGCGGCGTGGTCAGGACGACCGGGTCGGGTATGGGTTGCCCGGACTGGCCGCTGTGCCACGGGCAGATAATTCCGCCGTTCCAGACCGACACCCTCATCGAGTACAGCCACCGTCTCACCGCGTCGTCGCTCGGCGCGGTCATGCTGGTCACGGCGGGAATGGTGTGGCTCTACTACCGGCGCAACTCCTGGATGCTCGGCAGTGCCGCCGCGGGGCTTGCCCTCGTCGCCGCCGCGGCCCTGCTCGGCGGCGCGACGGTGCTGACGGAGCTCGAATGGTGGCTGCGCCTGATTCACCTGGCGCTGGCGGAGGCGTTGGTAACGGCGCTCGTGGTGCTTCTCGTCGCCGGCTGGCGCGAGACTGGCGGCTCGTCCGCCGCGGCGCGGTCCGGCGACAGCCGGGGGATAAACGTCCTCGTCGTGGCCACGTTCGCCGGCGTGTTCCTGCTCATCCTGTCCGGCTCCTACATGGTCGGGTACGGCGCGGGCTCCGCCTGCGGGACCTGGCCGCTGTGCCGTGGCGAGCTTATGCCCCAGGGTACGCCGTACGCGATACACATGGGCCACCGTATGCTCAGCGCGATGGTGGGCGTGATGGTGCTGGCGCTGGCGGCGGCTGCTTACGCGCGGGGCCGTGAGATTCCCGGCCTGCGATGGGCCGCGCTGTTCACGGCGACGCTATTCGCCGTTCAGATCGTCGCCGGGGCCTGGATCATCTGGGCGCGATTCGCCGCCGAGATGAAGGCCGTGCACCTCAGCCTGGCCACGCTCACCTGGGTGGCGCTGACGTTCCTGTGCGTGTTGGCGTACACGCGCCGGGGCGGCTGGCTTCTGGATGCGCCGAGCGGCGCAGGTCCGGCAGAGGCGGCCCCGGCAAGGCAGTGGGCGGGATGATGGCGCAGATGACCGCCTCGAGCAGTGTAATCAAGGACTACGTGGCCCTCACCAAGCCGCGCATCATCTCCCTGCTGCTGCTGACTGCCCTGGGAGGCATGTTCCTGGGCGCGCACGGACTGCCGGACTGGCAGCTGGTGCTGGTGGTGCTGGTCGGCGGCACGCTGGCAGCCGGAGGCGCGAACGCCCTGAACCACTACGCGGACAGGGACATAGACTCGATCATGCGGCGCACCAGGGCTCGGCCGGTGGCGCGGGGGGCCGTGCGGCCCGCAAGCGCACTGGCGTTCGGAATTGCGCTGAACGTGGTGGCGTTCGCTATCATGTGGGGCGGCGCCAACCTGCTCTGCGCGCTGCTCACGCTGAGCGCCACGCTGTTCTACGTGTTCATCTACACCAAGGCGCTCAAGCGCTCGACGCCGCAGAACATCGTCATTGGCGGCGCGGCGGGGGCGATTCCGCCCATGGTGGGATGGGCCGCGGTCACCGGCTACCTGGGCCTGCCCGCCCTGTACCTGTTCGCCATCGTCTTCTTCTGGACGCCTCCCCACTTCTGGGCGCTGGCGCTGCTGCTCAAGGACGACTACGCCGACGCCGGGGTGCCCATGCTGCCGGTGGTGGCGGGGGTCGACCAGACGAAGCGGACGATACTCTTGTACACTCTGTTGGTCGCCGCACTCACGTCCATGTTCTTCGTGACGGGCGAGCTCGGATGGTTCTACTTGCTGTCGAGCGCGGCCCTGGGGTTCGGGTTCATCTACTACGCCTACCGGCTGTGGAAAAGGCCGGACATCGAGGGCGCCAAGCCGCTTTACCTGTACTCGCTGGCGTACCTGGCGCTGCTGTTCGCGGCGATGATGGTGGACGCGACTGTTTTGGCGGCGGTCTAGACAGTGGCCTAAACCTTGACGACTCATAGCGGCTTTGATAGATTTTTGGGGCCGGCGCGACGACGACTCCGCAAGCGCCGCGCAACCGTACAGTGCGAGGTTGATTGGTGAAAATGCAGAAGACGCGCCACCGCGCAGGCGGCCTTCTCGGTATTCTCTTGCTGGGCACACTCTTGGCCCTGGCGGCGGCCTGCACGCCGTCGCATCCGCAATCGACTTTCGACACGCTTGGCCCTGTGGCCCGCGGCCAGGCGGCTGTGTTCTGGATCATCTTCGGGCTGGGCGCGGTGGTCTTCGTCATCGTACAGGGCATCATCCTCTACACGGTGTTCCGCTACCGCCGCCGCCCAAACGACGGCGACCCCGAACAGATACACGGCAACGACGCGCTGGAAATTACCTGGACGGTGATCCCGGCAGTCATCCTGGTCGTCGCGGCCATCCCCACGCTCATGGTGCTGTACAGCACCACCATATCGCCCGAGCCCCCGGAGAAGGGCGGATTCGTGGTCGAGGCCACCGGCCACCAGTGGTGGTTCGAGTTCAACTACCCGGGCTACGACGTAGTGACCGCAAACGAGATGCACATACCCGTAGACGAGGTGATCAACGTCGACCTGCGCTCGAAGGACGTGATCCACAGCTTCTGGGTTCCCAAGCTGGCGGGCAAGGTTGACATGATTCCGAACAACGACAACACCTTGTGGCTCAAGGCGGAGCGAGAGGGCGAGTACTATGCTCAGTGCGCCGAGTTCTGCGGCGTCTCGCACGCCAACATGCGCTTCAAGGTGGTGGCGGAGTCGTGGGAGGACTTCAATGCCTGGGTGGAGGAGCAGCTCGCGGAGGCGTCGAGTCCTGTGGACCCGCTCGCCAAGGAGGGCGAAGAGCTGTTCATGAGCCAGGACTCCTACTGCTTCCGGTGCCACGCGGTGCGTGGCACGCGCCTGGCGAGGGGGATCATAGGCCCGGACCTCACGCACGTGGCGAGCCGCAGGCACCTCGCGGCCGGGCTGCTCGACAACACAGAGGACGACTCGGACGCGGTCAGCGGCGCGCTGCTCCAACAGAACCTGCGCGAATGGCTCTCGAATCCCGACGACGTGAAGCCTGGCAACATCATGTACCGCGATGCCGAGGTCTACAACGGCACCATTCCACCGCTTACCGACAACCAGATCGACGCGCTGGTCGCTTACCTGCTGACGCTCAAGTAGGTACGCCGAAGGGTCGGCCGCAAGGCCAATCGGAGGCTCTAAATGACAACGATACCGCTTAGCATACCGAGGCCCACCCACCCTACGGGCGTGTGGTCATGGCTCACGACCATCGACCACAAGAGAATTGGCATACTGTACGGTGTCACCGCAGTCGTGCTGTTCCTCACCGGCGGCATAGAGGCGATGATCATGCGGCTCCAGCTTTCGGCCGCCGACCAGGACATCGTGAGCGCCGAGGTGTTCAACCAGCTCTTCACCATGCACGGCACCACGATGATCTTCCTTGCGATCATGCCGATGGGTGCCGCCTTCTTCAACTTCGTAATCCCATTGCAGATTGGCGCGCGTGACGTCGCCTTTCCGCGGCTGAACGCCTTCAGCTACTGGACGTTCCTGTCGGGCGCCATCATCCTCAAGTTCAGCTGGTTCATGGGCGGCGCGACCAACGCCGGCTGGTTCGGCTACGCGCCGCTCACCGGCCTGGAGGCCAACCCGGGCAACGGCATCGACCTCTGGATTGTCAGCCTGCAGGTGCTGGGGATCGCGTCGCTGGCGGCGGCCTTCAACTTCATCGTGACCATAATCAACATGCGCGCCCCCGGCATGTCTCTGATGCGTATGCCGCTTTTCACCTGGATGACGCTGGTGACGGCCATACTGCTGGTGTTGGCCTTCCCGGTGATTACCGTCGCGCTCATCGAGCTTATGTTCGACCGCGCATTCGGGACCAACTTCTTTGTGGTGGCCAACGGCGCGAACCCCGTGCTGTGGCAGCACCTGTTCTGGGTGTTCGGACACCCCGAGGTGTACATTCTGATTCTGCCCGCGATGGGCATAGTGTCGGAGATCCTCCCCACCTTCTCCAAGAAGCCACTCTTCGGCTACTCGACGGTGGTGCTGGCGGGCGTGATCATCGCGTTCATGGGCTGGATGGTCTGGAGCCATCACATGTTCACGGTGGGGCTTGGCCCGGTCGCCACTTCGGTGTTTACCATAACGACCATGGCGATAGCCGTGCCCACCGGCATCAAGATATTTAACTGGATCGGCACGATGTGGAAGGGTTCGATGGAGTTCCGCACGCCCATGCTGTTCGCCATCGGTTTCATTGTGCTGTTCACCATCGGCGGCATCAGCGGCATTATGCACTCGATGTCGTCGTCGGACGCGCAGCAGCAGGACACCTACTTCATCGTGGCCCACCTCCACTACGTGCTGTTTACGGGCGCCATCTTCGCGCTGGTGGGCGGCATCTACTACTGGTTCCCCAAGTTCACCGGGCGCATGTACAATGAGGCGATGGGCAAGGTCACGTTCTGGCTGATGTTCATCGCGGCGAACATAACCTTCTTCCCCATGCACTTCGTGGGCATGGACGGAATGCCCCGCCGCATCTACACCTACGGCGACGAGATGGGTTGGTCGTTCTGGAACGGGGTATCGTCCATCGGCGCGGCGATGCTGGCCGTTTCGATGCTGCTGTTCGTGTACAACATCGTGAAGGGCTGGAGGAGCGGCGAGCCGGCCGGGAACGACCCCTGGGACGCGCGCACGCTGGAGTGGTCCATACCGTCACCGCCGCCGGAGTACAACTTCGAGACGATCCCCACCGTGTACAGCAGGGACGAATGGTGGGCGCAGAAGCGGGCCCCGGTGAGGCGAGGGGTTCCGGTTGGCGGCGGTTCCGGCTACGACGAAGGACACGATATACACCTGCCGCAGCCCTCTTACTGGCCGCTGATCGCCTCCATTGGTCTACTGATAGGGGGTTACGGTCTGGTATTCCACTTCGCCGTGGCCGCTGTGGGCGGCCTGATCGCTATGTTCGCCGTGTATGCCTGGTCGTTCGAGCCTGTCAACGAGCCGGACGAAGGCTCGGGGCACTAAGGGGAGGCTGACACCTTTGGCGCACGCACCAGCAGCACCGCACGAAGAGCACGAGCCGACCACGACCGGCCTGAACCACCGGAAGTTGCTCATGTGGGCCTTCCTGGGCTCGGACTGCATGTTCTTCGGCTCGCTCATCGCCACCTATCTCGTCTACAAGGGAGAAAGCCTCTCGGGGCCGCTTCCCATCGACGTGTTCGACATTCCGGTGACTTCGGTCAGCACGTTCGTCCTGCTGATGAGCAGCATGAGCATGGTGCTGGCATACGCCGCGCTCACCCGGGGCAACCTGAAGACATTCCGGGTGTGGCTGCTGTCGACGGCCATAATGGGGATGACCTTCATCGCCTTTCAGGTGTTCGAGTTCCGTACCTTCGCCAACCACGAGGTGCACTTCGAGTGCTCCGAGATGGGCACCGGCCACCTGACCGAGTTCGAGGAGCAGGTGGCCGCGGAGAAGTGCGTGGACGGTGTGACAGAGGTGGAGGAGACGATAGGCCTTACTCCCAAGACGAACCTGTTCGGCACCACCTTCTTCGTGCTGACCGGCTTCCACGGCGCCCACGTGACGCTTGGCATTGTGTGGCTGATGTCGCTCTTCTGGTACTCGTTCCGAAGGGGTGGCGTGACGGCGGAGCGCAACCTGGACGTCGACCTGGCCGCGCTGTATTGGCACTTCGTCGACATCGTGTGGATCGTCATCTTCACAGTGGTATACCTATTCGGCGTATTCGAAGGCTTTTGAGCAAGTGTGAAGGGCGGGGTTCACCCCCATCCTAACCTTCCCCCATCGAGGGGGAAGGGACTGTAGGGTATCCTGCTATGGCAACGGAGCGAGGAATGAGTCAGGACACAGCAGAGCACGCGGCGCCGGAGGGCGCTCCGTCCGAGGTGCATACCGGTCACCCGACCGCCATGACCTACTTCAAGGTGGCCATGGCGCTGTCGGCGATAACCGCCATCGAAGTCGGCATCTTCTACCTGACGTGGCTTGGGCACGGCATCATCCCCATACTGGCGGTACTGTCCATAGCCAAGTTCGCGATGGTGGGAATGTTCTACATGCATCTGAAGTACGACGCGCAGCTATTCAGCGGCATGTTCATCGCGGGGCTGACGACGGCCGTGGGCGTAGTTTTCGCGCTGATGGCGCTGTTCCGGTTTTTCGTATAGGCGGCTGGGCTATCAGTGAGGCGCGTCATCCCGCACGGGCGGGTTTCAAACCCGCCCCTACCGTAGATACGCGATGACTGCGCCCGCCAGCACGGGGTGTTAGACGTGGACCCTGTTTTGCAATCCGCATGGACGCACTGGCACGCCCACCCGGAGGCGCTGATCGGGCTCGCTCTGCTCCAGGGCGGGTACATGCTGGGCGTTGGGCCGCTGCGCGAGCGATACAACCTGTCCGATGGCGTCGAACCTCGTAAGATAGCCACCTTCACGGCGGGCGTGCTGGTCATCTTCCTGGCGTTGCTCTCGCCCATACACGTGCTCAGCGACAACTTCCTGTTCAGCGTACACATGACGCAGCACGTGCTGCTGACGCTGGTAGCGCCGCCGCTGCTGCTGCTTGGCACGCCCGACTGGCTGCTGCGCCCGCTGCTGCGCCCGGACCTTGTGTTTCGAGCCGCGCGGCTCGCCACGCATCCCATCGTCGCATTCGCGCTGTTCAACCTGGCCTTCTCGCTGTGGCACGTGCCCGCTCTCTACAACACCTCCGTGACGTACCACTGGGTTCACGTGGGCGAGCACCTGCTGTTCATCGCCACGGCGGTGCTGATGTGGTGGCCTATTGGCAGCATGATGCCGGAGCTTCCCCGTCTCGCCTATCCGCTGCAGATGATTTACCTGTTCGCCCTCTCCATTGCGCAGATAATCGTGTTCGCCATCATCACCTTTTCCCAAAGGCCCATCTATGAGGTGTACGCGAACGCGCCGCGCGTGCTGAACATATCGCCCCTGCTGGACCAGCAGATAGGCGCGCTGATCATGAAGGTAGGCGGCGGCTTGCTGTTCATGACGCTGCTGATAATAGTGTTCTTCCGGTGGTTCAAACACGAGGAGGAGATGAACGCGCTCAGCGCCGCCCAGCGCCCGCTCAAAGATATCTAGCACGAGCCGGGGCCGGCCGCAGAGACCTTGACGCCGAAGGCCCCCCGCAATACCATAGTTGCCGGCGCGGCCGCCACCAAGACCCCACCAGTCCGGAGCGATAGGATAGATATGAGCCAGCGAGTTATAGACGCGATTCTCTTTCCCCTGCTGTCGATGCTCATCATCGCGGCGTTCGCCGGCGGGCTGGGCGTCCTATTCATTGTCATCGAACACTCCGCCATGGGCCTCGTCGGCGTGATCGTATTGGGCGTCGCGATCGTGGTGGGCGTGCCTGCCGCGGCGGCGCTGATCCAACGCCAGACCGAGCGTTAGCGCAAAGCCCACGCCCGTCCGCAAGACCACCCGCCACGTGACGCCTCGAGCGGGCGCGCCCCGCCGGTGGGCTGCCGCGCTGCTGCTGACCCTCATCGCCCTGTCCGCCTGCGCGCCCGACCCGGTCGAGTTCCGGGGCACACGGCTGACCGCTGGCGAATCGGTCCCTAGTTTCGAGCTTACCGACCAGTTCGGGCGCGCCGCCGAATCGGGCGACTATCGCAGTCGCGTCGTGCTGCTGACCTTCCTCTACACCCAATGCCCCGACGTGTGCCCGATTGTCACCGGCCAGTTGCGCAAGGCAAGCGAGGCGCTGGAGGCCGAGGCGTCCGAGATTGCGCTGGTGGCCGTCAGCGTGGACCCGGAGCGGGACACGGTGGAGGCCGCGCTCGACTACTCGGACAAGTGGCGGATGTCGGACCGGTGGGAATACCTGGTGGGAAGCCGGGATGAGCTGAGGGAGGTCTGGGCCGCCTTCTACGTCGACCCCGTGGAAATCGACCTAGAGGGAGAGAGTGGCGAGGCCCAGACTGGCGGGGATCCCCCTGCCGGGAGTGTGGACGCGTTACGCCAGGACCTGAAAGAACGCTATCTCGTCACACACTCGGCGCCGGTCTACCTGATCGACCGCGAGGGCGTGATGCGGGTGGTGTTCACGCCGCCGCTGGACGTCGACGCGATGGTCCACGACGTGAGGCTGCTGCTTCAGTAGGGGTGGGGGCGCTCGTCCAACCCTTTCACCCCCTCCCCCTTGACGGGGCAAGCTCTAACCTTCCCCCGTCAAGGGGGAGGGGACTGTCCAGACTCCCTCATCACCTTCATCCGTCATGGGGGAAGGGACTCCTTAGACCCCCTTATCCCCACCCGTCGAGGGAGAGGAGGCTGGGCGGAGGCTTCCACAGAAAGGGCCGTTAGGCTGCGGGCTCCAGTTGGGCCTTGGCGAGCTCTACGACCTGGGCGAAGCCGTCCGGGTCGTTGATGGCGAGCTCCGACAGCATCTTGCGGTTGATGTCCACACCCGCAAGCTTGAGGCCGTGAATCAGCTTGCTGTAGGAGAATCCGTTGGCGCGCGCGCCAGCGTTGATGCGGATGTTCCACAGCCGCCGCATGTCGCCCTTGCGCTCCTTGCGGTGGGCGTAGGCGTACTGGAGTGCGTGGATTACCGACTCGTGGGCGCGCCTGTACAGCGAATGGCGAACGCCCTGGTGGCCCTTCGCCAGTTTAAGCATCTTCTTGTGGCGGCGCCTCTTGGTGACGCCTCGCTTGATCCTGGTCATCGGGTGCTCCTGGCCGGCGGCTCGAATCGCCGCGCGGCGCGGGGTTTAGGCTAGGGCAGACCGTTGGGCAGCATCCGCTTGAGGCGCGGAACATCCGCCGGGCTGACCGGGAGCTTTTTCGAGTAGAGCCTGCGAACGCTCGCGGGCTTTTTGCGGCGAAGGTGGCTGCGGTGTCCCTTCATCCTGACCATCTTGCCGGAACCGGTGATTCTGAAGCGCGCTGCGGCGCCCTTGTGTGTCTTAAGCTTCGGCACCCTTCAACTCCTTGTCGGATTGGGTGGACTTGTCCTTCAAGTTAGGCGCTAGCACCATCGTAAGGAAGCGGCCCTCGAATCCTGGCCGTCGTTCAAGTAGCGCGTCATCCACAAGGTCTGACGCCACCGTACGCAGCAGGTTCATGCCGATCTCCGGGTGATCCATTTCTCGGCCCCGGAACATCACCGACACCTTAACCTTGGACCCCTCATCGAGCAGCCGCTTCACGCGGCGCGTCTTGGCGTTTCGATCGTGTTCCCCGATGCGTGTCTTAAACCTTACTTCGCGGAGCTCGTTCGTAGCCTTGGACTTGCGCACCTTGCGAGCCTCGCGTTCCCTGCGGTTCGCCTCGTACATGAAGCGTCCATAGTCCATCAGGCGACACACCGGCGGCGACGCGGCGGGAGCGACCTCCACCAGGTCCAGCCCCCGCTGCTCGGAGATTCTCAGGGCCTCCCTGGTGGGCATCACTCCGAGCTGTCCGCCCTCTTCGTCGACCAAGCGGACTTCCGGTATGCGAATTCGTTCGTTGACGCGGTACTCTCTAGGTATGTCGTCACCTCTGCGATTAGTGATGGGTATGCCAGCGGCCTAATTATAGCGAATATAGCACAACGTAGAGGGGTAGGCAACTAAGAGAGAAGGTACATTTGGACATCTCCACCGCCCTCCTATGCCGGCGGTTGGGCGTCGGCGGCGATGCGGGCCACCACCTCGTCGAGGGGCAGCGCGCCGAGGTTTTCGCCCGAGCGGAGACGCATGGCGGCGGACTCTGCGCTTGTTTCGCGGTCTCCCACCACCAGCATGTAGGGAGTCTTGTGCAGCTGCGCGTCGCGTATCTTCGCGTTCACGCGCTCGTTGCGTCCGTCCATCTCCGCGCGCACGTCCGCCTCGGCCAGCCTGTCGCGCACCAGTTCGGCGTACTCTTGGTGGCGGTCCGCGATGGGGATCACCCGTGCTTGCACGGGAGCGAGCCAGGTGGGGAACGCCCCGCCGTAGTGCTCGATGAGCACGCCCATGAAGCGTTCCATCGACCCGAGCAGCGTGCGGTGGACCATGTAGGGCTGGTGCTCGCGCCCGTCTTCGCCGATGTAGGTGAGGCCGAATCGCTCCGACAGGTTGAAGTCGAACTGGATGGTGGCGCACTGCCACAGCCGCCCGATGGCGTCGCGGATGTGGACGTCGATCTTGGGGCCGTAGAAAGTGCCGGCTCCCTCGTCTATCTGGTAGGGCAGACCCAGCGCGCGCATCGTGGCGCCCAAGGACTGCTCGGCCAGCTCCCAGCGCTCGTCCGAGCCTACGGACTTGTCGGGCCGCGTGGACAGCATCACCTCGAAATGCTCGAACCCCAGGCTCTTGAGCAGTCGGAAGGTGAGATTGAGGACGCCACCCACTTCCTGCTCTACCTGGTCTGGACGGCAGAAGATGTGGGCGTCGTCCTGCGTCAGGCCGCGCACGCGCAACAGGCCGTGCAGCGTTCCTCCGCGCTCGTAGCGGTACACCGAGCCAAGCTCGCCGATGCGCATGGGCAGGTCGCGGTAGCTGCGAAGAGCCGTGCGGTAGTACATGATGTGGAAGGGGCAGTTCATCGGCTTCAGGTAATACTCCTGGCCATCCACGTCCATCGCCGCGTACATGTTTTCGCGGTAGAAGTCGAGGTGCCCGCTCGTCTCCCACAGCGTGGAGCGCCCGATGTGGGGTGTATAGACGAGGTCGTAGCCCGCCTTGTAGTGCTCGCGCTTCCAGTAGTCTTCGAGTACCCCCCGGACGCGGGCGCCCTTTGGGTGCCAGACGATGAGGCCGGGGCCGATCTGGTCGTGAATGGAGAACAGGTCGAGTTCGCGGCCGAGAATGCGGTGGTCGCGGCGGCGGGCCTCCTCCAGGCGGTGCAGGTAGTCGTCCAGCGCGTCCTGGGTCTCCCATGCGGTGCCGTAGATGCGTTGCAGCATGGGCCGTTTCTCATCGCCACGCCAGTAGGCGCCGGCGACGCTCAGCAGCTTGAAGGCGGGGATGGCCCCGGTGGACTCGACGTGCGGGCCGACGCACAGGTCCTCGAAGTCGCCGTGGCTGTAGGTGGATATCGCCTCTTCCTCGGGTATCTCGTTGATGATTTCGAGCTTCAGGGGCTCTTCGGAGTTCATCGCCAGGCTGTCCTCGCGCGAGTACTCGCTGTACACGAACGGCAGGTCACGCCCGATTACCGCCTTCATGCGGCCCTCGATCTCCGCCAGGTCGTCGTCCGTGAATGGCTGCGGGGCGAGAAAGTCGTAGTAGAAGCCGTCCTCAGTGGGCGGCCCGATGGCCAGCTTTGCGTCCGGGTACATGGTCGTGACCACGTCCGCCATCACGTGAGCGGTGGAATGGCGGATACGCTCCCGCAGATAAGCCAGCTCAGAGTCTTGCATTAGCGCCATGATCGGCATCCTCCGTGGGTATAGCTTGCCCGCGTGCGGCAGGCGAAGCGTTCGTAGGAACGGAAACTTCGGGCAAACGTAAAGCCTCCCGCGTGCCAGTCGAAGACACGGGAGGCTACGTAGTCAACAGGAGACTTGGTGAAGGGAAGGCTATAGGGTCCCCAAGCGAGTGTATCCTTGTGGTCTTTTCGAACTTCGGTATGGAGTTGTTGATATTCTACTTGTGGGGAAGTTGACCGGTCAAGCGGTTGCGGGCGGCGGTAGCGCTTGACAGGCGGGAGGGGCGGAAGGTAGTTTGCTTAGATGGCTATTGCCGAGGAGATGCTTTACGTGGAACTAAATGGGGAACGATTGACAAGGCTCAATGAAGACATGGCTAGGATTGCGCAATTCACCATTGAGCTCAGGCAGACGTTGGGCGAACAGGAAAGGCGTATCGCGCTGTCGGAAAGGCGACTTGCGGAGTCAGAGAGACTGTATACCCTTGCGGAAGAGAGGATGTCGAGGCACGAAGAGCGGATGGAGGAATTCGCACAAAACATGAAGGAGCTAAACCGAGACGTGGTGCAGACGCGAAAGATGTTCATTCGCGCGTGCGAGCGGCTGGGCCTGTTCGACGACGACGAATCGGAATAGAGGGGCTTGAAGGGAGCAGCACGCCGAAACAAGTATCGATGCTGTGCACAGGATTTTGTGGAGGTTTACTGTGGAGGTTTACTTGGGAGGGGAACAGCACAGGGCAACGCGTGAACAGATTATGGCCCAACTCGACGAAATGAGCGCCAAGTTGGAGAGAATTCTGCTCGAATACCGGGAGCGCTACGGCACGATTGAAGGGTTTGTCGACGTTCGTCAACTCACTGCGGATGAGGCATTGCGCCGCACTGAGGAGATACTGCAACGATTGAACAGAGAGTCGAAAGATAGCGGCTCCAACGGGCGACTCTAGCAACCGCGTGCAGGTGTAACCGGCTGCGGTGGGCAGTAACGAAACAACACTCCGAACAAGCCTCCGGCGTCCCGTCAGCGCCGGGGGCGTTTTGCTGCCTCCCACATTCGGGCCTTGCCCAAAGAATGTGAAGGCTACGCCTTGCGGGTTTTGGTGGTAGAATCCTCCCAACAGTGAGACGCAAGAGAGCCGTCTAGAATACCCTGACTTGGGAGACGGATGGGCGAAGGTGTCGAGTGGCGGCGCGGACCTGTCACCCCCATCCTGACCTTCCCCCGTCAAGGGGGAAGGGACTTCGGGTGGACGCTGCAGATACAAACTGGAGGGATGAAAGTGGCGCTTGTAAGACTCGACATTACCAACCGCGAGCCGTTCGCCGACGGCCAGTCGTTCGGCGACGCCGGCCCCTACCGGCTGCTGGAGGGTGACGCCCACTTCGCGGTCGCCCCGCTGCATCCGCGCAACGAGGCCATAACCGACCTGGAGCTTGCGTCCAGAGACGACGATGGCAACGTCCGGTTTTCGGCGCACTTCGCCATGCTACAGCCGGCGGATCCGGAGCGCGGCAATCGCCGCATCCTGTTCGACGTGCTGAACCGGGGGCGCAAAACGGTGCTCTCAGGACTCAACAGCAGCGACCGGGGCATTGATCCCAACGCGCCCGTCGAGCCAGGCAACGGCTTCCTCATGCGCCACGGCTACACGGTGGTCTGGTGCGGCTGGCAGGCCGACGTCCCGCCCACGCCCGGGCTGATGGGCCTGCAGGCGCCCGGAGCGCTCGGCCTCGGAAGTGATCCCATCACGGGCCGAGTCATGTGCTGGCTGCAAGCCAACCAGCCAACCCAGGTGTTTCTGCTCGCCGACCGGACGCACCTGCCCCATCCGCCGGTGGACGTGAACGATCCGGACGCCACGCTAGCGGTGCGCGAGCACCCCAACGGACCGGCGACACCCATCAGCCGCGACAAGTGGTCGTTCGTCCGGGTGGAGGACGCGCAGGTGGAGCCAGAGCCGTCTCACGTGTACATGCAGTCGGGTTTCGAGCCGGGCAAGATCTACGAGCTCGTCTATCGCACCAGGGGAAGCGCAATAGTCGGCCTGGGCTTCGCCGCCGTGAGGGACTCTGTGTCCTTCCTGAAGTACGCTACGGCCGAGGCCGGCAACCCATCCGCCGCCGGCATCGACCGAGCCTACGCGCTGGGCATCTCGCAGAGCGGGCGCTTCCTGCGGCAGATGATCCACCTGGGCCTGAACGAGGACGAAGAGGAGCGCACCGCCCTGGACGGCATAATCCCGCACGTGGCGGGGGGAATGCGGGGCGAGTTCAACATGCGTTTCGGCCAGCCGTCCAAGGACATCTGCTTCGTGATCCCGGAGCTGTTCCCGTTCACCGACACGGAGCAGACAGATCCTGTCACGGGCGAAAGCGGCTCTCTGTTGGGCCGAATGAACGAACGGGGTAACGCGCCCAAGATTATGTTCTGCAACACTTCGGCCGAGTACTGGCGGGGCGACGCGGCGCTCATCCACACGAACATCGAGGAGATGACCGACGCGGAGGAGGCCTCGGACACAGTGCGCCGCTACCACTTCGCGGGCACGCAGCACGGCTCCGGCGCGTTCCCACCCCAGGAGGTGCGGCCGGCGGACGGCGTGCGGGGACAGCTCCCGTTCAACAGCGTCGATTACTCCCCGCTGCTCCGGGCCGCGCTGGTGAACCTGGACCGTTGGGCGACCGACGGCACGCCCGCTCCCGCGAGCAGGCACCCAAGCCTCGCGGAGGGCACGGCAGTCGAAACGCGCGAACTGCTGCCCCGCTTCAAGCAGGTGCCAGGCGTGCCCGTGCCCGACGAGCCAACCCGCGCGATGCGCCTGGACTACGGCCCCAAGCAACACCTGGGGCGCACTACCACTCTGCCGGCGATCCAAGGAGAGGAGTACCCCGCCTTGGTTTCGGACGTCGACGAGTCCTTCAACGAGGTGGCCGGCATCCGGCTGCCGGACTTGACCGTGCCGGTGGCGACCTACACCGGCTGGAACCCGCGCCACCCCGACATCGGCAATCCCGGCCTCATGATCGGCATCACAGGCGGCCTGGCGGGCTGGACCCTGCCGTTGCCCAATACGCGGGACGACAGGGAGGCGGCGGGAGATCCGCGCCCATCGATAGAGGAGAGCTACGACTCGAAGGACGACTACCTGGGCCGCGTGCGAGATGCGGCGGAGTCGCTGGTCGAGGACGGCTACGTGCTGCGGGAGGACGTCGAGGGCATCGTGGAGCGGGCGGAGGAGAAGTGGGACTGGGCGACATCGGGGTAGGGAGTCACCGGGCAGGTTTGAAACCTGCCCCTACGGTTGGAGTGACGTTGCGGATCGACCGGCAGGTAGCGAGCAGGCGGCGATTGCCGCGGCTGATGGCGGAGTTGGAGTGCACCGGGCTGTACGACCACACGCTGTACGTAGGCCCAGGCGAGACCGGCGGGACGGGGCTGTGCCGCGCAGCGAGCGAGGCGTTGTCCGCGCTCGCTGCGGACGAGACGGGCGCGGCGGTGTTCGCGGGCGCGGGACGCGCGGTTGCCGTCGCCCCGCCGTTTCCGCTGGGCACATCCGGCGCGCGGGACGGCTTCGATGCCGTTCCTCTGCAGGAGCTGATGGCGCGCGACCTTGTCGTGGGCGTGGTGCTGCTGAGGCTGGGGCGCTACGCCGTGGGGGTGTTGCGCGGCGAGATCCTGGCGGCGTCCAAGACGGACACGCGGTACGTGAAGAACCGCCACCGCAAGGGAGGCTCGTCGCAGCGCCGCTTCGAGCGCAGCCGCGAGCGGCTGGTGCGCGAGCTCTTCGACAAGGCGTGCGAGGTTACGCGGCAGATCTTCTCGCCATATGAAGTGGCTATGGACCACATTCTGCTGGGCGGCGAGCGCCACACGCTGCGCGCATTCGCCGAACGCTGCGACTACCTGCGCCGCAACCGCAGCAAAACGCTGTCCCGAGTGCTCAGCGTCCATTCGCCAAACCACGTCGCGATCTCCCGCATAGCGCGGGAGGTCTGGCAGAGCAGGGTCGTATTCGCGACCGACGAAACGACAGGGGAGTAGGCGGGCCGGACGCCGAGCAAGGGGCTCTCGCGGCACTGCGATCTGCCCGCGAATCCCCAGAGCTACGGGTGCTGGAATATTCCCACTCAGGGAGGTGAGCATCTCAATGTCAGGGGCAATAGCGCTTGTGGGCGGGGACGAATTCAGGCAGGGCTGCGAGGAAATGGACCGCGCCATCCTGGAGGCTTCGGGCGTGTCCACGCCGTCGGTGCTTGTGCTGCCGACGGCAGCGGCGCGAGAGAACCCGGCGCTCGCGGCGGCGAACGGCGTGCGCCACTTCGCCGCCCTGGGGGCGAACGCCGACGCGCTTATGGTGCTGGACTCGGCGCACGCGAACGACGCGGGACTGCTCGCGCCGCTGGAGGCCGCCGACGTGGTTTACCTCACGGGCGGCAATCCGGCGCATCTACTGGACGTATTGAGCGGCTCGCTGCTGCTGACGAGACTACTCGATGCATTCCGCCGCGGCGCGGTGCTGGCCGGGTCGAGCGCGGGCGCCATGGTGCTGGGCGAGTGGATGCGCTTCCGGGGCTGGCGGCGCGCGCTCAACGTCGTGCCGGGGCTGGCCGTGCTGCCTCACCACGAGCGGGCCGATCCGGGCGCTGTCGCGGCCGAGCTTGCGGACTCCGCGCCGCGAGGAGTGTCGGTGCTCGGCGTCGGCGGCAAGACGGGCTGCCTGGGATTGCCGGGCGCATGGCGTGTGGTGGGCTACGGCAGCGTCACGCTGTACCGCGGCGGGGAGTGGAGTCGGTTTGGTGGCGATGGCTCGGCGGCGGTGAGGTTCTAGGCGGCGGGCGGTTGACCTGCCGTAGCCGACGGGTTAGGCTCATGGTCATCATGTCCGGAGCTTTTGAATTGGCATGAGCCGCACGCCGCCCAGCGTATTGGCGCTGGCCTACGCTTGCGGCCTGTGGCTCGCGGTCGCCGTCACGTTTCCGGCGGTGCTGCTTGTCGCGCGCGAAGATGAACGGAATACCGCGCGGCAGAGCGCCGTCCACGCGGACCTCCGACGTTACTGCGATCTGCTGACCGCGGGCGACAATGCCTACGTTGGCACGCGCCAGCGAGAGTACCTGCTGCGCGAGCTCGCCTCGCCACTGGTGCAGTCGCGCTTCTGGACCGTCACGCACCAGATCGCCCTCGCCAACGACTACCTGCGCTTCGGCGAGACGGAGCAGGCCGTGGCTACGCTGGAGCGGGCACTGGAGCAGACGGGCGCTGGCGAGGCAGAGCGGAATCGCAGGGCAAAGCTGCTCGAGGCGCTGGCGGTGGCCCACCTGAAACAGGGCGAGGTCGCCAACTGCCTCACTCCCTCGGGCGGCCTCGTGTGCGCACTGCCGCTCGATCCGTCCTACGTCCACAGCAACCGACATGGCTCGACGAGTGCCATCGCGCGGCTGCGTGAATTGCTGATTATCGAACCGGACAATCTCAAGGCGCGCTGGCTGCTGAACGTCGCGCACATGACGCTGGGCAGCTACCCCGACCGCGTGGACCCTGCCTACCTGGTGCCGCGGGAACTGCTGGACCCGGGCATACCATCCCAGCGCTTCTCGGACGTAGCGCCCGCGGCGGGTCTGTACAGGATCGACCTGGCGGGCGGCGCGATCATGGATGACTTCGACAACGACGGGCTGCTTGACGTGATGTCGTCGTCCTGGCACCCCTGCGAGCCGGTGAGCTACCACCGGAACCTGGGCGACGGCACGTTCGCCAACCACATGGAGCGCGCCGGGCTGGCCGGGCAGACGGGCGGACTGAACATGGTGCAGGCGGACTACGACAACGACGGTCTGACGGACGTTCTCATCATGCGAGGCGGCTGGCTGCTGGAGGACGGGCAGATGCGAATGTCGCTGCTGCGCAACACGGGCGGCGGCTTCGAAGACGTGACCCGCGAGGCAGGGCTCGGGCCGCCCGACTACCCCAGCCAGAGCGCGGCCTGGGCCGACTACGACGGCGACGGCGACCTGGACCTGTTCTCATGCAACGAGTCCATGCCCGAAACCGGGGGCGGGATGAAGTACCCAAGCCAGCTTTACCGCAACGACGGCGGCCGCTTCACCGAGGTTGCCGAGTCCGCGGGCGTGACCAACCTCCGATACTGCAAAGGCAGCGTGTGGGGCGACTACAACGGCGACGGCGCGCCCGACCTGTACGTGTCCAACTTCGGCCATCTCAACCGCCTGTACCGCAACGAAGGCGGAGGACGCTTCGTGGACGTGGCCCCGGAGCTCGGCGTCACGGAGCCGGTCAGGAGCTTCGCCACCTGGTTCTGGGACTACAACAACGACGGACGGCTCGACCTGTTCGTCGCGGGCTACGGCCCGAACATCGCCGACGTCGCCGCCGACTACCTGGGTCTGCCGAACGAGGGGGCGCGTCCCAGGCTGTACCGCAACGACGGACAGGGCGGCTTCACCGACGTGACCCGCGACGCCGGACTGCACCGCGTCCACCTGACCATGGGGGCGAACTTCGGGGACCTGGACAACGACGGCTTCCCCGACTTCTACCTGGGCACCGGCTGGCCGTCGTTCGACGCCATCGGGCCCAACGTCATGTACCGCAACGTCGAGGGCCTGCGCTTCGAGGACGTGACCTTCTCCGGCGGCTTCGGCCACGTGCAGAAGGGGCACGCCGTAGCGTTCGGTGACTACGACCGCGACGGCGATCAGGACGTGTTCGCCCAGATGGGCGGCTTCTACCCAGGGGATGCTTTCGCCAATTCGCTTTACCAGAACCCTGGCAACTCCAACCGATGGCTCTCGGTGCGTCTGAGCGGCACCGACTCCAATCGCTCGGCCATCGGGGCGGCCATCCGAGTGGCGGTCGAAACGGCGGACGGCTCCCGGACAGTGTACACGCACGTCAACAGCGGGGGCAGCTTCGGCGGCTCGAGCCTGGAACAGGAGATAGGCCTGGGCCGGGCAACTCGAGTGACCTCGCTGAGCGTGCGCTGGCCCAGCGGCCTGGAGCAGTTTTTTCAATCTGTGCCACTAGACGTTCGGTTGGAAATCGTTGAGGGCGAATCCGAGTACAGGGTATTGTCGCCGTGAAGATGCCGGCCGCAACGATGTGTTTGGCGCTCGCCCTGGCTTTCGCCGGCGCGTGCGGGGGAGAGCCATCTCCCAGCGCGACCGCGGAGCCGCCGTCCCACGTAACGCCGTTCGTAAACGTGGCCCCGACCGCGCTCACGGACGGCCACGAGGTGTGGAACGACCGCCCGGGAGTGGTGGTGTTCGACTACGACCGCGACGGCGACCTGGACCTGTACGTCACGGCGGAGGCGGGCCACGCCAACTGGCTGTACCGCAACGAGGGCGATGGGACGTTTTCCAATGTGGCGCGGAGCGCGGGCGTCATGGCGGTGGACAGCCACAGCACCGGCGCGGTCGCCTGCGACCTGGACAACGACGGCTATCAGGAGCTGTACGTGGGCGCGTGGGGAAGCCGCACCGACGGGCTCGACTTCCGCTCGCCCAGCGAGGGGCAGGGGAACCGCGACAGCCTGTTTCACAACGACGGCGACGGCACATTCACCGACGTCACGCTGACGGCGTTCGGACACGCGGTCAACATTCGTTCCGCCTCCAGCGCGGCGTGCGCCGACGTGGACGGCGACGGCTGGCTGGACATTTACGTCGCAAACGTGGGGGCCGACGACTTCCGAACGTTCGACTCCGCGGGCCACCCTGGCCACTACAACATGCTCTACCGCAACCTGGGGGACATGACCTTCGAGGAGATAGGCGAGTCCGCGGGCGCGCGAGGCGAGCAGATCTCGATGCGGGACCACGCGGGCAGGCCCATCACTTATGAGGACCCCGAAACCGGCGAGCGTTTCGAGGGCTACGATCCCACCAGGACTGACCGGCTGGGCAACCGCGTCGGCGAGCCGACCGGGCAGACACACGCGGCGCTCTTCTTCGACTACGACGACGACGGCGACCCCGACCTGTGGCTCGCCAATGACGGCGACCGCCTGCACTTGTACCGCAACGACACCGCCGGCGGGGGCGTGTGGTTCACGCCCGTCGCCAAGCCGATGGGAATCGACCAGGTCGGCTCTTGGATGGGGTTCGCGGTGGGGGACGTAGATGGTGACGCCGACCTGGACGTGTTCGCGGCCAACATCGGCTATCATCCGCTGCTCAGACCTCCGCCGCTCGACCCGGTCGGGGTCTGCTCCTACCACCACAGGTTCGCGTGGGGCACCTGCAGCCACGCGCTGCTGCGCAACGACGGCCCGCGCGAGTCCTCCGGCACCGGGGAGTTGGGCTACTTCGTCGACGTGGCGCCCTCGACGAGGGTGTCTCCCAGCCCGCTGATGCCTCCCGAGGCACTGGACCCGGACGCGATTCATCCTCTGTTCGAGGTGCCCACCGGGCTGCAGGCTTACGACTTCGGCTTCGGCGCAACGTTTTTCGACTACGACAACGACGGCGACCAGGACCTGTACTGGCTGGGCTCCACGGTCGCGCGCGGTGAGGCGCTGGGAGGAGATGCCTTCCCAGGCGCGGGACGCATGTTGGAAGGCGACGGCCGCGGTGGCTTCGAAGACATCACGGTGCGAGCGCATTTGCTGGACATCGACCGCGTCAAGTACGACGACCTGTTTACCAGTGAGCGATCCCTGGAGGCGCGCCGCATCAGCCGCAGGTTCCACGAGAACGGCAAGGGCCTGGCACACGGAGACCTGAACGGCGACGGCTACGTGGACCTCGTTGGCGCGAACAGCAGCGGCCCAAAGCTGTTCGGCGATGAGACGATGGACATACCCGGATCGGTGTTCGTATGGCTCAACGGCGGAGGGGACAACCACTGGCTCACTCTGCGGCTGCGCGGTCGCATGGCAAAGGACGGCACGGGCAGCAATGCCGACGGCGTGGGCGCGCGCGTGTACGTCACGACCAGCCCGCCACGGCAACGGTGGCCTCTGGTGCAGGTGCAGGAGGTGCGGGCCGGTTCGAGCTACCTGTCGATGGACAGCGTGGACCTGGAGTTCGGCCTCGGCGAGTCATCGGCTGCCGACCGCATCGAGATACGCTGGCCCAGCGGCCTAGTCCAATTCCTGACCGGCGTGGCCGCCAACCAGGTGCTGGTGGTGGAGGAGCCGGCAGGCGCGGGGTGATCCAGAGAAACGTAGGCGGGCCTTCCACCTGCCCCCGCGCCCAGCTCTGAACCTGCGGCCGTCGCCTTGCGTTCGCCATATTGCTTAGCCAATGTCACCCGCACGCCCCAACGCACACCCCAGCCGCAAAACCTCGCCCACACCCGGCCGATTTGCGCCCCGTACCCCGAAAATAGCGTCACCCTCCCGCGCCATCCGTTCCCGGCCCTGTCTCATCCAACCTCACTCACGCCTCACCAGTCCCCATTCCTGCTCCATTTCTTCCCAGCAATCTGCCCCAATCCTGCAATTTCGCCGACCCTCTTGAATCGCTCGCACATCCGTGCTACTCTCGCCCACGCGAGGGAGCGACCCCGCCGCCCGGCAACCCTGCCACCAACTGGGATCAGGCGCCAGGCATCCGTTGGGACATCGAAAACCGGCCACCGGCCGCTTACCCCGGCCCCCTGTCCTACTCTGCCATGCGGTGCCACTTTCGTGTCACAGAAAAACGCGCCGGGCATTACAGATTGGCAGGGGACCGGCGACACCCTCAGCTAGGGATAGCACAGAATGTTGCAGAAACGAACAGATTTCGCCTTCCCGCCTTCGCGGGTATGACGGTGTTGGGGCGCCAGCTAATCTGAAACAGGCTCCGCCTTGTAACCCCTATTGACATCAGGCGCACGGGCGTTCTAGGCTGTTTTGCAGGGACAGACCCAACCGGGCCTGTCCCTTTGCTTTTGCCCGGCGGATGGCCAAGCCGCCGGAACAACCCCAGTAGAGAGGTCTTTTCATGGCTTTCTTCGATTCCAGAGTATCCAGGTTTCTGCTGCACGACACGGGCGGCACGAAACGTGACCTATCGTCCTTCGTGGTCGACGTGCGCGGACTGCCCGGCGCCCGCGCGCTGAACGAGGTTACCGCGCTTGGCGACGCCGGCGCGCGGTTCATTCCCGGACTGCAGGACGCCGTCTTCTCGCTGGGCGGCCTCTTCGACAGCACGGCCACCACCGGCCCCGACGCGGTTCTGGGGGCGCTGCGCTCCCACAACGCCGCCGCCGGATTCGAGTACGGCCCCGAAGGCACGGCGACCGGGGCAGTGAAGTACCACGGTAACTGCTGGGTCGTGTCCTATGAACTGCACAGCCGCGTCGGACGCCTGGTCGAGTGGAGCGCTTCTCTCCAGGTCGACGGCATTGTCAGCCGGGGGGTGTTCTAGCATGGCGGCGGGCGACGGCGTGGTGCGCGTGAAGCTCCCCTCCGGCGGCTGGTGGGACATCCGCACGCGCCCCCTATGGAAGCACGTCAGCGACTGGCGCCGCGCCGTCCGGGCCGGTGCAAAACGCACAGGGTTGCTGGAGCGGGCGCTGGTCTCGCTGACGACAGGCTGGAGTTTTGCAGAAGAGGTACTACCGGAGACACTCGCCCGCCGCGAAGCCGGAGACCTGGCCGCGGTGCTGGAGGTCTTCTGCCGGCAGGCCGAGTCCTTCACCGCTGCCCATGGCTCTGCGGCGTCCGCCGAGCGGCTGTTCGCCGCGCTCGCCGCGGGCAGCGTGCCGCCCGAGTTCGCGGAGGCCCACCTGATGCTGGCCACGGGCTGGAGTTGGCGCGACCTCCAGAAGACCCCTGCGGACGTCGTGGACCGCACGTGGACCTACCTCGCCGTGCGCCAGACGAGGCAGTCCGGCGGCGCTCTGGAGCTTGCTTCACCCCCATCCTAACCTTCCCCCATCAAGGGGGAAGGGACTTTCGCGATACCCATCCCGACATTCCCCCGTCGAGGGCTTACAGGGGTAGGCAAAGCACAAAACCAGTATAAGAACTTGGAAAACGCATGGGGTTCTGGCATCTTTTTGTTAGCACACAGAAAGGTTGCCAGATACACCCATGCGCTTCCCATCAGAATGTTACCAGATGCAGCGGACTTTGGAATACTACATGCCGCACCTCAGAGAGTCTCAGCTGAGAGGGCTGGTGCTGTGGGTGTACGGCACGATTCTGGCCGGCAGCGGCTGTCAGAACGCTGTCGCCACGGCGCTTTTGTTCTTGGGCAGCTTCAACAGCATCCGCCAGTACCTCAGGGAATGGCTGTATAACGGGCAAGACCGAGCCAACCCATGCCGAGTGCAGTTGGACGTGAGTGCGTGCTTCGTTCCTTTGTTGAAGTGGCTGCTCGACTTGTGGAAGTCGGACAGAATGGTGCTTGCCATAGACCCGACGATGAAGGGGGACCAGATAAACTCTATCGTGATAAGCGCAGTCTACCGAAGCTGCGCCATTCCCCTTGCCTGGAGCATCATGCCGGCCAACAGACCCGGCAAGTGGATGGACGTTGTGGTGGACATGCTCGAGGTACTGTCCGAATCGATGCCCAAGCAGATGACGGTGCTTGTAATGTGTGACCGGGGGCTGAGGAGCCCGAAACTGTGGGATCAGATACGCTCTGCGGGATGGCACCCTTACATGCGGCAGTCTGTCAACACCGTGTTCTGCCCTGACGGGGGGACTCGGCTGCCAGCGCGGACACTCGTACCGGGTCCGGGTCACGCATACGTCGGGTATGGTACGGCTTTCAGGAGGCCGAGCATACGCCGCCGTGGAACGATGATCGTGGTCTGGGATAGAGACCAGGACGAGCCATGGGTGGTAATGACCGATCTGCCGCCCGAAGAAGCCGGAGTGTGTTGGTACACGCTTCGCTTCTGGATAGAACTGGGCTTCAGGATGCTCAAGGGCGTCGGATGGCAGTGGCAGAACACACGAAGGACCGACCCCGAACGGGTGTCGCGGCACTGGCTCACTTTGTCTGTTGCGACCATCTGGACGCTGGCGTATGGGACCAGAGTAGAGGACGCCATCGACCTGGGTGTAGCCCCCGGTCGCCTCAGAGCGCCGCCGAAATCTCTTGCGTCCAATCATCGAAGCGCAACAAGCAGGCCGAGACGAATCGTAAGCGTGCTGCGGCTGGGCGCAAACTGGCTGAGACGGCTGCTGCACAAGGGCAGACTCTGGCGCAGAGTCTGGCTGCTTCCCGAACCATGGCCAGAACCGCCGCCAGACATGAAGATCATCTGTCAGCTTGGAACCTGAAACACCAAATGCCTACCCCTGTCAGCCCGTCGAGGGGGAAGGGATCAGGCATTTTTGCCGATGACTAAAGGAGGCACAATCGATGCAACAGAACCGACGACAAGGGCCGGACCGGCTGGACCGGCTGAGGGAACGTGCCGGCCGCATTCTGGGCGACTATGCACGTGGAGGCTCGCTGCCAGTGCCGCGCGCCGATGGGCGGGCACCCGCTGGGCGGCAACGCTCCGTGGGTGACAATCACGGCCCGGTCACCGTCAACGTCAGCCTGTCCGGCGGGCCAATCTTCCTGGACGACGAGCGCCGGATACGGGCGCTCGCCAAGGAAATCAGGCGACTGATTGGCGAGGACAGGCGGCGCGGCCTGGGCGCGGGAGGCTGAAGCCCGTGGCACAGGCGAAATGGCTCGTCCTCGTCGACTGGAACGGCAACGGCGGTTTCCCCGTCGCGGCCGTTGACGTTAGCGAGGACGTCATAGACCTCACCCTGGAGCACTTCCGCGACCTGCGCACGGGCCACGTCGAATCCGCGCGGGCCGAGTTGAAGCTGCGCAACGAAGACCACCGCTACAGCCCGCCCAACGCCGGGTCCCCGCTGCACCCCCACCTCAAGCCCGGCCGAGCGCTGCTCATCAGGGCCGCCTACCCACACGACGGATTCACGTCCAGCCCGGCGGGCACGCGGCTGTCCGGCCACGCGCCGGAGCTGGGACCAGACTTCCGCTGGGCGGAGGGAGGTCGAGGCTTCCGCATCGCCACCGGCGGCGGAGCGGCGGAGACAGACGGCTCGTCCGGCGCCGGCGCCCGCCTCGCCACGCTCGACCTGGGCAGCACCGACGTTTCGTTCGGGTGCGAGTTCAGGCGGGGCCAGAACGCGACTTCCCACGGCGGCCTGTGCCTGCGCTACGCGGACGCTTCGAACTTCCTGTACGTGCGCGTAACAGGTCAAGCCATTGAGCTGCGCAGGGTCGAGACGGGCCGGCACGCTACCGTCGCGGCGGCACCCTACGCCTGGCGCGTGTCCGAGCGGCGCTTTCTGCAGGTCGTCACGCACGGCGATAGCGTTCGCGTGTTCGTGGACGGTCGGCAGGTCATCGACGCCTCCACGTCCTTCAACTCCGGCCCCACGAGACACGGGCTGTTCTGTTCAGGCGACGCCGACCACGCCTGGCGCGGCTTTGGCGGCTGGGTGTCGCTGTTTCGCGGCGTGGTCGACGCCATTCATCCCCGCCCGCGCCTCGGCGCGCAGTACTGCTACGTGCGCGCGCTGGACGACATGGAGCGCCTGACCAGCGTCACGCTGCACACGCAGGCCACGTCCGCATATCCCCAGACCTCGGACGAAATCCTGGGCGACGTGCTGGACCGTTCTGGAGCGGAGGCGGGACGGCGCATGGACACCGGCGCCGAGCTGGTGCCGCGGCTGTGGAGTCCACCGCTATGGGGTGTGCGGGCGCTGGACACCATATACCGGCTGCAGGACGAGGAGGACGGCCTGATCTACGTCGACGGTCACGGCCTCTGGCGGCTGGAGTCGCGGACGCACCGGGAGTCGGCGCCCCACACGGCGCACACCGAGGTCATCGAGGACGTCGAACGCGGCGTCCACGCCTATTTCTCCGAGCTGGTCTGGGACGACGGCGTCGACAACGTCGAGAACTCTGTGTTCATGCAGGTGCGGGGCGCGACCTTTCACGGCGCCAACGTGGCATGGACGCTCTCGGAGAAGCCGTACTTCGCCGCGGGCGAGACCAAGCTGTTCCTGGCCGAAAGCTCTGAGTACGACATGGTGATCGGCCAGCTCAGGCCCAGCAGGAATTCCGACTACGCCGCGCACACGAGGGAGGACGGCACAGGCACAAACCTCACCAATCAGTTGAGGGTGAGGTATCCCGCACAGCGAGAGTACAGGGGCAAGGGCACCCTGGTCAGTGTTACGTTCGGCTCGACGGCCGGATACCTGACGAAGCTGCAGATACGCACCCTCAACGCCTACACGTTCGACGACCCGGTCATCGTGCGTTCGGAGGACGCGGCGAGCGTGGCGGAATACGGGCGGCGTGCCAAGCGCATCGACGCGATCTGGACCCGTGAGACGGCTACGGCCCAGGCCGCGACCGACAGCCGCCTGCGGCGCAGGAAACGCCCGCACAGCGTGGCGACGCTGGTGCTCAACAACGGCTCCGGAGCGAACCTGGCGGCCATGCTCCAGCGCGGATTTTCGGACAGGGCCCGGCTGCGCTATCCGTCCATGGGCATAGACGCGGACTTCTTCATCGAGGGCCGCAAGCTGAGCGTAGCCGAGGGCTGGACCAGCGTGGAATGCGAAATGCTGCTGCAGGGCGTTGACTGACGAGCTGCACTGCACCCGGACGTAGGGGGGGTCGAAAGCCGCCCGCGTCCGCCAGCCGAAACGCACTGCTGACATCAACCTAAAGGAGACCACATGGAAATCGACCTCACACCTTTCATCAACGCGGGAATCTCCGGCGCAATGCTGCTCTGGTTCATGTTCCGGTTGGAGCGGATTCTCGTCCGATTCGAGAAGAGCGTGCAGCTCATGGCGCGGGCCGTCATCCGGCTGCTGGAACGCCGCGACCCAGAGGAGGCAAGCAACCTCAGCAAGGCGCTGTCCAAGACCAACGGTGGTGAAGGGGGCTGACGAGGGGGATCGCGGGGATGACTGCACAGTGGCACCGCCAGCCGTACTCACGGGAACGACAGGGATGGGCGGAGTACCAGGCTGCAATTGAAAAGGCTCGAACTCTTGCATCTCGAACACGCGGCAGACCCACCGCGCGGTGCTGTGGTACTCTTTGTTCAGAACCGTGTACTGGCGATTGCCGGCGAGGCGTCAAGTCTTCAGACAATGCTCACCAAACTCACTGTCCGCAACTTCAAGAGATTTGGCGAACTCGAGATCGAGCTCGGCAATCCCGTCGCGTTCATCGGCCCCAACAACTCAGGCAAGACGTCGGCAATGCAGGCGCTGGCGCTTTGGGACATCGGGCTTAAGCGTTGGAACGAAAAGAGGTCTGGGCGAACTGCTCCGGAGAAGCGGCCGGGGGTTACCGTGAACCTAAGAGACCTGGTGGCTATCCCCGTACCCAACGCAAGGCTGCTGTGGCGCGATCTGCACGTCAGGGACATGCTGAGGTCCGAGGGACGTCAGACGACCCAAAACGTGCGAATTGACGTAATCGTCGAGGGTGTATTGAAGGGGCGCCGGTGGGTATGCGGTCTCGAGTTTGATTACGCCAATGAGGAGTCGTTCTACTGCCGGCCACTGAGACTGAGCGGCGAAAGCACTCAGAAGCGGATGCCGATCCCGGAAGAGGCCGACGACGTTCAGATCGCGTTTCTTCCCCCTATGTCGGGCATGGCGGCGACCGAGACTCGTCTCGATCAAGGCGCCATCAACGTTCGCGTTGGAGAGGGCCGCACGGCGGAAGTGCTTCGCAATCTGTGCTATCGCATCAACGATGAGAGATCCAGCGATTGGCTCAAGCTGGTGAGCCACATCCAGGGCTTATTCGGCGCCAAGCTAAATGCGCCTCGCTACATAGCAGAGCGTGGCGAGGTCGCCATGAGCTACATGGAGCATGAGGTCACACTCGATCTTGCCTCTAGCGGTCGCGGACTTCAACAGACGATGTTGATTTTAGCGTACATGTATGCCAACCCCGGCGCAGTTCTTCTACTGGATGAACCAGACGCCCACTTGGAAATTCTCCGCCAGCGGCAGATTTATCGGTTCATTACCGACGTGGCGCTGGAAAGCGGCAGCCAGATTATTGCCGCGAGCCATTCAGAAGTTTTACTGAATGAGGCCGCAGGCAAGGACATGGTCATCGCCTTTGTTGGCTCTCCGCATCGCATGGATGACCGAGCCGGGAGCCAAGTGCTGAAATCTCTTCGTGAAATTGGATTCGAGCACTACTATCAGGCCGAGCAGACTGGTTGGGTACTGTATCTGGAAGGCCCTACCGACCTCGCCATTCTGCAAGCTTTGGCTCACAGACTCGGCCACACTGACGCCGTCCGCGCGCTTGAACAGCCCTACGTGTTTTACGTTGGCAGCCACTACCAAGGCGCACTCAATCACTACTATGGGCTACGTGAAGCCCTGCCGAACCTGAAGGGGGTTGCGATCTTCGACCGTCCCGAGGGTGGAATGCCGGATCCAGGCGTACTAACTCGCCTCACCTGGAAACGCCGAGAGATCGACAACTACCTCTGCTCGCGGGCCACCCTGGAGGAGTACGCCAGCCGGTCCGCCGAAACCGATACGCCGGAGCCTCTGTTCGCCATCCAAGAGGCTAAACGGCGTTTGAAGGCAATGGGGAGCGCCGTCGGTGAAGTAGAAGCCGCGATGAATACGTTGGGCAGGGGTTCGCCATGGAGTCCGGACACGAAGGTAAGCGATGATTTCCTTACGCCTCTGTTCAGAGCTTACTTCCAAAAGCTCGATCTGCCAAACCTGATGAACAAGAAGGACTTTTACGAATTAGCCACACTCGTTCCTGAAGACGAGATTGACGAGGAAGTCAGTGAAAAGCTGGATGCGATCGCATCTGTAGCCGCCGACGCCGTCTTGTCCGGAAGTTCATACTAGCCCTTCATCCGCCCAAACTTACCACATTTAGACTTACTGACTGTCATGGAACCAGCGACAGGACAGCTAGCACACCCAGTGGCCCCACTCGGGCCGCTTGTTCGCGCGGCGTTGTTTCGATAGACTCATGCGGCGGCCCGGACTATCCCCGCGGGCGCACAGGCAGCCATTCCCGGCAAGGGGCTTTCGTGTTCAGACGCACGCCACATCGCGCCCCAGAGGGCGGCAAATCCCGCTTTGGCCTGAAGAGCAAAATAGCGCTTGCTGTCTTCTGCTTGCTGCTTCTCCTCATTCGCCTCGACAATTACCCCATCACGCCCGCGCAGCGCGTGGCGGCGTCCTATCTGTTCTCCCTAGTCGGCTGGGAAGCCGCTAACTTCTTCGACAAGTGGAGCCACCTGCTCGTTGCCGCGCTGCCGGGTGTCGACCCGACCCGTGAGGAGCGCCTCGCCATCCTCGACGACTACCTACAGGTGACGCGGCGCGCCAGCAAGGAAGAGACCAGGATTGAGCGGCCCTACCTCGGTGTGAGCACCGCGGCGGGCGGCGCCGAGCGGCGACAGGCGCTCTCGCGCGACTACCTCGACGAGCTGTTGGCCGAAAAGCGGCGGCTCAGGCCGGTGGCCGAAGAGACGATGGAGGCGGAGCTGAGCGCCGTGTTGCTGGACGAGGGTTTCGGCTCGCGTTTCGGCTGGATCTTCCCTCCCGTGGACATCGCGTTCCAGCGGCCGCCCACGCTGTTGGTGGTGTCGCGCCGCGACCGCTTTCAACTGGTCGACGCCGTATTGCTGCACCCCGATATCCCGGGCTTCGAGCGTGGCGTCATCGAGCGGGAGTTGCTCGATAAGCACAATCTCTCCTCCTTAGTCGACAACCTGGCCGGCCTGTCCACCTATCCAACGCTGGTGTCGGACTTTGGACAGCTTCGCTCCGTTTGCCGCACCGCCGCCCACGAATGGCTACACGCCTACCTGTTCATCCGGCCGCTGGGCCAGAACTTCCGGGTGTCGGAGGAGATGTTCACGCTGAACGAGACGGTCGCGGACATCGCCGGGCGCGAGCTGGGCGACCTGGCCTTCGAGCGGATGGGCGGAGACCTCGCCGAGTCGGCCCTCCGATATATGTCGGTCGAGGAGGCGTACCCCTTCTTCACGCAGACGCTGCGGGAGACGCGGGCGCGGGCCGGCGAGCTTCTCGACGAGGGCAAGGTGGAGAAGGCGGAGGAGTACATGAAGCAGCAGTGGTGGAAACTGCGGCTGCACGGATTCGGCCTGCGCAAGCTGAATCAGGCCTTCTTCGCCTTCCGGGGCAGGTACGCCGAGGGACCCGCGTCGATCAGCCCCATCGGCGAGCAGGTGAGGCAGGCGCGGGCGAAGTACGCCGACGCCGTGTCGTTCATAAACGCCGTGTCCGGCGTCTCTCGGTACGGCGAGTTCCTCGCGCTGTTGGAAGAGTTGGGAGTAGATCCGAACGTTAGCTCGAGCGAGGCTACGCCCGCGGGATGACGGCTGGGACGTCCCACGCTGCCGGCGCTCGCTCTCCCACGCGCTCCGGCGCGGCCCATTCGACGTCGCGACGCACGGCCCGTCCGAAGTTCAGCGCCACCGCGGCAGCCACCCGCTGCACGCTTACGGCCCGGCCGAGCTCGAGCGCCATCGACGTCACCCGCCCGCCGGGAATGCCGCAGGGCACCACGTGGTCGAAGTAGCTCATGTCGGTTGACACGTTCAGCGCGAAACCGTGCATCGACACTCCCCGGCTGATCTTGACGCCAATCGCCGCAATCTTGGCGTCGCCGACCCAGACGCCGGTGGGTCTGTTTTCGCTCTCGCCGCGAATGCCGTACTCGGCCAGCGTGGACTCCAGAGCCGACTCGAGCGCGGTGACGTAGCGCAGGGCGCCGCCTATGCCCCCGCGTAGGTTGACTACAGGGTATCCCACCAGCTGGCCGGGGCCGTGATACGTCGCCTCGCCGCCGCGGTCAGTGGCGATCACTTCGACGCCGAGGCCGGCGAGCGTCTCCGCGTCTGCGAGGACGTCCGCGCCGCTGCCCCGCTTACCCAGGGTTATCACGTGGTCGTGCTCGAGCAGCAACAGCAGGTCCGGCAGCTCGCCCGCCGACACGCGCGCGTGCAGGCGACGCTGCATCTCCAGCGCGGGTGTGTACGCGATGCGGCCGAGGGGTATGGCGAGGCAGGGGTTCATTTGCTCTTGCAAGGGGCGCTCACGTGTGCAACGGCGGCATGGCTAGCGCGGAACGACAGCAAAGCCCTGGTTTGAGAAGTCGCTGTCGAATGTGAAAATCTGGGCGTTCATGCTTTCCGCAACTGTGGCGACCGTCCAGTCCACCAGGTTCATGCCGGCGCCGCGGCTGTCGGCATAGCGGCGCCAGGCGGCTTGGTGGACGGCGGCATCAACCCAGTGGACGCGCACGGTGGTCTCGAATCTGTCGACGAAACCTCTAGCACTTTCGAAACCTCGGCGGCGTTGGAGCAATGCGATGGTCTCAGAAAGCGCATAGGAGGTAGTCCACAGCTCTAGTTCACTCTCTAAAGCGCTACGATAGAAGGCCACTGCTCTCTCGTGAAACGTATCGTCGGCGACAAGCAACGCGAAGAAGGCTGAGGTGTCGATCACAACCCTGTCAGTCTCGGCCATGGGGATCGATGTCAGCCAGGTAATCGTCGTGCCTCAAAGCTACGTCGACCTTGAGTTCGTGTGACATACCGAACAGGTCCATGATTTTGCGCCGTTCTCTGAAAACGTGAGGCGACACGGTTATGGACAACAATCGCCAGTCCGTGTCGAGTTCCAGGTTGACCCCTCTCAGCAATGGTACACTGTAGACTATCTTGCCGGACGCTTCTCTGCTGTCGATGTGAACGTTCTCTTTTCGCTCAAAGGAGCAGGGAAACCTTCCGATGGCTGATTTCAACAGCATGATGCGGGCGTCGTAGTAGGGCAGGGCAGCCCACCTGACGTCCTGCGCCAGAGGGGCAAAGTGCTCCAGGGCCTTCACAGCCCGCTCAGAGGGCATAACGCCATCCTCGCTGCCCTTCATGGCCTTCCCCAGGGCGCCTTGGTGAAAGGCTCTCTCCTGTTCAGTAAGAATAGTGACGGGTCTTATCGGGTAAGGCCGAGGTATGCAGTCAAGCGCCTCAGCGACACCGGGAAGAAACTCGCGGAACTTCTCGGGGTTTCCGACGTACTTCAACGTCAGCAACCAGACCAACTCGTCGTATTCCGCTCTTTCCCTCATTGCTTGCCTCTCAATGGCTCTCACTCTACTCAGTAAACGCCCGTGCTGGGGCCGATGGCTTCGAGGCGATGCTTGACGGTGTTGGTGAAGGCGGCGCCTCCGCGCCGTCCATGGACCCACTTTGTCTTCGTGGTACGGACTAGACCTTAGCCTCAGCTCCTCTATGCAATCGGTCCAGCACCCACGTTGCCGCCAAGGCACCAGGGCCGACTCCCAGCGCGCTGGCTTCTCTACTCAGTTCTTTCCATTTCTCGGGCGAGAGCTTAAACGTGACTATCTTGCCTATGCTCTCGTTCACATCCAACTCGACGACTTCGTCGCACTCGTCCCAGGCTTCGCCTTCCTCTAAGATCTTTATCTCTTTGTCAATTGCCGCCATTCACCCACCTCCAACGGCTCTGTTGTAGAGTCTCACTTCATTTCCAGTCATTTGCCGGGCTGTAACAATCTTCCAATCGTTCCCCTCAGCATTTACCAGCACGACCAACAAGTATCGGCCGCCTTCTGTACGACCGAACAACTTGTACAAGCCTTGTCTACCCCTTCTGACGTGCCTCTGAGGCGACAGACACGCCTCCTCAACTTCAAAGTAGGTGACACTGTGCTTGGATTCAATCTTGTCAAGGATGTGGTCATCGATACCGAGAAAATCTATTCGGAGGGCCAATTTACAACCAGAGGTTCAAACTGTGGGATTCCGTAGGCGCCAGAAGGCACTCGCCACCATCTAGTAAACACCCGTGTCTGAGCCGATGGCTTCGAGGCGATACTTGACGGCGTTGGTGAAGGCCGACGCCTCCGCGCCGTCCATTATGCGGTGGTCGAACGTGAAGCAGATGTTCATCATCGAACGGATGGCTATGCCATCGCCCACCACCACGGGCCGCTTGACTATGGCCTCGGTGGTGAGGATAGCAGCCTGGGGGTGGTTGATAATGGGCTGGGACGCGACCGAGCCGAGGGCGCCGGTGTTGTTGAGCGTGAAGGTGCCGCCCTGCACGTCGTCGAGGGCCAGTTCACCCGCGCGGGCGCGGCGCGTGAGGTCGTCGAGTCGGCGTGCCAGGCCGGAAACGCTCAGATCGTCGGCGTCGTGCAGGACCGGCACTATCAGCCCCGCCGGCGCGGCCACCGCGACGCCGATGTTGATGCGCCGCTTCAGGATGATGGCGTCCTCGGCCCACGAGGAGTTCACGAGCGGATTTTCCTTCAGCGCCTCGGCCACCGCATTCAGCACGAAGGGAAGGTAGGTGAGGTTGACGCCCTCGCGCTCGCGGAAGCCCTCTTTCAGCGCCTCGCGGCGCGCCACGAGTCCCGACACGTCCACCTCGGTGATGCTCCAGGCCTGGGGGATCTCCGTCGCGCTTCTGGTCATGTTCGCGGCTATCAGGCGGCGGGTGGGCGTGATCGGCAGGCGCGTCTCGTCGGACTGCGCCGTTGCGGGCGCGACCGGCTCTGCAACGGCGGCGGGGGAGGCCTCGAGGTGGCGCAGCACGTCCTTCTTGGTTACACGACCCCCAATGCCCGTGCCTTGCAGGATCGAGAGGTCCAGGTCGTGCTCCTGGGCCAGCCGCATCACCACCGGCGAGTATCGCCTGCGCTGCCGTTGTCTTGCGGGTGGTGCGGGAGCGGTTGTCTCTAACACCGTCTGCGGGGCGACCGGCGCGGCCTGAGATTCCGGGACGCTCGGCACACCGCCTGAGCCGGTGGGGCCGACCGGGGCGACGTCCTTGAGCAGCACGCCGGTCGTGCCCGCGGGCGGCGTAGGCGCGGCTCTCGGTTCCGGGGCGGCGGGAGCGGCGGGTTCGGGCTGTGACGGGACTTCGCCCTCAACCTCGATTTCGGCGATGGGCGCACCCATGGGCACCGTCTCGCCCTCCTGCGCCAGAATGTGCGTTAGCACACCGGACACGGGCGAGGGCATCTCCATGTTCACCTTGTCGGTCACGACCTCCACCAGGGGGTCGTACTTCTCTACGGAGTCGCCCACGCGCCTCAGCCACTTGCCGATAACGCCCTCGGTGACGGACTCTCCAACCTGGGGAAGTTCGATTCTCACTCTCACCCCCATCCTAACCTTCCCCCATCAAGGGGGAAGGGACTTGCCGAAGCCTGGCCTTCCTCCATCGAGGGGGAAGGGACTTGCCGAAGCCTGCCTTTCCTCCATCGAGGGGGAAAGGATTAAAGCGGATGGTCTAGTAGGCCGCAAGGCTGCGAATCGCGGCGGCGATCTTGTCCGTATCGATCATGAACTCGGACTCGAGCGGCGGGCTGAACGGCATGGCGGGCACTTCGGGCCCTGCCAGTCGCCTGACCGGCGCGTCGAGGTGCTCGAACGCCTCTTCGGACACGATTGCCGCCACCTCGCCGCCAATGCCAAGCATCTTGGTGTCTTCGTGCACTATCAGCGCCCTGCCCGTCTTCCTGACGGACTCGAGCACCGTTTCTGAGTCCAGCGGACGCAGCGACCGCAGGTCAACCACTTCCACGCTAACGTCCTCTCGGGCAAGCGCTTCGGCCGCCTCCAGGCAGTGGTGAAGCATCAGGCCGTAGGTGATCACGCTGATGTCTTCGCCAACGCGCTTGACGTCCGCGCGGCCGATGGGGAGCGTGTACTCTTCGTCGGGCACCTCGCCACGCACCAGCCGGTAGGTGCGCTTGTGCTCCAGGAAGATTACTGGGTCGTCGTCGCGTATGGCGCTTTTGAGCAGGCCCTTGGCGTCGTAGGGCGTCGCGGGAGTGACCACCTTCAGGCCGGGGGTGTGCGCGAACACGACCTCGACGCTCTGGGAGTGGTACAAAGCGCCTCGGACGCCTCCGCCGTAGGGGGCGCGCACTACCATGGGGGCGCCGAGCTTGCCGTAGGTGCCGTATCGCACACGCGCGGCCTCGCCCACCAACTGGTTGATCGCGGGCCAGATGAAGTCCGCGAACTCAATCTCGGCTATCGGCCTCATGCCGTGCAGGGCGGCGCCCAGCGCGACGCCGGCTATGGAGGACTCGGCCAGCGGTGTGTCGATGACGCGCTGCTCACCGAACTCGTCCAGGAAGCCGTCGGTGGCGAGGAAGACCCCGCCGCGCTGTCCGATGTCCTCGCCCAGGATGAACACGCGCTCGTCGCGCCGCATCTCCTCCCGCATCGCGTCGCGAACGGCCTCGATGACAGTCATCTGCGTCATGGCGCGCCCTCCGCACGGGCAGACTCGGCATACACGTGGTCGTAAAAGTCGGCGGTGGCGGGATAGGGGGCTGCCTCGACGAACTCCGTGGCCTCGTTCACAACGCGCCGGGCCTCCGCGGCGAACCGGGCGTCAAGCTCCTCGGTGAGCGCGCCCAACTCGTACAGCTCATCGCGCAGAATCTTCAGAGGGTCGCGCTTGCGCGCCTCCTCTATCTCGGCGGGTTCCCTGTAGCGCGTGTCGTCGTCGTCGCTGGTGTGCGGCAGGTAGCGCTCGACGTGCGCCTCGATCAGCGTCGGCCCCATGCCGGCGCGGGCCCTTCCAGCCGCCTGTGCGGTCGCCTCGAACACGGCGTTCGTGTCGCAGCCGTCCACCTCGACTCCGGGCATGCCGTAGCCGGAAGCGCGGCTCGCAACGCTGTCGACGGCCATCTGCTTGTTGAGCGGCACCGAAATGGCGTACTTGTTGTTCTCGCAGAAGAAGATGACGGGCAGCTTGTGCACGGCGGCGAAGTTCATCGCCTCGTGGCAATCGCCCTGGCTGGACGCGCCATCGCCAAAGTAGGAAATGACGACGGTGTCCTCTCCGCGCATCTTGCACGCGAGCGCAGCGCCGACCGCCTGCGGGATGCTGGTGCCCACGACGTTGGAGAGGTTGTACACCCGGCGCGCGGGATCGGCACCGTGCCCGGGGAACTGGCGCGCGCCGCTGAGCGGCTCGCCCTCCTTCGCAAGGAAGCCAAGCATGACCTCTGCCGGCGACAGCCCCAGGCTGAGCATCACGCCCAGGTCACGGTAGTAGACGTAGAACAGGTCCGAGTCCTTACGCAGCGCCCTGACGCTGGCGATCTGCGCCGCCTCGTGGCCCTGCATGGACGCCACGATGGCCGCCTTGCCCTGGCGGTTCAGCATCCAGATGCGCTCGTCGAGCGCCCGGCCCAGCGTCATGTCGCGGTAGATCTCGACAAGCGCCTCGGTGCCCAGCATCTCGGCGTAAGGGCTCGCGGCGTGCGATCCGGCCTGCGGGGAGTGAGTGTCGACCATGGCTGACCAGCGCGCTCCTCATCATAGAAATCGTAACGCCGATTATACAAACGGGCGGCGGGCCGCGTCAAAGCCGGCCGGTCGCCTGAATTCGGCGTTCCAGGGAAAGGCGAAAAGAGGCTAGGGACAGAGTGAGGACTTGACGATACTTCGGGAATGACCCAAGGCCTAGTCCCGCCAGACCTGCTCGAACAGGCGCAGCCAGTTGCCGCCAAGCACCTTGGCGACGTCGTCGGGCTTGTAGCCGCGATCCAGCAGCGGCCTGGTGAGGTTGGGCAGCTTGTCCGGGGTACCGAGGTCGGTGGGATAGTAGTTTACTGTGGCGTAGTCTATGGGCGGCGCGTCGGCGATGGCCTTCAGCGGGAAACTGGTGCCCTGCTGTGCGCTGATGTACTTCCAGAACGACACCGGCTGGTCCTGGGTGTAGTCGGTGCCAATGCCGACGTGGTCTATGCCGACCTGCTCCACGAGGTAGTCGATGGCGTCCACGTAGTCCTCGATGGTGGAGTCGAAACCCGTGCGCAGCATGCTGGTGATACAGGTCGCGCCTATTACTCCGCCCTTCTCCGCAAGCAGCTTAATCGCGTCGAGTTCCTTGTTGCGCGCCATGTCGTGGTAGGAGCGAGCGTTCGCGTGCGTGATCGCCACGGGCTGCTCGGAAAGCTCGATAGTATCCATCGTGGTGCGCACGCCCACGTGGGACAGGTCCATGAGTATGCCCAGCCTGTTCATTTCCCGTACGGCGTCCACGCCGAAGTGGGTCAGGCCGTAGTCGTAGCGCTCATAGCAGCCGCTGCCCAGGAGATTGGCCTCGTGGTAGGTGACCTGGATGATTCGCACGCCGAGCGCGTGAAAGAGAGCGAGCCTCTCGAGGTTGTTCTCTATCGGCGAGGCGTTCTGAAAGCCCAGGATGACGCCCACTTTGCCGTCTCGCTTGGCCTGGCGGATGTCCTCGGCGCTGGTGACTTGTGTAAGAACGCCTGACATCTCTCTGAACCGGGTCATCCACTCGGTTATGTTGTTCAGCGTTTCGAGGAAGTTGTCCCAGGTGGCGATGGTGGCGTTGATGGCGGTCACGCCGCCGGCGCTCAGGCTCTCGTACACGGCGGGACTGTCCCAGTTGCTGACGTTCAGCCCGTCGATGACAACGGAGTTCGCGTAGAGGTCCTGCGCTGTAGCGTCGGGCTGGGTCGCCATCACATCCTGCCCCTGCGGCTGAGGCCTTCGCTGTTCAGACGGTCGCCGATGCGGAACAGGTCGCCCAGAGGGTTTGCCTTATCCTCAAGCGCGTCGGCGACGACCTCGCCTATCGAGCCTCCGAACTTGAAGCCGTGGCCGCTGCCTCCGCCTGCCACGAGCGTCCTGTCCATGCCGGGGGCCCAGTCCACCACGAAGTGACCGTCGGGCGTGTTGGTGTACAGGCACGAGCGCCCGCCCAGGAACTCGCCCTTCGCCAGCTCGGGCAGGCGCCTGGCGGCGAACTCGCGTACCTCTTCCAGGAAGGCGTCAGTATTGGTGCGCTCGACGTCGCTGTCCACCTCCTCGCCCACCATGTCGTTGGCAATCTTCACGTTGCCATCGGCGAGCAGCGGGAAGCCGTACCAGCCGTCGGTCTTGGGGTGCCAGGACCAGCCGGGGAACACGCCCGCTCGGAACGGCGCGGGATCCACGGGCCGGAAGAAGGCCATTTGCTGGCGGCTGATGAGCACGGACTCGCCGACTGAGGGCAGCAGCCTGCCGACCCACGGTCCCGCGGCGACGACTACCCTGTCGAACGCGGTGCTGCCCCGCTCCGTCGCAACGTCAACGCCGGAGGCGGCCTCGTTGAGTCCAAGAACCCGCGAGTGCTCCTTCAGCACGACGCCCTCGCCTTTGGCGAGACGAGCGAGGTCGCTGACAGCCTGTCCGCTGGCCAGGTAGCCTGCCCAGGAGTCGAAAATGAGCCGCTCGTCGGAGTCGTCGAACGCGAGCTGGGGGAAGCGCTCGGCGGCCTGCTCTCGGGTAAGGGTGCGGAACTCCTCGCGAGTGGACTCCAGGTGCTTGATGCTGGAGAGCGCGTCGCCGCCGTCCGCTAGCTCAGACTCGGAGTAGATGGAGAGCTGGCCGCACTGGAAGTAGAAGGAGCCGCCGAGCCGCCGCTGCCACTCTGCCCACTTGCGGCCTGAGCGCTCGACGAGCTCGGCGTAGGGGTGATTCGGGGCGTAGTTGACGCGGCGTATGGCCTTGGCGACGTCGGTGGAGCTTGCGTTCTCGTGGGGAATCGCACCCTGTTCGAACAGGGTGACGTCGTGGCCCCGGCTCCGCAGCTCGATGGCGGAGCCCATGCCGAAGATGCCTGCGCCTATCACGCCCACCCTCATGGGCTGACCTCCTCGACTGCCGATTTTTCGGAGGCCGCGCCTCCGGTGTGCGCCGGTCCCTCGCGGGCGAGTCCACGCGTGGTGGCCAGCGGTGCGCGTCGCCGCGCCGGTTGCAAGATGAATGGTCGGGGTGGCGAGACTTGAACTCGCGACCTCTACGTCCCGAACGTAGCGCCCTACCGACTGGGCCACACCCCGACGCGCAAAAGCACATATTCTATCTTATAGGCAAGCGCCCAACTCGGCAAGCGTCACCGTCATTCGAATACCGTTCAGGGTCTGGACTTGACGGCAAGCGCTTCAGATTCCTCGGCTTCGCTCGGAATGACACAGGAAGCGGCGACGTTCAGAATGACAGGGGAATCGAACGGCTCCACCCCGCCAGTCCTCTACGCCAAGGGTCCGAAGGTCATCACGGGCTGTCGATTGCGCAGGTAGTTCTCGGTGACGAAAGGCGACCCGAATCCGTACTTTTGGGCGCACTCCATGACCAGCTCGAACACCTCGGCGCGGAAGATGAGCGGCGACGGCGTTACGCCGCCCTCCAAAGTTTGGCGTATCAGGGTGCCACTGAGGTCCTGCTTGCTGTCCTGGTGTCCGCACAGGCCCTCGTAGGCAATGCCCGCGCACACGGGGCAGTTCCACCATTCGAGCGTCACCACCGGCTCGATGCCGATGGGCGGTATCTCGTCGAATATCCGGTGCGAGGCGTAGGGGTCGTAATACGAGCCTACGCCGGCGTGGTCGCGACCGAACATGTGGTGCGTGCAGCCCAGGTTCTTGCGCACTATCGCGTGAAACACCGCCTCACGCGGCCCGGCGTAGCGCATGTCCCACAGCAGCATCGACGCCATGTGCACGTCCTGGCGGAAGTACCCCGCCTCGCGCAACACGTCGTGGGCAAGTATGATCCCCTCGTCGATGAAGTCGCCGATTTTCTTCTCACCAATGACCGCGTTCACCAGCACCGCGTCGGCGTTGGCGGCGAACCACGCCCCTTTCATCAGCCATTCATGGCCCGCGTGAGGCACGTTGCGCGTCTGGTGCGCGGCCACGCGCTGCCAATCGTTGCCGGCGAAGCGCTGTCGCATGACGCTGGGCGGATACCAGAAGCGGTCGAACGGCGGGTTGATCGTGGGCGGGTTCACCAGGGTTATATTGCCGCCGACGAACACGTCCTCGTAGGCGTAGGTGCGCTGTACTCCGGGATGGTCGGCGTCAGTGGTGCCGTAGACGGCCGCGGCCATTCGTCGCTTGTCGAACCCATACAACTGCTCGACGTCGAGAGTGGCCACCGGCTGCCCCTCTTGGGTCAGCAGCAGCGTGTCGCCCTCTCGCAGAGAAAGGAGGTCGACGTCGGCCTGAGACACGTCGAACACCACCGGCACACTCCAGACGTAGCCGCTCGCGAGCGTCATGCGTTCGCACACGGCTTCTACGTCCTCGCGCAGCATGAAGCCCTCGATCGGCGAGAAGAAGCCATAGGCGATGCTGACACACTCCCGGGCGATCTGGTCTCGTATGGCCATGGACTTCAGCCCGTGCAGCGAAGCCTCGGAGACGGGCTGTGGCGCTACCCTGTCGACGAGCTTGCCGCCGTGGGGTGATAGGGAATTGTCAACCATACTGGGAGATCCTTGTTGAGGTCCGTGTCACGGGGGTTAAGTGGTGTAAAATTGCCCAGCTAGTCAGCAGGCTGGTCGGTCGTCGAGGCGGCGGCTTCACCCTCTTCCGTTCGCGTCGTATTCCTCGATAAGGGCAGCCACGTGCCGCACGTACGCGCTCACGTCAGGACGGATGGCGTCGATCTCGTACTCCTCCAGGTCGCCATGGTAAAAGTGGATGTGAAACCTCTCGGCAGCGGTGAACCCAGTCGACAAGAATCGGTCGCCGAACTCATCCGCCAGTCTCGTCGCGGTGTTCTTGTTGTCCCGGTGGGAGCGAAAGGCCCAGCCGCGCTGCTTGGCGGCTGCCATAACGACCTGACACGCCGCGCCGTACAGCTTCTCAGCGCCCTGGCGTGTGTCTCCCGTCTCAAACTCGGCTTCTGAATGCGCAAGAAACTCCAGTGCCTGCGCGACACATTCTTCAACTGTTGTTTCACTTCGTGACGTCAAGGCAGTACAGTCCTATCAATTCGATGGTTCAGGATTCTTCAGCTAGCTCACAGTGACATTGAGAGCTAGTTGTCGCGGGTGGGCACGTTGCCGATTACGCCCTCGGCCTCCAGCTCAGACAGCTCGGCGCCGTCGAGACCCAGGAGCTCGCCGAAGATGGTCTCGTTGTGCTCGCCGAGCCTGGGGGACGGCCAGCGCACGCCGCCGGGCGTCTTCGACATCTTCCAACTGATGCCGGGCATGAACTGAGGGCCGGTCGAGGGGTGGTCGACCAGCTCCATCAAGCCGCGCTCCTGGTAGTGAGGGTCATCGAAGATCATCTCCGCCGATTCGACGGGGGTCGCGGCGATGCCCACGGCCTGCAGCGTCTGCATGACGTCGTTGCTGTCCTTATCCCGCGTCCACTCCGACAGCACGGCGTCGAGTTCGTCCTGCAGGCGCCAACGGGACAGCACGTCCGCGTAGCGCTCGTCGTCCGCGAGGCCGGGCCTGCCGATGGCAGCGCACAGCCGTTGCCACTCGGCGTCGGACGCGACGGCGATGGCTACCCACTGCTCTTCTTCGCCACGGCACCTGTATATGCCGTGCGGCGCCATGTGGGGATGGCGGTTGCCCCGGCGCTCCGGGTTGCGCTTGTTCATCTGATAGCCCAGGATGGCGTCGCCTATGAGCGAGACCGACGAGTCCAGCTGCGACAGGTCCACGTACACGCCGCGGCCAGTGCGCCGGCGGTACAGCAGCGACGCCAGCAGGGCGCCGGTGGCGTGCGAGCCGGTGATGGGGTCGCCGTGGTTGATGCCCGACTTCATCGGGCTGTCCTCGTCCAGGTAGCCGGTCATGTCGGCCATGCCGGAAAGCTGCTCCTGGCCAATGCCGTATTGCACGAAGCCTTTCCAGCGGCCCTTGTTGCCGAACGCGGGCATGGAGATGAACACGATGTCCGGACGCAGCGAACGCAGCTTTTCGTCATCGAACCCCAACCTCGCCAGCACGCCCATCCGGTAGTTCTCGATCACCGCGTCGCTGATGGTGACCAAGTGGGCGAACAGATCCTTGCCGCTGGGCTTGGCCAGGTTGATGGTGACGCCGTACTTGCTGAGGTGGAGCGAGTTGAACCAGCCGTTGCGGTTCCACGGGTCTTCGCCCGGCTCGCCCTCGGGGTAGTTGCCGGAGCCAGACGGAGGCCTGATGCCTCCCCTGGTCGTGTCCATCCTGTCTACGGACTCGATCTTTATGATGTCGGCGCCCATGTCGGCCATCAGCTTGGTCGCGTAGGGGCCCGCCCAGATTCGGGACAGGTCGAGTATTCTTATGCCTTCAAGGGCCTGAGCCATTTTCGTGTATCCCCTTAAGATTGGTGTGCGTCGACCACCGACGGCCGCCCCACGCTCACCCCCATCCCCGTATCGAGTACGGGGCAGGCACTAGCCTTCCTCCATCAAGGGGGAAGGGACTAGATGACGTGCGAGCCGCGCAGGATTGCGAGATCTGCGGGCGCGAGGCCCAGCGTTTCGCCGTAAACTTCGACGTTGTGCTCGCCCAGCAGCGGGGCGCGCGTCCAGTCGAACGGCACTCCGTCCGGCTGGAACGGCGGGCCGGGATAATCCAGAGGCCCCGCCTCGGGGTGGTCGATCTCGATGAAGTATTCGCGGTCCCGCAGGTGCTCCCAGGAGTATATCTCACCGGGACTGGCCACGTAGGCGAAGGCTATCCCCATGTTCTGCGCCTTCTCGAATATCTCCCGCTTGTTGTTGCGCATGAGCCAGGGCTCCATGAGCGCCTCCAACTCGTCGGCGTACACCTGGCGTCCGCGCGGCGTGGAGAAGCGTTCGTCGTTGAGCCGCGGCTCCTCCATCAGCTCCGCCATGGCGGGCCAGCGGTGGGCGGGCCCGGCTATCACGCCCACGTAGCCATCTTTGCACGGGTACATGCCCCAGGCGGCGCGCCCGTATCCTCTGTGCCCCATGCGAGTCACCTTGTGCCGGGTGTAGCTGTACATGGTGAGGGCGTTTTCCAGGATGGACGCGCTGTACTCGGCCACGGAGATGTCGACGTGCTGACCGTCGCCGGTGGCCTCGCGGTGCCACAGCGCCGACAGCGTCGCGACAAAGGCGTTCTGGCCCGCGCCGTACTCCGGCACGCGAGGCCCCATCTGTAGAGGCTCCTTCTCAGGCCGGCCGGTTATGTACATCAGGCCGCCGTAGGCGTAGTGGTTCAGCGGCTTTGCGATGTGGTCCTTGTACGGACCTGTCTGGCCGAAGTCGGTGACCGACGTCATCACCAGGCCTGGGTTGAAAGCGTGGAGGGCATCGAAACTGATTCCGAGGTCGGCGGCCCGCGAGGGCGTGTAGCTCTCTATCAGCATGTCGGCCCAAGCCGCGAGACGCAGCAGCATCGTCCTGCCCGTAGGTGTGTCGAGGTTGAGCGTAACGCCCTTCTTGGCAGTGTTCAGGTACAGGAACAGCGCGCTGCGCTCGGGGTGCGGCTCGTCATTGGGGAACGGCCCATCGCGCCGCGACTCTTCGCCCCCGGGTGGTTCGACCTTCACCACGTCGGCGCCCATCGACGCCATCAGCCGAGTGGCGTAGGGCCCCGCGACGCCGGAGCTGAGGTCCAGAACCTTGTATCCGGAAAGCAGACCTTCGGTTTCGCTCAAATCGGTTAACCCTCCAAGCGCCCTATTCTACCAGCGCCAGCATCTTGTCGACAAAGCGGCGGACGTTCTCTGCGTAAGGTCCTAGGTCCTCCTCTTCCATGTGGCCGTGGTAGAAGTTGGAATGGAATAACTGGGCCGCCGCCAATCCCAAGAGCAACTCGCCGTCGTCCAGTTCGGCCGCGACGCGTCGGGCGGCGTGTTACATTACGCGGTGGTTTCCGAACGGCCAGCCGCGCTGCTGTGCGACGGCCATGATGGCGTGGGCCGCCGCGCCCCACATCTTCTCTGATGCCAGCAGGGTGTCGCCGGCGGCGAACTCGCGCTCGGCGTCCGACAGGAATTTGCGGGCAGTCTCTTTGCGCTCTTCGACGATCATTCTATATCGATTCTCTGTCCCAAAGCTTGGCCAACTTCCAAGCAGTTTACTCTACCAGCGCCAGCATCCTGTCGACAAAGAGGCGGACTATCTCAGAGTACGGCTCCAGGTGCTCTGGCTCTATGTTGTCTCGGTAAAAGTTGATGTGGCACAACTGCGCTATTCCCACTCCGGCGCGCAGGTCGCCGTCGTCCAGTTCGGACGCGATTCGCAGGGCGGCGTTTATCATCACACGGTGGTTGCCGAACGGCCAGCCGCGCTGCTGTGCGACGGCCATGATGGCGTGGGCCGCCGCGCCCCACATCTTCTCCGAGGCCTGCAGGGTGTCGCCGGCGGCGAACTCGCGCTCGGCGTCCGCAAGGAACTTGCGGACGGTCTCCTTGCGCTCTTTGATGATCATGAATGAGGCAATGATCTAGCGCGAGCCCCTGAGCCTGGGGTCGAGCACGTCTCGGAGAGCGTCTCCGAATACGTTGATGCCGAACACCAGGGCGGTGAGGAACAACCCGGGGAAGATGGCCATCCAGGGCGCGAGGGCGAAGAACTGCAGCTTGTCGCGGCTGAGCAGCGAGCCCCAAGTGACAGTTTGTTCCGGCGCGCCCGCCCCCAGGAAGCTGAGGCTGGCCTCCGACAGGATGGCCCCTCCCAGCGCCACAGAGGCTATGACGAGGTAAGGCGCCATGCAGTTGGGGGCGACGTGGAAAATCATTATGCGGATGCTGGTGCAACCGGTGGCGCGCGCGCTGTCCACGTACTGTGTGGCCTTGATGGATAGGACGACGGACCTGACGGTGCGCAGCGCGTTCGGAAGGGTCGCCACCGAGATTGCGATGATGAGGTTGACCATGGATGCGCCAAGCACGGACATTATCGTTAGCGCAAGAACGAGCGTCGGGATAGCCATCATGGCATCCACGATTCTCTGGGTTAACAGATCTACCTTGCCGCCTATGTAGGTCGTGATGACGGCGAGAACGGCGCCGAGGGTCGTTCCCATGACCAGCACCGCGAAACCCACCAGCATCGATATGCGGGAGCCGTAGAGCGTGCGGCTGAAAAGGTCGCGCCCGAACTGGTCTGTGCCAAACCAAGCATCGGCGCTGGGGCTCTGAAGAATAGCCTTTGCGTTGGTATCCAAGATGTCCTTCGGCACCACGTAGGGCGACGCGAGGGCCATGATGGCGAACCCCAGCATAATGACGATCCCCAGCGTTCCCAACGGCTTCTGCCGAAGAAAGCGAGCGAACCCCTGCAGATAGGTCCGCTTGGGCCGAAGATCCGCCAGTCCCCGCGATTCCGCGATGCTCGTCATTGTGTATCCCCTTCATCCCTTCGGCAATCCCTGGGCTCTGCTCAGGACGTGGCTCAGGGCGGGCTCTAACCTTCTCCCTTCGCGGGAAAAGAGACTTTGGAGACTCTCCTTATGAGTACCTTATTCGGGGGTCAAGCAACGCGTAAGCGATATCCACCAGCAGGTTGAGTACCAGGAATATCAGCGTGAACGCCACTACGATGACCTGGAGCACCGGCTGATCCAGTGAGCCGACCGCGTTGATGACTGGGCGGCCCAGGCCCGGAATGTTGAAGACTATCTCGATGACGATAGTGCCGCCCAGCAACCCGCCCAGGAGCAATCCGAGGATGGTCAGAACCGGCAGGACGGAGTTGCGGATCGCGTGGCGAAATATTACCAGTCTCTCCGCGAGTCCTTTCGCCCTTGCCGTTCGCACGTAGTCCTCGCGCATCACCTCCAGCAGTTGGGAGCGGGTCATGCGCATCGTCGTGCCCTGCGCGCTCAGTCCGAGGGCGACCGCGGGGAATATGAGCTGTGTGATGCTGGTCCTGGGGTCCTCCCACAGATTCACGAATTCGAGTGGAGGTATCCAGTTGAACCAGAGGGATAAGGCGAGCAGTATCAGCAATGCGAGCCAGAACGTGGGCATGGCGAGGCCCAGTATCGCAAAGCCTCTGAAGATGTAGTCTGTCCATGTGTCCTGTTTGACGGCCGCCAGCACGCCTATTGGAATGCCTATGGTGGCAATTACGAAGAAAGACAGCAGCGCAAGCTGGAGAGTTACGGGATAGCGCCGCTTGAAGATGTCGGAGACCCTTTCGTTGGTCTCCAGCGATCGCCCCCAGTCCAGTGTGACCATACCGTACGACCACTTGAAGTACTGGACGTAGAGAGGGTCGTTGAAGCCGAGTTGCTCCTTCATCGTCTCGTACTCTTCACGGGTGAATGCCCCCTCACCGTCGGGCCCGGCGAGAATGAGCAGCACGGGGTCGCCCGGCACTATCCTGAGCATAGCGAATATCAACACGCTTACCAGGACGAGCGTCGGCACGAAGAGGAGCAGGCGTCTCAGTATGTATTGCTGCATAGTGGTAAGACAGTCAAGCAGCCGCCCGCCTGTATCCGGCGGGCGGCTGGTGATTGGGGTTGCTTATTTCTTAGGGACCGCCGGTTAGCGGTTTGGCGCGCCGGCGTCCATGTTCAGCCAGATGTGGTCCCAGCGGTAGGTGGACTGGTGGCTGACCTTGGGGTGCACGTAGCCTACCATGTAGCTCCAGTTTATCTGGTTGAGGCGCGGGCGTATCACACCAACGAATATCTGCTCGTTGAAGATGATGTCCGCCATCTCCCTCAGGAAAACGCCGCGTTTCGCCTGATCCAGTTCCACCTTCTGCAGTTCGTTCAACTCCAGCCAGCGATCGTCCTGCCACTTTGTGAAGTTGATGCCCGCGGTGGGGATGTACAGTAGGCCGTTGTAGGCGTCGGGGTCGTTAAACTCTGTGCCTTTGCTCTCGAAGTAGGTGTCATATTCCGTACTGAGCGTCCTCGCACGGTTTTCAGGCCCGGTCACCCTGTCGAAGCTAACCTCGATCCAGGAGTCGTCAAGCGAGTCCCCTATCGTGATCTCGTCAGCCTCCGTGGTTCCCGCCATAATCGAGACCTTGAGCTTGTTCTCCTCGGTGAAGCCCTTGGACTCAAGTATGCTCTTGGACTTGGCGAGGTCCTCGTCCCAGCGGCCTTCGGGGAAGGAGCGGAAGCCTTCCCAAGTGTAGTAGTCGTCGAAGGAGTATATCCAGTCCCAAAGGCCCAGGTAGGTCGCCGCCAGGAATCCTACGCCATCGTGGTGAAGGGCGTTGACCGCGTTGCGGTCTATGGCCAGATGCATCGCCTTGCGGATTTCGGGGTCATCGAACGGCTGCCGGTTCTGGTTTATCTGCAGACCACGCTTGCCTGGCGCGAGAACGCGAACGTAGGTTATCTCGTCGCCGTACTGCTCCTTGAGCCGGTCGGCCTCGGGCTTGCGCGGCGTGCTGAACGTGGGGAAGAAGTCCGCCCGCTTCGTCCGGAAGGCCGCGATTCGCGAGGCGGCGTCCGTCACGATTGCCATTTGGTAGGCGTCAAGGTATGGCAGGTTTGGGTCATCCTCGTAGTAATCTTCGAACCTGGTCGACTTGATGATGTTGTCCGGCACGTACTCATCGAAGATGAACGGCCCTATGCCGTCGACTTCGTCAACGTCCAAGTCTCTCTGCGCTCCAGGTTCATCCACGGTGGTCATAATGCCCTTGGGCTGGAGTAGCAGGTAGGCCTGGCTGACGCAGTTCAGGAAGGACGCCGCCGGAGCCGGGCCCTCAGCAGTCCCCGTGGTCATGACGACGGTCTGTGCGTCGGGCGCCTCTACGTCAATGGTGGTGTTGCGAATGCAGCCGGAGCGCAGCATGCCCACGTCGTTGGGCTGGTTGAGCCAACGCCAGACGTTGTAGCGAACGTCCTCGGCGTCGAAGGCATTGCCCTTGTGGGTGGTCAGGCCCTCGCGGATGTTGAAGGTCCACTGGGTGCCGTCGTCACTTACACTCCAGGACTCGGCGGCGTCGCCGACCACCCTGTCGCGGGTCTGCGTGTCGATCTCAAGCAGGTTCAAGTGAATGTTCACGAACCATTGCATGGTTCCGATGCTGCGCACGCGGTGGAAGTCGATAGCCTGCAGGTTACCCGACTCGAGGGTGACCAGGGTGCCGCCGTACTGCGCCTCGCCCGCATCCATTGCCACGGGCGCGTCTAGGCTGACGTTAAGGGTCGAGGCCACCGCGGCGACGATTTCGCTCTGCTGCGCCTCCATGGCCTCTTGGACTATTGAGGCAACCTGGTCTTCGGTAATACCGGGGCGCTCGGCCAGCGCGCCCGCAATTGCCGCCGCGACCTGGTCTTCGGTAACGCCGGGCTGCGCGCTGAGCGCTCTTGCTATCTCATTTGCCACGTCCTGGGTCGTAACGCCGGGACGCTCGTCCAGCGCGCTGGCGATGGCCGAGGCAACGTCGTCGGACGTTACGCCGGGCCGGGCGCTGAGCGCCTTGGTTATCTCGTCGGCCACGTCGGAGGAGGTGATACCGGGCTGTGCCGCCAGGGCGGACTGAATCGCCATTGCCACGTCATCGGTCGTAACCCCCGGCTGCTGGGCCTCCATCACCTGGTCTATCAGTGCCGAAATATTGACCGGCGTCGGCGCGGGAGGCGCGTCTTCTCCCGCCGAGCTACAAGCGACCGGAGCCAGCGCAAGGGCGGCTACAGACGCGAATATCGCGAGAAATACCAGTTTCGATCGTGCTCTCTTCAATTTGTCCTCCTGCCCAGTTACGGTTTTAGGACGGGGATGTCCCCTGCACCCACCTCTCTCGGGCGCCGTCAAGACGCGGCATAGCGGCCCTCCCCCGTCGACCAGAAGACGATTGGGGGAACGTTAACAACGAATGGCGGGGATGTCAAGACTTGCGAGCGGGCGATCTCTACGTAGGCCCAGTCGGTGTTGCATTTGGGCCTGCGCGACTCCCGCGTGCCGGTCAGCGGACTCCCCCTTTCAAGGGAGCGACGATTGCTCAGTCACCACTTCGTGTAGAATTGGGATCTGGTGTTCCTTACACCGCGAACGCTCCAAGAATCATGCGGCGTGAACTCTCAAAGTAAACGGGCACAGAGCGGCGAGAGGGGCGTAACCGCGCCCCGCGCAACAGCAACGAAGAGGTGAAATCATGCCATCCCCTCAACTGAACGAGGTACTGCACCGCCTGGAGATGCGCCGGCAGGCCGGCGGCGGGGTCCGCCCGGATGTCGACGAAAGGCGCGCGGGCATGGACGAGTTTTTTGCCTCTCTGGGTGCGGCCTCGGGCGCTTCCACTGACCCGGTGGACGCCGGTGGAGTGCCGGCCGAGTGGGTGTCCGCTCCCGGCGCCGAAGCCGACCGCGCAGTGCTCTACCTGCACGGCGGCGGGTACGTCGTGGGGTCGCCTGCCAGCCACCGCGAGTTGGCCGGGCGTCTCTCGGCGGCCGCCGGCGCGCGCGTGCTCGTTATCGATTACCGGCTCGCCCCCGAGCATCCATTTCCGGCCGCGGTGGACGACGGCACTGCCGCCTACCGATGGCTGCTGGGCCAAGGCGTCGATCCTTCGCGCACGGTAGTCTGTGGCGACTCCGCTGGCGGCGGCCTGGCGGTGGCGGCGCTGGTGGCGCTACGCGACGCGGGCGACCCGATGCCTGCCGCGGGCGTGTGCCTGTCGCCGTGGGTCGACCTGGAAGGGCTGGGAGAGTCGATGACGGCGCGCGCCAAGCTTGATCTTATGGTGGGACGCGAGGGCCTGCTCGAATCGGCGGCCATGTACCTGGCAGGCGCGGATCCCCGGACACCCCTGGCAGCTCCGCTTTACGCCGACCTCCAGGGGCTGCCGCCGCTGCTGATACAGGTGGGCACGTCCGAGACACTGTACGACGACTCCACGCGGCTGGAAGAGCGCGCCCGCGCAGCCGGGGTCGACGTGACGCTTCAGACCTGGGAGGAGATGGTGCACGTGTGGCACCTGTTCGCGCCGCTTCTTCCCGAAGGCCAGCAGGCGATCGAAGCCATCGGCGAGTTTCTCAAGGTGCAGTGGGGGTGAGCGCCCGGCTGGCTCGCCTGGCGGCGCTGGCCTGCGTGCTGGCACTGCTGGCGGCGTGTTCGACTGACGGCGGGGCGCCGACGACAGTGCCTACCTCGACGCCCGCAGCGACCACGCGCGTCGAGCCATCTCCCACGGCCGCGGTCCAGGGCGAGCCGGCGACGGCGCGCGCTGAGCCGACCGCCGCGCGCGCGCCATCGACGCCCACGGCCGAGCCGGACGCCTCGGGATTCGACATTCGAACCGTGCTGCCGCGCGACGCCATACCCTCCATCGACAACCCCGAGTTCCTCGACGCCGAGCAGGCGTCCGAGTTGATGGGCGACGGCTACCTCGTCATAGGACTGTCGGTCGGAGGCGAGCACAGGGCCTACTCAACCGCGTTCCTGAGCAGCCACGAAATCGTCAATGACACCGTCGGTGGTGAGCCCGTGGCGGTGACGTGGTGACCACTCTGCTTCACGGGCATAGTGTATGCCCGCACGGTGAAGGCCGAGACGCTGACGTTCGGAGTATCGGGCAAGCTCATCATGAACGCGCTGGTGATGTACGACCGGGAGACTGAAACGCTGTGGAGCCAGTTTCTCGGCGAGGCGGTCCAAGGGCCTCTGCGCGGCGAGCGCCTGACGCTGGTGCCGTCTCGGCTGACCACCTGGGGCGAGTGGAAGGCGGAGCATCCGGACACGCTCGCGCTGGACACGGGACGCCGCCCCTACGACCAGTACGTGGACTACTACCTAACCCGCAGAACGGGGATAATGCCCGAGTCGAACAGCGACGAGCGGCTGTCGCCCAAGGAACTGGTGCTGGGATTGGTAGGTGAGAGTTCGCAGAAGGCCTATGCCCACGCCGACCTGGAGAGAGCGCTGGTAGTCAACGACGTGTTCGAGGGCGTGGAGATCGTGGTCGTGCTGGACGACGCCAGCCGATCGGTTGGCGCGTTCAGCCGGCGCGTGGGCGATCGTGTGCTTACGTTCGAGCAGGGCGATGGCGCGAGCGAATTGGTCGATGCCGAGACCGGGTCGACATGGAGCAAGCTGACCGGCATGGCCGTCGCGGGTGAACTGGAAGGGGAGCGGATCGATCCGCTCCCGTCGTTCAACGCCTTCTGGTTCGGATGGAACGACTACTACCCCGAAACGGAGTTGTGGGAACCGTAGTCGCTCAAACCTCGACGCGCGGAATGGCCGAAGCGCCTTGCGCCCGGCCGCAAGGGCGGTTCCCGAGCCGCCCGTACGGGGGCTTGTGCCGGTCATCGGCATCGAGAACGCATTCGGGCACCTCGCGGCAGTCTAGCCTTCCACGGCCTCCTTGAAGCGACGTATGGCGTCGATGTGTTCGGAGGGGGAGGACAGACCGGCGTTCATGGTGCTGACCGATATGTGCGTCGCGCCCAGCTCGCGCCAGCGGTCCACCGCCGCGGCCCAATCGTCGGGCGAGCCGCGGCCTATGGACACCCAGCTCTCGATGCCGATGGCGTCGGGGTCACGCCCCGCCGCGCTCGTCTGCTCGCGCATGTCCTCAATGAGCGCGCGGCCCTCGTCGTTCGGCGGGAACAGCGGGAACCAGCCGTCGCCCATGCGCGCGATGCGGCTGATTGTCTGCGGCGCACGGCCTCCGAACCACACCGGTATGGGACGCTGCACGGGCAGCGGGTTGATGCCCGCGTCCGTGACCTTGTGCCAGCGGCCATCGAACGTGACCAGGTCCTCCGTCCACAGCCGGCGCATCAGCTCGATCTGCTCCTCGGAGCGCCGGCCGCGGTCGTGGAAGTTCTCACCCAGCGCCTCGTACTCCACCGCGTTCCAACCCACGCCGATACCCAGGCGCAGGCGTCCACCGCTGAGCACGTCTACCGCCGCGGTCTGCTTCGCGACCAGCGCTGTCTGGCGCTGCGGCAGGATGATGACGCCCGTCACCAGCTCGATCCGTTCGGTCACCCCGGCGAGATAGCCGAACAGCACGAACGGCTCGTGGAACTGGTTAGTGTGGCGGTAGGCGCCGCTCCAGCCCGGGCGGCTCTCCGCGTTCGCGCCCAGCACGTGGTCGAACGCGAGCAGGTGGTTGTAGCCGAGCGACTCGGCCGCCTGGGCATACTCCTTCACCGCCGAAGGGTCCGACGTGATCTCAGTCTGGGGGAAAACTACGCCTAGCTTCATTGTTGTGTCTCCTCTGTTGTACTCGGGTTCGTTCGCTTGCCGCTAGATGCGCGGCACGACATCGCGGCCGAGGATGTCCAACTCGCGCAGCACCTGCTCCTGGGGCATTCCGGGCCACTGCATGCGGAAGAGGATGTGCGTTACGCCCAGTTCGCGCTCGTAGCGTTCGATTTCGCGCACAATGTCGTCCGGCGCGCCGAGCACGAACCTGTCGCGGGCGAGGTCGGCATAGGGGATGGTAAAGTCCTCCTCGCCGGGCAGCGCCTTATCCTGGCCCCAGGCGGCATAGGCGGCGTACTTGCCCTCCAGATAGGGCTGGCTGTCCACGAACGCCGTCTCCCTGTCGGTGGCCACGTACATTTCGCGGACCAGCGGAAGCTCGCCGGGATCCGGCTGGCCGCCCTCGGCGAGCGCATCGCGGTAAAGGGGGATCTGGTCGGCGATCATGGTCATGGTGGCGTGGGGATTGATCATCCAGGGGTAACCCCAGCGGCCGGCGCGCCGGATGGCGTCGTCGTGGTTGGCGGCGACCCAGATGGTCGGGTGCGGCTTCTGCACGGGCCTCGTGGTGGGGTTGGATCTGGGCACGTGATAGAAGCGTCCGTCGAACTCCACCTCGTCCTCGGTCCACAGAGCCTTGATCACCTCCAGCGCCTCTGTCATGCGGGGAACGCGTTCCGAGCGCCGGACGCCGAAGGCGGCGTACTCATCGTCGCGGTAACCCAGGCCGATGCCAAAGACGAACCGGCCGCCGCAGATGGCGTCCATGGTGGCGACGGTCTCAGCGACGTCGACGGGGTTGTGGAGCGGGAGCAGGATGACGCCGGCGCAAACCGCCATGTCGCCCGACTCGGCAGCCATGCGAGCGAGGAAAGGCAGTGTTGCGGGTTGAGAGTAGGGCGCGGAGAGATAGTGCTGGCCGGCGCAGATGATGTCGAATCCGGCGTCGCGGGCGGTCCGCACCTGCTCGGCGCAGTCGGCGATGACCGTCGGCAGCGCGTCGCTGTCCGGCGTCTGGGTATTGAGAAACAGTCCTATTTTCAATTGTCGTCTCCTTCTGGCATCCGCCGCCGCTGGATTCCGGCTCCGGGGCCGGAATGACGGTTGTGCGGCCGGAATGGCGGTCATGTGACGGGAGTGACGGTCATGCGGCCGGAATGGCGGCTATGCAATGGACTTCGCTTGAGGGAATGACGGTGGGGCCGCGTGAATGTCGATGGGGCCGCGTGAATGTCGGCGGTGGTGCGGCGCCGGGCCCTCATATGTGTGGCACCTTTTAGAGTGGGACAGGTTTCGCGGTCGACGTTGGGCTTGAATTGGCGAAAATCCCTTGATAAAATACAGGCGTGCTGGGGATTAGTCTAGTGGTAGAACGACAGACTCTGGATCTGTAAGCCGAGGTTCGAATCCTCGATCCCCAGCCAGAACGGCATTTCAGCAGGGCCTTTGCGTGGCGCATTCGTCTAGTGGCCAAGGACACCGCCCTCTCAAGGCGGAGATCAGGGGTTCGAATCCCCTATGCGCTACCACCCACCATTCTGCCCTCTCAGTCCATCCGCATCGAAGCTCTTGTTCACTGAGGCGTTGGCGACCACCTTCGTACCGTCCACTGCCTGAACCGCCAACTCCGCAGCATATCAGCATCTCCTCATCTGAAGTCGCTTCAAAGATACACTTAACGACTTGACTTCTGCCAGACCAGATTTGTCAAACATGCTCAATTCGGTACGTGTAGGTGTGCTCGCGGAGGCTCGAACCAAAGGTGGATGTCCTCCTGGTGCTGGTACTGCCCCCGACCACGTCGGTCGGAGGCAGTGACGCCGGCTCGGGCTGGCGGACCTGGGTAGAGATCCCGGCCCTGGTAGTTTGGGTCAAACTGGTGCCGAACGAGCCGGAACACTTGCTGCGTGTCGCCTTTTGCCAGCCCACGATAGAAGGCCGTACTCGCCCCGGCAACCAGGATTTGGAACTGGACCCTACGCGTAGCTCGCTCGAGACTGCGCTTGCTGACGGGTGACTCTCCAGGGCATGCGTTTGAACCGGAGGCCGAGGCCCCGCTCAATGTCCCGCCACTTCCGCTCTTCATCTGAAGTGACAAGCGTCACCGCCTCACCGGAGCGGCCCATTCGGCCAGTTCGGCCGACCCGGTGTGTGAAGAGCAACTCTGTGTCCGGCAAATCATAGTTGATGACCTGCCCAATGCCCTCGACGTCCAGGCCTCTCGCAGCGACATTCGTTGCAACCAGGATTGGAGCGGCGCCGGAACGGAAGTCCTTCATCACACGCTCGCGGGCATTCTGACTGAGGTTGCCTTGAAGCGCTCCAACTGGATAGCCCATGCTGTCGAGTTGTTTCGCCAGCTTCTTGACGCCGTGCTTGGTCTTGGCGAAGACAATAACCCGGGCGCCGCAGCGCTCGTTCAGCAGGTCCTGGAGGACCTCGATCTTGTCGCTCTTTTGGATGGTGTACACGAGGTGGTCCACCGTGGGCAGGGTTTGCAGCTCTGGGTCCACTTCGACCGTTACGGGCTCTTTCAGGTGCTTCGCCGCAGTCTTGGCAACCCACTGAGGCATGGTGGCGGACATGAGCACCGTCTGGCGTTCCGAGGGGGTCTCGCCAAGGATTGCCTCGACATCGTGGGTGAAGCCCCTGTCCAGCATCTCGTCTGCTTCATCCAGCACCATGAATCGCACTGATCGCAGGTCGAGAGTGCCTTGGCGCATGTGGTCCAGCGTCCGGCCCGGCGTGCCAATGACGATCTGGGCGCCGCTCCTCAACGCCGCGTACTCTGGTTTCAACGACCGGCCGCCGTAGAGTAGCATCACGCGGAGGCGCTGCGATGATGCCAGGACCTCTGTGACTTCGGCCACCTGAATGGCCAACTCCCGCGTGGGCACAAGCACGAGCGCCTGAACCCGCCTGACCGACGGGTCGCACTGCTCCACCATGGGAACGGCGAACGCGAGCGTCTTGCCGGACCCAGTGCGTGCCTGACCTATCAGGTCGCGGCCCTGCAGCAGGTGCGGGATGGTCTTCTCTTGAATGGGTGTGGGGCCGGATATGTCCATTCGTGCAATCGCCTGCCTGGTAGTGGCCTTCAGGGCCATTCCGGGAAAAACGGGGTCCACGGCGTTGTCGGTATCATCGCGGGACTCCTCGCCCATCACCGGCTCGTTCACGAGTGATTTGACCGAGGCTGGGGGGGAGTGACGACGGGCTTGCAGGCACGGGCTGCAGTACACCGGCCTGTCCGGGCTTGGCAGGAAGGGTACGGACGTGGATGCATTGCAGGCGGTACATATCGCGGGGTGGCGGTTCTTACGGTCGGACCGAAGGGTGCGGGTTGTCATTGGTATTGATGGCATACGGGAATAAAGTACCTCTTTCTAGTGGATCGAAACAATGAGCCAACGCGGGTCGGAGAAGACAGGACAGTGGGAGGGATGATAGTCGACTTCTGTACTGAGCCGGGGTGCGCCGCTCACGGACGTTGGTCTATTCTAACAGAAACTCTGTGAACGTATCCTAGCCCGCTTGCGCCGCCGCACATCACCGGCGGTCCGGGAGGCGCCTAGCCTCGGGCCCGGGCTCCGCCGCGGTGCTTGCGCTTGCGGTCCACAGCGGAGAGTTCCTTCTTGCGTAGTCGCAAGTTTTGGGGAGTGACTTCCACGAGCTCGTCATCAGAAACGAACGCCAGCACTTCCTCGAGGCTCATCCTCATAGTCGCCTTCAGGCGTTTCGCCACGTCGGCCGTAGACGAACGAACGTTGGTCAGCTTCTTCTCCTTGCAGACATTGATCTCGATGTCGCCCCCGCGGGAATGGGAGCCTACTATCATGCCGGGGTAGATCTTTGTGCCGGGGTCGATGAACGTGTCGCCCCTGCCCTGGGCGTTTAGCAGACCATAGGTGACGGCGACGCCGACCTCCGATGCCACAAGCGCGCCGCTGCGCTGGGTGTGAATTTCTCCTTCCATCGGTTCGTACGAGGTGAAGATACTGCTCTTCACCCCGTCGCCGCGTGTTGCGCGGAGAAAGAAAGCGTTGAATCCGATAAGCCCTCGGGTGGGAATCTTGTACTCCAGGTAGACGTAACTGTCCTCGCCGTACCGTATGTCCCGGAGTTGGCCCAAGTTGGCGGATAGGTGTTTGGTCAGCACTCCCACGTACTCTTCGTGGGTGGTGATATTCAGGGTCTCCCAGGGCTCGTGTACCTTGCCTGCGATGACCTTGGTGACGGGCGCGGGACGGGACACCTGGAATTCGAACTGTTCGCGGCGCATAGTCTCGACCAAGATGGACAGGTGCAGTTCTCCCCGTCCGGAGACCACGAACACGTCGGGGCTGGGGGTGGTCTCCACCCGCAGGCTGACGTTGGTGCGCAGCTCTCTCATCAGCCGTCCGTAGAGATCGCGGGAGGTGCAGTTGTCTCCCTCTCTGCCCATGAATGGAGAGGTGTTGACGCCAAAGGTCATGCGCACTGTCGGTTCGTTGATGTCGATGGACGGTAAGGCCTTCGGGCTTTCGAGAGAGGCGATGGTGTCGCCTATGGACACGCCCTCAGGGCCGGTGACGGCCACAATGTCCCCGGTATGGGCTTCGGAGACTTCAACCCGCTCCACCCCACGAAACACGAATATGCGCTCCACGACGTGGGAGGTGAGCTCGGCGTCGCGGGCCAACAGGGCTACTTCGTCGCGCAACCTGAGTGTGCCGTTGGTGATCCGTCCGACGGCGACTTGTCCGAGGTAGCTGTCGTGGTCGAGCGCCGCAACAAGCATTTGCAGTGGGGAGCCGGGGTCCCCGGTCGGCGGAGGCACGGAATTGAGGATAGCTTCGAAGAGTGGTTGCATGTCCGACCCAGGCTCGTCCAGGTTCGTTGTGGCGTAACCTCTCTGGGCAGATGCATAGAGCACGGGGAAATCCAGCTGCTCCGCATTGGTAGCCACCTCCAGGAAAAGGTCCTGGACCATCTCTACCACCTCAGCCACCCGGGCCTCGGGTCGGTCTATCTTGTTGATGACCACCATGGGGGTGACGTTTTGCTGTAGGGCTTGGCGCAGCACGTAGGCGGTCTGGGGCATGGGTCCGTCCACGGCGTCTACCAGCAATAGACAGCCGTCGGCCATGTTCATGACACGCTCCACCTCGCCGCCGAAGTCCGCGTGGCCAGGCGTGTCGATGATGTTGATCCTGATGCCCCCGTAGGAAACCGAGGCGTTCTTGGCCAGAATCGTGATGCCGCGCTCTCGCTCCAGTGGGTTGGTGTCCATAATCAAGGCCCCCACCTGTTGGTGGGCCCGGAACACCTGGCCTTGTTTCAGCAGCGCGTCGACCAGGGTAGTCTTGCCGTGGTCGACGTGGGCTATGATGGCCAGGTTACGTATATCGCTATTCTGATTGTCGTTCAAATTCATTACCTCGGCTACTATCATAGCGTATTCTTCGAAAGGATAAGTTCCCGTTACAGCGTAAAGTCGGGGTCTACTGGCTCACCGCGGCTCGGTCTTAGCGCCCCTACCTGCGTGCGTTCAAGATAATCTGCGGCGCCTGGGCCGCGAACATCACCGCGCCACTCCGCACCACGCGCCTCCACCGGCTCGGCCAGGAGCCGTGTCATCCCGCGCTGTCGCCAAACGCCGGTTTTGCGCCGTTTGGCCAATGAACAGCGGCATCTCACATGAGATTATGAAAGCTCACGCGACATACAACTATACCTGACACCGGTATCACATGCTCTGTGCTAGGATAGCGCCGGTAAGCCCGCTCCGTGCGGAGAGACCGGTGTTGCGGTCGCTTCGCGAAAGCCTGGGCAGAAGCGAGGCGTAGCTGAATGAGAATGGAACATGTTGCCTGATCGATTGCCGCGCTGGTCGCGGCCTCGATGGTCCTGTTCATGCTGTGGCTGTCCTCAGGGAGTGTCAGTCTGGCACAGGACAGTGAACCCCCTGGGGATTCAACCGAGAAGAAGGAAGAACTCCCCGATTGCACGGATCCCGGGAAGGCGGGGTATCCGGAATGCCAAACGCGCCCGCCCACGCCGGTTCCACCGCCTCCACCGCCACCCACGGGCAGGCTCTCGGCGAGCCGAACGACTATGCTCGTGGGGGAGACCACAGTTGTCAGTGCCTTTGACGTGAGGCCGGGAAACCAGCAGGTGCTAATGGTGAAGGAGGCAGGGATCAAGGAAGGACAACACTGCGAAGGTGACGGTGGCGAAACACCGCGCAGCGCTCCTCGTGTGCTCGCTCCGTTTTCTACCGTCTACATCGAATGCGAACCGGGCGTGGGGGTCGTGAAGCTGGTCGCTTTTGGCAATCACCGCGTGCTGGACAGCGTCAACATCACGGTTGGAACGTCCACCACGGACACTATGGCCACCACCACGCTCGTGGCCACCACTACGCTGACCACGGTCGACGCCCCGTCCCTCACCGGGACGGTGCAGCCCACGTCCAACCACCTCTCGTGGACCGCCGTCACCGGAGCGGGCAAGTACGAGGTGCGGCACCGCCGCTCGGGCAGAAGCTGGGGCACGCCGGCCGAGACGACCGGCACTGAGCACACGGTGAGTCTCGCCGCCAACGAGACCTACGACTTCCAGGTGCGGGCACATGGCGATGGGACGCAAGGCGCCGCTGCCTGGGGTGAGTGGTCCAACACGCTCGTCGCGAGGACCGGCCCGCCCCCGAGGCCGCAACTCCCGACCGTGGTCGAAACGACTCAGTCCGGCGTGGCGCTTTCTTGGGCCAAGACAGGCGGTGTCGCCAGTTACCAGGTCAGGTACGGGAATGCTAGCATCTGGGGCAGGCCGAGCGCCTGGGTCACGCTGCCGGAAGCCAACGCACCGGGTGGCGACACGATCACCCAAACCGTGTCCGGACTGCGGCCTCAGACCACCTACGTGTTCAAGGTCAGGCACAGGGGAGACGGAACCAGGTACGTAAGCGACGTGGGAGGGACGCCGAGGCACAGCCCGTGGTCGCAAGAGGTGAGGGCCACGACCGCCGCGCCGCCGGCGACGGGCAGCATATCGATCGCGGACCTGTCCGGGCAGACGCCCGTGGCGGGACAGGAGGTATCGTTCGCGGTCGTGGCCTCGAACCTCACGCCCGCGACGAGATACAGGGTGGAGTTGACGGTGAGCAGTGGCGAATTCGGGTTCAACGTCGGCTGTTCGGACAAGGCCGACCAGATGGGCAACCTGAACCCTGGGTTCGGGACCACACTGCGGCGCCAGGCCCGCATACGCGCCTGCTCGGTATCGACCTCGACGGTGGTCGCGACCCTCATCCACGATCCGCGAAATGGCACGCAGACGACGGTGCACAGCCACGAGGTGACGGTGGCGTCGGCTGCGCCGGGCGCGCCGACGCTGGCGGCGGCGGCGCAATCGTTGGGCTCGGTGGCGCACTACCAGTGGCAGGAGTGGAGCGCGGGTAGCTGGACGGACCTTGGGGCGACGACGACTTCGGCCACAAGGAGCGAGTCGTCCAGCGTCGCGGGGTACCGGACTTTCAGGGTAGTGGTCGCGTACACGTCGGGGACGCCGGTGGAGTCCTATGCTGTTACGATCGAGTGGAAGGCGATGACGGTCACCGTCACGTCGACTCCTGAGTTTCCGCAGTCCGGGCCGGCGGCGACGAGCACGGTGACGCTGACTGCCGGGGGCGACGTGCCGTCGGGGGCGGTGTACCAGTGGCAGCAGGCGACTTCTAGCGGCTGGACGGACCTTGGGGCGACCAGCACTTCGGCGACGAAGGACGTGACGTCGGCGACGCGGGGCACGCGCAAGTTCAGAGTGGTGGTGAGCCACGTGGTGGTTGCGGCGGCGGAGTCGGAGCCGGTGTACGTGACGTGGGACGAGTGGGCCATCGTGGCGGGTATGATCGGGGAGCTGTCGGCGGCGGTGGCGACGTCGTCCGACTACACGAATGCTCAGACCGCGCTGCTGACCTGCATGAGCGCCACTAGCACCACCAGCACCGGCTCCGGTCCGAAGAGCCCCTCCGACTCAAGAGCGCCGACAATGCCGCCGGCCGTTACGTTTGCCACGTTCGACGACCTGCTGGCGAGTTATACGGGCGACGTGAAGGCGAGGATGGACGCGGGCGGCGACTGTGCTGCGACGTCCACCACGATGTTCAGCACGAGCGAGAGTGTCACGCGCGCCGAACTCGCCAGGCTGTAGGCCGGGAACGCGGTGTATACGGGGCTGCTGGACACGCCGCACGGGCGGTACTTCGAGGCGATTGTCGGGGATGCCGACGCTCTTAAGGTGGTGGCATTCCTGGTAGCCACAACTTTTGAGCGAGGCCAGTTCTCAACCCCACTGTACAACTCCTCGGCTGATGGCGGGTCGGTAGGCAAGTCAGAAACGACGACACCGGAAGCAATTCCGGCGCTTGGGCGCGGACTGGATTGCCTGCCGGCTACTGTGAACGGCGCGAATCTTACGATACGCAACAAGCTCGAGGTGCTGAATTGCCTGGTGTTCTCGAATCCGCACGAGTTTTGGGCAGAGAACTATGACGATTTGAGAAACAGTTCGCGATACAACACTTGGCTGAGCTTTGGCGGCGAGGACGTGTGCTCGAGTTGGGCGGACAGTACTATAGCCGCGTGCAGGAAGCATGATGTGATGTGGGGGAGCCTGAAGGCGTTCGAAGGTTCAGATCAAGATCGTGAGATGGACTCTATCTGGAACCCCCGGAACAAGTATCTTGCGGATTTCAAGTTGCTCAGCGACGTGAGGGGATACGGCTGCGATAGGGAAGTGTTTAGCTCCCCACCCGGTCTCAGCAGGCTTATTGGATTTAACAGAGAATGGCCCAGGCTTGTCTGCCTGTGGCCCAATTCCCTGATTGCAGACGGCATAGATTGGGGTCTGCGAGATCTCCTCAAAATCTTGGCACAAACGGTATTGCCCGACACCGAGTCGGCGCTGTGGCCAGTGACGCGACAGGATCAAACCCATGCTCAAGCTCTGCATCGATTCATTGTGTGCGAAGTGCCATTTCCTAGGATGACTGATGTACGCATCATTGGGCAGGATGCGCCAACCGCGAGGTGGGCGGTTGAGGAGGGCTGTGTAGGTGGCATCGAAATCGCTAGCTACTTGCTGCACTGGCACCTTCGATTTCAAGAGCCCGGGCCAAACGGTGGATACAACGACTTTGGAATCCCGGGCCAATCGGTAGCGCCCGGAGCGATTACTTCAAGCAGCGTTGACCCAATGGAGTACTACATCAGTGAGGTTTATCCCTTAGGATCGGCCACGCTGCAATCAGTGTGGATCGTACCTGCTGAAATCCTCCTTGGAGGGCCACTTTACGAGCAGCAGATTGGCATTGAATGGGAAGGATCGAGGCGCTGAATGGGGCTGTTATGGTTTGCCTTGTCGGTTATCTTCTTTCCTCTTTCCGCCTCTGTCATGTCAGGAGTTATTGCCCTGGCAGGCCTGATATGGGCGCCGTTCGGGGCGCTGATGTGCGCCCGAGCGGCAAGCAGAAGAGGGTTACAGGCTCACCGTTATGCCGTGGCCGGTGCGGCGTTCTCGGTCTTGTATTTGGTCCCATGGTTCTACTTGGTGCTGCGGATGCACAACAAGTACGTGCCGCGGTTTGTCATCTGGTGCGTCTACTTCATTCTGTACATTCCGATCTGGCTGTTTGGCGTAATAGGTCTTGGCCTCTTCCTTTTGGCTTTTGCATTCGACACCAGCTCTTGGCAGGGTGCTAATCTTACTCTCGTGAGATACTTTCTCATTGCCCAGGTCCTCGTCACCAGCTTCTTCTGGATAGTGTCTCTGAGAAGGCTGTTGCGCATGAATCGCCATGACAACTACTTTCCCCCGACACACGACTGGGACCCGCTGTTGCCTCATTCGACCTATATTCTGCCATTCGTCTACGCGCTCGCCGGGTCAGCGTTGATGTTCTTGACGGCATGGCTGGGAGCGGGCATCTGGAGGTAGCGTAAGTTGAGAGACGATAGCGGCATCGTTAGTGGCTTGAGGCCCGGAGTTTTCGCGGTCGGGGGCGGTGTACCAGTGGCAGGAGTGGTCGAGCGGCGCGTGGACGGACCTGGGGGCCACGACGACCACGGCCACGAAGGAGGTGTGGTCCGCCGCGCGGGGCACGCGCAAGTTCAGGGTGGTGGTGAGCCACGCGGTGGTCACGGTGGCTGAGTCCGCGCCGGTGTACGTGACGTGGGACGAGTGGGACATCGTGGCGGACATGATCGGGGAGCTGTCGGCGGCGGTGGCGTCGTCGAACGGCGCACACGACGGCGCGCCGTCAGGGCAGCGGGCTCCAGTGCAGGCCGAGGGCAACGGCGGCTAACGCCAGCAGGGCGCTCGCGGCGGTGAGCAGGGCCGAAAGCTCCATGCGCACCTTCTTCTTTTCGGTCTCCAGCGGGATCGTGGAGAAGACTTCGAGCAGTTCGTCCGCGCTCTCGGCGGTGTAGTACTCAGCATCGGAGATCTGGGCGACGAGGCCCAGGGTCCGCTCGTCCAGCATCAGGAAGTTGCCGCCTCCAAACCCTCGGCTGAAGCTCCCGAAGCCGCCTCTCGCGATCCGGTTGGCGAACTCGTCGCCGCCGAGCTGGTCGGGCGAGCACCTCATCACCGCCGGGTTGGTCGTGCCGAATCCGATGGTGTACACCCGGACTCCCCGGTCGCGGGCGGCGCGGGCGGCGATCAGCGGCAGCACGCCCCGGTTGCTCGCGCCATCGGTCAGCAGCACGATGACGTCGGGCTGATAGCTGAACTCCTCATCGGTGTCGGACGCCTGGTTACGAGGTGTTACGAAGACGCTCAAGGGCGGGATGTTCGGGTTCACCTCGGACAGCGCGTCCAGAGAGCGAGCGATTGCGCTGCCGACGGCCGTCGCGCGCGCCGTGGTCAGGTTGTCCAGGGCCTCGAGCAGCGTCTCCCGCTCGGTTGTGGGAGGAACGACAAGCTGGGCGAAGCCCGCGAATGCGACCAGTCCCACCCGCGTACCCGGCTCCTGGCCGTCTATGAACCTCTTGGAGGCTTCCTGGGCGATGGTGAGCCTGTTGGGATAGACATCGTCGGCGCACATGCTGAGCGACACGTCCAGCGCCAGCATGACGGTGGACCTGTTGGCGGCCACGGTCACGTCCGCGAATGGGCGGGACAGGGCCAGGATGAGAAGCGCGAGGGCGAGCGCCAGCAGGGCGAACGGCAGGTGACGCCTCCACCGAAACCCGCTTGGCATGGCCTGCCGTATCAGGGACAAGCTGGAGTAGCCGACGGCAAACCGCCTCCTCCGCCTCAGTACCAGCAGATACACGCCGACTACCAGCGGTATGACAGTCAGCAGCAGCAGATAAGCAGGCCAGAGCACACCCATGGCATGACCTCCACCTACGGCATTCGCCCAAACCAGAACAGGGACAGCAGGCCGCCCGCGAGCAGCAGCAACGCGCTGATGCCCCCGAGAAAGGACGTGACTTCCACTTCCCGCGGCTCGACTACGAACTCGGTCTCCAGCTCGTTGTACACGGACGGCGTGTCGTCGATGTCATCCAGCCTGAAGTACACGCCTTCGGTCAGCAGGGCAATCTCCTGCAAGACCGGCTCGTTTAGCTGCGTAAACAGACTGAAGCCATCGACGTCTATGGTCGCCCCTTCCTCCGTTCCGATTCCCACGGTGTAGACACGCACACCTCGCTCGATGGCCGTCTGCGCGACCTCCAGTGGGTCGGGAGGGTCGGTGTTCTCACCGTCGGTCAGCAGCACGATAATCGCGGGCGCGAAGGCCCCCCGGGGCGCCGTTTCATCCAACAGGGCCCGCCCGCCGGGAGCGGTCTCCGGCTCCGGCACGACCAGGTTCAGCGCGGTCAGTATACCTCTGCCCAGCGACGTTCCGCTGTACGGCGCCAGGCGGTCGATGGTGGCCTCCAGCGCCTCGTCATCGTCGGTCGGCGGCTGCACGACCAGCCCTCCCTCGCCGAAGGCCACCACGCCGATCCTGGAGTGGCCCGGACGCCGCTCGACCAGGGTCTTTGCCACGAGCTTGGCGACATCCATCCTGGTAGGCTCGACGTCCTCGGCGGCCATGCTGGACGACACGTCCAGCGCCAGCATCACGGTGCCTTCCATGCGGGGCAACGGCAGCGTCAGCTGTGGGCGCGCCGAAGCCACCGCGAGGAGTGCGACGCCAATCAGGATGATGACGGGCGGGACGTGTCGCAGCCTTCCTGCCGGCGGGTGGGTCCCTTCCCGCGCTGCCCCTATTGCGCCCAGCCTGGTCGCATTCAGGCTCCGCCTCCGCTGCAGGCGCACGTACACGTAGACGCACGCGGGCAGCGCGAGCAGGGAGACCAGGACCCACGGCCATATGAAGGACACCACCGCCGATGACTACCGGTCGCGGAGCCGCGCGCGGCTCCGCAGCGATGCGAATCGCAGGATGGCCAGCACCAGGTCCTCCTGTGTAGAGAGCCTCAGCTCGTCCACGCCCGCGCGCCTGAAGGCTTGCGCCAGTTCTGCTTCGCGGCGTCGAGCGGCCTCATGAAACCGCCGCCGGAATCGCCTGTCGCTCGTGTCCACTGTCAGTTGGTCGCCCGTCTCCGAGTCTTCGACGAGCACCACGCCGACGTCGGGCAGGTCCATCTCGCGCGGGTCCCAGAGCCGCACGGCCAGCACCTCGTGCTTCCTGTTCAGGCCGTCCATGGCCCTGTCCCAGCCGGGCACGCATATGAAGTCGGAAACCACGAATACGAGGGAGCGCCGCTTGATGGCGTTGTGGGCGGACTCCAGCAGCTTCGCCAGGTCCGTCATCGCGCCGCCGGGCGACGACTGCTGTCTCTGGATGTCGTTAATGAGCCGCAGCACCTGGGTGCGGCCGCCGCGGGGAGGAATCGCAAGCTCGATCTCGTTGTCGTACAGTATCGCGCCCACGCGGTTCCCGTTTCGCGTGAGCAGGCGCGCCAGCACCCCCACGAGGTCGACCAGGACGGACTCTTTGCGCCTTTCCTGCGCCCCAAAAGCCATCGAAGGGCTCAGGTCGACGAGGAACCACGCCGTGACCTCCCGGTCCTCCATGTAACGTCGCACGTACGGCGCGTCCATCCGCGCGGTGACGTTCCAGTCGATGTGCCGGACATCGTCCGGAGGCTGGTACTCGCGCAGCTCGGCGAAGTCGAGGCCGCCGCCCATGAAGAGGCTGCGATAGTCTCCCTGGAGGATTCCGTCGAGCCGGCGCAGAACTTGCCAGTCGAGCCGATTCAGCACCCGCTCCGGCGCCTCCCGGTCACCGGGTTGGACGGGCGCCCGCGTACTCACGCAGTGGTACCTCCGGCAATGGGACCGCTTCCATCAGCCTGTTGAGAATGTCGTCGCTGCTGACGTCATCGGAGAGCGCTTCGTAGGAGAGAACGAGCCGATGCCGCATCACGTCGAGCGCCACGTCGCGGACGTCCTGCGGCAGCGCGTAGTCTCGTCCGCGCACGAAGGCCAGCGCCCGTCCGGCGACTATCAAGTTGATGGACGCGCGGGGACTGGCCCCGTAGAGTATGTAGCGCTTGAGGTCGCCGAGTCCGCACTCCTCCGGCCTGCGCGTGGCCGTGACCAGTTTCACCGAGTACTCGATGAGGGCCGGGTCCACGTATACGCCGTCCGCGCGGCGCTGCAGGGCAGACAACTCTTCGGTGTCGATGACGGCCTGCACGTCCTGAAGCGCGCCGGTCATGCGCTCTACGATTACGAACTCCTCGGTAGTGCTGGGATAGCCGACGAGCACCTTCAGCATGAAACGGTCCACCTGCGCCTCGGGCAGCGGGTAGGTGCCCTCCGCCTCGATGGGGTTCTGTGTGGCCATTACGAGGAAGGGCCTCGGCACCGGGTGGGTCTCCCGGCCTATGGTGACCTGCCTTTCCTGCATCACCTCGAGCAGGGCGCTCTGCACCTTGGCGGGCGCGCGGTTGATCTCGTCGGCCAGCAGCAGGTTGGTGAAAACCGGCCCCAGCGCCGTGTTGAAGCTGCCCGTCCTCTGGTTGTAGATGCGGGTGCCTACGAGGTCCGCGGGCATCAGGTCGGGCGTGAACTGTATGCGCTGAAACTCCCCGTTTATGGCCTGCGACAGCGTCTTCACTGCCATCGTCTTCGCGAGTCCGGGGACGCCCTCGACGAGGATGTGGCCCCTCGCCAGCAGCGCCACTACCATGCGCTCCAGAAGGTGGTCCTGGCCTACTATGACCTTCTTCACCTCGTACAGCACCCGTTCCATGGGTTGGCTGTTTCCGTTACCTGTCATGCCTGATGTGCACCTTTCGATCGACTACCGCGCCGGGCCTCCGGCGGCCGTTACGGCCACGTCGATTGGGACCGCGAATCCTATGCCGATGAAGACGTCCTGATCGGTCGGGTTGATCAGCCCGGTGACGATACCGACGACCTGGCCGCGCCGGTCCAGCAGCGGACCGCCCGAGCTGCCCGGATTCACCGCCGCGTCGAACTGGATCAGCCCCTGTAGAGATTGCTCCCTGCCGGGCGGCGTGGGCTCGCGGCCGAGGCCCGACACGACGCCCGCGCTCAGCGAGCCCGCCAGGCCCATGGGGTTGCCCACCGCGAACACCTCGTCGCCCACACGCATCGCAGAGGAATTGCCTATCGTGGCGGGCAAGACAAAGCCGGGCAGCGCGTTGGGAGTAAGGACGGCGATGTCCCTCTCCGGGTCCACGTTCGCGACGGTGGCGGCTGACCTGGTGCCGTCCGCGAAAACGAGCTGAATCTCGGTCGAGCCTTCTACGATGTGAAACGCCGTGAGCACCGCGGCGTCGCTGTTGATCACCACTCCGCTTCCTATGCCGAAGGCTTTCTCCCGGTCCGGGTTGTCGGTCTGTACAACGACCAGCGACGGCAGTATGGCCTGGTAAACCCGCACGGCGACTGCCGGGGCGGGCGTTCCGGCGTTCAGCGCCTCCGCGACGGCAGCTTCCACGTCCACGGACGAAAGCTCCTGGCGATCCGTGCGGACGGTCGTCCAGAGCACCAGGGCCAGCACCAGCGCCGCCGCGCAGAGGGCGGCGAGCGCCAGCATTGCGGGCCGACGGCGCAGGGCGCCCCAGCGCCCTCTCCACGTCGGCGGCCCGGATTCCGGAGGGACTGTCGCCGTCGGTGTGGGTCGAGGCGCCGCGTCGGAACTGTGCGGTCGAGTCGTGCGGGTGCGCGAAACCTGCCTCCTAGCTGTTGCCCAACCAAGCGCCCGGTGAACGCGCTTCGATTGGACGCCATACAGGGAATCTACGGACCCCTACTTCCACACTATCACACTATTGTCAAGGAAGTGTGAATCTGCGTCAGGGTGTTTCAGTTGGTGGGGTACAGGCGGCGGGGGCGGATACGGGGATGCGGCGGGGGGGGGCGCCCTCTGGATTTCCGCTTTCGCGGGGAGGGAGATATGGTAGAGGGCGCCCCCCGCCTGGAGGGAGTTGCCGCGGCTAAGTGCCGCGGCGTGTGTGCCAGTAGATGTATCCGCCCGCAGCAACCGCCGAGGCCAGCAGCACCAGGAGCAGCCACAGCCACCACGGCGGGCCCGCCGCCTGCTCAGGCACTGCCTGCTCAGGCGCGGCCTCTGGAGCAGGCGTGGGCGTCGCGGCAGCGGTAGGACTCGCGGTCAGCGTAGCGGTGGGCCGTGGCGGCGTAGCTGGCGCCGGTGGCGGTGGCTTTGCAGTCGCTGTTGCGGTCGGCGTAGATGTGGACATCTGACTTGTAGCTGACTTCCGGGAGTCCGTCACCTCCCTGGCGGGCGAGTTTGCGCTAACGCCCATGACCCTTATCTTGAGGGATAAACCGCCGTCCATGTCGGCGAAGGAGCCGGTACTGTTCGCGGGCCGGCTCTGACCCATGTCCGCGATGGTCGCCCCGCCTACCGGCGCGCCGTCCTCGCCGTTCGACCTGGTTCGCTCCACCAAGACGTTGGGCGAGTCTCCGTCGAGCACCATCCAGTATTCGGTTAAGGACGCCAACCTGACGGTCCCGATTGGCGAGTAGCTGACAAACCCCCACGCAGAGACCAATGGCGGCTCGAAGGTTGCAACCCTGGTTCCGGTCGTGCTCCCGCTGTGCAGCGTGATCCTGGGAGTACTGGTGGCTACCGGTTTTACCACCATGCGAGAGTCGATGCTTCGCAGTGTGTATCCGTAGTTATTGCTGCCCGTGGTGAACGCCTGGGCAAAGTCGTACTGAGAGACGGGCACGGGGTTAGAGCCGGGCTGCTCGAAATTGCCCGCCAGTGCCACGCTCGCCTGGGCCTGCCCCACGCCCCCGTCCCCGAAGACGAGCAGCGCGAGCGCGGCGGCGAGCGCCAGCAGCACGGACGGCAGACGACACGGATAGCCGCACGACCCCGCGGCGTAAGCGTGGGCCACCTTCCGGTGATAGTCTTCGTTACTTCGATTCCTAAACGTCATCTAAAGTCTTTCGTCGCGGGGAGGGTGTTGCCGCGGCTAGCGGCCGCGGCGTGCGCGCGCGTAGTAGACGTAGCCGCCCGCGGCAACCGCTACGGCCAGCAGCACCAGCAGCAGCCACAGCCACAGCCACAGCGGCACGACTGCGCCGTCGTCCGGCGGCGTGGGAGTTGCAGTCGCCGTGGCCGTGGGCTGCGGCGGTGGTTGCGGTGTAGGCGTAGGCTGCGGTGTAGGCTGCGGCGTCGGCGTAGGCTGCGATGTCGGCGTGGGCTGCGGCGTGGGTGTGGCAGTGGCAGTGGGCGCTGGCGTAGCGGTGGGCCGCGGCGTCGCCGTGGGCTGTGGCGTCGCCGTTGCGGTCGGCGCGGGCGTCGGGGTCGGCTGCGGCGTGGCAGCCGGCTGTGGCGTGAGCGCCGGCGTGGCGGTCGGTTGCGGCGTGAGCGTCGCGGTCGGCGTTGGCGTGGCGGTTGGTGTCGTTGTGGGCTGCGGCGTTGTCGTCGCGGTCGGCGTCGGCGTGGGAGAAGGCACCGCAGTCGCTGTCGGCGAGGGCGTCGGAGTGGGGGTCGCCGTCGGCGTGGCGAGAGCCGCGCCGAAGCTTCCTCCGCCGCCAAAGCCGCCGCCGACGGACGTCGCCGTGCCGGGCTGCGTGGACCGCGCCGACGCCCCCGTAGCAGCTCACGGTGTGGGCTATCGTGTCAATGCCCCCGGCAGTGGCGGACGCTCGCACCGTGACCCTCTTCGGCATGTCCCAGTCGTTGGGCGTAAAGGTGATTGCGGGCGGAGAGAACGTCACATGTCCCTCCCTGGACAACGGTGTGACCGTGACGTCGCCGGTGGGCAGCGTCGCCAGCACCAGCGTGTACATCTCGCTTTCGCCCCGCGCCACGCTGATGGTGCTGGTGGAGACGCTGACTCCCGCTCCGTCTTCGTCGATGATGTACACCGCGCTCTGGCGGGGAAAGCCCGGAGTCACCCCGGGGGGCGGCGTCCCGAATCTCAACCCCATCTGCTGCCCGTTTTCGTCTAGCTGGTCCTCCGTCGCGGTAAACGTGAGCGCCTTGAAAATCTCACCGCTGTTGAACGTCACCCCGTCCGGGAAATTGAAGTCGTTGACGCCCACCCCGTCATACGTCTTCCAGATAGGAATGGTGAACGTGCGCTCCGGGTCCCTGTTCAGCCAAACCGCCACGCTAACCGTCTCGCCCTCCTTCACCGTGAACAGGTGCGACTCGAACACCACTCCGACCGGCAAGGGGGGCGCGGTGCGGATGGTCCGGTTGGTGAGGGCGTCGGCCTCCTTCCCGCTCAGGTCCCTGAGCGGATTCGTCGACGGCTTGGTGTAGGTTACCGTTGTATGGCCCCCCGTGAAGTCCGCAGCCATCGTCAGCGTCACCACGCGGCCGCTCACCGTCACTGCGGTCGGGTTGGTCCCCGTGCCGCCGCCCACCCTCACCGTAAAGGCCGAGGTCGCCGGGGCCGCGGTGTTCAGAGCCTCGGTGAACGTCATCGTGAGCGTGGCGCCCACCCCCAACGCCAGGCTCGGCTTGGTGGTGTCCACTTTCTGGCTCGGCAGCGCCCCCTGCGCGGGGTGCGAGAGGTCGGCATTCACCTGCTTCGCCGGGTCCGTGTGCGTGAACTTGATCGTCCCGCCGTTCAGGCCCAGCGAGTTGGCCACCCAGGAGATGCCGTCGTGGTCGTCGCCACTATAGATCGTGGACGTGAACACCAGCTCCCCGGACGGCGTCTTGGACAGGTACCAGGCCTGGCGCGTCTGCCCGCCCAGCTCGAAAGTGAACTGCGGCGTGCCCGTCACCGTCACCGCGCCGTTGAAGGTCACCGTGAACTCGATCGTGTCGTTCGCGCCGTAGTAGCCGGCCGTGGACGTCGAGGTGGTCGAGGTGACCGTCGCGCCCACCACGCCCAGTGTGTCGTTGTCGACGATTGTGACCATGGTCTCCTGTGTCGAGATGTCGATCACGGGCGTTTCTCCCGGGGTGTTATCCAGATACACGACGAACTTCTCGCCGGTGGACTCGTACTCGTTGTCATCGAAAATCGTTAAAGGGAGGGGTGCGGTGTACGAGTACGACCCTCCGGCGACGGGCCTCCAGTCCCCCGCTGTGACAGGGACATTTCTGCTTATATGTTTGTAGTCCCGGTTGATCGTGGCGGTTCCCGCTCGCGTGAGAGCCGCGACAGTGAGTACCTCTACCCTCGGCCGCGCCACTCCCCCGCCGGTGGTGAAGATTAACCCCATATCCGCAGTGCCATCGCCCTCGTTGACTGTGAGATTGAGATGCTGGTGTGACGCCCGCACTGTAAGACCCGCCGCCGGCCGAGTTGTCCGGCGCGACCGCCGGCGCATACCCCGCCCCCTCCGCCACTGCGGCCGTAAGGTCGCCGCTCGTGTTGCCGATGTATTTGCTCGCGAACGTCGTCGTCGCAGATAGATTTCCGCCCAGAATCGTGATCGTTTGGGTTGTCGACTCCAGGTACGCCGCGGCCTGGGTGATGCCGATGTTCACCGTGAGCGCAGTACCCCCCGAGCTCGAGCGCGTCACGCGAAACTCCGCGTGGGCGATCCCCGGCGTCGCGTCGGGGTACACCGCCGTGATGCTCACGCGCGGGATGGTGCTGCTGTTGGTCACGTTCTGGTCCGCGAACGCCGCCGCGTCGTTGCCGTTCGCGCCCTCGATCACCGAGCCGGTCCCCGGCTTCGCGTAGCTCACCTTCACCGAGCCGTCGTTGTGCGCTATCGGGACCGCCAGCTTCAGCGCCACCGTGCTGCCGCTCACCGTCACCCCGCCGCTGGACTCCAGCGCCACCGCCCCCTCGCTGCCCCCCAGGGGCGTCGCCTTCACTGTGAACGTCGAAGTCGCCGGAACGGATGACTCCCTCAACGCCTCGTTGAAGGTCAGCGTCAGCGTCACCGTTCTGCCCGAGATCGAGGTCGTGCCGCCCAGCGTCTGCGTCGTACCCATACCCTTCTTCACCGTGAAGGCGCCGTTTGCGAGCGATGCCGCCGCGCCCAGGTCCTCGCTGAACGTCATCACCAGCGACATGCCGTTTATCCTGGCTTCGACGAACGTCGGCACGGCGGTGTCCTGGCTCAGGTAGACCATTCGCTCGGCGTGGCCGGACCAGTCCTGGGAAGGGCTTGTGAATGTGTAAGTGGAGCCTGAGACGGACCCGGACTTGAAGGCGTAGGCCTGATCGCAGACGTGCAGGGCTGTTGTCCTCTGGTCGGCGGCGCTCAGGGCACTGTTCAGGCCAACGATCAAGCTGTTCCCGGCGGTGACTATGGATGAGATCAAGTGGTCTCCGCCTGTAAGCGTGGTGAACGGGGTTACGCTTATACCCCCCACGCCGGAGCCGGACTTGTACCCGTACGCGAACGGCGAGACGCTGCTGTCATACCCAACCGCCACCGCGACCGGATCCTCGAGGGACAGCGCCCCGCCGGTCAACGTGGGCGCCGCGCAGTGTGCCGCCGCGGTGGCCCTCCCGCCGGTGGTTTTATTCTGTGGGCCCTCGCTGTTGCCGACGTCGTCGATGAACCAGACCTGGACAGACACTCCTTTGCCAGCGTCGGCGTCGGTCAGGGTGTAGGTGGGGCCCGTCCCGATGCTGGCCGCATCCGGCACCACCCCGCCAGAGCCGGGGAATCGCCGCCAATTGTATCTAGCGGTCTCGGCGATCCTCGTGGTGCCGTTGGCATCGGTGATACCGAGAAAAGTAACGCCCAGCGTCGCCGGCACGCGGAGCACGTTCGGCGGGACAATCGTGGGCGCGCCCCTGGCCAGGGAGTTGACGACCACGCCGTTGACGCGAAGATACATAGGGCCGAATGAGAATTCAGTGAAGGGGCCGGTCGAAGTTGCAGTCCGAACTCGCCGTTGTCGGCGATCGTCCATCCTGCGGCACTACCTATGTCCGAGCTGGTTGAATTTACACTTCTCCAACTCAAACCGGCCCCGCCGCCCTCGGCCACCACCCAGTAGGCGGTCGACCGGGGGAGCGGGACGGGCGAGGCCGCTGTGAACGCATAGTTGCCGGGACCCGTAATCGCCCCGGCACCGTTGAGCACGGACACAACCGCTCCCGTTGCGGACCCGCTGTGGAGCGTCACCGTGGGGGGTTGGACGAACCACTAGAGTGACCCGTTGAAAGGTTGAGCTCGACGCCGGTAAGCAGATAGCCCGCTCTGAAAGTCCCGGTGGTAAAGGACTGCGCCAAGTCAAGGGTCGTCGCCAGCATCGATTCGCCGTCGAGGGCCTGTCCGACGTTGCTCACCAGGAAAGGGCTGTCGCCCACGTCGCCGACAAAGCCGGTGATGCGCGCCCAGGCGACGTTCGAGGAACTGCCGCGCCACGCATCGCCGGGCCCCAGTTCCCGCATCACGTTGGCGAACGCCCCGGCTACGGACACAGCCTCACCGTCGTTACCTGACGCATCCAGGTGATGAATTCCCATGGCATGGGTGCTGCCGTTCTCTGTGAAATGCAGCGTGTACTCAGTGTCAGTTGCCAGGAAGTGCCCGGGACTGGGAGCTCTATACGTCACCTCCTGCCCATTCGTCATCGCAGTCGGGATTTGCACTCTGCCGGGCGCTCTCAACGGAAAACACGTCCCGATGGGGTCGGGGTCACTATCCGCCTCGCATATCGCAAGCCCGGGCGGTGTCGCGGTCCGACTCGCGTCCATGGCATCATCGGGCTTGATACGCAGCTCGACCTTGGTCACCACCCAGCCGTCATAGCCGGTCCCAACCGATGCGGCGGTGGCGAAACCCAGCGCCCTCTCGCCCTCGAAGACGATGTGTGCCCCGCCGCCCTGCACCTCGATCAGGGCTATAGCAGTCTATGCCCGGCCCACGCCGCCATCGCCGAACAGCAGCAGCGCGAACGTCGCGATCAGCGCAAGCAGGATGGACGCCGCGGGGCGCGGGTAGCCGCGCACCACTTTTCGGCCGTACTCTTCGTTCTCTCGATTCAGCGCTGCCAATTCAAGCTCAATCCCTCAGCCCCGGAGAGTTACGGGCGACATTATACACAAGCGATGTTAGATGGCCGTAAGGATCAAGAGCATTTTCGCACTAGTTCTTGTGATGTTCCGTGATATGTGATACAATGCCCCCGATTGCCCCGGAATTGTCCCCTTTCAGGCCGCCGGGAGGCGCGGCGGCACGCATTCGATTCGAGGAGGAGCCATGGCACGGGAAGCCGACCGCGACCGGGAGATGCAGGCCTTAAGGGACGAGACGGATGCGCTCAGGGACCGGCTGTCGAGGCTTAGCGAGGCCAGCCTCCGCATCAACGAGAGCCTGGAATTCGACACGGTCCTGCAGGGTGTGCTGGACTCCGCGCGGGCGCTTACGAGAGCACGCTACGGGGTGCTCACCCTGCTGGACTATGCCGGTGGGATAGAGGACTTCCTCTCTTCGGGCATCAGCCCCGACCAGGCCGAGCTGCTCTGGGAGCTGCCGGAGGGGGATAGCCTGTTCAGCTTTTTCAGCAGTCTCCAGGAACCGGTTCGGCTGGCCGACTTCCACGCCCACACGAGGTCTCTGGGCCTGCCCGACTTTCATTCACCCATGCCCATGAGCTCCTCGCCTTCCTTCCTGGCCGCTCCGATTCGCCACCGGGGCGAGAGCGTGGGCAACATCTTCCTTGGCGAGAAGGAGGTTGGGGGTGAGTTCAGCAGGGAGGACGAGGAGACCCTGGTGATGTTCGCCTCCCAGGCGGCGCTGGTAATCGCCAACGCCCGGCGCCACCTGGACGAGCAGCGGGCCAGGAGCTACCTGGAGACGCTGGTAAACACGTCGCCGGTGGGCGTTGCCGTCTTCGACGGGAGAACGGGGGCGCCGCTGTCGTTCAACGGGGAGGCGGTGAGAATCTTCGAATGCCTGAAAGATCCCGACACTTCGCCGGAGGACCTTCTAAGGGTCGTAACCATACAGCGGGCCGACGGGCGCGAAATCTCCCTGGAAGAGCTGTCGATGCCCCAGGCGCTGAGCTCGGGCGAGACGGTGCGGGCCGAGGAGATAGCCGTGCGGGTGCCCGACGGGCGCAGCGTGTCCGCGCTGATGAACGCCACCTCGATACTGGGGAAGGACGGCGAGGTCGAGACCTGCGTTGTCACCCTGCAGGACATGACGGCGCTGAAGGAGCTCGAAAGGCTGCGGGCCGAGTTCCTGGCGATGGTGAGCCACGAGCTGCGCACTCCCCTTGCCACGGTCAAGGGCTCGGTCACCACATTGCTGGATCCCGCCGCCGCGCTGAATCCTGCCGAGGCCGTCCAGTTCTTTCGCATAATCGACTCCCAGACCGACCGGATGCGCTCGCTGATAAGCGATCTGCTGGACGTCGCGCGCATCGAGACGGGATCGCTTTCGGTTTCCCCGGAGCCTACCGAGCTGGCTGTCCTGGCGAACGAGGCCGGCAGCTCCTTCCGGATCGGGGGACACAAGCACGCCCTTCAAGTCGACCTTCCGACCGAGCTGCCCTGGGTGTTGGCGGACAGGTCGCGCGTGGCGCAGGTGCTCGGCAACCTGCTGTCCAACGCGGCGCGGCACTCGCCGGAGTCTTCGCCCATTCACTTGACTGCCGTCGTGGATGCTTTCCAGGTCACGATGTCGGTCTCCGACGAGGGCAGGGGCATCTCCGCCGAGAGCCTGCCGTACCTGTTCCGGAAGTTCTCGCGGATCGAGGGGGAGGCCAAGGGAGGAGACACGGGGCTGGGCCTCGCCATCAGCAAGGGGATAGTGGAGGCGCACGGGGGCCGCATCTGGGCCGAGAGCGCCGGGCCGGGCCTGGGCGCGAAGTTCACGTTCACGTTGCCGACGGTCGACGTTGGGAGGTACGTGTCACCGACCCCGCCCATCCGGATCTCCAGCCGTTTCGTGCGGCAGCAGGAGGCCGGACAACAGGTGCGGATTCTTTCGGTGGACGACGACCCGCAGGCGCTCAGGTTCATTAGCAACGCCCTCGTCAAGGAGGGCTACGCGGTGATCGCCAGCGTGGACCCCGGCGACGTGCGCCGCCTGATAGAGGAGGAGAAACCCCACCTGGCGCTGCTGGACCTGATGCTGCCGGGGATCGACGGGATCGAGCTGATGAAGGAGATCCGGGAGACGAGCAACACGCCGATCGTCTTTGTGTCCGCCTACGGCCAGGACCAGATCATCGCGAGGGCGTTCGAGGCCGGGGCCGCCGACTACGTGGTCAAGCCGTTTTCTCCTACGGAGCTGGTGGCCCGGATCAAGGCGGCCCTGCGCAAACGGGAGATGCCGGACCCGTTGGGGGTGTACGCCGTGGGCGACCTGACCATCAACTACGCCGAACGCCGCGTGACCATTGCCGGCAGGGCCTTGCGGATGACGGCCATCGGATTCCGGACGCTGGTGGAGCTGTCGGCGAACGGCGGGCGCGTGGTGACCTACGCACACCTGCTGCAGCGGGTGTGGGGCGCGGAGCCGGACGGCGACGTGCGGCCGATACGCACCGTGATAAGCACGCTTCGCCGGCAACTGCGCGACGACGCCGAAAGCCCCAAGTACATCTTCACCGAGGCCCGTGTCGGGTACCGGATGCCGAAGGACGAGGGGCAGGGGAACGCGGGGCCGGGCTGACGGCGGGGGCGGCGCCTCGAGGGGCGCGGCCGGGGCGGCGTCGGGGAGGGGGCTTGACGTCCAGGAGCTCGATGAGCGTGTCCTTAAAGGCGTAGCGATCAACCTTTGGTGCTACGCCCTTTCGTCCCTCGACACATCCCATGCGCGGAGCCCATCGTAGCTGAAGCCCAAGAATGCCCGTATGTGCGTGTTTTCGCTACCTGGCGAAAGGCCGGATCTAGCTGGGACGAAGAAGGCCTTCAACCCCCCTGATATCTCAATGAAACCGGCTTGCGGGCCGGTGATCTGAGCTACACGTCCTTGGATACGAATGAGAGGTCTAGCATTATTCCAAAATCCCATATCGCGATCCCAATCGCCCAAGCGAGACTGATGCACGAGGCGAGCAATGCCGACTCCGTCCCCAAGCCACTCATAACTGCGGCTACGGTTTCGGCGGAACCGCGTCAGTTCCCTGCATTCCTCCAAATATTGTTCGTATCGCTGTAGGGCCAGACGCGAACCGTCCATCGCCATGAGTGCGTTCAGAACATAAGCATAATACACGGCGTCGACGGACCCAGGCTCTGCCCGCCAATATTGCACCTGTTCAAAGATAGACTCCACGGGAGGTGGAACAACTTGAAACCGGGACGCCTGCATCCACAGTCTGACGTTCTGGTCTAGTCGAGGTTCCTCCTCAAGGTTCTTCGCAAGCAACCCAACTACGCGCTCAAGATTCCTTTCGGAAACTCGTGACCAGTCCCCTCCAGCACGAGCGAGGTATGCCCACGCTAGTTGGCGACGGACTGGCGGTTGGTAGACATCAATCCGTGTGGTCAGGGAATCAAGGCTCTGTATTGCACCACTGTAGTCTCCGTACAACGAGTGAACTCTTGCCGATGCTCTAGTCTCATATTGACTGGCTCCAACGCCTTCTCTTTCTCGCTTAACATGAGCTAACAGCCCCTCAATTCGGTCTAGGGCTTCACGCAAGTAGGGCGGGACATCGCGGCGAGTGAGGCACTGGAAGAGGTCTCCGGATGACTGCGATATGTGCTCAAGAAGTTCGATAAGCATCTGCGCTTCGGCGATATAGCCGTGCTCGTTTTCGGGATTCAGTTGTCGAGAGCGCTCAAAGTCTGAGGACGCCTTTTGGGCGACTTCAACTAATTCCCCAACAGCGCCGCCGGACTGGCGAGACTCTCTAAGTAGGTATCTGCGAACCATTCCACGCATGTGATAGACGAGGGAGTCGTGGTCGGCAAGCTGAACAGCGTAGTCCGCCGCTTCCAATGCCTGGTTGAAGTCCCTCCGGTCCATAGCATGTAATCTGGCGAGGTGTGCCCAGAAGTGGTGCTCCTCAGGGTACGACTCAACTAGCTCGTTTAGAACGCGGACTTTACCCTCACTGACCGGAACTTCTTCAATAAAGTTGGAAAACCGTCGCTGACCTGACTGCTCTCGTCCTAGCACATCAAGGGTATCTCGATAGACGAACACACGCCTCACCAAGTCCGACATCTCATCGCTGGGAACAGGCAGGTCGCCACGACAGAACTCAATAAAGCGTATTCCCCAATCCGCCAGACTATTGCGCCAGGTTCGGACGTCGCCTCCCATAGTTAGCAACTGTTTTAACAATTCTTCAGCTACCAACAGGTGCCCGATCCGCCAATCCCCTGGTGCAGCCTCGACAAAAAGTTCGCTAGTGGTCGGCGGGAACAAAGAAGGGAGATCGATGCGTTCACGAGCAGACAGACCGAATGTGGTCCTGAGTGCGCTCGCCGGTAGTGCGCGCTGGCCGTAGCGCAGTGCGATGGCAGAGTACACTAGTACCCGTCTATGGTCATCACCAAGACCTGAGATGCGAGAAAGAACGAAATCGGGAAGGGCCCGGAAGTTACGCTCGTAGGCGGCCAGAGCAAAGTACACGGGCCGATGCAGAGAATGGCTCTCGGAATTCTCAACCCGCTTGATTGCGTCAGCGCGATCGGGGGCATCATGGGTAAGCGTGTACACGAACCGCGACACCTCTCGGGCGCTTAGTTTTGAGTCGAGGTCAAAGCTACGGTCACCTTGCTGTCGGGCCGCGTCCTGTCTACGCATTACCTGTACGAGCACCACGGGTGTGCGTCTGGCCCCTAGATACTCAGCGAGTTGATCGAGTTCACGCTCAGCAATATCAGTGCCATCAGCAATCAGTAGTACCGGGCGCTCGGTCAGTTCGTAGATTCGAGCAACCCGCTCGGCTGTCTCCATCGGGACGGACCGCCTAAGCAAACCGGTGGGGAAATCTTCGTGCAGTTCCCATGCGGCTCGTCTTCCCACTGTAGTCCCGCCCGCGCCGGGTCTGTGGTAAAGGTTGAATCTGGTAATGCGCCCGACATCCAGGTCCCTCCGGATGGCCTCGGTAAGCCGCGTTTGTATATCCCGGCGTGCGTCAATGTTGCGGTCGAGGTCTGCCCACGTCGCCGTGCCACCACGGAGGAAAGTATCTAAATCTTCTGGTGATTGGGGCACTCCTAACGGCACTAGCTCGATCTCCTCAGCGATCCAATTCGCCACATCCGGTGCCAATTGTGTGGGTACGCCAGAAACGGAAGGGAGTACCATTGCGCCAGCGCCGACTGGCTGTTTCTCCTCAATAATCTGCTGAATCCCATCGGCGTATTGATGAAGCGGCATCTCGACAACTGGAGCGTCGAATTCCTCAGCGACCGACTCACACGTTGCTGGAGAATCCGTCACGAAAACAGGTCGAAACCAATCATGGAGGGAATCGTCCAGGCTTCGAAGCAATTCCGTCAAGTGCTCGTTGAATTCACCATCTCTCCAGAGGATCGTCACATGCACTGTTGCGGGCGTGAGTTCGGCTGCTAACCGGCTGCACTCATCAATGAGTACTTGTCGATAGCTGCGCCTCCATCCGCGAGTGCCGCCGGTAGGCATTGAGACAACCCGACCTTCAAGTCCACGAGCGAAGAACCAGGTTGTCGTGAAGTCTGGAGACCGGCTTGTATGGGGGTCTCCTTTCACGCGCATGTGAATCGCCCTGCGGCGCTCCACCGCATTTCTCATCGAATACAGGAGACCATCCACATCGCTCCGAGTGTCGAAATCAAAGACAAAGGCCCATGGGCCAAAACCCATCCCGGAAAGGTCGTCCCCGTCCTCCCGGAAACCGTCGCTGGCGATGAGGATGTGTCTAGCGGTAGTCCTTAGTTCGTCGACCTCCGCCAAGTACCGGGTCCAGGCGGGTTGAAGCGTATAGGGATTCGCAGGAAAATCCGAGGCGTCCTCACCACGGAACCAGCCCCATATCCACCCTCGCTCTTGCAATGATGCGACATCATTCTGGGAACCGCGCCTGAAGTATATGCTGTCTTTGACAAAGCCTTGGTCCTCTGTCTTCTTGGGCGCGACCGGGGACTCTTGACCCACAGGAATTGAGATTAACCCCAGAGCGACGCCTTCGTAAAAGACTGCCTGGTAGAAAAAGCGCGGCACTGGTTCCAAGAGAATGGAGGCGATGCCTTGTAGATCGGCGTCGTCAAGCTCTCCTTTAATCCCCCACAACTCGAAGCTTCCGTCACGCCTCTTCTTCACACCCAGAACTATGTAAGCACTGCCTTCACGAGGAGTGTTGGCTAGACTGGCAAGGTCCTTGGCAAAGTCCCGTTTCTTACGTTTGTCTGACAAGTCGTAGCTCGTCGCCTTGAAATCAAGGGTCTCGCCCTCAGGGCGCTCGAGCAGCGATGCGATCTCAGAACTTGTCCATTTATCCTTGTGCACTGTCACTCATGCACCTTCCAGCAACACACAACCTTGAATGGCAGCTTCACAACAACAAAGGGCAGGAATAAAAAGGGCAGGCTCGCAAATCTGCCCCCCACCCGTCACAGCGACGCCTGGCGGGCGGCGGCTAGGCCAGGGCGGCGTCGGGGATGGGGGGCTTGGGGTCCAGGAGCTCGATGAGGGTGTCCTCTTCCACGGTTTCGTGGGCTATGAGGTACTTGGCAAGCTTCGTCAGCTTGGCCCGGTGCTTGACGATGATTTCGCGCGCGTTGTGGTTGGCCGCGTCGATGAGGTCGAACACCTCGCTGTCGATCGTCTCGGCAACCTGGTCGCTGTAGTTGCGTTGCTCCGAAATCTCGCGCCCCAGGAACACCAGCTCCTCGCGCTTGCCGAAGGTGCGCGGGCCGAGCTTTTCGCTCATGCCGAACCGCGTGACCATGGTGCGGGCGATGTTGGTGGCCTGCTCGAGGTCGTCGCTGGCGCCGGTGGTCGTCTCGTCGAATATGATCTCTTCGGCGGCCCTGCCGCCCAGCGCGTACGCAAGGCGCGCCTCGAGCTGGCGCTTGGTTATCAGGGAGCGGTCCTCTTTGGGGACGAACCGGGTGTAGCCGCCCATCTGCCCGCGGGCCACGATGGAGATCTTGGACACGGGGTCGGCGTGAGGCAGCAGATGGCCCACCAGGGCGTGGCCCGCCTCGTGGTAGGCGGTCATCTCCTTCTCCTTCGGGTTGATCACGCGGCTCTTGCGTTCCGGCCCGGCGATAACGCGGTCGATCGACTCGGCGAACTCGTCGGGCCCGATGATGGTCTTGTTGCGCCGCGCGGCGAGGATGGCGGACTCGTTGACCAGGTTGGCGAGGTCGGCGCCGCTGAAGCCTACGGTCTGGCGGGCCACGCGGCCCAAGTCCACGTCTTCGGCGAGGGGCTTGCCCTTGGAGTGAACTTCCAGTATGGCGGCGCGGCCCTTGATGTCGGGGTTGTCGAGGGTGACCCTGCGGTCGAAGCGGCCGGGCCGCAGCAATGCGGGATCCAGGATGTCGGGGCGGTTCGTCGCGGCAATCACGATGACGTTGACGGTGGTGTCGAAGCCGTCCATCTCGACCAGGATCTGGTTGAGCGTCTGCTCGCGCTCGTCGTGGCCGCCGCCGAGGCCGGCGCCCCTGTGGCGGCCCACGGCGTCTATCTCGTCCACGAACACGATGCACGGGGCGTTGCGCTTGGCCTGGTCGAACAGGTCGCGGACGCGCGACGCGCCGACGCCGACGAACATCTCGACGAACTCGCTGCCGCTGATGGAGAAGAAGGGCACGCCCGCTTCACCCGCGACGGCGCGCGCCATGAGCGTCTTGCCAGTGCCGGGCGGGCCCACGAGGAGCACGCCCTTGGGAATCTTCGCGCCGAGGGTCATGAACTTCTCGGGGAACTTCAGGAACTCGACGACCTCTTGCAGCTCCTCCTTGGCCTCCTCGACGCCGGCGACGTCGGCGAAGCTGACCGGCGGGCTGTTGCCCACGAGCATACGCGCCCGGCTGCGCCCGAAGCTGAAGGTCTGGTTGGTGTTGCCTTGGGCCTGTCGCATCATGAAGAACAGGACCGCGCCGAAGAAGATGAGCGGCAGGAAGTTGATGAACAGGCCGATGAAGTTGCCCAGGCCGCTGGTGCCCTTGACCGCTATCTGGATGTTCGTGGAGAGCAGGTCAACGCCCGCCTTCTCGAGGATCTCGACGATGCTGGAGCCGTCCTCTTTGCGGGACGTATAGGTCTCGCCGTTGGTGGTGGCGATGGTCAGCTTTTCGCCCCGCACCTCGATAGTCTGGATGTCGTTGTGCGCAGCCAGGGCGATAACCTGGTTTATGGGGATCTCCTTGGTGCCTCCGAGGGGTTCGGAGAACAGCGTGAAGAAGATAGCGATAATCGCCACTATCACCAGCAGGTAGATGAAGCTGTTACGCATCCAGCGCGAGTTCATTCGGCCTCCGTCAGGATCGAACCGCGGCCGCGGTAAGTCGATGGTGCTAATCTAATTCTACATCAAACCCGCCCCAAAGCAAATAAGCCCACGGTGCTCGTAGGAGTTGGGAGTTGGCGGTGGGGTTGTGCGGCGCTGCCACCCCCATCCCCGTATCGAGTGCGGGGCAGGCTCTAACCTTCCCACATCAAGGGGGAATGGACTTTGGGTCGCGGGGCCGGTCTCTCGTCAGGGGGAGAGTAGCACGGATATGCGTAGGTTTCAAGGGGGCCTTGCCGGCAGCGGCTTTAGATTCCTCGGCTGCGCTCGGAATGACATGGGAGGCTACACTCGGAACGACATGTGGGGAATGGGGCGCTCGGAATGACAGGGCAGGCCGCGCTCGGAATGACAGGGCAGACCGCGCTCGGAATGACATGTGGGGGTAGAGGGGATGACGGTCGGGAGATTGGGGGCATTTGGCGACTGTGCTATAGTTGGCCCGCGCCGTGCCCGCCAGGGCGGCCATGACGCGCTTGGAACGCGATTGCAGACTACGCGGAGGCTACCGCAGATGACGATGGACAATTTCAGCCCCGGCCAGAGCTTTTTGCTGGAGACCGAGGTGACCAGGGAGATGACGACGAACCGCATGGGCAGAGAGGGGGCCGACGTGCTGTCGACGCCGTCGCTGCTGGGCCTCATGGAGCAGGCCAGCATCCGGGTTACGGAGCCCAACCTGCCCAGCGGACACACCACGGTCGGCTACGCGGTGGACGGGATGCGCCACATGGCGCCCACGGCGCGCGGCGGGCGGGTGAGTGTGCGGTCGGAGCTGACGGAGGTGGACCGCAACCGGCTGACGTTCGCGATAGAGGCGTTCGAGGGGGACAAGAAGATCGGGGTGGCGACGCACAAGCGGGCGGTGATACCGACGGCGTAGGAGCGGGGGCGCCCGCTTCGATCGATGCGCCGTTCAGGCGAACCAGATGCCGAGGTACTTGGTGAACCAGAACAGGGCGGCGTATGTGACTGCGCCCGACGCCACCAGGACGATCAGCATGCGGCGGTACTGATATGCGCCACGCACGTTGCAGACGCCGCGGCCGCGCAGAAACAGGATGACAGCCAACGCCGCTACGGCGAGTCCTGCTGCCCGAAAGTACCAACCGTAGGTGTAGTAGAGGGTGCCCCCAAGCGTCACCGCTTCGGCGGCGGTCGCCACACCCAGCAATGCCAGCACCACGGGCGATACGCAGCAGGTGATGGCGGCCAGACCCGAAGCCAGACCCACGAGGAGCCCTCTTTTCAAGGACCTGTTCGCTGCCTCAGGCGCCGTATTTTCAGACATTGCCATCCTCGTTAATCCGAACAGTCCTTGCCGGGGCAATTGTTCGGAGTTATACAGAGTTTACCCTAGTTTACAAGATGGCCGTAAACTTGCGTAAACTTCGGATGCTCTCCAAGCGAGGCGTCCGAGGATGACTGGGTGGAGTCGACGTATGCCTCAATAGGCAGGCACTCGCCAAACGCGCTGGCGGCGATGGGCGGGGGAGATCGCCGGCGTACTTCTTAGATTCCTAGGCTGCACTCGGAATGACAGGGTAGGCTGCACTCGGAATGACAGGGTAAAGTGCGGTCGGAATGACAGGGTAGAGTGCGGTTGGAATACCTCGCGCTGACATCGCCAGGCGTGCGCTGCGGGGGCGGGTCTTGCCGCCGTGGACGGACGGCTCGGCGCACCACTTGGCCGCCAGCCGACGCACGGCCTCGTAGCCGTCGCGGTGATTCCGTTGGCAGGCTCTCAGGGTTGTGTGTCATTCTTCACCCCCATCCTAACCTTCCCCCGCCGAGGGGAAGGGACTGTGAGTCGTTCTTCACCCCCATCCTAACCTTCCCCTGCCGAGGGGGAAGGGGCTTTTCGCGAGGCGCGTTGTTGTTGTTCTGTATGGCGCGCTTTGCTATACTTTTGCCGCCTGCCGTCCGTATCTCTGCGCGCCCGCGCGCGGCGGCGGGCGAACGGCAATGCTGCGCGATTCGCATTTATTGAGACATGAGGACTTAAGGAGGTAGACCTTTGAAGTGGATTGACTACGAAAGTCCCCACTCGGTCAGAGAGGCGGTCGACCTGCTCGCCGGAGCCGGAGGCCGCGCCCGCATGTTGGCCGGCGGCACCGACTTGCTGGTGGCGCTCAGGGTCGGGCGCTCGGACGCCGACGTGGTGGTCGACGGCAAGAACATTCCGGAGCTCAACGAGATCACATACGACCCCGACTCGGGGCTCACGCTGGGCGCCGCCGTCCCCTGCTACCGTATCTACGGCAACACGGCGGTGAGCAACGCCTACGCCGGCCTGATCGACGCCGCGACGCTGATCGGCGGCACGCAGATCCAGGGCCGGGCCTCGCTCGGCGGCAACCTGTGCAACGCCGCGCCGAGCGGCGACTCGATTCCCGTGATGGTCGCGCTCGAGGCGACCTGCAATATTGCCGGGCCGAACGGCAGCCGGCAGCTGGCCGTGGAGGACTTCTGCACCGCTCCGGGCCGCAACGCGCTCGAGGACAGCGAGCTGCTCGTCTCCATTCATTTCCCCGCGCCGGCGCCCAACTCCGGCGCGCGCTACCTGCGTTTCATCCCGCGCAACGAGATGGACATTGCCGTTGCCGGCGTCGGGGCCTCGGTGGAGATCGAGGACGGCGTCTTCAAGTCCGCCCGCGTGTGCCTGGCGTCGGTCGCGCCAACGCCGCTGTTCGTGAGAGAGGCGGGCGAGGCGCTTGTCGGCAAGCCTGTCAACGACGAGAGCGTCCAAGAGGCCGCCAGCATCGCCGAGGAGGCGGCGCGGCCCATCACCGATATGCGCGGCACCATCGAGTACCGCAAGCACCTTTGCAACGTGCTGACGCGACGCGCATTGAACACAGCTATCGAGAGAGCTAGTTAAGGAGGCATAGATGCCCGCGAAGACCTATGTTCAGACCATAATCAACGGGGAGCACGTGGACTTTTTGTGCGAGCCCCGGCAGAGCCTGCTCGAGTGCCTGCGCGACGTGATTGGCCTGACAGGCAGCAAAGAAGGGTGCAACGACGGCAATTGCGGCGCTTGCACGGTGGTACTCGACGGCCGCATCGTGACTTCCTGCCTGGTGCTCGGCGTGGAGGTCGAGGGCAAAGAGATCACGACCATCGAGGGCGTCGCCACGCCGCAGGGGCTTCACCCGGTGCAGACGGCGTTCCTCGAGAACGCGGCGCTGCAGTGCGGCATCTGCACGCCCGGTTTCATCGTCGCATCGAAGGCCCTGCTCGAACAGAATCCCAACCCTTCGGAGCACGAGATACGCTTCTGGCTGGCCAACAACCTGTGCCGCTGCACGGGTTACGACAAGATCGTCCGCGCCGTGCAGGACGCGGCGGTCAAGATGCAGGAGGCCTAGAATGACCACCGCCGACTACGAGCCCAACATGGTGCTGTCGAGCGTGGAGTACAAGGTCGTGGGGACGCGGCCGATACGCCACGACGGCCACGACAAGGTCACGGGGCGCGCGCTCTATGGCGCGGATTTCACAACCGGGGGCCTGCTGCACGCCAAGGTGCTGCGCAGCCCGCACGCCCACGCCAGGATCGTATCGATCGACCCCAGCAAGGCCCTCGCCCAGCCGGGCGTGCGCGCAGTGGTGACGGCGTCGGACCTGCCGCCCAGCGGCGACAACGTCGGCGCGAAGCGGGACCGCGACAACATTTTCGCCAGCGACAAGGTTCTGTACAAGGGCCACGCCGTGGCCGGCGTAGCCGCCCTGAGCGCCCACGAGGCAGAGGAGGCGGCAGCAAAGATCGAGGTGGAGTACGAGGTGCTTCCGCCTGTGATCACCGTGGAGCAGGCGATGGCCGAGGGCGCTACTCTGCTCCACGACGACCTGTTCACCTCCGAGCTCGGCGAGCAGACCGACACGCCCAGCAACGTTGCCGAGCACTTCCAGCATCGTAAGGGCGACCTCGCCAAGGGCTTCGCCGAGGCCGACGTCATCGTCGAGCGCGAGTACCGCGCGAAGACCGTACACCAGGGCTACATCGAGCCGCACAACGCCACGGCGCTCTGGAACAGCGACGGACGACTGCACGTGTGGTGCAGCACGCAGGGCTCGTTCACGGTGCGCGACTCGCTCGCGTCGCTGCTGGACATGCCGGTTTCGCAGATTCGGGTTATACCCATGGAGATAGGCGGCGGCTTCGGCGGCAAGATCCCGGTGTACCTCGAGCCGGTGGCCGCGCTGCTGTCGAAGAAGACAGGCCAGGCGGTGAAGATGCTGATGAGCCGCGCGGACGTGTTCGAGGCGACCGGCCCGACCTGTGGGTCCTGGAGCCGCGTCAAGATAGGCGGGAAGCGCGACGGCACGATCACCGCCGCCGAGGTGGAGCTGGCATACGAGGCGGGCGCCTACCCCGGCTCGCCCGTGGGCGCCGGCGCAATGTGCGCGCTCGCACCGTACGACATCGAGAACGGCGTGGTGGACGGCTACGACGTGGTCGTGAACAAGCCGAAGACCGCCGCCTACCGCGCGCCCGGAGCGCCCAACGCCGCCTTCGCCGTGGAACAGGCGGTGGACGAGCTGGCGCTGAAGCTGAACATGGACCCCATCGAGCTGAGGCTCAAGAACGCCGCCAAGGAGGGCACCCGCCGCGTGGACGGTCCGACGTTCAACCGCGTGGGCCTGGTGGAAACGCTCGAGGCGATGCGCGACCATCCGCACTACAGCGCGCCGCTGGGCGAGAACCAGGGACGCGGCGTGGCCGTGGGGTTCTGGTTCAACATCGGCTTCGACTCTTCCGTCAACCTGGCTGTGAACGCGGACGGAGCCGTGATTCTCACGGAAGGCTCCACAGACATCGGCGGAACGCGCGCGTCCATTTCGATGCAGGCCGCCGAAGTGCTGGGGATACCGGCCGAGGACATACGCCCGTCTGTGGTCGACACCGACTCCATCGGGTTCACCGCCGTAACCGGCGGCAGCCGGACCACCTTCGCCACCGGATGGGCCGCCTACGAGGCCGCCCAGTCGGTGAAGCAGCAGATGATAGACCGCGCCGCGTCCATCTGGGACGTGGAGGCGGACTCGGTGAGCATGGAAGACGGAGTCATCAGGTCCACGGCGGACCCCGAGCTCAACATGACCTTCAAGGAGCTGGCAGGCCAGCTCGGGCGCACCGGCGGCGGCATCTCAGCCTCGGCGTCCGTAAGCCCCACAGGCGTGGGCGGCTCATTCTCGGGCAACATCGTGGACTTGGAGGTCGACCCCGACACCGGGAAGACCGACGTCCTGCGGTTCACCGCGGTGCAGGACGTTGGCAAGGCCATCCATCCTTCCTACGTGGAGGGCCAGATGCAGGGCGGCTCCGTGCAGGGCATCGGCTGGGCGCTCAACGAGGAATACTACATGAACGAGGGCGGCGCCATGACCAACTCGACGCTGCTCGACTACCGCATGCCAACCAGCCTGGATCTTCCGATGATCGACACCGTGATAGTGGAGGTCGCCAATCCCGGCCACCCATACGGCGTGAGAGGCGTGGGCGAGGCGAACATCATCCCGCCGACGCCTGCCGTCGCCAACGCGTTGCAGCGGGCGACCGGGACGAGGCTGTTCGAGACTCCGATGAACCCGGTGGCCATCCTGGAGGCGGCAAAGGCCGAGGAGAGCTAGGGTAAACTCCATTCCTGTCCGGCTCCAGGCCGGCGGGAAGATGATGGCAGATGAAAGCGGGGCGGGTTCTTGATAGGCCCGCCCCGCTTTTGGGTTACGGAACACAAGGAGACGTCCATAGATAGCTCATCGCCGCCGGACAGGGAATCGGTCTGGAGCATTCCAGGGAGATGGCAAACAGCTTACTTCGTGCTGTTCGCCATACAGAACATTGCGGGCACATCTTTGGTATGCTGGTATGAGATAGCGGTCCTGAACGAAGACGACACCGTCTTGACCGTCCTGAACATAATCGACAGACTACCCTCGGTTGGGGTTGGGGCAGCCGCTATCACCATAGCGCTCATGGAGGTCGCACGTACAGTTATGGTTATCGGAGGAAATCTGGAGCGATGGCTCAAGAAGCGAGAACAGGAACGCTTGGACAGGGCAGTAGCAAATGCGAGGCTAGAGGAGCGCACCTCGGCGCGCGCCGAGGTGCAACGCAAATGGGCCGAGTGGAATCAGAGAAGGCTGGACGCCGAGGCGCGCGGCGAGCCGTTCATCGAACCGCCGCCGGATGCCTCGTCCGACGCCGACGGCGAGGTGTAACGAAAAGGACATCGACGGGGCAGCCGCTATCACCATAGCGCTCATGGAGGTCGCACGCATAGTCATGGTTATCGGAGGAAATCTGGAGCGATGGCTCAAGAAGCGAGAACAGGAACGCTTGGACAGGGCAGTAGCAAATGCGAGGCTAGAGGAGCGGGCCGAGGTCCAGCGCAAATGGGCCAAGTGGAACCATAGAAGGCTGGACGCCGAGGCGCGCGGCGAGCCGTTCATCGAACCGCCACCGGATGCCTCGTCCGACGACAACGGCAAGGTGTAACGAAAAGGACATCGACATGGCAACTGTGTTCATCCCATCACTGATGCAATCGCTCACCGCCGGCGAGAACCAGGTCAAGGTGGAAGGCGCCACGGTGCGCCAGATCGTCAACAACCTGGACAGCGTCTTTCCCGGCATGAAGGATCGGCTAGTCGACGGCAACCGCATCAAACCCAACATCTCGGTCGCCATCGATGGCGAGATTACGCCGATGGGCATGCTGGAGAAGGTGGGCGAGAACAGCGAGGTCCACTTCCTGCCCGCTATCTCCGGCGGACGCTAGCGCCCCGCAGGACAGAGCATATGACTACACAGCTTTTGCCTCTGCCGGAGGACTGGGACAGCGCTCTTGTGGTAATGGCGCATCCGGACGACATTGAGTACGGCGCGGCCAGCGCGGTCGCGCGGTGGACGTCGCAGGGCAAGCGCGTGGCTTACGTGCTGGCGACGCGCGGCGAGGCAGGCATCGACGCCATGAACCCGCGGGAGGCCGGGCCGCTTCGCGAGGCCGAGGAGCGCAGCGGCGCAGCGCTGGTCGGCGTTCAGGCCGTCGAGTTCCTGGACCACACTGACGGCATAGTCGAGTACGGCCAGCCCCTGCGCAGAGACATCTGCCGAGCAATTCGCCGGCACAAGCCCGATACTTTGATAACCGGCAACTTCGAGACGACCTGGGGCGGCAGGGCCTTCAATATGGCGGACCACCGCGCTGTTGGCCTGGCGGCCCTGGACGCCGCGCGAGACGCCGACAATCGCTGGATCTTCCCCGAGCTGCTGGACGCCGGCCATGAGCCCTGGAGCGGAGTAAAGCGAGTGCTCATAGCCGGCGCGAATGCGCCCACCCACGCCGTGGACGTCACGGACTTCATCGATAAGGGCGTTGCGTCGCTCGAGGAGCACCGCGCCTACATCGCGGGGCTGGGCCAGGACTTCGACCCCGACTTCTTCCTGCGCATGAACGCCAACTCCGTGGGCGAGCGCTTCGGCTGTGACTACGCCGTGAGCTTCCAGCTACTGGCGATCTAACCCGCACACACACCCTGACAAAGGAGAACGGCCAAATGGTCGACACGAACGACAAGCAGATCAGAGGCGTCATCGTCCCAATACTCACGCCTCTCAACGACGACGAGAGCGTGGACACGGCCTCGCTGAGGCGGCTGGTGAACTACCTCATCGATAGCGGCGCGCACGGCATATGGGTGTCGGGCACTACTGGCGAGTTCGCGGCGCTGTCGGACAGGGAGCGCGTGGCGAGCATTGAGGCCGTAGTCGACGAGGTCGACGGCCGCGTGCCCATCATTGGCAACGTGTCTCAGCCCAGCACCAAGTTGTCCATCGAGCTGGCGATGGCGGTGCAGGAGTGTGGGCTGGACGGAATAGCCTTCACGCCGCCCTACTACTACCCCAACGCTCAGGACGAGATTGGCGACCACTACCGCTACATAGCGGACCGCGTGGGCGGCCCGGTGTGGGTGTACAACATCCCCGTGACCGTCAAGACGGCCGTCGCGCCGGGCACCGTCGCGGCGCTCGCGGGCGAGGGCGCGGTTGTCGGCGTGAAGGACAGCTCCGGCGCCGGCGAGCTGCTGGCAGAGCTGAATGTACTGTGCGACCAGGGCGACATAGACCTGCTACGCTTCCTGGGCACGGTCTTCAGAATCACGACCTCGGGCGCGCTAGGTGTACACGGCGTGATACCCGGCGTCGCGAACCTCGTACCCGCCATCGCTTCCCGCGGCTGGGAGGCGGGCGAGCGCGGCGACTCCGAGACAGTGCGCGAGTGCGACGCCAAGCTGCTCATCGCCAACGGTGTCGCGCGCGTGGCGAAGGGCGGCGGCGCGAACGCGGCCAGCTTCTCAGCCATGAAGTCGTCTCTCAAGCTGATGGGCGTGCTCGACAACGACACCGTGTCGCGGCCGCTGAGGCCGCTGACCGGCGACGAGAAGGCCGAGCTTCCCGCCATCCTGCGGCGACTCGACCTGCTGGACTAGCCAGACGCGATGGGCGGGCCGGCAAGTCGCTACGTCGACGTTGGCAGCCTAAAGCTGCACTACGCGGACTGGGGAGGCGACGGCCCGCCGTTGCTGTTCGTCCACGGCGACATGCGCACCAGCCGAAGCTGGGACGCCGTGGCGCGCGACCTGCGACACCGCTTTCGCGTGCTGGCCGTGGACTGCCGCGGCAGCGGCGACAGCACCTGGACTGATTCGGGCTACCGCTTCAGCGACAGGATTTCGGACCTGAGCGGCTTCTGCGACGCCATTGGGCTTCGCGACGCCGTTGTGGTGGCGCACTCCACCGGGGGCGTGGTGACGACACTGATTGCCCACCGGTCCCCGGGACTGTTCAGCCGGCTGGTGCTGCTGGAGCCGATGATAGTCGTCGACGAGGCATTCCAGCGCCGCGTCTCCCGTCTCCCGTATCGACTCGCCGCCCCGGCCGCGCCGTACGTGGCCCAGCCGCCCCCAGATGCTCGACTTCCTGACACGGCATCGCGCCGCCGGCCGTTGGCGTGCGGATGTCATCCGCGACGTGGTTGAGTTCGAGACGATGGAGTTGCCCGACGGCTCGATAGACATGAAGTGGGCGCAAGTCTCGATGGCATGGGAAGAGCGCGACGGCGACTACGTCGATCTGCGCCCGGAGTTCCGTGAAATGGGCAAGCCGATGCTGTACATAGTCAGCGTCGAGCGCAAGAAGGGGTACCCGATACTCGACGAACTGGAGGCCGAAATTCCGGACTTCCACGTTCTCGCGGTGAACGACACGAGCCACAACATGTACATGGAACGCCCCGACGCCGTGTCGAACGCAATCCTCGAATTCACAGCCGGGCGGGAACTGCCGCCGGTGGTGTGAGAGCGGAGAGTCGAGCGGGCGTTTCGCGAACCGCCCCTACGCCTGGATGAATTCCCCGGCTTGGGGTGTGCCTCTGACCTGAGAACGTTCAGCGGAACGGGCCGTCGCGGGCCTGGAGGAACGATTGCAGCCCCTGCTGCTGCCGGATGTCGTCCAGCGCCTGCTTGTCGGCGTCTGGCGTCATGCTCTCGATCATCCGCAGCATCAGGTGGTGTTCGAACGCCTCGGTGAAGCCCATCTTCTCGTACGCGGCCTTGATGCTGCGCTTCATCATCTGGGTGCCGAACGGGGGCACGCGGGCGATGCGCTCGGCGACGCTGCGGGCCTCTTCCATCAGCTTGTCCGCCGGCACGACCTTGTTGACCATGTTCCATTTTTCGGCGGTGCGGGCGTCGATCATATCGCCCGTATAATAGAGCCAGTGCAGGTGGCGGAACGGCACCATGTAGGGCAGCATGATGGCCGGGGAGTGCGCCACGTGGCGGATTTCCGGCTCGCCGAAAACCGCCTCCTCGGAGGCGATCACGATGTCGGCGGTCATTGCCAGCACGTTCCCGGCGGCCACCGCATGGCCGTGCACCGCGCTGATGGTGGGCTGCCTTAGATTCCACAGTTTCATGATGGCGCGCGGCGGCAGATGCGTCGCGTCCCAGTTGGCGGTACTGGGCTTCTCCTCGTATGTCTGCCCGGGCGAGATGTCGAAACCGGCGGAGAACGAGCGCCCCGCGCCGGTGATGATAACCGCGTTCACGTCATGGTCTTCCTGGACGTCGTCCAGGGCGTGATTGAGCTCACGCAGCAGGTCCGCGCTGAGGGCGTTGCGCTTCTCAGGCCTGTTCAGCGTAATAGTGGCGACGCGGTCGCTCTTTTCCAGAAGGATGAATTGGTAGTCCATGGGCTTTCTCCGTGCCACTTAGATTCCTCGACAAGCTCGGAATGACAGTTGGCGGCTAGAATGACAATTGGCGGTTAGATGAGCAGCTCGCCGGCGCGCTTTACGACACGCCCGCGGCTGACGATTGTGTTCACGTCGTGGAGCGCGCGCACGTCGGCCAGCGGGTCCCCGACCACCTCCACCACGTCCGCCGCCTTGCCAGGCTCGAGGGTTCCCGTCTCGTCCAGTATACCCAGGCAGTCCGCGGAGGTCTGGGTGGCGCACACGATCGCCTCCATCGGCGAAATTCCCATGTTGTCCACCATCACCTCGGGAATATAGGCGAAGTCGTCGAATCGGGCGTTCGTCATGCCCGCGTCCATCCCGGTTACGAACTTCACTCCGCGATCCCACATATCACGCAGGATCTCGAACCGCCGCCTCGGATCGCCGAAAGCGCGACCCGCGGGACGCTCGCGGCCGCGCATCTGGTTGAGCCTGCTGAGGGCGAGCGTCGGATCGACGTAGATGCCCTTCTCGGCCATCACGTCCGCGACGGCCGGGTCGTAGTCATAAACGTCGTCGGGGTCTTCGGCTAGCCAGGTGAAATGGATGAGATTGTGGATGCCGGCATCGACGCTGTTGCGCACTCCCGCCGCGGCGTGGCAGTGGGCCGCGACCCGGAGTCCGAGACGCTCGGCGTCCTCGACCGCGGCGCGTAGCGTCTCGGCCGGATACTGGGGCGCCCGCGTGTTGGTGCCAGGGGTGAAGCCGCCGCCGGTGGACATTATCTTGATGCAGTCGGCGCCCAGCTTGAACTGCTGCCTGACCGCCTTCACTACCTCTTCGGCGGTATCGGCCTCGGTGCCGAACATGTTGCAGTGTCCCGCGGTGGTGGTGATGGGCGTACCCGCCGCGAGCAGGCGGGGGCCGGGAATGACGCCGCTCTCGATTGCCTCTCGAATGGGAAAGACGACCTGGTTCTTGCTGCCCAGGTCTCGCATGGTGGTCACGCCGGAGCTGAGCGCGGCGCGCACCGCCTGCACCCCGCGCATGATGAGCGTGGCGTCACTTTCGGTGGTGACGTGGCGGTAGGCGTCGGCCTCGGCGCTGCAGTGTATGTGGGTGTGCGCCTCGACGAATCCCGGCATGATAGTGCCACCGGTTACGTCGATCTCCTCGATCGGCTCATCCGGGGTCAGGCGCAACTCGTTGAGCGCGCCAACCTGGGCGATGCGGCCGTCGTCGACGAGCACGGCGCCGTTTTCGATGGGTGGCGCGCCCGTCCCGTCGATCAGCCTGTCCGCCTTCAGGAGCAGCTTCAAGGGCGCACCTCCAACACGGTTTGCCTGGTTCGGCGTGGGTCTTCAGACGAGCAGACGGGGGGGGGCAGCTCGCGCCGGGGGCAATTATAGCATGAGTGAGGGTGGGGCCCTACAGAGCGAATGCGTGTGTGTCTGAGGCGGACCCGGCACACTGTCTGTGGCCTTTGAATCCGGTCCGGAAATTGGCGGCTTTGGACTCGGGCAAGCGGTGTATATTTTATGTGTGAGGCAAGTGCATGCGAGATGGAGGTCTGACCGACTGAGTTCCGGCGGGTGGAACGAGCGAGTTTTCTAATTTGGAAAGGAGGACTGTGATCGATGAGAAAGGAGAAATTATCAGGGTATGGCGCGTGTTTTCGCAGGTTGGGGGTTGCTAGTACCTAGTCAACCTAATTTTGTATGAATATAAGAACTGGTACACTCTGATGAACTCGCTTTCATATGGAGGGTGCTGAAATGGGTCGAGAGAAGTATGTGGTCCAACTGACGGATGATGCGCGGGAGTCTTTGCAGAAGTTCGTCCGAGGGGGCACGAGTTCCGTACGAGAGGTTGCCAGGGCGCGGATCTTACTGAAGGCTGACGACGGCTGGACTGTGCATCGGATAGCCGAGGCGCTGGACGTGTCTACAGGTACTGTTTACCGTATCAAAAGGCGCTTTTGCGAAGCAGGACTACAGGGCGCAGTGGTGGATCGGCCTCGTCCTGGCAGACCTCCCAAGCTGGACGAGAAAGGTGAGGCACACCTGATCGCCCTGGCTTGCAGCAGCGCACCTGACGGGCACGACCACTGGACGTTGAGACTGCTGTCAGACAAGGCTGTGGAACTGGGTCTGGTGGACTCCATATCACACGAGGGCATTCGCAAACGTCTGAAAAAAACGAACTCAAGCCATGGCAGAAGAAAGAGTGGCGCATTCCGGAGGTGAGCGCCGACTTCGTTGCTTCCATGGAGGAGGTACTGGACGTGTACCACGAACCGCATGATCCCAAACAGCCCGTGGTGTGCTTCGACGAGTCCTCTACTCAACTGTTGGCGGACGTGCGCGAACCCACTGCGGCACGACCCGGCCAGCCCGAGAGATACGACACCGAGTATCGACGACAGGGAACACGCAACCTGTTCATGTTCATTGAACCCCTTGCGGGTTACCGACACGTGGCCATCACGGAACGGCGGACACGACAGGACTTTGCACACCAGATGAAGTGGCTTGTTGACGAAGCCTATCCAGAAGCCGACACGGTCCGGGTTGTCCTCGACAATCTCAACACCCATAGACTCGGGTCCCTGTATATGGCTTTTGTGCCTGACGAAGCCAGACGCATCGCTAGACGTTTGCGGTTCCACTACACTCCCAAGCATGGAAGCTGGCTCAACATGGCCGAAATCGAGCTCAGCGTGTTCAGCCGCGGCTGTCTGAGGCGCCGTGTTCCTGATGAGACTGTCCTGAGGCGGCGTGTACATGCACTCCAAGATGAACGCAATACGGATCGTGCCAGCATCGACTGGCGCTTCTCGATCCAGGATGCTCGCACTAAACTGCACCGACTCTATCCCTCCAATAATTAAGTTGACTAGGTACTAGTGAGCGCCAATAATTGTTTTGAAAGGGCTGACACCAGAGTTAAGACTTTGGAGGTAGAGGAATGAACAGTGGAGTGAACTATGAACAGGGCTTTCCGGATGAAATAGAGGTAGGTGGTGAAATGAAGCAGGCCACAACGCATTTAAAGAGTAGAGCAAGAGAGAGGCCAGAGCTAACTCCATCTCGTATCAAATATGTGCTAGAAAATCCGTTAGTGAGCGTCATATCACGGGATAGAAGAAATAGAGATAGCAGGATATATTGGGGCCGAGTCATATAAATTCAAGCACACAAGCTTATGCGAGTTGCTCTATCTATAGACGGTGCAAGGATAGCAACTGCACATTTGGACGATAAGGCAACTCAATCATGGCAATTGGGTGAAACAACGTACTTTGAGAGGGCACGTTTTCGAGATATTGAGGTTCGCGATGAGTTTTTTGCGACAGGATTACGACGCGGAAATTGACGCGGTTGGCCTGAGTTCGGGTAGGAAGCGTGACGAAGCGACGGACCTGGAAGATGAGCCTTTCGTCATCATAGACATAGCGGAAGGCAAGTATGAGCCTATTGCCCTGGAGGTTATCGGCATTAGTGGCGATTTCCCCTTGGAGCAGAACGAGGCTTATTGCGTTGAGACCGATACTCTCACTTTCGGGACGATGCCCGAAAAGGCCGATCTGGTCGTCGAAAACAACGACCTCGTCGCCTACTGGCGATTCGACGGCCCTGACTCGGACGACTATACGGCCGTGGCGGTCGACCTGCGAAACGCGACGAAGCACTTGGCACCAGCGATCGCCGCATTCAAGAAGAGAGGGGCCCGCGAACGGTAGGTATAGTTAGCCAACCGCGCACGGCTTGATGCGAACCTGACCGCACCACTGCACGCCTCTGGATTGCCATCGCCTCGTGGCGTGCAATAGAGCGCATTCCTGTATTCGCGCGGAAGCCAATTGGACGCTTCCCTTGTGGTAGACTCTCGCCTAACCCCACTCGCGCCGGAGATGCCGACGTAATGCGAATCGCCAAGGCCCTGCTCTGGTTTACGCTGCTGTACAACGTCGTCGAGGGCGTCCTGGCGCTCTGGTCGGCGGCGATGGCGCGCAGTGTGGCGCTCGCCGGTTTCGGGCTGGACAGCTACCTCGAGGTCGGCGCTGCCGCCTTGGTGCTTTGGCGGCTAAGCGTGGTCGACGAGGAGCGCGGAGAGCGCATCGAGGGCCGGGTGGTACGGCTGATAGGCTGGACGTTCATCGTGCTGTCGATCGGAATAGTCGCGCAGTCCGTCTACACGCTGTCGCAGCGCACCGGCGCCGACGAGTCGATGCTGGGGATCGCGCTCGCCGCGACGTCTGTCGTGGTCATGCCTGCTATCGCTCTCTGGAAACTGCGCGTCGCCGCGTCGGGCGGCCTTCACTCCATCGCCATCGAGGCCAAGGAGACCATCGCGTGCTCCTACCTGTCGCTCACGCTGCTAGCCGGCCTCGTCGCCAACGCCCTGCTGGGCTGGTGGTGGCTCGACGCGATTACGGCGCTGCTGCTGGTGCCGTGGCTGGTGCGCGAGGGACTGGAGGGCGTGCGCGGCGAGGAGCACGAAGAAGCCGGCTCGCTGTGTTGGTGCCGCGCGTGCCTGTTCGGTCTGCGCCAGTGCCGGGCCGCGTGCTGCGCGGCCTGAGCTAGGCGTCCAGCAGCGCGTCCACCTCCGCCTTCTCCTCCGGAGTCATCGCCCAGTCCGAGGCGTTCGCGTTGCTTTCCACCTGGTCCGTTCGAGTCGCGCCCGCTATGACCGAGCTGACGTTGGGGTTGGCGAGCAGCCATGCGAAGGCCAGCTCCAGCGCACTGCGCCCCCTGTCGGAGGCGAATGCCTCCAGGCTCTCGAGCAGGTCGAAGTTCTTGTCGCTGAACATGCCCCTGTCGCCCTCGGCCAGCCGGGTGCCCTCCGGGGCACCTTGCCCGCGCCTGTACTTGCCGGTGAGGAAGCCGCTGGCGAGTGGGAAGTAGGGCAGTATGCCGACGTCGTACTCCCTGCAGAAGGGCACCAGCTCCGCCTCTATGGTGCGCTCCATCATGCTGTAGTGCGGCTGCACGCTGACAAACGGCGCAAGGCCGTAGGTCCTGGACGTCCATATGGCCTCGCAGACCTGCCAGGCCATGAAGTTCGAGCATCCGACGTAGCGGACCTTGCCCTGCCGCACCATGTCGTCCAGCGCCTGCATCGTCTCCTCTATGGGCGTGTCCTCGTCGGGGAAGTGGACCTGGTACAGGTCCACGTAGTCGGTCCGCAGGCAGCGGAGGCTCTTTTCGAGCTCGGACATGAGGTGGAGGCGGGACGCTCCCTTGTCGTTCGGGCCGTCTCCCATGCTCATGGCGGCCTTGGTGGCGATGAGGGCGTCCGCCCGCTTACCGTTCAGCGCGAGCCCTATGTACTCCTCGGAGCGCCTCTCGCCGCCGTAGGTGTTGGCGGTGTCGATGAGGTTGATGCCCACTTCCAGCGCGCGGTCGATTACCGCCGCTGTGCCGTCCGGGTCCACGCGCCGCCCGAAGTTGTTGGCGCCAAGCCCTATCTCAGATACCTTCAGCCCGGAGTTTCCAAGTCTTCTGTATTTCAAGCGATCTGTCCTCTTTCTGGTTGTATTCTGGGGAACACCCCAACAGGGGCCCATTGGAGTTCGGGGGATGCTCACTTGCGTGTGACGACTCGCGCGGGCGGTTTGCGAACCGCCCCTACGTTTCGGCGTGCGCCTAGCCGGCCGGGTGCTTTCGCGCGACGAGCAGGCCGTGCTCCCGCGACACCCTGATGGCGAACGGCGCCGAGTCGATGCGCAGCGCCATTTCGCGGTCTTGGGCGTCGAAGTGGGGTCGCCCGGGGTCGCCGTACTTTTGCGCCTCCTCGCCTGCCATGACCAAGCTTAGCACCGCGGCGTGGTCGGGCGTGCGGCCCAGGAACAGGTTGCGCATGTAGAGCGCGCACTGCTCGTCCTCGTCGGTGCGCTCCCGGCCCTCCGCACCCATGGCGACGATGGTCACCAGTTCGGGGGCGTCACGGCGCACGGCGCTCACCGTGGCCCTGGCGAGCACCAGCGATCCGGCGTATATGCTATCGGCGTTGGCCGCGGCGCTCACGCCCACGGTGCCCGCGCGGGTGGACTGGATGAGCGTTTTGCCGCGCACGTCGGCTCTGGAAAGCTCGTGGGGCGAGTTGCCGAAGTCGAATCCGGGCGGCCTCTTGCCGTCCACTTCGCCCATGCACAGCTCGCCGACGCCCCGGACGCGCAGTGCGAGTGCCTCGTCGACTTCGGCGACGAGCACGATCTTCGAGGCGCCGCGGGAGAACGCGACCGCCGCGGTGGTGAAGGCCCTGAACACGTCGATGATGATGACGGTTCCCTGAGCCTCCCGCGCGTCCCTGAGAAGGCTGCCCATCCTGATTTCCATGCGAGATCGCCTCTTTGACCGATTACGGTGTTCACCGGCGCATGGGGGCGCCGACAACCGCCAAGGCGATTATAGACGGGGCCCATCACTCAATCAAACGCGGACCGCTGGGCCGGTTCCGGAACTGGCGCCGGCTTGACAGCGCTCCGGTCATACAGAGACACTCTAGCTAGACACCGTGTCATTGAGCCGAATAGCCAGCAACATGCTGGTCGAGGACTGTATCCATGTTGCCCAAAGACGTATCAACTCAATCCTCAGTTCGCCTCTGTTTCGCTCCTGAGGCGAAGAAGCTGCTTACGCCGTTCAGAAAGTATGTACTCGAGAAGCTCTTTGAGATTGGATGTGAGGAGCTGGGCTCGTCTCTGAAGTCGGCCACTGTCGAGGTGGCCGATGACCACTGGGAGCCAGCGCCGCCAATGCTGGACCTCCTATTTGTCGCTGACATCGACAAGTATGGGTGGTCGCGCGCGCGAAAGGCGATTCTCGCATCGGAGATGGAACTGGAGGCATCCTGGACCGATGCCGAAAGAGCGGACTCCGCGAAGATGATCACCTACATGATATTTCCTCTGAGGATATGAGGCCGCTTGAGTTCTACCGGTTCGGGCTGCGGCTAGCTGGTTCGGCAAGCACGGAGGTTGAGCGTCGGACCGTAGTCAACAGGCTCTATTACGGACTGCACCACGAGGCTTATGGTCGCTACTTCAGAGAAAACCCCAACGACCCTCCGCTCCCGCCAAACGGAAGGCACACTGCGCTGATTCAGCGTTTCAGAGGCAAGCCGGGTTCTGTCGAGAGGGACATCGCGAGGATGCTGGACCATGTTCGGCAAATGCGTAATGTTTGCGACTACGAACTGGGGCACCCGATTCAACTTGGCCAACGGACTCTCGCCTCGGCGGAGCTCATGGGATTCGCGCTCATCGTGGCCGACGGACTGCTTGCCGCGCTGGAGGACTTTTCGCCGGGGGAGGTGCCTGACGGCTGCGACTGCCCTACGGCGCGTGTCTAGGCTGCCGTGGGGCCTGCCTGTCCTGCCCGTTTGCTTTAGTCCGCGTCGGCCTCGGCGCTTGGGGCGCGCAGCCACCGCGTGCGGGACAGCGCCGCAGACACGCCCAAGAGTAGCGCCGCCTGCACGGAGGCGGCTATGGCGATGAGCATGGTGGCGTCGAAGAAGAACGCCTGTGGGAACATGGCTATCAGGTAATCACGGCGCGGGTCGAGCTGCCAGAGGTCGTTGGCGAAGCTGACGAGGTGAAAGGCCAGGAACAGTCTGTCGAAGCCCGCCAGCGACCCGATCCCAGCCAGCAACACGATGCCCAGTGTCAGGCCGCCGCCGTAGCCGGCGTACCGCGCCGGACGCGCCAGGAAGGGCCGCCTGTAGAGCGCGAGCCCGAACGCGCCGAACGCCAGCAGGTACAGCCCCGTCGCTTCGTGCACCGCGTAGACGCCCCGAACCAGGCCCTTAACGTCCCGCATGTGCAGTATCTCGCGCTCGTTGTACAGGTTTGGCACATCCACGCCGTGCACGGTCGTGGGCACTATCAGGTACTCGGAGTCGTCGTTGAAGTAGGCCCTGATATGCGCGGCGACTTCGAGCAGGTCTTCGCGCTCGATGCCCGTGTAGGCGGGAATGTCGTAGCGGTCGAAGCCGTAGCTGTAGAGCGCTGGGGCGTTGATGACCACGCGCACGCTGCCCGCGATGAGAAACACTGGCAGGGCTGCCACGAACAGCACCGTCGCCAGCGTGCACAGCCATGCCGCGGCGAGCTTTCGTCCGGATGATTCGATGTCGTCTACTCCAGTTTGGCGGTGTGCGGCAATGATAGCAGCTTTGCGTGCTACGCTCCCCAGGGACGTGCCGCGTTCCGCCCTTTGGCATGGTGCGGTTGTGGTAGCATCTTCGCGGGGGCGACAGATCGAGTTGCGGCAAGTTCCCCCCAAGCTAACAGCGGTTCGGAGGTCCACATGAGCGGCTCCCGTGATTACACGCACGACTTTGCCGGCGCGTCGGCGATTCTGCGCCATCTGCGCGGCCCCGAAGGCTGCCCGTGGGACAGGCGTCAGACGCGCGACGACCTGAAGGCGCAGTTCCTGGAGGAGTGCTACGAGCTGGTAGAGGCCATAGAGGAGGGGGACGCTTCCAAGATAGTGGAGGAGCTGGGCGACGTCGTGCTTCACGTGCTGTTCCAGCTCGAGATTGGCGACGAACGGGGAGAGTTCGCGCCGGAGGACGTGTTCGGCGGGCTTATCGACAAGCTGCGCCGCCGCCATCCGCACGTGTTCGGTCATGCGGACGCGGGCGACGCCGACGAGGTGATGTCCAACTGGCAGGCGATCAAGCGCGGCGAGCGGCGGGAGGCCGGCGAGTCGATACTGGACGGCGTGCCCAGGGGGATGCCGGCGCTATCCCACGCCCAGGCTTTGCAGCAGCGCGCCGGCCACGCGGGCTTCGACTGGGACGACGTGTCCGGGGTGCTGGACAAGCTGGCGGAGGAGGTCGGGGAGCTCGCGGAGAGCGAAAGCGCCGCCGAGCGCGAGGCCGAGTTCGGCGACCTGCTGTTCGCGACGGTCAACGCGGGGCGCTGGCTCGACCTCGACGCGGAGGGCGTGCTGCGGCAGGCGAACGCGCGATTCTACCGGCGGTTCGAGCTGATGGAGCGGATGTGCCGCGACCGGGGGCTGGCGTTCGAGGCGCTGCCGCTCGACGACAAGGAGCGGCTCTGGCAGGAGGCGAAGCGCCGGCTGGCGACCCCAAGCGCGGGCGAGAGCGCCACTCGGCGCGAGTAGAGCTCACAGACCCGTATCCTCGGTTCACGCACGCCGCCGGTTCCCGCTTTCACGGGAATGACTGATTGGAAGGCTAGCGGGCTGCCGCCACCGGTTGGCGCTCGCTAAGCAGCGGTGCGAGGTAGCCCCCTGTCAGGGAGTGCTCCATCGCGGCCACGTCCTCCGGCGTACCCTCAGCGACCAGGTATCCGCCCTCGTCGCCCGCGCCGGGGCCAAGGTCGATTATCCAGTCGGCGCTCTTTATCAGGTCCAGGTGGTGCTCGATGAGCACGACGCTGTTGCCAGCGTCCACCAGCCTGTGCAGCACCCGCAGCAGGTGAGAGCAGTCCTCGAACGATAGCCCGGTGGTGGGTTCGTCGAGGATGTACAGTGTGCTGCCTGTCGCGCGCTTGGACAACTCTGTGGACAGCTTGACTCGCTGCGCCTCGCCTCCGCTAAGCTGGGTCGCGGGCTGCCCGAGCCGGATGTAGCCCAGCCCGACGTCGCTCATCGTCTGCAGCTTGTTGCGGACGCGGGGGATGTACTCGAAGTGGTCCAGCGCCTCGGTGACGGTCATGCTCAACACCTCGGCGATGTTCCTGCCGCGGTAGGCTATCTCGAGGGCCTCGCGGTTGTACCTGCGGCCCTCGCATATCTCGCAAGGCACCGTCACGTCGGGCAGGAACTGCATCTCGATGTTGATGTAGCCGTCGCCCTTGCACGCCTCGCAGCGCCCGCCCTTGACGTTGAACGAGAACCTGCCCGGCTTGTAACCGCGCACCCTGGACTCCGGCATCGTTGCGAACAGCTCACGTACTGGCGTGAACGTGCCGGTGTAGGTGGCTGGATTGCTCCTGGGAGTGCGCCCGATGGGCGACTGGTCGATATTGACTACCTTGTCCACGTTATAGACATCCTCGATGGCGTCGAACTTGCCCGGCCGGTCCTTGGCCCTGTAGAAAAGCTGCGCGAGCCGCTTGTACAGCACCTCGTTTATCAGCGTGCTCTTGCCCGAGCCGGACACGCCGGTCACGCACACCAGCGCGCCCAGCGGTATGCGGACGTCGACGCCCTTGAGGTTATTCTGACTGGCGCCGCGAATGGTGATGGCCTTGCCGTTGCCCACGCGCCGCTCGGCGGGCAGCGGGATTTTCTTGCGGCCTCCCAGGTACTGGCCGGTGAGCGAGTCCGGGGTGTTGATAATGTCTTCCAGTGTGCCGGACGCGACAACGTGGCCGCCGTGCTCGCCCGCGCCCGGCCCCAGGTCTACGATGTGGTCGGCGGCGCGCATGATCGCCTCGTCGTGCTCCACAATCAGCACGGTGTTGCCTATGTTTCGCAGGCGCTTCAGCGTCTCGATCAGCCTGTAGTCGTCCGCCGGATGCAGCCCGATGGACGGCTCGTCACACACGTAGAGCACGCCCAGCAGCCCGGAGCCTATCTGGGTCGCAAGCCGTATGCGCTGCGCCTCGCCGCCGCTCAGCGTGGACGCCGTGCGGGACAGGGTGAGGTAGTCCAGCCCGATGTTGAGCAGGAATCCCAGCCTCCCCTCGATCTCCTTCAGAATCTGCGAGGCGATGGTCTTGTCCCGGTCCGTGAGAGTCTCTCCCCCGGACGCGCCGTTGGAGGATGGCGCCGCGCCCGAAATGCCGCGCATCCACTCCAGCGCGTGACCTATGGACTTGTCGGTGACGTCCATGATGTTCACGCCGCACACGGTCACCGCCAGCGCCTCGCGCTTGAGGCGGCGTCCGCCGCAGTCCTGGCAGGGACGGGCCGCCATGTAGCGCTCGATCTCGGTGCGCACGTAGTCCGACTCGGTCTCCTTGTAGCGCCGTTCCAGGTTGTTCACCACACCCTCGAACGAAGTGCGCCAGCGGTAGGTCTTGCCCCTCTGGGTCTCGTGGCTGACGCTGATCGACTTGCCCTTGGTGCCGTAGAGCACCACGTCAAGGTCCTGCTCGGCCATGTCGTCCACGGGCGTGGTCGTGTCGAACTTGTAAGCCTTCGCGACCGACTCGATCTGGCTCCTGTACCAGGGGCTCATCGAGCCCGTGCGCGCCCACGGCTCGATTGCGCCCTCGCGGATGGCGAGGGCCTTGTCGGGGAGAACCAGGTCGGGGTCTATCTCCAGCTTGTACCCCAGTCCGGTGCATCTCGCGCAGGCGCCGTGGGGATTGTTGAAGCTGAACGTTCTGGGCTCGAGCTCGCCCAGCCCGATGTTGCAGTGGACGCATGCGAAGTTCTCGGAGAAGAGTAGCTCGTCGCCGCCAACGACCGAGACGAGCACCACGCCGTCGGCCATTCGGAGCGCCGCCTCCAGCGAGTCGGCCACGCGCCCGGTCTCGGCGCTCTGGCCGATAACCAACCGATCGACGACGACCTCTATCGTGTGCCACTTCTGCTTGTCCAGGTCGAACGACTCGGACAACTCGCGTACCTCGCCGTTTACGCGCACCCGCACGAAGCCGGACCGGCGCGCGTCCTCGAACACCTCTTTGTGCTCACCCTTGCGCCTGCGGACCACCGGGGACATGATCTGTATTCGGCTGTCCTCCGGCAGAGACAGCACGGCGTCGGCTATCTGTTGGACGGTCTGGCTTTCGATGGGACGGCCGCACTTGTAACAGTGGGGGCGGCCCACCCTGGCGAACAGCAGCCGCAGGTAGTCGTAGACCTCGGTCACCGTGCCCACCGTGGAGCGCGGGTTGTGAGACACGCCCTTCTGGTCGATGGAGATGGCGGGGGACAGGCCCTCGATGTAGTCGACGTCCGGCTTGTCCATGCGGCCAAGGAACTGACGCGCGTAGGACGAGAGCGACTCGACGTAGCGGCGCTGGCCCTCGGCGTAGATGGTGTCGAACGCGAGTGAGCTCTTGCCCGAGCCGGACACGCCGGTCATGACGACCAGCTTGTTGCGCGGAATGGTGACGCTTACGTTCTTGAGGTTGTGTTCGCGAGCGCCGCGAACGACTATGTTCTCAAGGGGCATCGTGGGTGGTCCTCCGTCGGCCCGGTCTACACGGAACCGCGCCTCCCACGGCCCGCCAGAACATTCTACCACCGAATCGCCCAGCCGGGACCGGCCAGGGGACCGTCAGGCACACGGTTCCAGGCTCGGCGCCGGAGCCTGTTTCAGATTACTTGGCGCCCCGGACACCGTTACTCCCACTCCCCGCCCATTCGGCAAGCTCAGGGCATGCTTCCACGGGGACAGGCTTCGCGGGAAGGCGAAATCTGTTCCTTTCTGCGACATTCTGTGCGCCTCCTAGCTGAGGGTGTCGTCGGTCCCGCGCCAATCTGTAATGCCGGCGCGGGCTTTCGGGACACGAAAGTGGCGCCGCGTGGCAGAGGAGGACAGGGGGACGGGGTAGGATTACTTAGCTGTGTCTTCACCGCCACAGGGCGCCCACAAGGGACGCCCCTACGGGTGCTTGGGGCCGTAAACCCCGCTTTGGGGGTTGGGTTTCCGGGCCGCGGGGTCGGTCCCTCGCGTGGGCGAGGGTAGCACGTATGTGCGTATGTTTCAAGAGAGCTGGCGAAAATGCGGGATTGGGGCGGATTAGTGGGAAGAAATGGCGCAGACGGGGTGAAGAGGTGGGACGTGTGTGGGGTTGGATGAGGCTGGGCTGGGAACGGGTGGCGCGGCAGGGTGACACTTTTTTCGGGTTCGAGGGAGCGAATGGGTCGGGTCTGGGCGAGGTTGTACGGCCGGGGTGTGCGTTGGGGCGTCCGGGGGACATTGGCTGAGCAATATGGCGAACGCAAGGCGATGGCCGTAGGTTCAGAGTCGGGCGCGGGGGCAGGCTGTTGGCGAGGGAGACGGTCTTGGGCGCACCTGGTAATCTGAAACAGCTTCTTGGCGCCGGCGGCGTTTGACACGCTATCCGGCGAGTGCTAACTTCCAGCCATTGGCGCCGATGCCGACGAAAGGATGGTTCCATGAATGAACTAGGCCCTCTGTCCTACCACATCCACGAGGTAGCCCCCCTGGTCAAGTCCCGCGAGTTGTCGCCCGTGGAGTTGACGCGGGCCGCCATAGACCACGCCGAGCGAATGCAGCCCACCCTGAAGTCGTTCATCACGCTCACGCCCGAGTTCGCCCTGCGCCAGGCGCAGAAGCTGGAAGCCATGCTCATGCGAGGAGAGTGGCTTGGGCCCTTGCATGGCATCCCCGTCGGACTGAAGGACATGCTGCTGACCAAAGGTGTGCTCACGACCGACGGCAGCAAGGCGCTCGAGGACTACGTGCCAGACGAGGACGCGCCGGTTGTCAGCCGAATAAGGGCGGCGGGCGCGGTGATTCTCGGCAAGGAGAACATGCACGAGATAGGCGCCGGCTTCCTGAGCGACAACCCGTGGTTCGGCAGGGTGCGCAATCCCTGGGACACGGAGCGGTACGCGGGAGGTTCCAGCGGCGGCTCGGCCGCCAACGTCGCGGCATACGTTACCTTCGCGTCGCTCGGAACGGACGGCGGCGGCTCGGTGCGCCAGCCATCGGCGGTGTGCGGTGTCGTCGGCATGAAGGCGACCTACGGGCGGGTCAGCAACCTGGGCTGCCTGGAGGGAGTAGATCCCGCGAGCTTCCACGTAGGCCCCCACACCCGCTGCGTGCGGGACAACGCCATCGTGCTGCGCGCCATAGCGGGTGACGAGCCGCTGGACCCCTCCACCGTGCCGGTGCCCGTGGACGACTACGAGGGAGCGCTCGGAAGGGACATCAGCGGCCTTGTGATGGGCATACCGCAGAACTACTTCTATGAACCGTTGGACGCCGACGTGGCCGAGGCCGTCTCTCGCGCAATCGCCGTGCTGGAGGAGTTCGGAGTCGAGACTAGGCCGGTCGAGATGAAACACATGGAGCTGCTGCCGCTGGTCCAGGCGGCATCGAGGGCCAGCTCGTTCGTCGCATACGAGGACCAGCTTCGGGAGGCGCGCGAGAACTTCAGCTCGGAGGAACGCCACAGGATGCTCAGCGGCCAGTTCGTGCTCGCCAAGGACCACGTGAGAGCGCAGCAGGCCCGGCGGCTCATCCAGAAGGGGTGGCTGGAAGTGATGAGCGAGGTGGACTTCCTGGCGACGCCAACCACGCCGGCACCGGCGTGGCGCTTCGATGACACGTCCATCGCGCTGGGCGACTCGCAGGTCAGGGTTGACTCGCTGGAAGGCTCGTCCGCGGTGATGGGGCGCAACACCAGCCCCGGCAATCTCGTTGGCGTGCCCGGGCTGTCCGTACCCTGCGGCTTCTCGAGCGCGGGGATGCCCATCGGACTGCAACTGTTCGGCAGGCCGTGGGAGGAGAGCCTGCTGTACAGGGTGGCCCACCGCTACGAGCGCAGCGCGGGCCAAGGGCGGCCGGTGCCGCCGGCGGTCGAGGCCGCCCTTGCTTAAGGTGGTGAAGCGCCCGACGAGCCACGGAGGAAGATGATGGCGGTAACCAAGGAAACGCTGAAGAGAATGATCGACGAGATGGACCTGATTCCTCTTTCGGACGAGGAGTTGGACATTATCCTGCCGGAAGTCCAGAGCATAACGGAAGCCGGTCGCAAGCTCTCGGAAACGGACCTGTCGTCGAGCAGGGTGTCTCACGTATTCAGGGCTTCGCTGTAGCGGGCGCGGGCGGTTCGCGAACCGCCCCTACGGGACGGTGCCTGTGGCCTAGCCGCCGGCCTTGATGCCGGCGATGGCGAGGCGCACGCGGTACAGCCCCGTGCGCGCCGTCAGGTACAGCCCCCGCAGGTCGGAGTCGCCCCAGGCGCAGTTGGCCGGAATTTCGGGCGGCATGATGCGGCCCCTCTTCCGTCAAATCGCAGCTCACGATGCGGCTCTCGGCGGGGCGTCCGCTCTCTGCCTGTTCGGATTGGCGTGAGCGCCGCCCCTGCATCCATTCCCATTTGGGCCATGCCCGCCCGCCAAGGTGCGGCCCTCCTTCGTGACTACCTGCCTCAGTTGATAGTCCATATCCGGTGGAGATCAGCAACCCTTGACAGTAATATGGGAGCACTTTACTATACGCACAATTGGGAGGTATAATACGGCGTTGTGCGGATCATATCAAAAAGAGCGCTCCGAGAATTCTGGGAGCGTCGTCCAGAATCCGAGCAACCACTTCTTGCATGGTATCGAGAAGTAGCACAAGCGGACTGGCCTACTCCAGCTCACGTTGTAGAACGCTACCCCAACGCCAGCATAGTCGGAGGAGACCGAGCAGTGTTTCGAATTCGACACAACGACTATCGGATAGTCGCAAGATTCTTCTACCGGGGGAGACTGGTTTATATCCGCTTTGTGGGCACTCATAGGGAGTATGACCGCATCAATGCGGAGGAGGTGTAATCATGGCAACAGTCCGGGCAATCCGCTCAGAAGAGGACTATGACGCTGCGTTGGCCCGGATAACCGAACTCATGGACGCGCTGTCTGGTCTCGAAGGGCAGGTAGACGACGTGGATGATCCCAACCGGATCGAATTGGACGTACTGACTGACCTTGTGGAGCTCTATGAAGAACGGCGCCACCCTATCGGCTTTCCCGACCCTGTGTCCGCCATCATGTTCCGGATGGACCAAGCGAACCTGACCCCACGCGACCTTGTCCCCTTCATCGGGAGTCGGGCCAAGGTATCGGAGGTGCTTGCGGGAAAGCGCGCCATCACCATGTCCATGGCCCGGGCACTTCACCAACACCTGGGAATACCAGCCGACGTCCTATTGCAGGAACCGGGGGCCAGCTTGCCGGACACAATGCCCGGTTTCGAGTATGCCAGATTTCCTCTCAGCGCTATGGCCAAGGCAGGTTGGATTCCTCAGGTCCAAGACCTGAAGGACCATGCCGAGGAGTTGATCTCAGACCTGATGGAGCGTGCCGGTGGTCGAGCGTTCGCTGCGGCTCCCCTGTACCGGAAGAACGATAGCCGGAGAATAAACGCTAAGACTGATGACTATGCCCTCAGAGCCTGGTGCTGGCAGGTGCTGTCTCAAGCCAGAGAGAATCAGTCTTGTGCGGATTACCAGACGGGGGTGGTTACTCCCGAACTTCTGCGCGAGGTAGCCCGGATGAGCGTTTTGGAGGACGGGCCGATCAAGGCGAGAGACCTGCTAGTTCAGCGCGGCGTGGGGGTCGAGTACGTTAGACATCTACCCAGGACCCACCTTGACGGTGCTGCCCTGAGACTGGCTAACGGCAGGCCGGTCGTCGGCCTGACCTTACGCTATGACCGCATTGACAACTTCTGGTTCACGCTGTTGCACGAGTTGGCGCACATAGGCCTCCATCTGGGCGATTGCAGCGAAGAAACAGGCTTCATAGATGACCATAGCCTTCGAAGCGTGCAATCTGCTGTTGGTAGCGACACCACAGAACTGGAAGCGGATGGACTGGCGCAGGACGCCCTGATACCGCCGGAAATCTGGGGCGAAGGGGAAATCCTTGCGGAGCCGGCACCTATGGCTGTGCTGAACATGGCGTGGGAAGCTCAGGTGCACCCAGCGATTGTCGCCGGTCGCGTTCGTTACGAAACAGGCAAGTACAGGCTTCTTTCTCAACTCGTGGGCACCGGAGAAGTGCGGCGGCAGTTTGACGACAGATCTGGCTAATCGTAAGGGAGTGAGAATGGCGAATACACCCGTGAAGTGCAGCAGTTGCAATGTCCCAGCGCAGGTGACCCTTGAAGAGAACATCCCACAGAAGGTGATCTGCCCCCGATGTGGGATGTCGGAGAGTTACGAGGACTTCCAGAGATCGGTTGGTCACCAAGCTTCGGCCTATGCCTCCAAGGAATTTGGCAAAGCCTTTAGAGATTTGGCTAGGGGAAACAAGAACATTAGATACAAGCCGGGAAACATCCGGTCCCATCGTCCCAATTTTCGTGTGGAGATCTCTGAGTAATGCAGGAGAACCTCATGCCAAAAGAGCGGAGGAAATCTGCCCTTATTGGGAACACGAGCTGGAGTGAGATAGAGCCGCGGATGGACATCGTCCATCCGCTCTTGCCGTGAACGAGGGCGGTTCGCGAACCGCCCCTACGGGACGGTGCCTGTGGTCTAGCCGCCGGCTTTGATGCCGGTGACGGCCAGACGCACGCGGTACAGCCCCGTGCGCGCCGTGAGGTACAGCCCGCGCAGGTCGGAGTCGCCCCAGGCGCAGTTGGCCGGAATCTCGGGCGGCATGATGCGGCCCAGCACCCGCGCCGACGGGTCCAGCACCCACACGCCGCCCGGGCCGGTGCAGTAGACGTTGCCCTCCACGTCGAGCTTCATGCCGTCCGGCACGCCGGCCTCATCGGATTCGAGCACGGCGAACACGCGGCTGCCGCTCAGCGATCCGTCGCTCTCCACGTCGAACGCCAGGATGTGGCGGCGCGCCGAGTCGTCGACGTAGAGCAGCCGCTCGTCGGGGGAGAACGCCAGCCCGTTTGGGCGCTCCATGTCCGAGACGACAAGCGCAACCTCGGAGCCGTCCGGCGATACGCGATAGACGCCGTTGACCTCCTGCTCCTTACCCTGGGCCTGGCCGGCCAAGCCGAACGGCGGGTCGGTGAAGTAGACGCTGCCGTCGGACTTGACCACGACGTCGTTCGGGCTGTTGAAACGCCGTCCGTCGTACCTGTTGGCCACCACGGTGAGGCGTCCGTCGCTGCCGGTCCGTGTAACCCGGCGGTGGGTGTGCTCGCAGGTCACCAGCCGCCGCTCGCGGTCGAGAGTCATGCCGTTGGAGTTGCCGCTGGGGTAGCGGAAGGTAGTGACCCGCGGCCCCTCTTCCGCCAGCTCGTAGCGCACGATGCGGCTGTTGGGGATATCGGAAAACAGCAGGTGGTCGCCGCGCCAGACGGGGCCCTCGGTGAAGCCGAACCCGGTAGCGAGGTGGTCGAGGCGCGGGTTGTCGCCGATGATACGGTCGAACGCCGGGTCCCTCTTTTCGAAAGCTCCAGCCATAGGATGTGCTCCTTAGAAGAGTAGAGAATTTAACCGAGCCGATGGTTGGGGAGGGTCGGTGTCTTAATGGGAGAGGCGGACAGCGGTTTCACCCCATCTTCACCCTCACCCTAACCCTCTCCCTTCGAGGGAGAGGGGATTTCGGTATCTACAATGCCGCGCCGTAGACGCGCTCGGGCACGACGATGACGGCCGCCCGGCGGTCGTCGCGCATGGCGCGGTCGTACTCCTCCCAGTCGGGGTGCTCCGAGCCGCTGGCGGCGACGTAGACCGCCCGCAGGGCGTCGCGCAGCTCGGCGGCGTCGGTGTTGTCGGCGGCCCGCACATCCGCGCGGCCCTCCAGGACAAGGTAGCTCGACCAGTTTGCCGCGGACACCAGGATCGAGCAACGCGGGTCGCGGCGAAGGTTGGCCAGCTTGGCCCTGCCCTCCGTGGTCGTGAAGGCGGCCCCTCCGCCGTAAGCGCCGACTGTCACGATGCTGAGCTGCACCGCGCCGCTGCGCCGGAAGGTGGTAACGACCGCGTTGTGGTTGCCGGCCAAGAAGTCTCTTACGTTGTCATCCATGGGACGGTGCTCCTTAGACGAGAATGGAATGGAGAGGAGGCTGTCTTCACCCCCATCCTAACCCTTCGGCAGGCTCAGGGCAGGCTCTTCCCCCATCAAGGGGGAAGGGATATTACGAGCTCAACTAAGGCGTCATGGACCGGGGGCGTCGGGAAACGCGAAGTCTATCTCGAACATGTCGTAGTGCGAGCGCGACATGCCCAGGCTGTCGTAGGTCGCCTGCGCGACGGTGTTGGTGCGCTCCACGTACAGGCGAACGCCGCACAGGCCCTCGCGCGCTTGCGCCATCTCGAGCACGCGGTTGTGCAGCGCGCGGTACACGCCCCGGCGGCGCCACGCGGCGTCGACGTACACGCTCTGTATCCACAGGAAGGTGGCCGCTCGCCAGTCGCTCCACTCGTAGGTGACAAGCAGGCTGCCAACCACCTCGCCCGCGGCCTCGGCGGCTATGTAGAACCCTTTAGGGGGCGAGTCGAACACCGCGCCAATGCCCGCCGCGAGCACGTCCGCGTCGAGGCTCTTGCCCTCGGTTTCACGCGCCATGTTCTGCTGAAATTCACACAGGCGTGGAACGTCCGCGCGCGTCGCGTCCCTCACACGTATGGCGATGTCGTCCACGTAGACCCCCTGGCTGAGCGGTGGGCACCAGTATAGCACAGCGCTTGACGCGCCCCCGCGCAGGCGTGAACATGTGGGCATGGCAACCAGCATCCGAGAAGTGGACATCGCGATAGCGGGCGCCGGACCGGGCGGCCTGCTGGCGGCCGCCACGGCGGCCCAGGCCGGCGCCCGAGTCGAGCTGCTGGACGCTGCGGAGTGGGCGGGCGGCAGGCTCGCGCTTCAAACGCAGCCGCTGCAGGGTCCGGCGACGATCTATCGCGGGCTGAACGGCGTGGAGTTCTGCGAGCGTCTCGCGGACGATGCCGAGTCCGCGGGCGCCGTGCTGCGACTCGGCGTGGAGGTGAAGGACGTGCGGGCGCTCGACCCGCCAGCGTCCGGCTTCGAGCTTGCGCTTTCCGGACCCGGCGCGGACGCCCGATTGCGCGCCAAGGCAGTTGTGCTTGCCACAGGCTCGCTGGAGTCGTGGCTCGACGTGCCCGGCCTGCCGCTGCGGGGCGCGGCGCTCTCCGGCGACGTGCAGGCTGGCCTCAACCGCGCGGGCGTGCGTCCGGGCCGACGTGTGGTGATGGCTGGCTCCGACAACGCCGGGCTGCTCATCGCCGCGAACCTGCTGGGCGCGGGCGTCGAGGTGGTGGCGGTGGTGGACGAGTCGCCCTCAGTGGTGGGCCGCGAGGTCAACGCCGCGCCGCTGCGGGACGCCGGCGTGGAGCTGCTGACATCGACGCGGCTTGTGCACGTACACGGCACGGAGCGCGTGGAGGCGGTGACGGTGGACGCAGCCGGCGCGAGGCGCACGTTGCTGGCAGACTGCCTGTGCATGGCCGGACCGCGCCGGCCCGACACGCGGCTCGCGGCCGGCCTGGGCCTACTCATGCTGCAATTGCCGGTGCTGGGGGGAGACACTCCGGCGCACGACGCCCGCGTCGCGACGGCGATTGCGGGCGTCTACGTGTGCGGCGACGCGGCAGGGGTCGAAAGCGGCGCGGTCTCGCTGGAGAGCGGGCGACTCGCCGGCCTTGTGGCGACGGCCTACCTGGGCATTCCGCATCCCGATTCCGAGCGGCTGACCAAGCTGGCGCGTGGACGGCTGGCATACCTGCGGCGCGGTCGCAGAGGGCTTGCCCGCCGCGAGGCGAAGGCGGCGCTGGCGCGGGCAGTGCGGGGATAGGGACGAGCGTAGAAGGCAAGAAAGCGCACGCGGGCGGGTTTGAAACCCGCCCCTACGATTGCGATACGACGGGGCGGTCAGTGGGCTAGCGGCAGCTTGATCACGAAGGTTGCGCCCCCGCCGACGGCGCTTTCGGCGCGAATCGAGCCGCCGTGCGCTTCCACCAGCTTCCTGGCGATGGTCAACCCCAGCCCGGCGCCGCCCGTGACGCGGCTGCGGGAGGGGTCGACGCGGTAGAACCGGTCGAATACGAACGGCAGCGTCTCAGCGGGGATGCCCTCGCCGTTGTCCCGTATCGAGACCGTCGCGGACGCCGCGCTCACGTCCATATCCACTGTTACGCTGCCACCGGCGGGAGTGTGACGAATTGCGTTGTCCAGCAGGTTGCCGATGACCTGCGCGATGCGGGTGCGGTCGAACGTCACGTCGGGCGCGCTGGCGGGCAGGCGCGACGCGACGGCTACACCCTTGGCGTCGGCCCGCGCGCGGACGCCCTCGACGCTGGCCCTGAGCGCTTCCGCGAGCGAGCCAGGCTCGCGGTGCAACGAGATGTCGCCCGCCTCGGTGTCGGCGAGCAGGCGCAGGTCCTCCACAAGCTCCGACAGGTAAAGCACCTGCTGGTGGATGGTGGCGAGAGTCTGCGCGTCCGGTTCGAGCACGCCGTCACGAAGCGCCTCGACGTAGCCCTGCACGTTCGAGAGGGGCGTTCGCAGCTCGTGGGCGACGTCCGCGACGAGGTTGCGGCGTTGGCGCTCGGCGCGCTCCAGGTCGTCGGCCATGCTATTGAAGGTATGGGCAAGCTCGCCGATCTCGTCCCTTCCGCTCGCGTGCACCCGCTGCGACAGGTCGCCCGCGCCCATGCGGCGCGCGGCGGACGTGAGCGCGCGCACGGGACGCAGCGTGCGGCCCGACATGAGCGACACGAGCAGCAGGCCGCCGGAGCCGGCGACGACTCCGGCCCACAGCAGCGAGCGGTTGGTGGTCTCCGCGAACCTGGCCCACGACGGCTCCTCGAGTCCGCCGGGTTCCAGGTGTTCGAGATCGCCGGCCGGCGGGTTCGCCGGCTGCGGGGCCTTGAGAATTTTCCTGCGCGGCCCGACGTACACAGACGCCTCGCCACCGTGGCCCACCGCGTAGGGCTTGAAGTGTTTGCCCAGCTCGAAGTACGCGGCCTTGTCGAGCCTCGAATCTCCGATGAGGGCGCCGTCTTTGTCCACGACGACTATCTCGCGCCCCGCCACGAAGCTGGCCCTGTCCAGCACTGGCTGGACGTCGTCCCAGCCCTTGTTGCGCTGGTAATAGTCCAGTAGCGCCTGCTTTATACGCAGGGCGCGCGCGTTTTCGCTCAGACCCTCCAGACGCTCGGCCTCCCTCTCCGCGGCTATGCCCATGTAAAGGCTGACGCCGCCCAGAACGAGCACCAGCGCCAGCGCGAAGCTCGCCACGAGCCGGAACTGGAGGCTTAACAGCCAGCTAGGCATTGGCGAACCTGTAGCCCACGCCGTACACGGTCTGCACGTGCTTGGCGCCCTTGCCGCCCGCACCTAGACTCTTGCGCAGATTGGCCACGTGCGCGTCAACGGTCCTGTCGTAGCCGTCGAAGTCGTAGCCGAACACCCTGTCGATGATCTGATCACGCGTGAAGGTGCGCCCCGGCTCGCGGATGAACAGCGACAGCAACCGGAACTCGGTGGGGGTGAGCCGCACCGGCTTGTCCTCAACGCTCGCCGTGCGGCCTTGGAGGTCCAGGACGACGTCGCCGTGCGTTATGCGGTCCGGCCCGTGCTCCAGCGCCTCCCCGGCGGTGCGGCGCAGCACCGCGTTCACTCTCGCGGCGAGCACGCGGGGGCTGAACGGCTTGGTAACGTAGTCGTCCGCGCCGGACTCGAGCCCTTCGAGCAGGTCGGCCTCGTCGACTCGCGCGGTGAGCATGACGATGGGGATGGTCGATTCGCCCCGCAGCTCGCGGCAGATGTCCATGCCGCTCTTGCCGGGCAGCATGAGGTCCAGCACGACGAGGTCGGGCCTTGCGTCGCGCGCGAGCCGCATCCCCTCGACGCCGTCGGACGCGGCGAGCACGCGGTGGCCGTCGCGCGAAAGGTAAAGCCCCACCAGTCTCGCGGTGTCGGGGTCGTCCTCGATTATGAGTATCTTGTTAGGCATTTGTTTGGCCTGCCCGGCCTGGGATTGACAGGTTTCAGAACGGGTGAGGGGAGACAATCTCCCCTCACCCTATCGGGTCCGGCGGCTAGGCGTCGTCGTCCGAGTCGGACTCGGAGCCGTGCCAGTCCCTGTCGTGGCCCTTCTTCCAATGGCCGTCACGGAACTTGTGATGGCCGGGCTTCTCGAGGGACTCGAGGAAGTCGGGCTTGGACTCCACCCACGTCTTGTACTCGTCGGCCTGTGCCTGGGTGATGTCGCCGCTCTCCACCATCGCCGCGAGCTTGGCGTCCAGGGTGTCGCCGCCCGGCCATCCGCGGAGCTTAAAGCCGTCGGGCCTGGACTCGATCCACGACTCGTACTCGTCGGCCCGCGCCTGGGTTATAGTGCCATCTTCGACCAACTCGTCGAGCTTGTCGGCCAGCGCCTCGTCGGCCAGTTCCTCTCTGGCCTGCTCCATCGCGTTCTCCACGTCGTCCGATTCCAGCCCCAGAATGCTCGCCACCTTCGCGGCGAACGCGGACATTCGCGACTCTTTGCCGTCGGACTGCTGCGCCATGATAGCGCCACCCGCCACGCTCAGTATCACGACCGCCGCCGCCACTCCGCCAATCAGCCATTTCCACTTCATGTATCGGCACCTCCGTAGTGAAACAGAATCGGGACTCTGCCCGTCTGCTACACACTATAGGGGGCACATGTTAAGGAAGTTTGAAGGCGCGTGCCAGGGTGGGGACTCGAGGAGCCTGTTTCAGATTACCTGGCACCCCAACGCCGTTGTTCGCGCTCTCGCGGGAACAAAAATCTGTTAGTTTCTGCGACATTCTGTGCACATCGTAGCTGAGGGCACCGCCGGTTCTGCCCGAATCTGTAATGCCGGACGCGGGTTTTTGGGACACAGAAATGGCATCACGTGACAGAGTAGGACAGTGGGCGCGTCGGTGGTCAGCGGCCAGTGGCCGGCGGCCAGTTTTCGACGTTCCTACTGATGCCTGGTGCATGACCCCGTCTGAGGGGTTGGATTCCGGGCCGCGGGGTCGGTCCCTCGCTTGGGCGAGGGTAGCACTAATGTGCGTCTACATCAATGGGGGTGGGGAGTTTGCCGGATCAGGGCGGGATAGTGGGGAGAAACAGCGCAGAGGTGGGGATGGGTAGGACGTGCGTGGGGATGGATGGGGCAGGGCCGGGAGCGGGTGGCGCGGGAGAGTGACGCCTTTTTCGGGGTACGTGGCGAGAACGGGCGGGGTGTGGGCGAGGGGGTGGGGCCGGGGTGTGGGCTGGGGTGTCCGGGGGACATTGGCTCAGCAGTGGATCTCGGAATCGCATGTGGCCTTAGTCATATCGACGCTGTGAGAACATGTGCACATCGAGCCGGTGCGTTGATCCCACCATATGGCGATTACCAACCTTGCCAAGATCCCAAGTAACGGAGGCCTAGGGAAATACCATCAACACAGTAGGTCAGCGGACAATGATGTGAAACAAAAGCCTTATCCGACAGGCACATACAGTGCATTGAGCCCTCTGAATCGAACTGCAAACCTTTCGCCCCAAGTGCCAACCCATTCTTGTAAAAGTCCGGATGCCACGCCAAACGCCTTCAAATCTTGGGTTTGCCCTCCGCCTCGTTCCAAGAAGAACTCCTTGGTGTTCACTGCCTCGCCGATGACCTTAGGAGAGTAGGCCGTCACGGTGATTTGCCAACCTGTGCGCTCCAATTCAATTCGATGCCGGCCGGACGCAGGAGTTGATATAGACCTCAGCTCTTTTGATGGGATAGATGAAACCCGGACAAACCATGTGTCTTGAGCAAGGTCAGGTGCGTGACGATCGGCCTTACTCCACTTACTGTAAAGCGGAAACACATACTGCACGGCCTTAGGACGCTGTCCCGCGAGTTGCTCAAGCGCTTGGTGTTGTCTCTCATTGATGCTGAACTTGTAGAGATCATCCACCCGCGAGGTTGGCCAAGGCGCCTTGAATTGCAGCATCAGCGAGAAGCCAGGTCCCACATTGCGAATTAACTCATCGAGCCCCTTCCGACGTTCCTGAGCCTGAGTCAGACCAAGCCACAATGCTCTTTCGCAGCCAGGCCATGACCTGATGTGCTGAAGTAGTTCTGCACATACGTTCAATTCCAATGACTTCTCGGACACTTCTTTTCCTGGTCCAGCGACATTTACCACAGATCAGCTCCCTAAAGTCCAGCGGTTACCCTCCATATAGTGCGGAATGGCTGCTCTTGCAGCCAAACCATCACTCACCAAGACCCGACTGTGAGTCTTAGGCGGAATACAAGCGTCACACCGACTGCGTGCGGGCGTCGAAGGATTTCACCACATCGCCCTGACCTATCTTGTTGACCGGGATGATCTTGTATGTGTACTTCGTGCCAGGTTCCAGTTTACTGTGAGTGAACGTTGGCTCGTAGGCCAATGTGCCTAGGCTCTTATCTCCACCCCAGTTACCTTCGCTGTATAGAATGCGATAGTGATCGATCTCTGAATTTCCCTCGTCAGGATCCTTCCAATGGATAGTGACACTGGTGCTTGTCGTCGTGATAGAGGTGACCGATTCGACTGGACTGGGCTTTCCGACGTACAGACGAGAGTAAGGAAGAGGCTCTTGCAACTTCGGATACAGTTGACCAGCTTCAAACAAAGCATCGCCTATTGACTCGACTGCCCCTTGGTCTCTGTTTGCAAGCAGTACACCGGTTGCTCTGATGAGCTTGTTGGATGCCTGATTTGCCGAGTCACTTAGCTCCTTCAGCGTCGAACCGTTGGCGTTCATTCTATTCATTGCTTTTTTCATGACCTTGTTAGCGTCCATCATGTCCCGCTCTTTGCGGCTGTTCCGGGTGTTGGATACTAGAGCGGCGACACCGAGGATGCCCACCCCGGCAACGATGCCGATGCCACTCAGCACGAACGGCGCAGCGACTACGCCGAGTCCGCCCGCAGCGACCGCCCCGCCACCAAACCACGCAGCAGTGGCGCTTGTGGCCGCTGCGCCGGACAGTCCGCCGATAGCCGCCCCTGTCGATGCAGTACCAAATGCTGCGACCGCCGTCCAAGCTGCCGCAGGTACCCCTATCGCTCCGATTGCGGCTGTGGCACCTCCGCCAGCCCACACAGTAGCGTTGCCGGCGTCTCGTACGGTTTGGTCTTCGTAACCTTCACCGCCCTTGTACCATCCGGCCTCTATATTGCCGGTCTTGTCCACTGCCAAAGCTCCCGTATCTATCAAGGTCTCTCGCGCTTCTTGATCGGACTCCACTAAGTTTTGGAATGCAACGTACGCGGTCGTCCTAGCCTCAAAGTAACTCTCAGCGGCTTTCTGATGATCGTCGCAGATCTGAGCGTGAATTGATTTCGGATCCGGCATGGCGTTTTTTCTCCGTCAAGGCTCAAGAGATGTTGCACTACTTGAAGGCACGATAGTTTCGCAAGCGCCTACATTATCGACCATAGCGTTACTTGATACAATACACAACCAACACGCTGGTCGCCCGCGCCCCAGGGCGGTTCACGAACCGCCCGTACCGGCGCCATCACCGCGCGGCGCCGCCAAAATCGACCTTCTTTCCTGTCCCCACAGAGCGCCCCGGTTTTCTGCTAACATGTTCGGGCGCGTCCTATCGCGCGCGGCTCACGGCTCCGAGGCCGAAACGACCACAACTCCACTCCCGGATGACTATGATCCCACACGACAGCCCCAATACAGCCCAACCCGTACCCGCGCACGGCGGCGGACAAGGCACGGTCATAGAAGTGGAGAACCTTACCAAACGGTACGGCAGCCTCACCGCAGTCGACGGCATATCCTTCGGCGTCGCCGCAGGCGAGGTGTTCGGCATACTCGGCCCCAACGGGGCGGGCAAGACCACCACGCTGGAGTGCATCGAGGGCCTGACCGAGCCGACGTCCGGCCGCACTATGGTGCTGGGCATGGAGACACGCCGGGACTCCGCGCGCATCCGCGAGCGCATCGGCGTTCAGCTCCAGGCGTCGGCCTACTTCGACCACCTCACGCTGAGGGAGATACTCGAACTCTTCGGGCGATTCTACCAACGAAGCGCACCCTACGAGGAATTGCTCGACACGGTGGGGCTGGGTGAGAGGGCCGGCGCGACCGTCGCAAAGCTCTCCGGCGGCCAGCAGCAACGCTTCGCCATCGCCGCCACGCTCGTGAACGACCCCGAGGTGGTGTTCCTGGACGAGCCGACCACCGGCCTGGATCCCCAGGCGCGCCGCAGCCTGTGGGACTTCGTGCGGGCCATGAACCGCGACGGGCGCACCATCGTGCTCACGACGCACTACATGGAAGAGGCCGAGCAGCTTTGCGACAGGGTCGCGATTATGGACGACGGCAAGATAGTGGCGCTTGACACACCGGCGAACCTGGTGGCGTCGCTGGACGTGCCGTACGAGGTGAAGCTGGCGACCGGCGAGGCGCACAGCCTCGACGAGCTGCGCGGCCTGGCCGGCGTCACGGACGCGCGCGTGGACGACGACGGCGCGTACAGGCTCAGCTCGTCGGACGCATCGGCCACGGTGCCGGCGACTATAGCCTGGGCGGCCGCTGCGGGCGCCACTCTGGTCCACCTGGAAGTCATCCCCGCCAACCTGGAGGACGTGTTCCTGGCGCTGACGGGGCGCAGGTTGAGGGACTAGCGTGACACCCCCATCCCCGTATCGAGTACGGGGCAAGCCCTGACCCTTCGGCAGGCTCAGGGCAGGCTCTTCCCTCATCAAGGGGGAAGGGACAATTTGGAAGGAAGCCCACCCCTCTCAGCCCTGCGAGGGGGAAGGGACTTTGACAAGGGAGTAGCCGAAAGAACTGTCGTGATCGTTTACCACCTCGCCCTGGCGAACATGAAGATGATCCTGCGCGACAAGCAGGCTCTGTTCTGGGCGCTCGCGTTCCCGCTGCTGTTCGTGGTCGTCTTCGGCCTCTTCTTCAGGGACGTCGATTCGCCACAGGTGGTCGGCGTAATCGACAATGCCGGGGACGACATGTCGCGCGGCCTGGTGCGGAACCTGTCCGACATGGGCGGCCTGACGGTGGAGATGAGGGACGACGAGGAGGAAGCGCGGCGGCAGGTGGAGGACGGCGACCTGGGGCATCTGCTGATCATCCCAGAAGGCCTGGCCGGGACCGTGGCCAGCAATCCCCCGGCGCGGCTGGAGCTCCTATATGACGAGAGCAACGCATTCGGCGGGGTAGTCGTCGGCGCGGTGGCCAGCTTCGTCGACAGCGCGAACCTGGAGCTGGCGCGGGCGCCCGTGCGCCTGGTGCTCGACGCGCGGGGCGCCGGCGAGTCGGGGTCATCCGGGGACACCAGCTACATCGACTTCCTGCTGCCCGGCCTCGCCGTGTGGGGCGTGATGAGCTTCTCCATCATCGGGCTGGCCACCACCATTGCCGTGTACCGCGAAAAGCGCATACTCATACGCATACAGTCCACGCCGCTGAAGGTGAGGGTTTTCGTGGCGGCGCAGGTGCTGGCTTCGCTGCTGCTGTCCATCGTGCAGGCCGCCATCATCCTGGCGGTGGGCATGGCCATATTCGGCGTGCAGATTCCGTTGAGCCAGGCGCCGCAGCTCTGCGTCCTGATTCTGATGGGCAACCTGGTGTTTCTGAATCTCGGCTTCATCGTCGGCGCGTTCTCCAAGACCGTCGCCGCCGCCAGCGGACTGGGCAACGCAGTCTCGCTGCCGCTGATGTTCCTGTCCGGAGTCTTCTTCCCAACCGACAGCCTGCCGACGGTGCTGCTGTTCGTGATAGAGTACCTGCCGCTGGCTCCGCTGCTGGAGATGTTCAGGAGCGTCGCGCTGGATTCCGGCAGGTTCTGGGACTTCCCCACGCAGTTCGCCATAGTGGTAGGGTGGATAGTGCTGAGCACCGTAGTCTCCATGCGGACTTTTCGGTTTAGGTAATGGGACGATGGCGGCGCTCTCACCCCCATCCTAGCCTTCCCCCGTCAAGGGGGAAGGGACTTTTGGGAGCGCGATGACGTGGACGCCTGGGAGATTGCAGACCTTCTCGCGCAGCGCGCCGAGTCGGGCGAGCGCTATCTGGACTTCTTCGAGAGCGCCGACCTGAGCCTGGGCATATACCGGCTCGCGGCGGGCGAAATCGACCCGCAGCAGCCACACACGGAGGACGAAATCTACTATATTATTCGTGGGCGCGGGCAGATAAGCGTCTCCGGAAAAGACCGCGCCGTGGGTCCTGGCAGCGTGGTGTTCGTGGGAACGGCCGTCGAGCACCGCTTCCACTCCATCGAGGAAGACCTGGAGATGCTGGTGGTGTTCGCGCCGCCGCGCCGCTCGCGCGCGTAGGCGCAGCACGATCCAGGGCCGTACAGCAGGCGGATGACGACATGGCGATAGACAAGGTAGCCAAGAGCTTCGACGAGGCCGTTTCGGACATACCCGACGGCGCGATGCTGATGATCGACGGTTTCGCCGGTCCGGGCGGCACTCCTCAGAACCTGATACGCGCCCTGCGAGACCACGGCGCGCGAGACCTGACGATTGTCAGCAACACGGCGGGGCTCGCAAGCGTGATCGGCTTCGGCACGATACCGGGTACCCGCCCGATAGACATCGGTGTACTCATCGACAACGAGCAGGTAAAGAAGGTCATCGCCTCCTACCCCGTGTCGCCCTCGCCGTCCAGGCCTACGTCGTTCGAGCGCGCCTACCGCGAGGGCAAAGTCGACCTGGAGGTGGTGCCACAGGGCACGCTCGCAGAGCGCATCCGGGCAGGCGGCGCGGGCATTCCGGCGTTCTACACGCCAGCCAGCGTCGGCACGCTGCTGGCCGAGGGCAAGGAGACGCGCGAGTTCGACGGGCGCGAGTACGTGATGGAGATGGGCTTGACAGCCGACTTCGCCCTGCTGAGGGCGCACGTCGCCGATACCCTGGGCAACGTGACGTACCGCGGCACCTCGCGCAACTTCAACGCGGTGATGGCCACGGCCGCGCGCGTCACCGTCGTGGAAGTGGATGAGATCGTGGAGCCGGGCGCGCTCGACGCGAACTCGATACACACCCCGGGAATCTACGTGAAGCGAATAGCGGTTATCTGAGCGGAGAGTATGCAGACTGCGAACATACCAGACGAGATGGGGCGGTTCGGACAGTTCGGCGGACGGTTCGTGCCCGAGCCGCTCATGCCCGCCCTCGCCGAGTTGGAGACCGCCTACCGCGCGGCCCAGTCGGACGAGACGTTCCAGGCACGGCTCACGGAGCTGAGCCGCCACTACGTGGGGCGGCCCACGCCGCTCTACCACGCCGAGCGGCTGTCGGAGGAGCTTGGCGGCGCCCAGGTGTACCTGAAGCGCGAAGACCTGGCACACACCGGCGCACACAAGATCAACAACGCCCTGGGTCAGGCGCTGCTGGCCAAGCGCATGGGCAAGAACCGCGTCATCGCCGAGACCGGCGCCGGCCAGCACGGGGTGGCCACGGCCACTGTGTGCGCCATGCTGCAACAGGAGTGCGTGGTGTACATGGGCGAGGAGGACATTCGCAGGCAGGCGCTGAACGTGTTCAAGATGCGGCTTCTCGGCGCCGAGGTGCGCCCCGTGTCGTCCGGCAGCCGCACCCTGAAAGACGCGATCAACGAGTGCATACGGGACTGGGTCACCAACGTCGAGACCACCCACTACCTGATAGGCAGCGCCGTCGGCCCGCACCCCTACCCGCGCATGGTACGCGACTTCCAGGCGGTGCTGGGCGCGGAGGCGCGCGAGCAGATCGTCGCCGCCGCCGGCAGTCTGCCCGATTACGTGGTGGCGTGCGTCGGGGGCGGCAGCAACGCCATAGGGCTGTTCTACGACTTCATAGGCGACCCTTCCGTCAGGCTGGTCGGCGTGGAAGCGGCCGGGCTGGGCGTCGAGACCGGCAAGCACGCCTCCACGCTGGTAGCGGGCCGGGTCGGCGTGCTCCACGGCAGCATGTCGTACCTGCTGCAGGACGACGACGGCCAGGTGATCGAGGCGCACAGCGTTTCCGCGGGCCTGGACTACCCGGGCGTCGGTCCCGAGCACAGCTACCTGAAGGAGACGGGCCGCGCCCAGTACGTGAACGCCACCGACTCCCAGGCCCTGGAAGGTTTTCAGCTTCTCTGCCACACCGAGGGCATCATTCCCGCGCTGGAGCCGGCCCATGCCGTTTACTACGTGTCCCAGCTTGCCCCTACGCTCGACCGCGACCGGATCATCCTGATGGGGCTGAGCGGCCGGGGCGACAAGGACATGGACACCGTGGCGACGGAGCTTGGGGTTACGGGATAGGGTGCGGTGCGGGGGCGACAATGGCCTCGCGGAGCCAGGCCCTAAGCCAACGGGCGGGTTTGAAACCCGCCCCTACAGGTGCCCCAAAGGTTTATCTGTACGAAGAGGTAGTCGGTGATTAGCCTTGACCTTATACGCCGGCATCCGGAGATTGTGCTGGAGGCCGGACGCAAGCGCGGCGAGGACATCCCCGTCGAGCAGATACTGGAGTTGGACAGGCAACGCCGCGCCGCCATTGCCGAGCGCGACAACCTGCGCGCGCACCGGAACCGAGTGAGCCGCGAGTTTGGTCGCACTCGACTCCCCGAGGGCGAAGCCCCAACGGAAGACGTCCTTAAACTAGGCGAGTTCATCCAGGAAATGAGGAGATTTCCCGAGCGGAGGGAAGAGCTTAGACAGCAAATGCGTGAGATCGGTGCCAAGATTCGCGAGCTGGAGGAGGCGGTCCGCGCGGCGGACGGCGAGGTCGATGCGCTGCTGGCGCAGGTGCCCAACATCCCCCGCGACGACGTGCCCGTGGGCGAGGGCGAGTCCGATAACCCCGTGACGCGCACGGTGGGCGAGCCGCGGGAGTTCGACTTCGAGCCGGCGCCGCACTGGGAGCTTGGCGAGCGGCTGGGCATAATCGACCTGCAGCGCGGCGTCAAGCTGGCTCGCTCGCGCTTCTTCGTGCTGCGGGGCAAGGGCGCGCGGCTCCAGCGCTCTCTCATAAGCTGGATGCTGGACATGCACACCGAAGAGCACGGATACCAGGAAGCGTATCTGCCCTACCTGGTCAACACCGAGTCGGTGGTGGGGAGCGGCCACCTGCCCAAGTTCGCCGACACGATGTACCACGACGCAGAGGACGACCTGTGGCTGGTGCCAACCGCCGAGGTGCCCATAACGAATCTGCACCGCGACGAGATACTTCCGCACGACGCGCTGCCCCTGGACTACGTGGCGCATTCGCCGTCGTTCCGGCGCGAACGCGCCGCCGCGGGCAAGGACACGCGCGGCATCAAGCGAGTCCACCAGTTCGAGAAGGTGGAGATGTTCAAGTTCGTCGAGCCGGAGCACTCCGACGCCGCGCTGGAGAGGATGGTTGCCAACGCCGAGACCGTCTGCGCGCGGCTGGAGATGCCCTACAGGGTTATCGAGCTGTGCACGGGCGACCTGGGGTTCGCCGCCGTGAAGACCTACGACCTGGAGATGTGGGCAGCCGGCTGCCGGGAGTGGTTGGAGGTCAGCTCGTGCTCCAACTGCACCGACTTCCAGGCGCGCCGCGCGTCGATACGCTACCGGCCCCAGCCGGGCGCCGCGCCGCGCTTCGTGCACACGCTGAATGGCTCCGGCCTCGCCATCCCGCGCGTCCTGATAGCCATACTCGAAAACTACCAGCAGCGAGACGGTTCGGTAACTATTCCGGAGGTGCTCCGCCCGTACACCGGTTTCGACAAGATAGAGGCGGGATAGTGGCCAGTATTCAGTGGTCAGTTTTCAGCAGTCAGTGGAAGCGGGCAGGTTTGAAACCTGCCCCTACGGATCGCTGGGAAAGGTGCATATGACTCCACACATTTTCGCAGGCAATCCGCTGGACCGCGGCGAGGCCGAACGCCGCGACGAGAAATGGCTCGCCGACCGCGCTCGACAGGCCGATAGCCGCTTTCTGCCCATGCACAACCTGAACGTGCTCGTGAACGCGGGGCCGCCCGCGGCGCTCGCATGGCTCGACTACGACGAGTTCGACGCGCTGAACACGGACGCCGAGCCGGTGTTCCTGGGCCTGCTGGACGGAAAGGCCCACTTCGTGGCGGACGTGTCCGACGTCGCCGACGCGCGGCGCGTCCTCGCAAGCGGCGGACGCCGGTTCGAGGACTGCCGCTCGGCGGCCGAGCGCATGGGCCACGATCCTCAGACCGGCATGATCGCCCAAGCCAGGGCCCAGCTCGACTGGCACAACCGCCACGGCCACTGCTCGGTGTGCGGCGAGCGCACCAACATCGGGCGCGGCGGGCAGGTGCGGCGGTGTCCGTCCTGCCGCGCCGAGCATTTTCCCCGCACCGACCCGGTCGTGATAACCGTGGTGACCGACGGCGACAGGTGCCTGCTCGGCCAGTCGCGCGGCCGGCTCCAGCAGATGAAGATGTACTCAGCGCTGGCAGGGTTCATGGACCAGGGCGAGAACATCGAGGAAGCCGTGGCACGCGAGATAATGGAGGAGGCCGGAATCGCGGTCAAGAACGTGCGCTACCACTCCTCGCAGCCCTGGCCCTTCCCGTCCTCGCTTATGATCGGCTGCCACGCCGAGGCCGCCACGACCGAAATAGCCATGGACCCTGAGGAGATGACGGACGTGCAGTGGTTCGACCGCGCGGAGGTGCTGCTCGCTCTGGAGGGCAAGAGCGACGTGCTGGCCCTGCCCGGGCCGATCGCAATCGCCCACCATCTCATCAAGGCCTGGGCGAACGGCCAGACCCAGGCGTAGCGACGGTTCCCGGACGGCCCGCGAATGCGGCCCGATAGTCCCCTCTCCCTTGATGGAGAGGGTGAGGGTGCTGAGCCAAACACCTAACCTTGTCAGAGGAGGCAACCCCATGCAGCCCAACTACGAAGCCGAGATGCGCCTGAACGTGAGAACGCCCATGCGCGACGGCGTTGAGCTGTCGTCGGACATCTACCTGCCCAAGGCTGCCGGACCTTTCCCGACGGTGCTCATGCGGACGCCCTACGACAACAACACGGCGCCGATGATAGAGAAGGGCATACGGCTCGCCAACCACGGCTACGCCTGCGTGATCCAGGACGTGCGCGGGCGGTGGGACTCCGACGGGATTCACTACGCGCTGTTCAACCACGGTGAAGACGGCTTCGACACGCAGGAGTGGATAGGCCACCAGCCCTGGAGCGACGGCAAGATCGGCATGGCCGGCGGCTCGTATCTCGGCTGGGTGCAGTGGCAGAGCGCGCCCCACCGCAGCGAGTTCCTGAAATGCCTCGCGCCGCGCGTTATGTGCGCCGACCTGTACTCGGGACTCATCCGCCCGGGCGGCGCCTTCCAGCTCAACGTAGCCCTCACCTGGGGCATGCGCACCAACGGACGCACGGCCCAGAGCATCGAGTACCACAACTGGACCGAGGCGTTCCGCTCGCTGCCGCTTGTAGACATGGACCAGCTCGCGGGCAGGTCGCTCCAGTTCTGGAAGGACTGGGCGACCCATACGGAGTACGGCCCCTACTGGGAAACGGTCAACGTCGAGAACAAGTTCGACCAGATGGCGGCCCCGGCGCTCATCATGGGCGGATGGTACGACCTCTACGCCCACAACACGTTCATCAACTTCAACGGATTGAGGCTCCAGGGCCTCACGCCCCAGGCCCGGCAGTCGCGGCTCATCGTGGGTCCGTGGCCTCACGCGCTCAGCACGTCGACCAAGACGGGCGACGTGGACTTCGGCACGAACTCGCTGTACGACCTCGATGCGCTGGAGCTGCGCTGGTTCGACTACTGGATGCGGGGCATCGACGACGGGATCTCCCGCGAGGCGCCGCTGCGCCTGTTCATCATGGGCGTTAACGAGTGGCGCGACGAACACGAGTGGCCTCTCGCGAGAACGGACTGGCAGAAGTGGTACCTGCACTCCTCCGGCGAGGCGAACACGCTGCTCGGCGATGGCGTGCTGTCGCCTGAAGATCCGGACGACGAGCAGGCGGACCACTTCACCTACGACCCAGACTTTCCCGTGCAGACCATGGGCGGCAACAACTGCTGCTCGCCCCACATCGTGCCCTGGGGGCCGTATGACCAGCGCCCCGTCGAGATGCGCGCCGACGTGCTCTGCTACACCAGCCAGCCGCTGGAGCAGGACCTGGAAGTGACCGGCCCCATCAAGGTAGTGCTGCACGCCGCCACCGACGGGCCCGACACCGACTGGACCGCCAAGCTGGTGGACGTGTCGCCCACGGGATACGCCAAGAATCTGTGCGACGGCATCATACGCGCGCGCTTCCGCGAGAGCTTCACCGAGCCGACGCTGCTCGAACCGGGGCGCGTGTACGAGTACGAGATAGACCTGGCCGTGACCGGCAACGTCTTCCGCGCGGGACACCGCGTCCGCGTCGAGGTGTCGTCGTCCAACTTTCCCCGCTTCGATCGCAATCTCAACACCGGGAAGAACCTGGCCACGGACACCGAGATGCGAAGTGCGAGTCAGCAGGTGGAGCACTCACACGACCACCCGTCCCACATCCTTCTGCCCGTAATTCCGGCCGACTAGCGTGAGTGGAAGGCCGGAGACTGGTATGACACGCATCGACGGACGCACGCCGGCCGACCTGCGGCCCGTGCGAATCGAACCGGGCGCCCTGGCCTACGCCGAGGGGTCGGCACTGATCGAGACGGGGGACACCCGCGTTCTCTGCGCGGTGAGCGTCGAGGACGGCGTCCCTCGCTTTCTGCGCGGCGCCGGCCAGGGCTGGCTTACGGCCGAATACGCCATGCTGCCGCGCTCGACTAACACGCGCACGCCCCGAAGCGCGTCGGCGGGGGGCCGCGCGAGGGAGATCCAGCGGCTGATCGGCCGGTCGCTGCGGGCCGTGGTGGACCTACGGGCGCTGGGCGAGCGCACGCTCACCGTGGACTGCGACGTGCTGCAGGCGGACGGGGGAACGCGCACCGCCGCAATTACCGGCGCCTACGTCGCGCTGCGCCAGGCGCTGGATGGCATGAGCGCCCGCGGCCAGCTTTCCGGCCAGCCGCTGCGGTCCGCCGTCGCGGCGACGAGCGTTGGCGTGGTGGACGGCGAGGTGTTGCTGGACCTGTGCTACGAGGAGGACCACCGCGCCGAGGTGGACGTTAACATCGTGATGACTGACGCCGGCGACTTCGTGGAGGTGCAGGGTACGGCGGAGGGCGCGCCGTTCTCCCGCGCCACGCTCGACGCCATGCTCGCCCTGGGGTGGAGAGGCATCGCCCGGCTGCTGGCCGCACAGCGCGACGCGCTTTCAGTCTAGCAGCCGAAGGGCGGGTTTGAAACCCGCCCCTACAAAAACGTCCAACAGAACTCCCATTTACATCGTCAGGAGGCCGCGCAATGTCCAATCTCGACGTGCTGACCTACGGATTCGCCTTCACCTCGGACCAGGGCGGGCTGGGATGGTCCACCATCTCGCTGCTCACCACCGGCAACCGGCGCATTCTCATCGACACCGGCCCGGCGTCGCGCCGCGCGCTGCTGGCCGACGCGCTGCGCAGTCGCAACCTTGGCTTCGAGGACGTCGATACGGTGATTCTCACCCACATGCACTGGGACCACTGCCAGAACACGGACCTGTTCCCCAACGCAAGGATCCTGGTGCACCCGAAGGAGCTGGACTATAACCGCAATCCGAGCAAGCGCGACGTGATGGCGGCGTCGTATCTGGCTGACATGATGGGAAAGCTCAAGGTGGAGCTGGTGTCTGACGGCGACAGCGTGGCGGAGGGGGTCTCCATATTAGATACGCCGGGACACACCAAGGGCCACATAGGCGTGGTCGTTGAGGTTGGCAGCGACACGGTGTTGGTCGCCGGAGACGCGCTCCCCGACAGCGGAACGGTGCGCCGTGGGATGCCGTACAACGTTTTCTGGGACGTGAAGGAGGCGACCGAGAGCGTGGAGAAGATGCTCGACGCCTCGTCGGTGTTCTACCCGGGCCACGACCGCCCCTTCCGGCTGGACGGCGACGACATCGGCTACCTGCACGGCCCGTCGGAGGTGGAGTTCGTCAACGCCAACGACGGCGGGGGCGTTACGGCGGTCACCTACAAGGTATATCCGGCGAGGCAGGTGAACATAAACACCATCCAGAAGCCGTAACCCCGGCGAGGACGGGAGTGGTCCGCGGGCCGCCTCAAGCGGCGGGCGGAACGGGAAAGACCTTCGGCATGGGGGTCTTCGGGGGGTTGCATCCCGAAGACCCCCGATTTGCGTCCGCGACCGGGCAGGTATCGTCGTGGGGACTCGGACGCCTGGATTCCGGCTTGGGGGCCGGAATGACGGAGGGAGGGGACCGAATGAGGGAGCTGGAGGACCGAATGTTGCACAACGTTCGCCAGAAGCGCCGACTTTAACGTAGACGGAATGTAGGCTTTAGGTTATATTATATTTTGTACGCATGCAGAAAACTTTCCGATACTCTGGAGGAACTCAAGATGAACTCGTTCGACTTCAGGACGAACAGGACCGCTCTGGCGCTGCTTGGATTCGCGGCGCTGGCGCTGCTGGCTGCCACGTGGGCGGCCGCGCCTGCGCTGGCGCAGTCCCCACCACCCGCTCCTGAACTCTACTCGGGCACCGTGACCGTGGCGGGCGACCCCGCGCCCGACGGCTCGACCATCGTGGCGCGCATCGGCGACGAGTACGAGTCCGAGCCGGTGACAGTGTCCGGCGGAATGTATTCGGACCTTAGCTTAACCGCTCCTGACGCGTCGTTCAGGGACAGGACTATCAACTTCTTCCTGAACGGCGTCGTTCAGGCTAACGAGACTGACAAATTGACCGCCAGTGCGGTGCCGGTAATCAAGTTTGGCTTCTCGCTGACGTTCGCGCAGCTTCCCCAGCCGACGCCGTCACCAACCCCGGTAACGGTTTCGCCCACGGTCTTCTCCGGCATCCTGGCCGCGGCCGGCTCGGGAGTGCCCGCGGACGCCGTGCTGGTCGCCCGGATAGGAGACTACACGTCCGAGCCCGCGCGCATCGATGGCGACGAATACAGCAACCTCATCGTAGACCCCAAGGGCGAGTCCTACGTCGGCATGAACATAACGTTCGAGCTGAACGACGTAGCCGCGTCCTCGCCGACGGACACAGTGTTCCAGGGAGGCATGTTCGAGACGGTAAACCTGATATTCACCAGACTGCCGACGCCCACGCCGGAGCCCACCGCCACGGCGACGCCCGTACCACCGACCGCGACGCCGGAACCCACCGCCACACCGGTACCCACCGCCACGGCGACGCCCGTACCACCGACCGCGACGCCGGAACCCACCGCCACACCGGTACCCACCGCCACGGCGGTGCCTCCTACCGCCACACCGCAGCCTACGGCGACGCCGGTACCTACCGCCACGGCGACCTCGCAACCCGTAGCGACGACTGCCGCTCCACCGCCGGCGGCCACGCCAACGCCGGAAGAGGAAAGCTCAAGCGGCGGCATCTGCGGACTGCCGACAGGCGAGACTTCGCCGATAACGGCCATGGTCAACCTTGCCCTGCTAACGGCGCCGCTCGGACTGCTGGGCCTGCTCCGCTTCCGGTCGCGCCGCCGGGATAGAGACTCGCTCTAGCGGCAGAAGCCTGAGCGGGTCTTGAACCCGCCCAGGGGCAAAGCGCGCCGCATAGAGATTCGCCCTTACCAAGTCCCCGCTCCTTTTCGAGGGAGCGGGGACTTGGCATGTGAGTTGCCCCGCAACGCCGATTTCCTATAGAATGCTGCCACAGCCAAAGGCGGCCGGCGCCCAGCCGGAGATCACGCCAATCTTCCCCACTGGAGGGTATCTCATGGCAAGCAGCATCACCGTTACCGTCAATGGCGCCCAGCACACCAGCGAGGTCGAACCGCGGCTGCTTCTGGTGGACTACCTTCGGGCGAACCTGGACCTCACCGGCACCCACGTCGGCTGCGACACCTCCAATTGCGGCGCGTGCACCGTGCTGCTCGACGGCGCGGCGGTGAAGGCGTGTACGCTGTTCGCAGTGCAGGCCGATGGACGCGAGGTGACCACCATCGAGGGGCTGGCGCCGGCGCGCGGCGAGTACCACCCGATACAGGTGGCCTTCTGGGAGGAGCACGGCCTTCAGTGCGGCTTCTGCACTCCGGGCATGATAATGTCCGCTCACGGCCTGCTGTCCAAGACGCCCAACCCATCCGAGCAGGAGATACGCGAGGGGCTGTCGGGCAATCTGTGCCGCTGCACCGGCTACCACAACATCGTCAAGGCCGTGCAGCACGCCGCAGCAAACATGGGCTAACAAGCACGCTTTCGCGGCAACCCAGGGGAGCGCGACACAAAGATCGAGGACCACGGCTTGAACGCCGGACAGGAGATGAAGATGGTTTCCAGCTCCTTCCAATACTTCGCCCCCACGTCGGTCGCCGAGGCGGTCGAACTGCTGGAACAGCACGGTGAGGACGCCAAGCTGTTGGCCGGCGGCCACAGCCTGATTCCGCTGATGAAGCTGCGCCTGGCCGAGCCGCAGGTTGTCATCGACCTGGGCAGAATAGGCGACATGGCCTACATTCGCGAAGAGGACGGCGGCCTTGCCATAGGCGCGATGACCACCTACGCCCAGCTTGAGTCTTCTGACCTGGTGGCGGCGAGGGCGGCCGTGCTGGCCGAGGCGGCGTCCACGGTGGCCGATCCGCAGGTGCGCAACATGGGCACCATCGGCGGCAGCCTTTCCCACGCCGACCCGGCGGGCGACCTGCCCGCGGTGGCGATAGCCCTCAACGCGCGTCTCATCACCAGCAGCACCGGCGAGCACCGCACGCTGAGTGTCGACGACTTCTTCGTCGACCTGCTGACCACGGCCCTCGCGCCCAACGAGATACTCAACGAGATTGCCATTCCCGCGCTGCCGGCCCGGTCGGGCTCCGGTTACGCCAAGTTCGCCAACAAGGCCTCGCACTACGCCATCGTGGGCGTCGCGGCGGTAGTCGGTCTGGACGCCAACGGCGTCTGCGAACACGCGAGCATTGGCGTTACGGGCGCGGGCCCGGTCGCGTCCAGGGCTTCGGAGGCGGAGGCGGCGTTGCGCGGCTCACGGCTCGACGACGCGGCGGTGAGCGCGGCGGCGGCAGCGGCGGGAGCGGGCATCGACTTCCTGGAGGACCTCCACGCCTCGGCGGAGTACAGGGCGCACCTGACGTCCGTCTTCGCCGCGAGGGCGATACGGCAGGCCGCGGCAAGGGCGGGATAGCTCCGGAACGCCGGCCCATACCCCTCTATGCCGGCGGGCTGGCAGGGCGGCCCGCCAACTCAAACAGGGCGGGTTTGAAACCCGCCCCTACCGGCGGTGCCGGCTAGAGCGAAAGTCCCAGCCGGGACCACAGTGCCGGTTAGAACGAAAGGCCCAGCCGGGACCACAGCGCTGGCGGATCGGCGCGATCTTCCAGCAGTTGCGCGAACGCGGTCAGCTTTTGGGGATGGTCGAAGCGGGGGGCGTCCATCAGCGCGGCGAGGGCGTCCATAGTGTCCAGGGTGCCCGGCTCCACTATCATGATCGGCACCTCGTCCAGTTCCGCCTCGTTCAGTACGTACTCGATCGGCTCCTTGCCCTCGGTACATATCAAACACGCCGTGGGCGTCGCCAGCGCCGCCATCTGAATGTCGGGGCGGTCTCCCCTCACAATCACGGCCTTGTCCCCGTGCATGCCGAAGAACAGCTCACCCGGGTCCATAGACAGCCCCAGCGTCATGAAGTGTTCTACCAGGGCGTCGTCATCGTAATCGCTGAGCATCCGTCCGCCCAGGTGTCGCGTCACGTCGCGGACGCTCGGAGAGAGCAGGCGGCGTTCTTCGGGAATAACGCCCAGCAAGGGAAGCTCCGCGCGGGCATGGAGTTCGGCCTCGGCCTGGGCGCCGGCGTAGCGTGTTACGCAGTTGGCGATGCCGCCGGCGGCGCGCTCGTCCAGAGCGTCGCGCCAGACGCTGAAGGTCTCAGCAAGCTGCGGGGAGTGCCGCCCGACAACCAGAACGCGGGCGTCGATGGCGTTGGCGAGGCTCCGCGTGTCGCGGGGCGAGAGCGCGCAGCTTCCCTCCACGATCGTCACGTCGGCGTCGCGGCCCGCGCTTTCGACCGCGGCCTGGACGTCGGCAATCGTCTCCGGGGTCAGCCCGCCGGAGGGCGCTTCGAGCGGCGTGGAAGCGGCCTGCTGGCCGAGCAGGTCGGCGTACACGCGGGAGTCCGCGTCATCGTTCGCGGCGACGCCCCGCGCGGCGATCGGCTTGCACACGGCGGCGCGAACGCCCTTGCGGCCCAGCAGATGCGCCAGCGCGGCGCAGAGGGCGGTCTTTCCCGCTCCCTCCGCGTCCGACGCGACGATGAGAACGGCCATGTCGTCTCCTTGCGTAGAGTTTTGACCCGGGCGATTCCTGCGCGGACACGGCGCCCGCGGTAGCCCCACTTCGGCTATCGCGGGCAATTATAGCAGAGCGTGGGACGGCGGGGGCGCGGCCCGGTCACACGCTTGGCCCGGCGGTTGTGTGTTAACATTATCCGACTATGACGCGGAGTCGACCTGTGCAATGCAGCAGGGGCGCCGGCATCGTCGCGCGCCCGTCTTCCGGCGGGGCCTGGCGCCGGACCGCCAGTGCTGCGGCGGTGCTTGCGGCGCTGTGGCTCGTGCTGCTCGGCTTGGCGTGCGAGTCGGCGTCCGACGTGCCCACTGTCGAGCAGAGGGAGCAGAGGCTGAACCGCACCATCATGTGTCCGGTGTGCCCGGGCGAGTCCATCGACCAGTCGCGCAACCCGCTTTCGGCGCAGATGCGCGGGGTCGTCAGGGACAGGCTCGAGCGGGGCTGGAGCGAGGAACAGATAACGGAATACTTCGTCGACAGCTACGGGCCGAGCGTGTTGATGGAGCCTCCCGCGTCCGGGTTCAGCCTGCTGGCGTGGGTCGTGCCGCCCGTCGCGCTGGCGGCGGCGATCGCGGCGCTCGTGGTGGCGCTCAGGGTTATGCGCCGCAGGGCTCCCGAACCGGAGCCACGGCTTACGGAAGAGGAGAGCGAGGAGTACTTCGCGCGCATCGAGGACGCGCTGCGGCGGTAGGGATCTCGTTCTTCACCCCCATCCCCGTATCGAGTACGGGGCAGGCTCTAACCTTCCCCCATCAAGGGGGAAGGGACTATTGGAATCTCCGACCTTCTCCCTACAACGGGGAAGGGACTACTGGTAGGGCTGACTTATGGTTGAAGCGGGCCAGATCGCGCTGCCCATAGCGCTCCTGACGGCCGTATACGCGGCGGTGGCGTCGTTCGCTGCCGCCTGGAGACGCATACCCGAGCTTTCGGTCAGCGGGCGTTACGCTTTCTACGCCGTGCCCCCGTTGCTCGCGGTGTCCGCTGCGGCGCTGGTGTACGCCTTCGTCACCAGCGACTTCAGCGTGCGCTACGTCGCCGAGAACAGCAACCTCGCCATGCCCAGGTCCTACACGTGGGTCGCTTTCTACGCGGGCAACGCCGGCTCGCTGCTGTTCCTGGCCGGTGTGTTCTCGGCGATTGCCACGGTCGCGGTGCTGAGCATACGCAGACGCCTGCCCTACACCGCGCCCTATGCCACGGGGATAATGGCGCTGGTGCTGGCCTTCTTCCTGGCCATCATCGTATTCTTCGCCAACCCGCTGGAGCAGCTGCCCTTGGTGCCTCCCGACGGCCAGGGCATCAACCCGCTGCTGGTCCACTTCGGCATGTTCATCCACCCACCTATGCAGATGACCGGGCTGATCGTCGTCGCGGTCCCGTTCAGCATCGCGATGGGCGCGCTGCTCGCGCGGCGCGGCGGGCGCGACGAGTGGGTGGACCTGGGCAGAACATGGGCCATGATCTCCTGGCTCATCCTCACCTGCGGCCTGCTGCTGGGGAGCTGGTGGGCGTACACCATACTGGGATGGGGCGGCTACTGGGCCTGGGACCCCGTGGAGAACTCGGCGTTGCTCCCGTGGCTCGCGCTGACCGCTTTCGTCCACTCGATAATGGTGCAGAAACGTCGCGGCATGTTCCGCACCTGGAACATGGTGATAATCATCGTGGCGTTCACGCTGGCGCAGATGGGCATGTTCATCAACCGCGGCGGGCCGGTGCCCTCGGTGCACTCGTTCGCGCAGTCGACCATGGGATGGCTGTTCCTGGCTTTCATGGCCGGCACGCTGCTCCTGTCGCTTGCGGCGTTCGTGTGGCGCATGGACTCCTTGCGTAGCCGCGAGGGTCTGGACTCGCTGCTCTCTCGCGAGAGCGCGTTCCTCGCGCAGAACGTGCTCTTCCTGGTGGTGGCGTTCGTGACGCTATGGGGCACCATCTTCCCAGTGTTCTCCGAGGCGGCGCAGGACGTAACGCTGACAGTGGGCGCGCCGTTCTTCAACCGCATCAACGGCCCTTTGCTGCTGGCGATAGTCTTCCTTATGGGCGTCGGACCGCTGCTGCCGTGGCGGAGGGCGACACCGCGCAACCTGGCCCGAACGCTGCGCTATCCGCTAATCGCGGCAGCGGTCACGGGCGTCGTGCTATTCGCGGTTGGCGTGCGGCAACTGGCCGCGCTGGTGGCGTTGTCGACCTACGCCATGGTGATCACCGGGATCGCGCACGAGTGGATGCGCGGCGTGAGGGCGAGGCACGGCAGGGGCGAGAACTACGCGCTGGCGTTCGCCAGGCTGCTTTCGGGCAACAGGCCGCGGTACGGCGGCTACGTGGTCCACCTGGCCATCATCATGCTGGCGGTGGGCGCGACCGCCTCGTCGTTCTACAGCGTTCAGCGCGACGTCGCCATGTCACCGGGCGAGACCTCTACGCTGGGCAGGTACACGTTCAGTTATCTGGGCGTGACGAGCCAGGACTTTCCCGACAGGACGGAGGAGACGGCCGAGTTCGACGTGTACGTGGGCGACGAGTATCTGGGCAGGATGTACCCGTTCCGCGCCGTTTATCCCGAGTTTCGCATCGCCTCGACGCGGGGGGCGATTCGCAGCACGCCGGTGGAGGACTTCTACCTCGTGCCGTCCGAGTTCAACGACGACGGCTCGGCCATATTCCGCGTGCTGGTGAACCCGATGGTGTGGTGGATGTGGGCTTCGGGGCCGTTGCTGGCTCTGGGGGTGCTCCTCGCGGTGTCGCCGCGCCGCCAGCCGTCGCCCTCCACGCTGCGGCTCCCGGCGAACGTCCGCGCCGCCGGGGCGTGACGCGCAGCGCGAGCACAGCATATGGAGGTCATCCTAGCCCTGTTACTGGCGCTTATCCCTGCCGCCGCCATCCTCTACCCGCTGCTGCGCGGCCTCGGCACGGACGAGTTCGCAGAGGACGAGAGCTCGCAGACGGCCGACTTCGCCCGGCGCTGGGAGGCGGCCCTCGATGGGCTGCGCAACGCCGAGCTGGAGTCGGCCCTGGGCAACCTGGACGAGGAAGACTACCGCTGGCTGAGGCGGCAATACATGGTGGAGGCCGCCCTCGTGCTGAAGGGCATGGAGCTTGAGAGCGCGCAGGAGCGGGAGTTTATGGAGCAGGTGGAGAGCGAGGTGCGGCGGGCGCGCGAGCGGGCGCTCGGCCGGAGCGCCGGGCCATCGGAGGCCTCCGATGGCTAGGGCCGCAGCGATCGCACTGCTGTTGCTGGCGGTGTGGGTGCAGGCCGAGGCCACCGCCCGCGCGCAGGACGCGACCTTTGCGGTGGAGGGCCGCGTGGAGAACGGCACGAGCGGCGACGGTGAGGCACAGATCGAGGTCGTGCTCCACACCGTGCGAGGCACGGGCCGCACCGACACGGCGACGCTCACCGACGAGCGTGGCGCGTTCCGCTTCGACGACGTTCCGACGGATCCACAAGCCGACTACGGCGTGTCCGTGGTGTACCAGGGCGCTCTCTACGGCATGGACCTGGACACCTCGAACGGCCCCCCTCTGCCGGTCACACTGACCGTGTACGAGTCTACGCACGACGACGGCGCGGTGAGGACCATCCTCGCGTCGGTGCTGTTCGCCTCCGCCGACCGGGAGGAGCAGACCGTCGCGACGCTGGAAATCATGAGGATAGTCAACGAGTCCAATCAGACCTACGTGCCCGGTCCTGAGCCTATGAACCTGCTGCGGTTCGGCCTTCCTCCGGACGCCCGCAACCTGGAAGTGGACACGACGCTGCCGGACGCGGACTTCGCGCAGGTGGACCGCGGTTTCGCGCTGCTGGCGAGCGTACCGCCCGGCGAGCACGAGGTGCTGTACTCCTACAGCTTCCCCTATACCGGTAGCAGCGCCGAGTTCACTAAGTCGCTGCTGTACGGCGCCGAAAACCTGCGCGTGCTGGCGCCGGAAGGCGAGCTGTCGTTGTTCGCAAGCGAGTTGGGCGAGCCCGGCTCCGTGGTGCTGGGCGGTCGCCCCTACCACCTCATCGAGGCGGCGGACCTGCCTCGTGGAGACCACGTGTCGCTGAGGCTGGAGGACCTGCCGGAGCTGAGCGGGCCGGAGTCCGCAAGACGGTGGATCGGGTCGGTGCCGCCGGAGGCCGGCGCACTGGGCGTGCTCGGCGTGGTGATCGTGTGCGCGTTCGGCGTGGTGGTGTGGCGTCGTCGCCGGGCCGCGCGGCCCGTACCGGACGCGGACGCCCCCTCCGTCGGCGGGATGGACGCGTTCGCCGAAATCGTCACACTCCGCCAGATGCTGGCCGACCTGGAGGAGGCCGCAGCGAGCGGGGCGCTGGGCGAGGGCGACTACCGCCGGCGCCGGCAGATCCTCGAAGGGCGGCTCAAGGAGTTGGAGGACGAGCGGTAGCGCCTGGCGGCGTGACCGCTCAGGCGCGGCGGTTGACAGGCGCTTGGCCACGCGCTAGACTTGCGCCCAGACAATTGATCATGCCCCCGGGGGGAGCTTGGAATGGCCAGGCTGAGAGGGTAGCCGGGACGCTACCGACCCCGAATGACCTGATCTGGGTAATGCCAGCGTAGGGAAAGGGTTTGCACCGAGACCCTTCAGAAACCGCAGCCGCCCAGATTACCGGGCGGCTGTTTTCTTTTCTCAGAGAATCTATCCGAAGGCGCGCGCCGCGCCGCCGAGTTCACGCTGACAAGGGAGGCTTGTGAGGGCCGAAACTGCCACCGACGCCGAGTCGACTGCCTACGTCGACGCGAAGATTCGCCTTGATCGCGTGAGCAAGACTCGCGTGCGCGATGGTGCGCCGCTGCCGGTGCTCGACAGCGTGAGATTCTTCGCGCGCGACGGCGAGTTCGTCAGCATCGTCGGTCCCAGCGGCTGCGGCAAGAGCACGTTGTTGAACATCATCGCCGGACTTGACGAGCCGGACAGCGGCGAAATCCACCTGGAGGGGATACGGCCCGGCAATCGGCTGGGCCAGGTCGGCTACATGCAGCAGAAGGACCTGCTCTTTCCCTGGCGCAACGTCGTCGACAACGCCGTCATGGGCCTCGAGCTAAGGGGCGTCCCCAGGCGCAGCTCGCGCGAGAGGGCGCTGGACCTGATGGAGTCGTTCGGCCTCGCGGGGTTCGAGTCGGCCTACCCCCACGCGCTCTCGGGCGGCATGAGGCAGCGCGTCTCCTTCCTACGCACTGTGCTCGCCGACCAGCAGATATTCCTGCTGGACGAGCCCCTCAGCGCGCTCGACGCCCTCAACCGCGCCCAGATGCAGGAGTGGATGCAGCACACCTGGCTCTCGCTGCGCAAGACAGTCGTGCTCGTGACGCACGACGTCGACGAGGCGGTCTTCCTGTCCGACCGCGTCTACGTGATGACGGCTCGCCCGGGGCGAATGAAGCTAGTCGTTGACGTAGATTTGCCTCGGCCGCGCTCGCTGGACTTGCTCACCGACCCCGAGTTCGTCGCTTTGAAGGCGCGGCTGCTGAGCGCGATACGCGGCGAGAGCGTGGGGACGGCGCGATGAGCGCGGAACGCACCGTGCCGCACGCGGCCATCGAGTACGCGCCACGCCGCCAGGTCTTGGCGCGGCTGCACGCGGCGGCGGGCCGGTGGGCCGCGCCGATGCTGATAGTGCTGCTCGCACTGGGGGTGTGGGAGCTGTGCGTGCTGCTGTTCGAGATCCGCGCATGGCTGCTGCCGGCGCCCTCCGCCATAGCGGTCGCGCTCTTCCAGGACGCGGGGCTGCTCGCGCGACACAGCTGGGTCACGCTGGAAGAGGTGATAGTCGGCTTCGGCGCGGCGCTGTTCTGCGGCGTCACGCTGGGAGTGGGCATCGCCCTGTCGCGGACCCTTGAGCGCTCGCTGTACCCCTTCGTGATCGCCTCCCAGACCATCCCTATCATCGTCATCGCCCCGCTGCTGCTCATCTGGTTCGGCTACGGCCTCACGCCCAAGATCATCGTCGTCGCGCTGATAGCCTTCTTCCCGCTGGCGGTGAACACCGTGGACGGGCTGAAGTCGGTGGACCAGGACACGGTGAACCTGTTGCGCACGCTGGGCGCGAACCGCCTTCAGATATTGGTGAAGGCGCAGCTACCCTCGGCGCTGCCGTACCTGTTCTCCGGCGCGAGGGTGGCCGTCGCGGTGAGCGTCATCGGCGCGGTAATCGGCGAGTGGGTGGGGTCCAGCGAGGGCCTGGGCTACCTGATGATCCGCTCGAAGCCCCAGTTTCTGACCGAGCGCGTCTTCGCGGCGATAACGCTGCTGTCCGCCATGGGCGTGGGGCTGTTCCTGCTGGTTGGGGTGGTCGAGCGGCTGACAATACCCTGGTCGCACGCCCGGCGCGGCGGCGACGTCTCATCCTGGCACGAGCAGGCCGGCCACGACCAGGCCGGCGGCGTAGATACCACGTGAGGTGACGAACTTGGATTACCCATACCGGAAGCTGGTGGCCCCGCTGTTCGCGCTCGCGGCGCTTTGCGTGCTGGCCGTGTCGTGCGGCGGCGATGACTCCTCGGAACGAGTTTCCGTCAAGCTGGCGATGGACTGGTACCCGAACTCCAACCACACCGGGCTCTTCATCGCCAAGCAGCGGGGTTACTTCGAAGAGGAGGGTCTGGACGTCAATATGTACACGCCGGTGGACCCGTCCGCGGTGTTGCAGACGGTGGGGGCCGGCGAGGACGACTTCGGCATCAGCTACCAGCCTGACGTGCTGCTCGCCAGGGGCCAGGGAGTGCCCGTGGTGTCGGTGACCGCGATGGTGCAGCACCCGCTGAACTCGGTGATGGCGCTCGCGTCTTCGGGCATCGAGCGTCCTCGCGACCTCGTTGGCAAGAAGGTGGGCTATCCGGGCATTCCCACCAACGAGCCGCTGCTGGACACCATGCTGAAGGCTGACGGAGCGCGCGGCCTGGAGGACGTCGAGCTGGTCAACGTGGGGTTCGACCTCGCGCCCGCGCTGATCGGCGAAAGGGTCGACGCAGTGGTTGGCGCATATTGGACGCACGAGAGCATTCTCATCGAGAACGAAGGCTACCCCGTCAACATCATGCGCATGGAGGAGTGGGGCGTGCCAGACTACTACGAGCTGGTGATAGTGGCGAGCGAGGACACCATCGCGAACCGCGCCGACGTGGTGGAGGGATTCGTCAGAGCCGTGCGCCGCGGCTACGAAGATGCCGCAGCCAACCCGCAAGAAGGCGTGGACGTGTTGTTGGAGCTGGGCGGTGGAGAGGTGGACGAGGCGATCGAACGCCCCGGCGCTGACCTCCTCGCTCCGCTGTGGCGGACCGACACGGCCGGGTTCGGCAGCCAGAAGGCCAGCAAGTGGGAGAGCTTCACCGAGTGGATGCAGGCAAGCGGCCTGCTGTCCGAGGACGTACAGGCGGGCGATGCCTTCACGGACGAGTTTGGGGGCGGGTAGGGGGAACTTCCGAGAGTCCCTTCCCACTTGACGGGGGAAGATTAGGATGGGGGTGGGGCCATTTGCGATACCCGCCCTTCGGGGGGTGGCGCGATGTTGGAGGGTATGGGCGCTACGCCCGACCTCAATCCTGAGACGTACTTTCGGCTTGATTCGGCCACGGTGACGTCGTACCTACTCCCTCGGTTTACTAGGGGCTATTGCAAAACCACTCCAATTTCATTGCGGGAGCAGTTACCGAGATGCGTGGACCGTCTACCAAGTCAGAAAACCGACCGCTTGACGACGAGCGTGTGGCGCGCCTGGAACGTGCGGCTTCGCAGTGGAAGCGGCAGTTGGTGGACACTACACGCGGTCCCCTGCTCAGATATCGCGACCTGAAGAGAGGAACTCTCGACCTCACACCTGCCGTCGGCGCTACCGGAGTCGGGGATGAAGGCCCCATACCCAAGGCCAACGGCAAGGCCCTTGACGCTTTGCTCAGGGGACGAACCGTCAGCCTATCCCATCTGTTCCCCAGCGAAGAGGACTTGGGAGACGCTCGGCGACGCATGAGCACCATCAGCCGAGCCGCTCGGATATACCTGGAAGAGAAGGGAATCGATTCCCTTTTCCTTGCGGCCGGTCTGACAACCTGGCAGGTGAAGACGGGCGCGCGGCCCAACGCGCCGGCGATACTCCTACCCATCACCGTTGAGCCAGAGGGAATAGCTCACCGTGATTTCAAGCTAACGCTTTCCGGCGACGCGAAGCTCAACCCCGTTCTCGTCCAAACGCTTGAAACCGAGTTCGGCATCCAGACACCTGAAGACCAAGTTGACCTGGAAAATCCGGCCACGAGCTACACCGAACTTCGCAAACTGATAACAGTGCTCGCCCGCCATTGGGAAGGCGTCCCCGCGCTGGATACGAACCAACGCCTTGTGGTCGGCAACTTCAGGTACGCGAACATGCCCATGGTGCGGGACTTGGAAACCAACCTGGATGCATTCGCCGCGAGCGATCTCGTAGCCGCCGTCGCCGGCGACTCCAAGGCCCTAGCAAGCCTGCAGGCCAGCGGCGCGGATGTGCCCATAGGCCGCCCCGACGTGGACCCACCCGAATCCGAGTTTCTCATTCTGGACTCCGACTCCAGCCAGCACCACGCCATCAACCGCTGCCTGGCGGGGCAGCATCTAGTCATCTGGGGGCCGCCCGGCACCGGCAAGTCCCAAACCATCGCCAACCTCATCGCGGCGCTCATGGCCCAATCCAAGAAGGTTCTTTTCGTGGCGCAAAAGAGGGCCGCGATTGATGTGGTGGTCAGCCGCCTCCAACGCGTGGGGCTGGACGATTGGGTGATGGACGCCCACGGCGGCATAAAGACCATGCGGGACTTTGCCCAGGACCTGTCATCGTCCATTCAACGCATCAAGAGCATCCCGGAACAGAACTACTCCGGGCTGCACAAGCGCTTGGCCTCCTCTCGCGACGTGCTGGTCGCCCACGACGCAACGATGCACGAACTTCGTCAGCCGTGGGGCATTTCCACATACGACGTGCAATCGCGTCTGCTCGCGGCGCCTGAGGCGGCGCTGCTCGCTCAAAGGCTGCCGCGCGCAACGGCCAGGCGGCTCAACCGACGAGCCATTCAAAAGCTTCAATCCGCAGTGAACGAGTGGACAGATCTAGACGGCCACAATTTTGCCGACCGTGTCCCTGAATGGGCCGCTTCCGCCATATCCACCGGCGAGGACCTGCATAGAGCGCTTGACGTAATCGACGACGTTCTCCTCAACGACCGGCTCCGCTCAACCTCGAGCCTGCTCTCCGAGTCGCTACAAGCCGTGGGCCTTAGCCTACCCGACAACTTAGCGCAATGGCCCGCCATGATTGACCTGCTGTCCGAAGTAAGAGACACCCTCGCCCACTTCCATCCACGCGTGTATAACCTTGACCATGAGGCGTTGACCCAGGAGCTGACGCCACCGAAAGGCGTCTTCGCTGGGATAGCTTCCGCCTTTTCGCGGAGACGACGACGCAGCAGGCACACAGCGCGAGAGGCGTTGCGTTCGCCACTCGTAGTCCTAAGCGACGCCGAAATCGTAAAGGTCCTGAACGCGGCGGCCAGCCAAAAGTGGCGGTGGCGGCAGTTGCGGGCCGCCGGCAACCCTCGATGCCCCGAGGACTTGGACAAGCTGCAAAGTGTGACGGGCAGCCTTCGGGTTAGTCTGAGCGACCTGGAGAAGGCCTTCCCCAATCTGAATCCCACCCAGCGGTCGGCCGGAGATCTCATGGAGATGCTGGAACTGCTGGAGTCGCAGCGAAGTTTAGCCGCGCGGTTGCCACGGCTGCGGGAACTCGAGGGCGAGTTCAAGAACGATGGCGTCGAGCGTGTGATTGCCCAAGTTGGGCGCCAGATTTCAACCGAGCAAGCCCCCGACGCGGTCGAGTACGCTTGGCTGCAAGCGGTGTGGGATGACATGCAAGTTGAAGATAGGCGGCTGGCCGGATTCACGGGTGATGTGCAGAACCGCGTGGTGACCGAATTCGCGAGTCACTATCGGCAACACCTCCAAGTCGCGCCCGAGCGCATCAGCAGAATCGTGGCTGAACAGGCCATAGCCACAATGAACGAGCACCAGGATGAGACGACGTTGATTAACCGGGAAGCGGCGAAGAAGCGCCGACACCTCACCGTCCGTCGGCTTCTGGGCCGTGTCCCAAACGTGCTCACCGCCCTTAAGCCATGCTGGACCATGTCGCCCTTGCAAGTGGCCGAACTGGTGCCGCCCGACGCAAAGCTGTTCGACGTCGTCATCTTCGACGAGGCGTCGCAGATACCGCCCGCAGAAGCCATAGGCAGCCTGGTCCGCGCTCCGCAGGCCATCATCGCGGGCGACGACCGCCAGTTGCCGCCCACTTCCTTCTTCACGAGCCAGGACTACGATCTGGATGAAGATGACGACGGAGACGATGACGGCGCGAGTTTAACGGTAGATCTTGAGTCCATCTTGGATGTCGCCAAAGCGGTATCAATACATCAAAAAATGCTGCAATGGCACTACCGCAGCCGCGACAGCCGGCTCATCGGCTTTTCCAACGTCCACATCTACCAGAGCAGCCTAACCGCCTTCCCCGGAACCGCACAAGAGAGCCCCATAGTCTTTCATCCCCTGGACCTACCGCCGCAAATTAGCAGTTCCACAGTCTCACATCCCGGCGAGGTCGAAAAGGTGATCAACCTTGTCCTGGAACACGCCAGAGACTACCCTAAGCAGTCCCTAGGCGTCATCGCATTCGGCTCCAAGCACGCCGACAACCTGGAAAACGCCCTTCGCACGCGCTTGCGAGACGTGAACGACTCCCAGTTGTCCCGCTTCTTCTCGGAAACGGCTGACGAGCCGTTCTTTATCAAGAACATCGAACGTGTGCAGGGCGACGAGCGGGATGTCATTATTTTGAGCGTGGGCTACCATAAGGCGGCCAACGGTTCGTTGCCGTACCGCTTCGGGCCGCTGAACCAAGACGGCGGCGAGCGGCGGCTGAACGTCGCCATCACGCGCGCCCGCTCGCGTATGCATCTCGTGTGCGCATTCACACACCACGACATGGACCCGGGCCGCTCGACCGCAAGAGGCGTGGAATTGCTGCGCCAGTACCTGGAATTCGCCGACTCGGGTGGCGTCGCGCTAGGCGGCGACGTTTCCGATGTGCCGCTGAACCCGTTTGAGTTGGACATACTCCACCGCTTACAGGACAAGGGCATTCCAGTCACTCCCCAATACGGCGTCGGGGGCTACCGCTTGGACTTCGCCTGCGCGCATCCTGAGCAAGTCGGACGCATGGTCATGGCGATCGAAGCCGACGGCGCGAGCTACCACTCCACGCCCATAGCAAAGGAGCGCGACTATCTGCGCCAGGAAGTGCTGGAAAACCTGGGCTGGCGCTTTCATCGCATCTGGTCCACCGACTGGTTCCGAAATGCCTCCGCGGAAACGGACCGGGCCTTTGCCGCGTGGAAGGACGCCATGGCTAGCGCCGACCGAGACGCCGCAGCCAAGCCGGAGCCGCCCCCTCCCGCGCCACCAGCATCTCAGCCGAAGGTGCCTATTCGCCGTGGCAGCAAGCCTACAGTAAGACCTGGCGAATCCATAACCAAATACGAGCGTTATGTACTGGTCAGTCTGGCCAAGTGGATACTGTCCGACACCCTGCTACGAACCGACGAAGAGCTTATGCGCGAAATGCGGCAAGAGCTGGGCTTCGGTCGTGACGGCAAGCGAATTAGAGTGGCACTACAGGAGGCCATCAAATACGCCCGCCCGTCACCTAAGTAGTCTTGAAGGCCTGCCGTCTGGCCTACCCCGCCTCCAAAATCAAGCGGACACGCTAGTCAGGCGCCCTGGATTCTTCGGCAAGCTCAGAATGACACGCCCGAATATCGGAATGACGCATACGAATAGTTGAGGCGAAGTACAATGTCGTTGACGCATCAGCTACGGCTGAAGTATGATGGCCTCTGGCAAAAGATGGTCTTCCACCCCTTCGTGGAAGAGATGGGTGACGGCACACTGCCAGCGTCGAAGTTCCGGACGTACTTCCTGCAAGACTACGTTTTCGTGAACGACCTGGCGACTCTCATCTCGCTGGGCATCGCCAAAGCGCCCACCATCGAGGCGGCCGGCGTGCTTCACGGCTTTCTCTCGGGGCTCGTCGCACCGGAGGGCGCGCAGGAAAACGACCTCTTCGTGCGGGCGTTCCGCGAGCTGGGCGCGACGGAAGCCGAGTACTCCTCGGCCGCGGCGTCGCCAACCACCCAGGCGTTCGGCGACTTCCTGGTCAGGACCGGCTACGAGGGCGGCTTCGATGATATTGCGACAATCCTGTACGTGACCGAGGGCACCTACCTGGACTGGGGCACACGGCTGCTGGAGCGGGGCGCGCGGCCAGCCAACCCCATTTACCGGGAGTGGATTGAGCTTCACGGCCCCGAGGTGCTCGGCGGACTCGTCGAATGGCTAGGTCGGCACATAGACCGCGAGGGCGCCGAGCGGCGCAGCGCCAGGGCCGAGCGCGTCTTCCTTACGGCGCTGCGGTACGAGTACCTCTTTTGGGAAGCCGCCTACCACGGAGAGAACTGGCCCGGCAACCGGAGGTGAACACGCCATGAACCGCGTTTACCGCGCCTTGACCATAGCCGGCTCGGACTCGGGCGGCGGTGCGGGTATACAGGCGGACCTCAAGACGTTCGCCGCCCACGGCGTCTACGGCACCTCCGCGCTCACCGCTATAACCTCCCAGAACACCAGGGGAGTCACCGACGTGTGGGAGCTTCCGGCGTCGCTCATCGAGTCGCAGATCGACGCCGTGATCACCGACATAGGCGCCGACGTGGTGAAGACCGGGATGCTCTCCAGTTCCACCATAATAGAGATCGTCGCTGCGAAGGCCAGGCAGTACAGCCTGGACGCCCTCGTGGTCGACCCGGTGATGGTGGCCAAGGGCGGCGACAGGCTGCTGCGCGACGACGCGGTGGACGCGCTGCGATCGCTGCTCGTCCCCATCGCGATGGTGATGACTCCCAACATCCCGGAGGCGGAGACTCTGCTTGGCGTGAAGATCGAGACGCTGGAAGACGCCAAAGAGGCGGCGCAGGCGCTGGTCGGGATGGGGGCTCGTGCGGTCGTCGTGAAGGGCGGCCACCTGAAAGGGCCGCCGACCGACATCTTGTACGATGGCGAGGAGTTTCGCGCCTATACGTCCCGGCGCATCGAGACCACGAGCACTCACGGCACGGGCTGCACGTTCGCCTCGGCGACGGCCGCGAACCTGGCGAAGGGCCTGCCCCTCAGGCAGGCCGTCTCGCTCGCCAAGTCCTACGTGACGTCTGCCATCCGCACGGCGCAGCCGATAGGCCGCGGCCACGGGCCACTCAACCACTTCTACATGCTCAAAGAGCCGCCCGCCTAGCCGCCCCGCGCGGACCGGAGTACCGACGTGGCCCTGTATCTAACTGAAGAGGACGTCTCTCGCCTGCTCGACGTGGACACGGCCATCGAGGCCGTGGAGGAGGCGTTCCGCCACCAGGCGAACGGCCTCGCCACCAACAGCCCCCGAGAACGGCTGCGGCTGTCTAACGGCCACTTCAACCTGATGACCGCCGCCGCGCCCGGGCTGGGCGTCATGGGGCTGAAGGCCTACGCGGGCGGCGGCTTTCACGTCCACCTGACCAGCAGCGAGACGGGCGAGTTGCTCGCCATCATCGAGGCATCCGCCCTCGGCCGGCTGCGCACCGGCGCGGCGAGCGGCGTCGCGGCGAGGCTGCTCTCCCGCGAGGACTCCGCCACGCTGGGGCTGATAGGCTCCGGACGCCAGGCGTTGGCGCAGGCCGAGGCTGTGCTGCGCGTGCGCCCCATAGGCCGCGTGGTGGTGTTCAGCCGCGACCCGGAGCGGCGGCGAGCCTTCGCATCCCAGGCTGCGCGCGCGCTCGGCGTGGAAGTCGAGGCCGCCGGCAGCGCCGAGGAGTGCGTTGCCGGGGCCGACGTGCTGGCCGTGATCACCAACTCCGCCGAGCCGGTGGTGCGCGGCGAGTGGCTGCGCCCGGGCGTGCACGTTAACGCCGCGGGCGCGAACAGCTGGACGCGCCGGGAGCTGGACGACGAGGCGGTGCGCCGGGCCGACGTCATCGTGGTGGACGACCTCGCGCAGGCGCGCGCCGAGTGCGGCGACCTGATGCACGCCGTCGAAACGGGGGCCGCGCGCTGGGAACGGGTGAGGCCTCTGTCCGACGCGCTGGCGGGCCGTTCGCCGGGCCGCGGGCGCCCGGAGGACGTGACGCTCTTCGAGTCCCAGGGCGTCGCGCTGGAGGACATAGCCCTGGGGCTGCGCGCTTACCGCCTCGCCGAGCTGCAGGGCGTCGGCAGACGGCTCCCCTTCGCCTAGCAGACCGCGCGCCAGACCGGCCGTTCACCCGTTAGATGCCCCTGCGTCCCATCGATAAGCCGCGCGGCCCTACGTGCTATAATTGCGCGTGCACCTGACCGAACCGGAATCGAGGGAGCCGCCTTGTCGACAGAAACCATCGAGGTAACGCCCGAGCTGAGGCGCGGGCGAAACCAGTTGGCGGCAACGGTCGTCGCGGGCCACGCCGTCAAGCACGTTTACAATTCCGCACTGCAATCCATACTCTTCCCCGAAATCAAAATTGGGCTGGGCCTGAGCGGGACGCAGCTTGGCACGCTGGCGTTTTCGCGGCAGGCGACGAGCTGGGTCACCACGGTTATCGCAGGCTTCCTGGGCGACCGTTTCGCCGATCGCGCGGCGCTAATGCTGGGCATTTCGCTGCTGATGACGGGAGTGTCCTACTTCCTGCTGGGCCTAGCGGACAGCGTGTTCGCCGACAACGTGATATTCGTGGCGGTGCTTGTTATCATGCTGCTGGTCGGCGTGGGGCCGTCGCTGTACCACCCGCCCGCCATCGGAGCGCTGTCGCGGCGGTTCCCGGACCGGCGCGGTTTCGCCATATCGTTACACGGCACCGGCGGCAGCGTGGGCGAAGTAGCCGGGCCGCTGCTGGCGGGCGTCGTATTGCTCGGATGGCTGGCGTTGACCTGGGACAGCGTTCTCGTGTACAGCTTCTTCCCCGCGGTGGTGTGCGCCGTGGCGATTTGGCTGTTCATGCGAAACGTGCCCGGCGGCGAAATGCAGGCTGTGTCCTCAGTACGGGAGTACTTCGCTTCGCTGCTGTTGCTGCTCAAGCGGCGGGCGCTTTACGTGTTGGTCATCGCAACGGCGCTTCGCAGCGTGGGCCAAAGCTCGGTGATGATCTTCCTGCCCGTGTACCTGCGAGAAGATCTGGAATTTTCGCCCAGCAAGGTGGCGATCTACCTGTCTCTCGCGCAGGTCGTGGGCATCGTGGCCCAGCCGGCGATGGGTTTTCTGGCCGACAAGTTCGGCTACAAGCCGGTGCTGGTGCCATCGATGCTCGTAATGAGTCTGCTGGCCATGGTGCTGGGGTTCGCCGACCACGAGCCGTTCTTCTGGCAGATAAGCTGGCTTACGCTGACTATCATGGCCATGGGAACGGTTCTGTACGCGCTGCACGCCATATTCATCGCGGCGGCGATAGAGGCCGCCGAGGGAGCGGTACAATCGACAGTAGTATCGCTCGTCTATGGCGCAAGCTTCATTGGCACGCTGTCGCCCGTGATAGCCGGCCTCATTTGGGACAACTACGGCGTCGAGGCGACGTTCGTGTACGGCGGCGCCCTGGTGCTGCTCGGCACGCTCGTGCTGGTCGTTATGCTCAGGCTGCCCAGTAGAACGCGCGCCGCTGTGGCCACCGGTTAGCGGACGCACCGGGACTGCTGCCATCTACCCAGGAGGTTACCAATGGAACAACACCAGGTTGCGCTGAAAGAAGTGACTAAGGACGACGTATCCCGCATACGGCTGTGGCTGGACGACGACGAGGTGGCGGAGAGCTGGTTCGGGCGCTACTCCTACGGTGACCCCGCGCACCTCGGATACCATCCCAACGAGGTGCTGGACGTTTCGGACGAGGAATGGCGGCGAGTCTTCGACAACCCGGAGCACCGTATCCTGTCCATCTACAGCGAGAACGACGAGCACATAGGCGAGGTTCACCTGGCAATAGAAGAGTCGCTGGGCGACGGGCAGATATCGATCTTGATCGGACGCAAGGACCTGTGGCATCACGGCTACGGCACAAACGCCATGCGCGCCTCGCTGGAGAAGGCGTTCGATGAATATGGGCTTTACCGGGTCTGGGCGGACATACCGGAGTACAACGTCGCGGCCCTTACGCTGTTCCGACACATCGGGTTCGTACACGAGGGGACTCTGAGAAAGAGCCGTCCGCACGAGGGTTCGCGGTTCGACTCGGTGGTGATGGGCATGCTGGCGGCGGAGTACGCGCGCCAGAGCTGAGCGTTGCCGACCGACCGCACCGAATGATCGAACACCCGAACCGAACTGACACGCCTTTGCCAAGTGAAGCGATGGACACGACGGCGCTGCGCGAGGGCGCGGAACGGCTGGGCGTCCTCCTCACGCCGGCGCAGGCCGACACCTTCCGGCGCTACCACCTGGAACTGGAGCAAGGTAACCGTCGCGTCAATCTCACGTCCATAGCCGACTGGCAACGGGCGCAGGCCGTTCACTACCTCGACTCGCTCAGCGTGCTGCCGGCCATTCCTCCCGCGCTGCTGCGATCGGGCCGCCTGGCCGACGTGGGCAGCGGCGCGGGCATGCCGGGCCTTGCGTTGCGCATTGCCGTCCCCTCCCTCCGCGTGACCCTCGTGGAGGCCACCGGCAAGAAGGCGGACTTTCTGCGCGGGCTTCCAGAGGCGCTGGGGCTGCGCGGCGTTGAGGTGAGGTACTGCCGCGCCGAGACGCTGGGCCGGGAACCGGCGGCGCGGGAGTCGTTCGACTTCGTAACGGCGCGTGGCGTCGCCAAGCTGAACACTCTCGCCGAGCTCACCCTGCCCTTGTGCCGCATTGGGGGGTTGGTTGTCGCGCACAAGGGAGCCGGGGTCGAGGCTGAGGCGGTCGAGGCCGAAACGGCCATCCGCACGCTCGGCGGCGCCCTCCGCGAGATCAGATGGGTCGACGTGCCCGGGCTTGACCGCCGCCACACGCTGGTCGTGCTCGACAAGGTGGCCCCCACGCCGCCTCGCTACCCCCGCAGGCCCGGCATTCCGGGCAAGCGCCCGCTGTGAACGAACAGGAGTCCGGCGGCGGGGAGACCGGTCCTCGCCCGGACCTCGCGCCCGCCATCTCGCTGCGGCGGCGCGTCCTCTCGCTACCAACGCTGCTGTCGTTCGTGGTAGCGGCCGCCTTCGTCTTTTTCCTGGCCACCCGTTTCGAGCTGAACTGGGGAGAGACCTGGCAGAACCTGCGCTCCATGGACCTTCGGTTCTACGCCTTGGCGCTGGCGCTGTACTACGTCAGCTTTTCTTTCCGGGGGCTGCGCTGGCGGCTGCTGGCGAAGAACGCCGGATTGGAAGACAGGCCCGGAACGCGGCTTCCATCGGCGCTCCGGTGCGCTTCGCTCATCGTGGCTGGGTGGTTCGTGAACTCCATCGCGTGGCTCAGGCTTGGCGACGCGTACCGCGCCTACCTGTTCTCCGAGGAGTCGCGGGCGGGCTTCTCGTGGAGCCTGGGCACGGTGCTGGCCGAACGCATGATGGACATGGCGACCGTGGCCGCGGTGCTGGCGGTGAGTGTGCTGGCGCTCGCGCTGACTGCCGACGCGCCAGACGCTGGGAGCCTGGTCTTCAGGGCCGCCGCGGTCGCTGCCGTGATGACGGCCGCGCTTGCCGCGCTGAGCATCGCCATGAAGGCGTTCGGCGCACGGCTGGCGAGGCTGCTGCCCCAGCGGCTCGAGGCGGCCTTTCTGAGCTTCCGTAGCGGCGCCTTCGGCAGCTTCAAGCAGTTGCCGACGCTGTTCGCGCTCGGACTGCTGGGCTGGCTCATGGAAATCGCGCGGCTCGGCTTCGTCGTGCAGGCGCTGGGTGCGGAGATCAGCCTGCCGATGCTGGCGATCGTGGCGCTGGCCCACGCGCTGCTGAGCACGGTGCCGACACCGGGCGGCGTGGGGGCGGTCGAGCCCGGCGTGACCGGGCTGCTCGCGCTGAGCCTCGCTCGCCACGACGCCGTGTCCATCGCGCTCCTGGACCGCTCGATCACCTACCTCAGCGTGATTATCGTGGGCGGGCTGGTGCTGGTGATCAGGCACTTCGCCCGCACGAGAAGGGAACCCGCGCCAGGCTCTGCCGGCGCGGCGTAACCAGGACTAGCAGGACCGCGCGCGGGCGGCTCGCGAACCTTCCACCGAGGCCCTGAGCCGAGCGCGTGCACGCCGCGCGGGGTCTTGAGGCGCGCCCCAATTTTGCTTGACTTGCACTTGGCAAGGGAGTAGACTTGGCGCGGAGCGAGGATTATCTGCGGAACCTGCGGGAGGTACACCTATGCTTAAAGAAGTTCACCACGTAGTAACGCGCCCAGGTCGGAGGCACGGCGACCCGGAGGTTGACATTCCCGTTGCGGAAGACCTCGCTACCGTACCGGGCGCGCCGGTGCGGCAGGAGGACGTGTCCTTCTACACCAGGGTGTACCCCCTGGAGACCCAGAACATCGAAAAGGCCGCCGACCGCGACTGGGTCTGGACTGTCTACACTCCCGACGTGCTGGAGTACCGCGAGCGCCACGACGAACTGAACCAGCCGCTGGTCGACGCGGCGCTGGTCAGCGGCGACATCGAACCGACAGGCGACGCGGAGCCGGGCAGTGACATGACCGACGCCATTCGGCTGAAGGCCCGAGAGCTGGGCTTCAACGAGGTAGGCTTCACGCGCTTCGACCACCACTACGCCTACAGCAGCAAGAAGACGTGGGTCAAGTACGAGCACGCCATCTGCGTCGCGCTCGAGCAGGACTACCTGCAGACGCAGACGCTGCCCAGCCTGGAGGCCGAGTTCGCCCACTTCGGCACCTATGAGATCGAGGGCGCGCTGGCACTCGACCTCGCCGACCACATCCGCACGCTGGGTTACCGCGCGCAGGTGCACAGCCCCAACGACAACAGCGGCGCCTACATTCCCATGTTCATCAATGCCGGCCTCGGCCAGCTGGGCGCCAACGGGCAGCTGCTCTCGCCGCACTTCGGCTCCAGGGCCAGGCTGGCCATCATCACCACCGACGCGCCCGTGAGCTACGACCAGCCTATCGACTACGGAATCAACCAGTTCTGCAAGATCTGCCAGGTGTGCGTGAACCGCTGCCCGGGCAGGGCGCTGCTCAAGGACAGGGTCTGGTGGAGGGGCGCCGAGAAGTTCAAGGTCATCTACGAGCGCTGCCGCCCGGTGATGGCCCGCTACGAGGGCTGCGCCGTGTGCATCAAGGTTTGCCCCGTACAGCGCTACGGCATGAAGCCCGTGATGGAGCACTACGTCGAGACAGGTGAGGTGCTGGGCAAGGGCACGCACAACCTCGAGGGCTACTCCATCAGGGACAAGGGCTACTTCGGCCCTGGCGAACTGCCCAGGTTCAATCGCCAGTTCTTCGAGATTCCGCACGGCAGGCGCGAAGAGTGGCTGTTCGAGCAGTTCAAGGAGAAGCTCTCGGAAGAGGGCGTCCCGGCCTACGAGGATCTCGTTGGCTTCGCTACCGATCTCAAGGACATCCTCGACGAAGGCGACAACACCCGCGGAGACGAATAGCCGGAGCGAGGCGCGGGCGAGCGATGAGACGCCTGCCCGCGCCGCCGGTTCGTTGCGAATCAACCAGGGGCCAGCCGTGCGCTGGCCCTTCTACGTGAGGCAGCCCACATGTTCACAAAAGACGACATCGACGCGCTGTTCGACGAACTCAAGAGCGAATGGGGCGAGACCCCCGAGTTCGAGCAGCTGTCCCGCCAGGTCCACCTCGGCGTCGCCTACTCCGACGCCGGACGCCCCCTGGGCGAAGAGTTCGACCCCAGGGTTGTGGCGTTGATAGAGAAGCACAAGCCGGAGTAGCGGCAAGTACAAACCGAGATGACACCTGAATTCTGGACCATCGTTGGCGTAGGCGTCTCGCTGTTCGCATTTGGGGTGGCTGCACTGCAATTCACTTTCAGGCGTCTAGACCAGTGCTTCGCCGATACCAACAAACTCATCGACCAACGCTTCAATGCCGTCGACAAACGATTCGACGACGTCAACAGGCGCATCGATGATACCAACAAGCTCGTCGACCAACGCTTCAACGACGTCAACAAACGCAATGACGACACCAACAGGCGCATGGATCAGCGATTCGACGACATCAATAGGCGCATGGACGGGCTTTCCTCCGACGTCAAGCAATTGACGTCCCGCGTAACGGAATTGGAAAAGGGGCAGGTTGGTGTGGAAGTACTGCTGAACGGCCTTCGCGAGGACCTGTCCGAGCGCGCCGGCGAGGGCGCGGGAACCTCCTCCGACTAACACATTCCCAATCAGAGAGGAGAAACCTGAATGGACTACCAATTTAATGCCGATGCCCAGCGCATCGGCGAGCTTTCCTCTGAAGTCAGGGAGTTGAAGGCGCGCGTACTAGAACTGGAAAAGGGCCAAGCCTACACAGACGGGCTGTTGAAGGTCGAGCGAGACGTCGTGTACAAGCGCAACCGCTCCTAACCACCCTCCTTCCCTACGCGCCGGCAATCTCTCGGGAGAACACACCATGACCACCGACACCAGGGCCTCGCTCAAACGCAACAGCCACGTGGTCAGCATTGGGCCGGACCGCGCCGCGGCCCGCGCCATGCTCCGCGCCGTGGGCCTGAGCGACGATGACATGGACAAGCCATTCGTTGCCGTCGCCAACCTCGCGAGCGACGTGACGCCCTGCAACGTGCACCTCGACAGACTGGCGCAGAAGGCGAAGCAGGGCGTGTGGGACGCCAACTCCGTGCCCTTCTTGTTCGGCACCATCACCATCAGCGACGGCATCTCGATGGGCACAGAGGGCATGAAGGCGTCGCTGGTGAGCCGCGAGGTGATAGCCGACTCGATAGAAACTGTCACCTTCGGCGAGAGCATGGACGGCCTCATCGTGGTGGCGGCGTGCGACAAGAACATGCCGGGCGCGATGATGGCGATGGCGCGGCTGAACGTCCCCTCGCTGTTCGTGTACGGCGGCGCGATACTGCCGGGCAACTACCTGGGCCGCGACATTAACATACAGGACATGTTCGAGGCCGTGGGCGCCTACTCCCAGGGCAAGCTCACGCTGGACGAGCTTTATGGCATGGAGCGCGTGGCCTGTCCGGGCGAGGGCGCGTGCTCGGGAATGTTTACCGCCAACACCATGTCGTCGGCCATCGAGGCTATGGGCATGTCGGTGCCCGGCGCGGCCTCCATTCCGGCGGTGGACCCGCGCAACGAGGAAATAGCCCACAGGGCGGGCGCGGTGCTCTACAAGATGCTGGAGAACGACATCAAGCCCCGCGACATCATGACGCGCGAGGCGTTCGAGAACGCCATAACCGTGGTGCTCGCAATGGGTGGCTCGACCAACGCCGTGCTCCACCTGCTCGCCATCGCCCACGAGGCCGGGGTAGACCTCCACATCGACGAATTCGACCGGCTCAGCCGCAGCACGCCCTACATAACCGACCTGCGTCCGGGCGGGCGCTTCGTCATGTCCGACGTGGACAAGTCCGGCGGCCTGCCGGTGCTGATGAACGAACTGCTCAGGGCCGGCCTGCTCCATCCGGACGTGCTGACCGTAACGGGCAAGACGCTTGCCGAGAACCTGGCCGAGTTCGACACGCTGCCCGACAGCCGCGTGATCTACCCCGTGTCGGAGGCACGCAGCCCCACCGGAGGCTTGGTGATACTCAAGGGCAACCTCGCCCCAGAGGGCGCGGTGATGAAAGTGGCCGGCACCAAGCACCTGAGCCACGACGGCCCAGCGCGCGTGTTCGACGGCGAGAGGGCCGCGTTCAATGCCGTAACCTCCGGCGAGATCGAGGGCGGCGACGTGGTTATCATCCGCTACGAGGGGCCCAAGGGCGGCCCTGGGATGCAGGAAATGCTGGCCGTTACCGGAGCCATCATGGGCGCGGGACTTGGCGAGGACACTCTGCTGATAACGGACGGACGCTTTTCCGGCGCGACACGCGGGCCGATGATAGGCCACGTCGCGCCGGAGGCCGCCGTCGGAGGCGTGATAGCGCTGGTCGAGGACGGCGACCGCATCGTGATGGACGTGGAGACGCGCGAGCTGAGCGTGCGCGTGCCGGAGGAAGAGCTGGCGCGCCGCCGCGACCTGTGGACGCCGCCGCCGCCGAACTACACGACGGGCGTAATGGCCAAGTACGCCAAGCTGGTGTCTTCCGCGTCGGTGGGAGCGGTAACGGGGTAGGGGGCGGACGGCGGGCCGCGTGACCCTGGTCCCTTACCCCTTGACGCGGGAAGTTTAGAGCCTGCCCCGTACTCCATTCGGGGATGGGGGTGACTTCGACCCTACGGCAGGTCCGCGATGGACCACACCGCGAAGCGCTCGAACTGCGTGGAGACGCCAGCCACGGAGTGGCCCCAGTAGAACGAGGCGACCGCACTGACTAAACCGGCGCCGGTTCAGCCGCTCAGGTCGAGGTCGGACACGTATGCGTTGTTTATGAACAGGTGACCGCGTTCGCCAATCGCGATTACGAGCAGTAAGTTGGCATTGCCGCGGGCCGTGGCGATTGTGTTCTCTGGTGCTTCCGTCAGCGTATCCCAGTCGTCACCGTTCCACAGTCCGTGATACCAATCCGACGAGCCGCTTATGATGGTCCCGTGTGGTCCGCCGGCAATGCTGTTTCGGAATACGAAGCCACTGCTCCACTCGCCTTCAGGCACGAAGAAGGGGTTGAAGAAGCGCGTCTCGATTATGCCGTCCGCTATCAATGTACGGGCCAGGTGGGCGTCGTACTTCTTTTCATCGCCTCCGTGCTTAATGGCGCCGTCCTCCGGTCCGTGCTCAAGCTCTATCGGCCGCACGCTGAAGTCCTTGTAGACGGTTGCCGCGCCCGGGTGCTCGTGTCCGTTAAACCATCCGGTCATCAAGCTCACGGAGCCGGCATCGAGGATCTCGCTCAGATCCAGTTCCGCTTCAAAGGCACTGTTGATGAACAGCCAGCCCCTTTTGTCTAGGACGAGCACTCGGACATGATTCCCCGCGTTTCGCCCCACGACGATGTTGGGCGAGAATTCTGTCTGAATATCGATAGCGTCGTTCGGGGGCTCGCCGTTGCGCAGATCGAGATGCCACAGGCCGTTGCTGGAGACGGTGAGAATGTAGTAGCGGTTGTCTGACCCACGAAAGAAGAATCCGTGGCTCCAACTTTGGCCTAGTGGCAAGCCAGTGTCTACGAAGGTCGCCTCTATAACCGCATTGGCGAGACTGACCCGCGAGTCGAATGATTCAACGAAACTGTCCTCGTCGTGTTCCAACTCCCCGCTCACTGGACCGAATCCGCGACTCGGGGCGGGCTTGGGGGTGACGCGCGGGGCGGCCGTCGGGGTCACCCTCGCCGCCGGGGTGGGCGGCAGGGACGGGCTGGACTTCATGGCCGCGTACCGGGTCTCCAGAACGTCGAAAGACACTGCGAATCCGATTCCCTGCGCGTCGTATTCCCGACCCTCAATCTCCCGCTGGATGAAGGTGTTCATGCCGACGATTTCGCCTCTGTCGTTGAGCAGCGGGCCGCCGCTGTTGCCCGGGTTGATGGCGGCGTCGGTCTGCAAGTGCTTTACACCCGAAAAGGTCCTTATGGCCGACACGATTCCCCTCGTGACAGTCATGCTCTCGTGTAGTCCGAGAGGGAAGCCCAGCGCGATAACGTCTTCCCCCTCACGCGCAGCCGAAGCGAAGGCAAGTGGCGCGAGACCGGGGATGTTATCCACCTTGAGCAGGGCGATGTCTCTTGCAGCGTCCGCCGACACCACACGCGCCGATATCTGGGCGCCGCCGTGGAGCACGATCGTAACGCGGGTTAGCCCCTCCACGACGTGCTCGTTGGTGAGTATGTACCCGGAGTCGTCGATCACGAACCCGGTGCCCGAGCCGCCCTCGGTGACGACACGCACGACGCTGGGCCGGGCCGTGTCCACAACGTCGGCCACAGAGAGGCTTGCGGACGTCGTTGGTGTCGGCGCGGGCGTGTTGGTGGGACTGGGCGTGAGCGTAGGCTCCGGTGTTGGTGTGGGCATGGGCGTTGGTGTGAGGGTCGGCGTGGGAGTATCGGTGGGCGTAGGCGTTGGTGTAAGGGTCGGCGCCGGCGTGTTGGTGGGTGTGCGTGTGCGGGTAGGTGAGGGAGTTGCGGTGGGCGTCCAGGTAGGCGCGTGGGTCGGAGTTGGAGTGGGCCGCATCGCCTCGACCGTCGCCTGCACGCCGGCCGCGACCGTCGCGGCGATGTCGGGCTGTGGCGTAGGTGTCGCTGTAGGCAGCGCCATGGCGACGACCGCCTGCACCGTCGCCTCGATGTCGGGCGTCGGCTGCGAGTCAGTCGATCCGCCGCAACCGGTCAGCCACAGCACCGCTGCGACCGCGGGAACGGCGAGCAGCGCTCGGAGGCGGGTAATCGTCCGCGTTTCGCGCGCCATTACCCTCGCCGATGTTCTCGCTGTCCTTATTCGCAATTCAGGCCACACGCTGTCATTGTAACCGCAAATTTCGCCAAAGCGAAACGAGCCGGACCGCGCGCCGAAGGCGCTGCCTGCACCGGTCTCGACTGGCGGGGATACAAACTTTGTGATACATTGCACACATGGTCGGACTTACATCAGCCGCCCCAACGAGTGCTGTCCGCAGGTGGTCTCCCGCGCGCGACGGTCTGATGACGCTGAGCGCGCTGCTCATGGCGCTCACGCTGTACATGGTCTTCTTGTGGGTGCCGACTGAGCAGAACCTGGGCGTGTCCCAGCGCATCTTCTACTTCCACGTGCCGTTGGGCTGGCTGGGCATGGTCTCCATAGTCATTGTCGCCTTCGCCAGCGTCATGCACCTGGTCACAGGTCGCGAGCGCTGGGACAGCCTGGCGCACTCCACTGCCGAGCTGGGGCTGATCGCCGCCACGCTCATCATCGTTACAGGCAGCATCTGGGCAAAGCCCGTCTGGGGCGTGTGGTGGACGTGGGACGCCAAGCTCACTACCACTCTGATACTGTGGTTCATCTACGTCGGCTATCTCATGGTCAAGTCCTACGCGCCCGTGGGATCGCAGGGCCAGCGGTTCGCGTCCGTGGTGGCGCTCATAGGCGCTATCGATGCCCCTATCATCTACTTCGCCACGCTCTGGTGGCGAACGGCTCACCCCGAGCTGAACATCGGCCCGCTCGCCGAGTCCGGCGGCCTCGACTCCAGGATGGCGTTGACGTTCCTGGTGTCCATGATCGCGTTCACGGCGCTGTACGTGTACCTGCTGTTCGAGAGATACTCGCTAAAGCAGACGGCAAATGATCTGGACGAGCTACACAGACAGACCGCGTAGGCGTCTCCCAGGACTTGCCCTTGTCGCGGCGGCCTTGCTGGTCGCGCTGCTGGCGTCCGGCGCGCCCGCACTCGCGAGCGAGACGGAGGCTCTCCAGGCGCCGGCCGCGCCGACGGCCCAGGAATCGGGCCAGAACGTGGAGCCGGAGGCGAACCTGCCCTACTTGTTCGCCGTGTACATCATCACGTGGCTGGCCTTCTTCGGGTACGTGTTCTTCATGTCGAGGCGTCAGCGGGAGATGCAGCGGGAGATCGACGAACTGAAACGCGCGATTTCGGAAAGAGAGTCCCCAGGCAACACGTGGGGATGACCCCGTGGCGTCCGCCACTCAACCGGAGTAGGGCGGTCGCGGCGGAATCGAGGAGTCGAAATGTCCCAGGAACTTAGCCCGGCCATGAATCCGCAGAACGCAGGCGCGCCCGCCGAGGGCTTTGCCGGCCGGTGGAGGCTGCTGGTCGGGTTGGCCGTGCTGGCGGGGGCGCTGGGCTATTTCGCCTTCCTGGCCTTCCAGAGCGCTACCGTGTATTTCTACACCGTGGGCGAGATCAGTGGGCAAGAGGCTACTCCAGATGGCAGGACAGTCCGGGTCGGAGGCAAGCTCGTCCCGGAGTCGTTTCACCGCGCGGACGGCTCCACCGTCGCCAACTTCGCCCTCACCGACGGCACGGAGACGCTGGCCGCAATCCACGACGGCATTCTGCCCGACCTGTTCTTCAACGAACACTCCGAGATCATACTGGAGGGCGCCCACGCGCCCGGAGAGCCTTTCGTGAGCGAGCGGGTCATCGTCAAGTGCCCATCCAAGTACGCGGCCATGGAGGATGAAGCCGGCTAGCGCTCCGGCCCAGTCCGGGCGCTAGTCCTGCAACCACACCATGCGCCAGTGGGCGTACTCCGACGCGGCGAAGTTCGGGTGGAAGCCACGCACCCTGGGCCACCACGACCACAGCGAGACGCTGCCCGCCGGCATGTATCGATACGCCCCCTGGAGCGCCCTGGCCTGTATCTCCCGCACCAGCTCCCCGCGCTCCGCCTCGTCGAACGTCTGCGCCTGGGCCTCGATGAGCGCGTCCAGGGTCTCGTCGCGGTGCCCCGTCGTGTTCCAGCGCCCCTGGCTGTGCAGCAGCGTCAGCAGGTATGCGTTGGGCGTTACCATTGGGGCTATCGGGCCCACGAACATCTGGTACTCGCCTCCGAGCCACACCCGCTCGGCGAACACGCGGCGGTTTACCTTGCCGACGGAGACGTCGAACCCCACGGCCTCCAACTCGCCGGCTATCAGCCGGGCGTGGCTATCGTAGCGCTCGCCGAAGTCTCCCACAGTTATCCGCGCCGTCCTCGGCGGGCCCTCCGGCAGCGGCGTGAACCTGGTGCGAGCCGCGTCCGGGTCCGCGAAGAACGGGCGCAGCATCGCGTCTTCAAGCAGCCAGTCGGCGCGCGCCGGGGGCACTCCGAGCCCGACGAAGGCCGCGCCGAGCCACACGTCCTCGACGGCGCGCCATGGGTCCATGGCCAGGAAGGCGGCGGCCCGCGCGCGGGGGTCGTCGAAGGGCGCCGCCCTCGTGTTCAGCGCGACCTCCAGGCCAGCGCCAGCGTCCATGCTGCGCAGCAGCGGCGCGTCCGGACGCCGTTCCCGCAGCGCCGACCACTCGGCCGGGTCCACCTGGTGCAGGTCGATACGCCCCACGCCGAACGCGGCGCTTCGAGTGGCCCCATCCTCCAGCACGTGAATCCTGATGGCGTCCAGCAGCGGCAAGCCCTCCTCGAAGTACATCTGGTTGCGTTCGAAGACGTAGCCCTCTGCCAGTCCGCTCTTGGCGAGCGACCACGGGCCGGAGCCTATGGCAGGCCCGGCCTTGAGGTCCCCGCCGAGCTCGACGGCCTCCCGCGACACGATCTTGGTGTGCCCGTCCGCAAGCGCGACCAGGATGTCGGCGTCGGGAGCGACGAGCGAGACCCTGAGTGTGTCCTCGCCGGTCGCCTGGACGCTGTCGACCATTGCCAGCAGACCGGCGTTGGGCCAGCCAGGCTGGCGCTGGCGGTCGAAGCTGAACGCGACGTCGTCGGCCGTGAGCGGCCTCCCATTCACCGGCGCGGCGTCCTGCCAGCGCACGTCTCCCCGCATGGTGAACACCAGCGTCGTGGGGTCTTCCAAGCGCCACGACTCGCAAAGCTCGCACTCGACGGCGAGTGTGGGCAGTTCAACGTCCGGCCCCGCCTGCAGCCGCAACAGCCGGCTGTAGACGATTCCCGGCCCCCAGGTGGAGAGCGCGGGCGAGACTTCCTGGTGCACGTCCAGGTGGGGCGCGGCGTGCCGCGCGGCTAGGTTCAGCACGCCTCCGCTCGGCTCCGGTATCGGCCTCGGTGAAGGCGAAGGAGCGACCGTCGGCTTGGGCGCAGTGGGGGTCGCGGCAGGCGCGGGCGACGGCGTCGCGGCGGCCGCGGTGGGTGCCGCGTCGGCGTCCGGGCGTGCAGTCGGCGAGGGCACGGTCGTGGGAGCGACGGTGGCCGTGGGAAGCGGGGCAGCCGTGGCCGGGGCGGACGTGGGGGCGACGGCGGTCGGCGGACTCCCAGGGTCGTCCGAGCACGCGGCGGCAATCACCAAAAGCAGCGCCAGGGCAAACGGCCAGGCGCGCCGCAGCCGCTGGGCCCAGCTAGACGCGTGTCTCATTCCCGGCCTTCACACTCTTGAAGAGCGTTTGGCGCACGGTCCGGATGGAACCAAGGCCCTCTCGCGGCAGGAACACGGCGGCGATGATGGTGGACGGCAAGAAGAACACGGCGTGCGTGATGACCGCGAAGCCGAACGCGGCACCCTTGTTGTCTTCGCCGAGCAGGCCCAGCACGGTAACGACGGCGAACTCAAAGGTGCCGATTGCGCTGGGGGCGCCCGGTACGCTGGTGGCGAAGAATATGGAGCCGAGGATCACGAGCGTGGCGACGATGGGCGAAATCTGCACCTCCACCGCCAGGGCCACCAGCCAGGCCGTGAGCCCTACCAGGATCCAATACAAGAAGCTCAGCGCCGACGCCGACACCAACCGCCTGGGACTCTTGCCCAGATCCTTGAGGGCCTGCGACAGGCTTGAGAGCATGTCCGCCAGGAACGGCAGCCGCTTCAGGACGACTGCCGCGCCACTGCCGCCCCAGGCCACCACCGGTATCACCGCGACGGCCACCACCGAGAGTATCAGCAGGCCAAAGATGACCGGCGCGAACAGCTTCATCTTCGGCACGAAAAAGAAGGCTATGGCCAGGATGCTGGCGCTGGCCACCAGGTCGAGCACGCGCTCCATGCCCAGAGTGGCCACAGATGTGGAGACACGCACGCCATCCCGCAAAGACAGCACCGTCAGTTGCGCCAACTCGCTGGCGATGCGTACCGGCACCAGGTTGTTCAACCCGATGCCCTCGTTCTGGACGATGAACAGCCGCAGCGTCGAGACGCTCTTTTCCGTGAAAAGCAACTGCCAACGGACCGCCCTCAGCACGCTCGCCGCGAGAAAGACGATGACCGCGAGCGCGACCAGTGGCATGGAAACGCCCTGAAACGAGTCGAGGACGTCCCCCCAGTCCAGGCCGCGAATAACCAGCCAGCCCAGAACGATACTGGCAGTGATGCCAAGCGCCGAGGCGCCGAAGCTTTTCAGCGCACTCTTCATACAATGTGAACCATAGAATCAATACACGCAATCGGCCGGTTAAGGGGGCAGCACACGGCTGTGTAGTATAATTCAGTTTGACTCGCCACCGCCAGCGGCGGAGACCGCATCCTAGTATCAGAACCGTGCCGAGTTTCTCGCGCAGCCGGGAATGCGGGGGTGGGGAGGGGAAGGGAATTGGCCATGTTGATAGACTGCCACGCACACCTGGACTCCTACTCCGACGCCGAGGTCGGCGACATCCTGGAGCGCGGGCGGCTGGTCGGCGTCGGGTTCGTCGTGTCCGCCGGCACCACGCTGGAGACCTCCCAGCGCTCCATCGAGCTTTCGGGCGCTTACGACGATTTCTTCTCGGGCGTGGGCATCCATCCCATGAACGTGACTGGCCCGGTGGACGACACCACCTACGAGCGGCTGCGCGCAATGGCCCTTTCGACCGAAAAGGTTGTGGTGATAAGCGAAATCGGGCTCGATTTCATGGAGGGCGCCCCGGACAGGGCGATCCAGTACCAGGCGTTCCGCGAGCAGATAAGGCTGGCTCGCGAGCTGCGCCTGCCGGTGGTGTTCCACAGCCGCGAGGCGCACGACGAGGTTTTCCGGGTGCTCAGGGAGGAACGCGCCTACGAGGTGGGCGGAGTGATGCACTACTTCCAGGACGACGAGACCACCGCCCGCAAGGCGATCGAGCTGGGCTTCTACGTGTCGCTCGCCAGGCCGCTGCTTCGGCTGCCCCACCTGCAGCGGGCGGCGGCCAATCTGTCGCTGAACGACATCGTGCTCGAGACCGACGCGGCGCCCCAGCCGTTCAAGCCCAAGCGCGAGAACTGGACCGAGCCGCGCCACCTGCGGGTTATCGCCGACAAGCTCGCCGCGCTCCAGGGCCGCGCGCCCGAAGAGGTCGAGGAGGCGACCAGCGCCAACATCCGCGCCCTCCTGGGCCGGGGCTGGCAGACGGTGACGAAGTACCTGCCCACGGCCCAGCCCGCCGGTTAGGGGGAGGCGCTCCACGGCCAGATGCCTTGACACTCCACTGGGCCTTGAGTACGCTTGAAGTGCCACTTCCTCGTGGGCTCGTAGCTCAGCGGTAGAGCGGTCGGCTCATAACCGATTGGTCGTAGGTTCGATCCCTGCCGAGCCCACACAAACGGACTTTCCCCAGCTATGCCGAGCTAATTTTGGTGGCGCTCCGGCCGGAGACGAGTATGCTACTTCCCGTTACTTCAAGGACTTTTCCCCTTAGTACGTCGCGTGGTTGGGGAGAGTCATGATTTTCGTTTTCCAGAACGTCGATGGACACGTCGTCGCCAGGTTTGATGCCGTGGTCCAATTGCCAGAAAGTGACTTCGTGCATTCTGGAGTCTAGATCGGTGTCGCCGTCATTTTCGGGAGTGGTTAGGTCTTTGCGAGCCGGGAACGCGGTGTGACTCTGTTGTATCACTCGCAGGTGGTGTTCTTCCCCATTAACGGTCGCCAGAGCTGGCTTGGATAGTAGAGTGCTGAGATATGCTATGGCATCGGTCCTGTTGGCCGCTTTAGCTGACGGGCCCGGTGGGCCTGAGCGCATGGGGACTATGTACCAGCGTCCGTCCCAGTTTCTGTAGATGTATCCGAGGCAGATGCCGCTTGGTGAAGTTACTTCGGCCCGGGGTGTATCTCCAGATTCTAGCCAGCGGACTTCGGCAAGAATGTCTGTCTGCTGTTTCGGTAGCACACTGAGGAACTTGGCGAAGTATTTGACGGCGGGGTCTGAGGCTCGCAACAGTGATTGGTGGGCGGTTTTGACTATTGACGAAGAGTAGTCGTCGCCTACTTCGAACTGGGATTCCGCTGCGTGCTTGAGGGCGTGGGTGGGGCTCTCGTGGCTGTTGCGCCAGTCGAGATAACGGCGTACTAGAGATTCCCTGCGGGATCCTGGGCTGTAGGTGAGCTGGTTCGATGGATGCATGGCCTCTTGGACGGCACGGTCGACTCTGTGCTTGACTGTCTCCTTGGAACGTTGTGCTTCTAGGAGAATTTCACTGAGAGCGTGTAGCAGCTCCATGTGGATCCACAGGATGATGGTCTGGAGAATGGCACTGTCTGTGTCCTGATCGAACTCCCAGTAGCGTATTTCATTGAAAATGGCATCGGAGGCGGTGTCCTGGAGGTAGCGAGGGAGGGATGTCAGGTGGGCCATCGGCTTCTCGTCGGGGTTGTAGTTGTAGTGTTTCACTGCGGCTTGGAATGCCTGACTGAGGAAAGCTGCGGAATCCGGGTCGCATTGGATTAGTTCCTCGTAACGGTTCTTTAGGTCGTGCTTTCGCTTGTAATCGGCTCCAGCGGCGGTGATGAGGTATTTGATAGCTCTTTCGATGGAGAGGTGGGCTAGGGAGATTCTGTTCAAGGTTCTTACGGCGGTTAGATGGATGAACATGTCTCCTTCGACTGGTTCGTTTTCCAGCATGGTGAGGACGTCCAGAACTGACTCTCTTATTACCAAACGCTTAGTGTCTGTCATTAAAGACCAGGCGATGGTTGTGTAGTGCGGGCAAGGCGTAGGGCCTTGTGTCTAGTGTGCATAGAGCAATTATAGCTGGCAGCGGTTGAGCCTGCATTTTGGCCTGGCTCGTGTCGAGATTGCGCCGCAGGCATGAGAGCGTCACCGTTGTGCCCATACGGCACATGCAGGAAGACGCCACGCTATAGTGTTCTGTCTTTGCCACGGCCACAATGCCAAATAGAGCTCGTGCGGCTGCGAAAGGAGCGTGGGCTACCCGAATGTCTGCGTGACCGTATTCTCACATTAGGACTTCCCAGCGAAAAGTTCGCAATTCAGTCTTACACAGCCCACCAGAACCAATTATGCGGGTTCTACGCCTTCATAGACTGCTTCCCGGCGGTTCGAGTCCACTCTACCCTTCGCCCCAATCGAAGTGTTTGACGAGAAGTTCCCTAGTCCCCAGAGCTGCTCGTCGTCGCAACCGGCGTTGCTTGAAGTTTCTATCCACATCCAGTCCCACAGTAAGGCTTGAGCAAGGAATGAACTCGGCGGGACCACCGCTTACGCCTCGGCCGTTACACCGTCTCCGCTAAGGTCACGGCGCGACGGGCGGCGAGGATTCGCCATCGTTATCAGAGCCCCAACAGGCGACGGAGGCGTCGGCCTTTATCCCGCAGGTGTGGTAACTTCCGGCGCTGACGGAGACAAAGTCGCCCTCGGGCGGCGAGGATTGACCGACGTGATCCCAGCCCCAGCAGGCGACGGAACCGTCCGTCCTGACTCCGCAGGAATGGGTATTCCCGACTCTGACGGAGATTAAGTCCCCCTCCGGAGGTCTTTCCGACACCGCCAAAGGTAGGGCACCGTAACCGCCGCCCCAGCAGGCGACGGTGCCGTCGGCCCTCACCCCGCAGGCGTAGTTACCCCGGGGCAGGGCAAATGCCCCTCCTGAATAGGGCATTTGGCACTTGACGGCCGCAAGGGAAATCAGGGAGCATGAGGTTGCTCATTACGTCGGGGAATTGTCTCATATGGCGAGGAAATGCATGAGTGTTGACACGCTGACTCTGCGCTGGTCGGTCATCCTGCTGGGGATCCTGTTCATTGCCGCCACGCTATCCGCCTGCGGCGATTCAGAGGGTTCAGCGCCTCAGACCACGCCTGCCGGTGGCAGTCCCGGTCGGAGCGACAGTACGGATTCCATGTCTCTCGACGATTACATAGCATGGTGTTCCGAGAGAGAAGAACCGGAATTGGAAGACGACCAAAATGCCACCTACGAGGAAGTCTCGATATTATATGGCGAACTCATCGAAAGCATGGAATCGGTCTCGCCACCGGCAGAAGTGGCCGACTGGCACAACAAGGCCCTGGTTGGGTGGGAAACCTTGAAGAAGACGCTCGATGCAGAGCCTGAAGACGCCATCGCCGATCCGTTCATTCTCTTCGCCGACAGTGAGGTTGTGTCTCGGTTTGAGGAAGTCGAAGACGCTTTGAATGATATGTCTCCAAGTGCCCGGGAGCGGTTGGCTTCGGCCGGCTGTCTCGGGGATGAGAGCCTCGGGGGGGCCAGTGGCGCAGGGGACAGTGGCGAGGCAATAACTGTGGGAGAATCTGTGGAGGCGGAAATTGACAGCCCGGGTGATGCCGACACCTACTCCTTCCAAGCAGAGCAGGGCGAGCGCTATTTGATCGAAGTTGTTAGAGGAACCTTGCCCGACTTCTATATAGCTCTGCCTGTGCCGGAAGGGGCCATTCCCTCGAACTTTGCAGTCGCAGACGACGAGCAGCAGTTCTCCCGGCGTTGGCAAGCAAGGACTTCGGGCGCACATTCCTTTCATGTGTTGGGAGAAGGTGTAGGCTCCTATACCCTCACCCTACGGCTTGACACAAGTCTCATCGGCCCGTCGAACATGCGGTGGATTCGGGAGAATTCGACGATACGCGTCAGTTGGGACGCGGTGGATGGTGCGGACTACTACAACGTATACCATTCCGATTTCTTCGATTCCGCTTGTATGTTCTCAACTTTGGATAGTATCCTGGTCTTCTGCCAAGAGTTGGCTACGAACGTAGTTGGAACGACATACGTCCACACAAGCCCGGCTGCGAACAAAAATCACTACTGGGTGGTCGCCTGCAATAGTGGCGGATGCTCGGACATCGACTCCAGGAATCCGGCCAAGCCCGAGTAGCGCCCGCCGGGTGGGGTGCGGCGGCACCGCCCGCGATGGGGATAAAAGAGCCTCCATCCTAGCGGGCCGGAGGCTCATGGGGCCTAAGCGGCGTCTTTCGACCTGCTCCCTATATCAGAAATTCCCACCGAAAAGTTCGCAATTCAGTCTTACACGGCCCACCAGACTTGACGGTAGACAGTATCGGGCCGTGAAGAGCAGGCTCCTCGACGTCCATTCCGAGCATGCGGCTGCGTCGGGCATGGGGATGGTGTAACGTACAACGGCGTTGCCGGGGCTGACGACGATGTCCTTGACGAAACTCTCACTGTCGCGAGTGGAATGACGATGGAACGTCAACATAGCAAGCTTGACGATCCCGGAGCGATGAGCACGGGCCGCTACCACGCTGGGCACGCCAGCGACTATCGCATCGCCGGCCGACGCGGCCTGGTAATCGTTCTGGTCCTGATTTCCTGCCACTTGACCATCGAAATTGTCGGCGGCATACTCTCCGGCAGCTTGGGACTGCGCTGGCCCACGCTGCCCATATGGTTACCGACGCCGTCGCCATTTGCCTGGCTCTGTTTGCCATGTGGATTGCAGAGCGTCCAGCCACCATCAAACGCACCTTCGGCTTCCATCGCTTAGAAGTGCTGGTCGTGATGTTCAATGCCCTTGCCCTCTGGGTGCTTGCCACCGGGATTTTCTACGAGGCTTACCAGCGGCTTGGCGAACACGCAGAAGGCCACGGCCACGAGGTGGAAGGCGGGCTGATGCTGAGTGTCGCCATCGCCGGACTGGCCATAATCCTGCTGGCAGCCTGGACCCTATCCCGCTCGTCGCGGCACAGCATCACCGTCGAGGGCGCCTTCTGGCACATCATGGCCGACCTTATGGGGTCTGTCGTAGTGGTCATATCGGGCCTCCTCACGTTGCTCTTCCGCTGGGAGCTTGTTGACCCCATACTTGGCATCCTCATGGCCGCACTGATTTTGATCACCTCCTGCCGTTTGGCCATCAAGGTGTTTCGTGTGCTGCTGGAGAACGTCCCGCCCGGACTGGATATGTATCGGCTTTGCAGTGAACTGGAAGACGTGGAGGGAGTGACCCTGATTCACGACGTTCACGCTTGGACAATTACCACCGGCTACGATGCCCTCACCGCCCACGTGCTCATTGACCCCGAACACCAGGGGGGATTTGAGCCGCTTCAGCGTCGCCTGCGGCAAATCGTCTATCAGGAATTCGGCATTCGCCATATAACCATCCAGATAGAGCAGTCGGTGGCAGACTGTACGGAAAACCACCACATTGGCCACCTAGAAGCAACGTCCCGCTCTTGAGTCCATACGCGACAGCCGTTCTGCTCCCACGGTTCCCGCGACGGCCGGCTCATGGCTTCCTCTCCCGCGTCTGCGTGGGAGAACTGAGGAGGGAGATGTCGTACGCCAGAATTGCGAGCGGCCGCCCACGACGGAATGAAAAAGCTTCCAACCCTGGTGGGCCGGAGGCTCCTGTGGCCTATCCGGGGTGGCCTGAGCGACTCCTTATATCAGGACCTCCCAACGGAAAGTTCGCAATTCAGTCTTACTAGGCCCACCAAACTGGACAAATCAAGAACCTTCGTGTTGAGGTTCACCCTGGCGCTGCAATTGGTACTCCGGCGGGAGCCGCGCCCTGCTCGGTCCGGCCCCCGCCAAGCATCTTTTCCCTGCCCCCATCAGCCCGCCCGCGCTGATTATTCACCCTCTTGCCAGGCTGACATGGCCGCTATCCGGCCTCCGCTGACCGTGAGTGGCGCTTCACAAGCCAGTCTGCGGCACCCACCCGCCTCCTTCGGTATCCGGACCCGCTGCTTCCTGGCGGCTGCAGTCCCTGTGAACTGCGCAAGCCCCGGTCTTCCGTGCCTCTACGCACCGGCCCGGTCAGTCGTAATTGTAACGCCTGGGGACAAATTGACACAATACTGATACACAAAAAGGCTTGAATAACACACTTATAATATATTAACCGTCTATAATAGAAGTCGGTCTTCAACCAATGAATTTTGGAGATGTTCACTTGGCGTTCGATAAGCGACTGCCTGAACTAGAGACAGCATGCGACCCGGCCCCGACTGCAGCAGCGCCCGCGTTTGAGGCCGCCATAGCCGAGGTGTCTAGCACAAACATTCTACCCCTCCCCTACGATTTTCATCACCGTGCATCCCCGCCAAGTCCGTTTCCTACTTGGCAGCGGCGTATGGGCTTCCGCGGGCTGAAGTTTGACTCGGACACTTCCGGTGCAGCGGCAGTATTCGCCACCGTGAGGTCCGGCGCCGCCCGTCGCAACCAGGAGATCTGACAATGCGCGCACTAATCACAGTAATCCCGATCATAGCTCTTATCCTGTCAATTGCTGCCTGCCAGGGGGCCGCCGGGCCCGCTGGGGGGCAGGGGCCTCACGGGCCGCAGGGATCCTCAGGCGCAGCCGGACCAGCCGGACCTCCAGGGCCCGCGGGCGCACCCGCCCTCGTGGATGAGGCCACCGTCGCGTCTCTCATCGAGCAGATACAGGAGCAGTTGGACACGGTTTATGCCACGGCGACCGTACCTCCCAAGTCGACGCCCGCCGACTACACCAAGTTCCTAGTAAGAGACGCCATCAGCAGATACGAATCGGAAGGACTAGATGCCACCGTCGCCAACTACAACACCAAGGAAAGTGTTGACGGCCAGTGGTACGTCTTCATCATCGATGAGAACCAGACCATCGTCACTCATGCCCCCAACCCCGACCTGGTGGGCAAGCACAGCTCCCAGGCTCTGGGACCCAACTCCTATCCCACTGGGGCCGCCGTCGCCGCCTCCGCCGACCAGGACGGCGCCTGGTTCGACTACACCTATGCCAATCCCGCCTCTGGCGTTGTGGAGACCAAGCACTCCTGGGTGGTGACCCACGACGGCATTACCTTCGGCTCCGGCTGGTACGAACGCGGCCCCGGCAAGTCCGACGCCCCCGCCTACACCAAGGCCTTCGTACAGCAAGCCACGAACCTCTACGTCGCCCTCGGCCTGGAGGAGACCGTCACCTACTACAACACCAAGGAGAGCATCGACGGCCAGTGGTACGTCTTCATCACCGATGAGAACCAGACCATCGTCGCTCATGCCCCCAACCCCGACCTGGTGGGCAAGCACGTCTCCCAGGCTCTGGGACCCAACTCCTACCCCACCGGGTCCGCCGTCGCCGCCTCCGCCGACCAGGACGGCGTCTGGTTCGACTACACCTATGCCAATCCCGCCTCTGGCGTTGTGGAGACCAAGCACTCCTGGGTGGTGACCCACGACGGCATTACCTTCGGCTCCGGCTGGTACGAACGCGGCCCCGCCAAGTCCGACGCCCCCGCCTACACCAAGGCCTTCGTACAGCAGGCCGCGAACCTCTACGTCGCCCTCGGCCTGGAGGAGACCGTCGCCTACTACAACACCAAGGAGAGTGTTGACGGCCAGTGGTACGTCTTCATCATCGATGAGAACCAGACCATCGTCGCTCATGCCTCCAACCCGAACCTGGTGGGCAAGCACGTCTCCCAGGCTCTGGGACCCAACTCCTATCCCACCGGGTCCGCCGTCGCCGCCTCCGCCGACCAGGACGGCGCCTGGTTCGACTACACCTATGCCAATCCCGCCTCTGGCGTTGTGGAGACCAAGCACTCCTGGGTGGTGACCCACGACGGCATTACCTTCGGCTCCGGCTGGTACGAACGCGGCCCCGGCAAGTCCGACGCCCCCGCCTACACCAAGGCCTTCGTGCAGCAGGCCACGAACCTCTACGTCGCCCTCGGCCTGGAGGAGACCGTCGCCTACTACAACACCAAGGAGAGTGTTGACGGCCAGTGGTACGTCTTCATCATCGATGAGAACCAGACCACCGTCGCTCATGCCCCCAACCCCGACCTGGTGGGCAAGCACGTCTCCCAAGCTCTGGGACCCAACTCCTACCCCACCGGGTCCGCCGTCGCCGCCTCCGCCGACCAGGACGGCGCCTGGTTCGACTACACCTATGCCAATCCCGCCTCTGGCGTTGTGGAGACCAAACACTCCTGGGTGGTGACCCACGACGGCATTACCTTCGGCTCCGGCTGGTACGAACGCGGCCCCGGCAAGTCCGACGCCCCCGCCTACACCAAGGCCTTCGTGCAGCAGGCCACGAACCTCTACGTCGCCCTCGGCCTGGAGGAGACCGTCGCCTACTACAACACCAAGGAGAGTGTTGACGGCCAGTGGTACGTCTTCATCATCGACCCAGACGGCTACACGATAGCCCACCATAACCCGCAGTTTCGAGGGCGTGATCCCAGCCTCCGTGTGGACGCCACGGGGTATTTCTATGGCGACGACTTACAGAGCGCCACTGAGGCGGGTCATTGGGTGGACTATGTGTTGCTCAACCCGGAATCGGGCGAGAACCGTCAGAAGCACACTTGGATTGTGCGGCATGACGGACTGCTATTTGGGTCGGGCTGGTATGAGTAGTAGCAACCCGCCTCGAAACTAGGTAGCGTTCTACGATCCGGCCTTCATATTGAGACGGCCCACCGAAAAGTTCGCAATTCGTCTTACACGGCCCACCAAAATGGACAAAATCGAGAAATCTCACGCCCAGATTTAGCTTGACATTCTAGGTTCTCCCGACCGTGTACTGGCTACGAGGCCTTGACCGCTTCGTATGAGTGCTGCTAGACTCCGGCAGAGTCGAGTGGGAAATGGTTGACGTGGGGGTCTCGCGAGGCCTCCGCGACTAAGGACTTGAACGTGTGCCATGCATATAAGCTCTAGCAGTGCCCGACCGGGGCATAGTCACCGAAATTCGGTGCACTATCGTGGTCGCGAGCGATACAGCCTTCCCTGCGCGCCTTAGCTTCCCCGTCCAAACTACTGGGGTGTTCCACCCTCTCCCCTAGGTCCTCTGGCCTGAGCCTCACCGCCGGGTTAACCTGCGCCTTCACTTAGCGCCAATAGCTGCTTGATGCTTTGGCTTGTGGGCGGCCCGGCAGCCCCGCGACGTAAAGTCAGATCAGAATTGTCCCATACGCCCAGGGGAGCCGTGTTGCCAAGAGCATTGTGCAACTGTCCCGTGGGGAGACCCCGAAACACTCTGCCAAAATTAAGTCCCGCCACTGCGGGCAACGCTTTGCAAAATTCAAGAAAACCAGGAGGTTTACAATGCGAGAAGTGCTGAGATCCAAGATTCACAGAGCATGGGTTACCGATGCCAATCCTGACTACGTTGGAAGCATCCTCATTGACAAGGACCTGATGGACCGGGTGAACCTGTGGGACTTCGAGAAGGTCCTGGTCTCCGACATCACCAACGGCAACCGGTTCGAGACCTATGCCATTGCGGGCGAGCGCGGCTCAGGCGTTATCGCCGTGCAGGGAGCGGCCGCCCGTCTCAGCGCCACAGGCAACTGCGTAATCATCATGTCCTTTGAAGTCACCGACGAACGGCCGGACCCGCAGATGATTCTGGTGGACCAGGACAACCGGTTCGTTGAATACCTTGAGGGAGCGAAACATGGTCAGCAGATTTTCTGAACAGCAGACCGAGTCCTACTACGACTCGGAAGACTTCATATACCAGATGGTCTGGGACGAGGATGGAAGCGTCCACTGGGGCCTTTTCGACGAAAGCGGCGACAAGGACTTCCTCGAGGCGTGCGACAGGCTGAACCGGACGATGGTCGAAAAGGGTTGCATCGGCCAGGACTCATCGGTCCTGGACTTGGGCTGCGGCAACGGAACCACCGCCATCTGGCTGGCTGGCGAGAGCGGCGGAAGGGTGACGGGCATTGATCTCAGCGGGGTCCGCGTGGCCAACGCGTTGGAGAAACGGGCTGTGCTAGGCCCCAGACTCAGGGACAGGTTGGCCTTCGAGAAGGCCTCGGCCACTGAACTTCCCTTCCCGGACGGCTCCTTCACTCACGTGTGGAGCCAAGCCGTGATATACCACGTGCCGGACAAACGCAAAGTCCTGAGCGAGGTCCACCGGATTCTGGCGGACAGCGGGATTTTCGTGTTCGACGACCTCCTGAGGCCTAAGCGGGACATCACACCCGAAGCCCAGACCTACGTCTACGACAGGCTGCTGTTCGACACCGAGTTCACCTTCGAGTCGTATAAGCAGGCCCTGAAGGACCAGGGCTTCGACGTGTTGGAGGCCTTGAACCTGTCCCAACACCTGAAGCAGAGCTATCTGTGCTTGTCCGAGCGTACGCCGAAGGACGAAACTCTGGATGACGCCGAACACTACAAGTGGCTGACGAACGCCTACATCGAGACTGCCGCCGCCGTCGACAAAGACGAAGTGGGCTGGGGTCTCTTCATCTGCAGGAAGTAACATGCCAGACAGTCACAGCAGGGTCCAATGGGTGTACTCCTCCACCACCAACCAGGAGTTGGAAGAGCGTTACGACCAGTGGGCTGCGGAATACGACAAAGACCTGGCTGAGGAGTTTGCCTGGAACGCTCCGCAAACAGCAACCGACCTGTTCGCCAAGCATGTCCCCGCCGGCGGGAAGATACTCGACGCGGGAGCAGGGACCGGACTGGTTGGCGAATGTCTGGCGCAGTTGGGGTACCAGGATCTCTACGCCATCGACCTCTCTCTGGGCATGCTGGAGGAAGCCCGTCGAAAAGACCTCTACAAGGAGTTCCGCCAGATGACCCTCGGGGAGGAGTTGAACTACGTCACCGACTCCTTCGACGCTGTAATCAGCGTGGGAGTGTTCACCACCGGCCATGCCCCGGCCCACGCCTTCGACGAGCTGGCTCGCATCACCAAGCCTGGTGGGTTCATAGTGTTCAGCCTGCGAGTGGACCTGTATGAAGAAGGTGGGTTCAAAGAATATCAGACGGGCTTGGAAGAAGCCTGCAAGTGGAAGCTAGCCGAGCTTTCCGAACCCTACTACCCCCTGCCCAAGGGGGAGCCCGACGTAATACACCGAATCTGGGCCTACCAGGTCACCGCCTGACGGCGTTCCTCTCAGGGCCGCCGTCAACTTTGCCCCCGATTCCTAAGGAAGCTCTGAACAAGTCTGGGTCGGGCGGGTCCTTGTTTGTAGTGGCATAATGGGGTTGAGCAAGCCAACTGCGGGGGAGGACGCCATGACCGACCAGCCCAGCTTCGCCGACCTCGACTAGCGACACAAGACGCGCAGGGAGAGGTTTCTCGAACAGCTCGAGGCTCCGGTGCCCTGGGGGAGACTGGAGCAACACCTTGTGCCCCACTATCCCAAAACCGGTAGAGGCCGCAGGCCCGACCCTCTGCTGGTTTGAAACAGACAGGCTCAGGATGGGCGGCGCCATGCGCAATAGCCAACACATACCTGGGAACGCCAAGGGTGTCTCAGCCTTGACACCCTTAGAAGCTCCGCCGTGATACCCGTATGGAACTGTTGTATGGCGCCGGTCAAAACTGGGAGGGAAAGAAAATGACCAGTACACACACGACAAGATACGTGACTCTGTTGAGCTTTGTCCTTGCGCTGGCCCTTACGGCGGCGCTCGCGGCCTGCGGCTCTGACGAGCCGTCCGGCGTGACAGGCCCCGACCGGACCGCGTCCACGCCAGGGTCAGGGGACGCGCCCACCGCCACTGATGCGCCTGCACCTGCGGCTGCGACAGCGCCGCCCGCGGCCTCCGGCTCCGTCGAAACGGACCGCGAAGCGCTGGTTGCCCTCTATAACGCAACGGACGGTGAGAACTGGGATGAAAGCAACAACTGGCTGAGCGACGCTCCCCTCGGGGAATGGGACGGCGTCACCACCAACGACGACGGGCGCGTTACACAACTGGAACTCGACCGCAACGGCTTGAGCGGGGAGATACCGGCGGAGTTGGGCAGCCTCTCCAACCTGACAGAGCTGAGCCTCAGCGGCAACGGCTTGAGCGGGGAGATACCGGCGGAACTGGGCAACCTCTCCAACCTGACAAGGCTGCACCTCAGCGGCAACGGCTTGAGCGGGGAGATACCGGCGGAACTGGGCAGCCTCTCCAACCTGACAAGTCTGACCATCAGCGTCAACGCCTTGAGCGGGGAGATACCGGCAGAGTTGGGCAACCTCTCCAACCTTTACTTTCTGGGCCTCAACGACAACGCCTTGAGCGGGGAGATACCGGCGGAACTGGGCAGCCTCTCCAAACTGGAGGTACTGGCCCTCCCCGAGAACGAGTTGAGCGGGGAGATACCGGCGGAGCTGGGCAGCCTCTCCATCCTGGAAAATTTGAACCTCAGCGACAACGACTTGAGCGGGGAGATACCTGCGGAGCTGGGCAGCCTCTCCAACCTGAAAGATTTGGACCTCAGCGGCAACGCCTTGAGCGGGGAGATACCGGCGGAGCTGGGCAGCCTCTCCTTCCTGACAGAGTTGGACCTCAGCGAGAACGACTTGAGCGGGGAGATACTGCCGGAGCTGGGCAGCCTCAGGCTGAGAGGGCTGCACCTCAACGACAACGGCTTGAGCGGGGAGATACCTGCGGAGCTGGGCAGCCTCTCCATCCTGACAAGGCTGGACCTCAGCAGCAACGAGTTGAGCGGGGAGATACCTGCGGAGCTGGGCAGCCTCTCCGACCTGAGAAAGCTGCACCTTAACGACAACGACTTGAGCGGGTGCGTGCCAAGCAGCTGGGAAGACCAGTTGAACTTTGACTTCTCTGACCTTGGCGACCTGCCCTTCTGCTGAAGCCACGCGCCCTCAGCCGGGGACGGACAGCATATCGCCCGGAAGTCTCTCCCAGCGCGTGTTGGCTATGGCGCCAGTAAAAGCGGGAGGGAAAGAAAATGACCAGTACCCGCACGACAAGATACGTGACTCTGTTGAGCTTTGTACTTGCGCTGGCCCATCCATCGACCCCTTGCAGCGCGTCTCGACGACTTCCGGCTGGACCTCGAGTGCCGCGCCCTCGCAACTCCCCGCACGGTCACTCGGCCTCCCTCGCTTGGCCGCCACTGGCTAGGCGTGGCCCTCCTCGCCGCTGACTAACTTGCATGCCAAGGCCTGTGGACGTTCCGGTAGACGGGAGATACTTGGAACCGCCAGCGTGGAGGGCAGGGGCGAGATTGGGATGGCTTAATGGCGGGGCGGCGGGACCTCACCGTATTCGCCCCAGCCCCCGCAAGCGACGGAGCCGTCGGTCCTCATCCCGCAGGCGTAGTTATCCCCGAAGCAGACGGAGACGAAAGAACCTCTCTACGTGTGCTGGATGTAGCGATCGTAGCCCCAGCGGGCGAGATGCGGCGAGTTCGGGCGGTTGAACGCGCCGTCGAGGCGCTGGAATGGGCTGCCAATGGTGCACCGTAGGAGTCGGGGGTCTGATACCCGTCGTCGGCCCGGACGACTCATTGATCGGCCGGGTCGCACTGGTAGTTGGCAGGCAGAGGCTCTACCCGATAAGAGACGGTAACCTCGCTGGGGGTGGTCTCACCGTACTTTCTCCTGACTTCGAGCCGATAGATTCCTCCGGCCTCCCTCCAATCGGTGAAGTAGGATAGGGTGAGATAGTTACCCCAGTCGCCGGTTTTCCCGTCAGGGGAGGTATGGCTCAAATACACCACTTCGGTGGCCGTCAGGTCGAATGTCAGACCCGTACATTTCTCCACCGGTATTTCCAGGACGTGAGTTTTCGGGGAGACGTTGTGGACCACGGTGAAGGTGACGGTGCTGTCCCATTCCGGCGTCGGTGTTGCCGCAGAGGTGTCGGTGGGGTCCGTGGCGGTTTCTCAGCAGAATGGTAGACCGATGTAGTCGACGTCGCTATTCTGTACTCCTCGCAACCCTCCTGGTATGCACCCGGTCAACTGGTTACCATCTAAGTGCAGAAGTTCCAGGTTCGAGAGCCTGCCCAGCTCGGACGGTATCTCCCCACTCAAGTCGTTACCGCCTAGTTCCATACGTTTCAGGTTCGAGAGTCTGCCCAGCTCGGACGGTATCTCACCGGTCAACTGGTTATAACCTAATTGCAGAAATTCCAGGTTGGAGAGGCTGCCTAGCTCGGACGGTATCTCACCGGTCAACTGGTTAAAATCTAAAGCCAGCCATTCCAGGTTGGAGAGGCTACCCAGTTCGGGCGGTATCTCACCACTGAACTGGTTGTCTTCAAGACGCAGACTTCCCAGGCTGGAGAGGCTGCCCAGCTCTGGCGGTATCTCGCCGCTTAGCTGATTTCCGTGGAGCTCCAGGGATGCCAGATAGGGGAGGTTGGCAAGTTCCACTGGAATCTCCCCGCTCACTTGGTTATCCATGGTGCCCAGTATTATCAGGTAAGTGAGGTTGCCCAGTTCGGACGGCAGCTCCCCGCTCAGCTGGTTGTCGGTAAGGCGCACGTTAAAAACACGCCCTTTGCTGTTAGTGTGGACCCCGTGCCATTCTGCAAGGGGAGCCTCGCTCAGCCAGTTTGCGTTGTTCGTCCAGTTGTCCCCGTCCATAGCGTTGTAGAACGCGACCAGGGCTTCCCTATCCGTGGCAACGGAGCCCTCAGTTGCCGGCGCGGCGGCGCTTCCGGGCGTGGGCGCATCGGAGCCGCAGGCGGCGGACAGGGCAGCCAGAATCAATGCCAAGGCGCAAATGTACGGGGAACAGCCTCTTGTTATCCGTCGCAGTATCGTCACGTTCATGTTTCACCTCTCGCAGAGTATATCAAGCATATAATAGGGGCTGAAGCGTATATTGAGTACCCTCCCGATTTTTGCAACTGTTCCGGCCGGACCGGTCCCCCTGTCCCCTGCCCTCTCTGGAATGGCCGTGGAGGAGCACGAGAGCGCGTCAAGGGCCGGTGATTGCGGTCTCAAGGGCGGTGGGGGAACGGTGTTGGGGAGACCACAAACGGTGGTTCTCGCGCCCGGGACGGAGGCGCGCGTGACCCTACGGCAGATTTGTACGGCTCGGCTCCGGCCTAGCGGGGTTCCCTGTATCATAGGTCGCAAGTGGTACAACCCGAGCGATGTGCGGGGAGACCTGCGATGGGCAGGAAAGTAGGAGTGCTATGGCGAGTGTGTTGGGAACGCTGGCGGCCCTTACTGTCATTGGTTTGCTGTTCGCGCTGGACCCTGGCGGGGCTATCGCCCAGACTGGCTTTCCCGATTACCAGGATATGGATTGGAAGCAGCTGACGGTCTGGGGCTTCCGGACAATAGGCGTCGGCGTCGCGCTGCTGCTCGTGTTGGCGCTGTGGATCAGATACCGGCCCAGGCGGAGGATCAAGAGTCGGGACACAGTGGAATTGAGAACCCGGCAGCGCATTGGGCTGCCGGCCGCAGTGTTGTCGGTGCTGGAAGACCGGCAGGTCAGCGACCGAACGCTGCTGGCGGCGATAGTCGAGATGTGCCAGCGCGGCGCGTTGCGATTCGAGTACGTCGGAATGAGGAGCGGCTTCCTATACCGGCTGTCGCAGCAGGGCCCCACGCAGTTCGAGTGGGAACAGTTGATGTGCGACAGCTTGCCATCGCGCCCCACAAAGGTTAAAGCGCTGCGTGATCAGTTGAACGAGCATAAGGATGCTATCGGGGACCAGTTGGGGGAGTACCTGCAGCGCCAAGGCCTTTTCCATGACAACCCGATACGGATAAGGAGGGAGCGTCTCGGGGATGGATCCGGATGGGCGACATTGGCCGCGGCCTTGATGGGCGTTGGCAGCGGGCTTTGGCTGGCTTTATGGCTGCCCCAATGGTGGGCGAATTCCCTCGCCGGCGCGGTCGTCGGCTGCATCTATTGGTTCATTGCGATGCCGATGCACACGGGTATGCTGCCGCCAGCGGAAGCGGGGGCGTATCAGATAGGTCAGTGGCTTGGTTTGAAAGAATCTCTGACCGGACCGAACCCAGCGGCCGGACGGGGCGAACCCGATCCCATGCTGGCCTATGCCATCGCACTGGACGCGGCTCAGCCCTGGCTGGACGTTTCAGTCTCGGCTCCACTGTGGTTTGGCTCCAGTGAGGCAGCCTCCTTGCGAGCCCCCGACCTGGACGTGGCCTATCACGGCTTTATGTCCGCACCGGAGTGGGGCCTGTCCGGACGGTCCGAGGGCGGGGAGGGAGCGGCTGCGGGGCCAGGCGACAAGGCGGAGCGGGAACTGCTCCGGGAACTGTCCCAATTGGAGACGCTGCATAGCGAGCAGGCTGAAGGGACAGCGAACCGAGGAACTGCTGCCGAACATTAGCCCGCCGCAAGCCGGGCGGATGCTCTCGAACCGGATCAGACGCTCTATAAAGACGGAAAAGTCCGGCTTTCGCAGCGGCGTCTGGCGCTCTCCGGCAGAACCATTGAACTCCTCGCGATTTCGTCGGTTCGGGTGGACCAACAGCCAGGCAAAACGGGCCGGTCAAACTGGTTCCTGAAAGCGCCCGGTTTCTTGTTCATGTTTGGCGGGGGCCTGCTGCTAGCTGCCGCTTCCGGTCTGTTCCTGTGGGACCTACTGTTTCACGTCCTGAATTGGTTTGGCTTAGTAACGGAGGAATGTGAAGGAGGCATGGGTTGGGTGGGAACCTGTCGCCCCTTCGAGCGTAATTCGGCGATTGAGTGGGCTATGCACGGCGCGGTTATCGTGATAGCGTTCCCGATAGCCCTTGTGGGACAGTGGTTGGATGGCAAGAGCGCTCGAATACGGAGCATGTACTGTGCTGCGGTAGCGGTTGACGGCGAAGGCGAGACGGTGTATTTCGGCCACAGTGAAGAGCGGGCGTCGGCGGAGGTGTTGGTAGCAGAGGTCCGCAAGGCCCAGACTGCCGCCCGCAGGGCGAACGACGCCAAAGACGGACACTGACGCCACTGGCCAAGGGCCAGCCCAGACTCCAATCCCATACCAGCTATCTGTAGACTTGTGAATCGGATAGACGTACTGTAGTGGTGAAGTGTTCGCAGAGAAGCGGCGAAGGAGGCGAAATGTTGCGACTGGTGTTAGCCGGCTCTGTCGCCGTGCTGACCATACTGATGGCGGTAGCTTGCGGAGGTGGGGATTCTCCCACATCAACCGCAGCCGGGGACAGCAGCGGCAGCTCTGAGGTCACGGCCGTCCCCACGTCAACCGTAGCCCGGGACAGCAGCGGCAGCTCTGAGGTCACGGCCGTCCCTACATCAACCGTAGCCCGGGACAGCAGCGGCAGCTCTGAGGTGGCCGAGTATGCGGTTTGGTGCGCGGAGAGGGGTGGGCAAGAATTCGACATTACGTGGGGGCAGACGGAAAAGTATTTGGCCGAGCAAATAGACGCCTTCGAGGACAAGTCCGCGCCGGAGGAACTGAAAGCCTTACACGCCGCCGTGATCGCATTTCTAAAGGCCGGCCATGATTTCGCCCGGATGCAAGACGCGAGCGAACCGTTTGACAACGCAGCAGCGAACGATGCAATCAAAGCCCAGGCAGATGCTTTGTTCGATGTAGCCGGTACTCTGGACGAGGAGACTTTATCGCAACTGGTTGATGTAGGCTGCATTTTTTCCTAAACACCCCTGAGCCTGCCATCCCCTCCACCGCCCAGCCGGCGGTCAACCTCGAAAGCCCGACCATGACCGCCCAGACCACCGGCCAAGACGTTCTGGATCGTGTCTCGGAGGCCGATGCCGCCTGCCTACGGTCATCTATCGGTGACGAGGCCTACGAGGAGTTCCTTGGCGGCGAGGTTCTGACCTCTTATGGGAAGGTCGGAGACCTGGACCCACTGTTCTCCTGTCTCACGGGGGACAACTTTGTGCTCTTCGGCGTGGGCTTCACCGCTGCCAGGGCCGAAGTCACCCCTGAAACCCACACCAGTCTATTCGACTTGGGACGGGAGCATCCGGACGCGGTTGTAGCCTTCCTGGGAATCGAGACACCACCGGGCTGAACGTGAAGACCCGTGGCGGCCACGGCGACGCGCGCCGGACCCTCGCCGTCTGCGAGACGCTGGCTGGCGACCACGACGACATGGTGGTGGAGGCAATGTCCTGGGCGCTTAGCTGACCATTCCGGCGGCAATAGTCTGCAAGTCTTCACGACGTGGACGCGCATGGAGGCGCGCTTGGCGCCGCTGAGCCTGCGGGCATCAACCAATCGACCTGCATGTTGACTAGTATTGGTCTTTAGTTTATATTGTAAACTAGTTTGCGATGACAGAAGGAGGGTCGACATGTTGGACCGAGACAGCGAAGGGCAGCAGATCACCGCGGAGCAGGGATGGACTTCGATTCACGCTACCCTGGACAGGTCCCGCACTTCCATGTACCTGGCGGGCTGGCCCAACATCATGCTGTTGTGGGGCGCCATCGTAGCGGTGGGGTTTCTATCCATGTACGCCATCGAAACACTGGCGCCCGTGTTTGCCGCCGACTACCCGTGGTATCCCGGCCCGCTGTGGTTCGGCCTGGGGATCCCGGGCATGATAGGGAGCTCGATCATCGGCTACCGCGCCAGCAAGCAGAACGCGAGCGGCCCCTCCGCTACGGCGGCAGGTCTGCGCGTCTTCAGCTTCTGGATGGCGGTGGTGGCGGCCGCATTCGTCATTCCGGCGGCGTCCGGCTTGTGGACCGCCGAGCTCGACCCAATAGCCATCAGCAGCGTCGCCGTCGGCATAATCGCGCTGGGCTACATTCTGTTCGGCATACTGCACCACTCGGCCATCGCCCTGATAGGTGTTGGCATCGCCGCTTCCTACTACCTGCCCGCGCACTTTGCCAGCGACGCCGCGCCCGTGGTGTCGGCAGCGCTCATGATTGCCGTCGTGGCCGGCGCATGGGTATGGTTTCGCAAGAGCCGTGTGGCATGAGTGAGGGACCGATCGTCCTCGACGAGACGATCCATCAGTCCACACGGCTGCGGATTATGACGCTGCTGGTGTCCCAGTCCAAGTCGGACCGCGTGGCCTACGGTTTCATCCAGAGGACGTTGGACCTGACGGGCGGAAACCTCACCATACACCTGCGCAAGCTGGCAGACGCCGGGTACGTCGACACCACCAAGGAGTTCCTCGAATCAAAACCCCGCACGTGGGTGGAGGCGACGCCCGAGGGCCGCCGAGCTTTCGCCGAGTACCTAGGCAACCTGGAGCGGGCGCTCGACGTGACATTTCGACGGCCGAGTCAAACCAGTCGCCGTGCGCGGCCTCGCTGAGTCCGCGTTAGAGTTGCGGTCTGTGCGCGACCTTGTCCTCGCTGGGGCACAGGGCGATAGTGGAGGCTATGTCCGGTAGATTTCTAGTCTTCTTCTAGCGTGGCGCCTGTCACATACGCTCTATACCGGACCCCACCACCAATTGCGCCGCCCAATGCCAGGGCCGGCAGCAACAGCAGAAGTCCTTCAGCGCCCCACGACGCAAGTGCGAACAACGTGATGGCAGCGATTCCCATGCCGAGGATTAGACAGCCCCCGTTGACCTTCTCTCGCTTGGAAATGAATCGGGTCCGTCTGAATTCGCGAACACTGTCAGTCTGGCTTGTGGCGCGAGTCTCCGCCCTAAACTCATTCTGTGATATCCGTCGACCTGGAGGCGTCAGTCGCCGTCGTGATACGAGGCGGGCGTATCGTGCTCTGAATTCTTCGTCAGTCTGAATACCCTTGCGCAGATTGCATGGGCGACAGATCACTTGGAGGTTGCTAGTATCATTGGACCCTCCACGAACGACGGGATTCATGTGATCGATCTCCATGCTTGAGGCGATTCGGCGATACCCACAATATACGCAAGTGTTGTTTTGCCGTTTCATCAATTGTCGCTTAAGGCCTTTCGGCCAATTCACGCGCTCAGTAGGTCGGACCCGACGCTCGTTCGATCGAGTCATCAACATCACCCAGATCGACACATCTGCTAGCCACCGTGCGGCCACTACGATCCATTCCATGAGTGTGCGAAGTCTGTCTTTCATTTGTAGCCGGCACCTTTCCAATCCCAATCTGCATCGACGAGGATGGTCGTTTTCTGACTTACTGAGTCAAAGCTGTCTGTGAAGGCAGAATATGTTGTAAGTAATGGAAGTACAATACGAATAACACAATCCTTGTCAGGTATGCAACAGTTCGGCGCCAACGTTACCAGCGCGCTCCTTGCGTGTAAGGCAGTTTGAAGTTATCGCTCGACTGGATACACTGACTCTGCCGTCGCGCGTGAGGTAGCGACGGGCCGCGCCCTCGTCGGGGCTGTTTGCTGGCACTGACAGATCGCGCGAATGGGGGAAAGGGCCATGCCTTGAGAGTGGTGAACTGGAACGTACAGTGGGCTACGCCCCGGTCGCGGCGCATCGGCGAAATCCTGCGCCGCATCGACCTGCACTCGCCCGAGGTCGTGTGCCTCACCGAGACTAACGACCGGCTTCTCTCTCGCGATGGGCACGTCATCTGTTCACGGCCCGATTACGGGTATCCGCTGAAGAAGGGCCGACGGAAGAACGTGCTGTGGTCAAGGGAACCCTGGAATCGAATCGACGACCTGGGAATCGAATCGATGCCGCCCGGCCGGTTCGTGTCCGGGGTCACGCAAACGTCCCTGGGCGCGGTCACCGTCATCGGCATCTGCATCCCCTGGTTCGGCTGTCGCACCGAGGCGAGGCGCGGTCCGGAGCGCAGGGAACGGTGGGAAGACCACGAGCTGTACCTGGCCTGTCTCACCGAATACCTGGGGGGCGTCGTCACGGAGCCTCTGATAGTGATGGGCGACTTCAACCAGGTTATCGGACCCGGCAGCCGCGCTCCCGCCAAACTCCAGGCGGCGCTCCGGGCAGCCTTCCCGCCTGGCATGACTATCGTCACGTCCGAGCTCGCCCTCGAGGGACGGAAGAGCATCGACCACGTCGTGCTGAGCGACGACCTGGCGGCCGAGTCCGTGGACGCCGTCAGCAACGAACACGACGGCAGGCGGCTGTCGGACCACTTCGGGGTCGTGGTGGACGTGTTGGCGCGGGGGTGGGGTAGCGCCTTACCTGCGCTGGAACCTACCGTCAGCACCCCAATCCAAGGATCGTGGAGGATGATTTGGCAGTAACCGTGGTGAGTTGGAATATCGCTAAGCGCAAAGAGCCATGGCGTCAACTGGTGCAGATGGACGCCGACGTAGCTCTGCTTCAGGAGGCCGCACCGCCGCCGGACGACGTGTTGCGATTGGGTGAGGCGACGCTCCCGCCTGCTGAAAGTACGTACCACTTGGACATCGGACCCCGGGAGTCGTGGGACTCGCACGTATGGAACTCAAACTGGTACGAGGGTCGGTTTGACAACCTTTACGACCGATGGGCGATGGTGGTGAAGCTGTCGGACCGGGTAGAGGTCGAGTGGTTCAAGCAGGTCAGCCCCATAAGCGAGCCGGCCGAGGGCGAGTTAGCCGTCAGTGGGATAGGGACGATAGCGGCGGCCCGTGTCACACCGCTGGATGGAGCTACCGACTCGTTCATAGTGGTATCCATGTACGCACGCTGGATAAGACCTCATCCGCAAGTCAAGACCAAGTGGTTCGTGGGCTACCAGGATGCGTCCGCGCACCGCATTGTCTCTGACCTCTCCGCCTTCATCGGTAGCACTGACTCGAACACGCACCGAATGCTGGCGGCGGGCGACCTCAACATGATCTTCGGCGCCACCGACGATAACTCGCTTGCGCTTCCGGCACGCGACCGCACCGTCACGGACAGGATGGCCGCCCTCGGCTTAGAGTTTATGGGACCCCAGTATCCAGCAGGGAGGCGCGCCTGCCCCAGGCCCAGCGGCCTTCCACCGGACACCCTGAACGTGCCTACCTACTACGCTCCCAGAAGCAACGCCGCGACTGCCTTGAACCAACTCGACTACGCCTTCGCTTCCCGGGGCTTCCACGAGAGCGTCACGGTGCGGGCCATGAACTCGGTGGAAGAGTGGGGCGCGAGCGACCACTGCAGGCTGAAGATCGAAGTTGATGGGAGTAGGTAGGGCTGCCCCGGTGGACTTGCGGCCAACCGTCGGCCCCAAGCAACGCAACACTAATGTTGACAGCAACACTACTGTTGTGTAGGGTCTGACTAGGATGAATGCACAGGAACTCCGACGGTGGCTGAGAAGTCAGGGCTGTACTTTCCACACACACAAGGGCGGCAGCGGACATCTCACTGTCCGTCTCAGAGACCGCACCAGCCAACTTCCGATGCACGGCGGCCGGAAGGAGCTAGGACGCGGACTCGTTGCGAAGATCAAGAAAGACCTGGGGTTGGACTGATGATTGCCTATGCGATAACGCTTGAAGATGATGACGGTACCGTGCTGGCGACCTCGCCAGACTTTCCGGAGCTGACGACCTTCGGAGACGACCGTGATGAGGCAATCGCCCGCGCCGTCCACGCGCTTGAAGAGGCGATAGCGGCCCGCATCCACGACCGGAAGGACATTCCCACGCCCTCAACGGGTGATACCTACGCCATACTGCCGACACTGACTTCGGTGAAGGTGATGCTCTACCAAGGAATGAGAGACCAGGGCGTCGGCAAGGCCGAGCTGGCCCGCCGCCTGGGGTGGCACTTGCCACAGGTGGACCGCGTGCTGGACGTCCAGCACCGGTCGCGGCTGGACATGATGGACGCCGCGCTGGGCGCCATAGGACGGAGGTTGCGGGTGACGGCGGCAGTGGCCCATGATAGGGTGGCGGCGTCCGTTGGAGAAGAACCAGGAGATCCTGACTAGCAGCGGCATACCAGACCGAATCCAAGCCCGCACCGGCGCCACAACCCAGGAGGCCCACCACAATGTACGACTTGCTCATCCAGAACGGCCGAATCATCGACGGCACCGGAAGCGCCGCCTACCAGGCGGACGTCGGCGTGGTTGGCGACGAGATAGCCGCCATAGGCCGGCTGGAGGGCGACGCCGCCAGGCGCGTCGACGCATCCGGCCTGGTGGTCACGCCCGGCTTCATCGACCTGCACACCCACAGCGACATGTCGTTCCTGCTGGACAACACCGCCCAAAGCAAGGTGCGCCAGGGCGTGACCCTCGAGCTGGCCGGCAACTGCGGCTCCAGCTTCTGCGCGCCCCTGCTGGGCGCGGCTAAGGAGCTATTCGAGTCCCGCGCGTCGCAGTACGAAGACGATCTCGAGCTGGACTGGGACGACTTCGGCGGCTACCTGGACGCCCTGCAGAGGGCGCGCCCGGCGCTGAACATCGCCGTACAGGTTGGACACGCCACGCTGCGCTCGTGCGTGCTGGGCCTGGACTCCAGGGCGCCCACAGGCGACGAACTCGACCGCATGAAGGCGCTCGCCGGCGAGTGCCTCGACGCGGGCGCGATGGGCTTCTCGACCGGCCTGTTCTACGCTCCGGGCAACTACGCCAGGCTCGACGAGGTCATCGAGGTCGCCGGCGAGGCCGCAAGCCGGGGCAAGCTGTACTCCACCCACATGCGTGACGAGGGCAATCACAGCGTCGGCCTGTTCGTCGCCATCAACGAGGCCATCGAGGTTGGGCGCAGGACGGGCGTGCGCGTAGAGATCTCCCACGTCAAGTGCATGGGTCCGTCCGTCTGGGGTCGAGCCGCCGACGCGCTGGCGCTGTTCGAGCGCGCGAACGACGAGGGACTGGACGTTGCGGGAGACCAGTACCCCTACACCGCCGGCAGCACCGGGCTGACGGGCGCGCTGTTCCCACGCTGGTCGCTGGACGGTGGACGCGACGCGACGCTGCAACATATGGCGGATCCTGCGTCCAGGGCGCGGCTGATGGCGGACATGGACGTTATCTACTCCAAGACCGGCAATCCCGAGGGCGTGGTTATCGCCAGGTTCACGCCTGAGCCGCGGTTCGAGGGCATGAGCATGGCCGACATAGCGGCGGACCTTGGCCTTTCACCCACGGAGGCCGCGCTGAAGATGTACGAGCAGGGCGACGGCCAAGTGATTATCCACGCGATGCGCGACCCTGACATGGAGACCATTGCGCAACATCCGCTGATTTCGGTCGGCTCCGACGGCACGTCTCTGTCCACCGAGGGCGTGCTGTCGGTGGGTCAGCCGCACCCGCGCAGCTACGGCACCAACCCCCGCTTCCTGGCGCAGTTCGTCAGGGAGCGCGGGCTTGTCTCGCTGGAAGAGGCGATACGCAAGATGACGATGTTGCCGGCGCAGCGCATGGGGCTCAGCCGCAGGGGACGCATCGCGCCAGGATTCGTCGCGGACCTGGTGGCGCTGGACCCGGACACGGTCGCCGACACCGCGACGTTCGAGGCGCCGCACAGCTACCCGGTGGGCGTCCCTCACGTGGCCGTGAACGGCACTCTGGTGATAGAGAACGGCGAGTTCACCGGCGAAACGCCGGGCCGGGTGGTGCGGGGGTTCGGGGACTAGCAGTACCCGATGACGCGTCGAGTACGGGGAGTGCCACCATCCGCCGACTTCCATTTACGCCGGCTGAGGCGTATCGGGCCTTCACCCTAGCCCACTCCCTCAAGGGAGAGGGGATTGGCTTTCCCTAGAACCGCATCACGTCGTTCCACATGCGGCGCTCGATGCCGCTTGCAACCGCCTCGACCAGCGAGTCGGCCATCGAGCCGAACAGCATCGCCCGCAGCGAGCGGCTCGGGCGCATGAACACGGGCTTGCGCGGCGCGCCGGAGAGCTGCGCCGCGATGTCAATCGCCCTTTGCAGGTCCCCCAACTCGTCCACCAGGCCCAATTCCCTTGCCTTGGGCGCCCAGTACACCTCGCCGGTCGCCAGGCCGCGAACGGCGTCCTCGTCCAGGCTGCGCGCGTTGGCGACCACCGAAACGAACATGTCGTAGGACTCGTCCACCATCGCCTGCATCTTATCGGTCTCCTCGGGGGTGGCGTCGCGCCACACGGCGCCCATGTCCTTGAGGCGTCCGCTCTTGGTGACGCTAACCCGCACGCCCGCCTTGTGGAGCAGCTCGCGCAGCGCGGGCCGGACGGACAGTACGCCGATGGAACCGACCAGGGCCGCGGGGGAGGCGACGATTATCTGCGCGGCGCAGCTTATGTAGTAGGCCCCGGACGCGCCCAGGCCTCGTATGCTCGCCACGACGGGCTTCTTTTCGGCTATCCTGGCCACGCTGCGGTACAGGTAGTCCGACGCCGAGACGCCGCCTCCGGGCGAGTCAACGTCCAGCACCAGCGCGCGAATCTTGTCGTCCTTTTCAATGGCGGTGAAGATGCGCTCGTGAGCGGCCGAGCTGACGCTGCCGCCGATGGTGCCGAACACCTCCACGACGGCGATCCTCTGCATAAAAGAGGGACTGGCTTTGAGTACAAGCATGTCAGGTTCTCCAGTTGTATTTCTGAACAGTATACAGCGTTCGCCCCTACGCCTGCCCGGTGTCGCGCCGAGCGCCGCGCCCATCCGGACTTTCCCGATCTCGACCTTGCGATTCGGCCCCGAAAATGGCATAATCTATTCTTGACCAATTTCATCAACAACTAACGGCGAACGAGGCGATACACGCAGCGCCAGGCCCGGCAGGGCTGCCCCCTGCAGGCATTAGCAGCGAGACAGGAGACGCACACGCATGACCACTCAAAAGGTCATATCCCGCCAGACAGGCATCGAAGAGGCCGCCTACAGGTGGGGCTTCGACCTCGAAATCGAGTCGGACGTTGCCCCCAGGGGACTTAACGAGGATATAGTACGGCTGATTTCGGCCAAGAAGCAGGATCCCGAATGGATGCTCGAGTGGCGGCTCAAGGCGTACCGCCACTGGCTCACACTCGGCAACGAGGAGCCGACCTGGGCCAACATAGAGCACGCGCCCATCGACTTCCAGGACATCATCTATTACGCCGCGCCCAAGTCCCAGGGCGACGGCCCCAAGAACCTGGAAGACGTTGACCCAGAGGTGCTGGAGGCTTTCAGTAAGCTCGGCATTCCGCTCGAGGAGCAGAAGCGGCTCACCGGCGTGGCCGTCGACGCGGTCCTCGACAGCGTGTCTGTTGCCACCACCTACAAGGATATGCTCGAAAAGGCCGGCGTCATTTTCTGCTCGATGAGCGAAGCGGTGCAGAACCACCCGGACCTGGTGAAGAAGTACATCGGCTCGGTGGTGCCCTACAGCGACAACTTCTACGCCGCCCTGAACTCCGCCGTCTTCAGCGACGGCTCGTTCTGCTACGTGCCCCCCGGCGTCCGCTGTCCCGTAGAGCTGATGACGTACTTCCGCATCAATGAGATCGACACCGGCCAGTTCGAGCGCACCCTCATAATCGCCGACAAGGGCAGCTACGTGAGCTACCTCGAGGGCTGTACCGCGCCCATCCGCAAGACGCACCAGCTTCACGCCGCGGTGGTCGAGCTGGTGGCCCTCGACGACGCCGAGATAAAGTACTCCACGCTCCAGAACTGGTACCCGGGCGACAAGTACGGCAACGGCGGAGTCTACAACTTCGTCACCAAGCGGGGCCATGCCGCCGGGGTAAACTCCAAGATTTCCTGGACGCAGGTGGAGACCGGCTCGGCCATAACCTGGAAGTATCCCAGCGTGATACTCCAGGGCGACAACTCCGTAGGCGAGTTCTACTCAGTCGCGCTGACCAACAACTACCAGCAGGCCGACACCGGCACCAAGATGATTCACCTAGGCAAGAACACGCGCAGCACCATCGTCGCCAAGGGCATATCGGCCGGCCACGGCCAGTCCACCTACCGCGGCATGGTGAAGATAATGCCCACCGCCAAGAACGCCCGCAACTTCACGCAGTGCGACTCGCTGCTCATCGGCGACCAGTGCGGCGCCCACACCGTGCCCTACATCGAGGTCCGCAACCCCACCGCGCGCATGGGCCACGAGGCGACCACGTCCAAGGTGAACGACGACCAACTCTTCTACCTCCAGCAGCGCGGAATCTCGCTCGACGACGCGAACTACATGATCATCAACGGCTTCTGCCGCGGCATCTTCAAAGAGCTCCCGTTCGAGTTCGCAGCGGAGGCTTCCCAGCTCCTGAGAGTCAACCTCGAAGGGACAGTGGGCTAGGGGATGACCTACGTAAACGTCAACGAGTTCGCCAAGGAGTTCAGGGTCACCGGGGACTGGCTGCTAGAAGAGGCCGAGGCGGAATTCGAGAAGGGTGACTTCGTACAGGCCTCGGAGAAGTCGTGGGGAGCCGCGGCGCAGTATCTGAAGGCGCTGGCGACAGAGCGAGACTGGGGCCACGATACGCATTCTCATCTCGCAATCGCGGCGGACCGCCTGGCCGAGGAAACGGGGAATGAGGAGGTAGGCGATCTATTCGACACGGCGCAGGCTCTACACGCGAACTTCTATCAGGCCAGCAGAAGTGAGGCGTGGGTGCGCCGGGCCATAGATGGCATGAGAAGGTATGTGAACATTCTCGCGGCGATTCCGGCGCCGGACCAGCCGCCCCGCCGCAATCAAGTCCGCGCGAGGCCCTTCGTCAGAACGCGGGACGGCAACCCCTAGACAGAGACAAACACAAGCCGAAAGGGACTTTCTGATAGCGATGACTCAGGATACGGACAACACCGAACCGCTTCTGCAAATCCGGGACCTGCACGCCTCGGTGGGCGACACCGAGATACTGAACGGCGTGCACCTCACCGTGAACGTGGGGGAGGTTCACGCCATAATGGGGCCGAACGGCTCGGGCAAGAGCACACTGGCCAACGTGCTGGCGGGCCGGCCCGAGTACACCATCACTCAGGGCGAGGTCCTATACAAGGGACAGGATCTGCTGCGTATGATCCCCGAGATGCGCGCCCGCGAGGGCATCTTCCTCGCCTTCCAATACCCGGTCGAGCTGGCCGGCGTGCGCTCCTGGCAGTTCCTCAAGGCGTCGCTGGACGCCGTGCGTCAACACAAGGGGCAGAAGGAGTTGAGCATCCGGGAGTTCGACCGCCACCTCGAGGCGCAGATGGAGCTTATGGAGATGTCGGCGGACCTGGTAAGGCGCTCCGTCAACGAGGGCTTTTCGGGCGGGGAGAAGAAGCGCAACGAGATACTGCAAATGGCCCTGCTCGACCCCAAGCTGGCGCTGCTCGACGAGACCGACTCGGGCCTGGACATCGACGCTTTGCGCATCGTCGCCAACGGCGTGAACCACCTGCGCCGGCCGGACAAGGCCATAGTGCTGGTGACTCACTACCAGCGCATTCTCAACTACATCACCCCCGACTACGTGCACGTGCTCGTCGCGGGCCGGCTGGCAATGTCCGGCGGGCGGGAGCTAGCGCTCGAGCTCGAAGAGAAGGGCTACGACTGGGTGCGCGAAGCGGCAGTGTGAGGGGCGCTTTCGATGGGGACCTTCAGCATCGAGGTGGAGATCGGGGGCCAGGACAGACTGTCGTGGCGGAAAATGGCCGCGCTCGTCGATACGGGGGCGTCGATAACCGCCGCGCCCGCATCGACTCTCAGGGCGTTGGGAGTGGAGCCTGAGTTGAGACAGCTTTTTCGGTTCGCCCAAGGCGAGACCCGAACGATGGAAATCGGATATGCCTGGGTGCGATTCGAATCACGAGAGGTCCTCACACAAGTGCTGTTCAACGACGAAGAGACCCTGCCGCTGCTGGGTACGATGGCCCTCGAAGGCGCCTACATGGGCGTTGATCCTGTCGCCAAACGCCTGATGCCCGTGCCGGGATTGATGGGCTAGCGAACCGGACGACATGCTGACGAGCGTAACCATAGAAAACTTTCGCAATCTGGACTGCCTGACACTGGAGCGGCTGGGCCGCGTCACGCTCATCGGCGGCCAGAACGGCAGCGGCAAAACTGCGCTGCTGGAGGCGCTGTTCCTGTTCAGCGCCCCGAATCGGCCAGAACTCAGCGAAACGATAAACTTCTTCCGAGGGTTGCCATCTCAAGGCCGTGAGAACATCTTTCGCAGCATCTTCAACGAGTACGACACTGAGAAGCCAATCAGGGTTAGCGCGTGCGGCGACTGGGGAGACAGTCCGCGCATACTGGACATCTGTGTCCAAGAGCGACGAGGCGCTGTGGAGATTTCGCCCGAAATTGTGGACAGTCAAGGTTCCAGAAGACTCAGCCGGTCTCAGTCGGAAGGCAGTCTTGAGTTAGTGTTTGGCTACCAACACGATGATGGGACTCAGTACGACTCGCGTGCATGGTGGGGATCTGAAACATTGACTCTCGGGGGGAATGCTCAACCCATCGTGAATGAGGGCATCTTGCAGGAAAGGCAAAAGGTGCCTATCGGAGCGCAGACGGTCTATATGCCTCCCATTCAGAGGATTGACCCATGTGACATAGCTTCGCGGTTTGGCAAACTTCAACTGGAGGGGGAAGAGAGCAAGGCGCTAGATTTCATTCGCCCGCTGGAACCCAGGCTGCGGGAACTGACGCCCATATTGGTGAATGACAATCCCATCATTCACGCCAGACTCAAGGGCGTCAACAGGCCAATTCCCATGCAACTCATGGGAGAGGGCATCAACCGAATGTTCAACCTGGTCCTGGTGATGACTGAAGCGTGCCGTGGTTTGGTCCTCGTCGACGAAATCGAGAACGGCCTGCACCACAAGGTCCAGGAGCAGGTGTTCTCCAACCTGCTGAATCTTGCCAGAGCCTTTGACGTGCAGGTGTTCGCCACCACGCACAGCAGCGAGTGTCTCAGGGCCGCGTACTGGGCACACGAAAAGCAGGAAGCTCTGGATGACTTCGCTTACTATCGTCTCGACCGCATTGACGGAATGGCTAAAGCCTTCCAGTTCGACAGCGAAATGATTGAGACGGCAATCGAGCTCAATTGGGAAATCAGATAGATGCCTTCAAGTATCGAGATCGAACAACCCAAACAGGTGTTTGTCGAAGGTAACGATGAGCTTCGGATTTTCAGGGCGCTGTTGAGACACTTGGACTTGTCGAATATACAAATGCAGAACTTAGGCGGTATCGACAGTTTGAGAACATCCCTCCGGATCTTCAAGAACCGCCCTGGGTTCGATGCCGTCCGCTCCCTTGCGGTGGTGGTGGACGCCGACACGAACCGGGACGCAAGGCGTGATCAGATTCGCGGAGCCCTGCTGGATGCGGGGCTGCCCGCGCCTGCTCAGCCACTACAACTAATGTCGGATGGTCTGCTGAGCGTGGCGTATCTGATAGTGCCCCACGACAATCCGGGAACCATGATCGAGGACGTATGCCTGGAGTCGGTGAGCACGGACCCGGCAATGGAGTGCGTTGAAGGCTACTTCGAGTGCCTCAGCCAAGCGGGCGTCACAGGACCCAGAGCACACTGGACTTCCAAGGCGCGCGCCCACGCCTTCCTGGCCTCCCGCGACCGGCCCGGCCTGCGCCTCGGCGAGGCGGCCGATAGCAGTGTCTGGCCACTCGACCACGGCGCATTCGACCCGTTCCGAAACCTGCTCACCATGCTCTAAGGAGCGCCCAAGTCTTAAACTCAAACACTTCGCCAATCCCAGACCAGGGAGCAATTCTAATCTAACATGACTACCACACTCACACAGTTCGACCAGTACGCCGCCGACTACGCCGCCCTTGGTGGTGAGGGCCAGCCCCAGCACGTGCGCGACCTGCGCGCCGCCGCCTGGCGTCGCTTCCTGGACGCGGGGCTGCCCACGGCGCGCAGGGGCAACGAGAAGTGGAAGTACACGAACGTCGGCCCCATCGCGTCGGCGAGCTTCCGCCACGGCGGCGGCGCGTTGGACGCCGCGGCCGCCACTGAGCGGGCGCGCGACCAACTACAAGGCACCGCGCTTCTAACGGAAGGCTGGACCAACCTGGTGTTCGTGGACGGCCGCTTTTCCGAGACGCTCTCCTCGCCGCTCCCGCCCGCTAACGGAGTCCGCGCCATGAGCCTGGGCGATGCCATCGCCGGGAACGAGCCGGACGTCGAGCGTCGGCTGGCGGAGTACGCCAACCCCGATGACGACGGGTTCGTGGCGCTTAACACCGCTTTCCTGAGCGACGGCGCCTACGTGCGAATCGGCGAGGGAGCCAAAATCGATACCCCGCTCAATCTCGTCTTCTGCTCGACGGCGTCCGGCGAGCCCACCGCCACTCACCCGCGGGCGCTGGTGGTGGCCGAGGCTGGCAGCGCCGCGACCATCGTGGAGAGCTACGTGGGCGCGCGAGACCAACGCTACTTCACCAACTCGGTGACCGAGATCGCGCTGGAACGCGGCGCGCGCATCGACCACCACCGCCTGCTGCTGGAGAGCGAGCAAGCCTACCACGTGGGCGTTGCCCGCGTGCGCCAGGCCGAGGACAGCGTGTACTCGTCTAAGTCGTTCGAGAAGGGCCCCGCGATAGGCCGTTACGACCTCGCCATAACCCTCGACGGCCCGGGCAGCTACTGCGACCTGGGCGGGCTGTACATAACGTCCGGTCGCCAGCATATGGACAACTTCATCAACATCGACCACGCCAAGCCCTACGGCACCAGCCGCCTGTACTACAAGGGCATCCTCAGCGGCAGGTCCAGGGCCGTGTTCGGCGGGACCGTATGGGTGCGAGAAGGGGCCGTAAAGACAGACTCCCTGCAGTCGGACAAGAACCTCGTGCTCTCGCCGCAGGCAGAGGTGGACAGCAAGCCGGCGCTGTACATCTACGCGGACGACGTGAAGTGCGGCCACGGCGCCACCGCGGGCAACATCAGCGAGGACACCGTGTTCTACATGCGCAGCCGCGGCGTCGACCTGGAGACGGCGAGCCGCCTGCTCATCTACGGCTTCGCGAGCGAGATAATCGACACGGTGAAGCTGGACGAGCTGAGGGACTTCCTGGAGGGCGTTTTCCTGGAGTCGCTGCCGAGCTACAGGTTCGAGTTTTAGCCTGTCTGGAGAAAGACCACGGATGATCCGTAAGTTGGAGCGTTAGCGCTAAAGAAAGGCCCACATGTACGACCTTCGCGAACTGTATCAAGAGGTTGTGTTGGACCACAACCGGCGGCCGCGCAACTTCCGCAAGCTCGACGACGCCAACCGCAGCGCCGATGGCTTCAACCCGCTGTGCGGCGACCGCATTTCGCTGTACCTGAACGTTGACGGCGACCTGATAAGCGACGTCGGCTTCATCGCCGAGGGCTGCGCCATATCCAAGGCCACGTCGTCCATGATGACCGAGCGAATCAAGGGCGCTCCCGTGGAAGAGGCCGAACGCGTGTTCACCGCCTTTCGCCACATGGTCACCCGCCGGCCCGAGGAGGACTACGACGCCGAGCTACTGGGCGACCTCGAAATCCTATCCGGCGTATCAGAGTACCCGGCCCGCATCAAGTGCGCCACCCTCTCCTGGCACACGCTGCGCTCGGCATTAAACGACCAAGACAAGCGAGTTACGACGGAATAGGCGAGGCGCCCACAGTCCCGCGAGGCGCAGAAGGCAGACGCATATGCACATTCCGATAAAGGTCGATTACGGCGTGCGCGCGCTGGTTGACATCGCGTTGCACTCACACGGCGGCCCCGTACAGGCCGCGCAGATATCCAGGCGCATGGCGATACCGGAGCCATACCTCGCCCAGGTGCTCCGCGCGCTGCGAAAGCAAAACATGCTGCACAGCCAGCGCGGGCCGCAGGGCGGCCACTCGCTTGCCATGGAGCCGTCCGACATACGCCTCAGCGACGTCATGGCGTGCCTGGCTGGCGCCGAGACGCTGGTCGCCTGCCTCGACGACGCCGATATCTGCGTACACGCCCCCGCGTGCGCGCAGCGCGAAATATGGCGGGACGTCGCCAAGGCCGTGTACGACATACTGGGCTCCACCAGCATCGCAGACCTCGTGGCGCGCACGCGCGAGATAGACGCCGCCCGCGACCGCCAGTTCGCCGGCGCGCGCTGAACCAGAGAAACGAAACTCACAACTGTCCGGCAGGACATCGCAAAACCAGGGAAGAGGAGTCTACAACATGGCATTCGTTAAGGTTGGCAAGGCGAGCGAGGTGCCGCCCGGGAGCGCCAAGGTGTTCAACGTAGGCGACCGCTACGTCGCGGTGTGCAACGTGGACGGCAGCCTGTTCGCGGTGGACGACGTCTGCACGCACGACGAAGGTTCGCTAGAGCAGGGCGACCTGGACGGCTTCGAGATAGAGTGTCCTCGCCACGGCGCCCGGTTCGACGTTCGCACCGGCGCGATTACGGCGCTCCCCGCCGTCGTTCCCATCGACACGTTCGGCGTTCGCGTGGAGGGCGACGACATCGAAATCGAGGTGTAGGGGTCGTCAGAAAGTCCCTTCCCCCTTGACGGGGGAAGGTTAGGATGGGCGTGAGAATGAGGGGAGACCGCGCCAACGCCTTCCTCCTCACCTATTCGAAAAGCTCAGTGCAGGCTCTCAGTGCTCTCCCGTCGAGGGAGAGGAGGGCCATCGGAAACGCCCCCGCGCGAAGGGAGAATTGATGTTCGACGTAAAGAGGGTGCGCCAGGACTTCCCGGTGCTCCAGAGGCACGTCTACGGCAAGCCGTTGGTCTACCTGGACAACGCCGCCACGTCCCAAAAGCCCAGCTCAGTGATTCAGGCCCTGGTGGACTACTACGAGGGCTACAACTCCAACGTCCACAGGGGAGTGCACGCGCTCAGCATGGAGGCCACCGACCGCTACGAGGAGGCGCGCGCCAAGGTCGCCCGCTTCATCGGCGCGCCCGAGCCGGAGACCATCATCTGGACGCGCAACACGACCGAGGGCCTGAACCTCATCGCCAACACCTGGGCGACCGACAACATCGGCCCGGGCGACGAGATAGTCGTGACCCGCATGGAGCACCACAGCAACCTGGTGCCCTGGCAGAAGCTGGTGCAGGAGCGCGGCGCGGTGCTGCGCTTTCTGCCGCTCGCCGAGGATGGCGGCCTGGACCTCGAGGACGTCGATACCATCATCAATCCCCGCACCAAGCTGCTTTCCGTGGTGCACATGTCCAACTCCCTGGGCACCATAGTCCCGGTCAAGGAGCTCGCGGCAAAGGCGCGGGCTGTGGGCGCCGCCGTGGCGGTGGACGCCGCGCAGAGCGTGCCCCACATGCCCGTGGACGTCACAGACCTGGACTGCGACTTCCTGGCGTTCTCAGGGCACAAGATGCTGGGTCCCACGGGCATCGGCGCCCTGTACGTCAAGCGCGACGTGCTGGAGCGCATGGAGCCTTTCCTGCGCGGCGGCGAGATGGTGCTCGAGGTCACCTACGAGAGCGCGTCGTGGAACGACCTGCCGATGCGGTTCGAGGCGGGCACGCCCAACATCGCCGACAGCATCGCCCTTGGCGCCGCGGTGGACTACCTGGAGGGCTTGGGCATGGAAAACGTGCGGGAGCACGAGCGGCAGATGACGCGGTACGCCCTCGACGCCTTCAAGGAGCTGGAAGAGGTGGACGTGTTCGGCCCGGACGACGCCGACCGCCGCGGCGGCATAATCCCGTTCCACCACCCGGAGGTGCACCCCCACGACCTCGGCACCGCCCTAGACCGGCAGGGCATCGCCATACGCACGGGCCACCACTGCACCATGCCGCTGATGGGCGAGCTCGGCGTCACGGCCACCGGCCGCGCGAGCTTCTACGTGTACAACTCGGAGGAAGAGATAGACCTGCTGGTGGACGGCGTAAGGGAGGCGCTGAGGTACTTCACGCATGGCTCTGGATGAGCTGGACGAGCTCTACCGCGACTCCATACTCTCCCACGTTCGCAACCCGCGCAACCACCCCGTCGTGCCGGACGCCGACGTGACCGGGGAGAGCGTAAACCCCTTCTGCGGAGACGAGATCAGCCTGCAGCTTCGGCTGAACGACGCCGGCCGCGTGACCAGCGTCGGCCTTCAGGGCAGGGGCTGCTCCATCAACCGGGCCGCGGGATCCATCATGAGCGAGGCGATAGACGGCAAGCGCCTCGACGAGATCGAGGCGCTGTCGGGCCTGTTCCGGGGAATGATGCGCGGCCGCGAGCCAGCGCACGACGAGCGCGCGCAACTGGGCGAGCTTGATGCGCTCTCCGGCGTCACGCAGTTCCCCGTGCGCATCAAGTGTGCGCTGCTGCCGTGGTCGGCCCTCGACGACGGCATCGACGAGTACCGGCGGGGCCGCTGACAGATTCCCTCTCCCTCGACGGGAGAGAGCTAGGGCTAGGGTGAAGCCCGGCCCTTAGCCGGCCGTCGTGTTGTCCTCGAAACCGCAGGTGCGGTGTGTGCCGTCGCAGAAGGGCTTGTTCTCGGACTCCCCGCAGCGGCACAGGAAGATGATGTCCTCTTCGACCGTGAACTCGTTGCCGGCGGGGTCGACCAGCTTCAGCGGACCCTGCACCATGTACGGGCCATTCTTCCTGGGTGTTATGGTAACGTCTGCCATGCTATGTGTCCTCCTATGGATGATATTCGTAATCTCGACGCGTGCCCCACACGGTCGGGTTTGAAACCCGCCCCTACCATTCGCCGCTAGATCGTGCGCCGCGCCCTGACGGCCTGTGTCAGCGCGGGCACGACCTCGGCGTAGTCTCCCACTATGCCGAAATCGGCGGCCCTGAATATGGGCGCCCGTGGGCTGTTGTTCACGGCGACCACGGTGCCCGCCTTGCGTATGCCTACAGTATGATTGAGCGGGCCGCGGAGCGCAATCGCCACGTACAGCCGCGGCGACACCGCTTTGCCCGACAGGCCCACCTGGTGCTGCCGGGGCATCCAGCCCGCGTCCACCAGGTCGCGCGTGGCTCCCAGCGAGCCGCCGAGCGCGTCGGCCAGCTCCCGCGCCACGCCGATGTTTTCGGGGCCGCCTATGCCCATGCCCACGCTAACCACCACGCGGGCGTGCTCCAGCTCCGCCCCCTCCGCCGTGGCGGCGGACACGCTGTCCAGCAGCCGCACGCGCGGAGCCGCCAGGTCGCCGACGCCGAGCCGCCGCACGTCGAGCGGCACGCCGAAGTCCGGCGTCGCGGGCGTGAGTATGCCCGGCCGCACCGTCGCCATCTGCGGCCGTGTGCGTGACAGAATGGGCGCGACCACGCTGCCGCCGAACGCGGGCTTGAGCTGCACCAGCAGGCCGTCGTCGTCCACTTCCAGGCCGATGCAATCGCCGGTCAGCCCCAGCTCCAGCCGCGCCGCCAGCCGCGCCGCCAGGTCCAGCCCGTTCGTGGTCGCCCCCAGCAGCACCGCGTATGGCGCGTGCTCGGCCACGGCCCGGGCCAACATCGCGGTGTAGCTCTCGGTGTCGTAGTGCGCGAGACGGGCGTCGTCCTCCAGCCACACCGCGTCCGCGCCGTGCGCGGCCAGCAGCGCGGCGTGGCGTTCCACGCCGTCGCCGATGAGCATGGCCTCGACGTTCGTGCCCAGCCGCGTCGCGAGCTCCGACGCCCTGCCCAGCAACTCCAGCGCGACCGGGCGCGGCCCGCCGCCAAGAGTCTCGGCGACTACCCAGATCGATCCCATTTCGCCGCGCTCTCGCACCGGCCCCCGGGGCGTGCCCCCGCCCCCCGCACCGTCCGCATCCTCGAACACGCCGCGCTCTTCCAGGTACTCCAGCAGCCGGCCCACAGAGACTTCGACCGGCTCGTTACGCGCTACGATGGCCTCCCTGTCCGACTCCTCGGAATAAACGTCGCCTACCCAGGTCGGCGAGCCTTCCGCGCCGAACAGCGAGGCGTCGTCCGAGAGGTCTGCGGCAGAGAGCTGCTCGATTGGCACGGCGCGCGCGGCCTCCACCGCGTCCGGGCGTGGGAACATCTCCGGCGCGACACCCTCGGTTACGGTAAGCAGCGCGGGCAGGGGACACAGTAGACGCTCGTGGCCCTCGTCCGTCTCCCGCTCGACGACGACCTCGCCCGACTGCTCGTCCAGCTCCAGCCGCCTAACGCCGGTAACCTGCGGCAGCCCCAGCATCTCGGCGACCTCGGGGCCGACCTGGCCCGTCTCGGCGTCCACGCTGTTGCGCCCGCACAGGATGAGATCGAACGATTCGCGGCGCAGCGCCAGAGAGAGCGCCCGTGCCGTGGCCAGCGTGTCCGACCCGGCGAACGCCCTGTCGACGAGGTGTACGGCGCGGTCCATGCCCATGGCGAGGCACTGCATCAGCGCGTCCGCGGCCTGCGGCGGGCCCATCGTGTAGACCACCGCCTCGATCTCGGCGTGCCGCTTTAGCTCGGCCACCGCCGACACCGCGAGCACGTCGAACGGGTTGACCTCGTTAGGCACACCCTCGCGCACGACGCGACGGCTCTCGTTGTCGAACCGCAGCATCGACACGACGGGCACCTGCTTTATGCAAATGGCGATTTTCATAGTGGTTAGTGATCAGTGGTCAGTAGACAGTATTTCGGGCGTCGAACGGTTTGTAGGGACTTCCCTCTACGGGCGCCATGCGGCTGGAAGGCGCGGTGGCGATTCGACGCGCGGTCAACCCCTGATGCGAACCCTGGAATCTTCAACTATCCATAGCTTGCCCGAAAGCGTGTGCTCGGACAAAGTCTGAAGAAGCCCGGCCCCGACCGCCAGCAAGTGTTCCCGGTCCTGGCTTTCAAGCCGAAACACCACTATGCCCGCGTAGTGTTGGGGCGGGTAGACCCTGATGTCGGCAAAGTCCATGTCCATAGTCACTATGGCGCGTCCCTCACTCTGACAGACTGACGCGATGTCGGGGTCTGCAGCGCCGCCGATTCCCTGGTCGACGACGGTTGAAGCATCGTGCCCAGCTTCGACGAAAATCTTCGCCAACGCGCCAGGCAGGTTCTCGTCAAGCTTAAACCGCAAGGTGCGCTACCGCCCTAATGGCACGACCCGCTCCTTCGCCAACTCGGCGGCGTAGCGTAGCGTCGCCTGAACCGCCTCGCGGGACACGGTAGGGTAGCTCTTGACGATCTCCTCGGCGTCCAGCCCCGCCGCCAGATTATCGAGGATGACGGTTACCATTACCCGCGTACCCTTAATGCACGCCTTGCCGTGGCAGACGTTCGGGTCGACGGTTATGAAGTCCTGCCAGTTCATGGTCTCTCCTCCTCGTCGACATTCTTCACGGGGGCGTGCCCGGATCTACCCACCGTCCACCATTTCAGACTATCGTCAAAGGCTAACTTATCCCATCACGGACAGCCGCGCAAGGCGACTAGTCAACGGCTGGCGGTCGTTGATCAGGAGCCTGCACGAGGGGCTCGATGGCGCTCAAGTCGGTCTTGGCGCGGGCAACGTCCAGGTCGTACATTCGCTGGAGGTTCAACCAGAAGTCGGGGGTCATTCGCAGGGCCTGGCCGAGTCGCAGCGCGGTGTCCGCGGTAATGGACCTGCGGCGGTGTACGATGTCGTGGATGCGCACCTGGGGGACGCCTATTGTCTTGGACAGGCGGTACTGCGTAATGCCGAGCTCCTCCAAGAACTCAGCCAGATGTTCTCCTGGGTGTATCCGTTCGGTAGTTTTCATGGCTACCCCCCTTTTTGTTGGGAGGGGGGACTGGTCGCATCCCACTCCCCCCTCACCCTAAGCCTCTCCCCCAGGGAGAGGGGATTGGACGCCGTGCCGCTACACCGGCGGGGCGGCGTCGAAGGCGAGGACGCGCTCGCACCAGGACGCGGCGGCCAGCAGCCGCTCCTCGGCGAACGGCGCCGCGACGAGCTGCACGCCCAGCGGCAGGCCGTCCGCGGCCAAGCCCGATGGCAGGGTGACGGCGGGGAAGCCGCAGGTTGTCCACGGACTCTGGAAGATCATGTCGCCGGTGGTGGTCAGGTCCCGTGGCGCCGCCGCAGGTGTAGACGGCGTCAGCAGCACGTCGAAGCCCGCCATGTCGCGCAGTATGCGGCCGTGGAACCTCGCCCGCGTGCGCTGCGCGCGCACGTAGGCGACGGCGGGCGTGAGATGGCCCCGCTCGATGGACGTTCGGATTCGTGGGGCGAAGTCGTCGGGCCGCACCGAAAAGTCGGCCTGGTGAATGCCCGCCGCCTCCACGGCCATGATGACGGAGTGCGCCGCCGCGAGCTCGTCGAAGTCCGCGCCGGTGGCGAACTCAGCGACGTCGGCGCCGGACTCGGCCAGCCGCTCCAGAGCGGCGCGGGTGTGCGCCCGCGTCTCGTCGTCGCTGTTGGCCTCGAAGAACTGGGACACGTAGCCGACGCGCGGCGGTCGCGCGTCCTCGACAGCGGCGCGGCGATAGCTGCCGGCGGGCCGCGCGGACGACGACGGGTCCTTGGGGTCGTGCCCGGCGAGCGCGTCCAGCACGATGGCGGCGTCCTCGACGCTGCGAGTGATGGGACCGACCGTGTCCAGGGACCAGGCGAGCGGGAACACGCCGTGTTTGCTGACGCGGCCGTAGGTTGGCTTGAGGCCGACGACGCCGTTGTAGGACGCGGGGCGCAGGATCGAGCCGCCGGTCTGTGATCCCATCGCGGCGGGGAAGATGCGCGCCGCCACGCCCGCCGCCGAGCCGCTGCTGGAGCCGCCGGGGGTGTGCGCGGTGTTCCAGGGGTTGCGCGTGGGAGAGGGGTCGCCGCTGGCAAACTGCGTGGTGACGGCCTTGCCCATCATGACCGCGCCGGCCTGCCGCAGCAGCGCCACTGAGTGGGCGTCGTGGTCGGGCACGTGGTCGGCGTAGATGGGCGAGCAGGCGGTGGTGAGCACGCCCTTGGTGTTGTAGATGTCCTTCAGGGCGATAGGGATGCCGTGGAGCGGCCCAAGGCTTTCGCCGCGCTCGAGCCGCCGTCCGCTACGGCGCGCGTCCTCCAGGGCGGCGTCCGGGTCGAGCGTGACCCACACGCGCAGCGCGGGCTCCAGCGCGTCGGCGCGCGCCAGCAGCGCCTCCATCAGCGCCACGGGCGAGAGCGAGCGGTCGGCTATCAGCGCCGAGGCCTGGGCTATGGTGAGTTCGTGCAGTTCTGTCATGAGGAGTTGCTCCATCTATCACATCTACTCAGAGTGCAGGAATTTCTCTTAACGGTCCGAAAACCCCCGATTTCGACTTTCTCTCCAACGGGGCTTTTCTCGTGTCATTCCAACACAGGACTCTTCTCATATCATTCCAACGCAGGACTTTTCTTATGTCATTCCGAGCGTAGCCGAGGAATCTAAGAGCCATGCACGGAAACGACACCACTTGAGGCAATTGGCCCTTGTTAGAGGGCGCTTAGAGGAAGTGGTCACAGCCCCGCTGAACAACCGCTTTAGATTCCTCGGCTGCGCTCGGAATGACATGCAAGCGAGAGCGACCACGACTGTCCACGATGCCTAGCTCTCCTGCTCGTAAATGTCAGGCATCGCCAACCACTCAGCCAACCACTCGGCATCTTCATCGTCAGGATCTAGGTACAGGTCTTCCAACCGCACCTTGCCCTCATGGAAAGACTGGCGGTCAAAGGAGACTACCAGCAGGTCATCGTACCAGTAGGCCATGCTGTCCACTATCTCCATAGTTTTGTCGCTGACGGTGCACACTCGCCTGAGCAGGTCGATGACGCGTTCTTTGTGGTTGGCGAAGCGGTAGGTGTTGAACTTCTCGCGGATTGTGGGGTCGCGCGGCTTCTTCTCCTTGTACTGGTCGAGGACCCATTCGAGGGCGGAGCGGCTGCCTAGCACGTAGCGCCAGGCGTCATCCGGCACGCCGGCGAGGGTGGTTTGCTCGTCCAGGAAAATCAGTCCCTTCTGCTTGTCGGCGCGCAGGATGGGCTTGGCTGGTCCGTCGTGCCGCAAGAGGACGTCGCGGCGTTCGAGTGGGAACGGCTCGGCGGACTCGAAACCTATGTGCAGGTCAAGCAGTTCGCGACCCATTATCACCCATTCGTGGAAGTCGCGAAAAAGCGGAATCCTGGGGAACTCGCGCAGCAGGTCGAATCGGTATTCGTGGCGGTAGTCGGGGTCGTGGAGGATGGCGTAGGTGTAGGCGAAGATGTCCTCGGCTGTGATGCTGTCGCCGCCGGCGAGTTCTTCAAAGTGTTTGCCCCAACCTTTACGGTAGTAGTCGTTGATGTGCCGGAGGGCCCAGCCGGTGATGTTGGAGACGCGCTCGCCCTCGGGCGTGTAGCGGTAGAGAGGGAGGCATTGGGTGTCGCCGGTGAAGTGAAAGTCGGTAACACCTTTGGCGGCCAGGGCGTAGAACTGCTTGCCGTTCACGCACAGGTTGATGGTTTTGTTGGGCTGCCGCAGGTCCGGCCCGAACATCTCACGGTGGTTTTTGGTCAGAACATCGTTAATCGTGAATTCGGCGAAATGTTCCCTTGTGACGAAAGGACGATAAAGCGTCTGAGTGCGGCTGACCTCTGTATAAACTATGCGTCGACCGCGACGGAACTCGTTGCGCAAGTCCCGGCTCCACTTAATGGTGGTTGGATACGACGTGTCATTCGCATCCAAGAGTTCGTTGTATATGTCCGCAAAGTACAAGGCCTTGTCACGCAGATTGCGTATGTCAAAGTCATAAACCCATTCGTCCCGATTGGTCTTTACCCCGTTGGCGAAGAGGCCAAATACCGCCCGCTCATCGTCTGGTGCCTTGGCGTACTTCGTCTGCCTGTCATTTAGTGGCACTAAACGTTCAAAGTCATTTTGGGACTGGTTAAGCCAGTTGTGCTTGGCATCAGCTGTTATGCTGTCAAAGGCGACCTGATCAATATCTGCGCTGCGCAGGTAGGCCAATTTGCCAGTCGCAAGCTCGGCGTCCTCGCGCTGAGCGTAATGGATTCTACAATCTCCGAGCTTGGCCTTGTCTCTCACGAAGAATCCTACAGCAACACCGGTCTGTATGCCAAAAACGTTGTGGGTTGTTCCTGCAATCTTGGGATTCCGCCGCACGTCCGAGCCAAGGTCAAGGACGTAAATGTCAGTGAACTCTCTTGTCGCCAATTTCCTGAACCCGTCATCCTGCCTTGAGTCGAGATAAGACCGGTTGGTGATGAAACCGATAATTCCGTCATCGTTCAGGCGGTCGGATGCCCAGCGGATGAACCGCTTGTACATATCGTACTGGTGGGTCTTTTGCGCCGTGCTCTCTTTGATGTAGGTTTCGCGTATGCGGCGGTCGATCTCCGGATATTCGCGATTTGCGCCTCCGTCTCCCCAAAGCACTGCACTATCGTTGTAGGGCGGGTTGCCGATTATCACGCTTATGGGCTTCTCGTTCTGGAGCTGGACGCGCATCCAGTTCTCTGTGGACAGCCCGCCGAGGTTGAAGGCGCCCTGGCGCACGACCGAGCCGCTAGCCGCGCCTCCGCCCTGCCAGTCGGTGTTGTCCAGCGTGTCTACGAACACCAGGTTCGGAAACTCCACGTAGCGGCCCGTCTTCTCCTTGTAGGCGTACTCGATGTTGAGGTTGGCGATGTAGTAGGGCAGTATCGCCACCTCGTTGGCGTGTATCTCGTTCAGGTACTTGTACTCCAGCCGGTCGGCGGGCAGGTAGTCGATGAGGCTGGTGATGAAGGTGCCCGTGCCGGTGGCGGGGTCCAGTATCTGCACGTTGTCGTCGGCCAGCGTGCGCCCGAAGTGCTTCTGCAACAGGTGATCGGCGCCGCGGATGATGAAGTCCACCACCTCGTTGGGGGTGTAGACGACGCCAAGCCTGTCGGCGGCGGCGGGGTTGTACGCCTTGTAGAAATCCTCGTAGACGGCCTTGAGAAAGCCCTGCTTTTCGGCGTAGTCGGCTATCTCGTCCGCCGCCCGCCCGATAGCGCCGTAGTAGGCGCGCAGGCGGTCGATGGCCTGGCGGCGCACGTCGCCGGTGAAGAAGGTTCGCTCTAGGTGGTCGAGCTGGCGGGCGACGTTGTTCTCGCGGTGGAACTGGTCCTCGGCGAACACGCGCAGGAAGACGTCCTTGGTGAGGACGTGCTGTAGCAGCATCTCGCGCACGTCGGCGGCGGACACGTCCGGGCCGATGGAGCGGCGACACAGCTCAAGGAAGCCGACGGCGGCGGCCTGGTAGTCGGCGTTGTCCGTCTCAGCCGCCTCCACCGCCTCGCGCAGGTTGGCGATGACGTTGGGCAGGTCGGCCTTGAACTGCGCCTGCGCGCCGCGGAACTCCTCTATCTGAGGCAGCTCGTAGTCGAGGAAGCGGCGGATGAGACTGTGAAGCGCGCCGGGCTGGTTCATGTCCACCCGCATGGCCTCTTCGCGGTTCTGGACCAGCACCGCCGTGCGCGAGTCCTCGAAGACGATGTTGTCGCGCGGGTAGCCGGAGTCGAACTTGCGCTGGATTTCGCGGTCGAGGTCGTCCCGCGTGTCCTTGGCCTCCCAGTAGCCGCGGGTCATACGCAGCGTGTCCTTCACTGTGCCGTCGGGCCGGACGCTTCCCACGCTCAGCTCTGGCACCAGCGTCAGCTTCTCCTTGTGTGCGGCACAGTAGGAGGCGAGGCAGTTCTGGAACGCGGGCCTGATGTTCAGCTCGCTGTCCGAGCCGCCGGCCTCGATCAGCCGGGCGAGTTCCTCGCGGTAGCGCTGTATGTGGGGGTATGTTGGCATGTGGTGCTTACGTCCGTCTGCGACTACGGAGCACGCGGGAAGTTTGATAGACGGGGGCAGTTCTGCGGCTTAGGTCGGCCCGTCAGAGCAACATTCGTGCGCGAAAAGGGATCTTGTCGAGCGTCACCTTGCGAGGCTTGTCAGAGAAGGGCCTTATCCAGATGAGCGTGACGTCGCCCGGGAAAGCCGCCAGCGAGTAGAGAAAGGAATCAAATCGTTTATCCACACGTGGGCCTAACCTCGACACCGGGAAAGCCGCTTCAGGGTGAACCACGAGGTCGAGCAGGTCATAGAGCTTACCCAGACTGCTTCTGATGAGCGACTTGCCGGACATACTGTCCGGCTCGTGGGATTCGAGCCGTATGCCAAAAGAGCCTGAGTATGTGCTCACAGGATCCAATCGAGTCTGTTTGATGATACAGTTTGGTATTCTCCCCATCATATTGGGAGAGGTCTGTTTAAGCGCCTGCCCGATAGCATCGAGAAGGCTTTGCAGTTCGCCGAGCACTTCACTCATCGTCTTTGCGCTGACGCGGCCCTGAGAGACGGACATGTCGCCGTGAAATCTGATGTCCAGCAGGTGAGCCCTATCGCTACTTGCGAGATTGCCGATGTCCTCCGGAGTTCCGAAGTCCATCCTAGCTTCCGGACTGGGCAACGAGTCCGGCGGGATGGCGGCTGGCGTCGTCATTGTCGTTCTAACGATAGGAGGGTCTTCGCTGAAGTCCTCGTCGACGACAAACAAGTAACCATCTTCCGGATTCATCAGCCCGTCCAGACACGAGACCACTCCGGTAAGAATGTCTTGGAGACGCGCCTCGCTCACTGGAAGGTAAATCCATCTATCAGTGGAGCCTGCGCTGTCGTTCCACCAGGCGAGGTACAACTGCCCTGCCAGACTTCTTTGCAGAAACTGGCGCGGGCCGTCGTAGTAATCCAGCATCCTGTCAAACGTGAAGCCACTCCACGGAGGCCTTGGCAGCTCTACCCCTTCTACATGAGTCAACATGGTGCAATCACCAAACAATCTACCGACTTTCGACGCTTGCAGACAGCCCTGTAGCGTCGAAGTCATCCGATATCCACCAAGTATGGTGGGAAAGAAACAATCCGCGTGTCCTCAAGATTTTGCCCGAATCTGGCGTCAGTTCCACGGCCGCAATATGGGTTCCGAGGTTGTCATACTTCAAGGCGCATTTGATTGCCTCGTCCCTATCTTCGTAAACCGAGAGTCCCATCGTGTCACAAAGTGTTCTTCTCATGCGGCGAACTTCCCGCATCGCGCGCTCCCTACGTAGGTGATAGACAGAAACAAAGTCCGACGATTGCGGCGTATTGGTCTTGACTATTCGGTAGTACACTCCGTTGGCGGGAACAGCGTCCTCGGGCGGACAATCCTCCGGAAAGTCCGGCGGCCAGTTCCATGATACCACTCACCCCCTCCTCGCATTGGTCGAATCAGATAACAGTATCACGTTCCCAGCCTACCCACGCAGTGCAGCGAGGGGCTAGAACGTCAGCGACACCTTCAGCGCGCCGTCTTCCTTGGAGTGGGCGAGGTCGAACGCCTCCTGGACGCGGTCTATGGGGAAGGTGTGCGTGACGAACGGGGCCATGTCGATGTCGCCCCTGGCGATGTAGTCCACCGCTATCTGGAACGCGGGCAGACCGGGCTCATCCTGCGCGCCGAAGACGGTGTGCATGTCCAGCCGCTTGCGGAAGAAGGTGTCCCAGTCGAAGGGGACGGGCTCCATGGTGGGCGGCAGCCCGAACACGGCGATTCGCCCCAGCGGCTTGGCAAGCTGTAGCGTCTGGTTCAGCGTCTCAACGCTGCCCACCGCCTCGATCACGAGGTCCGCGCCCTCGCCGCCCGTCAGGTCCATCACCGCTTCCGTCGCGCGGCGGCCCGAAACGTCGACCGCCTCGTCCAGTCCCATCGCCCTGCCGGCGGCCAGCCGCTCGGGCACCGGCTCGATGCCGATGATACGGTGCGCGCCCAGCCTGCGCAGCATGAAGTCGTGGAACAGGCCCACGGACCCCTGGCCCACCACGACCACCGTCTGGCCTATCAGCGACGGCAACCGGCGGCAGCCGAAGACCACGGTGCCGAGCTGCTGAGCCATTAGCAGGTGCTTTTCGGGCACGTCGCGCGGCAGTTTGAGCAGAAAGTGCGGTTCGATGAGCTGGTAGCCGGCGAACGTGCGGGAGCTCCAGATGTTCGGCGCGGTCAGCACGAGGTCGCCGGGAGCGAAGTCCGTGCCGCCGCCGTCCACGACCTCGCCCAGGCCCTCGTGGCCGGGGTAGCCGTGCGGCAGCGGGAACTCGTGGGCGTTCCAACCCATGTAGACGATGTGGAGGTCGCTGCCGCAGATGGAGGCGAGGCGCGTTCGGACCAGCACCTTGCCCGGCTCCGGGTCGGGTACGGGCACGAGGTCGCAGCGGATGCGCTGAAGGTCGGTAGCCAGAGCGGCGGGCATGGTAGGCATTGGGCGGGTGCTCCTGGTGCGGGCTGTGGGGTGAATGCATTCTCAATGCGAGCGCCGGGGGCTGTCAAGTTGGGGGGACGGTACGGCGGCAGGGGCGGCCGCCGATCGCCGGGAGCGTGGGAGGGCAACGGCAAGGGAGGGTTAGAAGCCTGACCGTTGGGGGTTCGACGTCGTCGCTACCCGTACCTGTGGTCAGGCGGGCTAGATTCCTCGGCGGCCACGGGAAGGCCTGGTGGGCCAAAGCGTGCTGCGGCAGGCTACTCGCTACGCTCTATACTTGTCAAGACGTTGATTCTACGCTTGCGCAATGCCTTGACCAAGACCCTCGAGTCCCACATTGGCCGAACGACGTCGTTCATCATGCCGTCGGGAACCCTAACCGACACTGCTTGGCTTCTCCCTTCGACGTTGACCAGCTTTATCACGTTGGCATCATCGGCTGTCGCGTCGGCGAAACGGAGCGTTCCCCGAAACTCAACGGGCTTTCCCGGCACTTCGCCAACTGCTACGTCTTCCGGCTCGACAATGTGCGGCGCGGGAATCTCCGCGGCCGGCTTGGTCACCGACACGCGGCGAGGCTCATCATCTCGCTCAGTGGTGAAGCCCACCTGCCGCACACGGTCGCCGTCCGGCGCTATCTTCTTTGCGAGCCCCAAGAAGTTCCTCAAGTAGGGCGGTTCCGGAATGCGCTCTTCCAACGCTCGAACGTCGGCCTTGTCGACAAGCTCCATCAAGTCCATGAACTCGTCGACGATCACCTGCAGCTCCGTTGGAAAATGTAGCTGTCCAGTTGGGCGTCCGACTTTCAGGGTGACCGCGAAGCTCGCGGCTCTGGGCACGGATACGAGCACCGGGAAGGCTTCTCGTGTGCTTTCTCGCACGCCTCGCTCACTGAAAGGGTATTCTTTTTGCCGCTCGACGATCCTGCCCAACAGCTTCGTTGCATCCTCGATTCTGCCTACCAGTTCCTGAGAGGGAACCAAGCCGTAGCCTACGCCCTGCCCCGACAAGCTCATCTGGAACTCGCCGTCACCTAGCTCGACTCCTCGCAACTCCAGGTGCCTCTGAAAGTGCACTTGCTCGACGAGATCACGTAGCTCCTCGGCGATTTCATGAGGAGGCTCCTGGGCAAGGGCATTAGCGGCGAGCTGCTCGGCCAGGCGATACTCACCGCATCTCAACGCCAGCGTCCCGGCGCTGCGGTGAAGGACGGAAAAGGTCGGCTCGACTGGGTCCTTTAGTGCTCGGATGGCGTCGCGTTCCAGTTCCAACGCCTGCTTAAGCAGGTCAGCCTCCCTGTGCACGTTGCCCCGTACACGGGCGACCTGGGCGAACTCCGCCAAGTCCATGGCCCTGTTGTGCAACTCATTGACGTCGCTCATGTCATCTGCACCTCGGCGACGGGACTTCCGAATTCTACCACGACTACGCAAGCCGGAAGCGCCCCGCTTGAGGGCCGCGTTTGATTCTGTTTGGCCCTTGCCCGTCTGGCGACTGCCGTCTCAACGTTTCTGGCACTACCTTCAACCCGAAGAATGCCCGACACTTCTAATCTCGCCTTGTTCTGAAAGGGCGGCCCTTCCGCATCATATCCCAGCCAGTAGTCGATCCCAGTGCCCTTGGCGGACCTCTCGACAACCGCGTAGCCTAGTTCTTGCTTGGCGAGCAGCGCGGCGATTGCCGTAGCGCCATACTCTGTAGCTTCCTGAAGGTCTGCCCAGGTTCTGCGTTCCTGGTCGCCGATGGGCGGCCAGTCCAAGGAGTGTGTGGCGCTCAAGTGTCCAACAACGCGTAGATGTACGCCATGGCGGTGGTCTTGCGACTCCAGGCAGACGCCAGCCGCCTCGGCCATTGCGCCGCCCAAGGCCGGCGTAATGGCGGGAAGGCCGTTGCTTAATTCGTTCAGGTCGAGCAAACCGGGATGCCCTGACAATGCTGTCGAAACACTGGCTTCCACTGTGGCAGGTTTTGACGACTCACTCCAGATTTGGCCGTCTGGTGGCACATTAGTAGCACATTTGCAGCTTTCACGCCATTGTTATGCGTCCCAACCATACGGCAAGGCGAGTTGGGGTGGTCAATGAACGACGACGTAAGCGCGGGGACGGCACCGCCCCACCGCAATGCAAAACCCGCCCCGCGTGCTGTACAATGTGAGTACCCGAATCGCACGTAGGCCACGCGGGCGGAGGATGTTCATATGCTGAGAAAACTGGGGCGGGTGACGGCCATTCGCCAGAGATTTGAGGACGTTGACGTCCCGCCGGGGCAGTTCGTGACCGACAAGTTCCCGGTGCTCACGTTCGGCTCTACGCCGCACATCGACGTCGATACCTGGCAGTTCAAGGTGTTCGGACTGGTCCAGCGGGAGATCACCCTCGACTGGCAACAGTTCAACGACCTGCCCAAGATAGTGCTGGACGCCGAGTTCCACTGCGTTACCCAGTGGAGCCGCCTGCAGAACACCTGGGAGGGCGTCGCATTTGCCGAGGTGATGAAGCTTGCGGGAGTGAGCCCCGAGGCCAAGTTCGTGATGACGCACTGCTACGGCGGCTACTCCAGCAACCTGCCCCTCGAGGTGGCGGCAGACGATGACGTGCTGTTCGCCTACAAGCACGACGGCGAACCGCTGACGCCGCAGCACGGCGCTCCGCTGCGCCTGGTGGTGCCAAAGCGCTACGGCTGGAAGAGCGCCAAGTGGGTGAACGGCGTGGAGTTCATGGCCCAGAACGAACCCGGCTTCTGGGAGATGCGCGGCTACCACATGGAGGGCGATCCCTGGAAGGAAGAGCGGTTCTGGAGAAGCCTCTACTGAGTCCGGCGCGGCCTGCCCGTGACCCGTGCAAAGAAACGGGGCGCCTCTCGCGAGACGCCCCGTCGTTCGGATTAGGGGGTTCCCCTTTCCGCATCACGCCACCTTCACCCTGTCGCCCGCGTCGTGCTCGGTCGAGACGCCCATAGTCATCTGCCCGTGTACCTTGACCAGGTCGACCATGTGGCCGCACTGCAGGCACTTCAGGTACTCGCCAAAGATGTCCTTGTCGCGGTGCACGTCGCCCTTACACCTCGGACACGCCTTGCAGTACAACATCTCGCTCCCTCCTACCCGTGATTCCGCTCTCTTCGATTGGCCCGCGTCCGTTGCTTGCGAGACGGCCCGGTCGGGAGCGGCCACTGAGTGACAATCGATGCCCGTTAGCCTGTCTGATACGGCTGAATTATATCTAGTTGACACGTTCTGTGTCAAGGGATATAATACATCCAGCCGAGAGACTCGCGAAGCCCGCGGGGCTTGCGCACCATTTGCGGTTGTGCAATATATAACGAGCGGCTGGCAAATCGGTTAGCCCGGCCGCCAAAATCGTCGGAGGTGCAGGAAACGGTGTACGACAGGAGACAGCAATACGACCAGGTGCAGGGCGTGTACATAATCAGCGTCGCGGCCCGCGTCCTGAACATGCACCCCCAGACGCTGCGCAAGTACGAGCGTATCGGCCTGGTGTCCCCGTCGCGCACCGGGGGAATGCTGCGCCTCTACTCGGAGGAAGACATCGCGCGCCTGCGCCTGATAAAGCACCTCGTCGACGAGCTGGGCCTGAACCTGGCCGGCGTGGAACTGGCCCTAAGGCTGTTCAACCGCCTGGTCAACATGCGGGCGCAGGCCCACGACCTGGAGGGAGACGAGCTCAAGAGCTTTCTCGACAGCAGCGTAGACCAGATGCTCGGCCTGCTCCAGGGCAAGCGAAGGTAGCGGGCGAACGGGCCGCGGAGGCGGCAGGCATCCCGTCTGATCCCGAGAACACAATCTAAGCGGAGGACCCAGTCAATGAGCGAGACTAACCCACCCCAGACACCGGACGAACACCGCGACGACGCGGAGTCCGCTCCGGCCGTCGACTGCGCCGACATCCTGCGGGAGACACTCGAGGAGACGGAGCGGGAGCGGGACCAGTTCAGGGCGATGGCGCTCAGGGCGCAGGCGGACCTCGTGAACTACAGGCGCCGGGCCGAGGACGAGCGGGAGACCCTGAAGCGAAACTTGACCTCCAGCCTGCTCATCGACATGCTGGAACTGGTGGACGACTTCGACCGAGCGCTGGGCTACGTGCCCGACGACGCCGTGGCTCCACAGTGGCTCGAGGGCCTGCGAAACGCGCGCCGGGGCTTCGACCGCAAGCTGCTGTTGCAGGGAGTCAGCAAGGTCGAGTCCGCCGGCCAACAGTTCGACCCGAATGTCCACGAAGCCATTCAGAGCATGCCGACGGATGACCACCCCGAGGGCACCATAACCGCCGTCGTGCGCGATGGCTACATGTTGAACGACAGGCTGCTGAGGCCGGCCCAGGTGGTCGTCGCCGTTTCAGCGGCACTCGAAGACGAAACCGAAACTACCACATAGGAGACGTTCGATGGCAAAGATACTGGGTATAGACCTGGGCACGACCAACTCGTGCATGGCCGTGATCGAAGGGGGTGAGCCGCGCGTCATCGAAAACTCCGAAGGCGCCAGAACCACGCCGTCCGTAGTCGGCCTCAACACCCGAAACGGCGAGCGCTACGAGGGCCAGACGGCCAAGCGTCAGGCCGTCACCAACCCCCGCAACACCGTCTTCTCCGTAAAGCGGTTCATGGGCCGCCGCTTCGTCGACGACAGCGTGAATCGCGACGTGACGCTCGTGCCCTTCGAGGTTAGCGAGCACACCAACGGTGACGTCTACGTCACGATGGGCGGCAAGAAGTACGCCCCGCCGGAAATCTCGGCAATGGTGCTGCAGAAGCTCAAGCGCGACGCCGAGGACAAGCTGGGCGAGCCCATCAACCAGGCGGTCATTACCGTCCCCGCCTACTTCAACGACAGCCAGCGCAACGCCACCAAGGACGCCGGCCGCATCGCCGGCCTGGAGGTGCTGCGCATCATCAACGAGCCCACCGCGGCGGCGCTCGCCTACGGACTGGACAAGAAGGGCGACGAGACCATCGCCCTCTACGACCTGGGCGGCGGCACGTTCGACATCACCATACTCCGCATCGGCGGCGGCGTGTTCGAGGTGGTCGCCACCAACGGCGACACCCACCTTGGCGGCGACGACTTCGACCAGCGCATCATCGACTGGGCCTGCGAGGAGTTTCGCCGCGAGGAGGGCGTGGACCTGCAACAGGACCGCACCGCCCTGCAGCGCCTCAGGGAGGCCGCAGAACGCGCCAAGATCGAGCTGTCGACGCTCGTAGAGACCGAGATAAACCTGCCATTCATCTCCGCCGACGCCTCCGGCCCCAAGCACCTGGTGATGACGCTCACCCGCTCGAGGCTCGAGCAGATGGTGGATGACCTGGTGCAGCGCACCGTCGCGCCTTGCAGGGTCGCCATGGCAGACTCGGGCGTCTCACCGTCCGACCTGGACGAGGTCATTCTCGTGGGCGGGATGACCCGTATGCCCACCGTTCAGGACGCGGCCCAGAAGCTGTTCGGCAGGGAGCCGCACAGGGGCGTTAACCCCGACGAAGTGGTGGCCATCGGCGCCGCGATTCAGGCCGGCGTGCTGCAGGGCGACGTCAAGGACATCGTGCTCGTCGACGTTACGCCGCTGACGCTGGGCATCGAGACGCTCGGCGGCGTGGTGTCTCAGCTCATATCGCGCAACACCGCCATACCCACAGCGAGGAGCGAGACCTACACCACCGCGGCCGACGGCCAGACCAGCGTAGAGGTGCACGTGTCGCAGGGCGAGCGCCCGATGGCGTCCGAGAACAAGAGCATCGGCCGCTTCATGCTGGACGGCATCCTGCCCGCGCCCAGGGGAGCGCCCCAGATCGAGGTCACGTTCGACATCGACGCCAACGGCATCCTCAAGGTGTCCGCGAAGGACCAGGGCACCGGCAAGGAGCAGCACATCACCATTACCGCGAGCTCCGGCCTCACCGAGAATGAGATCGACCAGATGGTGAGGGACGCCGAGACCCACGCGGACGAGGACCAGCAAAGGCGGGAGCTTGCCGAGACGCGCAACCAGGCCGACAACACCGCCTACGCCGCCGAGCGGCTGCTCAAGGAAAGCGGCGACAACATACCCGACGACGTGAAGTCGGACCTGGAGGGCAAGATCGCCGCGGTGCGCTCCACGCTCGAGACGCAGGACGCCGACGCGATGAAGTCGGCTCTCGACGAACTGAACGAGGCCGTTCAGCGCGCGGGACAGGCCGCCTACAGCCAGCAGCCGCCAGGCGGCGCCCAAGCGGGGGGGCCGTCCGACGAGCCGCCCGGCGGCACGGTGGAGGGCGAGTACCGCGAGGTGGACGACCGAAGCTAGTGGAGTCCAGAAGTCCCTTTCCCCTCGATGGGGGAAGGTTAGTGCCTGCCCTGAGCCTGTCGAAGGGATGGGGGTGAAGAGGTCTGGTCCCCCTCACCTCAATCCTCTCCCACCAGAGGAGAGGAGGCATAAGGCGTCCCTTTCCACTTGACGGGGGAAGGCAAGGTTGGAGGGTGAACCCGCGGGAGCAGGAAAATGGACTTTACATGGGGCCAAAAAGTGTCGGCTACCGACGGCTGGGCCGGTCGGCTGCGGGGTGTAGTCGTGTCGGCCTCGCCAATGCGTGTAACCCATTTCACGGTGCGGCGCGGCCTGGTGCTGGCCTCGCAACGCAACGCGCCGTCCGGACTGCTTGTCGGCGGCGACACCGAAAGCCTGCGCCTGGGCGTGGGACTTGTCGAGCTGCTGGCCCTGCCGAACGCGGACACCGAACCGCCGGACAGCGTCGCGCTATCCGCGCGCACTTGGGTGCACACGCCCAACGGGGAGCGCCTGCGGCTGCGCGGATTGCGTGTGGTTGGCGAGATACGCAGGCTGACGCACGTTATCGCGGGGAAGCGGGGCGCCCGCCCGATGCTGCTGCCGGTGACCGCGTCCGACGTGCTCGACGCCGACGGCCTTCGCATGGCCCAGGCGGACTCAGAGCCGCGCCACCCGGTCGCCTATCGCAGGGACGAGGAGATAGAGGGCGACCTGCTGGAGGCGCTGCGAGGCTCGCCGGACGTGCCCGAGGTCGACCTCAACGAGGTGCGGGTCCACGTAACGGAGGGCGTCATACGACTGGAGGGCAACACCCGGTCGACCCAGGTGAACTACGACATAGAGCGCGCCGCGCGCGCGGTGCGCGGCTGCGTCGCGGTGGAGAACAGGCTGTTCAGCGACTGGGAGATCAACCTCGCCGCGGCCTCCCGCATAACGCGGTACGCACCGTCGCTGCTGGACCGCGTCGTGGTCAACGCACAGTTCGGGGTGCTCCACCTGGAAGGCGCGATCCACGACGACAGCGAGCGCCACACCCTGACCCAGGCCGTTCGCGCCACCCCCGGCATACTCGACGTCCAGTGGCCCGCCATCAGCGATGGCACAACCGGGGGTGGATAGGTTCTCTAAATGAAGGCCCCTGCAGGGGCGGGTTTCAAACCCGCCCGCTGGCGCGAGAGCATCCCCTACAGAACGTGATACATCAACAGGTGGTCGCGCAGCACGTCGCCGGCGAAGTCGTTCTCAACCTCTCGCCAGACTGAGTGGATGTGGTTCGCACCGTTCTGCCTGTTGTCGAACTCGACGACAAACTCGCCGCCGTGTATCCGGTAGTAGTGCGCCTCGCTCTTATCCAGCGGACCCGCCCAGGCAAAGTGGAGCTGGTCGAAACCGCCCTCCCTCAGCGCCGTGAGCCTCCGGCCGGCTAGCTCCTCGTTCACCTGGCTGACGTACTCCGTCACCAGGCCCATCAGCATTTCGCGCTGCGTGCCCGACATCACCGCGACCGACAGCCCCTCCTCCTTGGGCAACGACACCTTGGAGCTGTTGTAGGTGAGAATGTCGTAGGGCGCCGCATCGTAGATGATCGTCTTCGACCTCTGCCCGGCGTCCAGGCTGTTTATCAACTCGAAGGCCATGTCCTCGCGCGCGCCCAGTATGCGCAGCCCGGCCTTGGGCCCTTTGGGCACCTCGGCCGGATTGGCGCCGAAGAAAAACGGCGTCATCGAGATGATGTCGTCGCCCCAGATGCTGAAGTGCAGCGAGACGTGGTGTCCCTCGGCGCGCCAGCCCCACGGCTCGCTGCCGCTCGGCTCGCCGAAGATGGTGAAGTAGTACAGTTCGGGATCTCGAAGGAATGAGATCCGCCCCTCCTCCTTCTCCAGCGGACCCAACACCGACTCGTGCTCGATGATCTGCTTGGCCTGCTCGTAAGACCTGTCCGTCAAACCTGTGGCCATCAGCGCATAGGCCAGCCCGCGCTGGTTCTCATCCATGTCGCGAAGGGGAAGGCCGTGCCGGTTGAGCGGCGGATAGTACCAGAACACGCGCTCGCCGTCCAGATAGGGGTAGGTGGCCTTGGCCCGCTGCTGGGCGTCGAGGCTCTCCAGGAACTTCGAGCCCGCCTCGTTCATATTCCTCACGGTGGTCAGCTCGTTCGATGCGGTAGCCATGCTGTACACCTCCTTGATGGTCGTGTGCGAGGATGGCGGTAGAGGGGCTCCACGCCGCCGATTTTGGACAGAGTATAGCACGTTCGGTTGGGATTGGGGCGCGCCGCGCTCAGGGCACTGTCGCAGCCTCTACCTCTTCCTCCGCCTCCGCCGACACGACATTCACTTCGAGTTGGATTCCCTCGTGCTGTTGTATGCAACTGATGACCTTGAGCAGGTCGCTTGCGCTTGCTGTGCCCTTCTTGCCGAACATGCAGGCAAGGCTCTCGGGCGGTGTGTCGGTCAGGGCGCCGAGCTTCTCGTAGCCCATCGTGGTCTCTATGTAGTCGCGAAGCACTACTTTGGCCACGTTGACCTCCCCATTTAGAAGGCATTGCACGCCACTTGTGAGCAAAATCTCTCGGAACTCAGATTCCCGCCGAGCGCGCTCTTGCACAGTCTCTCTAAAGTCGCGGGTAAGCGGCATCACTTACTCCCCCTGCTGTCTGCGGCGTCTATACTGTCGCCAAAACTCTCGCGCCCTTTCAATGTCAACGTGCTGGCGTGCCTTGGTCCCACCGCCGAGCAAGATTATCAGAGTGTCTCCGTCCCTGCCGAAATAGACCCTGTATCCCGGCCCGAAGTGTATGCGGTATTCCAGCACGCCACTGCCTACGCTCCGGACATTGGACAGGTTGCCGTCACCCATGCGTGCAAGGGCGACCTGCACCCTGTCTGCAGCCCTATGATCAAGACGACCGTACCATCGGCCGAAAGGGCTACGGCCACGCCCATCTAAGTATTCCCTGACATCTATTGCCACGCCCCGATGGTAACTGACCCGTTACCGGCGGGCAAGGAAATCTCAGTCGGGCGGCCCCCCAACCCTTGCCCCGCGCTCTGTCTGGGTGTAACGTTAGGCCAACACAAAACAGGGGAGGGCATTCGCATGACTTCCAGTCAACAGGGCGCCATCGTTTCGCTGCAGCTGTGCGTGGGGCACCGAGAACCTATGCAGACGGTAGACAGCGCTAACGTCGTCGCCAACCACGGCATCGAGGGCGATCGCCACGCCATTTCCGAGGGAGTCCGCGCGGCCCGGCAGGTGCTGCTGATGGACGAGGAGACGCTGGAGCGCTTCGGGCTGTCGCACGGCGAGGTGCGGGAGAACATAACGACTTCGGGCGTCGCGCTCGCGTCCATCGAGGCGGGAACCAAGGTCGCGCTTGGCGGCGACGTGGTGGTGCGCATCACCGGCCACTGCGCGCCCTGCTCACGCATGGACGAGATACGGCCCGGGCTGCGTGTGGAGCTCGAGCGGCAGCGCGGCATGTTGGCATACGTCGTCCAAGGCGGCGAGATCAAGGTCGGCGACGGCGTCCGCGTGCTGACGGGAGCTACCGCAAGCGCATAACCGCCGATGGCCGCGTGTCGCGGCGGCTGGCGCGGCTCCGGGCTTTCACGCCCGCCGCGCTGGCTTCAACTCGCGCGGGAACGGCGCATCGAGCGGTTGGCTGCTACGCCGTGGACAGCGACTTGCTCGCCGCGCCCACGCCCGCGCCCTGCGGCACCTCGTAGCCGACGCGCGGCAGTATGTCCTCCAGCGCGGACAGCAACGCCAGCACGTACTCCGCCTTGCTCGACTCGCCCATCAGCCCCACACGCCACACCCTGCCCGCGAGCTCGCCCAGACCTTTGCCCATCTCAATGTTGTGCTCCCGCAGCAGCAACCCGCGCACCGTGTCATCGTCCACGCCCTCCGGAATCCACAGCGGCGTAATCTGATCCAGCGCGTGCTCGCGCGGCACGACCGCCTCCATACCCAGCGCGTCCAGACCGGCGCGCAGGGCGTCCGAGTTCCGCCGGTGGCGCTCGAAACGCGCCTCCAGCCCCTCTTCCAGCACGATGCGCAGGCCCTCGCGCAGGGCCAGTATCATGCTCACCGGCGCGGTGTGGTGGTACACGCGGTCGAATCCCCAGTAGTTGGCATTGAGCGCCAGATCCAGGTACCAGGACACCGGCTTGGTGTCCCTGCTCTTCACCGTGTCGTGCGCCCTCGGGCTGACCGCCACCGGAGACAGACCCGGCGGACAGCCCAGGCACTTCTGAGTTGCCGAGTAACAGTAGTCGATATCCCAGTCGTCGACGGCGACCTCGTTACCGCCCAGTGACGTCACCGCGTCGACCATGAACAGCGCGTCGTGCGCCTTGGCCAGCGCCGATATGCCCTCCAGCGGCTGCCGGACGCCGGTAGACGTCTCGGCGTGTATCGCGGTTACCAGCTTCACGTTGGCGTGCTTGCCCAGCTCCTCCTCCAGCAGCTCCTCCGGGAAAGGCTTGCCCCATTCGGCGCGGAGCGGCACCACGTTGGCCCCTATACGTGTCGCCATCTCCACCATTCGCTCGCAGAAGAAGCCGTAGATGCACATCACCACTGTGTCGCCAGGCTCGAGAAGGCTCGACAGTCCCGCTTCCATTCCCGACGACCCGGTGCCCGAAAGGGCGAACGTCAGGCTCTCCTCCGTCTGGTACACCCTCCGCAGCAGCTCCGACACCTCGTTCATTATCAGCATGAAGTCGGGATCCAGGTAGCCAATCATACTGGACGACATAGCCTGCAACACCCTTGGGTTGGCGTTGCTTGGGCCGGGCCCGAGCAGAATCCGGGGAGGCACCGTCGGCATCTGGGATTCGGGAAGCGCATCTCGGGCCATGGGGAAACTCCTTGAGGCTTGATGGGCCGCACCGCGCCTTTGTCGGCGGGCCTGCATTGTACTACTAAAGCGTGCCTGGGACACTCCCTCTGTCGGCGGGCCTGCATTGTACTACCAACGCGTGCCTGGGACACCCCCTCTGATGCGAGCGCTGGCGCTAACGTTCCTCTGTCCGTTCCAGCGGGTAGGCACCGCCACAATCTGATATTCGCTGGCAGGTTCAGCCCTTGCGGGGGTGGGGGGCGTCGCCTAGACTTTGGGCAGATTTCGGGCGGTACGTGGCCGGTTCAGGTGATTGCTAGATGGCGAATTCGAAGCGTTCGAGCGGCGGCCTCGCCGATCTCGAGTCCTGGTACGTCGAAAAGAGCGCGGCCGACCCGCTCGTGCGGACCGCGCGGCCCCTGCGCGACAAGACGATCTGCGTGATGGGCGGCTGCGGCCAGGTGGGCTCGCACGTGCTGACCAAGCTGTACGAGCTGGGACAGGCTCCTGAGAGCCTGTGCGTGAACGACAACCTCTCCCTGGGCAAGCCGGCCAATCTGCCCGTGCCACTTCGTCACCTTGTCGACACCCGGACCCACCGCGAATTCGTGGCTGCACCTCCGCCGGCGCCGGACGTTCTCATATTCGTGGGCGGCCGCTCCAGCGCGCCCCATTTCAGCGGTCTGGACGACGTTCTGGAGGAGATCGAGTGCTGGAAAGCGTTGCTGGAGTGGTGCGTGAACGAAGGCGTGCGGCTCATCTTCGCGTCCACCAGCAGCCTCGCCAAGGTGCGGCCCTCGGTGGAGTCGCAGAGGGCCTGGCCGGGCTCGCTGTACGAGCTGACGAAGCTGATGATGGAGGAGATGGCCATCCAGCAGGCGCTGTGCGACGGCCTGAAGGTGCAGATCTGCCGCTTCTTCTCGGTGTACGGCGTGACCGAGCAGCACAAGGGAAACTTTGGCAACCTGTACACGCAGATCCTTTGGCACGCCAGAGAGGGCGTGCCATTCGAGGTGTGGGGCCAGGACGGCGTGTTCAGCCCGGGAGAGCAGACGCGGGACACGATATTCGCGGCGGAGGTGGCGCGGGCGGTGCTGTTTCTGCTGTCGTTGCCGGCGCCCGAGCCGCACCTGGCCGACGTATCCACGCTCACCTACAACGTGGGGCAGGGCAGGCCCGTTTCGGTCAACGAGATGGTGGACCAGGTGGGCGCGCTCGTGGGCGAGGGGCCGGGGATAGTGCACGCGCAGGTGCCGGCGCACGTCAAGAACTACGTCGTTCACACCTGGGGCGACCCCGGCAGGCTGGTCGGAGCCGGGTTCGAGCCGCTGTTCACCGACCACGTCGCCAACCTGCGCTTTATCGACAGGGCATTGTCCGGCATGGACTGGTACTGGTCCGTAGTGGACAGGGTGCGCGCCCGGCTCTCGCCGTAGCGCCCAAGCCCTACACCTCCGAGCGGCCCTCCGACTTCAGCCGCTCCACCACCGCCCGCACCTCCTCCGAGCGCCCCATGTCCGCCACCAGCACGCAGTCCTCCGTGTCCACCACCACCACGTTGTCCAGCCCTATCGCGGCCACCAGCCTCTGGCGGCCTATGAGCAGCGAGTCGTGCACCGACTCGGCGACCACGTTGCCCCTTATGGCGTTGCCCGCCGCGTCCCGCTCCTCCTCCTCCCACATCGACGACCAGCTTCCCACGTCGGACCAGCCGGCCTGCATTGGAATCACCACGCACTCGGGGCCTTCGGGCGAGGGGCGCGGACCGGACGCCGCGGGCCTGTCGCCCGTACGTCCCGCTATCTTCTCCAGGATGGCGTAGGCGATGAAGTCGCCCGGGCAGCCGGCGAAAGCCTCGGCGTCCGGCCGGAAGAACTCACCGTCCTGCCGTCCAAGCTCGAATGCGCGTGCGCACGCTTCGGCGATGTCAGGGCGGTGGCGCCCGATCTGCTCCAGCCACACCGAGGCGCGGGACAGAAAGATGCCGCTGTTCCACAGGAAGCGCCCGCTGTCGACCAGCCCGCGCGCTACGTTCTCTTCGGGCTTTTCGACGAAAGACGCTACACGGTACGCGGTCCGGCTCACGGCGTCGCCCATCTCCACGTAGCCGTAGCCTGTGTTGGGCGCGGTTGGAACGACGCCGACCGCGGCGATTCCGCCCGCATTCGCGTGAGCTACGCCTGCGCTCACCGCGTCCTCGAACGCCCGGACGCCGCGCAACACGTGATCGGCGGGAGCGACGAGCAGGACGGGGTCGCCGGCTCCGGTGGACACGTCGCGCCGAGCCAACTCGGCGGCGCACAGCGCGCCGAGGGTGAGAGCCGGCGCCGTGCTGCGTCCAGCGGGCTCCAGCACGATGGCAGATGGCGTGACGCCGACCTGGCGGCAGTGCTCGGCGACGAGGTAGCGATGCTCCTCGTTGCACACGATGACGGGCGCGGCGGCCTGTGGGATGCCCCGCAGCCGCAGCAGCGCCTGTTGCAGCAGCGAACGTTCGCCCCCAATAGCCAGAAACTGCTTGGGGTGGAGCGACCTCGACAGCGGCCACAGCCGCGTGCCCGAACCGCCCGCCAGGACTACTGGATAGATTGCCATTCTCGACTCCATGCCGGCGCACTCGCCGGCCAGATCCATGATAGATTCGGCAGGGGTCGCTTTCAAGGCGCGCACGGTCCACCATGCCGCCCGGGCTTGGGGGCGCGGTTTCGATGCCTTTGCGAGCGCACCAGGACCGCCCCGCCTCAGGACTCCGCACGATGTCCACACAAGGTTGTCGTCTCTGGCAAGTATCCGACGATTTCGGGCGGCGCATAGCGCGCTAGCTAGGATCCGTCAAGAATTGACCCAAATAACCTATAAGATTGTCCCAACTTTGCATGGATTCTGCCTTGACTGCCTTTTACTTTTCCGAAAATATATCTATAGACAATATAAGCCTAGAACGGGAATTGTCTGATGGAGGCAACCCTACAACGCGCGCGGTGCCCCGAAAAGCGCGCCGACGGCGACAGCCGCGAAGCGGGAGGGCCGCCCCACCCTGAATCGGGAAAGCCCGGCACCTCTGGAGCGGGCTTACCGAAATCTAAAGAAAGGACGGAACCAATTGACGACATCCACAGCCGAGACCCTGGTAGGTGCGGAAGCAGAACCGATACTACGCATAGCGCCGGTCACATCGCGACGAAACATGATGATCTGCCCGAGGTGCGAGGCGCAACTCAGGATCACCTACGACGAGCCTGAGTGCCTGCAGTGCGGGTACGTGGACTATTACTACACACCGCCGGCGACGGCGACGGCGACGGCGAACGGGCACAAGAGCATAATCGGCGCTGGCACCCGTTTCATCCTGCGCTATGTCGGCGAGTTTCCTTCGCTGGTGGAAACACTCACATATGTTCAACTGCGCCGGCTGCGAAACAGAGTCGTATACGGGGTAACCTGCCCGTTTTGCGGCGGCGACATGGAGCAGTCATCGCTATCCGGCAAGCGCAGGGAAGTGCGTGAAGAGCGATTCAGTTGCGAACTGGGCCACCGGGTATCGCTTACGCCCGGCAGAAACGGAGACCTGGGCTGGAAGTAAACCCGCAGTCACCAATGCCAAAGAGGTGAGTACTATCGAATCCGCAGCTTACCCAGGGGGAGCGTGTTCAGCACGCTCCCCTTTACTTTTGTCGCATTGTCCGTTCCTTCAGAGGTACAATTGACCGCATCGTGAAGATCGTAGAACAGGTCCACCGAAACGCCGGCGAGCCGGTTTTCATTTGCGACGTGTCGCCTCCGAGAGGCGCCGACCCCGGCCTGCTCGAGCCGCTGCGCGGCCTCGACGCCGATTTCCTCTCGATGGCGTACAACCCGGGCAGATCGGTGCGCGTCAACTCCGTCGCGGCCGCATACTGGCTTCGGCGCGAGACAGGCGCGGACATGGCCTTCACCATCGCGACGCGCGACATGAACCGCGTGGCCATTCAGAGCCTGCTGCTGGGCGCGGAGCTGCTCGGACTGGAGAACGTGATCGTGGTGCGCGGCGACGACTTCACACCCCGCGAGCTTTCGACGGTGCGCGACGTGCACGACTTCACCCCGACCGGGCTCATTCGGGCGATAGGCGCGATGAACGAGGGCGTAGACCACCGCGGGCTGCGGTTGCGCGGGCCGACGGACCTGTGCGTCGGAGCGACAATCGACCTGGGACGCGGCATCGACAGCGAGGTGCGACTCACGCACGCCAAGGCGGAGGCCGGCGCGCAGTTCTTCGTGTCGCAGCCGACTTTCAGCGCCGAGCTGCCGCTTCGCTTCCTGGAACGCTACGCCTCGCTGTACGGCGACCTCACCGCGCCGGTGTTCCACGGCGTGCCGGTGATGGCGCCCAACAGCCTGGCGCTGGGCGAAGTGCCGCAGCAGGTCACGGACGACCTGGCGGCGGGCCGCCCCGGCGCCGACATCGCGGTGCAGCTCGTGGACGATCTCACGGACGCCGGCCTGACGACGTTCTATCTCGTTCCGCCCATCCTGAGGGCGGGCCGCCGCGACTACGGCGCCGCCCGCGAGGTGCTGGCGCGGTTCGCGTAGATCACCCACTGAGGACACGAAGGGCTCGTCCTCCCCCTCACCCATTCGGCAAGCTCAGGGCAGGCTCTCAATCCTCTCCCACCAGGGCAAGGGGAGACGAGGCCTATCTGTCTAGCACGGCGCTGCCGCGGGCGACACCGGGCGCACGCGGAGCTCTCGTAGAGTTTCCGGATCGAACGGGTCACTTCCGGAGCGGAGCTTGGCCACCCAGTCCGCGCGGCTCGCGCGATATGTGTCCCGGCAGCTTTCCTTAGGCGACGCGTCAACCCATCCCATGAACGCCTCCAAGTCCGCTATCGCTTTCTCAGTGCGGCCCGTCCGTGCGTAGGCCAGACCCCTTGCTTCCCTCGACTGGTCCGACGGGTCGTGCGCAATCGCCCTTTCGCAGTGGGGCAGCGCGTCCTGAGGACTTCCCGACAAGGCCGTCTGCCAGCATAGAATCCGGTTGAAAATGACGTTGATCGGGCTCAGCGCCTGCGCCCGGCGCAGGTCGGATCGCGACGCCGCTAATTCCCCCCGCTCTGAGTACACCAGCCCCCTGTTGAAGTATGCCGTCGGGGAATCCGGGGCCAGGTCGATCGCGCGGCTGTAGTCCGCCAACGCCCTTTCCATATCGCCCTCCGCGCCTCGCGCCACGTGGGCGTTGCCGCGGGCGACGTGCGCGGGGGCCAGGTCCGGGTTGCCGTCCTGCACCTCCTCCAGGTCCTCGAAGGCGCGCTCCAGGTCTCCGGGGGCGCCCCTCGCGACGTAGGCCCCCGCGCGGTTGACGTACGCGCTGGCGTACCCCGGCCGAATCTCGAGCGCCTCCGTCAGCTCGGCGATGGCGCGATCCAGGTCGGCCTCCGACCCGCGCTCCACGTGCGCCGCCGCGAGGTTGACGTAGGTCGCGGCGTGCCCGGGATTGACGGTCGCCGCCTGCGCGAGATCGTCGATCGCGCGGTCGACGTCCCCGACGCGGGCGCGCTCCAGGTAGGCCAACGCGCGGCTGTTCAGGGCGTCCACCGATCTCGGCCGGACGGCGAGCACTTGGGTGAACAGCCAGACGGCCTCGTCGAAGTCCGCCAGATTGCCGCCCAGGTAGGAGCGGCCGAGCAGGTACCGGAGGTTCGCGAGCGCCGCCGGGTCCGTCGGGTTCTGGTCCGAGGCGTGTATCAGCACCGTCTTGGCGAGGTCGAACTCGCCCTGTTCCAGGTACAACTGCCCCAGCGTCAGCAGCGCCACGTACCGCACCTGCTCGGTCAGGTCTGCGTTGATCGTCGCGGGCAGCTCCGAGGGCGACGACGCGATGTCCACCACCTGCCGGTCGAGCTGCGTGGATCGCACTCGCGGCATCGTGAACCTCGCCATCACCCGTCCGCTGTCGTACTCGCCCCAGATGACGATAACGGCGTCGGACCGCCTGCCCGCCGCTTCGGCGTTCGGCTCCGACGCTATCTCCTCGGGCCACTCGACGGTGCGCACTCCGGACAGCCCGGCGGCGTTCACCTCGCTGTCAATCTCGTGCTGTAGGCGGCCCAGCACGTTGTACCCTTGCTGGCCCCCCGTGTAGTTGACGAAAGGAGCTATGACAATCAGCGACTCCCCGTCCACGGCCTCCGGGTAGTCCGTGCCGCCGCGCAGGCTCATCGCAAGGGCGATTGCGGCGACAGTTCCAACAACCAGCGCCACGACCGCGCCCACCACGATGACGCCCCGCCTCCTGCGCGGCGGCATCGTCGGCACCTCCACCCACACCGGTTGCGGCGCCTCTACGAGGCCGTCCGGCGGACTTGCGTCTACCGGCGCTGGGGCCGTCTCTGGCGAGAACCCCGCGGCCTGCAGAAACTCGTCCGTCTCCGGCTGGGTCAGACGCAGCAGCTCGGCGCAGCGCAACACGTCCTCGCGGTGGCGGGGGCGTGCGGTCACCCCCTCCCTCCAGCGGATGAGGGTAGGGCGGCTGACCGGGATGCGGCGGGCCAGCTCGGCGTCGCCGATTCCGGTGCGCTCCATGTAAAGCGTCAGCAGTTCGGCGAAGGTCCGCAACTGTTACATCTCAGGTACGCTAAACTCACTGAATGACACACTTCTGACGTTCGGAGTGTACACCATTCGATGCGACGCTGGACGTGTCAGCGGACGGCGCGGGGCTTTCCCGCCAGCCGTGACCGCGGACACAACCGCATCGATTGGAGGTGTGCACGATGTTTAGCAAGATTGTCGGCCTGATTGGAATAGTCACGCTTGTGGGCGCTCTGGTCGCCTGCGGCTCGGCGGAGCCGAAGACGCGAATGCAGCCCCAACAGCCCGCACCGGCAGCCCAGGCCGCACCCGTGGCGCAGCAGGTCGTGCCGGCCCCGGCCCAACCCGCTCCCGCAGCGCCCGCGGCGCCTGCTACCGTGTCCGAGGCCCCCGCGCCCGCGGCGGTCGCAGCCGCGGCGCCTGCTGCCATGTCCGAGGCTCCCGCGGCCGCCGCGGTTGCGACCGCAGCGCCTGCTGCCATGTCCGAAGCTCCCGCGGCCGAGAGGATCGAAAGCTCGGAATCTGTCGCCAGTGATGAGGCGGAGGCTCCTGCCGCGGGTCCGGCCTACCAACCGGTGTCGATCTCGGCGGGAGAAGTCGACGACAACCAGAGGTGGGTGGAGTACATCAAGTACCGTGAAGGATACGAAGGCCCCCAGGTCAACGACTTCGACGTGTCCGAGCGGTACATCATTACCGTCGTAGATGCCGATGGTTATCCCGTGCCCAATGCAACCGTCCGAATCGCTACCGAAGAAGCAGTAGACCTGTTCGAGGGACGTACCTACGCCAACGGACAGACCGTATTCTTCCCGCGAGTCCTGCCAGAGTCCGGTGGCTCTCAGGCGTTCACTGTACACGTGGGCGTGGACGTGGACGGCGCCACCAAATCCGACCAGTTCGCCAGGATCGAAGGCTCTGACTGGACCGTCATTCTGGACGCAACAGTTGAACCTTCAGCCAGGGTACCGCTGGACCTGCTGTTCCTGCTGGACGCCACCGGCAGCATGTCGGACGAGATAGACCAGATCAAGTCCACGCTGCTTTCAATCTCGTCGCGCATCAGCGACCTGCCATCTGACACTGATCTCCGGTTTGGAATGGTAGCCTACCGTGACAGAGGCGATGACTTCGTAACGCGCACCTACCACTTTGAGCCGGACGTTCAAAAGTTCCTGAACTCGATCCGTGAGGTGCGGGCCGATGGGGGAGGCGACGAGCCAGAGTCCTTGAACGAGGCTCTCCACGTGGCGATCGGTGAACCTCAGTGGCGGCCGAACGCGGTCCGGCTCGTGTTTCTCATAGCCGATGCCCCGCCTCACCTGGACTACGCGCAGGACTACGACTATGCGGTGGAGATGGTCGAGGCCAATCGGCAAGGCATCAAGATATTCCCGATCGCATCCAGTGGCCTCGACGCCCAGGGCGAGTACATTTTCAGGCAGATAGCTGTCCACACAATGGGACGCTTTCTCTTCATCCTCTACGGCGGTAGCACACCTCACAGCGTCGGGCAGTACTCCGTTGAGAACCTCGACGATCTTGTAGTAAAGCTGGTTGAAGCGGAGCTGGCTCACCTGTCGAGGTGACCTCAATTCCACCCCCAGGCGAAAGAATTGAGCAAGGGAGCTCAAATTACTCGAAAAGCTCAGGACCCGAACGTCTTTCAGGGTCCTGGTTGAATCCAAGTCGAAGCGGCACGTGTACACAACCGCATCGACAGGAGGCATGATGGATGTTTAGCAAAATTGTTGGATTGATTGCGATTGCCGCGCTCACAGTCGCGCTGGTGGCGTGCTCCGTCGCGGACGACGAGGCGGAGCTGTCCGGCCTGTCGGCGCCCACAACGGCGCCCATGGCGCCCGCAGGCCAGGCCACGATGGTGTCGGCAATTGTGCAACCGGTAGCACCCGCCGCTGCAATGGCCCAGCCGGAGGGCTTCAACACCATCGGCGGGTCGGCCACCGTGAACGACGCCGCGTACGACCTCACCTTCTTTAAGCACTACGGCGTCAACCCGTTCATCGACACCGAGGACGACCACCTGTCTACATTCGCTATCGACGTGGACACGGCGTCGTACACCGTCGCGCGACGATTCGTCCAGGACGGCAACATGCCCCACCCAGACTCGGTGCGCGTCGAGGAGTTCGTCAACTTCTTCGACCACGGCTACGCCCATCCCGAAGAGGGCGCGTTCGCCATACACGTAGACGGCTCGCCATCGCCGTTCGGCGGCGACAAGCACTGGCTCGTCCGCGTCGGCCTGCAGGGCAAGGAGATCGCGAGTGACGCGCGCAAGGACGCCACGCTGGTGTTCGCAATAGACGTCTCAGGCTCCATGGGCCGCGAGGACAGGCTGGGCCTGGTGAAGAGGTCGCTCAGGCTGCTCGTCGACGAGCTGCGGCCCACCGACGAGGTCGGAATCGTCATCTACGGCTCGGTCGGCACCGTTTTGCTCGAACCCACCGACGGCGGTGAGAAGCGCTCCATCATCAACGCCATCGACAGCCTCGCGCCCGGCGGCTCCACATTCGCCGAGGACGGCCTGCGGATAGCCTACGAGCTGGCCGCCGAGCGCGTGCGGCCCGGGCGCGTGACACGCGTCATCCTGCTCTCCGACGGCGTGGCCAACGTCGGGAACACCGGCCCCGACTCCATTCTCAAGCAGATCAGGAAGCACGTCGACGAGGGTGTTATGCTGACGACTGTCGGCTTTGGCATGGGCAACTTCAACGACGTGCTCATGGAGCAGCTCGCCAACGACGGTGACGGTTCCTACTACTACGTCGACACCATCAACGAGGCGCGGCGGGTGTTCGTCGAGAACTTGGTGGGCACGCTGCAGAACATCGCCAAGGACACCAAGGTGCAGGTGGACTTCAACCCGGACGTGGTCAGGAGCTACAGGCTGCTCGGCTACGAGAACCGCCGCGTGGACGACGAGGACTTCCGCGACGACACTGTGGACGCCGGCGAGGTCGGCGCGGGCCACAGCGTGACCGCCCTGTACGAAATGAAGCTGCACGACGACGTGGACGGCGTGCTCGGCACGGTGTACCTGCGCTACGAGGACCCGGACAGCGGAGAGGTGAGCGAGATTGACCGCGAGTTCCTGCGGAGCGAGCTGGCGTTCGAGTTCGGCGAGGCGTCGCCCAGGTTCCAGATGTCCGCCGTGGTCGCCGAGTACGCCGAGATACTCCGCGAGAGCTACTGGGCGCAGGACGGCAGCCTGGAACGGGTCGCCGCCGAGGCGAGCAGGTTGCAACGGCTCATTCCGTCCGATGAGGACGTGACGGAGTTCGCCTCACTAGCCTCACGGGCCGAGAGCATTCAGTCCCGGCAGTAGCGGCGCGCCGCCGGCAGGGGCGGGATTGAATCCCGCTCGTTATCAGAGGGGCCGGTCGTCTGACCGGCCCCTCGTCTTGCGCCGAGGTAGGCGTGGGCGCGGCCCGGCGGGGTCGGGGGGGGCGTGCGCCGGTTGAAAGGCCGCCTTGCCCTATGCTATATTCATGGGCACCGCCGCCACTCGCCGGCGCGTCCGGAGCTCTGTGAGAAAGCTGCTGCCCAGGCGATGCTCGACGACTACTTGAGACAATATGGGGTTATATCCCTCTTCCTTGCGGTGGCCGTTGCCGTTCCCGCGGGGATGTTGCTCATGTCCTGGGCTCTCTCGCTCATTAAGATCCGTCCCCACAACCCCAGCCCCGTCAAGAAGAGCATCTACGAGTGCGGATTCGAGACGCTCTCCGGCAGGTGGAGCCAGTTCAACTTCCGCTACTACGCCATCGCCCTCGACTTCGTGATCTTCGACGTCGAGGTCGTGTTCCTCTTCCCGTGGGCTGCCGCCTTCGGCATTCTTTCCATTCAGTACGGCCTTTCCGTCCTCTGGGCCATGCTCATCTTCCTCGGCGTGCTCGCGCTGGGCTGGATATACGCCTGGCGCAAGGGTTCACTACAGTGGAGCTAGATATGGACGATCAACAGGCATACGCGCCCGACCTGCGAATTCCGCTGCACGCGACCACCTGGGAGGTGGACCGGGCAGAGGGCGAGGCCGTCAACAACCTGATGGCCACCCACACCCAGGCGATAGCCGACAACGTGCTGGAGGTCCCGGACGACCTCAAGCGCAACCTGACGGTAACCTCGATAGACGCCCTGATCAACTGGGGCAGAAAGTCCGCCGTGTGGCCGCTGACCTTCGGCCTGGCCTGCTGCGCGTTCGAGATGATAGCCAGCGCCATGTCGCGCTTCGACATATCGCGCTTCGGGATGGAGGCCTTCAGGCCCACGCCGCGCCAGGCCGACCTGATGATCGTCGCCGGCACAGTCACCTGGAAGATGGCCCCCGCTATCCAGCGCGTCTACGAGCAGATGGCCGACCCCAAGTGGGTCATATCCATGGGCGTCTGCGCCACCAGCGGCGGCCCCTACTACGGCTCCTACAGCGTGGTGCCCGGCGTGAATCACATAGTGCCGGTGGACGTATACGTCCCGGGCTGTCCGCCGCGCCCCGACGCGCTGCTGTACGGCGTAATGCGGCTGCACGAGAAGATCAAGCGCGAGTCGATCAGGCGCGGACGCTAGGAGGGCGTACAACCCATGACGACAGCGCTCTCGCCACAGTCCGTCGCCGCCCGTATCAACGAGGAGCACCCGGGCGCGACCACCGGCTTCGACGACGGTTACGTGCACCTCAACCTGGACTCGCTGGTCGACGCCGCGCGCTTCCTGAAGGAAACGCCCGACCTGGACTTCGCCTTTCTCACGGCGGTCACCGGCGTCGACTACGTGGAGCACTTCGAGCTGATCTACCATCTGCTCTCGCTGCGCCACAACCACAGCGTGGCGCTTAAGACGCGTTGCTACGGCAGGGACGAGCCCACGGCGCCGTCGCTGGTGTCGCTGTGGCAGGGCGCGGACCTGCAGGAGCGCGAGATCTGGGACCTGCTGGGCGTGCGGTTCGAGGGACACCCCAACATGAAGCGTATCCTGCTATGGGAGGGCTTTCCCGGTCACCCGCTGCGCCGGGATTTTGTGTAGAGGGGCCGGCACACGTCACCCCCATCCTAACCTTCCCCCTGCGAGGGGGAAGGGACTAAGGGACGATGGGTAATGGTTCACCTCCTCCCGCACGGGGTAAGGGACTGAGGGACGATGGGTAAGGGTTCACCCTCTCCCGCGCGGGGGAGAGGGGACAATGGAAAGGCGCAATTGGCGATACACACTGAGCCGGTAACGATCAACCTGGGGCCTCAGCATCCGAGCACGCACGGCGTGTTCCGGCTGCGCGTGACCTTCGACGGCGAGGTGGTGCTGGACGTGGAGCCGGTCATCGGCTACATGCACCGCGGCAGCGAGAAGCTGGCAGAGTCGCGCACCTACGTCCAGATCGTCACCCTCACCGATCGAATGGACTGGCTGGCAAGCATGTCCAACAACCTGGCCTACGTGCGCGCCGTCGAAAAGCTTGCCGGCATCGAGGTGCCGGAACGCGGCATGTACCTGCGTGTCATCAGCGCCGAGCTTCAGCGAATCGCAAGCCACCTCATGGCTACCGGCTTCCTGGTCAACGACCTGGGCGCCTTCGCAACGCCGCTCATGTACTGCTTCCGCGAGCGCGAGCGCATACTGGACATGTTCGAGATGCTGTGCGGTGCGAGGATAACCCTGAGCTACATGCGGCCGGGAGGAGTGCTCCAGGACGCCCCCGCCGACTTCTGGGACGCGCTGGCCATCTTCCTGCGGGACATGCCCCAGTACGTCGACGATCTTGAGGGCCTGATAACGGGCAACGAGATAGTGCTGGCGCGCACCCGCAACGTGGGTGTGCTGAGCGCCGAAAAGGCCATCAACTGCTCGATCTCCGGCCCCATGCTGAGGGCGAGCGGCGTCCAGTGGGACCTGCGCAAGGCCGACCCATACGAGATCTACGACCGCCTCGACTTCAACGTGCCCATCGGCGCCGTGGGCGACACCTTCGACCGTTACCTCGTTCGCATTCAGGAGATGCGCGAGAGCGTGAAGATTATCGAGCAGTGCGTCGCCGGCATACCCGGCGGGCCGGTCAAGGCCCAGGTGCCCTTCTTCATCCGTCCGCCGGAGGGCGACGCCTACGCCAACGTGGAAGGCCCCAAGGGCGAGCTAGGCTTCTACCTGGTGAGCGACAGGGGCATCTCGCCCTACAGGTGCAAGGTGCGCTCCCCGTCGTTCATCAACCTGTCGGCGCTCAGGGACATGACCATCGGCTGGAAGTTGGGAGACCTGATAGTGATTTTTGGCTCCATTGACATCGTGCTGGGCGAGGTGGACCGCTGATGTGCGCTTTGCCCACGGGCGGCATACTCGACTTCTGTAGCCTGTACCGCTTCTTTGGCGCGCTGCTGCCGGGCGATGGGCTGGCATGGCTGGCCTACGCGCTCGCTGGCGTCGCCATGGCGTTCATCGTCATAAACGCCATGGTGATGGCGACCGCGCTGAACACCTGGTTCGAGCGCCGTGCCCTCGCCCGCTTCCAGTCGCGACTCGGGCCCAATCGCTGGGGGCCGTTCGGGCTGCTCCAACCGATAGCCGACGTGCTGAAGCTGGCGCTCAAAGAGGATACCGTGCCGGAGGGTGCGGACCGCGCCGTATTCAACGTCGCGCCCATCGTGCTGCTGGTCGGCACCGTCACCGTCGTGGCGGTCATACCGTTCGGCGAGAACTCCTTCCTGGGAAAGCTCAACGTCGGGCTGCTCTTCATCCTCGGCATATCGTCCATCAACGCCATCGCCATATTCATGGCGGGCTGGGCGTCGCGCAACAAGTACGCCATGCTCGGCTCCATGCGCGGCGTGGCCATGCTGATAAGCTACGAGATACCCATGGCGCTCGCGCTGGTGGGCATCCCGCTCATCGCCGGCTCGCTGTCGCTGTACGACATCGTGAAAGAGCAGAGCGTGCCCTTCCTGCTGGTGCAGCCGCTGGGCTTCCTGGTCTTCGTGGCCGCCGCCAGCGCGGAGATGAGCCGCACGCCGTTCGACCAGATCGAGGCGGAGTCCGAGCTCGGCTCCGGCTACCACACCGAGTACAGCGGCATGAAGTTCGCCGTGCTCCAGCTCGCCGAGTTCATGGCCCCCATCGTGACCGCCGTCGTCATAACCGCCGTCTTCCTGGGAGGCTGGCGCGGCTTCGACCCGGTGCCAGGCCAGGCGTGGTTCGTGCTGAAGGTGTTCCTCGTGGTCTTCTGCCTACTGTGGATCAGGGCCACCTGGCCGCGCCTGCGCGTGGACCAGATAATGGAGTTCGCGTGGAAGGGCCTCTTCGCGCTGGCCCTGATCAACATCGTCATCATCGCGGTGGAGGTGCAGCTTCTGCGCGACCCGGAGACGGGCCGGCTCTCCACCGACGCCATGTGGCTGATGGCGGCCATAAACTGGGTGGTGACGCTCGTCTCGATAGTGGTCATCGCGAATGTCCTCGGCCAGCGGCGGCTCAGACGGCCCGAGCCCGTCCCGTCGCCGCTCGCCAACATGAACGCCGCGGAGGCTGACTAAGAATCCCTTCCCCCTCGAGGGGAAGGTCAGGATGGGGATGCTCGCCAACATGTACGCCGCGGAGGCTGACTAAGAATCCCTTCCCCCTTGAGGGGGAAGGTTAGGATGGGGGTGCCCGCCAATATGTACGGAATAGGAATGGTCAAGGGCCTCGGGGTGACGTTGAAGAACCTGGTGCTCCCGAGCCGCAGGTTCACGCTGCACCAGTACCCCGACAGGCGCATCGGTCTGCCCGGCCTCGCCAAGCGCGAGGGCACGAACGTTGTCGCCTTCGCGTTCACGCGGCCCGGTCGGGCGCTGAAGGCGCTTGTGGGGCTGGAGTCCGTGGCCGACAGGCTGCCCCAGCACCCGCGCTTCAGGGGTGAAGAGTTCAGCTGGTACGAGCAGCGGTGTACCGGCTGCGCGAGCTGCGCCAAGTACTGCCCGCTCGGCATCATCCGCATAGTCACCAGTCCCAGCGGCGACGCGATGCAGGAGGGCGAGAAATACGCTATCGACGTGTTCGACATCGACATAGGCCGCTGCATGTTCTGCGGCCTGTGCGTCGAGGCCTGCCCCTACGACGCGCTGCACATGGGCAGCGGCTTCGAGGAGAGCCAGTACCGCCGCAGCGACCTGGTGATAGACGTCGACCAGCTGAAGCAGGCTCCCAAGCGCCCCAGCACCTGGTACCGTCCCCAGCTAGAGGGCAAGCAGTACCAACCGATGGAGGGGGAGGACGCCCCCTGGCGCGAGGTGGGCCGGCACGAGCAGCCCACCGAGCGGGACCTGGAAGAGAGGTGGGCCAAGCGATGACGCCCGGCGGCGTGGAGTCCACGCTCATCGTCGACATCGTGTTCTGGACGATAGCCGTCTCGACCATAGTGGCGGCGCTCGCTGTGGTGCACCTGCGCGACGTGTTCAGGGCCGCGCTGTTCCTGATAGTCACCTTCATGGGCGTGGCGGGCATGTTTGTACTCATGCGCGCCGAGTTCCTGGCGGTGATTCAGGTGCTCATCTACGTGGGCGCCATATCGGTGCTGATAATCTTCGCGATTCTCATGACGCGCGACGTCGAGGAGGGCAGCCCGTCGAACACCCTGCGCATCCCGGCGGCCGTCGTGTCGGTGCTGTTCGCCGCGGCCGCAATATTCGTCGCCGTGTCGACGGACTGGAGGCTGCTGGAGGCTGCCGAGCTGGGCGCGGAGGCGTCGGCGAAGACGGCGGAGGTGTTCTCGAACACCGTGCCGTGGATAGCCCGCCTGCTGATACGCGACTTCGTGCTAGCGTTCGAGATTGCGGGCGTGCTGTTGCTGGCCGCCATCATCGGCGCGCTGGCCCTGGTGCGGGAGCGGTAAGTGGTCGGTAGTCGGTGGTCAGTGATCAGCAGTCAGTTTTCAGTATCAGGAGCCAGAAGTGGTTTCTCCGACAACTGTACACTGACGACTGACGACTGAGGACTATCTTTTGGAAGTGCTGGCATACCTGCTGCTGGGATTCGTCATCGGCGCGGCGCTGTTCATTTTCATACGTAGAAAGAGATAGAGCTTGAGCCTGGAATCCATTCTCGCGGTCGCGGCCATCATCTTCGCCATCGGCCTGTACGGGACGCTAACCAAGCGCAGCGCCATAACTGTGCTGATGTGCTTGGAGCTGATGTTCAACGCGGTCAACATAACCGCCGTTGCGCTGTCTCGCTACGTGACGCCCGCGGGCCTTTCGGACGACCCCTCGCAGGCCGCCGACGAGGTTGTGCAGTTCCTGCTGACCGGGCAGGTGTTCGCTATCTTCATCATCACCGTGGCCGCCGCCGAGGTCGCGCTCGGCTTGGCGATAGTCATCGCCATCTACCGCAGCAGGCAGAGCATATTCGTGACCGACGCCAACCAGATGAGCAAGTAGGAGCGGGTACGTGTGGGTCGAGTACAAGCGGGTGCCGAACCTGATGATGGCCGAGATGTGGAAAGACGCTCTCGAGGGCGACGGACTCCCCACCAAGATTCTGCCCGAGGGCGACATCACCACCTGGGGCGAGCGCGTGCCCTTCCGCGTGCTGGTGCCCCTGGGCCGCGAGCACGTGGCCGACGAGATCCTGCGCAAGCTGTAAGGCGACGAGGCGGGGTCCCAACGGTTGCACTCCAATAGAGCTTGAGGAGACAGATCGAAGCGACCCCGACGATTCCAGAGAGGGCTTGTACCGCCAATGACGGCTACGCGAACGGACTTGTTCACAGCCGGCCAATTCGACGGGAAAACGTCGGCTAGCGGACCAACCACCCCTGCGGGCCTCGCGCAAGACATTCCGCTGCTGTCCGACAGGGTTGTCAACGTCGCGTCGGTCCCGCAGCGAAGCCCCCTGCGCTACCCGGGCGGCAAAACGTGGCTCGTTCCCCAAATACGGAAGTTCCTCGAAGGGCTCGCCTTTCGTCCAGAGGTGTTCGTCGAACCGTTCGCCGGTGGCGGAATCGCGTCTCTTACGGCTGTCATGGAAGGCTACGTGGACCGCGCGGTGCTCTGCGAGAGAGACCCGGACGTGGCCAATCTGTGGCAGTGCATGCTCGATGACCCGGAAGAGCTGGCCATACGGGTCGAAGAGTTCGTCGTCACCCCGGAGAACGTGAGCGCGGCGTTCGCAAACACTGCGGCGTCCGGCATGGACGCCGCATTCCGCACGCTGCTGCGGAACAGGGTCAGCCGGGGCGGCATAATGGCCAAAGGCGCTTCGGTGATGAAGCGGGGAGAGAACGACAACGGGATTGCCTCCCGCTGGTATGCCGAGACGCTTGCTACTCGCATCCGTGCCATAGGGAGCCATTCGAGCCGGCTCGAGTTTTTGCAAGGCGATGGTGCGAGCCTAGTCGAGCTTTGCAAAGACAACAAGGCGGCTGCGTTCTTCGTAGATCCTCCTTATACTGCTCAGGGAAAGCGGGCAGGAAGGCGCCTGTACACGTACAACGAGATCGACCACGAGGACCTGTTCGACCGGATGGCACGTGTCCGTGGCGCTTTCATGATGACCTACGACGAGAACCCTCACGTAATCGAAATGGCGCGCCGTCGGGAGTTTCACTTGGCCAAAGTCCCGATGAAGAACACGCACCACGCGGTGGTGTACGAGCTGCTCGTAGCGTCGCACGATTTGACGGCGTGAGCTCTGGGTGGCGGACCTTCCGAATGGAGGGAGCTCTACAATGGACAGCATGAAACTTCCAGCTTTGCGATCAGTTGCCAAAGTCCCAGTGGAGTGGTTGGCGTTGGACCGTGAGAACCCTCGCCTAGTATATTCCAGCGGCAAGCTTACTGATATTGACATTGTTGCTCAGCTCTACCGGTCTGAAGACTTGAGCGAATTGCTCCAATCTATTGCGGCAAACGGTTACATGGACATAGAACCGCTCATCGTCCTCAAGGGCGGAGCCGAGCTAATCGTTCTCGAAGGCAATCGACGGTTGGCAGCGATCCGCCTGTTTGAGCAGCCTGGGCTCGCGGAAAAGGTTTCTGAGCGGGCAAAGGCCACAGTTACCGTTCCCGTCTTCGACGAAAAAAACAGAAGTACCATCCGTGAGGTTTCAGTCTATCGGGTAGCAAGTCGTACGGATGCGCGAGCATTCATCGGTTTCAAGCACATTAACGGCGCTGCAAAGTGGGAATCGTATGCGAAAGCGCGGTTTGCCGCAACGTGGTACCGAGATGGGGAGGTCACCCTAGAAGTCATTGCGGCACAGATTGGGGACAAGCACGACACGATTAAGCGTATGGTAAATGCGATCTATGTTCTCGATCAGGCGGAGAGTTCGGAAGTGTTCCAGCTCTCTGACCGAGCAACTCCGAGGTTCAGTTTCTCCCATCTGTACACAGCTCTTTCCCGCGCGCCATATATGCGCTATCTGGGTTTGGACGAGGCGTGGTCAAGATATGATCCAACACCGAATCCCGTCTCACAGCAGAAGTTGAGCAGTCTAGGCGAAGTCTTGACGTGGCTATACGGCTCGAAAGACAAAGGAATTGAACCGGTAATTCGGTCTCAGAACCCCGACATTAGGTTTCTAGCAGAGGTTCTCGACAGTGAGGAAGGACTCGCAGAACTGAGGGTGTCCAGATCCCTTGCTGCTGCCCATATGAGCACCTCTCCGGCCAATCAACGATTCTCCCAGTCACTGTACAAGGCAAGAAGTGAAGTGCGTGAGGCTTCGAACAACCTACGTGGATTCGACGGGCAAGAGAGCGCCCTGGTAGGAGTAGCGGAGGACATTTTCGAGACTTCCCGGGCAATGCGTACCCGGATGAACGAGAAAGTGAAGGGAGCACGGATAGCCGAAGCATGAGCCCTGCCCTTTACCTGCCGGCCGATCAGCTTCACGACGCCTCGTCGGCCGACATGGATCTAGCGGCTGACTTCTTGGAACTAAAGGCGCTCTTATCTGAGAGCGGTCAGTGTCTCAGTCAGGACATTGTCGATGCGTTGGAGTTGGCAGCTGAGGAAGAATATCCTGACGTTGATACTGAGATTAAAAACCGCGAGGAAATCGCATGGGGAGCAGTTGCCCATATGTCGTCTCGGGAACGAGTTCTTGCTGGCTCTTATCCATTTGACATTGACGACGACGGAAGCGTCATTAGCTTCACTGGCGAAGAGCGCCACCTTGGGCACACCGCGTACCTAGTGTCGCTAGTCCTATCCAATCTGAGATCAGTGTCTCCCTTGTTGGTGGATCGCGATTTGCATCCTACATCAGAGGAAACAGACGCCCTACGCAGATACTTTCAATACTTGGCGACCGCAGCGATCGCAGCAGAAGTCGGTGGCCCTGCATGGTCATTTGGTTTTCCACGACCCGACGGAAGTGGATTCCTGACGAAACTCTCCGAAATCTGGACGTCACTAAAGGACGGGAGAGTTAAAGCTGATGCCTCTGCGCCATCAAGCCCCAAAGACGACCAGATAGACATCTTCGCTTGGCGAGAACAACGTGATGGCCTACCAGGATTCCTCTTCATCGCCGCCCAAGTCGCTACCGGTCGCGATTGGAAGGCAAAGCCCATCAGGGATCATGTCACAAGTGTATTCCCCAAACGCTGGTTCAATCCCGCACCCGTCACTTCAATGGTTACCTACCACGTGATTCCATTTGCACGATCCGATGAAGAGTTCCGCGATGACGTGCTAGTCCTGGGCAATGTCTTACATCGCCTTCGAGTTCCGTTCAGAGTTCACGAAGCAGCCCGCCTGGTATCTGAGGGTGTGGCGGTGGAGGCATATGACCTGCTCGCAGCGGCTTCAGAGTGCATACGCTCATACGCTCAAAGAGCGAAAGTTTCTTGAAGCACGTCACCGCTTACCACATCCGCACTGGGCGCCGCTCTCCGAGGGATTAGAGACATACGGTCAAAGCTAACCGATTGCGGGGCAAGCCCCCTACCGCAGCCGCCACAGCGACCGGAACATCAGCGACAGCACCAGCAGCGCCACCAGCATGAACGCCCCCGCCAGCAGCGTCGCCATGGGCGCGCCCAGCTCCTGCGCCAGCACCCCCGCCAGCAGGCTGCCCACCGGCAGCGACCCGAACGTTAGCGCGTATAGCGACGCCACCCTGCCCCTGAACGCCTCCGGCGCGATGCTCTGGATCGTCGCGCTCGCCATGGATAAGAACAGCATCGTCGACGCGCTGACGAGCATCAGCAGCGGAAAGGCCGTGTGCATGGTCGGCATCCGAGAAAACATCATCATCGTGACACCGGTCAGGAACACCGACAGCACCATCAGCCGCCCACGGCTGCCTATGGTGCTGAAAGACGCCAGCACCAGCGTTCCCAGCGTCGAGCCCGCCCCGACCGACGCCATCAGCAGGCCCAGGCCCACGGAGTCCACGAAGAACACCTCGGCCGCGTAGACAGGCATCAGCCCGTTGACGAACGTGAACCCCAGCAGCGGCATGAGCACGCCCATCAGGGCTATGCCCAGAATCACCGGCTCGCCCTTCACGTACCGCGCGCCCTCGGCTATGCGCGAGAACCCGGACTTGAACCGCAGCGGCGACTGTTCCATGCGGGGGAGCCTCAACCCAAGCGCGAACCCGACCGCCACCATGTGCAGGGCCGCCTCCAGCATCAGCGCCGGCCAGGCGCCCCAGAGCGCCAGCACGCCGCCACCCACCGCCGGCGCGGCCAGCCGCATCACACTGAAGCCGAGCGAGTTCAGCGCGAAGGCGTTCACGATTCTGCTGCTCGGCACCGAGCTCGCGATGATGGTCATGCGCGTCGGATCCAGGATGACGAACGCGAACCCCATCGCGAGGATGTAGGCGAATATGTGCCACGTTTCCAGGTGCCCGAGCATCACCGCCGCGCCGAAGATCGCCGTGGCTAAGCACTGGTAGGCCAGCATCCCCGCCAGCAGCTTGCGCCTGTCCCACGAATCGGCCAACAGCCCGCCCACCGGGCCGACTATCAGTATGGGCAGCGCGTCCAGACCCATGGCCACGGTGGTGAGAAACGCCGACTCGGTAAGCTCGTATGTCAGCCACCCGATGATCACCTGCTGCAACCAGAATGCGCCGCTGGAGAAGGCCGTCGCCCCCCACATGAGCCGGTAGTTCCGGTACCTGAACGAGTCGAAGGTGTGTACTCGAGCGCGGATGCTGGACGGACGTATGCGCGGAACGTGCGGGCGCCGAATGCGGGAGCCGGAGGCGCGGATGGAGCGCAGCGTGGAGCCGACGCCGCGAGTCGGGCGCAACACGGGAGCGCCATCCGTCGGTTGGGCGGGCATCGCCTCGGCGTGCGCCGGCGCCGCCACGGCCGGGGTGTCTCCCGGCGACGGGGATGGCTCGACACGGGACGCGGCCAGACGGGTGGGAGCGCCGGAGTCCTGGAGTTCTTGAGTTGGGCCTGTCAATTCTACCTGCAACCGGGCTGTCGGGGCCGTCGGGGACGGCCAAGGCAGAAACCGAAACTGTTAGGGCGCGTCGCGGCGCGCGACGATTCGAGCACGGCCGTCCCAAACCCGGACGCTTCGAGGGCAACTCCTTGCTTTGAACGGGGACTCCGAAAGCGAGTCGAAACTGACGGGCTATTATTTTAGACCGAATCTTGTCCAAATGCGATACTTCGGAGAGCCAGTTTGCCGGCGATGCGGGCGGGCCCGGCCTCGTCATCGCGGCGATCCGAACTGTTACCTGCGGCGCAATTTGACAAAAACTACCCCGTTTGATACCATTCGCGTCCTAGCTGAAATATAGCCAGATGCTGAGAAGGGGAGCAGTACCGGAGATACCGGCCCCAGAGAGTCGGCGGCGGTGGAAGCCGGCGCCAGGACCTCCGAGAACTCGCCCCGGAGCACCCGGCCTGAAGCGCAGAGGAGTTTCGACGTTGCAGAGTTTTGGCGTTTTCATCACGCCCTCTGCGCGCTTGGTAATTTAGCTCCCTCCTCTCCGTTCAGGGTCGGGCGGTTGGCCGCCGTTATACAGCCCACAAGTGGCCCCGCGCAGCGTGTCCGTCAGATTGCGCCCGCAGGGGTAAATTGGGTGGTACCACGAGACTCACGTCCCGTCCCTTTGCGTAGGGGCGGTTTTTTTTTGGCGAAACGGTACTACCAAAAGAGCCCACGGAGGTTTGCTTTCCTATGAAGATGAACGGCGGACAGATGGTTTGCGAAAGCTTGCTGCGAGAGGGCGTGGACGTGATCTTCGGCCTCCCCGGCGGAGCCATTCTTCCCCTTTACCAAACACTACCCGAGTTCCCTGGCCTGCGCCACATACTGGTGCGCCACGAGCAGGGCGCCGCGCACGCCGCCGACGGATACGCCCGCGCCACCGGACGCCCCGGCGTGTGCTGGGCCACGTCCGGCCCCGGCGCCACCAACCTCGTGACCGGCATCGCCACCGCACAGATGGACTCCATCCCGATGGTCGCCATCACCGGCCAGGTGGGCCGCGCCGCCATCGGTAGCGATGCCTTTCAGGAAACCGACATCACCGGCATTACCCTGCCCATAACCAAGCACAATTACCTCGTGATGAGCGCCGCAGAGATCCCCTCGGTCATCCGCGAGGCCTTCCACATTGCCTCCACCGGCCGGCCCGGACCGGTGCTCGTCGACATCCCAAAGGATGTCTTCACCGAAGAGGCCGAGTTCGTCTACCCCGACACACCCGAGATGATCAGCTACAAGCCCAACCTCGCGCCCCACACGGGGCAGGTCAGAAGGGCCGCCAAGCTCATCAAAGAGGCCAAGCGGCCCGTCATCATCGCCGGCCACGGCGTGATTCTGGCGCACGCCTACGACGAACTGCGCGAGTTCGCCGAAAAGACGCAGACCCCCGTGATCACCACGCTCATGGGCGTAAGCTGCTTTCCCACCAGCCACGTGCTCTACGCCGGCTGGCCCGGAATGCACGGCATGGCCTATGCGAGCCTCGCCATAGAAGAGGCCGACCTGCTGATTGCCCTGGGCATGCGTTTCGACGACCGCATCACGGGCAATCCCGCGCTGTTCGCCCTCAATTCCAAAAAGATACACGTCGACATAGACCCATCCGAGATAGGCAAGAACGTGCCCGCCGACCTGCCGATAGTGGGCGACCTCAAACTCACTCTCGCGGCCCTGAGCCGGCAAGTGGAGCAGGGCTCGCACCTCGACTGGCTGGGCCGAATCGACCAGTTGAAGCGCGAGCATCCGCTCGTCGACCCGAACGACGCCCAGGCGCTGCAGATCCGGTACATCATCCAGCAGATCGCGGAGGCGACGGACGGCGACGCGCTGATCGTGACCGGCGTGGGCCAACACCAGATGTGGGCCGCGCAGCACTACCCGTTCAAGCAACGCAGCTCGCTCATCTCGTCCTGCGGATCGGGCGCGATGGGCTACGAGGTGCCCGGCGCGATGGGCGCCCAGGTGGGCCGCCCCGACAAGGTGGTGTGGTCCATCGCGGGCGACGGCGGCTTCCAGATGACCATGGCCGAGCTCGCCACCCTGGTCGAAAACCGCATACCCGTGAAGTTCGCCATCATGAACAACAACTGCCTGGGCATGGTGCGGCAGTGGCAGCAGCTCTTCTACGACAAGAGCTACGTCGCAACCAAGTACACCCACAATCCGGACTTCGTGAAACTGGCCGAAGCCTTCGGAATGCTGGGCTTGAGGGTGACCGACAAGCTCCAGGTGAGACCGGCTATCGAGGAGGCTATGAGCTACGACGGCCCCGCCGTGGTCGACTTCGTCGTCGAGCAAGAGGACAACGTGTACCCCATGATTCCAGCGGGCACCACCATCGAACAGCTGATGGAAGAGCCCACGCTCCAGAGGGTGAACAGATGACGATGACCGATTCCCTGAGCAGACACACCATCACCGCGCTGGTCAACGACAGGCCTGGCGTGCTCAACCGCGTGTCGAGCATGTTCCGGCGGCGCGGCTTCAACATCTCCAGCCTGGCGGTGGGGCAGAGCGAGCTGCCCGACCTCTCCCGCATGACCTTTGTCGTCGAGGGCGACCAAGCCGTGGTCGAGCAGGTCACCAAGCACCTTCACAAGCTCATAGACGTCGTGAAGGTCACCGACATGTCCAACGAGAACACGGTGACCAGGGAACTCGGCCTGATAAGGGTGCGCTCGAACTTCCAGACGCGCGGGGAGATTATGCAGATAGCGGACATCTTCCGCGCGAATATAGTGGACCTGGCGCCCGACTCGCTCATAATCGAGGTCACCGGCGACGAGGACAAGATAAACTCCCTGCAACACCTGCTGGGCGCCTTCGGCGTCCTGGAGGTGATGCGCACCGGCAAAATTGCGCTGAGCCGCGGCATGAACGCGGCCGCGTCGCGGGCCACGAGCCAGGGAAGGGTGCGCGGGCCGCTGGAAACAGGCAGCGTGTAGCGAGAGTTGGTCAGCTAGTCAGTTGGTCAGTGTTTGCATTTGGGAGTGGTCTTGCAGGATTTCAGGAACCTGAAGGTCTGGGAGAAGAGTCACCGCCTTACGATGGCCATCTATAGCATAACCGGAACATTCCCACGGCAGGAGATGTATGGGCTGACGGGCCAACTCAGGCGAGCCGCTGCGTCGGTGCCCGCCAACATCGCCGAGGGCTGCGAACCGCGAAGTCGAACACGCAGCGCGCTCACAACCGACCCATGAAGGCAAACTACTGACCACTGAATACTGACTACTGGAGACCGCACTATGGTAAAGATGTACTACGAGAATGACGCCGACATGTCACTGCTCGATGACAAGACGATCGGCATAATCGGATACGGCAGCCAGGGACACGCCCACGCGCTGAACCTGCATGACAGCGGGCTGACCGTGAAGGTGGGCCTGTACGAGGGCAGCCGCAGCAAGGCCAAGGCGGAGGAGGCCGGCCTGGAGGTCGGGCTGGTCGCCGACGTGGCCCGCGAGTCCGACATCGTGATGATGCTGATTCCCGACCACCTGCAAGCGGAGGTGTACCGGGAGTCCGTCGCGCCGCACCTGCTGCCGGGGCAGACACTGATGTTCGCCCACGGCTTCAACATTCATTACGACACCATCAATCCCGCCGACAACGTGGACGTTTCCATGGTCGCGCCCAAGGCGCCGGGCCACCGCATGAGAGAGGTGTTCACCAGGGGCTCCGGCGTGCCAGGCCTTCTCGCCGTGCACCAGGACGCCACCGGCAATGCCCACGGCATTAGCCTGGCCTACGCCCGCGGTGTAGGCTGCACGCGCGCCGGCGTGCTGGACACGACGTTCAAGGAGGAGACCGAGACCGACCTGTTCGGCGAACAGGCCGTGCTGTGCGGCGGAGTCACAGCGCTCGTCAAGGCGGCGTACGAGACGCTGGTCGAGGCGGGCTACCAACCGGAGTCGGCGTACTTCGAGTGCATGCACGAGCTCAAGCTCATTGTGGACCTGCTCTACCAGGGTGGCATGGGCTACATGCGCTACTCGGTGAGCGACACCGCCGAGTACGGCGACTACACACGCGGCCCGGTGGTGGTCGACGAGCGCGTGAAGGACAACATGCGAGAGGTGCTGGCCCGCATCCAGGACGGCAGCTTCGCCCGCGAGTGGATCGCCGAAAACGACGAAGGGCGCCCGCGCTTCGACCGACTGCGCCGCGAAAACGCCGAGCACGAGATCGAACGGGTAGGCGAGGACCTGCGCGGCATGATGAGCTTCCTGAAGGACGCGGATTAGGGCGGGGGCGACTGGAAAGGCTTGTTCTAGTGTCCGGTCACCATAAATTCAGCGAACTGGTCAAGGACTTCAGCCCTGAGCGCAAGCGGGCCATCAAAGCGAATACGACAAAGACGCTCGCAGAATTGCGGGCGCAGGGTGGCTATCATCTTGTTGAAGGGGGAGATGACGGACTGCAAGGTAAGACAGGTGCGGTCTCTAATGCGGACTAGGACAGCCGCCTGGGAGGCGTTTGAACAATGCCCAGATCCAGTACAACTCTGAAGGACCTGATTGATGCAGGATTTCTGGGTGTCGGCGAGGAGTTGACATGTGTGCCACCCAGGCATATTGGGGGGACTCGCAAGGCACATCTACAGGCTGATGGCTCCATTAAGGATGACAGTGGAAGCGGGTTTCGCAGTCCTTTTGCGTGGGCAAAGGACGTGAAGCGCCGTAACAGTAATGGCTGGGACAATGTTACTGCGAGAGGGGAACCACTAGCTATCCTTCGTCAGAAGTTTGCAAGTGGAGAAAAACCTACTGGAGAACCCCCATCGCCCGGCTCTGACCCAGTGCCAGTTGACGACTCGGAAGGCGACGTCTCAGGAAAATTGCGCGAGCGCATAATGAACCTCGCGCCTAGCGATTTCGAGGCGCTGGTAGGCGAGTACTTCAGGGCCAAAGGTCTCGGCGACGTAACGGTAACGGGCCGTACCAACGACGGCGGAATCGACGGACATTGCGAGATACCCTTCATTAGTGTGAAGGTCGCGTTTCAAGCGAAGCGATACGCAGCCTCGAACAGTGTGGGTATCGAGCCAGTACAAAGGTTATCGGGCAGTATGACTGGCAGATTCGACAGAGGAGTGCTCGTCACCACGTCAAGCTACACCCCGGCGGCAAAGGGCTGGGTCCAAGAGAGGAAGGCGCCAATTACGCTGATTGACGGCGACGATCTAGTGGAAGAAATGATACGGCTTGGTCTGGGCGTAAAGGCCATTCCCGTCGTTAGGCACGATGTGGACGAGGACTTCTTCGCTGACTTGGAGAATAAATAGTGACCACAGTTCAGGAAGTTCCAGAAGGTGAAAGGCTGGCAAGACTGGAAGCCACAGTCGACTATCTCGTGCGTGAAGTAGGAGACGTCAAGGCTGAGGTTAGAGACATTCGGACCGCCATCCGCGATCTAGACAGCAAGATGCGCACCTACTTTCTTTGGATGCTGGCAACACTGATTGGGATATTGGCCCCTTCGTTGATTGGTTTAATCGTCACACTCATACTCAAGGCGTAGCGCGACACTCAGACCGCGTTGCCAACTCTATTATGAGCTTCGGAGATGACAGCATGAACCCCAAGGAGACACCACACGTAGTTCGCCGCTTTGGCCGGGTCCTGGCGAGGCTCGGTTCGGCGGACTGCGTTGCCCTTCGATAGGCATCCCCCCGCACACCCGAAGCCGACCTTCGTAAATCAGACCCGCACAGGAGACATAAATGTCGGAAGACCGAGTAATTATTTTTGATACCACGCTGAGAGACGGCGAACAGTCCGCCGGAATCGGACTGACCACGCAGGAGAAGCTGGAGATTGCTAAACAGCTCGACAGGCTGGGCGTGGACGTGATCGAGGCCGGCTTCGCCGCCAGCTCCCCCGGCGACTTCGAGGCGGTGCAGACCATCGCCCGCGAGGTACGCAGGCCCGTCATCGCCTCGCTCGCCCGCTGCGTGCTGTCGGACGTCGACGCCGCCTGGGGAGCCATCAAGGACGCCGAGCGTCCGCGGATACACGTCTTCATCTCAAGCTCCGACGTGCAGATAATGCACCAGCTGCGCCGCAACCCTGAAGAGGTCATGGAGATGGCCATTGCCTCGGTGGAGCGCGCCAAGAGCTACTGCGATGACGTGGAGTTCTCCCCGATGGACGCCACACGCACGGACATCGAGTACCTGTACAAGATGCTGGAGGCCGCCATTGACGCGGGCGCGACGACCATCAACATACCCGACACCGTCGGCTACATTATGCCGTGGGAGTTCCGCGAGCGCATACGGATGATCAAGGAGAACGTGCCCAACATCGACAAGGCGGTGCTGAGCGTGCACTGCCACAACGACCTGGGGCAGGCGTCGGGCAACAGCCTGGCCGCCGTGGCCGAGGGCGCGCGCCAGGTCGAGGGCTGCATCAATGGCCTGGGCGAGCGGGCCGGCAACGCCGCGCTCGAAGAGGTCATCATGGCCCTTGAGACCCGCAAAGACCACTACGGCGTCGAGACCGGAATCGACACACGCCAGATATACCGCACCAGCAAGCTGGTCAGCGACATAACCGGCTTCATGGTGCAGCCCAACAAGGCCGTTGTCGGCGCCAACGCCTTCCGCCACGCCTCCGGCATCCACCAGGACGGCGTGCTGAAGGAACGCACCACGTTCGAGATCATGGACCCCCAGTCCATCGGCTGGCCCAGCAACGAGCTGGTCCTCGGCAAGCTCAGCGGAAGAGCCGGGCTGAGGGCGCGACTGGGCGAGCTGGGCTACAACCTGGAGCAGGATGATCTGAACGAGGCGTTCGAGGCGTTCAAGAACCTGGCCGACCGCAAGCCCGAGGTCACAAACGCCGACCTGATCGCGCTCATGTCAAGCCAGCGCCGCATTTCCGACATTCCATCCGTGTTCACGCTGGAGCACATACAGGTGTCGTGCGGCAATCACGAGGTGCCCACCGCAACGGTTACGCTGAGGGATCCGGACGACCGTGAGGTGACGGACGCCGCGACCGGCACCGGCCCCGTGGACGCCGTGTACAAGGCGATCAACCGCCTGGTGCACGTGCCCAACAAGCTGATTGAGTACAGGGTGGACTCCGTGACGGAGGGGATCGACGCGCTCGGCGACGTGACCATACGCATCGAAAAGGACGACAGGACCTACGTGGGGCGCGGCTCGGACACCGACATCATCGTGGCGAGCGCCAAGGCGTACATGAACGCCCTCAACAGGCTGCTGGCCACGCAGGACACGCGCCCGACCTTCGACGTGCCCACCTCGTAGAGCGGGATAGGCCAAGCGGGGCGCCCACACGCTCACTGCGATGGGGGCGCCCCCATCGCAGTGACGACGGCAATTGCCCAATGCGCCAGTCCCCACTTGTCATCGCCCTTTTGGATGAACGTCACCATCCTCCGGGCCACGATCCTCACCACCGTCCCCGCGAGAACCGCGTCGGCGCGCCCGAGCTGGTCATCGGCGGCCTGGTGTTGATGGGCAGCCTGAATACAGACGACTAATCGCTGAGAGTGCCCCCATGAACGTCCAACCTAACAGGCTCTACAAGAGTACGACCGATTCCATGCTGTTCGGCGTCGCCGGCGGCATGGCCGAGTACTTCGGCGCCGACCCCACACTCGTTCGAGTGGCCTGGGTCTTGGTAGCCCTGGCATCGGCAGGCTTGGGCCTGCTCGCATATGTTATCCTTGCGATTATCATACCCAGGCAGACATTCGACTCCACGGCGGAGGAGAGCTCTCAAATGCGTGATACTGAGAGCAGCGAACGCACGCGCACAGTGTTAAGACGAAGGACGGGACGGCTCAGCCTGCTCGGCCTTGCCCTGATTGCCATTGGCACCCTGTTACTGTTGAACAGCCTTGGCGTCCTGTACTGGTGGAGGTGGGACGTCTTCTGGCCCTTGCTCCTCATCGCCGCGGGCGTGGCACTCTTGGCCGGACGCCTGACCAGAAGAGAGAATGGCTGACGATAGCCGGCGTCGAGGCTTCCCGCTCTTCCCCACGCTTATCATAGCGCTGGGGGTGCTGCTGCTGCTCCAGACGACCGGGGTCGTGCAATGGGAGGCCTGGTCGACTATTTGGCGATTCTGGCCCGTGCTCATCATAGTGCTCGGCATAAACATCGCCTTTGGCAATCGAATGCCCTGGCTGGCGGGAACACTCATAGCGCTCGTCTTGATAGCGGCGGTGGGTATTGGAATCGCCCTACCAAATGAGGTTCTCAGCGGCGCGGAATCGGTTGCCATACTGGAAGAACCTCTTGACGGAGTCGAGACAGTTGACGTAATCATCGATCTCGGTGCGGGCACGCTCTCTGTTGGCTCCCTGTCCGCGAACTCGGCCAACCTGGTCGAGGGAGAACTGAGAAACTTTGGCGGTTCGGAGGTGCGAACTTCAGTGACGCGCTCCGAAGACCACGCGGAGATCGAGCTCTCGACGGGTGGCTTCACCTTCGACTTCTTCGGCAATGGCGACCGCCGCTGGGACGTCCGGCTGTCGCCGGCCCCCAGTATCTCCATTGACCTGTACACAGCCGCGTCGGACCTGACCCTGGACCTGACCAGATTGAACGCAAGCAACGTCTCGATCAGCGGCGGCGCGGCGGACATCGAAATCCTGGCGCCGAGGGACGCGGGACACGTCAACATCGAAATAGACGTGGGCGCCGCAAACATAGACGTCGTAATCCCTGAGCTTGTCGGCGCGAGAATCGACGCCGACCTGGGACTCAGTGGCCTGTCCGTCGACGAAAACCGCTTCCCCAAGGCGGGAGGCGTGTACGTGTCCACCAACTTCGACAGCGCGGTGAACAAGATCTACCTGGAAATCGACGCGGGCGCGTCCAGCGTGGAGATACGCTGACCTCCCAACCACTCACAACCAAAGGAGAAGAGATGGCCCCCAAAACGATGTTCGAAAAGATCTGGGACAACCACGTCGTCCACGAGGAGCCCGGACAGCCGGCTATTCTGTACGTTGACCTGCACCTGGTGCACGAGGTCACTTCGCCGCAGGCGTTCGACGGCCTCCGCATGGCGGGCCGCCCCGTGCGCCGCACCGACCTGACCGTCGCCACTGCCGACCACAACACGCCCACCTGGGACCTGGCGCTTCCCATCACCGATCCCATAGCCAAGCAGCAGCTCGACGCGCTCTCCAAGAACTGCGAGGAGTTCGGCGTAACGCTGTACGACAGGTACAGCCCACTGCAGGGCATCGTCCACGTGATCGGGCCGGAGCAGGGCTACACCCAGCCGGGCAAGGTCATTGTGTGCGGCGACAGCCACACCTCCACGCACGGCGCATTCGGCGCGTTCGCCATCGGCATCGGCACCAGCGAGGTCGAGCACGTGCTCGCCACCCAGACGCTGCGGCAGTTCAAGCCCAAGACCATGGAGGTGCGCGTCGACGGCGCCCTCCACAGCGGCGTTACGGCCAAGGACGTAATCCTGAGCATCATCGGCAAAATCGGCGTCGCGGGCGCGTCGGGCCACGTCATCGAGTACACCGGCGAGGCGATACGCTCGCTCTCGATGGAAGGCCGGATGACGGTTTGCAACATGTCCATCGAGGGCGGCGGGCGCGCCGGCATGGTGGCGTCCGACGACACGACCTTCGAGTACGTGCGCGGCAGGCCGCAGGCGCCCCAAGGCGAGGACTTCGAGGCAGCCGTCGAGCAGTGGCGCAAACTGTCGACCGACGAGGGCGCCGTCTACGACAAGTTTGTCGAGATCGACGGCGCGGCGCTGGAGCCGCACGTTAGCTGGGGCACCAACCCCGGCATGGTCGCGCCCGTTTCCGGCCGAGTGCCGGACCCCAACTCGTTCGACGACGACGGCGAACAGAGGTCGGCCGAGCGCGCGCTGGAGTACATGGACCTCGAACCGGACACCCCCATTCAGAGCATCCGGCTGGACCGCGTGTTCATAGGTTCGTGCACCAACTCCCGTATCGAGGACCTGCGCATCGCGGCCGAGGTGGCTAGGGGCCGCAAGGTGAGCGACAGCGTATACGCGATGGTCGTCCCCGGTTCGGCAGCCATAAAGCAGCAGGCCGAGGAAGAGGGCCTGGACGCCATCTTCACGGACGCCGGGTTCGATTGGCGCGTTGCGGGCTGCTCCATGTGCCTCGGCATGAACCCCGACATCCTCCAGCCCGGCGAGCGTTGCGCCTCGACGTCCAACCGCAACTTCGAGGGGCGGCAGGGCAAGGGCGGACGCACGCACCTGGTCAGCCCGGCGATGGCGGCGGCCGCGGCCATCGCGGGCCACTTCGTCGACATACGGGAGTGGTAAAATATGGGAATTATATACTTGACTCCCACGTGATGCAAGCCTCTTGATGACGGGACCTTCCGGTCATCCCTTTCTCGCTCTTGTAGTGATAGACTGTCCTAAAAGCTCCTTGAGGCGGGTGAAGGGAAGGTGCAAAACATGGTAGAGAATGCAGTCAAGAAGGCTCCCCGTAATCAGAACGGATGGAATCGCGTGCTGACTGAACCGAATTCCGCATTGCTTGAGCGAGCCTTAGAGCGTGCTCTTCCCCATCTAATGTCAGCGAGGGGAACCGCTGAAGCTGGAAGGACTCGGCCAGCAGCTCATCCATCCGCTGAAGAAACTTCGATGCCGTCCGCACCTCCGGTGGTGAATAGTCCATCTCTGAAAGAGTAAACGCGATGGCGGCCATGAGTGCTGTCCATGCATCGTCGGACATGTCATCGAGGTGGTCTGTCTCCGGTGTCATCATCGCATCCCCTCCCGCGTGAGCGCCGCTAGGAACTCTTCCTGCGACTTCGCGCCCTTCATAGAGTTGCACGCCCCGCACAGCAACTGAAGGTTGTCCAAGTGGTCGCTCCCACCCTTTGAGCGCGGCACGACGTGGTCTATCGTGAAGTTGCGGAACGGGAAGCCGTGTCTACAGCCCGCGCACAGCCCTTCCTGTTGGCCGAAGAGCGTGTGCTTGTGCGTCTTGTAGTGCGGTAGCTTCCCTTGGTCTGTCCGGCTGGGAATGTCCGTCCGGTAGGCCGTGCGTAGCCCAAACATCCCAAGATCCTTTCGCATCCGCCGCGCGACAAGTTCCTTGGCCTTGGGAGACAGGTCTATCCCGACCCATCGCCGCTCTAGCTTTTCGGCTGCGACCAAGGCCGTCGCACACCCACAGAACGGGTCAAGCACCATGTCGCCCTCATTGGAGCTGGCCTTGATGATGCGGTCCAGCAAAGCCAACGGCTTCTGCGTCGGGTAGTTGACTCGCTCTTTCGCCCGCGCGTTGACCACGTTGATGTCTGTCCATATGTCTCCCGGCAGTTGTCCAGCATCCGGCGGCAAGTACCCCTTCAGGCGTGGCATACCCCCTTTTGACGAATAGTGGATCATGTCCGCGTCGTCCAGCGCGTCGAGCCGCCCATGGACGCCCTCGATGCTCAGGTATCCGGGCAGCAGTACGTCGTTGAGATAGCGAGCGTACTTGCCCGTTTTCGGGACGCTCCAACACCGCCCGATGCGGCTAGGATCGTATCCTCGCCACGGCTCACCGGATTCTCCACCTGAGACTCCAGGTCCTGTCAGGTCTCCTGTGCGGTAGCGGCCTCTTTCGTCGTGGTATCGGTACTTCGACGACACGTTCTTTTCGTCTAGGGCTATACGCACCGCGTCGGGATTCTGCTTTGCGCCGCCGTACATCAGGATCGTGTCGGACTCCGAGCCGAACAGCCTATCGTTGTGCGCCGATGTTCGCTTCCACGTTATGTCCGCCCAGAATTGTCTGGCGCCGAAGACCGTGTCCATGAGCAACTTGAGATAGTGGCTTGCCGTCGGGTCACAGTGCAGGTAGACGCTGCCCGTCGGCTTCAGTAGCCGCCGTATCTCCAGCAACCGGACGGCCATCATTATTAGATACGACTGCATCCCCTTGCCGTGCGCCTGTCTCGCGGCGTCAATCACCGCGGACAGCGCGGGACTGGCCTCGGCGATCTCCCCATGCCACGCTAGGTCAACATCCGAGAGCGTCCAGGTATCTTTGAACGCCGCGCCCGCCGCTTCCGAGCCGATGGGCGCGGCGTAGTTCCGATTCGAGTTGAATGGCGGGTCTAGGTAGACCAGGTCGACGGTCTCGGAGTTGAGACCGCGCATCACGTCGAGGTTGTCACCCGTCCAGAGCGTGCGGTTGGTAAAGTTCGGAGCGACCATTACCGGGAGTTGCGTCCCTTGTTTCGGGTACGCGCGGTCTTGGGAGTGTTTGAAGGACCCCCAGCTGCCCGCCGTCCGCGTGAGCGACGCTTGGCAGTAGCTCCGTGTGCCAGCACCTTGTCCGTGATTTTGTCCAGTGCGGCCTTGCTCATGCTGTCAACTCCTCATAGGTGATGCGCCCGACGAACGCGCTTTCGACGAACGACGCTAGACGGTCTAGCGTATGCCGATGGACACTGCCCTCGTTGAGCCGGAATGTCGCTTCATTCACGTAGCGGCTTAAGTGCTTGACGCTCACGTGGTGCCATGTCCCATAGATGCTCCGCTTGAGAACTGCCCACATGGACTCTGCCGAGTTGATATGGATGTCACCCGCGCCGACGTACTCTTTCGCGCCGTGATTGACCGTACCGCGGCCGTAGCCCGTGAGCGCGTTGTAGCCGCGATGTTCGTCCGTGTAGACGGTAGAACCGGGCTCTACGTGTTGCTCGATGGTCGATCGGAGCGTTTCTCTGTCCGTGCCCGCTATCGGCTGAGCTTTGGACTTCCCGCCGCGCTCCCGCATACCGAGTACGGCAGTCTTGCCGACAGGTCCGCGTCCAGCATGGGTCTTCTCCGACTCGTGCTTGTTGGCTTCCTTGCCGCCGATGTAGGTCTCATCGACCTCTACGATACCGCTCAGCGTGTCGTCATCGTCCCCACACGCTTCACGGAGACGACCGAGCATGAACCACGCCGTCTTTTGCGTCACGCCGATCTCCTTCGAGAGTTGGAGCGACGAAATGCCTTTGCGGGCCGTCACCACTAAGTACATGGTGTAGACCCACTTGTTGAGGGGAACGTGGGAACGCTCGAAGACCGTTCCTGTACGGACGGTGAACTCCCCGGCGCAGTCGTGGCAACGGTAGTAGCCGATGCGCTTGCCAGTCCGTGCGGTGATCTTCTCGAACGCACCGCAAAGCGGGCATGAAGGGGAACCGTGCCAACGCCTGTCCTCTAGGTAGAGACGGGCGGCCTCGGCATCGGGTATCATGTCGAGGAATTCATAGGTGCTGATGGTTGTATCACCGTGTGCCATAGTTCAATCTCCTTGTAGAGATTTTACCATTGCATCACGTGGGAGTCAAGTATATAACTCCCTAAAATATCAAGGGCAGGGCAGGCTTCTCGGCAAGCCGGTAACTATCACAATTCATGCCCAGGTACAGATGGATGAACGGCACGTCGCCACACAGGATGCGCTCGACGCGGCTGGTACAGGGGAAGTTATCGAGAGATACCCAGGCGGTAGATCCATCCCCAGCGAACTGATCCTGGGATGGGTTGATTCCGGACCGCTCCACGTCGTTCTGTCGTATAGCGAGGACGGCAAGAGGGCTGCGGTTTTGACCGCCTATCCACCGGATCCAAACAGATGGCAGCCTGACTTCAAGAGGAGGTTGCGATGAAGTGCTTCGTGTGCAAGTTTGGCGAGATTGAGCCCGGAGTTACCACATACAACCTGAACCACGACTCCATGACGCTCGTAGTGAAAAATGTGCCGGCCGGCGTGTGCGACGCCTGTGGCGAGGGCCACCTGGAGCCGGAAGTGTCGGTGCGACTGCAGGAAATCGTCAAGGAAGCCAGGATTGCAGGCGTAGAGTTCATGGTGCGAAAGTACACGCCTGCCCGAACTCCACATAAGGCGAACGGCGTCCGACGGCAACCCGTGGAAGAATTTCTTGCAAAGCTGAGTCTTTCCACAAATCAATACACGAAGAAGCCGCACTCGAACGGATTTCGCCTCTATGTCAATGCTTCCAGCCGGCCACGGCGGTTTGGGTACGTGAGGCTCAACAAGTCAAGGGAATACGCCGGAATGCTGGTGGTGTACGCGAATGGAGACTTCAGCGACCCAGAGAACAGATTCACCTCCCAACCAAAGAACCCCAGGGATGCCCTCTACAGGTTCCGTCCGCACGACGAAGAGGCGATGAGCTACGCCGCGAGAGTCGTCAGGTCGGCGTATGAGAGCAAAATGTGAGAGGTCGGGATGAAACGGCGATGCGAGTTCAGGAACACTCCCAGACGGCCCGGCACTACATGGCTGACGCGAACCGAGAGTTCGCGCTGGGCGACCCCGCGCGGGCGGCTGACAAGCTGTGGGTGGCCGCCGCTCACGCGGCGATAGCCGTAGCCCATCATCGAGGGTGGAACTACCGCTCCGACCAATCCTTGAAGAACATCGCCATCCAACTATCGCTCGAGCAGGACGATCCGATGTATGAGGCCTATTTCGCCGTTGCGGAAAAGTTCCACAGGAATTTCTACCACGACGACATGGAAGGCTGGGAGCGTGACGCGGACAAGCCTCTCGTCGAACGCTTTGTCGCAAGGGTTCTGGCCCTCCTCGAATGACGGAGGTGAACGCCTAGCAGTGGCCTCATGGTAGACCAGCCTGACATAGACAACCCGGGCTTTGCATATCGTGCTGGGCCATAATGAGGCCGATGACGAGCACATCGTCATAACGGTGTATGACCCGGACGCGGATCTGTGGAGCACGGACTTCAGGGAGCGAAGACTATGAGCAAGTGCTATTTCTGCAAGATTGGCGAAATCGCGCCCGGTCTCGTATCCTCGACAACGGTTCTTGACTCGCTGATAGTCTTGACAAAGGAAGTGCCCGCAAAAGTTTGTGGCAGATGCGGGGAGGAATACTACGACCGAGAAGTCGTCTCGCGTCTGGAAGAGATTACCGACGAAGCTAAGCGGTTGGGCGTGGAAACGCTGATATCAAAGTACGACGATGGCAAGTCAGCGTTACAACGCGTTAACTCAGAGAACGGTGCTGCGGACGCCCGCAATCATAAGCTCCGGCTCAGCGCCTTTCCGGTTAGCGAGGAGAAGAATTGCTTCCTGTGTCGGAATGACGAACTGAAACCGGGAATCACCGACACTTCGATTACGCGCGGAGACGTCGCCATCGTTGTGAAAGGCGTTCCCGCCGAGAGGTGCACCAACTGCGGCGAACCGTACCTGACGCCTGCCGTGTCTAGGCGACTGAAGGAACAGTTCAAGGACGCCGAAAGGACGGGCGTGGAGTTTATGGTGCGAAGGTATACGCCCGACAAGGTCCCCCCGGAAGCTGTCCGCAAGCAGCTCCCCGGATGAGCTACGCCGCGCATGTCGTGCGGTCTGCCCACGACCGCAGGCATAGAGACTGAGCAAAGAGTATCCGCAATGCAGGTTCAAGAGCACTACCAAACAGCGCAGGACTTCATCGTTGACGCGAATCGAGAGTTCGCGGCGGGTGAACTTGTCCAGGGCTCTGAAAAGCTATGGGGGGCCGCCGCTCACGCGGTTATGGCGGTAGCCCAGCAGCGAGGGTGGAGCTACCGCTCGCACCGCTCGCTGAAGAACGCCGTCATTCGGCTTTCGCAGGAGCGTAACGATCCGCTGCTGGCGTCCGACTTTCTCGCGGCTGAGAAGTTCCACAGGAATTTCTACCATGACGACATGGAGGACTGGGAGCGCGACGCTGACAAGCCCATCGCCGAACGCTTTGTGACGCGGGTGCTGTCGCTCCTGAAACAATGAGAACCTCTTGGACGCCAATACAGTACTGACTGTCTGGCTGATATTGTCCGGCCTCGGGCACCTGGCCCTCATGGCGGTGATCTGGAGTAACCCGACGTTCACCGGAATGAGAATACGGCGACTCGTCGTTGGAGCGGGCTGCTGGTACATGGCGTTTCGCCTGCAGTTCTGGAGCTTCGAGGGGTGGCTTGGGTCGATATTGACCGGCACAACCTGGTTCGTTGCCGTGGCAGGCACACTCCTCCTGCTGGGCTCTTACGTCATGTATCGGGCCGGAAGAGACCTGGACAAGTTTCCGTGAACAACGTTCTGAAATCGCACTGTATGCGATCCTTGCTAACAGCAGTCCCGGACTAACCGCTGATGGAAGACCGACCCGGCTTTGCCGTGGCCGCCATCAGGGCGGCGGTGCTGGACGGAAGCATCTACAGGGGCCTGACCGAGGCGCCCGAGCACATGCTGCGTGCGCTCGGTGTCGTGCTCCTGGTGGCGCTGGCATTCGGAGTCGGGGTGCAGAACACGCTACCGGTGTCGGACGAAGGCCCGCGGTGGCTGGCCGTGCTCATTCCCGCCAGCACCACCGTCATCGGCTGGATTGTCTGGTCCTACACCGCCTTCGGCGTGAACGCGCTGATGCTGGGCGCGCAGGCGACCAGCAGCCGGCTGCTACAGCGGGGCATCGGCCTTGCGCACGCGCCCGGCGTGATGCTGGTCTTCACCGGGCTCCCCATCACCCTGGGCCTTCCCGAAGGCGTGTCGTTCATCTACCTGTTCATCACGATGATCTGGATGCTGCTGGCCGCCGTGGTCGCCGTCAGGGAGATCCAGGGCGAGAGCTGGGTGAAGGCCATCATCCCGACCGCCGTCGGCTGGCTCGTCGGTCAGTTCGCGCTGCGGATAGTCATCTTCAGGCTGCTGACCGACCAGGGGGCCTGAACGCCGAGCCGCCGGCTCTGAACCGCTGGCGCGCCTCGTTCGCGTTGCCATTGGCGGCAAGCGGTGTTAGACTCGGTTGACTTCGCCCTTCGGCGGAGTTTCGGTCCCGTATCGGAGGGCGTCTTGGCGAAATCCATGCGCAAGAATGGCATCTTCTACGGCTGGTTCGTGCTGGCCGCGACCTTCTTCGCGATGTTCATGGTTACGGGCGCCCGCAACGGCTTTGGCACGTTCATCATCCCCATGGGCGACGAATTGCAATGGGATAGGGGGACCATCTCCCTCGCCATCGCCATCGGCTGGCTGTGCAACGGCGTCAGCCAGCCGTTCCTCGGGCGGCTGTACGACCGCTACGGTGGCCGCACGGTGATATCCGTCAGCCTGCTGGTGGTCGGCACATGCACCATGCTGCTGAGCCAGGTCAACGACATGTCCGTGTTCGGCCTCTTCGTGCTGGACAGGTTCTGGTTCCTGGTTGGAATCTACGGATTCGTCATTTCAGTAGCGTCCGGCGGCGCGTCCCTCGTGACCATCCACGCCGTGCTCGCGAGGTGGTTCTCACGCAAGCGCGGCCTCGCCATCAGCATCAGCACGGCGGGGGCGTCTGCCGGCTCGCTGGTGCTGGTGCCGTTCGCCGCGTACATGATCGAGCTGGCGGGCTGGCGCAATACTTGGATCATACTGGGCGCGTTCGTGGTATTCTTCGCGCTGCCCCTGGCCTGGATGCTGGTCAGGAACGACCCCAGCGAGATGGGCGAGCAGCAGGACGGCGACGCGGCGCCCGGCGAGGGCGGCGCGGGCAGGGCGAATGCGGCGCGGCGCGGCCCGCTGGAAGTCGACTATTGGCGCGACGCGCTGAAGTCGGCTCCCATCTGGCAGCTCACCGGCGCCTACTTCGTGTGCGGCATGACGACGGCCATCATATCCGCGCACTACATCCCCTTCGCGGTGGAGAAGGGCATCGACCCTCGCGTCGCGGCGCTGGCGTTCGGCATGATGAGCGCGCTCAACATCGCGGGGGTACTCGCGGCCGGCTGGATTTCGGACAAAGTAGGCCGCAAGAACGTTTTGGCCTTCATATACGCGGGCCGCGGCCTGGCCTACGTGGCGCTGCTTACGCTGCCCGGCGCGTGGGGAATATGGATCTTCGCGGTGGTTGCCGGCTTCTCTTGGATCGCGTCCGCGGCGCTCACCTCGTCGCTCACCGCCGACATCTACGGCCTGCGGACCATGGGCACGCTTGGCGGCACCTCGACGTTCGCACACCAGATTGGCGGAGCGGTCAGCATATACCTGGGCGGAGCGCTGTTCGACTTGTTCGGGTCGTACACGGTGCCTTTCACCATAGCGGGCTCTCTGCTCATCGGCGCAACTGTCGCGGCGTTCAGCATCCGGGAAAAGAAGTACTCGGCCAAGTTCCAGACGGCGCCCTCTCAACAGCCTTTGCCGACCGTAGCCGGCGGCTGAGGACAGGCCCATGCCGCCTCTGGCGATTCCCTTTCACCATTCGGAGCCTGCCGACCCCGCTCTGCTCGAATGGATGCGCCATCAGATAGACGCAATGGTTGGCCTCGGCCCCGCAGCAATAGCCGTAATGCTGGGCATGCTGATCCTGGCCATTCCACTTGGCATAGGGATCGCGTACTGGACCAACCGCGCACGGCGCGGCGGGGGAGCGTAGGGCAGGGGGCGCAAATCGTGACCAAGCACGGAGAGGAAACGGCCGTACTGGTTCCTATCGACCAGTGGCGCAGGCTAGAGAATAATGCCACGCGCAACCTGAAGGAGCTTCTTCTCGCTCCGGAGGCGCGCACCGACCAGTTGACACCGCCCCGTCGTCGGCATCGCCACAGGCCGCCCGTGATCTTGGACTAGCGCCTCTTGTACCTACTAGATACTAACGTAGTCTCGGAGCTGCGACTGTCTCGTCCGCACGACGCCGTACTTGACTGGCCTGCCAACGTAGCCGCGGAGCAACTCTTCGTGTCGGCAGTCACCATTGCCGAAATACAGGCTGGAATCGAAGTGACACGAGAGCAGGACGAGACCAAAGCGGACAAACTGGAAGCCTGGTTGGATGAGGTCATGGCGTCCTACAACGTACTGCCGATGGATGCGCTGTCTTTCCGGGAGTGGGCACGTCTCATGCACAGGCGGACTTACACTTTGAGTGAGGACGCCACGATAGCGGCGACAGCAACTACCAACCGCCTCACAGTTGTTACTCGTAACGTGCGCGACTTTGCTCTGTTAGAGGTTGAGGTAGTCAATCCCTTCGAAAGAGTCTAGGCTCTAACCTTCAACCTCACTGAGCTTCGGCTTCCCCTACTGCTCGTTGATGGTGATGCTCCTGATGGCGTCGCCGGGCGTCCTTGCCCTCTGCGGATCCCGCTCCGAGACTGCCAGCAGCACGTCCAGGCCCTCTACCACCTTGCCGAACACCGCGTGGCAGGACTCGACCGAGCAGTCCTTCTCTGAGCCGTCGGGGTTGAAGCCGTCGAGGAACGGCGTCGGCACGAAGGTCAGGAATATCTGGCTGCCGTTGGTGCCGCTTCCGTTGCGCACACCGGAGTTCGCCATGGACACGATGCCCGGCGAGTCGTGGCGCAGGTCGGGGTGGAGCTCGTTGTCGAAGCGGTAGCCCGGTCCGCCCATGCCGGTCCCCGTGGGGTCGCCGGTCTGGGCCATGAAGTTGGGAATCACGCGGTGGAAGGTCACGCCGTCGTAGTAGCCCTCGCGAGCCAGGAACACGAAGCTGTTGACCGTGACGGGCGCCTTGTCGGCGTAGAGCTCGATAACGATTTCGCCGCCCTTGGCCAGCTCTATGGTGGCCGTATAGCTCTTGGCGGTGTCTATCGCCATCGCGGGCGGGGAGTCGTACTGCTTTGGGGTCATCGAGGCCTCCGTTGGCTGTGGTTGCGGCAGCTGCGCGGTCGCGGCTGCCGGTTGTTGTGTTGGCTGCGCGGTTGCGGCCGCCGGCGGTTGCGGCGTGGGCGTAGGCTCGGCCTCAGCCGCGCACGCCGCGGCCGCGACCAGCGCCAGCAGCAGTCCTGCGGCCCACGCCACCGGACGCGCCAGGCGGCTGGCGGCTGCGGCGGATTGCTTGCGCCCCGGGGGCGCAATCATATGGTCTAGCATCGGCGTTTGCGTTCCTCCGTGCAATGCTTCGAATGCGGCGGCCGGCATTCGCGGCGCGGCGCTATTCGCCCAGGCAAGTGTAGGCGGCCGACATAATGCTGTCTACGTCGATCCCGTACTCATTATACAGGTCGGAGCGGCTGCCCGACTGTCCGAAGCCGCTGACACCCAGCGGGAGCGACCTGGTGTTGATAGCGCCGCCGAGCCACGCCAGCGAGTGGGGGTGCGCGTCGACTATCGTCACCAGCGGCGCGGCGCGCTCGGCCAGCGGCACCACGTCCGCCATGAACGTGGACCGGTCGGGGCCGGACTTCATCTCCGCGCGCGCGGCCTCCTGGTAGCGCCGGTAGAGCGGGCCCGGCCCGGTGACGCTAACGACGTTGGCGTACACGCCCTCCTCCAGCAGCAGCTCGCTCGCCTTGACCGCCTCCGGCACCATCGCGCCGCTGGCGACGAGGTGCACCGCGTTCTCGCCAGGGTGGTAATCAGTCTCGCCGCTCCTGTCCAGCAGCCGGTACGCGCCGCCGAGAACCTGCTTGCGCATACGCTCGCGCTCCGGGGTGTGTTCGGCGGGCACGGCGAACAGGCTCTGGTCGACGCGCTTGCTCGTGAGCCTGAGGTAGGTGGAGTTACGTCGCGTGCGCACGTTCTCCAGGGCGTCGAGCATTATCCACTCCAACTCCTGGCCGAAGCACGGCTCGTAAAAGGCGACCTCTGGCATCTCCACGCCGATGGACGGCGTTATAAGGGACTGGTGTGCGCCGCCCTCAGGCGCGAGCGTAATGCCGGAAGGGGTGCCGACGGCGATGAACTTGGAGCCGGAGTAGATGCTGTACACGAACGCATCGAGGCCCCGCCTCACGAACGGATCGTACAGCGTGCCTATCGGGTACAGCAGCTCGCCGTCCATCTCGTAGGCGAGACCAAGCTGGCCCAGCATCATGAACAGGTTGTTCTCGGAAATGCCCAGCTCTATGTGCTGGCCGTGGGGCAGCTCTTCCCATTTTAGCGCCCGGAGAATGCCCTCCTCTGGCAGCGGCCCGGACTCCCCGCGCGCCCACACTCCCGCCTTGTTGATCCAACCGCCGAGGTTTGTCGAGCTTGCCACGTCGGGGCTTACGGTGACGATGCGCTCGGATACCTCCGGCAGGTTTCTCGCTATGTCCGTAAGAATCAGCCCGAAAATCTGCTGTGTGGAGATGTTGCCGCGGTGGGGCCGCTCGAAATCGGGCGGAACGGGCGCCAGAGCCGGGGTCGCGCGCCGCCGCTTCGGGGCCTCCAGGCGGCGGGTCGTGTCGGCGCACAGCCTGCCACCGGGGCTGTTCGGCTCCAGCTCGTCCCAGGTCTCCTTCTCGCCGACGCCCAGCTCCTGGCGCAATTGCTCCATCTGCAGGCGCGAAAGCGTGACGGTGTGATTCTGTGGGTCGCCCACCGAGGGCAGCCTCCAGCCCTTCAGGGTGTAGGCGAACACAACGTTGGGGCCGCTTTCCACGTCGGCCTTGGAGAAGGCCTCGCGCAGCGTGGCGAAGTCGTGGCCGCCCAGGTTGTGGAACAGCTCACGCAGCTCGCGGTCGCTCCAGCGCCCCAGGAATCGGCTCATGTCCTTCGGGTCGCGGCTCGACTGCGGCAGCCACTCGCGCAGCGCCCGTGGCGAAAGACGCAACAGCCGCTGGTAAAGCTCGTTGGGCATCTCGTCTATGCACACGCGCAGCAGCTCGCCGTTGGGTTCCTCGAACGCCGCCTGTAGACGGCTGCCGTACTTCGCGTCCACCACGTTCCAGCCGTTGGCGGCGAACATTTCCCGCCACGCCCGCACACGTATGCCCGGGATGACCCTGTCCAGGCTCTGGCGGTTCAGGTCCACCACCCACAGCACTTGCGACAAGTCGCTCATCGCCGGCTCGGCGATCGCCTCCCAAACGGAACCCTCGTCAAGCTCCGCGTCGCCCACCACGCTGATGTAGCGCACCTTGTGGAGGTCCACGCCGTGCATCCGCGTCTGGGCGTACTCGTGGGTGAGCGCGGCAAAGTTGGGGGCTACAGCCCCAAGCCCCACCGAGCCTGTCGAGAAGTCGACAGGGTCGGGGTCCTTGGTGCGGCTGGGGTACGCCTGCAGCCCGTGGAAGGCCCGCAGCTGCGTCAGGTACTCGCGGTCCAGGTTGCCCAGCAGGTACTGGATAGCGTGAAACACGGGCGAGGCGTGAGGCTTTACCGAGATCCTGTCGCCGGCGCTCATGAAGTCGAAAAACAGCGAGGTCATCAGCGTCACGATGGAGGAACTGGACGCCTGGTGACCGCCCACCTTGCCCTCGTCGGGGTTTGGGCGCACCTCGTTGGCGTGGTAGACCATCTGCATCGACAGCCACAACACCTTGTCCTGTATCTCGGTGAGCGCGCGGTCGCGCTCTTCGATATCGGCTGGAGCCTCTTGAGTCACCTGTGTTGCCATGCGACCCTCCTTGTAGCGCTGCCGCTCCGTCCGCGCGGGCGGGGCGTTTCTGACGCCCCAGCCGGACCGGTTACGCCCGGCCGAGATACGGCGCGGCCCAGCCCAACCCCTCGTTCGTGGAGGTCGCGGGCCGGTACTCGCAGCCAACCCATCCCTGGTAGCCCACCTCATCCAGCAGGCCAAGCAGGTACGGGTAGTTTATCTCGCCGGTGCCCGGCTCGTTTCGCCCGGGATTGTCGGCTATCTGCACGTGCCGGATTATGTCCAGGTTTGCCCGAATCGTCCGCGCGAGATCGCCCTCCATAATCTGCATGTGGTAGATGTCGTGCTGGAGAGCGAGGTTGTCGGAGCCGACCTCCTCGATTATAGAACGCGCCTGCGCCGAAGAGTGCAGGAAGAAGCCGGGTATGTCGACGGTGTTGTTGATCGGCTCGGTCACCACCAGGACCCCCGCCTCGGCCAGGCTGTCGGCGGCGAAGCGCAGGTTGGCCGCGAACGTCTCCCGGAGCGTTCCGGCCGGCACGTCCGGCGGAGCTATGCCGGCCAGGCAGTTCACACGCTCGCAGCCCAGAGTGGAAGCATACTCTACGGCAAGGGCCACGCTTTCTCGGAACTCGCCCACGCGGTCAGGCAGGCACGCAATGCCCCTGTCGCCGGCATTCCCGTCGCCCGCTGGCATATTGTGGAGCGCGAGCGTCAGACCGTGCTCTCGGAGCCTGTCGGCAATATCGCGCTTGTCATACTCGTAAGGAGACTGGAACTCGACGCCCTGAAAGCCCGCGCTCGCGGCCGCCTCGAACCGGTCCAGAAAGTCGACTTCGTTGAACAGCATACTCAGGTTTGCGGCGAGACGCGGCATCGCGGGAACCCTCCTCAGGGCGTGGTATCAGTACATGCGAATACCAGAAGAATATAGGGCGCTTGCTCACGGCGTCAAGGCGCTACACTAACCGGCGACGGCGGGTTCTCCGATCCAACGCACGCCGCGAGCGGCCACGGTTGCCGCGCGGTAGAACCTCTCATCGGCGGTCCAAAGTTCGGATCCACGACGACACGGCCATTCACTATATGTTCCTGGACTCACGGGACTGTCGAATGAACTTGACCGAGTCCCTCTGGAACACTCTATCCCCAAGAATCTCGTCGCGACTCGCCTCCAGCTTCGCGAACGAGAACCTGCCGGATAGCAGGCCATCGGCCTCGTCATTCGCCAACTCCCGTTCGATGGCAGTCTGGCAGTACAGCCGCATACTCACGCCCTTGAGCGCGGCCACCGCCTTCAGCCGCCGTTGCACCGGAGCGTCAAGGTCCAGGGTGAGCCGCTTCTTCTCTACTGTCATAGCTGATCCCCTTTGAGGTGAATTGCCTGGAGCGAGAATAGCGTAAATGAAGAAGAGCATCAATGCGCCTGCCGCCACACCCCCTCACCGCTCGGTCGACACGTGCAGCGTCTCGCCGTCGGTGACGAAGCGCACGTCGCCGCGCTCGAACGTCTTCAACACCATCTCCGGGCTGACGTAACGGCCCAGCTCCTCCAGCGTCTCGGCGTGGGGATGTCCGAAACGGTTGCCGGCGCCGGCCGATACCACGGCCACGGAGGGGCGCACGGCGTCCAGAAAATCCCTCGAAGACGACGTGCGGCTCCCGTGGTGGCCCACCTTCAAGACGTCGCTCTCCAGGTCCCGGCCGGCGGCGGCGAGCGCCGCCTCGGCCTCGCTGAACATATCGCCCGTGAGCAGAAAGCTCACCTCGCCGTAGCTCACCCTCACAACCACTGAGGCGTTGTCCACGTCGGACTCGGTGCCGCTGAGAAGGCGCGAGGGCGGCCCCAGCACCTGCACGACCACGCCGTCGCCCGTCTCGATTCGCCGGCCGGGGACGGCCTCCAGCACCAGCGCGCCCTCCTCCGCCGCCAGTTCGCGCCAGGCGGCGTAGACGGGGCCGTCGTAGTCGACCGGACGCTCCAGCACCGCGCCAACTTCGTAGCGCTCCATCGTCTCCAGCAGGCCGGTCAGGTGGTCGGCGTTCGGATGCGTCAGCACCACCAGGTCCAGTGTCCGGTCGCCCGGGGGCATGTGCTCGCCGAGAAACCTAACCATGTCCAGCCGGCCGGGGCCGCCGTCTACCACTATCTGGCGATTCAGCGGCGTGGAGATGTAGGCCGCGTCGCCCTGCCCTACGTCCACGAACACCACCTCGAGCACGTCGCCGGGGCGCAGCAACGCCGCGGCCCACAGCAAGGCGGCAACCGCCAGGGCCAGGGCGTTGGCCCACCAGGGCACGCTCACGCCGCCGAGGGCGTTCGCAAGGCCGGCACGGCACGCCGCCGCCAGCCGCGCGAGCGCTCGGCGCACCGCACTGCGAGAGGTGAACAGCACGAGCACGCCATAGTAACCCCACACCAGGAAGGGTGCGACGCGGCCCACCTCTATTGACGCCGCTGGCAGCCGGGCGAACAGACCGACGACGAGGGCGACGTAGCCGCCGACCGCCCAGGACAGCAGCCCGACGATCTGCCCGGTCAGCGCCGCCGCGAGGCCGGCTACTGCCGTCGCGGCGTACAGCGCCAGCGCCAGGGGCAGCGCGGGCAGGATGAGCGGCGTGGCCAGTATGCCAACCAGCGAAACGCGCTCGAAGTGGAACGCGAGCAGCGGCAGCGTGGCGATGGTGGCCGCGATCGAAACGCCCACAGCGTCCGCGAGCCACGCCATGGGGCCGGCGGACTCGCCCCGTTCGTCCTCGTCCCGCGCACCGAACGGCGACGCGCCAAAACGCGGCCTGAGCAGCGCTATTCCGGCGACGGCGGCGAAGCTGAGCTGAAATGAGACGCTCCAGAGCACACCCGGGCTGAGCGCGACCATCACCGCGGCGGCCAGGCCCAGCGCCGGCATAACCGTGCCGGGCCGGCCCAGCAGCCGCGCGGCGAGGAACACGCTGCCCATGGCCGCCGCCCTTACCACGGAAGGCGACGCACCGGCCAGCAGCGCATACATCCACACCAGGACGAACGGCGCGAGCAGGTACAGCCGGTGGCGACGCCCGAAGATCCACGCTGAGGCGGACATGCTGATGCCGAGCAGAACTCCCACGTGCAGCCCCGATATGGCAAGCACGTGGGCCGTTCCGGTAACGCGGAAGTCTTCCACCAGTTCGTCCGGCAGGCCGTCGCGCATACCCAGCAACAGCGCCTGTCCCATCGCAGCCTGCGGCTCGGGCACGGATGCGGCCAGGGAGCGAGCCAGTCGCCAGCGGAGGGCGTGGAGCGCCCGGTAGAACGGTGACCCCTCTCCCTCTCCGAGCAGCTCCACGTTCGGGAATCGCATGACGGTGTGAATGCCATGTCTGGCGAGGTAGGCGGGGTAGTCGAAGTCATCGAAACGCTCAGGCGCTTCCAGTTCGCCCTCGAGCAGCAGCCTGTCGCCGTACCGGAAGTAGGGCCTGTCCCGCAACTCCACCATGCGCGACGACTCGCGAAGCGTGACCAGCGCGGTCGCTTCGGCGGCCGCCCAGCCACCGCCGTCGTCCACGCCATCGACGCGGAGCCTGAGGCGGGTGTTCGCTCCCGACGGCTCCGGCGCTCCCTCGACCGTGCCACGCACCAGCACCGCGCCGGTGTCGTGGTACGGGGTAAGGGGGTCGGCGCTGCCCCGCTCGGCCGCCTCACCGCGGAGAGCGCCGATCACCAACGCGAGCGCCAACAGCCCGGGCAGCAGGGAGCGGCGAGCGGAAGCGAGCAGCGCGGTCCCCAACACGCCGGCGAGCGCGAACAGGGCCAGCGCCGCAAGCGCGGACTCCCAGCGCGCGCCTATCAGCACGCCCGCCGCGAAGGCGACAGAAAGCAGGGGCAGCTTCATCGCGGCACCGTGTCACTCCCGCTCTCGGAGACCCTTACCCGAAATCTCCTGTCACGGTGTCGGGGAGATCCCGGCGCGGTAATGTTCGTACCAATCGCTGGAGAAGACGTTGTCCGGGTCCATTCGGCGCTTCAAGCCCAGAAACTGAGTGAAGCGCGGATATGCCCGCACCAACTGGTCGCTGGTAGCAAAGCGGTTGTAGGTCAGGAAGTAGCTCCCGCCAAACGAGAGCGCGGCCTCAATCAGGCCTCTCAGGGCGTCCGCCACGCCCTGCACACCAGTCGGCGTATGTTCGACGTGTAGATTGAAGACTATGCAGGCATACCGGCGCGCAGCCCAGCCGAGCAGCGTCTCGTTCTCGGGTTCGACGAGCCGGATCGTGCCGTATATCACGTTCGAGCCGTGGGCGATCAGCACTTCGCGCGAGGCATCCATGAATCCGGCGAGCGCCTCCAGTGGCACGTACAGCTCCGTGATAGTCTCCGAGCCTGGACTCATGGCGCCGGCAGCGGCATCCAGCGCGGCGTGGTAGCCGTCGATGTACGTGCTCATCTGAAAGTCGTCGGAGTCGTAGGTCTGGCCGCTCGTGCTCGTGTAGAAGCGGACGTACTCCTCGAACGCCCTCGCCTTGTCGACGTGCGCCAGGTGAATGAGCTTCGTCCAGTTTTCGGTCGAGAGGGTCACGTTCGCCCGGCCCCCGTTCGACGGCACGGCGTCGACAGGTCGGTAGCATGAGAAGACCCCCTGGCGCAGGAAGCTCCCGGACGACTCGTCCGTCATGTACTGAAAGTCCCCGTAAGTGAAACCGTCGTCGATGCGCGAGCGAAAGGCGTCGGGCAGCCTTTCGACGTCGAAGACTTCGACCACGCGCTCCAGGCGATGCCGCGGCTGCAGCCGCAGGCGAATCGACGTAATGACACCGAACAGCCCGTATCCACCAATAGCCGCTCGGAACAGATCGGCGTTCGCGGAGCGGCTGCACTCCCGGAGTTCTCCATCACAATCGACGAGAGTGAAAGACTCGACGTCCTGCACAATGGGCTGAAACCGCAGGCCGCGGCCGTGGCCGTTCGCAGCGACCGCTCCGCCGAGGCTGAGACGGTCCGCGCCCGTCTGCTTTTGCACGATGCTCCACTTCGGTCCGTCGCCGTCCTGCATCGCGCGCAGCTCCGGCACAAGGTCGGACCACAGGATGCCTGCCTCCACGTCGACCATGCCCCGGTCGCGATCCACCCCCAGCACTCGGCTCATCGAGCGCATGTCGAGCAGCGTACCGCCGGTGAGAAACTGCTGCCCACCCATGGAGTGGTAGCCACCGGCTATCGCCATCCGCCCGCCGGTCTCCCGGGCACGGCGAACCGCGGCCTGCACCTCGGCCGCCGACCGTGGACGCACAACCTCGGAGACTGTCGTCTCGTTCAGTTTCGAGTGGATGTCGTTGACGATTGTCGAGGGCGATCCGCGGCCTCGCGAGGGCTGATCAGAGCCTTGGACAGAGACGACTATTCCTCCAGCGGCACGTCAACTGCCAGCAGGCCGGCGTACTGCTGGCAGCCGTAGACGTCCATGTCTTCGAATTCGCCCGCCGCGATCGGCCGCACAAGCGTGCACTTGAAGGACCACCCCTTGTCGAACGCGATGAAGTTGCACTGCGACTCCGGCACGCCGTAGAGCCGGGCGAACAGCTTGGCGTCTATCGCGCCCGTGTCCCTGACGCGGCGGTAGATGGTCTCGTTCTCGAACAGGATGTCGAGCGTGACCTCGAACGGCCCGGCGTTCTTGCTCCTGATAACGTATGCGAGGTTTTTGAGCTTTGCCATGCGCGCACCCTCCTAAAGGTCCACAATCTCGATGTCACAGCACTCCATCGGGTCGTCCGGCTCCAGCAGGTGCCACACGCTGAACCTGTACACGGGGCCGTACTCGATGTCGGAGGGTGAGTAGGGAAACGCGAAGTTGCCCGTGGTGTGGATACGTCCCGGGTAGTTGTAGTGCAGCAGTTGCGCGTGGCACATGTTCATAATGGCGTTCGCCGTCTCCTGCGTCTCCGCCACGCAGTCGGCCACTATGCCCACCTCCTTCGGCACGAAGTCCTGGTCGGGGTCCCAGCCGCGCATCACCTCGTTGCGGCCATAGACGCGGAACAACAGCTTGAAGTCATCCTCCCCTATGCCCTGCGCAGCGGCGTGGTCGATGGTGCGGCGCTTGCAAATGTCCAGAAACTCGTCCAGCACGCTTATGAGCACAGGATCCCTCGTGCCGCCCAGGGTGATGCTGCGGTATCCGATTCGCTCGGCGCCCTCCAGCTTTATTGTGTAAGGCCGCTCCACAAAGCGGCTGCCGGTGACCTTGATCGTGCGGTCGTCCAACTGCTCGTACTGCGAGTCGGAGATGTCGAGCATACCCGGCGGCTCCAGCAGATAGTTGGGGCTGTTGTTCTCGTAGGTGGTCGCGTGCGCGGCCCTGTGGGCGCTGACTCTGCCATGCGGGTCGGTGGCCTTAATGAGGAAATGGTCGTCGGAAGCGATGCCGATGACGTGGGTGCTCACGCCCCTGGTTGGCTCGATGTTGGTGCCGGAGTGGTCGATGACCTTGGCCATGTGCCACGCCTGCGCCGGAGGCACACCCCGCATGATCGGCACCGCCGCGAACATGGCCGAGTCGCTGATGCGCCCGCACAGCACCACGTCGGCACCGCGTTTGATCGCTTCTTCGACAGGCTCCGTGCCCATCATGCCCACCACGTGGGTGGCGCGGTCGATCACGTCCTCGGTCAGCGGCTCCGACGGCGCCAGCGGCTTTATCTTGCCGGCGCGAAGTCTGCTTCGGAGGTAGTCCTTGTCCTGCTCGGAGTTGATCACGGCCAGCCGAAAGCTCAGACCCTTCTCGCGCGCGACCTCTTCGATGATCTCGCGGAAGTGGCCCACCGTCGTCCGGTTGCCCCCCAGTCCCGCCGAGCCGATTATGAAGGGTATGCCTCTTCCCACTACCTGCGGCAGTATGTACTCGATCGACGCCTTGATGCCGCCGCGGTGGGTCATGCCGCGTTCGCCGCCCAGGAAGGCGGGCCCGGCGTCCGTGCTGCCGGCGTCCGCGGCCAGGAAGTCCGGCGCCATATCCAGCGCCTCCTCCGCCGCGCGATTGGGGCCGTTGAAACCGCCGTGCATTAGGCTGACGGCGGCCTGCATGCCTTTGACTTGGACCATGGGTCCTCCTTGTCGTTCAGCCCCATCGGGGGCCTGGTTACTCTTTTGCCAGCCCAGACAGGCGGGTTTGAAACCCGCCCCTACCGGCCCTTCTACAGCCTGTCGATGAGAATCTCGCCCGCCTTCATCACCAAGGGTATGTGCTCGCCCTGGCCCTGCAACACTCCCAGGTCGCGCGTGGGATCGCCCTCGACGACGAGTATATCCGCGAGCGCGCCGGGGGCGACCACGCCAAGCTGCCCTTCCATGCGCAGTATCCTGGCGTTGGTCACGGTAGCGCTGTGAATTATCTCCCAGGGACTGAAAACCTCAGAGCGGATCAGGAACTCCCGCGACTGGTGCGGGTGCATCTCGCCGAGGAGGTCGGTGCCGAACCCCATGCTCACGCCCGCCCGCTTGCAGGTCTCCAGCGAGGCCAGCCCGCTGTCCAGCACCTCGTCGGCCTTGCGCAGGCTCACCTCGGGGAAGCCCATTGAAGGGCCGAACTCCCTTATGGTGTGAAAGGTGACGAGCGTGGGCACGATGAACGCGCCGCGCTGCGCCATGAGCCACGCGGTGTCGTCGTCGATGAGGTTGCCGTGCTCGATCGTGCGCACGCCCGCCTCGATCGCCCGCGTGACGGCGGCGGGGCTGTAGGCGTGCGCGAAGGCGTATGTATGGAACGCGGCCGCCTCCTCGACGATGGCCCGCAGCTCGTCGGTCGAATATTGCGTATTCATGACGGGGTCGGTGGGCGATGCGACGCCGCCCGACGCCATTATCTTTATGGCGTGCGCGCCCCGGCGCAGTTCCGCGCGCGCGGCCTTGCGAACGGCGTCCACACCGTCCGCCACGTGCGCCATCCAGGTGGACTTGATGGAGCAGGCGCACAGCTCGGGGTCGTCCGTGAATGGCGCCAGGTCGCCGTGGCCGCCGGTCTGGCTCAGCGCCCGCCCCGCGTAGTAAATCCGCGGGCCAAGTACCAGCCCCCTCTCGACGGCCGCCGCCAGGCCCCGGTCCGCTCCCGCCGCATCGCGTATCGTGGTGAAGCCCCGGGCCAGCATCCCGCGCAGTATCGCGGCCGCCTCGTGCGCCATCAGCGTCGCGGGCATGTAGGCCATGTTCGCCAGGTTCATGGTCGCCGCGGTGCAGTGCACGTGCGCGTCTATCATGCCGGGCATCAGCGTATTGCCGCCAACGTCGATGCGCCTGGCGTTGGGCGCCGAAACCGGCGAGTCCGACACCTCCTCCACGCGTTCGTCCACAACGAGAACGCTGCGCCCCTCGAGCATCTCACCCGTCGGGGTGTCTAGCAGCGTGCAGTTGTCGAACAGCACCTGTGCCACGTTCGCTACGCCTTGCTTTCGGACCGGGGCTGCGCCGCTTCCTCGCCGGCGCGCGCCGCCTGTTGGGCCGCCGCCCAGGCCGCGCCCTGCGGGAAGCCCGCGCCGTCGGGTGAGTATACCAGCTTGCGCACCGGGTAGTTGATAACGATGTCCTCTCGCCTGAAGCGGGCGTGCAGGCCTTTCACTATCTCACCCTGCAGCACAAAGCTGCCAACGCGGTCGGTCGCCTGCACGAAGACCCAGAAGACGACGTTGGAGTCGCCGAACGAGTCGAACCCGAAGAACGGTTCGACGCTCTTGACGGAGTGCTCGGACTCTTGGATCACCTGCGCCGACGCCTCCGTGGCTATGCGCTCCACCATGTCCAGGTCGGTGTCGTAGCTGACGCCGCAGTACACGATGACGTTCACCGGCGGCTGCGGCCTGTTGAGGTTGGTGATGATGCTGTCCACAAGCTTGGCGTTGGGTATGACGACAAAGTTGTTCATGAAGCTGCGCAGCTTGGTGCTGCGCCAACCGACGTCGATGACAAAGCCCGAAAAGCCGCCCTCAAGCTCGATGAAGTCGCCCTCCTCGAAAATGCCCTCCGCGACTATGTAGGTGCCGGAGAGGAAGTTGTTCAGCGTGGGCTGAACGGCCAACGCGACGGCCAGGCCGGCTATGCCAAGTCCGGCGAGCAGGGGGCTTATGGACACGCCCACGCTGTCGAGCGCGACCAGCAGGCCAACCACGTAGATGACCCACGGGATTACGCGCCTCAGCGGGCCCAACAGCTTATCGTCGAGGCTGGTCTCCGTTCGGCTCATCACGTTGTGGCCGTACCACGCTATCGCCACCTCGACGACCTTTGCCACCGCGTAGGTCACCATGAGTATGGTGACCACCAGCCAGAAGTTGCCGACCCACTCCGTCAGACCGGTGAGCGTGGCGAACGGGGGCAGATCGAGCTGGTCCACCACGAACGTCGCCGCGAAGAAACCCAGCGTCACGAGCGCCAGCACAGCCGGCCCGCGCACCGAAGAGAGCACCTGCGAGGCGTAGCCGCCCGGAGCCCTGCGCTCCGCGCGCCGGATGAGCGCCTTCAGCACGAAGTTGGCGACCACCGCGCCGAGCTGCAGCGCCACGAACACGGCGACCGCGGCCAGTGCGCTGTACAGGTGGGAGTCCGTTATGTCGTCAGGAAGCAATGCTCGCTCCTTGTGCCACGCCGCCCCGAACATTCGTCGTCATTCCCGCGAAGGCAGACCCTTGCATAATCGTCATTCCGGCCCCCGAGCCGGAATCCAGGGCCGGGCGACAATCGACCAGACGCTGAAGTGCCGTATCAGCGAACGTCATCGCGCTTCCACCAGGTGCCGCACGGCGTCCAGAGTCGCGGGGCCGATACCCGGCACGCCCAACAGGTCGACGACGCTCTCGAAGTCGCCGTTCTGCTCCCTGTAGCTCACAATGGCGTGGGCCTTCACCTCGCCGATTCCGGGCAGGGACTTCAGCGCATCGACCTGCGCGGAGTTGATGTCCAGCATGGGCGCAGGCTGCGTGTGCGAGTCCCTCGCGGTCTGGGCGCCGGGGTGCAGGCCGCCGGTTGCGGTAGCCCGTGGCGCGGCTTCGGACGTTTCGCTGGCGTCGCTCAGCTCCGGGATGTGCCAGTAGTCCTCGTCCTTCACACGCAGGGCGAGATTGACGGCTTGCAGGTCGGCTCGGTCCGTGCCGCCGCCGGCCGCTTCGATGGCGTCGGCCAGACGAGCGCCCTCGTGCAGCGTGTACACTCCGGGAGCGCTCACCGCGCCGGTCACGTACACCTTGATCTCGGCCGCCGGGGCGGCCTCCTCCTCGGACAGCACTATCCTCACCGGCGGGTTGTCCTGCGGCAAGCTCCTTACAGCCAGGAACACGCCCCCGGACAGGGCCAGGACGGCGGCCAGCGCCAGAACTATTTGCGACGTGGTCTTCATTTGCGCCCACCACCCTGGTGCGCGCGCCCACGGCGGGCGCGCGCCGACCAGTCTCCCGTGCGGGGAAGTGTTGTGCCCGGAGCGCGTCGCATCCGGCCGGGGCCGGGCCCCTGGCTTGCGGTCAGCGCGCGGGCCAGTCTCGAATGGGATAGTCGAAGTAGGCGGTGACCAACAGGTTGTGCAGGTCGCGGCAGTATACCCGCACCCGCTCGAGCAGACCTCGATGGTCATCCACGTCGGGCCAATCGTAGTGGACCATGGCTCGCATTCGGCCCGTGAGGCGCCGTGCGGCGCCGTTGGACGCGCGGTCCGGGCCGGCCGCCAGGTGGCCTATCTCCTCCGATACCTTGTCGATGGAACGACCAAGCGAGTTTGGCAGCAGCGGATCGGTGGCGAGCAGGTCCAGCACACGTCCGGGCTGCACGTCCACCCCGTAGTTGCTGACGTATATCTCGGAAGCGTGGTAAATCCGCAGCAGGCCGTTCCAGCCGGCGTAGGTGTTCTCCACCTCCGCGGCGTCTATGCCCATCTGTGCCAGCAGCAGCGACGACGTTATCTGGGAGCGCTCGACGAACTGCCCAAGCTGCAGGAAGCGCCAGCCCTCGTCCCGATACATCGTGGCGCCGGCTACGCCATTGAAGGTGTTCACGTCCGCGGCCGTCTGCGCGTAGAAACTCTCCGGAGAGGTGACCCAGATGTTCTGGATCGACATCCCTCGAAGCCGGAGATAGGGCACGTTCAGCGAGGTCCACATCTCGGCGCTGATGCAGTTGCGCACCTGGCGGGCATTCTCCCTGCCCAGGGCAAAGCAGCTCCACACAGACGCGGAGTTGGAGCGCTCGAACGTGAGCTCGTCGGCCAGCGTGTACGAGTCGGCCAGGGTGTAGTCGTCGTCGCCCTCAGGGTCGAACAGACCGCCGGTCGGCTGCACACCTAAGCAGCGGTAGATGCGGTTCCAGCCGTAATAAATCTCCTGAACGGGCCTGTCCACGAGCGCTTCGGTCTGCATCTGGAGCAGGCGGCACAGGTGCTCGGCCCGCTCCAGGTAGCGGCCCAGCCAGTAGAGGCCCTGAGCGCTGCGAGACAGCATGGACCGCTACTCCTCGTCGTCCTCTTCAGGCATCAATATGAACTCGGGGTAGCTCTCCATGCCAAGCTCGGCGCTGTCCTGGCCCAACCGCTCCACGTCGGCCGGCACCCGCACCTTCAGCGTCCACTCCAGCACCTGCCAAACGATGAACGAGGTCACGAACACGAAGGCGCCGATGGCGATCACGCCCACGAACTGCACGCCCAGGTCGCCGCCGCCCGCGATGCTGACGGCAAGCGTGCCCCAGATGCCCGCGAAAAGGTGCGCCGGGATCGCGCCCACAACGTCGTCGAGCTTCACAATCTCCAGAAGCTTGATCCCGAGGGTGCAGATGAGAGCGCCGATCGCGCCAATGATTATGGCCCAGTAGTGGTCGGTGAAGTCGGGGCCGGCCGTTACCGCCACCAGTCCGGCAAGCGCGCCGTTGAGCCCGGCAAACAGGTCGATGCGCCCGAATATGGGCCTCGAGACCGCAATTGCCGTTATCACGCCCGCGGCGGCAGCCAGGTTGGTGTTCACCAGAACGTGGCTCATGGTCACTGCGCTCGCGGCGTCTCCCAGCTTGAGCACCGAGCCGCCGTTGAAGCCGAACCACCCGAACCACAGTATGAACACACCGAGCGTCACTACCAGCACGTTGGAGGGCGGCCTGGCGCGAACGGTGCCGTCGCGGCGGAACCTGCCGAGCCGCGGCCCCGCGACTATGATGCCCGCGAGAGCCGCCCAGCCGCCGGTGCTGTGCACTATCGTCGAGCCGGCGAAGTCCTTGAACCCCATCTCGGCCAGCCAGCCGCCGCCCCAGGTCCAGGCGCCAACCACGGGGTACAGCACCGCGGTGAGAACGAGCGTGAAGATGAAGAAGCTGAGCAGCTTGACACGCTCTGCGATCGCGCCGGATATGATGGAAGCCGTAGTCGCCACGAACACCATCTGGAAGAACCAGTCCGACATGGTGGCGTACTCTTGCTCGGCGACCACCGCCGCGGCCGCGGCGGCGGCCTCGCCCTCCGCGGCGCCAACAAGTGCGACCTCGTTTGCCGAGGCGCCGTACAGCAGCTTGAACTCGCCGATAAACCCGCCCAGCAGGTCGCCGTACATGAGGTTGTAGCCGATGATGAAGTAGGCCAGACCCGCGATGGAGTACAGACCAATGTTCTTCAGGCAGATCATGGCGGCGTTCTTTGTGCGCACCGAGCCGGCTTCGAGCATGGTGAAACCGGCGCACATCCACATGACCAGCGCGCCCCACACCAGGAAGGCGAAGGTGTTGAGGACGAACGCGGTCTCGCCGTCCACGGCGGCGTTGGCGATGGCCGGTCTCGCGGCGAACAGACCCACCGCGCCCAGTGCGACGGCGGCGATGGCAAGCGTGCGGCCGCGGCGGCTGCCGGGTCGCGTGAGATCCGCGAGCAGAGTCGACTGGAAGTGCCGTGAGATGCCGTGGACGGTCAAGGACTTACCTCGAATCTGAACTGGGATTCACGTCGCAATGCACCCAGGGTGGCCGTCCCCCTCACGCCCCGCCCAAACACCGCAGACCATGCCATGCGGAGTCCTCCGCGAATCCGAGCCAAGTATAAGGCATAGCAAAAACTAAGGCAACGCCGGGCTGGCAGGGCCGGCGCCGTGACGCGCGGCGGCCCATCCAGGTTGCGATTGACATGGCGAGATGGCGCCCGCAACGACCGGCGGCAGGCGCAAGGAAATCGGCCCGGTCCGCCCCCGCTACGTGGTCAGCAGCATGGGGTTGCGCGGCAGGGGCGCAATCTGGCTCTCGGTGAGCGCGTAGGCCTCTTTCTTGTAGATCTGGACTCGGTGGGAACCGTAGTCGGGGATGTACAGCCGGCCCTCGTCGTCCACGCGCACGCTGATGGGGCCGCGCAGCCGGCGGCCCGCCTCCAGGCGGCTCATGTCCCGCAGCCGCAGCGTTATCTGGTTGGACAGCACGTACTGGAGACCGGACTTGGACAGATTGGCGTCACCGATGAACTTCTCCACGTACTGGCCGTGCTGGTTGAAGAGCTGCACGCGGTCGTTGCCCCAGTCGGCGACGTACACGTCCCCGTCGGCATCCACGCACACGCCGGAGGGCCGGCTGAACTGGCCGTCCCCGCTGCCGGACTCGCCGATGGCGGACAGGAACTCGCCATCGGTGGTGAACTTCTGCACGCGGTCGTTGCGCCAGTCGGCGATGTAGACGTCGCCCAGCTCGTCGACGGCTATGCCCCACGGCAAGTCGAACTCGCCCTCGGAGGTGCCGTGGCTACCCCAGCCGCCCAGGTACTCACCGTCCTTCGTGAACTTCTGCACCCGGTGGTTCAGGGTATCCGAGACGTACATGTTCTCGTCGGCGTCGAATGCGATGCCCGAGGGCCTGTCGAGCTGGCCCTCGGCGCTGCCGTGCTCGCCCCAGCTACCCAGGAACTCGCTCTCCTTGCTGAACACGGATATGCGGTGCAGCGCCTCGTCGGACACGTACAGGTTCTCCTCGGCGTCTCGTATCAGGCACGTCGGCCAGGTGAACTGACCCTCGCCCGCTCCCGCGCCGCCGATGGTGCCCAGGTTCTCGTCGTCGAAGTTGACGACCCGTATCTCGGTGCCCAGTCCGCCGCGGCAAAGCACGTACACCACGCCGGCGGCGCCCAGCGCGACGTCCACGGCGTTGGAGGTTACGCGGCGCATGCCCAGCGTCATGTGGTACGGAAATCCCGATCGCAGCAGAGCGTATGGTCTGCCCATGGAAAACCTCCGGTAGTCGGTTAGTGTGTCAGTTAGTCAGTTCTTCAGTCATTCAGTTTGTCAGTTCTTCAGTTTTCAGCAAGTACCTCTCAGTAACAGGTCGAACCACCGCGCAACCAAACACTGACAAACTGATTACTGAATGACTGAAAAACTAACCAAACGGATTGATCTGCTCGAACTGGCCGCCGACAATGGGCGCCGCTTCCACGCCGAGCCACTGCTCCAGCAGCGTGCCGTAGATGCCGCGGAAGTCGATGGTGTGGACGAGGTCCTCGCCGTTCAGCCACTTGTCCGGCTCCAGCGAGGGGTACTCGGCATAGAGGCCGCCTTCCACCCGTTCTCCGATGATGAAGGCGCCGCCGCCGGAGCCGTGGTCCGTGCCGCTTCCGTTGTCGTAGATGCGCCGTCCGAACTCGGTGAACACGTACATCACCACCTCTTCCGAGGCATCGTGCTCGCGCAGGTCCTGGAAAAAGTCCATTATCGCGCGGGACAGGTCGTCCACCAGCTTGGGGTGCGTGGGCACCTCGTTGGCATGGGTGTCGTAACCGCCCTGGCTGGTGTTGAAGATGCGCGTTCCCAAGCCGGCCAGGTGCACCCGCGCGACGTCGCGCAGCGCCCGCGCAATGGGCGTGGCGGCGTACTCCACGTTGGACGAGTAGCTCGCGGGGGCCTCCTTCAGCCGGTCCGCGCCCTTCAGAACGTCAATACCTGTCTGCGCCAGGTACTCCATCACCGGGCCCGTGCCTATGGCGGGACCGTACATGTCCTTGAAGATCTGCAGCGCCTGCTCGCGCTGGTCGGCCTCCGATATGCCCGTCATCAGGCCGTAGTTGTCCAGGTCGCTCACCGACGTTACGGGCACGCCGGGCACGGCCATGGCGCGCGGAAGACCCACGCCGAAGTTGACGCCGGTCAGCACGTTGTCGCCACTGGGATCAAGCTCGCGAATCGTCTTGCCCAGCCAGCCCTCGGTGGCCACGCGCTCAGGCTCGCAGGTGTGCATGATGTCCATGCCGCGGAAGTGCGAGCGGCTGGAGTTGGGGTAGCCGATACCCTGCACTATGGCGACCTTGCCTTGGTCGTACAGCTCCTTCACCGGGCCGAAGTTGGGGTGGAAGCCGAGCGTGTCGTCGATGGGGATGACCTGCTCCTGCGGAATGCCCACCAGCGGCCGGTTGTCGTGGTACACCGGGTTGGTGTAGGGGATGACGGTGTTCATGAAGTCGTTGCCGCCCGTGAGCTGCACAATCACCAGCACCGGGGGTTTCTTGATGGCTACCATGTCGGGTGGACCTCCTACCCCTTCTTCGCGTTCTTGGTGGACAATCCTTATGCGAACTGGAACTCGCGCGTGGCGGCGATGAGCTGCAACATGCGGCCTATGCGGGCGGCGCTTCGCTCGCGCTCCTCGTCGTTGTCGAAACGCAGGTCGCCGCCATTGCTGGCAAAGTTGAGCAGCCCGGCGCGGGTCTCTTCGCCCGCGTCGACCGGGCCGGCGAGGTCGAGACAGCGCTCGACGAACCGGTCAGGCGGTACAGGCCCGCCCTCCGCGGCCAGCCTGTCGATGATGTCTCGCACGCCGGGCTTGGACAAGTCGCCGAGTTGGTTGACCGCGAAGTTCACGCGCTGGTTGAGTGTGCCGCCGTCTATCCACTCCTTGCCGGTGTGCCATCCCTCCACCGTCGGCGGATTCATCAGATCCTGGCCCATCAGCCCGGGCGCGGCTCCCACCTGGGTAAGGCCCAACTCTGGGAACTGGTGGGTGCCGACCAGCTTGATTGTGCCGGCGACCAGCTCGGCGGGGCTCTTCACCTTTGCGGAGCGCGCCTGCTTGAAGAAGTCGGAATTGAACAGCGTGCGCAGAATCACGCGCATGTCGCCGTCGGACTCGAAGTACGCGTCCACCAGCGTGTCGATCGCCGCCGGGTCCTGCGGAGGCTCGAGCTCCCAGGCCGGCACCTGCGGCTCGTCGGCGACGAAGAAGTTGTACAGGTGGCGCGATATGAAGCGTGCCGCGGCGGGCTGTTTCACGATGATGTCGATTATGTCCTCGCCGTTGAAGTTCCCCACTTCGCCCAGGAACGTCTTCTCTCCGTCGTCGTGGTCCTCCTCGACGTATACGAACTCCGTCTGGTGGTGACCGTAGGGATACAGCGGTATGGGCTGGGTGAACGTCCAGCCGGTGAAGGCGCGGGCAACATTCTTGATGTCGTCCTCGGTATAGTTGCCCACGCCCATCGAAAACAGCTCCAGCAGCTCGCGGCCCCAGTTCTCGTTGGGCTGCGAGCTGTGATTCTCGCAGTTGTCCAGCCAGTAGTTCATCGACGGGTCCTTGGCCAGCTCCTGCAGAATGGTGCGCACGTCGGAGAGGCCCAACTCTCGGAACATGTCGATCTGCCTGATGTTGCTGGGCGTGTGCTCGCCCTTGTACCAGGCGGTGGCGAAGACGTGATGCCAGAACAGGGCGATCTTCTCCTCCAGGGGGCGCTGGCTGTTGATCATGCGGTACATCCAGCGGCCCACCCAGATGGGAAGTGAGTCGGGATAGGTGAGCTCGGGGTAGTAGCGCTTCAGCACGTCCTCGTCGACGCCGGGAACGTCTTCGGGGTGAAGCAGCTGCTCGACGACGGCTTCGTAGCCCATCGTGTCCAGCCGTTCGAGCTCGCCGCGGGTGGCGCCGAACCCCGCGCGGCGCATGAGATGAGCGATGAGAGCGATGTTGTCTTGCGGCATTGTGGAACCTCCGTCACGGGCCGGAAACCTGGTCTTGCGGCGAACGCCGCACGTTGGCATTTTAGCGCATCGCCCACGGCAACGGCAACGTGTGTGCGCGCCTTCCGCCAGTCCCTTCCCCCTCAGACTTTATCGTCATTCCGGCCCCCGAGCCGGAATCCAGGGGCGAGGGGTGAACCGCGAGTTTTGGCCTCCCAGCGGCCTACCCGCTACTCCAGCACCCACAGATCCTTGCCGCCGCCGCCCTGGCTGGAGTTCACCACCAGGCTGCCCCTGCGCAGCGCGACCCGGCAGAACGCGCCCGGCACTATGCGCGTCTGGCGTCCGTGCAGCACGAACGGGCGCAGGTCCACGTGGCGCGGCTCGAACTGGCCGTCGATAAGGCAGGGCGAACGCGACAGCGACAGCACCGGCTGAGAGATGAAGTCCGCCGGGTCCGCCAGGACCCCTTTCGCATACTCTTCGCGCTCCTCCGCCGTGGAGTGGGGGCCAATCAGCATCCCGTATCCGCCCGACTCGCCAACGCGCTTGACGACCAGGTTCGCCAGATTGTCGAGCGTATACTCGAGATCTTCAGGCCGCCGGCACAGATAGGTCTCGACGCTGGCCAGCAGCGGCTCCTCGGAAAGGTAGTAGCGGATCATGTCGGGCACGTATGCGTAGACGCTCTTGTCGTCCGCCACACCCGTGCCGGGCGCGTTGACCAGGGTCACGTTGCCCTGCTTGTAGGCGTGCATCAGGCCGGGGACTCCCAGCAGCGAGTCCGGACGGAACACCAGCGGGTCGATGAAGTCGTCGTCGACGCGGCGGTATATCACGTCCACGCGCCTCAGCCCGGAAGTGGTGCGCATGTACACGAACCCGTCGTTCACCAGCAGGTCGCGGCCCTCCACCAGCTCCGCCCCAAGCTCGTGCGCCAGAAACATGTGCTCGTAGAAGGCGGAGTTGTACACGCCGGGAGTCAGCAGCGCGATGGAAGGGTCCGAGAGTCCCCGCGGGGCAAGCTCCCGCAGCGTGTCCACGAGCATCCGGCCGTAGTGTTCCACGTCTCGCACGCGGGAACTGCGATAAAGGCGGCGCAGGCTCGACTTGGCTGCCTTGCGGTTAGCGAGCATATAGGACACGCCGGAGGGAACGCGCAGGTTGTCCTCCAGCACCATGAAACCGTCGTTGGTGCGCACGATGTCGGTGCCGCAAATGGCCACCCAGGTGCCGTGGAGCGCGGAGAAGCCGCGCATCTCGACGCGGTACTGGGGACAGCCCCGCACGACGTCCAAGGGGATGACACCATCCTCGATTATGCGCGCCGGGCCGTACACGTCCTCCAGGAACATGTTCAGCACCTTGAGCCTCTGGGTAAGGCCGGCCTCCAGCCCGCTCCACTCCTCGCCCGACAGCACTCGCGGAACGCAATCGATGGGGATGATGCGCTCGTCGGCCTCGTCGTCGCCGTACACCGTGAAGGTGATGCCCTCGGTGGAGAACGAGCGGGTAACCCTATCCTGGATGCTCTCCAGGTCCTCGACCGACAGGCCCAGCAGCTGGTCGTGCAGAAGGCGGACGTGTTGCCGCGGCTCACCGCCGGGCAGAAACATCTCGTCGTATATGGCGGGGTCGAGGTCGTAAGCGTTAAAGTCCATAGCTGCCCCTCGCCGGTACTCCGACGGCTGCCCAAAAATGGGGCGCGGCGGAGCGGCTGCGGCGTAGTGTACACCAGCACGGCTCGCATGGGAAACGACGCGGAAGCGTGCGCGACCCCGGCCGGGCGCAGTGTCGCCGAGTGATCTCAGGGTGGCGCTCTGTCGGATCCGCATGAGGCGGTAGCCCCCGCCAAATAGCTCCGGAGAGTGAACTCGGGGAGTGACGAGGATCAGCAGGGCGACGCTAAGGCGGTCCACTGCAAAGATCTGGGGTCACTCAGCGAAGTGGAGAATGTTGGTGACGAGGATGCATCGTTTCAGGCAACGCTGACCGAGTAGATTGTGGAGGAGTTCAGCTCAGTTACTCCAGGGCGGGAAGTTCCCGAGGTTGTCGGTATTCGGCAGCCTGAGGCGAGCCAGTCCCTCCCGGTAGTTGAACAACCGTCTGACCCTTGCTTGCACGCTTAGTCGACTCTAGGAAGTTTGGCTTACCTTCTCTAAAGTCAAGACTGTTTCAACCCGCATACGCTTCTGAAGAGCTTCATGAACCTTGGAAGTTGGAGGAGGAAGATAACGCCTATTCTTAGGTATATCCCGCTCAACTCGCTTGACCTGCCGTAAACCCAGGGACTCCCCAATCGCTCTGATTAGCCCAGGATTGTCGAACTCTCGACCACGAATGTGCGAACTTCCCACGACCAGTACTATGCGCCCAGTAGGTTTCAGAATACGATGTAGTTCTGTCATAACCTTAACCATATCGTATACGTACCGTCTCAAGTGGGACAACGTAGGGCCGTCTAGTCCATCTGGCAGTAGCGCGTCGCCGAGTCCAATGTTGTTGAATTGACGTTCACTTAGCCCTCTTTTTCCTCCTAGGCCTTTTGACCGGATATGTCGTAAGTTAGAAACACGATAGCCAAGCCACACTAGGGAAAGCCTATGACCACGGATGTAATCAATTGCAGTAAAATACGGTGGTGACGTGATCACGGCGTCAGCGAGTCTGTCAGGAAGGCGGCCTAGTCTTCTTGCGTCTCCAATCCTCACAAGAGCATTCTTGGATGGCGGGATCCTTAGGGCATCGGCGATCCACGTAACCGCTCTCTCAAAACCCGCCAACACATCGTAGTCGTTGTTTAGCTTCACCCTATGGGGCCTGCTGTGTGATACGTCCCATGCCAGTGATGCGCCAACTTTCTTTGTAACTATGAGCCTACTGATAGCCAGTTGAAGCGCGTGATAAACTGGGCCCCGTCTCCCCGTGACAAGGTAGGAGAGCTTGCGCAATTGTTGCCTTTGACCGCTGGCAAACCAGTACTCGATAAATTTCGCTGTCTCTTCGTCATTGTCAATCCACGGCAGAGTTATGTCTGACTGTTGATTGCACTTTGCTTTCCTAACAATGACTTCACTTCTCTTGAGGAGCTTAGACGTGTCTAATGAGCGAGTCCATACTTTCGACATGAGGACTGCCAAAGGGTCCACGTCGAATCCAATTGCGTCGTGGCCTTGATTGATAGCCTCCCGTAGGACTAGTCCAGAACCACACATCGGATCGACTATGGTACTGCCTGACCTAAGATCCTTGATGACATCTAAGGCAATTTCTGGGGCCATCCTGGCAGGAAAGGGATGCACTGTTCTTCGACTCGGCATTTTCCCTGTTTCAGCCCTCATCCATAACTCCAAAGTGACACTTCCGATGGTGCGAATGTCAATTTGACCTCCATACCCGTTCTGCTCTCTAGCCAAACCATGCGGTCAGCGTACGGCGTCCAACGCAGCAAGTTGGAAGTCCCTAATCCAAGCTTCCATCACTGTTGCCCCGCCCGCTAGTCGATGGAGTAACAGGGCATCCGCACTGACTCCAATCAAAGAGTACTTTACGGCTACCTCATCAAACTGCGAGCGGGTATGAGGGTTTCTATGTATGATGAAATTGCGAACACGCCTGACGTCGTCGTATGGAACTGCACTAACACCCAACTTAATCTGTTGTAAATTCGCGGGCTGTATTCTGGTGGCTTTGCGAACTGTCCAAACCGGATCACCCCAACGAAGTCCGGGACCTGCGATTGAATGACTGTTGATAGCGTTCAGAATGTCAGAAACACTTGCGATGCCTCGGGCATTGCTAAGGTTGACTCCACTGAGAGTTCTGCAGCCTCCCAATGCGGAAACCACTATTACGTGCCTACAGAACTCACTCCAGAGATGAAAAAAGCGGTTGACCAAAAACCCCCGACTGTATGACAGTAGAGTGTCCACCGCTAGTCCGCCAAGTCTTACTGCCGGAGATGGAGGGGTAAGCAAGAAGTCACGGAGGAGCAGATCCGTCCTCACAAGAAAACCGCTGTAGATGGAGGTCAATTTGCGCTTAGCCATTTGCATCTTGCCTATAGCGAAGACGGCAGGAGGGCCCTGTATAGAGCGGGGAATCTGACTCTTCTACTTCTTATTCGCTGAGTTGATCCCGCCGATGCGAGCCTGAAAGGAAAGAGATGAGTCGGTATAGCATCATCTGGTGACTCGAGAATATCAGCCAACATCCCCAAATTTGCTATGGCCAAGTCCAAGTCTGACAGAGCACCTGAGTTCTTGGTTGGCATGTCTTCTCCCATGTCGCCACTTGGGATACCGAACAAAGCGTGGGCAACAGCTGCGAACAACATCAAGAAGTGAGGAGCGCGCGCCAACCCGGTTTCTAGAATCGACGAAAGCTCAGTGAGTAGAAATTCAATGGTGCCATCTAGTTTCATTGTAGCATGAGATGGCAATTCGTTGTCGTATCGATCGTAGAGTCCATTGGTCACACGTTGCCCACCGTCTGTAACACCCTCTAGAATGACACCTAGCATAGATGCCATCAACTCATCGTCGGCCATGCGGACTCGGCTCCGAAGTCCGACTATTCTATAGGTCTCCCAAAGAGGTACCCACCGCTTCGATGCTTCAACAACGGAATTGCGGAACTGCCCTTGAAATTTTCCATGCCTCATTTCTTGAGGATTTAGCCTCAAACCATACGCATTGATCCTGTGAAAGACATCTAAGACGTCCGTATCGGAGATGTTAAACAGTTGGACAACCCCGATCGTGTATTCCAGGAACGTGGCCTTAGACGCATCTTCCAACCTGCTATAGGTCTTGCCTGAAAACTCTTTCGCCACACCGGTTAATGTGATTCTGTCGGAGGCAAAATCATTGATTGCTCTTAATCGTTGCTGCCCATCTACCACTTCGCGGTATCCCCTGCGCGTCCTTAGGTCAGTCTTAGTGCGTATGTAAATGTTAGGCATCGGCCGATCCCTTAGGATAGTGTCGATGAGGAACACCTTTGCCCGCGGAGGCCACACACTGCGCCTCTGAAAGTCTGTGTTAAGGACGAGAGTCTTCTCATCCATCCATGCGAGAAGGTCAGAAATTGGATATTGATCGGTCTGCGGCACTGACATACCTCTGGGGACTACCTAGACGAGAAGGCGAATTGACGCATAGGTCTACGTGCCTAGAGTGTCGGACGCCAAGCTCAACGTCTGATAGCAAGGATTGTACGGATGCCCCAGATACCTGTCAAACATCGCGCCACGTGTGAGACATGCACTGACGACGGTTCCTGGCCCATTGGACACTTACTAACTGGAGTTGAGCGAGTGGGAGCGGAGACAGCTTAAACGGACAGCGTTGATCTGCCGTTGTCCGGTGACTTTGAGGTCATGCGGGAGCTTGACAAGCTGGCATGGAGGCGGGGCGACCCGCTATCCAGGACCACCGACAGACAGCCCCAATTTTAGGTCGTCCCTCCGGTTCTGCCAAACGACGCCCCGGTTCGCCTCGCCCCTGCCCGGCGCGCATGGTAGGCTGCCCCTCGCCACGGGCGAACGCCTGTCGAGGAGTGCCATGAACCAGGCCGATTTGAAGAAAGATTGGCTCGCCGGCAACAGCGTAGTCGCCCTCGGCGGTGCGCTGCTGCTGGCCCAGTCGTGGAGGCTGTCCGGCGGCGTCGTGGAGCTGCCGTTCGGTCGCACCATCCCAGAGGTGCTCGACGTTGTCTACGTCGCGATCGTGAGCTTCCTGCTGGTGGCGTCCCTGGCGCTGGCGGCGGCCTTGGTGCTTTCCCCGATCCGAAACTGGGCGGTGCGCAAGGCGGTGCCGTTCGTGCCGGCGCTGGGCTTCTTCGTCTGGGTCTCGTTCGTGTTGAGCCTGCTGTCGGCCAACGCGGCGCTCCCGGGCGACCAGGTATGGGCGAAGGCGCTATCGGCGGGAGGCGTGGTCATGTCGGCGTTCATCGCGTTCACGATGGTTGTCAACCCGCTGCTGCGCATGATCCTGGGGCGGCGCTAGCCGTCCTGGCGCGGATCGGCCACCGGCAAGGCCAGGATTGAGACCCACCCTTGCCATCGCGTCGCCCCACGTCGCTACCGGAAGGTGAGCGCATCCTTGGGATTGTCGACGAGAATCTTGTCGATAGCCTCGTCGGAAAAGCCGCGGTCCTTCATCCTGGGCACAATGTGGTTCAGGATGTAGAAGTATCCGTGGCCGCCGTACTTGACCAGCCGGTGGTTCTGGCAGATGTCGTGCGCCACCACCACCTTGTCGCCGTAGCCCTGCGAGCTTATCCAGGCGATGTCGTCCATCCGCTTGGCGTCGCTCGGCATGTCTATGCTGGTGTTGGCCGTATAGTACGACTGCTCCTGTCCGAAAAGGTCCCATTCGAGGAAGCAGCCGCTCTCGGCCAACATCTTGAGCGTGCGCCGCTCGAAGATGGTGCGGTCCAGGTGGCCGACGATGGTGTTGCCCAGGTCGGCGCCCGCCTCGCTGAGCACCTCGACTATCTCCAGCGGGGCGACCTCGTCGCGGCCCGGGTGGATTAGGATGGGCGCGCCGGTGGCCTGCTGGGCGCGAGCCGACGCCCGCAGCACCTTGCGCTCGTTGTCCGTGAGCGGCCAGGTGCAGCCCACCTCGCCGATGATGCCGCACCTTATGCCGGTGCCGTCTACACCCACGGTCACGTCCTCGACGATCTTCTCGAAAATCTCGTCCTCCGCGCGCTCCTCCATGTCCTCGGGGTGGGCCTGGTCCACGTAATGCGAGCCGCCCATGATGACGTTAACGCCCGTGGCCCGCGAGATTCGCGCCAGGCCGACGGGGTCGCGGCCTATTCCCAGACTGGTGGCATCGACGATCGTGTCGCCGCCGAACTGCTTATACAGCATCGTCTCGGCTATGGCCGTCTCCACGCTATTCACCCGAAAGTTGTTGATGTTGGGCGCCGCGTGGTGCCGGATGTAGCCCATGATCTCCATGGACAGAGGCCTGTTGTAGAACTCCCTCGCGCTCGCCTCCACCGGAGGCTGCGACATGTGCGTGCCGTCCACCAGCAAGTGCTCGTGCGTGAGCGTAACTCCAAGCTCACTGGGGTCGATGGGGCCGGTAACCGTCTGCGCCATCCCGGTCATTTCGTTGGCCATTGCGGGAGCCTCCTGAGCGGCAGCTGCGAGCGCCGCGAGATGGTGGCGAGTGTAAGGCGGGGGCGCCGGAGGTGTCAAACGCTGGAGTGTGGGGCCAAGAGAACCCCTTGCAGGGGATTGATTTGGAGCAACACAATGATATACTTGTGTCATGGTGCCACATTTTGACGAAAGCGGCCTGCTGCCTCCCGGAATCCATTGGGCGTCTTGGGAAGAATTCGCCGACAGGTTCGGGGGCACTCATTGGAGACGCATGATGTTGAGCGGCTTAAGGGCCGCCATGCTAAATCTTAAGGGCGCGGGTTGCCAAACAATTTACGTTGATGGAAGTTTCGTTACCAGCAAAGAGGTTCCGAACGACTATGACGCTTGCTGGAACGAGGCAGGAGTTGACCCCACGACTCTTGACCGCGTCCTGCTGATGACTAGCATACCAGGTAGGGATATCCAAAAGGCCAGATACCTGGGAGAGTTCTTCCCAGGGTCCGAAATGGCAGGGGCGGACGGACTATCGTTTCTGGAGTTCTTTCAGAAGGACAAGGAGACAGAGAGACCCAAAGGGGTTGTCGCCATGGACTTGGGAGAGTTGCGATGATAAAGAACGAAAGGCAATACAGAATCACCAAGGCGCAGGTCGCCCGCTTTGGCGAAGCGCGCGACACCCTCAGCCGGCGCCCGAACCCCAACGGTCTGCACCCGCTAATCGCGAAGGCGCAAGAGGATGCGGTCAGCGGCCAGTTGGAGGAGATGGAGAACGAGCTACGCGAGTACGAATCGCTAAAGGCCGGAGAGTTCCAATTCGACTCGCTCAAGTTCGTAGCCGAGTTGCCCCACGTCCTCATCAAGGCGCGGATAGCGCAGGGCTTGAGCCAGAAAGACTTGGCCGAGCGACTCGGCCTGAAAGAGCAGCAGATCCAGCGCTACGAGGCGACCGACTATGCATCCGCCAGCCTGTCGCGCATCAGGGACGTGGCGGGCGCGCTAACGCCGCCAACCCGCCATCGCCGCCGGCGCTTCGGCTTTGTGCGTGGGCACAGTAGCAGACTTAGCAGGTAACCCCAAGTAAGCGTCCGTGCAATGACCGACCAAGACTTGATGATTGAAGTCAAGCAGGTTGCTGAACGGCTTGGCAAAATTGAGACCAGAGAGGCCGCAAGAGAATTGTTCGCGTCAATTGACCGTCCTAGAAAGCGAGACTTCCTGGTGCGCGTCGCACAGGCTTCCGACGTTCGGACATCAACGAAGGACAGCATCGCCAAAATCGAGCACAAGCTCATAGAAGCGACAGTCGGATTGAAATTGCGCTCCAAGGCCTTCAAAGAAGTCTCCTTCCGATAAGGCCCTGCCGACTGCCCCTCGCTCCCGTTACATTTGACGCCCCTAGCCCTAAATTGCTACACTCGCCGCAAGCTCACGACGCACTATTCGTTCGGCGTCCATGCGCGCCGGATTCACACCGCAACCAGGAGGCGACTGTGACTTACACGACCGACATGTACGAGGGTATGCTGGCCGAGACCATTTCCATCAACGGCCACGGCGGCGACGCCATCAACACCTACTTCGCCAGGCCGCTGGGGACTGGCCCGTTCCCGGCAGTGGTGCTCATCCACCACCTGCCCGGCTGGGACGAGCTGTACCGCGAGTTCGCCAGGCGATTCGCCCACCACGGCTACCTCGCCATCTCCCCCGACCTCTACCACCGCTCGGGGCACGGCACGCCCGACGACGTGGCAGCCAAGGTGCGGGGCGAGGGCGGCGCGCCCGACGATCAGGTCGTAGGCGACGTGGCCGCCGCCGCCGACTACATCCGCTCGCTGCCCTACAGCAACGGCAAGGTCGGCGTGTTCGGCACCTGCTCCGGCGGACGCCAGGTCTTCCTGGCCGCCTGCCGCACCACGGCCTTCGACGCCGCAATCGAGTGCTGGGGCGGCAACGTGGTGATGTCGAAGGAGCAACTTTCAGCCGCGCAGCCCGTCGCTCCCATCGACTACACCGCGGACCTCTCCAGCCCGCTGCTGGGGCTGTTCGGAGCCGACGACATGAGCCCGACGCCGGCGCAAGTGGACCAGCACGAGCAGGCCCTCAAGGACCAAGGCAAGGACTACGAGTTCCACATGTACGAGGGCGCGGGCCACGGCTTCTTCTACCACGACCGCGGCGCCTACAGGCAGGAACAGGCCGTAGACGGCTGGAACAAAATCTGGGACTTTTTGGGCCGCCACCTGAGCGGCTAACAGGCTACCACCGTCGGTAGGGGCGGGTCTTGTGCCCGCCCGCCACGGCCGGTGAAGCGCCAAAACACAGTAGCAAATCGACTAAGGGGGTCTTCGTATGACTTGGAGCGGCGAGACGCCGGACTTTTATCGCAGCATCGGGGTGAACTCGGTAATCTCGGCATCGGGCTCGACAACCGCCTACGGCGGCAGCAAGCTGCGGCCCGAGGTGATGGACGCGATGAACCGCGCGTCCAACTCCATGGTGAACATGGACGAGCTCAACAGGGCCGCGGGCCGTATGCTCGCCGACCTCACCGGCGCTGAGGCGGGCTTCGTCTGCAGCGGCGCCGCCGGCGGCCTGGTGCTCCAGGCGGCCGCGGTGGTCGCGGGGTCCGACCCTGCGAAGATGGCCCGGCTGCCCAACACAGAGGGCATGAAGAACGAGATCATCATTCACAGGAGCCACCGCTTCCCCTACGACCAGTGCTACCTCTCCGTTGGCGCGAAGTTCGTGGAGATAGGCGACGGCCGGCGCTGCCAGCCGTGGCAGCTCGAGGCCGCGTTCACCGAGAACACCGCCGCCGTGGCCTACCTCTTCTCCCCGTTCGTCTCTCGCCGCGCCATCCCGTTCCCCCAGGTCTGCGAGATAGCCCACGCGCGCGGCGTGCCCGTCATCGTCGACGCCGCGTCGTTCATCCCGCCCCGCAGCAACCTTCGCCGATTCACGGCCGAGGGCGCCGACATGGTGGTCTACAGCGGCGGCAAGGCCGTGCGCGGGCCGCAGGGCAGCGGCATTCTGGCCGGACGCGCCGACCTCATCGAGGCGGCCTTCGCGAACGGCAGCCCTCACCAGTTCTTCGGACGCGGCATGAAGGTCGCCAAAGAAGAGATAATCGGGCTGGTCAGCGCCCTGGAGATATTCGTCGAAGAGGATGAAGACGCCGAGAACGAGCGCTACCGCCAGATGTGCCAGCAGACGGTTGACGCATTCATCGAGATGCCCGGCCTCGAAGTTTCGCTGGAGCACGACCCGTTCAACTTCCTCATCCCCCACGCGGTGATGCGCCTGACCGACGAGTGGAACGGCCGCAGCCGCGACGAGATTTGGAACTCGCTTACCGAGGGCGACCCGGCGATCTACATGCACAATGTCGGCGATCCCGACGCGCTTGTGCTCGACCCGTTCAACCTCAACGAAGAAGAGCTCGGAATCGTTATCCAGAGGCTCCACGAAGAGCTGCTCAAGCAGTAGCGATTGACGCCTCGCCCGATCCGTCTGGCCCTCGTCTTGGCCGTCGCCGCATTCGCGGTGGCGGCCTATGGCTGTGGCGGCGAGACCACCGCGCCACCCGCGCCCACAGTGCCGCCCGCGCCGACTGCCGCCGTGGCGCCACCCGCGCCCACGATCCCGCCCGCGCTCGGTGGATCGCCCGCGCCAGCCGCGCCCACAGTCCCGCCCGCACCGACTGCCGCCATTGGGCCAGCCGCATCGCCGGCGCCCGTGGCGCCGCCCGCGCCTGTCGCGCCGACTGCCCCCGCGCCGCGGGCATCGCCCGACCCGGACTACGACCCGACCGCCACCATGTACAGGGTGTTTCCGGAGCTTGGCTACAACAAGCCGGACGCCGAACAGGCCCTGGCCGACATCCTGCGCGAGCGAGACACCTCCCAAGTCCCCGTCCTCATCGAGTCGCTCCGCTTCTTCTTCGACGCTGACAAGCAGGAGCAGGCGGCGGAGGCGCTGCGTTCGCTTACCGGACAGGACTTCGACCGGCTCGAGTGGGACAAGTGGATGGAGTGGTACGGCGCGAACCGCGAGCTCTTCCGTCCCCCTGACGGCTACGCCGCCTGGAAGACCAACCTGCTGTCCGGTATCGACGACGGCTACATTGACCTGCTCGCCGACGCCGGGGAGACCGCCCGGATAGACCTTACCGAGGTTACCTGGGGCGGCGTCGTCATAGACGGCATACCCGACCTGCGCAGCCCCAATGTGCTGCCCGCGGACGGCGCCGCCTATCTGCAGCCGCGCGACAGGGTGTTCGGCGTGTCCATCAACGGCGAGCACCGCGCATACCCGCTGAGAATCACCAACCCGCACGAGATGGTGAACGACGTGCTAGGAGGTGAGCCGATAGCTCTGGCGTGGTGAACGCTCTGCGGCGCCGGAATCGTGTATTCCGCGAAGATAGATGGGGAGCCGACAACCTTCGGCACGTCGGGCCTGCTCTACCGCAGCAACAAGCTGATGTACGACAGGACCACCCGAAGCATATGGAGCCAGCTCCTGGGCGAGCCGGTGATAGGCACGCTGGCCGATAGCGGCATCAGGCTCGACTACTTCCCCGTCAACCTCACCACCTGGCAGGACTGGCGCGAGCAGCACCCCGACACCACGGTGCTATCGCGCGAAACCGGCGTCTATCCACCCGACGTGTACCAGTCTGAGAACGATCCCTCGTCGTTCTATTTCGACTACCGCAACAGCCCCCGCACGATGTTCCCGGTGTGGCAACGCGACGACAGCCTGGACCCGAAGGACCAAGTCATAATCGTGCGGGCGGGCGGCGTCAGCAAGGCCTATTCCCTGCGGGCGCTACAGAGCGAGCGCGTAGTCAACGACGCGGTCGGCGGCGTCAACGTCGTGCTGGTGTCCGGTTCGGCCACCACGCTGAGCGCGGCGGCATACGAGCGGGGCGGCGAGGTGTTCGCCGCGCCGCCCGGCTACCTGGCCAGCGACCCGAACGACCCGCCGCCGCAGGAGCTGCGGGACTCCGCCGGCGGCGTTTGGCGTGTCCGCGAGCACGGCCTGGCGAGCGCGGGTGAGCCATCGCAAGTGTTGTCTCGCATCCCCACGCACGAGGCCTACTGGTTCGGCTGGTACGCCTTCCACCCCGACACGGAGCTGTACACCGGGCAGTAGCGTCTGGCTATTCGAACCGAACAACCAGCCGCGCGTCCAGCGCGTTGGCCAAGCGCTTGAGCGTAGCCAGCGATGGGTTCGCCGAACCATTTTCCAGCCGGGAGATGACGGACTGAGTGGTATTCATCCGCTCGGCCAGTTCCTTCTGAGTCAGACCCCTCTTGATCCGTTGCGAAATGAGCAATCTGGTCAGCTCGTATTCTGGTTCGAGAGCCTCGTACTCTTTCACAAATTCGGGGTCCTTCATCAACTCCTTCCTATACTCGTTCCATGAAATACCCATGCTCATTGGACACCCCCAAGATAGGTACTCAATCGCTGTTCCGCGGTCTTGATCTCTCGTCGCGGCAGCCGTCCGCTACCTTTCGTAAACCCATGCAGCAGAACGACCCTTCGACCACTCAATACTCCAAAGAGTATCCTTATCTGGTCGTTCCCACGCCTAGTTCTTAATTCCCAGAGGTTGGTGGTTCCTCTCAATTTCTTGATGTATGGCATACCCATCTCGAGACCATATTTCTCTAGCAACTCAACGTCTCTGGCTACTTTAGTTCTCAAGCGCCTTGGTAACCTGTCAATGAACCGCGTGACGGGAGAGCCGCCTCTTGGCGTTCTAAATATGATGATTTCCAGTATGGCCCACATAATATATCTTTTATGGTATACGTGCGTCAAGCAAAAGGAAGCAAACTCAGCGCCGTGGAAGTGCTACAATTCCTCGAAACCATTCGCCATATCGGCCCAGACCTGAGCCGGGATTCGAGAGGACTACGCCATGCTCGAACGTTTCAAGCCGCGTGAAGAAGACCAGGTACGCATAACCGAACCTTCGCTGCGACAGTCCGTTGCGGCCATATTCGAAAAGATGGGCGTTTCGCCCGAGGACGCCGCCGAGGGCGCGAACACGCTGGTGATGGCCGACCTGCGCGGCGTTGAGACGCACGGCGTCTCCAACATGCTGCGCTCCTACGTGCAGCAGTACAACGAGGGCAACCTCAACCCGCGCCCCAACTGGCGCATCCTGCGCGAGTCGCCCGCCACGGCCACCATCGACGCCGACAAGGGACTGGCCGTCATCCTGGGTCCCAAGGCCATGCGCATGGCCATCGACAAGGCGCGCGTCGTGGGCATGGGCGTCGTGTCCATGCACAACGCCGGCCACTCCGGCGGCATCGGCCACCACGCCATGCTCGCGGCCGAGCAGGACATGGTCGGCATGTGCATGACCGCCGGCGGCGTGATGGTGTTGCCCACATTCGCCGCCGAGCCTCGGCTGGGCACCAACCCCATCGCCATCGCCGCGCCCGCCGCCACCGAGCCGCCGCTGCTATTCGACGCGGCGACGTCCGCAATCGCGGGCAACAAGCAGGGCCTCGCCATGCGCGTTGGCGCCGACCTGCTGCCCGGCTGGATATCCGACGCCGACGGCGTGCCCATCATGGAGGAGACGCCCGTGCGTCCCCGCGGGGAATACTACCACCTGCCGCTGGGCGGCACGCGCGAGCAGGGATCACACAAGGGCTACGGATTCGGCCTCATGCCCGAAGTGCTCGCCACCATGCTGTCCGGCGTCGCGCCCACCATGGTGGACCCGGCGACCACCGGCTCGAAGCATTACTTCGCGGCCTACAACATTGCCGCATTCACCGACGTCGACCAGTTCAAGCGCGACATGGACCGGATGCTCAAGACGCTGCGCGAGACACCGCCCGCGCCTGGCCATGAGCGCGTGCTCTACCCGGGACTTTCCGAGTACGAAGAAGAGCAGGACCGCCGCGCCAACGGCATCCCCCTGCACAAGGAAGTCGTCGAATGGTTCGAGGACATCACCAACGAGCTGGCCATGCCGGGGCTCACGCTGGCGTGAGCGGCCTCGCTACGGCAACTGGGGATGAGAGTAGGGCAGAGGCTGCACGCCAATGACGACCAACCGAAAGAAACTGCACAAGCACGACGAACGCGAGCGTGACATCTACCGCCTGATTCCGAGGCCGGAGAATCCGATCGGAGTCGATGAGGCGATAGAGGTGTTCGTCGAACGTGTCCAGAAGATCGAGTACGTCGACGAAATCAGGTGTGTTCGACAAGGCGCGAACCACGAGGTGTGGACGATAGTCACCATGCCGCGCGGCAAGTATGAGCTTATGTCCCCGATAATCAAGATTGAGGGCGATGTATTGCGGAGAATGGAAGAATTAACCCTGGGTTTCAGGATAGTCAACATCGAAAGTCTAAACTACGAGAACGCGCTTAGCGGCAGTTCGCTACTTTGGAAGAAGCCGGATGCCATGTGAAGCGGCGCACGTCGCCAAGGCTGAAAGAAATGAGCGATTCTGTGACACCGTAACCCGGAACCTGGTGTCATCTCAGGAGCCTTACCACGACTGGGTGGTAACTGGGCTGTTTTACTCGATCCTACACTACATAGATGCTTACCTGGATGTCGGTCTCGGAGTTCACCCGGAGTCACACTTTCAACGTAGAGGATTGGTTGCGAAGCTTCACCAGTTGCGCCCTCTTGAAGGCCACTACACTACGCTATACCTGATCAGCCTTGAGACAAGATACGGTGTCTCCACGTTCACTGAGGCGGATGTTCGCGACATTCGCGACAACTACTTCACGCCACTGCGAAACCACATGCGCGATCTGCTCGGCATTTAGCGGTACTGAAGGCATTTCATACGTCGAAGCGCCTCACTCGTAGCGCAGCGCTTCGATCGGGTGCATCCTGGAGGCTCGCATCGCCGGATAGATGCCGGCGCACAACCCGATCGTAGCCGACACCAGCAGCGCCACCGTGGCGATGCCGGGGTCGAACCCCACGCCCGGCGGCGCCGTCGCGGAACTCGGGTCCCCTTCAGTCACGATAAACCCGACCAGCAGGTTGATGGGTGGGGTGAGAGCGAGGCTTAACAGCAGCCCGATGGCTCCGCCGCCTATCGTGAGCAGTATGGCCTCCGCTACGAACTGAAACAGCACGTCTCGCCTCTTCGCTCCCATCGCCTTGCGTATGCCTATCTCCCGCGTCCTTTCCGTCACCGAAACCAGCATGATGTTCATAACCCCTATGCCGCCCACCAGCAGGGAGATTCCGGCCACGGTGCCCAGAAACAGCACGAACACCGCGATAATCTGGTTGAGGGATTCGATAAGCTCCTGAAGCGTTTGTATGTCGAAGTCGTCTCTCCCGGTAAGGCGATGGCGCAGTCGCAGGATGACGCGAATCTCCTCCTTGGCGTCGTCCACCGCGTCCGGGCTCACTGCCTCCGCGTAGATCGTGTCGATGGCCGCCTGGTCCCGAAACGGCGACGGCTCGGCCAGCCGGTTCAGAGCGGTCGTTATGGGTATCAGAACAGTTTCCCCTCCTCCCCCGAAGAAGCTCAACCCGGGGTCGTCAGTTACTCCAATTATGGTGAACAGGCGTCCATTGACCCTTACGGGCTGGCCTATAGGGTTTCGTGTGGTGAACATCCGCTCGGCCATGGACTTGTCGATAACCGCCACGAGCGCGCTATTTCTCAGGTGGACGTTGTTGATGAACTCCCCCTGCTCCATCTGTACGTTTCGCATCTTCGCGTACTCCGGCGTTACGCCCGCCGCCTGGACCTCAGCCCAACCGGACGGGTGCGCGCCGCCGGCCGGCACTATCCGGCCGCCAAAGGACTTGTACGGTACGCTGGCCTTCACCGATGGCGCGAGCACGGGGTCCACCAGCGCGTAGGCGTCGTCCAGCGTGAGTGGACGCGAGGACACCATGCGGGAGTAGGAGAAGGAGGCCGGGACGCCTTCCGGCGGGGGTGGTACCTCGAACGGTCCTCCAAAAGTGGCGGAAACGAAGAGCAGATTGGTTCCCTGTGACTCAATTTGCGCCGTAATGCCGCGCTGAACACCCCTGCCAATGGTCATCAGAACAGTCACGGCGGTTATGCCGATGATTATGCCCAGCAGCGTCAGCACGGACCTGAGCTTGTTGCTTCTCAGGGACCCCAAGGCAGTTCTCAAGACGTCTATGGGACTCACGGCTCGCTCGCTTCTGTTAGCGCTTTACGGCTCCTCGATTACCACTGGCTCCGCTTCCTCATATTCCTGGTCTCCGACGGTTACGGAACCGCGAAACCCTCTAGCGTCTGGAGGCGAAACCTCGAACACAATCCGCTCGTTCTCTGAAAGCCCCTCCTGCACCACTGTCCAGAAGCCATCGCTGCTCCCCAGTACCACGGCACGCTCCTCGACTTCGTCGCCGTTGACCACCAACACCACGGGATTGTCGTAATCGCCGCGTATGGCCGGGTTGGGGACCAGCAGGCCACGCTCCCCGCCCAGCGACACCTTGGCCGTCGCGCGCAGACCCTCCTGCAGGCGCAGCCCTTCGGGAAGCACCACCTTCACGGCGGCGCTGAAGGTCGCCGAGCCCTGCTCGCGAGTGGTGTCGGAGCTTACGCTGGCAACCACGCCTTCCAACGTCTGGTCGGGGAGCGAGTCCAGCGTAACCGCCGCGACCGCGCCGCGCTCCAGCGAGAGCACCTCAAACTCGTCCACGCGCCCATCCACCTCTACCACGCCGTAGTCTATCACCTCGAGTATAGGGTCTACGGCATTGATCTCCTTGTTCTCCTCCACCAGAACCTCTGAAACATAGCCGTCCCAGGGAGCCTTGAGCGTCGAGTTGTCGAGCCTGGACACGGCCCCGTCCAGGTTCGCCTGCGCCGCAATCACCGCGGTCTCCCGCAGGGTAAGCTCCAGTTCTCGGCGGGCGGTCAGCCTCGCCAGCTCCAGCTCTCGGCGAGCGGTCAGCCTCGCCAGCTCCGCCTCCGCCTCCATCAGGTTCGCCTCGGCGACCGCCACCTGGCCGCGCCTGCTCTCCACTTCGGCGGAGTCCGGCGTGGTCAGCATGGCCAGGTCCGCCTGCGCCTGCGCCAGGTTAGCCTCGGCGAGTTCCACCCGGCCACGCTTGCTCTCCACTTCGACGGGATCGGGTGCGGTCAGCTTGGCCAGGTCCGCCTCCGCCTGCGCCAGGTTGGCTTCGGCGAGGGCGAACTGCCCCCGCAGCAGCTCGGCCCTGGGGCCACCGTCGAGACTGGCCAGGGCCTTCTCGGCCTCTGCCAGCGACCTCTCGGAGCGGATGACGCCGGCCTCCGCCTCCGCCAGGCCCGTCCCGTGCTGGACCAGCAACCCGTCGAGGCGACCTCTCGTCTTGTCCAGGTGCTCCCATGCCTTGTCAACGTCTCGTTGTACGCAAAGTAGCTCACCACCGCGGACGCCCACCGGCGGCGGCTCCGAATCGTCGCACGTAGCGCGTATGGAGTCGGGGGCAGGGTACAGGGACGTCCACGCGTACACCGTAAGTTCGTCCCACCTGGTGGCTGGATCGTCCAGCGGCGTTCCTCCCGGAAACGGGTCGTAGCCCCGGCCGTAGACCACCGCGGGATCGAACTGCCAGGCTTCGAATAGGGCGCTCGGAGATAGGGCCAGCTCATCCGCTGCAACGTCCGCGCCCGTCCACTTGCGGACGGCGTCCGCGTAGGCCCGCTCCGCCGCGGCGACCGCCTTCCGGTGTTCCAGGTGGCCGCTGGTGTCGCCGGCGTCCTGAAGGCGGCGGCGGGCGGCGTCCAGGTCCTTCCGCACGGCGTCGACCTGGGCGCGGGCCCCCTCCCGTTCGCTGGTCAGCCTGTCCCGGGCATCCTCGAGCGCCGCCTCGGCATCGACGACCCCGCTCCTTGCCTGAGCGAGCGCGTAAGCGGACGGGGCAAGCAGCACCTCGAGTTCGCGCTGGGCGGCCCAAAGCGCGTCCCTGGCGTCCAATACCGCGCTCCTTGCCTGTACGAGCGTGTGAGTCGGAGGGTCGAGCAGGGTGTCCAGTTCGCTTCGGGCGACCTGAAGAGCGGCCTCAGCGTTCGTCACCGCCTGCCTGGGTTCGGCGAGCAGTAGCGTTGGACTCTCGGCAACGGCGAGATCGTCCTGCGCCTTCAGCAGGTCCAGCTCTGCCTGGGCAGCGGCCTGGCGCAAAGCGGCTATGCTCTCGGCGTCCAGCCTGGCGAGCGGTTGCCCCTCCTTCACCTCTTCCCCTTCGCTCACCAGGATTTCGTCGACGAATCCGCGGGACGCAAACGCGAGAGTCTCCTTGTTGGGAAACACGATGCCGCCATCGACCGAGATCTCCTTGGTCAGCACTCCCATCCGCACGGGGATCACACGCTGGTTTTCTTCCAACGCGGCTTGTGAAGAGGTGCCCAGCAGTGTGCACGCCCCATATCCCGCTACGGCGGCAACAAGCACCAGGATTGCAACCAGGGCGATGCGCCGCCGGCGGAGTTTCCCGAGCGCGCCCAACGCCCGCCTTAAAATGCCCCTCATACCCCTCCTGTCCGGGTAGCCCCGAACTCGCAGGTTGCAATTCAATCATTGTAGCCCTATTGCTCGCGGGAAGACAGCCGGATGAGCACGCAGCCGCATGAGCCTGTTTCAGATTACTTGGCGCCCCCAAAACCGTCTCCCTCGCGAACAGCCTGCCCCCGTGCTCGATTCTGAACCTACGGCCATCGCCTTGCGTTCGCCATATTGCTTACCCGATTTCCCCCGGACGCCCCAACGCACACCCCGGCCGCACCCCCTCGCCCAAACCCGACCCACTCGCTCCCCCGTACCCGAAAAAACGTCACTCTCCCGTGCCACCCATTCCCCGGCCCTGACCCATCCAACCCCACACACGACCCACCTCGTCCCCACGTCCGCACCATTTCTCCCCACCAATCCGCCCCAATCCCACAATTTCGCCACCCCTCTTGAAACATACGCACATACGTGCTATCCTCGCCCACGCGAGGAACCGACCCTGCGGCCCGGAAACACTACCTCCAAACGGGGTAAGGCCCCGGGGCATCCGTAGGGGCGTCTTTTTCTTTCGCGGCGCACACGCGGGAGCGACCGAAGGGCCCCAGGCATCCGTAGGGGCGTCCCTTGTGGGCGCCCTAGGGCAGTCTTGTGGGTGCCCTGTCGCAGTGAAGACACGGCTGAGTGACCCTGCTCCGTCCACCTGTACTCCTCTGCCACGCGGCGCCACTTTTGTGTCCCGACAACTCGCGCCAGCATTACAGATTCGCACGGGACCGGCGACACTCTCAGCTAGGAGGCGCACAGAATGTCGCAGAAACGAACAGACTTCCCGCATCCGCGGGAATAACGGTGTTGGGGGGCGCCAAGTAATCTGAAACAGCCCGCCGCCGCATCGCCAACTTGCCTTGATTGGCGTGGTGCGATACAGTGTCAAACTACACGACGGGGGTCTTTTTCTTCCTTCTCGGTGGCGGTCCGCCGCCATCGTCGAGCGGCCCTTGCGTTGGCATCACGACTGAATGCGTAGGCTCAGCAAGGAGTACGTCATGACTACTTCGACCACTTCCCCTTTCGGCGCGAGCATCAAGCGGCGCGAAGACCCCAGGCTCATATCAGGCCTGGGCACCTACGTCGATGACATCAAGATGGTGGGAATGCTGCACCTCGCGCTGGTGCGAAGCCCCTACGCGCACGCCAACATAACTTCCGTAGATACGTCCGCGGCCAAGGCCGTCGAAGGCGTGGTAGCCATCTACACCGGCGAGGAGCTGGCCGACCAGCTCGGCTCGCTCATCTGCGGCTGGGTGGTGCCCGACACCAAGGAGGTGCCGCATCCGCCGCTCGCCATAGGCAAGGTCCGCTGCGTGGGCGACGCGGTGGCCGCCGTGGTCGCCACAGACCCGTCGATCGCCGCCGACGCCGCCACGCTCGTGGACGTGGACTACGAGCCGCTGGACGCCGTGGCGAATGCCGAGGAGGCCACGAAGGATGGCGCGCCGCTGGTGCACGACGAGGTGACCAACAATAAAGGCTTCGAGTGGGAGGTCGGTGGCGGCGACGTCGACCAGGCCGCGAGCGAGTCCGAGGTGCGCGTCTCACAGCGAATCGTCAACCAGCGCCTGATCCCCAACTCTATGGAGGGCAGGGCGGTTATCACTGATTACAACCCGGGCACCAACCATGTCACGCTCTGGACCTCGTCGCAGATTCCCCACCTAGTGCGGCTGCTGCTCGCGCTGGTCACCGGCCACCCCGAGCACCAGATCCGCGTAATCTCGCCCGACGTGGGCGGCGGCTTCGGCAGCAAGCTCTACCTGTACGCCGAAGAGGTCATCGCCTTCGTTATAGCCAAGGACCTCGCCAAGCCCGTCAAGTGGATCGAGGGCCGCCAGGAAAACTACCTCGCCACCACGCACGGACGCGACCACATCGGCGACTGGGAGATTACGGGCAACCGCGACGGCACCATAACCGGACTGCAGGGAACGGTGTACGCCAACATGGGCGCGTACCTCTCCACGTTCGCGCCCGCCATTCCCACATACCTGTTCGGGCTTATGCTTGTAGGCCCATACACAATCCCCAACATACGCTGCAAGGTAATCGGCGTGTTCACGCACACGACGCCGGTGGACGCCTACCGCGGCGCGGGCCGCCCCGAGGCGACCTACGTCGTCGAGCGGATGCTGGACCTGTTCGCCGCCGAAATTGGCATGGACCCCGTGGAGGTGCGCAGGAAAAACCTGATACCTGCATTCGAGGACGGCTACGAGGTCGCCACAGGCGTAAGCTACGACAGCGGCAACTACGAGGCCGCGCTCGATATGGCGCTGGGCATGATAGGCTACGACGACTTCCGCAAGGAGCAGGCGGAGGCCCGCAAGCAGGGCCGGTACCTGGGCGTCGGCCTGTCCACCTACGTGGAGATTTGCGGCATGGCGCCATCCGCGGTGGCATATGCGCTGGGCGCGAGAGCCGGCGTGTGGGAAAGCGCACTCGTGCGTGTGCACCCCACCGGCAAGGTGACAGTCTACAGCGGAGCGTCGGGGCACGGCCAGGGCCACGAGACGACCTTCGCCCAGGTCGCCGCGGCCGAATTCGGCATACCGGTCGAAGACGTCGAGGTCGTCGAGAGCGACACCGCGCAGGTGCAGCAGGGCACGGGCACGTTCGGCAGTCGCAGCGCGGTCGTCGGCGGCACGGCCATCCACATGAGCGCGACCAAGATAAAGGACAAGGCGAGGCGGATTGCGGCCCACATGCTGGAAGCAGCCCCCGAGGACGTGGTCTACGAGGACGGCAAACTCTTCGTGCAGGGCGCGCCCGCCGAGGCGAAGACGTTCCAGGAGATCGCCCTCGCGTCGTACTGGTACGACGGCCTCCCCGAGGGATTGGAGCCCGGCCTCGAGGCCACCAGCATATTCGACCCAAAGAACTTCACGTGGCCTTTCGGCACCCACATCTGCATGGTGGAGGTGGACCCCGACACGGGCGACACAAAGGTGCTGCGCTACGTGGCGGTGGACGACGTGGGCAACGTGATCAACCCGATGATAGTGGAGGGCATGGTGCACGGCGGCGTCGCCCAGGGCATCGGCCAGGCGCTGCTGGAGGAAGGCATCTACGACGACGACGCCCAGCTCATTACCGGCAGCATGCTGGACTACGCCATCCCCAAGGCCGAGAACGTGCCCTCTTTCGAGACGGCGCGCACGGTCACGCCGTCGCCGGCCAACCCGCTCGGCGTCAAGGGCGCGGGCGAGACCGGCACCATCGCCGCGTCACCCGCGGTGATCAACGCCGTGGTCGACGCGCTGTCGCCGTTCGGCGTGCGCCACCTGGACATGCCCGCGAAGTCCGAAAAGGTGTGGCGGCTCATCAATCAGGGAAGCTAGCGGAAAGCCGGAGCCGGCACAGCCTCGCCGTCTGTAGGGGCGGGTTTGAAACCCGCCCGCGTGGGTTGGTGCGCCCCCGGGAAGGCGGCATAACGCTATGATCGTCCGACTCGAACCCAAAGACTGGCTGATGCACGCCGTCTACCTCTTCTTCGACGAGCAGACGCCGGACCCCGAGGACCAGGAGGTGCGCGACTACCTGGCCGCCCACGGGCTGGAGCCGAAACGCGACACCACCACCACGTGGGACGGGCGCGACTGGTACGTTATGTACTTCGGAGGCTGCTATCTCGGCCGCCACCTTTGTGTGCTCTCCGAAATTCAGCACCGCGCCGCCGAGACCCAGCAGGCCGCCGCTGCCGACGTTCCCGCGCAGGCGGGAACCGGCGCGGAGAGCGCACCGTAGGGGCGGGTTTGAAACCCGCCCGCCCCCGTAGGAGTCCCGGCAACACCTGCCCTTCCGTTACGAGCCGAATCGTCCTAGCTCGCCCCGGCGCAAGGAGAATCACCACTTGAAGATAGAGGGTACGTTCGCGTTCTCGGGCAGCGTAGAGACTGTCTGGGACCACATGCTCGATCCCGGCGCGCTCTCGGCGTGCCTGCCAGGGTGCGAGCGCTTCGAGCCGACCGGCGACGACTCCTACGACGTGGTGATGCGAGTTGGTGTCGCCGGCATTTCGGGACGCTACACAGGCAAGGTCACGATTGCCGACAAGCGCCATGCCGAGTCGTACAGGATGATCGTGCAGGGGCGCGGCGCGGGCGGGGGAATAAGGGGAGAGGGTGTGCTGACCTTCGCGCCGGACAGCGACGGCACCAGCGTCTCGGTGGAAGGTGACGCCCGCGTGACCGGCGTAGTCGCCAGGGTCGGCCAGCGCCTGCTCGGCACAGTCTCCAAGACGCTCATGTCGCAGTTCTTCGCCTGCATGGGCGCAAAGCTGGACACATCGAATTAGCGCAGCCCTTCCGTTCTCTGGGCTACGGGCCGTCGGTGCCGGAGTACTTCCTTCCTGCCGGTCCTGTTCCGGTGCTCGTCTGTGTAACATAACGAGTGGTACAAAGGCCGGGCGCAGGTCGCCTGATGTGAGGCAGGTACAATGTGGAGATGGCCTATCGTTGGAGTTGTCGCGCCATTCGTGATGTTGGCATTGAGCTGCAAAGGCGTTCCGTCCAACGTATCGCAAGTCATGACTCCGACTTCTGATCCGTATGTCGGTCCAATCCATGCAGACAGATACGAGATAGTAATCCTGATCGAAGACGATACGAAAAGCACATTCACCGTGCGGCTGAATACCGATTTGAGCAGCGATCTTGGGGACGAACTGCCCTTCCATATTCAGGCTAGAAGGACATATATGATCTACGGTGGAGTCCCGTCTTCTGGCGGGCCCCTAGATCCGTGGAGAGGCCAGCACGAAGTTTACGGCGCGAGTTGGGTTACACTCGCAGACCTGAGAGAGGGCGTGGAGCTGACCGCGTGGGACGAACCTGAATTTCCGGGTTTCAGCAAGCTCTCAGACGAGAGCCTTATGCTGGAAGCCAAACGCCGGGTCAAGGTGAGTAGAGATTGGGGTTATTTGCAAGTCTCCTGGGAGATACTACCGGAGTTCTGCGTAAGTGTTTTCCCGGTGATCGGTGTCATGGCAATTGCAACCGGCAAGGTGGTTACTGAGGACTCCTGGGTTCATGTTGGCGGTCAGCGGATAGGAAGGATTAGCCATGAGTACATCCACAAGTGTGTACCGTTTAGAGCATCTGAGTCAGGTCAGGTCCACCCCATGCGGTAGTGACCTGTCCCCAAGAGAGTTTGTCCAGACCAAATGTTAGTCTTGGGCCGCAAAAAGGGGGAGAGGGCGTGCTGACCTTCGCACCGGACGGCGACCATACGCGCGTCTCGGTGGAAGGTGACGCCCGCGTGACCGGCGTAGTCGCCAGGGTAGGCCAGCGCCTGCTCGGCACCGTCTCCAAAACTCTCATGTCGCAGTTCTTCGCCTGCATGGGCGATAAGTTGGAGTCATCCACCTAGCAGGCCCTTCCTTCTTGATGGGGGAAGATCAGAGCCTGCCCCGTACTCGATACGGGGACGGGGGTGAAGGCCCGCGCAAGTCACCCTCACCTCAATCCTCTCCCATCGAACGTGTGATGCAAATTAGGTCTTCAGCGATTGAAGAGTGTGGCGACTGCCAAATCGGGACGTCCGTAGAGTCGATTCAGCAAGATGCCCAGGTTCATGGCGGCCACCTTGGCGGCTACACGGCTGAGCAATCCCCACTTGCTGCGAGCGCCGGGGAAGTGAAGGCCGAATACACTTTCAAGGTGGCCGTTGATGGTCTCTACCACCTGTTTCCAGCCCGAATGTTGTCGTCTCGCCGCTTGGGCCCCGGCTCCACTATAGTTTTTGGGTGTGAGCACGGTTGCCCCATAGCGTTTACGCCAATGTTTCTGCCATCATTTGCCGAAGAAGCCGTTGTCGCCAAGATAGGGTTGGGCGCTGGCCCTGCCCGCTGCCGACCTGGGCCACACAGGGCCTGTGGCTCCCACGTACTTCTTGCCATTGCTCCGGTAGAGGCTGGGAAGGTCGGAAGGTTTGTACGGCTGCGCGCGCGGATTGGCTCGCCAGCACAGAAAGCTCTCCGCAACCCAACGGTCTTCGGTACTCGCAGGCGCCAGCGTGAAGCCGGTTATCACCCCTTCGGGCGATACCCCAAGCAGAAGTTTGCAGCCGTAGTAGAAATCCCTGTCGCTCCCTCCCTTTCCAATGGCGGCGTCATCGCCAAACAGACGATGGCGCTTGCCGCGACAGCGCCGCATCGAAGGTACGGGAACGCTGTCTATGCTCTGATATGCCGCGGCATGTGCTCCCAACTGCTCCGCCGCCACTGCCGACAGACCTACCACAACCCCTGCCAGGTCTCGGCTGCGCCGGTTGAAAGCGCTCTGAGTGAGCATCCTGGGAAAGTAGCTTCCCCAATGTTCGGCGACGTACGCCACGAACCTCCGCTCCGATTTCCCAGACCATTGAGCGCACAGCATCAAAGTCAGAACCTCGCTGTCGGAGAGCTCAGGCCGTCTGCCCGGACGGCTCGGCTTGTTCTGGGCCAAAAACCGCTTATAGAAGTCATCGACAATCGTGTACAATGCCGTGAGGAAGGTGTTGAGGTCTGTTGAGGTCTAAGGTCAAAGCTAGTTCTCCTTTGGTAGGGATAGGACTAGCTTATACCATTCCTTAACGCCTTCCTAAATTTTTTTGGTCCTGCCGCTAATCTGCATCACGCGTATCGAGGGAGAGGAGGCCATTTCCTTCCCGAACGCCTAACCCTCCAGCCCCTCCAGGAACCACCTCACGGCGCCCTCGAAGTCGTTGGGCTGCTCCTGGTAGAACCAGTGGGCTCCGCCCTCCAGCTCGGCCAGGCGCGCGCCCTCCACCGCCTCGCGCATCCGCACCGCCACCTCGTGCGTCAGCAGCTCACTCTGGCGCCCACGCAGCACCAGCGTCGGGCTCTGCAGGCGCGACCACTCCGCCCACAGGTCGGGCCGCTCGTAGGCCGCCAGCAGCGCGCGGTCGCGCTTCCACGCCCTCCGCCCGCCCGCGAGCTCCGACGTCATGTGCAGCGCCTGGTGGGCCAGCATCTCGTCCGTAGAGTTCGGCTGGCGGCTCCTCAGCCGCTCCACCACCGCCTCCAGCGACTCCCACTCGTCGGTCTCGGTGTTGTATCGGACGAACATACTCCGCGAATCCGGGTTCACGGCGTCCGGGTCTATGTCCACTATCACCAGCGCGCGCACAAGCTCCGGGCGGTCAAGCGCGAACATGAACCCGTTGCGCCCTCCCGCCGAGTGGCCGACGAGCGTTATCGACCGCAGGCCCAGGTGTTCGACAAGCGCGTGCACGTCCGACACGTAGTCCCGCAGCCGGTAGCGCTCCGGCGAAGCTCTGCCACTGTCGCCGTGGCCGCGATGGTCCAACGCTATGACGTGATAATCGTCTCGCATGGACGCAGCGAAGAAATCCCAGCTTCGCGCGCAATCCTGGAGGCCGTGCAGCAGCAGCATGGCCGGCGCGCCGCGGTTGCCCCAGTCCAGGTAATGCAGGCGCACGCCGCCCGCGTCCACGTGCGCGCTGGTGGGTGTTGGGCCGCCGCTCACGCCACTACCGCGGGCAGGTAGCGCTTGGGGAACTTTGCGACAACCGAGTACAGGATGTCCACCATGTTCGCGAGCCGTACACGCGCCACCTGGGAGCAGAGTTGGTATGCCATGAGCCGCTCGATGCCGTAATCCGCCTCGAGCCACATCACCAGCTCGTAGAAGGCGATGCGCGCGGCGTCCTCCATGGGGCGGGCGCTGCCTATCGTCATGATGAAGTCGTCGGACTCGACGCGCGGCGTCGCGATGGGCCGCGCCTTGATGAGGTTGGCGGTGAAGACTCCGCGCGTGGGTATCTCCGTAGCCACGCCGCACACCTCGGCGTCGCCCTGCGCCGCGTGCCCGTCGCCCACGTGCAGCAGCGCGCCCGGCACGTTCACCGGCAGGTACACCGTGTTGCCCGGCGCGACGTCCGCTGCGTCCATGTTGCCGCCGTGAAAGCCGGGCGAAAGCGACGACACCGCCTCCAACTCCGGCGCGGTGCCAATCGTGCCGTAGAAGGGCTCGTAGGGTATCGTCGGTATGTCAAGCTGCTCGGAGAAGGTGACTCCCCCGTTGCTGATGGGGTGCAGCATCACCCTTGGGGGCAGAGGCGGATTGAGCGTCCGTGTGAAGACGGTGCCGCACAGGCCGCCGAACTCGGGGATGAGCGCGCTCACGCCGTAGTCGCGGGTCACGTCGACCGAGTGTATCGTCACGGCGAGCGTGTCGCCCTTTTCGGCGCCGTCCACGTAGATCGGCCCCGCTAGCGGGTTGACGAAGGGCATCACGATCAGCTTGGTGATGTCGGCGTCGGGCGAATCTATCTTGTTCTCGAAGGCGTCTGCCGTCTCGACGGCGAACGTCTCGCCCGGCTGCACCGTGGCCACCGGCTCCCGGTACGGCCCTATGACGTAGGCCCAGTTGCCCGGGCCGTTGGCGATAGTCTGCATGGGGTGGGCCTCCTGTGGCTGCGCGATAGCCTTGCCTTTAGTCCTGCCGTGCTGCGCCGTCGTTCACGCCGCGCGCGCCGGCCGCTGCCGCCTCAGGTATCTTCCTATCGACCACCATATTCCTCATGTACATGACGACGGCTTGGGACACCAACATGTCGTAGCCTACCAGCATCTCCTTTTCCTTCACCAACGCCCGGGCAACCTCACCCTCGATCGGGGTTAGCCACACGCTCACTTCGGTGTAGTCCTTGAGCGTGTTGTATGCCGCTTGACGGGCAAGCTCTCTCTCGCGTTCCTGGTTCGGAACGGGGGGCGGCATCTCGTCCCGCTCAACTGCGTCCAGGATTTCCTGCTCTTCTTCGTCAAATATGAACACCGGCTTGGTCGGCCACACTACCTCACCGCCATTCTCGCCACCCTCGTCAATCCCGTGAAGGCGGTAGAGCTCGCGCGTCGCCTTAATCGCTCTGTGCTCCTCGTTATCGACCAGCATACCCCCCAGTCCCTTGCGAGCGATGCCGGTCAACAATACCTGGTAGGTTATCCCGCGCTCCTTTGCCAGCGCGAGGGCAGTCTCGAACTCGCTGGGGCTTAGCAAGAAACTTACTTCCGTGTAGTCTTCGAGCTTATTGGGCAACCCTTTGCGGGCCAGTTCTATCTCGCCCTCAGCGCCTGGGGAGCTACGTAGTTCGCCCCGCTCGCGTACCGCCAGGATTTCGCGTTCTTCCTCGCTAAGTTGGTATTCCATCAACTTTGTCTCCCCAGGTAGTCTCTCGTAGCCTTGCGGCTGGGAAACGCGGTCTTCAGAAAGCGTGTGCAGTCCGGCTCTGTGACGAACGGCACGGCGTACGCGTACTCTCTGATTTCCACGTAGTATATCTGCTGTCCCGGGTAGCGGCGCTGGTTTGGATGAGGAATCGTGGCCAGCACACGGCCCTGCCGTATGGCGCCGGCTATCTCGCTGAATCTCACTCCCCGTCGCCTGTACAGCCAGTCATCCTTCTCGGAATTCCAGGTGATGTCGGTTGCCATGTGTTAGTGGAACAACCGGAGTCGCGGCCTACGGCACGTCCACCTTCACCACTATGGCCGCGTTCGCCATGATTGTGCGGTCGCCGGAGCCTTCGCGCGGCTCGATCTCGAGGCCGCCGTGCACGGCCTTGAGCACTCCCTTGCCGTGGGGCAGCATGCTGAGCACCGCCTCTTCGTCCACCTCCTCCGGCTTCGGGATTCCGAGCGTCACCTCTACGATCATCTCACGGCTCGTGTCAGGGCCTATCAGACCCAGGAACATCAGGCTGCTCTGGTGAACGGCGTTCCAGACGGCGCGCTGCGCGGCTTTGGTGTAATCTCCGCCGTGCAGATCGATCCCCATCCCCATCTCCAGAATTGCGGGCGTAAGTGGCATGTCGTGGTACCTCTCGTGTGAGTTCGGCTTGTGAGTCCTACGGATATGCGGCGCGGCCGCTCCGCCGCAAAGAGTATGCCACATCGGGGCGCGGCCGTGCCAGTGGACGCGCGGCCTACCCGGAGGGCGGCTCCGGGGCCTCGCTCATACGCTGGATGTCGCGGCCCAGGTAGCGGTTAGGGTCGGCTTCCGCGGTGCTTGCAGCCGCGGCGTCGACCATCTTGTCGTAGCGGGGGTCGAGCTCGGAGAGCCGCGTGGACAGCGACCTGTGGAAGGCCACCGACGATATGACGCGCGTGGTGTCGCCATCGCCGCAGTGCTCGCAATCGATCGACTCGGGCGGCGAGAAGTTGCGCCAGAGCTTGCTGGACTTGCCGCGGCAGCTCTGGCATCGATACTCGTATATGGGCATGTCGTCTTCCTCGTAAGAAATGCTCCGCCCGCGCCCCGAAGAGAGGCGGGTCGCGGAACGACTCTACGTCTGGACTTCCCGCGTTCGGAAGGTCGTCTCGACCTCCGCGGCGGCGTCGAAGAAGGCCTGAAGCGTAAGATGATAGCGCAGAAAGCTATTGCGCCTGTACTCGTCCGCCGACTTGGCGATGCCGCCGGGCAGGGCCAGGTCGAGCCGGTTGAGGCTGTGCTCGGCGTCGGCTCGGCCCTTGTCGCGGATGCAGCGAACGAGCTCGTTCCACTCGTCGAGCGGCATGTCGAGATAGAAGTCCGCGTAGAGCAGCGCCTCGGGCTCGATGCGCTCTACGGCGGCGCACTCGAAGCCCTCGAAGCTGAGCAGGTAGGCGCAGTCCCCCACCTTCGCGCCCACGCTGGCGTTGCAGGAGCCGAGCCGGCGCAGCGCTCCGCCGCCGTTGGCGGCGTGGCGAACGTCCTGGAACCACTCGAGCGAAGGAAATGCCGGCAATGACGTCACCCCCATCCCCGTGTCGAGTACGGGGCAGGCTCTAACCTTCCCCCGTCGAGGGGGAAGAGACTTCTGCCGCCTCACGCCAGTTGGGTTTCAATCCTGGCGCTGGCGTCGAAGAAAAACTGGAAGGTCTGGTTGTATCTGAAGAACAGGTCCTGCCTGTACTGGTCGCCGGTGGCGGAGTGCGCGAGGCCGTCATCGAGCGTCAGGTCGAGCGTGTTCAGGGTGTGGCCGAAGCCAGCGGCGCCGTTCTCGCCGATGTTGGCGATCATCTCCCGCCAGCCCTCGGGGCTCAGGTCGAGGTAGAAGTCCGTCTCCTCAAGCTGTGCCTCGTCTATCTCGCTCGCGCCGGAGCACTCGAAGCCGTCGAACACGAGCAGAAACAGCTTCAGCCCAACCTTGACCCCCACCAGGGCGTCGCAGACGCCGCCGCCCGCGCCGCGATAGGCGTCGTCCGAGTTATAGACCTCGCGCACCGCGTCGAACCACTCCACGGATGGGAACTCGGGCACCGCTACGCCTCCAGGTACCGCGCCAGCCCGGCGGGGAACGCCTCGCCCCGGTGTACGCCGAGCCATTCGAGATGTGCAAGGTACTGCCTCACGTAATCGCCTATGAGCCGGGCGTAGCGCTCCATGCCCACGCGGGCGCCCTCGATGCCTCCGCCCAGGATGATGGCCAGCGACTCCCTGAACGCCGGGTCCTGCAGCTCGCGTTCGAGCACGCGCTCGCCGATGTTGAGCAGCCGCTGGAAGACGAGCCCCTTGTCCGGCTGGTGCGACAGCGCGTAACGCAGGTGCATGAGGCCGTAGGCGACGTGGCGGGCCTTGTCCTGCACGCAGCGGGCGAACAGCACGCGCTCTGCGTCGTTGTGGGCGAACAGTTCCCCATACCGGTACACCGTCATCGTGAGATCGCCTCGCAGCAGGTGCAGGAAGAGGACCGTCTCCGTCCAGCCGCCCTTACTCTCCAGGATCATGCGGTTGACGTCGCCCTTGCTCTCCAGGCCCATGCCGCCGCCGTTGGCGAGCGCCCGCTTGCGGAAGACCTCGCAGTGGCGCGCCGCGTCGAACATCTGGGTCGCAAGGAAGTTCTTGACCTCGTGGTAGCCGTAGGACATCTGGTGAAGCCAGCCGCCAATGGTCTCGAACTCTACGTTGGCCTGCTGGCTCAGCTCGGTCGATAGCTGGCACATGGCGGCTTCCACGTCGTCGGGCAGCGGTTCGATGGTGTGCCACGGGACGTCGGTCGCGGGCGCCCAGCGCCGCTGGATAGCCTCTTCGTACAGCTCGGCGGCGTTGTCGGCCCACAGCTCGTGCTTGTCGCGGATGCCGAATCCGATGGGCGGCACCCCCGGCATAGGGTACGCGCCACGTGGCATTCGCGTCTGGTCGTCCCAGTGGTCGGGGATGTCGCCGTAGACGCCGACGTTGAGCGAGCCGAGGGTAAGCCCGGACTTGCCCGGCCGCACCCGAACTCCCCACTCCAGCGTGCGCCCCATCCACTCGAACGAGGGCGTGGGAATCTCCGGCCCGTCCTGTTCGGGCGCGGTGTCGGTTGTGGTTTGTTCGGTCAAATCGTCACCATCCGGGCCGCCTGTAGGGGCAACCCTTGTGGTTGCCCGTGTGCGGCGCGTCCCCAGGCCCATCCCCAACTCGTCATTCCCGCGCACACGGGAACAGCAGTGGCAGCGCGGGAGCGACGTTCTACCCTTCACAAAGGGCATCACGTACTATTCTACCCGGCCTAGTCTTCCGAGAGCCGCTGAATAGCGCGCGCAACTTGCACATTTCCCCGCAGGGCGCGAAGCAGGCTGGCCGCGTATCTGGCATCGTGACCGCTTGCGAAATACCTACCTGTGGGTTCGCCGCAACCACAGTAACATCTGCCATTTGGTTGGCAGTTCCAATGGTATCTCAGCTCGTTGATGAGGCTTGGGTGTGTCGGATTATTCATTTCACAAATACGCCATCATCTCGGCGTTGGCGCGTCCGTTGACGAAGCGCTCGCCGAAGCCCGCCGACCGAATACGCTGCACGTACTCTTTCACCTGCCGGCGGCGTATTGCCATAAGCTTCTTGATGCCCTCGTCATAGTTGTTTTTGCCGCCGCCGAGCAGTATGGCCATCGCCTCGGTCGTAACAGAGTCTCCGCCGGCGGGGTTCTGGTTGCCCGCCATCATGGCGCGCTCTCCCTCGTCGAGGTAGGTGTGAACCTCCTCGCGGCGGTCCGGCTCGGTCTCCGAGAGGTAGCGCATGTGCATCACGCCAAACGCCACGTGGCGGGACTCGTCCTGCGCGGCGAGGCGGTACATGCGCTTCTCGGCCTCGTTGTAGGCCATCAGCTCGCCCATGCGGAAGATGGTCAGCACGCCGCCCTCTCCGGATATGTGGAGCCGGGAGGACATCTCGGTGAAATCGCGGGACAGGTCGATGTTGCCCACCACTCCGCTCGTGGTGATGGTGGGCCGCTGCATCAGGCCGCCGCCGTTGGCGAATGCGCGCTTACGGAACACGTCCAGGTGGCGGGACTCGTCCATGATCTGAGTGATCAGGAACATGCGCGGCTCGAAGTAGTCGGGCGTGGTGTTGGCGACCCACCTGCCCGGGACGTCTGCTGCGACGAACTCGACCTCGGTGAGAAAGGTCGCAAGCTGGCACTGGGCGCGCTCGATGTCGTCGGGCAGCGGCTTCACACTGTCCCAGGGTATGTCCGTCGCCGAGCTCCACTGGCGTTGCAGCGCCTCCTCGTAGAGCATGGCGGCGTTGGTCAGCCAGACGTCGGACTTCGTTGTCACGGAGTAGCCGCCGGTGCGGAACGCCCCCGATCGAGAGGCGGCGCCCCTCGGCTTGCCGGTCTGGTTGTCGCTGCGATCGGGCGCGTCGCCATAGGAGCCGGCCTGTATGTCGCCCAAGGTGAGGCCGCGCCGGCCGGGTTCCACGCGAATGCCCCACTCGCCGCGCGTGTCCATCCAGCCGAGGTCCAGGTCGTTGTCATCGGCGTAGCTCTTGACAGCCTTCAGCGACTCGTTATCGGTCGTCATGTCACGGCCTCCTGACTGTGCTGAGTTGGCTTGCTCGTGTTCGATTGTTGGGCTGTTTTGGCGCCAGGGTGGCAGTGCCCGTGCGGACGCCGTTCGCCCAGTTGACTATACCTGAAATATACAAGACGCCACCCGCGACCGCAAGCTATCCAGGCGTCCGCAACGAGGAATGAGCTGGACTATACGAGGGGTGCAGCGTATTGCCAAAGTAATCCAGTTGGAACGCAAAGAGAGAGGCCCCGTTGGTCGCTCGACCAACGGGGCCTCGGATTCGGGGGCTGTTGTTGTCATCGCTGTCGTCACTGCGGTCTGTCGGCCTGTATTTCAGCGGACTTCAGCGTGAAGTGGTCGCCGTTCTGGATGGGGAGTGTGAAGCCGACGCCCTCCAGCACCACCAGCGTCCTGCCGTCCTTGGTGTACTTGACGCCTGCGGCGTTGTCCGCGCAGTCGCCGTTGAAGCACACGCGCGCGTTCGTGGTGACGGCCTCGCCCGTGATATCGGGGCCGAGCGGATGGGCCACGGGCGCGTAGATCATCCCAAAGGTCCCGTTCGGCAGGTGCACACCGCTTCCGAGCGTGCTCGTGTTGGTGGTGTCGGTCATGGCGTCGTATTCGGTCTCCGCGTTACCCTTCACCGTCATGTACAAGCCAACGTCCGAGCCCGTGCCGTACCTGCCCAGGTCGAGCGTTGGAGACTCTATCACGGTCTCCGTCCAATCGTTCTGCGACCTGTACTCAAGACGCCTAAGCTCCTTGAAGCGCGGGATGGATCGGTTGCCCACCGACACGCTCGCACCGTAGACCTCGTAGGTGAGCGTCATGGGCGGCAGCGGGTCGGGCAGGTTCGGACCCGTCCTGTTCGTGAAGGCGAGGACGGCGAGTGTAATCATCACCACGCCCAGCACCGCGACCGACGCGAAGGCTACCCTCTTGTGGGCGATTATCTTCCGTATCATGTTAAGCTCCTTGATCTGCCTCCAATGTAACACGACGGGTTGTTATATGTTTCACATTCTCATAGAGCAGCCGATCAGTTCTGCAATGTAAGCATTACAACTCCAGAATGGAATTGTGACTGGCGTCATGATTGTTTGGAGCATTCCAATGGACGGAGGAAGCAAGGCAAATGGGGTCGGCAAAGGTAATCGTCCCATAGGCGGTGGGAGGGTTGGGAGGGGTTGGGGAGAGGCAATGTGGGCTAGGCGGCGTGGGTTTGGAGGGACTTCGATCTAGACGGCAACCAGATCGCCGAGATCGAGGCCCTCTTGACCGCTCCATACCCACTGTGTGAGTCCCAGTCCGTTCATCATTCCCGCTTCGCTCTTGTACCCTCTTGTCGTCTTGTACCTTATCTTGCTCCTTCCTATGGTGCGTTCAGTACAGTTGTTGGTCTGTGGCATCCCCCTCACTCGTTGGTGACATGTCAGAGACCGCCACTTCTCACTCAACTCGACCACCGTCTGCCTGCCCCTTACCTTGAGCACGGTCTCATCGAGCACGGTCTCATCGGCGCCCATCAACCTCACCCGGCCACGATGCCTGTTCAACCATCCACCCAGCGCGTTCGACCCTGACTGCTGAACGTCACGCCACACGCTCATCCTGGACAGGTCACATCCCATCGCGCCCAGCAGGTGACTCACAGAACGAAACGACAGCCCCAGGGCCCAGCTCAGCGCCGCCAATCCGCTGAGCCTGTGGCTCTGATCACGTCGGTCGACTCCCTGCGGGTAGTGTCTGAAGGTACGACAACAGCCACAGCAGCGGTACCTGTCCACCGTCACCTCGCTGACGTAGAGGTCACTGATGGGCTTTGTCACCGCTCTATCAAACAGCACGTCCGAACCCGTGCCCAGATCCGCCCGTTCGCCGCCAAGCACAAGCCTACCCTGGCGAAGCTCCCCGGTTTCTATCGATTGACGCAATACCAACAGGGCCTGCAACAGGCTGCTCTTGCCCATACCATTCAGCCCGCACAAAAGGTTAATGGCCGCGCAACGCAGTTCCAACTTTTCGAAGCACTTGAAGTTGACAAGGTCCACCCTACTCAGCATCACACTAACCCCTCGGCGAGTTCCTTGATGGCGCGGAAGCGCAGCCGCACGCGAGCCGGAGTACTGGTCGAATAGGAAATGGCCCTGTCGAACTCGCTGTTGCTGTTCATCAAATCAATGAACGCCCTCCGAACTCTCTTCTTCCTCCGCACCAGCGAAGACACGTCCTTCGGTGAGCAACGCGCCAATTGGACGCTCCAAGTCTCGAAGAGAGCCTTGCTGACCGGACTCCGGCGGTCTTCCATGTTGTTCCGCTTGCGAAAGGCATCGTCGCCGAAGATTCGGTAGGCGGCCCGCATCGCATTCTCGAACTGTTCGGCAATCGCTTGGCGTTCGCTGTGGCTCATCTCGTTCAGCTTGTCCATCGTATTGCCGAGGTAGTCGTCCAGGCTGTTGTCCTTGAACTTCTCCCAAGCTTCGATGTGGAAAGCCAGGAATCGCAGGACGCACTCCCTGTCGAGCATTCTGCCACGACCAATGGAATTGTCAGTCGCCTCGAGGAACGCCTGCGATTCCGCCAGGTCTTTCAGATATTCCCGCACAGGTCCTGGATGAAGAGCGTGGCGGATTTCCTGCCCATTGAGTGTCAACCCCCCCGTGTTGATGCGGAGAAAGACATTGAACATTACCTGCGGGGGAGTCCCCGGTTCTATAACGTTGATGACAAGTTGAGTTTCGTTGATCCTCCGCTGCATTGGCCGAGGAAGGTCCTCGAACCTGGAGCCGTTGAAAGGGGTCAGGTATTCGAGATTTCCAAGATCAAACTTCCCGGTTACGTAGTCATTTATCGTGGTCATCCGCTGGATGCCGTCAACCACCAACCAATCGTCATCTTCGTCGGCGGCCACGTAGAAGACTGGAAGCGGGATACGCAACAGTAGCGACTCAATAAGCCGGCTCTTTTGCTTAGCGTTCCAGATTCCACTCATGCGCTGAAAGTCGGGGGCCAAGTCAATCTCGCCGTGCGAGATTCGTGAGATAAGCTGTGACACAAGGAGATTGACCGTTCTTATCTTGATCTCTTCGGGATTGAAAGGGTGCGTGATTTGTTCCTGCGGATCGTCACGCTCAACTTCAATTCCATCTTCCTTTTCCTCATCATCAGCGTCGGGGTTGTTCACGGTCTCGGCAATGGGACTAGCTGCCATTGATGTCTCTCCGATAATTTGGGCCAACATCTTGTAAGTGTTCCGTGTCTCAGACGTTCCAAGTATATGGCAAAGTCAGCATGCTTACTATGGAGAGCGCGTTGTCCAACACACTTCGTGGTTGCGCCACTAAGCAAGTAAGGACGACATAAGGGCGCATTTCACCTCTCCTAAAACCTCCATCGCATAAACCGGAACTAATTCGTCCACGCCAACCCCCTCTTGACCCCTGCGTACATTCGTGCTAACCTCCCCTCGCCTGAGGACCGACCCCGCCACCTGGCGACCACGGACGACGCGGTTGGGACCCCGGCCGACTTGTCTCATTTCTGTCACACTTTGTGACTTTCCTGCCCAGTTCCGTCTCGCCGGCGTTTCAAGATGTTGCACACAGCCAGCACTCCCAGCTAGGAGGCAAGACAGAATGAACCAGAATGAGACAGAATTCGGTGAAAACCTAACCCACAGGCAGCTTTTGGCCCTTCCTCGCCGTTCAGAGGCCGGCCGCCATCTGGACCGCGCCGGACCGCGACGGGCTCTGGACCCGCCAGCCCGCCTTGTTCAAACCCAACCGAATTGCTAAAATCTACCCCACGCGGCAAGCGGGAGTAGCTCAGGGGTAGAGCATCTGCTTCCCAAGCAGAGGGCCGAGGGTTCAAATCCCTTCTCCCGCTCCATCAACCCCTGGCCCGCGCGCCGGGCAGGCAACCTGATAGGCCCAACCGCCTGAGGAGGGCGCCATGGTAAGGTTCCGCGCGAACAACATTCTCGAGAAGAACCGCCAGGACGAAAAGGGTCTTGGGCTCGGCCTGGTGTTCCCCTCCGCCGAGGCCATCGAGCTGGCCGGGATGCTGGGCGGCTTCGACTTCGTGAACCTCGACGGTGAGCACGGCCTGTTTTCGCCCGAGTCGATCGACCACATGTGCCGCGTCGCCGACGGCTACGGCCTCACGGTCACCGCCAGGGTGCCCAACATCATGCCCTCCACCATCAACTCGTTTCTCGACCGCGGCGTAATCGGCGTGCTGGGGCCGCACGTGGACACGGCCGAGCAGGCCAGGGCACTGGTGGACGCCTGCCGCTTCACCCCAGATGGCCGGCGAAGCTGGGGTGGCGGCAGGGGCACCTTCTACAACGAGAGCGGGCTGATAGACCAGCCCGGCCTTCAGCGCACGGAGTTCATGGCCCACGCCAACGCCGAGATGCTGGTCATGTGCCAACTTGAGACTGCCACCGCATTCTCGAATCTCGACGCAATTCTCGAGGTGGAAGGCATCGACGCATTCGCCTGGGGCACCAACGACCTCGCTCAGTCCATGGGCTACCCCGGCCAGCCCGAACATCCGGCGGTTCAGGAGGCGCAGAACGCCATCGGCGACCGCATCCACGCCGCGGGCCGCAAGCTCTCCAGCGACATAACCGAGACCGTAGCACTCAACTCGCTGATACTAGACGGTTCAAGAAAGTTCCTCGAAGCGAACAGGTAGCAAACTGGCTTCCCTAACGCGATCCAAGTTCGAACGCCTCGTCCGAGAGGCCTTCAACCAGCTCCCGCAGGACATCCTCGACAACCTCGAGAACGTTGACCTGGTCGTGGAAGACTGGCCCACGAAAGACCAGCTCATCGGCTCCGGCCTGGACGAGGACGAACTGCTGCTCGGACTGTACGAGGGCATCCCGCTCACGGAACGCTACGGCTACGACATGGTGTTGCCGGACAAGATAACCCTCTTCCAAAAGTCAATCGAGTCCATCTGCTCGACCGACGAAGACGTTATGCGCGAGATACGGGACACCATAACGCACGAGGTTGCGCACCACTTCGGCTACGACGACCCGTCCCTGGATAGCCTGGGCATCTAGGGGGCTCCCATTGTCCCTTCCCCCTTCGCCAACACCGTCATTCCGGCCCCCGAGCCGGAATCCAAGGGGTGAGTCCCTCACCGCGCCGGCCCGAACAGCTCCTCGTCGCTACGCACGCAGCGGGTACAGGCGTGCCAGGTTCTCCCCCATGATCGCGTCGAGTTGCTCCCTGGACAGAAAGTCACATCGTGACCGGAAGAGCACCATCGACTGCTTGAATGTCACGGTTCGCTCGCACGCAGGCATGTCGGATCCCCACACAAGCCTGTCGGCGCCCACGTCCTCGACCAGAGACTGCACCAGTTCTGACAGGCCGTCCTCGTAAGGGGGGAATTCCAGGTCCCCGGCCATGAGATGCAGCATCAACTCCATGTGCCAGCCAGGGATCTTCAGAAGCGTCGAAATCTCCTCCGGAACGCTGAACCGGCCAGGCTTGCCGACGTCGTAGTGAACGTTGTTGAGCCCGTGGGTCAGTACCGAGGGTATCTGGGGGTGAGCCTCTGCCCAGGTGATGAACTCGCGCAGCTCCTGAAGGTAATCTTCGGCCAGGGGCTGCCTTAACTTGGCTGCGTACCAGTGAATTGTGATTCCTAACTCTCTCACCAGGCCCCAGAGAGGATCGAGGCTGGGGTCGTTGACGCCGATCCTGAAATCGTCCTGGAAGAACCCGCCAGTGGAGAAGAACAGCCCCGAGTGTCCCAGGTCCTCGACCTGCCGACGGAGCCTTTCGAGCTGGTCGTCTCGGCCTCCCACCCACTCGTCGACCTGTGCCAAAGCGACAAACCGATCGGGGTAGCGCCGCACACAGTCTCCGAGAAAGTCATCCAGTCTTCCGTATATCCTGTCGTGCTGCAGCACCGCCCGGTCGACGCCCGCGTAGTCCATCTGCGCGATCATCAGCTCCGGCGAGCACGACATATCCTGGAGTACCGGAGGCATCCACTGGAGGAAGTAGTCCTCGCCGCCGTGGGTGAACTCCAACCTGCCAAATGGGCCGATTCGAAAGTCGACGTCGGGCAAGTATGAGATTCCGTCGCCCTCGCCTACGAGCAGCGGCACCGGAATCCTGACCCCGTCACTAAGCCTCCGTATGCCTTGGCCGTGAAAGCGCACGTGGTGCTGATGCTCGGCCAGCCGCCTCTTCTTGATGCCCCGGTCCTCGGCCAAGGACGGGAAGCAATGGGCATGGCCGTCGAATGTGACGCTCATGTATCTCCTCCCGGACAAAGCGAATCACAGCGCTGCGCGCCAGCGCCATCGGCGAGGAGGAGACCACAGGTCGCGCCCTCATCCGCGAGACGGCCCGAACAGCTCCTCGATGTCGCGTTCCGTCTGTGCCTGTAACTCGTCCTCGTCCCTGAACCCAAACTCCCTGTACGACTCCTCCGTGCCGTATTCGCGCGTGCGAAACACCACCGGCATGGGCAGCGCGTGGCCGAACGCCAGCGCCTGCTGCCTCGAGTCGAGCTTGGATAGCACCGAGCGCAGCTTGCGGCTGCCCGACACGCCCGTGAGCACCGCGTCCACGTCTCGCTCGTTGTCCAGCAGGCACGTTATCTTCGTGCCAAGCTGGCTCATAACCTCGTCGTCTATGCCGCTGGGCCGCTGGTCCACCACCAGCAGCGTCACGTTGTACTTACGCATCTCGCGGGCGATGTTGCCGAATATGGTCTGGCCGGCGAGCTCCCGGGTCAGGAACTTGTGCGCCTCCTCGATGGTGACCACCAACGGAGTGGGCTTCTGCGTATCGTCGCCGCTCGCCCTTTCCGTGAGCTCCTGGTAGCGGTCGTAAATCCGCCGCGTTATCAGGTTGGCGACCAGGATGTAGGCCGAGATGTCGTTCCCGTATCGGCCGAACTCCAACACCACGTGCATGCCCCTGCCCAGGTAGTCGAGAATGCGGTTGACGGAGTTGTGGCCTGACCTGTCGTCCATGAAACCGAAGCGCTCCAGTCGCGCAAGTCTTCTCTTCAGCGAGCTGAGCGCCGCCTGGTTCACGTTCAGCATGGACGCCAGCTCCTGGAACGCCTCTCCGCCCTCGTGATCCAGGAACTTCTTGAGCCAGTTCCTGCCCAGGTGGCGCTCCAGCTCGAAAGAGGCGTCCGCGGCGACCTCGGACAGGTTGAGCGACTCGCGCAGCATCCTCACGTCATCGGCCTCCACCTCGTCGAAGCCGATGCGCACCACGTAGTCCGGACTCAGCCCGCGCCGCCTCGAGCTCTCCTCGTCCAGCGAGAACACTGCCACCCTGGACTCGAACATCTGCTTCAGTCCCTTCACCTGCCGGTTCGCCTCGCTGTAGCCCATCCAGCCATACTCGCTCTGCATGTCGAAAACCAGGTTGGTGGCCTGCCCGCTCTGCAGAATGCCCATCAGCAGCAGGCGCGTCAGGAAGGTTTTGCCCGTGCCGCTCTTGCCGAACACGCCGTTGCTGCGCTTGACCAGCTCCGCGATGTTCAGGCAAAGCCTGGTTTCCATGTCCAGCGGGTTGCCGATCCAGAAATGGCCGGGGCCTTCCTCGCCGAACACGTCCTGGATATCCTCCTCGGTCGCCAGGGAGACTTCGGAGAAGTGGGGCGGTATGGTCTTCGCCGGCTGAGGGCCGTCGTCCATGTCGGCGCCCACAGTGAGCATCGGCTCGACCCTGATCGAGCCGTAGGCGGCGGTGCCCGCAAAGACCCGCGCGGCCAGCGGATTGGACAGGCCGGGCGGACTGAGCCTGAGGCTATCGTCGGTGGAGCCCAGCTCGAGGTCCGTCACCACGCCGAAGTAGCGCTGCCTTTCGCCCTGCATAGTCACGAACGACCCGACCTTGATGTCCTCGATCGACGTCGCGGGGTCGAGCCTGATCTCGAGCCCATTCGTGAGCGAGCCGCTGACCACGGCGCCGACACGCACCCTGCCCAGAGAGTCGAACGCGCCGCCGCCGTTCACCATGCCAGCCTCCTGAGCACGCCGCTTAGACGCTGAGTCTGGCCCGGAAAGTACGCCACGAGCTCGCGGCCCGCCCGGACAAGGAAGCCGTCCGGGTCCGGGTGCGAATCGCGCGCGAGCCGGAGGAACGCCGCCAGCACCTCGTCCTGAGCGGTGGTGGGGGCCGCCAGCAGCAGCGGCGCGAAGTCCATCGATCGGCTGAACTCGCGCAGCTCCTTGCCGGCGCACTCCCGCACGAACGAATGGATGCGGGGAGGCCGTGGCGTAAGGTGGCGCACGACCTCACCGCTGCGCCGGTATCCCACTATCACGGAGTGAAACTCGGATACGAGCAGCCGCTCGAGCTGGGGATTTTCGCGGTACACGGCCTCCTCGGTGTCCACGTCGGCACCCCGCGGAATGGGATGGCGCGCCGGGTCTATGCTGCGCGTGGAGGCGGCGTAAACTATGCCGTACACCTGCGCGGTCTCGCCGCCGCGAACCAGGCCGCCCAGCGGGGGCAGCTCGTCGAGCCGGTAGCAGTGCGTGGTGAAGCCCGTCGAGGTAGACTCCACCACCTCGCCCAGGCGCGCGCCGTCAGGGTGGGTCTGCGTGTCCTGCATGGCGCGTATTCTACAGCGAACGCGGCGTGGTGGGACAGGGGCGGGCGATCAGCCGTCGCCGCCCTCGCTAAGCATGTTTCCCACTTCGGAAGCGAGCGTCGGAAGATTGACGGCGATTTTCTCCCACACTTCGTCATCGTTGAGATCTGGATATTCGTGAATTATCACATTGCGAAAGGCGATTATGTCTTGGTAGTCCGTGATTCGTTCGGCAGTTGGCCTATCCACCCTCGCAATCCTAGCCATCGCTTCCCCGATTATCCCGAAGAGACGCTCTACGGCTGATTGCATCATGGCGTCTTCCTGATAATCGCACAGCGTCTTGCCCGCCGTGAACTCTTCTATCGAGTGGACAGCGCGTTGGATGTCGTACAGGTACTTGAGGGTGTAGAGGTTCAAAGTGCGCCTCTGAATGGGATGGCCGGTAAGTTTGCCGGCGTGGCTTAAGTCGGAGGACTGCCGAATACGTTCGGGCGTACCGTAGATCGGAATTCGCGTTTGCTCCACCGACTGGCGAAAGTACGGATTGCGGATTGCGGACTCCATCACGAGGTCCACGTGCCGGCCGAACAGGCATTCGAGTTCCACGAGCAGATCGAAGTAGACACCACGAACCGTCGGCTCGAACTCGACCAGAAAGTCCAGGTCGCTCGTTTCGGCGTCGAACGCGCCGGTCGCGGCCGAGCCGATCAGGTCGAGCGTGCGGACGCGATAGCGCATGCAGAGACTTTCCAGCTCTGCGATGTGTTCCTCTAATAAGGCGGGGATCGGGAATGCGTTGTCTGCCATGGCGTGTCAGGAATTCTGTCCAGGTCGAGGTCCATTCGAAATCACTGGAAGCGATTCGAACGCATTGCGTCGAGCTCCCCGTCCCATCCGATGCCGCGAATTGAGCGGGCTTCATCTACTGAGGCCGGCTCGTTCGTCGGACATCGCAGGGCGGAGCTTTCAGTCTCGACGTTAGTCGCGCGCCGAAAGCGCCACGTGACACATGCGCAACCTTCATCGTCGATATCTGTGTTGGCCTGCAACATACATCCAAGATACACCCGCAGACGGGAGTGTGCAAAGCCAGCTAGACAGTCGTCTAAGTTCAGAAAACAGGCGTAATCCCCTTCGTCGGCAGTGGTCCACGAAAGCTGCTTTCACTCCCTCACACGCGCCATGTGGTAGGCGTCCACGTATTCACCCTCGCGAAATGCGAGCGCTTTTCGCTCGCCCTCGATCTCAAATCCAAACTTCTTGTACAGGTGAACAGCCCGGAGGTTGTCAGTGTAGACGTCCAACTCCACTCGCTTGAGGTTCAGCCAGTTGTCCGCCATATCCAACACAGCCTCCATCAAGGCCGTGCCTATTCCCCTGTCCTGGTAGTCGTCGTGAACCGCCATGCCTAGATTAGCAATGTGAGCAAGGCGGTTCTTCCTACGAGTGATGTCTATGTTGCCGACCACCCTTCCGTCCACCTCCGCCACCAGCATGTAGTCGTCCTGCGTCAGATTGCTCAGCCACTCCTCGCGCTTATCCAAAGAAACGTATGGAAGCTGCAAGGTGTTTCTGACCACGCCGGGGCATGACAACATCTCGTACAGGTCCAGGCAGTCGTCGACTCTCACAGCGCGAATCGTTACGTCGTCTCTCATAATGCTACACCCACCTCAGCCGCTTGGTACGGTTCTTCTCCGAAGTGTACGCCGGCATGCCCCGGTCTTGGAGAACGTTTTCCACCAGCTCCGAGAAGGTTCGCCTGTCGGCGCCGGTCACCACCGCCTGCTCGTGAGCCTCCATCAGCGCCGTGGGGTAGCCGGGCCCCTTGGCGCACTGGTCCACTATCATGGCGTGCGCCATGCCCAGCGCCGCCTCGTCCTCCGCGACCCAAGAGGGCACCTCCACGCGGCCAATCTCCTCGCCCGTGTTGACGTAGAAGAAGCAGACCTCCTGGCTTCCGTAGTAGTCCTCGACCAGCCGGTATCTGCCCCTGAACACCGCCGAGCGCTCACCCTTCGCCAGCATTTCGGCGAATATGTGGCGGTCACGGATGCCGCCGACCGCGACGTCGCACGGCCTCGCCCGCGAGGGCAGCCCGCCGCACCTGGCTTCGCACGCGGCGGTCTCGTACGGGCAGGCCGGCAGCCGGGTCGAGTTGGCGACCTCGGCGCTGTTCGGCAGGCTGACGTAGCTGGCGACTGCCAGGGGGCGTTCTCGCGACATCTCCTCCAACTCGGCCAGCGCCTGGGCAAAGCCGTCTTCCACCAGGTGCTTCAGCACGAACTGGCGGTTGCCATAGCGCAGCAGACCGATGCCCATCATCACGAGCGTGCCGTCCATGAGCGCCAGCGTCGGCGTCTCGTGCGGCAGCTCTCGCACGGCTTCGGCCAGGGCGCGAATCTCCTCGACCGCCCGCTTGGCGCCCAACACCGCGCCCTGGACCTGCTCCTCCCGCCCGGAGGCGGGGTCGCGTATGGCCAGCTCGTCATCGCCGGCGTAGAGCTTCGGCCGGCTGTACAGCCTGGCGTCCGGGGCCGAACCGTAGGTGAGCGCCGCCACGCCGATGTTGATCAGAAAGCAGCGGGCCGCGAGGTGCCTGTCCACGTCGATGTGCGAGCCGTCCGCGGCCACGACGCGATAGTCGGTGTGCAGCGCGGGCGGGGAGTAGCGCGCGCCGGGATCGTCCATAGGTTCGGGAAGGTTCCACGCAAGGGTCGACCTGCTACGGCTCAGCTTGTCCATGTAGCTGTGCGTGTCGAAGTTCCGCAGCGAGTACAGCACGCGCCGGAGCCGCTCACCGTAGTCCGACTGGCGCGCGCTCACCTCGTCCGCCATGCGGTCTATCTGCAAGGCCGTGCGTCCGAGGTCCAGGCCCAACGCGGCTTCTCCCATTTGCCTTGGCAGCGTATGGCGGCACCCGGTGATGACACCGGTAGGGGCGGGTTTGAAACCCGCCCGCGTGGGGTGGCGAGCGTCAGCCACTTTCCGCCAACCCGCGACGCCACTTCTAAACGCCGCCTCCGTTATTGGCTCGCTCTTTACCGCAGCACGCGGGCGTCGCCCACCCGCCGCGTGACTCGCCGCTTGTCGAGGTGATCCATCAGCGCGAGTGCGTACTTGCGGCTGGTGCCGAACAAGTCGCGCACGTCCGCGACGGTTATCTCCCCGTGCTCTCTCAGGTGCGCCGTAACCCTTTCCAGCAGGTCCTCGTAGGCCGACGCCGAAAACACGACGGTCTCGCTGACGCGGGCGACCCTGCCCTCGTCCACGAGCAGGTTCAGCACCTCCGGGTCGATGGGCGCGTCAGTGGGCGGCGAATACGGCGCCGCCTCCAGCAGCCGCACGTAGTCGTCGGCGGCTCTTTGCTGGGCGTCGTTCAGGTGCGGCAGGTGATCGGGCAGCCGCACCTGGGCGCCCTCCTCCACCAGCACGTTTTCGTCTCTAAGAGGAGGCAGGGCGCCGTTGAATATCTGCTGCGTCATCCTCATGCGGCTGCGCAGCTCCTCTTTGGGGGCGCCTCTTCGCAGCGGGTACTGCCTGTGGTAAGCCTCCAGCGCCGCCTCGGCGCTGCGCGTCACGGCGTCCCAGCCGCCGGCGCTGTAAATGAACACGCCCGGCCCGATGGCCTGGCTGCCCAGTGGCACGACCATGTCCTCGTCGGCCATCGCCGAAAGCTCGCGGCGCGCCTCCTCGGGGGCCAGGTTGGCGCGCGTGACCAGCGAGCTGAACTCGCTCGGCTCCGACAGCTCGATCGTCTTCAGTATAACGTCCCTGTCGGAGCCGCCCTCCATTACCGTCAACCGATCCAGCAGCGGGGCGAACATGCGCCTGTGCCTGCGGGCGTGCGGGTCCACCACGTCGCCGCCGCCCAGGGTCGTGCGATTGGAGCGTATGACGAACGAGTCGCCCTTGATAACCGCAAGCGGCGTGCTCAGCTTGAGCTGCGCCCAGGTGGTCTCGCCCGGCGTCGCCGAGTGCGTCTCGAGCAGGCGGACCCGGGCGATGGCCTCACTGCTACCCGTGTGCACGGTTACGAACATGTTGTGGCGCACGGGATGGGGAGCGTCGGGGATGATCTTCAGGAGCACGTCCATTGCGCCCGTCGGCCGGAGCCAGCCAGGGCGGGTGAGCACCTCGCCGCGGCTGATGTCCTCGTGCGGAACGCCGCTCAGGTTGGCGGCGACGCGGGTGCCCGGCATCGCCCGGTCCACCTTCGAGCGGTGCGTCTGCAGGCCGCGAATGCGCGTCTCCCTGCGCGAAAGCACAAGCTCCACGCTCTCGCCCGCGTCGAGCACGCCGTCGATAAGCGTGCCCGTCACCACGGTGCCAAACCCCGCAATGGTGAACGAACGGTCTATGGGCAGCCGCGGCCGTTCGAGGTCCCGCTTGGGCGGCGAATCGCGCAGCATGGCGTCCACCGCCGCGAGCAGTTCGGGAAGCCCCTCGCCGGTCACGGCGGAGACGGGCAGGATGACCGAGCCTTCCAGCGCTGTTCCCTCGAGCACGTCCTCGACGTCGGCTTCCACCAGCTCGTACCAGTCGTCGTCCACAAGGTCGGCCTTCGTCACGGCCACCAGGCCCCGTTCGACCTTCAGCAGGTCCAGAATGGCGAGGTGCTCTCGCGTCTGCGGCATGACGGACTCGTCCGCGGCCACCACCAGCAGGGCCAGGTCTATTCCGCCCACGCCCGCCAGCATGTTGTTCACAAAGCGCTCGTGGCCCGGCACGTCCACGATGCTGACCTCGTTGCCGCTGGGCAGCCGCAGCCACGCGAAGCCCAGGTCGATGGTCATGCCGCGCTCCTTCTCTTCCCTGAGCCTGTCGGGGTCGATGCCGGTGAGCGCCCTGACCAGCGTGGACTTGCCGTGGTCCACGTGCCCGGCGGTGCCTATGACGTACAATGTGCCGCTCCGTGCGTAAGGTGGCGCAAGAATATCACGGCGGGCAGGGGATAGTGAAGAGTCGATGAGACGATGGGGCGCGGGTGTCCCCAGCCGCGGGGTGGGTGTGAAATCCGTCCGGCTGGGCCGGTGGTTGCGGCGCGGGTGTGATACCGCCGCCAGCCTGACACCCGCCTAGCAGCCCGTCTGAGGATTGACTGACGGGCCTTTGGTACAGGCGAGGTCAGACGGCGACAGCTATTGTTGCCGGGTGCAGCCACTGACGGACCAATAGTTTCGTACGCCTCACTGTGTTGACCACCCTGACGATGTTCGGGACACTTCCGGCAAACCTGTTGGTCGGTGTTTCGCGAGGCTGAGCCGCCCCAAACCTGAACAGCTTGAGCAGGTTGTGACCGGTGCAGATCAGCGACCACTCGCCGCTGACCTTCTCCAGGCCCCGTAGCAGGAACTGGCGGAAGCCTCGGCCCTGCTTGATCTGGCCGAACACCGGCTCCACCGTTTGCATCCGCAGAGCGTAGCGTTGCCGGCCCCGTTTGGTCTGCAGCTTTCGGCGCATCCGGTCCCTGGGAGACAGATGACTGGGTATGCGACCTCGGGGCGCGGGCGGCGCCACTCTGCCGTGGCGGGTCCGCTCCGGCGCGACGAACGGGTCCACGCCCAGCCCGTAGAGACCTTCAACCGCCTGTGCAGAGTAGTAGCCTGCGTCGGCGGACACCTCTTTGGGCACTGCGCCGACGTTGTCGATGGCCTCCTCCACCATCGCCACCGCCTGCTGCTTGTCCGAAGTCTGGTCGGTGGCCTGAGCCGCCACGACCACCTGGTGGCCGCTGTCCACCACCGCCTGACAGTTGTAAGCCTGCATGAAGTCCCGTCCGCCCGGCGCAGGCATGATGTGCGACTCAGCGTCGGTGAAGTTGCGCTGGGTTCTATCCTCAGGCACCCCCGAATGGCCCTTGCCCGCGGCCTCAGCCTGTTCCGCAGCCGCCTGAGCTTCGGCCTCTAACGCCGCCATCGCCTCCCGTATCTTCCGCAACCGCCCCTCCCGAAAAGCCAACTCCTGCGGCAACTCGTCCCCGCGCTTGCTCTGTCCGTACCGCCGGTCCTCATCATCGTCAACCTCCTGGGCCTGTCGCAGCAACTCCTCGACCTCCCCCGCCAACCGCGCTTCCTTCTCTTTCATCCGACCGTAACTCATCGCCTTGTGCCTGGATGCGTTGGCCCTCACCTTGGTGCCGTCCAACGCCACGTGACCCAGCTTCACCAGACCCGCCCGCCGGCACAACGCCAATACCTGCAGGAACAGGCCCGACAGCGCATCCAGATTGTCCTTGCGGAAGTCCGAGATGGTGCGGAAATCCGGCGTGTTGTTCGCCGACAGTACCCGGAAGGCTATGTCCTCGTGCAGCCGCTGGGCGATTCGTCGGGAGGACGCCACTCCCACGCAGTAGCCGTACAGCAGCACCTTGACCATCATTCGCGGATGATACGGCGGGCCGCCTCTACTCTCCCGCTCGTAGCGGGCGGTGATCTCAGACAGCTCCAACTGGTCGACGACGTCGGAGATGAAGTAAGCCAGATGGTCGTCCGGCAACCACTCCCGTAATGCCGCTGGCAACAGCAACTGCTGGTCTGGATCATAGGGACGGTAGGTCTTGCTCATCGCCGACTCCACGCTACTGAACTGCGCCTATTATACCCCCGACCACTCGCCTACCGTGTTTCTCGGACGGGCTGCTAGCCCACTTCGGCCAGCCAGCCGTAAGCGCCCGACGACAGCCGGAGTGGGCCTGGAAGCAGGCTGTTCAGGCCTACAAACATCAGGTTGCTGTCGCTGCAGTTGGACGCAAACTCGGCCTCGCTCAAATTAAGGTTGTGCTGAAAGCTGTGCAGTTGCGACAGCCCGCGCCAGCCGATCCGCAACCGCAGATGCCGATGGGCCGGCAGAATCCGATTCGTTAAGAAGCGACGTCGGCTCACCGACGTGCCCAAGCCTGTCTCGCCGTTTAACAACATGTGGGCGCTGATCAGGTCTATGCCCGCACTCCAGACAAGCATTGCGACGTTTGCCATCTCTATGGATCGGTCGCAAAATGGCAGATCCCGGGCCTGGTCGCACATGCCTATTGCCAACGTAAGACGGATTTCGGCGGCCCGAACAAAATCCGCCGGGGAACGGTCAGGCAATCCTATCACTCAATATCCAGAGCATATCCTCAGCGACACCTATGAGCTCCTCGTGGTCAATGTCCTCGTAGGACACGGAGAACAGTTCAGGGTTGCAACTGTCCTCATAATACAGGTCCAGGTGTCGGTACGCCGACTTTATCGCCCAGTCGTCCCGCTCTACCGAAAGCCGATTCGCGGCGGCGACGGGTTCCTCGCCGGGCGCAATCTCCGCAAGACGCTTGTTGACCGCGGCCAGCAGCATCGCCGCAGACTCAGGCGTCTTTGAGATCTCTCGCGCCTGCTCCAACAGTTCGCCCGGGGAGCCTGTGTAGTTGTCCATAGCAAGAGCAGCCATAGCGAAACCTCGCTTGAAATTTTCTGAACCTATGATAGCAAACCGCCGCGACTTGGCGATAGCCGCGCTTCCTGAACCTTGGTCAAGATGCTATGCTTGGCAGTAGTCATCAAAGCGGAATCGTGCACTTTAGCAGGAGGTTTCAAATGCAGAACGCAGTGATAGTAAGCGGTGCGCGCACGGCGGTCGGCAGATTCGGCGGGGCGTTCAAGGACGTGTCGGCGCCGGACCTGGGCGCGGCGGCAATACGGGCCGCGCTGGAGCGGGCAAACATTTCGCCCGACCAGGTGGACGAGGTGGTCTTGGGCAACGCCCTCCAGGCGACGGAGGCCGGCTATGCGGCGCGGCTGGCGTCGATCAGGGCGGGGATTCCCGAAGAAGTGCCCACCATCGCGGTGAACCGCCAATGCTCCTCCGGCCTGGAGGCCATCAACATGGCGGCGCAGCTGGTGCGCACCGGCGAGGTGGACATTGCCGTCGCCGGCGGCATCGAGAACATGAGCCAGTCGCCCTTCATGTTGGACTACAAGGCCCGCTTCGACGGGCTGCGCATGGGCAACGCCGAGATGGTGGACGGGCTGATAGAGGGCCTCGGCTGCCCCGTGAACCGCTACCACATGGGCGTTACGGCGGAGAACGTGGCCGAGCGCTTCGGCGTCAGCCGGGAAGACCAGGACGAGATGGCCTTCAATAGCCACCTGCGCGCCGTCGCGGCCATCAAGAACGGGCGCTTCGACGACCAGATTACGGCCGTAAGCGTGCCTCAACGCAGGGGAGACCCGGTAGCGGTGAGCGTGGACGAAGGCCCGCGTGAGGACACGACGGTCGAACGCCTTGCGCAGCTTCGTCCGGTTTTCAAGCGCGACGGCACCGTCACCGCGGGCAACGCCTCCAGCATCAACGACGGCGCGGCGGCCGTGGTCATCATGTCCGCCGAGAAGGCCGCCGAGCTCGGCGTCACGCCCCGGCTGCGCTGGTACACCCGCGGAGTCGCCGGCGTAGACCCGGCCATCATGGGCATCGGCCCCGTACCGGCGGTGCGCAAGGCGCTCGACAAGACCGGCATGACGGTCGACGACATCGACCTGGTAGAGCTCAACGAGGCGTTCGCCGCCCAGGCGCTATACTGCGTGCGGGAGCTGGGGTTGGACTTGGATAAGACCAACGTCAACGGCAGCGGCATCAGCCTGGGCCATCCCGTAGGCGCGACCGGCGCGATAATGACGGTCAAGCTGATGGAGGAGATCGCCCTGCGCGACCAGCACATGGGACTGGTGACAATGTGCGTGGGCGGCGGCCAGGGCGTGGCCACCATCTTCGAGCGCCTGAACTAACGGTCACGGGGGCGTAGGAAGGCAGCCCTACGCCTCCACCAGCTCAAGGTTCTTCAGGCCCGACCCGGTGTTCATCAGCAGTATGCGCTCGTCGGGCAGCACTGAACCGTCGGCGAGCAGCTTGTTGAGCGCAGCCGCGGTGGCAGCGCCCTCCGGGCAGACGAACATGCCTTCCAGCGACGCCACCAGGCCCATGTAGTGCAGGATTTCGTCGTCCGACACGGTGAGCGCCCCGCCGCCGCTTTCGCGCAGCGAACCCAGAATCATATAATCGCCGATTGCCGCGGGCACGCGGATGCCCGGCGCGAGCGTGTGCGCGTTCTGCCACGGCTCGGCGAACTCCTGGCCCTCGCGGAATGCACGCACCAGCGGCGCGCAACCCTCTGCCTGGACGCAGTACATCCGCGGCCTGTCGCTGCCGATCCAGCCCATGCGCTCCATCTCCTCGAACGCCTTCCACATGCCCACTATGCCCGTGCCGCCACCGGTGGGGTACAGGATTGCGTCGGGCAGCGTCCAGTCAAGCTGCTCGGCTATCTCGTAGCCCATCGTCTTCTTGCCCTCCACGCGGTACGGCTCCTGTAGCGTGGAAATATCGAACAGCCCCTCTTCGGCGGCCTTTTCGCGCGACACGCGGCCCGCGTCGCTGATGAGGCCGTCCACGAGTGTGAGCTTGCCCCCGGTTATGGCAACCTCCTTGCGGTTGGAATCAGGGACATCCCGCGGCATGAACAGGTACGCCTCCAGGCCGCCCTTCGCGGCGTAGGCGGCCATGGCGCCCGCGGCGTTGCCGGCGGAGGGCATGGTGAGCCGGGTGAGGCCTAGCTCCTTTGCCTTCGACACGGCGGCGGACAGCCCCCGCGCCTTGAACGACCCCGTCGGATTCAGCCCCTCGTCCTTGATGAGCAGGTTCTTACAGCCGAACTCCGAACCCAGCCGCTCCGCTCGGAATATGGGCGTGTAGCCCTCGCCAAGTGTGATGACGTTCGCCTCGTCGCGGACGGGCATCACCTCGAAGTAGCGCCACATGTTCGCGGGCCTGTCGCGCAGCGCCCCGCGGTCCAACGCACTGGCGGCCGCGTCCAGGTCGTAGCGCGGGTACAGCACCTTGCCGCACTCGTCGCAGGTGCGGTGCGGCTCGTCGGCCGAGTAGGTCTCGTGGCAGTAAGTACACTCAAGTTCGGTAAGGTAACTCTTCATGTCTCCTCCGTTGTTGGGGGCGCGTTAAGGCGCATCTTATGATAGAGGAACGGGTCTAGCTGCGCGTAGTGGGAGGCTCCTTTGCGGCCATGGCTCCAACGCATCATCCTCCGGTTGAGGCGGGAAGACGCGGAGGGAGCACGAACTGGCCCGGCCTGACCGCCCGTGCTTCCGGCGTTCAGGTGCTATGGGTTAGGAATCCATGTCAAGGCATCGTTTCGCTTCTGCCTAGACCGCGATTGTCCACCCGGCGAATGCGCACCTGGTTTCGAGTAACCACTATTAGCGACATCTCGCTCATAGCGTCCCCATAATCATCTATCAACTCCCGCATTGCATCAACTTTTTCGGCAACCGTCATCTCGGCAAGTCGTACAATGCATGGGTGAGGCAACCGTCGCACAAAGACCAACTCTCCAAAGTCCTTGTCTTCAGTGATAATTGTCCTTTGCTGCTTGTTCGCCAGGGCGAGCAACTCTTCATCTGTGGCATCAGGGGCCATCTCCAAAGCCGACAGGACATCGTGCCCGCCTTCAATCAACATAGTATGCATGTTGCGAGACGCGGCGCATACGTCGAGGAGAAACCTCATTGCGCCTAACGTGTTTCCAAGCGCTCGTGAACACGCTCGCCGGCCATCGAGCGGTGGGCGAAAAGCAGGCATGCCTGGATGTCCTCGGCCTCCAGAAACGGATACTCGCGGAGTATCGTTTCGGCAGTGTCACCCGACGCGAGCATCCCCAGGACGTGCTCAACCGCGACTCTCATATCTCGAATGATGGGCTTGCCCTGAAAGACGCCCGCCCGCACCGTGATGCGGTCCAGCAGGTCGCGATTGGCTGCCATGTGTCACTTCCTCTGGAAAATCGGGCTGTTCCGGCTGCTTCAACGCTACTATAGCATAGCATCCGGCCGGCGGACCGCCGGCCGATTCCCGGTGTGGGCACGGCCTCCATCGGTGGCGCGTCACCCATACGGCGGCTATAATACGCAACACACCCTACCCGCTATTACCGAACGGAGGCCCATTGCTCATGGTCAGCCCAATCGAACAGCGCTACATCGACCTTCACCCCGGCTCGCTCGAACGCCACGCGCAGGCGCGGGACATCTTCCCCGACGGCGTGACACACGACGGACGCCGCATGAGCCCGTTCCCCATCTACGCCACCCACGGCATCGGCCCGCACAAGTGGGACGTGGACGGCAACCGCATCATCGACTACTGGACGGGCCACGGCTCGATGATCCTGGGCCACTCGCACCCCGAAGTCGTCGCCGCCGTCGCGAGCCAGATGGCACGCGGCACGCACCTCAGCGCCTCCTCCGACCTCGAGATCAAGTGGGGACAGCAGGTGCAGCAGCTCATCCCCAGCGCCGAGAAGGTGCGCTTCCACAGCTCCGGCACCGAGGCCACCATGATGGCCGTTCGCATGGCCCGCGCCTACACCGGCAAGAGCAAGGTGATCAAGTTCGACGAGCACTTCCACGGCTGGAGCGACTACCTGACGGTAGGCAGCGCGGGCATGGGCGGCATACCCGAAGAGACCAAGAACACGATGATCGTGCTGCCCCCCAACGACATCGGCATCGTGGAAAAGACCATCGAGGACAACCCCGACGTGGGTGCCATAATCCTGGAGCCTACCGGCGCGCACATGGGGCAGATCCCCGTGCTGCCAAGCTTCCTCGGTGAGCTGAGAGACCTGACCGAGCGCACCGGCGTCGTGCTCATATTCGACGAGGTGGTAACGGGCTTCCGCATCTCCAAGGGAGGCGCGCAGGCCCACTACGGCGTTACGCCCGACATGACGACCATGGCGAAGATCCTGGGCGGCGGCCTGCCCGGTGGCGCGGTGGCCGGAAAGGCCGACATCATCAACATGATCCAGGCCAGGGACGACGCGGACTTCAACCTCAACCGCCGTATCGCCCACAACGGCACCTTCAACGCCAACCCCCTTTCGGCTGCCGCGGGTACTGTGGCGCTCGACCTGATTATGAACACCAACGTCACCGAGACGGCCAACGCCATGGGCCAGCGCCTGAAGGACGGCCTGAACGATCTGCTCACCCGCATGGAGGTACCCGGCTGCGCCAGCGGCATCGCGTCGCTCATCTTCCTGCGCCTGGGCGCGGACCACGAGTGCGACAAGGGCGTGTGCATAATGACGCCGGAACAGACAGCTCAGGCGCACAACGCCCACCGCGACGGGCAGTTCGTGCTGTCGATGCTCAACAACGGCGTACACGCCACCACCCGCTTCATCATGAGCGCGGCTCACCGCGAGCAGGACGTCGATGAAACCGTCGACGCCACCGAGCGGGCGCTCACCGAGCTGAGGCAGTCCGGCCTCATCTAGCCAGGGCGCGCCAATTGTAGGGCGGGTTTGCAACCCGCCCGCCACCACGAATCATGTAGGGGCGGGTTTGAAACCCGCCCGTCGTCGCGAACCACGACACGGGGAGAAGCTATGCCCGAGCAGACCTACGACCTGGCAATCGTCGGCGGCGGAGCGGCCGGCCTGACCGCGGGCTTGTACGCCTGCCGCGCGGGACTGAAGACAGTGCTCTTCGAGAGCCTGATGACGGGCGGGCAGGTCATCAACGCCGAGAACATCGAGAACTTCCCGGGCTTTCCGGACGGCATTTCCGGCGCGGAGTTCGGCCCGCTGCTACAGGAACAGGCCACCCGCTACGGCCTGGAAATCCGGCTGGGCGAGGTGACCGCGCTGCGCCCCGAGTCGCCGTTCTGGGCCATCGAGCTCTACGGCGGGCTGGAGCGGGCGCGCGCCGTCATCTACGCCGCGGGCTCCACGCTGCGAAAGCTCGGCGTGCCGGGCGAGCAGGACCTGGAGGGCGCGGGGGTTTCCTACTGCGCCACTTGCGACGGGCCGTTCTTCCAGGGCGAAACCGTGGGGGTGGTCGGCGGCGGCGACTCCGCGCTGGACGAGGCGCTCGTGCTGACTGAGTTCGCGTCCAAGGTGGTCGTATTCCACCGCGGGGACGAGCTGGGTGCCCAGCAGGTGCTGCGGGACAGGGTGGCCGCCAACCCCAAGATAGAGGTCCGCTACAACACCACTGTCGACGAGGTCCTGGGCGGCGGCGCGGTGGAGGGCATAAGCATAACCGACGTCGAGTCGGGGGAGACCTCGCGCGTCGACCTGTCCGGCCTGTTCATCTACGTGGGACTCGACCCCAATTCGAGCTGCCTGGACGGCCTTCTGGAGCTGGACGGCGGGGGCCACGTGCCCACCGACGTCTGGATGCGCACGCCGCTGCCCGGCCTGCTGGCCGCCGGCGACGTGCGGCAGGGCTCGGCGGCACAGCTCGTAGCCTCCGCCGGCGACGGCGCTACCGCGGCGATCGCCGCACAGCGCTACGTCAAGGGCGCGGCCTGGCCGGACTTCAACATCAAAGACTACACTCCCGCACCCACCAAGGCGGAAGTCATAACTTTCATTCAAAATGAAAGTGAGACCATCAAGGGCTTCGGAGTCACGAAAATCGGGCTGTTCGGCTCATACGTCCGAGGACAACAGCGCAAGGATAGTACCATTGACCTGCTGGTAGAGTACGGATCTGGTCAATCGACCTTCAAGAACTTCACAGGTCTGGCGTGCTTCTTCGAGGATGAATTTGGCAGAATGGCCGTCCCTACGACTACGGACTCTCTTGATCCTCACATCGCGCAAAATGTCCTGATTGAGGTCGAATATGTCGAGCTCGACGCCCCCTCAGGTGTACCACATTCTTGAAGAGGTTCGGTTTCTGGCCGACCACGTAGGCGGAATGACTGAGGCCGACTTCATTCAAGATGGATACGCGCGAAGGAAGTTCTGTCGAAGCTTGGTGATCATCGGAGATGCATTGAATCTGATGCCCGCCGAGTTCAGAAACCGGCACAACTACTCGATTGGTCAGGCTTGAGGGCAATTCGAAACATCATTGTCCATCAATACTGGAGAATTGACTACCGCATCGTCTGGGACGCTATAGTCAACTACGCGCCCGAGGTTGGGCGAAACTTGGAGCAAATCATCGAAAACGAGCGACAGAGATAGCCCTTCCAGGAAAAGCACATGCTCAAAGGGATACAATTTCTATTCGACGAACACGGCAAGGCGAAGTCTGTATTGATAGACTTGGAGGCACACGGCGAACCCTGGGAGGACTTCTACGACGAATTGATGATCCAATCCGCCAAGGGCCAAGCCACCATCCCGTGGGAACAGCTCGAGGCGGAGTTGGAGGAGGAACTGGAGAGGCAAAGAGCGACCGCGGTAGGCTGACAAGCCCCCACGCAGGAGCACCCACCATGGACTACAGGTTCACAGAAGAACAGGAAGCCTTTCGCCAAGAGATCCGCGACTTTCTATCGGACAACCTGGGCGAGGACTGGCGCGGCATAGACCCGGACGCCTACTTCCACGACGAGAACTGGTTCCCCATCCGCGAGCTGACGGCCAAGATGGCCGAGCGGGGCTGGCTCACGCTCGCCTGGCCGGAGGAGTACGGCGGCCAGGGCCGGCCCCACATCGAGCAGATGATCTACAACGAGGAGACGGCCTACTTCCGCGCGCCCACCCGCGACGTCAGCATCGGCACCCACATGGTCGGCCCCACGCTGATGCTGTACGGCACCGAGGAGCAGAAGAGCCACTACCTGCCCGAAATCGCAAGCGGCGAGGCGGTCTACTGCCAGGGCTTCAGCGAACCGGAGTCCGGCTCGGACCTGGCCTCCCTGCAGCTCAGAGCGATCGAGGACGGCGACGACTACGTGCTGAGCGGCTCCAAGATCTGGACCAGCGGCGCTCACCGTTCGACGCACTGCTACCTGCTCACCCGCACCGACCCCGACGCTCCCAAGCACAGGGGCATCAGCGTGTTCATAGTCGACATGAACACGCCGGGCATAGAGGTGCGGCCCATCATCAACATGTTCGGCATCCACTACTTCAACCAGGTGTTCTTCGACAACGTGCGCGTGCCCAAGCGCGCGATGATTGGCGAAAAGAACCGCGGTTGGTACATCGCCGCGACAACGCTGGACTTCGAGCGCTCGGGCGTGGCCAGCTTCGCGTCCAATCGCCGCAGCATCGAGGAGCTGGTGGAGCTCGCGCACGAAATGGGCACGAACGGCAAGCCGCTGAGTGACGACCCCATAGTGAGGCAGCGCCTCGCCGAGCTGTGGACGCACAACGAGGCGGGCAAGACGATAGCCTACAACGTGGCCTGGATGCAGAGCCAGGGGCTCGTGCCCAACCGCGAGGCGTCGATTTCCAAAATGATGGGCAGCGAGATAGCCCAGCAGATTCACGAGCTGGGCGTCCGAATGCTCGGCATGTACGGCATCCTGGACAAGGGGTCGAAATGGGCCTACCTGGACGGAAGGCTCGCCTGGCTGTGGATGGACTCCATCTCGCTGACCATTCGCGGCGGCACTTCCGAGATACAGCGCAACATCATCGCGGGCAGGGGCCTGGGCCTGCCCCGCGGCTAGCGCGCCGCGACCCGGCGCGCCAGGCCGCGCCGGATTGCCGATTTCGCACCGGCCCGTAGGACAGGGGTGTAGACCTTAACCGATGGAGTGGCTGTTCGTTGCCCTGGGTGGGTCTCTGGGGGCGCTGTCGAGATTCGCGGTAGACCGCGCGGTCACGGCCGCGCTGGGCCCCGGCGTGCTGCCGACGTTCCTGGTCAACGTCGCCGGGTCGTTCGCGCTGGGGGTGTTCGTGGCCGTCGAGATGGACAGGGCGAGCCTGCCGCAAGCGGCGCGTCCATTCGTAGCGGCAGGGTTTCTGGCTTCGTTCACCACCTTTTCGACGCTCACGGTCGCCAGCATCCAGCTCTTCGGCGACGGGCACCTCGCCCGCGCGTCGGTGAACCTGTTCGGCAGCATCGCCGTGGGCCTCGCCGCCGCCTTCGCCGGCATAGTGGCGGGACGCGAGTTGTGGGCGCAGGGAGGTTGACAGCGTGGCACTTAGCGACAGGGACATCAAACGCGCCATACGCGCCGGCCGGCTGGTGGTGGAACCCTACCGTGAAGAGGCCGTACAGCCGGTGAGCGTTGACCTCACCCTCGGCAACAAGCTGCGGGTGTTCCGCAGCGAGCGCTACTACCTCATCGACGTCAAGCAGGAGATGCCCAACCTGACCGAGGTGGTGGAGATCGACGAGCTCAACCCCTTCATCCTGCACCCGGGCGCGTTCGTGCTTGGCATAACCGGCGAGTGGGTGAGGCTTCCAGCCGACCTGATGGGCCGGCTCGACGGCAAAAGCTCCCTGGGCCGGCTCGGGCTGCTGGTGCACTCCACCGCCGGTTTCATAGACCCGGGCTTCCAGGGCGGCATAGTGCTGGAGTTCAGCAACATATCGCCACTGCCGATCACCCTCTACGCCGGCATGCCCATCGCGCAGATTTCCTTCTACCAGACCTCCAGCCCCGCCGAGCGTCCATACGGCCACGGGTCGCTCGGAAGCAAGTATCAGCGCCAGGATGCGCCCACGCCCAGCCGGTACTACCTCAACTTCGCATCGGGCGGACGCAGGCGCTGGGAACCTGTTTCGTTGAGGCAGTGGCTGAGAGACAGCCGCTTCGGCGGGAACGTAAAGGATCTTGCCGTCGTGATGGACCTGCCGCTCAAGACGGTAGAGGACTGGGTGTACGGCCGCCGCGTGCCCAACGCTGAAAACCGCCGCAAGCTGTTCACACTGACACGTCTGCCGCAGTACGCGCCGCGCGAAGACGCCAGCCGGCAGGAGACGCTCGAAGAATCGAGCGAGCCTTAGCCCATGTCGCACATGCAGCGGGCCATAGAGCTGGCGCGCAGCGCGGCAGGCACGGTTAGCCCCAACCCTGCCGTCGGCGCGGTCGTCGTGAGCGAGGGCATGGTCGTCGGCGAGGGCCACACGCAGCCGCCCGGAGGCGCGCACGCGGAGGTCGAGGCGCTGCGCCGCGCGGGAAGCCGGGCAGCAGGCGCGGCGCTGTACACCACGCTCGAGCCGCACGCCCACTACGGCAGGACACCGCCCTGCACACAGGCCATCATCGACGCCGGAATCGCCGAGGTCCGCTCGGCCGTCACCGATCCCAACCCGCGCGTGAACGGCACCGGGTTCGCCCGGCTCCGCGAGGCCGGCATCACCGTGCACGTGGGCGAGTGCGCCGAGCACGCGCAGGTGCTAATCGAAGCCTACGCGAAGCACGTCGTCACCGGTATGCCCTTCGTGACCGCGAAGTTCGCCTCCAGCCTGGATGGCAAGATCGCCACCGCCACCGGCGATTCGAGATGGATCACGAGCGTCGAGGCCAGAGCATACGCGCACGAGCTTCGGGCGGCCAGCGACGCGGTAATGGTCGGCATCGGCACGGCGTTGGCGGACGACCCCCAGCTCACGGCGCGGGACACGCACGGCAGGCCTCTCCCGCGGCAGCCCACGCGCGTCGTGGTCGACAGCACGGGCAGGCTGCCGCCCACCGCGCACATGTTGGCCGAGCCGGGCGAGACCGTTGTCGCCGTGACCCGCCTCCCCGATGCACGCTGCCGCGCCCTCGAGCTGGCGGGCGCCCGCGTGGTGCGCGCATCGTCGGACGACGGCGCCGTGGACCTGTCCGCCCTGCTCACGGAGCTGGGCCGCGGCGACACGACGAGTGTGCTCGTCGAGGGCGGCGGCGTGCTGCTGGGATCGCTGTTCGACGCCGGGCTGGTGGACAAGGTGGTGGGCTTCGTCGCGCCAACGATCATCGGCGGGGCCGAAGCGCCCTCGCCGGTGGCGGGCGCCGGCGCCCGGCGCATCGCCGACGCCGTCCGGCTCTCGCGGGTGCGAACGCTGCGCCTGGGCCGCGACGTGGCCATAGTGGGGTACTGCGAAGGGTAGGGGATCGACCGCAGACGGCTCTACCACGCCGTCCCGTTACCTCCGCTTCTCTACCAGGTAGAGGTACTCATTCACGTGGACCGAGCGATTGCGAAAGCTTCGGCTGCCGCGGAATGCGTTGTATCGCGTCGTGAAGGTCTCGACTGTGCCGAACCGGCTCAGCGTGGTAAGCATCGTCTCCGCCGGAATGAAGCCCTCATCGTTGAAGGACACGAGAATGTACGACGCGTCCAGCGACTCCACGAGCCGCTCGAACAGCGGCAGGGCCTTCGCGCGCACGTTGTAGCCCGAGCGCTGCCAGTCCCGGGGTATACCCGACACCCGGCTGATCTGCCCGGGCCTCTCGTAGTCGAGCAGCAGGTTGAGCATGAAGTAGTTCGAGCCATACGGGTGCTGGTTGTACGGCGGGTCCAGGTAGGCCAGGTCCAGGTCGCGGAGACGCGGCGCAACGGAATTGGCGTCCTCCTGGGTAACCCTGTAGTCGCACTCGAAGCTGCTGAGCACGGGCGCGCTCAGAACGATCCGCCCCATGATGCGGCTCAACGCGTCCGAGCCGCTGCCGCCGAATCGGCCTAACTTGGTGTCACGGTCCTTGTAGAATCCCTTGAACACTCCCGCCGTGTTGGCGTGAATGGACGCCTCGCTGAGCAGGGGCCCCAGCAGCATCTCCCTGGTCCGGGGAGGCAGCTCGTCCAACATACGCCGGTAGTTGTCGAGCCGCCTGGCGTTGCTCTGCGTGTAGAAGACACGGTCCGCCCGGGTGATACGCGATTCGTCCTCCGGCGAGTACAGCTCATCGATGAAGCCGCGGGGATAGGGCGCATCCTCCACTGTATCGTTCAGCTCGGCGGCGATTCCCGACAGGGTTCCGAGATCAACCTCGCTCCTGTTGCTGAGAAAGCAGCGTGAGATCGCCGCCGCGTATGGTTCCAGGTCGTTGCTGATGACCAGCTCGGCGTGGGCCTTGAAGAGCCGGGACACGATTCCCGACCCGCTGAATGCGTCGAACACCCGAAGCTCTCTCTTGCCGAGCCGCTCCTTCACCCTCGCGACGGCGCCGGCTATGTGCCCCAGCAGCGAGCGCTTGTTGCCGATGTACGTGATGAGCTGGCGCGTGAGATATTCCGGGTTCTCGACCTCGGAGTCCCTCACGCGCACGGCCTGCTTTAGTCCCTCGTCCGCCAGTTGCAACGTCTCGTCCGCTTCGAACACGGCACGGCCCCTCCTGACGCCATGTTAGCACGGAGGCCGAGCCTTCTACCGGTTACGACAGGACCTTGCGACGCATACCGCCACCTGCTTGACTTCCGCGGGCGCAAAAGTAACGATTGCGGGCAAGCTCAACAACCAGAAACAGACTCCATTCCAGTTACTCTGCGAAGTAGCGCTCCGAGATACACCTGAAGCTGGGAGATCAGCCATGAGGATGCGACTGATCATAACGATGGCGCTGGCCAGCGCACTGCTGGCCTGTTCCCTAGTCACGCGACCAGACGAGCCGGTCGGGCCGACCGTAACGCCCCCTGCGCCACTCCCGTCGACGAGCAGTCCTCCGACCGTAGCGCCCCCTGCGCCGCCCCCGTCCACAGGTAGTCCTCCAGCCACCGCACCCCCTGCTCTGCCCTTGTCCACAGGCAGTCCTCTCACTGCCGGGAGTGGGGCGATTCCCTATTTCGGAGAGCAATCCATCGAAGAACGGATAGCGAATGCCGATGTCGTCGTCAGGGCGCGGTTGGCCACGACGACGAGTGAGGTTGTCACGACAACGACTGAAGAGTGGAGCGACTATTACTATGTCGGCCTGAAGTTCCACCTGACGGTGAGCGAGTATTTGAAAGGGCGCGGCGCAAGCAGCATCACCGCACTTACGATTCAGGGTGGAGACTACGACACACGGAGGGAGGCCGAGGACGCAATGCCAAGTGTCGTCGCCAACAGAGTTGCCACCTGGGAGGACCGCGAGGCAATCATCTTCCTCAATAGCGATGACCCTCGAGACGTCTTCAGTGAGGCAGTGCAGGGCGCCAGTGACTACTTCCTGTCCATGGGCGACAATCGTTATGACTGGTACAGCCTGAAAGACCGACATAGCAAGCTATGGCTTCCATCTGCGGAGACGAGCGCGACCGGAGACGCCCAGGAGTTTCTGCTCGCCGAGCCAGGCCAGGACACGCCGACGATAACCATCCGAGAGCTTAAGAGCCGCATCGCGACGGTCGATGCCGAGATGAACGCAGGGGACGGCTCAGACGATTACAGGAACTGCGTTAGCATCAAGTATTCGGTACAGCGCATGGAACGGCACGCCCAAAGTGAGGGCAGGAAGTTGTGGGGCAGGGCTGGACTCTCTCACCGCCTGGTGTCCGGGTCGCCCGCAGGCACAGTGATGTTCGAGAGCGGTGTGCTTGGCATCTACCCAGACAGGAAAAAGCGGACCTCGTTCGAAGGTGGTGACGCTGACCTGTTCGAGACTGTCGACGGTCCTACGACTCCCGATGATTCGAACCGTGATGGTGTGCTCACCGATGGGATTGACCACATACGGTACACCCAATCGCTCAGGGCGGTGCGACCGATTCCAGCGGGAGAGTACAGATTCACCGTCAAAGACCTGGAACCCCAACTTATATCGTGTAACGCCTTTCTCATCTTCGAATGGACTGTTGTTGCCAATGCTCCCGAGGGCGTGTTGCACGAAGCGTTCTTCGACCCGGTTACAGTTGGCGACGCAGTGGCCGCCGACGGCGCGAACGGCGTGCTCAAGCCCGCGTCGTTCACCGACACTAACGGGGCGTTCGCGACCATCGAGCGTATCGCATGGGAGACGGGTACGGTGAGCATCGAGCTCAGCCCCCACACCGGAATCTCGGGCCATGCCGTGGACTTCATCGCCCTGGATGGCTCTGTGTCTCTGTCCCTGGACGTGGTGGACGCTACTGTCGATGCCGGCAGCGACACGCTGAGTTGGCCGGTAGCGTCGCGCCCCTGGGCGAGCGGGGACAAGCTGATGCTGCGCATTCGGGAGGCGCCGGACTGTTCGACGGGCGCGGTGACAGACACAAGCGCCAATCCGGGCCTCGCGCGGGACTGCGAGGTCCTGCTGATTGTCATGGATACGCTCCGGGGCACCGCCACTCTGAACTGGGATGTCTCTTCGGCCATGGCGATTTGGGATGGAGTCACCATTGGCGGCACGCCCAGCCTGGTCACTCGGCTGGAGCTTGCCAATGAGGGACTGGATGGGAGCATTCCCGAATATCTCGGGCGGCTATTGGGGCTGACCCATTTGGATCTGAGCCGTAACTCACTGACCGGCGCCATACCTTTCGAGCTGGGCCTGCTCTCCAACCTGGAGGCGCTCCGGCTTTCGGGAAACAGCCTGACGGGCTGCATCCCCGTGGCGCTGATGAGCGTGGCGACGAACGATCTGAGCTCCCTCGACCTACCCTACTGTCGTGCCCCTGCGCCCAAGAACCTCACTGCCGAGACGCCCGCGGAGACGAGCGCTAGTCTGAGCTGGAACGCGGTGGCAGGCGCCGTCGGCTACCGCGTGGAGTACAGGCCCGCCACATTCTCTTACTGGACAGTTGACACAAAAAATGCCAACGGTACGAGTCACGTCGTTGACGGCCTGACCTGCGGCACGGACTACCATTTCCGGGTGACCACTTTCGGCGATGGGACTGTCTACGCGCTTGGGTGGAGCGAGCTGTCCGATCCCGCGTCTGGCACCACCGAGGCGTGCAACCGCACCCACTAGGGCCTGTTCACACTAGGGGCCTGGACATGTTATCATACATGTATGGAACTTACACAAGCTCATTACCAACTCATCGAACCGTACCTACCCGTGCAGCGTGGCAATGTGACCATTCCAAACATACGGGTGCTCAACGCTATTCTGTACGTCGCAGAACACGGTTGCAAGTGGCGAGGGTTGCCGAGTCGTTTTGGCAACTGGCATACCGTCTACATGCGCATGAACCGTTGGGCCAAGAGCGGAGTGCTCGACCGAGTGTTCGAACAGCTTCAGCGAAAGGGCATTGTGAAGGTCACAATCGAGGTAGCTTCACTGGACAGCACCTCCGTCAAGGTGCATCCCGACGGCACGGGCGCGGCCAAAAAAACGGACCACAGTCCATCGGCAAGTCCCGAGGCGGATGGACGACCAAGCTTCATATGGTTGCCGCGGATGATCGGACACCCTTAGCGTTCTCGCTCTCTCCGGGCCAGGCCCACGATGGACCGGAGGGGCGCAAACTGCTCAACCGGCTGGGGCCACAACGAGGGAATCCGCCTCTGGTGATGGATCGCGCATATTCGGGCGACCAAACACGCCGATTGGCGTTCGATATGGGGTTCACGCCTGTTGTTCCACCCCTGAAAAGTCGCGTGAACCCTTGGGAGTATGACAAAGAACTGTACAAGAGGCGGAATGAAGTGGAGCGCCTGTTCCGTCGATTGAAGGGGTATCGAAGAGTATTCACGCGCTATGACAAGCTCGATGCGCTCTATGCCGGCTTTGTCTTGTTCGCAATCATCTTCGACGCTCTACGTAGTGTGAACAGGCCCTAGTTCGCCAGATCCACCTACTCGTTAACAGTGGCGGAGAACGCCGCGACGGGCACCTTGGTGGGCACCGCTACGGCGAACGACCCCGACCAGGACGACACAGTGTCGCACGCGATCGGAAGCGGCAGTACCGCAGGCAGGTTCGCCGTGTCAACGACAACCCGAGAGCCAAGCGTGGCGGTAACGCTGTAACTCATGGACTCGATCTCCCACCCCGCGCCTGCGCCCACGCCCGCCGCTCTGGTAGAATAGGCCGCACACCGGCAGCCAGGGAGCGTGCATATGTTCACCGGTATCGTGGAAGAGGTCGGCAGGGTGGCGCGCGTTGGGCCAACGGGCCTGACCGTCGCGGGGCCGAAGGTTACGTCCGACCTCAAGGTGAGCGACAGCATCTGCGTCAACGGCGCGTGCCTCACGGTCACCGCCCTCGACGGCGACAGTTTTCGGGTGGACGTGGTGCCGGAGACGCTGCGGCGCACCAACCTCGGCGAGCTGAACGAGGGCGACCCAGTGAACCTGGAGCGGCCCCTCGCACTGGGCGACCGGCTCGGCGGCCACGTCGTGCAGGGCCACGTCGACGGCTTGGCCGCCATCGACACGATAGCCGACGACCGCGAAGCACTCCTCATCAGCTTCCGTGCTCCGGCTTCCATCATGCGCTACATCGTCGAGAAAGGCTTCGTTACAGTGGACGGAACGAGCCTCACAGTTGTAAACTGTGCTCTCGATAGGTTCTCGGTAACAATCATCCCCTACACGCGAGACAACACGGTTTTCCACAGCCGCAGGGTGGGGGATACCGTCAACGTCGAGACTGACGTCCTGGCAAAATACGTCGAGCGCCTGGCCTCAGGGCCGCGAGCGCCGGCGGATGTTCTGGACGAGCTATAGGGGGAAGCAGAAACGATGCCTCTTTCGTCCGTGCTGAAAGCGATCCAAGATTTCAAGGCGGGCCGCATCGTCATAATCGTGGACGACGAGGACCGGGAGAACGAGGGCGACTTCGCCATGGCGGCGGAGTTGGTGTCTCCGGAATCCGTCAACTTCATGGCGACGCACGGCCGAGGGCTCATCTGCGTGCCCATGATGGGACAGCGCCTCGAAGACCTGAGGCTGCCCATGATGGTGCAGGAAAACACCGCCCGCCTGGGTACCGCGTTCACGGTGTCGGTGGACGTGCTGAAGGGCGCCACCACGGGCATATCGGCGTTCGACCGCTCGGCCACCATCAAGGCGCTCATCTCCCAAAACACGCAGCCCGAAGACCTGGGACGCCCCGGGCACATCTTCCCACTGCGCTACATGGAAGGCGGCGTGCTCGTACGCGCGGGCCAGACAGAGGCGTCCGTGGACCTCGCGCGGCTGGCCGGCATGCACCCCGCCGCCGTGATCTGCGAGGTGATGGCCGACGACGGCGAGATGGCGCGTATGCCGCAGCTTGAGCGCGTGGCCGCCAGGCACGACATAAAGATAGTGTCGGTGGCCGACATTATCGCTTACCGGCGGGAGCACGAAAAGCTCATTGAGCGCGTGGCGGAAGCGCGGCTGCCCACCATGTATGGCGAGTTCACCGCCGTATCCTACCGCAGCATAGTGGACAAGGACGAGCACGTGGCGCTGGTGAAGGGGGAGCTCAACCCGAACGAGCCAACGCTGGTGCGCGTCCACAGCGAATGCCTGACCGGCGACGTGTTCGACAGCGTGCGCTGCGACTGCGGCGACCAGATGGCGCAGGCCCTCCAAGACATCGAGGCCGAGGGCAGGGGCGTCTTCCTGTACATGCGCCAGGAGGGACGCGGCATCGGCATCCACAACAAGCTCAAGGCCTACGCGTTGCAGGACACCGGCCTGGACACCGTGGAGGCCAACCTTCAGCTTGGGTTCGCGCCGGACCTGCGCCACTACGGCGTGGGCGCGCAGATCCTGGTGGACCTCGGCGTCAGAAAGATGCGGCTTCTCACCAACAACCCCAAGAAGGTGGTGGGCCTGGACAGCTTTGGCCTGGACCTCGTCGAGCGCGTTCCCATCATCACCCGCTCGACCGAGCACAACCGCCGCTACCTCGCGACGAAGCAGGCCAGGCTGGGCCACATGCTCGACATCGAGGGGTCCGCCGCCGCCGCGAGTGACCAGGAGTGAGCCGCGAGCTGCAGGGCGGCCTGCGCGGCGACGGACTGCGCATCGCCATCGTGGTCGCTCGCTTCAACGACTTCATAACCTCCAAGCTGCTGGACGGCGCACGCGCGGCCCTGGAGCGCCACGGTGTGGCGGACGACAGCGTCACCGTGGTGAGCGTACCGGGGTCGTTCGAGATACCGCTTGCGGCGAAGAAGTTGGCGGAGTCCGGCGACCACCACGCCGTCATCTGTCTCGGCGCGGTGATTCGCGGCGAGACAGACCACTACGAGCACGTGGCGGGCGAAGCGGCAAAGGGCATAGCCGGCGCGTCGCTGGCCTCCGGCAGACCTGTCATATTCGGCGTGCTCACCACCGACACGCTGGAGCAGGCCATCAACCGCGCGGGCGGCAAGCAGGGCAACAACGGCTACGCCGCCGGCCTGGCCGCCATCGAAATGGCGAACCTGATGGCCGCCATGGACGCCGGGCACTGCGAGGGCGGTTAACGTCGCCTCTGCAGGGGCAGGGCAGAAACCCTCCCCTGTCGTAACCCATCCGACTTCCGAGGAGACCTGCCCAACGTGGTTTCGCAGCTCGTAGACGACGCCACACGCGGCAACCGGCGGGCGCTTGCGCGGCTTTTCACCCTGCTGGAGCGGGACGACGACACCCTTGCCGCCATTGTACGGGCGACCCACGCCCACGCCGGGCGCGCGTACACCGTGGGCATCACCGGTCCTCCTGGAGCGGGCAAGAGCACCCTGGTCGACGGCTTGGTGCGCACCTCCCGCGACGAGGGGCTGAGTGTAGGCGTGCTGGCCGTGGATCCCACAAGCCCGTTCAGCGGCGGCGCTGTGCTCGGCGACCGCATCCGAATGCAGCAACACTTCCTCGACCGCGGCGTGTTCATCCGCAGCCTTGCTACCAAGGGCGCGCACGGCGGCCTGTCGCGAGTGGTCTGGGCCGCCCAGAGACTGCTGGACGCCTGCGGCAGGGACGTCGTGTACGTGGAAACGGTCGGCGTGGGCCAGACCGAGCTGGAGGTGATGCGGGTCGCGGACACGGTGGTCGTGACGCTGGTGCCGGAGGCCGGCGACGCGGTGCAGGCGATGAAGGCCGGCCTCATGGAGATAGCCGACGTGTTCGTCGTGAACAAGGCCGACCGCTCCGGCGCGGACCGGATGGTATCCACGCTCAGATCGATGCTCGAAATCGGCGAGCGCCGCCCGGACTGGACGCCCCCGGTGATAGCGTCCCAGGCCCACAGGCGGCTGGGCATCGACGAGCTGCACGACACCATCGCGCGCCACCGCGAGAGCCTTAAAACGGGCTGCGGGTTGCGCAGGCGCCGAGGCGAACGGCTGCGCGCAGAGTTCACCCGTACGCTCGCAGAGCGCATCCAGACGCGGCTGGCCGATGCCACGTCCCCCGGCGGCGCGCTCAGCGGCCTTGCCGCGCGCGTCGAGAGCGGCGAAGTCGACCCATACACGGCCGCGGCCCAGGCCCTCACCGAAGGCATCCCCCTCAGCAACGACCGCCCGTAGCGGCGGCTCGACGTACTGCGCCCGCGAACACTCTACCCCACCTACATCCCAGGGCGGGTTTCAAACCCGCCCCTACGACGTAGAGCGCCGCCCCCGCAGCAGCCCCGGCAGGCGCTTCAGGCTTGCCACATCCCCGGCCGGCGCGAAGTCGTCCACGTGCGGCGCCGCGGCGCGCAGCCCGCGGGCCAGCGGCTCGTAGTCGCGTGTGCCCAACAGCGGATTCAGCCATACCAATCGCCGCACCCGCCGCCGCATGCGGCGCAGCTCCCGCGCCAGACCCTCCGGGTCGCCCGTCTCCCAGCCGTCGCTCAGCAGCATCACCGTCGTGAAGCGGTCCAGAAGCCACTCGTAGTCGGAGTTCACCCGCGCCAGGCTCTCCCCGATTCGCGTGCCGCCCGACCAGTGCGGCACCGCCTCGCCCATTCGGCGCAGCGCCTCCCGCAGCGACGGAGCGCGCATCTGCCGGGTCACGCGCGTCGGCCTCGTGCTGAAAACGATCGTCTCTACGCGCCGGGTCTGCTGGTACACGGCGAACAGCAACTGGAGCAGCAGCCACGTGTGGCGCTGCATCGAGCCGCTCACGTCCAGCAGCGCGAGCAGCCTGGGGACACGCGGCACGCGGCGCATACGCGGCAGCCGGATGAGGTCGCCCCCCGTCGCGAGGTTAACCCTGAACGCCCCCCGCAGGTCGGGCGTGCCCCTGCGCCTGTGCCGCTTGCGCCTGCGCCCCGGCCTCGACGCCAGGGCGCGCACCATGCGCGCGGCGATCGCCGTTAGCTCAGCCGACTCTCCCTCGCCCAGGGCGACGAGTTCCTGACCGGACGCCCACTCGCGGGCGCTGGCCCCGGTGCGCAGCACCTGGATCAGGATGTCTTTGGAGCGTAGGTCGTTCTCCATGAGTGCGAGCGAGCGGGGCCGCGGCCTCAATCGGCGCGCTCCACCCGCGGGCGATGAACTGCCACGGGGCGCGGGCCGCTCCGGCAGCGGCTCGAAGTTCCAGAATCGTTCGAACAGCGCGTCGAAGACCGGTCCGTCGTCGTGTCGCGAGAGCAGCGCGGCCCGCAGCGTCCAGTACACTCGCGCGGGGTCCATCGCGTCCACCGCACCCAGCGCCCGCACCGCGTCCGCCGTCTCGCTCGGGCCCACCAGCAGCCCGTGCCCACGCAGCGCCCGGCAGAAGCGCGTCAGGTGCGCAGCAAAGTCATACTGATAGGTCATCGATTATTCACGAAGGGCACGAAGAGCACTAAAGGGCGGTCCCGAGCCACGCCGACCACTGACTACTGGCCACTAGCCACTGAAAACTCCCCTACGTCAGCGAGCCGGACGCCAGGCCCGCGTCGCGGCGCGCCCAGCTTTCCGATTCTACTGCCGTCAGGAAATCGAGCACGAGCCGGTTGAACAGGTCCGGCTCCTCCAGGTTGATGGCGTGGCCGGACTGCGGGATCACTGCCAGCCCCGACCCGGGAATGCACCGCTTCATGAAGATGGCCGGCTCGATGCAGGGGTCGTCCTCGTCGCCCACCATTATCAGCGTGGGCACGTCCAGGGCGCGCAGGCGGTCTTCCAGCGCGTAGATGGGCGGCCGCCTGCCCTGCACTCCGCGAAACGTGAGAGCCGAGCCTGTGGGGGAGTGCTCGGCGAACTGGTCCGCGAACTCGCGCCAGCCCTTGGGGTCCTTACGCAAAAGCTGCACGCGCGCCGGCCCCCGCGTGTAGTCCTCCATCGCCGCCATGCCGCCGGACTCCAAGCGCCCGGCGAACTCGGCTACGTTCTTGGCGAACGATATCGGCGCGTCGGAGCCGGTGCCGGTGCCCGCGACGACGAGTGACCGCGCCAACCGCGGGTGCGCCAACCCGAAGTTGAGGGCCACGTTGCCGCCCATAGACAGGCCCCCGACGTGGGCGCGCTTGATGCCCAGGTACCCGAGCAGGCCTCGCAGGTCCTCCACCGCCTGCTCCTGGCTGTAGGCGTCGAGGCCGCCGGGCACGCCCGACGGCGGATAGCCGCGGGCGCAGTAGGTGATCACGCGGTAGCGCCGCGCGAAGAAGCGCACCTGCGGCTCCCACGAGCGGTAGTCGCCCGCGAACTCGTGGCTCCACACCAGCGGGAAGCCGTCCCCGGTCGATTCGTAGTACAGGTTCACGCCATTGACTTCAGCGTAAGGCATGGTCAGCTCCTTGTAGCGGCTCCCCTCGTAGCCGCCTTCCAAAATTCCCTTCCCCCTTGACGGGGAAGGTTAGGATGGGGGTGAGGCCACTTTCGATGCCTATCCTTATCAGCTTCCTCACTTAGTCGCCCACAAGGCCCGCATCTACGAGGTGGGGGTTCAGCGTAGTCTAAAAGTACGCCGCGCCGCCGTTCACGTGAATCGTCTGGCCGGTGATGAAGCCACCCTCCTCGGACGCGAGGAACAGGCAGGTCGCGGCGATCTCCTCGGGTTTGCCGACACGCTGGACGGGGATGCGGCTCGCACCGGCGCTGGGGTTCGCGCCGCCAGGGTACCACGATAGGTCGCGCGTCGTGTCGATCGCGCCCGGGGAGACGACGTTGACCGTGATGCCCTGGCCGGCGAACTCGGACGCCAGCCCGCGCGCCAACCCCGAAAGGCCCATCTTGGGCGCGGACACGTGGGCGCGCGTCGCGGACCCGGCGAACGCGCCGTCGCCGCTTATGAAGACGATGCGTCCGCCGCCGTTCTCCAGCATGGAAGGCAGCACGGCCTGGGCGCAGAAGAAGGCGCCCTCCAGCACCACGCCCACCACGCGCCGCCAGTCCTCGTAGGTGACCTCGAGGAACGGTTTGTGCGGGCGTATGGCCGCGTTGCTCACCAGCACGTCGATGCGGCCGAACTCATCCAGCGCCCGCGCCGCCATCGCGTCAACCTGCGCCCTGTCCGCCACGTCCGCAAGCACGCTGATGGCGCCCACGCCGAGCGCGCGCGCCTCAGTCGCCACGGAGTCCGCCTCGGCCTGATTCGTCCGCGCGTTAACCACCACGTTCGCGCCCTCCGCCGCCATCGCGAGCACGGTGGCGCGCCCGATGTTACGGCCGGAGCCGGTCACCAGCGCGGTCTTGCCTTGCAGTTTCATACTTTATCCCCCTTCCGGGTGTTCCGCCACCACGCCCCTCTTGTCATTCAAAGCTGTCGAATGTAATTCCGGGCCTGTCGTGTCATTCCGAGCATGTCGTGTCATTCCGAGCCTGTCGAGGAATCCGCCCCCGGCGGCCTACGAGTCTTTCATAGGACTGCCGCAACCCGTGCAGAAGTTGACATCCTCCGAATTGCTGGCTCCGCAGTTGGAACACTCGACTTGGCCCTCCGACACAAACACCATGTTGGCGCCGGGCCGCGGTCCTTGCAGCGCTCCCCTACGGAACAGCCGGGAGATCTCGAGCATCAACCATCCGCGCCTGGACAGCCAGTTCAGCAGAAACAGCACAGCCACCGCTCCTCCCCAGAGCGGGCTGAGGAGGGCCGCCCAAATCACCACGGTCACAATGCCCTTGACAACTGTCGTCAGCACCCTAACGGCGTTCTTGCTGTTGCCCTCGATGTTGTAGCCGCCAACTACCCAACCCTCGCCCTCGACGACGGTGACACTTACCGAGCTCGCAGCCTCCACGGTGCCGGCCTCGCTGTCGCCCAGCACCGTGAGGGTCGCAACGTAGGGATCCCGGCGCATGTGAACGTATTCGTGCTCCGTCTCTACGCTGTTCCCTTCTTCCAAAGTACCATCTTCAGGGGCGGAGCCGTCCCCGAAGCTCCACCGGTACCTCATGTTCGTGACTCCGTCGGGACGGGTGAACGTTCCCCTGAACTTCGCTGTCCCTCCCTCTTCGACCGTGACCTCCTCGCCGGCGGACACGATCAACACCGGTACCTCGGTCACGGTCACGACGAGCTTGTCCGTTCCCTCTACGACGCCCGCCTCTCCGGTGCCGACCACTCTGATCTGAACGATGTATGGCGACTCTGTGGAGCTGTCGTAGACGTGATTGGTGACCCCGGTGACCATACGGTTGGAGTCCTCGGTAAGAATGACGTGGTTGCCGCCGACCTGGGCCGTTCCGTCACCGAAGTCCCAGGTGTAGGTGAACTCATTGATGCCCGCCGGCGGCTCGAAGAAGGCGCGAAGCCGCACGCTGCGGCCTACCGCCGCCGTCAGGTCCCCGCCCGCATCCACCGGCATCTGCTCGGTGTCTATCAAGTCGACCTTGATAGTGTCCTGGCCGAAAAGCGGGCTCGTATCCGAACCTCCGTAAACTCTGACGTCGACGAAGAACGGCGAATCCCGGTAGTCGCTGAACACGTGCGACACGGTGGCGGTGACACGGGTGCCCGGCTCGGTTGTGGCCGCGGTGAAGCCGTCGACGATTGGCTCTGAGCGGTCGCCGAAGTCCCACTCCACTCGGAATGTCGACGCTTCGTCGGGTGTCTGAAACCTCGCCCTGAAACGGACGATCTGTCCGATGCTGACGGTCCGGTCGGCACCGGCGTCGACGTTCAGATCCACCCTTCGGACCCGCATCGACACGTTTATCAATAAAAACGCGGAGGTCTCTTCCAGCAGCTTCAGCCTGCCAAGCAGTATCTCAAGCTGTTCCTGCACTTCGGTGAGCGAGTTCCGGATTTCGAGGGCGTCTTTGGCGGTAGGCGCCTGTTCCAGCAGGTTCAACAATGCCGTCTCTGTAGACCGGAGGTTTCTCACGCGTGATTGGGAGTCGAAGTACTCGGCAGTCACGTCCTTGCTCGACGAGACCTCAGACTCGACCTCCGTCGCAGTGTCTCTGACCAACTCAACCGCGTCGTCCAGCCGCTCTGCGGGCACTCGAACGGCGATATGGCCGCTGAAGTCGTCCGATCTTTCAGACGAGACCGTCCACCCGCCCATGTTGGCCGCGATTGAGGCCACGCTGTCCATCTATGCCTGGATGTTGGCCACCACCAGGCCCATCTGCATCGTGCGAACGACGATGCGCCTCTGCTGCACGAGTGTGGCCAACTCGCCGCTGGAGGAGGTTTCCGCATCGGCGGCAGCTTCTTCTGGCGCCGATGTCTCCGCTGTGGCGGCGGACGTGGCATCCTGAGCGGCCGCTGCCGCAGCGGGCGCAGCTGTAGGAATGGGAGCAGTAGGCTGCATAGGAGCTGCCGTAGGAGCCGGCGCGGGGGCCAGTTGGACTATTGACGCAGAATCTTCGTACTCTTGTGAGGCACTACATGCCGCAAACAGCACGGCTGCAAGGGCGACGCCCGTGATAATAATCGTCAGCCATATGCGGGACTTCATCGGCCTACTCCGCCGGCGGCGTCAAAAACGTCGCAGTCACCTGGCTCGATTCCAGGCGGCGACGCTCCTCATCGGGAATGCCGAGCACCTCGCCGAGCAGGTACTCGTTGTGCTCGCCGAGAATCGGCGCGGGCGTTCGCACGCCCTGGGGGGTGCGTGAGAATTGCCATGGCGAGTTGATGTACGGATGGCTCACGCCGTCCGGGTGGTCGAGCCTCGACAGCACACCCCTGGACTCCGCGTGAGCATTGGTAATCGCCTCCCTGTTGTCCAGCACCGCGCCGCTCCGCACCCCGGCGCGCTGAAGCGCCTCCATTGCCTCGTGGTTCGAACGTCCCCGCGACCACTCGCCGATTATCTCGTCCAGCGCGTCGTGGTTCGCCCGCCGCTCCAGCACTCCCGCGAACCGCGGATCGTCCGCGAGCTCGGGCCTGCCGATGGCCTCGCACAGCGCCGTCCACTCCTCATCGCACGTCACCGTCAGCGCGACCCAGCGGTCCTCGCCCTCGCACGGGTAGCAGCCCTGCGGCGCCCATTCCGGATGGCGGTTGCCGATGCGCTTCGCCACCGTGCCGTTGTACGAGTACTCCATGAGCCAGTCGCCCACCAGCGCAATCATGGACTCCCAGTGCGACAGCTCCACGTACTGGCCCTCGCCGGTACGGGCGCGGTGAAGCAGCGCGGACATCACTGCCCCCGCCGCGTGGACGCCGTTCAGCGGGTCCGGCGTGACAGTGCCGGTGCGCAGCGGCGGACCGCCCTCGTATCCTGTCATCGACGTCACGCCGCTCAGGTGCTCCTGCGCCCAGCCGAAGCCGATGTAGCTCCGGTCAGGCCCGTCGGAGCCGAACGCCGGCATGGACAACACGATGATGGCGGGGTTAATCCTTCGCAGGTCGTCGTAGCCCAGGCCCAGGCGGTCCATCACGCCCTGGCTGAAGTTGTCCATCACCACGTCGCTTATGGCGGCGAGCGCCCGGAAGATGGCGACACCCTCATCGCTGCGCAGGTTGACCGACAGCCCCATCTTGTTGCGGTGCAGCACGTCGAACCCGGCGCGGTTGGTCTCGCGCTGGGCGGACTCCGGAATGGGGCGCGTGTAGCGGGCGCGCGCCCCGGCGGCCGCCTGGCCTGCCAGGGCGAGCGCGGAGCCCACCCGGAAGCGGCCGTCGGGCCGAGTCACCGACTCGACCTTGATCACCTCCGCGCCGGCGTCAGCGAGCCACCGCGCGGCCTTCGGCCCGGCGCGAATCTGCGTAACGTCCAGCACTCGCAATCCCTCAAGCGGCATTCGCGGCATCTCTTCGGCCCCCCCTATAGTCTATGGTTCGCTACACCGTCGGCTGACTTTAGCTCTCAGCGCCCCCGAGCCTGCCCATCTGCCCGCCACTCACTCGACCTCTTCCAACATAGTCAGCAGCCTTTTGACGCAGTCTATCTCAGTGCGTACGAACTCCACAGGCTTGACTTCGTTGTGCAGGCTGAAGCGCAGGTTGCCAGCAGCGGCAAACATCGACTTCAATTCCTTTGGCTGTGCGACCTCTTTTGCCAGTCGGTACACATTCTCCGAGTGATGAAGGTGCCAACCGTACTGCCATCCTCGCTGCTGCGCCATAGTTGTGAGCCTGTAATCCACCGCCTCGGCAGCCTTCTCGGCCGCGAGCTCAACGTTGCCCTCTTCGAGCTCTCTCTCCGCAATCTGCATCAGTTGTCGGCTGGCGTCCAACTGGTTGTCAGTCAATGCCATGTGAGTTCCCCCAAGCCACCTGAGCCATCACACAATCCGGTCCAACATGGCCAGAAACATCTTGACTCGATCTAATCCTTCTCTGACCTCGCTCTCAGACATGTAGGCGTTGTAGAAATTGGCGTGCAGACTATCGGCATTGGAAAGTAGCCGTTCCAAATCCCCAGCCCGATCCGTCCCCTTCCCCAACTGAATGGCAATCGCATAAAAATCCCCATGTCTGCCGTGCCGCCAGCCCTGTTGCCGCGCTATCGCCTTGAGCCGGTGAGCTACTGCTCCCCACGCCTTCTCAGAGGCTTGCAGAAAGTCTCCACTCTCGAGCTCCTCCTCGGCCTGATGGATGAACTGTCGGCTGATTGCCATGTGACTGTCGGCCGTTGTCATCTCGTTTGCCAGAGGCGCTCAAAGGCCGAAGGTCGGAAGACCGACAAACCTACACCACCCCCACTTGGCGCAGACGCACCAGCTCCGCGCGTTCCAGCCCCAGCAGGTCGCAGTAGACTTGCGCGTTGTGCTCGCCGAGCAGGGGCGCGCGCGTGAGCGTGTCGCCGCTGGCGGTCAACCGGTAGGGCGGGCCGGGGTAGCGTGCCTCCCCCGCCACGGGGTGGTCGATCTGCTGGAAGAATCGGCGATGCTCCAGTTGTGGCGAGCTCAACATGTCGTCGGGCGTGGCGACGTACCCGATGGCGTTGCGCCGCCGCTGAGAGGCGTTGTAGATGTCCAGCTTGCCGTGCTGGCGCGCCCACGGCGCGACGATGGCATCCAGCTCGTCACGATTCTCGGAGCGCGAGCTGGCGTCGGCATACTTGGGATCGCGCAGCTCCTCGGCGCCTATCATATCAACGAAGGCGTCCCAGCCGCCGGGCATCTGCCCCAGCGCGATATAGCCGTCCGCCGTCTCGTACAGGCCGCCGCGTCCTCGCAGCACCGCCTCCGGTGCGGCGTTGCCCAACCGCTTGGGCACATCGCCGAACAGGCTGTTGATGCCCCAGCTATCCAGCAGGTCCACGTTGGCCTCGGTGATGGAGTTGTCCACGTGCTGGCCCTCGCCGGTAAGCGCGGCGTGGTACACCGCGATGAGCGTTGACGCGAACGCGGCCTGGCCGCCGGCGTATTGCGCCAGGTTGCCCCCCATCTTGATCGGTTCGCGGTCCGGCTCGCCGGTGATGTCCACGTGACCGCTGATGGCCTGGTCCACGATCTCCTCACCCTTGTAGCCGCTGTACGGGCCGGTCTGCCCGAAGTGGCTTATCGAGCTGACCACCAGCCGGGGGTTGGCGTCCAGGAGCACGTCGGGGCCAAGTCCGAGCGAGGCCAGGTAGCCGGGCGCGTAGCTCTCGACGAAAATGTCGGCGCGCTTGGCGAGCGCCAGCAGCAGGTTGCGGGCGCTGTGTTGCCACACGTCCAGCGTCACGCTCATCTTGCCCGTGTTCAGGTACAGGAACGGGACGCTCTTTTCGGGGTGGGGGTCGCCTCCGACGAAAGGCCCCATGGCGCGCATGGGATCGCCCGTGCCCGGCGGCTCGACCTTGACGACCTCGGCGCCCTGCAGAGCCATGAGCTTGGTGCAGTATGGCCCGGCGACGCGCTGTGTGAGATCGACTACTCGAAATCCCTCCAGGGCATAGGTCATGGCTAACCTCGATTCGGGGGTGCCCATCTATCTTGAGTGAGAGGAAACATCAAAAGTCCCTTCCCCCTTGACGGGGGAAGGTTAGGAGACGGGGGACGGTTAGGATGAGGCGTGAGGCCAATCTCCATCCCTTAGTGGGAGAGGGGCAACTCGCCCCACGGCGGCGCCTATTTCTGCAACGACACAGGTGCGACGCGCTTCAGCGTCTCGAGCAAATCGCGTGCGTCGTCCATGTAACGACGCACGTCAACTGGCTCAAGGTCGCTCTCGTAGAAGTTGATATGAAGCCGTTCGACGTGGGTGAACTTGTCCCGGTTCGCGGCCTCGGCGTCCGTCAGGCGAAGCAGCCTGTTGGCATTACGGCGGATGTGCGAGTGCGAGTAATGATCCCAGCCGTTCTGCTCCGCCACGGCCTTGATGTACCTCGTCACTGCGCCCCACGCCTTCTCGGAGGCCTGGAGCAGGTCCCCAGCCGCGTACTCGGCCTCGGCCTGCTCCAGGAACCGAGAGCTTGTCTCACTGTGCCGGTCGGCGGTCGTCACTTACTCTTGCTCGTCCTTCCCACCTCCGCCGTCATTCCCGCGCCATTGCCGTCATTCCCGCGAAAGCGGGAACCGCCGGCTAGCGGCCCTTGAAGTTGGGCTTGCGCTTCTCGGCGAAAGCGGCCAGGCCCTCGCGCGTGTCCTCGCTGCCCGACATGCCCGAGTTGACACTGGAGGCGTTCTTCATGCGCTCCTCGAAGTTCGGGAAGGAGCGCCCGGTGATGGCGGCCTCCTTGATGGCGCGGACGGCCAGCGGCGCGCAGTTTTCGACGATGCCCCGCACCATCTCCTCGGCGCGATCCAACACCTGCTCGTGCGGGACGACCTCCTGCACCAGGCCGATGCGGTGAGCCTCCTGGGCGTCGCAGAACTCGCCGGTGAACAGGAACTTGAACGCAGACCCCAGCGGCACGTAGTGCGCCAGGATGGTGGGGCCGCTCATGGAGGCGATGCCGCGCTTTACCTGCGGCCACCCGAACTGCGCCCTCTCGGACGCGATGCGGATGTCGCTCAGCAGCGCGATTCCGCCGCCCTGCGCGAGCGCGTAGCCGTTGATGGCGGCGATGATGGGCTTGTACACCTGGCTGATGAACAGGTACAGGTTGTCAGTGTTGCCGCGCGGCTTCCTGGGCGACGGCTCTTCGCGCTCGGCCCGCCCCATGACCAAGTCGTGGCCGGTCGAGAACGCCCTGCCCGAGCCGGTGACGACGGCGGCCCAGATGTCCGGGTTTGTCTTCACCTCGTTGAAGGTGTCGAACAGATCGCCGATCATCTCGTTGTTGATTGCGTTCAGCTTCTCCGGGCGATTGAGCGTCAGGTACGCCACCCTATCGCGAACTTCGAACAGTACGGTATTTGCCAAGATGTTCCTCCATTCTGAACGGTGCCTTTACAAGGTATGGGACGCGACAACACCGCCGAAAGCGGCCCGCATCCCGATTTGCGGTAATGATACCCCGCGCCCAAGAGCGCGTCAAACGAAGGGGCTTCCCAGAACCACGACGCCCTCACGAACCTCAGTCTGTCGCGTACTCCTCGACGAGGTCCACCATGCGCTGCACGTAACGCTGCACCGCGTAGCGGTCCGCGGCAATCTCGTAGTCTTCCAAGTTGCCGTGATGGAAGTGGACGTGAAACTTCTCGGCAGCAAGAAATCCCGTCTGTAGGAACAGGTCGTCGTACTCCGCCGCCAGCCGCACCGTGGCGTTCTTGTTGTCGCGATGGGAGCGGAATCCCCAGCCGCGCTGCTTGGCGGCTGCGATAACAATCTGGCACGCGGCGCCGTACAGCTTCTCCGCGCCCTGGCGCGTGTCGCCCGCCGCGAATTCGGCGTCCGACTGCTCGAGGTACTTCAGCGACTGGGCGGTGTACTCTTCAACGGTAGTTTCTCTTTGTATAGCCATGGTGAATCGGTCCTATCGCAGTATGCCGGCGGACAGCCCGGCTGCCCCTACGGAAAGCGCAGCTTGAACTGCGCCGGGTCCTGGCCTACGTGTTCAATGACAGCCTTGGCATTCGCCACATGATTGGCTGCGTTGTAATTGGCCTCCATGTACAGCGTTCTTACTTGCTTGGGTTGTGCCATTGCGGAGCCATTGGAGTGGACGGGCCTAGCTGAGATAATGTGCCTGCGCGACCGCCCCAACCTGATGGGACAGAGAGACTCGGTACGGCTACCGTTGTCGAGGAGCCAACCAGCAACCGAAGCTGTAATCTCCCACCAAAACTTAACTGAAAGAGAGGAGCCATCGGGAAACGCAACTTCGACGGGCTGGGCGTTTCGACCACTATCATCAAGCTTCAAACTAGATCTACCCAATGGCTTCCACTGAGATCCAATTGTTGTAGAGCTACTCGGCGTTGTAACGGTCGACACCGGCGCCACAACGGATACAGGCGTTACTTCTTGAGCTGGTGCCACTGGCGGCCCATCTTCCCACCCGATAATCGGCTCGCGGCCCCTTCGCACGCTGCCTTCCAGCACGCTGGGTCTCCACAGGGCGAGCGCCTCCAAGCAGACGGTTCCTGGGGCCTCACTCACAATGTCGAACGAAACCACCTTCTTCCGCTCAATCGGAACGGGACGATGGGTCTCGTACACTTCCCATCGCTGGCCGTCCGCCACTGCGAAGTGCGGCGTTCCACGCTCAAGGCAATATTGGATGCCCTGACTCACCGCGCCCTGAAGGTCTTCGCCCAGTTTCTTGGCTTCCACAATCACGACGGGCCTGCCGTCGCGAAGGAGCGCGTAGTCGGCCCGTCCACCGCTTGCCGAGTATTCCGGCGTCACCTGAGACGGGTCGGACGTGTCCCAGCCCAGTTCGCGTAGTAGGGGGTCGATGAGAGCGTAGCGAGTCTGCATCTCGTTGGAGCGCAGTTGTGTGCCGTGCGTCTCGATGCGCCGCCTGAGGTCGCCCACGAGATCGAACAGGCCATTGAGGATCATGGCGATTCACCTCCCCGTCGCTGTTGCGGCGACTATAGCGGAAGATGAATGCCCACGCAAACGCCGGCAGGCCCCCCCGCTACCCCACCGTCAGCACCAGCTTGCCGAAGAAGTTCAGGCCCTCCATGTCCTCGTGGGCGCGGGCCGCATCCTCCAGCGGGTACTCCTGGTGGATGACGCTGCGAATGACGCCCCGCGCGGCCCGGTCGAGGATCAGGCGCAGGTCTTCCTTGCGTCCCATGAAGACACCAAAGACGGTGTGGTAGTTCAGGAACATCGCGCCCATCTGCAGCTCGGCGCGGTATCCGGTGGTCACGCCGCAGATGCCGTAGCGGCCGCCCCTGGCGAGCGACGCCGTCGCGGCCGGCCAGAAGTCGGCCCCCACGTGGTCGAGCACCACGTCCACGCCGCGACCGCCGGTAATCTCCTTCACCCGCTCGGCTATGTCCTCGCTGTTGTAGTTGATTACCTCGTCGGCGCCAAGCTCCTTCGCCATGCGCGCCTTCTCGTCGGTGCTGGTGGTGGTGATGACGGTTGCGCCGATGACGTTCTTGGCGAGCTGTATGCCCGCGGTGCCCACGCCGCTGGAGGCGGACAGGATGAGCGCCGTCTCCCACGGCTTGAGCGCCGCTCGGCGCATGAGTATTGTCCAGCACGGCAAGAACACCGTGGGCAGCGCCGCCGCCTGCGCGTAGCCGACCGACTCGGGCAGCGGCAGCGCGTTGGCCGCCGGCGCGCACACGTACTCGGCGTATCCGCCGTTGGACCGCGCGCCGAGCATGGACGACCGCGGACAGAACTCGTCCTCGCCCGAAAGGCAGTACTGGCACTGTCCGCAGGTCACGCGGGGATTGAGCAGAACGCGGTCTCCCACGCTCACCTTCGTGACCTCGCTGCCCACTTCCGCCACGTCGCCGGCTATGTCGCCGCCGAGCACGTGCGGCCCGCGAAAGCGAATGCGCGTGCCGCGAACGCCCGCGCGCGTGAATACGTCCAGCCGGTTGAGGGCGCAAGCCCTAACGCGCACCTTCACTTCGTTGGGGCCCGGGGTCGGCTCCGGCAGGTCGCCGTAGGTCAGAACCTCCGGCCCGCCGTGTTCGGTCAGGTATACTGCTTTCATTGTTGCTCCCGCTCCCGCGAATGTCATTCTGAGCTTGTCGAAGAATCTATTGCCGTTTGAAGGTAAAGGTGCCTGGCGAGCCTTCTTACACCAGCGACCTCACCTTGTCGGCGAATCGGTCCATGCGCCCGAGCGACTCGTCCACGCTGTCGGCCTGCAGGCCGACCATCAAGTGGCGCACTCCCAGCTCCTCGAAGGCCCGCACGTCGCCCGCGATCTGCTCGGGCGTGCCGGTGAAGACGCGGCGCGAGCCGTCCGGCCCGGTCTGCGCCTCCTGGTCGTCGTACCAGCTCGCGCTGTAGGCAAAGTCGATCTCGGCGGGGTCCCGGCCCGCGTCACGCGCGTAGTTGCGCACGCGCGACATGTAGCCGGTGAGCTGCTCGACGGTGCCCACTCGGAAGCGCGGGTTGCTGCCGATTGGATACCAGGCGTCGCCCAGCCGTGCGGCCCTGCGCAGAGCCGGCGGACTTTCCCCGCCGATCCAGATTGGCGGGTGCGGTTTCTGCACGGGCTTGGGCTGGAACGAGACGTCGGCGAACGCGGCGTAGTCGCCCTCGTAAGACGGCTCTTCGCTGGTCCACAGCTCCTTGAACACGCGGATGTACTCGTCGCCCACTGCCCCGCGCTCATCGTAGGGAGGCGCGCCGATGGCCTCGAACTCCTCGCGCATCCAGCCCACGCCGCAACCCAGGATGACCCGCCCGGCCGACAGCACGTCCACGGTGGCTATCATCTTGGCCGCGAGCACCGGGCTCCGGTGGGGCAGCACCATCACCGAGGTGAGCAGCCGCGCCTTGGACGTCACGCCGGCCAGGAAGCTGAGCATGGTCAGCTGCTCCAGGCACTCGCCCGTCGGGCCGCCGGCGAACTCGCCCGTCTCGTTGTACGGGTAGCGCGACTCTATGCTGCGTGGTATGACTATGTGGTCGCTCACGCTCACGATCTCGAAGCCCATCTCCTCGCCGCCGCGGGCGAGCGCCGCAAGATTGTCGGGTGTGGCCAGCGGGCCGCGCGTGGGCACTCCAAATCCAAATTCCAAGTTTCACCTCTTTCGGGCTGACCAGCCGCCTTCCAAAAATCCCTTCCCCCTTGACAGGCCGCCGCCTGTAGGGGCGGGTCTATGACCCGCCCGCTGGCGCTCACGCCAGTCCCTTCCCCCTCGATGGTTCTGTTGCATTTAGCGGGGTAGGTCAAGGCGTACTCTCCTACGGCGCGTGTTCCAGACACCGACGGCAGACTTTCCTCCCCGCGTAGTTGCCCCCGACTGCTCGCAGTGCGTCCTCCTCGCGGGCCTGTTGGATAAGTGCGTCCCAGCTCTGTGTTGAGTAATATTGCCATCCCGTGTAACCGCACGTGGTTGGCGGGAGGCCGCTAAGATTCCACATGAGTGCTTTGGAGTGGTGAAACACGCTCCGCATCTCCGATTCATGGGCTTCCTCCTCTTTGCGGAGTTGGGAAAACGTCTTGGGTGGACGCACAACTTCGAGGATTTGGTCAAAGACCGCAAGCATGGCCTCCATGTCGCGTGGGCCGCGTGCTAGGGCCTTTTGCAATCGCTTCTCGTTGTACTCTGCTTCCCTGCGAGACAGAAAAGGAAGGGCCATGCGGACCGTGAACCTGCGGCCCGACGTTGCCTTTGCGCCTACACCAACGGCGTGCTCAGTCCACCGAGCAAACGGCGCGTTTGTAGACCCCACGTAGAAGGCGCCATCCTCGAATTGTAGAACGTAGCTAAAGTAATGGGCCGGTTGTGCCGCTTGATCCGCCCTGCGTATCCGCTCCTCATATTCTATGGTCATTACGCCCTACTTTTATTCGTGCCAGCTGGGTTACTACCCCGCTAAATGCAACAGAACCCCCTCGCTGGGGGAAGGTTAGAGCCTGCCCTGAGCTTGCCGAAGGGATGGGATGAGCGCTCCTTCGACAACTACGCGGTCGGTTCCCGAACCGGCCCCTGCGCCGCCGCGCAAACGCGGTCGAGGCCTACAGGTTCCGCGGGATTCTATTCACACCCGCCATCTCGCATATGGCGCTCACGGCCATATATTCGTCGTCTCATTTCAACATCACCCGCCGCATCTGGTCGTAGTCCGACTGCGCGAGCACGGGCGCACGCGGCGTCGAAAGGGCGCGGCGTATGCGGTCGAGCGGGGCCGTGAGCCTGGGTAAGAGAGAGTTGAGCATGTGAGCGAACAGTCTTTCGGGATTCGTAGTGGTGTTCAAATTCGATTGTATTGTTTGGGAAGCCGGTGCGTCAACGGGCGCTCCCGCGCCCTTGAGTATCGGGATATGCCTACGAAACCTGATGGGCTTCATTCAACGACAATCTCGCCGGTCATGCCGAGAAGTTCGTGCGGAATGCACGTCAGCTCGAAGGTGCCCGGCTCGTCGAACGTGTAGGTGTACTCGACTATCTCCCCAGCCTCCAGAGATACGTCGATACCCAGCTCCTCGACCGTGAATGTGTGAAACTCGGTCTCCCCGGTAAGGAAGAAAGTCACCTCTTGACCTGCCTTGAAGCGAAGCTCCGCCGGATCGAACCTGTACTCGCCGCTCCCTCCAACGTCTCTGTTGGTGACTCTCACCACACCGGTGGGTGCAGAAGGTGCGGATGCCTGGGTCGCCGAGCTATCCGAACTGGATGCTGGGGTATTCGCCTCTTCCCCGCCACCACCGTTCGACCCACATGCTGCCAAAGCCGCTACCATGAGAGACAGCAGAGCCAGAGATAGTAGTCTCGCAGTCACCTGGACTCCTTTCGTGTCCAGCTCGAGAAAGGTTGAGGCGCCCCGGTCACCGCGGCGGCTCGTGGACGAAACTCCGAAGCGTGTCGAAGTACGCCTGCCCGCCCACCACGTGCACGTCGTCGTGGCCCGCTCCCTCCACGACGTGGACAGCCTTGGGTTCGGGGGCGGCCTCGTACAGCGCCAACCCCATCCGGTGAGGCACCGTCCTGTCCGCCTCGCCGTGCACCACGAGCACCGGCGACAGGACGCTCGGTATTTTGGACAGGTTATCGTACCTGGCCTTGACCACCACGAACGGAGGCATAAAACGGGAGATGACCCGATTGGAGACGCGAGCCATCTTCTTTACCGAGGTGAACGCCGACTCCACGACCACCGCCCGGAACGGTCGCCGCGTCGCCATCTCCACCGCGATTGCGCCGCCCAGCGAGCGCCCGAACAGCACTATGCCGTCGTCAGCCGCGCCGGAGCGAAGCTTGGCCTGCTCTACCGCGGCCTCAGCGTCCAGGTACAGTCCCGGCTCCGACGGGCTGCCCTCGCTGCGCCCGTATCCGCGGTAGTCGAACAGCAGCACGCTCGCGCCGACTCTAGAGTGCATCAGCGCCAGGTTGTACACGCGATGGCCTATGTTTCCGGCGTTGCCGTGGAACCACACTATGCACGGGCCGCCCCGGCCGGGTACGTACCAGCCGTGCAGGGTCACGCCATCGGCCGTCTCGAAATAAACGTCCTCGTAATCGAGTCCCACGTCCGAGGGCGTGGCCTGAATCTCCCGCTCGGGGAAATATACTAGCAGTCTGTCGAGCAAGTTCGCCTCACGCGCCGCAAACGCGGCGACCGCCACGCAGCCCAACACCAGGGCCGTCCACAGCGCAATCCGCCGCGCGCGCCGGCCCGGGAAGGCGCGGCGCCGGGCTGCCAATCTTAGCGGCATGGTCCATATTTTATCAGAGCTTGCCGCGCTGGGGGGTATCGGCTATCATCCAACCCAAAGCAGACTCGCCCCCAAACCTTAACCTCTGTCTGTTCTGACTTCGTGACTGCGAAGAGTCCCTTCCCCCTCGCAGGGGGAAGGTTAGGATGGGGGTGTTGACTTAGGCGTTGCGAACGCCTGCGCAAGGAAGGTGAACGATGCGCTTGGAAGGCAAGGTCGCTCTGATTACCGGCGCGGCCGCGGGAGTCGAAAGCGAGTTGATGGGCTTCGGCGGCGCGGCTGCCCGGCTGTTCGCGCGCGAGGGCGCAAAGGTCGTCCTGACCGACATCCTGTTGGAGCAGGGCGAGAGGTCGGCCGCCGAGATTCGCGAAATGGGCGGCGACGCAATCTTCGTGAAGCTCGACGTCACCAGCGACGAGGACTGGCAGAAGGCCATCGAGGCGACGTTGGCCGCCTACGGCCGGCTGGACGTGATGATAAACAACGCCGGCACCTCCGCGCCCGCGAATGTCGAGGATACGACCGTGGACATGTGGGACGGCCAGATGGACGTCCACGCAAAGGGCGTGTTCCTGGGCACCAAGTACGCCATTCCCGAAATGCGCAAGGTAGGTGGCGGCTCCATCATCAACACCTCGTCCATTTACGGACTCGTGGGAAGCCCGGGTTCCACGGCTTACCACGCGGCCAAGGGCGCGATACGCATTTTCTCGAAGGCCGCGGCAGTTCAGTACGCCCCCGACGGGATACGGGTGAACTCGATTCACCCGGGCTTCATGCGCACGCCTATGACGAGGCCGAGGTACGAGGACCCGGTCCGGCACACCGAGTTGCTCGAGCGCATTCCCATGGGCAGAATGGGCACCGCGGACGAGATAGCCTACGGTATGCTCTACCTGGCGTCCGACGAGTCTGCGTTCGTCACCGGCTCAGAGCTCGTCATCGACGGCGGCGTAACGGCCCAATAGGAGGGATACGGCAAGAATCCCCCATCGGCGGTTGTTTAGACCTCTTGGCGTACTTGCCCAAAGCTAATTCATCCCCGTTCCGGTCGTCTAGTATCGTGGGCGGTCGTCTGCGTTGTCGGCATTTTGGTCGGCAAACTGACATTATTGCCCTCGGAGAACCCCGTAGACCGTGAACACGTCTTGGCAGTCCCCAGCCCAAGGACCTGTTGCTAACAGCAGGTTCTTCACCCCCTCCAAGACCTCAAGCACCTCCACTTCAACCCCAAACATTTCATCGATAACTTGCTTCGAGGCCGCCGCTAAGTCAGCTACGTTCTCCCTACCAGAATTGCGACACATGCTCCCTATGGTATCCAACAGGTAGTCCGCTCGCCGCGCGTGAGAGGAGCCCGCGGTCTCTCCATCAATCACTGCAATCTTGTCCCCCCAACTGAGCGGAGCGCGCGTGCGTATTGGGGTTGGCCTGGGCGCCTCCATCGGCGTAGGTGTTGCTATTCTCGCGATGACTGTGGGTAGAATTGTTGTGGGCGTAGAAGTAGGAATAATTTGTTGACTGGCAGGTGCAGCGCAACCAATGAGTAAGAACAGAGAGAGAAGTATGGAAATGTACTTCATCCCGCCAACTCCCTTCTCTGCTCGTCGCCCCCGTCCATAGCGTCGGCGAATGCCTCGGCTGCCTGGCGCCGCCGGCCAGGCAGCGAGTGCGCGTAGACGTCCGACGTGATGGACACGTTGGAGTGTCCGAGCCTCTTGCTCACCACCACGATGTTCTGCAGGGCCTGGACCGCGACGCCGGCGTCGAAGTGGCGCAGACTGCGCACCGTCATGTCCGGGTGGCCGACGCGCTCGCCCAGGCGTTTGATGGCGCGGGTGAGCTGCATGGGTTTGAGCCACTCCCCCGTCGCTCCAGCGAAGACACGCCCGGCGTCGTGGTAAGCGTCGCATCCCATGTCTATGGTCAGCTCCCAAGAGCCGGGGGGGAGCGCTGGCGGAGCGAGCCTTTCACTCCTGTTCTTTCAACACATGCACAATGTTGCGCAATGATCTTCCAATCCCAGATGGAATATCCCTATTTGGTAACAAATGCTCTATCAAAACTATTTCCGCACGTACTTCACGAAGGACTTTTTCTATTCGAGCCACACGTCTTTCCAGTTCTTCAACATCTCGTTGCATGGCATGCTCCTTCCGCGCAGTGAGCCTTTCATTCGTCTTTCAACGTCACGTATCTGGCTAAGTTCCGGCCCTTGTTGATCTCGTCGCCGTATGACCTATACCCAGTCGCTTTTTCAGCAATGTCGCGGAGACTTAAACCTTCCAATTGGTCTGCGTATTTGATGCCGAACAGGTGCAATTGAAGGGCCCTCTCGCCATAAGGAGCCCGAGAGTACATGTTAGAAAGTATCTTGATTGCTTCCTCAGTGGTCATCCCAGTCCTCCTCGAATGATCTCGATGACTTCAGCCACATGCTGGCAGCCTAGTTCATACGCCTCATTCTGGGCGTTACGATGCGCTATGCGCCCATTGTCCCTAAAGAACTCATGCAGCCTCTCATTGTTTGGAAACCTATTGTTGCGGAATGCGCTGAGGGTGATGCGCATGGTGAGGTCGCCCCTAGGGGCGTAGATAGTTGTATAGGGGTAGTCTATGCCTATGACCCCCAATCTCACTGTGTCGTTGGACGGTTGTCTACTCAATTCCTCGAATAGGCCGCTGTCTATCAGGTGGTTCACTATCGACATGTGTGTTCTCCTTTCAGTTCTTTGCCATCCAGCCGTTATTGCGGTTGAGGTTGCGCAGCCCCGACAGCGTGAGCGTGTTGGGCTTGGCGCGGCTGCCGCCTCGCCCGGATGAAGCTCTGCTCATCAACCCGCACGACTTCGAGATTCTCGCCCGCATACCGATGAACAGGATCGGCAATGCGGACGAGATAGCTTACGGAATGCTCTACCTCGCGTCAGACGAGTCAGCGTTCGTCACCGGCTCCGAGCTCGTCATCGACGGCGGCGTAACGGCGCAGTAGCCCCACGCCCCGGCCGGCGTGGCACCCGCCATGCCGGCCCTTCCCCGCCATTCCGCGCCCGCACTTCCCCGCCATTCCGAGCGTAGCCGAGCAATCTAAAACCGCCACGCGCAAGCCAACCCCAAGCCGCCGCGAGTCGCCCTACTCGATCGCGAACGCGGCCTGCACGGCGAGCGACAGCTCGAGCTCGCCCGCGCTGAAGCTTGGGGCGGCCCTGGATTCCAACGCGAATGCGGCGGCGGGAGCAGGGTAGGGGGAAGGGTAGGACGGGGCACCGCCCTCGCTCAGAAAGGTCAGGTCTCCCAGCGTCACGCCCCCAAGCTCGGCCATGTGCGCGGCCTTGGCGGCGGCGTCGGCAACCGCCAGCTCCCGCAGCTCGTCCAGGCGCGCGTCGGGGTCCTCGACCGTGAAGCTCACTGAGTCGATCCTGATGTTGTCCCCGCCCGCCGTGACCACGTCGTCCACCAGCTCGGGCAAGCCCTCCAGGTCTCTCACCTTCACCGTTACGGTGTTCCTGACGTTGTAGCCGACCAGCACCTGCGAGCTGCTGCGGACTCCGTCCACGGTCGTTTCTCTGTAGTCATACTCCGGACGGATGTTGAAGCGGCTCGTCTGAATGTCCTTGTCCTCTATGCCGCTCGCCTTGAGCACGGCGACGATTGCGGCCATCGCCTCGGACGCGTCGGAGTTAGCCTCGGCCACCGTTTCGCCAAGGGTGTCTACGCCCACCCTGAAGTCCACCAGATCGGGCTCCACCGACAGCTTGCCGACCCCCGATACCCAGATGCCGCTCTGCTGGCTGGATACCTGCTGCGTGACCTGAGTCGTCCGGGGGGCAGCTGCGGTCTCGGTCTGCTGAGCCGTCGCGGGCGGCGGCGTGGCGGTGGGATCCTCCTGGGTGTCGCCACAGGCCACGGCCAGCGCAAGCGCGGCGGCCAGCCCTCCAATTGCGAGAACCCACTTCATCTTATGCACCTTTAACTTCTCCTCTTTCAGTTCTTCTCGATGACGCCGGCGGGACCGAGAATATGAAACCCCCGGCTCGCTCCCTCTATTAGATTATACGACGGGACGGCCAGAATGGTTCCCTCTTGCGTCCGCCGGCCAACGCGGGACGGCGAGAGGCGAGAGAGTAGGGGCGGTTCGCGAACCGCCCGGTGGCGGCCACGCCGGCCCGACATCGGGTGACGGGCCGGAACGACGAAAGGGGCGGTTCGCGAACCGCCCGGTGGCGGCCCCGCCCGCCCGGCATGGGGCTTCGGCCCGGAACGACAAAAAGGGGCGGACGCATGGCGCCCGCCCCTTGTTTGCGACCGGCTTCGAGCGCGCCGCTCGCGCACCTGCTCTAGGTCACCTGCACCTCAAGCGGGAACACCATGTTGTTGCCGTAGTTGTGGCCGTCCCACTGGTTGGGAAACTCCATGGGCTGAACCTCGCCCTTGGCGTTGGTCGCCCTGGACATGAGGGTGTAGCCGCCCGGCGCGGGCGCTCGCCAGTTGTAGGCCCAGCGGTGCCACGAGTAGCCGCTGCGCGGCATTACGTCGGCGTCCTCCCACGTCCGGCCGCCGTCGGCGCTCACCTCCACCCGCGCTATCTCGATCTCCCCGGACCAGGCCGCGCCGCTCAAGGTGTACTCCTCGCCGGCCCTCACCGTCTCCCCGGGCGCGGGCGCGGTGATGATGGACTTGACCATCATTTCGGTATGGTACTTGTAGAACGAGTCCGCCTCGGGGCCGGCGAGCACCATGTAGCGATCCTTCTGGTACAGCCCCTGGAACTCGTGGTCGATCACGTGTATGCCAACCAGCCACTTCACCGAGGTCATGCCGTACCAGCCCGGTACGAGCAGCCGCAGCGGGTAGCCGTGCATGGGTGGCAGAGGCTCGCCGTTCATCTCGAACGCGAGCAGCGTATCCGGATGCATGGACTTGGAGACCGGCACGCTGCGCTCGTAGGTCACCTCCGGCGGGTTGCCGTTCACCTCGTCCGGGCCGTGGTCGGCCCCCTCAAACAGCACCTCCACCGCCGAGTCCTTCACCCCGGCCATCTCGAGCACGTCGCGCAGCGACACGCCGGCCCATTCGGCGTTCCCCATTATGCCGTGACCCTTCAGCTGCTCCATCGCCGCGCGCGTCTTCTTGGCCCAGTACTCCGGCACCATGCTGTTGCCGCAGCACTCGAACGTCACCTGGAAACGCTTCAACGGCAGCTTGCGCAACTCGCCGAGCGACAGGCTGAGCGGACGCTCCACCTCTCCGTCGACGGACAGCCGGTAGGCGTCCACGTCGATGTCGGGCGCGCCCTTCCAGTGGTTGCGAATGTAGAACAGGTCGTTGGGAACGATGTTCTTTTGCATCGCCTGCGGCGGCGTGGCGAAGGTGCGCTCTCCCGCGTTAGTCGGGATAAGCTGGGGCTTCGCGGTCACTATGGTCTGTGCGGTTGCCATTTTCGCTCGCCTCCTAGTCCTCGAGATATTGCGTGCGTAGATCGTTCGTGGAGTCTACCACCAGCAGTGTAGCGGCTACCCACAGATTGTTGATGATCTTGTGTGGCTCACCCGCGGGCGCCGCCAGTGTGTTGCCGGAGCGCACGGTCTGGACTTCGTCGCCGACTATCACCTGCACTGCGCCCGCCGTCACCATGATCACCTGGTCCGTCGGGTGAGTGTGCAGCCTTCCGGGGTGGCCCGGATGGATTATGACCTGGCGCACTCGCAGGTCCGTTAGTCCGTGCCTGCTCGACGCTATCGCGCGTTCGCTCACGCGGTCGGTCGGCGGAGGCATGGGCGTTTCCCTGTGGCTTATGATTGGCATGTCGACGTCTTTCCTGGCGGGCTACCGGCGCTCGTACTTCTCGCCGAGCGCCTCCTCCCATCGAAGGTAGTTCATCATGTCTGCGTAGTTTCGGTCGGGGCCGGACAGCACCACGTCGTTGGGCGAGGACATGACGCCCGACAGCCCCAGCTCCACGGGCAGTCCCGCCTGGCGCCAGGCGCGCAGTCCGCCGTCGAGCGCGGCTGCGTCGGCGTAGCCCATCTCCAACAGCGTGGCCGCCGCGAGCGCGGAGTTCGCGCCATCCAGGCAGGTCACGGTCACCGGCTCGGCGAGAGCGGGGGCGAGGTCGCCGACCCATAACTCCAGCCAACCGCGGGGCGCCCAGCGCGAGTCCGCCACGTGACCCTGCGCGAAGTCCTGGCTGGTGTCCACGAACAGCACGGTGCCCCGCTCGGCGGCGTGCAGCTCGTCCGGGGAGACGAGGCGCACACGGGCGCGGGCCTCGTCCAGTCCCAGCGTCCGTGGCGGCGCCAGGCCCGTTTCCAAGGAGAGACCCGCCTGCGTCCAGGCGGAAGTGCCGCCCTCCACGGCGTACACTTCGCCATAGCCCATCTGCCGGAACCACGACGCCGTAACGGCGGCGCGGGCTATGCCGTCACAGGCGAAAACGACCGGAGCGTTGTGTACCGTCGCGGCCTCGTCGGATCGCTGCACCGCCTGGCCCCCTGGGAGCCAGCGAAAGCCCGGAACGTGGCCCGACTCGTGCTCCTCCTGTGTGCGAACGTCGATCAGGTAGACCGTCTCACCGCTCCGCCTGTCCATCAGCGCGCGCAGCCCGTCGACGTCGACGAATGCCACGCCGTCCTCCTGCGCCACACGGCGGGCGTAGCCTTCGGCCTCGGCCCGCCCCTCTGAAGAGGGGGCCGGCAACGCCAGGCGGTCCGCGCCGGTCTCCAGCTCATAACCGGCAAGCACCCAGCCCGACGTGCCGTTCTCCAGGCCGAACACGTTGGCCAATCCCATGCGTTGCAGGGTGCGGGCGCCGATGATGCTGCGGGTGCGTCCGGCGCAGTTAACGATGACGGTGGCGTCTTCACCGCTCTCCCGCACGATGTCGGCGATTCTGAGCGGGAGCTCCGCGCCCGGCACGCTGCGCCCTCCGGGAATGCAGAAGCGGTTGTACTCCTCGGGAGTGCGCGTGTCCAGCACCACCAGCTTGTCGCCGCGCTCCATGCGCGCGCGCAGGTCCACGGCGGAAATCTCGGGCACGCCGTTCTCCACCTCCACGCGCTCGCCGAAGTCCTTGCTCGGCACGTTGACGCCCCACTCGGTGGGCAGCCGCTCGGTCACCCAGCGGTTGATGCCCCCGGCCAGGTGGGAGACGCTGCCGTAGCCCAGCCGCTCCAGCGTGCCCGCTGCGAGCTTCGCGCGGCGGCCGTCGTCGTCGCAGACGACAATCGGCGTGGCCGCGTGGGGCACTGCGTCGCCTATCTGCGATTCCAGCTGGCGGCGCGGTATCAGGCTTGCGCCTGGTATGTGCGAGCTGTTGTACTCTCCCGGCTCCCGGACGTCGATCAGCGCAAACTGCGAACTGCCGGACAGCAGGTCGTTCAAGTCGCCGGTGGTTACTTCACTGGCCATTTTCCAATCACCTCCAGCCGGCCCGGCTGCCGGTACGCCCCTCAACGGTTAGTCCGTAGCGAACGCCCTCCAGCAACGCCTGCCTCTGCTCCAGAGACGACATACGGTTTTCGAGTCGGTCGAAGCGTTCGCCGGTCTGCTGTTCGAGCCAGTCGATGCGTGCGTTGACTCGGTCGATAGGGGTGCGGAAACGACTATCATCCTGTTCGAGACGCTTGCCCCAGAAATGGAAGACCACAAGACCGAACACCGCAATTCCTGCGCCTACCGAGATGGCGATAAGCTCTGGTGTCACTGTGTGTTCACTCTGCTAACAGGGAGTATTCTCATTCCGCGGCCATGCCCACTCGCAAACAACTCTAGCAGTTGTCGTAGCGCGTGGTCATGAACGACTTGATCTCGCCCGTCTCCAGGTTGAAGCGGCAGCGCTCCAGCCCGCGCAGGTCGTCGCCGTAGACGTGTATCTCAGGCGTCGGGCGGTCGGTCAGGTTGTCCATCTGGTGAATCTCGTCCACGTCGGGAATGAGCAGCGACACCTCGCCCGGCCGGACGTTGGTGACCCTGTCCCTCTCGAGCACGGCGAAGTCCGAGCGGGAGCGGTCGTCCTTGCGCTGGAATCGGGTCTCGGTGAGAGTGTTGCCCATAACGCCGATCATACCCCAGGTCTTGTGGTCGTGCGGGCCGGTGTGGTCGCCGGGACCCCAGATGACCGTGGTGATGAGCAGCCCGTTCTCGGGGTTGTGGTGCAACAGGTAGGAGCCATGATTGGGCCTGGGGCCGATTCCGGTGGGCGTCCGGTACCCTTCGGGAATGCCGTCGGGGTTGTTGATGAGCCGCTCCAGGTAGGCCGAACCCCTGTCGAACAGCCTGTCCTGCTCGGGCTGGCTCTCCACGAGCTCGGTCATGTCGTAGATGAAGTCTTCGAGCCGGTACTTCGTTAGTGTCACGGAAAACCTCCTTGAATCACGACCATGCGCGCCACACTCTTCATCCTGCGGAAAACGACTAGGCCCATAACAGGTTACGCCCGATTGTAAAACGTAACAAGCGGCGCGTCAACGGAAAAAGTGCTATGCAAGCTACGTTTAACGCACGGTGGTTTCGGAAGCCATGTTTCGCAGATCGGAAACCCTGGCGTCGATGGCGTCGAGAATCGCCGGCGGAATGCGACTGCTCCTATCGAGATACTTGCTCAGCAGTTCGACTTCATCGTAAGACGCGAAGCAATCGACCTTACCTATTAGATAGGGTGAGATGTAATGGATCGAGGGAGGAACGCCCCTCGCCACCGAGAACTGGTAGACGTACTTGAGATTGTCTTTCAAGTAGCCTACCACGGGCAGAAAGTCGGCGTCCCCACTGACCAGGATGGCGGCGGCGTAGTAGGGCATCTTGGCGATCATGTCCACAGCAATGCCCATGTCTACCCCCTTTTCTCCGACTTGGACACCCAGATAAGTGATCTCGCCACTTTCCTGCTGTTCGATTCGATATTCTCGTAGGGGATGAACCTGGTACTGACCCACATATCTGAATTCCAGGAAGTCCGTGCGTCTTTGAATGCCCTCAAAGACTTGCTCCCACAGTCGCTCGAAGTAATCTCGCTCCCTTCTGTACCAGCTATGGGCAAGGTCGATCACTTTCGTGGGAGTCAGTCCCCTGATTTCAGGATGCCGGTTCACCACGCGTTGCGCTAGCTCAAGCCGTTGTCGCTCACTTGCAGGCCAGGATGAAATGCTGGCGGCGCTGTACCAGTGAACTCGAATGAGTTGATGCCTCCAACCAGTCGCCTCGTTAAACTTCTCCAGCACACCCCCGTAAAAGGCCTTCCAATCGAAATGACTCTCTTCCAGTCGGAATCCTCTGCTGTTCGATAGATTATCAGACCTGAACGAAAAGTCTCGAAGATTGGCGCGAAAGTTGGCGCCATCAACGAAAATAGCTGTTCTTAAGGACATAGAAAAACCGTCCGCAACAAAAAAGGGGAGCCAAGCCGGCCCCCCCAATGCCCCATAGTGGGATAAGTTCGCATGTGCGGCGATTTCTGCCACCGCTAGGATTATGCTATCCGCCCCGGACAAAGTTGTCAAGTGTTACATTTGCCCACCACGCCCCCCTCACTCCCCCGGCCGCATCCGCGTGAAAGCCACCTCCTCGTCCCACATGCGAGCGCCGCCGTCCGGCTCGGCGCACATCAGCAGATTGCGCACCCACTCCTCGTCGTTGGGGCGCGGGTGGTCGCTGCGGTAGTGTGAGCCGCGAGACTCGGTGCGCGCCAGCGCGCTCAGGCACGTGAGCCGCGCCACGGTCAGGATGCTACGCACGTTCATCCACTCCTGCCAGGCCGGGTTGAACTCCCGCAGCGCCGGCACCGGCGCGCGCGCGCGGCGCTCCGCCAGCGCGTCCAGACCCGCCATCGCCTCGGACAGCCCCCGCTCGTCGCGCACCAGCCCCGCCTTCTCCCACATCAGGTCCTCGATCTCCGAGCGTATCGCGAACACGTTCTCGCCGCCCTCCGTGCGCATCGGTGCGAGCAGCTCGGCGATGGCCTCGTCGACCTGGCTCCGCGAGATCGAAGGCTGGGCGCGTCCGGCAACGTAGCCTGCCATCGCGTCGCCGGCGATAGCGCCGAACACTGTGGACTCGGCGACGCCGTTGCCGCCCAGCCTGTTAGCGCCGTGAACGCCGCCCGCGTCCTCGCCGCTCACGAACAGCCCCTCCAGGTTGGTCCGGCAATCCGAGTCGATGCGCGCGCCGCCCATGTGAAAGTGCGCCGTCGGCGACACCCTCACCGGCTCCCTCGCCAGATCGTAGCCCACCTCCCGGCAGCGGTCGGCCATGCCCGGGAAGGTCGCCTCAACGAACTCCGCGCCAAGATGCGACACGTCCAGCAGCACCGCGCCATCGGCAGTGCCGCGTCCGGCCTGGATCTCCATGTAGGCGGCCCTGGACACCAGGTCGCGCGTGGACCGCTCCATGCGTTCGGCGTCGTAGCGCTCCATGAACCGCTCGCCCTTTGCGTTGCGCATGTGGCCTCCCGCGCCGCGCAGGCCCTCCTCCAGCACCGCGCCGGTGAGCACCGAGCTGCCCGCCACCAGGCCCGTGGGATGGAACTGGTACATCTCCATGTCCTGCATCACGCAGCCCGCGCGGTAGCACAGCGCCATGCCGTCGCCCGCCTTCTCCAGCGAAGGCGCGGCGATGCGATACATGCGCGCGCCGCCGCCGGCCGCCATCAGCGTGGCTTTTGCCGACACCGCCGCGAACCGGCCCGAGCGCACGTCCAGCAGGAGCACGCCCGACACCCCTGAGCCATGGTCGCCCAGCAGCGCGACGGCGCGGTGCTCGTCCAGCAGGAGCGCGGACGTCGACAGCACGGCATCCTTGAGCCGCGACATGATCTCTATGCCCGTCAGGTCGCCTTTGTGCACGGTGCGGTCGAACGACTGTCCGGCGAACGCCTTCTGGTAGATGCGTCCGTCCGGGCCCCGGTCGAACAGGCAGCCGTAGCTTTCGAGCTCGGCAATGGTCCCGGGCGCGCGGTTGACCAGCGTCCACGCAAGTTCCTGGTCGTTGAGAAACCCACCGCCGCGTATAGTATCGGCGAAGTGCATCTCGATCGAGTCACCCTCGCTGAGCACGGCATTGTAGCCGCCCTGCACCATGCGGGTGCAGCCGCTCTGCCCAAGCAGTCCCTTGGCTGCCACACCCACCCTGAGCCGCGGGTCGCGCGCCAGCACGTGCAACGCGGCCATCAGGCCGGCGCCGCCGCCGCCGATAATCAGCACATCCAGGTCCAGCTCGTCGTACATCGCCCTCAGTTACAGTGCTTTTCCGCTCTTGCCAATCTGGCGTGTTATGCGGTGTAGGTTTCGACCCTCGGCGAGGTTTTCAAGTGCAGCACGAATCAAGCTGCCATCACCGGGATCCTCTTCCGCACATCCTTCCAGGTAAAGCCGAATGTCCTTTACGGATTGAAGATACTCCGTAACGTCCCACCGGGTGTATGCTTCAGCCATGTCTCATTTCCCAAACAGCCGCTTGAACTTCCGCCCGATAGCCCGCCGCTTGAGCTGCTGGATGGCGAGCGTGGGAGAAATGCCCTTGGGGCACACCGCCGCGCACTCGAACATGGTGTGGCAGCGCCACAGGCCGCGCTCGTTGGCCACCGCGTCGAGCGTCTCGTCCGCGGACTCTACCCGGCCGTCGAGGATCGTGAGAAAGGCGCGGTTGAGCGCCGCCGGACCGAGAAAGTCCTCGTCGAGGCCCGCAACCGTGCAGGCCGAGTAGCACAGGCCGCAGTAGATGCACTCGCGCTGCAGTTCGACCGCCTTGCGCTCGGGCGTGTCCGGATCGACGACGGCCAGCCGGGCGCCGTCAGAGGGGTCGGGCGCTCCGGGCGAGACCTGGCGCAGCTTGGCATAGAAGGCGGACCCGTCGGTCACCAGGTCGCGCACCACGGGCATGTGCCGCATCGGCTCCACGCGCGCGCCGCCGTCCAGCAGGTCCCGCGCCATCGTGCGGCACGCCAGGCCCTCCCTGCCGTTCACCACCACGCCGCAGGTGCCGCACATGCCAACGCGGCAGGCGCAGCGGAACGCCAGCGTGGGGTCGGAGTTGCGCTGTATCCAGATGAGGCCGTCGAGCAGGCTCATGCTCTGGCCTGCAAACGGGACGTCAAAGGACTGCCAGCGGTCGCCGGCTGCCGTGGGTGGCGTTCGGCTGACTTGCAGCGTTAGGGTTGCCAACTGCTGCTCCTGCGTTTCCGTGGGCTACCCTTCCCGGCCCCGGTAGTCGCGGAATGGGCGGTCGCGCCAGTCGAGGGCGGACTTGAGGCCCTCTGTGTGCGAGCGACGCGTGAACTCCTTCACGATGGGCGCCTGGTGGGCCACGGCGTCCGTCTCCGCCGCGAGGAACTGCAACGTGTTGCGCCCCATCAACTCCATGGCCCTGTTGACGATGCTCTTGTTCGCGGCGAGCAGCTCCCAGGGAATCTTGGCCATCGTACCGGCCAGCGCCTCCACCTCGGCGTCCAGCTCGTCGCGCGGCACCGACTTGAGGGCGAAGCCGAGCTCCGCGGCCTTGGCCCCGGACACCGACTCACCCGTGAGCAGGAACCACTTGGCCCACTGCGGACCCACCATGTAGGTCCACATGTGCGTCGGAGGGCCGCCCATGGAGCGGACGGGGGGAAAGCCTATCTGCGCGTCGTCGGCCGCGATCACGATGTCGCAGTGCATCGCGAGGTCCGTGCCGCCGGCGAGGCAGTAGCCGTGCACCCCGGCTATGATGGGTTTGCTCAGGTTCAGAAGCGTCGCCCAGCGGGCGGGCGTTTGCTTCATCCTGTGCATGTCCCAGCGGATGTTCTCGCGCCGCTCGCGCGCCCTCTCGGCCTCCTCGGGCGTGCTGGGCACCCCCGGGGTGATGTCGTAGCCGGCGCTGAACGCCCTGCCGTTCGCCCGCAGGGTCAGCACACGGATATCGGGATCGTCGTCGGCCCGCAGGGCGCACTCGATCAGCTCGTCCTGAAGCTGCTGGCTGAGGGCGTTCAGCTTTTCGGGCCGGTCGAGCGTAATGCGGCCGATGCCCTCGGAGGGTTCGTACTCAATGAAGTCGTAGGCCATGAAAACACCTTCCGTACTCGCCGGACGCCTGCGGTAAGCCGGGCGCTGCGGCGGCTTTCGTAAACAACGTGGAGGAAGCCGCCGCCATTGTAACACAGGCCATCTTACGTAGCCGCCGCAAGCGCCTGGTGCCATTCCGAGCGCCATCTGCTGTCATTCCGGGCGACTTCCAGTTGTCATTCCGAGCGTAGCCGAGGAATCTAAAGCGGCCGCTCTGCTGACTCGTGTGTCCTGTCAGACTCAGTCTTTTCCACTGCCGGTGGTGTGCCGGTTCAAGCCCATCTGCCTACCCCGGTAAGCCCAAGACTGGGAGAGGGTTAGAGCCTGCCACTCTAGAATCATTATGGGGAATAGGAATCGTTCTGTCGCTGCTGATATCGCCATCGAGTGGCGATGTCAGCAAGTTCGGCATCCGTTGCTGCTTGTCCCTGCCAACCCAGATTGAAGTCAATGTCGCTGGACGCAGGAAGTTGGCTTGCTGTCAGCTCTCGGACCATTATCCGAGAAGGCAATGTTGCAGCCAATCCGACAAAAAGCGCCTCTCGTCTGCGCAGCCCTGAGAGCATCTTCGTTAGCCCTTCCAACGAGTCTGGAAGGATCCCTCGAACATGATTCCTGTCAGTTTCGTTTGAAGTTCGTAGAACTATCCAAGAATTGCATTGGGACAATACAGTCGCCTCAACTTCACCGGGGCGTTGAGAGACGAGGAAAAGCCCAATTCCATACTTTCGTCCTTCTTTGGCGACGCGCCGGATCGCCTCTTGGGCCGACTCGTACTGCGCCTCGCCACTATTTGGTATATACCTATGGGCTTCTTCACAAACTAGTACCTAGTCAACTTAATTATTGGAGGGATAGAGTCGGTGCAGTTTAGTGCGAGCATCCTGGATCGAGAAGCGCCAGTCGATGCTGGCACGATCCGTATTGCGTTCATCTTGGAGTGCATGTACACGCCGCCTCAGGACAGTCTCATCAGGAACACGGCGCCTCAGACAGCCGCGGCTGAACACGCTGAGCTCGATTTCGGCCATGTTGAGCCAGCTTCCATGCTTGGGAGTGTAGTGGAACCGCAAACGTCTAGCGATGCGTCTGGCTTCGTCAGGCACAAAAGCCACATACAGGGACCCGAGTCTATGAGTGTTGAGGTTGTCGAGGACAACCCGGACCGTGTCGGCTTCTGGATAGGCTTCGTCAACAAGCCACTTCATCTGGTGTGCAAAGTCCTGTCGTGTCCGCCGTTCCGTGATGGCCACGTGTCGGTAACCCGCAAGGGGTTCAATGAACATGAACAGGTTGCGTGTTCCCTGTCGTCGATACTCGGTGTCGTATCTCTCGGGCTGGCCGGGTCGTGCCGCAGTGGGTTCGCGCACGTCCGCCAACAGTTGAGTAGAGGACTCGTCGAAGCACACCACGGGCTGTTTGGGATCATGCGGTTCGTGGTACACGTCCAGTACCTCCTCCATGGAAGCAACGAAGTCGGCGCTCACCTCCGGAATGCACCACTCTTTCTTCTGCCATGGCTTGAGTTCGTTTTTTTCAGACGTTTGCGAATGCCCTCGTGTGATATGGAGTCCACCAGGCCCAGTTCCACAGCCTTGTCTGACAGTAGTCTCAACGTCCAGTGGTCGTGCCCGTCAGGTGCGCTGCTGCAAGCCAGGGCGATCAGGTGTGCCTCACCTTTCTCGTCCAGTTTGGGAGGTCTGCCAGGACGAGGCCGATCCACCACTGCGCCCTGTAGTCCTGCTTCGCAAAAGCGCCTTTTGATACGGTATACAGTACCTGTAGACACGTCCAGCGCCTCGGCTATCCGATGCACAGTCCAGCCGTCGTCAGCCTTCAGTAAGATCCGCGCCCTGGCAACCTCTCGTGCGGAACTCGTGCCCCCTCGGACGAACTTCTGCAAAGACTCCCGCGCATCATCCGTCAGTTGGACCACATACTTCTCTCGACTCATTTCAGCACCCTCCATATGAAAGCGAGTTCATCAGAGTGTACCAGTTCTTATATTCATACAAAATTAGGTTGACTAGGTACTAGGAGTACAGGACTGGACTTTCGTTCTGAGTCAGTTTGCCAGATTTTGATCGAAAAGAGGATTCTAACAAGAACAGCGCTCGCTATCCCAGCGATTTCGTTCGGTATGCCAGAAAGATCGACCACGGTCACGGGATTGTCTCGGTTCATGACCTGCTCCAGCACATCCCCGATCTGGTCAGACACTCCGTTCCATGGACTCATCATGAAGGACATTCTCTCGTCCTTCATGAGAGAATCTAGCTTCCGCAGCACCTTGTTGTAATCTTCGTGTTGTCTCTTGTCCTTGTTTTTTGGCCTTTGCGCATTTATGACACCGGCTAATCCCTTTGAATACAGTTGGCCTTCGCTGTCCTGCCCGAACTCGTCCAATCCGGAAGGATCTCCAAGTTCATACGGAATCGGGGAGTCAACGGTCACCCTTTCCATTTCCAGTTTCATTTCCCTCGCTGACGACATCCGAACATCCAACAGAGCATTCTTGATGATGTTGGCCTGGGACGTAGCTGCGAACTCGGTTGTTCCTATTAGTAAGTCATATGTTTCATTAAGGCTCAACACCCAATAAGGCAGTAACAGCGTTCCTTCGTCGGTCGATAGCCGGCTGTGTTCTTGAAATGCCTTCCCGTATTCATTGTGGGGATCCAGGATGATGATCCTGGGAAACCACTGATCGCACTGTGACTCCTCTCCCTTTTCGAGAATGCTGTGAACAATGGCAGCCACGGTGCTCGACTTGCCTGTGCCAGTTGAGCCCAAGATTGCAGTGTGCTTACCGATCAGTTCGTTGAGGTCTGCATAGCAAGGAGCACCTGCAGCACCCACGTGTTCTCCGATAAGGACGGCAGCGTCTCCTCTGTGGGCATAGATGTAGCGAAGCTTGGACTTAGGTGTCAGGTACAGAGTTTGTTGTGGCAACGGAAAGGTAGCTACACCACGCTCAAACTTGAGCGTAGGCTCTTTACCATCCATTGAGCTCTGCCACTCACCCTCCCCAAAGAGATCCGCCTCGATTATTCGTTCGTCTGTCGCTGTTGGTGACTGTATACCTCGTTCTGCTTCATATTCCGCCTTCATGCGGAGACGCCCTACAAACGCGTAAATGATCCGTCGACCAAAATGCACTCGCACTATGGAGCCATACTGGCCTATCGGATACACTTCTCCGGCATAGATTCGTGACAATTCCGTTAGGTCAGCGTCTAACTCCGCGACAATGTGAGAGCCGTCAACCTCAACAATCTTACCGAATGCCAAATTTTCGACAGGTTCTACAATCTGGCTGCCTATCACTACTGCACTTCTCCGTTCAGGATCCTTGTCAGATACTCAAACTTCCACCACGGAAGATCCTTGTCCGACAACGCTTCAGTCTTACCATGAAAGAATCCACGATTGGCGAAGACAATCACTTGTTCTCGAATTGATAATTCCTCGCACCACTTACTCAATCGTCCCTCCGGTTGGTCCTTATCGGTAAACGCCACGACTGTCAGATCACGCCGGGACTCTTGAAGCGCCTTCTCGACTTCTAGATTTATGTGGCGGTCACCAAATGAGTAACCACATATGACAAGTAAGCGTTGTGCGCCAGGGCTTGGCCTCATTGCTTTCCTACCTTGCTCCAGCAGTTGAGCAAAAGGGTCACGTTGAGTCTCTTGATACTTTGTCGAGGATGGCCATATGAGCAACGGGGAGTCTTGCTGGTCAGAAAGTTGTATGTGTTTTCCTATTCTACGTGGCACAGTTTCTCCAGAAAACTGACGCCAGTCAATTGAGCCGTGTAGCTTCACTACACGAGCAGATACATCATGAGCTTCAAAGGTTTTAGGATTCCACCACGCTGTAGTCCCTCCACTAAGGCCATCCGCATAGGGAACACGGGCCAAGGCAAGTGCATCTTCAACAACTGTGTCGTAATTGAGAACCAGATAACTTACCGGCTCAGAGGGCCCTCGCCGTCCTACTCGAATAGGCCTGTGAATAGAGGAGACAAAGCTCTGATGTACATCGATCTTCGCTTTCGATTCGATGGCGCCTGCAATTGCCCGCTGTATCTGATTGCTCGCCTTCTCCAAGTCATCCGCTGCATATGAAGCATCCCCTACAGAAACGGTGTTCCCCTTTACTTGCCGCTCCGCTCTGCGCTCCGTGATTGCCAGCAGGTCAACTATCTCACTAAGGTAATCTTCAATGTTTGCCCCAACACCATTTTCGAACTGCCCCTTTACCACGGCTAGAACCTCTTTGGTCTTTCTATCGACCTTCGTGCTGTTCATAACCATATCGGTCAACTCGTTCGTAAGGGGCATTCCCGCACACCTGCTGCACCCAGCTCCCATCAAGAAAGTCAACGCATCCGAGCTACTAAAAAGGTCCCGAAATTGGGAAATTGCTGCCGAAAACTTCTCATCAATACTACGGCCAGTATCATTTGAAGCCGTCATTTGCCCCCTCTGTCATCTCGGAACTGTTTAGCTAGGCCAGACGCCCTACCATCACGAATCCGCCAAACCCGCTCAAACTAGACCGCTGCGTATTGCACGTACCCTCGATGGTAGACTTGATTTTCCAAGTATCGACCCGATTGTAGCATAGCAGCATAAGTCAACAAAAGTAGCGCCCAGATGCTCTAATTCGCCAGCGAGCGAACTTTCTCGCATTCATTTGCGCCTCAATTGGAGCCTAGAATTGCCGTCCCCGGCGCCCAACCCATCGTCTGCCGGCTGACCGCGCCCCTCACGCTCATGCACGAGCGCCTGCGCGTGCGAGAACCCGGCATGTTTCGGGACCAGGCGCTCGCGCGTTCAACGAAGCTCGCCGCCATCCTGGAGCGCGCGTCCATAGAGGACTTCACCGTCGACAACGGCCCCGGCCGCCAAGTCGGCGATGTTGCCTACGAAATGCTGACCCGCGCGGGCTGGCTTTAGCCCACTTCGGTAACCATAACTTTGAAGCAGGGCTATCGCATACAGACTTCTCGGCCCCAAATCAGGCGCGCCCTCACATCTGAAGGCTGAAATTCTGTCACGAAACAGCTCAATCGAGTACCGCTTGCGCCATGTGCGTCCCCTGAATTGGCCCATAGACGCAAAATAACGTACCTGTTTCGTGTCAGCGTTGCCGACTGTGGAGTAGTATGCGATAGCTCTATCTGGGATTACATCCCGGTTGTCCCTACCAAAACCTGGTGATACGATCAACAACGTGTCGGCAGGCTGTTGGCTGTAGCCGTGTCGTTCACTCACCTACGACTATGCAAACCTCCTCCAAAGCATATGCCCGAACCCATATTCGTGCCTAAAACCGTCCCACTCCTGATCATCTCCGGCTCCATGGGAGCCGGAAAGACGACAGTCCTTTCCGAAGCCTCCGACCTGTTGGCCCAAGCCGGTATTGCCCACGCGGCAATCGACCTCGACTGGCTGGCCGTCATGCACCCGCAACAGGACGCCTACGGCCAGCAGTTGGCATTCGCAAACCTCGCTGCCGTCTGGCCAAACTACGTCGCTGCCGGGGCCAAACGCCTCATTGTCGCTAGAGTGGTAGAGTACGAGCACGAACTCGACCACTACCGGATTGCCGTGCCTGGCGCTCGAACTGTCGTGTGCCGGCTGACCGCTCCACTCACGCTCATGCACGACCGCCTGCGAGTGCGAGAACCCGGCATGTTTCAATATCAGGCGCTTGCGCGTTCAACCGAGCTCGCCAACATTCTGGCGAGGGCGGCCGTCGAGGACTTCACCGTGGATAACGGCCCCGGACGCCAGATAGGCGAGGTAGCGCTTGAGGTGTTGACCCGCGCAGGATGGATTTAGCCCATTTCGGCCACCACAATTTCGACGTCATGCGCCCCATTGACCACGCCGCACACCCGTGCTATTCTCCCCTCATCGAGAGACCGACCCCCGCCCCGAAAATCCCTTCCCCTTTGATGGGGGAAGCTTGGGATGGGGGTGAGCGCAAGGCAGTCGGGACCTCCCGCCCACCTGTCTCATTTCTGCCACATTCAGTCGTTCCCATTCCTGGATCCGTTCTCGCCAGGTGTCCCAAACGGCACAGGCCGCCGAGCCTACCAGCTACGAAATGACACAGAATGCGACAAAATGAGACAGTTTTCGGCACACTCCTCGCCCGCAACCAGCCTATGGCCCTTCCGCATCCGCTCAGGCCTGCCCACCCGAACGCCTGCTGCACCGGGACAGGCCGCCGACCGCCCCCGGCAATTGCCTTATCAGCGCTCAGGTGATACAATCCACCGCGACAAATCAAACACCCTTGCGCAAACAATGAAAAACCGCTCGGAGCACGAACCAACGCCCGGGCGGAACACAAACGGCAACCGAAACACATTTATTCGAGGGGCCCAGGAGAAGGGTTTGGACAAGGCTGAGAAACAGGCCGTAATCGAAGAGTACCGAACTCACGAGACCGACACCGGTTCCGCTGACCTTCAGGTAGCGCTGCTGACAGAACGTATTACCCATTTGACTCAGCACCTCAGGATCCACAACCACGACGAGTCCACGCGCCGCGGACTTCTAAAGATGGTGGGGCGTCGACGCAGGTTACTCCGCTATCTAAACAATGAAGACGTAGGCCGTTACCGGGCTCTCATTGCCAGGCTTGGGCTGAGAAGATAGCTCCGATTGACTCGGAGCTTTCTTTATATCTGCCGGGTTCCCCACCGCCTTAGGAGGTACCGTATCTAATGTCGTTCAGCTTTAGCCGGGAAGTCGGCACTGAAACCATCACACTCGAGGGTGGCAAACTCGCTCAACAGGCCGGCGGCTCCGTGCTCGTGCGCTCCGGCGACTGCGTGATTCTCGCCACCGCTACCATGAGCAGACCCAGGGAAGGAATCGACTTCTTCCCCCTCACCATCGAGTTCGAAGAGCGCCTCTACGCCAGAGGCAAGATCCCCGGCAGCTTCTTCCGTCGCGAAGGCCGGCCCAGCACCCACGGCGTACTCATCGCTCGCCTGACCGACCGGCCCCTTCGCCCGCTCTTCCCCAAGGGCTTCCGCAACGAAGTGCAGGTCATCCTGACACCCCTCTCCATCGACCAGGAAACGCCCATAGACGTCCTGTGCCTGATGGGCGCCTCTGCCGCGCTGTCGGTGTCCGACATCCCGTTCGAAGGACCCGTAGGCGTGACCCGCATGGGCTACGTGAACGGCCGCTTCGTGGTCAATCCCACCCACAGCCAGCTCGAAGTCAGCACCCTGGACATAATCGTCGCGGGCACCCGGGACGGCGTCGTCATGATCGAGGCCGGCGTGACCGAGATGCCCGAAGACCTGGTCCTGGAGGCCATCGACCGGGCGCAGCAAACCAACCAACAGGTGATCGACCTCCAGGAGGAGGCCGCCTGCGCGTTCGGCAAGCCCAAGGTGGACTACGACTCCAAGCTCCACCCCGAAAGCCTTGACGACTGGATGGCCGAGAACGCCCACGAGCGGCTATTCTCGCTTGTTCGCTCCACCGATGGCGACGAGCAGTCGGAGCAACTGGTCGCTCTCCGCGACGAGCTGGTCGACCAGCTGCGGGACGAGCACGATCGCGGCGACGTCCTGGGCGCGTTTGATGTCGCCGAGGAAGAGGCTTTCCGGCGAGTCATCCTTGAGGACGGCAAGCGGTCCGACGGACGCGGCCTGAGGGAGATCCGAGCCATCTCTTCCGAGGTGGGGCTCCTGCCCCGCACGCACGGCACCGGGCTGTTCTCCCGCGGCGAGACCCAGGTGCTGGGCGTAGTCACGCTCGGCTCCGTGGGCGACTCCCAGAAGCTCGACACGCTTAGCCCCGAAGTCACCAAACGCTTCATGCTGCACTACAACTTCCCGCCCTACTCCGTGGGCGAGGCGAGGCGCGTCGGTTCCCCCGGCCGGCGCGAGATTGGCCACGGCGCGCTGGCCGAACGCGCGCTCTCGTCCGTCCTCCCCTCCGGCGACGACTTCCCGTACACCATAAGAATCGTCACCGAGGTGCTCAGCTCCAACGGCAGCACCTCCATGGGCAGCGTCTGCGCCGGCACGCTCGCGCTCATGGACGCCGGCATACCCATCAAGGCCCCGGTCGCCGGCATATCCGTGGGCCTTGTCACAGGCAACGACGGACGCTACGTCACGCTTACCGACATCCAGGGCAAGGAAGACCACATAGGCGACATGGACTTCAAGGTGGCGGGCACGGCCGAAGGCATAACCGCCATACAACTGGACATCAAGCTGAAGAGCATCAGCCTGGACGTGTGCAGGGACGCGCTGGAGCAGGCGCGAGAGGCGCGGCTCCACATCCTGGAACGCATCGCCGAGACGCTGTCCGAAAGCCGCCCCGAGCTTAGCCCCCACGCGCCGCGCGTGCTCCAAATCCGCATACCAGTGGACAAGATCGGAGCCGTCATCGGCCCCAGCGGCAAGACCATTCGCGGCATAATCGAGGCCACCGGCGCCACCGTAGACGTGTCCGACGACGGCACGGTCGTTATTGGCTCGGTCGACGAGGCCTCCGCGGCGAAGGCAGTGCAGATGGTCGAAAACCTCACCCGCGAGGTGAAGGTGGGCGACATCTACACCGGCAAGGTCGTGAGACTCATGAACTTCGGCGCGTTCGTCGAGATTCTGCCAGGCAAAGACGGCCTCGTACACATTAGCGAGTTGTCCGAGCATCACGTGGCCCAGGTCGAGGACGAAGTCGACATTGGCGACGAGATCACCGTCGTGGTGAGCGAAATCGACTCCATGGGCCGCATCAACCTGTCCCGCCGGGCACTGCTGCAGGGCGACGACGTGGAAGGCGGATCCGAGCCGGCTATGGCGCGCAGCCGCAGCGCCCCACGCGGCGGCCCACGGCCGCAGGGGCGAAGGCCGAACGGCGGCGGACGCGGCGGATTCCGCCAGGGCGGCGGTGGCCAGGGCGGACGCGGCGGCCAGGGCGGACCGCGCGGCGGCGGCCCCCGAAGAGGCTAACAGCCAGCCCCCTCTCCCTCGAGGGAGAGGGTTGGGGTGAGGGTGACGACGACAGCCAGTCCCTTCCCCCTCCAGCCTGTAGGGGCGGGTTTGAAACCCGCCCGCCGGCGCTCAGTCCCTCCCCCATCGATGGGGGAAGGCTGGTGCCTGCCTCGTACTCGATACGGGGATGGGGGTGAAACACCAGACCCCCATCCTCACCCCTCTCAACTCATCGCGTTCAACAGCTTGCGCAGCCCCTCGTTCTCCGCCTCCAGGCGGGCGATGGTCGACTCCGCCTCCTGCAGCCGGTCCAGCAGATTGAGCAACACCTCGACGCCCGCGAGGTTGACTCCCAGATCGTCCATTAGCCGCCGTATGCGCCGCACCTTCTCCAGGTCGTTGCGGGAATAGACCCGCTGGTTGCCGCTGGTGCGCTTCGGGTTCACCAGCCCCAGGCGCTCGTAGTAGCGCAGAGTCTGGGCGCGCACTTCGAGCATCTGCGCCGCTACACTGATTATGAAGACCGGCTCGTCACGGCCAAACATCTCTGCCATCGCACTATCCCTTGCTCGCCTGAAGCTGGCGCAGCCGCTCGAACAGCTCCCGCTCCTCGGCGGTAACGTCCAAGGGCATCTGCGGGCGGACTATGGCGTACAGGTCGCCGCGCTTCGTCGCGTCGCCGAGCCTGGGCATCCCCTGGCCCGCGAGCCGGATGCGCTGGCCGTTCTGCGACTCCGGCGGAATCTTCAGCCGCAGCCTGCCGCCCAGCGTGCGCACCTCGATTTCGCCGCCCAGGGCACAGTCCACAAGCGGCACGGGCGCGTCCACCTCGAGGTCGCTGCCCTTTCGCCTGAAGCTCGAATGCGGCGAAACGGTTACGTTGAGGTAGAGCTCGGCGCCGGAGCCGAGCGAGATGCGCACCACGGAGCCATTGTCGACGCCCGGCGGTATGGTTGCCTCGATCCGCCTGGTCCCGCCGCCGTCCGGGGCGAAGACTCGGCGCTTGGTGCCCGAAAACGCCTCCTCCAGGGACACAGTGACGGCGGCGTTGGCGCGCTGCCTGCCCCGAGGCCTGGCACGACCGCCGCCAGACCTTTCGCCAAATCCTCCAAAGATGTCGCCGAAGTCGAAATCCGCGCCCGCGCCGCCGGGCGAATTGGCCCCGGTCGTCCAAGTGTAGGTGCGGGGGCCGCCCTGAGACCGCTGCGCCTCGATGTTGTCGGCCTGGCGCCACAGGTCGCCGTGGCGGTCGTACTTCTTCCGGCTGTCCGCGTTGGACAGCACCTCGTAGGCCTCGTTGATCTTCTTGAACTGGCTCTCGGACTCCTGGTCGTTCGGATTCAGGTCGGGGTGATGCTTGCGCGCGAGACGGCGATACGCCTGCCGAATGTCCTTTTCGCTCGCGTCCTTGGAGACGCCCAGCGTTTCGTAATAGGTTGCCATCACTCGCCTCGACTCAGTTGAGTGGTCCCGCCGGCAGTGTAGCATAGGTCAAATGCAGGCACAACGTATCTTATAGTATTTACAATAGCTCTATTGACACATCAAGAATGCATCTCTATAATTGTGTATGTGAGAAGCATATGTGCTTCGAATAGAATCAAGTCAATCGACCATCAGAAGAAGGAGGTTACAGCTATGGCAATACAGCGTTGGGACCCGTTCAACGAGCAGAGGCAGATGCAGGACACGATGAACCGGATCTGGAAGGGCTACCAGGGCCCCGCCGAGAGCGGCGGATTCGAGGAGTGGGCTGTGCCCCTGGACGTGGTGAGGAAGGGCGACGACATCGAGGTGCGGGCGTCCGTGCCGGGCGTGGACCCCGGCGACATCCAGATAACCGTGGAGAACGACGTGCTGACCATCCGCGGCCAAACGGCATCGGAGACGGAGACCGCGGAAGGCGACTTCCTGATGAGAGAGCGCAGGAGCGGCAGCTTCCACCGCGCGCTCAGGCTGCCTGACACGGTCGACGTGGACAGGGCAGAAACCGGCTACGACAACGGCGTCGTGACCATCAACTTTCCCAAGCTGGAGTCCAAGAAGGCGAAGCGGCTCTCGCTAACGGTCGGCTAGCCCACCACCACTGGCGACGCTGAGGGGGCGGTCCCATTCGGGGCTGCCCCCGCTTCACGTCCGGCAACACACGCCCACCACCTACACCGCCGCCGCCTGCGGCGACTCGGCGGCCGTCACCCCGACCATGCTGTCGCGGGTCACCAGCCCCGCCAACTCCTCCTCGCTCATGCCCTCGCTGCCGGCGGGACGCGCGGGCAGCACCAAGTAGCGCAGGTCGGCGGTGCTGTCCAGCACACGCACCTCCACCCCGTCGGCAGGCGTGAAGCCAAACTCCGCCATCACGGCGCACGGCTCCCTGACGGCCCTGGATCGATACGCCAGGCTCTTGTACCAGTCCGGCGGAGGACCCAGCAGCGTGGTGGGGTAGCACGAGCACAACGTGCACACGACGATGTTGTGCAGCTCATCGGTGTTCTCCACCACCGCAAGCTCAGCTTCGTGGGGCAGCTCGTAGCCGAGCTCGGCCACCGCGGCCTTGGCGTCGTCGAGCAGCCGGGCCTTGAAATCAGAGTCCACCCAGGCCCGGGCGACTACCCTCGCGCCGTCGGCGGGCGAGCGGCGGTGAAGCTCATCGGCCCGCCTGCGGACGTCGTCGGCGTCTATGATCCCCTTCTCCAGGAGAAGCTCCTTAATCGCGAGGGCACGCTTGGCCCGATCGCTCAGGGCCGAGTCCCCCAACATGCCGGGGTGGTCTCCGTGGGGTGTGTCGTCGTGGTTAGCGCCCATAAGTCAAACTCCCTTTGGTATTCCCGTCCCCCCAGTGTTGTCGCCGCGAACGCGAATGCGGGGCACGTCGGCATTATTGCAGAATCACCGCACAGGCGAAAGCGGGGTAAGAGTGAAGAGCCCAGTCCCTTCCCCCTTGACGGGGGAAGGTTAGGATGGGGGTGAACAGCTCCGCGCCGCCAGGAGGCACCCGGCTTGCATCGGCAACCCACGCTGGATTAACCTTCCCAGCATCAGGGAAGGTCATCCTTTGTGCCCGTGGGGCACTGGTATCAGGAGGCGCGGCGATGAACGCTACGAGGGTTATAGTACAGGGCGCTTACGGCAAGATGGGACTGGAGACAGTCGGCGCCGTGTGCAAGGACGACGGCATGGAACTCGTCGGCGCCGTGTCCAGGCGCGGCAGTCCGGGCGGCGTGTACGCGCTGCCGGACGGCTCCGGCGACGTGCCCTTGTCGAACTCGCTCGCCGACGTGCTCGCGGGCGCCGACGTGGTGGTGGACTTCACGAACGCGGAGGGCGCGATGTCGGCGATACGCGCCGCGACCGCGGGCGGCGCGAACGTCGTCACCGGCTCGACCGGGCTGAGCGAGGCGCAGCTCGAGGAGGCCGGCCGGCTGGCCGAAGCCAGCGGGCGCAGCGTGATTGTCGCGCCCAACTTCGCGCTCGGCGCGGTGCTCCTGATACACCTCGCCGGCGTCGCCGCGCCGTTCTTCGACTACGCCGACCTCACCGAGGTACACCACGAGGCCAAGCTGGACGCGCCCTCGGGCACGGCGCTCGCCATCGCCAGGTCGGCGGCGGCCGCCAGGGGCCGGGCGTTCGTCGCCACGGCCGCCGAAACCGAAACGCTGGCCGGAACGCGCGGCGGTTCGCTCGACGGGGTGGTCATCCACAGCGGGCGCATGACCGGGCGCGTGGCGCACCACGAATTGGTGTTCGGCGCGCTCGGCCAGACACTGACTCTGCGCCACGATTCCATCAACCGAGAAAGCTTTATGCCGGGCGTCCTGCTGGCCATCCGCCGCTCCACCGAGATGACCGGGCTGACCGTGGGGCTGGAGAATCTGCTGGGCCTGAGCTAGCAGGAATCTGGACCTCATAATGGTCCCCTCTCCCCCGCGGGGAGAGGGTTAGGGTGAGGGGAAGTACAGGTCTTCCAAGAGCCCCTGCCCCCCGCCCCCCCAGCCTCCCAAACTTGCCTTGCCACACACCTTGCGTATATGCTAGGCACGGCGTTTGACGCCCATACCAGTAGACCAGACAGACTTAACAAGGAGGTCCAGTCCAACATGGCTGATCTGTCCAGAACGTGCGCCATCGTCGGCGTCGACGAGTCCGACGTCATCGGCAAAGTCGAGGGCAAGTCCAACCTTCAGCACCATGCGGAGGCGGGCTACAACGCCCTTGCCGACGCCGGGTTGTCGGTGAAGGACGTAGACGGTGTATTCTGCGCCGGCTCGTCCACTCTCAGCACCGCCGAGTACATGGGAATACGCCCCCGCTACACCGACAGCACGTCAGTGGGCGGCTCCTCGTTCGTCATACACGTCGGCCACGCCGTGGCGGCGATCAACGCCGGCTACTGTGAAGTGGCGCTTATAACCCACGGCGAGGCGGGGCGCAGCGCGCGCAGCCGCTCCGGCGGCAACGCAGCCGAGCCCGGCTCGCAGTTCGAGTCGCCCTACGGCTTCCTCGGCGCGCCGATCAACTACGCCCTGGCCGCCCGCAGGTACATGCACCAGTACGGCGAGGACCGGACCCGCCAGGCCTTGGCCGAGATCGCCGTCGCCACCCGCAAGTGGGCGCAGAAGAACCCCAAAGCCTACATGAAAGACGTGCCCATGTCGTTCGACGACTACCACGATTCGCGCTGGATCGCCTGGCCGTTCCACCTGTTCGACTGCTGCCTGGTCACCGACGCCGGCGGCGCGGCCGTTGTCACCACGGCGGAGCGCGCGCGCGACCTGGCCAAGGACCCCGTCTGGATCCTTGGCGCCGCCGAAGGCCATTCGCACAACATCATCAGCCAGATGCCCGACCTCACCCAGACGTGGGGCGTGAACTCCGGCCCCGCTGCCCTGGGCAGGGCGGGCGTGACCCACGACGACGTCGACCTGGCGATGATATACGACTCGTTCACGTACACCGTGCTCATCACGCTGGAGAGCCTCGGCTTCTGCAAGCCCGGCGAGGGCGCCGACTTCGTGGCCAACCAGCGCACCGCCCCGGGCGGCAACTTCGCGATGAACACCTCCGGCGGCGGCCTGTCCTACACCCACTCGGGCATGTACGGCATGTTCCTGATACTGGAGGCCGTGAGGCAGCTTCGCGGCGAGGCCGGCGAGCGGCAGATTGACAACCCCAAGGTCTCGCTCATGCACGGCACCGGCGGATCGCTTTCGTCCACCGGCACCGTGGTGCTCGCCGTCGACTAGCGCGCGCCGAAACGTCCGAGCGCACACGAACGACAACTTCAGGAGAATTCGATGACCCAGCAGTACAACAAGCCCATCCCCGTGCCACAGGGCGAGTCCGACGAGTACTGGAACAAGGCCAAAGAGGGCGAGCTCTGGCTCAGAAGCTGCAACGACTGCGGCAACGCCTACTTCTACCCGCGCGACATCTCCCCGTGCTGCTTCTCCAGGAACACCACGTGGGTCCAGGCCAGCGGCAACGCCACCCTGTACACCTACGCCATAGTACACAGGGCCCCGCATCCCGGCTTCGTCCAGGACGTGCCCTTCGTGCCCGCCATCGTGGAGCTGGAGGAAGGCCCGCGAATGCCCACCAACATCGTGATCGACGAGCCGACGCAGGAGAACCTGCAGATCGGCATGGCGCTCAAGGTCGTCTTCGAGGACATCACCGACACCATCACGCTGCCCAAGTTCGCCCCCGCGTAGCGCGCAAACCACCGAGCACCCGGCGGGTCGTGAGGGCCAGTCCCCACGACCCGCCCATCCTCACGCCTACTCCAGGCCTCTTCGAGCGCGGCTCCCCCACGTTACCCCGACTCCCGGCAAGAAATTCGCTGAAACCCGTCTAGTTCTGCGCAACTATGTACTCTGCGCAGTAAAGGAGGACGAAATGACTAGGTGTTCGTGTCGAGGTAAGATTCCAAGAGCGCCTTTAGCTCTGCCGCCTGTTCGCGTGTCAAAATCAATCGCAATAGGCGAGAAGTATCAAGAGGAGGCGGTTGTTCAGGCCATTCCGTACTCGTTAACCTGTGAAGAAGCACATGAACTTGGTCGCCCTCATGGTCATTTAGTGTTCCCCGAATTACGACCCTCAGTTGACGGTATCTTAGATGGCCTCGTTGTCCGCGTGATGCCGATGTGTTCATACGCTGCCGTACCCTTAGCCGAATTGCCTGGTGACTTTGAGATTATCCCTTCCTCTGCTGAAAAAGCCTAACGCAGGCGTCACATTCTTTTTTGTCGCCGGTGCCTTCAAGACGGCGGTTTAGCGGCGTTTCTTTCCATGAAGGACAATTTGTACTCGTGTGGTAAACAAATCCGCCACCTGTATGATTGGGATCCATTCGTACCATGTTGGCCCTCCAAAAGAAAACCCCACCGAGCGACATTATTATCTTGGTTTGAACGTAATTGAGATTGCGATATCCATATCCTCTGCTTCAATTCGTGCGCTATCTGTTAGTATGTATGATTCCGTCTTACTACTGTTCAGTTCCTCTACTATGCTGCCGATGTCCGACCACTCCCCGCGTGTCATAAGTAGCGCGAACTTGATAACAGCTATCATTTCATATCCGAGCAAGTACTGATCAAACAGCACGTTCGCTTCGTTTATGTTATTGGTTGAGCCATACAGTGATATTGCTACACCATTGCCGGGGGACATGAATGCCCACCCGCTTTCGGTGCGCCAAAACTCAAACTCTAATGGGCGGAGCAGATCAACTACGTCGCGTTGTGACGCGCCTAAGCCAGATATACTGGTCGGCGTGTTACGTTGCGGTGAGGACGTTTTAGGGGCTTCTACGACGATATCTGTGGGTGGTGGTTGAGTTGGGTTTGCAGTAAGTGGTAGGGGGGAAGGTGGAGGGGTAGGTTCAGCGGCGAAGGTGCAGTTCAAAATCAGCGGTAGTAGTAAGAGCAACACATGTCGCAAAGGCAGCCCCCTTCTAATATTGGACAAGGCTACCTGCCAAAGTTGCTGTACCCACGCAGAACCAGAAGGGGACACGAGTTCCCCATCCAAATCAACTGCGTGGGCAAAGGCATGTGATATTAGAGTATGCTACTCTGGCAGGTAGTGATTCGGTTGTCGGGGCGTACTTTTGCATGGTAGCTTGCCGAGATGGAGTTATGCAAGTAGTCTGGTGACAACATTCTCCGAGGCGCAGAATGTCTTGCACGGCGTCGTACAGGGATGGAGGGAGAATGCGATTCCGAATACTTGTGGGTAACGAAGTTGAAGCCCAGGTAGAATTGGACACAATGGAAGCCACCCTAGACTGGTGGCATGAACAGTTCATGCATTTGCAAGCTTCTTCCAAGTCTCTAAACAATGTTCCATTTACTTTCCAATAGGAACGAGGCGGCGTATGGCATACGCAGATACAATAGCGCACGATTGCTAGGGTGTAACGTAAAATGGCACAAATGCGCTCTCCAGGAATGCTGCGCAGAGTACATATTTGCGATTCAACGCAGTCTGGGAATTCGAGAGACTGGTGTTCCGATCCAATGAGGGGTAGAAGGGGACCAGCCGTGACAATGATAAGCGTAACCCTAGAAGATCCGACTGCCTAAACCCACGAGATCGAGGAGAATGCAGGCTGCGACCTTTCGGTTACGCCTGAAGCAGCGGGCTAGCAACATGTGAGACCTATCCAGGAGGCAATTTCAAGCAATTGTGATTCCATACTGCTATGAGAAGCACTCCTAATGCGCCTTTTATCGGTGGTGATGGCTGTCCTGACGGTGTTTGCGCCGCAACTGCTGTTCTTGGCAGGTGCGGCCCTTTCGGGGGATCTCGTCTTCGTTCAGGACAGAACCAGCGCCGGAGAACGCCTATCGATCTTGGTTGTCGTCATCCTTTCCGTGGGGGCTGTAGCGTTCTCTTCCATCTACATCTGGATGGATCGAAAGAACCGTACGACGTCCAGACGTGTGCTCTTGATTGCAGCCGCATCCACGACACTGAGTGTTATTGGCATAGGCGCCGGCTTCCTTGTAGCCGGTCTGGTAGCCGTATCTGGGATATTCTTCCTGATGTCCCTACCAATCCTCTTGCTAGCAATCTGGAATGCCAGGACCGCCGCTGAGGGGGTCTTGGCGGATGGTCAAGTAGTAAACTGACACGGGCTCGCTCGCCGCATTCAACTTGCTAGACTTCGCCACATTCATTAGAATGCCATCATTCCAAACTCTACGAGGTGCACCTTTGGCCCTACTCCAGCCGACAAGTGATCCATTAGGAATGCTAATCTTGGGCTGTAGAATGGGAACTTAGCGGGTAGAAGGAAGCACAGACCAAAGCAGATCATCAACAAGTTGAGAGTGGCTTAAGTTGCGATTGCTGAGGGCGGCACAGTCGCCGAGATCGCCCGCCGGTGGTGAAGTTATCGTAATGGAGGTCGATCTTCTCCGATCAAGGCTCAACGAGCTTGTAGTTCCCCGCTCACGGCGAGCCTGTTTCAGATTACTAGGTGAGCCCAAAACCGTCTCCCTCGCGAACAGCCTCCCCGCGCGCCCAACTCTGAACCTACGACCATCGCCTTGCGTTCGCCATATTGCTTACCCGATTTCCCCCGGACGGCCCAACGCACACCCCGGCCGCACACCCTCGCCCAAACCCGACCCACTCGCTCCCCCGTACCCGAAAAAAACGTCACTTTCCCGTGCCACCCGTTCCCCGACCCTGACCCATCCAACCCCACACACGACCCACCTCGTCCCCACGCCTGCGTCATTTCTCCCCACCAATCCGCCCCGATCCCGCAATTTCGCCACCCCTCTTGAAATATACGCACAAGCGTGCTACCCTCGCTCACGCGAGGAACCGGCCCCGCGGCCCGGAAACCCTACCCTCAAACGGGGTAAGGCCCCAGGCATCCGTAGGGGTGCCCCTTGTGGGTGCCCTGTGGCAGTCTTGTGGGTGCCCTATGGCAGTCTTGTGGGCATCCGTAGGGGCGTCGTCCCTTGTGGGCGCCCTGTGGCAGTGAAGACGCGGCTGAGTGACCCTGCTCCGTCCCCCTGTCCTCCTCTGCCACGCGGCGCGACACTTGTGCCCCGAAATCCCGCGCCAGCATTACAGATTCGCGCGGGATCGCCGGCACCCCCAGCTATGAACACAACAGAATGTCGCAGAAACGAACAGACTTCGCCTTCCCGCGAAGCTTGTCCCCGTGGAAGCATGCCCTGAGCTTGCCGAATGGGCGGGGAGCGGGAATAACGGTATTGGGGGCGCCAAGTAATCTGAAACAGGCCCGCTCACCGCATTCAACTTGCTAGACTTCGCCACATTCATTAGAATGCCATCAACCCTAAACCCTAAGAGGTGCACCTTTGGCCCTACTCCAGCCGGACCCAACCTTTTATCCGTCGCCTACCATGGCCACCAAAGCCCCGCCTGAGCGGTTGGCGTACGTGGCCGGCCTTAACGTGGATGGACGTCCAGACAGCATGTCGGTCGTAGACCTCGATCCGGAGTCCTCCAACTACGGCACGATTGTAAGCACCGTCGAGATGCCCAACGTCGGCGACGAGCTCCACCATTTCGGGTGGAACGCCTGTAGTGCGGCCCTCTGTCCCTACGCTCCTCATCCTCACCTGGAGCGGCGGTACCTCGTCGTCCCAACCCTTCGAACGTCTCGCATCTACATTCTGGACACCAAGCCGGACCCTTACAACCCAAAGCTGGTCAAGACGATAGAGTCCGACGTCATATTCGAGCGCACCGGGTACAGCCGTCTTCATACGGTCCATTGCGGCACCGACGCCATATATCTGAACGGGATAGGCTCCGCGGAAGGCGGAGCGCCCGGCGGAATCATGCGCATAGACCACAACACCTTCGAACCGTTGGGCCGCTGGGAGTTGGACCGGGGCACACAGCAGATGTCCTACGACTTCTGGTGGCACATCGGGTTGGACGTCGCCATGACCAGCGAGTGGGGCACGCCGGACATGTTCGAGTACGGCCCGGTGCTGGAACACATCGTCAATCAAAAATACGGCCACAAAATACACTTCTGGGACATGCGCCGGCGCAAGCACATTCAAGAGGTGGACCTGGGTTCCGAGCACCAGATGGCGCTGGAGCTGCGGCCAGCCCACAACCCGACCAAAGCCTACGGGTTCGTTGGAGTGGTGGTAAACGCCAACAACCTGTCGTCCGCCGTGTTCACCTGGTACCGGGAAAACGGCAAGTGGGCCGCGAAGAAGGTCATCGAGATCCCCGCCGAGCCGGCCGACGCCGACCTGCTGCCTGAAGCCCTGAAACCGCTGGGAGTGGTGCCGCCGCTGGTCACCGACATAGACCTCTCGGTGGACGACAAGTTCCTCTATGTCTCCTGCTGGGGTACCGGCGAACTGCGCCAGTACGACGTATCCGACCCGTTCAACCCCGAGCTCACGGGCACAGTGCAGGCAGGTGGAATCGTCAGGAAAGCCGAGCATCCATCCGCGGGGCCACTGCTAGGGGCGCCTCAGATGGTGGAGATAAGCAGGGACGGACGCCGCGTGTACGCCACCAACTCCTTGTACAGCTCATGGGATGACGTTTTCTACAACGGCATGGACGGATGGATGATCAAGATGAACGCCAACCCCGAGGGAGGCTTGGAGCTGGACCCGGACTTCTTCATTGATTTCGGGAGCACCAGGGCCCACCAGGTACGCCTCGAGGGAGGGGACGCGTCGTCCGACACCTTCTGCTACCCGTAAAGCTTCCCCTGGATGCTGTTTTCGCCCTTCGCCCACGTTGAGCCTGCCGCGCTGGCATCTCTGGGAGCCTTGGTCGGCTTGGCTGCGCTGGGAGCATTTCATGGCCTGAATCCGGCCATGGGCTGGCTCTTCGCGGTGGCGTTGGGGCTGCAACGACAGAGCGCCTGGGCCATAACCCAGGCGCTCGTCTTTGTTACCATCGGCCACGCCGCCTCCCTGGTGGTTGTGGCCGCCTCTTTGTTGATCATCGGGGCGTTCGTTCCCCTCGACTGGGTCAGGGTTCTCTCCGGCGTCACGCTGTTGCTCTTCGGTGTGTACAAAGTGTTCCGCTACTACCGCCATCCCAGGTGGGTGGGAATGCAGGTCACCTCCCGCGACCTCATCGTCTGGTCGTTTCTCATGGCCACCTCCCACGGCGCGGGCTTGATGCTGGCGCCGATCATCCTGAATCTCGAAGAGAGCGAGCACGGCCTGGGAGACCTGGAACACCACGCCGACTTCCTGGACCTGGCCGACACCTCGGTGGCGTGGGGCATCGGCCTCGGCATACACACCCTGTCCATGCTGCTCGTCATGTTCGTCATCGCCATGGTGGTGTACAAGAAGGTAGGGCTGGCATTCTTGAGGCGAGGCTGGATCAACGTCGACCTGTTCTGGGCGGTAGCCTTGCTCCTGGGAGGAGCCACCACCCTCGCGCTGATATGGCTGTGAAGTCGACCGGGAATCCATCACGAATCGCCCGCCAGGGCAAGAACGCGATCGCTCCATGCCAGCCGCCACACGCCTTGACAGCATCGCGGGGCGGCTGCTAACATCTTTCTGATTTCCCGTATGTCTTGCCCTGTTCAGCCAACTGGCATATATTGCGATTCTATCTCATATAGGAATGTATCTGATCTGGGCCGCAACCTGGGCGCGCCTACAAAGGATTGCGTAGTTGCATCACAGCGCCAGGTCGGAGTGTCGCACAGCACTTACTCGTAACCCTGATTGTGGCATATCTTGAATCATAATGAGATAACATATCAGTATTGTTGAGATTGCATATTACTAGAGCAGGTCTGGTGTCTCAATTCGCCAAGCCTGCCTCATGGTAGATCCGAACTCGCGCAGCAGTCGAAGGATAGTCTTGGAGGTGTTGAATTGAAGATTCTTAGTAAGCGAATGCTCTGGCTATCGCTGCTGGCCATAGTCGCCCTGTCGGCGCTGCTCGCGGCGGCGTGCGGCGACGAACCGGCGTCTACAGCGCAACCGGCCTCTGCCACGTCTCAGCCGGCCGGCGCTGCGGCCCAACCCGCTCGCAGCGACGCGCCGAAGCTCAGCGTCATAACAACGACGAACTTCGCGGCGGACTGGACGCGAATCGTTGGCGGCGACCGCGTGGACGTGTTCAGCCTGCTGCCCACCGGCGGCGACCCCCACTCCTGGCGGCCGGGCGCCGCGGACGTCGCCAGGCTCGCAAAGGCCGACCTGGTGCTTTCCATCGGACTGGGCCTCGAGGGCGGCTGGCTCGACGAGCTGATACACAACGCCAGCGCCGATGACACGGCCATGGCCGCGCTGGGCGACGCGATCGATCCCATAGAGTTCGCGGTTACAGGCCACGGCGACGAGGAGGAGGAGGAAGAAGACCACGGGCCGTTGGACCCGCACTTCTGGTTCGACCCGATGCGCGTCAAGCTCGCCGTCAACGACATAGCCGAGCATCTCGCCCTGCTCGACCCGGCGTCGGCGGACTCCTTCCGCGCCAACGCGCGGGCCTACGGGGCCGAGCTTGACGACGTTCACGCCTGGGCCGAGCAACAGCTCAGCGCCATACCCGAAGAGCGCAGGGTGCTAGTGACCTCGCACGACAGCTTCTCATACTTCGCCGTTGTCTACGGCTTCGAGGTCGTCGGCACGGTGCTTCCGGGTGGCACGACCGAGGTCGATCCGTCGGCCCGCGACGTTGCCGAGTTGATTGGCGTCATCGAGGAGCACGGCGTGGGAGCGGTGTTCGGTGAGACCACCGTCAGCGACCGCGTGGCGAGGTCCATATCCCAGGAGACGGGCGTCGAGTTCGTCGCGCTGCATTCGGGCTCGCTGGGAGCGGAGGGAAGCGGCGCCGAAACCTACCTGGAAATGTTCCGCCAGAACATCGAGGCCATAGCGAACGCCCTCAAGTAGAAGACGAAGCGCGCCCGGCCGCACGGCCGGGCGCGCCTGCCTGCATACCGTAGGGGCAGGTTTGTAACCCGCCCCCACCGGCGCAACGCCGACCCCATGTGGGGGAAAGGGGTCAGCCCGCTTGGCCAGCCCTCTACCGCAGCGGTGAGAAGTCCGTGGGCGCCCACAGGGCGTTGGTGATGCGCGTGGTCAGCGCGCCGTCCACCTCGGACTCGGCCCGCACCCGCTGCCACTCCGGATCGTCGCGGAACGCCGCCCACGACCGCTCTCGCTGACCCTCGTCCTCGAACGCCACGATGTAGATCAGCTTGTCGTTCCAGTCGCCGACGCTGGCCGTCCAGTAGCCCACGTTCTTGATGCCGTGGCGCTCGAAAATCTCCAGCGTATGGTCTCGGAAACGCGCCTGCAGCGCCGCCATCTTCCCCGGGGCCGCTTCGTAAACCCTGAGCTCGTATATCATCATGCCCTCCTGCCGGTCAAACTACTATCTCGACTTGAGCTGCTCGGTAAGTCCCTGCGCAATCGATTCGAACACGGTGTCCGGGGCTCCATTGGAAAACACCAGGTCCACCGGCGTAATCGAGATGCGCTTGTTGCGCACAGCCCACCGGTCCGTGCCTTCGGCAGGCTGGTTGTTGATCGATCGGTTGTGGCGAATCCAGAAGAACTCGCGCCGCCCGTCGCCGCCGCGTTCCACGTTTTCCAGGAAAGCCTTGGGCCCCAGGCGCGTAAGCTGCACCATTTCAATTTCATCGAGGCCGACGGACGGCAAATTCACGTTCAGCAGCAGCGGCGCGGGCATGGGGCTGGCAAGCACCGCCTGTCCCAGCGCGTGGGTGATCCAGGCGGCAGCGTCGTAGCGCGGGCTCGTGAGCGACGCGACTGAGACGGCGATGGAAGGTATGTCGCGGAAGTAGCCGTGGAACGCGCCGCCGACGGTGCCGGAGTTTATGACGTCCAGCCCGAAGTTCGCCCCCTGGTTGATGCCCGACACCACCAGGTCGAATGGCTCCTTCACCAGCGCCTCCACCGCAAGTATCACGCAGTCACCCGGCGTACCCTGCACCGAGTACGCCTTGACGCCCTCGATAGGCGAGGCGACTTCGGCGGCCCGCAGTATCGTAGTAAGCGTCATTGCCGCGCCTATGCCGCTCAGGTCGCGGTCCGGCGCGACAACCGTCAGCTCGCCCAAGTCGCTCAGCGCCTCGGCGGCGCTCCACAGGCCCGGCGCATTTATGCCGTCATCGTTCGTCAGCAGTATTCTCAATCTGCGGTCCTCTCTTGTATCGTTCCACCAGCAGCCGGATCTCCTCAGCCCTGTCCGCGCTGAGCGTGCCCTTCTCCACCGAGAATGGCAGCCCGGCCAGCGCGAGCTCGCAGTACAGCGGCAGCACGTCCGGCGCGCGTTCGCTGAGCGCCTCCAGGTGCTTTCTCACGGTGCCCACGTCGCCGCGCGCGTAAGGTCCGGCTACCGCGCCGGGCAGCCCCGACGAGGCCAGGTTGACGGACACCTGCCGCATCATCGGCATGAGCGCCCGAATGCCGTCGGCGCGCGTGTAGCCCAGCTCCTCCCACAGCGTCGCCGTTGCCGCGCCCAGCGTGGTGAGCAAGCCGCCCATCATCACGCCCGTGAGGTGGTACAGCGGCTTGTCCTCAGCCCTCACGAATATGGGGTTCGCTCCCAGGTCGCACGCCATGCCGCTCAGAAAGTCGCGCATGTCGGCGCCGCCCTCGATGCCAAACGTAATGCCCCGAATGTTCTTGGACCCGTTCTCGATCGACGACACCGCCTGGAGCGGATGAAAGGCGCCCGGGACGGCCCCCTGCGCGGCGGCCGCGTCGAGGGCGTCGAGCGATGCCGCGCCCGAGCAGTGGGCCACGCCCTGCCCGGCGCGCCAGGTCATGGACCCTGCCACCGCCGGTATCGCGTCGTCCGGAGTGGTCAGGAACACGAAGTCAGCGGCGTCCGCCGCCTGCTGGGGCGTTTCGTATGCCACGCACCCGTCGGCCCAGCGCGCCAGCTCCCGGGCCGACGCGAACGTCCGGCTGGCGCACGCCGCCACGCTGTAGCCGTCCCGGCTGAGCGCCGCCGCCAGCGAGCCGCCGACCACGCCGGCCCCGACGAAGGCCAGCCGCGTGTCCCGCTTAGACCACGCCACTGACGCCCAGCTCCCCGACGCTCGGCACGCCGCCCAGTCCGCTCGCGGCGCGCACGCCGTTGGCGATGGCCCTTGCGGTGCACAGCGCGACCGCCGCGCAGAGCCGGTACATGTCCGGCGCGCCCTCCGCGGTACCGGTAGCCAACGCGAACAGGGTGTCGCCGTCGCTCATCGTGTGAGCCGGCCTCACCGCCAGTGCCAAGCCGTCGTGCGCGACCGACGCGAGCTTGTTGGCCTGCTCCTTGGTGAGCCGCGCGTTGGTAGCCACCACGCCTATGGTGGTGTTGGTGGCGGCGGGCGGCGGCTGGCGGGTGTAGCCGGGCGTGGTTATCAGCGATAGCGACTCGAGCATGGTGACGCCGTCTTCGGCCCGCGGGCCCGCCACTAGGCCGCCGGTGTCGACGTCGTAGACTCCACCGACGGAATTCACCGCGACGATAGCTCCGGCAATCACGCCGCCGCCCAGGTCCAGGCTCGAGGTGCCGATGCCGCCCTTGATGGAGCGCGGCTGCCCCAGCGCCTTCGCCACTGTCGCGCCGGTACCCGCGCCGACGCTGCCTTCCGCCACGCGCCCGGACGTCGCGCGCAGGCAGGCCGCGTAGCCGTCATCCGGGCCGGGCCGCGTGCGATGCGTAATCAGCCGCAGGTCGAAGAGGATAGCCGCCGGCACTATGGGCACCACGATGCCCTCGCCCGCGGGATAACCCACGCCGCGCTCCTCCAGGTAGCGCACCACGCCCGCGGCCGCGTTCAGCCCGAACGCGCTGCCGCCGCTCAGCAGCACGGCCTGCGCCTCACTGACGTTGTTCATTGGGCGCAGCAGATCCGTCTCGCGGGTGCCGGGGGACGAGCCGCGAACGTCCACGCCGCCCACGGCACCCCCCTCGCACAGCACCACCGTACAGCCGGTGGCAGCCTCCGCGTTGGTATAGTGCCCGACCCGAATGCCGGGCACGTCGGTTATGTCATTCATAAGTTCAGTTCAATCTCCTCAACAATCGCCCGTTTGACGCCCTCAACGTATCAGCCTCTCGTCTGTCTTTCAACGCAGCCGCCCCGCCTATAGGGGCTCCGTTCCCTCGTTTAGAACGTTGAGGTAGCGGTCGTAGGCAAACAATCGATTGCGGCGCCGGCCCGTAATCTCGTGCGCTATTCCCAGCTCGACCAGCAGATTCATTCCCGAAGTAGCGCCGGGAAACGTCAGCCCTGTCTCCTTCTGCGCGTCCGATAGCGATAGCAGCGGGTGCGATGTCAATGCTTGGTGTATCCGCAGGGCAGAACCGACTCGGCGCGTTCCGTGCAGTGTGATGCTCGCTCGGTCCTCTTCGAACACGTCCAACAGCTGCCGAGTCGTCGCCACAGCGCCCTGGGCCGTCTCCCGCACGCCCTCGAAGAAGAAGGCAAGCCACCTTTCCCAGTCACCAGTGTGACGCACTTCGTCGAGCAGATCGTAATAGGCCAGGCGATGCCGCTTGAGATACAAGCTTAGATACAGAAGCGGCTGGCCCAAAACTCCCGCGTCGCAGAGCAGAAGGGTGATGAGAAGCCGTCCCACGCGACCGTTGCCATCCAGAAACGGGTGAATGCCCTCAAACTGCACGTGGGCGATCCCCGCGCGAGTCAGTATGGGAAGGCCGTCCTCCCTGGCGTGCAGGAAGTTTTCCAATGCTCCCATGCAGTTCATCACCTCCGTATGCGGCGGCGGCACGTAGGCGGCATTTCCGGGGCGCGTGCCGCCAATCCAGTTCTGAGACGTGCGAAACTCCCCTGGTAGTTTTTCACTGCCCCTGCCACTCGAAAGCAGTACACCATGGACCTCCCGGATCAGCCGGTTCGAAAGCGGGAAGCCGCCGCGCAGCCGCTCAAGCCCATGGTTGAGGGCAGATACGTAGTTCGACACCTCCACAACGTCTTCGGTGGGCGCTCCGTGAGCCTGGCCATGTTCAAACAGCAGCAGGTCAGAGAGCGTGGACTGCGTCCCCTCTATCTGCGACGAGAGAACCGCCTCCTTGCGAACGTAGTTGTAGATGAACAGGAGGGGGTTCGGCAACAACTGCGTAACGCTGTCGAGCCGACCCAGCGCGAGCAACGCCTCTTCCAATAGCTGCTGCAACCCGCCTTCCAGCGCTATGGGCGGGTCCGGCGGCAGCGACGCCGGTATGAAAGCACGCACTTCTTCGCCGCCGAAGTCGGCAACCTGGTAGCGGCCAGCCTCTCCACGCTTCACGACAGATTACACCTGGAAGATCGATTGTCGAGCTAACTCATCAACCCTCAATACCATAGTTAGTCATTGAGGGTTAGCAGCTAAAGCTTAATTGGAAAGATCGATTGTCGAGCTAACTCATCAAACCTTAGTACCATAGTTAGTTATTGAGGTTTGGCGGCTAAAGCTTAATTGGGAAGATCGATTATCGAGCTAACTCATCAAACCTTAGTACCATAGTTAGTTATTGAGGTTTGGCGGCTAAAGCTTAATTGGGAAGATCGATTATCGAGCTAACTCATCAAACCTTAATACCGCAAATTGCTATTAAGGTGTGGCGGCTACATCTTAATAAGGACTCTGTGAGAAGTCAAATGAGGGGTTGCCCCCGGCCCGGCCCTTACGCGAGCAAGCCTCGGCTAGATGATGCTCTCGGGGTCGACAAGCGACTCGGCCTTCGCGCGGTCGTCGGTGGAAACGGCGATGGTGGTATGACCCTCGCGCCGGTCGAGGATGTGCAGCGTCTGTATGTTGACTCCAGCCTCCTTGAACCGCTCCGCGACCCTGGCGAGGGCGCCTGGCTCGTCGCGCAGGCTCAGCATCAGCGAGTCGTCCGCGGAAGCCTTGAAGTCGGCGTCGGTCAGCACTCGCAGCGCGCCATCGTCGTCGTCCGTCGTGAGTGTGATGACGCCCTTGTCGCCCAGGGCCTTCGCGCTTATGGTCTCGATGTTGATGTCGGCGTCGGCCAGCGCCCGGCTGATGTCCGCGATGACGCCGACTTCGTTTCTTGCCATTATCACAATCCTGGTCATTCGGGTCTCCTCCCGTGCGCGGGCCGCGCCCGCTAGCTGAGGCAGTCGTCCACGACCGCGTCGATCTTCTCGCGGGTCACGTTTGGCATCGCGATGAGATGGGCAATGTCTTCGTAGGGAGCCAGAGCCCACTTGCTGATGGTTTCCGCAGAGGGGCGGGGGAACACCACGGTCACCGAGTTCCTGTTGCGCCATGCCGCTATGCCGCTGTCGTTGAAGCGGGTTACTCCGTACTCGGCGGTCTCGAGGCATCTGCCGACTATGCGCCTGTAGCCTTCCAGGCCGTGCTTCTGGAAGGCGTACCACATGATGAGCGGGGCCAGGGCGCTGCGCGAGCCGGTGAGGGTGGTGTCGAGCACGCCGACGTATTCGACCGAACGGGCGACACGCGCCACGTACTCGCGCTTCGTGAGCGCGACGCCGCACGGCACGGGCGAGCCGATCATCTTGTGGCCGCTGATGGCCAGGCTGTCGATGCCGGCGTCGAATCCATAGGCCTGCGGGTCGTCCACGAAGGGCAGGATCATCCCGCTCAGCGCCGCATCGGCATGGATGTAGCGCCGGTTGACCGCGAGGTCGTCCAGCATGTCCCGCACCCTGCTCACGTCGTCCACGGCACCCTTCATGGTGGTGCCTACATTGACGACGATTATGGCGGGCACGTCGCGATTGACCCGCACTGCCTCGTACAGGTCATCGTAGTCCACCTCGCCGCTGTCCTGGCTCTTGACCATGATGTTGCGCGCGTTGAGCAGACTCATTATCTTCACGACGCTGTAGTGAGTATCCTCGGAATAGTAGACGATGCCGTCGGGGAACAGGGCGCGCGCCAGGTACAGGCCGTACATGTTGCCCTCGGTGCCGCCGGAGGTGACGTAGCCCCAGGAGTTCTCGCGCGGAATGTGCATGAGGTCGGAGAAGATACTGATGACTTCGCGCTCGAACTCGTGGGTATTCATGGTGAAGTTGCTCTCGTGGAAGGGGTCGCCCACGTTATTGATGCTGAACTCCATGAAGGGCAGTAGCTCAGAATAGTCGAAGTCCTGGTTGACAGGGTAACCCACGCTGCGGGTCGACAAGTTTTCCATCTTGGCGTACAGGGACTGCAGTCGTTCCTCAGTGGTCATGTGCGCCTCCGTTCGGGAGCTAAACGGCTTGGCTTGAGCACAAATCATACCACAGTCCGGCCGAATCTCACCCGTTGGCCTTGCACCTCCCGCCCAACCCGGCGCGGTTGCCTACATCCCACCAAGCAAGTACAATTGCGCCGAATCACTCTCGCTGCCGCGCCGGCGCGGAATTGGCGGAGGGGTGGAGGACGGCGTTGGCCTCCCGTAGACTGTTCTCATGAATTCAGCCGAAGCCCCCGAAGTAGTCGTTATCAGGCTGCCCATGTACGTGCGGGCCTTGACGCAGCTTCTCAACGAGGGCATTTCCGTCGTAAGTTCGCAACAGCTCGGCCACAGATTGCAGATGACTCCCGCCCAGATCAGGAAGGACCTCAGCTATTTTGGCAGGTTCGGCAAGCAGGGCAGGGGCTACGACGTGCACTTTCTGCTGGAGGAACTGCGGCAGATTCTCGGCCTGAACCAGGAGTGGGACGCCTGCCTCGTTGGCGTAGGCAGGCTGGGACGAGCCATCATAAACTACCCGGGATTCGCGCCGGAAGGGTTCAGAATGCGCGCGGTGTTCGACAGCGACTCGCGCCAGGTGGGCGGAGTGGTGGGCGGCCTGCGCGTTCAGCCCATGTCGGCGCTCAGCGAGGTAGTCGAGCGCGACAACATAGCCATCGGCATTGTGGCGGTGCCCGCTGCGGAGGCGCAGTCGGTGATCGATCAGCTCATCGACAGCGGCGTCCAGGGCATTCTCAACTACGCGCCCATAGCCCCGCAGGTGTCGATGCACGTGGTGATTCGCAACATAGATCCCGTGCTCGCGCTGCAGTCGATGACTTTCTACCTGCGCGAGCTGGACTGAGAGGGCCGCCGGTTATACCGGCGGCGCACCGCGGCGAGGCCGCCTTCTTCTCGCCACCCTGATGCGCGCCTGCGAGCGGCGAATTGACGCCAGGGCGCGCTCGAGGTCTACATCCGACACTGCGGCAGTGACCCGCTCTTCGGCGCGCTTCAGGGCCTCCTCGGCGCGTTCGATGTCGATCTCATCGGCGCGCTCGGCGGTGTCGGCCAGCACGATCACCCGGTCGCCCAGCACCTCGAGAAAGCCGCTGCTGACGGCGATTATGCTCTCCTCGCCGTCCTGCCGTACCATGATCTCACCAGGCCTGAGCACCGTGAGCAGGGGCGCGTGGCGCGGAAGTATCCCCAGCTCGCCGTCAATGCCGGGCGCGACCACAATGTCCACGTCTTCGGCGTAAACCTGCCGCTCTACGGTAACTATCTCAAGTCGAATTGACATAAGCCCGGCCTCGCGTGTGGGGGTTAGTTTGTCGGTTGGTCAGTTTTCGGTTGTCAGTTTTCAGTGGTCAGTGGCTGGAGAGTAACGTCGCTAGTCCCCATCAAGCGACTGATAACTGACCGACTGACAAACTGACTTCGGCCTACGCCGCCTCCATGCGCTGGGCCTGCTCGACCGCCTCCTCGATGGTGCCCACCATGTAGAAGGCCTGCTCCGGCAGCTCGTCGTGCTGGCCGTCCAGGATCTCCTTGAAGCCGCGCACAGTCTCGCGAATGGGCACGTAGCGGCCCTCCTGGCCGGTGAAGGCCTCGGCCACAAACATGGGCTGCGTCAAAAAGCGCTGTATCTTTCTGGCGCGGGCCACCGTCTGCCGGTCTTCCTCCGATAGCTCCTCAATGCCCAGAATGGCAATCACGTCCTGCAGCTCCTGGAAGCGCTGCAACACCTGCTGGACGCCGCGCGCGACGTCGTAGTGCTCCTGTCCGACAACCGCAGGCTGCAGAATGTTGGAGAACGAGGTGAGCGGGTCCACCGCGGGGTAAAGGCCCTGTGAGGCGAGCGAGCGCTCCAGCGCTACCACCGCGTCGAGGTGGCCGAACGTGGTCACGATGCCGGGGTCGGTGTAGTCGTCCGCGGGCACGTAGATGGCCTGGAACGACGTGATCGAACCGTTCTTGCTGGAGGTAATGCGCTCTTCCAGGTCGCCCATCTCGGTTCCCAGCGTGGGCTGGTAGCCAACCGCGGAAGGCATTCTGCCCAGCAGCGCCGACACCTCCATACCCGCCAGGATGTAGCGGTAGATGTTGTCGACGAACAGCAGCACGTCCTGGCCGCGCGTCTCCTTGAAGTACTCCGCCATCGTCAGACCGGTCAGGCCCACCCGCGCGCGAATGCCGGGCGGCTCGTTCATCTGTCCGAACACGAGCACGGTGCTCTTCAGCACGCCTGATTCCCGCATTTCGTGCCAGAGGTCGTTGCCCTCGCGGGAGCGCTCGCCGACGCCGGCGAACACCGATACGCCCTGGTGCTCGGTGCCGATATTGCGTATCAGCTCCTGGATGATCACCGTCTTGCCCACGCCCGCGCCGCCGTAGGCGCCGACCTTGCCGCCGCGCGTGAACGGCGTGATCAGGTCCATAACCTTGATGCCGGTCTCGAGCACATCTATGGTGGTGGACTGGTCCTCGAAGGTGGGCGGCGGGCGGTGGATGGGCCAGTACTCCTCGGACTCAACCTCTTCCAGCTTGTCGAGCGTCTCGCCCAGCGCGTTGAACAGCCGGCCCAGGGTGGGGTCGCCCACGGGCACCGAGATGGGACCGCCCGTGTCAACGGCGTCGACGCCGCGTGTCAGCCCCTCGGTAGGGCCGAGCGCGAGGCAGCGCACCCAGTTGTTGCCAATGTGCTGCTCGACTTCCAACACCAGGCGGCTTTCGCCGATGCTGGTCTCGAGGGCGTTGTAGATCGCGGGCATGCCCTCCGACGGGAACTCCACGTCCACGACGGTGCCGATAACCTGCGTAACCTTTCCTGTAGCCATGGCTCCTCCGGGGGTTTTCTAATCCAAGTTCAGCGGCGGAGTTCGCCTTGCTCCCTCTCCACAGGGGGAGAGGGCTGGGGTGAGGGGGAACAGCGGGGTTCAACTCCTTCACTCCATATCCTTCCATTCCCCCTTGATGGGGGAAAGGCCTGCTGGTGTCCGCTGCTACTCCACCGCGGCCGCGCCTCCGATTATGTCCAGCAGTTCGCGTGTTATGGTCTCCTGCCGCACCTTGTTCATGACCAGGGTCAGGTCCTCGGCCATGCTCAGGGCGTTGTCGGTGGCGCTTCTCATCGCCACCATTCGCGCCGACTGCTCGCTGGCTATGCCCTCGAGCACGGCGTGGTAGGTCTGCATTTCTACGAAACGGGGCAGCAGCGCCGACAGCACCGTGAGGTCAAATGGCTCGTATATGTAGCCCACGGCCTCCTGTGTACGCAGGTCGGCTGGCTCCACGGGCAGCAGCGACTGCACCACCGGGCGCTGTGTGGTGGTGTTCACGAAGTCGGCGTAGACCAGGTACACCGCGTCCGCCTCTTCCCTGGTGTAGGCATCGATGACGAGGCGCGTTATGGGCGTGACGTCTGTCAGCTGGGGCCTGTCGGGCATATCGGTGAACACGGCGCGAACGTCCTGGCCGGAGCGCACCATGAAGTCCCGGCCCTTGCGCCCCACGCATATCACGCTGACCTTCGCCGACTGGCCCACGATGAACTGGGCGGCGGCCCTGTTGATGTTGGAGTTGAGGCCGCCGGTAAGCCCTCGGTCCGGGGTTATCACCACGACCTGCACGCTGTTGACGTCGCGACGCCTCAGCAGAGGCGGCAGCCGCTCCTCGTCCTGGGGCTGCGCCGCCAGGTGCGATAGCAGGCTCTGTATCCGCTCGGAGTACGGGCGCCCGCTCAGCGCAGACTCCTGGGCGCGGCGCATCTTGGACGCGGCGATCATCGACATGGCCTTGGTAATCTTGGCCGTGTTCTCCACGCTCCTGATGCGCCGCCGTATCTGCCTTACACTTGGCATGAGTCAGTCCTCGTCGTCCTTCCGTTCGGCCAGCCGCTCGGCGCCCTGGATGTAGTCCGCGGTCTCACGGATCAGGCGCTCAGTTTCCACTGGCTCGCAGTAATCGTGGTAGAAGCATTCTCCGTGGAGCACCGCCTGGCGATCCAGGTAGCGGAGTCGAAGGTCTCGGAGCGCAAGATCCGTCTCTGCGATTGCCCGCAATCTCCTGCCTGCGGCGGTGGAGGTCTGGGGTTGCTGACTGGTGCGCGCGAGTACGAGTCCCTCGGTGGCACGCAGCGTGGCACACCACGCCTTCTCTGCGGCGTCGCGGGTGTCGCCCGCCGCCAACCGCTCCAAAGCGGCGGTGTGCATCCGCCGGGCGTCGGCGAATATGCTCGCCGAGTTGACTTCCGCCGTGGTCATGCCTGGGTGTCCTCAGAATCAGGCGACATACTTGGTTACACCTCGGCCAGCCGCTCGGCATCCCGGATGTAATCGGCCGTCTCGCGAATCAGGCGCTCGATGTCTTCAATGGGATCGCAAAATCCGGTGTAGAAACACTCGCCGTGAAGGAACGACTGCCTCGTAAAGTACCGGTCTTGCAGGCTGTTGAACACGGGATTTTCCCGTGCGAGTCTCAACAGGCCCCTCGTGGTGTCGGGCGACTTCGGCGGAAGCTTGCCGGTTTGCGCAAGAATGAGACCATCCGCGGCCCGCTTAGTAGCGCACCAAGCCTTCTCCGCGGCGTCGCGGATATCGCCCGCCGCCATGCGCTCCAGGGCGGACTCGTACATCCGCCGGGCGTCCGCGAAGACGCCCCTGGAATTGACTTCCGCGGTGGTCATCGCTCAGCGTCCTCAGATGGCAGTATCATGCTATGGTACACCATATCGATCTGAGCACGTCGTGATACGGGAGACCACACCACCTCTTCGCCCTCTCCCCTAATACGGCACATTCGCCTTGAAGTCCTCGAGCGCGGCGGTCAGTTGCTCGCGCGTCTCGTCGGAAATGTCGCCGGAGTCCGCGATGCTCTTCAGCACCTCGGGGTGGTTCGAGTCCATGTAGGCGCGGAACCCGTCGCCGAAGGCGCCGATCCGGGGCAGCTCCACGTCGTCGAGGTGGCCGTTCACGAGCGCGAAAAGTATCGCCACCTGCTGCTCCATCGCCAGAGGCACGCTCTGGTCCTGCTTCAACACCTCCGTGGCGCGCTGGCCGCGTTCGAGCTGCGCCCGGGTGGCCCTGTCGAGGTCGGCAGTGCCGAACTGCGCGAAGGTCACCAGCTCGCGGTACTGTGCCAGGTCGAGCCGCAGCCTGCCGGCCACGCCCCGCATGGCGCGCGTTTGGGCCGCACCCCCCACGCGCGAGACCGACAGGCCCGCGTTCACGGCGGGCCGTATGCCGGAGTTGAAAAGCTCAGGCTCCAGGTAAATCTGGCCGTCGGTAATCGAAATGACGTTGGTCGGGACATAGGCGGACACGTCGCCCGCTTGCGTTTCGATTACGGGCAGCGCGGTCAGCGAGCCGCCGCCGTGCTCGTCGTCCATCTTGGCGGCTCGCTCGAGCAGCCGGCTGTGCAGGTAGAACACGTCGCCCGGGTAGGCTTCGCGCCCCGGAGGGCGGCGCAGCAGCAGCGACATCTGCCGGTAGGCCCAGGCGTGCTTGGAGAGGTCGTCGTAGATGATCAGCGCGTCCCTGCCCTGGAGCATGAACTGCTCGCCCATCGCGCAGCCCGCATAGGGCGCCAGGTACTGCATGGGCGCGGGGTCCGAGGCATTGGCGGCCACGATGATGGTGTGCTCCATCGCGCCGTGCTCTTCGAGCGTGCCCAAGAGCTGGGCGATCTTGCCCACCCTCTGGCCGATGCCGACGTAGATGCAGAGCAGGTCGCCGCCCTTCTGGTTGATGATGGCGTCTACGGCTATGGCCGTCTTGCCGATGGACCGGTCGCCAATGATCAGCTCGCGCTGGCCGCGCCCGATGGGGATCATGGCGTCTATGGCCTTGATGCCGGTCTGCACCGGGGTGTCGACGGACTTGCGGGAGGCAACGTCGGGGGCGACGATTTCGACGGGCCGCGTCTCGGTTGTCTCCACCGGACCCTTGCCGTCGAGGGGCCGGCCGAGCGCGTCGACAACGCGGCCTATCAGTGCGTCGCCAACCGGCACCTCGACGATGCGACCGGTACTGCGCACCTCGGTGCCCTCCTTGACAGACAAGGGGTTGCCCATGATGACGACGCCGACGCTGTCCTCCTCGAGGTTGAGCGCGAGGCCGATGACGCCGCCCCCGAACTCGACGAGCTCGTTGTAGGCGACGCCAGACAGGCCGTGCACGCGCGCGATACCGTCGCCGACCTCGACGACGGTGCCCACGTCCACCATGGTCAGCTGGGCGCCGAACTCCTCGATCTGGCGCTTGATAACGGATGCTATGTCCTGTCCCCTGGTCGTCATTCGGGCCTCCCTGAGTGAGTGGCTATTTTGGGCGTTTCCGCGCCGCCATCATTCCCAAACTAGTTGGTCAGTCTGTCAGCTATCAGTCCCTCGACAGGTACTAGCGACGTTACCATCCAACCACTGAAGACTGATAGCTGACCAACTGACAAACTGACAAACTGACTACTGACCAACTAGCCTGCGCCGCATCTGGTCCAGGCGCGTCCGGGCGCTGCCGTCTATCAAGCGGTCGCCGACTCGGGCGACGAATCCGCCGAGTACCGAAGGCTCGACTCGCGAGTTGAGGCGTACCTGCTTGCCCACCATGCCCTCCAGCAGGTCGGACACGCGACGCCGCTGCTCGTCGTCGAGCGGCACGGACGAGACTACCTCGGCGCGCTCGATGCCCCGGTGGTCGTCCAGCAGCGACTGGTAGCTCTCCACCACGCCTGGCAGTATTGACGCGATGCCGCGGGACGCGAGCAGCGACAGCAGGTTCACGGCCAGAGCGCTTACGGTGTCGCCCAGGGCCTCGCTGATGACCTCAACCTTGCGCTCCACGCTTACCTGCGGCGCATCGAGAAACTCGGCAAGCTCGCCATCGCCGAGCGCTGCGGCCATTGTCGCGAGGTCGTCGTACCACTTCTCGAGGCCGCCGTGCTCCGCGCCGATCTGGAACACGGCCTGGGCGTAGCGTCTGGCGGATGCGGCTTTTGGCATACGGTCTTACCTACTGAAACACTGACAAACTAATTCCGATTGGCCCGCGCGCCCTGCTCCAGCACGCTCTCTATGAGCGCCTTGTGGTCGTCTTCGTTCAGCGAGCGTTCGATAACTCGCTCGGCGGCGGCAATGGCGAGTCCGGCGAACTCGCGGCGCAGGTCCTCTATGGCGGCGTCGCGCTCGCGCTGGATGTTGGCCTCGGCCCTTGCCCGCTCTGCCTCGATATCCTGCCTGGCCTTGGAGATCTCCTCTTCCCGGAACCGGTCGGCCACCTCGCGCGCCTGCGCGATGAGCCGCTGGCCCTCTTCGCGGGCCTCGGCGTTCTGCTGCTCCATCGCCGCCTGGGATTCCGCGGCCTCCTGGCGCACGCGGTCCGCCGTCTCCAGGCTTTCCCTTATGCGGCGCGAACGCTCGTCCAGCGCGCGCGTGACCGGCTTGTACAGCAGCACCCAAAGCAGCGCCACCAGCAAGGAAAAGCTGACCAGTTGTGTCAGCAGACCGGCTACGTTTATGCCCAAGGCCTCCATGGCTACTCCTTAGCGTCCTGCGTGCGCGGGGCAGACTTCCACCCCGAGGGGCGCGCCGTTGCGGTGCGGCCCGGGGGTGTGGCCCTGGCCCGCGCGGAACATGCCCTGTGAGAGGGCGGGCCAGCTACACGAACTTGATGATGATGGCGACGACGAGGGCATAGATCGCTATCGCCTCTGCGAACGCGATCGCAAGGATCATGTTCTGCTGGATGGGCCCCGCCGCCTCGGGATTGCGCCCCAGCGACTCCATCGCCTTGGCCGCCAGCATCCCGATGCCGATACCGGGGCCCAGCGCTCCGAGTCCGATGGCCAATCCGGCTCCGATGTTCTGAATGTCACCTTCTATCATTTCCGCTCCTCTCAAGGGGATTTTGCGTAGCCGTTCGGAGTTGACTTCATTCCGAGCTTGCCAGAGCATCGAGCCGCCCGCCCAAATGGGCGAGGCCCGGTCCTGACCTGGCTGCCGCGGCCAGCGCGGCATGGTTTGCGCGTCGCAAAAGAAACCGCTAGTGCGCCTCGCCTCCGTGGCTGATGGTGGCCAGCGAAGCGAACACCAGCGTCAGCATGGCGAATATGAACGCCTGGATGACGCCGACGAAAAGCTCCAGCCCCAGGAATGGGATAATGCCGATGACGGGCATGAGGAATGCCATTGCGATGAGCAGCACCTCACCGGCGAAGATGTTGCCGAACAGACGGAAAGTGAAGCTGATCAAACGGGCAATCTCGCCGATGCCCTCCAGTATGCCCACGAAGAAGCCTATCGGCCCCTTTGTGAAGTCCAGGTACTTGCCCAAGTGGCCGAACACGCCCAGGGTGCTGAACCCCCACACGTGCACCATAACCATCGCCACTATCGCGATTGCGAGTGTGGTGTTCACCTCGGTGTTGGCGCTGCGCAGGAACGGCACCAGCAGGCCCGCCCGCTTGCCCTCGCCCGCGCCGTGGTCCTCTTCGTACTGCTCGGCGCTGATGACGGCGTCGTAGGAGCCGAGCGGCAGCACGCCGAACCCGCCGTCACCGTCGAACACCTGCAGCTTTATCTCCTTGAGATTGACGTGCTCGCCCGCCTTCTCGGCCTTTACCTCTGCGTGGTGAATGACCTCCTCGGCGGACTCGATGCGGCCGATGGTGCCGTATCCGGGCAGTATGCCCATCCAGTTGGCGGTCATTATGAACAGGAAGATGGCCAGCACGAGCGGCAGGAAGCGCCGCGCCCTCTCCGGTCCCGCGATAGACTCGCTCAGGGTTATGAAGAACTCCACGAGCACCTCGACCAGGTTCTGGAGTCCGGAGGGCACCTCGCGCATCTTGCGGGTGGCGAAAAAGGCGATGACCACGAGCACAATAATCGTGAGCCACGTGGTGACCATGGTGTTGGTGAGATGGAAGCCGGGGAAGAGCTCGTCGGCGAGCACAGGCTCCGCCGGTAGCTGGATGTGGGCTATGGGGGACCCGAGGAAGCCGCCGCCGAATTCGTTGCCGAGCGCACCGCCAGCGAGACTGACTACGAGCACGGCAACAGCAACGAGCAGAATAGTCAGCGCCTTGGGATTCCTGAGTATCCTCGACACCTCGTTAGTTCTCCTCGCTGTCAGGTCTGGTCGAAAGCACCGCCATCAGCATGCGGTACATGCCCACCACCGCGGCAACGATGCCTACTCCAATCCCGGCCATGGTGAGGATGGGGCCGCTGTTCAACCTGCCGTCGAGCCAGACCCCCGCGAACGCGCCCCCGCCTATGCAGATGGCAACGTACCATCCAATGCCGATAAGCCGGAGCGCCGTAGCCATGAAACCGGCCGTCAAGTAGGCCCTCCTAAAAACGTTTGTGTAGTGTATCACAATCAAAAACCGCGGGCCAACCCTGGGCGTTCAAGGAGCCTGTGTCAGATTGCCAGGTGCGACAGAAATCGTCATTCTCGCTGCCTCTATCGTCATTCCCGCGAACGCGGGAACCCAGGGGGCAGGGGCCCTCCGTGTGTTGTCCGCCTAGTAATCTGAGACAGGCTCGCGTTCAAGGTGACCGCGTACATAGGGAGTATATTGTGGTAATCTAGTTCAATATGGGCGGCAAGCCGCCAGGTGAGCGGGAGAGGTCGGCGCACCGTTCGACTCGTCGGGTTGACTTTGTTGAGCGCACGGGGCTGGAGCCGGGGCGTGGCTGAGAGGGACCGCGCGGCAGCGAGTCTGCTTCTGAATTTATTGTATGGCTTTCTCATACTGAAGCCAGTGTCAGGATGCGCAACTCTACGATTCCGCACCTCGCTTCAGACCGGCCGCCTCGTGTGGCTGAACATTCACACGCAAAGGGAAACGGAACGGTGCAGCCCAGTGGCGTGCGCGCTAGATTTTGACCTGTCATCGCATCTCTTATGCTCGGATCGCAGGCAGCAACGGTGAATGTCCCAAACCTACAAGACACTTCTCATGGGTGAATCGTGGGATAGGGGGCGAGGCATGCTGACAGATAGAGAGCATATCGACTCTGAATCAGAACAGATACAAGAGGTGTTCGCCCATTTCGGGCTGGCGATGCTTCAAGCGCAAGCCTTGGAGCGGCAGCTTGCAGTTATACTGGTGACGAAGAACGGGCCCGGTCTAAACAGCATCACTGGGACTGAACGCGGGACTGAACGCGACAAAATCCTTGAGGGCCTTTTCTCGAAGACCCTAGGCACATTGGTAAGCAAGGTCGGAACGGCCCCACAATTGAACGAAGACGACAAAGAGAAGTTGAGCCAAGCGCTTGATAAGAGAAACTGGCTGGTGCACGAATACTTCTGGGACCGCGCCAAAGACATCTTATCTGAATCTGGGCGAGCCTCGATGATCGAGGAACTCAAGGAGGACGCAGAATACTTTCAGACTGTGGACGAACTTTTCACTTCTAGGTCGGTCGAGTGGTTTGAGGAGGCCGGTATCACGAAACGGGAGATTGACCAAGCAATTGAGCAGGCAGAGAGAGATGCGTCAAGGTGAACAATCAAGAATGGGCCAATACACCAAAAAGAAACGGAACCCCTTCAACTGCCATCCCTAGCGCCCCTTTGCCACCATTCCCGGCCCCCCTTTACTGTCATTCCGAGCGTAGCCGAGGAATCTAGAGCGGCTGCTTTTCCGATACGGGTGAATCACCAGGCTCATCCCCCGAAATCGACCGTACACCACATCTCACGCTTCCGCAACGCGTTCGCTCCAGATTCCTCGACTCCGCTCGGAATCACGCTCGAGAAAGTCCTCAGCATGACAAGATAGGGTGGCATCTGACGTACTCCCAGAAGCTGGCCACAGGATGGTGAGCGTGACGATGACTCACATCTTCCCCATAACCCCATCCCACGCCAACCCCTCAGCCCCAACCCAAGCGGTCCCTCACACCTCAAGCCTGAAATCCTGCCCCAAAACCGCGCAATCGAGTGTCGCTTGCGACACGTAAGTCCCCCAACATTGGCTCATAGGCGCGAAAAAACGTACCTGTTTCGTGTCAGCGCTAACGACTGTGGAGTAGTATGCGATAGCCCCAACCCCTCTTGATTCCCCCGCACATCCGTGCTAGCCTCCCACCCATGACCCACCGACACCACCCATCGCCGACAACGACCGGCCATCCCCCTCTCCCTGTACGGGCTGACAGGGGTAGGTTTTTGGAACTTCAGCGGTTGTGCCTGAGCCATCACCCCCATCCTAACCTTCCCCCTGCGAGGGCTTACAGGGGTAGGCAAAGCACAAAACCAGTATAAGAACTTGGAAAACGCATGGGGTTCTGGCATCTTTTTGTTAGCACACAGAAAGGTTGCCAGATACACCCATGCGCTTCCCATCAGAATGTTACCAGATGCAGCGGACTTTGGAATACTACATGCCGCACCTCAGAGAGTCTCAGCTGAGAGGGCTGGTGCTGTGGGTGTACGGCACGATTCTGGCCGGCAGCGGCTGTCAGAACGCTGTCGCCACGGCGCTTTTGTTCTTGGGCAGCTTCAACAGCATCCGCCAGTACCTCAGGGAATGGCTGTATAACGGGCAAGACCGAGCCAACCCATGCCGAGTGCAGTTGGACGTGAGTGCGTGCTTCGTTCCTTTGTTGAAGTGGCTGCTCGACTTGTGGAAGTCGGACAGAATGGTGCTTGCCATAGACCCGACGATGAAGGGGGACCAGATAAACTCTATCGTGATAAGCGCAGTCTACCGAAGCTGCGCCATTCCCCTTGCCTGGAGCATCATGCCGGCCAACAGACCCGGCAAGTGGATGGACGTTGTGGTGGACATGCTCGAGGTACTGTCCGAATCGATGCCCAAGCAGATGACGGTGCTTGTAATGTGTGACCGGGGGCTGAGGAGCCCGAAACTGTGGGATCAGATACGCTCTGCGGGATGGCACCCTTACATGCGGCAGTCTGTCAACACCGTGTTCTGCCCTGACGGGGGGACTCGGCTGCCAGCGCGGACACTCGTACCGGGTCCGGGTCACGCATACGTCGGGTATGGTACGGCTTTCAGGAGGCCGAGCATACGCCGCCGTGGAACGATGATCGTGGTCTGGGATAGAGACCAGGACGAGCCATGGGTGGTAATGACCGATCTGCTGCCCGAAGAAGCCGGAGTGTGTTGGTACACGCTTCGCTTCTGGATAGAACTGGGCTTCAGGATGCTCAAGGGCGTCGGATGGCAGTGGCAGAACACACGAAGGACCGACCCCGAACGGGTGTCGCGGCACTGGCTCACTTTGTCTGTTGCGACCATCTGGACGCTGGCGTATGGGACCAGAGTAGAGGACGCCATCGACCTGGGTGTAGCCCCCGGTCGCCTCAGAGCGCCGCCGAAATCTCTTGCGTCCAATCATCGAAGCGCAACAAGCAGGCCGAGACGAATCGTAAGCGTGCTGCGGCTGGGCGCAAACTGGCTGAGACGGCTGCTGCACAAGGGCAGACTCTGGCGCAGAGTCTGGCTGCTTCCCGAACCATGGCCAGAACCGCCGCCAGACATGAAGATCATCTGTCAGCTTGGAACCTGAAACACCAAATGCCTACCCCTGTCAGCCCTGTACGGGAGAGGGCTGGGGTGAATACCTCCCTTACACTGTGTCATTTCCATGACATTTCGGAACTTTCCCTCCCAAACCAGCCCTCACAACGTCCCCCGAACGTCACCATCCACCGGTGCTCCCAGCTACGGGATGGCACAGAATGTCCCAAAATGTCACACTTTTCGCCGAAAACCCCTCTCACAGGCAGCCTGTCGCCCCACTTGCAGAGGCAAGCTGGCTCCAGCTCAACTCACTTCCGCACACCCCACGCGGCGCCTGCGGAAACGCCGGGGTTGACTATGCCCTCGCCGTAAGGGTAGTGTGAGCTTGAGGAACGACGTGAGAGGGACGAATTGAAAGGGTTTGTAGACAGACTGGCAGCGGCGTCCGCCGCCAACCGCAGCCTGCTTTGCGTGGGCCTCGATCCCGACCCGGAGCTGATGGCGGTGCCCGACGTTGCCGAGTTCAACCGCGCGATCGTAGACGCCACGCGCGACCTCGTCTGCGCCTACAAACCGAATTTGCCGTTCTACGAGGCGCTGGGCCGCGAGGGCTTCGACGCTCTTGAGCGGACCCTCGACCACATTCGCGATGCCGCGCCCGGCGTCGTCATAGTGGGGGACGCCAAGCGCGGCGACATCGCCTCGACGAACACGCACTACGCCAGGGCGCTGTTCGACGTGTGGGGCTTCGACGCCGCAACGGTAAACGCCTACGCCGGCGGCGACGCCCTCGAGCCCTTTCTGGACTATGCCGACAGGGGAGTGATCATCTGGTGCCGCTCGTCGAACCCGGGAGCGGACGAGTTCCAGAACCTGCACTCGAGCGTCGACGGCGGCACACCGCTCTACGAGCTGCTGGCGAAGCGGGCGGCGGACTGGAACACGCGCGGCAACGTGGGCCTGGTGGTCGGAGCCACCTACCCGCGTGAGATAGCCGCGGTGCGGGCGCACTGCCCGGGAATGCCGCTGCTGGTGCCGGGCGTCGGCGCCCAGGGGGGAGACCTGGAGGAGTCGGTGAGGCTGGGACTGGACGGCGGCCCCCGCAACCTGATGATAGCCTCGTCGCGGGGCGTAACGTACGCCTCCCGCGACGCCGGCGACTTCGCCGAAGCTGCCCGAGCGGCCGCCGCGCGGCTGCGCGACGATATCAACGCCGTGCTGGCGCGGGAGGACGCGGATTGGTGCTAGAACTTCGCATGGGGAACGTAGTGCGGCTGAAGAAGGCGCACCCGTGCGGCAGCTTCGAATGGGAGGTCGTGCGGCTCGGAGCCGACATCGGTTTGCGCTGCCTGCGATGCGAGCGGCGAACACTGATCGCCAGGTCGGCGCTGGAAAGGCGCGTGAGGGCAGTCGTCGAAACTGCTCGAAAGTTGACCTGAATTGGTGTTTAGCACGTTGACATTGGCAAAATAGTACCAATAAAATGGCGCCTAACCTGATAACAGGGTCAATTGGAAAAATCGGGAGGAACTGGAAATGCACGAAATGGTCATTGACAGCATCCGCGTGAGCATGCAGAACTACCAGCGCGTCGTAATCTTGCGAGCGAAGGGGTCGGACAGCTACCTCCCTATCTGGATTGGGCCAAATGAGGCCGACTCCATCGCGTTGAAGCTGCAGGAAGTATCGGTGCCCCGCCCGCTCACCCACGACCTGCTGGGGTCCGTCATCGCCAACCTGGGAGCCTCGGTCGAACACATCGTCGTGTCCGACCTTACAGACGACACCTTCTACGCCAAGATAGTGCTGAGCCACAACGGCAACAAGCTGGAGGTGGACTCGCGGCCCAGCGACGCCATAGCGCTGGCCGTGCGCTCAGATTCGCCCATCTTCGCCGAGGAGTCTGTTCTCAAGAAGGGCGGCGTCCAGATGGACATCGAGACGGGGAAGGCAGTAGTAACGGGCCGTGAGCAGAAACCGGCCGCCCCGGTGACCGCCGACGAATTGTCGCGCATGTCGGCCTTCGAGCCGTTCCTGAACACGCTCAACCTCGAAAATCTGGGCGAGAGCGGCCAGGAACAGGAACCCACCGGCTAGAACGCTTACAACCAACGGCGAACACGGGGGAGCCGCTTAACGCGGCTCCCCTCACTTTTGGCCGGCCCCATCCTCCGTCATTCCGGCCCCCGAGCCGGAACCCAACAGCGGCACCCAGGGCCCGCGTCAGGGCGCGTGCACCCAGATGCTGTTGGCCTTGATGATAAGGTGTACGGCCATACCCGGGCGCAGGGCGAGCTCCTCGAGGGCGCCCCGCGTGATTTCTACCATCAGCCGCTCGCCCACGTCGCAGTACACCAGCACCCTGCCGCCGCGCGACAGCGTGTGAATCTCCTCGATAGCGGCCGGTATCACGTTGCGGGCGCTCATTCTGGAAGGAGGGTCCGTCGTCAGAATCACGTCGCCCGCGCGAATGGACGCCGTCACCACCTCGCCCGTACTCCTGCCGGCGGCGCGGGCTAGCAGCCGCGCCTTGCCGACCCGCAGCTCGGCCAGGCCGTCGCCCGCCCCGGTCGACTCGACCCTGGCCTGGAGCAGGTTCTCAAGCCCGTGGTAGTCCGCGAAGTCCGCTATCGCCGGATGCACCACCACGCGCGGCGTCCTGTCATGTACGGCCTTGCGCCCGTCGACCAGCACTAGGGTCGTGTCGGCCAGCGCCGACACCTCGGAGATCGAGTGGGACACGTAGGCCATGGACGTACCAAGCTCACGCCTGACGCTCTTGAGGTGCTCGATTATCACACCGCGGAAGCCGGCGTCCAGCGAGGCGAGCGGCTCGTCCAGCAGCAGCAGCTCCGGCGACACGGCCAGCGCCCGGGCCAGCGCCACGCGCTGGCGCTCCCCGCCGGACAGGCCCGCGACTCGCCGGTCCATCAGCGCGCCAAGCCCGAACAGCTCCACCAGCCTCGCCGGATCGGTCCTGCGCAGGCGCTTTGGGGTGAGCCTGTAGCCGTACATGATGTTTTCGCGCACGCTCAGGTGCGGAAACAGCGCCGAGTCCTGGAAGACGTAGCCGAAGCGCCTGCGCTCCGGCGGCTCGTTCCGGCGGCTCGAACTGGAGAAGACGACGCGGCCCATCGCCTCGATCTCGCCCTCGTCCGGCGTAACGAGACCGGCGATGCAGCTGAGCAGGGTGGTCTTGCCGCTGCCCGACGGCCCGAATATCGCCGTTACGCCGTGAGAAAACTCCGCCTCGCAATCAAGGGCGAACCCGGCGAACCGCTTCTTAACCCGCAGCCTCATCAGTGGCGTCAAGTCGTCAAACCCCCGCGTACTACGCGCCCTCTCCCCAACACTCCACACACGTCCCGCCCGCCGCTGGCAACGCGCCCGCGCGCACTATATACTCGCACAAACTGGACAGGAGCCGCCAATTAGATGCCCGACAACCTTATCCGCCTTCCTCTCTTCCCTCTGAACGTCGTGATGTTTCCCAACACGTCGATACCCCTTCAGATATTCGAGGAACGCTACAAGCAGATGCTGAAGGACTGCCTGGACGGGGATTCCAGGTTCGGTGTGACACTCATCAAGGAGGGCGCGGAGGTTGGCGACCCGGCGACGCCGCACTCGGTGGGCACCGTGGCGGACATCGTACACGTAAACCGCGTGTCGGGAGACCGCTTCTTCATTTCCATCTTCGGGAGCGAGAGATTCGAGATTGTGGAGATTTCGCAGCAGCGCCCCTACCTGACGGCCGACGTGAGGCTGCTTGCGGACGAAGTCGAGGTGGACGTGCCGCCCACGGAGATGGCGCAGATTCGCAAGGCCGCCACCGAGCACGTGCGGCTGCGCTACGGACTCAACGGCGGCTGGGTGCGAGAATCCCGGCTGCCCACCGACCCTCTCGACCTATCCTACTTCATTGGCGGGATGCTCCAGGCCAGCCTGCCGGAGAAACAGGCGCTGCTGGAAGAGCACTCGACCTCCAGGCGGCTCGAAGCGGAGCTGGACCTGCTGCGCCGCGAGGGCGACGAACTGCGCCAGCAGGTCACCCAGCAGCTCAGGTCGCGCTTCAGCAAGCAGTAGAGGGTGTTTCCAAAATCCCTTCCCCCTCGATGATGGAAGGCTAGTGCCTGCCCCGTACTCGATACGGGGATGGGGATGCGTTGTCCCTTCCCCCCTCGACCCACTCAGTTTCCCTACCGAACCGGACCTGACAGCTGATGCTATTCCGGAAGAGCACCCCCTAGAGGACTCCGGGATAGGCGCGCACTATGAGATTAGAGCAGGAAGAATCGACATCAGGAGGACTAACCCGAATGACGGGTAATACGCCCTGGCTCTGAAGACGGCGGGCTCGGAGGGGTGGAACATCTACTACGGCGGGCACTTCATAGACCACGCGCCCGTGGATCTCACCGAGTTCACCATCGATCTGTCCACCCTGGAGTTCCCCAAGCCCACCGCGCCGTGCGACCAGTCCAACAGGATCAGCTACGCATTCTCGAGCGACTTTCCCCAGGAAGCCGATTCCCAGTACAGAGAGCTCTTGAAGCGCGTGTTTCCCATCCCCTACGGCCACCTGGGACCGCCGGCGGAGACTTTCAATGTCTACATCGAGAACTTGGGTGAGTACAGCGACAGTTTTGTGGTGATTGACGGCGGGAGGACGTTCCTGACCGACACGAGCTTCATACCGAGGCTGATAGCCCACGAGTACGTGCGCAGCTACCCCAACGACCCGGCGAGTATCCAGCTTCTGGAAGAGAAGCCCTTCCAGTACTGGAGCTCGAAGACCGTCAACTACGACGCCATAAAGAACCTCAGGTGGACCGGTGCCGGAGACTTCTGGAACCCACCCAGCGGCGCAGCCAACAGGTATTCCATTGCCGCTACGACCGTCCAGATGTTGATCAGAGAGAACCCGAACTTCATGAGGGAGTTCCTATCCCTTTACTACCGGGCGATTCGAGAAGATCCGGACTGGCGTCCCAACCGCAACGACCTCGTAGCCACGTGGGAGACCCTGGTCCCGGAGCTGAGCGGCTACCCGCTTGTGGAATACCCGGACACACTGCCCGTGTTCATACGTGATCATGGTTGGCGTTGACGGGGTGCCAGAGGGCACGGCGCAGATCGTCATAGAGGGCGAACAGCACACCGCACCGCTCAGCAACGGCGTCGCCGTGTTCAGGTCGAGGGAGTGGCCGTTCGACGTGCAGGGCAGGTTCCCTATCACCGTAACCAACCCCGAGTTGGTGCCGCACAGCTATTACAGGACCCTGACAGAGGCCGGCACGCTCCACGATTTCTACCAGCACCAGTTCATTATCGTGGATGCCGATTTTAACGGAGTGGAAGACCAGTTCGAGCCGGGCTAACTCGAAGCGAGGAGGCGCCGGTCCGTCACGCGCGCCCGTTAGCTCCGAGCCGCCTGGCGGCGCCCTCCGGCAGAGAGCCGCCGAACGCCTGCGGATGCAGGATGGCGGCGAGCAGCTCCACTCCGTCGACTATGCGCGGCCCGCTCCGGCTGAACAGGCTGCCGGAGTCCACCGCGTACACCGCGCCGGCGCTCCACGCCGACAGCCCCCGCCACGACTCTCGATCGGGCAGGCGGCCGAACTCCTCCGCCGCGCGGTCGGCGTCCATGCCGCACGGCATCAGCACCACCACGTCGGGGTCGTAGGCCGCCAGCTCGTCGAACTCGACGCGGCGAGACGGGCCGCCCGGCTCTGCCAGGCCGTCCACGCCACCGGCCAGCGCGACCATCTCGGGCACCCAGTGGCCGGCGACGATGAGTGGGTCGAGCCACTCGACGCAGGCGACCCTCGGCGGCGCTCCGGACTTGGCAACGGCGGCGCGCACGCGCTCAAGCCGCTCTCGGGCGGCTGCGGCCACCTCCTCGGCCTTCTGCTCCGCGCCGGCGGCGCGCCCCACGCGCACCACGTCGGCGAGCACGTCGTAGACGCCATGTGGGTCCAGCGAGATGACCCGCGGCGCGTTAGGCAGCCGGGCTACGGCGGCCTCCACGTCGTCCAGCGAGACGGCGCATACCTCACAGAGCTGCTGGGTGATAACCAGGTCGGGGCGGGCGTGCTCCAGCGCGAGGGCGTCCACCTCATACAGCGGCTCGCCCCTGCTCATCAGGTCCGCGACAAGTCGGTCGATCTCCGCGCTGCCCAGCCGGTCCGAGTCAATTCTGCTCGTCACCACCCTCGGCTTGGCGCGGGCCTCTTCGGGGTAGTCGCACTCGTGGCTCACTCCGTAGAGGCTGTCGCCCAGGCCGAGCGTGTACACAATCTCGGTCGCGCTGGGCAGAAAGCTGCAAATTCGCACGGCTAGCTCCTGAGCAGTCCCTCGCCGTCCAGCACCTCGGCGAACTTCGCCACGCCCTCGTGGATCTCCTCGGGAGTGTTGTAGCCGAAGCACAGGCGGAAGTAGTTCTTCCCCGACACGCCGTCGGGCGCGTACTGGACGCCCGTGTGGTAGCCCACGTCGGCATCGTCCATCACCTTCTGCTGCACGCCCACCAGGTCGGCGCCCTCGGGCAGCCTCCCCCATATGTACATGCCGCCCTGGGGACTGCTCCAGGAGGCCGCCGAGCCAAAGTTCTCGCCCAAAGCGGCCAGCATGGCGTCGCGCTTGGTGCGCAGAATGTTCTTGAGGTCGCTTATGTGGTCCTCCAGCCCGCTGGTGGCGTAGCGATGCACGGTGAGAGCGGCAAGCTGGTTCGCGCCGCCGCCCTGCTTAACGGACTGCGCCCTGCTCAGCACCTCCGGCGGCGCGGCCATGTAGCCCATGCGCACGCCCGGGGCGATGATCTTGGAGAACGAGGCCACGTACATGACGCGGCCGGTGTCGTCGAGCGCGTGGAGCGAGGTTACCGGCTCGCCCTCGAAGCGCAGGTCGGCGTAGCAATCGTCCTCCAGGATGGGCACGCCGTACTCCTGCGACAGCCGGACGACCTCCTGGCGGCGCTCGAGCGTCATGGTCCAGCCCTGTGGGTTCTGGAACGTCGGGATGGCGTAGATGAACTTGGGGCGCTTGCCCTCGCCGATGGCCTTCTGCAGCGCACTCTCCAGCGCGTCGGGCACGATGCCGTCATCGTCGCACTCGACACCGCGAATATCGGCGCGGAACCGGCGCAGTGTGTTGAGCGTGCCGCCGTACACCCAGTTCTCGGTGAGCACAACGTCGCCGGGATCGACGAGCGTCTCGATAAGCAGGCCGATAGGCTCGCCCGAGCCGCCGCCAACCATTATGTCGTCCGGGCCTACGCGCATGTCCCTGTCGCGCTGGAGCTTGCCGGCAATGTACTCGCGCAGCGGCGGGTATCCCTGCGGGTTCGGGTAGACGGCGAGGTCCTGGCCTTCGTCCTGAAATGCGGACGCCAGCGAGTCGAGCAGGCCGTCCAGGGGCACCGACGGGGGGTCGGCGTAGGCGACGGCGAAGTCGTACTTGCCGCGGCGTATCGCCGTGCGGGGCCGCGCCGGCGGCAGGGACGATGCGAACGAGTCCTCGAAGCTGAACGGTTGGGCGTTTGCCATGGGAGAGTCCTCCTGGGGCGCGGGCGGTTCGGCGCTCTGCGCGAGCGCGCTGGGCGTGTGTGCTTGCTGCGGCTAAGTGTAGTGGCAAGGGCGGATTTTGACAAATGCGCAAGTGCAGGGAGCGCGCAAGCGGTTCACGAACCGCCCGTGGGTATGGGACTTGTTGAAGGCTGCCTTGCGCATGGCTCTTGCGCGCCGCTATGTTACAGGCTGCCTTTAACAAGGGCGGCAGTGGTCTCTTATATTATATGCAGCCTATGATTGACCGCTGGCGCCCTCGCCCGCAGGCGAAGGCGCCCCTCGCCGCTCAGCTCACCGCGATTCGCAGCCGCTTGTTGATGCGCCCCTTGCTCTCGTGGCCGACCACGCGGATGCGGCCCACCTCGCTGGTGTTGGCGACGTGGGTGCCGCCGTCGGCCTGCAGGTCCAGCCCCACGACGTCGATGATTCTAACCTGCCTTATCGCGGGTGGAAGCAGGTTTATCTTGGTGCGGATGAGATCGGGAATCTTGAAGGCCTCTTCCCGCGACAGAGAGAGTGTCTCGACGGGACGGGCCGCCTCGACCTCCTTGTTGATCAGCTCCTCGACCTCCGCGGCGAACTCGGCGGACATGCGCTCGAACTCGAAGTCCATCCTGGCGGTCAGCGGCTCCATGTTGCCGCCGGTCACCTGCGCGCCGTAGTCGCGCCAGACCACGCCGCACAGCACGTGCAGGGCGGTGTGCGTGCGCATGAGCTGGTAGCGGCGCTCCCAGTCGAGCACACCCTTGAGCCGCGCGCCCACCTCCGGCCTGTCGGGGCCGTCGATCTGGTGCACGTGCTGGCCGTCCTGGCGCGAGATGCGCTTGACGGCGTACAGCTCGTCGCCCGCGCCCAGTACGCCGGTATCGGAGGGCTGGCCACCGCCGCCAGGGTAGAAGGCGGAGCGGTCCAGCACGACTCCCCCCGCCGTCACTGCCGTGACGGTGGCGTCGAACTCCCTCAGATAGCTGTCGTCGTAGCAGAGAAACTCGGTCATGGGAGGCAGTCCTCGACGTTATGCTGGGGGCAAGGGCGGGCGGTTGGCAAACGCCAACGGGCGGGTTTGAAACCCGCCCCTACCGACCGGGCACCCGGCGGTTGTACGAGAGACGCTTCGCGCTATGCCAGCGGGACGGTGGCGGTCACGCAGGGCTCGTCGCCGTGGACGCCGGTCGTGTGGCCCCTGCCGGTGGTGTCCTCCACCAGGCGCGCGTCGCCCGGACCGAACACCCTGGTGGTGCCGTCGCTGAAGCCTATCTCCAGCCGGCCCGACAGGATGATGACGAACTGGCGGCGCGGCGCGGGATGCCAGTCCACGAAGTTGCCCGCCGGGATCTCGCGAAAGGTTATGTCCACGGTGTCCAGCCCGGCGGTCCAGCCAGGCGCCTCCGCGAGCTCCACGGCCTCCCAGTGCGTCTCGCCGTCGTCTCCGGTGTACATTCTGTAGGTGCCCATGTTCAGCTCCTTGCCCGGCCGCCCAAGCCTAGCCGGTGTAGTCCTTCACAACGGCCAGCGGCTCGTCGCCTTTCGCCACGCGCTCTATGTTCCCGTAGGCGAACTCTGCCCGCCGGAACACCGCGTCCCAGGTGGTGCCCGCGCTGTGCGGGCTTACGACCACGTTGTCCATGGAGAGCAGCGGGTTGTCCGGGTCCACCGGCTCCTTCTCGAACACGTCCAGACCGGCGCCGGCTATGCGGCCCTCCTGTAACGCCTCGATCAGCGCCGGCTCGTCGACCACCGGGCCCCGGCTGGTGTTGATGACGACCGCGTTCGGCTTCATCAGGGCAAGCCGCTCACGGTTGACGACATGGTACGTCTCGGACGTCAGGTTGGTGTGGCAGGTGAGAATGTCCGATGTGCGAAACAACTCGTCCAGGGAGACACGCGAGACGTTAAGCTCGCGCTCGCGCTCCGGCGGAAGCGGGTACTTGTCGTAGTACTGCACCTTCGCGTCGAAGCCCTGGACGCGCTGGGCCACGCGCCGCCCGATGTTGCCCAGGCCGATTATGCCCACCATCTTGTTTGCCATTTCGAACGTGTTAATCGTGTTGATCGGGCCGCGCCAGCGCGCCTCGCGCACAGAGTTGTAGGTCTGAGGCAGCAGCTTGTAAACCGACAGCATCAGCAGCACGGCGTGGTCGGCTACCGACCATGAATTGGCGCCGCCGTTGTTGGCGCACGGAATCTCCAGCTCGCTCAGCAGGTCCAGGTCCATGGCGTCGTAGCCCGCGGACAGAAGCTGCACCAACCGCAGTCGCGTGGCGGCCCGGAATGCATTCTCGCTGGGTCTGCCGCCGTACAGAATCAAGAAGTCAGCATCACGCAGCGCCTCGACCTGTTCCTCCTCGGAAGTCTCGCGGCTCCTCAGCACCGTCGTAGAGAACCCCTCTGGCTGGTACGTGAGCACCGCGTCGATCGCCTCCTGGGGAAACCCTGTAATGAACACTACCTTGTAGTTGTCGGACATGGCTCTTTACCTCAATCTTTTCCCTCAGTGAGAGGGGCCTGCGCCCCAGCGCTAGTAGCGCCCCGCCAGCAGCTCCTTCAGGCCCTCTGCGGTGAAGTCCGGCGACTGGCAGTAGTCTATGATTACGCGCTCGTCCTTTTCGACGTCCCCGACCGCGCCGGTGATGTCGGCCGCGATTTCGGGGGGGATGGTGAGCACGCCGTGCTGGTCTCCCATCACGATGTCGCCGGGTTCCACGGTGAGCCCGCCGACCTGCACGGGCACGTCGTACTCGACCAGGTGGACGTAGGCGTGGGATACGAGCACCTCGCTCGCGAAGGCGAAGAAGCCGAGGTCGCGCATCTCGTCGAGGTCGCGCACGCCGCCGTCCGTGACGGTGCCCACGCAGCCCAGCGCCTTGTGAACGTTGCTCTGCACCTCGCCCCAGTACGAGCCTATAACGTCGGGGTAGTCGAGGTCGTGCAGCACTATCACCCGCGGCTCGGGAATGGAGAGCACGTAGTCCACCCACTCCGAGCGGGCGATGCGCATGTGCGGACTGGGCGGCGAGCTCGCGGTGATGACGCCCGTGACGGCGTAGCCGATCATGTTACCCAGGTCGGGGAAGATGCTTCGCACCTGTGGAAGCATGAAACCCTCGTCACGGTCCTGAATGTCGAAGGTCTCGATTGCGTTGGCGATGGCGCAGGACGGTATGAGCCCTATCGCCTCGAGCTGTTCCCTGGTCAGGTCGGTCACGTTCGGCCTCCTTGTAGCGAAATTTCTTCCTTGCTGCGGCCCACGACACCATACTCACGGGTCGCGCGCCATCTGACGCTAATCCCTCAGCGTGTACACGCCGCTGGAGTGGGACCTCGACTCCAGCGCGGCCTTCACCGGCACGCCATTCACTATGTGTTCCAGCCCCAGGTAAGTGGCGAAATGTCCCACCACCAGCAGCGTCTTGCCCCGTTCGGCGCGCGCTACGTGGTCCACGAACAGCCTCATACGGCGCAGCACCTGGTCGTAGCTCTCGCCGTTCGGGAACGGCTTGCGCAGGTGGCTGGATCGCAGCAACTCCACGTCGGCGCGCGGTCCGCCCGTCATGTCGCCGTAGTCGCACTCCCTCAGCCGCGCGTCCCGCGTGATGCCGACCGGCCGGCCGTTCAGCATGAGCCTGGCGGTGTCGTAGGCGCGTCGGGTGTCGGAGGTGTAGGCCGCATCGAACTCCACGCCCTCGTAGGCCGCGCGGTAGTCCGTGGCGGCCTGCTCCCGGCCATAGTCGGATAGCTCCGCGTCGCGGTGGCCCGACGCCACGCCGCGCACTATGTCCAACGTCTGCGCGTGGCCCTGGTAGTAGATGGTGATCAATCGCGTGCCCACCGGCGGGGGGAGGATTCGCCGCGCCCGGATGTCAGGCGCCATCCTCAACAATCTCGTAGGTGCTCGTTATCTCGCAGCGCCCCGAGAGCGTCGCGCCTACCGAGCAGTACTTCTCCTCCGACAGCTTGATGGCCCGTTCTACCAGCGGCCTCTTGATGCCCGTGCCCTTGACCACGTAGCGCAGCTCGATGTTCTCGTAGGTCCAAGGCGGGTCGGGCTGCTGGTATCCGCGCACGCTGATCTCCAGGGAGGTGACATTCTGGCGCTGGCGGCGCAGGATGTTAACCACGTCTATCGCGCTGCAGCCCGCGAGGCTCGTGAGCAGCAAGCCCCCGGGCATCATGCCTTCGAATTCGTCGCCGTCGTTCATGGGCGCGTCCACCGTCACCGAGTGCCCATGGGCGTCCGACGATGAGAACTTGTAGCCGCCCTGCCAACTCAGCTCAACGGACGTGGAGGGCCTGTCGGTCATGGCGGGCGTCTCCTACTCAGGCATCCCGGAGTCGATCCAGCGCACCACCTCCTGAATCTGATCCTCCTTGACGAACGGCCCGCTCATGGGCATACGGGGTATGGTGCCGAAGCCGCGTCTGAGGGAAGTCACGAGGTTGGTCTCTTCGCCCGGCACGCCGTGCTCAATGAACACTTTGCCCATGGACTCGTCGTTGGCCAGGTGTTCGGGGCTGTCCCAGTGGTAGTCGTGTATGCCCAGCATCCCCTTGCGGCCTTCCCGGCGTTCCCAACGCTCCATGACCGCTTCGAGAATCTCTCTAACGCGGGGCCACCTGACAACGTCGTCGCTCACGGGGTGCCCTCCGGTTCTCGGGTGCGAAGCCGTGGCTGGAGTGCGGCGCACCCAGCGCAAGGCCGCTCGCCACAATGGTAGCGATGCGCCACCGAGCCGTCAATGCCGCGCGGGTGCCCCGAGCCTGTTTCAGATTACTTGGCGCCCCCAACACCGTTGTTCCCGCTCCCCGCCCATTCGGCAAGCTCAGGGCATGCTTCCACGGGGACAGGCTTCGCGGGAAAGCGAAATCTGTTCGTTTCTGCGACATTCTGTGCGCCTCCTAGCTGAGGGTGTCGCCGGTCCCGCGCGAATCTGTAATGCCGGCGCGGGTTGTTGGGACACAAAAGTGGCGCCGCGTGGCAGAGGAGGACAGGGTCACTCAGCCGTGTCTTCACTGCCACAGGGCGCCCACAAGGGACGCCCCTACGGATGCCTGGGGCCTTACCCCGTTTGAGGGTAGGGTTTCCGGGCCGCGGGGCCGGTTCCTCGCGTGAGCGAGGGTAGCACGTTTGTGCTTATCTTTCAAGAGGGGTGGCGAAATTGCGGGATCGGGGCGGATTGGTGGGGAGAGATGGCGCAGGCGTGGGGAAGAGATGGGACGTCAGCGGGATTGGATGGGGCTGGGCTGGGGACGGGTGACGCGCGAGAGTGACGCTTTTTTCGGGGTACGTGGGCGCGAATGGGTCGGGTGTGGGCGCTAGTGTGCGGCCGGAGTGAGCGTTGGGGCGTCCGGAGGGACATTGGCTAAGCCATATGGCGAACGCAAGGCGATGGCCGTAGGTTCAGAGTTGGGCGCGGGGGCAGGCTGTTCGCGAGGGAGACGGTTTTGGGCGCACCTGGCAATCTGTGACAGGCTCGAGGTTCCCCGAGAGCGGGTGGCCGACACGCTGTGAACGTCCACCGGGAATGCGACTATATACGATTGCATCGCAATCACGTTAGGATATTTCATCAATGCCTGCGGAGGTCGATTCATGGCTAGTATCACCGTGCGAAACCTGGATGAAGGGCTGAAACGGCGCCTGCGCATCCGGGCAGCCGAGAACGGCAGATCTATGGAGCAGGAAGCACGGGTCATTTTGAGAGCGGCGCTACTCCAGGAAGCCACGAGAGACAAAGACTTGGCAGACACGATTCGCGCCCGGTTCGCACCCTACGGCGGCGTCGAATTGGAACTGCCGTCTCGTGATCCGATGCGCGAAGCCCCCGACTTACGCTGACTCCTCCGAGATGATAGTCCTGGACACCAACGTAGTCTCTGAACTGATGCGGCCCAGTCCCGACCACAGCGTGGTAATGTGGTTTGCCCAACAGCCGACTACAGATCTCTACATCTCGACTGTCAGTGAGGCCGAACTGCGCTACGGAGTCGAGATACTGCCGGCTGGACAGCGCCGCGACAGAAAAACGCTCACGCCGACCGGATTCCCCCTCCACACGTCCCCGCCCGCGGCACGCGCGTTCCTTGACTGCTTTCGCACCCCATGATAGCATTGCCCCACCTGAACGCGAACCAGACGTACCGCGCACGACCTGCGCACGGAGGTATACGACTTGGCAACCACTCAGCTCATCGAAGTTACCTCGGCCGCGGCACAAAAGCTCGACGACATCATCAAGGAACAGGGCGAGGTTGGCTCGCTGCTGCGCGTAATGGTTGTGCCTGGCGAACAAGGCGGAATGCAGTACATGCTCGGCCTGGAGAAGGAAGTCAAAGACGGCGACTTCGTGATCGACACCGAGACCGTGCAAGTGCTGATCGACTCTGACAGCGCTCCCCTTATCGAGGGCGCCCAGATAGACTACGTAGACAGCCTGATGCGCAGCGGCTTCGTCATCAGCAACCCCAACTCCATGGGCGGCTGCGGTTGCGGCGGTGGAGGCGGAGGTTGTGGATGCGGTGGAGGAGGCGGCGGCTGCGCTTGCGGAGGCGGCGGTTGCGGAGGAGCCTGCGGAGGCCACTAGGCGGACTCCCTCTCACCCAACTCGGATTCAATTAGGCGGGGCGCATGGCGTCCCGCCGTCGCGTTTGGCCCTTGGGCGTTCCGGACTTACGCGGCGTCCGCCTCCATAGTGGCCCGCGCCGCCGTGCCTACGGCCTTCGCCCATTTCCGTGAACCTACTTGCTAGCCCGCTACTTTAGTCTATTCTTAGACGACCCGGCTCTAGCGATCTTCCTGTTCGCCGCTACTTGCGCGTCGCTCGTCGTTGCCGTAACGTTCCACGAGTTCAGCCACTCGCTCGTCGCGACCAGGCTGGGCGACCAGACTTCCCGCCGGCTCGGTCGCCTTACCCTCAACCCGCTCTCTCACTTCGAGTGGCTCGGCGCGCTGATGCTGCTCCTGGTCGGATTCGGATGGGGGAAGCCCGTGCCGGTAGATGCGGGTCGCTTGCGTGTCGGCGCGCGCGCGGGCATGGCGGCGGTGGCGCTCGCCGGACCCTTCGCCAACGTGGTGATTGCGGCGCTCGTGTTCCAGGTCTCCAGAATCGCCGCGCTCACTCTGCCGGGCGGCCTTAGCGCGCCAGTCGTCGGCGACCCCATGCTGAGCACCGTAATCTCCGAGGTTGTCCGCTGGAACCTGCTGTTGGCCGCCTTCAACCTGCTGCCCATCGCGCCGCTGGACGGATTCAGGGTCGCGCTGGGAGTCCTGCCCCGAGCCGCCGCCAACCAATTCGCCAGGCTTGAGCCATTCGGCATTTTCATACTTCTCGGTGTGGTATTCATAGGCGGCTGGATTCCGGGGCCTTCCGTGTTACAGAGGATAGTGGAGCCTCTGATGAAAGCACTCGGCTTCATCGCGTTGGGTGGACAAGCGGCGTGGTAAACTGTTATGAAACTGGCGTTCCGCACTTGGGATGCCGGGTTCGAACGGAGGTAACAACTTGGAACGCATAGCTATCATAGGCTTCGGGGCCTTCGGCGCCTCCATTGGCCTGGGCCTCAAGAAAGCCAGGCTGTCGAATACCGAGATAGTAGGGTCGGGCAGGGAGCGGCGCGTGCTGAACGCCGCCGACAAGATGGGCGCGATCGATCGCGTGATCGGCGGCCTCGCCTCGGCGGTCGAGGGCGCCAGCCTCATCATCCTGGACACCTCGATCACCGAGACCAAGGAGCTTCTTGAGGTCATAGGCCAGCGCGCCAGCGAGGGCTGCGTCGTCACCGACTTGGGCACCTCGAAGTCGCTGGTCATCCAGTGGGCCGGAGAGTACCTGCCCGAGGGCGTGAGCTACGTAGGCGGCCATCCGCTGCTCAAGTCCTCCGCCGTCGCCCTCGAGGAGGCCAGCGCGACGCTGTTCGAAGGCGCCGACTATTGCATCGTGGCCTCCGACGCGTCCAACCAGACCTCTATCAGGACCGTCGTCAACATGGCCGAGACCCTGGGCGCAAAGCCGCTGTTCATGGGCGCCCAGGAGCACGACAGCTACGCCATCGCTATGAACTATCTGCCCATGCTGCTGTCGTCAGCTTTCGTCACCGCCACCTCCGGCAGCGAGGGCTGGCGCGACATGCACCGCCTGGCCGCCAGCGAGTTCAACCTCGTGTCTCAGCTCGCCGCCACCGACCCGCAGGACATCGAGTCCGCCTGCCTCGCCAACCCCGACGACGTGGTGCACTGGATCGACCAGATGATCACCGAACTGTACGCGTACCGCAACCAGATTACTGAGCGTAGCGACAACCTGCTCGACACCTTCATCAAGGCGTGGGAGGCGCGCGCCAAGTGGGAGGCCGATGCGGTGGTGGAGGACGACTCAACTAAGGTGCCCAGCGCCAGCGAGTCCATGGCTACAGTGTTCCTGGGTGAGACGCTTCTGCGGCGCTACCAGCAGATTACCCGCGGCGAGGATAAAAACCGCAGTCCGTGGACCTACTTCCGCCGCACCTAGGGTCAGGAGGGGCAGTCCAGTATTGGTGTTCGGCCCCCCCATCGTGACAGCCACGGTGATCGATGGCCGATTCTCCAGGATGTGGTGTCCTGCCACAATCAGCAGAAAGCTCTATGCAAGGGGACCCACTATGGATACGAAAGCGGCGACGAATAGCCCCGGCGGCGGAGCCAAACCGACCGAGCGCCTCTCCAGCGAGGAAACCGTCCGCCTCGGCAAAGAGATCTACGAACGAGACATTCGCCACCAGGTGGAAGCCGACCACGTCGGCGAGATAGTCGCGATCGACGTGGACAGCGGAAGCTGGGCCATGGGCGAGGACGAACTCGCCGCAAGGACGCTACTGCGGACCAAGCGCCCGCAAGCCGTCGACGTCCTGTTCGAACGGGTAGGCTATTGGGCGGCTCACAGCATGGGGGGCGGCCTTCGTCGCAGAACAGATTGATAGAGGGGGTCGCAAACGCCGCATACGAGTCGCACTCAACCCCGCTCGTGGGCATGGCCCTGCTCCGAGGACACAACCTGAACATCGACGTAGAATCCGGCGGGCGCGTCGCCATACAGGCAATTTCGTGAATCAAAACACCAGGGCTGAAGAACATATCAAGGGGTAGACACGATGGACTCGAGCACGACAAAGCGTAGCCCCGGCGGTGAATCCAAACCGACTGAGCGCCGGCCCAAAGAAGAGACGGCCCGCCTCGGCAGACAGATTTACGAACGAGATATTCGCCACCAGGTAGAAGCAGACCACGTCGGCGAGATAGTCGCGATCGACGTGGACAGCGGAAGTTGGGCCATGGGCCACGAAACTATGGAAGCGAGAGAGAGCCTGCGGGCGAAACGCCCAGAAGCAGTCAATGTTCTGTTTGAGCGGGTCGGATACCACACGGCTGCCAGCATGGGGGGCGGGTTGCGGCGGAGGACAGATTGATAGAAGGGGTTGTGAACGCCAGGAACGAAGCCGTGATACGCCTGGCTTTAGATGGTCCGACAGGTCAAACGCGGGAAATGGACGCCGTCATTGACACCGGCTACAGTGAATACCTGACGCTGCCTCCGACGGTCGTGACAGAGTTGGGCCTTCCTTTCGTTGGCTTTATGCGGGCATCCTTGGCCGACGGTAGTGAAGTACTCTTCAACCTCTACGCGGTCACCGTGCTATGGGACGGCGACCCAATGGACGTAAACGCCTACGAGTCGAACTCAATCCCGCTCGTCGGCATGGCCTTGCTCCAAGGACACAATCTCAACATCGACGTGCAGAGCGGCGGCCGCGTCGCCATACAGGCCAACCAATGAACCAGCATATCAAATCGGCGGACCGCATCGAGGGGTGAACACAATGGACACGAAAGCCACGACGAATAGCCTCGGCGGTGAATCCAAACCGACTGAGCGCCGGCCCAAAGAAGAGACGGCCCGCCTCGGCAGACAGATTTACGAACGAGATATTCGCCACCAGGTAGAAGCAGACCACGTCGGCGAGATTGTCGCAATCGACGTGGACAGCGGAAACTGGGCCATAGGTGATGACCTGATTCCCGCCAGAGAGAACCTGCAAGCAAAGCGCCCAGAAGTTGTCAACGTCCTGTTCGAGCGCGTCGGGTACCTGGCAGTCTCCAGTATCGGGGGCGGCCTCCCGCGGAGAACAGATTGATAGTGGGGGTTGTGAATGCCAGGCGCCAAGCAGTGATAACGCTCACTGTGAACGGCCTGGCAGGAGAATCGAGGGAAGTGGAGGCCGTGATTGACACCGGCTACACCGAATACCTGACATTGCCGCCGACGATTGTCACGGAGTTGGGGCTTCCCCCCGCCGGCACTGCCCATGTGTTGTTGGCAGACGGCAGTCAAGTAACCTTCAGCGCCTACCGCGTCACGGTGATCTGGGATGGGCGGCCAAGGCAGATTGCCGCCTACGAGTCGGTCTCCATCCCGCTCATTGGCATGTCCCTGCTCCGAGGACACAATCTCAACATCGACGTACAGAACGGCGGCCGCGTCGTCATACAGGCCAACCAGTGAACCAACGCATCAAACCGCCGCAGCGCATAGAGGGAGAGGTCGTCCCGCCGGGCGACAAGTCCATCTCGCACCGCGCCGCGCTGCTCAACTCCATCGCCGACGGCACCGCCCACGTCTCCAACTTCTGCGTCGGAGACGACCGTGTTTCGATGCTGCGCTGCCTGCGGGGCCTGGGCGTGCGGATTCGGCGACACGCCAACTGCCCGGTGTCCGGCGCGCCCGAGTGCTTCGAGGTGCGCGGACGGGGCAAGCACGGCCTGCGCGAGCCCGACGCTCCGCTCAACGCGGGCAACAGCGGCACCACCATGCGGCTCGTGTCGGGACTTCTCGCCGCACAGCCCTTCCTCAGCATAATTTCGGGCGACCGTTCGCTGAGAAACCGCCCCATGGGCCGCATCGTGACGCCGCTCAAGCAGATGGGCGCGCAGGTGATGGGCCGCCAAGACGACTCGCTGGCGCCGCTCGCAATTAGGGGCGGCGAGCTGCGAGGCATCGACTACGAAATGCCCGTCGCCAGCGCCCAGCTCAAGTCCTGCCTGCTCATCGCGGGGCTTCACGCCGAGGGCGAGACTGTGCTGCGGCAGCCGGCCGCCTCCCGCGACCACACCGAGCGCATGATTACGGCGATGGGCGCGACAACCTGGGCCGACGGCCTGAGCGTGGGAGTGCGCGCCTCCGAGTTGACGGCGATGGACGTTAGCGTGCCCGCCGACATCAGCGGCGCCGCCTTCTGGCTCGTCGCCGGCGTCTGCCACCCCAACGCCCGCGTCCGCGTGAAAGGCGTGGGCTTCAACCCTTCGCGGACTGGCGTGCTCAACGTGCTCGACGAAATGGGCGCGGGCGTGCGCGTGGAAAACGTGAGGGAAGAGGCGGGCGAACCGCTGGCCGACCTGGTCGTCGAGTCCGGCAGCCTACGGGGCGTCAGGATTGCCGGCGACGTGATCCCCAGGGTGATCGACGAGCTGCCGGTCCTCGCGCTCGCGGCGTGCTTCGCCGAAGGCACGACTATCATCGAGGACGCCGTCGAGCTGCGCGTGAAGGAGTCAGACCGCATCCGCGCCACCGTGGACGGATTGACGCGGCTTGGCGCGCGGGTGGAGGAGCGCCCGGACGGCATGGCGATAACCGGCGGCGCGGCCCTGAATGGCGCCGAGTGCGACAGCTACGGCGACCACCGCATCGCGATGACCATGGCCGTCGCCGGGCTGCTGGCGCGTGGCGAGACCGTCGTCACCGGCGCCGAAGCGGCCTCGGTCTCCTACCCCGCCTTCTGGGACACGCTGCTCGAGCTTAACCGGTCTTGAGCGCCGCTCCGCCCTTCGGCGACCGCCCTCTGTTGGTGGTGCTGTCCGGCCCGTCGGGCGTCGGCAAAGACGCCGTCCTGGAGCGCATGAAGCGGCTTGGAAGTCCCTACCACTTCGCCGTCACCGCCACCACGCGCCCCATGCGAGAGGGCGAACGCGAGGGCGAGCACTACCACTTCGTCGCGCGCGCCGAGTTCGAGCGCATGATAGCCCATGGCGAACTGCTGGAGTGGGCCGAGGTCTACGGCAACCTGTACGGCGTACCCAGGGCGCAGGTGGACCGCGCTCTGTCCGAAGGGCGGGACGTCTTGGTGAAGGTGGACGTGCAGGGCGCGAAGACGATACGCGGCCTGGACCCGGAGGCGGTCTTGGTGTTTCTCGCTCCGCCGAGCATGGAAGAGCTGGCCCGGCGTCTCACGTCAAGGGGCACCGAGGCGGAAGATGCGATGAGGCGGAGGCTGAGGGAGGCCGAGGCCGAGATGGAAGCCGCCGCGCGATTCGACCACATTGTGGTGAACAGGCGCGACCGGCTGGACGTTGCGGTGCGTCAGATAGAGGCGCTGACGGCGGACGAGCGCCGCCGGGCGTCCACGTAGGGGGGCGATCCGACCGCGGGAGCGGCTAGCGGTTGCGGCGGCGGCGTTGCCGTCGCAGGCTGCGGGCGCGGTCCAGGCGGCCCTGCTCGCCCTTCGAACGGAAGAATCGCCGGTTCCTGAGTTCCCGCAGTATGCCCGAGCGCTGCATCCCGGTCTGGAACCTCTTTAGCAGGGCCTCCGGATCTTCTCCATCGCGGATCACTACGTGCGTCAAAACACTCTCCTTGAGACCTGTAATTCGTAACAGGGAGTATAGCACACGCCCCGCGGCGATGTCAGGCGCGGGACGAGGACGAGCAGCGTGGCGTTACGGAAGTGGTGGTACAGTCGTGCCAGTGGGCTGTTGGATAGTAGGTTGCACGGCGGCGTTTCCGCATGTAGTGAGAGGGCGCAGACCATCTGATGATGAACAGACCAAATGCATCGCGGTTGCTGCGTCGTTTTGCACTCGAGGGCCGCATGTTCCGAAGAAGACTCAGGCACCGCTTGAGGAACTAACTCGTCCAATGCGGGTTGTCCGCATTGTCACTCCTGATCATTATGCTAGTCGTCGACGTGGTCCTTCAAGCCGCCATCGTCGTCGCGATTGCGTCCACTGCCTTCATTGTCTTCGTAATGCCCCACAGCCAGGCATCGGCTCCCAGGAGAGTTGTGGGCGGCCACGTGGTCGCGGTGATTGTAAGCACCGTGCTCTCCATGCTCCATCTCGTTCCGGTGTTCGGAGAGCAGGCTTCCGGGTCTCACTTGGCCGGCGACCTCATGGCTGTGACAGCGGTCGGCCTGAGCATCTTTCTCATGGTCACAACCAAGACCGAACACCCTCCCGCCGCAGGCACGGCCCTTGGACTTGTCGTCGGTAGATGGGCCCTGTCGACGGTCCTGTTTGTGCTCTTCGGAGCCATCATCCTCTCCGTCTCGCACATGGCCATACAGCGAAGGCTGAGAAACCTGTTCTAAGGAAACTCTACTCCTCCACGATGGGCTGCGCGATGATCCACAGGCTGGTGGCCGTGTACAGCACCATCAGCAGCAGCATGGGAAGCTGCCCACGCAGCGCGCGTCCCCGGTGCGCCACCCTGCGCATCGACACCAGGTGCGCCAGGTACACCGACACCACGTGCCCCGCCACTATCGCCGCCACGGACACGTACCACGCCACCCGCGCGTTGATTATGGCTATGTTCACCCTGTAGTCGGCGGTGCCCAGCAGGTCCCAGCCGTGGCCGAACGGGTCCGAAAGCAGCGGTATCACCGTCTGGCCGGAAATCAGCAGCAGCGACAGGTAGTGCGCCAGGTTGTAGGCCAGCGCGATGGGCACCAGCGTCAGCACGTACCCCTTCGCCACGCCCGCGACGCCCTCCGGGTCGCCGGACAGCCGGGCGACCGCCCACGAGAACACCGCGTAGACGACCACGAACAGCGCCGGCACGACCAGCAGCCCCAGTGTGTCGATGGTGCCGACCACGTTGGGGCCGAGCACCGACACCTCGTCGTACACCGCGGTCTGGACGCTGACCCAGGCCGGCGTCTCCTGCAGGCCGTCGAACGACACAATCGCCAGCGCCAGCAGCACGAAAGCTGTCAGGCTCATGCTGGCGCGGTGCGGGTTGGCCAGGCCCACGGCCCATGGGCGCAGATTGAACTCGCGCCGCGACCGGTCCGCGCGCTCGAAGCACTCGTAGCAGTCCACGCAATCCGGCCCGCACGCCCACCTGCACCGCGAACAGGCGCGGCGATCGGCGGCCTTCACCTCCGTTGGCGAGAAGCGGGCGAAAATGCCGAACAGCACGCTGAACACCTCGCCGCGGCTCAGCCAGGTGTGCTTGCCGAACGCCGCCATGCCCATCCAGGTCACCAGCGAGTAGGCGATGATAAGCTGCCCCAGGCTCCCGGGCAGCGTCGCGCTCGCGTACACGTTCTCCAGCCACGCGAACGCGAGCAACAGCGCTGCGGCGGGCCACACGTTCAGCCGCTCGGGGTACACGAACAGCCCGCGACCGTCCCAGCCAAGCAGGCGCTCGGCCCACTCGTAGGTTATCTTCCACGGGTTCACCAGCATCCACAGGTTGCCGAACAGCGCCGACACGTAGCCCATGCCGACCCACCACACTATCCAGACGAAGGTGGGCGCGAGCACCTCCAGCGGGCGCCCGACGCCGAAGAAGCACGTGGCAAGCACCAGGCCGAACACGGCCACGGACAGCAGCCGCAGGCCGGAAAGCGTGACCGGGCCGGCGAGCGCGGCGCCAAGCCCGCGGACCGCCAGCAGGTTCAGGCGGGGATAACCGCGCTCGCCCTCGCCGCGCCGCACGAACAGCCCGATGACGACGAAGGACAGGGCGACAGTGACCGCGCCGCCGACCAGGAAGTAGCTGAGGGGTATCGGAAGGTCGTAACGCTCGCCGAAGGCGTGCGCGCGAGCCGTGGCGGCCATGCCGACCAGCCCCAGCGCGGCGGCGAACGCCGCCGCGGCGATGTTGCGAAATTGCATTGGCGGTTTCCTGTCTCCTCCCGGAGCACCGAGGGCGGTTCGATAACCGCCCCTGCGTGTGCGTCCCGCGGCGCGCCGCGTGCGCCTACCGGGGGCGCACCTCCAGCACGCCGAGCGACACCTCCTCGCCCTCGCTGTCCGCCTCGGCCGTCACGGCGGGCGGATCGCCGCTCGCGACGCGCTGGCGTTGCTCCGCGGTGTTCGTCCACATTATCATCGTGCCCGGTCGCACGCTCAGCATGGCAGGTGAGAACGAGCCGTCCTCCCGGATTGTGACCTCGGCCTGTCCCGAATTCTCGGCTTCCGCGCTGACCATCAGCGATGCGGTCATCTCGTGGTTCATGTGGTTGTGGTACGGGATCATCTGCCCGTCCATGCCGTCCATCACGTGGTAGGTGAAGCTGTCGCCTTGCTGCAACGTGCCGGACTCGAACATCACGCCGTGCTCGGTGGCGTGCGAGTGGGAGCCTTGGCTGCCGTCCGCGCCCGGGTGGAAGGTGATGCTGAACCTGCCGGTGGCGTTGGCCGTGAATTTCATCGTAGCCGTCTCGTGCTTGACGAGTTCACGCTCGATGTCGTAGCCGTGCAGGTGGAACGTGCCGCCTTCATCGGTGTCCAGCACGAATGTTATCTCGTCGCCCTGCTTGGCGACGAGCTCGCCTTCGTTGACGGCAAGCCGTCTTTCGTTTATAGCCAGTCCGAATTGCAGCGATTCCGGGTCTCCGCCGCCACACGCGGCCAGGGCCAGCGCGACGGCGAGCGCCGGCAACGGCCACAGGGCCGATCTGATACTGTTGTTAAGCAAGATTGTTCTCCTTGTCGAGTCGGCCGGCGAGAGCCGGCCCGCATTGGGCACGGGGGCCATGCCCCCGTTGACTCATCGGGTTACGATCGTCTTCTGCCCCTGCTCCTCTCGCGGAGAAATGCGCGCAGCGAAAATCCCAGAGCGGCCAGAAAGGCCACCAACGCCACTATGGTGACGATTCCGATGAGCGGGCTCTGCGTTCTCACCTCAATGGGGAACCGCGCCTCGCCCTCGCCGTGCGGTCCGCTCACCGAAACGGTGAACTGCCACTCGCCCTGACTGTCCACGAAAGTGTTGATGTCGTAGAAGGCGGGATCGTCGGCGTTGTGCTCCGCCCGCAGCGGCCCTATCTCGACCGCGTCGGACTCCGGGCCGGCACCGGTCACGCTGACCTCGGCGTCCAGGACCGGCTGCTCGTCGCCCCCGGCCGTAATCGTCATCGTGACGTGCAGGTTTCCGACGACCGGGTTATCCGGGATGGTGCCGACCGCCAGCCGGTACGGGCCGGCGGTGTAGCTCTCGAACCGGATCACTCGCCCGTTGGCGTGCGCCGTCGCGAGCGGCACGGCGAGCATCGCCGCGGCCGTGATAAGCCACACTGCCAGGAGCCTGCGTTTTGGGTCTAACCACATGAGAACTCGCTTCTCACTCGCTTGCGCCGGACTGGGCGGACTCACTCCAGGCCGCCGTTCCAGCCGCAAAGTCAACGGGACTCTCAAAAGCGGGATGGGGAATCTACCCTTTCGTCGCAAGTCGGAGCGCCCGCCGGAGCGTGGGCTCGCCAGGTTCGATTCCTTTTCCGTAGCGTAGACCCGCAAGAAAGGCTCTGGAGGCCTCCTTGCGCGGCCCGCGCGCGCATCGCCGGGATGCAGAGGCGACTAGGAGAGCACCCGCGGAGGCTTGTCGGGCGGAGGCGTCTCTTCGGAGCGCAGCCGCGCCGTGGGGGGAATCGGCAGGTTGAAAAGGGAGGAGGGCTCGAAATACACGAACGCCGTCGCGCCATCACGGTCCGTCACAACGTTCGTAACGCCCGCAAAGCCCGCGTCGCGGTCCAGCAGCGCCACCACGCCGCGCGGGGCGTCCGGCGCCAGCGGGCGGGCGTGGTCGTGCGCGTCCGGGGCGGTGTAGTCGTGAACGTGAGGCCGCGCGGCCCCGAGGTGAGTGTGTGTGGGGTCGCGCTCCACGTAGTGATGGTCGAACAGCGGCCCGACGGAGGACAGTACCAGCAGCGCCGACAGCGACACCACCAGGAAGTAGGAGTGGAATCGTCTCATCGACACAATTATACCACCTGCTGCCCGTGCGCCGCCCGTCCGCGCCGCGTTATGCCCGCTACTCGACTTGAGCAAATGCCCATGCCGCAATATAATGTCCCCATAGTCCCCTCGTTTCGCACACGGCAACCACAGTAAGGAGGGTCCCCGCCATGCAAAATCAAGACATCGCGTTGCTACCACACCTTTTGCGCCGCGCCGGCTTTGGCGCGACCCACGACGAGCTGGAACGCTACGCCGCCATTGGATACGAGGCGGCCGTCGAGGAGCTGCTGCATCCCGAGAACATGCCGTCCGCCCTCGAGGACGAGGACCTCATCCGGCGCTACCACGTCGACCAGAACGGCCTGCTCATCGTGGACAGCTGCCAGGCGTACCTCGTGTACCGGATGGTCAACACGCGCCGCCCGCTCGAGGAGAAGCTCGCTCTCTTCTGGCACGGCATATTCGCCACCGGATACACCAAGCTCAACCAGCCCAAGGCGATTCTCAACCAGATCGAGATGTTCCGCAGGCACGGCCTGGGCCGGTTCCGGGACCTGCTAATCGAGCTTTCCAGAGACCCAGCGATGATCTTCTGGCTCGACAACAAGGACAACCACAAGGGCGCCGTGAACGAGAACTACGGCAGGGAGATCCTGGAGCTGTTCTCGATGGGCGTAGGCAACTACACTGAGGACGACGTGCGGCAGTGCTCGAGGGCCTTCACCGGCTGGACAATCCGCAACGCCGCCCATCACACCGTGCGCACGGCGCAGGACTCGGTCTGGCCCTACGGCCGCCTGGACTGGCAGTACGAGTACCGCGACGACGACCATGACGACGGCGAAAAGACGTTCCTGGGCCGGCAGGGCGCGTTCGACGGCGAGGACGTCATCGACATCATCTGCGAGCAGCCGGCGACCGCCCGCTTCATCTCGCGGCACCTGTACAACTACTTCGTCGCCGACGAGCCGCAGGTGCCCGCGTGGGACACCGTGCCCCCGCGAGACCCTGACGCGATAGGCACGCTGGTAGACTGCTACTTCGAGAGCGGCGGCGACATTCGCGCCATGCTCCGCACGCTGTTCAACTCCGACTTCTTCAAGAGCGCCCAGTTCGCCAAGGTGAAGAGCCCGGCGGAGATGGTCGTAGGCGCAGCGCGGCAGTCCGGCGGCTTCGCCTTCCCCGAGGTGGAGGACATTCAGCTCGCGCTTGAGACCGGCAACATGGGCCAGCTGCTCGTCGACCCGCCCAGCGTGGAGGGCTGGCACACCGGCCACGAGTGGGTCACCACCGCGAGCCTCGTCAATCGCGTCAACTTCGCCGTCAAGCAGTTCGCGGACGAAACGAAGCCGGGCGTAAGGTCCATCATCGAGCGCGTCCAGGCGCGCGGGGCGGGCCTCACGCCCGAGCAGCTCGTGGATAGCTGCCTGGAGATTATGGGGCCCATGGACGTCTCGCCTCGCACCCGGGAGCAGCTTGTGGCGCACGCTTCGGACACCAACGGCGGCGGCGAATCGGCAGAGCGCGTGAAGGCGTTGCTGCAGCTCATCGTCGCCACTCGCGAATACCAGATGGCCTGAGATTTGGAGGCGCGCCATGCTCACCACCGACCAACTCTACAATTACAGCCACACCATAGGCATGTACGCCCTGCTGGGGCGGGGCTTCAACAACCCCGTCGACATAGCCTTCGGCAAAGAGGGCCTGTTGTACGTGCTCAACCGCGCCGGACCGGAGGTCTCGGCCCGGTTGCCTTACAAGCGCGTCACCATCTGCACCGTGGACGAGCAGTATCTGGGCGAGTTCAGCAGCGGCGGCGTTGAGGACGGCCAGATGATGTGGCCCTCGTCGATCGCCATAGACCGCGACGGGAACGTGTACGTGTCCGACGAGGCGCTGCAGCGTATCACTATCTTCGACTCCCGCGGGCGCTACCTGGACAAGTGGGGCGCCAGGGGCCGCGGGGACGGCGAGTTCAATCGGCCGTCGGGCATCGCCTTCGACGCCGAAGACAACCTGCTGGTCACCGACAGCCTCAACTGCCGCGTGCAACGCTACACCCGCGAGGGGCGTTTCCTGGAGTCCTGGGGCCGCCCGGGGCGCGCGGACGGCGAGTTCAACCTGCCCTGGGGTATCCACGTGGACGCCGACGGCGGTGTTCTCGTGGCCGACTGGCGCAACGACCGCGTGCAGCGGTTCGACGCCGGCGGAAGCCACACGGCCACCTACGGCGCGCCGGGAGACGCCGACGGCCAGTTCAACCGGCCCGCGGGCGTCACCACCGACGCGGACGGCAACGTGTACGTGGCGGACTGGGGCAACGAGCGCGTGCAGTTGCTGGACCCCGACGGAGGCTTTCTTGCCAAGCTGCGGGGCGAGTCCGGCATATCCAAGTGGGGCCACGAGTACTTCGAGGCCAACACCGAGGAGCTGCGCGAGCGGCAGCAGTCGAACATGGATCCCGAGCTGGGCCCAATAGCGCAAGGCAGCTCGCGCGAGGAGTCGGCCAACGTGGAAAAGCTCTTCTGGGGTCCCACCGCCGTGAAGGTGGACGACGAGGGCAGGCTCTTCGTCGTGGAAAGCTGCCGGTTCCGCATCCAGGTGTACCAGCGCGCGTAGGATCGGCCCTCAGGCCAGCCGTTTCCTCAGCGCCTCGAACCGCTCGCGCCGAAACGTCTCCTGCGGAGACCCCTCGTAGACGTGGGATGATAGCGCCGCCGTCTCCAGCCGGCACAGCGCGTAGGCTTCGGTGTTTCGCTCCACCCTTCCGAATACGGCCTCGTAGCCGGCCCGGAAGTCGGCGTCCAGACCAACGCCCTTGTCGACCCTCGCGAGATCGAACGCGGGGTCTCCGGCCAGCGAGTTGGCCGCATTGACGATGCCGGTTATCCTGAGCGAGCTGCCCTCCAGCGTCGCCAGCATATTCGCCGCCCTGAAGTCCATGTGTAGCAGGCGGGGATGGTCGAGCTCGATAGCAGCCGCTCTTTCCACGAGAGCGCCAATTTCTCGGTGCGACATCAGGCCGTCCTTCGCGTGCGGCTCGAGGCGGCGGCGCATCCGACGGCCGAAGTAGCCGCCCCAGGACGGTGCCGACTCCCGCGAGAGACGCCCGACGTGCTCGAGGCGGACGCGGTGAATCGTGCCCAGCAGCGCGCCCATCTCCTGCGCCGCACTGCGGCGCTGCGATGTGGACGCGAGGGGAAGCAGGTCGTCCAGTGGGACTCCAGGCAGCTATGTTAAGAAAGCGTACGGGAATCCCAGCGCGGCCTCACTCCGCTCGAAGTGGATTGGCCTGGGAACCGGAAGGTTGGGGAGCAGGCGGTAGAACTCTATCTCGTCGGCGAGTATTCGGCCCCAGTCTATCCGGCCAAGGTATGACGACACCTGGTTTCTCTGGCCGCGGAAGACGACGGACTCGCCATCGTGGAAGTCAATGCGACGCACTTCGAAGTCGAACCCGGCCTTGAGGGGGGTTGGATGCCTCGCACAGCGCGCCCCGGAAATGCGGCGGCGACCGCCGCCTCGACCTCATGGCCCTCTATCAGGGCTGGCCGCCGTGTTACGCCAGGCGCCCGAACTCGCTCCTGTAGTACAACAGCGGCGGGCCGCTGTCATTCAGCCTGACCTCATCGACCTCGCCCACGAATATGGTATGGTCTCCGGCCACGTGATCGGCCACCACGCGGCAATCCAGGCTCGCCAGGCTGTCTTCGATGACTGCGGCTCCCCGTTCGGTGAAGCTTAGCGGAATATCGCGGGATGCGTCGCGCCGCTCAGGGGGAAGCGCGAAATGCTCGGCTATACCCTGCTGATCGACGTTGAGGATGTTGATGCAGAAGCGGCGGCTCTCGGAAATGTGCTCGTGGCTGTTGCGGTTGTGGCCCACGCACACAAGCGCAAGCATGGGGTCGATTGAAACCGAGCAGATGCCCTGGGCCGTCATGCCGTGAACGCCGCCATCGCGTTCGATGGACGTCACCACCGACACGCCGGTTGCGAAACTGGCCCATGCCTGTCGAAATTGCTCGGAGTCGACCAACGCGGCACCTCACGCGTGTTAGTTGTCGCTGGGGCCGCGAATACGTCCCGTGGCCGGGGCGCGACGGCCTCAATCTACACAAAAGCGGCTTCCGGCGCTCGCGCCGGGCAAGCGAGGCCGGCCTGGCCTACTCGTCCTCCACGCCCTGCTCTTTGAGAAAGTCGAGCGCTTCCCGCACGTTGGTTATCTGCTCGGCCTGCTCGTCAGAAATCTCGAGCTGGTTGCCGTCGGTGCTGAACTCCTCCTCGAACGCCATTATGAGCTCCACCAGGTCCAGGGAATCGGCGTTGAGATCTTCTGTGAACGAAGAGCCGAGTTCTACTTCATCAAGCTCCACGGCGAGCTTGTCGGCGACCAACGTCCGAACGCGCTCGAGAACTGTTGCCATTTTGGCACCTCCAAGGCTGGAAAGCAGCTAAAGTCTGGTTTGAGATGTGCGCCCGGGCCGCCTGTGGGCGCCAGCGGCGCCTGGGCGATCCGCGCGTGTCAGGCCCCCACCCTTTCCACCAGAGAGCCAAGCACGCCATTAACGAATTTGGGCGAGTTGTCGGAGCCGAAAGCCCTCGCCAGATCCACCGCCTCGTTTATGGCCACTCTTGGGGGCGTCTCACCGCCAAACATTATCTCATAAATCGCCACGCTTAGTATATTTCTGTCCACGAGCGCCATCTGGTGAATGGGCCACGTCGGGGCCAGCTCGGCGATTGGCGCGTCGATCTGCTCTTTGTGGCGGAGCACGCCCTGCACGAGACTCCGCGCATACTCCTCAGCCTGCTTGGTCAGGCCTAGCTCGGCGGTAACGTTCGCGAAGGCCTCGTAGGGGTCGTGTGCGACGGCGCTCGCCTCGTACAGCGCCTGCAGTGCGGCCAGACGCGCCATGCGTCTGCCGCTGGGCCGGTCGCGTACCCTGCGCGCGTCAGTCGACATGGCACACTGATCGATCAGGCAACGATTCTGTCAATACGCTCCGTGTGGCTCGCCCGGGCCGCGGTCCGCTAGTTGGCGTGCAGTTTCAGTATGGAGTCGATGTCGCCCACGCTCGACACGTTGGCGCGCTTGTTGATGCGCTTGATCATGCCGCCGAGCGCCCGGCCCGGGCCGATCTCGAGGAAGTCCACGATTCCCGAGCCTATCATGTGGTCGACGGTGCGCTTCCACTGCACGCAGCCGCAGATCTGCGCCGCGAGCTCCTGCTTCACGCTCTCAGCCGTGGTGAGGGGCTTGCCCGTGAAGTTGGCCACTATGGGCACCTGCGGGTCTTTGAAGTTGAGCTTGTCTATGGCCTCTATGAGCCCCGCGCGGGCCGGTTTCATGAGGCCGGAGTGGAACGCGCCGCCTACACTGAGGGGCACGACCCTCTTCGCGCCGCGCGCGCTAGCGAGATCGAGCGCCACGGCCACCGCCATCCGCTCGCCGCTTATGACGATCTGCTCGGCGGTGTTGATGTTGGAGACGTATGTGCCCGTCTCCCTCGCTATCTCCTCGATAGTCATCTCGTCCAGGCCAAGCACCGCTGCCATGGTGCCCGGGTTGCTCTCGCAGGCCTCCTGCATCAGCAGGCCCCGCGTCCTCACCAGCTGGGCGGTTTCGGCCACGTCGAGCACGCCCGCCACGGCCAAGGCGGTGTACTCGCCCAGGCTGTGGCCCGCCATCAACACAGGCTGCGGCATGAGCTCCTTGCCGAACTTCTCTTCCATCGCCCTCATGCAGGCCAGGCTTACGGCCATGATGGCCGGCTGGGCGTTGACCGTCTGGCGAAGCTCGTCCTCGGGGCCGTTGAACATAAGCTCCGCGAGCGGCCGCTCCAGCGCATCGTCCACCTGCCGGAAAACCTCGCGCGCGGCGGGCGAGCGGTCGAACAGCTCGCGGCCCATGCCGACTGCCTGCGCGCCCTGGCCCGGAAACAGAAACCCAATCTTGGGCGCGTTGGCGTCTGTCTTGAGTCTCAGTGTCATGTGTGCCTCCTGCGTTGCTCAGATGGGACTGAGCTCGGTCGCGGCCCCCCAGGGCCGGGCGACTAGCCGGCCACGGCCACCTGCCGGCCGTTGTAATAATTGCAGTTTGGGCAGGCCCGGTGGGGAAGTTTGGGCAATCGGCATTGAGGGCAATCCGAAAGTGTGACGGGACTCAGGCCGAAGTGGGCCGTGCGGCCGCCTTTGCGTTTCCTCGAGTGCTTCTTCTTTGGCAGTGGTGGCATTGGGGGATCTCCAGGTCTGAATTGGCGTCGAGGCGACGGCGGGTGGGCGTAAAGCCGGTCGCCGGAACGGTCCGGATCAGTCGTCGCCTCCGGTCGAGACCATCTTCAGCAGCGCGTCCCACCGCGGGTCGGTCGGGGGCGGCCCACAGGAACACGCGGCCTCGTTCAGGTTCGCGCCGCAACGGGTGCACAAGCCCGCACAATCGTTGCCGCACGTCGGCTTCATGGGAATACTAAGGTAAGAATACTGCCTCACGGCCTCCGTGATGTCAAGGATTTGGTCGGAGCCGATGAAGAATCCTTCCTCTCCGCCCTCCAACCAGGGTCCGATCACCGCGCCGTCCGACTGTGCCGCAAACTCGTCGTCTATCGTAATAGACACCGGCTGGTGGTACTCGCATAGGCACCTGCTGCACTGGCAGACCGCCGCCGTATCGAGCCGGCCGTTCACCCAAACACCCCTGTCGGTGCGCATCAATCTTACGTTGCCGAACACGCGGCCCGCGGGCACGCCATCCGTCTCCGGCTGCGCCGTCTCATCCACCTGGTAGAACCGGGTGGCACCGATGCTTTCCTTCATCAGTTGGGCAATGTTGAACAGCATCGTAACCGCCTCCGCCCGCGCTATCCCGCTGCATATATATAACAGAACATTTTAGGGCTGCGGCTACTTTGTGTCAAGTTTCACACAATGCGGACCGCACTCCCAGTAATGAGGGTTGTGATAGAATTGGCACACTGCCAGTGAAAGGGTCGGACGTGTCACCGGACTACAGCAAGATAATCACCATCGATCCATCCAGACGCGGCGGCAAGCCCTGCATTCGAGGGCTGCGCATCACCGTCTATGACGTGCTGGAGTACCTGGCGTCGGGCATGTCAGAGGACGATATCCTGGCCGACTTCCCAGATCTGGAGCGCAACGACATCCGCGCGTCGCTGGCGTTCGCCGCCGACCGAGGACGATACCAACCATAATCCGAGGCCGATACGACGGCGTCCTCGCCGGTGCCCACCAATCGCCCGGCGCATCCCCCTTGAATCCTACGCACAGCCGTGCTGCTATGCCCGTGGTGAGGGACAGACCCCAGAACCTGGCGCACGGAAGCGGTGCTTGGCCCCCCTGAACTACCTGCAACATTATTGTCACATTTCGCTGCATTCATACCTGGATACATGCCCGTTAGCGCCTCCAACGAGGGCGCACCGCCAACGCTCCCAGGTACGAAATGGTGCAGAATGAGACAGAATCCGCGATTTTCCCCGCCCACAGGCGGCCTGCGGCCCTCCCACACCTGCCCATGCCGGCCCTCTATGCCGCCAACTAACCTTACACAGGCTCCGGTTGCGAAGTCCTGGTGTAGGCGTCCCGCCAGTTGGCCTGTGCTACAATTGAAGATGGCCTGAGCCGGCGGTCCAAACCCCCAACTCCGGCGCACAAGTCCTGAACAACGACACTGGCGGCGCACGCCCCAAACCCCTACTCTGCGACAACATGACGGCGCTTCTGCAAGCCAACAAACTCACCAAACACTACGGCGCGACGGTCGCGCTCGACGGCGTTAGCTTCGAGGTCTCGGAAGGCATCACCGGCCTGCTCGGCGCGAACGGCGCCGGCAAGAGCACGGCCATCAAGCTGTTCCTGGGCCTGCTGCGTCCCACGGAGGGCGAGGCAACGGTGCTGGGCCAGGAGCCCTATCGCAACGTGAGCGTTCGCGAGCGGCTGGGCTACATGCCCGAGCACGATTGCCTGCCCGACAACGTGACCGGCGCGGAGTTCCTCTCGCACATGGCCCAACTCAGCGGACTGCCACCGTCGGAGGCGCGCACCCGCGCCGCGGACACCCTGCGACACGTGGGCCTGGACGAGGAGCGCTACCGCCCCATCGGCGAGTATTCCACCGGCATGAAGCAGCGCGTGAAGCTGGCCCAGGCTCTCGTCCATGACCCGGTGCTCGCGCTGCTGGACGAGCCGACCGCCGGCCTTGATCCCGCCGGGCGCGATGAGATGCTGGACCTGGTGCGGCGCATTGGCACCCAGTTCGGCATAAGCATCGTGCTGTCCACCCACCTGATGGGCGACGTGGAGCGCACGTGCGACCGTATTGTGGTGCTGGACGCGGGATCCCTGATGGAGCAGGGCGACGTCAAGGGCTTCACCCAGGACACCCATATGCTGTTCATCGAGGTGGACGACAAGCGGGACGAGGTGCTGGCGGCGCTCGGCGACCGGGGCTTGGCGGTGCAGCCGATGGGGGCGGGCATCATTGCCGAAAACCTCACCGACGAGCAGTTCGACGACGTGCGCGACGCCATCGTCGAAACGGGCGCACGGCTGCGCAGGCTGGCGCCGCGACGCCGGCAGCTCGCGGACATCTTCAGGGGCGAGCAGCCGTGACCCAGGCCCGGGGCGAAGTCTTCGACATTGGCTACCAGCGCTACGCCGGCGTGCGTGAGGGCCGCGTCCGCGCGCTGAAGACGCTGTGGAGCAACGGCGTACGAACCTCGCTCGGTATCGGGCGGGGGCTCTTCGCCAAGATCATTCCCGGCCTCACTTTCCTGATACTGATGATCCCCGCGCTGGGCTTCCCGGTGCTGAACGCCATGCTCGGCGAAGCCGCCGAATTCGTGGACCTCATCCCGGGCCAGGACGAGTACTACACCTGGTTCGCGTTCGTGTTCATACTCTTCACGGCCATCGTCGGACCCGAACTGCTCATTGCCGACAAGCGAAGCGGTGTCATCAATCTGTACCTGGTGCGCCCGCTCACCACCACGGACTACGTCCTGGGCAGATGGCTGGCGTTCTTCAGCGTCGCGTTCGCGATGCTGCTCATTCCGCAGCTTACCCTGTTCGTTGGACTGGTACTGGGCGCCGAAAGCCAGGTGGACTACATACGCGAGAACTGGGCCGACCTGCCGCGCTCGGCCGCGTCGGGCGCGGCGCTGGCCGCGTTCGCCGCAACCCTTACGCTCAGCGTGTCCGCGTTCGTGGGGAGGCGCGCCATCGCCTCCGTGTTCGTTATCGGCCTGGTGCTCATAACCTCTGCCGTATCGAGCATCGCCATGGAAGAGATGACTTCCGAAAACGAAAAGTGGCTCGCGCTCCTATCGATCAGCGACTACCCCGTGTACGTCAACGACATCATCTTCGGCAGAGAGTTCACCGGAGCCGTAAGCGGCGCCGCCGCTACCGTCCAGCAACTGCCGGACTACGTGGTGTGGGCGGCGTTCTCGCTGAGTGTGGCGCTGCCGGCAGCCCTGCTGTGGGGGCGCTACCGGAGGTTCGCGCTGTGACCGCCGACCGGGGCCGCCCGACCATATCCGTCAGCCACGTTTCGAAGTGGTACGGCAACGTCGTCGCGATAAGCGACGTGTCCTTTGGCGTGTTTCCGGGCATTACGGGGCTGCTGGGGCCGAACGGGGCCGGCAAGACGACGCTGCTGCGCATGATGGCCGGCCTGTCGCGGGTGTCGGAGGGCGAGATAAGCGTACTGGACGAGCCGGTGCGCACCAATCCGCAGATCTACCGCAGGATAGGCGTGATGCCGGAGCACGACGCCCTGTACCCGTTCTACACCGGCCGCGAGTTCGTTGAGCTTTCCGCGCGATTGCACGGGCTGCCGGACGTGGCCGACGCGGCGAGCAGGGCAATCGACATGGCCAACCTGGGCGACGCGCAGGGGCGCAAGGTGGGCGGCTACTCGCGCGGCATGAGGCAGCGCATTCGCCTCGCCGCGTCGCTGGTGCACGACCCCGAGGTGCTGCTGCTGGACGAACCGCTGAACGGCACCGACCCGCGCCAGCGAATAGAGTTCCACAGCCTGCTTCAGCGGCTGTCCGACGAGGGACGCACCATCCTGATATCGTCACACATACTGGAAGAAGTGGAGACGCTGGCCGGGAGCATACTGCTCATGGTAAGCGGCAAGCTCGCGGCGGCGGGAGACTTTCACGCGATTCGCGAAAAGCTGGACGAGCGGCCGTACAAGGTGCTGATCGAGTGCGACAGGCCGCGCACGCTGGCCGCCGCGCTGGTTGCGCTCGACGTGGTCGAGTCCGTCGCCTTCGAGCCTGGCGGCGCGCTGGTGGCCCTGAGCAAGAGCGTGGCGGAGTTGCAACGCACGGTGCCGCGGTTGGCGCAGAGCGAGCAGGTGCGCCTTACGCGCCTGGAGCCGCTGGACGATTCGCTGGAGAGCGTGTTCGGCTACCTGGTGGAGGCGTAACTTGGGCGCGGTGTTTCGGCTGTCCATGCGTCAGATGGCGAGCCGGTGGCGGCTGACGCTGATAGTGTTGCTGGCCGCGCTGCCCGCGCTGATCGTGGCGTGGGCGGCCTGGAACGGCGACGGCGGAGTGGACGCCGACCTCGTAGAGGTCCTTATCGAGCAGCTCATTGTCGGCGTGGTGCTGCCCATCGTCACACTCGCGTTGGCGACGACCGCCTTCGGCAACGAGATAGAGGACAGGACGCTGGGCCTGCTGGCCACAAAGCCCCTGGCGCACTGGCGCATCGCGCTGCCGAAGCTGCTGGCGTCGGTCGCTCTCGCCGCGCCTCCGCTGATCGCGGGCGCGCTGGTGGCGATGCTTATAGCCTTCGAGGGCGACGTCCGGCCCGCGCTGTCGGTGTGCGCCAGCATCCTGTGCGGCGTATTTGCATACTCCGCCATCTTCACCTGGGCGGGCGCGATCACAAGCCGTGCGCTGGGCTTCGCACTAGTCTACGTCTTCCTCTGGGAGGGCCTGCTGGCGGGATTCCTGGAGGGCATACGCTACCTGAGCGTGGGCGCACACACGCGGGCCATCGCCTACGCCCTGGACAAGGACGCGCTGGAGATGCTGGGCGACCGGGCCATAGAGTTCGAGGCGGCACTTGTCGGGGCCGCCCTGGTTACGGCCGCCTTCTTCTTGCTGACCGCGCTCAGGCTACGCAGAATGGAGATACCGTAGGGTGCGCCCAAAGTCCCTTCCCCTTTGGCAGGGGAAAGTATAGGGTGCGTCTCCAAAGTCCCTTCCCCCTTGATGAGGGAAGGTTAGAGCTAGCCCCGTACTCGATACGGGGATGGGGGTGACAAGCTCATGAGCTACGAGCAGATATTGACCGAGATCAAGGGCAGGGTGGGAATCATCACGATGAACCAGCCCCAGAGGCTTAACCCCATGTCATCCACGATGACGCGCGAGATGGGCGAGCAGATGTCAGCCTGGAACGAGGACCCGCAGGTCGGCGCCATGGTGATTACCGGCGCCGGCCGAGGCTACTCGTCGGGGGCGGACATCAGCAGCTTCGAGCAGACGGTGAGCGAGGGCAGCGGCCGCGGCAACGGCGCACCGCCGCCCATCGGCGAGGACTGGCTCTCGCTGGTGCGCCGCTCCAAGCCCATCGTGTGCGCCATAAACGGCGTCGCCGTCGGCATGGGCATCACTACCACGCTGCCCTGCGACGTTCGCGTCGCCGCCGAGGGTGCGCGCATGTCGTTCCGCTTCGTGCGAATCGGCCTGACACCGGAGTACGCCAGCACGCACTACCTCGTGTACCTGGTGGGCCTGGGCCAGACGATGGAGTTGATGCTCACCGGCAAGTTCATCGACGCGAACGAGGCCAAGAGCATAGGCCTGGTGAACCACGTGTACCCGGCGGAAACGATGCTGGACGAGGCCGTAGGCCTGGCGCAGGAGATCGCCTCCAATCCCGAGTGGCAGCTTTCGCAGACCAAGCGGCTGATCCACGACCACTACATGGAGCGGGACGTCGAGGCGGTGCGGCGCATAGAGTCCGAGATATTTCGCGAGTCGCAGTTCACCCCGTCCCACAAGGAGGCGCTGATCGCGTTCCGCGAGCGCCGCGAGCCGCGCTACCACTAGTGGAGCGCGCCGGATGTCCGCCATGACTGACGACAATAGACCCGTCATAGGCCTGACCATCAACACCGCAGACTACGCGAAGGAGTACGCGGCAGCCATCGAGCGGAGCGGCGGCAGGCCGTGGCTCATTCTGCCCGGCCACGACCTCTCGCCCAGGGACACGGCGGCGCGCATGGACGGGCTGCTGGTGTGCGGCGGCGAGGACATTCATCCGCGATGGTACGGGCAAGAGCCGCGGCCCGGCGTCGAATTGACGCTGAACGAGGCGCGCGACGAAATAGAGCTGCCCTTGCTGGAGGCCGCGCTCGAGGCCGACCTGCCCACGCTGGGCATCTGCCGGGGAATGCAGGCGCTCAACGTGGTGATGGGAGGCGAGCTGGTGCAGCACGTCGAAAACCACAGCGGCAGAGTGGACGGCGAAGACCACATATCCGACTACCACCGCATCTTCATCGCGCCCGGCAGCAGGCTCGCGTCGGTGGTCGGCTCCGGCGGCTTCGTGCGCGTCAACAGCATCCACCACCAGGCAGTCGGCGAGGCACAGAAAGCGCCCGGTCTGATGGCGTCGGCCTACTCGCTGGAGGACGGCTACGTCGAGGCACTGGAGAGTCCGGACCACGGCTGGGTCCTGGCCGTGCAGTTCCACCCGGAGCGGCGCGGGGAGATTCCGCCGCACTTCGACAGGCTGTTCGACAGGCTGGTGGCGCACTCGGCCGAGCGCGCCGCCGGGTAGGGCGCCGGAGAACCCCCTCTCCCTCGATGGGCGAGAAGTCCGCCTACTGGGCGGTCGCGCCCCCGTCGATGACCAGCTCACTACCGGTCATGAACGACGCCTCGTCGGACGCCAGGAACAACACCCCGTTGACCACCTCTTCCGGACGGCCCGCGCGGCCCAGCGGAATGTTGGCAAGGCGTTCCTGGCGCATCTCGGGGGAGGTGTAGACCATCGCGAGCATGTCGGTGTCGATGGGACCGGGGTGCACCGAGTTCACCCGGATGCCCTCTTTGGCGTACTGGATGGCGGTCGCCTTGGTGAGCAGCCGCACCGCGCCCTTGGAGGCGTTGTAGGCCGCCGCGCCGCCACCGACCAAGCCGGCGGTGGAGGAGATGTTGACGATCGACCCGCCGCTGGCTCTGCGCATGGCTGGAATAGCCGCCTTGGTGCCCAGGAACACGCCCTTGGCGTTCACGTCCATCACCGTGTCCCAGGTCTCGGAATCGGTCTCCAGCACGTAGCCGCGACGGTAGATGCCCGCGTTGTTCACAAGGACGTCGAGCTTGCCGTAGCGGCGCTCCACCTCGGCAACGGCGCCGATCCAGTCTTCCTCGCTGGTGGCGTCGAGCCGTATGAACACCGCGTCGCCGCCCGCCTCGGCGATCTCGGCCTCCAGGCGGCGACCCTCGTCTTCGAGCACGTCCGCGATGCCCACCTTCGCCCCCTCACGGGCAAACCTCCGAGCCTCGGCGGCTCCCATGCCGCGCGCCCCGCCGCTGATAAGGGCTACTTTGCCTTCAAGTCTCATGGTCCTGCCTCTCGTCCAGAAAAGATCGTTGATGGCCCACGCCGCGCCCGGCAGTGGGTACACGACGAACGGCCCGCTACTTCGTCTCCGATGCCCTCCGCTTGAGACCGGCGAGCACCTCGTTCATGCTGCCCGAACGGAAGCCCTGCAGGTCGAGCGTGACGTAGGAGTAGCCTATCTCACGGAATCTGTCTACCACCCGCTGGCGCACGGACTCATCCACCAGCTTAGCCAAGTCGGTCGCCTCCACTTCGATGCGGGCAACGTTGTCGTGGTGCCGAACGCGCAGTTGTCGAATGCCCAAACCGTGCAGGAACTCCTCCGCCTGAGCTATGCGGGTGAGCGCCTCCACCGTGACCACGGTGCCGTAGGGTATGCGCGACGACAGGCACGCCTGGGCAGGCTTGTCCCACGTCGGCAGGCCCATGCCCCTGGACAACTCGCGGATCTCGGCCTTTGTCAGCTCAGCCTCGACCAGAGGACTGCGTACGCCGTACTGCTTGGCGGCGTTCAGCCCTGGCCTGAAGTCGCCAAGGTCGTCGACGTTGGTACCGTTCGCGATCCAGTCGTAGCCCTCCTCGGGCGCGAAGCGGCTGAGATGGGTGTACAGCTCGTCTTTGCAGAAGAAGCAGCGGTTGGGGTTGTTGGCCTGGTAGTCCTCGCGCTCCACCTCTTGGGTGTGTATCACGCGGTGGTTCAGGCCCAGCCGCTGCGCCAACTCCTCGGCTTCGCGCAACTCCGAGGGCGCCAGGCTCGGGGAGTTGGCGGTGACGGCAAGGGCCCGTTTGCCGAGGGTGTCGTTCGCGGCGGCGGCAAGGAACGCGCTGTCAACCCCGCCGGAGTAGGCGACGACCACGGCCCCCATCTCTCGCAGAATCGAGCGCAACCGCTCCATCTTGGGCCGCACTTCGGAGCCGGCGCTGGGCTGGGTCTGGATAGGGGAGGTCATATTTTCGTCTCCATGCACGGCAAACCGACTGCCGCTCAGTTTCCGTTCTCGTAGATGTCGCTTAGCTTGCCCAGCAGCAGTTTTACATCCTCTATGCCGGTGCGCACCGCTCTGTCGGTCATAAAGTTGTTGTAGAAGTTGCCGTGCAGGCTCTCAGCAATCTTGAAAAATCTACCAATGTTGGCATCGCCGTCCTCATCCACCAGCCGATCAATTATCTGGTACAAGTGGTAGTGTCCGCCGTGTCACCACTTTCTTTGGCGCGCGATGGCTTTGAGGCGACGCGCTATCGCTCCCCATGCCTTTTCAGACGCCTGGAGCGGTTCGCCGTTGGCCAGTTCCTCTTCCGCGTGTTGGATGAGTCGAAGGCTAATCGCGATGTTATCTTGCGCTAGCGTCATGGCGAGGCTAGTACTCCTCCATCATCGCCTGCACAATGTCGCGCATCTGCTGGGCGTAGTGATCGTAGGGCCGGTTCTGGTAGCCCAAGACTGTTTGCGATTCCTCGGTCTCGTACCAGTCCACCCACCCGGGCGAATCGCGGTAGACCGCATCGTCGGAAGGGGCGCCGACAAAGTCGTAGAAGTCGTTCACGTAGTCCCGCCCGTCAAGCTGCCACGTGGGGCCGCCCGCGATGTTCAGCACGCCCTGGGCGGCTTCCGGCAGGGTGACTGCAGCGAACAGCGCGTCGACCACGTCGTCGCGGTGCACCATCTCCACGCGCTGGTCCGGCGTGAAGGGCCACACCTGCGGTGGCTCCAGGAACGCGGGAACGGCGATGGGCGCGATGCGGAGCGACACCGCCCGAAGCGCCGACTCGGCGACCAGCTTCTCCCCGGCGATCTTGCTCTCCGCATAGAGGTCGATGGCCTGCTGGGGGTGATCGACCGTAACGGGCGGTTGCTCGGCGGAGGTATCGCCGTAGGTGCTGATCGACGAGGTGAACACCAACGCCGCGCCGGGACTGTGTTTCTGCAGCGCGTCGAGCAGGTTGCGCGTCCCGTCGACGTTTACGGCGAAAGTCACGCCGCGGTCACGCTCGCTGTTTGGCGGCAGCAGCGCGGCCAGATGGGCTACAGCGCCTACGCCGACGGCGGCCTTCGCGACGTCGTCGGGCCGGGTGATGTCCCCCTTCACGATGTCGATGCCGGCGTCATCCTCCAGACCCGAAAAGTCCATCACTGGAAGGTCGAACACGCGAACGGCTCGCCCGGCGCCTCTGAGGCGTTCGATGAGTTGCCGGCCCACGCTTCCCGCGCCGCCCGTTACGAGAACGAGCCCGCTCTCTCGCTGGGTGGTGTCATCCATTGTCACCTGCCTGGGCGGGAGGCGTCACGTGAGGGTTGTTCCCCTCATGCCGGCCTTGTCGATCACGTTCTGCGCGTTTGCGATGAGTTCTTCGAGCGCGGGTCCGAACGAGTCCCAATCCTGGGCGCTCTTGAGCTCGAGCGCGGCAGAAGCCGCGCGGTTGCAGTTCCTCGTTACGGGGATGCTCGGCATGGTCTTGAAGAAGAAGGTGTCGCTGACCTCGTCGAACTTCTCGACTATCTCGGTTATCGAGTCTTCCCACGCCTGGTTCTGGGTGCCCAAACCATCGGCGATCTGCCGGCAAGCGGCGATCGCCTCGTCGAGCATGTCCTGTCCTGACTGTGGCATCTGCGCCTCTCCGTGGTGCGGCGGCGCGCCGGAAGCGGGCTGGGCCGTCCGGCGGCCGCCGGGTTCGTGCTAGTCGTTGTCGTCGGCGGGCACAAGCTCCTCGGCCGAGATCTCGACATGGCCGTTGGACAGCTCGCCGTTGACGTAGTGCGGGTAGTGCTTCTTCATGGCTTCGAGGTCCACCTCCTTGTTGCGATCGAAGCCCCTGCCGTCGTGCCTGTCATAGGGGAACGGCTGGAACTTTTCGAAGCGCTCGCCGAAGCGCTGGCGGCTGGCCCTGCGGTCGTAGGGGAACCTGTACTTCTCGCCGTCGGCGGGCTGCACGTCCACGAGGTCGTAGTCGCGGCTGCCGAGTCCGATCTCGTGTCCGGTGTTGATGCTCGCGACCTCGCTCTGGCCGTGGAACGTGGCGGCGGCGGCCTCGAACTTGGCGTCGCCGGCGTGGTGCGCCTCCATGAGCTCCGCCGCGGAGCCGGGTATGCCCACCGACTGCCGGGCGGCGTCGACGCACGCCATGTCGATGGCAACGGCGTCCTTGCTGGCGAAAACGCCCAGATGCGGAACTATGGGGATGTCGGCGTGGTTGGCGCAGTCGCAGCGCGGGGACACGTCGATGGCCATGTTGATGTAGCCGACCTTGTCGCGGCCCACGGCCTTCTCAACGCCCAGGCAGGCATCGGCGATCGCGACGTCCACGGCATCGAAGTTGATCGGCGGCACCTCGGCGAGACCTCGCGGGCCCATCACGCCGAAGCAGCCCAGGCAGGTGGCGCAGCGCTCGCGCTCCCACTCGAGCTCGTCGTTCTCGTTGATGTGGTACAGGTTGAACGGGCAGCAGTCCTCGAGAATCTCCCAGTCGGGCGTGTTGGCCTTGCCCTTGAAGCGTTCCGGGTGGAACGTAGCCGCGGCGCCGTAGCCGTAGTTGGGATGGCCGCCCATGTGAACGTTCAGCTTGCCTCGCTTGGACTGAGCGCCGATCCCCAGGTTCTTGAGCGCGCCGCCGATGACTCCCATGCCGTGGCCCTTGAAGTGGGTCAGGGCGATGAGAACGTCGGCCGCGGCTATGGCCTGAGCAACGTAGGCCTCCTTGAGCAGGTAGCCTTCGGGCAGGTCCACGCGGTAGTCGCTGGTGCCTATGAAGCCGTCGGCGCAGATGAACGGGCAGCCCAGCGTGGCCGAGCTGTATCCGTTGCGCTCCGCCGTCAGCACGATGTCGAGCTCGGACGAACGCGAACCCCATGGCGAGTAGGTCGACGTCGTGGTGTCGCACACGAACGGACGCCCGCCCAGCTCCTTGATGCGGTCCGCCAGCGCCCGCGCGTACACGGGGCGAAGGTAGGCAGTGTTGTTCCATTCACCGCAGTGTATCTTGATGGCCACGATGTCGTTCGGCTTGACTAGCTCGTCGAGGCCAGCGGCGTCAAAGACCGTGAGCATCTTCGAGACCAGGCTCGTCTCCGTCGACTCCGAATGGGCGTCCATATAGTAGACTTGCGACTTTGCCATAGCATTCCTCCCAGCGCTTGTACGAAAAAGCAAACAGTTGCCCAGAATGTGTTCAGCCTACCACCGGATTGCCGCCTCTGTCAATTTGGTTTTGCGCCGGCCCACGCTCCAGAATCCCGTCCAGGGCGCGGGTGAGCCACGGCGCATTGACCTCCCCCAAGTGGCGCGTCTGGAACTCTAGACTTCCAGACGCGCCGCCACGTACCATGCTTGGACGCACACCGCTTGGGCGCACACCTGAACTGAACGTAGGAGGCTGAATTGCTCGACGAACCGCGTCGCCGTGGAAGGCGTTCGTTGGCGCGCCTAATCGCGCCCGCGCTAAGTGCGGCCGGCGCGGCGGGGCTGCTTGCCGTGGCCCTTGTGGCCGCGCTTTTCACCTCAGCCGACCACGCGAGCGCCCATGGGCAGGGGTCCACCCTGCTCGTTTTTCGTGGTGTCGCGGGCGGCTTCTACGTCGCATTGGAAGTGCAACCCGTGCGGCCAATCGTCGGCTCGGTGCACATCTCGGTCATTCCCCACGAGACGGCGACCTCCCGGCCCGTGCTCGACGCCGTGATAACCGTTGTCGCCCTCGACGAGGAAGGCGAGCCTGTCTACAAGGCTCCGGCGTTGCTCACGCCCGGCTCGGACGAGACGTCGCCGCCCTACTACGACGCGAACATTACGTTCAAAAGGCCGGGCGACTGGGTCCTGCGCGTCCAGTTGGACCACGACAGTATCGGCCCGGCTTCGCTGGACGCTCCGCTGCGGATCGGCCGCCAGCCCCTGCTGCCCGGCGTGGAGGGCACGATAGTGTTCGTGTTGGCGATTGGCGCCATCGTGGGCGGCGTGATCTACCTGTGGGCCAGGTCGCGCCGGGCCCGCCGCTCCGCGGAGCGCTAGTCTCTCACCTCGTCGAGCACCAGCTCGCCGTCCTGCCGGTGGTAGCTCACCATCACCGGCAGCCCCTGCACCATGTGCTCTCTCAGGTGAGAAGGCGAAAAGCCCGGGAAGAGTTTGCCCTTCGCACTGAGCTCGATTGTCTCTCCTGCCTCGGTACGCACCCGCACAAGATCCAGCTCTAGCAGCGACTTCGATTCCACCCCTACCACGTACCCGCGGGCCGTCCGCACGTCCGACCCGCCATCGCACGCCGCCACGAAGGCGCAGACCAGCAGCAGCGCCGCAACGGCCGTCGCGAGGCGCATCTCCGCCGCGGTCCGGAGGCGAAATCGGCCTATTTCCGAGCGTTCAGGCGCAGCTTGGCCGAAGGCGCGCGAGCGGGTTATGTCTGTGTGAAGGCTCAAAACTGGCCCAAATTTTCATTGACTAAAAAAATAGGTATCGGATATTTTTACGCTAAGGGGAGGTGCTAGATGCGCAAACTCATTCCGAGCATATTAATAGCAGCCATAATCGCCTTGGTCGGCTTCGCCAGTCAAGCCGCCCATTCAAACACCGACCACGATAGCGTTGTCTTCATCGTAGATAGGCACGCACTGTCGGGGACGACGGACGGCGTCGACTCCGCCAAGTCCGTCATCGGACTTGTCGCGACGCTCAGACCGGACGCGGCGTTCACGTTTGTCGGGGCGGACGACCCTTCCGGAGGTGTCGGGCCGATGCTCACGTCGGACGACGCCTACGCGGCGTTCCAGGGCGGCCTGAGCGGCTGGCTGCTCGCGCCAGGCGCGGCGGGGGACGTGGACGTCCTCGGCGCCGTGGCCGAGATAGCCGCGTTTATGGATGCCACTCTCGCCCCGGCCGGCAGCACCGTCTACGTTATCGGCGGCGAGAGCGCGGAAGGCGATCTCACCAAGTCGTCGACGGGCGCCGAAGGACTGGCCACGACTTTCCAGAACGAGGGCTGGCGGTACGTCTCGGCAGGAATCGGCGAGCAGCACGGTCAGCTTGCGGCACTCGCCGACAAGCTGGGCGGCGAGCACTTCGACCTTTCGACCCTGGAAGGATACAGGGCCCTGACGAACAGCGTTCTGAGGTTGGATGGCAGGCCCGCGCTCGCGAACCTGGGCGGCGCCGAGCTGACCAGTTCCGACTCTCTGGCGCTCGCGGCCTCGGCCGTGCCCGGCACACAGGAGATGTACCTGATCGCCTTCAAGCAGAACGGCGGCGGTCGCGTCACGCTCACCGGCCCGTCCGGGACGGCGCGCACCACCGGAGACGGCGTGTCGTCGTTTTTGGTGGAAACCGCGAACGTCGTGATCTGGCGGCTGGTCGAGCCTGAACCGGGCGAGTGGCAGCTGCACGTCAGGGGCGTGGACGGCTCCGCCACCGCCTGGCACTACAGCTTGAACGTGTACAGGCCCGTGCTCTTGCCGCTGGGCACCACGCCGCTGAACGAGCCGGCAGTGCTGACGGCTTACGTGGAGCGCAAAAGGGAAATGGTCATGGCCGGGGGCGTGGAGATTACCGCCCAGGTGCGGACGCCCGGCGGCGAAGCGCTCCAGTTCGACCTTGAAGACAACGGCGTGACCGGCGACAAGACGGCCGGCGACGGGTACTTCTCGGCCACGATTCCGCCTCTGGTGGTTGAAGGCCGCTACCAGGTGTACCTGGAGCTGACCTGGCCCGGCATAGACCAGCGCATCGCTTCGCAGTCCGAGTTCAGGACGCTGGCGTTCCCGTCGATAGACGTAACGACGGTACGCACGGAAGGGCTGAAGGCGGGACAGCGCGAAAAGGTCGGCGAGGTGGCCGTGAGCATTCTGGGCCAGCCCTACGCGGTCGCGTCGTCCGAACTGATCTCCGCCGTGGCGGCGGATGGCCCGGCCGGCACGCTGGAGCTCGTGCCCCAGCAGTTGGTGGCCGAGGACCTCGCCTGGAAGTACGACATCTACTTTACGCCGGAGGGCGCGGCGCTGCACACGCTGGACATACGGCTCCACCTGGTGTACGCCGGACGCCCGTACACGAAGATAGCGGGCTCCGTCCTGCTGTCGTCAGTGCAGGCGGCCGTGCAACCCGTGCCGCCGATACCGGACACGACGGTGCCGGAGACGGACCCCACCCCACCGACTCCGGAGCAGCCGCCGCCCGCGCCCGGCAACTACTGGGGTCTGCTGACCATTCCGGCCGTGATGCTGGTCGCCCTCATCGGGGCAACGATCTACTGGCTCACGCGCAGGTCGCCCTTCGGGTACATATTCGACGACGAGGGTAACATGGTGGTGGACTTCGCCAACCTGGAGCGCGAAGGACGGTACAAGTTGTTCTCGAAGGACGCGGTAGGAGGCCGTGAGATTCCAATCATTGGACTCGACGGCGTGGCCTTCACGTTCACCAAGCGTGGAGTGGGCCTGCAGAACAGGGAGATGGCGCGCAACGTGCGCGTGAACAACCTCCCGCTGGTAAGCGAAGTCTCGGTCAAGAACGAGACGGTAATAGGCACCGAAGGAAAGTTGTACAGCTTCATGATGCTGCCAATACCTACGACGCCGATGGGCGACGCGGCAGGCGGCGACGGCGACTAGAAGGAGATACCGCCGGGGGGCACGGGGAATATGCCCCGGGCCCCCGGCCTACTTGAACGACAACGGTGATTTTGCGCCCCCTCTCGAGCGCTAGCTCAGGAGGGGGCGCAACGCATTCAGCCCTCGCGCCGCTGGAGCACCTCTCCCGACAGGCTGGTGATGGTGTCGATCCTGATGAGCACCGCGATTCCAGTGCGCTCGGGGTCACGGTCCAGCTCCGGCTGCGGTGTCTGCGCCATTACCCTGTCGCGGACTTCACCCGATTCGTGCAGCGTGGCGGTACCGTGGAACCGCCAGTTGATGCGCTTGTCCGGGTTGCGGTAGAAGATGACGACGTGCGGATTTTCGTTGACGTTGTCCAGCGACGAGCGGCGCGAGCGTTCCCAGAAGGCGAGCGTTTCGCCGTCGTAGACGCTCAGGCTGCCTCTCATGCTGATCTGCGGGCGGGCGTCCCGCGAGGCTGTGCCGACATAGCAGTAGAAGCCGTCGTCGAGAGCGCTGTTGAGAAGCTCCCGCATCTCTCCTTCGATTGAAATCATGTGTGTCCCTTTCCGTAGTGCTTTGGAAACACAGCGACCATCCGGGCCGACGCAAGGCGAGCCGGCGCGCGAACACCCATGTATCCCAAGCCGTAAGGCCCTTCTGTACTCTGTGGGCCGCCTAGAGCGCGCTTACACGCCCGTACACGCCATCGTAGCCGGGCTCCAGGCCCACGCGGCCCCGGCGTACGTTGTCTACGGCCTGGGCGATGCGCTCGCCGGCCGCGAGAGCGACGTCGCCCACGGGCGCGTGGACGAGCAGAGCCAACTCGCTGCCGAATTCGCACACCAATCGCAGGTATTCGGCGCGCACGCCCTTGGTGTTCACGCCCCGGCCCACATTTTCGGCGATAAGCTGCTGCAGCGCAATGAGCGGCCGGAATGGGGGGCGTCCAGTCTGCCCACGCACCAAGCCGGCCTCACGCGTCTGGGCCGGCGCTGGGCGCGACGCCAGCTCCTCCACACGCTGCGCCACGCCCAGCGTCAGCTTGCGCCCACACTCCGGACAGCGCCCGCCGTGCAGCACGGCCTCTCCCGGAGTCAGCCTCACGCCGCACTTGCGATGCCCGGAGTGGTGGTACTTGCCCTCCTCGGGAAAGAACTCGACGGTGTAGGCGATGCTCTGCGTTCGCAGCGATTCGAGCAGGCCGCCGTAGCTCAGGTCGCCGTCAAACACCGTAAGCTCCCGGCCCAACCTGGGCAGCGAGTGCGCGTCGGAGAACGACACTATCGCTACGTCGTCCAACTCAGAGATTCGCCAGTTCATCGCCGGATCGCTCGAAAGGCCGGTTTCCACCGCCAGGATGCGCGGCGCGTAGTCGCCGAAGCACTCGGCCAGCGAGTCGAAACCTGACTTCGAGCCGTACAGCCCGAACCAGGGCGTCCACACGTGTGCGGGGATCAGTATGCAGCGCTCGTCCACTTCGAGCAGCAAGCTGAGCAACTGCCGGGGCGAGGCGTGCAGGACGGGGCGGCCGTCGGACGCCAGGTCGCCCAGCTTGGCGAGGGCTGCGTTGACACGCTCCGCGGCGTCGAGGCCGGGCACGAAGATGAGCGCGTGCACACGGCGCTTGCGGCCTCCCTGTTCGGCCATGCACGCCACTTCGCCCCCGATTACGAAGCTGACGCCATCGTAGGCGTACAGGCCCTCCGACGTCTCTGTGAGGTTTTCGCGCAGCTCGGCGAGCCACGTGGGATGCGTGAAGTCGCCGGTCGCGAGCAGGTCAATGCCCTTCAGCCTGGCCCACCTGGCGAGGTTTGCCAGGGTAAGCTCGCGGCTGGTGGCTCGCGAGTGCGGCGAGTGGACGTGGAGGTCGGCGGCGTATCGGCTCAGCAAGGCGATTCCCTATGAGTCCCTTCCCCCATCGAGGGGGAAGGGACTCTTATGCCCCCTAGCCGAACAGCCCCTCGCGCTCGAACACCGAGGCCAGGACTCCCACGCCCTCCCTGATCTCTTCCGGCGAGTTGTGGCTGTACGTCAGCCGCAGGTAGTTGGGGCGGTCGCGGTTCGCCCTGAACACCGGCCCTGGATTGTATTTCACGTCCGCCTCAACGGCCTTGTACAGAGCGGCCCAGCTGTCGGCGCCCTCGGGCAGCCGCACCCAGACCATCATGCCCCCGTCGGGCTTCGACCAGGAGCAACTGGGGGGGAAGTTCTCGCCCAGCGCGGCGAGCATGGCGTCGCGCTTCTCCTTGAGGCTCGAACTCACGCTCTCGATGTATTCGTCCTTGTGCTCCCGCAGGTACTGGTGAACGGTCATGGAAGCGAGGTGGCTAGGCGACCCGCCGAATCGCAGCTTGCCCAGCGTCTCCTTCACGGCGTCGGGCACCACGGCGTATCCCAGGCGCAGGCCGCAGCCCAGCAGCTTGGTGTACGCCGACACGTACATCACCGAGTCCTCGTCGTCCATTCCCATGATGGCCTGTGGCAGCGGCTCCCCGTCGATCGCGAAGTCGGCGTAGGACTCGTTCTCCACGATGGGGACGCCGTAGCTGTGCGACAACTCCAGCAGCGCCTTGCGCCGTTCCAGGCTCATGGTCATGCCCATGGGGTTCTGGTAAACGGAGATGGTGTATATCATCTTGGGCCGCTTACCCTGCCACGCCAGGTCCGACAGAATACTCCGGACGGCGTCGGTGTCCATGCCCTGCTCGTCGGTGGGCACGTGGATGACGTTGGCCCTGCGGGAGAGCAGCATCGCGAGCGTTCCCAGATAGCAGAACTCCTCCACGAGCACGATGTCGCCCGGGTCGATGAAGGCGTCGAGTATCACCTGGATTGCGCCACCGGCGCCGCTGCTCAGGAAAATCGAATCAATGCCGGTCTTCAAGCCGCGGTTCTCCTCGAGCCTCTGGGCGATCAGCTCACGCATTCCCACGTGGCCCTGCGAAGGCGGGTACTTGGCCAGGTCGTCGGCCTGCGTACGCATGGCCACGCGCAGGGCGTCCACGAAGCCGTCCGCCGGAAGCGTTTGCGGGTTAGCGTAGGTTACTGAGAATACGTACTTGGTGTCGGCCTGCAGGCCCGGGTGCGTCTTCACGGGCGCGGGCATCCTGTTGGAAAACAGTTCGTCGTAGTTCATTGTTACGTCCCCTCCCTAGGGCTCCGGCGTGTACTTTCAGACATTAGAATTGAATCTAGCCTTGGTCTACTTCACCTGCCGGGCGAATTCGGACGCCGTCGCGAGTCACCACGACAAAAGCGCCACTTGTCAATGCGTCAGAATACAGGTCGATGAGTTCCACGATAGCCCTAGTCTTTTCTGTCAGCCGCATGTCAACGAATCTGACGATGCACGGGTGCGGCAGTCCTTGAACGTGCACCAACACTCCAAAGTCTTTGTCCTCAGTAACCAGTATGCGGCGTTCCTCAACCGCAATTGCCAGTATTTCCTCATCCAGCGTACCAGGCGCCATGTCCAGGGCGGAAGTCACGTCGTGTCCCAAGTTGGCCAGTACAGCCCGCATTCTGCGAGATGAGATGCAGGCGTCGAGGAGAAATCTCACGGAGCATCCGCTACTCGGACCTGCTCATGAACCTGTTCCCCGAGCATACACCGATAGGCAAACACGAAGCACGCCTGAACGTCTTCGGGTTCCAGCGCCGGGTATTCGTACAGAATGGTCTCCACCGTATCCCCGGCGGCGAGCATTGCGAATATGTGCTCAACGGCGATGCGAAAGTCGCGAATGATAGGCTTGCCGCCCAATACACCGGGGCGCGTGGTGATGCGATTCAGTAGTTCAACGTCGGTGGTCATGATGCCCCTCCGCCTGACACGGATTGCGGGTGTTGGTATCGCCACGCTTGCGCCGCCGTTTCACCTAGGCTACAGGGGCAGGTTCACACTCTGGCCCGATTCCGCGCTGCGGGTTACGGCCTCGGTGAACTCCATGTACTTCACGCCGTCCTCGAAGCTGGTATGCGTGACCTGCTCCTTGCCCCTTATGGCGTTGATGAACTCCTCCTCCACGCGCCAGCTTCCCTGCTTTTCGGGCGGGATGGCGATTTCGGACAGCTCGGAGTCGCCGCGCCGTCCGCCGTAGAGGGTCATCGAGCCGCCGTCGACCCTCAGTGTGCCCTCGGTGCCGAAGAGCCACGCCTCGGGGGCCGGCGCCAGGCCGAACACAGTGCTCATGCCGAGCCGGGCGACGGCGCCGGACTCCAGCTCGCACAGCACCTCTATCTGGTCGGGTATGGAAATGTGGCGCGTCGCTCCGGCGTCGTCCCTGCGCGACTTCACGTTTACGCGGGTCAGTGCGGTGACGCTCGTGGCGTGTCCCACCCAGCGCATCATCGCCTCGTACCAGATGCCCATGCTCATTATGTTGTAGCCGCTCAGGTCGCGATTGTGCCGCCAGTGGAAGGGCGCGTCACGGTCGATGAAGCCTCCCTGCCGCACCGCGACATCCACCGACAGTACGTCTCCCAGGTAGCCGTCAGATATCAACTCCTGGATTGTCTCATCCACCTTCAGCGTCATGGGCGAGGGGACTATCTGCGTGACGAGGTTGGGCTTGAGCCGCGCGGCGTATAGCATGTCGCGCGCCTGGGCCCCGTCCATGGCCATGCGGGCCTCGGTGATCACGTGCTTGTCGTATTCGAGCGCGGCCAGCACCAGGGCGTGGTGCATGTAGGGCCAGGTGCCTATGCAAATGGCGTTGGTGTCGGGATCTTCCACCAGGTCGACCCAGTTGTCGAAGACCTGGGGGATGCCGTACTCGTCGGCGATGCGCTGGCCAGAGGCTCGGCTGCGGTTGGCGACGCTCACCAGCTCGACGCCCTCTATCGCCTTGAAGCCGGGAATGTGGCGCAGCGTGGTGTTGGCCCCCGCGCCCACGAATCCGATTCGTACCGTGTCTTCTGCCATATGGTTACAAGCCTTTCCCGTCGCGGACGTTGAGTTCTTCGGATCGTCTGGCCACATGACGCGCAGCGCGAGCGCCGAGCGCGTAGCAGGTCAAATTATATGCAACCCACCGGAGCGCGTCCAGTGAACGGACACGGAGGAGGCTGTTTGAGATTGCCTGGCGTCACCCAGCACCGTTGTTTCCGCGGAAGCAGAAACGCGAATTCTGTTCGATTCTGCGACATTCTGTGCGTGTCGTAGCTGAGGGTGTCGCCGGTCCTGCGCGAATCTGTAATGCCGGCGCGCGTCATTTGGGACACAGACGTGACACCGCGTGACAGAGGAGGACAGGGGCGGAGTGCCTTCGCTGCCACAGGGCGCCAACAAGGGACGCCCCTACGGTTGCCTGGGGCCTTACCCCGTTCTGGGGGTAGGGTTTCCGGGCGGCGGGGTCGGTCCCTCGCCTGGGCGAGGGTAGCACGGATGTACGTGTGCTTCAAGGGGGTTGGCGAAATTGCGGGATTGGGCCGGATTGGTGGGGAGAAATGGCGCAGACGTGGGGATGGGCAGGACGTGGGTGGTGTTGGATGGGGCACGGGCGGGAACGGGTGGCGCGGGAGAGTGACGGTTTTTCGTGGTACGGGGGAGCGAGTGGGTCGGGTTTGGACGAGGGGGTGCGGCCGGGATGTGCGTTGGGGCGTACGGGGACATTGGCAAAGCAATATGGTGAGCGCAAGGCGATGGCCGTAGGTTCAGAGTTGGGCGCGGGGGATGCATAAGACCTGCGCCTGCATCCCTCTCCCACGTGTCGTTCGCGGGAGAGGCGGTTTTGGGCGTACCTGGTAATCTGAAACAGGCTCGACACGGAGCGGCTCGCGCTAAGCGTCTGTGACGCGCCCGGCGGGGTCGGACTCGGAGAGCACGTGCGGCATGTGGCCCGTGTGCACGTAGTCAGCGACGAGCTTGCCGGCCATTGGGCCGCGCCCGAAGCCGGAGGAGGCGAGGCCCCCGACTATGTACAGATTTTCGCGCAGGGGGATCTTTCCTATCAGCGGTTCGCCGTCCAGGGTGAAAGGCATCAGCCCGGCCCAGGTGCGCGCAATCGGCAAATCGTTGAGCAGGGGCAGCACCTCGCCCGCGTGCGTCTTGTTCACCTCTATGCCCCGCGCGTCGGGCGTGGCGTCGTAGCCCACGAGCTGCCTGTCGCCACCGAACGCGATCTCCCCCGACTGTGTCTGCCGCCCGTATAGGTGCCTGGTCTGCCGCACGCCGCCTCGGTGGGTCAGATCGTGGGGCGTAGTGTCCTCGCCGTGCTCCCTCCAGAAGTGCTGCGATTCCATGGAGGATATGCCCTGGAACACGCGGGGCGGCAGCGGCTCGGTGGCCCACATCTGGCCGCGCACGGGTACAACCGGTATGCTCAAGCCAAGCAACTCGCCCACGGGCGCCGACCACGCCCCGGCAGCGAGGACCAGCGCCCCCGCGGGGAACTCGCCCCGCGGCGTGGCAAGGCGGTACGAGCCGTCGGCGAGAGCGTCTATGGCCGTGACCTGGTGGCCGGTCAGCACGCTGGCCCCGGCCTGCCGCGCGGCCTCCGCGAAGGCGCGGGTGGCCCTGGCGGGGTTGGCGTTGCCGCGCTGCCGGCTGTACACGTAGCCGGGCAAGTCGGGGCTGGCGAACGGCTCTATCGCCCGCGCCTCCCTAACGGTGAGCAGCTCCACGTCGCGCCCAGCGGCACGCGCGGACTGCACCATACCGAGCGCGTAGCCGTACTGCTCCTCTGTTTGGATTGCGGTAAGGGAACCGGACTGCCTGAACTCAACGTGGTAGCCCAGGTCGGACTGGAGCGTCTTGAAGAGCTCGAGGCTGCCCATGCTGAGGTATTCATCGAGGCCGGGAAGGCGTCCCCAGCCGGAGCCTCCCAGCAAGCCGCCGTTGGCGCCGGACGCACCAGAGGCGATTTCGCCGCGCTCCAGCAGCGCGACGGAGCGGCCGTGCGCCGCGAGGTGGTAGGCGGTGGAGGCGCCGGCAATGCCGCCGCCGATTACGATTACGTCGGCTTCCATAGAGCGGCGCGTCGACGGCGTCATGGCATTCGCGTATCGGGTCCGGGCTAGCCGGCCATCTGCGAATCGACGCTGTTCAGGACTTCAACCAGACGCTTGGCATCTGTTATGCCGTCTTGTACGTCCTCGGCATCCATTAGCTCCTCACAGAAGTTGGTGTGGAGGAATTGCACTGCACGAAAAGTCAATTTATTCAATGCGGGATTGTTCGAGTGATTCAGCAGTCGCCTCACGTTGTTGCGCACGTCGTTGTGGGACTTGTTCGGCCAGTCCCTTCGCCTGGCAATTGCCTTTACGCAGTGAGCTACCGCTCCCCACGCCTTTTCGGACGCCTGAAGCAAGTCGCCTTTCACCAACTCCTCTTCTGCATGAGCGAGGAAAGTCTCGCTAATCTGCTGGTGTCTTTCGGTAGTGGCCACAGGCGCCTCCGTTGACAAATGACAAAACCGGCCGCCGCGATTTCGGGACCGTCGCTAGCGGGGCATGTGCGAATCGACGTCGTTCACGACCTTCATCAGCGCCTTCGCGTCGGCTATGGCGAGCCGACTGTCCAGTTTATCCGGCGTATCGTCAAAGAAATTGATGTGGTAGAAGTCTACCGTTCCAAATCTCGTTCTGTTCTCGTCGGGGTCGCTCGAGTGGTCTATCAGCCGCCGAACGTTGAAGCGCAAGTCGTCGTCGCACTCGTTCGGCCAGCCCCTTTCCCTGGCGATTGACTTCACGCAGTGGGCGACCGCGTCCCACGCTTTGTCGCACGACCGGAGCGTCGCGTGATTTGCGAGCTCTTCTTCTGCGAGCGCGAGAAAGAGATCACAAATCTCCTTGTCTCTTTCGGTGGTAGCCATGGGGATTTGCGCCTACGGGCACGCCCGCGCCGCCGCTAGATGACCTCTGCAGACTCGCCGACGCCGGCCGCTTCGTCGCCGCCGAGCTCCACACCCACGGTCCGGATGGCCCCGAACTCCTCGCGGAACCCGTTGTGCATGGTGCGGGAGTCGCTGCTGTACAGCACGAACCGCGCACCCTCGCCCAGCCACTTCTGTGTCAAGGCGACGGTCTGGTGGTGTATCAGCGTAGGGATGCCGTGATCGGAGCACACCTTGAGAATCTGCCGCAGCGCGCCCTCGTAGTCGGGATGGTCGTACTGGTCGGGCACGCCCAGAGAAATGCTGAGGTCGTTGGGGCCTACGAACACCGCGTCTATGCCGCTGACGCCAAGGATGTTGTCGAGGTTTTCGATTGCGGGAACGCTCTCGATGCCGATGATGCACACGTTGTTGCGGTTGCGGTTTTCGAGATACTCGCGGGTGGCCTCGCTGGGCAGCTCGCCGGTTTCGACGGCCCTCCGGGCGAACTCGCCCTTGAGCGGGCGCCACCTGCACGCCTCAGCGACGATCTTGGCCTCTTCCACCGTCTCGCAGTAGGGGGCGAGCACACCGTGGGAGCCGGCGTCGATGGCCATGGTGACTAGGTGGGTCTCCGGCGCCGGTATGCGGACTATCGGAACGACGCCGCTGAAGTTGAACGCCGCCAGAAAGTCGGCCACGTCTTCACGGCCCCGCGGCGAGTGCTCGGTGTCGATGATCACATAGTCCAAGCCGAAGTCCGCCATCGCCGTGGACCAGCGGGGGTTGCGGCTGAGCGATAGCATGGTGCCATACACGATGCCGCCGTCAGCGACCTTTTCCCTGAGCTGTGCGCCGTTCATGAGAGCCTCCTTCGCGTCAACATCTGTTCCCTATCCTTCAATCGGCTCGGCGTACTGCTCCCTGAGCAAGCGCTTTAGCACCTTGCCCATGGGATTGCGTGGCAGTTCGGATACGAACACCACGGACTCGGGCTTTTTGAAGCTGGAGAGGCGCTGGCGGCAGTACTCCATGATCTCGCCATCTTCCGCCGCCTGCCCCTCCTTGAGCACTATGACGGCCCTCACCCGCTCGCCCCAGTCGATGTCGGGCACGCCGATGATGGCCGCCTCCTCGATGGCCTGATGGGAGTGAAGCACTTGCTCCACCTCTTCCGGAGAGATCATTTCGCCGCCCCGCTTTATGAAGTCCTTGGAGCGGCCGGCCAGGTAGATGTATCCGTCCTCGTCCATGTATCCGAGGTCGCCGGTGTACAGCCAGCCGCCGCGGAAGGTCTCTGCGGTGGCCTCCTCCTGGTTCCAGTAGCCCTTCATCAGCCTCGGGCCGCTGGCCACTATCTCGCCGACCTCGCCGTCCGCCACGGGGTGGGCGTCCTCGTCCACTATGCGAACCTCCACGTCGTCCAGGGGCTTGCCGACGCTGGTCAGCCGACGCATCTTCCGCTCGATCTCCTCTTCGGTGCCCTCCAGTACATGGTCATCCGGCGGAAGCATGGTGATAGTAGCGGCAGTCTCGGTCTGGCCGAAGGCGTTGATGAAGCGGACGCCCGGCAGCTCCTGGATGGCGCGCCTGATGACCTCGAAAGGCATGGGAGCAGCGCCGTAGGTGATTATGTTCAGGCTGCTGAGGTCATGGTCGTGGAATTCGGCGTGGTCCATCAGCATCTTCAGCATGGTCGGCACCATAACGGCGCGGTTGACGTGTTCGGTCTCGACCAGCTCCATCCACTGCTTCGGCTCGAACTGGCGCTGAACTATCAGAGTGCGCCCGCTGAAGATGGACGACATCACCGTCTGGACACCTGCTATGTGGTAGAGGGGAACGGTGAGGATGTTGCGCTCGTCGTCGTCCGGGTCCACGGGGGACACGTTGCTGAGAATGTACGACGAGAAGCTGTCGTGGGTGAGCATCACGCCCTTGGGCATGCTGGTGGTGCCGGAGGTGAACAGCAGCACGGTCAGGTCGGAGCCGTCGCCCTGCGGAAACCGCTCCTCGTCGGACGCCGACGCCAGCAGGTCTTCGTAGAACTCCCAGCCCTCGGCAGGTTCCTCGAGGGACACCAGCCGGGGCGCACTTTCGAGCTTGCCCGTGAACGAGTCCACCAGGTCCACGTAGCGGCTGCCGGCAACCAGCACCTTGGGCTGTGCGTCGCCGATCATGAAGGTCAGCTCGTCGGCCCGGGCCCGGAAGTTGAGAGGTGCGTAGACGGCGTCCAACTGGGCGGCGGCGAAGCATATCTCCACGTGCTCGTTGGTGTTCACCTGCAACACTGCCACGCGGTCGCCCTCGCCGACTCCCAAGTCGGCCAGGGCATTGGCGAGCCGGTTCACGCGGGACTTCAGCTCGGCGTAGGTGTAGCGCGCGTCTTCGAAGACGATTGCAAGCCTATCTGGTACGATTAGCGATGCTATGTTCAGAAACTCGGTTGTATTCATCTAGCGCCCTAACCCCCTGGGAAGCGAGAATAGGCTAAAGAATATCACCAATAGCGGTTCAATTCCACACGTGGTTCCCCGCCGCAATCGCCAATCCCTTCGCGGGGGCCTGTTGGCGTTGCTCTTTCGCCAACGCCCAACAGAATTGACCTTGTTGCGTACAAAAGATATAATTCCCGCACAGGCTGGGCCGATTCGCGGCCCGCGAAACTGGACACTTCAACTATGCCAAAACGAACTTATCAGCCAAAAAAGCGACGGCGCGCACGCGTTCACGGCTTCAGGTCGCGCATGAGCACCCGAGGGGGGCGCAACGTTCTGAAGCGGCGCATGTTCAAGGGCAGACATCGCCTCACGGTGTGACGCCGGTGGTGTAGCCCTGCCATGGCCGTGGACGCGCTTGGCCGGCGCCAGGCGATACCATGCGTCGTGAGCAGCGCCTCAGAAGGCCCAGGGACTTTGCGCTCGTGCGCCGCGAGGGGCGCAGCTGGCCCGGGAGGCTGCTCGTGCTCGCCGCGCGCCCCAACGGCCTGGACATGAACAGGTTCGGCTTCTCTGTAAGCAAGCGCGTCGGCAACGCCGTCACCCGCAACAGGGTCAAGCGTCGGCTGCGGGAGGCGGCTCGCCTGAGAGACGTGAGTCCTGGCTGGGATATCTTGCTGATCGCCCGCGCCGACGCCGCCGGCGCGGGCTACCACGAACTCGAAGGCTCGATGACCAATCTGTTGAAGCGGGCCAAGCTATTGCGCCCCCATCGCCGCGAAACGCCCGCCCTCGTCCGTTCCGACTGTGCGGGTGGCACGGATCGCGTCCCCGAGGAGCCGACGCTTCACGGGCAGCGCTCGGTCGTGCGGGGTGAGTGATGCGCAAACTGGCGCTGTTGGCAATTCGCATGTACCAGGCCGCCCTGTCCCCATACATGGGCGGGCGCTGCCGCTTCTCGCCCTCTTGCTCCAGCTACGCCCAACAGGCCATATCCGCGCACGGCGTGGGCAGGGGCGTGTGGCTCGGGGTCAGGCGGCTGGCGCGCTGCCGTCCGTTCGGCGGGCGGGGCTACGACCCGGTGCCCCTCCTGTGAGTCTCTCGCGACCGTCCAGGCCAGGTAACTCCACGACGCGGCCTTCCGGTGCGCAGTTCTCTCGAAAGGCGCGTCCCGTGCCGGCTGCCGCCGCCGCCACGCGCCTCCGCAAGCGCCTGGCGATTTTCGCCCTCGCCGTGCTCGCGCTGCTGGCGCTCGCGGGCTGCAACAGGATCTCCACGCCCGAGGGCTGGTCCGGCGGCGCGGTCGGTGGCGGTACGCTCTACATGGGCACGTCCGAGGGGGAGGTCAGGGCCATCGACGTCGCGGACGGCTCGACCACGTGGCGTTTCGCGCTCCACGGCGAGGAGCGGGACCGCGCCGTCTACGGCACGCCCGTGCTGGACGGCGACACCCTCTACGTGGGCGGCTACGACAGCGTGCTCTACGCCATAGCGCTGGACGGCCGGGACAAGTGGGTGGAGCCGCTGAGCGACGCCATGGTGGGCGGCCCCGCGGTGGCCGACGGCCTGGTGGTGGTCGGCACGTCGGACGGCAGCCTGTACGCCCTCGACGCCGAGGACGGCTCCCAGCGCTGGCGCTTCACTGCGGGCGACAAGGTGTGGTCCACGCCCGCCCTCAGCGAAGGCGTGGCCTACTTCGGCTCGCTCGACCACAGCGTGTACGCCGTGGCGCTGCACGACGGCTCGCAGCAGTGGCGCTTCGGCACCGGCGGCGCTGTCGCCGCATCGCCAGTCGTCCACGGCGGGCGCGTATACGTGGGCGCGTTCGACGGCACCTTCTACGCGCTCAACGCCAGGACGGGCCTGGAGGAGTGGCGTTTCGAGGGCGCTTCCAACTGGTACTGGGCGCGCCCGCTCGTTCACGGCGACATGGTTCTGGCCCCGTCGCTGGACGGCACACTGTACGCGCTGAACGCCGACACCGGCAACCTGCTCTGGACAGTGGAGACGGAGGGACCGATAGTCGGCTCGCCGGCAGTGGTGGCAGACTCGATGATCGCGCTCGCCTCCTCGGACGGCAGGGTGCGTCTAATCGGCATGGGCGGCTCCGTGCTCGACTCCTGCAACGTCAACGAGGAGATACGAACGCCGCTGGTTTCGGAGGGCGACTTCGTCTACTTCGGTGCGCGCGACCACTCCATAAGGGCGCTGAGAGTGAAGTCAAATGGCAATCCCGACGAAGAGTGGGTACATTTTACCAACGAGGAAAGCCCCACGCAGCGGGGGCAGGCCGCCGCCTGTTAGCGCGGCAGGACTGGTCATTTGGAAATAATAATCGACATATGGAACTCCGTCATCATCAGGCCGATGATAAACAGCCTGGTGATGCTCTACTACATCTTCTTCAACAGCTTCGGGGTGAGCATCCTCGTCTTCACCATCATGGTGCGCGTGGTCATGTTCCCGCTCACCGTGCGCCAGAGCCGCCAGCTCAAGTCGATGAACGCCATACAGCCCAAGGTGAAGGAGATACAGGCGAAGTTCGCCAAGGACAGGCAGCGCATAACCCAGGAGACTATGCGGATATACAAGGAGAACGGGGTAAACCCGATAGGGTGCCTCGGCCCGCTGGTCATCCAGTTCCCCATCTGGATAGGGCTTTACCAGGCCATACTGCAAACGCTGCCCGCCGCGCCCGACAGGCTGATAGGGCTGTCCGGCCACCTCTACTCCTGGCTGCCCCAGGTGCACGAGGTGATACCACTGAACAGCTCGTTCCTCTGGTGGGACCTCGCGCTGCCCGACCGCACGCCGGTGCTGCCCGTACTCGTGGGCGCGTCGATGTACCTGGTGCAGAAGATGACCTCCATGCCCTCGGCCGACCCCCGGCAGGCGTCCACCAACCGCATGATGCTCTGGATGATGCCGCTGATGTTCGGCTTCTTCACCATGCAGTTCCCCAGCGGCCTGGCAATCTACTGGGTGGTGTCCAACGCCGTTGGGGTGGTAATCCAGGGATTCGTAACCGGCTGGGAGCCGATAACGTCGGTATTCTCGTTCATAGCGCGGCGGGGGCGGCCCCAGCAGCCCCAGCAGCCGCAGCAGGCGGCGGCCCCGGCGTTGGCCGCGCCAGCGGAGGAGACGGCAAGCGATGAGACGACACATAGAAACGTCGGCGAAGACACCGGAAGAGGCAATCGAGCTCGCCCTAAGAGAGCTCGACGCAGAGCGCGCGGAAGTAGAAATAGACGTCGTTAGCCGCGGCAAGGCCGGCTTCATGGGAATAGGAAGCGAGCCGGCCAGGGTAAGGGTCACACTGCTCGAACAGCGATCCGAGCTCGTGACGGTGACCACCGACATACTGGAGCAGATCCTCACCAACCTGGGCGTGTCCGCCGTGGTGAGCCTGAGCCAGGCCGAGAGCGAGGACGAGGGCCCAATCTTCGAGATAGCGGGCGACGACTCCGGCCTGCTCATAGGACGCAGGGGCGAGACGCTGCGCGCGCTGCAGTTCATGGTCAAGTTCATCGCCGGGCGCAAGATCGGCGAGCGCGTCAACCTCATGCTGGACGTGGAAGGCTACCAGAAGCGGCGCAACGACTCCCTGGCCAACCTCGCACAGCGCGTCGCCCGCCGCGTCGCCACCTCGGGCCACTCCATCACCCTGGAGCCTATGCCCCCCAACGAACGCCGCATCATCCACATCACGCTCTCGGACCACGCGGACGTAACCACGCAGAGCACCGGCGAGGGCGACTCGCGCAAGGTGGTCGTGAGCGCGCGGTAGCCGCGAGCGGGCGGGTTTGAAACCCGCCCCTACGGTTTGTGCGGTCGGTAGGGGCAGGTTTGCAACCTGCCCGGCGACGCACAGGCGAACGGGCACCGCGCGGGCGGGTTTGAAACCCGCCCCTACGGTTGTGCGGTCGGTAGGGGCAGGTTTGTAACCTGCCCGGCGACGCTCAGGCGAACGGGCACCGCGCGGGCGGGTTTGAAACCCGCCCCTACGGTTGTCGAGATAAGGGACTTATTGGAGACTGGCCATGCCCTACGAGCGCATACGCCTCGACGTCGACGACCGCATAGCCCGGCTGACGCTGGCCCGCCCCGGCGGGGCCAACGCCATCGACCGGCTCGCGGCCTCCGAGATGCGCGACGCCTGCGAGCGCGTCCGGCAGGACGACGACGTGTGGGTGCTGCTGCTCGAGGCCGAGGGTGCTGTCTTCTGCGCGGGGACCGACCCCGCCGCGATCGCGGAGCTTGCCGAGCTGGACGCCCGCACGCTGCCGCCGGCGCTCGCCGCGCTGCGCGTCGCCGCGGCCGTTGCCGCCGTGGAGAAGCCCGTCATCGCCGCGCTGTCCGGCGACGCGCTCGACCAGGGCCTGGAGCTTGCGCTGGCGTGCGACGTGCGCGTCGCCTCGCTCGACGCCAGCTTCGGCATGACGCAGCTCGCCCGCGGCCTGCTGCCGTGGGATGGCGGCACCCAGCGGCTGCCGCGGCTCGTGGGACGCGGCCCGGCGTCTGAGATGCTGCTTGCCGGCGCCACGCTGGACGCCCGCCGCGCGCTGGAGATAGGGCTGCTGAACGAGGCCGTCGAGCCTGGGCGCGTCGCGGCCCGCGCGGGCGAGATCGCCGCCGCCGTTGCCTCCCACGGCCCCATAGCCACGCGCTACACCAAGGAGCTGGTACTTGACGGGCTGGACATGACGCTCGACCAGGGGCTGCGGCTGGAGGGCGACCTCAACTTCATCCTCCAGAGCACCGCCGACCGCGCCGAGGGCGTGGCTTCGTTCCTCGAGCGCCGCGCCCCCACCTACCGCGGCGAGTGAGGGGGCACCCCTCTGTCATTCCGGCGCGCCCCTCACCTGTCATTCCGGCGCACCCCTCACCTGTCATTCCGAGCGGAGCGAAGCGAAGTCGAGGAATCTAAAGCCCATGCCCACAAGACACGATCAGAAATACTATGTCTACATGATGTCCAACAGCAAACGAACGCTGTACATCGGCGCCACCAACGACCTGGTAAGGCGCGTCTACGAGCACAAACGGAAACTCGCGGACAGCTTCACCAAGAGGTACAACATCACCTGGCTGGTCTACTACGAGGAGACGTCGGATGTCATGGCCGCCCTAGAGCGGGAGAAGCAGCTCAAGAAGTGGCGGAGGAGCAAGAAGGACACGTTGATCGAGTCCCTCAATCCTCAATGGCAGGACTTGGCAAGGGAATGGTACGACTTGGCAAGGTGACCGCCTGAGTAAGGCAACCGCTTTAGATTCCTCGACTACGCTCGGAATGACAGGGGAGGGTATCGGAATGACGGGGAGGGCAGTGGCGGGGCTCCCGAATGACAGGACTTGGCAAGGGAATGGTACGACTTGGCAAGGTGACCGCCTGAGTAAGGCAACCGCTTTAGATTCCTCGACTACGCTCGGAATGACAGGGGAGGGTATCGGAATGACAGTGAGGGCAGTGGCGCGGTCCCCGAATGACGGGGAGGGCAGTGGCGCGGTTCCCGAATGGCAGTGAGGGCTGTGACGCGGTTCCCGAATGGCAGGACTTGGCAAGGGAATGGTACGACTTGGCAAGGTGACCGCCTGAGTAAGGCAACCGCTTTAGATTCCTCGACTACGCTCGGAATGACAGGGGAGGGTATCGGAATGACGGGGAGGGCAGTGTGCGGTCCCCGAATGACGGGGAGGGCAGTGTGCGGGGCTCCCGAATGACAGTGAGGGCAGTGGCGCGGTTCCCGAATGGCAGGACTTGTCCAGGGAATGGTACGACTTGGCAAGGTGACCGCCTGAGTAAGGCAACCGCTTTAGATTCCTCGACTACGCTCGGAATGACAGAGAGGGTATCGGAATGACAGTGAGGGCAGTGGCGGGGCTCCCGAATGACAGAGAGGGCAGTGGCGCGGTCCCCGAATGACAGGACTTGTCCAGGGAATGGTACGACTTGGCAAGGTGACCGAATGACTGGGACTGTTCCACAGGTCGGCAACGGAGGTGAATGACCGATGACTACCGAACAGGACACCGTCCTCTATTCCAAGAGCGGCGCCGTGGCGCACCTGACGCTGAACCGGCCCCGTCGCCTCAACGCCTACAACGTTGCTATGCGGGACGAGCTGTACACGCTGCTGGAGGCGGTCCGCGACGACTCCGACGTGCGGGCCGTGGTGCTGGGCGGGGCAGGGGAGCGCGCCTTCTGCGCCGGCGCGGACCTGTCCGAGTTCGGCACCGCGCCCTCCCAGGCCGTCGCCCGCGCCGTCCGGTGGGAGCGGGACGTATGGGGCCTCTTCCTCGCCATCGACAAGCCCATCGTCGCAGCGCTCCACGGCTACGTCATCGGCTCCGGCGTCGAGATGGCCTGCCTGTGCGACCTGCGCGTCGCGTCGGACGACGCCACCTTCGCCATGCCCGAAGCGGCCCTAGGCATGGCGCCTGCCGCCGGCGGCAGCCAGACGCTGCCCCGCGTGGCGGGACGAGGCCCCGCGCTGGAGATGCTGCTCGCGGGCCGTCGGCTGACGGCGGTCGAGGCGCGGCGCGCCGGCCTGGTGCACCGCGTCGTGCCGCGCGACTCCCTGGCGCGCGAGGCGGACACCGTCGCCGAGGCGCTGGCGGCGCTGGAGCCCGCGGCGGTGTCGGCCGCCAAACGCGCCATCCGCCACGGGCTGGACGCCCCGCTGCGCCGCGCCCTGCAGCTCGAGGAGCGCCTGGCGGTGCAGGTGATGGCCGGGGAGTAACCCCCACGGGCGGGTTTGAAACCCGCCCCTACCGATCACACGCACACCCGTAGGGGCAGGTTTGAAACCTGCCCGGCGGCACGGGCGCCGGCGATTTCCACGTTAAAGAGCGAGGCCCCGGTGTGGTTGTACCATCGAGGCCTTGCGCTGCGAGGAAGGCGCCCTCGGCCAGGCTTGGACCTGTCAGCCGCCCGATTCTTCCATTCTGGGCGGCGGCTCGTCGAACGGCTCGCCGCGCCTCTGCGCGTCCAACATGCGCTCGTACCACGCCGACCACGCCGCCTCGCGCTCCTGGCGGCCTTCCTGGTAACGCCTGCGCAAGTATCTCTCAGCTAACATCGCTCCTCCTTCCACGCCGATGTAGATTAGCGCCGCCAAGACTGCGGACGCACCCCCATCCTGACCTTCCCCCTGCGAGGGGGAAGGGACTGCGAACGCACAGCGGCCCCCTCCCCGCGGGGGGGAGGGGGCCGCCTTTCATTGCTTCCTAGCTAACCCTTCCTGTGTAACCCCGGAGGGCTACTTGGGTACGATGACTCCCGCCTTGGTGGCGTAGACCCAGAGGGCCTGGCCGGCCTTGAGCGGCTCGCCCGCAAGCAGTTGCCCGGCATTGTCCCCGGTCGTAGGCCGCGCGAGCGGCGAGAAGACCTTGAACTGCCCGGTGTCGTTGTCCAGTAGGAATGCCCGTGTCCACACGCCCTCAGGCAGGTACTCGTTCACTCCGACCTCGTCCACACTTATCAGGATGACGGCCACCAGGTTCCAGCCGACTATCAGCTCGATGGACGGCGGCACCTGCGCCGGGTTGTCCCTCGACGTGCCGGGTATGTCCACCTCCAGCGCCGAGCCGTCCGAGCTGAGCACCCAGAGGCCCAGGCTGGAGTCGATGGTCGTCCTGCCCGCGGGCGACGACGACAGGCTGCCGTCGGAGCCGCGCGTCCAGACCGTCCACGGGGACACCCTGCGTCCGTCGTACTGGGACACAACGCTTACCGTGTCGCTGCTGAATACGTCGTTCACGTCCGCGCTTGCGGGCATGCCGCGGAGCGAGATGAGGTTCCAGCCGGGGCTGAGATTGATCTTTGCCAGCTTGCGCTCGATCACGGTGAAGGAGACCTTCACGTCCTTAGCCGTGTTGCCGACGGCATCCGTCGCCGTCATCGTGAACTCATGCTCGCCGAGAGCAAGGTCGCTCTCGGGGGCGTACACCCAACGCTTGTCGTCGTTGGTCCTGAGCATGTCCGTAATGTCCATACTCTCGCCGTCCGGCCCCTTGTGCATGACCGAGCTGACCGAGACCGTCTTGTAGGTGTCGCCGTAGTAGTCGTCGTCACTCCAAGTGAACGATACGATGGTGCCGGCGTAGTCAGTGGACTTGCCGTTCTCAGGCACCGACGATGCCAGCTTCGGCTTCGTGACGTCGACCTGGATTACCTGGTCTGCCTTCACGTAGTCGTAGGTGATGGTAGCCGAGGTCCCCTCTGAAACGGCGGCCGTCGCCGTGAACGAAACATTGCCTGTTTCGTCATTCACAGACTTGGCTGTGAGCTTGGCGCCGCCCACGGTCAGCGTTATCTGGTCCTCGAGTTCACCGTCGAAGTCCTTGTCGGCCAGCGGCCAGTTGTCGGGCTTAACCATAATGTCGGCGTCGACCAAGGTGTCCTTTATCTGGTCGGACACGTCCTCGTCCGTCACCTTCACCGAGCCGGCCGCGCTCGGGTTGCCGTCGACGTCCACGGCTCTCACCATCACGCCGTAGGCGCCGCTCTTGCCGTACGTTGCCTCCTTGAACGTTCCCGAGCCGCCCATCGTGTCAGCCGACACTTTCAGGGCCAGCTTCTTCGTGACCGGGCCCGTTACCGACGCCTCGGTCTTGGTGTCGCCGCTGGCGGACCTGAGCGCCTCGTCGGTGGTGAAGCTGATGGCCTGCTCGCCCTTTTCGCCCAGCAACGACGCGAACGGCGTTACCGTGACCTTGGGCGCTATGACGTTCTTCGCCGTGCGCGTGATCTTGTCTGTGGCGGCCAAGCTGTTGCCCGCCACGTCCGACACGCTGCCGACGCTTACGCTGGGCTTCGCGCCCTTCGCAAGGTCCTCGGTCAGCGTCACCAGTATGTACTCGTTGCTCTCGCTCTTGACCGGGTCTCCGTCGTCGTCGTCTTCGTTTACGCCCACGACCTCAACGCTCTCGACCGAGTAGCCGGTGACCGTTACGTCACTAGCTGTAACCGAGTCTGGATCCAGCGACTCGTCAAACTTGATTAGTATCGAGTTCTGGCTATTCGCGGGCTCGTTCTTGTCAGAGTCCCAGCCCTTGCCGGCCAGAACGCCGTCCAACCTGGATGGGTCTTTGGCGCCGCCCCGGTCGGCCATGTCCTGAATGGTCGGCTTCTTCATGTCGATGGTCAGAGTCTGGGTGTAAGCCTTGCTGTTGCCGGCAAGGTCCTTGAGGGTTATCTGTATGTCGAACGGCTTGCCGTGGCTGTTGCGACCGAGGCTCTCGGTGTCCACTACGTTAGAGGGGCACTCGGTGAACTTGTCACCAGTCGGCGCTAGCGACGCGCTGACCTGGTTCTTGGAGCGGTTCGGGAAGCTTATGTCGCCTATGGTACCTAGGCTATCCATGCCTACCAGTACGCACGTGGCGGTGCTGGTGGCTCCATCACTGGCGGTGTTGACCCGCCGCAACTCGATGGAGGTGACGTTGTCATCTACGTCATCGCCGACCGCCAGGCCGGCGCCCGTGTCGTTGATCTTGAAGCCTATCGACAGGGTGGCGTCGTTGATGACGGCCTTGTCGGCGGGGCTACGGTCGCTGATGGTGGGAACGGCGTTGTCCACTATCACGGAGGCCGTCGCCAGCACGCTGCTGTCGCGGTCGCCGTCCTCGGAGAGCACGTTCAGAGTCAGCGTGTCGCCGGCCTGCACGTACACGTACATGTCCAAGTTCGCCCCGGGATCGTTGGTGATCATCACTTCACCGCGGAACATGTTGGTTTTGGATGAGGTGGCCATGCTGCCGACGTCCGCGACCTCTTTCAGCTCTATGAACTGGCCGGTGGCGTCCGAACCGCCGAATACGATCGCGCGCCCGAAGCCGCTGGTGTAGCGAGGGTGATCATCCCCGGGCTCGGTTTTGTCCTCGGCCTCGTATACGTCCACGATGTCGTATGTGATGTCCACGCGGAACTGGTCGTAGGCGTCGCGTGCCGCATTTGGATTTGTAGGGTCGACTGGAGTTGGGTCGCCTGTCGCACCCAGCGCTGCACCCAGCGAAAATGCGCGGAACGCCGCGCCATGAGCAGCGGCGCCAGTGCCGCCACCATCAGCGTCGGTGACGAAGGTCAGGTAGTCTGTGGTGGTTGGGTCAGCATACATCAACGTGTTGGTATCGGTGGTGTCGTCATCATCTGTAGCATCTGCCCAGTCAGATTGCCTGAGCGCGACGCTGGCGAGCGGCTTCTTATCGCCGCCAACGGTGTCCCTGATGGCAGGGTCCACAGCAATCGCAGGCGTAAGCTTGTTGCCATCAGTGTACAGACGGTTCACGTTGATCTTGGTGTAATCAACGTAGTCGGTGCCGTCCTTGTATGTGTAGAGCTTGTGATTCTGCTCCAGGGACCAAGCGAGCTCGTCACCGACGATGTCGTCCCTAATCTTCTTGGCCTCATCCGCGCGGTACATACCCGTGGTGGTGGCCGGACTAGCTAGGCGGTTTGCAACAACCGTCTGCAGAGAATCGCAAGCAGTGGGCGAATCTTCGGTTATGGAGTCACCGTCCGTTGTAGGCGAAAGAGCCCAATCCTCGGGCATCTCGAACCTGTGAACCTGATCGTCGGCACCTACCCTGTCTGCCGTTATGCTGACTGTGGAGGTAGAGGTGTCGCAGTAAACCATATCGATGGCTTGAATCACGCTGCCTATGTATTCGGTGCTTGTTCCAACCTCCGCACCCGGCGCGTCATCGCCAAGGTCGGGCACAAGGCCCGGCGGCGTGTCGCCGCCTCGCAGTTGCACAATCTCGTTGTCGGCCTGCTGATTAACGTGGTCACTGCCAGTCTTGCCTATCGTCCTGGCCATGATCTGCGTGCCGAGCGCGTCCAGCTTTACGTAGAACTCCACCGTGCTGGTGGTGCCGGATTCGAGGCCCACGTAGTTGGCCTCCGCCACCCCGTCGGAGGGGTCCTTGTCGGAGAGGTCCATGAAGGCGGCCTCTCCGTCGTCGAGGTCTATGTCCGCCGCGCTGGCGGGCGTGTCCTGATAGGCCGTGCGGGCCAACAGCAGGAACGCAAGCGCGAGGGCTATTGCTAGTATCCTTACTGAGCTTTTCACTTAATTTCCCCCTGTGAGTTGGGTTTGACGGTTGATGATTTGGTTGTTGGTTGGTTGATTTGAGATGATGAAGATGAGTCCGTTCTCCTTTGGGCCGCCGTCTACCCCCGCGAGAGCGGGAACCCGACGGCGGGAGCCGGTTCAGGGTGGGGAGGGTCCGCTCCTGAAGTTGCGGAAGGCGATAGCATCGAAAACCTCGCTTTCGTCGCGGAATGAGGGTGGGTAGTAGACGCAATAAGGCTCTGCGCCGCGTAGCGCGGGCAGAGCGGATGTGGGCAGGGGGGGTTGCTCCGGCGGGAAGCCGGGCGGATATCCCTGGCGCACGAATAATGTCAAAGCGTGCACTCCGATGTGCGTTTGCGCGAACGCACTGCGATTCGTGGGCGGACACTCTTTATACGACAGCGGAAACTATATAGGACGGGTTGTAAGGTGTCAATGGGGAGGGAGTTGGTCAGTTGGTCAGTTTTCAGTTGGTGAGTGTGTTCCGGCTCGCGGGCCGGAATGACGAGGGACGGGGGGCCGGGATGACGAGGGACGGGGGGCCGGCGGGCGGCGGGAATGGCGACGCGGGCGGGTTTGAGATCACCTGTCGCGCCGACGCAATTCGTCCGCCGCCACCCCCCACCGGGCAGGGGCAGTAGATTCCTCGGCTGCGCTCGGAATGACAGGGGAGGGGCGCTCGGCTCCGCGATCATGGCTAGTCGTCCATCTTCGGGGGCGGCTCGTCGAAGGGTTCGCCGCGCTGTTGGGCGGCCTGCCAGCGTTGGTGCCAGGCGATCCAGGCTGCTTCGGTCTCGCGGCGGCGGGCTTTGGCTTCGCGCAGTTCGGCGCTGGCTTCGCGTCTGCCTATCTCGATGCCATGCTCCAGGCCGATTGCCACGCCGGCGTCCCGGCCCGTTGCATAGCGGCGGTCAATGTAGTCTTCGGCTTCGCGCTCCGCCTGTTTCCTGACCTGGCGCAACTCGGCTTTGGTGAGCTCGCGCTTGAGGTGCTTCTCGAGGCTCTCCGTGATGCGTTCTGTGGCGCCTTTCTCGAAGCCTCTCTTCTCTCGCTTGCGCAAGAACCCTTCCGCTATCATGGCCGCTCTCCGTCCGAGTCCCGCATGAAGGGCGGGGGCGTGACGGCTTTGATGTGCTCGCGGTTGGCCTCGTACCACTCGCGCCACTTGGCTTCATTCTCCCGCATGCCGTCCTGGTAGCGCTTTCGTAGATACATCTCCGCGATCATGGCTGCTTTTCGTCCGAGTTTCGCATGAAGGGCGGGGGCGTGACGGCTTTGATGTGCTCGCGGTTGGCCTCGTACCACTCGCGCCACTCGGCATCTTTCTCGCGCCTGCCTTTCTCCTCTCGCTTCTTCAAGAACGCCTCTGCAATCATGGCTCCTCCTTCTGTCGTGCCGTAGGCCAGGGCGCCGGCGAACACCACGAAAGCCTCCATCTCGGTGACTATGAACCGGATGAGCGGCCACACTCCGGACGGCAGTTCGTCTTCGGCCAATAGGACCACGGCCAGCGAACCCGCCAGCAGTACGAAGAATAAGGTAAGGCCGACGGCTTCCTTTGACGGCAGTCGCATACATGTCAATATCGCCCGCCGGACGGGATTTGTCAATACGGGCGCCGTTCAAGCCGCCCCTCACCGGGCAGGGGCAGTAGATTCCTCGGCTGCGCTCGGAATGGCGGGGGAGGGGCGCTCGGAATGGCGGGGGAGGGGCGCTCGGAATGGCGGGGGAGGGGCGCTCGGAATGGCGGGGGGAGAGGGTGCAGGTGTGGGTGGCATGCACACTAGATTCCTCGGCTACGCTCGGAATGACGGGGGGAGAGGGCGCTCGGAATGGCCGGGGAGGGGCGCTCGGAATGGTAAGGGGCGCTCCGCTCGGAATGACAGGGGAGGGGCGAGAGGGGGAAAGGACTATTGGGTTTGCCGGCGAGGTGGAATGGTGGGGGTTACTGGGTTTGGCCGGCGAGGAATACTTTGAGCACGGCCTGGTTGACGTAGCCGGAGAGCTTGCGCTGGAGGAGGCCGTCGCGGTCGATGAAGTAGGTGGTGGGCATGACGCGAATGAGGTAGCGGTCGGCGACCGCGCCGTCGAGGTCGAGGCCGAGGGGGTAGGTGACGCCGACGTGGTCGGCGAAGGCGCGGGCGTCGGCCTCGATGTCGCCGGTGGCGAGGCCGACGAAGACGACGCCGTCGTCGCGGGCGGCGAGCCAGGCCTGCTCGAAGGAGGGCATCTCGTCGCGGCAGGGGGGACACCACGAGGCCCAGAAGTTGAGGACGACGACCTGGCCGGCGAGGTCGCTGAGCCGCAGCCGTTCGCCGTCGAAGAGCGTCACGTCGAAGTCGGGTGCGGGCGCGCCCATCTGGAGTTCGGGCGGCACCGGCGTGGGCGTGGCGGTCGGCGCGGCGGTGGGCGTCGGCGCGGGGGTGGCGGCGGGCGCGGGCGTGGCGGCGGGCGCGGGCGTGGCGGCGGGCGTGGGCGTCGCGGCGGGCGTGGGCGTCGCGGCGGGCTGGGCGCAGGCGAGCAGCGCGGCGAGGGCGGCGGCGGCGAGGGCGAGGAGGGCTGCGTTTCGGGTTGGCGGGTTGTTCACGCCAGGCTCCTTGTGGAAGGGGCGGCGGGCAGGTTTGAAACCTGCCCCTACGGGTGGTTGCGGGCGGCGGGCAGGTTTGCCCCTACGCGTGGTTGCGGGCGGCGGGCAGGCCTGCCCCTACGGGTGGTTGCGGCACGGGGGCCGGAACCCAGGGGCGGGGGGTGAGGCGACGAACGGCCTAATCCTTCATCTCCGGGGGAGGCTCGTCGAAGTCCTCGCCGCGGTGTTTGGCCTCCTGCCATCGTTCGTACCAGGCCGTCCAGGCGGCTTGGGCCTCGTGGCGGCCTTCCTGCAATCCTTCCTGGCGGCCGTCCTGGTAGCGCTTCTTCAGGTACTTTTCAGCGATCATGGCTGATCCCTCCACTGTGAGGTAAACCCAGGCCGCCGCAACCACGACAACCGATTGCATTGTGTGGATTATGGCGACTGTGGTTTCCAGAACGCCATCGGTCGTATTGTGCCTGACTTCGAGCCAGGTCACGCCGAACAGGCCGATCAGACTTGCTACAGCGAACAGGGCCAAGCCCAGTCCGGCCCTGGTCTCGTTTACACCTAGCATACCATTCTCTCGCACTCCGGACTGAGGTTTGTCCGCCTGAGCGGCGGACATGCAGGGAGACTAGTTGCTGGGCAATACGCTGTCAATGAGGAGAGGATATCGCAGTGGCCTTAGATTCCTCGGCTACGCTCGGAATGACGGTGGGCGGGTGTCGGAATGACGGTGGGCGGGTGGTGGAGACGGGGGAGGGTCGAACTCCCCGTCCAAAAGAAACCTTGACCGAGATATGCTACAAGCTTAGCCGGCGGATTGTTCTCGCCTTCGCGGCCCTCTGCCAGCGGGGGGGTAAACCGCAAAGGCCAGCCGATGGTCTTAGGCCCGGGCTATCGGCGTGATCCGGACAGCGCCCCGAATTGCGTCGCCCAGTCCACTTCCTCGGGGTAAGGAGAGGATGGACGTAGCCGCGGTTAAGCGGCTAGCTGAAGCTGTCTGTCGCCAGTTACTTCTTTTTGCCACCGTTTAACGAGGTAGATGGCGTCTCGGCCTGCAATCCCGCAAGAACTTCCCCTGTCGAACCCACGCGTCCCCACATCAGGGATATTGTAGCACACGAGGGGAGTGGGCGCGGGCGGGTTTGAAACCCGCCCCTACGGTCGCAAATACAGCGTCTCCGTCGGCCCGGTACGGGCAGGTTTGAAAACCTGCCCGTTCGTGCGGCGCAGCGTCCGCGGGCGGGTTTGAAACCCGCCCCTACAAATGGAATACGCGGTGCGCAACAAAAGGGGCGGTCCGAGGACCGCCCCTGCTGCGTCGTGTGGTTTCGCGGCTGCTGCCGCGGTGGGCTTTAGCCTGTGCCGCGGAGCCTGGGGTCCAGCTTGTCGCGGAGGCCGTCGCCGAAGAGGTTTACGGCCATGCTCACCAGGAAGAGGGCGACGCCGGGGAAGAAGACGACCCACGGGGAGCTGAGGGCGTGGGTACGGCCCTCGCCGATGGTGTTGCCCCAGGTGGGTGTGGTGGGGGGCACGCCCGCGCCGAGGAAGCTGAGGCTGGCCTCTACCAGAATGGCGGTGGCGAACAGGAAGGTGGCCTGCACGATGAGCGGCGCGAAGGTGTTGGGCATGACGTGGTAGAAGAGGATGCGCCACGCCGGCGCGCCGAAGGCCCGCGCGGCCTCGATGTACATCTGCTCGCGTATGCTGAGCACGGCGGAGCGGATGAGCCGGGCGGTGCGGGGGGTGTCTACCACGGTGATGGCGATGATGACGTTGACGAGGCTGCCGCCCAACAGCGCCATGAGCACTATTGCGAACAGTATGCCCGGTATGGCCATGAGGCCGTCCATGAAGCGCATCGCGATGTCGTCGAGCCAGCGGAAGTAGCCGGCGGTAACGCCGATGAAGACGCCGATTATGGCGCTGAATGTGGCGACGGAGGCACCGACGAACAGCGAGATCCTGGCGCCGTAGGCGACGAGGCCGTACAGGTCGCGCCCCAGGCTGTCGGTGCCGAACCAGTGCTCGCCGCTGGGGCCTACCAGCCGGTCGGCCATGTTGAGGTCGTATGGGTTGATGATGGTTATCACCGGCGCGGCGAGGGCGACGAGTCCGAAGAACAACACGATGGCCAGCCCGACCAGCATGTTGGGGTTGCTCAGCAGGGTGCGCCATATCTGCTTGAGGCGGGGCTGCTTGGGCTTGAGCCCGGTTAGCTGAGCGTTGGGAGTCGCTGCGTAACTGCTGCCTTGCAAAGCCATCAGTATCGAATCCTCGGGTCTATATAGACGTACATGATGTCGATGAAGAGGTTGACCATCACGTAGACGGCGGCGACCACCAGCGCCAGGCTCTGGATGATGGGGTAATCGCGCTGGGCGATGGCGTCGACGATGAGGCGCCCGATGCCGGGTATGGCGAAGACGGTCTCGGTTATAACGACGCCTGTTATGAGTCCGGCGATGCTGAAGCCGATGATGGTGAGGATGGGGTTGGCGGCGTTCCGAAGAGCGTGCCTGAGCAGCACGACCTTCTCGGCCACGCCCTTGGCGCGCGCCGTTCTAACGTAGTCTTCCTTCAGCACCTCGAGCATGGTGGCACGGGTCATCCTGGTTATGAGCGCGGCGCCGGTTATGCCCAGCAGCATGGCAGGCAGCAACAGGTGGTGGATCCACTGGCCGATGTCTTCGCCGAAGTATATGTAACCGCCCGCGGGGAAGATGTGGATCTTCACCGCGAACCCCCACATCAGCATGTAGCCCAGGAAGAAGTAGGGCACGGCGTAGCCGACGAGGGCGAAGATCATGATGACCCGGTCTATCCAGGTGTTGAACTTCCAGGCGGCGAGCACGCCGAGCGGCACGGCTATGATGATGGCCATGGACAGCCCCATAGTAGCGAGCGCGAGGGTGGGCTGGAGCCGCTGTTTGAGCAGGAACGAAACTTTGTGGCCGGAGAATACGGACTCTCCGAGCTGGAAGGTGGCTATTTGCTTGATGTAGATGCCGAACTGCACGATTATGGGCCTGTTGAGGCCCATGTCCTCGCGCATCAACTCGACCATTTCGGGGGTGGCCTCGTCGCCGACGATCACGGAAGCGGGGTCACCGGGCGCGAGGTGTATGGCGCCGAACACGACGACGCCGACGATAATCATCGTGGGTACGGCCGCCAGCAGCCGCTTTATGATGTACCTTTGCATTCCGTCCTCCGCGTCATCTACGACGGGTCGATAGTGGATAAGGCTACCACACTACGCGACGGGGCCGCAAACCCGCCGCGGTATACTCGGGCGCAAGAGAAACCGCCTGCCCCGGATGGCTATGCGCCCGGGACAGGCGGGACTGATTGCTTATGGCCTCACGGCCTTGGGCGGCGCGGTACTACCGGTCGAACCACACTCCGGTCATGCGGGTCCGGTGATAGTAGTCATGTACGCCGTTCATTTTGCCGTTGATGACAGTGTAGGCGACCACGTTGCCCGGGATGCGGTGAGTCACGTTCTCGTAGTACGACTTCTGCACCAGGTCCACCAGGCGCTTCTGCTCGGCGGGGTCGCTGGTGCGCGAGTACTGCGACTTGAGCTCCTCGATCTCCAGGTTGTCGTGCCAGCCGTAGGTCTTGGGGTTGAGGTACCAGTTAAGCACGGGGTTGTTGGTCGGCACGCCGCAGCAGCCGGTGTGGAACAGGTCCCAGTACTCCTGGTCCTGGCGGAAGGTGACCGCGGTCGCCCAGTCGGGCTGCTGGAGGTCGACCGCGAAGCCAATCTCCCTGGCGGCCGCGGCGTTCACGATGCCACGGTCGCGGTGCGTCGTGTAGCTGGTATCGCCCAGGATGACTATCTCGGTGTTCGGGTCCCAGCCGGTCTCTTCCACGAACTCCTGGAATAGCTGTTGAGCCCTTTCCATGTCGTTCTGGTTGTAGAGCTCCAGCAGCTCGTCGCTCTCGTTGGGCGTGCCGCAGATGAAGATTGCGCCGCAGAGGCTCCAGAGGTCCTTCGGGTTGTGCGCGGCCATGATGGACTCGGAGTCCATCGCGGCCTGCATGGCCTGGCGCGCCTTCAGGTTCTTGAACGGCAGCTTGGTGTGGTTCATCAGTAGCACGGGGGTGTAGCCCGCCGGGTACAAGAAGGTCGACAGCTTGGGGTCGTCCTTCACCTCGGGCCAGAAGTGCGGCGGAGTGCCGGTGGTGTAGTGGATCTTGCCCGTCTTTAGGCCGGCCAGAATCGTCGTCTTGTCCGGAATCTCCACGATTTCCAGCGCGTCCAGCAGCACCCTTTCGCCCTCTGGGTAGATGCCCGGCGGGAAGCCTTCACGCGGCTCCATGTCGAAGCGGAAGCCCGGGGTCCAGTTGGCCAGCTTCCAGGGGCCGGAGGCGACGAACTCGTCGACGCGGTCGTGCGGGCTGACGGTGCCGGCTATCTCGGACTTCATCATGAGGGGCGCCTGGCCCAGTCCGAGGGAGGTAACGGCGAAGGGCTCCTTGAGGTAGAACTCGAAGGTGAGGTCGTCAATCTTCGCCATGCTCTCGGCGGAGTTGTTGCCCGCCACGGAGCGCTGCATCAGCGCGATGCCGGCTGTGATGCGCTCGGCCCACCGGAAGGTGGAGGCTATGAAGTCGTCGGAGGTCAGCTGGTCGCCATCCTCGAAGCTCATGTCGTCGCGCAGCGTGAAAGTCCAGGTGAGCTGGTCGTCGCTGATCTCCCAGCTGTCGAACATGTTGTTGTGCAGCGCGCCGTTGGGGTCGAGCCTGAACGGGAACTCGTAGAGGTGCACAGACACCTCGTAGGTGACGGTGGCGGTGGTCCACACGGGGTCGATGGTCTTCACCGAAGCGCCCAGGGCGAACACGGCCTTGCCGCCTTCGTTGATGCCCGTCTCGTCCGGCACTACGCGCACGGTGCGCTCCGTGGGAGCTACCGGGGCCGTAGGCTGAGTCGCCTCGGACTGGCCGGTGTCCACGACGGCCGCGACGGCCGCGGGAACCGGCGCTTGCGGCGCTTGCGGGGCCGCGGGCGCCGCAGGCTGCACCTGGGACGCGGGAGCGGCCGGCTCGGGCGCTTGCGGCTGTTGCTGCGCTCCCGGCTCGGCGGCCGAGCAGGCCAGCGCCGCGAACAGCGCGAACACCGCGAAAAATGGTAGCAATCTCGTTATCTTCAAACGCCTACCTCCTGATGGTGTCTTTCTTCCCTACTGTACTGCACGGCTCGGAGCTACGTTGGCTAAACCGGACGCTTGACCTGCGATTATGGGCCTGCTCACACCTCCCAAAATCCCGAAAAGCCTAGAAGACGCCCCCTGAGAAGGGACGCCTTCCTATTTTGCGGTTAGCGCTTTCGCGCGTACCTGAGGTAACGCCGGCGGGCCGGAGCCCCGGCCCGTCGTCTGGGTCAGTCTTTAGTTGTCGAACCAGACACCCGTCATGCGGGTGTTCCAGTGGTGGTCGTGCACGCCCCGGACGTTGATGTTGATGATGTTGTAGCCGGTGATGTTGCCCGGGATCATGTGCGTTACGTTCTCGTAGTACGACTTCTGCACGGCGTCGGAGATTCTCCTTTGCTCTGCCGGGTCCGAGGTGCGCGTGTACTGCGACTTGAGCTCCTCGATTTCCAGGTTGTCGTGCCAGCCGTAGGTCTTGGGGTTCAGGTACCAGTTGGTGACCGGGTTGTTGGTCGGCACGCCGCAGCAGCTCGTGTGGAACATGTCCCAGTATTCCTGGTCCTGGCGGAACGTCACCGCCGTCGCCCAGTCGGGCTGCTGGAGGTCAACGTTAAACCCTATGGACTCAGTGACCGTCTTGTTGACGATGCTGATGTCGCGCATCTCCTGGTAGCTGGTGTTGCCCAGGATGATTATTGGCGTGGAGGCGTCCCAGCCGGTCTCTGCCACGAACTCGTTGAACAGGCGCTGGGCCTTATCAAGGTCGTCCTGGTCGTAGAGCTCGAGCGACTGTTCGCTTTCATTGGGCGTGCCGCAAATGAAGATGGCGCCACAGGTGCTCCACAGGTCCGAAGGGCCATAGGCCGGCATCCAGTCGTCGGCGTCCAACGCGGCCTGCACCGCCTGGCGCGCCTTGAGGTTGCTGAACGGCAGCTTGGTGTGGTTGAGCAGCACCACCGGTGTGGAGCCGCCGGGCAGCACCCAAGTGCTGAGCTTGGGGTCGTCCTTCACTTCGGGCCAGAAGTGGAAGGGCATGAAGGTACCGTAGTGGATCTTGCCCGTCTTCAGGCCGGCCAGGATCGTGGTCTTGTCGGGAATCTCGACTATCTGGAGCGCATCCAGCAACACCCTTTCGCCTTCGGGGAACACGCCGACCGAGAAGCCCTCCCTGGGGGACAGGTCGAAGCGGTGGCCGGGCGCCCAGTTCGCCAGCCGCCAGGGGCCGGAGGTGACGAACTCGTCGACGCGGTCGTGCGGGCTGACGTTGCCTGCTATCTCCGCCTTCATCATGAGCGGCTGCTGGCCGAAGCCCAGCGACGTTACCGCGAAAGGCTCCTTGAGGTGGATCTTAAAGGTAAGGTCGTCCACCTTGGACATGCTCTCCGAGGAGTTGTTGCCGGCGACGGAGCGCTGGAACAGGGCGATGCCCCTGGTGATGCGCTCGGCCCAGCGGAACGACGACGCGATGAAGTCGTCGGTCGTCAGCTGGTCGCCGTCCTCGAAGGTGAGGTCGTCACGCAGGGTAAACGTCCAGGTCAGCTGGTCGTCGCTGATTTCCCAGTTATCGAACATGTTGTTGTGGAAGGCGCCTACGGTATCGAGCCTGAGCGGGAAATCGTAGAGGTGCCTGGAAATCTCCCAGGTCACGCCTGCCGTGGTCCACACGGGGTCGAGCGCCTTGACCGAGGCCGCGAGCGCGAACACGAGCGTACCGCCCTCCTTGACATCCGTATCCTGCGGGATCGGACGCGGCGCGGTGCCGGGGGCCTCGGGTTCCGTGGGTTGAGTCCGGGCCATCGTCTCTGGAGCGGTCTGAGCGGCGGCCGCGGGCGCCGCCAACGCGGGCGCCTGGGGGGCCTGGGCCTGCATTGCGGCGGCAGGTGCGGCAGTCGCAGCCGCGGCAGGGGCTGCCGGCTGCTGCTGCTGCCCTGGCTCGGCGGCCGAACAGGCCATGGCGCCAAGCAGCGCCAGTGCCGCCAGGAATGGTAGCAGTCGAAGGACTTTCACTGGATTACCTCCTTTTGGTTGTTCTCACATAACGAACCCGCAGGCCGCTCGTGGCGTCCCTTTAGTTCGGCGTAGTTATACTTCATGGCCGAGTCGCCTGTCAAGTCAGACGCAAGGGCTGAGGCTGTCCAAAGTTGGGCAAAAGTATCAGTTGGCGCGTTCCGTACAGGGCGCCGCTACTACTTCCGGCAGTGCTCTTCCGCGCTCAACTCTGATGGCAATTGCGACACCCGGAGCTGAGCCGGTGGGAGTCCGGCTCAGGAACGAGCGTCCGACGCGAACCGGTCGAGAACGTTCTTCGTTATGCGGGACACGTTGTTGTCGTATTCGTTGTGGGAAAGGCTTCCGCACCAGGCTATGGAACCCACCGAGAACACGCCGCCTCCGGACGGTCCCTCGAAGTACACGAGGTCCGACCGGACCAGCGGGTTCTGGCTTCCGCCACGCCGCCTGCCGCGCGAGTAGTCGCCGACAGAGTCGGCCTCCATAATTAGCTGGTAATGGTCAGAAAACCCGGACGCCGTAGCCACGACCAGGGCGTGGGGAGGCGTGCCCAGGCTGTAGTCCGCCCGGTCGATCTCGACGCCTCCGGCACCGCCCTGCTTCAGCCCGAAGTTTCCGATGACCTCGTCCCTCCCGATGCCCTCGAAGATGAACGCCGCCCGGGGATCGTAGCTGTCCTCCAGCCGGTGATACGGCATGCTGTAGTCGAAGCCGGTGCCGGTCGATGAGCCCACGCCAAGCATTCGCCCCGACGGCCGGCCCCTGGCGTTCCAGTTCATTCCCGCCTCGCCTGTGAAGCTGTGGTTGTTCTGTCCCGCTTCGTCGTGCGGCCGCGCCGCCGACCGGCGCATCTCGATGCAGTGGGTGCTGTCCGGGGGAAACGACACCACCGAGAAGAAGCCGTTGCCGCCCAGGTACATGAGCCGCCCGCCGCCGGCCAGATAGGCGTCCATCGCGTCGAGTCCCTGGCTCGACCAGTACTCGGGGTGGCTTCCCGTTACCACCACGTTGTAGGGTCTCAGCAGGTCTGCGCCCTCGTTCTGCAGGTCTTCGTCGGTCGCGACGTCGTAGACGTATCCCCGCTCGTGCAGCCAGTCCACCAGGTGCAGGTCACCGTTGAACTGCCAGGGTCCGCCCCTCCCCAGCCGCAGATACCAGAAGTTGTACTTCGGGCGCATGGTCAGGTTGGGCCGGCGGCGCGAGGAGTAGAACACGGGCGAGCCGTCGGTGTGTACGTCGTAGGTGCTGTTCAGGTGGTTTTCCGCGATGTACTCGTCCTGCGGCGTCGAAGGCTCCCACGCGATCCTCCCGGAGTATTCGGTCCGGGCATACGAATGGTTGTTGGCATAGGTGAGATAGCTGTTGGTGGGTGCCAGGAACAGTATCCTGGATAGGTTGGCGCCCTCTGCCGGACGGACGAAGAACGGCACGTAGTCCTCGGAGCCGCCCTCCATAAGCCGTGCCGCGTACACCCCGCTCCTGAGGTCCAGCGGCACCTGGAACTCGAAGCTAACGTCCCATCGGGCGTCGTCGAGGTCGTCGTCGTGAAAGTGAATGGCCCCATACTCCTGGGGAGCGAGATTGAAGTCGATGTAGTTCGCCGTCCAGTTGTGGCCGTTCATTGCCCGGGTGGGCCTGTTTACCGTGTTGCCGTGCAGCCGATTTTCGGACACGTCGGTGATCCGGTCGCTGGCGAAGTCTCTGCCGAAGTCCCATGCTCCGATGAGGCCGTCCCCGACCTCCGAGGGCGAAGCGCCGTCCCGCAGCGATTCGAGCTCCCCCAGGCTCAGGGCGCGCCCGAACAGCGCAGGCCGGTCGATCTTGCCGTTGAAGTGGCCGGCGATCCTGGGTCCGGAGGGGTCCTCCCCTTCGCAATAGCCCGCCATGACGAGCGGCACGCCATTTTCGGCGACTTCGAGCTGCCCTATCTCCCTTTCGACCACCGCGGCGGTCTCGTCCATGGGCCAGATGGTCCTGGGCTGCTGGTAGAGCGTCACCCTTCCGGTGGACGAGTCGTAGGTCGCCGCCACGAAGTACCACGCGGGCGAGTGCAGGGCCGGCGCGCGCACGGGCACCCCGGTGGAGATTCGCTCCACCCGACCGTCGGCGCCCCCGACACACAGGGTCAGGCCACGCTCGCCGTCCAGCATCATGCCGTATCCGGTGCCGCCGAAATCCGACCACTTGGTCAGGATGCCCTGTGAGAACTTGGACGGGGTTGTCGAAGAGATCCAGGCCAGCAGCGTGAAGCTCCCCTTGAGCCGCAGGAGCGGACTGTCCGGGACGGCGGCGTACGAACCGGGCACCAGCTCCTGGAACCGGCCCTCTAACGTCCCGACTGCCTGGACGGGCTCCTCCTTGAAACCCGGCCCTTCGGGGTTGACGTCGCCGTGGATCAGCCGAACGATGTCGGCCTGGTAGCTGGGGAGCCTGGAGCTCACCATGAACCGGATGGTATCCCCTGCACGGACGCTGTAGCGGTCGGCATATCCCACTATATCCATCGTATCCTCCCGTATTCTCCCCGCTTTCGAATGCTACTGCGCCGCGAATGCTAGCACCTCGTCGGCCTGTCCACAAGCGCGGCGCCAGCGGGGTGAGCGGGGCCACTGCGGAAGCCGCCAAGGAGGATTATCGTCACCTGTTCAAGGGAAGGAGAATCGTCACGGTGACACCATGTCCAGGCCCGTCACTTGTTACCGCAATTGTGCCGCCGTGTGCTTCGACTATAGCTCGGGTGATGGCCAATCCCAGGCCTGTACCGCCTATCCCGCGACTACGAGACCGGTCCGTACGATAGAATCGGTCGAAGACCTGGGGGAGGTCTGCGGCGTGGATGCCGATCCCGTCATCGATGATTGAGATAGCCAGCGCCTCATCGCTCTCCAGCCCGGCTCTGAGCACGATATGCCCGCCTGGCTCAGTGCAATTGACGGCGTTGGTCAGGACGTTTCCCAATGCCTGGCTCATGCGCATCCTGTCGAGGGCCACGTCCGGGAGGTTGGCGGATACCTGGAACGACATTTCAATCTGTCGAGCCTGGGACTGCGGCTGCCAGCGGTCCATCTCTGCGAAGAGCAGCTCGTGGATCGAACTCGCTTCGAGCGTGAGCATCAGCTCACTCTGGTCGGTCTCCGCAAGCCAGTTCAAATCAGTCACGAGACCGCGCAACCTGTCCACTTCCTGGATGATGTGGCCGGACGCGCTCTCAGGCGTCTGGAGTCCGTCGCGCAACCCGCTTGCCTCCAGTCGTATGACGCTCAGCGGCGTATTCAGCTCGTGGGCGACGTCGTTTATCAGCCGCCTGCGGAGGCCGCGTTGCGTTTCCAGGGCGGAGGTCATCCGGTTGAAAGCCACACTCATCCGTCCCAGCTCATCCGAGGACGTGACCGGCAACCGGGTCGTATCCCCCAAGGCAATTGCCTGGGTCGCCTCCGTCAAGGCCGTTACGGGGGCCGTTATACGCCTGGACAACCAGGCCGCCAGCAGTATGGCAACGCCGGCCGTCAACATCCCGCCAATTGCGGTGATGTACAGGAGCGTGTTTAGAAACCCGTGCGACTCGGCCGACAGGAAATCATGGTTCACGTCCACATAGACGCGGCCCACGGGTTGGTCCGTAGTTAGGTCGAACACCGTCTCGCGATGCCCGTCCAAGTCGGGCGTGGCGGTTCCGGGTGACAGCTCGGACAGGTTGTCCATTACGACCCATCCATCAACGCCGGCGATGACGACTCGTACCGGGTCTTTGTGGAAGAGCTCGAGGGATTCCCCCTCACCTTCTTCATGCTGCTCGCTCTGCAGAACCCCGTCGTAGAGGTATCCGGCCTCAGACAGCGGTCTGTCCACCGTTTCCCATCCACCTGCGGCAGTGTACTCCCGACTCAGATTCCGGGCCAACCGGGTCGCTTCATCATCGCCTATCCCGTCCACAAACACGCCCAGACGGGACTGCGTCGCGTAGTAGCCCACACCGGCGCTGATCAGGACGGTTAGAACGATGACAAGGACTATCGACCCCATGATTCGCCAGCGCAGCGACATCATTCGTCCCCCATCACGAACATGTAGCCGGCGCCGTAGACGGTCTGAATAGGTTGGCCGCCATCTCGTCTGATCCGCTTTCGCAGGCGAGCGATCTGGCTGTCGATGGCGCGGTCGAACCCATGGAATTCGTGGTTGAAGGTCAGGGAGATCAGCTGGTCGCGGGTGAGCACCTGATTGGGGTGACGCATGAACGTTGACAGCAGGCCGATCTGCGCCTGGCTCAAATCAACGGGTTCTCCGTTGACCGTCACGCTCCGGGCGGTCTCGTTCAGCGTGATGTTGCCGCGCGTCAGGACCTGCTGGACTCTGCCCTTGACGCGGCGGAGCACGGCTTCGGCGCGCGCGATGACCTCCTCCGGATCGAAGGGCTTGACGATGTAATCATCGGCTCCGCTGTCCAGCCCGATGATTCGCTCGGCGTGGGCTTCCCTGGCCGTCAGCATGATTATCGGAACGTCTGACTCTCGACGCAGGATTCTGCAAAGCTCCACGCCGTCGAGACGGGGAAGCATCAGATCGAGGATCACCAGGTCTGGAGTGAGATTGCGGGCCAGGGCTAGACCGGACTCGCCGTCATGGGCAACCTCGGAATAGAATCCGGCGCGCTCGAAGTACACTTTGACCCAATTCGCGATCCTCGTATCGTCTTCGATTATCAGTACTGTGCGGCCCACACCAGACCTCTTGTGCGTCGTCCTGAAAGTGATGCCTCGTAGAGAAACTGCCTCTGTCGACTCCGATTAGCTCTAGCCGCCTCCCTGACGCTCGCCACCACTGCCGTGCTCGCCGCCGGACTCCCTGCCGCCACCATGCTCACCACCATCCCGATGCTCCTCGCCCGACTCGCTCCCCTCTTCTCCGGTGCCGATCTCGGCGTGTGCTGTCCATCCGGTGAACGATGCTTGCGTCGCGGGCAGGTTGACCGTTGCCACCTCGCCTGGAGCCATGTCCGTCGGAGTCGTCGGACCGAGCTCCGCTCCGTTGGAAAGGTGTACTTCGATCCTGACCCTTTCCAGGACGCTGTCGGTCGTGTTCTCCACGGTCCCCTTGAAGGAGTTGCTTGGAGCGTCATACTTCAGGATCAGCCGGGCGCCGCTGCGGACTACATCATAGGTCTCATCCAGCGCTAAGGCATTGGCGCCGCCGCCTTCGGTACCTTCTCCCCCTGTGTGAGCTGCGGGGCCGGGGCCGGTGCAGTCGAATACTTCCATGTGAACGACGTATCCATCGTAGCGGACTCCTGCGAGACTCGGTTCACTGGCGACCGACAGGTTTGACGTTGTTTCCTGTCCAGGGTTCAGGTCTCCCAGCTTCTCGGGACCTAGCTCTCCCACCGTCTTCGTTCCAGACTTCAGGTGTGGTTCGGCCTGCACGTAGCAAAGTTTCTGTGGCAGCGTGTTTCGTACCGTTCCATGGACAGACCGGATTGCTGCATCGTAGCGCATGGAAACAGCTAGTCCGCCGAGGACGCCGTTCCACGACTGTCCTAGAGGAGTGATTGGGCTCGACATGGCGGCTTCACTGCTCTCCCCACCGCCATCGCCGCCAGTGCCGTGTTCGCCGATGCCTTCGCGTCCGCTGCTGTGCTCCTCCCCGGAGTCACTTCCTTCTCGCTCGGAGCTGGCCTGACTGCCCGCGGCGCGGTCAGAATCTCGGCCGTCCAAGTGTCCGGCGTCGCCCGTGCAGCCGACGACTATCACCGCGGAGAGTATAGCCCCCAGGACCGGTCCGAACAGGAACAACTTCGACATCAGCTTCTGGCAAATCATCCTTCCATCCCTTTCGTGAAGTATCTGTGGTGCTACTCACGATAGCGATCAATTGTCGCAGAAATATGTCGTCCGCAGCCGGGACGACCAATGATGGAATCTCACTGCCCCGTTGGGGGCCGTCATAGCCTCCATGGTTTTAGGTGTAACATAACAGGTGGTACAAGACTATCGGGGCGGGTCGACACGCTCGGCCCACAGCGCGAGGAGTAGAGCACCCAGACTATGACGTCTTCCGTCGAGGCGGGAGGACCGCCTGTCCTGCGCAGCAAGTGGCTCGTGCTGCTGGCTGCGTGCATGGGCAACCTGGTGCTCACCCTCGACAGCGGTGTCATGGGCGTCTCCTACCCCGCGCTCGCGGAGGCGTTCGACACGGACACCTCAACCATCCTGTGGGTCTCGGTCGCCTTCTGGGTGACCGGAGTCGGCATGGTGATGACGCTGGGATGGCTGAGCGACGTCGGAGGGCGCCGCCTGGCGTACACGCTCGGCTTTGTGCTCTACTCCGCCGCGCTGGGGCTTTCGGCGATTTCGGTCGACCTCTGGCAGCTCATCGCCTCCCGCATTTTCATGGGCGTGGGGTCGGCGATGGTGATGGCAGGCGTGAACGCGATCATCCTCGACAGGTTCGAGCCACAGAATCGCGGCAGGGCCATCGGCATCGCCGGAGCCGTCGTCGGCCTCGGGCTGACCACAGGCCCGCTGGCCGGCGGGTGGCTGCTGGACGTGCTCGGATGGCAGGCGCTGTTCTACACGAGGATCCCCCTGGCGCTGGTTGCCGCGGCGTTGTCGTGGTGGGTGTTGGAGAACCCCAAGAGCAGCGGGCAGCGGGACTTGACCGTCGACTGGCTGGGGGCCGTGACACTGTTTACGGTCCTGGCGTCCTTCCTGGTAGTGGTGAACCGAGGCGCGGAGGACGGCCTGCTTTCGCCTCTGGTGCTGGCAGCGGCAGCCCTGCTGGCCGTGTCCGTTCCCGTGCTGATCGCCTCGCAGCGCAGGTCGGCCAGGCCCATCCTGGACTTCGGTCTCTTCCGCCGCCCGGGATATGGCCTCGGTCTGGCCGTGTTGGTCTTCCACTACACGTCGTTGGGCGCGATCCTGCTGCTCGCTCCCTTCTTCTTCGTCGACGCATTGGGCTTCTCCGCGACGAAGATGGGCCTGTTCATCATGCTTCACACGCTGATGAGAGTGTTCCTGGCGCCGGTGAGCGGGGCGCTGACCCATCGCGTCGGCCCCTGGACGCTGTCCGGACTGGGTCTGGCGGCCATGGTATGCTCGCTGTCATGGCTCAGCGTGCTGGCGGCCTCCTCCGGCTCCGAGCTCGCGATACTGGGGGCGCTCCTCCTGGCGGGAGTGGGCTCGGCGCTGTACGAGCCGCCGAACACCACCACGATAATGGAGTCGGTGCCGGCGGACCGCTACGGGACAGCCTCAGCATCGATCGCGTCGGGGCGCCAGCTCTCGTTTTCGGTCGGCGTAGCGGCGGCCGGGGCCATCTTCGCCGTGAGGGAGCGGGCATACCTCGGCGCGTCCGAGGCCGCGGACAGAGCGGTGGCGCTGGGCTTTTCGGACGCGCTCGTGGCCGGAGCCGCACTGGCCGGACTCGGAGTGCTGCTGAGCATCGCCGCGATCGCGATTACGCGGCGGCGCGGGCGACGGAGGTGAAGGCGTTTGCGGATTTCCGTCCGCGGACCCGGTTTCGGCGCTTGGCGGTATCGCCCAACAGGTGGTAAAACTGTCGGCGCAGACATTTGACCAACGAACCTACTACTTGCAGTCGAACGTAAAGGGTGACTGATGAAGCAGGAATTCGGGACGAAGCAGGTGGAGGGACGACCCTTTGTGGGTATTCGCACCTCGACCACGACGGACAAGATCGGTGAGGTGATGGGGCCTCTGTTTGGCGAGGTGTACGCATTCATCCAGCAGAGCGGGCGGCAACCGGCCGGCATGCCGTTTGCGTTGTACCACTCTATGGACGACAACACCGTCGAACTCGAGTGCGGGATGCCCGTGGCCTCGCCAGTTGAGGGCGCGGGTCGCGTCAAAGCAGGCGAGTTGCCTGCCGGGACAGTGGCGACCGTGACTCACACCGGTCCGTACGACGCCCTCCCGCAGACCTGGTCCTCGCTGGCGGAGTGGATTGGCTCGCAGGGCCTCCAGCCCGCGGGCGCGCCCTGGGAGGTCTACGTCACGGACCCCGGCGCCGAGCCCGACCAATCGAAGTGGCGTACCGATATATTCTTCCCTGTGCGCTGACCGGCCGGGACGCGCGTAACGTGTGGCTCGCACGCGGCGAGGCTGGGCGCATGGCAGGCCGCACGCCGGCGTCTTGCGCCACGATGCCTACGCGCTACTACGCATATGTAGACCGCGTCATGCTGCATGAGTTCGGGCATACCCTGGGGCTGCACGACTTCTATGACGATCCTACGATGGACCACTTGGACGCCGCAATGAACGATCCCTGTACCAATAAGACGCCAACCGCCGAGGACATTGAACAGTTGAAGGCAATCTACGCTCTCCACGACTCATCCCCCCACTAACCATGACAAGGGACGAAATCCGATGCAATGCAAGTAAGGACCATGATGATGAGAGCATTCAGTTTCATCCTGCTGGCGGGAATGACATTGATGCTTTTGGCCTGTGGCCTTTCCGATGGGGGGGAGGAGGCCCAGGAAGGAGGAACACCGACGGTGGAGACGGAGACACCTACGAGCATGGTGCCGCCGCCGGTTGAGTTGGCGACGCCCACAGGCACAGCAGCGCCGCCGTTGGGGTTGGGAACAGCTTCAGGCACTGCGGCGCCGCCATCGGCAGCGCCCCCTCTCTATACGGGTCCCACCTCGCTGGAAGAGAGGATTCTCGCGTCTCCCGTGATTGCCAGGGTGCAGCTCGATTCCGCCAACTCTACAGTAGAATCCGCCACCGCCTTCGACGGCTCGACGAAATACATAGCGTTGCTGGAGTTCAGCTTCAGCGTTGAGGAGTACCTGAAGGGGAGCGGTGCTGACGACATCGTTGCCGTCTGGGAATCCAGGCCGATATACGACGCACGCCAGGAAGCAGAGGACGCGCTGCCGGCCATCGCTGCGGCCCGGGACACCCAGTGGGACGACCGGGAGGCCATCGTATTCCTGAAAAGCTCCCAGACGTACCTCACGAGCACACAGCAGACAGACCGGTACTACCTGACGTGGCAGCATGAAATCGATTTCGACGATAAGTACAGCATAGCGAGCCGGCATAACAAGCTGTGGCTGCCGGCTGCGGCGGCTGTAGGCGCGACGTCGCAGCCCACCGGGGATCAGCAGCGCTTTCTGACGGACGTGCCGCCGGCCGAGGGTACGGCGCCGACGATTACCCTGGGGGAGATCAAGACCCTAATTGGGACAATCACAGCGAAGCTCGCCGACGACGACGGCTCCGAGGAATACAGGGAATGTGTTCAGCTTACGTATCAGTATGAGGGGGATGACCGCCGCTATAAGGAAAGGTTCCCATCCAGATCTGGGAGCAGGTTTGCCGGCGACCCACCCCCTGGTCACGAGTTCGACGCAGGTTTGGCTGCGGGAAGTACACTGTATGAGGATGACCTAGGCTTTGGCCCCACTGCTGACAAATTGGTGAGGTTCTGGATCGACGGGGGAGACGCGGACTTGTTCAGCATCGAGTTCGGCGATGCGGTTCCCTACGACTTGTCGGGGGATGGCGTAAACGATTCTGTCAACTTTAACCGGCGAGTGATATCTGCCCGCTCGCTTCCTGAGAGTGTACACAGGTTCCACTTCAACATGAGGCCGCCCTTCTTTGATCTCTGCGAGGGGTACACGATCCGCTATGAATGGACGGTCACGGTCAACGCTCCTGTGGGCACCCTCCACGAGGCCTTCTTCGACCCCGTCACCGACGGCAGCGCTGTCGCCGCCGACGACTCCAACGGCGTGCTCAAACCCGCGTCGTTCGCCGACTCAAACGGCGCGACCTCGACCATCCAGCGCATCGCCTGGGAGGCGGGTACGGTAAGCATCGAGCTCAGCCCACACACCGGCGTCGCGGGCCATGCCGTGGACTTCATCGCCCTGGACGGCACGGTGTCCTTGTCCCTGGACGTGGCGGACGCTACTGTCGATGCCGCCAACAACACGCTGAGTTGGCCGGTAGCGTCCCGGCCCTGGCGGAGCGGGGACAAGCTGATGGTGCGCATTCGGGAGGCGCCGTGACGGACCTCGGCGCCGAGCCCGACCAATCGAAGTGGCGCACCGACATCTTCTTCCCCGTGAGCTGGCCGGCCGGGACGCGCGTGACGTGTGGCTCGCACGCGGCGAGGCTGGGCGCATGGCAGGCCGCACGCCGGCGTCTTGCGCCACGATGCCTACGCGCTACTACGCATATATCGACCCCGTCATGATGCACGAGTTCGGGCATACCCTGGGGCTGACCGACTTCTACAGCAGAACGAGAGCACCTCGTCTTGACGGGCTCGATGGCGAGAGGGCCATAATGAATGCACACTGGGATGCGAAGAGCATACAGGACACGGACATCGCGCAGCTCGACGCCATCTACAGACGTCATTCGAGTCACTCCGCGAAATAGTGCTCAGCGAGACACCTGAAGTTGAGAGAGCAGCCATGAGGACGCGACTGATTATAGCGATGCTGCTGGCCTGCGCGCTGCTGGCCTGTTCCTTGGTTTCGCGACCAGACGAACCGGTCGAGCCGACCGTAACGCCCCCTGCGCCACTCCGGTCGACGGGCAGTCCTCCGACCGTAGCGCCCCCTGCGCTACCCCCTTCCACCGCCAGTCCTCCGACCGCAGCACCCCCCGCGCTACCCCCGTCCATAGGCAGTCCTCCCACTGCCGGGAGTGGGGCGATTCCCTATTCCGGAGAGCAATCCATCGAAGAACGGATAGCGAATGCCGATGTCGTCGTCAGGGCGCGGTTGGCCACGACGACGAGTGAGGTTGTCACGACAACGACTGAAGAGTGGAGCGACTATTACTATGTCGGCCTGAAGTTCTACCTGACGGTGAGCGAGTACCTGAAAGGGAGCGGCGCAAGCAGTATCACCGCATTCACGATTCAAGGCGGTGACTACGGCACGCGGAGGGAGGCCGAGGACGCGGTGCCGGGTGTCACCGCCAACAGAGTTGATACCTGGGAGGACCGCGAGGCGATCATCTTCCTCAATAACGATGACCCTTACGACGTCTTCAGTGAGGCGGTGCAGGGTGCCAATGACTACTTCCTGACTATCGGCGACAGTTACCATGACTGGTACAGCCTGAATGACGTAAATAGTAAGTTGTGGCTTCCATCTGCGGGGGCGGGCGCGACGGGTGACGACCAGGAGTTTCTGCTAGCCGCGCCAGAGCCGGGCAAGGACACGCCGACCATTACCATTCGAGAGCTGAAGAGCCGCATCTCTGTGATCAACGCAGAGTTGAACGCAGGAGACAGCTCGGACGCCTACAAGAACTGCATAGCCTACAAGTACCGAGCTGAGCGCTCGGAACGGCACGCCCAGAGTGAGGGCAGGAAGTTGAGAGCCAAGGCAGCGCTCACCCACAGGCTGGTCTCCGGCTCGTCCGCGGGCACTGTGATATTCGAGAGCGATGTGCTTGGCATCTACCAGGATACCAAAATGCGGACCTCGTTCGAAAGCGGAGACGCCGCCCTTTTCGAGACTCTCGACGGTCCTACGACTCCTTGGGATTCGAACCGCGATGGCGTTCTCACCGATGGGATTGACCACATTCGGTACACCCAATCACTAAGGCCGGTGCGACCGCTTCCGGCGGGACAGTACAGGTTCACAGTCAAGGACCTGGCACCTAATCTTATACCTTGTAGCGCCTTTCTTGTTACCGAGTGGACGGTGACCGCTATTCCCCTCGACGGCGTGCTCCACGAGGCGTTCTTCGACCCCGTCACGGACGGCAACACCGTCGCCGCAGACAGCGCCAACGGCGTGCTCAAGCCCGCGTCGTTCACCGACACAAACGGCGCGACCTCGACCATCCAGCGCATCGCCTGGGAGCCTGGTTCAGGGTCGACCGGCACGGTGAAGGTGGCCCTTTCACCCCACACCGGAATCGCGAGCCATGCCGTGGACTTCATCGCGCTGGACGGCTCTGTGTCTCTGTCCCTGAACGTGGCGGATGCTACTGTCGATGTCGCCAGCAACACGCTGAGCTGGCCGGTGGCGTCCCGGCCCTGGGGGAGCGGGGACAAGCTGATGGTGCGCATTCGGGAGGCGCAGTGACGGACCCCGGCGCCGAGCCCGACCAATCGAAGTGGCGTACCGACATCTTCTTCCCCGTGCGCTGACCGGCCGGGACGCGCATAACGTGTGGCTCGCACGCGGCGAGGCTGGGCGCATGGCAGGCCGCACGCCGGCGTCTTGCGCCACGATGCCTATGCGCTACCACGCATATGTAGACCGCGTCATGCTGCATGAGTTCGGGCATACCCTGGGGCTGACCGACTTCTACAGCAGAACGAGAGCACCTCGTCTTGACGGGCTCGATGGCGAGCTTGCCATAATGAATGTGCACTGGGATGCCAAGAGCATACAGGACACGGACATCGCGCAGCTCGACGCCATCTACAGACGTCATTCGACTCACTCCGCGAAATAGTGCTCAGCGAGACACCTGAAGTTGAGAGAGCAGCCATGAGGACGCGACTGATTATAGCGATGCTGCTGGCCTGTTCCCTAGTCACGCGACCAGACGAGCCGGTCGGGCCGACCGTAACGCCCCCTGCGCCACCCCCGTCCACAGGCAGTCCTCCGACCGCAGCACCCCCCGCGCTACCCCCGTCCATAGGCAGTCCTCCCACTGCTGGGAGTGAGGCGATTCCCTATTTCGGGGAGCAATCCATCGAAGAACGGATAGCGAATGCCGATGTCGTCGTCAGGGCGCGGTTGGCCACGACGACGAGTGAGGTTGTCACGACAACGACTGAAGAGTGGAGCGACTATTACTATGTCGGCCTGAAGTTTCACCTGGCGGTGAGCGAGTATTTGAAAGGGCGCGGCGCAAGTAGCATCACCGCACTTACGATTCAGGGTGGATACTACGACACCCGGAGGGAGGCCGAGGACGCAAAGCCGGGCATCGCCGACAACAGGGTTTCCACCTGGGACGACCGTGAGGCGATCATCTTCATCAATAGCGACCACCCTTACGACGCATTCAGAACGGCGGTGCAGGGTGCCAACGATTACTTTCTGACCATTGGCGGCCTCTACCGAGACAGGTACAGCCTGCAAGACCGACATAGCAAGCTATAGCTTCCATCTGCGGAGACGAGTGAGACGGGGGACGACCAGGAGTTTCTGCTTGCCGTGCCCGAGTCGGGCAAGGACACCCCGACGATTGCCATTCGAGAGTTGAAGCGCCGCATCGCGGCGGTCGATGCCGAGATGAACGCAGGGGACGGCTCGGAAGCCTACAGGAATTGCGTCAGCTACAAGTACCGAGTAGAGCGCGTGGAGCAGCACGCCCAAAGCGAGGGTAGGAAGCTTTGGGCCAGGGCTGCCCTCGACACCCACAGCTTGGTGTCGGGGTCGTCCGCAGGCACAGTGATTTTCGAAAGCGAAGTGCTTGGCATCTACCCCGATACCAAGATGCGGACCACGCTTGAAGGCCGTGACGCTTACCTGTTTGAGACTGTCGACGGTCCCGCGGCTCCTTGGGATTGGAACCGCGACGGTGTGCTCACCGATGGGATTGACTCCATACGGTACACCCAAACGCTCAGGCCGATGCGACCGATTCCGGCAGGGGAGTACAAGTTCAACGTCAAGGACCTGGAACCCAATCTCATACCGTGTAACGCCTTTCTTATCAATGAATGGACAGTTACTGCCGTTGCGCCCGATGGCGTGCTGCACGAGTTGTTCTTCGACCCGGTGACCATCGCCAGCGCCGTGGCCGCCGACACCGCGAACGGCGTGCTCAAGCCCGTGTCGTTCACCGACACTAACGGGGCGTTCGCGACCATCGAGCGTATCGCGTGGGAGGCGGGTACGGTAAGCATCGAGCTCAGCCCACACACCGGCGTCGCGGACCATGCCGTGGACTTCATCGCCCTCGACGGCTCTGTGTCTCTGTCCCTGGACGTGGCGGACGCCACTGTGGATGCGGCCAACAACACGCTGAGCTGGCCTGTGCCGTCGCGGCCGTGGCGAAGCGGCAACGAGCTGATGGTGCGCATTCGGGAGGCGCCGGACTGTTCGACGGGCGCGGTGCCAGACACCAGCGCCAATCCGGGCCTCGCGAGGGACTGCGAAATCCTGCTCGTTGTCATGGATTCGCTCCGAGGCACCGCCACTCTCAACTGGAACACGACCACCACCATCACCGCATGGGACGGCGTCACGGTCAGCGGCACGCCCAGCCGGGTCACTCGGCTGGAGCTTGCTAATGAGGGACTGGATGGGAGCATTCCCGAATTTCTTGGACGGCTGTTGGGGCTCGCGCATTTGGATCTGAGCCATAACTCACTGACCGGCGCCATACCTTTCGAGCTAGGCCGACTCTCCAACCTGGAGGCGCTCCGGCTATCGGGAAACAGCCTCACCGGCTGCATCCCCGTGGCGCTGATGAGCGTGGCGACGAACGATCTGAGCTCCCTCGACCTGCTCTACTGTCGTCCGCCTGCGCCCGAGAACCTCAGTATCGGCACATCCACGGCGACGAGCATACCGCTGAGCTGGGACGCGGTGTCAGGTGCCGTCGGCTACCGCGTGGAGTACAGGTCCTCCACATCCTCCCATTGGACAGTTGACACAGACACAGCGCTCACCACGAGTCACGTCATTGACGACCTTACCTGCGGAACGGACTTCCGTTTCCGGGCTAGCGCTTTCGGCATTGGTACTGTCTACGCGCCCGGGTGGAGCGAGACGTCCGAGCCCGTCCCAGGGACAACGACGGAGTGCCGCACTGGCCGGACTCGGAGTACTGCTGAGCATCGCCGCGATCGCGATTACGCGACGGCGCGGGCGACGGAGGTGAAGGCGTTTGCGGATTTCCGTCCGCGGACCTGATTTCGGCGCTTGGCGGTTTCACCCAACAGGTGGTAAAACTGTCGGCGCAGACATTTGACCAACGAACCTACTACTTGCAGTCGAACGTAAAGGGTAACTGATGAAGCAGGAATTCGGGACGAAACAGGTGGAGGGGCGGCCCTTTCTGGCTGTTCGCACCTCGACCACGATGGACAAGATCGGTGAGGTGATGGGGCCTCTGTTCGGGGAGGTGTACGCCCACATCCAGCAGAGCGGGCAGCAACCGGACGGCATGCCGTTTGCGTTGTACCACTCTATGGACAGCAACACCGTCGAACTCGAGTGCGGGATGCCCGTGGCCTCGCCAGTTGAGGGCGCGGGTCGCGTCAAGCCAGGCGAGTTGCCTGCCGGAACCGTGGCGACTGTGACTCACGTCGGTCCGTATGACGCCCTCCCGCAGACGTGGTCTTCACTGTTGGAGTGGATGAGGTCCCAGGGCCTCCAGCCCGCGGGCGCGCCTTGGGAGGTCTACGTCACCGACCCCGGCGCCGAGCCCGACCAATCGAAGTGGCGCACCGACATCTTCTTCCCCGTGCGCTGACCGGCAGGACGCCGCGGCTCATGCCACCGTGGCGGGTATCTTGGCGGACTCTATCAGGCCGCCGATTTCGGGCGACTGCTCCTCGATAAGGTAGCGGTGATACCTGCCGTTTCTGCCTGGCCCCGTGCCGAAGTAGTGGCACCTGGGAAAGTGTCTCATTCTGTTTCGGTCGTATTTGCCGCCCGTCTAATCGTGGCCGGCCGCAGGCGATTTTCGAGTCTGTTTCGAGCCGCCGCCAAGCGGGCATGGGCCGGTCTGCGCCTCGAATAGGACGGGACCCGGTCCCGAACCGCCGAGCGGCCGGGCAAGCAACGCAGGGGCCGCGTCCCTGCGGGCGCTGGCTGGCATGTGGGAAGAATAGCACGGCTGTGCGCAGGAACCAACAGGGGTGGCGAAATCGGGCCTGTTGTGTGGGCAAGACTCTTCGATCGGCGCCTGTTGAATTGCTGCGGCGGCCCACTACAGGCGGCCGTAAGGATCGACCCTGTTCAGACGTAACGGGTTGTACTAGCGCCTGATGACGCCGCAGGCCACGCGGCTGCCGGTGTCCGATTCTTTCGCTCCGTATGAGTCCGGCCTTTCGTGTACGACGATGGCGGACCGCCCGAGGGCTGAGTCCGCCGTCTCTGTTTGTACCGTCTCTGTTTGTATCGGTACTTTGGGCCGACGAGGTTACACGAGGTTCTCCTGGATGAAGGCGATCATCTCGCTGAGGGCCTGCTGCGCAACATTGGAGTCGAGGTCGCGGAGCACTCCCTCGCCTTCCTCTTCGAAGATCGTCACGTCGATCCGTCCACCGGCGTTACGGTACTGCCTGATGAACTCGTCCAGGTCAGGGCGCGGGTGCGCCGCCTCGTAGGCTCTCGCCAGGCACAGCGTGGGCGGCAGTTCCGTGGACTCTCCACGGGCCAGGATGCGTGCGGGAGCACCTTCCGCCATTGCCTCTTCCGTCACCCAGTACATGTCGTGCATCGCCACTGTGTTTTCGCCGACTGAATCGGGGCGCGTGACATCGTCGCGCAGACCCTTGGCGAAATGATAGCGACCCAGGGGGTCTATCACCGGGGAGACCATGATCACGCAGCCCAGGGCGCCATCCACACCGGTCGAGCCGTTGGGGAAAGGCAGCGCCGCGTAGCGGGAATCGTGGGGGCGCATGCCCAGCAGCATGGCCTGGTGGGCGCCGCTCGAGGTGCCCATGGCGCCGATCTTTTCCGAAATGCCGTTCCAGCTTTCGGCGTTCGCCTTGGCCCAGCGGATGCCGTAGTGGATGTCCGCCAAGGAAGCGGGGTATGGCGCCTCGGGCGGAACGCGGAAGTCCAGGGCCGCCACGATGACGCCGTTCTTAGCCAGCGCTTCATTGGCGACGTTGCCGTTCTCACGGTTGCCGTTCACCCAGGCGCCGCCGTGCAGCTCGACCATTACCGGAAAGGGGCCCGTGCCCTGGGGCCTGAAGAGTCGCGCCAGGAAGGGCTTGTCGCCGTGCCGCAGATACTCCACATCTTCGATCTGGACGTCATAGGTGGTCCGAATGCTGGATGTCATGCCACGCTCCTCTTGGTCGGTTGAACTTGAAATGGGGATGAGCCCAGATTAGGCCTCTGGCTTCCCGCTGTCAAACGACCTAATGAATCTGGAACCTGTGTCAGTTTGCCAGGTGCGCCCACCACTGTCGTTCCCGCGAAAGCGGGAAGGCGAAGTCTGTCCGTTTCTGTTGCATTCTGTTGTGTTCGTAGCTGGGAGTGTCGGCGGTCCCGCGCCAGTCTGTAATGACGGCGCGGGCTGTCGGGGCAAAAGAGTCGCGGGCCGTGGCAGAGTAGGACAGGGGGGACGGAGCAGGGTCGACCGGCCCTGTCTTCGCTGCTGCCACAGGGCGCCCACAAAGGACACCCCTACGGATGCCTGGGGCCGTAACCCCGCTTGGGGGTAGGACTTCCGGGCCGTGGGGTCGGTCCCTCGCGTGGGCGAGGGTAGCACGGGTGTGCGTGTGATTCAAGAGGGTTGGCGAGATTGCGGGATTGGGGGCCGATTCGTGGGAAGAAATGGCGCAGACGTGGGGATAGGTGGGACGTGCGTGGGGTTGTATGGGGCAGGGCCGGGAACGGGTGGCGCGGGAGAGGGTGACTCTTTTTTCGGGGTACGGGGCGCGAATGGGCTGGGGGGGTGCGGCCGGGGTGTGCGGGGTGACAGTTGAGAGCGTGCGGTACGCCGGGAGGTTCACCTAAGGCGAGTGGGTGACCTACTTCTGCCTAACGCATGGACGAGCATAACGAGGAAGTTCGATCCCGGTGGGGCTGGCCAACGTGTACTGTAATGCGAACTTTTCGGTGCGAGATTCCAATCTAGGCATTCATGCCGAAGTTAGAAAACACCCGGCCAGGTTCGGATCCTCTATGGTGGGCTATGGGTGACTGTAGGCAGAACCATTTTTGAAGTGGCGATGGGACTGTGATGCAAAAGCTCACGGCACTAATGCCACCTTCAGGGCGGGGTCGGTTCGTCTCGGTCACGTTTACCAGATATGAGTGAAATCAGTCCAACCATGTTGAAGGTAGCTTGGGCGCAGAGGGCGGCGTCGCGGTAGGTAGAGGACCTCCTATGTGTAACCTTGTTGGCAAGGTCGACAGAGCTATTGACGCACTTGCGAACTTCCTGGCCTGACGCTCCGTAGTGCTCCACTGCGACGTATCGAGCGAGCATTCGCTTTACATCAGTATCACTGGCATCTGTATTGTCGTTGGGGAGCGGGGGATGCTGCCTAGGGTCAAACACAGCTTGAGCCACAGATATAAGCCCCTCCCTACACAATACTCCCACTTCTTGAAAATGCTCCTCAGTTGATGCAGTTGCCAATCATTCGCGGATTCGGCCCAACGTTCGGTCAACGCGCTGCCAGCCTGTAGAACTAGGGATACTCTGAACAAGTCTGGTGTATTGTGGCATAGTAATATGCCATACACAAAGCAGAGATGTTTGGGGTGAAGGCACGATGGACCAGCCAACATTTGCCGACTTGGAATACGAGAGCAAGAAGCGCAAGACCCGGCGGGAGATGTTCCTTGAGCGCATGGACGGTCTGATCCCGTGGGAACAGCTCGTAGAACGCATCCGCCCGTTCTATCCCAGGGCAGGCCGGGGCCGGCGGCCCTATGAGTTGTCTGTGATGCTGCGGATTCACTGCGTGCAGATGTTCTACAACCTTAGTGATCCTGGTATGGAGGACATGCTCTACGAGGTCGAGTCGGTGAGACGGTTCGCAGGGTTGAGGCTGTCGGGCCCGCTCCCGGACGAGACGACGATCCTGAACTTCCGCCATCTGCTGGAAGAGCACGAGTTGGGACAGGGTCTGTTCGAGGAGATCAGCCGTCATCTGGAGTCTCAGGGGCTGCGGCTTCGGGAGGGAACGATCGTGGACGCGAGCATCATCGAGGCGCCATCGTCAACGAAGAATCGTGCAGGTAAGCGAGACCCTGAGATGCGTCAGACGAAGAAGGGGAATGAGTGGCACTTCGGGATGAAGGTACACGTCGGTGCGGACGCTGAGACGGGAGTAGTACATAGCGTGACGACGACGCCCGCGAACGTTCATGACGTGACGGAGGCTCACCGACTGCTGCACGGTGGAGAGAATCGGGTGTGGGGCGATGCGGGGTATCAGGGAGTCGACAAGCGATTGGAGAATCGCGAGTTGGATGTGGACTGGCAGGTAGCGATGAGGCCCGGGAGACGTCGGCAACTGGAGTCGGGAAGCTATGAGGCGCTTATGGAGAAGCGCAAGGCGTCGACCAGGGCGAAGGTGGAGCATCCGTTCCTGTACGTGAAGCGGCACTTCGGATACGCCAAGGTGCGTTACCGAGGGTTGGCAAAGAACACGCAACGACTGACGTTGCTACTGGGGATGACGAACTTGATAAGGGCGGAGCGGTACCTGGCAGCCTGACGAGGGCGAAGTGCGCCCGAGCTGGACAAACGAACGTAGATAGGCCTTAGCGGAGCCGTTTCAGGACCACAAGACCTCTATCGACACACCGTAGGAGGAAGAAACACCTCGGACAGTCCATTTACTGTCCATCACATACGAGATACCCTCAGTTGTTCAGAGGTTCCCTAGTAAACAAGTGCGTAAGTTCGTCTCCGAGGGAATCCTTGCTGATGTTGAAGGAGATGTTCTTTATGTACATGCCGCCAGCTTCAGTTACGGGCCATACCTCTTGCAAAGCATCGAGGATATCGTCTTGATCTTTCTGGCTAAGGTCTCTAAGCGCCATGCAGGCAGATATCGGGGCATGTATGACCCCATTGACGAAGACTATTTCCGCATCGGAAGTGTATGAGAACCCCATATCTAGGTATTCGAAATTCACGTAAGCGGCGGTTAGCAACGCCGCCAGGTGTTGGCGGTCCTTATAGCGCAAGATAGCGATAACGTCTGCAAGTGAGTCCAAGCCATCGGTGTTTCCCTCCGACCATCCCGAGGCCGTGCTTTGGGTTCTAGACGTACTCATGTGAACGCTCCTGACCTGGGTAGAGAAAAGTGGGCCACAGTTGACTGTAGGTAGAGCCAATTCCGAGATGCAGATGTGGCGCTACCGTGCTGCCACTACCCATGCCACGGTCTCGTTTTACATGACGATGCCGTGGTGGTGGCCCAGTAGACTCAGAAATTAGCCTACTCCTATCCGACAACTTCTAAGCTACGATCTCGCATACGAATTCTATGGCGTCTTCAACTCTGGTCTTGATGGCAGTCAACTGTGGAATCGAGAATCTGCCTGCAGGGCCATGAGCTCCCGTGTTCAGGTCCTTAAACAGGACGGAGAGATCTTTGATGTTGAAGTCAACGAAGTCCTCGAGGACTTCAAGGTTCATTCCACTGCGGTCCAGACAATAGTGGATTTTTGAGGGACGAGTAGGAGTGCCTTGCTCAGTAACTTGGCAGTCTGGAAACCGAGCCAGTACCTCCGCGTCGGGTGCCTCACTGTTGAGAATATCCGCAAGGATTTCTCTAGAGCTTGAGCAAAAATGTCTCGCTGCGTCTGGATTGCGAGGGGTCAGCGCGAATATGGCACCGGACCAGCGGTCCTGCATCTCCGACGAGTATCTGCCTAACAATTCAGTTAACTTTGTCCTTGTGAGTTTTCCGTCCTCAACCTCGACTTGGCTCTCGTCACCAAGCAAAGTGTTGAGCAAGGTGGCGCTGTTCGCCGTGTCTCGTTCAGCGAGATCCGAAATGAACGGATCCGCATCACTATTGTCTAGCCGCTCATATGCGGAGTTGAGGGCCACAAAAGACTCACGCGAGGAAGAGTAGCGGACGCTGATGGCCTGTGTGGAGAGCCATCGGAGAGCCAAACGCAGTCGTGATTGATTGGCCCTGACACGTGCATTGTAGGAGCGGAATTCGCGGTTATAGGCGTCAATCGCCCGTCTACGTTCAGAATTGTACTGCCGGACCTTGTTGTTGTGGCTGCGAACTTCCCTGTTCAACCTGTTGAAGGCCTGACGTTGATTCGACTGGGCCTGTCGTAGTTTGGAACGTATCTGAGACGAGCTTAACCGTCGAGCCATGTTGAGTCCTTTCAAGCTAGAATCGTCTCTCGATTGCTATTGATTCAATATACTATATACAGTGTTGTGAATGCAAGTAAACTCAACAAGTAGGTGAGGGGTAGATGGTCTGGAAGTCGCGTCACAGCAGGATCATCGACCTCTTTGAGGAGATAACGCGTAGGTTCTAGGTCTGGCCTAGCAGTTGCCGAGAATCATGCCTAGTCCAGGCCTTTTGATCACAAAGTTGGCTTTGGAGCAACCGAACGTAGCGGATAGGGTACAGCGTCGGTCACACACAGGCACTCTTGGGCTTCTTGTCTAACTCGTAAGGCGCGTACCCTGGTGTAGGGACGATCCCAAGACATAGCACACTCTGTTGAAGCGATTCTTATGGAGAAAACTGGCTGCCCGGCGAGGATTCGAACCTCGGTCAATGGAGCCAAAGTCCATTGTGCTGCCACTACACCACCGGGCATCTTTTGCCCCGGCCCGTCTCGCAAGTGGGATCCACTCCTCGCACACCACGGCGAAGGGGCCTCGCTAGAGGATTAGCCGGGTGTCCATTATACTTGAAGCCAATCGCGCCGGTCACGCCTGGGGACGGCGCGCAAACCGAGCGGTTCCCGAACCGCCCCTATGGGCATACGGCGGCGGGACTCCATAGGTCGCCATCGACGTTGGGATGAGGGGAAAACTATGAACAGCGACAACGCATTTTTCGACGTGATAGTGGTTGGAGCCGGCAACGCCGCGCTGTGCGCCGCGCTCTCGGCGCGGGAGCGCGGCGCGAGCGTGGTGGTGCTGGAGAAGGCCCCGCCTTCGGCCCAGGGCGGCAACTGCCCCTTTACCGGCGGCGGCTTTCGGTTCGTGCACGACGGCATCGAGGACCTGCGCGCACTGCTGCCCGACCTTACGGACGCGGAGGCGGCGCGGCTGAGCATGGCGCCATACACCGAAGAGGACTTTCGCGGCCACCTGCTGGACGTCACGCAGGGCGACATTGACACCCGCCTTATGGACACGCTGATAGCGAACTCGCGCCCCACGGTGGACTGGATGCATTCCCAGGGCGTGAGGTGGGAGCTGCCCAGCGGCCGCGCCGGAGCCGCGCAGGGCGCGCCGTCGGTCATTCCCAACAGCGTCGGGCTGTCGGCCTGGCGCTCAGGGCCGGGCCTGGTGAGGATGCTCACCACGGCCGCGAGGCGCGCCGGCGTCACGGTCCTGTACGAAACGAAGATGCTGCGCCTGCTACGCGACGACGGCGGCGCGGTGAGCGGGGTCGAGGCGCAGGACGCGGAAGGCGTCCACGCCATCGGCAGCCGCGGCGTGGTGCTCGCCTGCGGCGGATTCGAAGCCAACGCCCATATGCGCGGCGAGTTTCTGGGCGCCGGATGGGAGCGGGCGAAGGTGCGAGGCTCGGCCTACAACACCGGCGACGGTCACCGCGCGGCGCTCGAGGCGGGCGCGAAACCATTCGGCCAGTGGACCGGCTGCCACGCCACGCCCATCGACGTGGACGCGCCGCTGACCGGCAGCGTGGAGATCACCGAGCGAATGCCCAGGCGGTCGTACCCGCTGGGCATCACGGTCAACCGGCAGGGGCAACGCTTCTTCGACGAGGGAGCGGGCTTCGCCGAGCAGACCTTCGTAGCGGCGGGCAGCGCGATACTGCGGCAGGACGGGGGCGTGGCATTCCAGTTGTTCGACAGCAAGGCCGCGCCCCACCTGGAGCCGCGTTACGCGCTCGCCCGGGCGGCGACGGGGTTCACTCTGCGGGAGCTCGCGGGCAAGCTGCGCGTAGACGCCGACGCGCTGGAAGCGACCGTCGAGGAGTACAATGCCGCCGCCAACCCATTCGACAAGCTCAGGGCAGGCTGTGAGTACCGCCCGCGAACGCTCGACGGACTGTCTACGCGCGGGCTCGACCCGCCCAAGAGCAACTGGGCGATCCGGCTCGACGACCCGCCATTTTCCGCGTTTACGGTTACCGGGGGAATAACCTATACTTATGGCGGCCTGAAGGTGGACGAGCGCGCCCGCGTTCTCGGCGCCGACGACGCGCCGATACCCGGGCTGTTCGCGGCCGGCGAGATAGTCGGCGGCATCTTCTACCACAACAGCCTAAGGGCGGCTGGGCTGATGCACGGCGCCGTCTTCGGTCGCCTCGCAGGCCAGTCCGCCGCGAGCGGCAGCGGTCAGTAGCGGCGAGTGGTCGGTTATCAGTAGCCAGTCCAGATTCGAGACTGATAACTACCCCCAGGTGAGACACTTGAGCGACACACAAAACGCGCAGCGGATCAGCGAGGTCGCGTCCCGGCTGCGCGAGAACGTGCAGCGCGTCATCGTCGGCGCGACCGGCGCGATAGACCTCGCCATCGTTGCCCTGCTGTGCCGGGGCCACGTACTCGTCGAAGACGTCCCCGGTATCGGCAAGACCACCCTGTCCAAGGTGCTCGCGCAGTCCATGGGCTGCGCGTTCAGGCGAATCCAGTTCACCCCGGACCTTATGCCCTCGGACGTCCTGGGCGTCAACTTCTTCAACCAGAAGGCTTCCGAGTTCGAATTTCGCCCCGGCCCCGTATTCAGCCAGGTGCTGCTGGCCGACGAAATCAATCGCGCCACACCCAGGACCCAGTCGGCGCTGCTGGAGGCGATGCAGGAGCGCCAGTCCACCATCGACGGCGAGACTTACCTGCTGCCGGAACCCTTCCTGGTGATTGCCACACAGAACCCGGTGGAGATGGAGGGCACCTTCCCGCTGCCGGAGGCGCAGCTCGACCGATTCATGGTGCGGGTGCGGCTGGGCTACCCCACGCCGGACGAGGAGGCCGCCATCCTCCAACGCTTCGAGCGCACCATAGGGGAACCCACCGTGGAGCCGGTGACCGAGGCCGGCGAGCTGAGGCAGATGCAGGAGCTGGTGACGACCGTGCGAGTGGACCCGAGCGTGCGCTCCTACATCGTCGCAGTAGTGCAGGCCACGCGGGAGCACACCGGGCTCTCGCTGGGAGCCAGCCCCCGCGCGTCCCTCGCGCTGTACAGGTGCTGCCAGGCGAACGCCGCCCTGGATGGCCGCGACTTCGTGTCGCCCGACGACGTGAAGTCGCTGGCCTCGCCCGTACTCGCGCACCGCATGCTCATCACATCCAACTCGCGGCTCCGGGGGCGCACCGCGGACCACGTCATCGAGGAGATCCTGGGCACGGCGCCCGTCCCCATCGAAAGGTAAGGCCGTTGCTGGTACGACTGTGGCACGACCTCTGGATAGGGCTGTTTCTGATCCTCATCGTGGTGGGCGTGTTCTCGGGCCACGGCCTGCTGATAGGCTTTGCCGCCATGGGCCTGCTGGTGGCCGGCGTTTCCTGGCTGTGGAACCGCCTGGCGCTGGAGGACTTGGTCTACGAGCGGACGCTATCACAAAACCGCGTGTTCATGGGCGAAGAGGTGACGCTGACCGTCGCCGTCACCAACGGCAAGCCGGTGCCGCTGGCCAGGCTGTCGGTGCAGGACACCATCCCCATGGAGGTGGACGTGGTGGACGTCGACACGAGCACCAGCTCCAGCCCGAACGCGCAGACCCTGCGCCACCTGACCTCCATGGCGTGGTACGAACGCATAAGGTGGGACTACAAGCTGAAGAGCGAACACCGGGGCCTGCACATGCTGGGGCCGGCGCACGTGGAGAGCGGCGACCTCTTCGGCTTCTTCAACTCCGAGAAGTCGTTCCCCGCCAGGGACTACCTGCTGGTGTATCCCACCGTCGTGCCGCTGGCCGAGCTCGGCTTTCCGGCGTCGAGTCCCCTGGGGGACGTCGGCGGAGGCAACAGGATGTTCGAGGACGCCTCGCGCCCGTTCGGGCTGCGGGAGTACCGGGTGGGCGACCCCATGAAGACGGTGGACTGGAAGGCCACGGCGCGTATGAATGAGCTGCGCGTGCGCACTTTCGAGCCGAGCACCTCCTACTCCGTGGTGCTGGTGGTGGACGTGGACACGACGGCCCACTACTGGGAGGGCTACTCGGCGGCCAACCTGGAGCGCATAACGCTCGCTGGGGCGTCGGTGGCCAGCTACGCCGCGGGGCGGGGCTACAGCCTGGGGCTGTTTTCCAACGGCACGCCCATGCTGGCCGACCGCCCCATGAAGATCGCCCCCAGCCAGTCGCCCGACCAGTTGACCATAATTCTGGAGGCGCTGGCCACCATTCGCCCGATGGGCATTGGCCAGATGTGGGCGCAGTTGGCGCAGAACTCGCGCCAGTTTCCGCTTGGCGCCACGCTGGTGCTTGTGACCGCGTTCTTCCAGCCGGAGATGGCGGAGGTGGTGCGAACGCTCAAGTCGCGGGGTTACAGGCTGGTGGTGGTGCACGTAGGCGACGGCGAGTGGCCGCAGATGCCGGAGGGCGTTGTGGTACACGAGCTTCGCACCTATTTCGAGGGCATTGAGTATGCCGGCCCATTCGCTCCAAGATAGGCTGGTAGTAGCCGCCACCGTTCTGGCCGAGAGCGCCTGGCTCTACGCCTTGCTGGGCTTGGTGGGGTTGACGCTGGCGCAGGACGGCAGCCCGCTCGGCCTGTCCGCGGTGCTCGCGCTGGTAGGCATCTCGGCGCTCACCGCGCGGCTGCTCCAGATGGTGCTGATGCCCGTCAGGCTGTCCTACGCCATACAGCTCGCCATGGGCGTCGCCGTCATCGTGGTCGCCGTGGGCGCCCAGGTCGACCCGGCCGCCGGCATGGACCTGGGCTGGATAGCGACCGTGGTGAGGGGCACAGACGTGGAAGGCTACACCTTCCGAGCCTCGGTGGGCAGCATACTGGGCGCGGCGCTCTGGTGGCGCGGCGGGATGATAGCGGCGTCCGAGTTCCCGGTGGAAAGCCTGAGCACCAGCTTCCGGCTGGGAATACTGGTCATTGCGGTCGCCGCCGTAGTCGACGTCGTGCATCAAGCCGACCTGCACGTGTTCGGTTCGATGCTCCTGTTCTTCGCGGCCGGCCTGGGGGGTCTGGGCGCCGGGGGGCTGCTTCCGGCTTCGCGGAGGGCGATCGAGGAGCGCGCCTGGCTCAAGGTGATAGGCGGCCTGGTGCTGGGGATAGTCGTAGTCGGCTTGCTGGTGAGCTTGCTCCAACGGGACGTGCTGCAGTACATCTCGAGGCCGGCGCTGGTGGTGCTGAACCTGCTGGGCATCGTTGTCTTCTACGTCATCATTGTGCCCATCGCTTTCGTCGTCGGCGCGCTCACCCAGGGGCTGCTCACGGTACTCGGTTGGTTCGCCACCGAGGAGGTGACGACCGAGGCCCCGGACATCGGCGGCACCCTGCTGGAGCTGCAGGAGCAGACGGGCGAGGTGAACGAGGTGGTCGCGGTGGTGGTGCAGTTGTCGCAGTGGGCGCTGGTCGGCCTCCTGGTGGCGGGCGCGCTGTTCGTCATCGCGAGGGCCTTTCGCCGCCGGCTGTCGTGGCGGCTGGTGCAGGAAGAGGGCACGCGCGAGTCCGTAAAGGAGGGCGCGGACGCCGGAGGCGACCTCAGGCGGCTGCTGCTCGACCTCTTGCCGCGACGCTTCCGACGAACCCGCGACGCCGCCGGGCTGCGGCTTCCCGACGACGAGGCGGACGTCGTGGACGTCTTCAGGGTGTACTTCGGCCTGCTCGAGCTGGCCCGCGAGCAAGGTTTCCCGCGGCCCGAGCACGCGACGCCGCAAGAGTACCAGCACACGCTGGAGCAGGTGCTGCCCCGCAGCCTCGTGAGGTCTGCCACGGCGGCGTTTACCAACGCCTGCTACGGCCACCGCGCGCCGCCCCGGGCGCAGCTCGACGAGCTGAAGGCGCAGTTGGAACAGCTACCCCGATAGCGCGCGTGCAAAGCCGAATCGCAGGAGCGGTTCGCGAGCCGCCCGCGGATGGGCCTGGGAGCCTCCTCTCCCTCTATTGGGGCTGACAGGGGTAGGCATTTGGTGTTTCAGGTTCCAAGCTGACAGATGATCTTCATGTCTGGCGGCGGTTCTGGCCATGGTTCGGGAAGCAGCCAGACTCTGCGCCAGAGTCTGCCCTTGTGCAGCAGCCGTCTCAGCCAGTTTGCGCCCAGCCGCAGCACGCTTACGATTCGTCTCGGCCTGCTTGTTGCGCTTCGATGATTGGACGCAAGAGATTTCGGCGGCGCTCTGAGGCGACCGGGGGCTACACCCAGGTCGATGGCGTCCTCTACTCTGGTCCCATACGCCAGCGTCCAGATGGTCGCAACAGACAAAGTGAGCCAGTGCCGCGACACCCGTTCGGGGTCGGTCCTTCGTGTGTTCTGCCACTGCCATCCGACGCCCTTGAGCATCCTGAAGCCCAGTTCTATCCAGAAGCGAAGCGTGTACCAACACACTCCGGCTTCTTCGGGCAGCAGATCGGTCATTACCACCCATGGCTCGTCCTGGTCTCTATCCCAGACCACGATCATCGTTCCACGGCGGCGTATGCTCGGCCTCCTGAAAGCCGTACCATACCCGACGTATGCGTGACCCGGACCCGGTACGAGTGTCCGCGCTGGCAGCCGAGTCCCCCCGTCAGGGCAGAACACGGTGTTGACAGACTGCCGCATGTAAGGGTGCCATCCCGCAGAGCGTATCTGATCCCACAGTTTCGGGCTCCTCAGCCCCCGGTCACACATTACAAGCACCGTCATCTGCTTGGGCATCGATTCGGACAGTACCTCGAGCATGTCCACCACAACGTCCATCCACTTGCCGGGTCTGTTGGCCGGCATGATGCTCCAGGCAAGGGGAATGGCGCAGCTTCGGTAGACTGCGCTTATCACGATAGAGTTTATCTGGTCCCCCTTCATCGTCGGGTCTATGGCAAGCACCATTCTGTCCGACTTCCACAAGTCGAGCAGCCACTTCAACAAAGGAACGAAGCACGCACTCACGTCCAACTGCACTCGGCATGGGTTGGCTCGGTCTTGCCCGTTATACAGCCATTCCCTGAGGTACTGGCGGATGCTGTTGAAGCTGCCCAAGAACAAAAGCGCCGTGGCGACAGCGTTCTGACAGCCGCTGCCGGCCAGAATCGTGCCGTACACCCACAGCACCAGCCCTCTCAGCTGAGACTCTCTGAGGTGCGGCATGTAGTATTCCAAAGTCCGCTGCATCTGGTAACATTCTGATGGGAAGCGCATGGGTGTATCTGGCAACCTTTCTGTGTGCTAACAAAAAGATGCCAGAACCCCATGCGTTTTCCAAGTTCTTATACTGGTTTTGTGCTTTGCCTACCCCTGTAAGCCCTCGCAGGGGGAAGGGGACTGGCTAGCGCACCACGCCCAAGCGGATGCGCCCCTTCGCCTAGACGGTGGCGTCCAATCGCCGCGAGCCGACGTGCCGCTGCACAACCACGTAGTCCCGCTGGATCTCCCTGTGGAAACTCTCCGGCAACCTGGCCCAATCGAGCACCTCGACGAGAATGGGTATGCTTGAATTCTCAAGCGCCTCTGCCAGGTTCAAGAACTCCGCGCCCAGGGGTTCAAGAGCTGGGCCGCGAATCACGAGATCCAGGTCGCTGGCCTCGTGGCTCTCTCCGTTAACTCGACTGCCGTAGGCCCACACTTCGGCGTCGGGCACGTGGTCTTTCAGCAATTCTTGAAGTCGCTCTCGGTACCGGCGCGGCAGGTCGAGACGGTCAGTCATCCTCTTCCTCGTTTATCACTCTCACCAATTCTCTGGCGTCGGCAATAAATTGTGGGAGCAGACTTAGAGGGTGTGTGAGAAGTCTTGTGCATATATTAGAATGGAGGCATGAAACGCAAAGCATACCCCAGCGACCTGACTGATGAACAGTGGAAGATGCTCGCTCCGCTACTCCCGGCAGCCAAAACCGGGGGAAGGCCACGTACTGTAGACCTGCGGGAGGTCGTCAACGGCATTGTGTACGTTCTGCGCAACGGCTGCACGTGGCGAGCCATGCCGCATGACCTCCCGCCTTGGGGCACCGTGTGGTGGTATTTTCGGGAATGGAGACAGGATGGTACATGGGAACGAGCCAATGACGCTCTCCGAGTCAAGGTCCGGCAAGCTGAGGGGAGGAACCCGACACCTAGCGCTGCTATTATAGACAGCCAGTCGGTCAAGACGACGGAAAAAGGGGGCCTCGTGGCTATGACGCTGGCAAGAAGGTCAACGGTCGAAAGCGACACATCATTGTAGATACCATGGGGTTGCTGCTGGCGGTGGTGGTGCATCCTGCCAATATCCAGGATAGAGATGGGGCGAAGCTGGTCATCGATAAATTGACAGGGCGGTTTCCCCGCATGAGGTTGGTCTGGGCCGATGCTGGCTATGCTGGAAAGCTGATCGAGTGGGTCTGGGCCCTGACAGGCTGGGCGCTCGAGATTGTCAAGCGCCCCAGAGACAGCCACCACTTTCAGGTGCTGCCGCGAAGATGGGTGGTCGAACGAACATTCGCGTGGCTCAGCAGGTGCCGTCGGATGAGCAAGGACTACGAAGCCCTGACCGAGACAACCGAGGTGTGGACCCACATAGCTATGGTTCATCTAATGCTCCGACGCTTAGCACCAACCTAATTTGAACTTCTCACACACCCTCTTAGAGTAGTCCCGGCAAATCCTTCGCCGTAGCGATGGGCCGTGTCGTTTCTGGCATCCCGGTACGCGAGCCACCGCTCGCAGGCCGCGACGGAGATGAGCCCATGCCTGGCCGCGTGCCTAAAGGTGTTTCTGAAGGTCAGACGGTCCACGTGTCTGTTGCTGGCAAAGTAGGGCCGCAGCCGCTTCTTGAGCAGGTTGCCCGATTGCTCCAAGACAAGCTCAAACTCTTTCACCGACGCGGCCCGGTAGATTTCGTACACGGAGTCGGAAGGTCCAATCGTCCGGAGGTGGTCGAAAGCCGCTTCCAGTGTGTTGACGCAGCGAACGAGGAAGTCCGTGTTGATGGCCATGCCCTGATTCGCCTCTCCTATACCGACCGGCGCAAGCCGCCGTTCCTCTGTCGCAGGCAGACATACTGTCTGTGCCGCGCTAGGCGACCTCCGAGAATCCTGGCGCAACGGTTTTGGCTTCCGTTCAAGAATATGCGCCCGGATGCACGCAGTCAACGCACGCGGTCTCGATCGGCCTGTCCCAGACCGGTAGGCGCTTTCACAAGAGTATCCGCTGCCGCCACTTCGAGTTCAGCCGCGTCGGTATGATGCGACGGCAGCGATGACAGGGTAGAATACACACCATGGACCTGACGCTTAACGAGTTCGGGCTGCCCTCGGACATGCTGCTCTGGAAAGTGGTTCTGCTGACGGCGGTATCGTTCGGCGTGGGGTTGCTGGGCGGATTCGTCGGCCTGGCCCTGGGGACGATACGGCTTCCCACGATGCTGCTACTGGGCATGGCGGCGCCCATCGCCGGCGGCACCAACATACTGGTCAGCAGCCTGGCTTCGCTGACCGGCGCGATCCGCCACTTTCGCGAGGGGCGGGTGGAAATGCGGGTGGTGCTGTTCATGGGTGTGCCCGCGTTCGTGGGAGCGTTCGCCGGTGGGTTCGCGAGCGACGTCGTGGACGAGCGGCTGCTGGTGTTCCTGGCGGGCCTGCTGGTGGGCTGGCAGGGCGTGGAGTTCTTCATCATGGCGCACAACCGCCGCCGGTCCGCGGGCGGAAGCCAGCACCTGTTCGGCGCGGACCTGGAGGGTTCGCCGGGGGTGTTCAGCCGGAACAGGATTGCCGCCGAGGCCGGCATAGGCCTGGGCGTGGGGCTGCTGGGCGGCGCCGTGGGCCTCATCCTGGGCAGCATACGGCTGCCGGCACTGATTCGCATTCTGAAGATAGACCCGCGAATAGCCGCCGGCACGAACCTGTTCATAGGCTTCTTCCTGGGGGCGCTCGGCTTCGTGGGCCACGCGGTACAGGGCGAGGTCGACTATCCGCTGCTTGCGTCCATGGGCGCCACCGCGATGATCGGCAGCTACATTGGCGCGAAGTACACGGGCCGCGCCAGCCTCAACGCGCTGATAACCACCATGGGCGGCGTGCTGTTGGTCGTGGGCGTGTTGCTAGTGTGGCAGGCGTTCCGCTAGGGACGAAGGACCATGCCGCCTTGGGCGGCCCGGGCGGGTTTGAAACCCGCCCCTACAGTGGCTCCCCAAGCGGACGTAACACCCGCGCTGGGGAGCCAACACCGCAGGCGGAGCGTCAGTAAGTGGAGACCTTGACCGTGGCGCGGTCGCCGGTGACCATGTAGATGACATGCTCCGCTATGTTGGTGGTGCGGTCCGCTATGCGCTCCAGGTCGTGGGCCACCCACAGCAGGAAGGTCGCGCGCTGGATAACCGCGGGCGATGCCATCATGTAGGTCAGAAGCTCCCTGTACACCTGCTCGTACAGCGCGTCAACCTCGTCGTCGTCGTTGCACACGGCGTTGGCCAGTTCCACGTCGCGGTTGACGAACGCGTCGAGGCTGCGGCGAAGCATGTCGGTCGCCTTGTCCGCCATACGCGGTATGTCTATCAGCGGCTTGAGCGGCGGCTCGTTGCCCATCATCAGGCTGATCTTGGCGATGCCCTCGGCGTAGTCGCCCATGCGCTCCAGCTCCACCGACATGTGCAGCACGGTTATGAGCACGCGGAGGTCGCCAGCCAGCGGCTGCTGCGTGGCGATGAGGTCAATGCAGCGCTCCTCCAGCTCCATACGCTTGCGGTCTATCACGTCGTCGTCGCGGACGACCTCTTCCGAAAGCGCGAGGTCGCGGTTCTTCAGCGCATCCAGCGAACGCGCGATGGCTTTTTCGACCATATTGGCCAGCACTAACAGTTCGTCCTGCAGCACTCTGAGGTCTCTGCTGAATTCGGCTCTTGGCATGGCGGCTAACCTCCCTCGCGTGGCGGCGTCAGCTGAAGCGGCCTGTTATGTAGGCCTCAGTCTGCTGGTGGCTGGGGTTGGTGAAGATGCGCTCGGTGGAGTCGAACTCCACCAGAAAGCCGGCGCGGTCCTCGTCGACCATAAGGAAGGCCGTTTCGTCCGAGACCCTGGCGGCCTGCTGCATGTTGTGGGTCACTATCGCGATGGTGTAGCTCTCCCGCAGCTCGCGGATGAGGTCCTCGATGGCGAGAGTGGCTATAGGGTCCAGCGCCGAGCACGGCTCGTCCATCAGCACCACCTCCGGCTCGATAGCGATGGCGCGGGCGATGCACAGCCGCTGCTGCTGGCCGCCCGACAGCGCGAGGGCGCTGCGCTTGAGCCGGTCCTTCACCTCATCCCACAGCGCGGCCTGCCGCAGAGAGCGTTCCACGGCTTCGGCTATGTCGCCCCGGTACCCGTTGATACGCAGACCGAAGGCCACGTTGTCGAAGATGGACTTGGGGAACGGGTTGGGCTTCTGGAACACCATGCCTATCATACTGCGAAGCTCCACGGGGTCCACGTTGGGGGCGTTGATGTCCTCGCCGTTGAACAGGATACGGCCCTTGATGCGCCCGCCCGGCACGAGCTCGTGCATGCGGTTGAGACAGCGCACCAGCGTGCTCTTGCCGCAGCCGGACGGGCCGATTACGGCCGTGATGCTGTTGCGCCGCATTCTGAGATTTATACCCTTGATGGCGAGCACGTCACCGTAGTAGGCGTTGAGGTCCTTGATCTCCATCACGTAGTCGTTGCCACGCGAGTCGGGGGACGGCGACTCGCGGGTTTCCGCTCTTCTCAAGGCGGGTTTCCTCAGATTCAAAGTTGCCATTATTGGCTCCTCTTACCATACATATGCCGCAGGGCTACTGCAACGCTGTTCAACAGCAGCAGCACCACGAGCAGAACCATTATGCCTGCGGCGGCGTTCTCCTGGAACCCCCGGATCGGATACGAAAGCCAGCTGAACACCTGGATGGGCAACACCGTGAATGAGTCCGTCGGACTTGTGGGAACGAATAATACGAATGCGAAAGCCCCGATTGCGACGAGCGGGGCGGTCTCGCCGATAGCCCTGCCCAGCGCGAGGATGACGCCGGTGAGCACGGCGGGCATCCCGGCGGGCAGCACCTGGTGCCATATGGCCTGCCACTTGGTGGAGCCCAGCGCCATGGCCGCCTCGCGCATGGAGACGGGCACCGAGCGCAGCCCCTCGCGGCTGGCGACGATGATTATCGGCAGTATCAGCAGCGTAAGCGTGCAGGCGGCGGCGATGATGCTTCGCCCCATCTGCGCGCCGTCCACGAACAGGGCGAGGCCCATCAGTCCATAAACGACCGATGGCACGCCGGCCAGTGTGCTGATGTTTATCTCGATTACGCGCGTGAGCCAGTTGCGCGGCGCGAACTCCTCCAGGTATATCGCGGCTCCCACGCCCAGGGGTATGGAAAACAGTGAGGTGAAGCCCATCACCCACAGCGTACCCAGCAGCGCCGGCTTCGCGCCCGCGAGCTCAGGCTTGCGCGAAGGGAAGCTCGTCAGAAAGTCCCAAGTCACGTGGCTCACGCCGTCTCTCGCGATGGTGAACAGCAGCAGCGCCAGCGCGGTTACGCCGAACGCTGTCGCGCCGATGGCGAGCGCGGCGAACGCCACGGACGAAATCTTCCGGGAGATCCGCGATCGTTGTCCGAAGTTTGCCTCAAGCGGCATTCGCGCGCTCAATCGTAAACCTCTCTGAAGCGTCCCAAGAGAGCCTGTGCCAGCAGGTTCAGCCCAAGCGTGAACACGAACAGCAGCAAGCCTATGGCGAATATGCTCTTATACACCACGGTGCCGTGCTCCGTGTCGCCCGTCACAACCATCATGATGTAGGCGGTCATGGCCTGCATCCCCTCTACTGGGTTGATCGACAGGTTGGGTATGCCCCCCGCAGCTATGGTCACAATCATCGTCTCGCCCACCGCGCGCGCCAGCGCCAGCAGGCCGGACGCCATTATGCCCGACAGCGCCGCCGGCACCACCACGCGCGTAGACACCTGGAATCGGTTGGAGCCGAGCGCGTAGGCGCCCTCTCGCAGTGCGCTGGGCACGGCGCGCATCGCGTCTTCGCTCAGCGACGCCACCATCGGAATCAGCATTATGCCCATCGCCAATGACGCCGCCAACGCCGTGAAAATAGTCTCGGCGTCGAATATGGGCTTTATTATGTTGGGGGCGATGAAGGTTATGGCGAAGTAGCCATAGACGACCGTGGGGATGCCGGCCAGCACCTCGAGCACCGGCTTGACCACCGAGCGCACCGTCCCGTGCGCGTACTCGCTGAGGTAGATGGCGGTCAGCAGCCCCACGGGAAAGGCGACGCTCAGCGCCATAGCCGCGATGAGAATCGTCGCCGACAAGAGCGGAAGCGCCCCGAAGTGCTTCTCCGCGAACAGGGGCGTCCACTCGGTGCCCGTCAGGAACGCCAGCAGGGACACCTCGCCGAAGAAGGGCACCGCCTCGGTGAGCAGCGTGATCACGATGCCGACCGTCGTTATGACCGAAAGCAGCGCGCAGAGGAAGAGAAACGAGAGGACGACCGTCTCTCGCAACTTGAGCGAGAGACGGCCCCTCCGCCACCGGTCGCTGCCGCTCCTGGAGGCGGAGACTGTCGCCAATTAGTTCACTCTTTCCAGGGCCTCGGACAGGGGCGTTCCGGCGGCTATGGTGTTGAACACCGAGCCGGTCGTGCGGTTCGCCACCCTGGACCTGCCCCAATCGTAGGCGCTCTCCGGCAATGCCACGTAGCCGACCTCGCCGACCAGCGTGCTGGCCTGCTCAAGGTAGAAGTCCACGAACGCCTGCACCTCGGGCCGCTCCAGCATCTGGTCCAGCCGCACGTAGATGAAGATGGGCCGTGCCAGCGGGATGTACTGCCCGTTCGACACGCTCGCCGTCGACGGCGCCACGCACTCACCCGTACCGGGGTTCACAACCTCGACCGGCTCCACCAACTCGCGGTACTGCTCGAGGTACGCCAGGCCGAAGTAGCCGATGCCGCCGCGGGCGCCGTTCACGCCGCGCGCGATCAGCGGGTCCTCCTCGGTCGCCAGGTCCAGGTCGCCCCTTTGCGCCCCGGACTCGCCCATGATGGCCTCGGTGAAGTAGTCAAACGTTCCCGACGCCGTCGTAGGTCCGTATATCCTCAGTCCCTGGTCCGGGAAGCCGGAACGCACCTGGCTCCAGTTCGTGATGGTCCCCTGCGCCTCCGGACCGAAGATCGTCTTCAGCTCGTCAACAGTCAGGCACTGCGCCCATTCGTTGTCCGGGCTTACCACCACCGACAGCGCGTCGAACGCCACGGGAAGCTCGATGACCTCTATGCCGTTCTCGGCGCAGGTCTGAAGCTCGGAGTCCTTGGCGGGACGGGAGGCGTCCCACACCTGTATCTCGCCCTTGCACATCGCGCGCCCGCCGGAGCCTGTGCCGGTGGAGGCGACGTTTACGCGAACGCTCTTGTTGGCGATGCTGAACTCTTCCGCGACCGCCGCGCTTATCGGGAACACCGTGCTGGAGCCGGCAATCGCTATCTCGCCGGTAAGCTGTGCAGACGGGGCCTGCGTGGCCTGAGAAGCCGCAGGCGTCGGATCGCCGCCGCAAGCCAGCGCGAACGCCAGAAGCGAAAGAGCCAGCGCCCCAACCAGGGCGGGCAGCGTAAAGCTTGCTTTCCTTTGCCGTATCGTTCTCGTTGCCAGTCCGATACCTCCTTTTGCGGTGTTCCTTCACACCCCGGGATCTCCCCAGCGGAGAACAGGGCGACACACGCAAGAGTAACGTACCGGCGTCAACGGGCCGTGAACGCGAGATTAACGTAAGGTTAAGGGGCGGTTATGCTTTGGGGTGCCGAGGCCGTGTTAGCGCCGCGTTTGTCGTTGTGGTAAGTTCGCGTCAGGAACTGGCCGCCATTCGGGGCAGGGAACTCTTGCCCCTCGATGGGCCAGGTTAGGTTAGGGGAGGTGGTGAAGTGTCGGATACCGTGATGTTGATCACAGCATTCTCGGGCCTTACGGTGGCGATAGGCGCGCTGCTGGTCTCGGTGGGCGTCTTCATCCTGGTGATAAAGATAGGCAACTACATCGAGAGCATGGGCGGCGGCGACTAAGCCCCAGCGCGGGCGGGTTTGAAACCCGCCCCCTGCCGCGGCGCCCCGGTGTCCCTAGCCGCCAACGTCGAACGACATCAGCTCGTCGGCGAAGATGAGCCGGCCGTCGTAGATGCGCTTGGCGTCGCCGATGCCCTTCTCCATGTTGGGGTGCTGCGACAGGTGCGGGCCTACGTGCACCAGCGCCAGCGTCTTCACGCCGGCCGCCTGGGCCAACTTCGCCGCGCCGGTCGTGCCGCACTGGCCGCCCGATTCGCCCGTCTCTTCCATGCGCTCCTGGTCGTCCCAGCACATGCACAGCATCACGTCGGCGTCCCTGGCGAGGTCTCGCACCGAGTCGCAGGGCTGGGTGTCGCCGGTGAAGACGATGCTGCCGCCGGGAGTGTCCACACGGTAGGCGAGCGAGTCCAGGTAGGGCTGCACGTGCTCGGCCGGGGCGGCGCTCACTTCCCAGTCGGCGCCTGAGTACACCTTGCCGGGGCCTATGTCCTTCGCCAGCACGTCGGGCGGCTTTCGCGGCAGCACGCCGCCCCGGTTCACGTACACCTGCTGGCTCAGCGGGTGGTTGACCCTGGCGATCCAGTCGTGCGCGAACGCGCCGTAACGCTCGTCCAGGATGCGGTGCGTCAGCCGCTCGGTAAGCGTCGGCCCAAACACCTGCAGGCGGTTCTCCTTACCGATGCTCTGATCCCACCGGCACAGCAGAAAGCACGGGTAGTCGACGTCGTGGTCGAAGTGGTGGTGCGTGAAGAAGAGGTAGTCGACGTCGGTGGGCCACAGCCCGGCCTGGACCAGCTTCTGGGTCGCCGCGGGGCCGCAATCTATCATCAGCCGGTCGTCGCCCGTGCTCACGACGAACGACGAGCCAAAGCGGGTGGGCGTGGGCGTCGGCGTGCCGGCGCCGAGAACGTGTACACGGGTCACTTGGGGCGCTCCTTTCCTGTGGGCCTCCTCTCCCTCGACGGGAGAGGATTGAGGTGAGGGTGAGAGAATTAGCACGGCTCACCCCCATCCTAACCTTCCCTCATCAAGGGGGAAGGGACTACGCCCCGCCGTCCGGCGCTATCGTCGGCCATTCGGTCGCGCGCTCGTAGGCCCTGGCCGCCCTGAACACACCGGCCTCGTCGAACGGCCTCCCGACTATCTGCATGCCGATGGGCAGTCCCGCGCTCGAGAAGCCGCACGGCAGCGAGAGCGCGGGCAGGCCGGCGAGGGCCGCGGGACTTGTGTAGCGGCGGCGGCCCAGGTCGGAGCGGCCCTGGTAGTACCCGCCCGGTTTTCCTGTAGACGCGGCCAGCGACGGCGCCGTGACAGGCCCCGTCGGCATCACAAGCACGTCGTAGCGCTCCAGCGCCTCCAGCAGTTCGTGGCGAATCCTGGCGCGCGCCCTCTGCGCCCTTATGTAAGCGGTGGAGGGCGTGAGCAGCGCCGACTCCAGCCTGATTCGCGTGCTCCAGTCGTAGTCCTGCGGGCGGCTCTTGAGCCAGGGTTCGTGGAAAGACGCGGCGTCCACGTCGGCGGTGGCGACGAACACCGCGCCGCTGTGCTCCGTAGTGGGCAGCGACATCCGCTCGGAAGACGCGCCCAGTTCCTCGAGCACCGTCACCGCTCTCATCACGGCCTCGCGCGTTTCCGCAGACAGCGCCTCGTACTCGAACATCTCGTTGGGCAACCCCACGCGCAGGCCGTTGGTCCCGTCCTCCATCGACGCCAGGTAGTCGGGAACGGGGTTGCGGCTCGACGTGGTGTCGCGCTCGTCCCGGCCCGCGATCGCCGCCAGCATTATGGCGCAGTCGCGGACGGTGCGCGTCATGGGGCCGACGGTGTCCATCGACCAGCACATGGGCGCAACGCCGTGTCGGGTGACGCGCCCGTAGGTGGGACGGATGCCGACGATGCCGCAGAAGGCGGCGGGGCCGCGTATGGAGCCCCCGGTGTCGGAGCCGAGCGCGCCCGCGCACAGGCCGGCCGCGACCGCCACGCCGGAGCCGCTGCTGGACCCGCCCGCGGAGTGCTCGGTGTTCCAGGGGTTGCGCGGTGTGCCGTAGGGGTGGTCTATGGTGCCGCCTATGGCGAACTCGCTGAGGTTGAGCTTGCCCAGCAGCACCGCGCCGGCGCGCTCCAACCGCTCCGTTAGGGTCGAGTCGCTTTCGGCCACGTTATCGGCCAGCACCCTGGAGCCGGCGGTGGTGCGGAATCCGCGCGCGTCGATGATGTCCTTGATGGCGACGGGGATGCCATGCAGGGCGCCCCGGTCTTCGCCGGCGGCGAGCGCGCGGTCGGCTCGCTCCGCCTGCGCCAGGGCCGACTCGCGGGTGACGGTGATGTAGGCGCCCAGCCGGTCGTTGCGAGCGTCGATGCGGTCGAGGTAGGCCCGCGCCAGCTCGACGGCGGATAGGCTGCCGCTCCTCAGCGCTCCGGCCGCGTCTTCTATCGATAGTGCATGGGGGATTTGCTTATTCATGGTCGGACTCCTCGGCCGAGAAGACGGGCAGGGGTTCGACGTCCGCCAGGGCGTCGTCGGGCAGTTTGCCCAGCTCGTCCAGCACCGCGTTGAGGCGGGCCGCTATCGCGGCGGCGCGGGCGTCGTCCAACTCGATGCCGGCGGCGCGGGCCAGTTCGCGCGCCTGCCGTTGTGTGATCTCAGCCATTGGCGATGGCTCCTTTCCCGGTTTGTGTATGGCAACCTTGATTGCGGCCATTCTATCACGGGGAGTGGAGCAACTGTTGTTGACGCCCACCTGGAGCGCATATATCATCCGAGCGCAGGCCCAACACCCGTAGCGTGGTATGTCCAGGAATCCCCGCATCGGTGCTGGATGTGCGAGGGAATCCCCACTCTCATAGTCGCCAGGTCCTGACTCTGGCGCCGGAGGGCGGGAACGCAAGCAGAGGTTGTCCCTTTTAGAAAACCCTTGGAGACGGCAGGAGGGAGTCATGAAGTACGACGCAATCGTGGTGGGGGCCGGATCCGCCGGCGCTATCGTAGCCTCCCGGCTCTCGGAGGACCCCGAGCGTTCGGTGCTTCTGCTGGAGGCGGGGCCGGACTATCCGGACATCGACGAGCTGCCGGACGAGGTGAGGCACGGCTACGCCACGGCTACGGACGTGATGACCAGCGACCACAACTGGCAGTTCATCGGTAAGGCCACGGACACCGCGGAGCCGATGATGGTGCCGAGAGGCAAGGTCACGGGCGGGTCCAGCGCGATAAACGGCCAGATGTTCCTGCGGGGCGTTCCCGAGGACTACGACACCTGGGCGTCGTTCGGAAACGACGAGTGGAAGTTCGAGAGCCTGCTGCCCTTCTTCCGCAAGCTGGAGACGGACACCGACATCCACGACGACTTTCACGGCACCGACGGCCCTATCATAGCGCGCCGGTTCAAGCCGGAGGAGTTGCTGCCCGCGCAGAGGGCGTTCCGCGCCGCCTGTCGAGCCAGCGGCTTTGCCGAAAGCCCCGACCTCAACAACCCGGACTCGGCGGGCCTGAGTCCTGTGCCGTTCAACAACCCGAACGGCATACGCTGGAGCACGTCGCTGGGCTACCTCAACCCCTCCCGGCATCGGCTGAACCTCACGCTGAGACCCAACTGCGCGGTGCGGCGCGTCCTGTTCGACGGCAACCGCGCCATCGGGCTAGAGGTGGAGAGCGGGGGCGAGACATTCAACGTCGAGGGTGACGAGATCATTCTCAGCGGCGGAGCGATCGCCTCGCCCCAGCTCCTGATGCTCTCCGGCGTGGGCCCGGCGGAGCATCTCAGGGAGATGGGCATACCCGTGGTCCGGGACACTCCCGGAGTGGGCCAGAACCTGCGAGACCATCCCATCGTGTTCGTGACCTGGAAGACGAAGGAAGGATTCGACCTGGACGGCTTCGCGCCCAGGGTCCAGTTCGCGCTGCGCTACACGGCCGAAGGGTCGGACCTGCGCAACGACATGATAATCATAATGAGCTCCTACGCTACGGAGCGCGTCAACCGCGGCGGGGGGCGCATGGAACCGCTGGGCGTCCGCATGACGGTCGGGCTGTACCTGGCGTTGGGCTCGGGAGAGCTGAGGCTCACCTCGTCCGACCCCAGCGTCCAACCCTTACTCGACTACAACTATCTGCAGGAGCCATTCGACCGTCAGCGAATGCGGGAAGGCGTGCACCTGGCGTTGAAGCTGGCCGAGAAAGAAGAGTTCAAGCGCATAGTGGAGGAGCGCATCGAGCCTACCGACGCCGAAATGGCGTCCGACGACACACTGGACGATTGGCTCTTGCGGGAGGCCACCACGGGACAGCACATCTCCGGGACCTGCAAGATGGGGCCGGCTTCCGATCCCATGGCAGTGGTCGACCAGTACGGCAGGGCACACGGGCTGGAGGGGCTGCGAGTGGTGGATGCCTCCGTCATGCCCGACTGCATCCGCGCCAACACCAACGTGACCACCATGATGATAGGCGAGCGAATCGCGGATTTTATCCGAGGTGGTCAGTAGTCAGTGGTCAGTTCGTAGCGCGGCATCCGCGCCTCTCAAGGGTTCAAGGGGTCGTAGTTGAATCGTAAGCGCCTGCTATGAATCGGTGGACTAGAATGAAGGACTACCACATCAATGTCTTCTACAGCGAAGAGGATGGATGCTACGTGGCGGACATTCCGGACTTGCAGTATTGCTCCGCGTTTGGGGACAGCCCAGGGGAGGCGGTTTCAGAGGTGGAGAGGGCAAAGGCGCTGTGGATAGAAGTCGCCAAAGAGGAAGGGAAGCCCGTACCCCCACCGCGCTATCGCCCGGCCATCTATCAGGCCTCCCCGTAACTGCCTATAGAGGTCAGTGGTCAGTTTTCAGTTCGTGGTGCGGTGTCCGCGCCACTGACGACTGACTACTGAACTACTGACAACTAGCTACGACCCACCCGGTACACCCACACCTGGAACACCACGTCGGGCTCGCCCTTCGGCAGGGAAGCCAGGGGCTCGGTGACCTCTTCGAACGCCCATCTGCCGGTCGCGGCCAGTACGTCCTGGACCTCCCTGAAGCCGTTGTTCTCGTACACGTCCGGGCGCAGCGTGAACACCACGCGGCCGCCTGGTCGCGTCACCCGGACCAGCTCGTGCAGCGAGCGGGCGGGGGCGTGCCCGAGCGTGAGCACTCCGACGCATATCGTCGCGTCGAACGCGCCGTCAGGGAAGTCCAGCGTTTCGCCCAGCGTCATCTGGTGGAACGCGGTGTAGGCTTCTTTCTTGCGCGCCTCTTCGAGCATTCCGAGCGATAGGTCGAGCGCCTCGACGTGGGTATAACCGCGCCGCTTGAGCTGCTCGCCCACCAGCCCGGTTCCGGCGCCCGCATCCAGGACGCGCGCGTCCTTGGCCACGTAACGCCGGAACACGTCGGCGGCCTGCCGCGGCGCGACCCAACCGAAGTCGTTCAGCAGGTCGGCGTCATACTCGGCCGCCCACTGGTCGTAGCGTTCGGCGAGCTCCTCGACTCCTCTGGACGAGTAGATCCACTGGACCCTATCTTGCGGTTCGGGCTGGGCCGCCGCATGGTTGTTTTGCGACACTGTGGCACCTTTCTGGTGTTAGAGGGCGATTCCCTCGAGGGAGAAGGGACTCTTAATGCCCTCTAGCCAGGCACCAGGCCCTCGCCGACGAACAGCTCGCCCGCCTCCTCCAGCGTTATGTCCGGCTCCGGGAGGACGAGGTCCGATTCGACGAGCTCGTCCACGGCCAGGGGTGTGCCGTTCTCCCGCACCAGGTCGAGCATCCGCTTGAGCGTGCGATCGAAAGTCTCGCGGTCCCCCGACTCCACCACCTCGACCAGTTCGTTGTCTATGGCGTTCAGGTCGTCGATGAACGCGCCCGGCAGGTTGTACTGCCCCTCGGTGAGTATGCGCACTATCATGGCCGGTCACCTCCGGGCAAGGCCTCGCGTCCGCCGCCGGAGGGCAGCGACGCCTTGAGTTGGGCCAGCTCGTCGTCCACGGTCTGCGCGGCGGTGATCTGGGCGAGCTCGCGGTCCAGCGGGTCTGTGCTGCCGGTGAAGTCGTCCAGCGTGCCTACATCGACCAGCTCGTCGATGGCGCCGGCGCGAGCGCGCATCTGCTCGGTCTTGTTCTCGGCGCGCTCGACGGCGAGGGTGACGTCGCCCATCTCCTCGGAAATGCCGGATAGCGCGGAGCCGATGCGCACCTGGGCCTGGGCGGCGCTGTATTGCGCCTTGATGACCTCTTTCTTGGAGCGGAACGCGGCAACCTTGCTCTGCAGCCGCTGCTCGGCCTGGGTCAGTTTTTCCTGCTCCAACTCCAGTCCCGCTATCTGCTGGTCGAGCCCGTCGAGCTCCGTCAGCGACGCCTGCTTGCGCTGCAGCGCCACGCGGGCAAGGTCCTCGCGTCCGGCGGCCAGCGCCTGCCTGGCCTGGCTGTCGAGCTTGGCGACGTTTTCCTGCACCTTCGCGGCCTGCAGCTCGAGCCGCCGCTTGGCCGTCACCATCTCCACCACGCCGCGCTTGACGTTGCGCAGCATCTCCATCTGCTTGTCGTAGGCGACGTCCAGCGACTCCGCCGGATTCTCCGCCGCGTCCATGAGACGGTTCATCTTGCCTCTCACTATCGTCGACATCCTGGAAAGCATTCCCATAGTTGTTCCTCCAGTTGGCCTGTATCGCCCCGTAGCGCCCGCTTTGCATCTGGGGCCGCGCTAGTAGTCGTCACCTGATGAGAAGATTTGTACCAGCCCGATGATTCCCACAACGGCGCCGACGATGAGTAGGAGCCAGGCGAGAATGGTTATCAGCGCGTCGATTAGTGGCGTCAGAAGAATCGCCCCCACTATCACCAGGGCCAGTCCGGCTACGAAGAGGCCTCCACCTCCTATCTTTCCCATAGCTGCTCCTTTGTCTTTGCGTTGCCTGCGGTATGTTCGGATATTACACCACTCGCCATTTGGGCGAAAGTATCCCCGGTGCCTTCCCGACCGGGTTAGCCTAAGCCGGCAGCACTCTCGACCACCACGCATAAGGCCCCCGCGGTGTAGCCGCGGGGGCCTTCGTTCGAGCTATTCAGTACAAGACCTTGGAGTACCATACCAGAGCGCCGGTCGCCACGGAGCCACTACCGCCCTCGGCCAGGACGGTGTAGCCCCAGTCGCGATGGGCAGCGCCGGAGTCGTTGGCGGTGCCTCCGTCAAGGATCTTGTCGGCACCGGCCACCAGGCTGACAATCGTGACCGTCACGGCCTCGCCGGACGCGAACCCCACGCCCGTGGCCGTGATCGTCACGTCGATGCCGCTGGTTTCTGCGTTGATTTCGGCCTCGGAGCTGGCCACCAAGCTGCTGAGGACGGAGGTGACGGGGGCGTTTATGCTGGTGATGTAGACGGGCGCGCTTGCCCTGCTGCCGTCTTCGCCCTCGGCGCGTATCGTCCTGATGCCCGGTGCGCGCTCCAGTGCGCCGCGCTCTCCGCCGCCATCGCCCCTGATGGATTCGAAGCTGACCGAGAATGCGCCCGCCGCGTTGGCGACCGGCTGCCCGGCTGTACGGCCTCCAATGATGTATCTGACGATGTCGTCGATCACCAGCAGGAGAGTCACAGGCTCACTCGGCAGGAAGCCGGCGCCGGCTATCCTCAGGGGTTCGTCCACCGACATGACGCCGCTGCTCACCATGATCGCCGCCTCGGGCCGCAGGCCGTCTTCGCCCGGAGGGCCTGGCGGACCTTCCGGGCCTTGCGGACCCGGCTGACCGTGCTTGCCCGGTTCGCCGGGCGCACCGTGAAGTCCGGGGATGCCAAACTCGCCCTGCGGGCCAGGGTCGCCGGGATTTCCTGGCAGGCCGGGCAGGCCAGGCTCACCCTGAGGCCCTGTACAAGGTCCCAGCGCAGTTAGCAGGAAAAGTAATAGCAGTAATACCACTGGGACGACGAAGAACAGGGAAACTGCCAGGGCTAAAGCAACACCCTTCACTAGACGCCGTACTCTCATTTGACTCCACATGACTTTGCGGACCGCCTCGCGCCATTTTGGGCCTGCCGAGCAGTCCCAAATGAGCCCGCGCTACGAGCTTCTCTGCTCAATCCGGCAACCACCTGTAATGAATCACGAGGGCGCCAGTCGCGTCAGAGCCATTGGCACCCTCCGCGAGGACGGTGTAGACGCCCGGCGCGATAGGCATCGCCGGATCACTGCCCCCAGTCGGGGTCGGTCCGGCCAGCGTCGCCGACAGCGAAAAAGCGCCAGAGTCGTTGGCGGCGCCGCCAACCAGTATCTTGTCGGCGCCGTCCGCCAGGCTAACTATGGTGACTGTAACGGCCTCGCCGGGGATAAACCCAGCGCCTGTGGCCGTGATCGTCACGTCGATGCCGTTGGTCTCTGCGTTGATTTCGGCCTCGGAGCTGGCCACCAAGCTGCTGGCGACGGAAATCACGGGCGCGTCACGCTAGTGATCATCACGCGCGCGCTGGCTCTGCTTCCGTCCTCGCCCTCGGCGCGTATCGTCCTGATACCCGGGGCACGCTCCTCCAGCGCGCCGCGCGCGCCGCGGCCTTCGCCACTGATGGATTCGAAGCTGACCGCGAAGGCGCCCGCGGCGTTGGCTGTCGGCTGCTCGGCGGTGCGGCCTCCAATGACGAAACTGACGATGTCGTCGATCACCAGCACCAGCGTCACAGGCTCGCCGGGCAGGAAGCCGGAGCCGGCGATAGTCAGCGGCTCGTCCACGGACATGACGCCGCTGCTCACCATGATCATCGCCTCAGCGGCTTCGCCGCTCAGGAACGTCCTCGCCTCGCGCGTGGGAATGCCTGTCGGGAACGGGCTGACCGTGCTGGCCTCCCTGACCAGCTGGACCGGCTCACCCTGGGAGCCTCTACAAGCTACGAGTACAAGAATGGAACAGAGGGAGAGTATCAGGACCAGGGCAACAGGCTTCGCTGGATAACACACTCTCATTGGACCCCCTGCCGGATTATGCGACAGCATATGCCATTCCGGGCATGCCGTACAGTCCTGATCGACGTGGCGCGGCCGCTCACGCGCAAAAGGCCCCCGCGGCTGCGCCGCGAGGGCCTTCGTTCGAGCTATTCAGTTGTCGGAGGCTTAGAGCCTACTTGAGCGTTTGCACCACTAGGGCATCGGCCGACTCGGAGCCGCCGCCGCCTTCGGCGAGGATGGTATAGACGCCGGGCTCTATGGGCATGGACAACTCCTCCCACGGGGTGTCCGGCTCGTCCGTGCCTCCACTCAGCGTGGTGGCGAGTTGGAACGCGCCTGAGTCGTTGGCGGCCCCGCCGACCAGGATCTTGTCGGCGCCTGGCGTCATGTTGATGATGGTTAGCGTCACGGCTTCGCCGGGCATGAACCCTGCTCCCGTGATCGTAATCACCACGTCAAGATTGGTCACGGGGTCTTCATCTTCGTCCAACTCCTCTTCGCCCTTTGGCGGGACGAGCACGGTCTCTGCCACAGCTCGGAGGCTGGATGAGACAGAGGTCACGGGCGCGTTCGTGCTGGTGATCATCACTGGCGCGCTTGCTCTGCTGCCGTCTGCACCCTCGGCGCGTATCGTCCTGACGCCCGGGGCACGCTCCAGCGCGCCGCGCTCGCCGCGGCCTTCGCCCCTGATGGAGTCGAAGCTGACCGCGAATGCGCCCGCACCGTTGGCTGTCGGCTGCTCAGCGGTGCGGCCTCCAACTACGTAGCTGACGATGTTGTCTATCACCAGTACGAGAGTCACAGGCTCACCCGGGATGAAGCCGGAGCCGCTTATGCTCACGGGCTCGTCCACGGACATGACACCGCTGCTCACCATGAGCTTCGCCCCAGGCGACACACCGGGCTCACCGGGGATACCCTGCACACCTTCTCGGCCTTCCGGACCCTGCGGGCCGGGGTTGCCGGGGTTGCCGGGATTTCCAGGCAGTCCGGGTTTGCCGGACTCGCCATCGACACCCTGCGGGCCGGAATTGCCCGGAAATCCGGGCTGGCCGGGCAGGCCAGGCTCGCCCTGGGGCCCACTACAAGCTACAAGTACCAGGATGGAAAACAGGGAAAATATCAGGGCTAAGGCAACACCCTTCGCTGGATAACGCACTCTCATTGGACCCCCTATGAGATAATGAAACAGGGCCGCGCGATAGTCACGGCGCATTGCCAGATTTGCGGTACTTCAAGCAATGCCGACGCCGAGAATCCCGGCGTCTCTCACGGCGGCATAATCATTGCACTTTGCGTTATACGATGTCAAGCACTTTACATGCCCTTTTGATTTGCCATAGCAGCGATGCCCGCTCTTTTGGGCCTCTCCCGCCCCAGTTGCGGGCGGGAGAAGCCGCGCCGCCCAAAGCCGTTTTCGGGCTATGCTATAATATCGTGGCCGCCTTTCGGGCGGCGCCTCCGCCTATTCTAACGCTTGCCGCAGGGTGATCTACTGTTGGATGCCGATGCCCAGTCCGTCCCAATGTTCGTCGCCCAGTTGGCGATAATCCTCGTGGCCGCCAAGCTGGGCGGGGAAGTAGCGGAGCGGTTCCTGCGAATCCCGGCGGTTATCGGCGAGTTGAGCGTGGGCATCCTGATAGGCCCGTTCGCCCTGGGCGGAATCGACCTGCCCTACTTCGGCCCGCTCTTCTATTACGCAGGGGGCGACGCCGACCACCAGATGGCCGTCCCGATCACACAGGTGCTGCACTCGACCGCCGAGGTGGGCGCAATCGTGCTGCTCTTCATGGCGGGACTGGAAACGGACCTCAGGCAGTTTCTGCGCTACTCGGGCCCGGCGTCGCTGGTGGCCTTGGGCGGCGTGATTGTTCCATTCGCCCTGGGCGCGGGGGCGACGGTGGCCCTGGGTTACGCCGACAGCTTTGGCGACATCGAGGCGCTGTTCATGGGCGCCGTCTGCACGGCCACGTCGATCGGCATCACGGTCCGCGTGCTGAGCGACCTGCGGCGGCTGGACACGCCGGAGGGGGTCACCACGCTGGCGGCGGCGGTGCTGGACGACGTGCTGGGCATTATCATGCTGACAATAGTGGTGGGCATCGGCGCCAGCGGCGAGCTTTCGCTGAAGTCCACCGGCCTGATCGCGGTGCGCACGCTGGGATTCTGGATAGTGCTGACCGTGGCCGGCGTGCTGCTGTCCAAGCACATCTCAAAGCTGATCAGCCGCTTCAACGTGAGCGGGGCCGCCGTGGCCCTGGCGTTGGGGCTGGCGTTCGCCGCGGCGGTGCTGGCCGAGGTAGCGGGGCTCGCGATGATCATCGGGGCGTTCTCGATCGGGCTGGCGCTGTCGGGCACCGACCTGGCGCACCGCCTGGAAACGCCCCTCAACGGCGTTTACGCCTTCCTGGTGCCGGTATTCTTCGTGGTGACGGGCATGATGGTGGACGTGAACGCTCTGGGCGCCGTGTGGCAGTTCGGGCTTGTCCTCACCATCCTCGCCACCGTGGGCAAGGTATTCGGCGGCGGGCTTCCGGCGCTGGCGGTCGGCTTCAACCACCACGGCGCAGCGAGAATCGGCTTCGGCATGTTGCCCCGCGGAGAGGTGGCGCTGATCATGGCGAGCATCGGAATCAACAGCGGCCTGATAGGCAGCTCCCTGTTCGGCGTAACGATCATGATGACGCTGATCACCACCATACTCGCCCCGATAGCACTTTCGCAGCTTTTTAAGAACGAAAGGCCCGGCACCCGCTCCGCGCAGAGGGCCGTAGACGCCGCCAAAGAATGAGCACATGGCAAACACGTTTGAGGCAACCATCCCCAACCATTTCGCGAGCATCTTCGAGCGGGGATTCTGCGACTACATGATGCGGTTGGGGTACGACCGAATGTCGCTGGGCGGCCGGCTGGGTCTGCGGTCGATGCACGAGTTCCGGCAGGGCGACGACACGGTCAGCCTGTCCCAGTTGCCCCAGGGGCAGGGGTACACGTCGGTGTCGCTGCGGTCGGAGACGCTGCCCGTGGAGGCGCTGACGATGGACGCGTTGACGGAAGGGATGGCGGACTTTCTGGCGTATTTCAACCGCGGGCTGGGGGAGGGACGTGCGCTGGAGGTTTCGGAGGGGTTGATTACGGAGCTCAGGTACGCGTTCGACCCGCCGGGGCCGCGGCAAGCGGAGGCGTAGCAGGGCGGACCGCGACGGTGAGGGCCGGTTGTTCGCCAGATAGCCGCCTGCTATAGTTGAGTGGATACGCCCCCGTAGCTCAGTGGATAGAGCGCTAGCCTCCGGAGCTAGGCGCGTGGGTTCGAGTCCCGCCGGGGGTACTTACATGTACCGAACTGCTCCGTTCAGAGTAATTTCCGTGGAATCAGCTCCGCCCATGGGCCCATCGTGGGGCGTGAGTACGGAGTAGATGATGGCGGCCCTGCCGGGCTTGACCACGACCTCCTTGCCGAAGGAGTGAGTGAACGAAGTCCCTGGTTTCGGTCAGCTCGCTGGTCACGGTCGTAGCTGAACACTACCTGTGTCCCGTTTGCGGGGTTGGCCGCCGGGTACTCCAACCCCAAATGTAAAGGAGTCCCCCACACTCGTGCGTGTGGGGGACTCCTCTGGGAACCTCAGATCGGATTATCCGAGCGGTCCTTCCTTGGGCCGCTACAGACCGTCCAGGGTTGTCCCCATAGTTTGCTAGTTAACCTTGGCGCAAATGGCGTAGACGGTGAGCGTCCAATCTCCAGTGGTTGAGCTGACCTCCACAGCACTTGCACTCCATGTCCCGGGAATCTCTCCCTCCAGCGCCGCCGGGCGTGTTTCCACTATGGCTACGCTCCCTCCAGTGTTGCCGCTCACGTACGCTCCCCCACCGATGGCAAACGAGTCCACGCCCTGGCATGTCACGGTTAGATTCTGCTTGTCGGAGCTGTCACTCTCGCTTACTTTTGTCTTGACTACGAGGTCGGATACTCCCGGTATGCCCTGTAAGCCCTGGGGGCCGTGAGGTCCTGGGATTCCCTGAGGCCCTGCAACTCCACGCAGCCCGGCCGGCCCCTGCGGCCCTGTCGCCCCTGCGTCGCCCTGGGCTCCTGGCGGTCCCAGCGGTCCGATCTTTCCTTGATCACCCTGAGGCCCCTGTGGCCCGGGTGATCCCTCTGTCCCCGGTGCTCCTGGCGGTCCCTGTATGCCCTGTGGTCCTTGCGCGCCTGTGTCGCCCTTTTGGCCGCGGGTTCCAATAGGCCCCTGGGGTCCGGTTGGCCCCTGTGCTCCCTCCGGTCCCGGCGGCCCTCCGGGGGCGCCATCCTGGCCGTCCTGGCCGTCCTGGCCGGGCGCTCCTTGCGGTCCTTGCGGTCCGGACGATCCCTGCTCTCCCTGCGGTCCTAGCGCGCCTGGGTCGCCCTGTTCACCCCTGAGGCCTTGGTCGCCTCGAGGTCCCTCTGGTCCTCCGGCCGGCCCCTGCGGCCCTGTCGGCCCTGCGTCGCCCTGAGTCCCTGCCAGCCCGGCCGGCCCGGCCGGTCCCTGTCCCTGAGGCCCTGCGTCGCCCTGAGGGCCCTGGGCCCCGGCCGGCCCCAGCGGCCCGGCCGGCCCTTGGGCTCCAGCGCAAGCGGAGGCCGCGAGCGCCACGGCCACCACGAGAGCCATGGCGCCCAAGTACTTCCAAACTGCCGTAATCGGCTTCCTGTTGTTTACTGACCACCTAGATTGGGGTTTCACAAATGCACCTCCAAGTTGCTCGCTCCACGATATAATCGTCAGGTTTCATTGTCAAGACTTGTTTCAAGCAAATTATTGGTCTTGTTTTTGCCTCATCTCGGATATGGCTCCCTCAGCTCAAACACTTCCTCAATGTCTGCCAGCAGGCGCCGAGTCCCGAATTCCCTATCTCCGGGTCTTATCCCATCCACCCCCGCGCTTCGCGCGGCCATCCATAAGGAAGCCTCGCCAAGGAAGCCTCGCCCCAAAGTCGTTCACCCGGCAGGCGTGATGCCGCAACCGCAAGAAATTGCAACCTCCCTACGTGAGGTGGGGCAAAACCTCTTCGACGCACCTCCTGAATTGAGTCTGTTGATCCCAGCTTGGGAAACGCAGCAGTATATCCGAGGCGCCCGCGTCTACAAAGCCCTGAAGCTGTTCGACACACTGCTCGGGAGGACCGCAGGCCACCCAACCCTCTACGGCCTCCCTGGAGTAGGTCTGGGGTGCGTAGTAGCCCTCGAGGTATCTCTTTGATTCTTCGATTGCGGCGTCGCGGTCATCGTTGATGTTGATATTGTAGTAAAGGGCACAGGGCAGGTCGTCAAAGCTCCTGTCGTAGTCGGCCGCGTACTCCAGTATCCGACCTCGAAGCTCTGCGAAGTCAGCGGGGGGCCAGGCGGTCGTCATCCAGCCGTCTCCGAGCCTGGCAACCCTTCGCAGGTTGCGCTCTGTTACGCGCGCGTTGCCGGCTCTGAGTCTCGGAGTGCCAATTACCCAGATCGGCGGCGGCTCCTGCACCGGCTTGGGCGCCACGAATGCCTCATCCAGCTCGTAGAATCTGCCCTTGAACGTGACGCTCTCCTCGGCCCAGAGCCTACGCAGTATCGTTATGCCCTCTTCCAGCCTTGGGCCCCGCTCCCTGTTCAAAATGCCCATGTTATTCAGTTCGATTCGAGCGAGGTTCTGGGACTCCGGAACGCCCATACAAGCTCCCATTATCATGCGGCCGTTGGAGAGTTGGTCCAGACTGGCCCACTGGTAGGCCAGCACGATTGGGTGCCGGGAGGGGAAACTTGCCATACAGGCGGGCCCGATCTTCACCGACTTGGTGCGGGCAGCGATTCCGGCCATGAGGACTATCGACTCCATCCTGGGCTTGGCCATAATCTGGTCGCCCACCCAGACGTGAGCGAAGGCGCCCGAGGAGTCGGCGGCTTCCGCCATTTCGAGGAGTTCGTCTGGAGTCGTCAGCCCCAGCAACACTCCCCTGTTCGACAGCGTCAGACCAAATCTCGTTGAGTTTGCCATGTCGTATCCTCCTGAGCCCCGGTTCTGGTTTCTGAACGACTCCGCTTTCGCGGATACCCTCGAGCAACAGCCTCTCGACGGGTTGAGGCCGCCCTCGGTCGAATCGGTTGGCGGACCTGTGAGACTGGCCGAGGGACGTGCTAAGAGCGGCACCCTGCACCAACTGGCCCAGGCAGGGAGAGATGTGCTGGTGAGCACTTGGCGCACTAAGCCGTAGGGACGCCGTCGCCAGCCGCCATATTGCCCATGCTACAGTTGGCACTCGAATCGGTCAATCGAGTCGTCAAATTGATAGCTGTACCGGTACACGGTATACTCAGTTCATGATCCGTTCGTTTCGCCATCGAGGGTTGAGGCGGCTCTATGAGCGGGACGACCCCAGCAGGATAGCCGCCGACCAATTGGACCCATGAGGAGGGAGAGGCCATGCCTATGAAGAATCCGCCCCATCCTGGTCGCAGCGTCAGGGAGAACTGCCTGGACCCTCTCGGACTAAGCGTTACCGAGGCAGCGGAGGTTCTGGGAGTTGCCCGTCATACCCTATCGCGGGTATTGAACGGTCACGCGGCGATCTCGCCCGACATGGCCATCCGCCTGGAGAAGGCCGGCTGGTCCAGCGCAGACTTCTGGTTGAGCCGTCAGACTGCATACGACCTGGCTCAAGCGCGCAAGGGTGAAGACAGAATACGGGTCGAGCGCTACCAGCCGCAACCCACAGCGTAGGCATCCAAATAGGTTACACTTCAGCCTATGCTCACAACCACACCCAAACTGACTACGGCAGTCGAGGAGTATTTCTCAGACCTGCGCCGCATCCGGGCGTCGGGTGGCGCGACCAGCGAGCTCTCGACGTATCCGGCGCTCGCCAACCTGCTCAACGGCGTGGGCGCCACTCTCAAGCCCAAGGTGTTCTGCGTCGTCGAGCTTGCCAACCAGGGCGCCGGACATCCCGACATCGGGCTTTATGCCGCCGGGCAGGTGAAGAAGGGAAAGCCTGGCCCCGGTCAGGTTCCGGAACGCGGAGTTGTGGAAGTCAAAGGGCCTGGCGACGACGCATGGCTGATCGCCGACAGCAGCCAAGTCAGCGGTTACTGGGACAAGTACCGGCTGGCGCTGGTCACGAACACCCGTGATCTCGTGCTGCTTGGCGAGGACGCTGCAGGCGGACCCTCCAAGATGGAAACGTTCAGGCTGGCCGACTCTGAGGGCGAGTTCGAGGCCCAGCTTCAGAAGCCACGGGCGTTCTCTCGCAAGGTCGGAGCCGGACTTGGGGAGTACCTGTGCAGGGCGCTTTCGCATCGCGCCACGATTGTGGAGCCCAGCGACCTCGCGTGGCTGCTGGCGTCGTACGCGAGGGACGGGCTGGCGCGTGTGGAGGGCGCCGCGGATTCGTCGTTTCTGTCGGTGCTTCGCTCCGCGCTGGAGGACGCGCTGGGAGTGAAGTTCGAGGACGAACAGGGCGCGGCGTTCTTCAGGTCGACGCTGGTCCAGACGCTTTTCTACGGCGTGTTCTCGGCGTGGGTGCTCTGGTCGCGTAAGACACCGCCTCCGGATAGCAAGTTCGACTGGCGACTGGCCGTGTGGCACCTGCGGGCGCCGGTTCTCAGGGCGCTGTTCCAGCAGCTCTCCAATCCCGGCCAGCTTGAGCCGCTGGGCCTGGTCGAGGTGCTGGACTGGACCGCCGACGCGCTCGACCGCGTGGACAGGGAGGCGTTCTTCGAGCGGTTCGACGAGGGCGAGGCTGTGCGGTACTTTTACGAGCCGTTCCTAAAAGAATTCGATCCCGCTCTGCGAAAGCAGCTCGGGGTGTGGTACACGCCGTCCGAGGTGGTGCGGTACATGGTGGCTCGCGTGGACAAGGCGCTGAAGGACGACCTCGGCATCGCCGACGGGCTGGCGGCTGAGAACGTGTACGTGCTGGACCCGTGCTGCGGCACCGGCGCGTACGTGAGCGAGGTGCTGCGTCGAATCGCACAGAACCTGCAGGGCAGCGGACTGGGCGCGCTGGTCGGATCGCGGGTGAAGCAGGCGGCCACGGAGCGCGTGTTCGGGTTCGAGATCATGCCCGCTCCGTACGTGGTGGCGCATCTTCAGGTCGGGCTGACGATGCAGGACCTGGACGCGCCGCTGGCAGAGGACGGGACGGAGCGCGCCGGGATATTTCTCACCAACGCGCTGACTGGCTGGGAGCCCAAAGAGAGCAGGACGATTCCCTTTCCCGAGTTGGAGGAGGAGCGAGACCGCGCCGAGCGGGTGAAGCAGGACACGCCGGTGCTGGTCATCCTTGGTAATCCGCCCTACAACGGCTACGCGGGCATGGCGGTCGACGAGGAAGGTGAGCTCACCACGGCCTACCGGAAGGTCAAACGGGTGAAGAAACCGGAGGGCCGGGGACTGAACGACCTGTACGTGCGATTCTTCCGCATGGCGGAGCGTCGCATTGCCGAGAAGACGGGCCGGGGCGTGGTGTGTTTCATCTCCAACTACTCCTGGCTGGACGGCCTCTCCTTCACGGGCATGAGGGAGCGCTACCTGGAGGCCTTTGACGTCATCCGCATCGACAACTTGAACGGAGACAAGTACAAGACGGGCAAGACGACTCCCGACGGCGCGCCGGACCCGAGCATCTTCTCCACGCCGGGCGCCCCGGTGGGCATCCAGGTGGGGACGGCGATTACGACCCTGGTACGAAAGGCCGACCACAAGCCCGCAAGTGAGGTCGGCTTCCGCCAACTGTGGGGACAGGCCAAGCTCTCCGACCTGACTGCGACTGCAGAAACGGGACCGCAAGAACTGTACGAAAAAGTTGAGCCAAACTTAGCAGTGGGGCTACCCCTCACCCGAATGGCAATTGGTGCTGGTTGGTCGAATTGGCCAACACTGACGGAGTTATTTTCACAGTGGTTTCCAGGAGTAACGACCAGCCGCGATGTATTTCTTGTGGATACCGACCTCGACCGTCTCCAGGCACGCGTGACTGAATATTTCGACGCTGACCTGAGCCACGATGAAATTGCCAGGCGATACCCGGCTGTGATGAATGCAGTGCGTGGCTTCCACCCTCCTCAGGTGCGAAACGCACTCATAACTCGTGGCGGCCCTACAGACTCAGGCTTCGTTTCTTATGAGTACCGGCCCTTCGATACCCGCTGGCTTTACTGGGAAGCGGATACCAAGCTACTAGACGCAAAGCGCGCTGAGTACAAATCTCACGTATTCGAAGGGAATCTGTGGCTGGTGTCACCTCAGCGACAACGTCGGGAGTGGTCTCCTCCCCTGAAGACATCCCTTCTTGGAGACCGCAATATTATGGACGGGAGTGCTGCCTTTATCCCCGCCTGGCTCAAAACAACGGGAATGGAAGCTCACATGATTGGGGAGCAGCGCCGCCCGAACCTGTCGGGGGCGGCACAGCATTACCTCGAACGCATCGGGGCGGACGTCGAGGACCTGTTCCATCACGTTCTTGCGGTGCTGCACGATCCGGCGTACCGGGAGGCGAACGCGGGGGCGCTCAGGATGGAGTGGCCTCGCATCCCGGTTCCGGGCTGGCCGGACGGCGATGAGGCCGGAGCGGCGGGCAAGCTGGCCGAGTCCGCGACGCGCGGGCGGGAGCTTGCCGCGCTGCTGGACTCGGATACGCCGGTGGCGGGGGTTACGTCGGGCGCGCTGCGTCCTGAGATCGGGGTCGTCGCCGTGCCGTCCACCACGCACGGGGGCAACATGGACGGCGACGACTTCGAGGTCACGGCGAGCTGGGGTTACTTCGGGTCCGGCCAGGCGGTGATGCCGGGGCAGGGCCGGGTCGTCGAGCGTCCCTACACGTCGGAGGAGAGGGCGGCGATGGGCGATGCCATCTCGACGCTCGGCGACACGACGTTCGACGTCTACCTCAACGAGCGGGCGTACTGGCGCAACGTGCCGTCCAACGTGTGGAGCTACAAGCTGGGTGGATACCAGGTGCTGAAGAAGTGGCTGTCGTACCGCGAGAGCAAGGTGCTGGGGAGGGCGCTGAAGCCGGATGAGGTGCAGCACTTCGCGGAAGTGGGGAGAAGGGTTGGGGCGATACTGGCGCTGGTGGCAGAGATGCAGGCACCCCTGCATGAGAAGACGTCCGGCGTGATTCCTTGTGACAATTGACAATGCATACCTACGTAGTACCGGGTCAATCTGAATATGCTAGACATGTTTCCCTATCCGTCATTCCCGCGAAAGCGGGAACCCAGGGGTGGGGCAGCATCACCATTGGCAAAACCATCTGGAACCGGTAGTAGGTTCATGAACTGTTATATGACAGAGGGGAATAAGTGCTCTCGCAGCGTGAGTTTCACAACAAACGGATGCTAGCCGTGATTGGCGAAGCACTGCTGAATATAGGTACTATAGAATATCAGTTGGGTGGTGCCATTCCACGTCTCCAGTCATACTTTGGTATTCCCGTGAGTCGCTGCTACAAAAAGCGGAGAATACCTTCTCTGAGCGATCAGACTAAACCGTGCCAGAAGCTGCATAACAAGGTTTCTGGTCAAGTAAGCGAAGACGTGACAATCTATGCCAGGCTGGTTGAGACTATAAGCTACGACGATCAAAGTTCTGTTCGGGCTATGTTTGAGTTCGTAGAACTCGCCGATAATACCGAGATTATCTATTGGGAACTTAACATGATACTCGGACTAATCGATGGACTAAGTCAGACTAGAAACGACCTAATGCACAGCACAAAGCTCGAGTTCGAGAAAGGGCTTATCGTTACCACTGCGAATAGGCCTGCTAGGATAATTCCGTACCGGGAACTGGCCGCCTTTTGGAGAAAGAGCCGCCAAGCCCTTTATATCTCAGGTTCATTGCGAGTAGCAGGAGTGTCTCTAGTATCTGAAGGGGGTAGACTGCATTCATCTTGGAGCAACGGCAGCCACAACAGCCGATTCCTGAAGAGGCTATATCGAGACAAAATAAATGATCTGGGGTCTAGATGGAGAGACCATCTCACGTCTTCATAGCAACGGATTTGCGCGCATGAGACGGTAGCCGGTCACGGGAGAGCTGACTGCATGACGATTGGCATCTCGCTACAGATCTAGGACGAGGCTCAATGTGACAGGTCTTGATTGTCAAGCGTGGTGGGTCAAGAGCATGGAGGGCAAGTGTGAGATTAGAAGACGGCATGGGCAACCTTCCTGGCTTTGATAGCGTTCAGGAATTCTTGGCGTCGAACGCTACTCATGGGAGGTCTTTCAAGAACAATCGTCGCTTCTTCGGCACGTTAAGAAAGGACACAATTTCCGGCGAGGAGCGCACGTATTCCGTCCTGAAAGTTACGCACATCGTGAATCGGGATAGAACCAGGAATTGGCGTACGAGCCCCGATCCGCCTCAGCGTACAGGGCTTCTTGAAGCATTCATGGATGAAGTAGAGAACTCTTCCAGGGAGGCAGGTTTCGAAGTGGTATGGATTGACTTGGTTGCCACCGAGTTCCTGCGGCCAAAGTTCGTGAGGCGCGGCTATCAACCCATTCAGGGCGATGGCAATCCTTGCTACGCCAAGTTCTTGCCGACCCCCGAGTAGTCACCCGCCTGCCCGCTCATCTACACGATTCAGGACCTATGACCCCTCTGGGTGTACACCTCAGTCGGAAGGTGGAGCAATGTCGCCCCGGACAGGACTCGAGCCTGCAGAGCTGTCCTTCGTGAAGTCCATAGACTTGACTATCAACCAGTATGTGCGGTGAAAGGAATTGTGGGCCAGGACCGGCCTCCATGTTTCGGGAGACCCGCCTGGCCCACGTGTTAGCAAGATCGTCTATTGAAGTATTTCAATCTGACGTAGATATGTCAATACGTGCGAGTCCCCCCAAACTCCACCGCCTAGTTGCAATCGGTGCGCCGTCACGCGGGAGTGAGGGAGGGCACCCAGGGATACGCCGATGCCGAGAAGTGACGACAGGCAGGCCGCTCTACGTCAGCGCGTCGAGACTTGGGCCGCGCGGCTGTCTGTGGAGATTCCGAGAGTACGAATCCAGCGCATGTGCCCGACTGGAGGGAGCACGACATAGCGAAGTAGCTTTGGCTTGTTTGTCTTTCGGCTGGTGACACGTAGGATTAGACTGCAATCTCCCATCGGAAAGTTCGCAATTCGGTACGTGTAGGTGTACTGCTGCGCCTGTGGCGAGTGGAGGTTGAGTTGGTAAAGATAATCTGCTGGAATATTGCGCAACGACATGCCGCGTGGCGGTTCCTTCTCGGCTGCGACGCGGACATCGCACTGCTTCAGGAGGCGGTGCTGCCTCCCGAGGACGTGGCCGAGCGGATCGAGGTGGACCCGGCGCCGTTCCATGACGCCAGGGGCCACAGGGTTTCGAGAAGTGCCGTGGTGAAGCTGTCCGACCGCGTGCTGTCCGGCCGCGTAAAGGTGAAGTGGCTGGAACCAGTACCCATTGCAGAGGCCAGCGCGGGTGACTTCACGATCAGCCAGCCGGGGGCGATCGCGGCTGCCATAGTCGAAGAGCCGGGGGGCAGCCCGGTTGTCGCAGCCTCGATCTGCGCGGCTTACGAGAAGTCCCACCCTCCGACTGGCTGGAACATAGTCGACGCCTCCGTTCACCGGGTCATTTCCGACCTGTCGCTGCTGATAGGGAAGCAGAATGGTCACCGCATCGTCGCCGCGGGCGACCTGACCATCTGGCACGGCTTCGGCAAGAACGACTACTGGAAGCGCCGCAACGACTCCCCTTGGCGCGACAACGCTCAGCTGTTGGACATCGACATTGGAGAGAATAGCCTCTCCCCCACGTTCGACAGTGACGTCTTCACTCATACCGCGACGGTGGCCAACTACGATGAATCGGTCACACTGAAGCCCGCACTTACCAACTCGTTAGCCTACTACGCCATCTACTCAGAGACCGGTGGGGCCGCCGGCGACGACGGTGTGGTTAAGCTGATCGAAGGCGAAAACGAGACCAAAGTTCACGTCATCTCCCCCGACCGCACCGCCTCCAGCACCTACACCTTAATCGTAACCAGGGAGGGTCCTGACCCAGCCTTGACGCTATCTGCCGAACCGGTGCTGATTGCCGAGGGGGAGACCGCAACCATCACGGTAGCCATTACCACCAAAACCCTCTTCCAAGTCGACCAGACCATCGACCTGGCAGTTACGGGTACGGCGACAAGTTCCGACTACAACCTGTTGCCGTCGCTGACCCTCCCGGCCGGAGCTAAAACAGCAACCGCGACGTTGACGGCGGTCAGCGACAGCGAAGATGAAGAGGGCAACGAGACTGCTATCGTAACTGCGACCCACGCCGGCCAGTTCATCGGCTCCACCACCGTCACAATCCGGGACGAAGGCAGAGACACCAAGGACGCCGGGGGCGCCCAGGCCCTGCTGGCCCTCAGCGCCTCTCGATGGGCCGAGGAAATGTCCGACCACCGCAAGCTGGCCCGCCGGGTGGAAGGGGCGATTGGGAGTAATCACGGATTCGTCGTGGTCGACACCCTGAAGTACCTGCCGAAGGGCGGACGCATCGGCAAGGCCCAGGCCTTTCTTGGCGGTATGCTCCAATTCAAACCCATCATCAGCATCCGCGACGGCGAGGCCCACCCCGTGGAGCACCCCCGCACCCGCAGGCGTGCGAAGGACAGGATCGTTGAGATTGTGCGCGGTCTCGCCCCCATACACCAGTTGCACGTGGGCTACAGCACCGGCCGTGACAACGCCATGGCCGTTCTGGACGATCTGGCCGACCTCGTGGAGCCGGATCGAGTGTTCGAGTCCCGGTTCGGTCCGGTACTGGGCACTCACCTCGGCCCCAACTGCGTCGGAGTGGCGGTAACCCAGGGAAGTGTCGACGAGGTGTAGCCTTCCGCTTGGCAGAGGGAACCGCCCCCTCTGAGCAGTCCTTCATCGAGATTTTCCCGCCAAGAGTCTGAAGTACAGTCTCCCCGGGTGTACCAGGCGCACCGGATCGCGAACTCCGCCGTTCACAGCGGCTCCTGTAGTGCCGGCACGTCCAACCCCGACTTCTCGCTCCCGCTGAATCTCCTGTTTCCCGCTCTGTTGTGAGGCGCATCCTCCACCATGTGTCGCGGCTTCGCGTCCCAGGTTGCTACACAGCAGCGTTTGAGCAGAATATAATAAAGGGACAAACAGGAGAGTTCACATGAGGAGACACGTTGCCCTTCTGGTGGCTGCTTTCCTGGCTTCTGGCGCGATTGCCGCTCTGGTCGCCTGCGGCAATTCGACGCCCCTGGACCAGCCGACCGCCACCCCAACGGAGACCGCAACTCTGCCGGTGAATGCAACCGCCACGCCCACGGGAACCGCGATCCTGCCGGTGAAGGCAACCGCCACTCCAACCGCAACCGCCACGGTGGACTCAGCGCCCGCGTTCACACCAACCCCGGCGGCCGACGTTGGGCTTGAGTTCTTGCCGCTCGACTCTTCCACGACATTGGGCAGAGACGAGGGCATAACCACCGCCGAGAAGGAGAACTCGCCGAAGAGCGACGAATCGACCGGACCGGTTCAGGGCCAGACCTACACCTGGGAAGATGGCGCCAGGACGCTTACGGCCTATCTTCAGACCGACCTGGTCGTCGATGACGGTTCCGACGATTCTCCCCGAGACGTCGTCGCGGCCAACGCCGGCGGCGGCAACATCGTCAAGGGCACAGGCGGGCGCTCGGACGGAGGCACGCTGCCCGTCTTTCGCTCAGAGTCCGGCACGCTCATGACCCTCCCGGGCGGCGTCCTGCTCGTGCTCGACCCTGAGTGGAGCGCGGCCCAGGTGAGCTCCTTCTTCTCCAGCAACGGGATCAAGCTGGACCGGGTGTCCGAGCTGAGTTACGCTCCAAACGGCTTCTTCGTAGAGACGGAGCCGGGGTTCCCGTCCCTGGAGCTTGCCAACACGCTGGCAGCCCAGGACGGTGTGGAGCTGTCCAGCCCCAACTGGTGGCGGGAGACAACCAAGAAGTGACGGCCCGCCCGTTGCCGTCGCCCGCGGAGCCGGTCCCGCCTGTATCTGGCGCGCGCTGCATTTCCGGGGAGCAGTCGGCCCAATGATCAGGATGTTTCGCCTGGCCAGGCTGGCGCCCGTAGTCGTCGTCGCGGTCCTCTGCCTCTTCGTGGCTCTGAGGTACGCCATCGCACAGACGACGCCCGCCGCGCCGACCATCGACTCCGTTACCCCGGGCGACACCAGTCTCACCGTGGCCTGGACCGCGCCAGCCGGCGAGACCGGCATCATCGCCTACGACGTGCGGCACATAGAGACCAGCGCGGACGAGACGGACGACGCCAACTGGGCCGAGATGGACAACGCCTGGACCTCCGGCGCGCTGCAATACACCATCACCATGCTGACAAACGGCACCCAGTACGACGTGCAGGTCCGAGCCGTCAACTCAAACGGCGACGGGACCCGGTCCGGAACAACGGTCGGGACACCGGCATTGCCTGCCCCCACCATCAGTTCCGTGCGCGCCGACGACCGCGCAGCGTTTGTCTCATGGATCGCTCCCACTGGAATCGCCTCGAAGATCGAGGCCTACGACGTGCGGTACATCGCCACCAGCTCTGACGCGACGGTGGACTCCAACTGGACGGTGGAGGAGGACGCCTGGGAGGCCGGCGACGGCAGCTTTAGCTACGCCATCACCGGCCTGACCAACGGCACGGGGTACCACGTGCAGGTGCGCGCGGTGGACGAGAACGACATCGACGGCGCCTGGTCGACCACCGCCAGCTCGACGCCCGCGGACCACGGCGACGACCGGGTTACAGCTACAAGCGTAGTGCCTAGAGAGAGGGTGTGGGGAGTAATCGACCCCGCCGACGATGAAGACTATTTCAGCTTCAGCGTGTCACGCACAACCGACTACTGGATATACGCCCGGGGTGACCTGGATACGGTGGGAGAGCTGCTGGACAGCGATGGCATGTCTATAGTAAGCGACGATTACGGCTCCGTGCTGCCCAACCCGGACAACTTCTTCATATGGCGCAAGCTCCAACCGGGAACGTATTACATCAAGGTAACCGGCTACGGACCGACCGATGAACCGTATGTCCTCAGGATCAAGGAATTCGTGGACACCACGTCCAGGTCCAACGCGGACAGCCTGGTGCTCGACGGTCTCGCCAGCGGCACCATAGACCCTGAGGACGACGAGGACTACTTCAAGCTGCAGCTTTCGACGACAACGGAGGTCGCCATTCGCTCCACCGGATTTCCCGACGCCGTTGGAGAGCTGCAGAACAGCGGCGGCGGGTTGGTCGCGTCAAACGACGACGGTTATCTTCCGGGAGGCAGAAAAAACTTCCTCATCCGGGAAAACCTTCAACCGGGAACCTACTATTTGAAGGTCAAGTCCTTCAGTGAAAGTTCCGATGGGCCGTACTCCGTGTACGCCCACGCCATCACAGAGCCGGGCAGCACCTCCACCGACGCTTTGGTTATGTCCCTCGGCGATACGGCGGGCGGCAACATAGACCCGGCCGGCGACGAGGACTACTTCAGCATAACTCTCGACGAGACCGCTTTCGTGACCATAGGAGGAGCAAGTGAAGTCACATATATCAGTGGCGAACTGCTGGACGACAACAACTTGCAGGCCCTGGTCGATTCGATCCACTTTGACGACGTGTTTGTCTTCCAGGGCAGACTGGACGCGGGCACATACCAATTGAAGGTGACGGGCAAAGAAGACACGGATACGGGCCGTTACACCGTAAGGGCCATTGTGGACGGCGGCTACACCTATTTCACAAACCGCTGCTCCAACATCTCCAGGAGTTCAGGCATCGACGATCCGCTCTACGGCTGCCAGTGGCACCTGAACAACGACAACCAGTATCGCAACAGCGCCGGCCAGGACATCAGAGCCGAGGAGGTATGGCCCACCTACACCGGGGCGGGCATCACCGTGGCGGTGGTGGACGATGGAATACACTACCAGCACGAGGACCTGATCGACAACGCCCTCACCGCCTTCAACCACAACTACGATCCCGACCTGACCGACATCTATCATCCGTTCGCGGACCACGGCACCGCCGTAGCCGGCCTTATCGCGGCGAAGGACAACAGCCTGGGAATGCGCGGTGTGGCCCCCGGAGCAAACATATACGGATACAATCTCCTTTTGGTACATACCGACGCCAACGAAGCTGACGCGATGTCCCGCAACTCTACGACCACGGGCATTTCCAACAATAGCTGGGGTCCCAAAGACTACGGCAGGCCGCAGCACGCCACGGAGATTTGGGAAACTGCCGTCGAGGACGGCGTCACCAACGGCTACGGCGGCAAGGGCGTTTCCTACCACTTTGCCGGCGGCAACGGGCACCCGTTCGACGACCGCTCGAACCTGGACGAGCTTGCCAGCTTCTACGCCGTCACCGCCGTCTGCGCGGTCGGCCACGACGACAAGCGCAGCAGCTACTCTGAGATGGGCTCGAACCTCTGGGTGTGCGGTCCGTCCAGCAGCGGCAGAGTCGGCCAGCCCAGGATAGCCACCACGGACAACCGCCACCGGTATAGCGGCACCTTCGGCGGCACCAGCGCCGCAACACCCATAGTCTCAGGGGTGGCCGCGCTAATCCGCGAAGCCAACAACTCACTGACGTGGCGGGACGTCAAGCTCATCCTTGCGGCCTCCGCCCGCAAGAACGACCCGGACAACACTGGCTGGGAGGTGGGCGGGCTCGAATACGGCTCCACCACGGACCGCTACAGCTACAACGAGGAGTACGGCTTCGGCATGGTGGACGCCAAGGCCGCCGTGGATCTGGCCGCAAGCTGGACCAACGCCCCCGAATTCCGGGAGATAACATCCGAATCGCCCGTACTCAACCTACGCATACCGGATGCCCAATCATTCGGGACGGGCACCACTGTTTCCACAAGTCTGAGCGTAGACCCATATGTGGAGTTCGTTGAGTTTGTAGAGGTCAACACCCATTTCGATCACCCTCGATTCCGGGACCTGACCGTTGAGTTGGTCTCGCCCTCGGGGGCCGTTTCAACGCTGTCCACTTTCTCCTTCAGAAGTGGGGCGTTGACCACCGAATTCCGCTTTGGTTCGGCCCGACACCTGGGCGAAGATGCGGCCGGCGAGTGGACACTGCGGATCAAGGACCTTCAAAGAGGCAGTACAGGAAGGCTCGATTCGTGGAGTCTCACCATGTACGGCCACGGCTACGTTCCGGGCGCTCCTGATTTGGACTCTGTAACTCCAGGTGGAGGCACGCTGACCGTCGAATGGGACGATCCGACCGACACAGGCGCCACCGCCGTCACCTCCTACGACCTGCGCTATATACGTGACGATGCACTGGACAGAAGCGCCTGGACCCTGGAGACAGGCGTTGGCACTCCAACCAACCGCAGCTACACCATCACCGGCCTGGAAGGCGGCGTGAAGTATGAATTCCAGATGCGGGCCCACAACTCATCCGGACACGGCCCCTGGTCGAAGGCGGATGCCGAGGAACCCACCACGGTCGCTCCGGCGGCACCCTCGATAACCAACATCGCCCGTGGCGACGGGACACTGGCCCTCATCTGGACCGCTCCTTCGGACACGGGCGGCGCGCCCATCACCGCCTACGACGTGCGCTTCATCAAGACCAGCGAGGACGAGACGGTGGACGCCAACTGGACGATCCGCGACAACGCCTGGAGAAGCGGAGACCTGCGATACATCACCAGGAACCTCGAAAACGCTGTCCAGTACGACGTGCAGGTGCGTGCGGTCAACCGCGCGGGCGACGGGACATGGTCCGGCACGGAGATGGGCACGCCTCTACCGGACGACATACCCATCATCCTGCACCTGGCGTCCACTACGCTTGTCGCCGATGAGGACGCGGGCAGCGTCGTGCTGACGGCCGTCTTCACGACCACTCTGGACGCGCCGCCGGCAGCCGACTTCACGTTCGACGTGACACTGACCACTACCGACATGGGCACAACTCAGAACGTGGACTACACGCCTCCTGCCTCGTCCGCGACCTTTGTCGCGAGCGACTTCAGCCAGGTGGACGTCAACGGCCAGCAGCGCTACCGTGCGACCAGGGACTTCATCGTAGCCATCCTGGACGACACCACGGACGAATCGGACGAGAGCCTCAGAGTGACCGTCAACTACCTGACTCCCGGCCTCGCACACCTCCGGGGAGGCCCCCAATCGGCAACGGTCACGATCATGGACGACGAACACGTTCCGGTGACCTTAAGCTGGGAGCAGCCGGACGTAACCGTCGATGAAGACGACGGCAGCGTCACGCTCCGCGCCTTCGCCGTAACCACGGAGGACAAACGCCCCGAAAACGGCTTCTCGTTCGATGCTCCAGTCTACACCACCAACGGCAGCGCAACCCAGCCGGACGACTACACGCGGATCCACGAAACGCTGACCTTCGCCAGCAACGACTTCAGCAGGGTGCCCGTCAACGGCCAGCGCCGGTACCGCGCCGCAAAGCAGGTAACGGTGACAATCGAGGACGACACCACAGACGAAATCGAGGAGGACTTTTCGGTAACATTCGAGTACGACAATCCCGCCCCGCTTCACCTGCAGGGCGGTCCGGCCGTTGCCACGGTCACGATAGCCGACGACGAGTACGTCCCGGTCAACTTGAGCTGGGATCCGGCGGACGTCGAAGTCAGCGAGGACGCGGGCAGCGTGGTCCTGATCGCCGTGGCCACCACCACGGAGGCGGGCAGGCCGCTGTCGGACTTCTCCTTCGAGGTGAGATTGTCCACCAGGGCCGGCAGCGCCCAGCAGACCGCCGACTTCGCGTCGCTGAGCACGACCACAACCTTCCTCCACTCCGACTTCTTATCCACTTCAATCGGCGGTGAGCCCAGGTATCGCGCCGAAACGCAGGTCATCATAGAAATCGAGGACGACATCTACGACGAGCCGGACGAGTCCTTCACGGTTACCATCGCCTACACCAACCCCCGGCATCCGTATCTGCAGGGCAGTTCCGTGACGGCGACCATCACCATCACCAACGATGACGTGGGTGGACCTCAGCCGCCTCGCCCACCATCGCCGCCGGTTTTTATACCGCCACCGCCGCCTCCACCTCCGCCGCCGCCGCCGGCCAACTCGGCGCCGGCATTCCCGGCCGCGGAGACGGGCCAGCGCAGCCTGGCCGAGAACACGGCCGCGGGCGTGCGGATCGGGCCCCCGGTCTCCGCCTCGGACACCCAGGGAGATGCGCTGACCTACTCCCTGGGCGGCAGGGACGCTGACATCTTCGACGTCGTGCCGACTTCAGGTCAGCTGGTCACGAAGGAATCACTGGACTATGAGGTCAGGTCCAGCTACAGGGTCACTGTGTCGGTCCGCGACAGCAGGAACTTCCTCGGCGAGGACGACGACGTAGTCGACGCGTCCCAGGGCGTGATCATAGGGCTGATCAACGTCAACGAGGCCGGCGAGGTCTCGTTCTCTTCGGACCATCCCCACATTGGTGCGCCGCTGAGAGCCGGCGTCTCGGATCCGGACGGCGGTGTGTCCGTGCTAACCTGGAAATGGGAGCGCTCCGCGGACGGGGGGGCATGGAGTCTCATCGAAGCCGCGACCTCGACCTCGTACACGCCGGTGGAAGACGACAGGGGCAGATACCTGCGGGCAACGGCGTCCTACGCCGACGAACACGGCCCGGGCAAGAGCGCCAATGCCGTGTCGGCCTCCGCCGTGGTGGTGAACACCGCGCCGAGGTTTGCGATCCCGGAGACCGGCGGCGACGGCACTGCATCGGTCCCCGTGGAGAGAATGGTGGTCGAGAAAGCGGACGCGGGCAAGGACATAGGCGCGCCGGTTGCGGCCGCTGATCCGGACGGCGACGCACTGACATACCGGCTGTCGGGTGAGGACGCCGCTCACTTCGAAATTGACCCGGCGACGGGGCAGCTGAGCACCCGGTCCGTCCTGGACTATGAGGCCAGACCCGCCTACTCGGTCACGGTCTCCGTCCTGGACGGCAAGGACGCCGACGGGAACCCCGATGACGTCACAGATCACTCCGTAGTCGTCTCGGTGACGGTCATCGACGAGGAAGAGTTCGGCAGCATCACCCTGTCTTCGTACGAGCCCTATCTGGATACTTCGATGGCCGCGGTCCTGACGGACGCGGATGGCGTTGTGGGAGAAGTGGAATGGGCCTGGGAACGCAACCCCAACCCCAGCCGGGTCTGGGCGTCCAGGTGGCAGCCGGTGACATCGACAACGTCCTCCACCTATACACCGGTCGAGGAAGACCTCGGCTCTGTTCTTCGGGTGACCGCCACCTATGACGACGGGCACGGCCCGGGCAAGAGCGTACGGGCGGCCTCCCGGGCCGAGGTTGTGGAGTTCCGCGGCCCTTCGTTCCCGGAAGCGCAATTCGACCCCGCACTTGCGCAAGGCCTGTCGATTGCGCGGGGCGTGGCCGAGAACGCGGGGGCTGGCTAAGACGTTGGGGATCCTGTCACCGCCATAAGCCCGGACGGAGGAACCCTCGTTTACACCCTGAGCGGAGAGGATGCGGACCTGTTCGAAATCGATTCTCGGTCGGGGCAAATCAGCGTGAGAGCAGACACGGCGCTGGACTACGAAGGCGACAGGGGGGAGTTTACGCTGTTCGTCACCGCAACCGACCCATCCGGCCTCGCCTCGACCGTAAAGGTGGTGGTCCTGGTGGAGGACGTCAGGCTGGAGGGCGTCGGCGACAGATACGATGCCAACAGCAACGAAGTCATAGACCAGGAAGAGGTCGTCGCGGCAGTCTCCGACTACTACAATGGACTGATAACCAAAGATGAAACCATTGAGACTATCAGGCTGTACCTCGAGGGCTGACGCCGATGGCCGCTGTAACAGGAAGTCGTGCCAGATAGGGGTACCGGATTGCTGAGAGTGGGATTGATTCTCTTTGCGGCGGCGCTCGCGGTGCTGGTGGCTGGAGTGCTGTTACGGCCCTCCGATGTTGACGCGTCGAGTCACAGCGCCATCAGGTCTTACTCTCAGCCCTGGGTCCCTCCGGGAGGACGGCTGGTGGTGACGATCACGGCCACGGGCTACGGCGGCTTTGGCCTGGTCAGGGAGACGCTGCCGGAAGGTTTCAGCTACGCCGGTTCCAGTCTCTCGAGCGTATCTGTCACGGTCGATGGGCAGACGGCGAGTTTCGTACTGCTGGGCGACCGCAGCTTCACGTATGCGGCCGACGCGCCGGATGTTGAGGGCGCCTATACCTTCAACGGCATTGTGAAGGACGCGGACAAGGATGAGCGGTCCGTCGACGGGGATTCGGTGGTCCGGGTTGGCGCGGAGCCCACACCAACACCGACACTCGAACCCACGCCAACCCCCGAGCCTACGCCATCGCCAACCCCGTCGCCCACGCCAACGTCGACCCCCTCGCCCACGCCAACGTCGACCCCCTCGCCCACGCCAACCGAAACACCCGTGCCGGAGCCGACGTCGACCCCGCTGCCCGAGCCCACACCCACGGCAACCCCCGAGCCTACGCCATCGCCAACCGACACCCCCACCACAACGGCGGCCACTGAGGCGGCGGCCCTCGTCGCTCCCTCTCCCACCCCTGTTCCGGAATCCTCGGGAACATCGGATGTCGCCGTCGTCATCGTTGGAGCCGTCGCGGCGGGAGTCCTGCTGCTGCTCGTCGGCTTCCTGGCCGGGTACCTGCTCGGCAGAAGAAGGGCCTAGCACGAGCCGGACTCGCGGTGCCGGTCTAACCTCGCCCTGTCTCCAATGGCGCCATGCTAAGATGAGCCAATCAGGAGAAGCAGGGGGTCTTGCCGTGGATGTAAAAGAGGCTGCAAAACTGGCCAAGGATTACGTGGCCGACCTTTTCAAAGACGAAAGGATCAGCAACGTCGGGTTAGAAGAAATAGAGCTTCGAGACGGCCGGTTCTGGGAAGTAACGGTCGGATTCTCACGGCCATGGGACCAAGGTGGGCTGGCGACCATTACCCTGGGTCAGAAAGGTTTGAGGCGCTCCTTCAAAGTCATTCGCATCGACAACCAGACTCGCACTGTTACATCGGTCAAAGATCGCATCCTGCAGGACGCCAGGTGAGCCGAGACCGTTGGAAGGGTACTTTCTGGACACTAACCTGTTCGCCCTGTTGGAAGTCATTACTACGGACATTCCGTTACTTATTGTGGACTTTGGCCTGTACCTTGCGGCCATCGAGGCGGGCGAGGAAAGGGCCATCAACTTCACGCCTTACCGCAATCTTTAGTCGCGACCTGCCCGGATGACTGAATCGGTTGCAATGTAGAGCGACCTCCAATTCGGAATTTTGAAGACCGGTGAACAAGTGATGCTCTCTAGGAGGATCTGTAATGTCGAATGGCGAATCGCCTCAAGATAGTTACCGCATTGAAATTGAGAATGCACTGATGGGCGATTCCCTGCGTCTCGGGGATGTATTCAGGGCGAGAGACACAAGCGGCAGCTATGATGTTCAACGCATCGCCGATAACTTGGGTCTAGGAACAGTCAGTCCTGTCTATTCGTACCTAGGTTCGATCCAAACCCTACTCGAGTGTAGAAGACTGACTGATGGGCCTATCCGTGCTCGCCGAAGAGCAAGGATGCTCCGCAGTTTCGCGAAGAGACACGCTAATGACCTTTCGTTGGATACTCGTCAGAGGCTGGACGAGCTTGCGACTGAACATGACCGGATAGCTGTTGATGAGGAGGCGATCGTCCGGGAGAACGAGGGCTTGGAGCAGCGATCAGGTTCGGAGGTCCCGAGCGGTTTGGCAGGCATCTACGTGTACACGTTTCCTCATTACTTAAGGTACCCCGTGGTACCAACCGACGAAGATGACACCAATCCAAGAACCTATCTGAAGGTTGGCAGTTCAGGGACCGACATGGCCGCAAGGGTGAAGCAACAGAATACAACCGCTATTCCAGAACCACCAATCATTTTACGGATGTTCACGTGCCCAGACGGGGGCGCAGAAAGTGTAGAACGCAAGATACACAATCATCTCAGTGCTGCTGATCACAATCCGAACCGCAGCACTGGCGCAGGCAAAGAGTGGTTCTTGACGCACCTTCGATTTGTTGACTCTACAGCGGAATTGCTCGGTTTGAAACTGGAATTTTCACATCCTGACTACTAGCTACCAGGCAAACCTCAAAGTGTGCCGTCGAAAAATGGCAGCGGCTCTGTCATAGTCCCTTGTCGCCCTGCACGTGCGGCGCGAGCAACACGCTGGATCACAACTTCTGCACGGGTTGCTGCAACCCCCTGAAGGACTCGTAGGCTGCCGGGGGCAGGGACCTCCCCCAACCGCAGTAGGCCATGCATCGGGCGGCGCGGCTTCTCGCGGAGTTTCCCCGGTGAAGCCACTCAGTACGTATCGCGGGAGATTAGATTTGGGCTCAGTAATCGATTCCTGGCGAGACCAGGTCCTGGCATTCGACAGGGGCATGGCTGCACTGCGTGAAAGGGGACATCAGAACGGCCACGGGCAGAGTCGCCCCGGCGGCTTAGGATACGCCAGCCGTCCCATGGACCCCCACCGCACCGACGACCCGGCCCTCAACAGCCTGTTCGCGGCGCTGGGCTCGGGCAGGGAAGTCCTCGACGTGGGAGGCGGCGCGGGCCGGTTCGCGCTGCCGCTGGCTACGCGAGCCAGGCGTGTGACCGTCGTCGACCCCTCCGCCGATTCCGTGGACCTGCTGAAGGCCCGCGCGGCGGAGGCCGGAATCACCAACGTCACCGCCATCAACGAGCCGTGGGAGGATGCGAAGGCGCCGGCGGCGGACATGGTTCCTCTGCTCGCTCGTGCTGCACCACGTCGCAGAACCCGCTCCCTTCGTGGCGAAGCTCCAGCAGCACGCCAGGGACCGGGTGGCGGTGCTGGAGATGGTCCAGACGCCCGGCGTGGTGAACCACCCCTTCTTCGAGAGGGTTCACGGCACGGCTCCGCCGGCCCTGCCCGGCCTGGCTCGTTTGATGGAGCTTCTCTGGGCGATGGACATCTACCCGGACGTGGAAATGATCGCGCCTGAACCCGCCGTGGTGGACACCGACCCAGACGCGGCGCTGGAACAGTTGCGGCACCGGCTGGCCGTGCGAGAGGGCACCGCGGAGGATGACCGGTTGCGCGCCGCGGCGGACGAGCTGTTCGAGGAGACCCCGGACGGGATAACGGTCCGGGGCGTGGCTCCGCTGCGGCAGGCCATCATCACGTGGAGGCCGGCTCAGCGGGCCTAGTCGCGCGCCGCACCCGTCGAAGGAGGCCCGGACATGTCTAGCGCCGCCGGCGAGCCGGTACATACCCGCCGATTCTGGGCGAAGGCGCGGCCCTACGGCCAGCCCCGGCCGGAGAAGGTCCACCTGCTCGAGCACCACGCGGCCGACGTGGGCGCGTGCTTCGAGGCGCTGCTGGCACAGCCGACCATCCGGCGGCGCCTGGCCCGGTGCGGCGGCCTCGCCACGCTCGACGACGAGACGGCCGCGCGCCTGGCGCTGTTCGCCGCGATGCACGACGTCGGCAAGGTCAACGTCGGATTCCAAACGCGGGTGTGGGCCGCCGACGACCACCCGCGCGGGCGCAGGCCGGGCTACGCCGGCCACTACCGCGAGCTCGCGCCCGTGCTGACCGACCGGGACGGCGAGACCGCCGGCTGGTTCTTCGACGAGCTCGACTGGTGGTGGGAGGCCGTCGACACTTGGGACGACCACAGCGGCGCGACGGTGTGCGGGCTGTTCGTCGCCGCGCTGTCGCACCACGGCAGGCCGCTCGCGCTGGAAGGCGACCTGTCCGCCAACCCCCGGCTGTGGCGCGACTACGGCGAGCTGCGCCCGCGCGAGCAGGTGGCCCGCATCGGCGCAGCAGTGCGCCGGTGGTTCCCCGCCGCGTTCGACGAGAGCGCGCTCGCGCTGCCCGCCAGGCCAGAGTTCCAGCACATGTTCCTGGGGCTGTGTACGCTCGCCGACTGGATCGGCTCCAACGAGAAGTGGTTCCCGTACGCCGACGAGCCGGACGACGACTACTTCTTCACCGTCGCCCGGCCGGCGGCCGCCCGCGCGCTGCGCGAGATCGGGCTGGACGTCGCCTCGCAGCGGGATGCGTTCTCCGGCGCGTGCGGCTTCGACGCGCTCTTCGATTTCCCTCCCAACGCGATACAGCGGGCCGCGGTCGAGGCGCCGCTGGACGCGCCGGTCGTCATCCTCGAGTCCGAGACCGGCTCCGGCAAGACCGAGGCGGCCCTGTGGCGGTTCGCCCGCATGTACGAGAAGCGACTCGTCGACGGCATCTACTTCGCGCTGCCCACCCGCGCCGCCGCCAGCCAGATTCACGGGCGCGTCAGGCGCTTCGTGGAGCGGCTGTTCCCGCAGGGCGCGCCGCCGGTCGTACTCGCGGTCCCGGGCTACGACCCTGGGGAAGACGCCGCGCGGGCGAGTCTGAAAGAGTACGATGAGCGCGCGGCCGGCGAACATCGCCCGGACAGTCCCTGGGCCGCGGAAAGTCCCAAGCGCTACCTCGCCGCGCAGATCGCCGTGGGCACGGTGGACCAGGCGATGATGGCCGCGCTCAAGGTGGGCCACTCGCACATGAGGGCCGCGTGCCTGGCCCGCAACCTGCTGGTGGTGGACGAGGTGCACGCGTCGGACACCTACATGGGCCGCGTCATCAAGGCGCTGCTCGACGCGCACACGGACGCGGGCGGCCACGCGCTGCTCATGTCCGCCACGCTCGGCTCGGCGGCACGGTGGCAGTGGCTCACGGCGGGCCGCCTCCCGCAGGGCGATCCGCCGCCGTTCGACGAGGCGTGCGGCGCGCCGTACCCCGCCGTCGGCGTCCGGCAGGCCCGCGACGCCTACCTCCGGCCCGTCGACAGTGGCTCGCGGAGCAAGAGCGTCGAGCTGTCCGAGCGCCGCGCCATGGCAGACTTCCAGGCCGTGGCGGAGCTTGCGCTCGACGCCGCGCGGCGCGGGGCGAAGGTGCTGGTGGTGCGCAATACCGTCGGCCACGCCGTCGCCACGCAGCGGGCGCTGGAGGAGCGGGCCGGGGCAGGGGATACCGCTCTGCTGTTCGGTGTCAACGGCATCCGGGCGCCGCACCACGGGCGGTTCGCCGCCGCGGACCGCGCACTGCTCGACGGCGCGGTCGAGGCGCGGCTCGGCAAGGAGCGCCGGCCCGGCGGCGCGGTCGTCGTGGGCACGCAGACGCTGGAGCAGTCGCTGGACATCGACGCCGACCTGCTGATAACCGACCTCTGCCCCGTGGACGTGCTGCTTCAGCGTATCGGCAGGCTGCACCGCCACGACCGCGACGACCGCCCCGCCGGCTACGCCGCGCCCGCCTGCGTGGTGCTGACCCTTCGGCAATCCATTCGGCAAGCTCAGGACAGGACTCACGTGGACGACCCCGTATCCAGTACGGGGCAAGCTTTGTCGCCGCTGCTGGCCCGCGGCGAGGACGCCAACGGCCTGGGGCCGCGCGGCGGCGTCTACGAAGACTCGCGCGTGCTGGAGGCCACGCTGCGCCTGGTGCGCGGGCGCGGCGAGTGGCGCATCCCGGAGATGAACCGCGAGCTGGTGGAGCGCGCCACGCACCCGGAGCGGCTGGCGGCCATCGTGCGGGAGCGGGGCGACGAATGGGCGACCCACGCCAACGACATCACGGGCGGCAACATCGCCGAGGGCATCACCGCCGGCTACGCCATCGTCCGCCGCGACAGGTCGTTCTTCACGCACAACCACGACGTGCTGTTTCCCCCGGACGAGGAGCGCATCCGCACCAGGCTGGGCGACGACCGCATCGACGTAGCCTTCGACCCGCCGCAGCCCGGCCTGTTCGACCCCGCGAGCCGGATCGACAGGCTGGCGGTGTCCGCGCGCTGGCTGCAGGGCGCCGACGTGCCGGAGTCCGTGACGCCCACGCCGCTCGCCGACGGCGGCTTCACCTTCGCAGTCGGCGAGCGGCGGTTCGTGTACGACCGGCTGGGCCTGCGGCCGCTGGGGGCGTGAGCGGCAGTGGACACAGGGCAGACGTGCCAAGGGTCACTAGCGTTCGCGCGAATCTCATTGACCATGTGGATGGCCTGCTCTACACTAACCCCACTCCAAGCAAGATCCATTCGACGGAAGAGGATGCTCAGAGAGACGTTTCCCATGAAGCAAATAGAGGTCAGCATACCCGATGAGCTCATGCCGGCGCTGGATGCCGTGGCCGCGCGCCTGGGCCGAACCAGGGCAGAAGTCGTCGTTCACGCCCTGGAAAGCTACCTGGAAGACTTTGAAGACATTTCGATAGCAATGGAAAGGCTGAACGACCCGTCAGATGAGATACTGGACTGGGACGAGGTCAAGAAGATCTTGCACGATTCGGACTAGCCCTTCCGCGTCTCAGGAAATCGAGCGTCTGGCGCCTCGCGACAGGTCTTGAAATTAGAGGGCCACTAAGACTTGAGCCTCCCACCACCATCACCTCTAGATTGCCACACTCACTTGTTCGCGCGATAGGGTAGCCAGGGGGAGCCGGACTCCCTCACGCGCTTGCGCTCCGCACCTCTCGTCACGCCGTCTTCGATTTCGCTTAACCTTTCCTGCCTTGGCTTGCCGCCCACTGTCGGACACCCACGCTCCCTTCCACCACGCCCACGAGGGGGGATTTCGCCGAAAAGTGTGCCATTCTGTGCCATTCTGTGCCATTTCATAGCTGGGAGCCTTGGCGGTCAGGGCTGTTTGGAGCGCCTCGCGAGACCGGATTCGGGAACGGGAGACACGAAATGGCACGGGAATGAGACAGGTTCGCGGGAGGCCGCCAACACGCACCTTCACCCCCATCCCCGTATCGAGTACGGGGCAAGCTCTAATCTTCCCTCTTGATGGGGGAAGGGACTTGTGGCTGGCGGGGTCGGTCCCTCGTCGCGGTGAGAATAGCACGGGTGTGCGTAGCATACAAGAGGGGGTGGCAGAATCGGTGAAATGCGTTCGATGGCGGGCCAGCACCTACAAATTGGGGACAGGCCTTGATCGGACAGAGAGGTGCAATACACTAGAGTCTGTGCAATTTGGCCTAGTAAACCCAGACACGTGTGAAATCTACAGGTGACTCTTCGTTGAGAGTCAAACTATCAGAGGAAATCTAACCAGGCCAAAAAGGAACTTACTTAGTTCTTGTGGCGTGACCGACAGGTCGTCAGCCACATGCGCTACTGTTATACCGCGTTCCCTCAATCGACCAAAAATCTTTTCCAGCACTTGGGAAGTTTCTCTAGGAAGTCCGTCTGGCTCTTCCGAACGGTAACCGCGACGGGTCAATTCAATAAACGAACGTGTGTAGTGGTGTTCTGTCATCAGACCGAGTTGACGCATTCTGTACGTAAGGTTGGCCGCTGATACTTTCCAGTAACGCTTGGCCTTGATGATCTGAGGTACCGTTAACCCTGGTCGAACCTTTGCCAGAACGCTACCCCTAGGCATCAATAGTGCCGACCCGAACAGTTGAGCATCTCTCTCTGCGCTGCGTGACCTTTGAGCACCGCCCTTGGAATGCAAGACCAGATGCCCTAACTCGTGTGCGACATCCATTCGGCTTCGTTCAGCGGACTTGGTTGTGTTAAGGAAAATGAACGGGGTCTCGTTACGCCAGAAAGAGTAGGCATCAACCGCCCTGGTGTCCTCTGCCAGGGAGAATACACGACTCCCGTGCAGTTCAAGGAGGTGCATCATGTTTCCAATGGCCCTCTCGCCCAACCCCCAAGAATTTCTCACGGCCATAGCCGCGGCCTCTGGCTCAGCCGTTGCATAACGTGGGATGTCTGGTTCAGGCAAACCAAAATGCGTGTCAATCCAATCGGACAACGCCATACCAAGAGTGCCGGCGGCCACTGCCTGGTTTCTCTGGCGAACGGTCAGGGTGCTCATAGCGCGAAAACTCGGTCCATCTTGCGATACTTCGTCAAGTGTTGGACCATAGAAGAACTTAGGCGGAAAATCAAGGACTGTGGCAAACTGAAGCACGGCATCCTGCCCCGGTTCACGCTCACCCTTCATGTACCTGATCAGACTCCGTTTGGAGATACTGGTGGCTTCCGCTAGAGCGCTTTGCGACATGCCTCGACGACGACGTGCCAAGTCAAGCTTGTCTTGATTGAACTGTTCATTCATGCAGATCTGTCGATAACGGGAACGTCAATGGGAGGATCCTGCCCCGACTCTTGAGCAGTCTGTGCCACATCATCGTTGGGCGGAGAGAGAATTATGCGTTCGTCCCATTCAGTGATGCTATCCTCTGATCGCCCAACAGCGAGGGAAAGTTCCCCTCTAATGAGGCCGGCATTAACGTCCTCAATGTGGTGAAGGAGAAAGTAAGTCAAAGGCGGAGGGCCCCACAGTCGATCAATTCTTGAGAAATGGGCCTTATGATGAACGACTAATCGGTTGCGAGTGATGGCCTGGGACATGTGGAGTTTGTTTGTCAGCGGATAGGAATTGCGGGGTTGTGGGCCTACTATCGTGCCGGTTCCTTTGTCACCTGCCAATACAGCAATTACCAATGAACCCCTAGGGTGAACCGTCAGAGCCCAGTTGTTACGTTCAGTCCTAGTCCACCCCTTTGGGCTAAGTGCATCACCCAGTCCTCTGTTAATTGCATTCCAAATGCCTATCCCTTTAGCCGCCCTGGTATCGTGGCGCGTTAGACTAGCCGCGTAGCGAATCCCCTCATGCAGAGCATGCCACAGATCCGCCTGTTCCAATCCCATTTCGGCCAATCTGTCATCAGCGATCAATTCGTATGCGAGTTCAGTATTCATAACAGTCGCATCTTACACCATGCGGGCACTTTTTTCCATCTGAAACGAGATGGAAAAAAGTGCCCGCATGCGTAACCGAGACTTGTGACGAATCAGAGTGATGCCGTGGCGCGACGTATCTGAGATGGGCGAGCAGCACATATGCACAATTGGAGAATCACTCAAGACATTTGTGGACGCGGACAGCTTGCACCTGGTGAAGTACAGCTACCGGTACTCCTCTGGCAGAAAGGGCGCGCTGTCTTTATCGACTTGTCTACAGGCTCCCCCGCACGCGCGGGGTAAGGCCGCACGCCTTCCGGGCCGGTGCCGGGAATCAAGCGCACGGCGGGCGCTATGCGAGGGCGAGTATCGCGGCCGGGTTGTCCACGGTTATCGCTTGGATTACGTCTTCCGAAAAGCCCTTGCGGCGCATCTTTGGAACGATGTTCTCGAATATGTGCCCGTAGCCGTGCCCGCCGTACCTGGTCAGCCGGTGCTTGGTGCAGATGTCCTGGCCGATGACGATTCTGTCGGAGTGGCCGGCGTCGGCGGCGCTCTTTATGAAACCCAGCCTCTGGGCGTCGCTGGGCATGTCGAGCTCGGCAAGCGGATAGTAGGACCCCTCGTTGCCGAACAGGTCCCATTCGAGGTAACAGCCCGACGCGGCTATCCTCTCGAGCGCGTCGAACTCAAAGACGGTCCGGTCCAGGTGTCCCATGATCACACGTGATAGGTCGGCTCCTCCGGCCGCGAGCAGCTCCAGTATCTCCAGAGGCGCGTCCGGATTGCGACCCGGATGCACCAGTATCGCCGCGCCCGTCTCTCCCTGGGCGACCGCCGCCGCCAGCAGGGACTTGCGCTCGGTTGGCGCGAGGGGCCAGGTGCATCCCACCTCCCCGATTATGCCCGCCCTTATGCCGCTGCCCTCCACGCCATCCACGACGTCGGCGATTATCTCCCGGGCCAGGGCGTCGACGCTTCGCTCGCTCATGTCTGCCGGGTGCACCGCTTCCACGTAGTAGCCCGCGCCCATGATGACGTGAACGCCGGACTCGCGGGATATCCGGGCCAGGGCGTGCGGGTCGCGGCCGATTCCCGCCGTGGTCGCGTCCACGATCGCGCCTCCGCCGACTTGCCTGAACTTACCGACCTCACCTATGATCGTATCCAGGTCCATCAGCGTCAGGTTGGCGCGGTTGCTGTAGTAGTTTCGCCGTATCCATCCGAGATTCTCCAGGGTTATGGGCGCGTCCGCCAGCTCGGAGGACGGCGAGTCCTGCGCCGGGCGATACATGAAGGAGAAGTCGATGTAGAGGTGTTCGTGGGTGGTGGCGGCCCCCAGTTCCGAGGGGTGTACCGTGCCCAGCACGGTCTGGACCAGACCCCGATTCCGGCCTGATGACATGGCGAAGCTCCTTGTTGTATCGTGTCGGCCAAGAGTAACACGACAGTCCGGCGGCGCAAAGCTGCGCCCGCCTGGCTGCCGAAGCACCACTGAAAGTCCAGGCAGAAGGGAGGTCCCAGCCATGAAGTTCGCGGCGTTTACGCGCCATGTCATGCTGAGCTTGTCGAAGCATCTCAGACCCTTCGGCTACGCTCAGGGTGACAGGATGGGGCAATCGAAAGACTGCGCGCCGGAGGTCCAGGCAGAAGGGAGACCCCGACCATGAAGTTCGCGGCGTTTACGCGCCATGTCATGCTGAGCTTGTCGAAGCATCTCAGACCCTTCGGCTACGCTCAGGGTGACAGGATGGGGCAATCGAAAGACTGCGCGCCGGAGGTCCAGGCAGAAGGGAGGCCCCGACCATGAAGTTCGCGGCGTTTACCACCGTGGCGAGTTCCGCCGGAGAGGCGACCAGCGCCGAGCAGATGATCGACAACCTGAGGCAGCAGACCGTTCTGGCCGAGCAGCTCGGCTTCGAGGCGATGTGGCTCGGGGAGCACCACTTCGGCCCCTACGGAATCGGCGACCTGCCGAACCCGATTCTGCTCGGCGCGGACCTGGCGGCGCGGACGTCCCGGATACGCATCGGGCAGATGGCGAATATCGCGCCGTGGTGGCATCCCATACGGCTCGCCGAAGACCTCGCGATCCTGGACAATATGACCGGCGGGCGCGTGGACGTGGGCTTCGGCAGGGGTATCTGGCCGTACGAAGGGCCGCAGTTTCATCCCAACGCGGACCCGCGCAAGGACAGGGAAAACAGGGAGCTGTTCAGGGAGACGGTCGAGGTGGTGCAGGGGATATGGACCAACGAGTACTTTTCGTATCGAGGATCCAACTACAGCTTCCCCGTCGACGACACCGTGTTTTCGCACCCCAAGTACCCGTCGAACCCCGCCTGGCAGGACGGGGACCGGGTGACGAAGCTGAGGGTGACGCCGAGACCCCACCAGAAGCCGCACCCGCCGCTGTGGATGACGGTGTCCACCGACCGGTCGGTGACGACGGCGGCCGAGATGGGGCTGAAGGCGTGCTACTGGCAGCCGCCGGCTCTCAGGATCAGGCAGCGAATGGAACTGTACGCCCGGACCAGGACCGAGCTGGAGGGGAGACCGTTCGGCCTGGGAGAGGACCAGGCGGTGATGCGCTCGACGTATGTCGCCTCTTCGATGGAGGAGGCGCGCCGGGACGCGGAAGAGGGCATCATGTCCTCGTTCATCTTCAACGACCCGTTTCGCGGCAGGCAGGTCTTCACCAACCCGGGCGAGGAGCTGGCGCCGGACGTGAAACTGGACTGGGACTTCCTGGAGCCGCGCACCCTGCTCGTAGGCTCCCCCGAGAACGTGGTGGAGAGGATCCAGGAGCTGCGGGAGGTCTGCAATCTGGACTATCTGCTCGTCGAGTTCACTCACATGGGCATTCCGCTGCTCAAGACGCTGAAGAACCTGGAGACATTCGCCACCAAGGTGATGCCGCGATTCGCCGGCGACGACTGAAGCACGGCAAGCCGCGCCGGCAATCAGGGCCGTCAGTGGTTCCAGTGGGGCGTTCGCTTCTCGAGGAAGGCGGAAATGCCCTCGTGGGCGTCCTCTTTGAGCAGGTTGTCGACCATCACCTTCTGCGCCAGGTCGTAGGCGTCGGGGCGCGGCAGCTCGATCTGCCGGTAGAACGCGGGCTTGCCGATGGCGAGCGTCTGCGCGCTCGCGGACGCAATCTGGCGCGCCAGCCGCTCGACCGTGTCCTCCAGCTCGTCGTCCGGCGTCACGCGGTTGACCAGCCCCATCTCCAGCGCCTCGCTCGCCGGCACAGGCTCGCCGGTGAGCAGCATCTCCATGGCCTTCTTGGTGGACGGCACCGACCGCGCCAGCGCCACGCCGGGGGTGGTGCAGAACAGCCCGATCTGGACGCCCGGAGTGGCGAAGGACGCCGACTCGCCGGCGACGGCCAGGTCGCAGGTGGCTACGAGCTGGCACCCGGCCGCGGTCGCCAGGCCCTGCACCTGCGCGATGACCGGCTTGGGCAGCAGCCGGATGGCCTCCATCACCTCGGTGCACAGGGCGAACACGTCGGTGTACGACGCCTCGTCGCGGTCGATCAGCTCGCGCAGGTCGTGGCCTGAGCTGAACACCGGCCCCTCCGAGCGCAGCACCACCACGCGGACCGCGTCATCGCGCTCGAAGTCTCCAAACAGGTCCCTCAACTCCAGCAGGGTCTCTGTCGAAAGGGCGTTGCGCCGCGCCGGGTTGTTCAGCGTCAGCGTCACCACCCCCTCGCGGGACCTGCGGCGTACCATTTGATCATTCATCACGGCCTCCTTGCACCGCACCATCTTACCACGCCGTCGTTGCCGGTTGGCCGCTGAGCAGGGAAGCGCAAAACTGCCAGCAAAGTGCTCAACGGTGCAAAACTGAGTGTGAAACCCACATTGCCGCTGAGACACAAGAAGGCCCCACCGGACGTTCGGTCGGCGGGGCCTCTCCTTGCCTCTTACCGGTCTTCCGGTGGAGAACCTAGCCACAGGATGTATCTTCGCAAGTCTCGTGGCATGGCCTTGAACGCAAGGAAGAAGCCAGTAGTTACTACCCCTATCCCTGATATGGCTATCAAGATGATTTCGGTTCCTTCACTCATTGTCGCCCCCTTGTTGTTCATGGTTGCGGCTGTTGACGTAAAACCGCATGAAGGTCAAGACGGCAATCACTAACAAAATCATGCTGACGATGAGAGTCATGGCGAATACGAAACTATCGAGGGCGGCACGCGCTGAAGGGCCAGCGGTTAGCGCCAGGTAGATTAGCAGTCCTGCGAACCCTCCAAAGACGCACCAACCCAAGAAGACGAACGCGTCCTTTGGGAATCTCATGTGATAATCATATCATACCCTTTCTCCCCATCTCTCTTCCCGATGTTCTCTATAGCAAAATCGGCTCGCGGCGTCATGTTTCGCCGCCCTGTGGTAGCCTTTTTACCAATCATTGGTGGAATACCGCGCTGAGGTGTAGTTTGGCGTGGTGGGTGGTGGAGGCTGAAACAGGGGTTGACATGGCTGGTCTGCGACATGCGACTTCGAGCCTATCCGATAAGTCCCTTCCCCCTCGCAGGGCTGACAGGGGTAGGCATTTGGTGTTTCAGGTTCCAAGCTGACAGATGATCTTCATGTCTGGCGGCGGTTCTGGCCATGGTTCGGGAAGCAGCCAGACTCTGCGCCAGAGTCTGCCCTTGTGCAGCAGCCGTCTCAGCCAGTTTGCGCCCAGCCGCAGCACGCTTACGATTCGTCTCGGCCTGCTTGTTGCGCTTCGATGATTGGACGCAAGAGATTTCGGCGGCGCTCTGAGGCGACCGGGGGCTACACCCAGGTCGATGGCGTCCTCTACTCTGGTCCCATACGCCAGCGTCCAGATGGTCGCAACAGACAAAGTGAGCCAGTGCCGCGACACCCGTTCGGGGTCGGTCCTTCGTGTGTTCTGCCACTGCCATCCGACGCCCTTGAGCATCCTGAAGCCCAGTTCTATCCAGAAGCGAAGCGTGTACCAACACACTCCGACTTCTTCGGGCAGCAGATCGGTCATTACCACCCATGGCTCGTCCTGGTCTCTATCCCAGACCACGATCATCGTTCCACGGCGGCGTATGCTCGGCCTCCTGAAAGCCGTACCATACCCGACGTATGCGTGACCCGGACCCGGTACGAGTGTCCGCGCTGGCAGCCGAGTCCCCCCGTCAGGGCAGAACACGGTGTTGACAGACTGCCGCATGTAAGGGTGCCATCCCGCAGAGCGTATCTGATCCCACAGTTTCGGGCTCCTCAGCCCCCGGTCACACATTACAAGCACCGTCATCTGCTTGGGCATCGATTCGGACAGTACCTCGAGCATGTCCACCACAACGTCCATCCACTTGCCGGGTCTGTTGGCCGGCATGATGCTCCAGGCAAGGGGAATGGCGCAGCTTCGGTAGACTGCGCTTATCACGATAGAGTTTATCTGGTCCCCCTTCATCGTCGGGTCTATGGCAAGCACCATTCTGTCCGACTTCCACAAGTCGAGCAGCCACTTCAACAAAGGAACGAAGCACGCACTCACGTCCAACTGCACTCGGCATGGGTTGGCTCGGTCTTGCCCGTTATACAGCCATTCCCTGAGGTACTGGCGGATGCTGTTGAAGCTGCCCAAGAACAAAAGCGCCGTGGCGACAGCGTTCTGACAGCCGCTGCCGGCCAGAATCGTGCCGTACACCCACAGCACCAGCCCTCTCAGCTGAGACTCTCTGAGGTGCGGCATGTAGTATTCCAAAGTCCGCTGCATCTGGTAACATTCTGATGGGAAGCGCATGGGTGTATCTGGCAACCTTTCTGTGTGCTAACAAAAAGATGCCAGAACCCCATGCGTTTTCCAAGTTCTTATACTGGTTTTGTGCTTTGCCTACCCCTGTAAGCCCTCGCAGGGGGAAGGTTAGGATGGGGGTGATGGCTCAGGCACAACCGCTGAAGTTCCAAAAACCTACCCCTGTCAGCCCTCGCAGGGGGAAGGTTAGGATGGGGGTGATGGACGGGTTGTCGGATAGGCTCTTAGCCACCTATTATTTCGACAGCATGGACAGCATGATGATTCCGATGACGACGAACGTTGTTGCGGCGCAGGCGGACCGCTTCCGCGGCCAGAACCCATCCCGAAAGCGCGCGGGGCCTCTTGTGAGTTTCACACCCGCGCCAGGCGATGTTGCTAGCCATTCAAGGGTTTTGCGCTTCCCTATGCCGAGCTGATCGAAGGGCGCATCACCGGCAGTCCTCCACCAACTCTGAGTTGCCGTCCCGGGGGGCGGCCGCGCGGCCGCCGACGCAGCCATCCGCGTCTGCGGGGCGCCTGACGGGAGTCTCGGGCGTCACGCCGGCATATCCCTCCGCGGTGCGCACGCCCCTCGCGAGGACGCGCGCGTCCGTTCCGTCCCCGTCCACGGTGTACAGCACGACGCTTCTGTCTCTGAGCTCGCGGACCCTGTCGTGCACCCCGGCGGGCTGCACGGCGATCCTGGAGCCGTCCGGGGACCAGGCCGATATTCCCTGTATCGGAGGGCCTCTCTCATCGCCGGACACGCTGCTCACCAGGAGCGAGTAGTAGACGAAAGAGTCCTCGACTGAGACCCTCACGCCCGTGGACTCGAACAGTACCATCGCGCCGTCCGGAGACCAGGACAGGCTTCCCAGCCACACAGGCCCAAAGTCCCCAACCGAGTGGCCGAACAGACTATCGAGCTCAAAGTTGCTGTCAAACAGGTCCGCGACCTTGACGGGGTCCGATCCGTCGGCCGCGAAGGTGTAGAGCGCGGCCCCTTCTTCGCCCTCCAGCGCGGCCAGCGCCATCCTCTCGCCGTCGGGCGACCACGCGGGGCCGCTCACCGTGTCGGCAACCTTCGTAAGCCCGGACCCGTCGACGCCGACCGTGTAGACGGACCTGCCGACTTCCCAATCGCCGTCGTACTCGTACACCACGAACGCTATGCGCTGGCCGTCGGGCGACCACCTCGGCGGATGCGGACCCGCCGCGAAAAACGGATCGTCCGCGCTGGGCGCCAGCAGCCGCACGTCCGAGCCGTCGGCGGCCATCGTGTAGAGCCGGCAATTCGCGGGGTCGTGTTCCCCGTCCTCCGCCCGGTTGGAGATGAACGCGATGCGGGCGCCGTCGGGAGACCAGACGGGGTAGTTGTCCACGTGACTGTTCTCTGTCAGCCGCCGAGTCTCCGTGCCGTCCAGGTCCGACACCACAACCTCGAAATTGGACGAGGTAGAGTACCTGCACGAGGAGTAAGCGACCCTGGAGCCGTCAGGGGATATGTCGAAGTACATCATGGAGCCAGTGTACATCCCAAGGACATCCGAAAAGGCCGAGTTCTCGATGGGATTCACAACCTCCCGCACCCGATGCCCGTCGGCGTCGACACCGTACAGACCGACCGGCGGGGTCCCACTCTTGCCAACCGAAAAGTCGAACAGGATCTGGGAGCCGTCCGGAGACCATCGGACGTGGTTGGCAAGTTGCCAACTCGCCGGAGCGTCCCAGCCGTGAATGCTGCAGGGGGTAACGCCGGGATCCACGACGGCAAGAGGTGTCGGGACGGCTGTCGGCAGCGGCGTCTGCGTGGGCGCTGGGGCCGCGGTGGGAGCGGCGTCGCCGGCCGAGCCACGCGCGCAGCCGAGCGCGAGCGCCGTGGCGGCGAGCGCGAGGAGGAGAAGCAGGGAGGCGCACGCGGCCAACCGCCGTCTTATCGGCATGCCGACATCCCCACAACCGCGAGTCACGCTCACTCTTCACAACACCCGAAGTGTGCGAGGTTGCTAGAGTTGGAAGAATTCAATTCGGACGGAACGCACCCAATCAACCGTCCATCTATCGGAATACGCAAACTCTCCAGTTTCTTTGTCTGCCCCTACTCCGCAGGGACACTCCCAGGCAGGTTGTTCCCAAAGAGATACATACTTTCCAGCTTCTCCAACTCCGCAGGGATGTTCCCAGTTAGCTGATTGTACGAGAGGTCCATATCCTCGAGCTTTTCGAGATTGCCCAACTCCCCGGGTATTGCCCCGCTCAGCCGGTTGTCCTGAAGATACATTACCGCCAGACCGGCCATGTTGCCCAGTTCCGGCGGAATAGGTCCGCTGAGTAGATTGTCCTCAAGGTTAAGGTTTGCCAGATTCGCCAGGTTACCCAGCTCTGCCGGTATGGCGCCGTCGAGGCGATTGCGGCTGAGACCCAGGACCAGCAGGTTTTCCAGATTCCCCAGCTCGGGAGGTATGGGCCCGCTGAGTCGATTCCCATAGAGTTGAAGCCATTCCAGTCTCGACAGTTCGCCCAATTCAGCGGGAATGGGACCGTGGATAAGACTGTCAACAACAGTCAACTTCGTAAGCTCGACGAGGTTTCCTATCTCCGCCGGGATTTGCCCGTACGGTCTGAAGGCATCGTCTCTTGGATATGGGGTTCTGATTTCACGCACACGCGGCGGTACGCAGCCAATTTCAACCCCGGGCCATTCCGAAATCGGAGTGTCGGAGCTCCAGCCCAGCATCCCGGTTCCCGCGAGCGTATCTCTCATTCCCAGGAGCGTGCGGCAGTCCTCCACAAGACCGGGGTTGCTCTCCGGTTCAGGAACCACCCGGCCCATCGAGCACGCCTCCACGTCAGCGGGAGGTCTTGTGAATTTTACGGCTGTCAGCCGGCTGCCTCCGTCTGCGGCGTCGACGCTCCGTACCAGCAAGCGGGGGCGCGTGCCGTCCCCCGCAATCGTGTACAGTACCACGTTGCCATCCGGAGGGTCGCGCCAGCCCTCCGGCGCATCGGCAGTGAAAGCTCGCACGGCGATTCTGGAGCCATCCGGCGACCAGGCCGCGGCCAGGGGAACGGGATAGTAATACAGATCCGCACCGAACGGCATTACTTCTTCAAAGTGAATTGGAAGATAGTAGTCGATGTGCGAGTCCTCGACTGACGCCCTGGCGCCTAGAGCTTCCAGGAGAATCATGGCGCCGTCCGGAGACCAGGACAGGCCGCCGATCCATAGAGGCCTGGCGATCGATGATTGACGCTGGGAGTGTTGATCTCTTGGTCTGAATCCGGCTGAAACGCCGACGACCCGGACGGGGTCGGAGCCGTCGATGGCGAAAGTGTACAGGTCTGCCTCATCGTAGCCGTCGGGCACGACAAGGGCTATGCGCCGGCCGTCGGGCGACCATGAGGGCCCACTGGCGGCTTCGGCTATCCTGGTAAGCCCGGAGCCGTCCGTGCCGACCGTGTAGACGGCCGAGACCACAGGTCCTTCGGTCGCGACGAACGCTATGCTCCGGCCGTCGGGCGACCACTTGGGCGGATGTGGGCCAAGCCGCAACGAACTATCGCCGGATTGAGGCGCGACCAGTCTCACTTCCGAGCCGTCGGCGGCCATGACGTAGAGACGCTTGACCGAATAGACATCAGGTCTGTCAACCGGTCGGTCCGAGATGAACGCGATGAGATCTCCGCCAGGAGACCAGACCGGATAGTTGTCGAAATCGCCGTTTTCCGTCAGCCTCTGGGTCTCTGTGGCGTCGATTGCCGACACCGCTATCTCGTAGTCTTGCCCATCAGAGTAACCGCACGTGGAGTAGACGACCCTGGCGCCGTCGGGGGATACGTTGAAGTGCATATCGAGGCCGACAGATTCCGCGGACCCGCTGGCAACAGACGTGCTCTCCAGAGGGTCCACGACCTGCTGGAGCCGATAGCTTCCAATGTCAAAGCCGTATAGCCCGACCGCCGGGTGGCCGTACTCACCAACCGAAACATCGAACAGTATCCGAGAGCCATCCGGCGACCACTGGGCGAAGCGACCGGGCTGCCAATTGAATTCAATGCCCCTCCCGAAATCTTCGCAGCGAAGGTCCGAGGGGCGACTCTGGCCGCTCTCTGGCGCTGGCGTGTTGGTCGGCGACTCCGCCGGCGCCGCGGTGGGAGCGGCGTCGCCGGCGGAATCGCGCGCGCAGCCGAGCGCGAGCGCCGCGGCAGCCAGCGCGAGGAGGAGGGCGAGGGTGGCGCACGCGGCCAACCGCCTTCTCACCAAAATGCCGTCATCCCGTCAGGCTCGTGGCTCAATCCTTACAAAACCCCAAGAGCTCGAGGTTGTCGTATTCGACGATTCTCGATTCGGACTGGACGTACCCGATCCGTTGCGAGTGCAGCCTCGGTGGTCGCGTCACGATCAGATATTCCGCCGTCGAACCGCGCACCATGCGAGACCTGCCAGCATCCCGATTACCGCGAGGTCCACTGAGTTGCCCCGACCACATCCGCCCGCAGAAGGTGCGGGTGTCGGTACAACTGGTGGTGACGTTGGCGTGGGAGGTTCTGGCGTTGGGGTGGGAGGTTCTGGTGTTTGGCCTTGTGAGTAGGGCGTCGGCGTCGGAGGCCATTGGTCTGTCCCTGGCCCTGAGAACGCTTTGGAGGGGCCGAGGTTTGCCACCTGCTCTTCAAATGTCCCCATTGTTTCAGCCGAATGCAAATCCTCGTATCCATCTCCACCTTCTCGAATCACCACACTACAAAGGTTGAACTCCATGGATTCGTAGGTGTAGACGAGATACCGTACTCCGACTACGAAATCCGTAGAGTATGGAAGTTCGGCACACGCAGCTCCATCTCCCACCATTGCCGACATGTATGCGCCCTGAGGAACACGTCCTTTCCATACGGCTTCGACCTCAAACTTGAAATCGACGAATGGTGAATCATAACCCAAATCGCTGTACTGTCTGTAAGTGCGTGTGTCTACGAGACGTCCCATGAAGATCACCTCGGAGCCGAATACAGCAGATTCTTGATTGATAGGGCCCGCGCATGAACAAGCGTGGGCGCGTTCGGGATACACGCTGAGCGTCAGCCCGACCAGTAGAGCGAACAGGACTATTGCGGCCTTCCAGGGCGTCTCTATTCGTCGGGCCACTAGTCACCTCTACCGCTTGCCCTTACCACGCTTGAGATACGGATGATACTTGAGTGCTCTCGTGACCGCCGGCTCCGCCGGGCGGATGGTGTAGACGCACATTCTACACCGACAGGCGTTCAATCGCCCGCGCGTCACCGCGGCGCGCAGAAGTCGAACGGCACCGCCTCCACATCCTCGATGCGCTCGTCCGCGGTGTAGCGCCACACGCCCACGTGGCCGCGCACCAGGTCGCCGTTGGCGTCCCAGTCCAGCGTCGCCGCGGCGCCCTCGTAGTCGACCTCGCCGCCGTCCCTGACGATCCGCAGGGCCTCCGCGACGCCCTCCGGGCCGGCCAGCACTCGCTCGCCGGGGGCCGAGGCCACCGAGCGCAGCCGGTCGCGGATCGCCGCTCCGCCGGCCAGGCCGGCGGCCTCCGCGGCCAGCGCGATGGCGATGACGGCGTCGTAGGTCTCCTTCACGTAGGCGAACGCCGGCAACTCGCCGTGCTCGTCCAGGAACGCCTTCTCCCACAACGCCGCGGACTCGCTTCCCGGCGCGCTCGTGCCAGCCGTCCCGTACATGCCGCCGAGACGGTCGCCGCCTATGTTCCGCACCAGGTTGGGATTCTTGGCGGCGTCGCCGAACGTGAAGCTGTCGTAAAGGCCGCTCTCCAGCGACTCCCGGACGATGGTCTCGGCGTCTGTGCCGGACGCTATGATCACCAGGGCCTGCGCGCCTCCCGCCGCCGTCTGGCCCAGCGCGGACAGGTACGTGTCCTGCCCGCGTTGCACCGCGGCGAGGCTGATCTGTCCGGTCCACGCAGCCTCGAAGGACTCGGCAAGCCCGCGCCCATAGGCGTCGTCCTGGTAGATGACGCCCACGTTGTCGAAGCCGCGCTCACGGGTCACGCGGGCCAGGACGGGGCCTTGCGCCGTGTCCGCGAGCGCGACGCGGAAGAAGAAGTCGGCGTCGTCCGCGCTCGTCAGGAGCGGCGACGTGGCGGAGGGGCTGATGTTGACGACGCCCGCCGGGCCGGTGACCCGTTCCGCGACGGGGAGAGAGTTGGCGCTGGAGCTGGGGCCGACTATGGCGTGGACGCCCTCGGTCTCGACGAGCCGGCGCGCCTCGGCTACGGCCGTCTCGCTGTCCGTGCCGGTGTCCCCCCGGACCGACTCGACGTCAAGGCCGAAGACGCCACCCGAGCCGTTGACGTGCTCGATGGCGAGAAGGAAGCCGCGCTCTCTCCAGGCCGAGCGGTCGGCGGACCCCCCGGTGAAGCTCATCAGCAGCCCTATCTTCAGCGGGTCGCGCTCGGCCTCCGCGGGGCCGTCGCCGGAGCCGCCGCAGGACACGGCCATGCCGAGCGCCAGGACTGCCACGGCAACCAACGCGAGGACCCGGTGCGCAGCGGCGGGCGTCACCCCATAATTGCTTGATGAGACGTGTGCTCTCAACCCTCACCCTAACCCTCTCCCAGTCTTGGGAGAGGGGACTGACGCCTCGCCTGGAATGCGCCTTGCCTCCGACTCTGAACGGTTAGGTCAGCCCAGCCTGCCGTACGCCTCCGGCAGGGCCTCTTCCAGCCGCTCGAAGCCGCGCCACTCTCCGTAGCGGGAGGCGAGCGCGGCGACCGTCACGGAGGCCGCGTCCTGTGCGCTCCTGCCGTCTCGGGCCGCGGCTTCGAGATTGGCGACCATGTCGTGGATGAAGTCCCGCGCCTCCACCAGCGCGGAGTGCGCCCCGACCGGGCCGTGCCCGGAGACGAACCGCGGGGCCTGCAGGTCCACCAGCCGGTCGTCGGTGGCGGGCCACTCCGACGGGTAGCTGTCGGCCAGGAAGGGCATTCCGCCGTCCTGCGCCACGTCCCCGCAGAACACTATGCCGTCGTCCGGCAGGTGTATGTGGGTATCGCCGCCGGTGTGCGCCCTGCCCAGGAACAGAAGATGCAGCTCCCTGCCGCCGAAGTAGAGCCTCATGCTGGTCTCGAACGTGAGATTGGGAGGCGTGATCGTCACCAGCCCGGCCTCCTCGGCCCAGGGGTCGCCCGAGCTCATCACCTTCTCGCGCCACTGCCTGTTCCACTCGACGTCCACCATCTCGTCGTAGCAGTTCTCGTGGCCTATGATGGTCGCGTCGGGAAACTCCTCGTTGCCCCACGCGTGGTCCCAGTGCGAGTGGGTGTCGACCAGGTACCGGACCGGCTTGTCGGTGATGTGCCGGACGTCCCGGATCAGGTCCCGCGCGAACGAGGGGACTCTCAGCGAATCTATAACCAGCACGCCATCGTCGCCGACGATGATGCCCGCGTTCGTGAGGCCTTCGTGCAGCCGGGCGAAGACGCCCGTTTCGAGTTCTATCAGCTCGGTTCCCGGTGTAGTGGCCATTGGGATGCTCCTTCCTAACTAAATATGGGCATACTGTACACAGGTTAAGGTCACTCTGCACTCAGGGAAGGCCCGCCTTAAGGCCTTTCAACTGTTGCATCGCATGTTATGATGGGTAGTAGGAGTCTGGTGCGGGCCACACCGCCATACAGGGCGGGAGTTTGCTTGCCACGACACCTCGGAGGGTGGCACGAGCGGAGGATGACGAATGAGTACGACCAACGCGCTGGATGACGGTTTTGACGAAGCCGAAAGAGGCCTGGAGTGGCTGGAGAGGCTCGAAGCTTTGCAGGCCCGCTCGGCGTCCGACCGCGCCGCCCTTACGAAATCGGACCCCTAGTTAAAACCTCTGAAATCGCCGGGCGCGCCCGGGATTGCCCAACCGGCTACGCCTCCCGAGTTGGGCACGCGGACACATAGACCAGACCCCAAAAGGACGAAAAATGACGTCAGAGAAAGAGCCCCGCCTGGTGGAGATCAACGTTCTCGAGTCCGAAGGTCCAACACTGCTGCTGAGAGCGCGGGGACGCATCAACGTTCTCAGCGCCAACCTGTTCGAGGCGGACACCCTGCGCGCCGCGGCCAGAACGGAGTCGAACGTCGTGGTCGAGGCCTCCGACGTCACCTATGTCAGCAGCGCCGGCCTGAGAGCGTTCCTGCGCATTTCGAGAACACTGGGCAGGAACCAACGCAGTCTTCACATCTGCAGCCTGAAACCGCACATACAGCAGGTTTTTGTAATGGTTGGATTCGACAGGGTTATCCCGCTCCATCCGGACGTCGAATCGGCGCTGACAGCCGCCCAACGGTCGAATGGCAACCCTTCGCAGTAGCGGCATCCCCGCTACCGCCAGGCCGGCCCGGACAAGGCCCGCCTTCCCCGCAAGCTTCGAATCGGCATCGTAAAGAGGAGCTGCTCCAATGGCTACGATAGACCAGAGCGTGTTCAGGGCGATGGAGTGGCGCTGCATAGGTCCCCATCGTGGCGGTCGCACCGTGGCGGCCGTCGGCGACCCCGACGACCCCATGACCTTCTACTTCGGGGCGTGCAATGGGGGCGTCTGGAAGACTGACGACGGCGGCGCCTATTGGGAGAACATCTCGGACGGCTTCTTCGAGACCTCCGCCGTGGGCGCCATCGCAGTCGCCGACTCGGACCCCAACGTCATCTACGCCGGAATGGGCGAGGCCTGCATCAGGAACGACGTCTCCTCGGGCGACGGCGTGTACAAGTCCACGGACCGGGGCAAGACCTGGCGGCACGTCGGGCTGTCCGACAGCAGGCACATAGCCCGGATCCGCATTCATCCCAGTAACCCGGACCTCGTGTACGTGGCGGCGCTGGGCCACGCATGGGCGCCGAACGAGGAGCGGGGCCTGTTTCGCTCCAGAGACGGAGGCGAAAGCTGGGAGAGTGTGCTGTTCGTGAGCGACAAGGCGGGCGCCATAGACCTGGCGATGGACCCGACCAACCCCCGCATCCTGTACGCCGCCATCTGGGAGGTGTTCCGCAACCCCTGGACGATTTCGAGCGGAGGCCCCGATAGCGGGCTGTACAAGTCCACGGACGGCGGCGACACCTGGACGGGGCTGTCCGACAACCCCGGCTTTCCGAAGGGCCTGAAGGGGCGGATTGGCGTCGCGGTCTCGCCGGCCAAGCCGGACAGGCTGTGGGCTATCGTGGAGGCCGGGGAGGGCGGGCTCTACCGCTCTGACGATGGCGGTGGTAGCTGGGAGCTGGTCAACGACACCGACGGCCGGGGCCGCCCCTGGTATCACACCCACGTGTTCGCTCACCCGCAAGACCCGGAAACGGTGTGGGTGATGGACAGCTTTTTCTACGTGTCCACCGACGGCGGCCGCACGTTCGGGCAGACGCCGATGCCGCACGGCGACCACCACGACCTGTGGATCGACCCGCGCAACCCCAGGCGCATGATCGAGGCGAACGACGGCGGCGCCACCGTCACCTTCAACGGCGGCGTTAGCTGGTCATCCATCTACAACCAGCCCACCGCCTGCTTCTACCACCTCGCCGTCGACAACCAGTACCCGTACCGGGTCTACGGCACCCAGCAGGACAGCAGCGCCATCAGCGTCCCAAGCAAGAGCGACGACAGCGCCATCCCGCTGAGCGCCTGCTACATGACCGGCACCTCGGAGAGCGGCCACATCGCCGTCCGGCCGGACAACGCCAACGTGGTCTACTCGGGGGCCATCGGCTCATCCGCGGGAGGAGGCGGCAACCTGCTGCGCTCCGACCACGCCATCGGCGATCACATCGAGATCATAACGGTCTGGCCGGAGGAGTCCTGGGGCTGGGCGCCCAAAGACCAGAAGTACCGCTTCCACTGGACTTACCCCATCTTGATCTCGCCCCACGACCCCGACGTGCTCTACTGCACGGGCAACCTGGTGTTCCGCTCCACCAACGAGGGCAAGAGCTGGGAGCCGATCAGCCCCGACCTGACCCGGAACGACCCCACGAAGCTGGAGATCTCCGGCGGGCCGGTCACGGTGCAGGGCGTCAGCGGCGCGGAGACCTACTGCACGATCTTCGCCTTCACGGAGTCCCCCCACGAGCGGGGAGTGTTCTGGGCGGGCTCCGACGACGGGCTGATTCACATCTCCCGCGACGCAGGGGATAGCTGGGAGAACGTGACGCCGCCCGATCTGCCGGAGTGGACGACCGTAGCGTTCATCGAGGTCTCGCACCACGATCCGGCCACCGCCTACGTGGCAGCCTACCGCTACAAGCTCGACGATTACAGCCCCTACCTCTACAAGACCGGGGACTACGGCAAGACGTGGCGCGAGATCACCGGCGGAATCGGGTCCGAAGACTTCACGAGGGTGATTCGAGAGGACCCCGTGAGGCCGGGGCTGTTGTACGCGGGCACCGAGTTCGGGCTGTACGTGTCCTTCGACGACGGCGAGGCGTGGCAGAAGCTTCAGCTCAACCTGCCCGTGGCGCCGCTGTACGACCTGGCGGTCAAGGGCGACGAGCTGGTAGCGTGTACTCACGGCCGGTCGTTCTGGATACTGGACGACGTAACGCCTCTGCGCCAGGCCAACGAGCGAATAGCCGAGTCGCCCGCCCACCTGTTCAGGCCGAAGGACACCCACCAGGACGTTGAGCCTGCGATCTTCGCTCCCCTCCCTCCGATTCCCGGTGCGAAGAACTACCAGGTGGACGCCCACGGCGGCACCGCCTTCTACGTCCGCCACAGGGCCGACGGCAGCCAGTACCGCTCCCACGTCGACGCCGGCGACAACCCCCCGCGGGGAGTCTCGGTGTTCTACTACCTGCACGAAGAGCCGGAAGGCGAGGTCACGCTGACGTTCGCCGACTCCGGCGGCAGAGAGATAGCGAGCTTCACGAGCGCAGAAGAGCCGTCCGACGACCGTCATTCCCGCCCCGGAGCGGGAACGGGGCAGCACGTGCCGGTCGCGCAGGGGATGAACAGATTCGTCTGGGACATGCGCTACCCCGGCCCGAAGACGCTGGAGAACGATGCCTCCCTGAACGTCTTCTATGCGAACGACCAGGGCCCGGAGGCGCCTCCGGGCACGTACCAGGTCGGGCTGGCCGCAGGCGGCCAGGTCTACGACCAGTCCTTCGACATCCTGAAGGACCCCCGCGTTTCGGCGAGCCAGGACGAGCTCAATGACCGCTTCAATACGCTGGTGCAGATCCGCGACAAGCTCACCGACACCAACGACGCTATACTCCGCGTCCGGAGCATCTACCGGCAGATGGAGGAGTGGCAGAAGCGCGCCGAGGGTCGCTCCGACGCTGTCGCCGATGCCGCCCAGGCCTTGCGGGGGAAGCTGTCCGCCGTCGAGACCGAGCTGATTCAGACGAGGATCAAGACCAGGGCCGACTTCATGAACTATCCGTCTCAGCTCAACGCCAAGCTCCGCGCCGTCGGCAGCGTTGTGACCAGCGCCACCGGAGCGCCGACCGAGCAGTCGGTCGACGCGTTCGGCGAGTTTTCCGGGCGCGTGGATGAGCACCTGGAACGGCTGCGGGAGGTCATAGACAAGGACCTCGAGGAGTTCGGGGACCTGTTGTCGGAGCTGGACCTGCCGCTGATAGTTCCAATTTCCTAACCCTGCTCCGGCCCCTTCTCATTTTCATTCCGAGCGTAGTCGAGGAATCTGATGAAGGAGCGCCATTCGTCATTCCGGCCCCCGAGCCGGAAACCAGGGGCGGGGCATCGCGGCCGGGATGCTGCCGCTCGTCAATGTCGAGTGTCGGCAGGCACCTTCCCCAAACCGCCATAGTCTCAATCCCAGGAGGCAGGATTATTGGCGAGCCCATCCTACAGGATTTTGGAATACTGCAAGAGATGGCCGGCCTTGTATGAGGAGGAGAGAGCCATTGTAGCGGTTGCCACAGGTATCGCGGCCAAACGAGTGGAGCACATCGGCAGCACTGCCGTTCCAGGACTCGGGGCAAAGCCGATCATCGACCTGATGCTCGGCGTCTCAATAGTAGAAATAGCACAACCGCAGATAGAGGCTCTCGAAGGCATCGGGTACGAGTGGCGTGGAGAGACTGTACCGGGCACTCTGTACCTGCGCAAGGCCAAGCCTCACAGATTCAACCTTCACTTGACTCAATGGGAAGGTACATTCTGGAGAGACCACCTGCTATTCCGCGATTTCCTGCGGACGCATCCTGAGATCGCCCAAAATTACGAAGACTTGAAGCGCGAGTTGATGCCCCGCCTGGCAACTGACCCCCCGGCCTACAACGCTGGAAAGACTTCCTTCATCGAGTCAATCGTGCAGCAAGCCCGTCGTTGTCCAGCAAGCACACGATAGGCTGGGCGCCCGGCGCGGCCGCCCGAAACCGGTCGAGGTCCGCAGTGTGCTCTACCACGCTGGCGACGATCAGGAGGGACACCGGCGTTGGCACAATCACGTGCACACCCCGCTGGGGGACGACAGCGCTAACTTCCCAATCACCTGGCATGACCTACCAAGGTCCGTGGCCAAGAGGAATCCTACCGCTTGTCAAACCCAAATGTCGATAAGCACCCCCTCGGCAAGCTCCGACACGTTGGCCTGGAAGACATCCACGAGGATGAACCCATGCTGGTTGACGGCGTCGACCATCCGCGCGTTGTAGGCGAGAGTACGTTCGAAGGCTGAACAGTTACCCATCCTCTACCCTCTACGGGATTGACGAAGCACCGCTTCCGATGATAGGCTGCGTGCAATTCTTCCCCGCCCGCTGGATCGTGGCCTCGGCCACATCCCTGGGCGGGTGTTTTTTATGCGCACAATCGTACTCATCGACGGCCAGAACCTCTATCACTTGGCCCGGAGAGCGTGGGCTTCCGGGTCATCGTCCCCCTACGCTTGGCCGAGCTACGACGTTGAGACGCTGGCGCGCGTCTTGGTCTCCAGGACGCTAGGACGCATCCTGACGGAGATTCGCTTCTACACGGGCGTCCCCGATCCATCTGGCGGCCCTTCGCAGCTGTTCTGGCACGTCTTCTGGTCGAACAAGATCAGGTATCTGAGGAGCCTGGGAATCTACGTCTACCGGGGCAGGGTGAGCGCCGGAGGGCAGGAGAAGGGAGTGGATGTCAGTCTGGCCCTGGACCTGGTGCGAGCCACCTACGACCGGCAGTACGAAGCCGCCATTATCGTGAGCCAGGACTGGGGCTTTGGCCCTGCGGTGCGCCTGGCGAAAGAGATTGCCCAAGCCCAAGGGCGTAGGCTTGTCTTCGAGTCCTGCTTCCCGGTCGGTCCGGGGAGCCCTTCACGGAGAGGAGTTCCGGGCACGACTTGGATTCCGATAGACCAGACCACGTACGACGCATGTCGCGATTCGAGAGACTATCGTCCGAGGAGGCAGTGAAGTCGCAGGGATGAGAATCATCCCAACGCCCTATCGCCGCTTCTCTTCGTTATTCTGGCCCCTTCTCATTGCCATTCCGAGCGTAGTCGAAGAATCTAATAAGGGAGCGCCCCTCGCCATTCCGGCCCCCGAGCCGGAACCCACGGGCGGGATGGCGCGCTCTAGATGAGGTTGAGCGCGAACGGCCTCTTATGCGCTGTCGAACTCGTCCTTAGCGATGCCCAGATGGCGGAGAATAGCTGAGAGCGTACCTTTTGGTAAGTCTTTACTACCCGAATTGGGTACAGTCGCCCTAGTTCCCTTAAGACGATTACGCCAAATCTCGTGAGAACCGCGCGATTGCCTGTCAAGTTCGCAGCCGAGACGCCTTAGCTTCTTGGCGAGCTCCTTGTATCTCATACGGCGACGGTAAGTTCACCGGCAATCCTCAAACCCGTAGGCAACGGGTCATCGTGATCCTTATATGATCGAATGAAGTCTAATGCTACGCCTTCGAGAATCCACAACGCCTCGGCTTCGGTCTTCCCCCACGCCATGCACCCAGGAAGGCTGGGCACCTCTGCCTCATACAATCCGCCAGATTCCGTTGTCGGCTCTGTCATTGTGTAGGGTAGTCTGTACTCTTGCATTCTAGCCCCTTCCAAATGTCTCGGTATGTCACCAACAGGGTTATCAGAGCGTAATTTTCTCTGTTAGCCCTTTGGGTAACGCTGTCTCCCCCGAATGATGCGTCGAATGCGTCTATGCTTGATCAGCACCGGCGGCCGCCCCAACTTGGGACTTGGCGTCTGTTCTGGCTGCCCCATTTCAGCCTTCCAATCATCCCTGAGCCCTGAACGTGAAAAACCGGGGCCACAGTAGTTGCGGCCCCGGCACGGTTGTGCCCAACGAATGTCAGGTGATGCTTACGATATATCTACGTCACGCGAGCTGTCAATACTGGGACAGGGGCGCGTTAGGGTAGTCAAGAAGGCCCCACGCCGTGCCGGAGAGAGGGCCTCTAGGTCTTCGTAAGCCAATGAACCCCAATACTATGGTCTTCGGCATCAACCTCGACGGTCGGCGCGCTACGCCGTCCGGTGCGCCAGCAGGAACTCGCGCACCTGCTGTACGGTCCTGTCGAACACGTCCTTCGACTCCTTCCAGGGGTACTCCGTCACCTGCGCGTTGGGCGCCAGCGCCACCAGGTCCATCGCCGCCTCGTACGAGTGGGCCGGCGTGTCGTCGGGCATCACCAGCAGCGGGGTTTGGCGCGCGCGCGAAGTCCCGCGACACGCTGTACATGAAGTCCGGCTGGACGCGATAAAGATTGTGCAGGTACTTCTCGACGGTCTCCATCGTCACGTCGGGCCGTCGGGCGACAAGCTCGGCGCCCCAGGCGAGACCTGACTCATACATGGCGTTCGGCGTCTTCGACGCGTGCCCCACCGGCTGGCAGAGCACGGCGGCCACCACTCGCTCGGGCGCGCGTTCTATGAGCTTGAGGGCGTACGGCCCCCCGATGCAGTAGCCCATGAACATGAACTTGTCTATCCCCAGGTGGTCCATCACGCCAAGCTGGTCGTCGGCCAGCGCCCCCCAGGGGTCGTCGACCTGGACCGGCCCGCTGGACTCTCCGCCGCTCGCGTTGCGCTGGTCCAGCGTGAAGCAGCGGAAGTCGTCGCTGAACAGCTCCATGGCGTCGAACACCTGTGAGGGCCAGTTGGCGACCACGGAGTTCAGCCCTCCGCCGGGCGTCGTCAGAAGCGGGAATCCCGACCCGGCCTCCTCGTAGCGGATGCGCACGTCACCTCTGGTATAAAACGGCATTGCGGTTCCTCCTTACTTCCCGGCTCAGGGCCGGCACTCAGGTCAGATTGTAGGCTGGGAGCGCGTGTTGTCACAAGGCGCAAACGACAGGCTAGCAAGCGCTCCACCGCCACTCACCGCGCCGCGAAGCGGTACATCGTCTCCTCAAACGTCAGCACGTACACCTCGCCCGACGGGTCCTCGCCGAACGAGGAGATGGTAGCTCTCGCAGTTCATCTCAAGGATGTGGACTCCGTGAGATATGCGCAGGTAAGTGCGGGCATTAGCTGGAGCGGGTTGATCCTGGCGCGGTCCAGCATCTCTCTCGGGGCGTCGGGAGCGAAAGGCTCAGGGGACTCATTCACCACTTTGCCTTGCCGGAGGCTATCGGGGCGGCATGAGTCACAGGACGTCTTCGGGTCCATCAGAGGAGTCTCGGAATGTTCCGCCCCTACGTGGCTCACCTCTCTCGCCAGTTAGTCCTCTCAGTCTCCGCTCAATCTCATCGAACGAAGCGTTGGCAATGATACGGTCACCACTTTCGAGTATCAACGTCCCCTCGCTAGCGCCCGATAGATCCGCCACGGCTCTCTTGATTTCTCCTTGAGGCACCTCCTCGAACCCTGGCTGCCTGGTCACTTCCGCAGCGATATGAGAAACCGTCCGCGGCTGATCCACTAGCCGGCCCTCCAATCCTCGCAGTGCGTCTAGGACAGCCACATACAAGGAGCGGCGCTCCCAAGTTGGCTCGTTCAGCAATCGCTCGACCGCAGCCGATACATCGTCCGGAGCGAACTGATTCAGGACTATGTCGAGTACTTCTTTGGCGCCAATATGGCGAGTTTCAACCAATTGTACGACCCGCGCGAGATCGTCCACCGTCCAACATGAGATACTGTTGTCTAAGGCTCGCGCAGAGGCAGATGAGGACGTGCCGAGGCTCTCTCCGGGATACATAGGTGCCACGAGGAGACATCCGTTGGCTCCACGCTTGGTCACATGCTCCTTCAACCCGGCGAAGTCCAGATGGCCCAGGTCAGGAACGCTCCCAGACGATTTGGCCTCCAATGTGATCTTTTGCTCACCGTTGGGATAGTCGGTGAATCTGGCGATGCCGTCCGGTTCACCCGCGCCCCCGAGGTGGGTTGCAACGAATCCGAGCGCTCGGCTGGCAGCCACCAGATTCACTTCCAGGTCATACTTGTCATTTGTACTATCCTTGAGAAGCTGGCTGATGGTGTCGACGGAGAAGACATGATCATTGGCAAGGCCCCGCAGCAAGGAATCTCTCCGTTGGAGCAGTTCTCCCACGACGTGTGGAGTCATCCCATGCTCCCTGAGGTAGATTTCGAGAACCGCTTCCGCGGTGGCGATGTCCTCCAACAACATTGCGGCTCTTGCATCCTCACGGTACTCGGCCACCAGATCGTGATCTTGATTGAGGTAGAAGGTGGACTGCTTTGGATTGAACTCGACCAGCCGCCCCTGCCTGCCCTTGCTGACGTACTGATATTTATACTTCTGTGTACGGGGCTTTGTGTAGAGGTCCTTCACGAGCTCGTCTGCCTCTTGTTTCGTCCCAACTTCCAGGTAAAACCAACTCTCGTCTGCCTCGGCCCCCTGACCAGGAACGAGTGAAGGAAGGGACAAGACGTCTGCGATTGGATGCTCTACCAACCGTGCGGGAACATATGACCGCTCTTGTTCGCGTTTTCTCGCACCTTCTTTCTCTAGTTCCTTCAGGTGGCTTTCGTACCTTTCTCTAGCCTCATAGAACACCTCGGCCAACAGAGACGATAGATTGTCTTTGAGAGGTGATTCGCCTACTCCTTCTCTGGGAGCGGTAACCGCTTCATCAAGGTCGTCGGCACTCAGGTCGGCTCGAAAACGATTGAAGGTCTGGTAGGAGAGCGGAGAAAGGCCCAACAACGGGTCCTCCTCATTGACCAGCCTACCTCGAACCTTGACAAAGAACCCATGACTGCGTCCGAGGTCGGCGCTCTTGCCGGTATGGAGCGACCTCTTGGTGACTATCGCCGAACCTCGAACGCCTTCAGGAAACGAGGCCGATATTAGAGCTCCGTTTTCTATACGCCAGGTTTCCTTCGTCTTCCCACTAACGGATTCGATGCGCTTTTCAGGCAATTCAGTCACATCAAACCGGCTAACGACATCTATATCTTCCTTTGAACTCAGTATCTCCTCGTGATTCAGGTATAGACGAAATCCCGCCTGCAAGGGCATTGCCGTCCTCAGTATCCATCTCAATCGTCCGGGATGAATCGGCTTAGGCTTCATATTCTCCAAGAGGACGATGGTCCAAGACGTGGGATCAGCATCGAAGAGAATATTCGTCTCGACTCCGGCACCTTCACACGCGGACCTGAATATGCCGGGTTCTTGCAACTTGTCCCATGACGCTATGCGGGTAACATTGAGCTTTACGGGTACGGCGCCGTGCGGGTCTTTACGGAACTGTTCGAAGTCGACGCTTACCGCCAGAACTTCGTTATTGGTGCGCGAGATGTAAGTGATGTTGTTTGCAATGGCATAGGTAGCCAGCTTACCTATTCCGAATTTACCAATCTGCTTCCTAGCCATACGTTGCTGGTAGTCCAATTCTCTTTTGCTACTTCGACCAACCAGCCAGAGGTCCGACAATCCATCGGCATCCATGCCTATTCCGTCGTCATAGACAAGAACTGCTTGCAGATCATCTCCCGGTCTCGGCACGAACAACCTGCACTCGTTGGCGTCGGCGTCGTACGAATTAACCACGAGTTCTTCGATGGCCTTCAATGGCGATTGGTAGAGCTGGGAAGACAGCAACGTCAGTATCTCGTTGGATATTCTGACAGTTATTGGACTGCCGGTATCCTCCCCCAGGGAAGTCAGGGCGTCCGCAAAGGTTAGGCTCGGCGAGCTCATAGTTCTTCCTTTGAGTTACGGTTCACCATCATGGTTTTGCTTTTTCCATGATCAGCACGTGCTCTTCGTCAATGCTGGCGCCGTTCCTACGGCTGTACGACATGTACCGGTTCTTGACGGGATACCAAAACCGGTCAGTGAGTCGGAGATCGGGGGCGGCTAACTCCGCAAATAGTTCGGCAGTTGGAATTTCGGAACCGTTCCATTTACTATTGCCGACAACCATCACCACCGGACTATCGTCCTTCAAGCGTTTAGCAAACTGTCTAAAGGACAGTTTCATTGACACTGCATATTGCCTAAAAGCGTTCGCCCTCCCAACAGATGCCTTGCGCATCTTTGACTCCCAGTTGCTTGCCAAGGTTCCCAATTGGTACTCATCAGGCGGGTATATTTCCTTCCGAGGGATGGTCAATCTGCCCACGTAGCTTCTCATTAGTTCTAGGCGCTCTTCCTGCGTCTTCGTGAATCCAAGCCAAAACATCTCCAGCTTATGGCGACGGTAGTAGTCGACGGCATTGTGATAAGGAGGGGACGTGATGATCGCGTCGAATTTTCGCCGAAGTCTGCTTGACAGGTAGCGAGCGTCTGCTTGTTTGGTTGAGACTGTGGAAGCATTGTCCAGCTTCCGTCGAAATTCAGATATAGCTGCGAGCGCCTTGGAAATCGAACGATCAAACAGGGAAAATGGGTCGATTATCCTCCCCTCTTCATCCTTACGCTTCATGTACGACGTTACCTCGAGGCCGGATACAGGCACGGGGTCGGCGTTCGATGCGGCCCTAACTATAGAAGCGAAGCAGAGCTTGAAGAAATCCTTGTGGGTATTCGGTGCTTGCAAGGCCTGAATGGCTCTATGGATACGGGCCATATCGAGGATCACATACTTGCGAAACCAGTGGAACAGGTTTGGTATTTCGGGAACCCACAGGCCTGCGGCGGAGACAGCAGCCGTCAATTCATCTCGCGTGATGTCGGTGTAACCCTTGACATAGTGCTTCCCTCCCAGTCGGCGAAGTTCAGCCAAGTCCTGAGAAAGAAGATCGGCGGAGGCCCTAAGCCGGCTCGGACTATATCGATGAGTCTTGACACGGGATACGAAGGCTGCGACCGGATCAACGTCGACGCCGACGGCGTTCCTACCCGCAACGGCGGCTTCGACCAGCATTGTGCCGCTTCCGCAAAACGGGTCGAGTATATAGTCTCCGGGCCTGGAGTATTCGTTGATCAATTTCCTGACGACCGGGGGATGGAACTTGGCCGGAAACCTGAAGATGTAGTGTGTCAAACGATCAAAAGAACCCGCGTCTAAAGGTAGTCGCTTCAGGGGATCCAGCGTCTCAGATGACTGCGCTTGATTCTCTACAGACTGATCAATGGTCGACTTCAACGAAGTCTGCTGGGAATCCGTGCGTTCGGCAAGCATCTTTGTCGTCACCAACGGTCTGCGTCACGCGGTCTCAGGATGGTTGAGGTCAAGGCAAGTCCAGTCGCCCTCCTCTAACAAGCACGCTTAACAAGCACGCTTCATTTGACGGTCTGAACGGACTTAACCACATTGTGACATCATCGACGATGTTCAGCAACGGAAATTGGCCATCTCCTTGTGGCGGTCGCCGACTTCATCCTCTTTGACTCGATAAGACACTCCCACCAACCGTTACCCAACCTTAATACCACGACCTACGGACTAAGCTGAACAGCTCCATGGCGTCGAACACCTGTGAAGGCCAGTTGGCGACCACGGAGTTCAGCCCCCGCCGGGCGTTGTCAGAAGCGGGAATCCCGACCCGGCCTCCTCGTAGCGGATGCGCACGTCACCTCTGGTATAAAACGGCATTGCGGTTCCTCCTTCCCGGCTCAGGGCCGGCACTCAGGGACGATTGTAGGCTGGGAGCGCCCGTTATCACAAGGCGCAAGCGACAGTGTGGCAAGCGCGCCACCCGTTCACCGCGCCGCGAACCGGTACACGGCCCCCTCGAACGTGAGCACGTACACCTCGCCCGACGGGTCCTCGCCGAACGAGGAGATCGACAGGCCGGTGTCAGCGATCAGCATCTGCTCCGTCACGGCCTCGCCGTCGTGCCTCAGCGCCCATATCTTCCCGCTGCAGAAGTCGCCGTACAGGTACGCCCCATACAGGCTGGGCATGCGGCTCCCGCGGTACACGTACCCGCCCGTAACCGAGCACCCGCCGTCGCGGCCGTATTCGGCCACCGGCATCTCCAGGCCCCGTGAGTCGCAGCTCTCCCGCCGGAAGCAGTGCGAGCCCTCCATCACGTTCCAGCCGTAGTTGAGGCCCCGCCTGACGACGTTCACCTCTTCGTACCGGTTCTGCCCCACGTCGGCGGCCCACAGGTCGCCGGTCTCACGGTCGAAGCTGAACCGCCAGGGGTTGCGCAGGCCGTAGGCCCATATCTCCCCGCGGGCCGCCCCCTCGCCGCCGGCGAAGGGGTTGTCCGGCGGCGCCGCGTAGCCGTCCAGCTCGTCGAGCACGCTCACGTCGATTCGCAGGATGCTGCCCAGAAGGGTGGACGTGTCCTGCCCGTTGCCCCGCGGGTCGCCGGACGACCCTCCGTCCCCAAGGCCGACGTAGAGCATACCGTCGGGGCCGAACGCGAGGTGGCCTCCGTTGTGGTTGCGATATGGTTGCTCCACCTCGAGGAAGACGAGCTCCGAGTCGGCGTCCGCCCGGTCGGGGTCGCCCGCGCTGACCGAGAAGCGGGAGACGACCGTCCGTCGGGGGCCCGACGCGGTGTAGTTGACGAAGAAGTGGCCGTTCTCGGCGAACGCGGGATCGAACGCCAGCCCCAGCAGCCCTTCCTCGTTCCCGGCATCGTTGACGCGCTCGCGGATGTCCAGGAACGTCCGCGCGGACTCGACGCCGGGGTCGTTCTCGAACACGACGATCCGGCCCGGCTGGAGCACCACGAAGAGACTGCCGGACTCACGCTCCGTGTAGGTCAGGAAGACCATCCGGTCGAACTCGATGCCCGGAAAAGCCGGCTCCAGCTCCACCGGAGCGAGCGGCCGCGCCTCCACCGGGGCCGGCGTGTCGGCGGGAGGCCCGGGCGACGGCGTCCGCGCGGCGGCAGACGGGGAGGGCGATGGCGCGGGCTGAGAGGCCGGCCCCACCACCGGCGCGGCGGTCGGGGAGGGCGCCGTAGCGGGCGTCGGCGACTCCACGACGCCCTCGCCACACGCGGCAGGCAGCACCGCCGCGGCCGCCAGGAAGATCGCCACCCAAAGCAGAAACAGCCCCGTCATGGCAGTCCTGGACCGTGTCTGAATTCCCAATAGGGCCTCGACATTCGACTAGGGGATGTCATCTTTACGCAACCACATGGGCGATGTAGCATGAGCGAATGCGGAAGTGGATAAAGCCGATTAGCGGCGGATCTGTCATTGCACTCTTGTTGTTCTTCTACGGTTTGCCCGGCCATATTGAAGATGCTATCACGTGGCGTGAGTGGATGAGAGTAATCAGTCCCGATGACACCATTACAGTCTGGCAGTACTTGGCACTGGGATGCACTATCCCAGCGCTCCTCGTTGCTACATGGGAATGGTGGTACCCAAAGCTCTTCGGTCGCAGGGGCAGTGTATCTTCGACAACAGTTTCCACTTCGAATCAATATGATGCCGACCTCGAGCGCTTTAGGGCATGCCTACCACATATTGAGCGATGCCGAACCCTAATTCGACCATTTGCTGGAACGCTTGGAACATTTAACATTGCACAGCAAGTGTTTAACTCAGGAGGTGACACACTTGCCGAAATCGCAACTGAACTGGAGTTCTTAACCAAACAACTGACTCTGCTAGACATAGCGTGTCCAGATATATGGGGAGATAATTCGTTTGACAGCATCCGATTCAGATTACGGACATGGAATTCGCATCTAGCGAGGCTAGAGGCTAGAATTCGCCAAGGAGACCTTGAAGGTGCGCGTTCGTTAGCATGAATGCCGACTAAGTCAGGCAGCCATGTTTTCAACATCCCAAGCAGATCCCTAATATCAAGCGAAGCAGACATTTGCGATTAGACCTGCCCTCGATGGTCAAATTTTGGGCCAGTCCCTATTCCTCGCTCAAGTCCCCAATGATACAACTTCCAGTACAGACCGCCCGCGTACCCGAACGCGCTGCCCACAAAAGGAGGCCGACATGTCAGAAGACCCCAGAAAAGCCGCCCTGCTGGAGCAGGCCAGGGCCCACCTGTTCCGGTCCTCCAAGGACTACGGCGAGCCCATAATCGCTCGCGGGAGTGGAGCGACCCTCGTCGACACGGACGGGAAGGAGTACCTGGACTTCGGCTCGGGCCAGATGGCCGCGAGCATCGGGCACAACCACCCCGCCATCACCGAGGCGCTGAAACGCAGCAGCGAGCGCATCCTCCACCTGAACACCCACCTGGTCAGCGAAGAGGTGATCGAGCTTGGCAAGTCCCTGGCCGACCTGCTGCCTCAGCAGCTCCAGAAGGTGCTGCTTCTCAGCACCGGCGGAGAGTCTACCGAGGTGGCCCTGAAGGTGGCGAAGATGTTCACCGGCCGCTTCGAGGTGGTGGGGCTGGTGCAGGGATACCACGGCCACACGGGCGGAGCGATGTCCGTCACATTCTCCAACGCCAGGGGCGGGTACGGCCCCTGGGTGCCGGGCAGCATGGCCATTCCCACGCCGTACTGCTACCGCTGTCCGCTGAGCATGACCTTCCCTTCCTGCGACTACGCCTGCGCGAAACTCGGATTCGACATGGTAGACGCCCAGTCCACCGGGTCCCTTGCCGCCTTCATCGCCGAGCCAATACTCAGCGCGGCAGGCATCCTGGAGCCGCCGCCCGGCTACTTCCCGTTTGTGAAGCGGATGTGCGAGGAGCGCGGTATGCTGTTCATCCTGGACGAGGCCCAGACCGGCCTCGGCAGGGTGGGTGCCACCTTCGCCTTCGAGCAGGACGGCTTCGTGCCGGACATACTGGCCCTGTCCAAGACGCTCGGCGCGGGGCTGCCCCTGGCGGCGATGGTCACCTCGGAGGAAATCGAGCAGGACTGCCACGACAAGGGGATGTCCTTCATCTCCTCCCACCAGAACGACCCCTTCGCCGCGGCGATAGGTCTCGCGGTCATAGAAGTGCTGGTGAAGGAAGGGCTGGCGGACGAGGCGAGGGCCAAGGGGCAGTACCTGAAGGACGCGTACCTCAGGATGAAGGAGGACCATCCGATAATAGGCGACGTGCGGGGGCGGGGTCTGCTTCTCGGGATGGAACTGGTCCGGGACCCGGAGACGAGAGAGCCGGCCGTGGAGGAAACGCGGCGGCTCACGAAGAGGTGCCTGGAAAACGGCCTGATCCTCCAGCAGGCGTCCTACGCCAACGTCGCGAACGTCTGGCGCATTGCGCCGCCGATGACGGCGACCTACGAAGAGCTGGACCGCGGCGTGGAGATTCTGGACAGGTCGATGACGGAGCTGGGGCTGTAGCCTTCCGAATTGTCCCTTCCCTTGACGGGAGAACACTAAGAGTCCCTTCCCCCTCGCAGGGGGAAGGTTAGGATGGGGGTGACGGTGCCCGCAAGTGATACAATCCAGGCAGCACGCCCCGGCGAGAACCGGCAAACCAACGACATACAAGCAAGAGGAGTGAACCATGGCCGAGTACATACCGTCGACCGCCGACTGGGTCCGCGATCAGGTCGAGCTATACGAAAGCAGCGGAGGCACCCAGGGAACCACGCTGCGAGACAGCGGGCTGCCCTGCATCATCGTGACCAACCACGGCAACAGGACGGGCGGGATCCGCAAGACACCCCTGATGAGGGTGAAGGACGGCGACAACTACGTCCTGGTAGGCTCGCGGGGCGGTGCGCCTACCAACCCGTCGTGGGTCTACAATCTCCGGGCGCACCAGGACGTCGAGGTCCGGGACGAGGCCGAGGTCTACTCCATGCGCGTCCGCGAGGTCGAGGAGGGCGCCGAGCGCGCCAGGCTGTGGGAGGTGTCCGTAGCCGCGTTCCCGCCCTACGCCGAGTACCAGGAGCGCACCAACCGGCTGATCCCCGTCTTCCTCGCCGAACCCGCCTAGCCGGCCCCGCAAGTCCCTTCCCCCTTGACGGGGGAAGGTTAGGATGGGGGTGAACGCGCCGGCGTCGCAAGTGCGAATATCCCCTCTCCCTTGATGGGAGAGGGTGAGGGTGATGGCAGGATGGGGGTGAAAGCGCCGACAACAATCCTCCGGTCGGGGCGGGTCAGGTGGGCTTGACAACCGGGGTGGGGCTCGGGGCTCATTCAGAGCATCCCTACACGCTTCCGTCTATGATCACGTCCAGCAGCGCGGGCTTGCCCGAAGCCAGGGCCGCGGTCAGGGCCGGCCCGATCTCCTCCGGGTCTTCGATGGTGCGTCCCTGCACCCCCATGGCGTTGGCGATGGCCGCCATGTCCAAGGGGATGGGAAAGTCCATGGCGATGTACCGGCTGGAGGCGTCCTCCTCGCCCAGGATGTGGGTCTTGTACCGGTCCATGTTCAGCTTGAGGACGCGGTAGGAGCGGTTGTTGCATATGACGTAGACCACGGGGATGTTGGAGTTGGCCGCCGTCCACAGCCCCTGGACCGTCATCATCGCGCTGCCGTCTCCGAGAATGCCCACCACCGGGCGGTCCGGGTGGGCCAGCTTTATACCCAGGGTGCTGCCCATGCCCCACCCTATGGCCCCGCCCCGCTCGCTGTGGATGCTGCCTGGCTCGCTGAACTCCATGGCGCCGTGGATGGCGTCCCGGGAGGTGATGGAGTCGTCGGAGATGACGGCGTCCGGGGGCAACGCCTTCGCCAGCTCCGTCATCATCCGCTCGGGGGTCATGGGCCGGGCGTCCCACCGGTCCCTCAGGCCCCGGTCCCAGCTGGCCTGGGCCTGCGCATTCTCCGACGCGATGGACGACGCCCGTCCCTGGGCCGCCTCCCTGGCCGAGCCCGACAGCGCCCCCTCCACGGCGTCGCAGAGCTGCCCCAGGCCCACCCTGGGGTCGGCGATTATACCGATCTCCGTGGGCTCGCTCTTGCCCACCTCGGCGTAGGCCGAGTCCAGGTGTATCAGCCGCGTGTCCCTTCCCAGGGCCGGGCCGGAGACGAAGAAGTACCCGGAGAAGACGTTGGCCCCAACGGCCAGCACCACGTCCCCCTGGGAGAGGGTCGCCCGCCCCGGGGGCAGCGCCGGGTTGACCCTGCCCATGAACTGGGGGTGCCCCGTGGGGAAGTTCATCTCGGCGTAGGAGGAAGCGTACACGCGGGCCCCCAGCAGCTCCGCCAGACGTACCGCCTCGGCGGCTCCCCGGGACTGGCCCAGCCGGTCGCCTACGACCATCACGGGCCGCGACGCCCCGGCCAGGACCCGGGCGGCGGCCTCCACGGCCTCCGCGTCGGCGGCCGTGCGGAAGTAGCCCCTGGTCAGGGGCTGGACGTCCATGTCGGCCTCGTCGTCCAGGGCGTTGGCCGAGAACCCCACGTACACGGGCCCCGTCGGGGGGGTCCTGGCCTCGTTGAAGGCGCGGCGCATCACCCCCGGCACCTGCTCGGGGTGGGTCACCTCAACGCTCCACTTGGTGAAGAGGCGTACCATCTCCGTCAGCTCGGTGCGCCCCTCGGCCAGCTTGCGCACGTCCTTGTTGCCCGAGGTCAGGACCATGGGCGTGTTCCCCTCCCAGGCGTGGTGCAGGAGGCTGATGCCGTTGGCCAGCCCCGTCTCGATGTGCAGGTTCACGAAGGAGGGCCTCCCCGTGGCGATGGCGTAGCCGTCGGCCATGCCCATGGCCACCCCCTCCTGGGTGGCCAGCATGTACTCGATGTCCGGGTACTCCTCCAGGGCGTCCATTATGGGCGCCTCGCTGGTCCCCGGGTTGCCGAAGATGTACCTGACTCCCTCGGCCCTGAGCACCTCCATGAGCGCCCGCTTGCCCGTCATACGTACCATGGCTTTCCCTCCTGACTGTGGACGGACTAAGCTTATCCCTTTTGAGGTGTTTTCACAATCGACCCGTGGTCCGAAGCAGGGTCTTTTCATTTTCACCCTGAGCGTAGCCGAAGGGTCTAAAGTCCTTGCCTGCATCCCCTTCTTCATACTAGAGCCGAGTCCGTGTCGAGTGATTTTAGATTCTTCGCCTTCGGCTCAGAATGACATTTCCCGATAATGAAAAGACCCCGTGGTCCGAAGGCCGTGGGTTGAGTAGAATAAAGGCTGGCGTGCCCCCTCCTGGGGCGAGTCCGTTGCGAAGGGAGCCGTCGTGCCCAACAACAGAGTTGCCGTCGGCAACGTGGAGATCCTGTCGCTGTCCGACGGGCGGGTGGAGTATCCGGCGGAGGTGTTCTTCCCGACCGTCGCCCCGGCCGCGCTGAAGCCCTACGCCGACCTGTTCACCGCCCAGGGGACGGTGGCGGCGAACTTGGCCTCCTTCCTGGTGCGCGAGGAGGCCCCACCGTGATGGTGGACACCGGCCTGGGCCCCGAGAAGCAGGATCCCCGGGACAAGATATTCGGCTTGCTCATGGAGGACATGAAGGCCAACGGCGTCACCGTCGACGAGGTGGACCTAGTGGTGCTCACCCACGTCCACCGGGACTGACCCGCCCGCGTACTGCCCGCGTCACGTGACATTCAGCGAGACCTCCTTGTCTTCACCGACAAACGCCGCCCAAAACAGCTTCCAGGCGACAAACCTGCTAATCGTCCGCCACGGCCAGGCCCTCCCCTTCGGGTCGGAACGCTACGCCTTCGACCCTCCGCTGAGCGCGCTGGGACGCCGCCAGGCTGACGCCGTGGCTGACAGCCTCAGCAAAGGACTTCCCCTGGACGCCATCTACAGTAGAAACTTGGCTCGTGCGCTTGAGACGGCGGGAAAGGTTGCCGGGGAAATTGGCCTCGAGACCGTGATTGACGGGAGGCTCGCCGAGTTCCAAGTAGATCTGGACGTCGAGACATCACCGGCCGGGAGGCCCGACCTGCTGGCTTGGCATCCCGACCACGCCGGCACCGACGGCGTGACACTGGCCGAGTTCGCCTCGAGAGTGGCAGACTTTCACGAAGAGGTTGTGGACCGGCATCCGGGGCAGCGGGTTGCCGTCATCTCCCACGCGGGCACAATCGACGCGACGCTCAGGTGGGCGCTCGGAACCAACCCTCGAAGCCCGTGGCAGCACGAGTTCTACCTCCCGAACGCCTCGATAACCGAAATCGAGTACTGGCCGCACGGACGCGTCGCAGGCGGCGCGCCTCGTCTCGCCATGTTCAACCGGATTGGCGATGTGCGACACCTGGGCGTAATGGCGAGTGACATCTGACGACATACACGTACAACCCCAAGCGCCCCGCCACACGTCCACTCTCAGCACTCCGCCACCCGGCAGTCAGTGACACCCTTTCCACACCGCGACGAGCGCACTCTTCCCAGCCATTCCGAGCGAAGCCGAGGAATCTAAAGCCCTCGGAAGCAAGACCTCCTCCCTGTCACCCCACAGCGGATAACGGAGGTGGAAAAAGTGGTCGTTGTGCACGATACTACCTATTGGCGGGGCAGACTAGAGCGGCGCACAAGGGTTGGTGGCTCGTAGGGGCGGTTCGCGAACCGCCCGCGGGTTTAGGAGCTACGCTCTACACGTTGATGGTGTCGCCGTAGGCGTCCACCCGCGCGTCGATGGCGATGGGCAGCGCCTCCAGCTCAGGGTGAGCCAGCACACGCTCGATGCAGGCCGCGCTGCCGCCGACGAAGGTGCTGTTGAAGTCTATCTCTGTGGCGACGAACCATGCGCGGTCTTCCGGCCACCAGAGGTTCGGCGATTGGTCCATCAGCCACTCGTAGAAGGACATGACGCCATCCATAGGACCGCGAAAGATGAAGTACTCCCTACCCGCGCCTGGAATATCCAGCGTTGGCCATTTCAGGTGAAAAGGGTTGTTAAGCTCAGCGTAGCCATGCCAGATGCCGGAGTAACAGCGTTCGGGTGTGCTCGTGAACTCTTTGAGAACGTCGAGCAGATGCCGGCACTCATCCTCCGGCAGCGCACCGTCTTCCGGTCTGGTGCCCCACGGCGGACTATCGTATCGTAAAGGGTCCAAGTTCGCGATCGGACTGAACCCCATCCGCGGGTGAACCACTTTCCCGTTCCACGACGCCACTGTGGCCCACCTGACTTTGCTCCAACTTCTTTCGGCTGCGTTGCGCTGTTTTGCCGGGTGAAATATGCGCGTGTATGCCTCAAATCCTTCCGGGATTACGCATCCCACCAGCGTACCCGTTTGCAGAGTCCCTCTCCACAGACGCTCCTCAATCCACCCGGCCGGCGCAACGTCTTTCAGCAGTTCCGCGCCATCGGGTTGCCTCTTCAGTTGCGGAGCCGGCGCGCCCGCGCCCGACGAGGTGAGCACCGCAACCGGGCCGTAAGGCGCAGCCAACCGGCCCCGCAAGCGGAGTATGATTCTCGTTAGCCAGCCTGGTCGCAATCTGTTACCTCTTGAATGTTTACGGTTGCCCCTGAGGGAGGGCAGGCGATTTCGGTTGTTCTCACGTCAGAGTGTCGCCGCCACCTCGAGAAATCGTTCGTAACGCCTCTCCAGAAACTCTTCCGCCGGCTGCTCCTCAAGCTTCCTGGGAATCAAGATGGACTGTCCGTGCAACCCCTGAATAGCGTGCTGAAGTGTCGGGCCATCGCTTTCCTCAAGAACGTCGGGACGAACAACGATGATTCCGTCTGGTCGCACGGCCAGAAAGAATCTGTCGAAGGCCGCATGGTGCAGCCGGCAAAGCGCGATTCCGTTTCGGACGACCGGCTCACCCTCTGGTTCCGAATCCGGCAAGATGTGGGCCGCCACAAGCAGTTCGCTGTGCCGTAGGCGACAGAGGGCGCACTGATTCCGATAAGCGAGAAGAACCCGCTCGCGGAACGCCCTCTGATGCAGACGGCGGCGGGCCAAAGACGTGACGTACCCTCGCCGAACTTCAGCTACGCCGCTTGTGGCCGGTTGAGACTGAGGAAAGAGACCGGCGTGGACTGCGTCATCAACCGCCACCGAAAAGGTGAGTGCCTCGGGTGCGTCACCAGTCACATACACGGGCCACATTGCCAGATATCTGCCAGGAATAATCCCGTGAAAGTACGCCAGCGGCAGGCCATTCTGCATCGCAAACCGCAGCCCGACATTATCTCGGTGCTGCGGGTCGGTTCCTCGATACCGATACCGCACGAGATTGTCTGATCCAAACGCGTCGTCGTACGGTCCCTTGGGCGATGTCGTAATGGAAAGCGGCACCTGCATCAGCCGCGGCTTGAAGATGCCCTGCGGGCCGATGAGCGGCACGCGCTGAACATCGAGCTCAAACCCTCGGGCGAGAACAGCGCGAGGAAGGACGTCCCCATGCATCGAGATCTGCCGACCGAGCCAGTCGAAGGCCGCACCCCTAACTCTCGCGTCGTGAAGCTGGTCAAAATCCATGAGAGAGGCCTCCTTTAGCAGGGTCTGCCCAGATGCGAGTATACACTTTCCATACACGAACGTTGACATTCCCCAATTGCTTGAGATTCTTCGACAGGCTCAGAATGACAATCGAGTCGGGGCGTACGCCACGCAGTCCTGACCCCCCAGCGCTCGCACAACCCTCGCCGAAGGTGCTAGAATCAGTCCGCCGGCCGTACCGTCGGCGCCGTCCCGTACCGTCGGCGCCGTCCAGGTACGGCATACCCGCCCCGAGGTCGATGGCCCTATGCACCGCAGCCGAATCACACTCCAGGTCAACGGCCGCCTGCGCGAGCTGGAGGTCGACCACCGCTGGACACTGCTGCGGACGCTGCGCGACCAGCTCGAACTGACGGGCGCGAAGCGCGGCTGCGACCGCGGCGAGTGCGGCGCGTGCACCGTGCTGCTGGACGGCAAGCCGGTCTACTCGTGCCAGCTCCTCGCGCTGCAGGTGGGCGGCCGCGCGGTCCACACCGTCGAGAGCCTGGGCACCACAGACAACCTGCACCCGCTGCAATCGGCGTTCCTGGCCATGGACGGCGGCCAGTGCGGCTTCTGCACGCCGGGTTTCCTGATGAGCGCGAAAGCGCTGCTCGACGCCAACCCCGCGCCCACCGAAGAGGAGACGCGCGACGCCCTCTCCGGCAACATCTGCCGCTGCAACGCCTACGGCCGCATCCTGGCGTCGGTGCGGGAAGCCGCGCGGCTGCTCTCGGAGGCGTAACCGCCCATGGCCTCTTCCAACATCGGCGTCTCCCTGCCCCGGCGCGACCTGCCGGAGAAGCTCACCGGAGAGGCCATTTACACCGCCGACATCCGACTGCCCGGTATGCTGCACGGCGCGATACTGCGCAGCCCTTACGCCCACGCGCGCATCATCGCCGTCGACGCATCCCAAGCGGCCGGGCTTCCCGGCGTGTACGCGGTTCTGACGCCGTTCGACGCTCCGAGCGGCCGCGTGGCCCCCGATATGCCCATTCTGGACACCAAAGCGCGGTTCGTGGGCGACGAGGTGGCCGCGGTCGCCGCCGAGGACGAGGACACGGCGCGGCAGGCGCTGCGACTTATCGAGGTGACCTACGAGCCGCTGCCGTTCGTCACCGACCCCGTGGAGGCGATGAACCCCGGCGCGCCCAGGGTCCACGACGGCAGCAACCTGGTGGGCGGCAAGCCCATTGCACTGGAACGCGGCAACGTGGAGGAGGGGTTCGCGCAGGCCGACCGGATCTTCGAGGACGAGTTCGCCACCCAGTCGCACTCCGGCGCGGCGCTGGAGCCGCGGGCCGCGGTCGCCGCGTGGGAGGGCGAGCGCCTCACCGTCTGGAAGTCCAGCCGAGGCATACACGCCGACCGCCTCAGCCTCTCCCTCTCGCTCGGCATCCCCAGGGACAACGTGCGCGTAATAGGCCCCCACATGGGCGCCGGCTATGGCAACAAGGACGAGAGCCGGCTGGCGGCGATAACCGCCTTACTGGCGCGCCGCGCCGGCAGGCCGGTCAAGATCGAGCTTTCGCGCGAAGAGGAGTTCGTCGCGGGCCGCCATCGCCACGCCACCACCACCAGGCTCAGGGTGGGCGTCAGGCACGACGGCACGATAACCGCGGTGCATGCCACCACCATCATGGACACCGGCGCGTACCTCTCCTCCGGGCCGGGCGTCATTCGGCGCGCGGGGCAGGGCGCTCTCTACCTCTACCGCTGCGCAAACGCGCGGTATGACGGGTACCTGGTCCACACGAACCAGCCCTCCGCCGGCTCCTACCGCGCCCTGGGCGCGCCCCAGGGCCACTTCGCGCTCGAGTCGCTGATGGACAGGGTGGCCGAGGAGATGGGTATCGACCCGCTGGACTTCCGCCTCAAGAACCACGTCGGCCCCGAGGGCCAGCCTGGAGAGCGGGTCACGCCCCCGACCGAGGTGGTGGACACGCAGCCGGTCGAGGGCGGCGTGCCGTTCTCCAGCAATGGACTGCGCGAGTGCCTGGAAAAGGGGGCGTCGGCCATCGGGTGGCGCGAGCGCCGAACCACGCCGCCGGACGCGCCGGCCGGCGTGAGGCGCGGGATGGGCATGAGCATGTTCGTCTACCGCGGCGGCCCCGGCGGCAGGTCCATCGCCAGGATGAGTCTGGAGCCTGACGGCTCGGTGACGCTGACGACCGGCGTGATGGACGTCGGCGAGGGCAGCCTGACCGTCCTGCCCCAGGTGGCCGCCGAGGCGCTGGGAGTCCCCTACGACCTGGTAAGTGTCGTATCCGGCGACACGCGGCTCACACCGGAGGCGCCTATTACCGCGGGGTCCACGGCCACCTTCTCCGGCGGACTCGCCGCCAAGCGCGCCGGCGAGCGGCTGAGGTCACGGATCGTCGAGGCCGCCGCAGCCCAGCTCGAGAGCGCGCCGGAGGACTTCGACATCGTGGACGGGGTCGTGGTTGACGGCACGGGGCAGCGCATGACCCTGGCGCAGGTCGCGCGGCTCCACCCGCAGCGGCAGCTCCGGGTGGAGGCGTCGGTCGATCCGGGCAGCCGCGAATTCGTCGTCAACTCCTTTGGGGCGCACTTCGCGGAGGTGGAGGTCGATACCTACACGGGCGCCGTGAGCGTGCTCAGATTCGTTGCCGCGCACGACTCGGGCCGTATCCTCAACCCCAACATGGCGGTCAACCAGGTGGAGGGCGGCGTCTCCCAGATGCTGGGGTTCACCCTGAGCGAGCAGATGCTCACCGACGCGCGCAACGGCGTGACGCTGAACGCGAGCTTCCTGGAGCACAAGAGCCCCACGATTCTCGACAGCCCGCCCATCGAGGTAATCTTCGCCGACGTTGTGGACCCGGTGGGGCCGTTCGGCGCGAAGGCGCTCGGCGAGCCGCCGAGCGTGGGCGTCGCCCCGGCCATTGCCAACGCCATCTACGACGCCATCGGCGTGCGGGTGCGCGAGCTTCCCATCACCCCCGACGTCATCCTGAACGAGCTTACTCTGCGGGAATGACAGGCTCCGGTGTTGGCGTGGCCTGGGGGTCGCCAGGCTCCCCCGGCACTTCGGCGCGGACATACTCCCACTCCGAGACGAAGTAATCGGCCAGATAGTCGTCTCTCGTAAGCAGGCTTTCGGTGTATCGCACGCGAATAGTGTAAGGTCCCGGACGGATTCCATAAAGCGCTTCGCTCGTATACGTGTCACCGCTGCCCGTGCCCGTTATCCCCGCATTGGCCTCGTGGGGCTCGCGCCACTCTCAGGTGCTGCCGTCCCAGAGCTGGACCCGGTCAAGGCTGCGAACCCCGCTACCAACCGCATCGCCTTCTGTCCATTCCAGCGTCAGCGTCAGCTCGGCGGAGCCGTCCCGGGAATCCGTTCCCGCCGTCGCGGTGAGGTCCAGCACCTCTGGAACCCAGGGTCGCGGGCCCGGGGTGGCCGGCGCCGGTCCCTCGGGCCTTATGCGCAACATGAGCTTGTCACCCGCCCGCCACGGCTCATTGGGCGCCGTCCAGTCCAGCCTTCCGACGTCGCGGTCGACTGTCGCTTCCGCGGCAGGCAGTGTGAGGCGCACCGACCCATCGAGGTCGACTATATCGATGTCGTAGCCCGCGAGGGGCATGAAAGGCTCCTGGCTCATGACGATCGTTCCCTGCCGCCAAATCAGGCCGTTGATGCTTGTGTGGAGCCGCCCTGTCGGAATGGCCACAGGCCGTAGGGATCCCCCTTCTTCGGAGTATCCCGAGCCGTTCCCCAGCGAAGCGGGGTCGAAGAACGCCTCGTGGACCGTGCCCTCTATGGAGGCTTCCACTGAAATCGTCCACTGATCGTACTGTATCAGTACAAACCCGTTCGGGTTGAAGTCGGAGCACAGCCTGAAGACGGGGTAATCGTAGTGTCGCTCCACCATGTATTCACCGAACGGCAGCGGCCTCAAAGCCGTGAGCAGCTCGAAGTATCCATCGCCCTCGATGTCATGCGCGTCAGACTTGACGAGCTCGAAGACGTCGGCATCAGGCCCCTCCAGCCAGATGTTCTCGAAAGCGAGCACTTCGTACCCAAAGCGGTTACTCCTTTGTACCACCGTTCCCGATGGCAGGCCTGACGGCACTACCCTCTCATGCCGATAGGGGCTCGGGGGCTCCCGGCTTGTACGAGCGCTTGCCTCGTTGGACAGCACGAGGTATATGCAAAACTCGTAGTCTGGATCGTCCTTCCCTTTCTCCAGCAAGGCGCTGAACTCCGCCAACCGCGAACGGAGGTCGGCAAGCGATATGACGACCGGCGTGGGCCCTTCCCTGGATGGGCCTGACACAGAGACGAACCGCGGGGCGCTCCCGTCGCCGGTTAAGGGCGCCTCGTCGCCATGATCTTGCCCCAGCCACCCGAGATTGCCGAATGTCACGGGAGGAGGAACGAAGTCCTCTCCCACGCTCGGGAGCCAGGACCGCTCATACTCCTGGGGACCTCCAAGATAATAGTGGTCATAGCCCCAGCCCCTTTCGGCAAAGGTCAGGTCCACTTCATCGTACTCGTCCCGCTTCAGGAACAGCACAGCCAATCCATGGTCCCAGACAGAGCTTCGCCGCGACCACCATTCGGCAGCGTTGAGGAGAGCCTCCTCTTCGAGATGCAGGTAGCGCAAGAGTCTGTCTTCGTCCAGGTACGAGTGTCTCATCGGTACCTCGACGGTAACGTCTGTGGGCCCTGTCCCTTTCAGGTACTCCACAATTTCGAAGTGCAACTCCAGCGTGGCCGCGCATAACGGAGCATGGATCTGGCCGGGGGGGCATCGCAGAATCGTCGATCCAGAAGAGGTCTTGTTCGAGGCTCACCGTTCTGGTCGACACTGATGCCAGGGATACCAGGACGACGTATTCCGATTCGAAGATCAAACTCTCCAGCGATGGAGACTCGTATGCTATATAGCTTGGAATGGGCACCGGCTGCGGCCCGGGAATCCACCAGTTCGGACCGGGCTCGGCGGCACAGCCGGAGGGACTGGGTGTGGCTGTCGGCGTCGGCGTCGCGGTTGGCGCCATCGGCGGTAGTGGGGTAGCTCTCGGCGTGACGGTAGCTGCGAACGGCGGCGCCTGTGTGGCGGTCGGTGTTGCGGCCGCCGCTATTGGCGACAGCGGCGTAGCCGGCGGCGGAGTCGACTCCCCGCAGGCCACTACCGCCAGAAGCAGCGCGAGACCCAGCGTCAACCCAATCGAATAGCTGATGCGCCTCTTGCTGTTGTGAAACATGGCTCGCCCTTTCCGAACGGAACGGTCCTCCGCATGGGTGACATTGAAGGTCATGTGCGAAACCCTGCCCCCGCGTATCGTCGCACACGTAGGGGTTGCCTTTCAACACGGACGTATCTGGCGTCGAGGTCTTTCGATTTTCCCATCCTGTCACCCTGAGTGTAGCCGAAGGGTCTGAGATGCTTCGACAGGCTCAACATGACATGGCGGTAAAATGCCGCAAGTAGCAGATAATCGAAAGGCCCTGGGTATGGCGTTAAGGTCTTTCAGTGGCATGGGAGATACATTAGACTGGGGGTCATGGATGTAAAGGAGAGCGAGTGAACCCCTTCCGATTCGTGGATGCCATGTCGCCCGAACACGCCATCTCTGTGCTTGAGGCCGATCCATCCGGCGCAAGGCCGCTCGCGGGCGGCACGGACCTGATGGGCGAGGTGAAGGAGGGGGTCGTGGAGCCTGCGACGCTTGTAAGCCTTGGCTCGCTGGCGGCCATGTCGGGCGTCGAACACACCGCGGACGGCTTGACCGTGGGCGCGATGACCACGCTAGCCGAGCTGGAGCGCGACGAGGCTATAGCGCGCGACTATCCAGCGCTGGCGCAGGCGATCGCCTCGGTCGCCACGCCCCAGATTCGCAACGTCGGCACCCTGGGCGGCAACCTGTGCCAGAGGCCGCGCTGCTGGTACTACCGCAGCACGCTGTTCGACTGCCGCAAGAAGGGCGGCGCTATCTGCTTCGCGGTAAACGGAAGCAGCAAGTACCACGCAATCCTGGGCGGCGTGGACTGCTACATCGTCCACCCGTCGGACCTTGCCCCTGTCCTCGTCGCTCTCGGCGCCGACGCGACCATAGCAGGCCCGCGCAGAACCAGGACTCTCCCGCTGGAGGAGTTTTTCGTGGGGCCGGAGCGCGACATCGAGGCGGAGACCGTGCTGGAGGCCGGCGAGCTGCTGACGCGGGTATCCGTCCCCAGGCCCGCTCCAGGCCAGCGCAGCGTCTACCTGAAGGCGAAGGAGCGCCGGACTCAGGACTTCGCGCTCGCGAGCGTCGCGGCCAGCGTGCGCGTCTCTGGCGGTGTCGTCGAACACGCCTCACTGGTGCTCGGCGGCGTCGCCCCGACGCCCTGGCGCGCGTCGCGAGCCGAGAACGCGCTGCGCTGCGCGCCCATCGCCGATGTAGACGCGGAGGCGGTTGGACGGCTGGCCGTCGACGGTGCGCGCCCGCTGCGGGACAACCACTTCAAGGTGAGGCTCGCCGCCTCGCTTGTGCGCCGCGCGATAGGCTTGCTCCTCGGCCACAATCCCCGCACCCCCTGCTAACCCACGTAGCAGCCCTTGCCTCATAGTATCCCATAGCCTACAATGCTGTGATTGTCGAGATTCGCATCGACTACGGCCCAGAATACCGGTTGTACTTCACACGGCGTGGTGAAGCGCTGGTTATCCTCCTGGCCGGGGGCGACAAGGATAGTCAAGAGCGGGACGTTAGAAGGGCGCTGGAGTTGGCCAGAGGACTGTAGGAGGCAGCGGGTATGGCAAAGACGCAGACCCGGCCGTGGGATCCGGCCGAGCATCTGGAGACCGACGAGGATATGGCCGCCTATCTGAACGTCGCACTGGATGAGGGCGGTCTCGGCCTGATCCTGGCGACGCTTGGGGACATCGCCCGCGCCCAGCGAATGGCACGGGTGGCGCAGGAGACGGGACTGGGCAGGGAAAGCCTGTACAAGTCGCTCTCCGCCAGCGGCAACCCGGAATTCGCAACTGTCCTCAAGGTGATGCACGCCCTGGGGCTGCGTCTTCAGGTCGCCGCCGTGCCGGATGCGAACGGCGGACAAGACTAGACGGCCCCGGCTACGCCCCGGACGCCCGAGAGTGCTCGGCGGCGAGGCGGTCGACGGCAGGGTTGCCGCCCAGGTGGCCACCATCCACGCCGACCACCTGTCCGAGTCGGGTGCAACGCTCATCGAGTACGAGCTGGCAGGCGATGCGGACGCGGCCCTGGTCGAACGCGAGTTTGCCCACACCAGCATGGCCGCGAACGAAGGCAAGCTGGCCGTCGTCGGCCCCGAAGTGGTCCTCGACTCCGGTATAGGCATAGGCGTCCGCGAAGACGACGCGGAGCTGAAGGAGAAGCTGGACCGGGCCATAGCCGCCATGAAGGAAGACGGCTCGTTGAACGCGCTCATCAGAAAGTCGCTCGACGCAGACGCCGACAGGTTCTAACCGCCGCATCCTTTGCTGAAGGAGGTCCAGCCGTGAACATCTTCGAATACATGGACGAGTACGAATACGAACAACTGATGATGTACACCGACAAGCAATCAGGCCTCAGGGCCATGATCTGCATCCACGACACCACGCTCGGCCCCGCTTGCGGCGGCACCCGCATGTGGCCCTTCGCCACCGAGCAGGAAGCGATCGTCGACGTCCTCCGGCTGGCCCGCGCCATGACCTACAAGTCGGCCCTCGCCGGACTCGACCTCGGCGGCGGCAAGGCGCTCATCATCGGCGACCCGCGCACCGACAAGACCGAGGCGCTGTTCCGCGCCCACGGCCGGTTCGTCAACACGCTGGGCGGAAGGTTCCTGACCACCGAGGACGTGGGGACGCTGGTCGAAGACATGGTCCACGTCCGCAAGGAGACCCCCTACGCGGCCGGCCTGCCCGAATCCATGGGCGGGCTGGGCGGCGCCGAGGTCATCACCGGATACGGCCTGTACAGGGGTGCCCAGGCGTGCTGCGGCGAGGTGTTCGGCTCTGATTCCCTGGAAGGCCGGACCGTGGCTATCCAGGGGTTCGGCAAGGTCGCCCACAGCTTCGCCCGGTACCTGGTCGAGGACGGCGCCAACATCATCGCCTCTGACATCGACGAGAGCCGCATCGCACTGGCGGCCGAGATGGGCGCCACCATCGTCGTCCCGGAGGACATCTACGACGTGGAGTGCGACATCTTCTCCCCGTGCGCCCTCGGCGGCGTGCTCAACAGCGACACCATACCCCGCCTCAGGGCGCCCATAGTGGCCGGGGCCGCAAACAACCAGCTTCTCGAAGACCGCCACGCTGTGGAGCTGCAAAACGCCGGCATTCTCTACGCCCCCGACTTCGCCATCAACCCCGGCGGTATCATAACCGTCGTCTGCGAGATGGCCGGTTACGGCCGGGACGCCGCGCTCGACATGACCTCCCGGGTGTACCAGACGATTTCGGAAGTCATAGCCCGCTCGAAGTCGGACCGCGTCACCACCGCCGAGGCGGCCAACCGCCTGGCCGAGGCGAGGATCAGCAGCGTGCGAAACGTGAAGAGCGTCTACGCCGGCGACGGGCCACGCAAAGGCTGACCCACGCCTCACCGTTAACGCCGTGCGTGCCGCTGGTAGGGGCGGGTTTGTAACCCGCCCGGGGTGCGCCGCCCGCTACCCCAGCGTCACTTCCACCAGGCAGCTCCCCCGAACCCAGTCCTCCACGTCCTCCATCGGCTGGCCCTGCCTGAACGCGGACGCCTCCTTCAGCCTCGTGAGCACCCTCCGGCGCTCGCCTTCCTCGGTGATGGGCCGCGCTGTGGCCGCCACGTCCGCCTGGATCGTCTGCTTCAGATGGTAGGTGAACTCCGGGTGCGCCACCAGGTTCGCGTACCAGCTCCGCCGACCCGGAGACGCCGCGAGCAGCACTATGCTGTCGACGTAGTGCGACCATATCTCGATGCGCCGGGCCTCGCCGGTCTTCCGGCCCGTAGTCGTGATGTCGATTGTCATGTCGACGCTCAACGCGCCCCTGATATTCTCATCCATAGTCATCCTCCATATTCCGTTCTGCCGGAAGCATTCTCAGCGGCTTCTTGATAAGCCCCTTCGATTAGCGTCAAGATTCTGTCCAGGTTTTCCGCAGTCTTGGCCGTGGACAGTCTGCGGTGTCGAACTCCTTCGGCTGACGTGACAGGCCCCAACAGCTTGTCGATGCGTTTCAGCGCCTCCGGGGCATACTTCTCCCAGCCCCGCCACGTAGTTATCTCTCCGATTCCCCCTCTGTAAAGCAAATTGTTGAACGATGCCAGGAATTCGGTTTCGCCAGGGATCCGGAGCTCCAGTCGCAAGTAGTTTTTCTCCTTGCCCCTGATATTGGTATAGAGTTCGGCAAGATCCCTCCTCTCCAAGCCAAGCGCACACTTGTAGAGCCTCTTCAGTCCCAATTGGTATCTCTCGTGTGCTTTCGCAATGCTCTCCTCGAAGGCTTTCCCACTGCGCTCAAGTTGTGGCTTCACCGCTTCCTGTTCCTGCGCTCTCGTTTCCTGCTCCCGTCTCCCGAGTCGAGTCCGATAGTCCCCCGCTTCTGGTAGAGGAACCACCACGCTGGTCTCGATGAGGACTTCATCCCCATTTCTATGCGGCTGCAACCTTATGCACTTGATCTCCTGACCGGCGTCCCTCAGCCAGGAATCGTTGAGCCACATCACGCAGGTAGTCAGTTCCTTGCCGAAGTTCTCGGATGCCAGAATCAACCTGGGTACTTCCGTACGGATCGCTTTGCTGTCCGGTTCCGCCATTCCAAGATGTTCCCGAATGATGTTCTCGGCGTCATCGTCTTCTTCGGTACCCCCAGCCTTGTTGGCTCGCCTGTCGAGATAGGCTTGGTAGGTATCCACGGTCTGTTGGTACGTCATGTTGGCAACCATGGCGGCATACCGTAGAGCCTGAAGATCCATTTGCTCCCCGGTCTCTCCACGCTTCAGCTCAACGACCACCAGACGCCCGCTGGCGTCCAGACCCAGCAGGTCAATCCTTCGATTCGAGTCCTGCCAATCGCCGAATTCTTCAGCAATAATTAAGAGCCCTTCTTCGAGCACTTCAGGCTGGTCCCGCAAAATGCGTTGCAGATCGGCGCGTTCCAACACCCCTTCCTCACCGAACGTTGTCGGATCAACCTTCGCTAGCTCGCCTTTGTCATTCGACAACTTGTAAATGGCCATGCCCATGTTCTCCAAGCGATTTCCGGCGTGATTCGGGAAAGACCCAAGCTTGCCCCCTAGAGTTGTACCACCCGCACCACCGGCCCGACAACCCTCGACTCCCCCCCATTCCCCACCGCCCCGCCCATGTACAATAGCCCAAATGGAAACAAACGCACACCTCTCCGCCGTCATCATGGTGCAGGGCACCTCGTCTCACGTGGGCAAGTCCGTTCTCGCCACCGCGCTCTGCCGCATCTTCGCGCAGGACGGTCTGCGCGTCGCCCCGTTCAAGGCGCAGAACATGTCCCTGAACTCCTACGCCACACCCGACGGCGCCGAGATCGGCCGTTCCCAGGCGGTGCAGGCAGCCGCGGCGTTGACTTCCGCGAGCGTGGATATGAACCCGGTGCTGCTCAAACCGGAGGGCGGGACACGCTCCCAGGTCGTTCTGATGGGGCAACCCCTGGCCGCGGCCTCGCCCCGCGAGTACCACGAGATGAAGCCGGCCGTCTGGGACGTGGTCACCTCGGCGCTGGCCAGGCTTCGGGCGGACTACGACGTGGTGGTGATCGAGGGGGCCGGCAGCCCCGCCGAAATCAACCTCAAGCAGCACGACATCGTCAACATGCGGGTGGCCCTGCACGCCCAGGCCCCCGTCCTGCTGGTGGGCGACATCGACCGCGGCGGCGTGTTCGCCCAGATCGTGGGCACCATGGTGCTGCTCGAGCCCGAAGAGAGGGCGCTGGTCAAGGGCCACGTAATCAACAAGTTCCGGGGCGACCCGTGCCTCCTCGGAACGGGGCTCGACTTCCTCCGGGAACGCACCGGCGTGCCGGTCGCGGGAGTGATACCGCACTTTACCGGCATCCACATAGCCGAGGAGGACTCCCTGGGCCTCGACGCCAGACACCGCAACGCTGGCGAAGCGGCGGTGGATGTCGCGGTCATACGCCTGCCCCACGTCGCCAACTTCGACGACTTCGATCCGCTGCACCACGAACCCGCCGCCGGCGTGCGCTACGTGGGTCGGGCCGACGACCTGGGCAACCCCGACCTTGTCGTCATCCCGGGCAGCAAGACGACCGTCGCCGACCTGGACTGGCTGCGCGCGAACGGCCTCGCCGAGCGCATACTGGCCCTGCGCCGGAGCGGCGTGCTGGTCATCGGCATCTGCGCCGGCTACCAGATGCTGGGCGACGCGCTCCTGGACCCGGACGGCGTGGAGTCGCCCAGGGCCGAGACCCTGGGCCTGGGGCTGCTGCCGACCTCCACCACCTTCATGGAGCACAAGTCGACACACCAGGTGAGAGCGCGAGTGGCCGGCAGTCACGGCCTATTGCGCGGTTGCCCGGGCGCGGAAGTCACCGCCTACGAGATACACATGGGCGTCACGTCCCACGAGCGCCTGCCGCACCCGTTCGTCGTGGAGTCCCGCTCTGGCCGGCGCGTGAGCCTGCCCGACGGCGCGATGGACGACGAGGGCCTCACGCTCGGAACGTACCTTCACGGCCTCTTCCACAACCGCGCCGTCCGCCGGTCGATTCTGGAGTGCGCCGCGCGGCGAAGAGGTGTGACCCTGCCGCCCGCCGGGGACGACGTGGAGCCCAGCGCCGAGTACGACAAGCTGGCGGCGCTGGTGCGCGAGCACCTCGACATGGAGCTCGTCTACCGCGTCACCGGCCTTGCGCCCTGAGCAGCTTCATGTCATTCCGAGCGTAGCCGAGGAATCTTGCGCCTCGGCAGAGTCCGTCGTATCTGCACAATCTGAAAGTGCTACTTGCACTTTGTGCAGACCGCCGGTATCTTAGCGACTATGATCGAGCGAGAGATTACCGGCCGCCTGACGACGCTATTCCGACAATACCCCTTCGTAACCGTGACCGGGCCGCGCCAGTCCGGCAAGACGACCCTCTGCCGCGCGACATTCCCGCATCTGAAGTACGTCAACCTGGAGGCGCCCGACCAGCGGGACTTCGCCGAGTCCGATCCCAGGGGCTTTCTCTCGCAGCTTGGAGAGGGCGCCATCATCGACGAGGTCCAGCACGTTCCGGCACTCCTCTCCTATCTCCAGGTGCTCGCCGACGAAATTGGCCGCAACAGCCTTTTCGTGCTCACCGGCAGCGAGCAGTTCAGCCTCTCCCGCGCCATCAGCCAGTCCCTCGCCGGTCGCACGGCGCTGCTCCGGCTGCTGCCGTTCTCTCTCGCCGAACGGCAGCGAATGGGCGCGAGCGACTCGATAGACGACATCATCTACTCCGGATTCTATCCCCGGATTCTCGACCACGGACTCGACCCGCGACAGGCGCTCGGCGACTACTTCGAGACCTACGTCGAGCGTGACGTGCGCCGGCTGGGCGAGATTCGCAACCTGTCGAGCTTCCGGCGATTCGTGCGCCTGTGCGCGGGCCGGGTCGGGCAGTTGGTCAACCTCAGCTCACTGGGTTCGGACGCCGGCGTGTCCCACACGACCGCGCGGGAGTGGCTCACCGTGCTGGAGGCCAGCTACGTCATCTTCCAGCTTCCGCCGTTTCACGCCAACATCCGAAAGCGGCTGGTCAAGTCCCCCAAGTTCTACTTCTACGACGTCGGGCTGGCCAGCTATCTCGTAGGCATCCAGAATGCGGACCAGGTGACCACTCACCCCCTACGCGGAGCGCTGTTCGAGAACCTGGTGGTCGCGGAGGCGCTCAAGCACCGCTTCAACCGCGGCCGCGACTTCAATCTCAGCTTCTTCCGGGATTCGAGAGGGCTGGAGTGCGACCTCTTATACGAGACGGGCCGAGGAATCCACGCTATCGAAATCAAGTCCGGCGCGACGGTCGCCTCCGACTACTTCACGTCGCTCAACAGGGTTTCCGAGCTGGTCCCGGCGGTCTCGGCCAAGACCGTCGTGTACGGCGGTGCTGATCGCCAATCCCGAAGCGATTCCGAAGTCGTGCCCCTGTCCGAACTCAGCGCCGCCCTCGAACGCTCCGAGGCCGGCTAAGCGGAAGAGTGGACGCTTAGCCCCGCCGCTACCCCACCGTCCCCTCGCGCTCGCGCTCCACGAGCTCCCAGTCTATCTCGTAGCCCAGCCCGGGCTCGGTCGGCGCGTAGACCAGGCCGTCGCCGTCCACCTCGATGTCTTCCACCAGGGCGTACTTGTTCGCCCCGGTCGCGGGGAACACCTCGTAGAACTCGCAGTTGTGCACCGCCATGGTCACGTGCAGGTTCGCCACGTTGTTCAGCGAGTTGCCGCCGTGGTGAATCTCGCACTTCATGCCGAACGCCTCCGCCAGGTGGGCTATCTTCACCAGCGGCGTGATGCCCCCGGTGACGGCCACGTCGCCCCGCAGGATGTCCGTCGCGTAGCTCTGAATCCACTGCGCCATGCCGTACAGGCGCCCCGGAGCGTATTCGGTGGACATGATCGGAATGTCCAGCTTGCTCTTGAGCTTCACGTAGTTGTAGATGTCCTCCTCCGCGAGAGGGTCCTCGTACCAGTAGTAGTCCAGCTCCTCGATGGCGCGGCCCACGCGCAGGGCGTCCTCGTAGTTGTAGGCCCACATCGAATCGAGCATCAGCGTCATGTCGTCGCCGACCGCGCGCCTGACCCTATCGCATATCTCGACGTCACTCTTCGGGTCGCCGTGCGGATGGATCTTGTGCGCCGTCCAGCCCATGTCCTGGAAACGCAGCGCCTCTTCCGCGTACTCCTCCGACGTGGCGTGCCACGCGGTGCTCGAGTAGGCGGGCACGCTCTCGCGGCACGTGCCCAGCAGCCTGTGGACGGGCAGGCCCGCCACCTTGCCGGCGATGTCCCACAGCGCGACGTCGACCGCGCCTATGGCGTTGGTGGACACCGAGCGGTTTTTCTTCCACATCTCACGCCAGATCGCGCCGATGTCCAGGGGGTTGCGGCCCAGCAGGTTGGGCTTGACGATCTCCATCAGGGGGCCGGCGTAGGCGTCGGCCCCCTGCCGGGACGAGCCTAGAAACGCGTGACCCTCCACGCCCTCGTCCGTGCGCACCGTCAGCACGCCCAACAGCTTCCTGCCGCCGAACGCCGTGCCCACGCCCGTCTTCCACGGCGCGAAATTCCAGCGAAACAGTGTCACCGTAATGTCGTCGATCTTCACCATGCCCCTCCTGTAGCCAGTCTAGCCTCGGCCCGCTTAGTGTACCCATATGTTATTGATGGAAGGAACCTATAGACCAGTTACACCGCGTTCACCAGTTCAGCGGTTCGCTCTCGCAACCGCTCACGCCGCGCTTTGTACCATTCCCAAAAGTCCTTTACATTGCTCGGCACGTGGCCTAGCAGGTGGCGTTCACAATAGTTCCGGCGGGCTGCTTCCTCCGGGCAGTGTTCGTTCAACCAGTCAGCCGGCAACGTTGTGCGCTTCTCGTTGTTGACAATATGGTCTAGCAATTGAAGGTTGGCAAGGCGGTCGCAGCGATCCCGAAACTCTTCTATGTCTTCGTCAGAGACACCCGCGCCAACCAGACGAGTAGGCGTGAATCGAGCCTTGGGAAACACATGGTCGATGTCAGAGCTGCCTAGGGAGCCTAAGTTTGGAAAGAGTATCGTCAATAGGGCGAACATGCGCCCGTCTCCAAATCGCATGTCGGCTAGGTCTTCTATCTCTTCCTCTACGAAGGTTAGCGTCTTCCCTCTCTGGGCCATCACCTGGCGAAGGTTCGCGGCTGGAAACTTGGACGCGTCCGAATTGCGGATGACCTCACGCAATGCTGTCAGCAGTGTATCCAGTCCACTTCCCCATATCCCCGATTCCTTCAAGATCGAACGGGTCAACCAACCCCTTATGACCCTGCGGTCCTTCAGGTAATGGTCGCTCGTCTCGAAGTCCTTGGGCGCACCCTTCTTGTAGAGGTAGTAGGCGATAGGCAGCAGCGAGTTGGTGGCGCGGACGGTTCTGCTGTCGAATCCAAAGCTGTCCACGAGTTCCGCTGTTTCCAGCAACGCTTGCCGAATATCCGGCCAGTTATCTTCCAGGATGGCCATGTTCGAGCGTGTGAAGTTCTCCACTCGGAAGCCCACGCTGGCGATGTCAGTGAGCATAAGGCCCGCCTTCAGCACGAAGTCCGCAGTGAAGAAGAGCCCGTCCCTGACTCTGTTCATTTCGTCCACAAGTCCGTGGACTTCCCTCCTGGCGTCAAGTTTTTCCCATTGAGACACCGCTATGCTCAAGAGGAGATTTGAGTAGGACAGGGGCGTTCCACCACTGTTGCATCGGATGAAGATGTTTAGAACTCGTTCTATGTCCTGACTCTTTTCTTCGTAATAGGCAACAACCTGCTCGGAACGAATCGCCCGGTGGAGACGGTCTAGAGTCGAGAAGGCTCGACCCAGTCTCTCTTCATCAAGCCCTCTGCCCTGGAGCCATGTGAACATCGTAGGTCCGCCATCCATTCCCAAAATGTCCTCCACCTTAAACCAAAGGTGGGTGTCTTCAAGCCCGATACGTTGCTCATCGACGAACTCAAACGCGTAACGTGACCCCTCTTCGTCAGGATCCGGGGCCGCCAGCAAGTCCAGTGCCAACACCCTTCTGGGAAAGGCATCTGAGCTGCTCCACCACTTGTGTGGCAACTTTCTGGCCATGGAGCCACGCAGACCTATGTTGAATGCAGTAAGCCTTTGTTGGCCGTCAAGGATCGCGGTTATCGGCTTGTCATGGATAGTCCCGAGCTCTAGACAGTGTGGGTTGTCCCGCTGGTGGTACTCTCTAACGAAGTCGTACCAACGGAACTTTGCGGAGTTTTTTGCCTCTACTCGCCATAGCATGAACTCACCAAACGGGTAGCCCTGCATTAGGCTGTCGAACAAATTGCAGACTTGCTCAGGCATCCAAACAAATTCCCTCTGAATCGCCGGCAGCACGAACTCGTGAGATTCTATGCTCTTCAGTACGTCTTCTATCGTTCCGCCTTGTTGGTGCACTTCGTTTCCTCTCCAGTGCTGGTTGTTTACGCAGCCCTACATGAGGTGCCTACCGCATTGTTGTGCCGCTTCCAACGGTACTAGCGTACTATAGTGTACATGTTACCGCTTTGAGCGGAAAATCAAATGCCGGTGGGCTGCCAACACATACCGCCTACCAGGGCTATCGCACACCAATTTCTCGCCCCAAAATCACGCGTACCCTCACACCTGAAGGCCAAGATACTGCCCCGAAACCGCGCAATCGAGTCCCACTCGCGACCCGTGTGCCCCAAAGGTGCCCCATAGACGCGAAAAAACGTACCTGTTTCGTGTCAGCCCTAACGACCGTGGAGTAGTATGCGATAGCCCTGTCAGCCCTCGACGGGAGAAGTCTGGAGCCTGAGCTGAGCCTGCCGAAGGGATGCGGGTGAAAGGTTCCGCCAGTCCGCCCCCTTACCCCTCGCAACCCTCAGGCTCCTCGTATCCGATCACCTTCCCACGCAGCCCCTCAGGAATGCACCCGCTCAGACCATAATTGCCGCTAAGGTTCAGTGTCTTGAGGGTCTCTATGTTGCCCAGTTCCGGCGGGATGGAACCTCGCAGACCACTTCTTGGCAAGTTTAGGGATTCGAGCGCCGTCAGGTTCCCGAGTTCCGGCGGAATGGGGCCATCGAAAAGACCGACCAGGGTGAGTTCTCGCAGATTGGTTAGCTGTCCCAGCTCAGGGGGGATAGGGCCGACCAGGTATGGCCTGTTCCTATACTTTGACCAGACGTCGGAGAGGTCGAGCACCCTCAATTCGGTGAGCTTTGCCACTGCGCGCGGGAGAGAACCTACCAGGTCGCGCCCCGGTAAGGATAGACTATGCACTCGTGGCGAGGTCAACGGTTCACTGTTGGAACCCTCCCTGGTCGTCTCGCCGAGTGTTATTCCCTCCCACTCGGAGATGGGCGTTTCCGCGTTCCAGTTAAGCCCTACGACTGCAAGCCGGTCCATCATCTCCATGAGCGCCTCACAGTCCCGCACAAGGCCAGGGTTCGATTCCAAGTCGGGGATCACGACGCCAGAAGAGCACGCAGTATCCGCCGAGTGCCTCTGTTCTGGGCCTACGACTTCCAGAGGGCCCTCCATGCTCCGCCTCACTAGGACCTGCACGCCCGATCCGTCAGGCAACACGGTATAGAGCGCAACGTCCGAACTGTCATCCGCCACCAGTACGGCGATACTTGAACCGTCTGGAGACCAGGACGGGTAAGTCGACGGGCGAGCCCGAGTCGTGATCAAGGGCGCAAAGGAACGGACTTCAGAATCTTCCAACTGCACGAGATAAAGCGGCGGTTGACTGGAAGAAAACATGATCTGAGGACTGTCGCGATAGGGAGACCAGAACACCCTTCGGCCTCCGAGACTGGCATAGTCTCTGTCCGGTCCGACCACTTCCCGCAAGTCTGACCCGTCAGGATTGATGGAGTAGAGTTTCAGACGATAATCTGGGTCCTGAAACTGAAACCTCAGAAAAGTGATTCTGCTGCCATCTGGAGACCACACGAGCGGACCCACAAACGACCTCCCCTTCGTTGATCCGGCGGGCCTTTCCTCGCCGACGACCAGCCTCGTCATGCTGGAATCATGGACGTCGACCACAACGAGAGAAGGGCGATTGGTGCTATTGATAGCGGTCGACGGGTCGCGTTCGCGCAGCGACTCATCAACAATCAGGGCAACAGTCCGTCTATCTGGAGACCACGATACGGTTCCAGTCAATATTTCTCTCCCTGATATGCCCCAGTCTTTGCCCGGTATGATCCTGCGAACGTCAGAGCCGTCAGGCCTCATGGTGTAGAGTCCTATATCCGAAGAGTCGTGGGCACAAGGAGTCTCGGCGTCTCTGGTGAACGCGATACGGGTGTCGTTGTGCAGCCAATCGGATGGGACATCGAATCCCACCTCGTGTGTGAGCCTCTTCCGGTCGGATCCGTCGAGAGCGGCGGTCACTATCTCAAAGTAACGCTTGCCCTCGTCCACATCATTGTACGAAGAGTACATGATGCGAGAGCCGTCACTAGAGACAACCGGCGAGTGAATCATGCCACTCTCTTCACCTATTGTGAGCAGACTCGATCCATCTGCCGAGACGATGTGCACTTGGCTTCTAATTCTACTATTAGTAGCGTACCAGTCTGACTGGGTCGCAAAGACTATGTGTGCTCCATCCGGAGTCCAGAGCGGCGATAGTCTGAGCAAGTCTCGGTTGTATATGTGGTTGATATCCCACCCGGTGTGGTGGCTCTCGCTCGGCTCGATGGCGAACATTCTCGAAAGCCTACATTCAAACCAATTGCCACCGCTGTGCCAGACGTTCACACATGCCCTCCCCGCCAGCGCTATGAGGAGTATCAGCGCAAGTAGAGCCGCCCACCGCGCCGTCCTGTGTGTCAATGCATTCCTGAGGTTCATGGGTCAGCCTGGTAAAGCGCGTAAATGGCCATCACGTCGAAGGGGTGTGGCGAGCAATCGGGCTCATTGAGTGGCGAAGGGGCCCACGTTGCCCAATCATCGGGTACGTCGTCATCATAGTTCATGGCCGCGTCCGGAATTGTCGGATGCGAAGCTTCGTCCGGAACGTCGCCAAATGTCGGATGGTTGATGTTCGCCAAGTCCAACGCGTATCCTCCCCACGTACTGCCGTTGCATACTAGACTAAGAGCTAATGACCGTCAACGCCTAATCTCCACCACCCGCCACGCCTGCCCACTTCCCGTTCCCACCAAGGCTACCGCATACCAATTTCGCGCCCCAAACCACCCGCACCCTCACACCTGAAGCCAAAAATACTGCCCCGAAACCGCGCAATCGAGTACCCCTTGGGTCATGTGAGTCCCCTAAAACTGCCCCATAGACGCGACAAAACATACCTGTTTCGTCTCAGTCCTAGCGACTGTCGAGTAGTGTGCGATAGCCCTGTCGGCCCTCCCAATCCCTCTTGATATCCTCGTACATACGTGCTACTCTCCCTTCGATGAGCAACCGGCCCCGAAACCCAAAAGTCCCTTCCCCCTCGCAGGGGGAAGGTTAGGATGGGGGTGATGGCTCAGGCACAACCGCTGAAGTTCCAAAAACCTACCCCTCTCAGCCCCTGATGGGGGAAGAGCCTGCCCCGTGTCGATACGGGGTTAGGGCCTGCCCTGAGCCTGCCGAAGGGATGGGGGTGAGTATGCAGCATTTGGCGCCCCTCGCCGACCTGTCTCATTTATGCCTCATTCCGTCTCATTCAGTCCCAAACCCGTCGCATCCGTGTCTCACAAGTGTCGCAAGTCGCCAGGACTCCCAGCTATGAGATGACACAGAATGTCCCAGAATGACACACATTTCGACAAGAAACACTCCCCCAACCAGCCACTGGCCCCTAACCACCGGCCACTGACTACTGACCACTGATAAACTGAAATACTGACGAACTCCCACCCAAGGACCCCCACCATGCAATTCGACGTCGAAACCAACCTCGCCGCCACCGACCGCTCCGTGTCCGCGCTCGAGCGCGACGGCCAACCCGCCCGCGCCGTCACGCTGTCCCGCAGCTACGCCACCACCGTCGACGACCTGTGGGACGCCGTGACGAACGCCGGCCGCATCCCCCGCTGGTTCGCGCCGGTGAGCGGTGATCTCGCGCTCGGCGGGCGCTACCAGATCGAGGGCAACGCGGGCGGCCTGATTACGACGTGTGAGCGCCCATCCCACTTCGCGCTGACGTGGGAGTTCGCCGGTGACGTGAGCTGGGTCGAGGCGCGAGTCTCGGACGAGGACGACGGCCAGGCGCGGCTGACGCTCACCCACACCGCGCACCTCTCGGAGCACTGGGACACCTTCGGGCCGGGCGCGGTCGGCGTCGGCTGGGAGCTGGGATTCCTCGGACTGGCGCTCCACCTCGCCCACCCGGACGAGCCCAAGCCGGACGAGGAGGCCTTCGCCGCGTCGCCGGACGGCAGGGCGTTCACCGTCGGTAGCAGCGAGGGTTGGGGCAGGGCGGCGGCCGAGGCCGGCGAGGACCCCGCCGACGCCGCGGCGTCGGCAAGACGCACCACCGCGTTCTACACCGGCGAGCCCATCGACCACGCCTGACCCGCCGCCATTGCACATCCGTCATTCCGGCCCCCGAGCCGGAATCCAGGGGGCCGGGAGGGGCTCAACCACCATTCCAAGCGGGGCGTAGCGCAGCCATCTTGTCATTCCGAGCGTAGCCGAGGAATCTAAGGCCGTCGCCAGCAAGACCACGCCGGTCACGCCGCCAACGCGGCCGGCAACCACCCCTCTTGCCATGCACCTCTACGGCTTGAAGTCGTACAATAGTTGTAGAAAAGCCTTTGCGGCAACTCCCCACGAGAGAAGAGGTATATGAACGCACGTATGAAATGTATGCTGGCCGTCTTCTTCGCCACGCTGACCCTGGTGGCGCTCGCGGCGTGCGGCCAGGAGGAATCGCCCACGCCTACGCCGGAACCCACGGCCACCGCGACACCGGTCCCGGCTACCCCCACGGCGATGCCGGAACCCGCGGCCACCGCCGCGCCGGAGCCGACTCCCACGGCAACCGCGACTGCGAGGCCGCAACCCACCGCCACTGCCACGGCGACGCCGGCGCCCACCGCGACCGCGACGACGCAGCCTACCGCGACCGCCATGCCGACGGCCACGCCCACTCCAGCGCCCACGGCCACACCCGCCGCGACGCCGACGGCAGTTCCCACGCCGCTCCCGACGCCCACACCCCAGCCCGACACTTCACTCGCCTTCGACCCCTCGGTGGTCCGGGGCACGCTCTCCAACGGCCTTAGCTACTACATCAGGCACAACGAGGAGCCGCGCGGCCGCGCACAGATCGCGCTGGCGGTGAGGGCCGGCTCCGTCCAAGAGCAGGACGACCAGCAGGGTCTCGCCCACTTAGTGGAGCACATGGCCTTCAACGGCACCGAGCGCTTCGCCAAGCAGGAGATCGTCGAATACCTCGAGTCCATCGGCAGCACCTTCGGCGCCGACCTTAACGCCCGGACCGGCTTCGACGACACCCTGTACTTTCTGGAAGTTCCGACCGACGATCCCGAAATCACCGAGACTGCCTTCCAGATTCTCAGCGACTGGGCCTACGCCGTAGCCTTCGACCCGGAAGAGGTCGAGCTCGAGCGTGGCGTGGTGCTGGAGGAGTGGCGCCTCTACCAGGGGTTCGACTCGCGCCTCCAGCAAAACCTGCTCAACCTCCTCTTCGGCTCCGCGCTCTACGCCAGCCGCAGCCCCATCGGCCGCACCGAGGTCATCGAGAACGCGCCCGTGGAGAGCCTGCGCGCTTACTACGAGCGCTGGTACAGGCCCGATCTGATGGCCGTCGTCGCCGTGGGCGACTTCGACGTGGAGGCCATCGAGGCCAAGGTGAAGCAGCACTTCGCGCCGCCGCCGGAAGGCGAGGCCGGTCAGGAGCGCGCCGCCGCCGGACAGCCCACCGGCAGGCCGAGCGTCGAAGTCCCCGGCCACGAGACCCCGCTCATCGAGGTGTTCACCGACGCCGAGTCGCCCGCCACCCAGTTCGTACTCATCCGCAAGCTCGCCCCCGAAACGGGCCGCGACCTGGCAGCGTTCAGGCGCACTGCCGTGGAGAGGCTCGCGTACATGATGCTCAACGCGCGGCTGTTCGAGCGCGGCCAGTCCGCCGACCCGCCATACCTCACCGCCAGCGCCGGACGCTCCAATTACGTGTATACGCTGGACATCGCCACGTTCTCGGCCTGGGTCGAGACGGACGGCGTCGGGGCCGGCCTGGCGGCCGTGCTCGAGGAGATTCAGCGCGTTCGCCAGCACGGCTTCACGGAAGGCGAGCTGGAGCGCGAGAAGAGCAACCTGCTCAGCTCGGTCGAGAGCCAGTACAAGCAGCGGGACCAGACGCCCTCGACGGACCTCGCCGACGACTACACCGACCACTTCTTCATGGGATCGCCCGCCCCCGGCATCGCGGCCGAGTGGCAGCTTTACCAGGACCTGCTGCCGCAAATCTCGCTGGCCGAGTTCGCGGACGTGGCGCAGTCCTGGGCACAGACCGAGGACCTGGCCCTCCTGGTGGTGCGGCCCGAAGAGACCGATGCCGCCGGCTCCGACAGCGAACTCGGCGCGGCGCTGCTGACGCAGCTCCACACGGCCGACGCTCTGGTGGTGGACCCCTACGAGGACGACCTCGAAGACGTTCCGCTGCTGGCTACGCTTCCGGAACCGGGGAGCATCACCGCCGAAGAGCGCATAGAGTCCATCGACGCCGTGAAGTGGACGCTGTCCAACGGCGTCACGGTGATCGCGAAGCAGACCGACTTCCGCGACGACGAGGTGTTGTTCAGGGCCTTCAGCCCCGGCGGCCATTCGCTCGTCACGGACGAGGACCACCTGTCCGCCCGTTACGCCGCCCAGCTTATCGCCGGCAGCGGCGCGGGCCCGCACGACAGCGTGACCCTGGACAAGCTGCTGGCCGGCCAGAGGGTTGAGATAACCCCATACATCGACGAGCTGTTCGAGGGCTTCAGCGGCAACGCCTCGCCGGAGGACATGGAGACCCTGTTCCAGCTCATCACGCTATACGCGACAAAGCATCGGCTCGATCCGGCCTTCTTCACGAGGTACGAGGCGAGGCTGCGTAGCGTCGCCGAGTTCCGCGCCGCCGATCCCGACTCGGTCTTCTTCGCCTACGCGAACACCGTGCTTAGCCAGGGGCATCACCGCTTGCGGCCTCTCACCGTCGAGGTGCTGGAGGAGCTGAGCATGGTGACGGCGGAGACCGTGTACTCCGACCGGTTCGCCGATCTGGGCGACGCTACGTTCGTCTTCGTGGGCGCATTCGAATGGGATACCCTGCGCTCGCTGGCCTCCACCTACCTGGCGAGCCTGCCGACAGCCGGACGCGCGGAGCAGTGGCGCGACGTCGGAATCGACCCGCCTCCCGGACTGGAGGACCACGTAGTCCGCAGCGGCGTCGAGCCGCGCAGCAGGACGGCGCTGGTGTTCGCCGGCGACATGGACTGGAGCCGCCGAGAGGCGCTGACGCTCGACGTGGCTGGCGAGATCCTCGGCATCCGGCTGCGCGAGCGAGTGCGCGAGGCGCTCGGCGGCACCTACAGCATCAACGTGTACACCAGCGGCACCGAACCGCTACCGGACCCCGAGTACCAGGTCTACGTCCTCTTTGGCAGCGATCCCGAACGCGTCGAAGAGCTGTTCGCTGAGGTGCTGGACCAGATTGACTGGCTGCAGATGGGAGACGAGCAGAAATACCTGGACACCGCCAAGGAACTGTTCCGGACCTCCCGCCAGGAGCGGCTACGGGAGAACGGGTTCTGGCTCACCCAGATACGCACCGCCGCGCGGCGCGGAGAGTCGTTCGACGAGATCGTAGGCTTCGACGCCTAGCTGGAAGCGTTGACGCTGGAGCAGGTCGCCACCGCGGCGCAGCGCTACCTCACCGACGACCGCTACGTGCGCGTCGTCCTCCTCCCCGAAGAGGAGTAGCGGCCCAGGAAGCGGCTAGCCCCCGGGCGTCCACCCGTAGATTCGCGCCAGCGTGCCGCCCATCAGCGTGGCGCGGTCGGTGTCCGAGAGGCGGTCAGCGACCCGGAAGGCCTCCACGCCCTGCTCGTAGGTCAGCAGCCGGACGGCCCGCGTCCAGTCGGTGCCCCACATGCACCGCTCCAGGCCGTATGCGTCGAACACCCGGCTCAGCGGCTCCCAGATGTCTGGGTAGGGGAAAGGCTCGTGGGACAGGGTGCAGGCGCCGGAGATCTTGATCGCCACGTTGTCCAATTCTGCCGCCGCCAGCACGTTGGGCAGGTCGGCGAACGGGTCCGGCGGCGGTGGCGGCACGAACGGCTGGGCCAGTCCCACGTGGTCGATGATCACCTGCGTGTCGGAATTGCGGCGCGCCAGCTCGGTCAGGAGCGGCAGCTTGCCGGCGGCCATCACGTTGACGGGAACGCCCGCGCGGGCGCAGGCCGCGAAGATTGCGTTGAGGCCGGGGTGGTCGGCCTCGTAGTCCCCGTACGCGAGCATGACCCGCGCGCCAACCACGCCCGGCGTCGACGTCCACTCTGCCACGTCCGAGGCGACCGACTCGGATGCCGGGTCGAACGGGCGCACCAGCCCGAACCTGCCCGGATGCTTCGCGTACACCTCCAACGCATAGCTCGCGTCGTACTGGTACAGCGAGAAGGGCGAGATGAGGATGGCCCCGTCCACGCCGACGGCGTCCATCGCCGCCACCATGTCGTCGCCGGTCACCTCGTCCGGCCCTTCCAGAAAACCGCTCCACGGACGCTCTGGGCGGTTGCGCTCGTAGCAGTGCACCTGGCAGTCGATAGTGAGGGTCTGAGTCGCCATCGTCTTTCACCTCCATGAGTGTGGGCTTAGCGAGAAGTGGCCTATCGCGCGTGTGTCCCCATACGGAGCCTATGATAGGGCATTTCGCGGCGGAATTGGCTTCAAGTCGCAGGTCGACGCGGCGAGCGTCGCCAGGCGGCCGTATTTATTGACCGCCCAATTGCATTGTGCTAGCCTGCGCAAGTCCAAATAAGAGGCGAGGCTCAACAATAGTTAGACACACCGTGCAGTGGTGTGGTAGGAGAGGTTCAGATATGGCTGTCGTTCGAGTATGGCCCAAATTCCTGTTCGTGCTGGCGGTGCTGCTGCTGTTCTCTCTGGCCTGCAGTGCGCAGGAACCGGAAGTTCAAGCAACGCCAACACCCATCGACGTTGAAGGCATCGTGAATCGTGCCCTTGAAGGCACACAGCCCGGCGTGACATCGGCAGAGGTCGCCGCGGCCATACAGGGCGCACTGTCCCAGCAGCCCGGCGTCACGACCCAGGACGTCGCCAACGAAATCGCCAAAGCACTGGCGGCGCAGCCCGGCGGAGTCACCTCCAATGAGATGGCGTCCACTATCGCGTCGGCGCTCGAGCAGCAGCAGCCCGGCATTACGACGGAGGACGTGGCCACCGAGATCGCCAAGGCTCTCAGTGCTCAGCAGCCAGGGGCGTCCACGGCAGAGGTCGCCGCGGCCATACAGAGCGCACTGTCCGAACGGCCAGGCGTGACCGAAGACCAGGTAGCCGCGGCAATCGAGAGGGCGCTGGCCGCGCAGATGGCCGAGGCCGAGGCCGCCATGCAGAGCGGCTCCATGACGATGGGGGACATAGACCTCGGCGGCATTCTTATATTCCCGACGAACGAGGGAATCATCAGCTACGACCTGCACTGGACAGGCACCTACAACGCCGTGCAGCCCGTCGGATCGACCTACAATGCCATACTGACGTACGACCAGAACGAACCCGGCGTGATTCTGCCTGAGCTGGCCACAGGCTGGGAGGTAGACTCGGCTGGAACGACCTACACCTTCCCTCTACGCGACGACGTGAACTTCCACAGTGGCACGCCTTTCTCGTGTGCGGATGCCAAGGCATCGCTGGACAAGATGACGAACTCGAAGGTTAGCACCCTGGCGGGCGCGCTCGCTCCCTATGACAGCTCTTCGTGCTCTGATGACACCACGTTGAGCGTGACGCTGGAAAAGCCTATGGCGGCATTCCTCACGGCTATGGCCGGGGCACGGTTTGTCATTCAGCCCCAGTCTATCGCGGATGCCATAGTGGTGGCTGAGGACCCGCGCAGCGGCCTGGAAAAGCTGAATTCCTTCCTGGACGGCACCGGCCCGTTCCGGTTCCAGTCCCACGTGCAGGGCGTCGAGTTCGTGACCGAGGCGAACCCGGACTACTGGAAGCCGGACCGCCCCTACCTGGACGGATACAAGGACCTGGTCTTCCCGGACCTCACCACCATGTCCGCCGCCTTCCGCGCCCGCCTGCTTTCGACCGTAGGCCTGGCGCAACACCTCGAACCCTCCGTGGCCAACCAGATTCTGGAACAGAATCCAGATGACGCAGTGCTGATCACCGCGCCCCGCAACGCATGGCACAACATAATGATCAATCTGAACAAGCCGCCGTGGGACGACGTGCGTGTGCGCAAAGCCGCCTGGCTGGCAATCGACCAGTGGGAAACCATCGACACCGCCATCGAGGGATGGGGCACGCCGGGCGCCTTCATTGGGCCCCATCTCGTCTTCGCACTTCCCGAGGAAGAGCGAAACACCTACTCGTTCTTCAGCCGGGACAGGGAAGCGCGAATTGCCGAGGCGAAGACGCTGATGGAACAAGCAGGATTGGCCGACGGCTTCAGCGACGAGCTGCTGGTGCGTTTCGGCATCTCCTACCAGAAGGCTGCCTTGACGGCCCAACAGGACCTCAAGCAGATTGGGATCGACATTGAGGTTACCACGGTCGACACCGCCACTATCGTGAGCCGGCGAAACGCCCGCGAATTCTCGATCATGGCCCTTCCCTCGTCCACTCCGTTCGACGACCCGGACGGCTACTGGGCGCGCTTCCAATGCGACAATTCGTCCAACTACTTCGGGTACTGCAACGAGCAGTTCGACGACTTGTTCACAAGGCAGTCCCAGGAGCTGGATCTGCAGAAGCGCATCGACCTGACACACCAGATCGAGCGAGTCCTGCTCGAGGACCTGCCGGACCAACGCCCATACTACTGGTGGCAGGCAACACTACACTGGAACAACGTACAGAGCTGGGAGATGAAGCTCGCCGACTGGACGTACAACCACGACCGCCTGGAGAGCACCTGGTGCACGAACGGCCAGTGCAATTAGCCGGCTGATCATCCGCCTGATCTAACACATACATAAAGAGAAAAGCGGGGGTATACTGAGTTCAGCAGCACGTCTACAGTGCTCGGCATGCCCCCTTTAGCATAGGCTCGGACCGTGCGCTTCTCCAGTATGGCTGGGGTAAGGACCATCATGCAAAGATACCTGCTCCGCAGGGTCATTTTCGCCGTGCCCACGTTTCTTGGGGCCGTTACGCTGGTATTCCTCATCATGCGTGTGGTGCCAGGAGACGTGACCGCGGCTATCCTGGGCGCTCAGATGGACCAGGAGGGCGCCCAGGAGATGGTCCAGCAGCTGCGGGAAAAACTGGGCCTCGACGACCCGCTGCACGTTCAGTACGGCCGCTGGCTTTGGGGCGCGATACGTCTCGACTTCGGCCGGTCTCTATACACCGGAGAGACGATAACGAACGAGATAAAGGCGCGATATCCCGTCACCCTCAATCTGATGGTGATGGTGATAGTCGTCTCTACCGCAATCGCCATACCCTCCGGCCTCGTAGCGGCGTTAAAGCAAGATTCGTGGGTGGACTACGCCCTGCGCATCATCAGCATCGGCGCGCTCTCTATCCCCAACTTTTTCATCGCGACCCTGATAATTCTGGGCCTGCTGATCTATTTCAATTGGTTTACGCCCGTTGAGTACGCACCCGTCTGGAAAGACCCCTGGTTGAACTTCCGGCAGCTCATATTTCCGGCACTGGCCACCGGGTTCCGTCTCTCAGCCCTCGGCACCCGCATGACCAGGTCGAGCATGTTGGAGGTGATGCGGGAAGACTACATCAGGACCGCCCGGGCCAAGGGGCTTCGCAACTCGGTGGTGATGAACCGCCACGGCCTGAAGAACGCGATCCTGCCGGTGATCACTCTCATCGGCCTGGAAGTAATCGCCCTTTTCGGGGGCATCGTGATAATCGAGACGGTCTTCCGAATACCCGGGATAGGCCGGCTGCTGGTGGAATCGATCTTCAACCGCGATTACAGCACCGTGCAGGCACTGGTGTTTATCTTCGCCGGAGTTGTGGTGATGGTAAACATATTCGTAGATTTCCTGTATGCCTGGATAGACCCCAGGATCAAGTACTCCTGAATGATGAGGGTCCGGCATGGCCGTTAGTTCCGAATACACGCAGGCACGGTTGCGCCCAGCCGGAGGAAGAGCCTGGCTTCATGCAGCCTGGGACTTCTCGAAGCGCAAACCTCTGGGCGCCATCGGCGCCGCCATGCTGGTTGTGTTCATACTTATCGCGGTTTTCGCGCCGCTTGTGGCCCGCAACGACCCGAACTATCAGTTCCGCAGAGACCGGCTGGAGTCGCCATCGAGTGAATTCTGGTTCGGCACCGACAGCCTGGGGAGGGACATCTACAGCCGCGTCATCTACGGCGCGCGCATCTCGATGTACGTAGGCGTAGTCGCCACCGCCGTGGGCACCGGGATTGGGCTTATGCTGGGTCTCGGCAGCGCCTATTTCGGCGGACCCATCGATAACCTGCTCCAACGCCTCATGGATATCATGTTCTCCTTCCCCTCTCTCGTGCTTGCGCTTGCCCTGGTGGCGGCCCTGGGAGGCTCTGTCAACAACGTGATGATAGCCATCGCCGTGCCTCTCATCCCGGGCACAACACGGCTGGTCCGTTCCAGCGGGCTGGCGGTGAAAGCCACGCCGTACATGGATGCGGCCATTGCGATCGGCTCCAGTCCCTTACGCATAGTCCTCAGGCACATGCTTCCAAACAGCCTGGCTCCCTTCATCGTTTACGCCACGGCCTTTCTGGGAGCGGCCATACTGATAGAGGCGTCGCTCAGCTTCCTGGGCCTTGGGGTAAAGCCTCCCGCGCCGTCCTGGGGCAGGGATCTTTCGGGGGAAGCCGTGCGCTATTTTGAGATAGCGCCCTGGATGGCGATATTCCCCGGCGCCGCGATAAGCATGTCGGTTTTCGGCATAAACCTGTTCGGCGACGCCCTGAGAGACGTGCTAGACCCCAAGCTCAGGGGACGCTAGAGAGCGGCCTCGCCTGGGCCGGCGCTCGCGACGCGGATTTGCGCATGGAGGATAGTAGCGCCTAACGTGGTATCCTCCGGAGTATCTTTGTTCACAATGCGGCTATGGAGGTGACGACATGCCGGTTTGGGACGACTTCCTGTCCGAGGACGACAAGCGGATGCTGGCCAACCGAAAAGAGACCAAGCCCCGGCCCCATGCCCAGTTCGGCGAACGGCCCGCGATCCTGGTCATCGACATGAACAAGGGCGCGGTCGGCGACGACATTCCGGTGTACGAGGTCGTCAAAGAGATACCGAGCGCCACTGGCGAAAGGGCGTGGTCCGCCATTCGCCACATGCAGGACCTCCTGCCCAAAGCGAGGGTAGCCGGGATCCCCGTCTTCTACAGCAAGCATTACTTCAAGGAGTCCACAGGGATGCCCCTGGCGGATGCCGACAGCCCTTTCAGCGAGCTCAATCCCCTCTCGGCAGTACAGGACGAGGTCGCGATGGAGCCGGCGGACATGCTCGTCGAAAAGCAGCAGGCCAGCGCCTTCAACCAGACGGGCCTCATCAACATGCTGCTGAACAAGAGAGTGGACAACGTCATCGTTACCGGAAACAGCACCAGCGGGTGTGTGCACGCGACGGTCGTCGACGCCGGCGCATTCCAGCTCAAAGTGTCCATAGTCGAAGAGGCCGTCTTCGACCGCTTCGATCTGTCCCACGCGGCGGCCCTGTTCAACATGGGCTGGAAGTACGGCGACATCGTCTCCATAGGCGAGGTGTTCGAGTACATCGCCTCGGTCACCGACGGCCAGCGGCAGCCTGCGTAGCGAACCGGAACAAGTCCGGCTCCGCAGTGCCGCACATCATCGAGGACTAGCGCCGACTTGGGCGCGTGAAGCCATATTGAGGGGAGATCCATGACTAGAGAGCTTACGATTGCCGCGGCCCAGATGGGCCCCGCTTCCGGGACCAGGGGAGAGACCGTCGAGCGAATGGTGGGACTGCTCGCGGAGGCGAAGTCCGCGCAGGTGGACTTCCTCTGCTTCCCCGAGCTTGCCCTGACCGAGTACTTCTGCACTGTGGTCAGGGATTCGGTGGAGGAGTACTTCGAGTCCGAGTTGCCGTCTCCGCTGACGAAGCCCATTTTCAAGGCCGCGAAAGATGCGAAGATCAGCTTTGTGCTGCCCTACGCGGAGAAAGACGGCGCCCAGTACTTCAACAGCTCCGCCATAGTGGGCGAGAACGGCGAGGTCGTGGGCACCTACCGCAAGGTGCACATACCTGGCACGATGGAGCCCAGTGGCGAGGGCAACGACATCCTCGAGAAACGCTACTTCACCCCCGGCGATCTGGGCTTTCCCGTCGTAGATACGGGCAAGGCCAGGGTCGGAGTCCAGATTTGCTACGACCGCCGGTTTCCCGAAAGCTTCAGAGCGCTGGGCGTCAACGGGGCCGAGATCATATGCACCCCCTACAACACCCCCGCCTTCGACGGTGACGTGGAGAAGGGAGTAGACGCCTCGGACATGTGCATCAGGTCGGCGGCCTACTACAACGGCTGCTTTGCCATAGGCGTGGGCAAGGGCGGCGTGGAGAACGGCGTGCGGTTCATAGGCGGCAGCTTTATTGCCGGGCCGTCTGGAGAAGTCCTCGCGCGGGCAGCGTCAGACGGGGATGAGCTGGTAACGGCAACCGTAGACCTGGAAGAGATAACCACGCCCCGCAAGACAGCGGACCGCCGCCCGTCCGAGTACGCGGTGCTGGCGCGGGCGTAGGACGCGGGGGCGGGGTGGTCCAGTTGCCAGCACTATGCGACTGTACATCGGAAAGAGTCACCAGCGGAACACGATCCTTGGGATCAATACGCGACACGTGCGGCGGTAGCCCTCACTCAGGTTGAATTGCCGACTGCGGGAACCGAGCATATCCGCTCGCTGCTTTCGGAACAGGGAATACACTTCGCCAACGTGCAATGGCATCAGGTCATTGAAGTTGTCCTGGGCCACAGGTACTCAAAAGACTCAGTTGATTCACGATACCTGCTTGACGAGTTCGTCCGCTTCGTCAGGAGAGACTACGACATGGGCTATTACGATGCCGAAATTCTCGTACAGGATGTGAACCCTCTCAATGCAAAGATCTTCAGGGAGGGCTGGATGTACGTTACCAGCCCCAAGGACAAGAAGGCACCGCTGTACTTCGCTCCCTACTTTACTCAGCAAGGAACAAACACCGGAATATCGATGATCAGCCGTGTCCTGGATGCCAAGACACAGAGACTTGCTGACACAGAAGATGTCGGGGAGGCGCTTACCCCCGAACATCTCAACCGATGGCGAAGTGGGTTGTGTATGCTACGAGAACGCGCCGACAATGAGGGCTTCTCCAATTTTGAGGCGCGGTTGTTCTTTCTTGATAGGCCAATAGCCCTTCTGACACCACCCTTAACCAAGAAGGCATTCAAGCTGTCAGCCTCGTCCAAACAGATCCCAAATCAGATACCCAAAGGATTCAGTCTGAGATTCGATGACCTGCTGATGTCCGGTTCCCAAATCGGGCCGCCCTGAAAAGAAATAAATCGCGGCTTCTAGCTCCCCGGCAACGCAGGTGGAAGGCTTGGAGAGAAACGCCCCCTACAGGTACGGGTAGCATACTGGCCGGCCGGTGACCGGGTCCCGGCCGATGCGCGCCTCTATGCCGAACACCTCCCGCAGCACGCCGGGGCTCATCACCTCGTCCGTTGGACCGTCGGCGTGTATCCTACCCTTCTTCAGCGCCACCAGCCGCTCGCAGTAGCGCGCCGCCAGGTTCAGGTCGTGCATCACCGCGACCACCGTTATCCCTTCGTCACGGTTGAGCCGGCGGATCAGGTCCATCACCTCGAGCTGTTGGCCCAGGTCGAGAAACGTCACCGGCTCGTCCAGCAGCATCACCCGCGGCTGCTGCGCCAGCGCCATGGCAACCCACGCCTTCTGCCGCTCGCCACCCGACAGGCTGTCCAGCCGGCGGCCGGCCAACTCCTCCAGCCGGCACGACTCGATGGAGCGCTCGATTACGGCGCGATCCTGCCCACCGAAACGCCTCAGCCAAGGCACGTGCGGATAGCGTCCGTAGCCCACAAGCTCCCGCACCGTCAGCTCGGCCGGTGGAACGGGCGCCTGCGGAAGCATAGACATGTTCCGGGCCAGCTCGCCCATGGACAGAGACGCCAGTGACTTGCCGTCGAGGTGCACGGCGCCCCCACCGGGCGAGAGCAGCCTTCCGATGAGTTTGAGTAGCGTGGACTTGCCGGAGCCGTTGCGCCCTATGATGCCGACCATCTCGCCCTTGGCGACGTGCAGATCGACTCCCGCGAGGGCCGGCTTGCCGTCGTAGGCGAGCTCCAGCCCCTCTGCGCCTATGTGTGGTGGCGTCCCCGTCATACCCTCCTCATTCCCTCCAGTACGGGTTTGGAACAGTCCTCTGCGGCTATCGGTGCCAAGCAGCGCCGCGGCCCGCTAGACGCCCCTGCCGCCTATGAACCGGCGCTTGTACAACAGGAAGATGAAGAATGGGCCGCCGATCAGCGCCGTCAGGATGCCGACCGGCACCTCCAAGGGCGCGACCACTAGCCGCGCGGCAAGGTCGGCCCACACCAGCAGCGTCGCGCCTCCCACCGCCGACGCCGCCACGACGTAGGCGTGGTTGTGACCGCCCAGCAGCCGCATGACGTGGGGCACCATGAGGCCCACGAATCCCACCAGTCCGGCCACGCTGACCGCCGACGCTGCGAGCAGCGACGCTATGGCCATTGCGATGAACCGCACCCTCTCGACCGGCACGCCCAGGCCGCGAGCGGTCTCGTCGCCGAGCTGCATCACGTTGAGATGGCGCACCAGCAGCAGCGCCCCCAGCAGGCCCAGCAGGCTGTACGGCCACACCAGGCCGAAGTGGTTCCAGCTCCGCGCCACGAGGTTGCCGGCCATCCAGAGCACCACCGGCTGCACGCGGTCGCTGAACGCCGTCATCAGCCCCATGGTCAGCGCACCGAGCATGGTGGTGACCGCCACGCCCGCCAGGATCATGCGCACGGGGGAGGTGCCCAGCGCGGGCTGCCACGACAGCAGGTAGACGGCCACGGCCGCGGTCATGCCGCCGGAGAAGGCGAGCAGCGGCAGGTACGCCGGAAGCCCCGGGGCGAGAATGAGCACGGCGGTCGCCGCGAGTCCCGCGCCGGAGGAGACGCCAACGGTGGTCGGCGCGGCCAGCGGGTTGCGCATTATGCCCTGAAGCAGCGCGCCGGCCACGGCGAGGTTGGCTCCCACGAGGCAGGCGAGAAGCGAGCGCGGTATGCGCAGGTTCCACACAATCTGGCGGCTTACGCGGTCGGACTCGCCAAAAATCGCATCCACCACGTCGGCGGGGCTGACGTACACGGCGCCCAGGGCAAACGACGCCAACAGACCCACGGTGAGCGCGCACAGCCCGGCGGCAAGCGTCAGGGCCCTTCTGATGTTCTCGCGCCTCCACATCGGCACCGCGGGCGCCGCGACGGTGGGCGCGGTACCGGCCGAGCCCAATCCGCTACCTCTGCTCCAACGGGTACATCAGGGCGCGCAACTCCTGCAGCGCCCAGGCGACGCGAGGGCCGGGATAGCGCAGGTAGAGCCATTCGGACAGCTCGTGAAGGCGGCCGTCCTCCAGGGCGCGCAACCCCTGCCACGCGGGACTGGCGAACAGCTCCTCCAGGGCCTCCTCGCGGGCATCGGTGGGGTTGGCGTGCCGCACGAGAAGCACCACGTCCGGGTCCTGCTCGACCACGGTCTCCAGGCTGAAAGGCGTGAACGCGGAGTCGGGCTGGCCCTGGTGAATGAAGGGCGGCCCCTTGGCCGCAACCAGCTGCCCGCCCATCAGCTCCACCATGTCGCCGAGGTAGGACACCGAAGTGAACGCCAGCAAGCCCTCGGTGGAGCCGAACAGCGCGAGCACCTTTGGACCCTGCGCGGGCAGGTCCTGCCGCTGCGAGTCCATGCGCCGGCGCAGGTCAGCCGCGGCCTCCTCCGCCCCCTCCGTGCAGCCGGCCAGCTCGCCCAACTCACTCATCTTGTCCAGGATGTCGTCCACCGAGGCCAGGTCGTACACGAGCACCGGCACGCCGAGGGCCTGCTCGATGGGCGGGCCGAAGCGCGCGTACATGGGCGTCGCCAGCACCAGGTCGGGCCGCACTGCCGCCAGTTCCTCCATGTTGGGGCCCGCCGAGTGCGAGATGGTCACGACGGGAATGTCGAACGCCTCCGGCGGGAAGACGAACTCGAACGGGATCTGCGGCCGCGCCGCGGGCGTGTAGCCGCAGGACATCAGCAGCTCCACCATCCAGGCGTTGGTGACGGCCATGTTCTGCGGCCTGTAGGGTATCTCGACCTCGCGCCCGGTGTCGTCGCGCACGGTGCGGGTCTCGGGCAGCACCGTGGCCGTCGGATCGGGCGGCGCGGCGGTGGGCGTGGGGGTGTCGGCCGCCTGCCGCTCGATGCTGACCTCTCCGCCGCAAGCCGCGAACACGAACACAGCGAGCGCCGAAAGTGCGAGTACGAGGGCGGCGAGCCGGTGCGGGCGCAGAGGTGTCCGTGTGTGCCGGCGTAGCGTCATGCGGGCTGGGGGCCACCCAGGCCCAGTCTGGCCAGGGCTTCGTCCTCATTGGAAAAGTCCCAGTCTTGTCCGTCCTGTCCCTGCTGGACCCACCACTCGTAGGTCATAGCCAGGCCGTCGCGCATGTGGTAGCGAGGCGCCCAGTCGAGGTCGGCCAAGGCGTTGGCGGTAGTGTACACACGGGCGGCCTGCCACTCGAAGGGGAATATCTGCTCGCCCAGGGAGTCGTAGTCGCGCGGCTCCACGTGCACCACGTCGGCGTCTACGCCCACGGCGTCCGCTATGGCCCGCACGTAGCCGTTGGCGGTGATGGCGTCGGGGCTGCAGATGGTGTAGGCGCCGCCCAGAGCGGCGTCCGATTCGGCGGCGGCCGCGAATGCCTCGGCCAGGTCGTCCACGTGAACGGGGTGGATGGGGGTGAGGCCGTCGCCGGGTATGATAACGCGGCGGCCCCGGCTGAGCCGCGCGAAGTAGCTGAACTCCCGCGCCGCGATGTAGTTGTCCGGGCCGTACACGTATGGCGGCCTGAGTATGGTCATGGGGAATCCGCCCGCGTGCGCGTCGGCGAGCAGGTCCTCGCACTCGATCTTGTCACGGGCGTACTTGCTCGCGTCTGGCGCGCGGTCGAGAGGGAAGTGCTCCCATATGGGGATGGTGTCGCTGGGCGCGTACACCGAGGTCGTGCTGCAAAACACGAAGCGTCCCACGTTTCCGGACAGCGCCTCGATTGCCGGCTCGAGCTGCTGCGTGGTGTAGGCGGATATGTCGAAGGCCACGTCGTAGTCCGCGCCGGCCAGCGCCGTCGCCTGCGCCCCCGCGTCGTCGCGGTCCGCGGAGATGCGGGCCACGCCCTCCGGCAGGTCCGCCTCGGTGCGGCCCCTGTTCAGCACTGTCACGTCGTGGCCGCGCGAGTGCAGCAGCCGCACCAGGTGCAGCCCTATGAAGCGGCTCCCGCCAAGAACGAGCATTTTCATTCGCGAATCCTAACCATCCGATTCCCTATGGCCTCCCTAACGTTTCCCAGGGTTTCCTCCACCGATTCGCCTTGGGAGTAGCAGCCCGGCAACGCCGGTACGTCCACCCAGAAACCGTCTTCTTCGGCTTCGTGCACGACTACCGAGTATTGCATAGACGACCTCACAAAAGCTCTTCGAACTCCATTCCTGTGCTCACCAGAGACTCATGCCAACTCGTTTCAGATGCGTCGTGAATCCGCCATTGGCACGAAAGTCGGGCAACTAATCATACCAGCGATGTGGTTGAGAGGCTAGGGCGACGAAACCCAACTCGTCGCACAGAGCTGTGTACTCATCGCGCCGAACACCGCGCCACAGCAGCTCGTCGAGCGTCTCGCGGATGGGCACGTCCAGGCGCAGCGTGGCGAGCCGTTTGTAGAGCATGGCGTCTTCACGGCGCTCCGCCAGCGTCCCGGCCATGGCGGCGGCGCCGCGCACCTTCACGTCCCAATCGGCCGGATCGGGCGGGATGCGCTCGATGTACTCGTAGCGCGACAGCATGGTGGCGGCGGACTTGGCGCCCCAACGCGGGATGCCGGGGATGCCGTCGGCGGCGTCGCCAACGAGGGCGAGGTAGTCGGGAATGGACGCGGGGGCCACGCCGAACTTCTCGCGCACGGCGGCCTCGTCCATCGTCTGCCTCCTGCGCCGGTCCAGGCCCACCACGTCGTCGCCGCGAACCATCTGTGCAAGGTCCTTGTCCGGCGAGCACATCACCACCTGGTCCACGCCGGGGGCGTCCGCCCACCTGGCTGCCGCGGCGGCTATGACATCGTCCGCCTCAAACTCGACCATGGGCCACACCACCAGGCCGAGGGCGGAGGCGGCGCGCTCCGCCAGCTCAAACTGCGCCAGCACGTCCGCGGGCGCGTCCTCGCCGGTCTTGTAGCCGTCGAACAGCTCGTTGCGAAACGAGGGTATCACGTGGTCGAAGGCCACGGCGACGTGGCTCACGTCGTCCTGCCTCAGCAGGGCGAGCAGCGTCTGGATCAGCCCGCGGACCGCGGCGACCGGGCGGCCGTCGGGCGCGAGCTGCGCGGGCACACCGAAGTGCGCACGGAACAGCTCGTAGGTGCCGTCTACCAGGTGCAGCTTCACGGTCGCACTCAGCCTTCCGCGCCGAGGGTGGCGAAGCTGCCGAATGGCCAGTATATGACCCAGGCCCTGCCGACGAAGTTCTCAGCGGGCACGTTGCCCCAGTCGCGCGAGTCATCGCTCCGGCGCCGGTTGTCGCCAAGAACGAAGTAGGAGCCGCCGGGGATGAGCCGGGCCTCCATGTCACGGTAGTCGGGGTTCAGGACGTAGGGTTCGTCGAGGGCGGCGCCGTTGACGAAGACCTGGCCGTGCTCGATCGCCACCGTGTCGCCGGGCAGGCCTATCACACGCTTCACGAAGTCGAGCGAGGGGTCTTCGGGATAGCGGAAAATGGCGACGTCCCCGCGCTCGGGAGGCTGCAGCGGGAACACGGCCCCATCGTCGGTCCGCAAGTCGACGACGGGCAGCAGCGCTTCCAGGTGATCGTAGGCGAAGTTGAGGTAGGTGAGGCGGTTGACGATGATGTACTGGCCCTCCCAGAGGGTCGGCTCCATGCTGGAGCCTTGGACGCGAAAGTTCTGGATGCTGAACTGCAGCGCGAGAAAGATCAGCAGCGCGAGAATGGCGGTCTCGATAAGTTCGCGGGCGAGTTCTCTCATGACACGGGTACCATTATAGCCCGTGCGCGCGACGCGCGTAACGCCGGCGGGGAGGTCCTTTGTGGTGGGAAAATCTGGAAGGGCAAAGTCTCTACAGAGCATTGGGCAGGGACCTTAGGGCGATAACTCCTCTGGGCGAACTTGGAGAGCTTTTCCAAGTTTTTCTAACGTCTCCTGGCGCGGCGATGTCCTACCAGTCTCAATGCGGATTACCGTGAGCTTTGACACCTTGGCGATCTCAGCGAGCCGCTTAAGACTCAACCCGCGATTGCGCCGAATCGTCCTAAGCTTACTTGGGAGGGCCGCCATATTGTCTCTCCCCACCTGGTGAGCAACCTTCCCACTTGATCTGTTGTAGAAGTCGCAGACTGGGTTAAGGGGGCATTCTCCACATTTGGGATCGGCGTACTTGCATATCAGTCGTCCCAGATCCAAGAGGCCGTAGTTGTAGTATCGGTGTGTCTCCTGTGGCAGTAGTTTCTGCGCAACCTCACGCAGCATAGTCTTGGAAGGACGAGACGGCAGAGCGGTTCCAAATACCCGAAGCAGGATACGTTCAACATTTGTGTCCAGGACAGCTGCCGGGACACCGTACCCGAAGGACAGAATTGCGGTAGCACTGTAGTCGCCCAACCCTGGTACTTCCAGCAGGCTCTCCAGATCGTTGGGAATGTTGCCCTCGTGCTTAGACAGGAGCCAGCCGGCTAGGTGCCTAATGGAACGGGCTCTCTGGTGCTGGAGTCCTACACTAGAGAGCGCCCTGACCAACTCTTCGTCGGGAGCCAATGCAACGTCTTGCAGGGAGGGAAACTTTTTGAGGAATCCCTCGTAAACTCTTGCAGCGGCAGTTGCAGTAGTTCGTTTCAGAAGTAATTCGGCTATGAGGATCTCATAAGGCGACCGGTTCAGACGCCACGGGAAATCGCTGAAGTTCTGGCCCCCCCATTGAAGCACTCGGTTAGCGAAGGACGAGCTCTCTTGGTAGCTCCAGTTGGGAAGACGCATCTCCGTCTCCGGTTGTTCGAGTGCTTCCATTACTGCGTGAGTTGCCGATACGGTGTTCAAGTATCCTAGCGGCGATAGCGGCCGCCAGTCGGACCGGTGTGGCTTGGCCGATCAGGCGGTACCGTTGGGAAAGTGCCCCCGAGAATATCCAGTCGTCCCCGAATCCCTGGATTCTCGCGTACTCTTTGACCGATAGAGGTCGAGTTTCGTCCGGATGACACAGACAATTGGCCTTGTTTGTCGGACGGTCTACCAATGTGGGGGCTGGCTTGTCCCATGACAGCCTACGCAAGTAACCTGTCCTGCCACCCTTCATCCCTGCGGTCATTGGATCCGTACCATCATCGTACGCTCCCCCCAGGACAACCGCGTGCAGATGTTCCGGCAGATTGCGCCAGCACCCTCCTTCTGGAATCAAGTGGAGGTACTGACCCCACTTCTCGGGAAAGCTGACGTACTTATCACCATCAGTGTCCAGACCCTTCAGTGCATCCCTGAGTGTGGCCCACGGCTTCTTGGCACCTTCTTTGACTTCTTTCGAGTCCGGAGCGCCGTGAGAAGCGTTGGGGAGCTCTATCGCTGGACCTTCCCGTGCCCCGAGAAGCACGAACCGGATACGTTTCTGCGGGACCCCATAGTCCGCAGAGTTGAGGAGCGACGCTTTGGGATTCTCGGGATCAAAGCTGAGGCGGTATTCAAGGTTCTGGAATTCCTGCATCACTTCGTCAAAGGCCGACCCCAATCTGAAGTCGGGATCGATTTCGTCATCTCGCATTCTGGAACGCTTGTAAAAGGACATATGCTGTTTAGCGGCTCTAAGAAATCCTGGGACTTCTTCAAATGCGAAGTATTCAGGTCGCGCCTCGCGAACGATACGAATGAATGAGTGCACTGCACCGGCACGGTGATCGCGGAAGCCATTCCTGGCACCCGCCGTGCTGAAGGGCTCACATGGTGGCGCCCCGTTCACTACTGTGGCTCCGCCGACTGGAAGGCCCGCTGATTTGAGGAGGTCAGCGGTGGTTACGTCAGAGACATTGCCGGTCACGACCGGGAAGGAACGACCGTTGGTGCGAATCGTAGCCTCGACAGCAGCGTCATTGTCCAAGGCGACCTTGACAGCGAATCCTTGATCCTCGAACCCTAGATCAAGACCCATGCCACCCGTGAACAGCGAGATGACTGTCGGCTTTGTCATTACTCCCGCCTCCTGCCATCTTCATCTGCTTTAACGTCCGCGCGAGTGATCTCAGTAGGCGAGACTTCAAGTACCCTCACTAACTTTTGGATCGTACTCGGACGTAAGGTGGTCAGTCCGTGCTCGGCGCGATAGATCGTGCTTTCGTCGACCCGTGAGCGCTTGGCCAGTTCACGTCTGGATAGGGCCATCGCTTCCCGAAGGCGCCTGAGGTTCCCGTTCATAGCGGCACCATGCTCACTCCAAGAAAGGGTGGGAATGCTCCTAGTGTGGCATTCTACAGAGGTCCCGCGAAGTATGCAATAGATATGCATTGCATATGCAATATTGGCGCACATGGCCTGATAGATTCCCATGTGACCCCTCCTTGTAGCGACACGGGCCTAGCTCCTCTATACTGAATCCGAGGAGTTCACCGGGCAGAGTAGCACTGGGGCGGCGTACGCGATGATCAATGACAGCCCCGACTTCGTCCCAGTCAGAATCCGAGTACCTAAGGGGCATATCAGGCCGTTCTCGCCGGGGATCGAATAGGCGCATGCCAATTGCGCCAATTGGGAGGTGATTAGATGAGTAGTGACAGGCCGGGCTTTGTTCTGCACGATGCTGTCTGGCGGCTTGAGACAAGGCATTTCAACGGTGTTCAAATTCCCCTATACAGGTCGGAAGGTGACGCGAGCCAAATCAAAGGTTGGGTAGAAAACCCGCGAGTCGGCATGATTCTGAATCGATGGAGGAATGCTCGCCACATGTCGATTGATGCATTTCCCGACGACGAGGAAATGCTTGAACTGATGCTCACTTATGATGATGGGAGCTTCGCTCTTCGAGACCTTGGTGAGGACGTCAAACGAAACGGAGTGCGGGAACCCATAATCGTGACGTGGGATGGAACGCTGATTGACGGTAACCGCAGAAAATACGCTGTGATGTGGGCCCTATCCGATATGGGAGGGGCCACCGTTGAACAACACCAACTGCTTGGGCGCGTTCCAATGTTTATACTTCCAGAAGGAGCGCCAGATGCTCACAAGCAGTCAATAATCATTCAAGAAAATTATGCTGAATCACTCAAGAGAGAATGGCCTCAAGTAGTCACCAACGGCCGCATATACCGCAGGTTCCAGGAGTTGTCTAGCCAATTCCCTCACGAATCAGAGCTGGTGATTAGGCAAAGAGTACGGCGAGAATTTCCTCGGTTTGGCACCACGGAGATTCGGAACCGGATTAACACTTGGCTGCTCATCGAAGAGTTCAGAGCAGACTACAGTGACGAAGAAAATGAAGACGACCTAGAGGCGAAAATAAACAGGAGCTTTCAGTATTTTCGCCAAGCTAACGACACGTATCGGAACAAGAACGTGTTCTCAGAGCCTGAGTTCAAGGAGCTTCTGTTTCGTGGAATACAGGGTGAACTATTCCCCAGCTTTGCTTCTGTGCGTCGACTCGATGAGATTTATCGAAACCCCCAGGCAACTGAGATTTTCTTGGGCGGAGAGGGCCTGTCCGGCACCGGCCTTCGGGCGAATTTCGATCGTGCCACAGCTGAAGCTGGCCGTGAAGAGGCTACCAGGAATCTGACGGTGGAGAGGCGTTTAGAAGCGATAATCGAATCAATCGACAATCTGACATCTGTGGAACTAGCGAAGGTCCCTCCTACTTTGAGGTCACGCTTGGAGAGCGCTTTGCAACGGATCATAGCCCAAGCCACAGTTTCCACGAGTGAAACGAAGGAGACTAACGCAGCCGAATGAAGGTTAGCCTGAATTTAAGACGAGAGACCATCGACGTGCGATTGGAACCTGGAGACGGTCTTTCGCCGAGGGTCGTACAAGGGGCCCTCAGAAGTTCTAGGATCCAATTCTCCACGGTCTCATCAAAGGGGCAATGGGTATTGGGCTCCGCGCATATACAGCAACTTGTGGTTGCGCTGGAGCAGTTTTCGCCCCTATGGGATGCTAGGGCCCTCGAGAGACTGGCGCACATCCAGGAAGACAACAGGCTCAAAGAAGTCGTTGAGGGTCAGACTTCAAGACATCACCACGGCTTGAAATCCGCCGCAAGTCTCGAGCTGAAGCCCTTTGAGGAACAACAGGAAGCTGCATCACTAATGTCAGCTCCGGATGTGCGGCGATTTGCGCTTTTTTGGAAGCCGGGTTCGGGCAAGACGGGAGCAATGATCGCGGCGGCCCACGAACTGCTGTCGAGAGAGGTCGTGAAGGGCGTACTCGTTGTAGCTGAACGACCCTTGGCAATAAAGACACCATGGACGAAGGAGTTAGCACTGTGGCTGCCAGGTGGTCAAGTTGAAAACCAGGTGGCGGCAGTTTCGGGGAACAAGCCACAGCGCTTGGCAGTTTATCAGTCCAATCCAAGATGGCTGATTGTACACTACGGCCAACTAGCGAGTGACCAATATCCGATCCGGTCGTGGGCACAACGCAATGAAGGAGTAGAACGCCCCATTATAATCTTCGACGAGAGCGACCTTATCAAGAACCCGGTGGCCCAGCGCTCAAGGGCAGCAATGACAATCCGACAAGAATGCGGCAGGTGTTGGATTGCATCCGGGACTCCAGCACCCAATTCCCCTTCTGATTACCAGCATCAGCTATCTGTTTTGTCAGGATATCCTGTCGGACTGCCACTGACGGGAGACCGTACCCAAGACGCTTTGGTTGTGGTACACGAACTGGAAAAAGGATTCCATTACCTACAACGCGAAAATCCCAGAAAGATGCCGGAGGTCGCTACGCCAGTCTACGTCGACCTTTCGCCACCGCAAAGGTATGAGTATGACCAGCTTGCCAGAGAGCTCTTGTCGGAACTGGAATTGATGGACGACAAGACTTATGCAAGGGAGCTTGGGCATGTCATGTCCCGACGAATGACCTTGCTGCGCCTATGCTCCGACCCAGGTCATCGCAGTCTGCCTAGCCCCGTCTTTGACCCCCCCGCCAAGTGGCTCCGATTAGATAGTCTTCTCAATACTATATTGAGTGACCCTAATCAAAAGGCCGTTGTATGGACCAGGTTCCGGGATACGGCGTTCATGCTGCGCGACAGGTATAAGGATGCCTACGGTGCTGCGCTCATGATAGGGGGAGGTGAAGGTTCGCCGGCCGATCTCACACAGCCACAGTGTCGGCTGCTCGTAGCAACAATCCAGGTAGGCGCAAGTTCAATCGACCTGACAGCAGCGAGTAATGCGATCTACGAGTCTCTGGATGATGTGTCGAGGAATTGCACACAGAGTATGGCCAGGATCAATCGGACAGGCCAGACTAGGGACTGCAGATATTGGTTCCTTGTTGCAAAGAACACCATAGAGGAAGATCTGTTCGACCACACTATGACGAAGATGCAGGTGTCAGAAGAAGTGCTAGAGGAGATTGGGAAACCTGGACGAGCTCAGATGATCGAACTGCTGAAACGGACTTTGGGTATGCCACCTTCTACATAGAGGTATGGGGGTACCAAAGGAATGCCATTTCGACTCATATCCGGCGTGAATGAGAAATGGAAAGCGGAAGGCGGTGTCCATATCTCAGCGTCTGGAGATGGACAGTGCATCCGAGCAGGGGATGACATCTATGTTCTCACAGAAGGCGAGTCCGGCAAGTTGTTGGCACGCCTGTCTGTCCTTGACGTGTCTCTTGACACATTTCGCCATCGTATAGACTTGCAAATAGGTGGCCCTCGCTCGGCGGTCTTCTTTGACAATTTCTCAGATGCCGTTTCGATCGGGCTACCTAGCACCACTAGTACGCCATCTCGCTACGAAGCACGGTGCCTAGACCGGGAATCAGCCCAGCAGCTAGCAGGGGCGTGCGGTTCTCATGATTTCTCTTCGTCGGTTCCTGTTCGCTGGGATGCCATTGGTCAGCAAGTTAGGACAAATGTCGCCCGCGCAAGACGGGACGGTGACCCGAGGCCCGACTTAGAAATTGCGGAGTCGTTCCTGCGTCACAACTATGTGACTTCACAATTGCCAGGTCCGGCTCCGGTCTACCAGAATGCCGCGCGACAGGCCTTAGGCCAAATCCTGGCGTCTAGCCCCACAGTCCCCCGTCGGCGCCACATACTGACACGGGAGGCGGTTCAACGGGGCATAAATGAGGATGTAGCAGCGGCAGGACATACTCCCAACACTTCCCGGCATCAAGAAATATTGGATCAGCTAAGGGCTCGACTAAAGCGAATTGGCTTCCTCCCAAAGTACAATGGACTCGTTGACTGTATTGTGGAGGCCACCGATGCCGACATTTACTTTGAGGTGAAGTCCACGTCACCGGAATCGCTCGTCCATCAGGTGAGGACGGGGCTAGGGCAGGTACTTCACTACATATGGATGGACAGCAACACTACCTCACGGACTATTCGCGGCCACTTAGTCGTAGAAGGCCCTTGGGCGGACCAGAATGAATCACTCCGAGACTTCCTGGAGTCCTGCTTAGTCCGGCTGACGTGGAGCCAGGACATCCCATCAATGGAGGCCGGCGACCTAGACGCTCTGCGTCCTCCCAATCAGTCGGTATCTACCAGATAGCGAATCAAGGTCTGCAACACCCGCTCTGCCTGCTGCCATCCACCCGCGCCTGGTAGATTTCGCGTATCAGTTCATGATGGTCGTCGTGCTGGCCCTTCCAGCCGCCGGCCGCTCTCTTCATAGCCTCTCGGCCACGCTCTATGCGCGCGGCGCGGCCTTCCGGCTCCTCGACCTCGATGCTTATGGTCACGACATCGCCTTCTTTGATGTTCAACCCCTGCAAAGGGACGAGGGACCCCTTCGAGTACCTGGCTCTCACTCCCTTGATCAACATGGCCGTCTCCAGTTTGCTCGCGGCTGACTGTCACCGTGTCCCCATTTTCGCACTTAGGTGACACGCAAGGTCAGTCAGCCCCCTCACCCATCCCGCCGCCGGTAGTAGTCCACCACCTTCTTTATCGAGAACGCCGCTCGCTCGTAGCTGGGGTAGCTTGGGATGCCTGCCGACTGCAGCTGCAGGTCCAGCTCCTTGAGCGCCTCGCCGTCGCCGTAGGGGTCGGGCGAGAACAGCACCGCGGCCACCGGCTTGCCCGTCTCCTCCCGCGCGCGAGTGAGCGCCGCCACGTGCGCCGCGCCGCGCTCGGCCGAGCGCTGGAGCTCCCGCGGGCTGAGCTGCATCACCACCACGTCCACGTTGGCGTCGCCGGACAGTATGTCCACTATCGATTCCATCATCGGACGGTTCATGCCGCCCATGTCCACCGGGTTCAGGTAGCTCGCGCCTATCACCTGGAAAAACTCCTCCAGCCGGTCGAAAGACCCCTGCGTGAGCATGGGCACCCGCAGCCCGGCCTTGCTGAAGGCATCGGACATCGACACCGACTGCCCGCCGGAGCCGCCGGTCAGCCCTATGCCGTCGCCTGTGAACGGGGCGAACGTCGTGAGCGCCTTGAGTATGTCCACGGTCTCCGTCATCGAGTCGGCGCGTATGGCTCCTGCCTGCCTTATCACCACGTCCCAGGTGTCCATGGACTCGGCGATAGCGCCCGTGTGCGACGACGTGGCCCGCTTGCCCTCCGCGGTCTGTCCGCCCTTCCAGATGACGACGGGCTTGACCTGGCAGGTCTCCTTCAGCAGCCGAAAGAAGCGGCGCCCGTCCCGCACGCTCTCCACGTACATTGCGATGAAGCCGGTGGCCTCGTCCTGCGCGAAGTACTCCAGCCAGTCGGCGTTCTCGAGCACCACGCCGTTGCCGAAGCTGACCACCTTGTTGAGCTTCACGCCGCTGGACTGCGCCGCCACCGAGAACGCCCCGCCGTGGCCGCCGCTCTGGGACAGGAAGACCACCGGGCCGCCCTCGCCGGCGACCTGGTCCTGCCCGAATCGGACGCCCAGCTCGGCGTTGAACAGTCCCATGCAGTTGGGGCCGAGCAGCACCAGTCCGGCGTCGCGCGCCATCTGCGTCACGCGCTCCTGGAGCTCGATGCCCTCGTCGCTGCCGGTCTCGGCGAAGCCCGACGTGAACATGCCCACGCCGCCGACACCCTTGTCTATGGCGTCCTTGAGCACGAACGGGGCCACCCTGCGGGGCACCGCGACCAGCACGTAGTCCACGTCGCCCGGTATCTCGGAAAGGCTGCTGTAGTTGGGTATGCCCATCGCCTCGATGCCGGGGATGTCGTTGGGGTCGATCTGCACCGAGTATACCGGGCCGTTGAAGGTGCTCATGTTCTTCAGCCACATGTAGCCGGTGATCTGCTTGTCGCCAACGACGGCGACCGTGGAGGGATTGAGGGCGCGGTCCATCTTCTGTACGTCGATGCTCATAGTCGGCTCCGATAGTTACAAATTGTCGTCAGTCCGCGAGGGCGGCCGATGTGGAGTACAACGGGCAGGTTTGAAACCAGCCCCTACGGCTACGTCGCTAAGGCGCGGAGCGGCAGCGCTAGACCAGCACCACCCGCGCGTCCACGGCGGTGAGACCCTCCGTGTGCGCGATGATGGGGTTGAGGTCGACCTCGCCCACGTCGGGGCGGGCGTCCACGAATCGGGACAGGTCGAGCAGGGCGCGCTCGATTGCGTCGAGGTCGGCGGGCGGGCTGCCGCGGTGGCCCCGCAGAATCGGGTAGCCCTTTATCTCGCGCACCATCTCGGCGGCGTCGCGCTCGGTGAGCGGCGCGACTCGGAACGAGACGTCGCCCAGCACCTCGACGAGCACTCCGCCGAGCCCGAACATGAGCAGCGGCCCGAATTGCGGGTCCCGCGACACGCCGATGATGACCTCGACGCCCGGCTCGGCCATGGCCTGCACCGACACGCCGTCGACGCGCGCTCCCGGCTGGGCGGCGGCTATCGCCGCGACTATATCGTCGTAGGCCGCCGCCACCTCGGCGTCGCCGGAGACGCCCACCTTCACGCCGCCGGCGTCGCTCTTGTGCACGACGTGGGGCGACGCTATCTTCAGCGCGACGGGATGGCCTATCTGCCGGGCCAGCAGCACCGCCTCGTCGCGGCTACGCGCCAGCTCGGTGGCGTTGGTGTTGATGCCCGCCTCCGAGAGCAGCCGCTTGGACTCCACCTCGTTCAGCAGGCGTCCCCCGGCGTTCACGCCGGCGTCAGCGTCGTCCTGGGCCATGGGGCGTTCTCCTCCGTGCTCGATGGGATGATCGGCCAAAGTGCTCGCGCGCGAGCAAGCGCTAGCATAGAGCAGCATCCCCGGAAGGGTCAAGCGGCGGCGCCAGGTCTGAATAGCTACGGCGACCTGCCTCCACTTGACGGCTGGGGGCGGGCGGGCGATACTTCCACCTGGCGAGGGTCCGGGGTTCTGCCCTGGAAGAGTCTTTGGAGGCGCGCCCGTAGCGCCGCCAGGGGGTGGTTGATTTGTCTGCCGATGACGCGCTGCCGACACGAGACCTGGTAGCCACCGCGACGCCTCGAACGGCCGCGCGGCTTACCCCGACGTTACCAAGAGGCCTCGACCGCGTGCTGTTCTCCGCCGCCGACCTCGACCGGCGGGTGCGCGAGATAGGCGACCGCATATCGGCGGAGTACCGGGGCCGCGACCTTGTGCTGATAGGCGTGCTGCGCGGCGCGCTCTGCTTCATGACCGACCTGATGCGCACGCTGGACGTGCCCACCGTTGTGGAGGTGATGGCCGTTTCGAGCTACTCCGGCCGGGGCGGCTCCGGCGTGAAGATAGTCAAGGACGTCGACACCGACGTCGCGGGCCGCCACGTGATCGTGGTTGAGGACATCGTTGACAGCGGCATGACGCTCGACTTCCTGTTGAAGTACCTCGGCTTCAAGCGCCCCGCCTCGCTGGAGGTGTGCGCGCTGCTGGACAAGAAGGCTCGCCGCACCGTGCCGGTGCCGATTCGCTGGGTGGGTTTCGATATCCCCGACGAGTTCGTGGTCGGCTACGGGCTTGATTACCGGGACCGCTATCGCAACCTTCCTTACGTGGCGACGCTGTCGACCTCCGAGCTGCCGTAGGCGGCCGGCGGAGGAACGGGCGACATGGTCATAGGCGTCGGCACCGTCAGGTTGCGCCTGCACGGCAACCGCAGTCTCAAGGGCAAGCGGCGCGTGGTGGCGTCGCTGTGCTCGCGTGTGCGCGGCAGGTTCAACGTCGCCATTGCCGAGGTCGCCGACAACGACAACTGGCAGCTTGCCACGCTCGGCGTCGTCTGCGTGGCCAACGACGCCAGGCACGCCGACGAGGCGCTGGCGAAAGCGCTCGCCTACATCGAGTCAGGACGCGAAGACTTCGAGGTGCTGAGCCTGGACAGCGAGATAGTGTCCGGCTTCTAGCGCGCGCCTATCCGGCGCCCTGCCGGCGGAGCTGCTCCTCGAGCTCACGGACTCGCGCCTCTGCGGTAAGGCGCGCGGCGCGTTCGCCAGACAGAGTTGGAAGCGGTCGGCCCGTCGCGGGGTCGTAGAAGCGCAGTTCGCCTTCATGCCAGTACAGGTACACGTTCAGCACGGCGCTGTATCCCCGTAACATCCCCTCGGAGACTTCCTCTATCTCTATCGGCTCGTACTCACCTCCAACAAGCCGGTCCCCAGCCAGTCGCGCGCCATGGTACTCCCCGGTCTCGTCGAAGCGCCAATACTCCCGAATGCCCAACAACGAATAGTCCACCCGCTTGTCGGTTACGTCTACTCGCCCGGTGCTCCGCGACGCTATCTCCAGCACGAATTCCGGCGACTTTCCCTGTTCCTCTACCACGTATGCGTTGCGCGCTTTGTATGCCGCAGGGTCCACGTCGAACGCCACCAGCATGTCCGGGTAGCGCACCCCCTTCATGTCCGAGGTCACCGCCAGGCTGAGGTATCGCTCTCCGGCAACCAGCGTGGTCTCGGCGTTCCCCAGGTACTCCCTCAGCATGTAGGCGTTGCCGTTGATGCCCAGATGTTCGAAGCCGGTCATATCCTCGGGTGTGCGTTCGGGCGGATCCGGAAACACGAAGAACTCGCGAACCCCGGAAGTTTTGGCGAAAGTGTCTGGTGTGTTCATCTCGCACCTTGCGGTTGACGGGTGTGCCGCATGATTACGTTACACGACTGCCGCGCGGGCCGTCAATCGGGTGGCCGGCCTCAAGCGGGTGAGGGCGCGGCTATCGCAGGTGCTCGGCGTCGTTGAACCGCAGGATGCGCCAGCGCCTGTTGTTCTGCAAATCGCTGCCGCGCCGCCACCGCTCCAGGTCGATCTCGAACTCGAAGACGGCGGTGTTGGCGACGGCCACGCTCCACACCCTCTCCGTGCCCAGCAGAGCGGCCACGATGCATTGCAGTATGCCGCCGTGGGCGAACAGCACCACCACGTCGCCGTCTGCGTGATCGGCGATGACGCGGTCGACCACCCGCCGCGCTCGCTCGTTGCGTTGCCGGTAGCCCTCGGCGTTCTCGACAGCGTCCCAGTTGTCGCCCGCCAGGAAGGCGCGAGTCATCTCCGGATACCGGACCGCGGCCTCGACCATCGTGAGGCCCGTGAACGCGCCCACGTCCGTCTCCTTCAGATCGTCCCAGTGGACTATGGGGACGTCCCACGAGCGGGAGACGATGCGCGCGGTCTCGGCGGTGCGAAGCAGCGGGCTGGAGTAGACGTGCGTGGGGCGCAGGCCCTCGGCCGTGAAGCGGCGGTGCAGCCGCTCGGCCTGGTCGACGCCCGCTGCCGACAGCTCGACGTCGGCGTGGCCCTGTAGGCGGCCCTCGGCGTTGGCGGCGGTCACGCCGTGTCGTACCAACAGAATTCTCATGGTTTACACCCTGGGGGCGCGTGAGCGTCCAATTGAAGATTCTGCCGCCAGGATCGCAACAGCTTAACAGGCGGACGCCCTATGTTACTCAGTTGCCCCCTCTGCCCCTAGCCATTACACGGGGGTGGGCGCTCACACTGGTAGTAGAGGGCGTGCTTCCATTGGTGTAAGACAGGACGCTCTTGTCGACATTATAGAGCGCGTTGGCATTGCCACAGGATAAAGCGCTCAGCCAACTGCTACTGGGTGTAATCTTGCCCTCTTTATCTGCCTCCAGCAGCGCGGCGAGATTGTATCCTTCTTTCTCCAGTTTTTCGCGGCCGCCCTCATTGCGGTCTAGAATGCACAGCACCTTGACGACTCTGGCGCCCTCGGCCTCGACCGCCTTGATGGCGTGCAAAAGGCTCTCCCCAGTGGTGCAGGTATCGTCCACAACTGCCACGCTCCAAGGGTTGTATATCACCTCATCAGTATTGCGAGAGCCAATAGCAGGCATCGGGCCCTCGATTGTGCGCTGCGCGCCGTGTTCCTTGGTCGCTTTGCGCACTATCAGTCCGGATATTGGCTTATCCCACTTATGGCTAAGAAGTGCCACGGCGGAGACAATGGGGTCAGCGCCTAGTTCGGGGCCGGCTACCGCCTCGGCGCCACACTTGACGAGCACCGGCTTCATCGCTTCACACACCAAGTTCGCACCCTCTGGATCGAGAGTTACGAGACGTCCGTCGAAATAGTATGGGCTGACACCTCCCGCGGACAGCTGGAACTTCCCGAATTTCAGGGCTCCCTTACGCTTTGCCAGATCAAGAATCTCCTTTGCCAGATCAAGAGTCTCCTCGGCTCGTACCGCGTCTGTAGTCATGCTCTCCTCTCTTGTAAAGACCATGCTCGCGTATGTACGCCTCTACGCTGTCCGGAAGTAGGTACCGCAGCGACCGCCCAGCGGCGGCGCGGCGGCGCAACTCTGACGCGCCGACGCCCACCAGCGTGATGTCGAGCATTATTACACGCTCGGCGGCGCTTGGGAAGATATCGCTCAGCAAAGCAGGGTCGAACGCCGCACCGGGCCGTGCGACGCCCACGACCGTGGCGAGCTCGAAAACCCGCGCCGGACAGTGCCAGCGGTGCATCTCGGACAGCGCATCCAACCCCAGCACCAGGAAGATCTCCGTGCCGGGCTGCGCATTTTCCCGCAGGTGCTCCAGCGTGTCCACGGTGTAGCTGGGCCCAGGCCTGGCGACCTCCACGTCGCACACCCGGAACCGAGGGTTGGACTCGATCGCGAGGCGCACCATGTTCAGCCGGTGCGCGGCGTCCATCACCGGCTCGGCGGCTTTGAACCACGGCTGCCCCGCGGGCACGAACAGCATCTCGTCCAGCGCCAGCAGCTCGGTCGCCTCTTCCGCGGCGACGAGGTGGCCCAGATGGACCGGGTCGAACGTACCGCCGAATACGCCTATTCGTAACATCATCCACGCACCCGGTACATGACGGGGGTTGGTATCACTGGCGGTCTCACCCCCATCCTAACCTTCCCCCATCGAGGGGGAAGGGACTCTTGGGCCGCTATTCCCACTCCCATTCGAGCTTGCCTATGCGCACGGTGTCGCCCGTATCCACGCCCGCGGCCTCCAGCGCCCGAATCGCCCCGATACGCGACAGATACGCGTAGAACTGCGTGCGGGCGTGCCAGTCGTCCTCGTTCAGCACCTGGGCGATCCGCACAGCGCCGGGCGCTTCGAGCACGAAGTCGTCACCGTCCCTGTGAACGCGCACCGCAGTGCGGCGGGGCTGCGGCCTGAGCACCGGAATGTCGTCGTCATCCTCACGCTCCCGCGGGCGCTCCTCCGCCAGCGCCCGCAGCGCCGCGTCCATCAGGTCGTCCACGCCCTCTCCCGTTGCCGCCGACACCGGCCACGCCCGCACGTCCAGCGCAGCGAACTCTTCGGCCAGGTCCGCCAGGCGCTCCCGCGCTTCGGGAAGGTCCACCTTATTCACGGCCAGCAGCTGCGGCTTGTCAGAGAGCCGCTCGTCGAACAGCCGTAGCTCGTCGTTCACGAGCTTCCACTGTGCCACTGCCTCGTCGAGCGAGCCGTCCACGAGGTGCACCAGCACTCGCGTGCGCTCGACGTGACGCAGGAACTCGTGGCCGAGCCCGGCGCCCATGTGCGCGCCGTCTATGATGCCGGGGATGTCGACGAGCACGAAGCTCTCCAGCCGCCGTTCGACCACGCCCAGGGCAGGCTCCAGGGTGGTGAAGGGGTAGTCCGCCACGCGGGGCCGCGCGCGGGTGGACGCGGCGAGCAGGCTGGACTTGCCGGCGTTCGGCACACCAACGATGCCAACGTCCGCGAGCAGCTTCAGCTCCAGGCGCAGGCGCACACTCTGGCTGGGCTCGCCCGCCTCGGCCAAGCGCGGAAAGCGGTTGCGCGACGTGACGAAGTGGGTGTTGCCGCGGCCACCCCGGCCGCCCTGCGCCACGAGCACGCGCTGGCCTTCGGACGCGACGTCCGCCACCAAGCGGGCCTCGCCTCCCTCCACCCAGACCTGCGTGCCGACGGGGACGGCGACCACCAGGTCGTTACCACGCTTGCCGTGCTTGCGCACGCCGGCGCCGTTGCCGCCGTGGCCCGCGGAGAACGTTCTCTTGTACCGGAAACCCGACAGGGTATTCAGGTTGACTTCGGCTCGCAGGTACACGCTGCCGCCGTCGCCGCCATCCCCGCCGTCGGGGCCTCCGCGGGGTACGAACTTCTCCCGCCGCCCGCTCACGACGCCGTTACCGCCGTTACCGCTGTTAACTTCTATGGTAGCTTTGTCTATCATGCTTTTTGAATAGTAACAGTAATAATAAGGCCGTGCGTTGTGTGGGGAAGATAGAGGCCCGGCTACGGCGCCGGTTGTGGAATGTACCATGCCAGGGTGTGCGTAACCGCGCGAATCCGTTTGTACAGTGGCCAAGACCTGGTGTGCGCGGCTTTTGGGCTGCAGATTATCCACGGGGTTATGCACAGTATTGGCCGAGTTATGCACAATTTCACGGCAGTTACGCACATGTTCCGGGGCCGAATGTTTATTCCGGGTTTAGTGGTTAGGTAAACTCTTTGTTAGACATCAGCCAAGCGGGACGCGGCGTCTCGGGGTCCTGGAGGCGGCTGCGCGGCTCCTACTACGGCTGGCGCATCGTGGCTGGCGTGTTCTTCGCCAACTGGCTCGGCGCGGGTATCGGGCTGCCGATGTTCGGCCAGTTCCTCAAGCCGATGAGCACCGAGCTGGGATGGACGCGAACGGTGACTACTGTCCCAATCGTAGCCCGGCAGATCATCAACCTGCTCATAAATCCTATCATCGGCCCCATGCTGGACCGTTACGGCCCTCGCTGCTGGGGAGCGCCGCGGGCCTGCTGGTGCTGATGGGCGCGGACTCGAACCTCGAGGCGATCGCGTTCGGCGTGGTGTACGGCTCGATACGCAGGGCGTGGGCGGTGGTGCAGTCGCTCGTGTGGGCCGACTACTTCGGCCGCGGCTTTCTCGGCGCAACCAGGGGATACGTGCCGCCGTTTCAACTGCTCGCGACGGTTCTGTTGCATTTCGTGGGAGTAGCACAGAACCGCGCAACCAGCCCTAGGTGTGGAACAGCATCACTCATTTTGTTTCGGCCTCAAACAGGTAATCCATCGCAAGCGTCGTGTTCGACGCGGGAGCGGGAATCGCACCAGCGCGAAGACGATTTAACGTTCTACGGCGCAACCCACCATTGGCCGCAAGTCTGTGCAACCTACGGCGCATTCCCTTGACAGTGCAACGATTGTATAAGGGCATTTGCCCATGAGCCTCGTAGTAGTCCAATAGATACTCTGCTTCCATACGGAAGCAGATATTTTGGTTCCCCTCAAAGATGACATTCACGGCGTTGAAGTTCTTATCACGCTGATGGAGCTTCACCCGTTGTGGTAGGCTGGTGGATTCGCCAATGTAGACGATATGTTGCCCTTGCATTAGTGCGTAGACAACGCATGGGCTAACGCTAAACCGAGCCGTTATCTCTCCCTCAACGGGGGAAACCCTACGGCTAAACTCCATCCGTTCAACCTCCCTCTCCGATCAATCGAACGTGCCTACTCATATCTGCGCAAAATACCATTACCCCGCTAAATGCAACAGAACCCTCGCGACAGTGGGCGGGCCGATCTTCGCGGCCTACGTGTTCGACGAGACCAGCAGCTACATGTTCGCGCTATGGACGTTCTTCGCCGCCTACCTGCTGGCCGCCGCGCTGGTGCTGGCCACACCGCCGCCACGGCCGGCTGTCGCCGCACGGGGGTGACGGGCTACGCGCTCTCGAGGGCGCTGCGTATGGAGAATATGTCGTAGCGCAGGGTGTCGTCCACGTTCTGGCGCGTCTCGATGGTGCGGCAGCCGCGGAGCACGGTGGCGTGGTTCTTGCCTCCGAGGGTGCGCCCTATCGCCGACGAGCCCAGCTTGGCGTCCTCGCGCAGCAGGTACATGGCGACGTGGCGCGCGCGAATGGTCAGCTTGTCTCGCTTGGGGCCCTTCATCTCCTGCTCGCTCACCTTGAAGTGGCTCGAAACGGCGCGCACCACCGCCTGCTCCGAGGCGTGCCCGCTCCAGGCCTGTGACGCCGGCTCCGCCATCGCCCTCGAGGCGAGCTCGGGGGTGATCTGGGACTGGGTGAGGTCGGCGTAGGCTACCACGCGGTTGAGCACGCCCTCCAGCTCGCGAACGTTCTTGCGCACCCGCTCCGCGAGCATCTCCAGCACCACCGGATGCAGATTCAGCTCCCGCGCCTCCGCCTTGGCGCGCAGTATCGCCGAGCGCTCCTCCAGCCCCGGCGGCTGGATGTCCACCACCAGCCCGCCTTCCAGGCGGGACTGTATGCGGTCCTCCAGCAACGTGAGCGCCGTCACCGGGCGGTCGCTCGTAATCACCATCTGGCGGTTGCTCATGTGCAGCGCGTTGAAGGTGTGGAAGAAGCCTTCCTGGGTCTGCTCCTTGCCGATAAGGAAGTGGATGTCGTCGAGCAGCAGCACGTCGGCGGCCCGGTAGGTCTCGCGGAACTCCTCCGTCTTGCCCTCGCGGATGGCGCTTATGTACTCGGACGTGAAGTCCTCCGCGGTGGTGTAGATGAGCGTCGCGGCCTTCCGGCCGGCGAGCCTTCCGATGGCGTGCAGCAGGTGGGTCTTGCCCAGGCCGACCTTCGAGTAGATGACCAGGGGGTTGTACACCGCCCCGGGCCGATCGGCGACGGCCTGGGCAGCGCCGTGGGCGAGCTCGTTGGACTTGCCGACTATGAAGGAGTCGAAGGTGTACTTTGGGTTCAGCCGCGAGCGCCGGCCGCGCGCGGCCTGGGGCGCGGCTGTCGCACCCGACGGCGGGTCCGGCTGGGCGAACGCGGCATCATCGTCGCTTTCGGAGGGCGTAGTGCCCGCCGCCGCGCCGCCAACCTCGATACGCACGTCGAGGCGGCGCCTGACCTGGCGCTCGACCGCCTGGGCGATGAGCGAGGACATGCGCTGTTCGAGCATCTCCGCCACGAAGGCGTTGGGCGCGCCGACGACGAAGGCGTCGTCGCTCACGGCGACGCCAGCCGTCTGCTTCAGCCACGTCTCGAAGGTGGGCCGCGTTACCTGTATCTGCAGGTCGTCGAGAACGCGTGCCCAAACCTCAGTTGCCGATAGGTCTGCCATAGTAAGAAGTCTCGATTGCGTGATCCCCACCGCAACCTCGAGGCGTCGGAACGCCCCAAAGCCGTGTGCGCTTGGGGGGCCGCAAGTGTAGCACCGCGCGGGGCATGAGTCGATACCCTGCGGGGGGGAAATGGATGCCCCGCGGCGGCTAAGTCGAAGTCCTGCCCCGGCGCAGCGCGCGGCCCGGCAGCGCGCCCGTGTTGCTCCCGTTGTCGATGACCACGCGGCCGTTGACGATAACGTAGTCGATACCCACGGGGAACTGCTTGGGATTGCGCTTGGTGGCGAGCGCCTTCACCGTCTTGGGGTCGAATATCACGATGTCCGCCTTGAAGCCCTCCACCAGCAGCCCCCTGTCGGGAAGCCCAAGCCGCTGCGCCGGAAACGAGGTCATCTTGCGAATGGCTTCCGGCAGCCGCAGGTGCTTTTCGGCCCGGACGAACTCGGCGAGCACGATGGGGAAGCAGCCGTAGGTGCGGGGACTCGGGAACTCGCCGAACAGTATGGCGTCGCTCGCTATCATGCCGTGGGGGTGCGACACGAACGCCGGCAGTGTTTGCTCGTTGGTGCCGAGGCCCACGGTCGAGATGCCCAGGTTCTCCTCGGCTAGCAGGTCGAACAGGGCGTCCGCCGGCTCTTGCTCGCGCATCTCCGCAATCTCCTCGATGGAGCGGCCCTCGTAGATCTTGTTCTGCGGCTGCGTGAAATTGGTCAGCCAGTTGTTATGCAGCCGCTCGGTGCTGATCTCGCGCTTCATCCGCTCGCGGTCGTCCGCGTCGTTGAGCGCCGCCAACAGCCTCTCCGGGCCGCCGTCCTTCGCCCAGTGGGGCAGCCCGATGGTGACGGTGGTGCCCGAGTAAGGGTAGGTGTAGCAGTCGAAAGTCACGTCCATGCCCTCGTCCCGGGCGTCCTCCACAAGCCCCAGGTAGTCGAGGTGGCTTCCCACGCCCTGCGCGCCCTGGCGGTAGTGCGTGAGGTGTACGGCGCTCTCGCCGCGACGGCCTATCTCCAGCGCCTCCTCCCACGGCGCGAGCAGGCCCTTCGCCCTCAGGCTGGCCCGCGTGTGGGTGTGGTAGAAGCCGCCCATGCGGGCCGACTCCATCGCCAGCGGGGCAAGCTCGCCGGTGCTGGCGTAGGCCCCCGGCGGATAATCCAGGCCGGTGGACAGGCCCCATGCGCCCTCCTCCATCGCCTCGCGCACCACGGCCCGCATGTCCGCGAGCTGTGCGTCCGTCGCGGGTTCGGCGCCCCAACCGACGCCCCATATGCGCACCGAGGAGTTTCCCAGGATGTAGGCGATGTTTATCGCAACGGTGTTGTCGTACCTGTCCAGATGGTCGGCTACGCTCAGCCAGTCGGCCGGCTGGGGCGGGTAGCCGTTGAGGCCGGAGTCGAGCCAGATGTAGCGCCGCAGCTCCTCGTGCGACTTGAAGGGCGAATGGGATATGCCGTCGATGCCGATCAGCTCGGTGGTCACGCCCTGTCGCACCTTCGGGTCGTGGTGCGGCTCGCCCAGAATGGTCAGGCCCGCGTGGGAGTGCAGGTCGACGAAGCCGGGGCAAACTACCTTGCCCGTCGCGTCGATGACGCGGGCGGCGTCGAGCTCCGGAGTCTCGCCGCGGTGTATGGCGATGCGCTCATCGCGCACGCTCACGGAGGCGTGGTAGCCGGGACTGCCGCTGCCGTCGATAATCAGGCCGTTTTCTATAAGCAGGTCTGTCATGCTATGGCTCTCGCAATTCGTTCAAACGGGACCAGTAGCCTCGCGCCGCCTGCCTAGTCGACCAGGAAGCGCCGTAGCTCGTTGACGAGAAACTCCGGGTTGTCTCCGGAGATGCCGTGTCCCGACTCGGGCACTTCCACGAGTTGCATCCCCGGCTGGAGCTCCTTCATCTGGGCCAGGATCTCCGGCGACAGGAAGTTGCTCTCGGCGCCCTTCATTTCGAGTATGGGGCAGCGAATCTTCCCCCACTGCTCCCACAGGTAGGGGACCTCTCTGACGCCGAAGCTGCCGTTGATCCAGAACATCTCCGGGTCCTGCTTGGGCACGTACTTGCCGGCGTAGTTGAGCCTGAACCCGTGCTCGAACGTGTTTCGCAGATGCTCTTCGCGGGCCCTGGGGTTCTGGGCCATGCCGTTCTCCATGTACTCTTCGAGGCTGCGCCAGCCGAGCCGGCGGGCGTTCATGCCGGTTATCTGGTTCTGGGCCGACACGCGGCTCATCTCCGGGCCGTAGTCCAGGCAGATAAAGTGCTTCAGGTGTTCGGAGTGGTCGCCGGCGTAGGGTATGCCGTTTCGGGCGCCCAGCGACGCGCCGCAGTAGTCGTAGGGGCCGATGCCAATGATCTCGGCGAACTCGGCAAGGTCTGCGGCGAAGTCCTTAACCGCGTAGCCTTCCCGCGTGTGGTCGGTTTCACCGTGGCCGCGCTGGTCCACGGCGATCACGTGGAACTCGCTCCGCAGCTCCCGCGCTACGTGGTCCCAATTGTGCGCGTTGCCGCCCTGGCCGTGCGCGAACAGCAGCACGCGATTCGAGTCGCCGCCCCAGTCCACGTAGTGGTAGTTTAGTCCGTTGACCTCCACGAAATGGTCGGTGGGCTGAGTGTCGGTGGCCATAGCGGAATGCACCTCTCAACGGTTGTAATGGGCGTCACGGGCCGCCGGGCAAGGCGGCGCGGCTCATCGTAACACATCAAGTGCGCCGAGGCGCGGGCCCAAGGATCGCCCCTTAGCCGGTACGGTAGATTTCGCTGCGGTGCTTCACGAACAGGACAGTAATGCGACGTTCTTCTCGATTGTAAGTGTACAGTGTGCGGTAGTTGCCGGTCCGTAGGCTGAAGATGCCCTTCAATCGACCCGTTAGCGCCTTGTGGCGTGTCGCCTCTGCGTTGTCAGCCAACCAACTCAGCTTGTCGAGAACTTGCTGGGCCACTGTCTTGTCCAATCGGGCGAGGTCGTCCTCCGCTGCGTCTTCCTACTCGAGGCGATAGGTCATCAAGTCAAACCCAGCCTCTGGGCAACCTCTTCAGCGGAATGGGCGCTGCCGCCATCCCCTATCGCCTCCAATGACGCCTGCAACTCAGCGAAGAAGTCCTCTCGCAGTTCCAGGCCCGCATCAGGGCCGTCTGTAGGTTCCAAATCTACGACCTCAATGCGGCCATACGCCTTGAGCGCCCATGAGACTTGAGGAAAGCGGTGCTTCTCGACGTCGGCTAATCTGCGGCTGCGCTCCGGAGCCAGATTGGCGAGGAGTTCCTCGTCACGCCTTAGGTTGGCTTCCCAAACCGGAAGGATTTGCATCTGAGATTCGTCGCCGCTCTCTTGGATGCGGTTCCGGGTTGCCCGTGTAGCCTCTATCCTGTCCTTGGCAACCTTTTCTCTGTAGTCGAACCACTCGCCTAGCCTGGACAGTTCCCTTTCTATCCTCGCGGCTGCCTGCCCCTCGGCTTGCTCTTGAAGCTCAGCTCGCCTGTCGTCGGCAATGTGGTTCGCGATGGGCGCTATCGCGTCGAGATTATCGGGTATAGAGGAAGCCTCAATCTCCCTTTCGTCTTCGTCGAAATGAAAGGCTCGTCTAACCAGACTGTGCCCTATCTCCGTATCCACTCTCCCAATTCGTTGCTCGACCTTCATCGGGTTCCACGGCAGGTCGTAGTTGACGAGGACATGGCAGAATTGAAAGTTTCGACCTTCTCCGCCGGCCTCGGTGCTTATGAGTATCTGGGGACCGTCCTCAATGCGAAAATCCTCCACGGCACGGTCCTTGTCCATGGGTCTCATTTGACCATGAAAGACGTTGACGCCCCAGCTTTTGGAAGTGAGCATTTCTTCCAGGAAACGTAGAGTTTCCCGGAACTGTGTGAACACAAGCACCTTCTCGTTTGGAGAATCGACGAACAGCTTCGAAAGTTGGTCGACTAGCACCCCTGCCTTTGAGTCGCTCTTCACGCGGTCAAGGGATTCGATAGCCCCCGCGAGCAGAGACAACTCCGTATCCACCGAACCAGATGCGGCCCCAACGCCTTCTAAGAGGGTGTGTGAGAAGTCTTGTATATATATTAGAATGGAGGCATGAAACGCAAAGCATACCCCAGCGACCTGACCGACGAACAGTGGAAGATGCTCGCTCCGCTACTCCCGGCAGCCAAAACCGGGGGAAGGCCACGTACTGTAGACCTGCGGGAGGTCGTCAACGGCATTGTGTACGTTCTGCGCAACGGCTGCACGTGGCGAGCCATGCCGCATGACCTCCCGCCTTGGGGCACCGTGTGGTGGTATTTTCGGGAATGGAGACAGGATGGTACATGGGAAGGAGTCCATGAGGCCCTGCGGCCCAAAGTTCGGAAGACCGAAGGCAGCAACCCAACACCTAGCGCGGCCATCATAGACAGCCAGTCTGTTAAGACGACGGAAAAAGGGGGCCTCGTGGCTATGATGCTGGCAAGAAGGTCAACGGTCGAAAGCGACACATCATTGTAGATACCATGGGGTTGCTGCTGGCGGTGGTGGTGCATCCTGCCAATATCCAGGATAGAGATGGGGCGAAGCTGGTCATCGATAAATTGACAGGGCGGTTTCCCCGCATGAGGTTGGTCTGGGCCGATGCTGGCTATGCTGGAAAGCTGATCGAGTGGGTCTGGGCCCTGACAGGCTGGGCGCTCGAGATTGTCAAGCGCCCCAGAGACAGCCACCACTTTCAGGTGCTGCCGCGAAGATGGGTGGTCGAACGAACATTCGCGTGGCTCAGCAGGTGCCGTCGGCTGAGCAAGGACTACGAAGCCCTGACCGAGACAACCGAGGCCTGGATCCACATAGCTATGATTCATCTAATGCTCCGACGCTTAGCACCAACCTAATTTGAACTTCTCACACACCCTCTAAGACAGCGCTCTCCTCTTCATCGTTCAGCAACCTGTCCTCAAGCTCTTCCCCGGTCGTGGAATGTAGAAGGCCATTCGTCCGAACCTTGTCCCAGCGCCTGCCAAGCGATTTCCGAATTGCCGCGATGCTGGATGCCATGAGCTTTTGGAACGTGACCATTACGAAGCCGATGGGGGCGTCGTTTGCTCCCTCTGCGACTTGGAAGCCGTATTGAACGTATTCCTCGATGGCCTGGAGGGCCTCTGTCTCCTCTGGTGTTAGCTCTACTTCCCATCGAGTTGCCACTCGCGGCATGAATCCGCCAACTACCGCCTTGCGGTTCCTTATCAACACTTCGCTGAGGAGATGGCGGTCGGAGAGCTCAGCCGCGAGCCTCATCTACGATGACTAAGTCCCAGTCCACCTTCGAGCATAGCTCTGCCCTTTTCGGATTAGAGACCCAGTACGAAGAACAGAGTATGCTCTTGGAGAAGGTGAAGGGGTTTTGGGTTTGCTTCTGGCTTTCCAAATAGCGGACAGTGTCGGTATTCAAGACATTGAAGGTCTCATTGAACTTCGACTTCATCTCGAATTGCCATTGGCGGACCAGGTTGGGCGGGACAATGACCAGCACTCGGTGGGCGCCGCCTCTGGCTCGAAGTTCCTTGATCACCATACCGGCTTCAATTGTCTTGCCCAAGCCGACCTCGTCGCACAAGAGAAATCGGTGAGGGTAGTTGGAGACGACTTTGTGAACCACTGAGACCTGATGGGGCTTGATGTCCACTCCGACCTGCCCCAGCGACACAAGCTCGTCATAGAGGTGCAACGTCCGGTACCAGCGGGCCACCTCTTGGAGGCCGTACCTTTGAAGAGAACCTATATGCTGCGCCTTAAATCGCTCAACCGGTTCCGTGAGAGCCACGGGCCTGAGATCTGATTCGGGCACGTTGACTGTTCTTGGGCCGTGACTACTGGCAACGAAACATACCCAAGGTGGTGCCCCTGATACTCTAATCCCTTCGAACTAGAGCACTATGCCAAACCGTCGGAGGAAGTGTTCCTGGCCCTCCCTCGTCGGCCATCCGGTGTTCTATGCTATCCTACGCGCCAACCATCCACAGCGGAGGCCCACGCCGTGCCAGACGACATTCTCCTGGACCGTACCGACGGCATTGCGACCGTCACGTTCAACCGGGCCGACCAGCGCAACGCGATCGACTACCACGGCTGGCTGGAGCTCCGGCGAATCGCCATCGACCTCGACCGTGACGACAGCGTGCGGGTGGTGGTGTTCACCGGCGCGGGCGACAGGGCCTTCTCCGCCGGCGCCGACATCAAGGACTTCGAGAGCTACCGGGACAACTCCGAGAAGGCGCAGGTGTACGCCGAGGCGTTCGACGGCGCGATGGACGCTATAGAGGCCGTCTCCAAGCCCACCGTCTGCCTCATCAAGGGCTTCTGCGTGGGCGGAGGCTGCGAGATGTCCATGGCCTGCGACATTCGCATCGCCGCCGACAACTCCCGCTTCGGCATCCCCGTCGCCCGCCTGGGCATCCTGGTCGGATACCGCGAAATGCGCCGTCTCGTCAACCTCGTAGGCCCGGGCAACGCATCCTACATCCTGATGAGCGCGCGGCTGCTGGACTCCGCCGAGGCGCTCAGGATCGGCCTGGTGAACCAGGTCGTGCCCCTCGCCGAGGTCGACGGCTGCGTGTACGATCTCGCCCGCGAGATGACGCCGCTCGCGCCGCTGTCCCAGGCGCGCCACAAGCGGATACGCCAGCTTGTGCTAGAAAATCCGGCGCTGGAAGGCCTTACGACCGAGCAGCGGCTCCTGCCGTTCACAAACTTCGACAGCGAAGACTTTCACGAGGGCCGTAGCGCGTTCGTGGAGCGCCGCCAGCCCAACTTCACCGGCCGCTAGGGTATGCAGAATTGTACCTTCCCCCTCGCAGGGCTGGCAGGGGTAGGCATCGGGAATGAGCCTTCCAGCACCCCCATCCTAACCTTCCCCCTGCGAGGGGGAAGGGACTTTATAAAGCGAGGACGACATGACGCCGACGCTTCCCCTGGATGGCGTGAGTGTGCTGGACTTCACGCAGATTATGGCAGGCCCCTTTTGCACCATGCTGCTCGCGGACATGGGCGCCGACGTGGTGAAGGTGGAAAAGCCCAGCGGCGGCGACGACACTCGCCGCATGGGGCCGCCGTTCGTGAACGGCGAGTCCGCCGCCTTTCTGGGCATTAACCGCAACAAGCGCAGCGTGGTGCTGAACATAAGGCACCCCGACGGCCTGGCCGCGGCCAGGCGCCTGGCGGAGCGCGCCGACGTGCTGGTGCAAAATTTTCGCCCGGGCACGCTGGAGCGTCTCGGACTGGGCTACGAGGACGCTCTCAGACTGAATCCGGGGCTGGTGTACTGCAACATATCGGGGTTCGGCGGCACCGGCCCGTACAGCCGGCGCGGCGGATTCGACCTGGTGGCGCAGGGGATGAGCGGGCTGATGAGCATTACGGGCGCGCCCGGCTCCGACCCGGTGAAGGTGGGCGTGCCCATCACCGACCTCAACGCGGGCATGTACTCCGCATACGGCATCCTGTCCGCGTACATCAGCCGGCTGAGGACGGGCAGGGGACAGCTCGTCGACACCTCGCTGCTGGAGGCGGGGCTGGCCTACACCTTCTGGGAGTCGGCCATATACTTCGCCACGGGCGAGACGCCGTCGCCCCTGGGGTCGGCGCACAGAATGTCGGCGCCGTACCAGGCGTTCCGCACGAGCGACGGCCACGTGAACATCGGCGCGGCCAACCAGGCAAACTGGGAGCGGCTGTGCGTCGCCATCGAAAGGCAGGACCTGCTCGCCGACCCGCGCTTCGCCTCTAACGCGGACAGGATGGCGAACCTGGACGCGCTCGTCGAAACGCTACAGCGCACGTTCGAGGCGAGGGAGTCGGCGCACTGGCTCGAGGCGCTGGAGCGCGAGGGCGTACCCGCAGGGCCGATCAACGACATGGCGCAGGTTTACGCCGACCCGCAGGTGATCGCCAGGGACATGGTGGTGGAGCTGGACCACCCCGCGGCGGGCCGGATACGCAACATCGGAATCCCCGTCAAGCTGTCCGAGACGCCCGCGTCCGTGCGCCGGCCGCCGCCCACGCTGGGCCAGCACACCGCCGAGGTGCTGGCGGAGCTAGGCTACGCCGCGGACGACATCGCCGCGATGAGGGAGAGCGGCGCCGTCGCCTAAGCGAGGCGCGCCCGCCTATGCCCATTTCAATCTGAGCTTGCCGAAGTATCTAGGGTGTTCGGCCCTCGTACCGCGCCGACTTCTCCAGCATACGCTTCTGTGCTCGCCTGTCGTTGGGCTTCGCCATATTCATGGCGGCGTCCTGGCCGTAGTCGCGCTTAAGCTGGGCAATGTTTCGGTGTTCCGGCTCAACATAGCCGTTGTTGCGAAGTCGGCTCTCGATAATCTCGCAGTATTGCGGCTGTAGCTCGCACGTGAGGAACGCGCGGCCTAGCTGCTGGGCTAACACCACCTCGGAGCCGCTGCCGCCGAATAGAACGAAGACACTGTCGCCTGGCATCGTGCAACACTTAATGAGCAGTTCGGACAGCCCTTCGGGGATCTGGCACGGGTGGTTAGTCTTGCCGCGCGACACATTCTTCACCAAATTGAAGTTCAGCCACGAATAGGGCATACGACCCTTGTGGCCTTGCCTGATACGCTCGCGGATTCGGGGGTCGGTGGGGTTCTTGTAGGGCTGGGCCACCTCGTCTTTGTAAAAGCGGTTATGTTTGGACTTGGTGGCGTGAAGGATGGAGCGGTGGGCGGTGGTAAAACGGCGAGGACTGTGACCCACGTTGGTGTTGTATACCCAGACGTAATCGTTGACCTCGTAGGCGTGGTCGTCCAGGAATTTCACGCGAAGGTGCGCGTTCTGCTTAGGATAGTTTATGAAGAACATATTGCCATCGGACTTGAGAACACGCAGACACTCTCTCGCCAATGACGCGTACCAATCGACGTACTCGTCCCATGACAGCTTGAACGAACGACCGTCGTAGCTGATGCCGGCGTTGTAGTCGGGGTCGCCATAGATCATGTCGACACATTCGTCAGGCAGTTCTCGCAGCACCGCCATCACGTCGTCGTTTACCACGCGGTTCAGGTAATTGTCAGGCAGGACGTTCATCTTTGCACCAGCACGTACTCCGCGTTGCGTAGCAACCTTATCGAGCCCGGTTTCATGGCGTCGTCAAACCTGTACAGGTAAAGCCTCAAGCGATCCTCATGGCGCAGCAAGTAGCAGCACTCGATCGCCGTCACACCAAGCGCTTGGGAATCCCGCAATCCATTGAAGTATCGATAAGGGTTGAACAGTTGGAAGACGTTGAAATCCGGACGAAACCCGTTCTTTGCTTCGAAGATGGTTACCGACCCTAGATGTTCCGTGGTGAGGTCTATTTCCACTTGCATACTCTTGGCGCTTACTTCTACTCCACCAATTTGATAGTCGAGAGAGATCTTGGTGCGATTCGAGCCGTACACTTTCGGGTTGGCTGAAATGTCTTCGTAAAGAAAGTCGTGAATTATGCGCTGATTGTAGCCAACCGAGAGAATGTTGCTTTCGCTGGTGTTAACATTGTTCAACAGGCTGCTGCGGTATCGCCATTGGACCCGATGCTCTTCAGAAACAGGCTCAAACTTGGGATACCCTATCTTAATCCCTGGAACGAACTGATGGCGGCCTCCCCCAAGATGTACTACGAACATATCGTCGTTCGTCAGAGCCGCGGGCAAAGCCTCCGAATGATCCCACTTGGTCGCGTCGAAGTGATTACCGAAGCCCACATCAGCGCAAACTTTCCTGACCTCTTGATTGCTAAATGCAAAGTCACCGCGAGTCTTACACTTCGAATAGAGCTCGGCGATGACCTGTTGTTTCTTGCTCATGGATTGCCGCGTCATGCTGCACAGGCCTCGGTTCTTGCGGGCCGTCTGTGCCCGGTTGCGCCCCAACATATCACCAGTGCTTGAAAGGGGTCAACACGCGGCGGGTCTGCGATCCTGTAACAGTCCAGTAGGCAAGGTGTTGGGCGAGCCGTGTTCACGTTGTGGCCCCTCTGGATTCCGGCTCGGGGGCCGGAATGACGGGCTGGGCGTCGCTTCGTCGTCATCTGAAGTGGCCGCCCACTAAACTGATACAGCTTGAACGGATCGGACGCTGTATCGGCCTAGCGCGTGGCCCGGTTGACAGGATTATGGCCCCCCGCGCGCCCTACGCCACGGCGTGATCGGCCTCCAGGGCTAGCGCGCGCAGCGCGACCTCGGCGGGCAGCGCGCCCTCGTACAGCTCGTAGCGCTCGGCGAATTCGTCCGCGATGGCCTGCCGCACGTCCTCGAACCGCGCCGCACCCAGCTCGTCCTCCACGCTCCCCACCGTCCCGGGCGACCAGTCGTGCGCCAGCGCGTCGTACACCGGCGTCAGCACGTCTCGAATTCTGCCGCTGTCGCCCACCACCACCACGCCGCCCACGTGCGCCGCGCCCGACACTATGCGCTGGCCCACGCCCATCAGCTTGGTGTGTCCCCTCGCGTTCACGCTGTAGGCGCCCGGGCAGTACTCGCCGGGCACCTCGCCCACGCGGGCGTCCACGCCCAGCCGGGAAAGCGCCGAAGCGATCAGAGAGGCCGTCTCCCGAAAGCGGGCGTCGATGTTCTCGCGCGGGTTCCGGTCGGGAATCGTCCAGGTAAAGGCGACAGTCTCCTCGTGGAACACCGCGGCCGTGCCGCCGACCATGCGGTCTATCGCCGCGAACCCGTGCGCCCTCGCGGCCGCGACGGCGCGGACGTAGCCGGGCGCGCGACGGTCCTGTGCGCCGAACGCGACGATGGCGCCGGGCCGGAACAGGCGCAGCGTCTCCGGTTCGGCGCGCTCCGCCACGCGCAGCATCAACGCCCTGGACACGGCGGTGTCGAGCGCGGGGCGCTGGGAGTACGACTCGGTGGAAAGCCTGATTGTTCGCATCTGGTGGACCGTGGGCCTGTGATTCGGTAGCGGGGGCGAGGCCCATGCCGCCAATCGTAGCACAGAACGCCAAAATCAACTGCCCGCAGGTTCAATTTTGTTGACACCGCCAAGAAAAAGTGGCAGTATCTCAAAGTCTGTCAGCCGGAACGAGGCGGGGCCTCCGGCTCGCGGAATCGGCCCGGCCCGTCAGATGACGGGATGCGGGACGACAGACCCGAATGAGGAGGGAACAATGAGAAGGTTCTTGGTTTTGCCTTTGGCCCTGGTCATTGGCATATTTGTACTGGCCGCGTGTAGCAGCGCCGACGAGGCAGAGGTTGAGCCCACGCAGCCCACGCAGGCGCCGGTGGTGCAAGTGCAGCCGACAGCACCTCCGGCGCAGCAACAGCCGCAGCCCACGCAGGCGCCGGCGGTGCAGCCCACACAGGCGCCCCCGCAGGAACCCTCGGCGGTGCTCACCGCGTCCGAGGTCATCCAGCAAGCCGCCGGAGAGATGGGCGTGCCGCTGCAACTCCCGCAGCCGCCCGCCAACTACGCGCCCGTCAAGGGCGGAAACGTGGACCTGGTAACCAACGGCTGGCCCTTCCCGCGATACTGGGACTGGCTGTACCAGGGCGCGTACTCCAACATGTACATTTCGCTGTGGGCCGAGACGCTCGTGACCTTCCCGCAGGGGCCGGGCACCAACCCCGCGGACTACACGCCGCAGCCCCACCTGGCCGAGAGTTGGTCGGTGTCCGACGATGGTCTCATCTGGAATTTCAGCCTGCGCAAGGGTGTGAAGTACAACGACGACCAGCTGGACGTGGACTCCTCGAGGGACATGATCGCCCAGGACTGGGTGGACATGGCCTCGTACGCCTTCGACCAGGATGAAGAGACGGGTAAGGGCCGGTTCACGGCACGCTTCCCCGAGATCACCGGTCCCGAGTCCTGGAAGGCGATCGACGATTACACGCTCGAGGTTACACTCAACCGTCCCACGGCGTCGTTCCTGTACAAGCTCGCCATTCGCGGCCCGCAACTGTACGGGCTCGAGGGCTTCGAGGCTGAGCTCGAAAGCGACCCCTCGCTGAAGCCCCGCGACGTTATGAACAACGTGGACCTTCAGTACGGCACCGGCCCATGGGTGATGACCGGCTGGACGCCCGATGTCTCCGTCACATACGAGGCCAACGGCCTGTACTGGAAAGAGGACGGACGCGGCAACCAGCTTCCGTTCATCGACAGCGTAGAGATGTTCGTGATGAAGGACGAGCGCGCGCAGGACGCGGGCTTCCGCACCGGCAAGCTGGGCGCGCTCGCGCTCGAGACGTGCGGCATGAGCACCGAGCGCTACCTGGACATCAACAAGAGCAACCCCGACACCGTGTGGGAGATCTTCGTAGACCCCACCAACCAACGGGCGGTATACCCGAACTTCAGCGAAGGCACGCCCTTCCACGACATAAACGTGCGGCGGGCCATGCAGCTCTCCATCGACAAGGTTGGCTGGGTTAACAGCGTGCTCGGTGGCTGGGGCCTGCCCTTCTCCACGCCGCTGGCCCCGGGCAACCAGTTCTGGCTGCCGCCCGGGCAGTACGGCGACTTCGACGGCGACGGCATACCCGCCGAGCGCTACCTGGACTACGACGTCGAGGGCGCCAAGGCGCTTATGGCAGAGTCCGGTTACACCGCGGACAACGGCATATCCGGCACGTTCCTGCTCACCAATGACCTGGGCAACCGCTTCTTCAGCGAAGGCGAGCTGGTCGTGGAGTCGCTGCGAAACATCGGCATCGACCTGGAGATAGTGGTGAGGGACGGCTCCGCCTTCCAGGAGTCCCGGGAGTCGGGAGACTTCACCGTCAGCTACGGCTTCCCGGGCTACGGCTGGGACCCCAGCGACTGGCTGGCGAGGGGCTACCACTCTCGCAACACGCTGAACTACCAGCCCGTGTCCGGCCTGGTGGATGAGGAGCTGGACAAGATGATCGACGCCGAAGAGGCGGAGGTGGACCCGGCCAAGCGATACGAGCTGGTGGCCGACGTCCAGCGCTACCTTATGGAGAAGCAGTACTTCCCCATGAGCACGAACTGGATCCAGATAGTGGCCATCCAGCCATGGCTGGTGAACTACCAGTACCAGTACTCCTACCCCATCGGCAACAACCTGGCTCTTTCCTGGGTGGAACGATAGGATAGGCTGAACCTCTGACCGGAGGGGCGCTCCAGCGCGCGCGTGCATCGCTTGCCTGGGGCGCCCCGATTCGTAATGTAACCTGAACTGGGTCGTCTCAGAGGTCCCTTCCCCCTCGTTGGGGGAAGGATGGGGTGGGGGCGGTCGCACACGCCTTCACCCCCATCCCAAAGCCTCTCCCGTCGAGGGAGAGGAGGACCGGTAGAAAGAGCCACTTCCGGGAGGCTGTATGCGAGACTACATCATAAGGCGAGTTATGCTGGTTATCCCCAGCGTGTTCGTGCTTACGTTGCTCGTGTTCGGCATGGTGCGCCTGCTCCCCGGCGACGTGGTGGACACCATCGCGGCGCAGCTCTCCGGCGGACGGGGCGGCATAATAGACCCCGAAACGAAGGAGCGCATACGCCAAGAGCTCGGGCTGGACCGGCCCATCTACATCCAGTACTTCGTCTGGATAGGCCAGATAGTGCGGGGCGACCTGGGCGCGTCGCTGATTACCAAGATAGACATCGTCGAAGACATCAAGCGGCGCTTCCCCGTAACGTTCGAGCTCGTGATACTCACGCTCGTGCTCATGGTTTTGTGGGGGCTGTCCGTCGGCATATTCTCGGCCATCCGCCAGGACTCGTGGATGGACTACGTCTTACGCAGCGTCGCGATCATAGGGCTGTCCGTGCCATTTTTCTGGACCGCGGTGCTGCTGCTGCTGTTCGGCTCGCTGTGGTTCAACTGGTCGCCCCCCTGGGGCGTCAACGAGTTATTCGACGACCCCTGGCTCAACCTCCAGCAGTTCTTCTTCCCCGCAGTAATCCTGGCCGTTTCGCAGGGCTCGCAGGTGGCCCGCATGACGCGCGCCACCGTGCTGGAGGTGATGCGCCAGGACTACATACGCACCGCCAGGGCGAAGGGGCTGGTGGAGCGCGCCATACTCAGCCGGCACGCCCTCAAGAACGCCATGATCCCGGTGGTGAGCCTGATAGGCATAAACTTCGCCTTCGCGCTCGGCGGCACCGTGGTGCTGGAGCAGATTTGGGGATTGCCCGGCATGGGCCAGCTCATGCTGACCGCCATCAAGCAGAGGGACTACCCCGTAATCCAGGGCGTCATCCTCTTCACCGGAACACTGGTGATGATCATCAACCTGTTTGTCGACCTGAGCTACGGCTGGCTCAACCCCAGAATACGCTACCGATAGAGGAAGGTTAGTCTCGTATGGAACAGAGACAGGGTGTAGGTGTAGAGGTCGCTCTGCTGGGAATGGCGCGGCGAAAGCGGCGCAACCGCTGGCTCGACTTCGTCGTGCGCCTGTTTCGGGAAAAGCCGCTCGCCGCGACGGGCCTCGTCATTGTGGTCGTGCTGCTGGCAACCGCCATCCTTGCCGACTTTATCGCCCCCTACGACTACCGCGAGCAGAACCTCCAAGAGTCGCTGATGGGACACAGCTTCACGCACTTCATGGGCACCGACCAGCTCGGTCGCGACATCTTCAGCCGCATAGTGGTCGGCGCGCGTGTGTCCCTCGTCGTCGCCTTCTCCTGCGTCGCCGGCTTCCTCGTCATAGCCATCGTGTTCGGCATGGGCACGGGCTACATGGGCGGCAAGATAGACATGCTGGTGCAGCGTTTCGTGGACGGCTGGATGACCATCCCCACCCTGATAATTCTGCTGGCCATGGTGAGCGTGGTGGGCCAGGGCCTGTGGCAGATAATACTGGTGCTGTCGGTCGACCGCGGCATAAGCACGTCGCGCGTGCTGCGCGGCGAGGCGCTCCAGCTGAAGGAGACCACCTACGTGGAGGCCGCGCGCGCCGTGGGGGCGGGCCACCTGCGCATATTCCTGCTGCACGTGGTGCCCAACGCCTTCGCGCCTATCATCATCATGGCGACCATCAGCCTGGGCGTGTTCATACTGGCCGAGGCGTCGCTGAGCTTCCTCGGCTACGGCGTGCCGCCGCCGTTCCCGACATGGGGCTCGATGCTGAGCGGCTCGGGGCTGTCGTACATGCAGCGCGCGCCCTGGATGGCCATATGGCCCGGCGTCGCGCTGACCGTCGGAGTCTGGGCGTTCAACATGCTCGGCGACGGGATGCGCGACCAGCTCGACCCGAGGCTGCGCGGCGGCTAAGCCGCCGCGCGGCGGTTGGCCGCCGCGCCCCATCCCGACGCCTTGCCCCTGCTATTACCAACACCTACCCCCGTAAGTCTTGGATGGGGGAAGGGAGTATCGGACGGCCACCCCTGCGTCGGCCACCGCCTGCCAGAATGTGCCGGTGGTGTGCTAAAATCGCCGGAGCAAGGAGGATGCGATGACCACCACCGGACGCGCCACCACCATCGTCTACCCTGAGTCGGACGGTATGCCCTTGCCTGACGGACTGTATCAAGATCCCATATTCCGCAGAGTGGTCGGCGCTCTCGAAGTCCACTTCAGCGACGTCGAGGACACCCTCGTGAGCGGCAACACCTTTCTGTACTACGTCGAGGGCAACCCGCGCCGCAACGTGTCGCCCGACTGCTACGTGGTTTTCGGCCTGTCCGAAGCCGCGCTGGAGTCGCTTTCGATCGAAAAGAACAACACCTACCTGCTGTGGGAAGTGGGCAAGCCGCCGGACTACGTGATGGAGATAGCCTCCCAGAGCACGTGGCGCAGAGACCTGGGCGAAAAGCGCGACCTGTATGCTCGGATAGGCGTGGGAGAGTACTGGCGCTACGACCAGACCGGGGGAAACTTCTACCGCGAGCCGCTGGTGGGCGAACGGCTGGTGGACGGCGAGTATCAGCGAATCGAGATGCGCCGCGAAAGCGACGGTTCAGTGTGGGCGCACAGCGACGCGCTGAACCTCGACCTGTGGTGGACCGACGGTGAGTTGCGTTACTGGGATCCCGTGCGAAGTGTGTGGCTGCTGACCCACCAGGAAGAGAAGAACGCGCGCCTCGCGGCGGAGGCGCGGGTAGCGGGACTCGAAGCGAAACTGCGGCGTCTGCGCGGCGAATAGAACGCCTCTCTCAAGGAAACCGCCTTGACCTCACGCCCGCCCGATCCGAAAGACCTCGCCGAGCGTTTGCTGCGCGCCCGGCTCACCCGCCGCCAGCTTCTCGCCGGCGCGCTGGGCGTCGCGGGCGCCGCCGCCGCGGGCCGTCTTGCGCTCGGCCAATCGCCTCCGCCCGTCGACACGACCAAGGTGCCTGGCTTCCCCGCCACCGAAATCGGCGCGCGCACGCCATTCGAGCAGCCCACCCGCCTGCAGGTGGGCCAGCACTCCTGGTTCGCCCCTATCGATCGCACATACGGCATCATAACGCCGTCCGACCTGCACTACGTGGTGAGCCACGCGGGCACCGCGGACGTGGCACCTTCCACGTACAAGCTGCTGATTCACGGAATGGTCGACCGCCCCAGGTCGTTCAGCCTCGCGGACCTGCGGCGCTTCCCTTCGGTGTCGGTGACCTACTCCATCGAGTGTTCGGGCAACAGTGCCAACGCCTGGTTTCCGCCGGTGCCAACGGATTCTGCCCAGAACGTGCACGGGCTCACCAGCACGAGCGAGTGGACGGGCGTTCCGCTGAGCCTGCTGCTGCGCGAGGCGGGGGCCGACCGCAACGCGGAATGGCTGCTGGCCGAGTCTCAGGACGCCGCCGTGTTCGCCAAGAGCATCCCCGCCTACAAGGCCTGGGACGACGTCCTGGTGGCATACGCCCAGAACGGCGAGGCGCTCCGGCCTGAGCAGGGCTATCCCGCGCGGCTGATAGTCCCCGGCTGGGAAGGCTCGGTCAACATCAAGTGGCTGCGCCGCATGGAAATTACGGACCGCCCGTTCATGGGGCGCGAGGAGTCGGCGAGCTACACCGACGTCATGCCCGACGGCACGTCTCTCCAGTTCACCTTCGAGATGGGAGCCAAGTCGGTGATAACCTGGCCTTCCGGGGGCTACCGCGTCCCCGCCGCCGGCTTCTGGGAGCTCACCGGACTGGCGTGGTCGGGCCGGGGCCGGGTAGCGCGCGTGGAAGTCACCACGGACGGCGGCAGGACCTGGCGCGACGCTCGGTTGCAGGCGCCGGTGCTGCCGAAGGCGCACACCCGCTTCCGTTACCCCTGGACGTGGGACGGCAAGCCCGCCGTGCTCATGAGCCGCGTCACGGACGACAGCGGCGCGGTGCAGCCCATCATCGACGACTTGGTGAAAGAGCGAGGCCTGCACTCCATCTACCACAACAACGCGATACAGGCCTGGCGGGTCGAAGCGGACGGCACGGTACTCAGCACCCACGACCCGTTTCGCACGGCGCTGGCGGTGCCGGGCGGCGACCGCGAGGCCCTGGTGCGCGGCTACCCCGGCTGCCTTGCGTAGTCGTCATTCCGACATGGGGAGACGTTTGCGCATCCGTCATTCCGGCCCCCGAGCCGGAATCCAGGGGGGTGCCCTCCTACGCCTCGCCCTGGCGCTCGCGTGGGTGGCACTCCTCGCGGCGGCGTGCGGCGGCCAGGACGACTCCGCCGGATCCCCCGCCGCGCGAGGAAGCTCGGCCGCGGACCCACAGGCGGCGACGCGGGAGGCCGCGCCGCAGCCCGCCATGCCGTCGGGGCCTTTCGGGTTCGGCCGGGACGCGACGGCGGACGAGATTCTCGCCTGGGACATCGACGTTAACCCCAGCGGCGAGGGGCTGCCGGAGGGTAGCGGCAGCGTGGCCGAGGGCGACCAGGTGTACCGGGCCAAGTGCGCGGTGTGCCACGGGCGCAACGGCGAAGGCGTTGCCGGCCTGAGCGGCGCGCTGGTGATGCCCTACGACCCCGAAGCGCCGTGGCCGCCGTTCCCGCGCACCGTTGGCAACTACTGGCCCTACGCGACCACGCTGTTCGACTACGTGCGCCGCGCCATGCCCGCCAACGCGCCCGGCTCGCTCAGCGCGAACGAGGTGTACGCGGTGGTGGCGTGGATGCTGCACCGCAACGAGATAGTGGCCGCGGACGCCGTGATGGACGCCCAGAGCCTGCCCGCGGTGGAGATGCCCGCGCGTCGGCGCTTCGTGCAATCGGACGAGGCGCCGTAGGAGGGTGGCGTTAAGGCACACCCGGGCCTTCCTGCCCGACTGTCAATGAGCCAGTGCTCCCCAGTTGTATTCATATGCAAGGGCGTACAGGCTACAATGTGGGCCTGACAGCAGGCGCGATAACGGTGTGAGGCCGCTCATGGAAAACCGCTTCTACGAAAGACCCATCCTCAACTCACCCTACGAGTACCCGGCGAAGCACTGGGAGCTTGACGACCTCGGCCACCCGACGCAAGAGATTATCGAGCAACGGCGCGGAGCAGACTTTGTTACGCCCGTGCCGAAACCGCGAAGACGCCGTACTTCGGGGGAGCAACCGGAGATGGTATTCGACGATGGCACGGGGCTGTCCACGGGGGAGCAGCAATACGACGTTACGGCATCGGTGAACGAGATTCGCCAGCACGTGGACCGGTGGCGCGAGTTGCCCAACTCCAACGACTGGGGCGTAACTCCTGAGACCGCCCGGCTGCTGAAGCACTGGCGACACCACGAGTTCAGCGACATGAGGCCCTTCTTCTGCCAGGTGGAGGCGGTCGAGACTGCCATTTGGCTCACCGAGGTCGCGCCCAGGTTAAGGGACGTCGGCCGGCCTATCCTGGGGCGCCTCGCCGACGCCAACGGAAGCGCCAACCCAGAGTTGGCGCGCATCGCGCTGAAGATGGCCACCGGCGCCGGCAAGACCACCGTAATGGCCATGCTCATCGCCTGGCAGACCATCAACGCGTCCCGCCACCGCAACAGCCCACGCTTCACACGGGGCTTCCTGGTGGTGGCTCCGGGTATCACCATCAAAGACCGGCTCCGCGTCCTCCAGCCCAACGACCCCGACAGCTACTACGCCAGCAGAGAGCTAGTCCCACAGGACATGCTCGCAGACCTCGAGCAGGCCAGGATAGTCATCACCAACTACCACGCGCTCAGGCGACGCGACCGCACGACGCTCTCTCGTGGAGGACGCGCTCTCTTGCAGGGCAGAGGCCCGGAACTCGACACGGTAGAGACCGAGGGGCAGATGCTCCGGCGTGTTATGCCCGACCTCATGGGCATGAAGAACATCTTGGTGCTGAACGACGAGGGGCACCACTGCTACCGCCACAAACAGGGCGAGAGTGACGAGGGCGCCCTGAAAGGTGAAGAGAGGCAGGAAGCCAAGAAGAACGAAGAGGCCGCACGCGTATGGATATCCGGGATCGAAGTCGTCAAGCGCAAGATTGGCGTGCGGCAGGTCGTCGACCTGTCGGCGACCCCCTTCTTCCTCCGCGGCTCAGGCTATGCCGAGGGCACGCTATTCCCCTGGACGGTGAGCGACTTCTCGCTCATGGACGCCATCGAGAGCGGCATCGTCAAACTGCCGCGGGTGCCGGTGGCAGACAACATCCCAGGCGGGGACATGCCCAAGTACCGCGCCCTTTGGGAGAACATCAGGGGCGATATGCCCAAGAAGGGCCGCGGAAAGGCGCAAGGTGGCCTAGACCCGCTCAGGTTGCCCGTGCAGCTCCAGACCGCGCTGCAGGCTCTCTACGGCCACTACGAAAAGACCTACGAGTCCTGGAGTGAGGGCGACGCAACCGTTCCGCCGTGCTTCATCATCGTCTGTAACAACACCTCCACGTCCAAGCTTGTGTACGACTTCGTTTCCGGCTTTCACCGCAAGCACACGGACGGCACGACGACATTCGAACAGGGTCGCCTTGAGCTGTTCCGTAACTTTGACGCTGCCGGCGCCCCACTCCCTGTTCCGCGAACGGTGCTCATAGACAGCGAGCAGCTCGAATCCGGAGAGGCGCTGGACCGCAACTTCCGACTGGCAGCCGCAGACGAGATAGCCCGATTCCGCAGGGAGCGCGTGGCGCGCACGGGCAACATTCGCGAAGGCGAGAACATCACCGACCAGGACCTGCTCCGCGAGGTGATGAACACCGTAGGCAAGGAGGACCGCCTCGGCCAGAACATCCGCTGCGTGGTGTCGGTGTCCATGCTCACCGAGGGCTGGGACGCCAGCACCGTTACCCACGTGCTGGGCGTGCGCGCCTTCGGCACCCAGCTTCTGTGCGAGCAGGTCGTCGGCCGCGCGCTGCGCCGCCAGTCCTACGATCTGAACGAGTGCGGCCTGTTCAACGTCGAGTACGCCGACGTGCTGGGCGTGCCGTTCGACTTCGCCGCGCAGCCCGTAGTTGGGCCACACAACCCGTCGCGTACCACGGTGCGGGTCATGGCGGTGCGGCCCGACCGCGACCACCTCGAAATCCGGTTCCCAAGGGTCACGGGCTACCGCGTCGATCCACCCAGGGAGGAGTTGGCGGCGAATTTCACCGACGACTCTCGCCTGGAACTCACGCCCCTAGATGTCGGTCCGACGCGAACCAGGAATGAGGGCATTATCGGCGAAGGCGTCGACCTGGACGTGGAACATCTCGACAGGGCGAGGCCCGCCACGGTGGCGTTCCACCTTACCAAGCACCTTATCGAAACCAGGTGGCGCGACCCCAACGAAGCCCCCAAGATGCACCTGTTCGGCAGGTTGAAGGGCATAGTCACGGACTGGCTGGACGACTACCTGGTCTGCAAGGGCGGCACGTACCCCGCCCAGCTCATGTACCTGTACCTCGCTGACAGGGCCTGCGAGAGAATCGCCGCCGCCATTACCAACAGCCACGCGAGTAAATATCCCGTGAAGGCCCTGCTAGACCCCTACAACCCGGACGGCTCGACCGCGTTCGTCAACTTCACCACGTCCAAGGGGGACCTCTGGCGCACCGACGCTCGCAGGTGCCACGTCAACTGGGTGGTGCTCGACAGCGGCTGGGAGTCCGAGTTCTGCCGCGTGGCCGAGGCCCATCGCCGCGTAAAGGCATACGTGAAGAATCACAACCTGGGGCTGGAAGTGCCGTACCTCTCCGGCTCCGACGCCCGCACATACCTTCCAGACTTCATCGTGCGAGTGGACGACGGGCGCGGCGAAGACGACCCGCTAAACCTCGTCGTGGAGATAAAGGGCTACCGCAGGCAGGACGCCGACGACAAGAAGCGGACGATGGAGACGTACTGGGTGCCTGGCGTTAACGAGCTCGGCCGGTATGGCCGCTGGGCTTTTGCCGAGTTTACGGACGTTTTCGACATTGAAGCCGGATTTGACAAGTTGATTTGGACGGCTGTGGCGGAGCCCGCAGTCCCTGGCCGAACTTGACCCTGATGGCTGGCCAACTATACTGGTAACTCTAATGTGCGGCAGCCCGTTGGTGAGGTAAGCATGGGAGAGGAACCGACCTTGACGGCATTCAGCAGCCAGATTCCCGAGGACGGCGCGGCATAAGGCGGCCTGACAATACCCGGGGCAAGCATGAACACAAGGCTCTACACGGATGATGAGATTGCCCAGTTGCGGTCTATGCCGAAGCGTGTGACCAATCCCCGCGCCCGCTGGAGCCAGAAGCCGGGACACCGCCAGCGCAACTATCAACTGACCGGGCTTGAGGATGAGTCTCGCCGGTTCCAGGTTTACCTGCGCCAGAACGAGGCCGACGTAGACGACTTCTCGTGCGGAATTGCGTATCTCCCGATAGGCGGCAATCGCCTGACCCTCACCCTCTATAACGGGCCAAGTCACATCCACCGGGACATCCAATACCGCACCCACATTCATCGCGCCACGGCGAGCGCCATCGCGGCGGGGCGGAAGCCAGAATCCGAGGCCGACGAAACTGACCGATACACAACCCTCAACGGCGCCTTCAGGTGTCTGATCGAAGACTTCCAGGTCGAAGGCATTCCCGTTCCGGCCCCCGACCAGCCGAGGCTGCTATATGACTCTTGATGCAGATGCTCTGAGAACCCTGCTTTGCGAGCGGCTTTGTCAAGACGTCGGGGTCGACACACGTCCGAACGGTGAGGTCATGTTGCGGACCCACTTCACGTTCCCGGACGGAGATGGGTATCCCTTCCACCTCTCAGAAGCGCCATCCGGCGGCCTTCGGCTTTCGGACAGGGGCCACACACTCATGCACATCAGCTACGAGCACGACATCGACTCGTTCCTTTCCGGAACACGGGGAATGCTGCTCGAGCGCATCGTCGGGGAGAGCGGCATAAGCCAGGCCGGCGGCGTCTTTTGGGTCGACACGTCGGCTGAGCGCTTGCCCGAAGCCATCTTCTCATTCGGTCAGGTCCTGACCCGGATATACGACCTCACGCTACTCTCTCGCTCCAACGTCGGCTCAACCTTCTATGATGATCTTGCGGACTGCCTCAAAGGCTTCGTTGATGAAGCCAAGATGGAACAGGACTTCCAGCCCGACGTGCCGAATGCCGATGCGTACTCGGTCGATTATCGGATCGAGGGCAAGAGCGGCGTCCCCCTCTTCGTTTACGGCGTCCCCAACCGCGATAAGGCCCGGCTGACGACCATCATGCTGGGCCACTTCCACCGCTACCAGCTCGACTTCGAGTCGGTCATCATCTTCCAGGATCAGACCGACATTCCGAGAGTCGACCTTGCGAGGCTCTCCGATGTCGGTGGGGACATGGTCTCATCCCTTGAGTCGATTGAGGACCTCAACCGCAAAATTCTACGACGTGTAGCCTAGAGACGCGAACAGGAGGCTCCCGGAACCCATGCCACGCCGCGCACGTTCTAAGCAGCCCAAATCCGTCGAGGCCATCACCCACGAGGAGGCGAGCCGCCGAAACCTGCCCTCCGCCGAGCACCAGCCGCTGATGCGCGAGGATGAGCTGAGCCCCATCAGGCTCGCATACGAGCGGCGCAACCGCGATCTCGACCCCCAACTCGTGTGGCGCGGCAAGGAGGCGCAGGACGCCTCCGACCTGGTGGTCAGCACGCCGCCGCTCTACATCCAGGAGCGCGTGCACCCCAAGGCGCTGGTCGACGACCTCGTGCGCCACTCCCGCAACGGCCGCGAAGCCGACGGACACCAGGCCGACATGTTCGCCGACTTCAACGGCCTGCCGTCGGAGAACGCCAAGACCGAGTTCTACCGCCACGACGCCAACTGGTCGAACCGCATGGTCCTGGGCGACAGCCTGCAGGTGATGGCGTCGCTCGCCGAGCGCGAGGGGCTGCGCGGCAAGGTGCAGTGCATCTACGTCGACCCGCCCTACGGCATCAAGTTCAACTCAAACTTCCAGTGGTCCACCACCAGCCGCGACGTGCGCGACGGCAACGCCGCCCACATCACCCGCGAGCCCGAGCAGGTGAAGGCCTACCGCGGCACCTGGCGCGAAGGAATCCACACGTACCTCAGCTACCTGCGCGACCGTCTCACCGTGGCCTGCGACCTGCTGTCCGAAAGCGGATCAGTCTTCGTGCAAATTGGCTACGAGAACGTGCACCGCGTGCGGGCGGTGATGGACGAGGTGTTCGGCGAGGAAAATTTTATCAGCCTGATTTCGGTCCAAACAACTACGGGATTTCAGGCTGAATATCTAGGAAACATGTCGGATTTTGTCCTGTGGTACGCCAGAAACAGAGGCGGAGGAAAGTCAAGGAACCCCTTCTATCGTAAGGAATTCGTACTCGGTGAAGGTAACGCCCGTTGGTTGATGTTTAGTGATTTCTCTTACCGAGGCGTCACGGCTTCGGAAAGGTGGCAGTCTGCTGTGCCAGAAGAAGCCAAACCGTACAAGCCAGACAACATCATTTCACAAGGTCGGGCAGCCGAACGACAATCGTTCGAATTCCGAGGCAAGAGTTACGATCCGTGGGACAAGAATTCCCATTGGAAAGCGAATTATCCCGCTGGAATGCAACGGTTGGCGCGAGCGGGTCGCATACATGTCGCGCGAAACTCGATCCAATACGTTCGTTATCACACAGATTGTGATGCTGCGGTTCACGGCAACATTTGGACTGACACGGGAACCGGTAACTTCACCGACGACAAAACTTACGTGGTTCAGACCAACTCTAAGGTAATTGAGCGCTGCATCCTCATGGCTACGGATCCCGGCGATCTCGTGCTCGACCCAACTTGCGGCGCCGGCACCACGGCCTACGTCGCCGAGCAGTGGGGCCGCCGCTGGATCACTATCGACACCTCGCGCGTGGCGCTCGCGCTGGCCCGCGCCCGCGTCATGGGCGCCCGCTACTCGTACTACCTGCTCTCCGACAGCCCGGAAGGGCAACTAAAGCAGGCGGATATAGAACGCCGCGCGCCCTCCGAGTCCCCCACATACGGCAACGTCCGCCAGGGGTTCGTGTACGAGCGCGTGCCCCACGTCACGCTGCGGGCCATCGCCAACAACGCGGAGATAGACGTCATCTGGGAGGACGCCCAGAAGGAACTCGAGCCTTTGCGCGAACTCCTGAACGAAGCGCTCGCCGAGTCGTGGGAGGAGTGGGAAATCCCCCGCGACGCGGACGATGAGTGGCCGGCCGAGGCGAGCACCCTTTACTCCGCCTGGTGGAAGCGGCGCATCGCCCGCCAGAAGGAGATGGACGCCTCCATCGCCGCCAAGGCCGACTACGAGTACCTCTACGACAAGCCCTACGAAGACAGGAACAAGGTGCGCGTGGCGGGCCCGTTCACCGTGGAGAGCGTCTCGCCGCACCGCCTGCTCGGAGTCGACGAGAACGGCGACGTCATCGAGGAGAGCTCAAACGGCTACGGCCCCGAGTTCGACTTCGCCCAGGTCATGCTCGACAACCTGAGAACATCCGGCGTCCAGCAGGCGCACAGGGAAGACAGGATAGAGTTTTCTGTCCGTCACGCCCTGGCCGGGGCGGCTGGTGTGCGCCGAGGGGCTGTACCAGGAGGGTGGCGAGGATGACGGCGTCCAGCGCCGCGCCGCGATCTTCATAGGCCCCGAATTCGGCACGGTGTCGCGCCCGGACCTGGTGGAGGCGGCGCGCGAGGCCTCCGACGGCGGATTCGACGTGCTGGTCGCCTGCGCGTTCAACTACGAGGCGCACACCACCGAGTTCGAGAAGCTGGGCCGCGTGCCGGTGCTGAAGGCGCGGATGAATGCCGACCTCCACATGGCCGGCGAGCTGAAGAACACGGGCAAGGGTAACCTGTTCGTCATCTTCGGCGAGCCGGACATCGAGGTCCTGGACACGGACGACGACCGCATCCGGGTGAGGGTCAACGGCGTGGACGTGTTCCATCCCAACACCGGCGAGATACGCAGCGACGGGCCAGACGGCATCGCGTGCTGGTTCATCGACACCGACTACAACGCAGAGTCGTTCTTCGTCCGCCACGCCTACTTCCTGGGCGCCGGTGACCCATACAAGTCGCTCAAGACCACGCTCAAGGCGGAGATCGACGCGGACGCCTGGGCCACCCTCCACAGCGACACCTCGCGCCCGTTCGACAAGCCGGAGTCGGGCCGCATCGCCGTGAAGGTAATCAACCACCTGGGCGACGAGGTGCTGAAGGTGTTCCGCGTGGGCTGACGGCCACACCGTCGCCATCTCCGGTCCGCCGTCGCAAGCAGTTACGCATCGTCCCACGCGCCGCCGCTTACGCGCCTCCGCGTCGCTTGACACTAAAACCCACTCGCCTTTAACATGGGATACTGGGGAGGTGTATCCAAAATTCTCCCTAAAACTCAATGAGGAAGGTGAGATGCGTGGAAATCGCAATTACCGCGATACTCGCCGTCCTGGTTGGCTTGGCGTTAGGGGCAACGACAGGATACTTCGGTAAGAGGCTTATCCTGGGTAAGCGCCTCGAAGCGGCGCAGTCAGATGCGTCTAGAGTTCTGGAACAATCCGAGGAGGAAAGGCGAAACCTTCTGCTGAAGGCGAAGGAAGATGCCCTGCAACTCCGTTCCGCGGGGGAGGAGGAGCTCAAAGAGCGGCGCGCCGAGGTACAAGGTACCGAGCGCCGCATCGCCAACAGAGAAGAAAACGTCGAACGGCGCGCCAACAACCTGGAGCGCAGAGAACGAAACATTGTCCAGAAGGAGAAGCTAGCCGAGCAATTCCAGGCGGAGATGGACGAGCTGCGCCGCCAAGAGCTTCAAAAGCTCGAAGCCGTATGCGGCCTGTCCGCGATCGAAGCGAGAGCCCTGCTCTTCAGGCAGGTTGAAGAGGAGAGCGAACTGGATCTCTCCCACCTGCGCCACGACATGGAGATGCGGGCGAGAGACGAGGCCAACGAAACGGCCCGAAACATCCTGGCCCAGGCCATTCACCGCCTGGCCGCGGACGTCGTCTCGGAGGTGACTGTCACCTCCGTGCCGCTGCCAAGCGACGACATGAAGGGCCGACTCATCGGGCGTGAAGGCCGAAACATTCGCGCCATCGAGAAGGCCACCGGTGTGGACCTTATCATCGACGATACCCCCGAAGCCGTGACGCTGTCCTGCTTCGACCCCGTGCGCCGCGAGATAGCCAGGGTCGCCATCGGCAAGCTGCTGACCGACGGCAGAATTCACCCCGCCCGCATCGAGGAAATGGTGGTGAAGTCCGAAAAAGAGGTCAGCGACAGCATCCGCAAGGCGGGCGAGCAGGCAGTGTACGAGGTGGGCGTCCGCGGCCTGCATCCCGACCTTGTGATGCTGCTCGGGCGGCTCAAGCATCGCTTCAGCTACGGCGAAAACGTTCTGCAACACTCCATCGAGGTGGCTGAGCTCGCGGCGATGATGGCCAGCGAGGTCGGCGCGGACGTGAAGGTCGCCAAGGCCGGCGGCCTGCTGCACGACATCGGCAAGGCGCTCTCCCACGAGGTCGAGGGGCCTCACGCCGAGATCGGCGCCGACGTGGCCGCAAGGCACAGCGTGGTCGCCAGCGTCTGCACCTGCATCGGCGAGCACCACAACGACGACATGAGCAGCGTCGAGGCGTTCATCGTGTCCGCGGCCGACGCCATAAGTGCGGCGCGCCCCGGCTCGCGCAGGGACACCGTGGAGAACTACATCAAGCGGCTGGAGGCCCTCGAAGAGGTGGGCCGTGCCTTCGACGGCGTGGAGAAGTGCTTCGCCATACAGGCCGGGCGCGAAGTGCGCATCATGGTCCAGCCCCAGATGATCGACGACGTTGCCGCTTCCAAGATGGCCCGCGAGGTCGTCAAGAAAATCGAACAAACGCTTGTCTATCCCGGGCAAATCAAGGTGACCGTTATCAGAGAGAGCCGCTCGGTCGAATACGCGCGGTAGGCCTGTACCGGGGCCAGCGCCTCCTCCACCCGATGACCACACCGGTAGGGGCGGGTTTCAAACCCGCCCCTACATAAGTCCGACGCCGGTGCCCCCACGCTGTTTAAGGAGCCACCCCAAATCTTGCGTGTCCTGATGATTGGCGACGTGATGGGACGGCCCGGCAGGGATACCGTTCGCGCCGTGCTTCCGGGCCTTCGCCGTGAGCTCGCGCTCGACCTGGTTATCGCGAACGGCGAGAACGCCGCCGGCGGCTTCGGCATTACGCCCAAGACCGCCAGGCAGCTGCTGGCCAGCGGCGTAGACGTCATCACGTCGGGCAACCACATTTGGGACAAGCCGGAGATAGTGCCGCACCTCGACTCGGACCTGCCCGTGCTGCGTCCGCTCAACTACCCCGCCGCCACGCCCGGGCGCGGACACGCCGTCATCGGCGGCGTTCTGGTGGTCAACCTCATCGGCCGGCTTTTCGTCGGCAACTTCGATTGCCCGTTCGCCGCGGTCGACCGCCTGCTGGCCGAGCTGCCCGACCGGCCGCCCGTTGTGCTGGTGGACTTCCACGCAGAGGCCACCGCGGAGAAGGAGGCCATGGGCTGGCACCTGGACGGCCGCGTCAGCGCGCTGGCAGGCACCCACACCCACGTGCCCACCGCCGACGCTCGCATACTGCCCGGAGGCTCCGCGTACGTGAGCGACCTGGGCATGGTCGGCGCCAGCAACTCCATCATCGGCGGCGAGATCGAGGGCTTCCTCTCCCGCTTTCTGACGCAGATGCCCACCAAGGCCAGAATCCCCAAGTCCGGCCCCACGCAGTTCAACAGCGTTATGTTCGAGATTGACGAGTCCACGGGCAGGGCGCTCAGCGTCCGACGCGTGGACAGGGAGGGGCAGGCCGGCCCCGCCGCAACGGCATGACCGAAGTAGACCTGCACCTGCACACGACCTACTCCGACGGCACTCTCTCGCCGGCCCAGCTGGTGCGCAAGTGCGCCCGGGGCGGCCTGCGCGTCATCGCCATCACCGACCACGACTCCACCGAGGGCGTGGCCGAGGCGCAGCAGGCCGCCCGCGCCTTTCCGGGGCTGCGGGTAATTCCGGGCATCGAGCTGAGCACCGACGTGCCGGGCAGCGAGATCCACGTGCTCGGCTACTACGTGGATCTCGGCGACGCCGAGCTCCAGCAGACGCTGGAGAGCTTCCGGCGCGGCCGCGAGGAGCGGGGCCTTATGATGGTGGAGCGGCTCGCCGAGCTGGGCGTCGCCGTGTCCTGGGAGCGAGTGCGGGAGCTGTCGGACGGCGGCGCGATCGGGCGCCCCCACATAGCGCAGGCGATGGTCGAGGCCGGCTACGTCCGCTACCCCAAGGACGCCTTCGACCAGTACCTCGGCCGCAACGGCTCGGCCTACGTGGAGCGCCCCAAGCTGTCCCCCGCGGACGCCGTGAAGATACTGGCACAGAACGGCGCGCTGCCCGTCATGGCGCACCCCACCTACTCGGTGTCCAAGACGGGCATGGGCGAGGTGGAGGCCCTGGCGGACACCCTGGCCGAGCTGAAGAGCGCCGGGCTGGTGGGGATGGAGGTCTATTACAAGGACTACACCCCGGACCAGGTCGCCCGGCTGAAACGCCTGGCCGACAGAGTGGGCCTGGTGGCCTGCGGCGGCAGCGACTACCACGCCTCGGGCAACCCCGGCGAGCCGGAGCCCGGCGACGTAGGTCCGCCGATGGAGAGCTTGGAGGCGCTGGCCGAGTTGCACGCCCGCGGCACGGCCTCAGCCTGCCCCGTACCTGATACGGGGGCTGGCGGCGCATGACGCCCGTCGCAGTCCTTCTCATTCTCATTATAAGCGCCTACCTCGCCGGCGGCGTGCCCTCCGGATACATACTCGCCCGGCGCCTTCGCGGAATCGACATCCGCGAGTACGGCTCAGGCAACGTGGGCGCGTCCAACGTCACCGCCGTCATTGGCGCGAGGGCGGGCGTGCTGCTCGGCGCCTACGACTGCCTGGTGAAGGGGACACTGCCCGTTCTCATCGCGAGGGCGCTGGGCCAGCCCGCGGAGGTGCAGGTCGCCGTGGGCCTGGCCTCTGTCGCGGGCCACGCGTGGTCGCCGTACATCCGGTTCACCGGCGGACGCGCCATAGGCGCCATGATCGGCGCGATGCTGGCCCTGGCCATGTTCTACGAAATGGCCGCCCTGGGCCTGATCCTCGGCGTGGTGGGTCGGCTGCTGTACCGCGACACGGGCTTCTGGACCTTCATAGCCATGCTGGTGCTGCCGCCGGTGACGCTGCTGTTAAACACGTACCCCCCGCTCCCGATCGAGCGCCCCGGCGTGTTGGTGTACTTCAGCCTCGGCGTGTCGGCCATGGCGCTCGCAAAGCGGCTTACCGCCAACTGGGAGCGCCCCCCCGAGGGCTACTCGCTGGCGCGAGTGGCGTTCAACCGCGCCGTGTACGACCGTGACGTGTCGCGCAAGGACGAGTGGATCGGAAGGCAGCCCGGCGACGAGAGCGCGAGGCCGCGGCCCGATGGCTGAAGCTGTCGAGTGCGCCAGGCACCGTAGGGTGCAGACCACCCTGCACTGCGGACGCTGCGGCACGCCCATCTGCCCGCAGTGCCTGGTGCACGCCGCCGTGGGCATACGCTGCCCAGACTGCGGCCGCCCGCAGCGCCTGCCCAGCCACAGTGTGTCGCCCGGGCGGCTCGCACTCGCGCTGGCAGTGGCCGTCGCGACCGGCGTCGCGGGAGGAGCTGCCACCGCCGTTGCCGCCGTCATCTTCGCGTATTTGGCCATCCCCTTCGGCTTCCTGGTGCCGGTCGCGGCCTTCGCCGGCGTGGGAGTGCTCGTCGGCGAGCTGACCAGCCTGGCCTCGAACCGCAAACAGGGCGCCCAGATGAAGATAGTGGCGCTGCTGGGGGTGGTAGCCGCGCTCGTTGTGGAGATCAGCCTCGAGCAGGCCCTCATCAGGGCGCTCGCGCCGGATTTCGGCGGCGGATCTCTGCTCGTGTCGGACATTTACGGCATCGGTGCCGTGGTGGTAAGCTTCTACGTCGCCACCAGGCGATTCTAGGCGGAGAATGCCGCCATCTGTAAAGTCCCCTCTCCTCTTTGCGGGAGAGGGTTAGGGTGAGGGGGAAAGCCCATCTGCTGGCCCACGGACCCCGTAGGGGCAGGTTTCAAACCTGCCCGCCGTCGGCCCCACAGGAAACAGCGGCAATGTACGCTATTGTTAAACACCGGAGGAGCCGACCTTGTTGAAGACGATTAGCTGCGGCGACGTGCGCGAAGAGCACGTGGGCGCGAGGGTTACACTGGCCGGATGGGTGCACCGAAGGCGCGACCACGGCAACCTTATCTTCATCGACCTGCGCAACCGCGAGGGCGTGGTGCAGGTGGTGTTCAACCCTGAGCTCGCGCCCGACGCCCACCGCGTCGCCGAGTCGCTGCGCAACGAGTGGGTCGCGCAGGTGTCTGGGCTCGTGTCCGAGCGTCCCGCCGGCACCGAGAATCCGAACCTGCCCACCGGCGGCATCGAGGTGGCGGCCGACTCACTTGTCGTGCTCAACGAGTCCAAGACGCCGCCCTTCTACGTCAACGAGGAGAGCGAGGTCGACGAGCTGCTGCGCCTGAAGTACCGCTACATCGACCTGCGCCGCGCCTCGATGCGGGACACGCTGATAGCCCGCCACCGCGTGGTCAAGTTCATCCGCGACTTCCTCGACGAGCGCGGCTTCCTGGAGGTCGAAACGCCCATCCTGATAAAGAGCACGCCGGAGGGCGCCCGCGACTACCTGGTGCCCAGCCGCCTCTACCCGGGCAGCTTCTACGCATTGCCGCAGTCGCCCCAGCAGCTCAAGCAGTTGCTGATGGTGTCCGGCGTCGAGAAGTACTTCCAGATAGCCCGCTGCTTCCGCGACGAGGACCCGCGGGCCGACCGGCAGCCCGAGCACACCCAGCTCGACCTCGAGATGAGCTTCGTGGAAGAGGACGACGTGCTCAACCTGATCGAGGAGATGTACACTGCCCTCGTCGAGACGCTCTTCCCGGACAAGTGGACGCTGCGGCCGTTTCCCAGGCTCACCTACGCCGACGCGATGGGCCTGTACGGCACGGACAAGCCGGACCTGCGCTTCGACCTCGAGCTTTCGGACCTGTCGGACATCGCGGCGCAAACGGACTTTCGCGTGTTCCAGGCGGCGGTCGCGGGCGGCGGCATCGTAAAGGGCTTCAGGGCGCCCGGCCTGGCATCCTACTCCCGCCGCCAGACCGACGAGCTGATCGACTTCGCCAAGGCCCGCGGCGCCCAGGGACTGGTCACCATCGCGCTGACCGGCGAACCCGGCACGCCTCTTGACGATCTTACGCAGGAGCAGGTGCGCTCGTCGGTGTCGCGTTTCCTCACGCTGGAGCAGGTGCGCGCGATAGCCGACAGAGTGGAGGCAGAGGCGGGCGACATGGTGCTCGTGGCCGCCGGTCCCGCCAAGATCGTGAACCAGACGCTGAGCGCTCTGCGCCACGAGATGGGCCGCAGGCTGGGACTGGCGGACCCCAACCTGCTGGCAATGGCCTTCGTGGTCGACTTCCCGCTGTTCGAGTGGAGCGACGACGAACAGCGCTGGGACGCGATGCACCACGCCTTCACCATGCCCAAGCCGGGCCTGGAGCAGTACATCGAGAGCGACCCCGCTCGCGTGATCGGGCGGCTGTACGACATGGTGTGCAACGGCGCAGAGCTGGCAAGCGGCAGCATCCGCATACACGACCGAGAGCTGCAGGAGCGCGTGTTCGGCGTGCTGGGCTACACCAAAGAGCAGATGGGCCAGCGATTCGGCCAGCTGCTGGACGCACTGGAGTACGGCGCGCCTCCGCACGGCGGCATCGCGCCGGGCATAGACCGGCTGCTGATGGTGCTCACGGGCAGGGACAACATACGCGACGTGATCGCGTTCCCGAAGACCCAGAGCGCCGTGGACCCGCTCTTCGAAGCGCCGAGCCCGGTCGAGCCGGAGCAGCTGGAGGAGCTGGGCATCAGCATCGTCGCGCGCGACGGCCCATAGCCCCTTCGACTGTTCGTGTCATTCCGAGCGTAGCCACTGTTCGTGTCATTCCGAGCGTAGCCGAGGAATCTAAAGCCGCTGCTTTGCAGACTCGGTATCTTCTCAGAGACTCGGGCCACTCCAAAAGCGGTCATGTGCCGTATCAACCGCCTATACAGCAGATGGGCCCTAGATTCCTCGACTCCGCTGCGCTCCGCTCGGAATGACCCGATTGGGGTTCGGCATGACACGGTGGCAGCGGCGTCTGGCGTAACGTTGCGTGGTTCTACGACCTCTGCGATTGGCCGATTTGCCCACCCCCCGGATCACCCCAGGTGCACCACCTCCACGTCGCCCCAGTGGAGGTCGAGGTACTCCGCGACCAGCCGGCGGTGGCAGCGGTCTGCCTTGTCCTCGCTGCACAGCAGGCACGAGTTGGCGATGGTCCTCTTGATGCCCAGTTTCGAGACGCGCCGCTCGTCCATCAGCGAGAGGAACTGCCGCTCATAGGTGTCCCAGTCCATGCGCCCCTTCCGGTAGGCGTCCAACATCTCGGCCGTGGGGGCCAGCTCCGGCATGTGGACGTACTTCATCCGGCAGATCTTCTGTAGGAAGTACTCGAGGTCGCCCCTTTTGGCGAAGCCCGCGAGCTGCGAGACGTTGTTCAGCCGCACGTCGACCAGGCGCTTCGCGCCCGACTCGCGCAGCAGCTCGAAGAATACGGACGCGGGCTTCTTCGTAAACCCGATCGTGTACACCCTCAAAACGGGTCCCCCCAGCCATGGCCGGGCGAAGCCTCGGCAACGAACGCAACCTTTCTGGCCCGGCGATCCAGCGCCTCCGCAATCACCTCGTCCCTTGATCGAAACATGTCGCCGTTGCGAGGCAATTTGAAAGTGTCAATCAGCCGATTCAGTGTGTCTTCGTGCTTCTCCGCGCTGCCGTCGGCGAGGATATGCTCCACGGCGACGCCCCGCTCCTCGAGCTGTCCCGCCAACAGGAGCGCGCGGTGGCAGTCCAGCGGCTCCTTCTCGCTGCACATCACGGCTACGCGGCGCTCGTCCGCCGCCCGCACGACGCGCCCGATGCCGTCGTCGAACAGGTCCGTTTCCGCCAGGCGATCGTAACTGACGCGCCCATCCTCGTCGTAGCACGAGCGGTCCGCCGGGCGGCCGCCCAGCTCTCCGCCCAGGAACACGTAACCGATGCCCGCTCGTTCCAGCACGTCGCTCAGCACGCCGTGGTTGAACTGGGGATAGTGGCGGCTGGCCGGAGACGAGCGGACGTCCACAACTTCGTCGACTTCATGCTTTCGGAGGAGGTCCAGGAACGTCTCCGACGAGTGGTTCGAGTGTCCGATTGTGAACACCTGGTACTGTGTGTAGTTCAATGGTCTCCCGGCGTCAGGGTTCGATGATGGCGGCGATAAGTTTGTAGTAGTAGCCGTACACGGGTACCCCGGCGAGGCTTACGGTCAAGAAACGAGCGCCGAGCTCGAAGCTGCCATTAGGTCCTGCCAGGTACTTCTGCTCGTATTCCGGGTCCGTGATCCACATCCGGTAGTCCGTTCCGTTGTATCGAAAACGGCCCTGCACCCTCCGTCTGAAATCGCCGTAGGCCGCCCTGGGATTGAACACGCACACTTCCAAGTCGGCCTTGATGAGGTATAGCGAGGTGTCGAGGGAGTTGGCTGCCGTAACCGGCACCCTGTCGTTCAGGCCGTTGCTGGTGCTGGAGCCGTTGATCCACAGCGAATCGACCGCGTCGGCCCACGTCGGCAGTTGGGACAGGCCCAGACGGTCCGCCCTGGCCCAGCGGCGGTCCGGGTCGAGCAGCCAGTTCTCTCGCTGGTGGCCCGCCGGCCGCGGGCTGAGCACTGGGACGTCCACGACGTCGAGCAACCGCGGGCCGCCGCCGTCCGCGTAGCGGTACTCCGCTTCCGTCACCCCTTCGTCCTCCCGGCCGCTCACCGGCCGTACCCAGGGGCCCGGTCGCCCGCCCGCCCGCAATTCCCGTCCGGCAATACAGCGACCCGAGAGCATTCGCGAATTGGCCAGACACACGATGCGTTTAACGTCTCCAACTGCCACGGACCTGCTCCTTTGCATTGGTCTTACGACGCAATTCTAACTCTGCTCGCATCGTATCGGCAACACACACAGGACCCAGGGGCTTGCCATAGAGTCGCCGCGGCCGGCCCCGGCACGGCGCGCGGGCGGTTCGCGAACCGCCCTTGCGGATGGGATGCGCGGCGGCCTACATACGCGGTCCGGCGAGCGGCGAGCCACCGCGTGGGTTCCGCGGCCCGAGCGCCGGAAACGTCACGCGCCGCCCCCCAGCGCGTCCAGCCGTGCCACCACGTCGGGGTCGAGCCGGATGGCCGCGGCTGCCGCGTTGCTCACCGCCTGCTCCGGGCGGCTCGCCCCTACGACTACGGACGCGACGGCGGGACGCGAGAGCGCCCACGCGAGCGCGAGCTGCACCGGCTCGCACCCCACCTCCGCCGCGATGGCGCGTAGCCCGTCCACCATGTCGAACGTGGCGTCGGTCCAGTACGTGTCCTTCGCGCGCTGGGCGTGCCGCGAGGCCATGTGGCTGTCACCGGCCGGCCCGGCGTCGCGGTCGTAGGCGCCGGTGAGCAGACCGCCCATCAGAAGCTGGTAGGGAATGACGCTCACCTGCTGGTCTTCGCACAGCGGCAACAGCTCACGCTCGATGCCGCGCTCGCCCAGGTTGTACTCCGGCTGCACCGACTCGAACCGCTCCAGGCCCAGCTTGTCGCTGACCCACAGCGCGCGGCAAAGCTGCCACGCCGCGAAGTTGGAGCAGCCCAGGTAGCGGATCTTGCCCTGCTGGACGAGTCCATCGAGGGTGCGGAGCGTCTCGTGCAGCGGCGTGTCCGGGTCCCAGAAGTGGACCTGGTACAGGTCGATGTAGTCGGTGCCCAGCCGGCGCAAACTGCTCTCCACGGCGTGGACGAGGTGCTTGCGCGACAAGCCCTTGTCGTTCACGCCTGGTCCCGTGGGAATGAAGCCCTTCGTCCCGACGACGAAGTCGTGGCGCCGGCTCCTGACGGCCATGCCGACCACGCGCTCGGAGTGGCCGTCGTTGTAGGCGTCGGCGGTATCGATGAAGTTGATGCCGCACTCGATGGCCTTATCGACGACGGAGACCGCGCGGCGGTCGTCCACGTAGCCCGCGCCGAACATGTTGGTTCCCAGGCACACCCTGGACACCTTGAGGCCCGTTCTTCCCAGGTTGACGTATTCCATGCTAGTTCACCTTTCTTGCCCCTGCTTCGTCGTGGGACGCAATCGTCGGTAGGGGCGGGTTTCAAACCCGCCCGTGGGGGTGGCGGCGCCCGCTCCTACCCAATTGTCCCTTCCCCCTCGCAGGGCTGACTGGGGTAGGTATTGAGAAGTCAAGGCGGTCGCGCTCCGTTCGTCACCCCCATCCCCGTATCGAGTACGGGGCAGGCTCTAACCTTCCCCCTGCGAGGGGGAAGGGACTCTTTGGAAGGCTCATTCCCAATGCCTACCCCGCCAGCATCGACTTGACGACGGCCGTGGCCTCGGCCGCGCGGACGGTGCGCGCGACCTGGACGCTGCCCTCGCCATAACGGGCCGTGGTCTCGCCCAGACGGTCGCCGGCGCCGGTCTCGACGCTCACCGCGGCCCGCTCGTAGCCGAACAGCTGGGGCCGCACCGCCGCGGCCACGGTCAGCGGGTCGCACAGCATGTACCGGTCGCTGTCCGGGCGGAACGCGAACCACCCGCGCACCACTTCCTGGGCAAGCAACTCGCCCGCGGATGCGGTGTCCGAGCCCTCGACGTCGGCGGGCGTCAGCACCGGCTCGCCGCACACGTCCAGGCCGATGAGGGTCGTGTCGATGCCGGACCCCAACACCTCGCCGGCGGCAACCGGGTCGCTGTAGATGTTGAACTCGGCGTGGGGCGTCACGTTGCCCGGCACGTGCACCGCCCCGCCCATGACGTATATGTGCTTGACCCACCTCCGCATACGCGGCTCCCTCCGGATGGCCTGGGCCACGTTGGTGAGCGGCCCGAGCGCGATTATCACCAGCTCCCCTGGGTGGGTGTAGGCCATGTAGGCCAGGTAGTCGGGCGCGCGCAGGGGCATGACCGCGCCCGAGGGACGCGGGAGCCGCACCGTGAGTCCGCCCGCACCGTGGTAGTGGTAGGCGTAGCTGAAACTGCCGTGAATGGGGCGGAACGCGCCCCGGGACACGGGCAGATTGGGGTGCCCCAGCCACTCCGCCAGGGCCAGCGCGTTGCGCGTGGTGTCGGCCAGCGAGGCGTTGCCTCCCACGGTGGTCAGCCCCAGCACGTCCAGATCGGGCGAGTTCAGCGCCATCGCTATGGCGAGCGCGTCGTCCGTTCCCGGGTCGGTGTCGATAACAACCTTCATGCAATTCTGTCCTGTCCTTGCGATTGTTCCAGCATGTCATGATACACGGGCGTGGGCCTTAGATTCTTCGGCTACGCTCAGAATGACATGGGCGGGCGCGGGAGGCGAAGGCGGCCCACGCCTCCCGCGAGGTGTGCCGGGGGCGTATGCCGAGCTCTCGCTTGAGCTTGTCGTTGCTCGCCGCCCAGGTATGGGTGATGAAGCTCAGGCCGCTGGGGGGCGAGTCGCCTTGCAGCCGCAGCGCCCACGACGCGCCGACGAGAAAGCGCAGCAGCGGCCCGGGCAGCCACAGCACGCGCCTGCCGAACATGCGCGCCATCTCGCTCCATCGTATCAGGCCGTCGCCCGCCAGGTTGTACGTGCCCGACACGCGGCTCAGCAGGCACCGGCGCAGCGCCTCGGCCAGGTCGTCCTCGTGTACGAGCTGCATCTGCGGGTCGTGCCCGCGCGCGCCGACGAGGAAGGGCTTGGAGAAGGCGGAGGCGATGAAGTTGTCGGCTTTGGGTCCGAGCGCCGGGCAGGCCCGCAACACCACGGCGCTGAAGCCCGGGCGGCTCGCGGCGAAATCGGCTATCAGCCGCTCGGCGGCGGCCTTGTCCTCCGAGTACTGAAAGCCCCTGGGAGGGCGCGGCTGCGCGTCTTCGCCCAGCAGCGGCGGGTTGTCGGCGTGGGCGCCGTAGACGCTGGAGCTGCTGAGGTAGAGGACGTGCCGCACGCCGGCGGCCTCGCACGAGGCGAGCGCGCTGGCGGCGCCGTCTACGTTGACTCGGCGGGCGGCTTCGCGGTCCCGTGAGGGACGCAGCACGTAGGCGAGATGGGCCAGCGCGTCGATGCGGTGCTCGCGCAGCAGCGGCCCGAACGGGCGCGTCACGTCGTGGCGCGCGAAGACGACAGGCCCCTTCGCGATGTCCGCCGGAAGCGGGCGCACGTCCAGCGCGAGGATGCGGTCCACCGCGGCGTCCCGCGCCAGCCGCGCCACCAGAGACCGCCCAACGTAGCCCGCCGCGCCCGTGACGGCCACGCGCCGAATCTCGCTAGGCATCCGCGGGCACGTCGGTGAAGTCGAAACGCAACTCGCCCAGTCCCGGCACCTCGAAGCCCATGCCTATCTTTCGCGGCCCGGCGTCCAGGGTCACGCCCCTCACGCGAATGGTGATGAACGTGTTCAGCGCCAGCGTGAAGGTGCGCTCTCGAGACACCGCCGCGAACGGCGTTTCCTCGCCCTCCAGCACGAACGAAGCGCTCTCCAGCGGAAGCTCCACGCCGTCCACCGCCAGCGGCAGCATTCGATGGGCGTAGCCGGAACCGAGGCCGTTGCGCAACTGGAACTCGAAACCCTCCGCGGTGTTCCGCAGGCTGTTCTTGACGTATAGCCGTCTCAGCAAAAAGCCGGGGACAGTTACCATGAAAGAGACCTCACGCTTCCGCGGCCCGCCGCATTCTGTACAGGGCCAGCTCCGTCTCCACCGCCTCGGCGGGCAGCGGGTTTGCGCCTCCGAGCAGCGAGGCGAACACGAACACCTGCGCCATCCGCTCTACCAGGAAGCACACGTCGAGCGCCGAGGCCAGGTCGCGGCCCACGCCCACCGAGCCGTGGTTGCGGATCAGCGCGGCATTGCGCTCGCCCAGGGCCGCCACCACGCTGTCGGCCAGGTCCTGCGTTCCGGGGAAGCGGTACTCGGAGACCCTGACCGCACCGCCGACCGACAGCATCATCTCGTCGATGATGGGGGGCACGTCCAGGCCCGCCACGGCCGCCACGCTGGAGTAGACGGGGTGGGTGTGCAACACGGCCCCCACGTCGGGCCGCGCGGCGTAGATAGCCAGGTGCATCAGCGTCTCGGACGACGGCGCGAGGTCGGTCTGGGACCATGCCCCTGCCTCCGGTTCCACCGGCTCGGCCTCGCCGTCGATGATGACCACGTCCTCGTCGCGAAGCCGCGAGTACGGCACGCCCGACGGCGTGACGGCGAACAGGCCGCCAGCCAGCCGCAGGCTTACGTTGCCGCTCGACCCGGTCACCAGCCCGCCGGCCGCCATCTCCCGCGCGGCCGACGCCACCATGCGCCTGGCCTCGCCAAAGTCGTCGCTCACAGCGTCCAGCCTTCCATCTGTTTCACCAGCTCCAGCCATCGCCCGTAGGCGTCCTCGTACTCGGCGGCGGCCAGCGGCTCAGGGTCGAGCACCGCGAGCCGCACTGTCGCGCTGGACGCCGCCTCTACCGAGGCGGAGCGGCCCCTGAGCGCGGCGGTCGCGCTCAGGTACGCGCCCAGCGCGCTCACGTTTCCCGAGGCGGACACCCCGATCTGCCGGCCCAGCACCGCGGCCACTATCTCGCCGAACAGCGGCATTCGCGTCATGCCTCCGCCCAGCCGCACGACCCGCGCCCGAACGCCGGCCGCTCGCTCCAGTTGCTCCAGGTTGGCGCGAACGGTGAAGGCGGCGGACTCCATCTGCGCCCTGGCAAGGTGGCCGCGCCCAATCTCGCTGAACGTCACCGGCGCCGGAAAGAGCAGCCCGCCCGTTCTCATGCCCAGGCGCGCCGGGTCCATGCGCGGGTGGCCGAACAGCGCGGTCGTGCCGTGCGCGCCAGGAGGGGCGGCGGCGGCGAGCGCGTTCATGGCCTCGAGCCCTTGTTCGGCGCTGCCGAACAGCATCTCCGCGAGCCAGCGTTGCTGGTTGCCCAGGTCGCCGGCGTTGCACTCCAGCACGCCCTTGCCGCCTTCGAGAAAGAGGCCCGTCCAGGCATCGGTCCCGGACGCCGGCGCCGGCGTTTCGGTCACCATCTGTAGCGGAACGCTCCACCCGGCAACTATGCCAACCTCGTCCGCGCCAGCGACGCCCATGCCCAGCAGGCCGCACTGCGTATCCGGCCCAACGACGCATACTGGGACGCCCTCGGCCAGCCCCGTCTCCCGCGCCGCGTCCGCCCGCACGGCGCCCGCGAATTCGCCCGGAGACAGAAGCCGCACCCCTTCAGGGTCGATTCCTGCCTCGTCGAACGGCTGCGGGCGCCAGGCGCCCGTGTGGACGTCCAGCAGGCCGGCCTCGACAGCGAGCGACGGCTCGGCGGCAAGCTCGCCGGTCAGCTTCCACGCGACCCAGTCGGGCAGCGTCAGAATGCAGGCTATTTTAGCATAGGCCCTCGGGCGGTGTTCCCGGAACCAGCGCAGCTTCGCGTGGGTGAACAGCATCGACGGCAGGCGGCCCGTGGCGGCGCAAATGGCGTCGGCGTCCTCGTCGTCGAGCTGGGCACCCTCGAATACCGCCCGCAGGTCCAGGTTGGGCCCGGCGTACAGCTCGCGCCCGGCGGCGTCGAGAAACACGACGGCCTGCCGCTGCCCCGTGACGGCTACGGCGCCTATTCGCGACGGCTCGGTTCCGGCATCTTGGAGCGCTGGCCGGACAAGCGAACACAGGTCGGCCCACAGCGCCGCCGTGTCGAACTCTCGGGCCAGGGCCGGGGCACCCGCGGGCTTGGCGTACCGCCATGCGCCGGCGGACGAACCCGCCACGCGCCCGGCCTCGTCGAATACCAGGCAGCGCGCCGCGCTCGAGCCCGCGTCCACCACCACCACCGTGCCGTCAACCATCGCGCCCACGTGTCGCCCACGCGCCGGGATTTACCAGGTTCAGCGGGCGCTCACCGGCGCAGTAGCGCAGCAGATCGTCGGCCATCGCCCGCGAATGCCGCTCCACGGTCTCGGCGGTAGCGCCGCCCACGTGTGGACTGAGGACCACGTTGTCGAGCGACAGCAGGGGATTGTCCGGCGCGACGGGGTGCGTCTCGAACACGTCGAACGCCGCGCCCGCGATCCGGCGTGCTCGCAAGGCCTCTACCAGCGGTGCGCGGGCCACGACGGACGGGTCGGCGGCACTCACCAGGAAGGCGGTCGTCTTCATCAGGGCCAGCATCTCGGCGCTCAGCAGCCCACGAGTGTCGGGGGTGGCCGGCGCGTGCACGCAAACGAAGTCCGCCCGCGCCATCAGCTCGCCGAGGGCCAGCATTCGCACGCCGGCGGGCGGTTCGCCCGCGTACGGGTCGTAGGCGGCGACCTCCATGCCCAGCGCGGCGCAAACGCGGGCGAGCTCGCGCCCGATCGCCCCCAGGCCCACGATGCCCACGGTCTTGCCGCCGAGCTCGGCGCCGCGCATGGCGGCGTAGGGCTCGGCTGGATTGAGCCAATGGCCCCGGGCGACGTAGTTGTGCCCCTCGACGATGCGGCGGGCCAACGCGAGCATCAGCCCCAGCGTGTGCTCGGCGACGGCCCGGGCGTTTCGGGCGGGCGTATTGACGACCAGCACCCCGCATCGCGTCGCGGCGTCCACGTCCACGTTGGTTACGGAGCCACGGCACACGCCCACGAACCTCAGCATCGGGGCGCTCTCGAACACCTCGTCGAACACGAAGTCCGACTCCACCACCAGGCAGTCTACGCCATCCCGGTTGATGCGCTCGGCCAGCTCTTCGGGCGCATAGAGCCTGCGCGAGCATAGCCAGCTCTCGTGGGCGACGTCGGCGCGCGCGCGCAGGCTCTCCAGGGCATGGGCGCTGAACGGCGCGAGGATGAGAACGCGGCGCATGGGCGAGGCGAGGGGCGCGGGCGAAACTTGCGGCGACGCCGGCCTACCTTCTCTCGACAAGTCGGGCGTTCAGGTATTTGTGCATGATATAGGCGAACATGTCCGCCACCTCCACTTGCGGCAGTGTGGCGGTTGCCTCACTCCCCGTTCTGTGTCTTGCCAGAAATGACACAATGTAACCGTTATGACGGGCCGGACGTCAGCCGTCAGGTTGACCGATCTCCAAAACTTGGGCTCCCTCGTCAGCGAACATGTCCGCGATTGTGTGGTGGCAGGTGAAGACAAGCACCTGGTTGGACTCGGACAGCTTGGCGAACGCGCCGGCGGCCAGCCTGGCCCGCGCGGGATCGAAGTTAACAAGCGCCTCGTCCACGACGACCGGCAGCCGCTCTGCGTGCTCACCGAATTCGCGTATCAACCCAAAGCGCAGCGCAAGGTACAGCTGCTCCCGCGTGCCCCGGCTCAGCTCTGCTGGCCGCCTGTCCCGCCCGGAGGCGTCCGTCACCGTGATCGTCTGTTCGCCGACTGGGGCAAAGAGACGCGCGTACCGACGACCGGTCACGTTCGAGAAAAACTCTTCTGCGTGCCGGATGACGCTGGGCTGCCTCTCCTGCTCGAACTTCCTCTGTGTCCTCTCCAGGATCACGCCGGCGATGGTCAGCCGCGACCACTCCCGCGCGTCTTCCCGTAGCTGCTCCATCAGCACGTTTCGCCGGATACGCAGTTCAGACGACTCCTCCTCGGCAGCAAGCCTGTCTATTTCGATTGTGTTTCCCCCGTGCTCCTGGTTAAGCTCGTCGCGTTGGGAGTTCAGAGTGGCTATCTGTTCGGAGAGCGTTCTGGACTCGTTGCGGAGCAGGTCCGGTTCAGACCCGGCGAGCGAGTCCCTGAAAGCCGCCAGCCGGTCGTCCGGGCCACTCAGCCGGCTGAGGCTACCCAGGCGTTCGTCCCGCTGGGTCTCCAGTTCCTGCCGCTGCGTGTACTGCGCGGCCCTGCGGCGGAACTCCTCGGCATCGTCGGCGCCGCCCGCGGTGAGAAGCTTGGAGAAGTCCTCAGCGGCCAACTTCCGACGTTGCTCCAACTGCTCGAGGCGCTGCCCTTGCTGGTTCTGCTGCTGAAGTGCCTGCTCGCGCTCCGAGACCTGCTTCCGGGCCTCCTCAAGCTTGCCGATCAGGGTGTCGGCCGCAGTGGCGAGCTGGATCGGATCATCGGTATCGAGCGTGACGCCGTGTTTCCGGGCCAGGGGAGCCACCTGGTTCCTGAACTGACCGATATCCACTTCGATGGCAGACACACGCAGTCGCATTCTATGGGTCTCGGTCCTGCGGGCGCGGGCGGTTTCGGCGCGAGCCAAGAACTGCAGGAGAGCGTCGGGGGTGAAACTCTCGTTCAGCCCCCGCTCGCGAAGCCAGCCGCTCCATTCTGACTGCCTGTCCTCCAGCTCACGAGACGCGCTTCCGTGCTCGTCGGACGCGGCCAAAACGGCCTTCTCCTGCTGGCGCAGTCTGGCAAGCACGTCGTCCCGCTGGACCACCAGCTCTCGTACCGCGTCGAAACTCACTATGAGCGTGTCCGCCACCGCCATGACGCGCTGATCGCTGGCCTCGTCGAGCGGGATTCCGTACCTGCCGGCCAGCGGCTGTACCAGCTCTCCGTACTCGTCTATGTCCACCCCGATCGCGGACACGCGCCGGCGCATTCCCCGCACGCTCTCCAAGGCTTCCCTGGCCGTTCCGATACGCCCGGTGAACCCCACCATGCCCTCTGGAGTCAGGCCCTTGTTTAACCCGTGCCGCTCGAGCCACTGGCGCCACTCATCCTGGGCAGCGGTCTCAGATTCCACCGCGTAAGTCGCCTGTTCATTTGCATGCGCGACTCGCCGCTCCTGCTCTTCGAGTGCGACTCTCGCCTCCTCCAACCGTCTGTTGGATTCGTTCCACGTCGATAGGATGCTGGAAGCGGTCTCAAGCTCCGCCTCCACGTTGTCCAGGACATCGTCCGTGGGGACGGTATCCACCCCGAGCGGCTGCGCGGCCCCCAGCAAAAGATCCCTGGCTCTCTCCAGGGTCGTCTCGGCGTCACTCACTCCCCGGGCGACAGCACCCGCGAGCGGATTTTCGGCTTTCACAAAGACGCCGAGGCTACGCGCTAGAAGGTACGCGGCCGCAATCAGCAGGACTGCTCCGGCGACAACTCCTATCAGCAGCGACTCCTGGCCTAGATACACACCGGCCAGCACCGACACGATGCCCGCGACTCCCAACAGCACGGGAAGCGGCAACGAGGAACGCACTGGCGCCGTGCCCGCCGATGCTCTGCCGCCCGTCAGAGCCGCGAGTTGCATTCGCAGGTTGTCCAGATTGAGACCGGCGCGGTCGTGGTCGTTGAGCCGGCTGCGGGAGGTGCGCAGCGCGCTCCTCCGCAGGTCGATGTCAGGACCGTCCAGCGCCGGCTGTTCCCCCGGCACGCGGGCCTGTGCCTGCTCTACCGCGGACTGGCGATCTGCCAGTTCGGCCCGCTCCCTCTCAAGCTGCTCTGCCGAGCTCCGAACCTGTGCGGCCTGGTCTGAGAGCCTCTTCCTGAAGCCATCGACCTCCTCACGGAACACCACGGAGGTGTCAAAATCGTCCACCCTGGACTCGTTCCAGCCCTGGCCGAAGTCCCGCAACTGCCTGGCCAGGTCGGTCTCCTTAACGCCCAACTCTGCACGGCGCTCGGGCAGGTCCCGCACTGAGTCGTCGAAGCTGCCCCGTTCACGACGGACACGCTCCACGTCCTCACGGTCTTCCAGCAGATCTTCCAGCCTTCCGCTAGCGGGGCGCAGGCCGAGCGAGGCCGCGGCGGTAGAGTCGGCCCGCAGTTTGTCCTGTGCCTGCTGTTCCTCGGTCTTCAGCTCCTCCAGCAGCCCCGTGGCTTGCTCGAACCTGACGCCCGCCGCGCTCTCGGCGGCTGAGTGCTCGTTGAGCCGCTCTCGCCAAGTCTCAACCTGCTGGCGCGCTCCAAGGGACGTGTCGAGACTGTCAAGGCTCGCCTCGTCCCGGCCGGTGTCCAGCTTGAGGAGGGACTCCGACAGCACGTCCTCCATCTCACGGAGTTCGTCCTGGCGGTCCGGAAGGTCTTGCACAGAGTTGTCGAAACTGCTCCGAGCGCGGCGGATGGCCTCGATCCGCTCCGAGTCGTCCAGCAGCTTCTCACCAGGAATGGCGGTCTCCGCCGCTTCGGATACCCGGCGCAACTCCAAGCCCGCCTCGTCCCGGTCCTCAGTGGCTTGGCGAACACGCTCCTCGAAGGCCTCCAGCCGTTCGATCGCGCTCTCGGGAAATCGCTCGATCTCGGGAAGCTCCCGCATCTGCGCCTCCAGACCCTCGAGCACCACCCAGTCGTCCCAGCCCTCGAGCAGATTCCCCACCGCCGACAGCCGGGCGTTCAGTTTGTAGATCTCTTCGTTGGCCTGCCTCAGTTCCTGCTGGATGACCTCTTGCCTGCCGGTGAGACCACGGTACTCGCCGGCGTTGCCTTGGATCACGCGCAGACGCTCGTCGACGTTGCTCAGATCACTCAGCAGACGCGGGATCTTCTGCGCGCTCCCACGCGGCCGAAAGAGACTGTTCCGGCGGTCGTCCAGACTCTTGCTGAACTCCGGCAGACCCGACGCGCCCATGCCGACGCTGTACAGTCGTCCGGAGACCTCAGAGTCGCTCATCAGCCCCTCGCTCTGTATCTCGTCCAAGCTGAAGGCGAACACGTTGCTGAACAGGTTCAGCGTCGCGTAGCCAATCAGTTGTTCCAGCGCCGCGGGCGCTCCGGATTCGGTGCGAAGCACTGGACGACCGCCTCGGGGACCGGCAAACCGCTCCAGCGCATAGCTCTCGCCATCGTCGTCGACCAGGGTTATGCGTCCGCCGTGGCGTCCTCCGGCGAGTGGCGGGTAGTAGTCGTCTCGCCCGCGCGACGGGAACCCGAACAGTATGGTGCGGATGAAAGCCAGAAGTGTGCTCTTGCCCGCCTCGTTCGGCCCATGCAGCACGGTCACGCTGCTGTTCAGGGGGCCCACGACGTGATCGCGGAAGTGGCCAAAGCCTTCCACGTGAAGCTCCTTCAGCTTCACGAGCCATCCCCTTCATCCGACAGCTCAGCGAGGCACTCCTCCTCGGCGACCGCAATGATCCCTCTCAACTCTTCATCACCTGGAAGCAGCTCTCGAAGATAGCGTCGAGCACGCTGCGTCCCGTACAGGTCTCGAAGAGGCTGCCTGAGCTGGTCGAGCGCCTCAGGGTTCCGGACTAGCTCATCCACCAGCCGGGCGAGGTCGCCGGCGAAGTCCTCTCGCTGCACTACCTGCTCACGATCTACGGGCGACCCTGTCTCGAGCTGGATCCGCTCGCACCACAGCCACGGGCGACCGCCCGCGTACTCGCCATTCAGCCGGTCCAGCACGTCTTCCAGCGTGCCTGAGCGGCGCAGCCACCGGTCCATGGCTCCACGTCCAGTCAGCACCAGCCGCAGCACCACCGGTCGTACCCCGGCCCCATCCAGCGCCGAGTCCGCCGCGCCATACACGGCGTCCAGCACACGCTGCTCGTCCCCAAGACCGGCAATGTCCACCTCCCGCCTTTCCCATCTCACCACGTCGACCGCGCGAAACTCCAGGTCGACGACTCCCGACTCGTCCACCTCTACCAGGTACACGCCACGCTCACCGGGCTCGTTGGGATGCCGTCCCTGGGGATTTCCCGGATAGACGATCGCTGGGTTCTGGCCCCGCAGCACGGTGCGCGTGTGTACGTGCCCCAGTGCCCAGTAGTCGATACTCGTTTCCTCCAGGTCAGAAACGGTGCAAGGGGCATAGGATTCGTGGTCGGTGTTGCCGCCAACGTTGGCGTGAAGCAGACCAATCTTGAATCCCCCGTTGGGCAGGTCTCGGAAACGCGGGGACAGATTCTCCCGGACATCCCGCTGGGGATAGCTTATCCCGTATACCGTGGCACGCTCGGGGTCCTTGGGGAACACCGGCTCTCCGGTTACCTCCGGCCCGAAGCGCACACAACCGTCCGGCAGGTCCAGCCTGGCCTCCCAGCCGTCCAGCGGGTCGTGGTTGCCGTGGCAGATGAACGAACGTATGCCGGCCTCGTCCAGGCGTCTCAACCCGTCGACGAACTTCAGCTGAGCCCTCAGGCTGCGGTCGGCGCCATCGTACACGTCGCCTGCCACCAGAAGAGCATCCACCCGCTCCTCGATGCACAGATTCACGATGTTGTCATAGACGTCGAATGTCGCCCTGCGCAGTGTGTTGCTGACCTCGTCCGGCGCTACGGCCCTCAGCCCGCTGAAAGGGCTGTCGAGATGCAGGTTCGCGGCATGCACGAATCGGAGTTTGGACATCACCCTTCCAGCACGGAGCACGGGAATTGGAATCCGTGCGGGGCCTTGATCGCCAGGTACCTCTTTACCAAAAGCACCGGCGCGCTCATGTTCGTTGGCTTGCGAGTCCAAACAATGTACTACCTCGTTGACGCGACTTCAATATCATGTACTGAAAATCTCCGAACCTGAATTCAAGCTTCCGATCATTCCTGAATTCTCGATCAACCAAGCTTGGCTTCCTGACTCACAAGCAGTGTTTCCACATGTTGCGCCAAAATGGCATTTTCGGCCTCGGCGAAATGCCTTTCCGAGCGCCATCGGCATGGACGCGCGGGCAAGGCGGGGGATACGGGCATGGTATTCGGCTCAGGTGGGCTACCTCCGCCGCCTGCCGGGTCGCAGCAGCGGAGGCAGGCCGTAGGCGATCCACAGCTTGGCCGTGATGGCGAGCTTCTCCTGAGTGCTCAGCCCCACGCGTTCCGCGAACACGTCGAACCCGCGCTGCTCGATGCGGTCCAGCACCGCGCTGTAGATGCCGTGCAGCACCATGGGGGAGACACGCGCCTCGGCGGCCAGCAGCGGAAAGAGACGGCGCCCGCGTTCGAAGTAGCGGCGCGCCCTGTCGGCCTCAAACTTCATCAGGCTGCGAAATGCGTCGTTGTAAGCCGCGCCCTTCAGCTCCGCCTCGCTGTATCCGTGCGCCCTCAGGTCGTTCATCGGAAGGTATATGCGTCCCCGCTCGGCGTCCTCCCTTACGTCGCGCAGAATGTTGGTGAGCTGCATGGCCACGCCCAGGTCTACGGCGTACTCCCTTGCTCTCTGGTCGGTGTAGCCGGCGATCTCAATGCCGATGAGCCCGATGACCGCCGCCACCTTGTAGCAGTAGTCGTTGAGCTCGTCGAACGACTCGTAGCGCGTCACGGTCAGGTCCTTCTCCACGCCGTCGATCACCGTCTCGTAGTACTCGTAGGGCACTCCGAAGGCGCCGGAGGCGTGGTGCAGGGCGACGAACAAGGGTCCGTCGGGGCGGCCGCTACGGCACTGGGCGAGCGACTGCCTCAGCTCGGAGAGCAGCCGGGTCCGTTCGCCCAGGGGCAAGTCTTCGTCGGCCACGTCGTCGCAGTACCGGCAGAAGGCGTAGGCGGCGTAGATGGCGCGCCGCTTGCGGGCGGGCAGCGTGCGAAAGGCGTAGTAGAAGTTCTTGGCGCGCCGCTTCGATATGCGGCGGCAATACTCATAGGCCAGCTCGACCTCGGTTGCCATGGGCGCCTCCGGGCAGAAGCTATTGCGAGGCCACTCGCCGTGCCGGCCGGGGTTGGACGCACGGCCCGGTTTGCGGGCTCTCGCCGGTGGGGATCGCCCCGGCGCGGCCTAGTTCCAAGGCTGGGATTCGAGGCAGTCCGCCAGCGACTGGCTGGCCAGCTTCACCTGCGCCGAAAGCCGCAACAGCCGGCGCACGCGATGAGGGCGCCGCAGGCCGTAGCGTAGAGCCCGCGCCTTAGGCGATCCGGCCCCTGGTCGAAGTGCGTCGACCAGGAAGTCGGGCAAGTCTTCCTCCAACGGGTCGAGCACGGCGCGCACCACCGCCTGCGGCACGCCGTGGGCGGCCACCACTTCGGTGACCCAGTAGCTCTCCTGGTCGACGACGCCGACGCTGAGCACCCTGCCCAGCCAGGACTTCATCGAGCCGAACTGCACGAACTGGGAAACGGAAACGCAGCCTACAGGTCTGGGGTCGCCGTTGGAACCGGACGACCCGAATCGCAACAGCCGCTCGTTGGCGTTGTCCACGGTCCAGAAGGCGGGCGGCCCGTCCATCGACACAACCCGGTCGCACAGAAACACGTCGCCGGTGCTGAGCTTCGGGCGAGCAGCGCCGGCGAAACCGGCCGAGACTACCAGCCGAGGGCCGTAGTCTTCGATCAGCCTGCGGGTGGCCTCCGTTGCTCCCGGCTTGCCCACTGCGCCCAGCACGAGCACGGCCGAAGGCCCCCGGCGGGCGCGGTAGAACCGGTACGGCCCGCTGCGCTCCACCTGGCGAAACCGGCCTCGCGCAAGGTAGTCGGCCGTCTCTTCCTTAAATGCCGCTACGATTCCCAGCAAGCTTCACACCTCACACCGCGCCAATTCCGGCGCTAGCGCTCTCTAACGAGCAGAAACTGCACAAGCTCTTCGATCTCTTCGCGCACGGTGGCGGCCATCTCAACGCCCGCCACGGCGTCAAGCGCCGAAGCGCAATGACGCTCCGCCAGGCGCTGCGAGAACCCGCGGGCGTCGACGCGCTCCATTACGTCCAGGACTATGGACACGTCGCCGTCGTCGAGTCCATCCTTGCCGTAGACGCGCTCCAGCTCGCGCCTGTCCGCGCCGTCTGCCCTTGCCATGGTGTAGACAATTGGAAGCGAATTCTTCTTGCGGCGAATATCCGCGCCCACCGGCTTGCCGGTGGCCTCTTCCTCTCCCCAGACGCCCAGCGAGTCGTCGCGAATCTGGAACGCGTACCCGACGGAGCGCCCGAACGAGCGGAAAGCGCGAATCGCCGCCTCGTTGGTGGTGCCGATTGCGACACCCATGTCCAGCGAGCACCTGATGAGCGATCCCGTCTTCTTCGAGATCATCACCATGTAGTCGTCGATCGCTATGTCGCGCCGCCCCTCGTAGGAGATGTCGAGCCATTGACCTTCGATCATGTCGAGGTAGGCGCCGGTCAGCATCCTCGCTATCCCCACAGCCTGCCCATAGTCCATGCCGCCGTCGAGCAGCCGCTCCAGCGCCCTGTCGGCTACCACCCTGAGCACGTTGCCTGCCTGCAGTGCCCTGGGCAAATCCCAGGCGGCCCACAGCGTGAGCCTGTGATGGCGCGTCTCGTCCTCGTCCTGTATATCGTCGTGTACGAGCGAGCAATTGTGGATGTACTCGAGGGCGACCGCAGCCGGCAACGCGCTGCCTGCGGAGCCGCCGACGGCCTCGCAGCCGAAAAGGCAAAGGGTGGGGCGAAGCGCCTTGCCCTGGGTGGCCTCGCAGGGATTGCCGTTCGCGTCCACCCAGCCCATGTAGTAGCGCAGCATGTCGTATACGGGAATGTCGCCGCGCGACAAACCGGCGCGCAGGGCGTCGTCTATATCGGCCCTGTACCGCTGGAACATCGCCGGGAGTTGGTCGGCGCCCGCGCCGGCGGCTCGGACGGAGCAGATCATATCAACGTCTCGAACTGTGGGCTGCCCAGTACGGTGGGGCATCTAAAGACGGGGCGTACATCGGAGATGTACTAAACGAATACTAGCATTGGCCATGTACTTCGTCAACGACCTGGAGGGCCTCGTGACCTGTATTATTTCTGTATGAATTAAGTATAGGCGTGGTTTCGGAACGAGTCTACCCACGGCCGGAAATTGCGTGGTCCGCCACCACCTCGCGCAGGGTGCGCCACGATTGGGCCACAATGCCGGGGTTGGTGCGCATGTAGTACGGCAGCGCGATCAGCGACCCGGAGAGCGCCCAGCCTCGCGCTCGCAGCCAGGCCGCGTCGTCGACCGACAGCGCCTCGCGCAGCACGCGGCGGGCGGGCGGCGCAAGGTAGTTCCACGCCACCGTCAGGTCGCACGCCGGGTCGCCCACCGTGAGCATGCCGAAGTCGATCACCGCGCTGAGACGCCCGTCTCTGACTATCAGGTTGCCGGGCGTGAGGTCCGCGTGGACGCACACCGGCTCGCCATCGTAAGCGGGCGCGTCGAGCGAAGCCTGCCACGCGGCGGCAACGGCCTCGGAATCTATCAGGCCCGCGAGCGCCGCGATGGCGGCGCGAGTCTCAGCGTCCCGGCCCGACAGCGGCCCGCCGCGCCCGCCAGGCACGGCCGGCGGCCGGTCGTGGGCTGGCACGGCGCGCAGCGCGCGGATGAACGCCGCCAGGTCGAGCGTGGCCGTGTTGGCGTCGTCGACGTTGATGTCGAGCGCGCTGTCGCCCTCCAGCCACTCATGCACCGACCACGGCCACGGGTAGCCGAATGCGGGAACGCCCCTGTGCAGCGGCGTAGGCACGGCCAGCGGCAGGTACGGCGCGAGGCGTGGGAGCCACTCGAACTCCTTCTCCGACTGCCCCACGGCCCAGTGGATGCGGGGCAGACGCGCGACCAGTTCGTCGCCGAGCCGGAAAATGGCGTTGTCCGTGCCGGAGTGCCGCACGCGCTCGACGGGCAGGCCCCGCCACTGCGGGAACTGCGCCGCGACCAGCCTGGCCGCCAGGGCCTCGTCCGCGAGAATCTCGCCCGCGTGCATTCTGCGTTGCGCCATGTGCGTTTCACCCATCTGCTTTACGGTGCCAAGCATACATGGTCGCGGCCCATCCGGCTAAGCTCCGGCGGGGTTGACGCGGCGTTCTGAGCGGCCCGAAATTTGACACCCCTATAGGCCACACTTAGAATGCTCTCACTGTCGAGCACAGGCGCAATCCCCTGTTTTTTGCCGCAATCTACGGTTCCCGCCGGCGGGAACGGAGGCGAGGACTACTATTATGCTGACCAAGGCGTACATACTCATTGAGACAGCCGTGGGCAAGTCCAGAAGCGTGGGCGAGTCCCTGCGCGAGCTCGACGGCGTTCGCAACGTAGACGCCGTAACCGGCCCGTTCGACATCATTGCCGTGGTCGAGGCGCCGGACCTCAACGCCGTTGGCGACCTGGTCACCAGCCAGGTACACACCATCAACGGGATCGTTCGCACGGTAACGTGCCTCGCCGTGGGCAGCGACTAGCCGTAAGCGAGCCGACCGCGGGCAGGGCTAGGCGCCCACCGCGCCCGAATAGGAGTGCATCAGTGGACCTAGGACTGACCGAAGCCCAGCAGATGCTGCGCAACAGCGCCCGCGAGTTTCTTGAAGCCGAGTGCCCCGAGGCCTTCGTCCGCGCGATGGAGGAGGACGAGCGCGGCTACACCCCCGAGAGTTGGCGGAAGATCGCGGAAAACGGCTGGCTCGGCCTCATATTTCCCGAAGAGTACGGCGGCGCGGGACTGGAGTTCCTCGACTTGTGCGTCCTCCTCGAGGAAACGGGGCGCGCCATGCTGCCCGGTCCATTCTTCTCCACCGTCGTCCTGGGTGGCATGACCATACTCGACGCCGGCAGCGACGACCAGAAGCGCCGGTATCTGCCGGGCATCGTGGAGGGCCAGGTCATCGCCACGCTCGCGCTCACCGAGCCGAGCGTCCGCTGGGACGCCGCCGGCGTCCGCACCACCGCCGAGCCCGCGGGCGACGGCTTCGTGATCAACGGCACCAAGCTGTTCGTCCCCAACGCCCACGTATCCGATTACCTGGTAGTGGCGGCCCGGACGGGCGACGCCGACGAGGACGTTTCGCTCTTCATCCTGCCCGCCAACACCCCCGGCGTGTCCCAGACCCTGCTCAAGACCATTGCGTCCGACCGGCAGTCCGAGGTGACGTTCGAGGGCGCGCACGTACCCCGTTCCGCGCTGTTGGGCGAGCTGAACGGTGGCTGGCCCACTATAGCCAGGGTGATTCAGTGGGGCGCGGTGGGCAAGTGCGCCGAGATGGTGGGCAACGGGCAGAAGGTGCTCGACATGACGGTGGATTTCGTAAAGCAGCGCATCCAGTTCGGGCGGCCTATCGGCAGCTTCCAGGCGATACAGCACCACTGCGCCAACATGGCCACCGACGTCGAGGGGTCGCGCTACATCACCAACCAGGCCGCGTGGCGGCTGTCGGAGGGGCTGCCCGCCGACAGCGAGGTTGCCATGGCCAAGGCGTGGGTGAGCGACGCCGTTCGTCGCGTGTGCGCCACCGGGCACCAGTGCCATGGCGCAATCGGCTTCACCAAAGAGCACAGCATGCAGCTCTACTCGCGCCGCGCCAAAGCCGCCGAGCTGGCATTCGGCGACTCCAGGGAGCACCTGGAGGGCGTGGCCGAGGCGATTGGGCTGTAGAGCCGAAGGCGCGCCCGGCGAGATCGTGAGACGAGAGACGCTCGCGGCGCGGGCCGCCCACCAGGTGGACCCGGCGACTGGCGCGGTAACCACGCCCGTTCACCTGTCCACGACGTTCGAGCGCGCCCCCGACGGCGGCTATCCGCTCGGATACACCTACGCCCGCGCCGGCAATCCCAACCGCGCGCTGCTCGAAGACCGCCTGGCCGCCCTCGAGGGCGGTGCCGGCGCTGCCTGCTTCGCGTCCGGCATGGCCGCCGCGGGGGCCGTGTTCCACACCCTGGCCGCGGGCGACCACGTGATCGCGCCCTCCGACTGCTACCACGGCACAGCCGCGCTGCTCCGCGACGTCTTCGCGCGCTGGGGGCTGGAAGCGTCGTTCGTGGACCTGACCGACGAGGCGCAATTGACGGCGGCGCTGCGACCCAACACCGGGCTCGTATGGGTCGAAACCCCGTCCAACCCGCTGCTAAAGATAACCGACGTGGAGCGCACGGCCGCCATCGCGCACGAGGCGGGCGCCCTGTGCGTCTGCGACAATACCTGGGCCACGCCCATGCTTCAGCGGCCCATCGAGGCGGGCGCCGACGCGGTGGTGCACTCCACCACCAAGTACGTTGGCGGCCACGGCGACCTGACCGGCGGCGCGGTGGTGTGCCGGGACGATGGCGAGCTGCTCGAAGGGATCCGGCGTGCGCAGAGCACCTACGGCGCCGTGCCGTCGGCCTTCGACTGCTGGCTGGCGCTGCGCGGAATGCGCACGCTGCACCTGCGCATGAGGGCGCACTCTGAGAACGCCGCGCGCGTGGCCGAGTTCCTGAGCGCCCACTCGCGCGTGGAGGCGGTTCACTATCCGGGCCTTCCGGGACATCCCGGCCACGAGACCGCCGCTCGGCAGATGGACGGCTTCGGCGGCATGGTGTCTTTCCAGGTCGCGGGCGGCCGCGAAGAGGCCATGCGCGTGGCCGCCGGCGTGCGGCTGTTCACGCGCGCCACGAGCCTGGGCGGCACCGAAAGCTTGATAGAACACCGCGCATCCATCGAGGGGCCGCACACGCGCACGCCGCAGAACCTGCTGCGCGCGTCCATAGGCCTGGAACACGCCGACGACCTGATAGAGGACCTGGCCCAAGCCCTGGGTTAGCGCCGCCATCGACCGGCTCCCCGACCAGTGTCATTCTGAGCGTAGCCGAAGAATCTAAAGCGGTTGCCCCAAGGCTGCTCACGCTTTGGGAGACATCGACTTGAGTGCAGGGTTCGCGTCGATTTGCTCCGTGCCTCGAAGACCAGGGTTTTGGATTCCTCGGCTCCGCTCGGAATGACCTGATAGGATTGCTCGGAATGACATTATAGGAATGCTCGGAATGGCACGCCGGCAGGGGAGCTCCCATAACGGCAGGGGAGCTCCCACAACGTAGGTTCAGGGTGCCTCTACAATTATCGTTACTGTATGTAGAGCCACATGGCACAGCCGACGCACGAACCACACAGCGACCTGCCGCCCGGCGCCGGCGGCCCCGGAGACGACGCGGGCGCGTCCGGCGCGGGCTGGAAGAGCGCCCTGTGGCTCGGCGGCATAAGCTCCGCCCTCTTCCTGTCGCTGCTCCCTTTCTCCAGCTACGTCTCCTCCGCGCCCCTCATTCGCGACGAGTGGGAGCTCTCGAACGTCGAAGCCGCGCTGGTATTTTCCGCCTACCTCATCGGGTACGCCGTATCATCCGTCGTGCTCATCCCCCTGGCCGACAGGCTCTCGCCTCGCCGCGTGCTGCTCGCGAGCGTGGCGGTGATGGCCGTGAGCAACCTGCTGTTTCCGCTGCTCGCGACAGACGTCTGGACCGGCTCGGCCCTCCGGTTCGTATCGGGCATGGGGCACGTCGGGGCCTACGTGCCCGGCATTCAGCTCGTGTCGCTGCGGTTCGCCCACGGCAGGCGCGGAGCCGCCGTGGGCCTGTTCGTGGCAATGGGCTACGCCGGCACGACCGTATCCTACGTGTTCATGGGGCAGCTGCTGAACGCCGTGGAGACCTGGCAAGCGGCGTACCTGGTGACCGCGTTCGTCGCGCTGGCCGGCCTCGTGCCCGCGCTGCTGCTGATGCTGGGCCGCGACGCGGAGCGGCCCGCCGCCGCGTCGGGCCGGCCGGCAGCGCCCGCCGGCTGGCGCCTGGACCTGAGCGTGCTGCGCAACCGCCCGGCGGTTCTCGCGATAGCGGGATACACGCTGCACACCGCGGAGCTGTACTTGGCGCGGCTGTGGCTGCCGCTGCTGCTCGGGGCGATGTTCCTCCAGAGCGGAGCGGAGACGCAGGAAGCGGCGGCCCAGGCGTCGACCTGGGCGGGCCTGATGTTCATGACGGGCGTCGGCGGCGTGCTCGTAGGCGGGTTCGTGTCCGACTACACGGGCCGAACGGCCGGTGCGATGCTCATATTCGCCGTAAGCGGCGCGTGCTCGTTCATCATCGGCTGGCTCATCGGCGCGCCGCCCGCGCTGATGCTCGCGATCGGCTTCGTCTACGGGCTGTCCACGGCGGCCGACTCGGCGATCTACTCCACGGCGGTTACGGAGCTTTCGCCGCGTGGCAGGGTAGGGTCCACGCAGGCCGTGCAGGCGTTCATAGCGTTCACCGTCGGCGCGGCCGCGCCCATCGCCGCCGGCTCCGTGCTCGACGTGGTGCAGGGCGCCGCCGGCTGGGGCCTGGCGTTCAGCCTGAACGGAGCGCTCGCGGTGGCCGGCGTGTCGGCGATGTTTGCCCTGCGACGTATGCCCGCGTCGCTGCGCATGGCGCATGGCAAGCGATGAGCGGGGGCGTTGTCGTTGACGCGGCCGCTCCCGTACCGTAGGCTGCGCGCAGTTCCACAGGAGGAATGACATTCATGGGAACGTTCATGGTCGACATGGAAATTGGCGACCCGTCCGGCGAGCGGTATGTGCCTTTCTGCGGAATCGTCGGCAGGAAGAGCACTTTCACCGCACTGCCGACGAGCCTGCTTGCGTCGCTGGGCGTGACGCCGACGAGCACCCGCACCTTTGAGGTCAGTGATGGGAGGATAGTAGAGCTCCCCTACGGCTTCACCTGGCTGCGTTACGACGGCATAGAGACGGTTGTAGCGGTGGTCTTCGTCGAGGACGACGCCGAGATGTTGATAGGCCAAACCACGCTGGAGGTTCTGGCTCTGGAAGCGGATCTGGCGAATGAGCGGCTCACGCCGATGAAGTTGCGGGCGTAGTGGGGCGCAAGGCTGGATAGTGGTTCTTCACCCGCCGCTATCAGGTTGTCTGGCCGAAAATCCGAGGGAGTGACGAGACACATGGGCTTGGTTTATGCCGTAATGGAGATTGGCGATCCGACCGGTGAGCGCTTCGTGCCCTTCAGGGGCTTGGTCGACACAGGGGCTCTCTTCACCACCTTGCCGGCCAGGATGCTGGCATCCCTGGGAGTGTCGCCGACGGCCACCGGTGCGTTTGAGCTCGCCGACGGACGATCTATAGAGCGTGGCTACACCGTCGCCACGTTGCGATATGGTGGAGAGAAGGTGATCGCGCCAGTGGTGTTCGACGAAAGCGACTCGCAACTCCTGATTGGCGCATCTGCGTTGGAACTCCTCGGCCTTATAGTGGACCCGGTCAACGGCAGGTTGGCGCCGGTCAACTTGCTGCTAGGCCGGGGCGGCTGAGAAGTGCAGCCTTAGCTCATAGGGGATGGGCCGGCCGTCCGGATTCACCTGGGTCGGCATGTGCCAAAGCTAAGGGAGAAGCCTCTCCGGCTCTACCAGCAGTTCCGAGACGCGCATCCCCAATGCTTTGGCGATGGCGTCAAGTGTCCTGTACCTGGGAGTCTGCTCACCCTTCTCCAGCCTCACAAGGGTCACCCGCCCAATGTCCGCCGCTCTGGCGAGGGCCTCTTGTGTCAGCCCTGCCGATTGCCTGAAGCGGCGGATGCGCTGGCCGATCGTCTGCCTGCCACGCATGGCTATCGCCTCGATGGTCGGACGGTAGGTTGTGTCACAGTAGTGGCGGGCGAAGTCCCAGGGGATCTCGACTCGCTCGCCATGGACCGTCGTTAAGACCATCATGTAGGGATTGGGCAACTCCAGGCCGGACACTCCCGCGCGCCTCTTTATCTCGGGGACATCGGCATATGGAATCAGACCCATGGAGTCATCTGCGAAGCCCAGTTCGATACCTTCGTCCAACAGACTGGCGACCGTCATCATCCGATTGGCGTTTCTCACTAAGACGGTTTCCATCGCCTAACCTCCAACTAAAGCGAAGTGTATCATATAACGACACACGGATTGAAACTGGCTCTCTCCTCCGCGTTTGACGCTCCGCGGCCCTCTCGTGTAAGGTTTGCCCAGTCCGCACGCTAGGAAAGCGGGCGCTTCGGGAACTCGGCTCCGGGCTAGCCAGGCCAGGAGCAACGGACGGGGAACAGCCCTATGAACACCACCAGCTACGACGACTTGGTGCGCAGGGTCAACTCCTGCACCAGGTGCACGCTCGGCCAAAAGCGCAACCGCGCCGTGCCGGGCGAGGGCTCGCTCGACGCCGACGTCATGTTCGTGGGCGAGGCGCCGGGCTACAACGAAGACCAGGAAGGCCGCCCCTTCGTGGGCCGGGCGGGCAACCTGCTGAACGAGCTGCTGCGCTCAATCGGGTTGAGGCGCGAGGACGTCTACATCACCAACATGCTCAAGTGCCGACCGCCCAACAACCGCGACCCGCTTCCGGGCGAGATAGCCGCCTGCCAACCCTATCTCGACGAGCAGCTCGAAACCATCTCGCCCAAGGTGGTCGTCGCGCTGGGCAGGTACTCCTTCGCGAAGTTCTTCCCTAACGAGGCCATCGGCAAGGCCCGCGGCAAGCCCCGCCGCTGGAACAACCTGCTGGTCTATCCCATGTACCACCCCGCGGCGGCCCTCCGCAACGGCAGGCTGCGCAGCGCGCTGGAGGAAGACTTCCGCGCCTTGCCCGGCCTCATCGCGGACGCCGGATCCCTGCCCGACGACCAGACCGAGGACGAACCGAAGCAGCAGCTGAGCCTGTTCGAATAACGCCAAATGCCCGATTCTCCCCTCACTGTCATACCCCTGGGCGGCCTCGGCGAAATAGGCCAGAACATGCTGGCCCTGGAGTACGAAGACGACATCGTGGTCGTCGACGCGGGCGTGCTCTTCCCGGGCGAAGACACCCCGGGCATCGACTTCGCCATACCCGACATCTCCTACCTTCGTGAGAACCGGGACCGCGTAAGGGCCATTCTCATAACCCACGGCCACGAAGACCACATTGGCGCGCTGCCGTTCGTCCTCGCCGAGATCGACGCGCCAGTCTACGCCTCGCGGCTCGCCCACGGGCTGATTTCGGTCAAGCTGCGCGAGCGGGGCATGATACGGGACGCTCGGCTCAATGTTGTTGAACCACACAACCGTTTCAGGGTGGGCGCCTTCCAGGTCGAGTTCTTCCGCGTCTGCCACTCCATCCCCGACGCAATGGGTCTGGCCATAGAGACTCCGCTGGGCATGGTAATCCACACCGGCGATTTCAAGATCGATCACACGCCGATAGACTCCCAACCGATGGACTTCATCGCTCTGGCCCGGCTCGCCGGCGACGGCGCGCTACTGCTGCTGTCCGACTCCACCTATGCCGAGGTGAAGGGCTTCACCGAGTCCGAGCAGGTGGTGGCCCGGGCGCTGGACCGGCTGATTGGCGAGGCGCCAGGGCGCGTGATGGTCGCCACCTTCGCGTCGCTCATCTCGCGTGTGCAGCAGGTGGTCGACTCCGCCGTGAAGTACGACCGCAAGGTCGCCGTGGTGGGCCGCAGCATGGCCAACAACGTCAAGATGGCGAGCAAGATGGGCTACCTGGACTTGCCCGACGGTGTGCTCGTGTCGACGCGGGACGCTGCCCGGCTGCCACAAAAGCGCGTGGTGATCGTGGCCACGGGCAGCCAGGGCGAGCCGACCTCGGCGCTTGTGCGGATCGCAAATGGCGACCACCGCGACGTGGAGGTAGTGCCGGGCGACACCGTGATCATCTCCGCTTCGCCCATTCCGGGCAACGAGACCCTTATTGCCAAGACCATAGACAGCCTGTTCATGCGCGGCGCTCATGTGTACTACAGCCGGATCGAGATGGTGCACGTGCACGGCCACGCGAGTCAGGAAGAGCTGAAGATGATGCTCGGACTCGTCAGGCCGCGCTACTTCGTGCCCGTTCACGGAGAGTACAGGCACCTCGTGGCCCACGCCGCCATCGCTCGCTCCATGGGCGTGCCGGCGTCCAACACGTTCGTGCTCACCGACGGCGACGTCCTGCAGATCGACTCCCAAGGCGCGGACGTGGTGGGCAGCGTGCCCGTGGGGCGTGTGTACGTCGACGGGCGCACGCTGTGGAACATGCACAGCGAGGCGCTGGTCGACAGGCGCCGGCTCGCCCGCAATGGGGTCGTGGCGGTTCTTCTGTGCGTCGACGACCTCAGCGGAGAGGCGCTCGCCGAGCCGGCGATAGTGTCCTCGGGATTCGCCGATTTGGACGAGTCCCAGCACTTGTTCGGAAAAACCGCCAAAAGCGCCCTGCAAAGCCTAGAAACGGAAACGCGCTACGCCATAGATTGGGATAGGGCGGAGGCCAGGGTTGCGGGCGCAGTCTCCGACTTTCTGTACGAGCAAACGCGCAGACGTCCAACCGTGCTCGTTGCCATCGAGCGCCTCTAGGGGTCGCCTGACGCCCCTGGATCGTCGTGCGGGCAATGCGTCCCGCCTCGGGTAGACGCGCCAAGCGGCCGATCCGGACGCCGCGCCGTGGCAGCATCACCCTCGACCTCCTCCGCGAACTCTCGGGGCGCGGCCCCTCGATGGTGGTCGTCCGGAATCTTACGCAGGAACAGTCGTCATGCGAGACACAGCAGAACACGCCCCCGCCGGCAGCGGGGAGAAATCTTCCTTTCCCATCGTTCCGGCCCTGGTCGCCGGAGCGGTGGCGCTCTTCGTAATCGCCGGTGCCGTCTACTGGTTCCGCGCTCCCATCCTGGACGCGATTACCTCGGTCAGGGACGCCGTCGCATCGACGCTTGGCCTCGGCGTCGTGCCCATAGTGGCCTGGCTTGCCGTCTTCGCCTTCGCGCTCGGCTGGCGGCGCGGCTGGTTCCGGCGTTACAGGCTGTGGCTCGGCTCTGTGGTGCTCCTTGCCGCCGCACTCGGCGCGCTGGCGTTCTTTACGCCCGCGAACGGGGCGCTCTCGGCGTTCACGCTCGGCGGCGAGGTGTCGCTCGGCGGACGCGCCGGGCAGGCGGTCGTCGGCCCCACCGCGTGGCTCGGCTCGCTGCGCCTATTCGCCGTCATAGCCATTGGCGTTGCCGTCGCTGCGCCGTTCGTCGCCGTTGCCGTTGTCGTAGGGCTGGGCAGGGCGGCCCTGTTCTGCTGGGTGGCGCTGGCCTTCGCAAACAGCGCCATAGCCGCCAAGCTGCGGGAACGCCGCCAGAAGAAAGAGCAATCCCAGGATATGCCGCAAGGTTACGATCAGAACGCCCAGTTCGCCTACTCGTCCCCTCCCGGCTACGGGGCCGATCCAGGTCCTCCATACGAGCTTGGCTTGGGATCTCCGGCGGACGGCGGCGCCGCCGCCATGGGGTCGTACCAGTACGAAGGCCTCACTTCGGTCATTCGCTCGGAGGAGCAGGCGTCGTCCGACTCCTTTGACGAGAGCGCCGAGCCGGACGCCGGCGGCGGCGACGTGACCGTCCTGGCCGACACTGGCGTTGCACGGGACGCAAACGACTACGCGCGTGAGTACGAACCGGCCCCCCGCGGCTATAGGGGCGAGCATCTGAGCGCCGACTACTGGACCGCCCACGGCTACGGCATGTACGAGCCTGCGCCCGCATCCAACGGCAACCGGGAGGCCGCAGGCGCGGCCCCCGCCCCCGCCGAGCCTTACGCCGAACCGCCGCGGCGCACCCTTTCCCCCGGCATGACCAAGTTCAACAGCCTGTGGGACCCCTCCTCCGCGCCGGCCGGCCGCAACGGCAGCGGCGACCGGCCCGGCGCCTCCCAGCCTCGACGCGGCGCGAGTCGCTGGAAGCTTCCCAAGCGCGACTTCTTGCGCGACGTGCCCGAGACAGGTGTGACCAAAGAGGAGATGCAGGCCACCGGCGACGTGATTCAGCGCACGCTGGCCGAGTACGGCATCGAGGTCGAGATGGGACAGGCCATGCCGGGGCCGCGCGTGACGATGTACGGCCTGGTTCCCGGCTGGGTCCGGCGCTACAAGCAGGTGCGGGAGACCGACGAGGCGGGCCGTCCCAAGGTGAACGAGTCGGGCAGGGCGGTGATGAAGCGCCAGGAGACCAAGACCCGCGTGAAAGTGGACAGCATACTGTCGCGCGAAAAGGACCTGGCGCTAGCGCTCAAGACACCCAGCATACGCATCGAGACGCCGGTAATGGGCGAGTCGATGATCGGCATCGAGATCCCCAACCCCAACCCGGGCGTGGTGTCGCTGCGCTCGGTGATGGAGAGCGGCGAGTTCCGGCGCGTGCGCAAGAATGGCGACCTGCCCGTCGCGCTCGGCAAGGGCTCCGGCGGCGAGACCACGGTCATCGACCTCGCCAAGATGCCCCATCTGCTCGTCGCCGGAGCGACTGGCAGCGGCAAGAGCGCGTGCCTCAACGGCATAATATCGTCGCTCATCATGGAGAGGTCTCCCGCCGAGCTCAGGCTGCTGCTCATAGACCCCAAGCGCGTAGAGCTGACCCCTTACAACGGCATTCCCCACCTTCTCACACCCGTCGTGGTGGAGACCGACGAGGTGGTCGGCCTGCTGAAGGGTATGGTCAACGAGATGCTCAACCGCTACCGCAAGATGGAGGAGGTCGCCGTTCGCAACATCGAGTCGTACAACAAGCGCGTGTCCGACAAGATGCCGATGCTGGTAGTGGTGATAGACGAGCTCGCCGACCTGATGATGTCGGCGGCATTCGACGTCGAGCAGACCCTCTGCCGGCTGGCGCAGCTGGGAAGGGCGACCGGCATTCACCTGGTTGTCGCCACCCAAAGGCCGTCGGTGGACGTGGTGACAGGGCTTATCAAGGCGAACTTCCCGAGCAGAATCAGTTTCGGCGTCTCCTCGCAGGTGGACTCTCGCACCATCCTCGACACCACCGGCGCGGACAAGCTGCTGGGCCGAGGCGATATGCTCTACCTGCCCCTGGACGCCTCACGCCCGGAGCGCGTGCAGGGCGTGTTCATTTCCGACGGCGAGGTCGAGCACCTGGTTGAATTCTGGAAGACGACGCCCTGGGGCCCGCTGGACGAGATACCGCTGCAGGCCGCTCCCGGAGAAGGGGATAGCGAGCAGTCCGGGGCGGGCTCCGACGGCGCCGACGAACTGCTGGACAAGGCCATCGGCCTGGCGATGAGCCACAACAAGCTCTCGACCTCGCTGATGCAGCGGCGCCTGCGCATAGGCTACCCCCGCGCCGCACGCCTGATGGACGAACTGGAGGACCGCGGCATCGTCGGCCCCAGTGACGGGTCGAGGTCGCGTGATGTTATAATAGGAAGTGTCTAGGGCCGCTGCTGCTGGCTGTCAAGCCGACCCCGGACGCGCGCCGGCCGCCTGGCCGGGCGGGCAGAAGCAATGCCGCGCAGAGGAGTACCCGGTGGCAGGCGCCCGAAGGCCCCCGGACCGGTGCGGCTACACTCTGTGGGGAGAGTGCCAAGGTGCCCAGAAGCCTGAGCGGACTCATCGGCTCCGTCGTGGGGAAGGGGCGGACCGAAGAAGAGGAAAGACTGTCGCCCCCCAGGGAGAACTGCCTTGTCTGTGGCAGCGCGCTCGCCGGGTCGACGCAGTACGCCCGGTTCCACGTGTGCGGCCGCTGTGGCTTCCACTACAGCATGAACGCACGCGAGCGAGTCGACTCGCTCGCGGACCCCGGCAGCTTTCGCGAGATCAACCGCTCGATAACCTCGCTCGACCCCTTGTCCTTCTCTTCCAGGGTCTCCTACAAACAGCGCATATTCCGCGACCAGCGTCGTACCGGCCTCACCGAGGCGGCCGTGACCGGCACCTGCACCATAGGCGGCAGCCCGGCCATGCTCATAGTGCTGGACTTCGGCTTTATGGGCGGCACCATGGGCTGCGTGGTGGGCGAGAAGGTTGCGCTCGCTCTGGAGCGGGCGTCACGCAACCTGTTGCCCGTGATAGCCATTGTCACCAGCGGCGGCGCGCGCATACAGGAAGGCGTGCTGTCGCTGATGCAGATGGCGAAGACGTCCATCGCGTCGGGCCGGCTGCACGCGCGCGGCCTGCCCTTCATATCCGTGCTCGCCAATCCCGCTACCGGCCAGGCCTACGCCAGCTTCGCGAGCCTGGCCGACATCGTGCTGGCCGAGCCGGGCGCCATAGTGGGCGTGAGCTCGCTGCGCCAGATACAGCAGACCGCCGGCGAGCCACTGCCCGAACGCGCCCACACCGCCGAGTCATTCGAGCGCCATGGCGCGCTCGACGCGGTGGTGGAGCGCGCCAAGCTGAGAGACATTTTGTCGACGACTCTGGACCTGCTTGGTCCGCAGTACCGGCTGACCCCTATGCGGAAGCGCGCCCACCGGCGCTCAGTCGAGACGAACCCACCGCAGGCCTGGGACTCGGTGCAGCTCGCGCGGCACGAGAAGCGGCCCACCTCGCTCGGCTACATAGACAGCATATTCGCGCCGTTCGTCGAGCTGCACGGCGACCGGCACACGGCAGACGACCCGGCCATCGCGTGCGGCATCGGGCGCCTGGGAGGTCAGACGGTGGCCATCGTCGGCCAGGAGCGCGGCCGCTCCGACGCCAACGGCGCTGGCGGCCACAACGACGGGCGCACCTCGCCGGCCGGCTTCCGCAAGGCACACCGCGTGCTGCGTTTGGCCGCCAAGTTCGACATCCCTGTCATTACGCTGATAGACACGCCCGGCCCCTACCTGAGCCTGCAGGCTGAGCAAGGAGGCCTCGGCGGCGCGATTGCCGAGACCATGGCGCTGATGGCCCGCCTCGAGGTGCCGTCCATATCGGTCGTGATCGGCGAGGGCGGCAACTCCGGCGCGCTCGCGCTCGGCGTCGCCGACCGCGTGTTGATGATGGAGAACGCGATCTACTCCATCATCTCGCCCGAGGATGCGGCCGAGCTGATATACCAGGACGAGGCGAGGGCCGAAGAGGCCGCCGAGTCGCTCAAGCTGACCGCCGGAGACTGCCTGTCGCTGGGGATCATCGACAGTGTGGTGCAGGAACCGCCCGGCGGTGCGCACCTGAACCCCGGCGAGGCGGCGCGCAACCTCAGGCGCGAGCTGCTCGCGGAGCTGGCGGAACTGCGTTCGGCGCCCTCCAAGCGGCTGCTGCGGGACCGCTACCGGAAGTTCCGCAACATGGGCGAGTACAGCTCGCACTTCCGGACCGCAATCACCCGGGAAGTGGACGCACTGCAGGGACTGGTGGTAACCGGCGTAAGACGCATGACGCGCAGGCAGCAGAATGCCCAGCCCGAGGATGCGTCGCACGACGACATAGATGCGCTGTACAGCGCAGGAAACGACTAAGCGGGGGCGCTTTGGGCTGAGCGCGCCCCCTGTGCTCCCCTTCAACCCGCCTATGGAACCGCTTGCAGACGCCGCGCGAGGGCGTCGAAGTCATCGGGGCACTTCTGGCGGATAGCGTCTATACGGCGCGACGCTTCTTCGCCCAACTTTTCCCGCCCTCTTCCGGGCGAGGCTGACAGGCCCCGCTCGGCTGCAAGAGGCTCGAAGTACGTCTCTTTGACGTGGACCTCCGAGCGAACGTCCTCCCAACGCCAGTCGTTCGGCAGGTCGAGGCCCGCCAGTACCCAGGTCTCTATCTCTTCCCACGCATTCTCCGCAAGGAATTGCACGCCGTTTCCGAACTGGCTTTCGAGCTGGTCAAGTCTCTGACGCCTGCCGCGGCTGCCATCTCGGTCTACGCAGAGAATGAACACGTCAGCCGTCCCTTGGTAATTCTGAACGATCTCCGCCAGGCGGTCAGCCTTTAGAGCCTCCCCGACTCCACCCAGAAGTTCCTGGCAGACCCGGACCCGCACAGGCCGCTTGCCCAAGCTCTGGAAGAGCCGGGAGAAGAGCGGCTTGAGTATGTACTGGTCGTTGCGAAAGTCTTCCGGGATGATGAGCACCTTCACTCTCCGGCCTCACTGTCCGCTTCCGCGAATGCGAGCATATCTTCCATCCACCCGGTGGAATGAAGCCGCCCCAGCCCCTTGGACTTCCGAAGCCGTTTGGCGTTGGGCAGGTCCGACGCCGGGCGAATGATTGCGTCCGAGGACTCCTCGTCGCGGTAGACTACGGAGGTATTTTTGAAGGTGTCGTCGTTGATGAGATTTAACATTTCTGGTGAATGTGTGGTCGTAATCACCTGGATTCCATTGCTCTTGGTCTGACTCTCTATCAAGTCTATAAGTAGGTGCAGCCTGGATGGATGGATGCCGTTGTCTATCTCTTCAAAGAAGTAGACGCCCGCCTGGTTGGCACCTAACAGCGCGGCCAGCAAGCCCAGAAAGCGTAGCGTGCCGTCCGACGCGCTGTACGCGAATATCCTGCGCCCGCTGTGCTCGACGATACGGAGATGCACTCGCCCACTGGGGTCGCGTGGAAACTCGAACTCTTTCACCTCCATAGGAGTCAGTTCCTGCAGCCACGAGATCAAGAGTTCCCTGCGGTCGGCGTCTGTGCATATTTCCTCCAACACCGTGGCCAGGTTCTCACCACCGTCTCCCAATACGTTCTGACCTGGGAGGGATGGCTCGCGCATTCGTTCCGGGGACAGTTCCAGAAAACGCATGCGCTCAAGCACAGGATGAACGATCAGTTCAGAGTCCTGCGGGAACCTTGACGACCTGTTTGGCCGTCGCAGAAGCTGCGTCAGGACTGGTTGAGACCGGCTGTATCCACTTTTGTGCTCATCTTCCTTGAATAAGACGCTCAGACAATCTCCGGCGGACTTCCGCGCTGTGTAGACTCTGGCGGAATCAGTCTTCAACTCTTCCTCATCGATTCGAAACCCTTCTGGGTTACGTTGTCTGAACCTCACACAGATGGAGTAGATGGCCTTGTCCTCATCCAGCTTCACCTGAACAGTGAAATTGCTCCTTCCTGGGCCGACCGTCGGGGCTAAACGGAGAATCTCGTTCATCGCCCCCCGAATTCCCGTCCATTCCAGTTGCCCGCCCTGCCCATACTTCCCGCCCAAAATCTCCGCCAGGGTGTAGCCGCGGCCTATGCCGTGCAGGAACCGGAAGGCGTCGCGGATGTTGCTCTTGCCGCTGGCGTTTGCGCCCACAATCACGGTGAATGGGCCGAGGCGCAGCGTCTCATCGGCGAAGTTCTTGAAGTTGACGAGCCGTAGTGAAGTGATCATGATCTGCATCCTACCAGAAGCCGCCCGATGAGAATGGGGCCGGCCGACAGCCACACGCCGCGGGCGGTTCGCGAGCCGCCACGTTGTGCTAAGCGGCGCCTAGGCCAGGGGCCGGCTTGCCTGGTCGGCCGGCTCGCCTCCCTCGGGGATGCCCTCGCTGCGCCGCACTATCCCCACCAGCAGGTACACGAACGGCGTGTCCGCCGCCGCTATGGCCAGCTTCACCACGTACTGCGTCAAGATCATGTTCAGCAGCGTGCCCGTCGAAACCGTGCCCGCGAACGCTATGGATACGAACAACAGCGTGTCGATAATCTGAGACGCCATGGTCGAGGCGTTGTTCCGTAGCCACAGGTGGCGCTGCCCGGTCTTGCGCCCGACCTCGTGGAACAGGAAGACGTCGGTGTTCTGGCTCACGAGGAAGGCGATCATCGACCCCAGCACGATGCGGGGCACTCCGCCGAGCGTGTCGACGAACGCGGCCTGGCCCTCCCAGAAGCCTGCCGCGGGCAGCACGCTGGCCACGTAGACCAGCGCCGCGAACAGAACGCTCAGCGCGAATCCCACCCACACCACGCGGGTCGCCGCTCGCCTGCCATACACCTCGGAGAGAGTGTCCGTCACCAGGAACGTGAACGGATAAGCGACGATACCGGCCGACAGCACCCAGTCGCCCAGGGCGAGCGGCTTCCCGGCCACAACGTTCGCTATGATGAGCAGGGCCGCGAAGGCCATGGGCAGGGCTATTCGCGCCAAGTGATTTCCCCCTCTACGCGGCTTCTACAGGCAGCGGCAACTCAGCGGCAGGGCAGGCAGCGGCGTTGGGTGAGGTGTGAGCGTGACAGGATCAGACGGCCTCGGCAAGATAGCCGCGAACTGCGTCGACGAACCTGCGAGCGTTCTCCAACTGGCCAGCCGCCGTGCTTTCGGCGAACGGCTCCATCCTGTAGTCCCCAAGGTGTCGGAGCGTCAGGGCCTCTCTGAACGTGGTGTGCAGCTCCTGCGGCAGTATGCCCGCCCTGGCGAAGTGATGGCCGAACGCGGACACTACCCCGCTGTGCCTGGAGAACGTCAGGCCCTTGGTGAGCAGAGCCGCCGACGCCGCGTAGAACATCGCGTAGTAGGCGCGGGAAGCGGAGAATCCGAAGTGCTGGTTGTCAAGCAGCTCTCCAGCCGCCTCCAGGCTCTCGTCGGCCCCTCCCATCAAACTTTCTATCTCAGTGCTCAATTCCGCCGCCTCCTCTGAAAGAACGAAAATTCCCTCTCGCTTGACGTTGAGGAAGAACGGCGAACGCCCCATCTGGTACTTGCGTTCACTCATCGGCATGGGCGACACGAGAGCATCGCTCTCTACGAGAATACGATGCGCCAGGTCGCCAACCGTCGAGTCGGACGCCGCGGCGGTCTCGGCGTCCTTGAAGAGAACGATCAAGTCGATGTCCGAGCCTTCGATCTCCTCTCCCCGAGCGTAGGAGCCGTAGAGCACCAGTCCCCTGAAGTCGGACGCGAACGCCTCTCGCAAGCCTGCGCGAAACTGCTCGATGACCTGCCATAGGTCAACGGCGGGAAGCATGTTCTGAGCGGTTTGCGCCACCTGGCTCACCTCACGCGGCCGCCACTGGCGGACTGCCGACAATCTTGACAACTCGGCCTCTAGGGTGTTAATTTGAGCTTGAGATGAGATTATCCTAGTCGGATTGGGGTGTCGGGCGAGCCATCGTCCGGCACCTTTATATTTTCCATTACACATCGAACCAGGGTGTTGTCAGAGACCAATTCGATGATCCTCACGTCGTTTCCAGGCTTGTTAGGGTCTTGAACCGATCTTGGAATCCTTGTCATCCCTATCTCAATGGAAGTTTCGATACTTCCATAGGCCTCTCGCCAGGTCGCGCCAAACTGGGGTCTCGTCTCAACCAGTCTCCTGGCGAAGTATGGCAGCGTCACGTAAGGCAACGTCTGCGACAGCCTGTCCAGCAGTCGAACAAATGCGGACCATCTGCGAATCACATCCAAGCTTGGCAAGTCTTCGGGCTTGATATTGGACGTTAGCTCGATTTGAGCCTTTCGGGCAAAGCCTTACCCGCCCGGCACGCCCCCGTGCGCCGCACGCCTGCTCTCGTAGGCCGCTATCGCATCCTCGTGCTCCAGCGTCAGCCCGATGTCGTCCAGGCCGTTGAGCAGCAGGTGCCGCCGGAAGGCCTCCACGTTGAACTCGGCCGAAATCTCCTCGTCGTCGTCCCAGACGCGCATACCCTCCAGGTCCACCGTCAGGTTGTAGCCCGGCTGCGACTCCGCCTTCTCGAGAATGCGATTCACCGTCTCCTCCGGAAGCGTCACCGGCAGCAGCCCGTTCTGGAAGCAATTGCTGTAGAAGATGTCTGCGAAGCTCGGCGCGATGATGCACCGGAAGCCGAAGTCCTGCAGCGCCCAGGGGGCGTGCTCGCGGGAGGACCCGGAGCCGAAGTTGCGCCCCGCGACGAGCACCGACGCCCCGGTGTAGCCCGGCCTGTTCAGAACGAACTCCGCGTTCGGCGTGCCGTCGTCGTTGAAGCGCCAGTCGTTGAAGAGAAACTGGCCGAATCCCGTCCTCTCGATGCGCTTGAGAAACTGCTTGGGAATGATCTGGTCGGTATCCACGTTGACGCGGTTCATCGGCACGACCACGCCCTTGTGCTTAACGAAAGGTTCCACTTGACACACCCCGCTTGGCTTGGAAATGTTCGCGCAAAACTATATCACAACGGGCCGCCGTGCGCGGTATGAGCGCCATGGCCGGAGCCTGTTTCAGATTACCAGGTGCGCCCAAAACCGTCTCCCTCGCGAACAGCCTGCCCCCGCGCCCGACTCTGAACCTACGGCCATCGCCTTGTGTTCGCCATATCGCTTAGCCAATGTCGCCCGGACGCCCCAACGCACACCCCGGCCGCACACCCGCGCCCAAACGCGACCCACTCGCTCCCCAGTACCCGAAAAAACGTCACTCTCCCGCGCCACCCGTTCCCAGCGCTGCCTCGTCCAACCCCACACACGTCCCACCTCTTCACCCCGCCTGCGCCATTTCTACCCACCAATCCGCCCCAATCCCGCAATTTCGCCACCGCTCTTGAAGTATACGCACATACGTGCTACCCTCGCCTACGCGAGGGAACGAACCCGCGGCCCGGAAACCCAACCCGCAAACGGGGTAAGGCCCCGGGCCATCCGTAGGGGCGTCCCTCGTGGGCGCACGGGGGCAGTGAAGACACGGCTGAGTAACCCTGCTCCGTCCCCCTTGTCCTCTGTCCTCCTCTGCCACGCGACGTCACTTTTGTGTCCCGACAACCCGCGCCAGCATTACAGATTCGCGCGGGACCGGCGACACCCTCAGCTACGAGGCGCACAGAATGTCGCAGAAACGAACAGACTTCCCGCATTCGCGGGTATAACGGTGTCGGGGGGCACCAAGTAATCTGAAACAGGCTCCATATCTAAGAAACGCTTCATTTCTCCGCACAATATGTGGTAGGATAGCCGCCAAATGATACTAGACATTGTGGTATTTTTCACAAGTCTAGTATTGGTCTTAGAAGTAGACCAACTCGTGGTTGCTACGGCGAGGACTCGCTAGATGAAATGCCCCCAGTGCCAGAACGACCACTCCAGAGTGGTCGACTCGCGCGACTCCGGGGACAGCGTCCGGCGCAGGCGGCAGTGTTCGGCGTGCTCCGAAAGGTTCACCACCTATGAGCGCGTGCACACCCGGGCCCTCCGCGTCGCCAAGCTCGACGGCCGCCGCGAAGAGTACAGCCGCGACAAGCTGGTTGCGAGCCTGCACAAGGCGTGCGCGAAGCGGCCTCTGGCCATAGCCAGCATCGAGGGGCTGGCCGACGAGATCGAGGCCGAGCTCGGCAACGCCGGCAGACTCGAGGTCCGGTCCAATGTCATTGGCGAACTGGTTATGAACAAGCTGAAGGACCTCGACCGCGTGGCCTACATCCGATTCGCCAGCGTCTACCGCGACTTCCGAGACGTCCAGAGCTTCATCGTCGCGGCCAACGCTCTTCTCGAGGGCCAGGACGCCACGGTGGACGACAGCGGCCAGATGTCGTTTCTGGACAACCGCAAGCTACCTCGCCCGCGTGGCAGGCGCCGGCAAAAAACCGGCGCGACGTAAGGCCCGAAACCTTGCGGGCGCCGTCCTCGCTGTAGTACATTTGTACTTGCGGGGCACCCCCGCATCGGTGTATGCATCACTCCAAAAACCGTCTTCATCCACAAGTGTTGTCATCAGGGGTGCGAAGTTGACAGATGAGCGAAACGCCCAGGATCCCCGGCCCACGCGGACGAGGGAAGACCTGGCAGACGAATTGAGAGAGCTCGTCGAGCGGCACGGGCTGTCCTACGGTCGTGCAGCGGAGATAATGTCCCAGCTCGACAACGGCGCCGGCGCCGCGCATCCGGAAGCGGGGGTGAAGACGGCCCCTCCATGGCGCAACGGCGCGGCGGCCCAAGTGGCTTTGAGCAGAGCCTGTTTAGGGAGTTTTTCCTCAACTATCTTCATGCCCGTAAATCTTGGCTTACATGTCCGTTGATGAGAGGTGAGATGGAAAGCATCAATTTTGCTGACAGCTTGAACCAATGCCTTGTGTTGTTGGAGTGGTCTACAGAGGATTTGGAAAGAGAAATGAGATACAAGTACTCGCTGGACCATTTGATGCGGGTTCGTGAAGGGAAACCGTTTGCTGAGGTTGAGCGGGATATCGTGGAGACAGTGACTAGAGCATGTGCTGAGAAAGTCAAGACTGCAGTTACCGATGCCCGCTTGTCTCTGGGAGCGGCAGAGGTAGCATATCAAGAGTTTATTCGTGTCGTAAAGCAGATTGGATTGCGATTAGCCGACATCGCCAATCTTGCTGAAGAAACCCGGGTACTTGTTGCAGGCCCATTGGCGCGTAGGACTCAGACCGTTGATCTAGCTGACAACGCTTCCTGGAACTTAATTCTCCAGAGCATTGCAAGAAGCCTAACCCAGCAAAACATGTTTGATGGCGACGCGGGATTGAAGGTGCAGGGGAATGTGTTGGTTGCAAGTCCTGTGGAGCCAATTCGCCTGAGTAAGGACCCCTTCCCCAAGACCTACGATTATCTTCAATCACCTGACACTTGCGATCGCTGCCACCAACAAATCGATTCATCTGACACCTATAGATGCTCCATATGTGGTTTATCCTTGAACACTCCTGACTAAGTGGATACAACACGACATGCTAGGAGCAACGGTATGAAACACTTTACTAGCAGGCAAGGAACTGGAAGGTTAACTGGCCAAAGCGACCTGCAGACGGAGAGAATAAAACAGGCAATTGCAGAATCAAAAATAGCTGATTTGCTTCAAAGGGAAGTTCCTCCAGTGGACATAAAGAGAATCGCATTGTCTCTAGGCGCGACGTCTGTTGGCGAGGCGGACCTGCCATTCGCTGGGGTATTGTTGCCGAGCGGGGACAGCTTTAAGATTTTGGTCAACAGGAACCACGACGTTGTTCGACAAAGATTCTCGGTTGCCCACGAGATAGCTCACGTCCTGTTCAATTCGAACCACATCGCTATGCGACAATCGCCGACATCCCAGCAGAATGAGTTGGAAAGAAGCTGTGAAGCTTTGGCGGCCATGCTATTGATGCCTGACCCTGCATTTGGCGCATTGTCACATGGAGAGCGACCTGGAATAGAGAAGATTATAGACTTGGCGCGTTCATTCCTCACTTCAGTTCAAGCAACAGCTATGCGGTATGTAGATGTTGTGAAAGAGAATTGTGTGATGATTGTATCTGAAGCGCGCCAGAGCGCTGGCTCTGATTTGACGGTGCGGTGGTCACATCAAAATACAATGAAGCCTGACGGTAAGTCATTGTACTTTGTTCCAAACGGGATGCCCATGCGTGTACATACCGCACAAGTTGCACATCGAACTAACAAGATTGAAACAGGTTCGGAGAGACTTAACCTAGGTGGGTTGCGGATTAAGGCATACACGGAATCTAAGGGCTTTGGCTCAAGAGGTTACAGGTACGTGCTTACTCTCGTCTTCCCAGATCGCTAGGCAAGAGTACCCATTCTTCAACTGGGGGAAACATGGCACAGGACGAAATACGGAGAGTTGCTCAGGGCGAATTCCACGCGACTGAGAAGTCCGAAGCACATAACAGAGATTCGTTTGATAGCAACACTTTAGCAAGGGAGTTGCAAACCATATATACAGAAGAGCAGCTTAGTGAGCTTGCAACCAAATTGAGGAACGGCGCCGGCGCCGCGCATCCGGAAGCGGGGGTGAAGACGGCCCCTCCCTGGCGCAACGGCGCGGCGGCCGGGAAGATTCCGCCGCTGAACGCGGCGCTGGACCTGTCGGACAACGCGCGGGTGATCCTGGAAAAGCGCTACCTGATGAGGGACGACGAAGGCAACCCCGCGGAAGGCCCCGAGGAGTTGTTCCACAGGGTCGCGGGCGCCGTCGCCCTGGGCGAGGCCGAGGCCGTGCGCCGCCACTGGGAGGCTCGCTACTACAACCTGATGACGTCGCTCAAGTTCCTGCCCAACTCCCCCACGCTGGTCAATGCCGGCACGGGAGGCCGCGGTTGCCTGTCCGCCTGCTTCGTCGTGTCCCCCGACGACAACATGGACTCCATCATGGAGGTGGCCAAGGACGCTGCGATGATCGAAAAGTGGGGCGGCGGCATAGGCTTCGGCTTCTCCAAGCTCAGGCCCAGGCGCGACCGGATCGCCACCACGCACGGCGAGGCGTGCGGACCCATCGCCGTGATGAAGCTCTACTCGTCGGTGGGCGCCACCCTCACCCAGGGGTCCTTCCGCCTGGGCGCGCACATGGGCCAGCTCATCGTCAGCCACCCCGACGTGCGCGAGTTCATCCACTGCAAAGACAACGACGACACCCTGCAGAACTTCAACATATCCGTACAGATAACCGACGAGTTCATGCGGGCGGTGGACAACGACGAGCCGTGGCGGCTGGTCAACCCGCGCGATAGCGGCGCCGGCCCCGTAAACTCCGTCGTCGCCGAGGTGAGCGCGAGGCAGCTTTGGCGCGAGATATGCGAGTCGGCCTGGAAGTCCGGCGACCCCGGCGTCGTCTTCATGGACCGCGTCTGGGAAACCCAGCCCAACCCCCAGATGGGCGATATACAAACAAGTAATCCCTGCGGTGAGGAATTTTTGGAGAACTACGGCAACTGCTGCCTGGGCTCCATCAACCTCGACAAGCACGTTGCCGGCGGCGCGTTCGACTGGGACGCGCTGGAGGACACCGTGCGCACCGCCGTGCGCTTTCTCGACGACGTGATAGAGGTCAACCAGTTCCCGCTGGACAAGCTGCGCGAGGTGAACCTCGCCACCCGCCGCATCGGCCTGGGCGTGATGGGCTGGGCCGACGCTCTCATCCGCATGGAGATTCCCTACGACTCGCCCGATGCGCTCGAGCTTACGGGGGAGGTCGCCAAATTCATCCACGACACCGCCTGGGACGAGTCCGCCCGGCTCGCCGCCGAGCGCGGCCCCTTCCCCGAGTACGCCGACTCGGCGCTGAGGGCGCGCGGACTGCCGCCGGTGCGCAACTCCAGCGTGGTGACCATCGCCCCCACCGGCACCATAAGCCGGCTGGCCGACTGCTCGAGCGGCATCGAGCCCCACTTCGCCAACGCCTGGTGGTCGAACGTGCTGTGGAAGGACCACGAGGGCAGCAGCGACCGCCTTCTCGATGCCCCCAAGTCCGTGTGGGAGACGCTGCGAGACCGCCTCGGCTCCGAGGAGCAGGTGAGGGAAGTGCTGGGCCGCATCGCCGACTCGCCCGCCGACGCCGACCTCGTGCTCGCCGAGCACGGCATCGACCCCGCGCTGTTCCGCACGTCCATGCTCATAAGCCCCGAGGCCCACGTCAGAATGCAGGCCGCGTGGCAAGAGTACGTGACGAACTCCGTCTCCAAGACCATCAACCTGCCCAACAGCGCGTCCGTCGAAAACGTGGAGCGCGCCTTCCGCCTGGCGTGGGAGACGGGCTGCAAGGCGGTCACCGTGTACCGCGACGGCTCGAAGGCCATGCAGGTGCTGGAAACGGGCGCAACGGACAGCGCGGACGAGGGGCAGGCCGCGGCGACGCTCTACCCCCGCAGGCGGCCCACGACGGTGAGCGGCATAACCGAGCGTGTGGGCACAGGCCACGGCACGATGTTCGTGACGCTCAACTTCGACGACGAGGGCAACCCGTTCGAGCTGTTCACCACAATCGGCAAGGCGGGCGGAAGCGAGCCCGCGCACCTGGAGGGCCTGTCGCGCATGGTGTCGCTGTGCCTGCGCTCCGGCATCGCCGCGTCCGAGATAGTCGACCAGCTCAGCGGCATAACGTCCGAGCCGTTCTGGGACAACGGAGTGCTGATACGCTCGGCGGAGGACGGGCTCGCTCAGGTGCTGAAGCGCTACCTCCAGGACACCGGCTCGCCCGACGTGGGCGACGTCAGGGACGGCGGCGCGGCGCAGCTCGGAATGTTCGGGCGCCCATCGGAAGGGGCCGGTTGGCTCGGCGTGGGCGCCGAGTGCCCCGAGTGCTCAGGGCGGATCATCCACCAGGAGGGCTGCATGACCTGCCTGGACTGCGGCTACACCAAGTGCGAGTAGAGAACAGGGAGCGCTTCCCGCGGCGCTAAAGCTTGAAGGATTCCCAAACGAAGTGGCGATTCGCGAACCGCCACTTCCGGTGTGCGAGGGTGCGTAGGGGACGGACCCTCGCCTATGCGCCTTAGTCCATGCAGAGCGACTTCAAGTCCTCGGCGTTCTCGTGGAAGTCATCGACCGCGCAGTTCAGGTACAGAGCGCCGGTGTGTCCAGAGATGAGATTCTCCAGGTAGGCTGTTGCCACCAGGCCGGCGAATCTGCCCCGGCGCTGCATCGGCGTGTCCTGCAGCGGGAAGTAATCGGTAGTGAAATTCTCAGCGGCAGTCTGCTCGTCCGACGGTCGAGTCTCGACGATGCCGTGCGGCACGTCAAACTGCCGGTAGTGGCAGTTGTTGATATGGTGTCGCGCCGCCGTATGACTGATCCCGAACGTGTTCATCACGTTTGCGACGCCCTCTTCGGTTACCGGTGTTGGCGCGATCTTCTGCACGGCGTCGTTCGGCGCGAGGAATGCGATGGCGAAGGCGTTGGCCCTCTGCTCCACGTAGTCTACCGCATCGCCGAGTTCGGGGTCGCTCTGGTTGTCTTGATAGGAATCGACCCGCAGATTCTCAAGCCGGTCGTCCGGGTCGAAGAGCAGGTGGCCTAGCTCGTGGGCCAGCGTCGATCTGCGGATCCACACGTTCTCGTTTTCTCCGATGGTGTTCAACACGACGCCGCGTGCCTCACCGCCTTCTTCGTCGGCCGTCATCACGGTCGCCCCCGCAATGTGGTCGGGTAGTCGCGCCTGAATGACGGGAATCCCCAATCTCTTTTCGGCCAAATCGCGCAATGACTCAATTGGCGCACGCCCAAGCCCAAGCGTAGCTCTGGCGCTTTCTGCGAGGTTGTAACCGATTCTCCAGGCGGGCGACTGCGGCGACCCATAATCGTCGACGGGGTAGATTTCATATCTTTCTGCCGGAAGCCCGAGCCAGCTCTGAAGCCTGTGTTGTACGCGTATGATGGATGCCGCTTCAGCGAATAGCAGGGCTGTGCCGGCGGAAATAGGGTCCGTGTGACTGGTTGGTTCCCTCTGAAGCGTCCTCAGGCGGTAAGCGAGGTTGGCATCGCCGCCAGAGTCCCGCTTGAACGCGAGGTGTCGCTCGTCTAGCCCTAGCACGAACGCAATCCGCTCCAGATTCTGAATCGGTACCTTGTGAGCGGTCGACTCCGCTGTCTCTATGTCCCATTCGGAGACTTTCGCCGCGCCCCTGACCGATCTGTGAAAGAGGCCAAGCTCCTTCCTGCGCTCTCTCAGCGCATCACTGGTAGCGGTGGCGGTATCCTTGAGAATCGCCGAGCTGTACTCAAGCGCCTCTTCAATCACATCCAGGCCGAAGGTGGTGTACGCCTCCCAGGCCGTGAGCCGACGCCCGGTGGGATTTCGGGACTCCTTGTACTCGGCCAAACCGCCTTCGCTGCGAACGAAGCTTATGGTGGACAGTCTCGCGGCTTCTTTGGGGGAGAGGCTCTCAGCACCGGGCCCGAAGATGTAAGTCATCAGGTCCATCATGCATCATCCTCCAAGATTCGTTTCGCTTCATCCATCACATAATCCCAGCCTAAAGAAGTGACATAATAGCCGAATGATCTGAAGACGTCCGTTGCTTCTTCGAGTTGGCCGTCGTCGATTGGACGGTAACGGCCCGAGCCGCCCGACAAGTAGAGCGAGCTTGCCGAGGAGAACCACAGTTCGCCGCCTAGGTAAGCTTCGCCGCCACCGGTCAAGTTGGTGTGTTTCGGAAGCAGGTTACCAATGGCCGAAACAGGCGTTTCAAAGACGTAGGGGATGCCTCTAATGTCTATCACCCACAGATAGGTGTTGTGTCTGGAGCGCCATCGAGTTGCTGATGGAGCGCCGAATTGTACACCAGGCGCGGGTGCAGGCGTATGGAGGCTGAGTCCGTCGCTTGTCTGAAGAGGTATCGATTGCGTCGGGGTGTCGGTGGGGCGGGCAATCGGTGGACGGGGGGAATACCGAGTGCAGAAAACGTCAAGAGTATGTGTGGACTTGCTCATCCAATGCACCAGAGGCATGTATTCTGGCAGATTTGCCTCAAGATTTCAAGGCACGCGCCGTGGTCCGCATCACGCCGACAGCAGCCTCAGCAGCACGTTCTGGATCACCACTATCAGCAGTATCGCCACTATCGGCGAGAAGTCGAGCATGCCCAGCTTCGGCAGCACCTTGCGTATAGGTCCCAGTATCGGCTCGGTCACCTGGTGGAGGATTACGGATATCGGGTGCTCGGACGAGATGGGCAGCCACGAGATTATCACTCGTCCCAGTATGGCGACGTGCAGAATGATGCCGAGCACCTCGACGAACCTGAGGATAAACTCGTTCACTTCTGGTTCCCCAGCGCGATCGACTTCTCGTAGGCTGCCACCACCGCCTCTATCACCCCCGCCCTGAATCCGCTTCTCTCGAGCGCCAGCACCGCCTCAATCGTGGTGCCGCCCGGCGACGTCACCATGTCCTTGAGCTCAGCCGGGTGCCGTCCCGTCTGCTCCACGAGCCGGGCGCTGCCCAGCACCGTCTGCAGCGCCAGCGTGCGCGCCACGTCTCGGGTCATGCCCAGGTACACCCCCGCGTCTATCAGCGCCTCGATGAACATGAACACGTACGCCGGCCCGCTCGCGCTCAGAGCCGTCGCCATGTCGATTATCTTCTCGTCGTCCACCTGGAGCTGCGCGCCCAGCGTGGCAACCACGTCGCGCGTCGCGTCCACCGCGGCCTGCGGCGTCGCCGGCGAGGCCGTCCACACGCTCATGCCCTCCCCGATCTGTGCCGGCGTGTTGGGCATCACCCTTATCACGGCGGGATGGCCCAGGCCGGCCACCAGCGCGTCCATGGTCGCGCCCGCGACAATCGACACCACCGTCTGGCCGGTGCCGAGGTGGCCCTTCAGGGCCGGCAGCGCGTAGGGCAGGCTCTGCGGCTTGATGGCCAGGAACACCAGGTCGGCGCCGTCGATTGCGTCCAGGTTGTCACCGAACGCCTTCACGCCGTGGGTGTCGCGCAGGTACTCGCGCCGCGCCTCCATCGGCTCGCCAACTCTGACGCCGTGCGGCTCGGCAAGGCGCGCCTGGAGCACGCCGCCGATAATGGCCTCGGCCATCACGCCGCCGCCCACGAACGAAATGGCGGCCTGCCCCCGCCCGTCACGGGATGTGTGCTCGGTCATCGGCTCGCCTCCAAAGACTGTGTATGCGCCGGAGGCCGGCAGGCCTCCGGGCGGAGCGGATTGACGGCTACGGCAGCCTGCTCTCGGCCACGAGCGACACGGCCACCCTTATGGCCTCCAGCATGCTCACGTGGTCCGCGACGCCCTTCCCCGCGATGTCGAACGCCGTGCCGTGGTCGACCGACGTGCGGACGAACGGAAGGCCGAGGTTGACGCTCACGCTGCGCGCCCAGTCGTGTACCTTGATGGGAATGTGCCCCTGGTCGTGGTACATGGCGAGCACCGCGTCGTAGCGGCCGTCGATCGCCTGGTTGAAGACCGTGTCCGCGGGCACCGGTCCGGTGGCGTCTATGCTCAGCCCCCGCGCGTCATCGACCGCGGGGCCTATTTGCAGCGCCTCCTCGTCCCCCAGCAGGCCGCCATCGCTCCCGTGCGGGTTGAGCGCGGCTACGCCTATCCTGGGCGCGTCGAATCCCCACTGCCTGAAGCATTCGTCGGTGAGCCTGAGCTTGGCCAGCACGTTCGCCCGCGTCACGTGGTCGCACGCCACGCGCAGTGAGCGATGGGTGGTGAGATGGACCACGCGCAGGGTTCCTGCCATCAACATGGTGGCGACCTCTTTGGCGCCCGTCTGGCTCTGGAATATCTCCATGTGTCCCACGTCCGAGAAGCCCGCGAGACTGCAAGCCTCCTTGTTGATGGGCGCGGTCGCGATGGCCTGCACCCGGCCCGCCGCGGCCAGCTCGCCGGCCTTCAGTATCCACTCCACCGCGGCCTTGCCGGCGGCGGGGGAGAGCCGGCCGTACTCTATGCCGGCGTAGTCGAGATTCTCGAGGTCCAGCACCTCTATCGCGCCGTAGTCGCCGAGGGCATCTTCGGGGGAGTGGACGACTCTCGCCTGGCCGCCCGCGCCGGCGAGCGCCAGTGCGGCGTTCATGGCGGCGGCGCTGCCGACCACGAGGGGGCGGGCGTGTTCGTACACCCACTCGTCCTGGAGCGCCTTGGCGGTGACCTCCGGCCCTATGCCGGCGGCGTCGCCCATGGTTATGGCTAGCAGCGGTCGTTGCGGCATGTGTGTGGTGCGTCCGTGTCCTGTGTTTCCATTATAGCCTATAGCCGATTTTGCCGAGCGCCCTTAACCCAGGCGACCGGCCCCGGCATGACGTGGAAGAATGCGCACGGCCCGGAACGCGCTTCGGGGGCTAGCCGTGGGCCAGCGCGCCGCCGTCTATGAACACCGTCTGGCCCGTGATGAAGTCGTCTGCGTCGGACGCCAGGTACACCAGCAGGCCGCACAGGTCCGTCGGGTGGCCGCGCCGCCGCGACGGCAAATAGCGGTCCAGCAGGTCGGGCTGCGCGTCGGCGTCCGGCTCGTCGGTGGTGACCCACCCCGCGCCGATGCCGCACACGCGGATGTTGCTGCGCGCCCACTCCAGCGCGAGCGCGGAGGTGAGCTGGTGCACCGCGCCGTGGCTAGCGCACGCGGCGGTCGAGTTCCACAGGCCGCGCACCGCGAGGCCCGAGTTCATGTTGATTATCCGGCCACGGCCCCGCTCCAGCATGTGCTTGCCCACCGCCTGGCAGAAGACAAACACCGAGCTTACGTTGAAGTCCATCACGCGCTTCCACTCGTCATCGGTCACGTCGGCGAATGGCTTGCCGAACTCCACGCGAGCGTTGTTCACCAGTATGTCTATCTTGCCGAACTCGGCCAGCGCCCGCTCCACCGCCGCGCCGGCCTGTGCGGAATCAGTCACGTCCGTGGCCACGGCGAGCGCCCTGCGGCCCTCGCGCTCCACGGCGGCTGCGGCCTCGCGCATATCCGAGTCCTCCGCGCCCGCTATGGCGACGTCGGCGCCCGCCTCGGCGAGGGCTGCCGCGAGATACGGCGTCCAGCCGCGCCTGTCCGCCGTGATGATCGCGGCCTTGCCGCTCAGGTTCCACTCTGCGGGAATGGGCATTTTTCAGGCTCCTTGAGTTTTCAGTAATCAGTTGACAGCGGCCACTGACCACTGACCACTAACTGACTAGCGGAATTTCTGGCGCGTAGCCGGTGGGGGCGTAGCCGCCCGCGAGCGCGCCGCCGTCCACGTGTATCATCTCGCCGTTCATGTAGTCGGACGCATCCGACGACAGGAAGACCGCGACCGCGCCGATTTCGGGCGGGTCGCCCACGCGGCCCAGCGGGATGAACCGGCCCGCAGGCAGATTCATGCGGTCCTCGCGCGTGCCCTCGGTGGGGATGAACCCGGGCACTATGCAGGTGCTGGTAATGCCGTACCTGCCCAGGCTGGTTGCGAGCGTGCGGGTGAGCTGCACCACCGCGCCCTTCGCGCAGGTGTACATGAAGTTGTCGCGTCCGCCGCGCAGCCCGAACCCCGACGACACGTTGATGATCTTGCCGCGGCCTTGATCGACCATGTGGCGGGAGACGGCGCGCGAGCAGTAGAGCGAGCCGGTGATGTTGGTGTCCATGCCCACTCGCCAGTCCTCGTCGGTGATGTCCCACAAGGGTATCGCGCCCTGGCCGCGCACTATGCCGGCGTTGTTGATGAGCACGTCTATCTTGCCGAACTCGGCCAGGGAGCGCTCGATGAGGCTGTCGACCTGGGACGAGTCCGTGACGTCGGTGGACACGGTGATGGCCTTGCGGCCGAGCTCTCGCACCCTGTCGGCGACCTCCTCTATCGGGCCGAGACGCCGCGACGCTATCGCGAGGTCTGCGCCGGCGCGTGCCATCGCGAGCGACATCTCCCGGCCCAGGCCGGTGCCGCCACCCGTGATGACAATGGACTTGCCGTCCAGGCTGAGTTTCTCGAGCATAGCTTCCTCCTAGTGTAAATGGCGGGGGGTAGTGTATCAGGTTAGGGTTCGGCACGTGCCCCTACGTCTGCGACGTCACCTCGCCGGCGACGGCGGTGAACGCGGAGCCGTCGTCGAGCCTGAGCACCAGGTTGCCCCGCTCGTCCACCGACTCGGCGCGTCCCTCCACCGTGCTACCCTGCCAGCTCAGGCGCACCTGGCGGCCCAGCGTCTCGAGCGTGGCGGCCCAGCGCGGCGTGAGCGACTCCCCGCGCCGCACCTCCGCGTACAGGTCGTCGAAGCGCGCCAACAGCGCCGCCAGCACGGCGGAGCGGTCGGCGGAGTGCCCCGTCTCCCTGCGTATGCTGGTAGCCAGATCCGCGATCTCCGGGTGGTCGGCGGGGTCGAAGTTCACGTTCACGCCTATGCCGACGAGGGCGTAGGCGAGGCCCGCGCCGGACGATGCGGTCTCGATGAGAATGCCCGCTATCTTGCGCCCGCCTATCCGCACGTCGTTGGGCCACTTGATCCTGGCATCGACGCCGCAGAATCGGGACGCCGCGTGCGCCGTGGCGAGCGTCGCGGCCATGTTCACGAAGGGAAGTTGCGCCGCGGTGGGCCTGAGCAGCGCGGTGAAGGAGAGGTTGAGGCTGCGCGGCGACACCCAGACGCGGTCGAAGCGCCCCCGTCCGGCCGTCTGCTCCTCGGTCGCCACCACCACGCCCTCAGGCTCGCCCTGCTCGGCCAGCTCGCGCGCCACGTCCATCGTCGAGCCCACGACTCTGCGATGCACGATGCGGCTGCCGATGACGCAGTGGGATAGGGCGCGGGAAACGCGGGCGGCGTCGAGTTGGGGGGACGGCGGGTTGGGGTTATGGGGTTGTTGAGCCATGTGAGCCGTTCCAAGGCTGGGACGTTCGTGGCCGGTGTGCGACCGCGACAGCCGAGCGGTCAGCTCCGGCCCGCACACAAGTCCGTTCGTTGCAGGAGTCTCCTGCGGCTCGGCGTGAAATTCTTGCTCTCTCTGGTCGAATATACCCTTCCTCGTGGGTTGTCTATCAATCGCCTGTTCTTGAAATCACCTTGCAACGCCGAGTCGTTTGAATAGAGCAATCGGGCGCCACTGACTTGGGCCAAGGCCAGAACGTGTGGGTCATCTGACTGGTACTCGCCGTTGGCTTCAACTTGCTGAGTTCTTTTCTCGAGCTCGCTCTCGCTAATGATTGTCATCGTACCGGCTTGAACTGCTTGGCTTGCCCACTGCCGAAATTCGTCTGAGCTACGCTCAAGCTCTTCAAGCGCCTTGCCGCCGGCCACGAGACGCCCTCTTCCCCTCATGACCCACTGGAAGAAGCCATCCCCTGCCAGCGCCGGATTGGGGCCGAAAACCTCATGGGCGACGTTGGCATCGACAATCGCACACACGGTCAGTTCACAACAGGCGTGCGTTTCTTCCATAGAGACCGGGTCGTCTCTTCCAGGAAGAAACGGCGGTAGCCGTCTGGAGCGCCTTGTATGTTGCCCTCTTCGTCGATGCGTATCGAGTGTATGTTCACATCGAGGTCGCCACGCTCGAAGTACAGTATCGAAACGTCCTCTGGCTTCAGGTTAGTTTCACCGTCCCGGACTTCCATCCTGACGCGGTCGAGCAGGTGGTCGCTATGGGTCTCGATTATCAGTTGGCGCTCTCGGCTTGCTACTTGGCAGAAGAGGCTACCCAATGCTGCCTGGGCGCTGGGGTGGAGGTGGACCTCCGGTTGTTGCAGCAGGAACAGGGGGGGAGCGTCGGGGCGCAGCAGCTCGGTTAAGACGGGCAGGACCTGGCTTACGCCGTACCCGACGTCGATGAGATTCCGCTGGGGTCCCTTCAGCCTATTATCGAACCTCCTCACCTGTACTTGAAACGGTTCGCTTCCGCTTTTGCCGAATCGCCTGATTGAGATTTCATCGAATAGTCCCGCGGCCTGTCCAAAGTCCTCCAGACCCTTCTTCAGGCCCCTCCACACCTCCCTATTTCGAGAATAGGCGTCGGCGAGATACATGGGAACGTAGTCGCCCTCGGGGTCGGGTGTCGGGCGAGACGGATCGTAGGTGCGGTGAGGCCTGGAGCGGACCGGGGCGCTTGCGAAGGGTGGCTCGGTGAAGACTCTGGCTGTAGCAAGGTCTCTTATTTTCTTGAGATCATCTGAGGAAAGTGGTGGGCTACCATCAGTTGGAAGAAAATCTAAGCCCAAGCCTTGGTCACCTTTTGAATCTTGGAACAAGAAGAAGTATGGGGGTTCCAAGTGTTCGTCATCAAGAAAGGGTTGGGGGATTTGTATGTTATCGGAAACTCGCATCTTCCATGAACGGCCCATCGTTCCGAACCAGAGTCCGTATGGCTCGGCGAAAGTCTCGGCGATCCAAGTATTGCCTCGAGAGATGCGTCGCCTTGCTGGTACAGGAGCGGTTCCCACCTTCGAAAAAATGAAGTCGAACCTTGTTGCGGTGGGACGCCTTCCCCTCCTCTTTCCATTGAACCCACCTTGAAATTCATCGGCGCGACCACCCCTTGCTCCTCGGTGATGGGCAATTTCGTCGAAGCTGCCCAGATCGTAAGGCTCTTCCTTGAAGTCTGGGATTCTGTATCTGTAGGCCAAGTTCCATATCGCGCGGACCAAGGCCAGGAATGACGTCTTGCCGGTGCTGTTTTCGCCGACCAGCAGGGTCAGAGGCGCGAGGCGAGCGGTCTGCTTCTCGCGGAAGCAGCGGAAGTTTTCAAGGGTTATGCTGTCCATGGCAGAGTCTCCCAGCAGCTACACTTCTGCACTGACAATAGTATAGCACCGGGCGGGTGCGGCAGATTCTTCGGCAGGCTCAGAATGACACGATGGGCGCAGGATGACACGGTGGGCGCAGGATGACACGGTGGGCGCAAGATGACACGGTGGGCGCAAGATGACACGGTGGGCGCAGGATGACACGGTGGGCGCAGGATGACACGGTGGGCGCAGGATGACACGGTGGGCGCAGGATGACACGGTGGGCGCAGGATGACATGGCAGGCTCAAAACATCCTTTGGCCTGAGTCATTGGCGACGTCGAGTCTGAAGCGTTTCGCCGGCCGCAACTCCCAATCGCGCAGCACGGCCATCGCGGCGTTGTGGCCCGGCGCGCCCGTCACCTCGCCGCCCGGGTGCGTGCCGCCCCCGCACAGGTACAGCCCGTCAATCGGCGTGCCGTAGCCCGAACGCCTGTGGTTGGGCCGCTGAGTAAGCAGCTGCTCCGACGTTACGTCCAGGTGGCGGATGTTGCCGTCCGTCAGGTACACCCGGCGCTCCAGGTCCTCCGGCGTGAACAGCTCCCAGTCGATCACCGAGTCGCGGAAGTTCGGTGCGTAGCCGTTGATGATGTCCATCATGCGTTCGCCCGTGCGCTCCTTCTCGTCGTCCCAGCAGCCCTCCCGCAGCCTCACCGGGGCGTAGAGCGCCCAGATGGACATCACGTGCTTGCCCGGCGGCGTCAACGAGGTGTCGTACACCGACGGAATCTGGATGTGCATCACAGGTGCGGTGGGCGGCAGGCCGCGGCGCGCGTCGTCCCAGCTCCGCTCGAAATACTCCACCGACGGGCAGATCCTGGTCTGCGCCAGGTAGCGCGGGTCGAAGCCGTCGCCCAGGTAGGCCGAAAAATCGGGCGCCTCGCTGAGCGCGCAGTGGAACTTGAGGTACGATACGTTCGTCTTGAGACGCCGAATGCGGTTGACGAAAGCCGGCTCCAGCGCCTCCGGGTCGACCAGCGACAGGAACGTGCGCTTGGGGTCGGCGTTGGAGAGCACGACGTCGGCCTCGATGCGCTCGCCGCTCGTGAGCACCACGCCGGTGGCGCGGCCGTTGGACACGGTGATGCGATCGATTTCGACGCCGGTGCGAATCTCGACGCCCCGCGCCTCTGCCGCCCGTGCCATCGCCTGGGTTATGCCGCCCATGCCGCCCCTCGGAATGCCTACGTTCCGGTCGTCGTTGAACATGCCCGTCTTGATGTAGGCCACGGCCATGATGCTGCCCGGCGCGCGAACGTCCCCCGCGTCCTGCGCGTCGATGTAGGCGCCCCGGACGGTATCGGACTCGAAGAACTCCTCCACCAGGTCCTTCATGTTGCCGGTGAGCATGCGCTCGAACACAGGCTCGTCGGGGGTGCCGCGCACCGAGGCTGCGACCTCGGCGAGCGTCGGCGGCTCTTCCATGAAGTGGCGATGCAGAATGCCGCAGGCGCGCTCCCAGAACGCGAACCACTCCGGCAGCCGGTCGGCGTCGGCGGGCGAGACGCGGCGCACCTCCTCGGCGGTCCGCTCGTCGTCGTGCCAGCCGATCAGGTAGTCGCCGTTGGGGAAGGGCTGGAAGCGCGAGGGCTCCAGGTAGTGGACCTCGAAGCCGTGGTCTCGCAGCTCCAGGTCGTCGATCACCTTATCCTGGAGCATGTGGCAGATGTACGAGCAACTCGAGACGCGAAAGCCGGGAAACAGCTCCTCGGTGATGCACGCGCCGCCCACGAAGTCGCGACGCTCCAGCACGAGCGGCCGGATGCCCGCCTTCGCGAGGTAATTCGCCGCGACCAGGCCGTTGTGTCCGCCGCCAACGACGATAGCGGGGTATCGCTCCGCCATGCCTCACCTCCTGTGCTTGCGCTTGCGCTGCAGCGCGCCTCACGGTCGGGGCGCGCGCGGCGTTCAGGTTAGCACGGGGTGGCAGGTTTGCAAAGCTTGGGAGTGAGAGCCTCTTATTGCACTGGAGCAAGGTCGAACCGACCCTGAGTGGCCACCCAAGAGCTTTGCCCATTCCCGCCGTTTCCCGCATGTGATATGCTCGCCTTGAATTGCAATTTCTAGGGTAGCGCGGTGAACCGCCCACCCTCTAGGGGGACACATGGACGGCTTTGAACGATCATTTGATGAAGTGACTAACAGTTGCGAACTGGCGCTGAAGGCGACCCAGGCTCTTACGAATCGAATCCGTCAATTGAGGAAGAGTTCGCAGGTGGGAAACATCGAGGCGATGAAGAGGGAGCAGGCTAGACTGGCCGAGGCCCTGGAGGCATTGTCCGGGCCTGTGGATAAGGCCGTCAACGCCTGGCCGTATGATGATGAGACAGAGGTCGAATATCTCAGGGAGGGCTACGCTGCCGAGTTGCGTAATGTGGCATCGGAGAAGGGCTTAAATGTCATTGAGCGAGACGGGCAGCTGATTTCCCATCCTTCCATAGTGCGGATCATTCCTTCGGAGAGGGCGGTCCGCATCGATAGGAAGAAGGTCTCCACAATTAGACCTTCCCACTTGACCGAAATACTGCTCAAGTCTCAGAAGAATCCTGCGCGCTCTCGGCCGCAGCCGTTTCTCGAGGCCCTCTATAGAGTGTACATGGCGCTTACCAAAGACTCCACGACTCGCATGATTGGCGGAACCAGCGGTCCGGTGATTCCCCTTAACAGCATCTACGACCTCTTCGTCGCACTGCCTGGAGTCAGAAGGGACTACACCGCCACCGACTTTGCCCGCGACCTGTACCAACTCGACAGAAGCGGAGTGAACACTACAAGGTTGGGTTTGACTGTCTCGTTCCCTACCTCCACGGGCGCTCGCAGCGCCAGGAACCTGTTCACGTTCGTTGGGCCCGACGGCCACGAGGTAAAGTATTACGGCATACGCTTCATAGAGAGTTAGACAGATGCAAAACACGATCGCTCTTGCTGACTGGTTCGAAACCATCGAAGGGGAATATCTGTCGACCTACGTTAGAGAAGGTGGGTCCTCCGTTAAGTTCGCAGTAGCGCCTAAAGCTGTGAAGGTGGACTTCTACGCCGAGATGGAGGTCCGTTGCAAGTCGCTTGACTACGAGTTCATCAAGCTGGATGCGAAAGAAGTGACTATGCGCGCTTATATGCCCCAAGACATCTTCTTTGGGTTGGCCCGCCAGGTAGATTGGCGGCGACTGGCGCGCAGACTAATCCTTAGGATCGCCTCCCAACGCGGATACCAAATCGAAGGTGTAGATCCGAGCGCCGAAGGCGTTTTTGACGCGATAGCCGAAGCTAACCGGCTCGACCCCGACTTCGTGATTGGCGAAATCAGACCCGGAATACAGAACGCCGTTGCTCGCAACAAACATATGGCGAGGGACTTCCGGGTGTGCATGAGCCATCTCTGCTTGGAGGAGTACATTCGCGGGGATTACAACGGCAAGCCGCTGCTGGACTGGTTGCGGGGCTACAACGCCAGAATCAGCAACGTCCGGCACTTCTCGATTTACACCGGCATCAACCGTACAACAGCCAGATACTTTATCGAGTCGGCCCTGTTCTGGATTCACTACGCCGGACGCGCTGGCACGGTTATCCTGTTCGACAACTCCCGCGTGACTGTGGCCCGCAACCCTAGAGACGGTTGGAAGTTCTACACCAGGGCCATGACGTTGGAGCACTATGAGTTGCTGCGGGAGTTCATCGACCGAGTGGACCATCTGACTGCTACGCTGCTGGTCATCGTGACCAATAGCGAATTTCTCGACGAAAGCCCCCTACGCACCTCGCGTGGGTATGGTATCTATCCAGCCCTGCAGACACGAGTGATGGACGATGTGCGGGACCGGAATAGGGTTAACCCGCTGGCTTCTCTTATCCGACTGGCCTAGGGAGGAAGCGCGAACCATGCTGAGCCAAACGAAAAGCACCCAAGCGCACACTTGCAGGGTGGCGTTGGAAGCCTTGCGCAATGGCGTACCCAACAGCGAAGCGGTGAAAATGCTGGGCTGCAACCAGCCCGAGGCCGAAAGTCGGTTTGAGAAGCTTCTCGGCGCGGCGGCAAACGAAGATGATGCGTTGGGAATGCTGGTGTCCGGCGAATTCGGCTCCGGCAAATCGCATCTGCTCACCCACCTTGAGCACCAAGCCCTCGAGCGCGGGTTCGTGTGCAGCAGAGTGGCCATCAGCAAGGAAACCCCTCTCTACGACCTGGGTAAGGTGTTCAAGTCGGCGATGGACAATGGCAGGATGCCGGATCGCAGCGGCCGTTTGATAGAGGAGTTGGGCCAGTCCTTGCGACCCAATTCCGAAGAGTACGCGGACTTCTTCGAATGGGCGCACAACACAGAGGCGAACGGCCTGAGCCAAATGTTTCCGGCCAGCCTCATTGTTCACGAGCGATCGAACGACCTTGAGCTGAACAGCGAGATAGAGAACTTCTGGGCCGGTGACCGAATCTTGATATCAAGAGTAAAGCGCGAGTTGCGTGCCATTGGCCAGCACATGAGCTACTCCTTCCGAGCCCCCAAGGCCGCTGACCTGCCCCCGCAGCGACTTCGATTTATCATCGAGCTAATCAAGGCCGCCGGGTACAAGGGCTGGGTGGTGCTGTTGGACGAGATTGAACTGACGGCGCAATACTCTCTGCTGCAACGTGGCCGTTCTTACGCCGAACTGTCCCGTTGGTTGGGGCAGACGAGTGGCCAACGGTATCCCGGACTCGTGGTAGTTGGAACCGTAACGGGAGACTTTGCCCTGGAAATTATCAGTCCCGACGGTACCAAGAAAGACCGCGACTACGTTGCTCCCAGGTTGGAGGCCCGGTACAGTCACCTGGTTCCTGCGGCAGAGACTGGCATGAGGCTGATAGAACAGGAATGCATTCCTCTGAACGAACCAACTGACGACGACGTTCACGACACTATGGAGAGGTTGCGGGAGATTTATTCCACCGCCTACGACTGGGACGCCCCTTCGCTTCCCGCCCCGGATCGAGGAGCCGGATACCAGAACCGCATGCGCTATAAGGTACGCACCTCTATCAACGAATGGGACCTGCTCAGGCTCTATCCCGACTACGCCCCCGATACGGACGTGCGAGAGTTCCACCACTCCTACGAAGAGAACAAGGACCTGGAAAAGACTACCAAAGACGATGCGGACGAATATACGTCGGTGCCCTGGTAGAGGTTAGGCTGTGCCTACCCGCTTCGACAACGCCAACAGAGACAACGCCAACGGCAGCGGGCTAAACACCGCGGTCGTGGCGTGGCTGAGCTTGGTGGACGCTGCAGACGGCGGGGGGTTCAGGGCGGCGCTGTTCCTCACGACCGGCGACGGCAAGCCCGTGGGTTTTTGCTTCACCCGCACATTCCCGCGCCGGCCCGGCGAGCGAGGCGACGGCGCCGGGGAGAGCGCGGCGGCCTATACGCTGAAGCGGCTGCTGCACGCCGCGCCGCCGCCGTCGCTGATATTGGGGCTGCAAAGCGAAGTGGCTGGACACGCGATGGACGCCGGAGATTCGCGAATCCCCCTCTGCCTGCTCGCGGACGATATAGGCCTGGCGGACGTAGACTCCGAGCGCGGCGTCAACGGACAGGCTGGCGTCCTCTGGCAGAGTCAGCCTCCACATGTAGGCTCCGTCGCCCGGCGGCTTCTCGATGAAGTGCTGGAGTGGGACGATTCCCTGGAACCGTTTCGCCGGGCGGCGGATGGCCTGAACGTGGCCTTCGCCGACGAGAACGTCAGCGGGCTCATGAACGCTCGAGGCTTGGCCACCGTCGTTAGCTTAGACACTCCAGCCGGGTCTAGGGACCATCCGGCAGCGGCCGTTAGTATTTCAGAACGTGGCAACACTGCCGAACGGCCTGAGGGTACGCTGGCCCAGCGGCTCTGGTCCGTGTTGCGCGCTCCGCTGGGGAGTCCTCGAGGAGTTCGGTTGCAGTGGCGCGGTGAGCTGATGCCCTTTCAGGCCGACGGAGTCCGCGCGTTGATGGAAAACCCCCGCCTGCTGCTTGCCGACGATATGGGTCTCGGCAAGACCATACAGGCTATTGTCGCGTTGCGCTTGCTGCGCGCTCACCGCGACATCACGTCGGCTCTGGTCGTCGCTCCGGCTAGCGTGCTGGACCAGTGGCGCCAGGAACTCCAAAAGTGGGCGCCGGAGCTTACGGCCATCATCATACGAGGCACAGCGGCCGAGCGCTCGTGGCAATGGAAAGCCGAGCGAGACGTAACCCTTATCAGCTACGATGCGCTCCGATCTGACTTTGGCAGCAACGCGAAATCCCCAGTGCGGCAGAAAGGTTGGGACGTGGTCGTCGCTGATGAAGCGCAGCGAATCAAGAACCGCAACCTCACCAGTGACGCGCTGAAGGGGTTACGGAGAGTACGCTCCTGGGCCCTGACCGGCACACCCATAGAGAATCACGAAGAAGAGCTGGCCTCCATAGTGGAATTTGTGGACCGCATCGGCGCGGAGCCGCCGAAGCGCTATCGGCCCGGCGCGGAGTTGCGCGAGCGTCATCAGGAATTGCAGCTTCGGCGAAAGAAAGGCGACGTGCTGGCGGACCTCCCTCCCAAGCAGGTGACTCTGCTTCCCATCGAGCTGGACCCGAAGCAGCGCGACAGCTATGACAAGGCCGAGCAGGACGGCATAGTCTACCTGAAGTCGCTCGGCGCCGAGGTGAGCATCCGGCACATACTCGAACTGATCACCCGGCTGAAGCAGATATGCAACGCCGACCCCAAGAGCGGCGCGTCCAGCAAGCTGTCGGACATACGCGACAGGCTGGAGCAATTGGCGGCCCAGGGGCATAAAGCGCTGGTGTTCTCTCAGTACACCAGCGACACGTCCGGCGTAGCGGCCGCCGCAAGGTATCTGCGAGACTTTGCTCCGCTCACGCTCACCGGTGACATTCCGCAGGAGGAACGGTCCGATATCATCAACCGATTCAGGACGCGCCCGGAGCACAGGGCGCTGATACTGTCGCTGCGTGTCGGGGGCTTGGGTCTGAATCTGCAAGAGGCGTCCTACGTGTTTCACCTGGACCGGTGGTGGAACCCCGCCGTGGAGCGCCAGGCTGAAGACCGCAGCCATCGCATGGGTCAACAGATGAAGGTCAACGTGATCAAGTACTCCTGTGTGGGCACCATCGAGGAACGGATAGACCGCATCCTGGCGAGCAAACAGTTGATTTTCGATCAGCTCGTAGACGACGTGTCGTTGGACCTGTCTTCCCAGATGAGCTCAGACGAACTGTTTGGCCTATTCGGCCTGCAACGAGCGCCGCGCCCCCGCCGCTAGCCCCGCAGCGGCTTGACGTGCTCCGCCAGCCATTCGCGCATCACGAATCCGCCAGCAACTCGTAGAGTCGCCGGTTTCTCTCCAGGCTGGCGCGGGCGTGGGCCATCACCGACGGGCGCACGTTGGGCTTCTCCAAGCACGTGACGTAGACCCACATAGCGTCTTCCAGCACGGCCTCAAAGTCTCGCTCATTGACTTGCGCTATCTCGCGCATCTTCGCCAGAAGTTCAGGGTCTGCCTGGCTGGTAAACGTCTCTCGTGCGGCCATTTGCGCTCTCCTCGACTGCCGGAGGTCGGCATTTCGGCGATTAGGCGTCACAGTTTACATGCGATTGCCGTTAAGACTCAAGTAAGACTCAAGACTTCCTCGTAGCGCTTGCCCACCAACCCGCCCGCGCGTCGCCAACCGCGAAAGATGCTAAAATCACGCCCACCAGCGTTGGCCTTAGCGGAGGAGGACGCCCATGAACAACTCCGAGTACGATATCGCGGTCATCGGCGGCGGAATCATCGGCCTTGCCACCGCTATGCGGCTGAGCCAGGAGTTCCCGCGATACAGGGTGGCCGTGCTGGAAAAGGAGCGCGAGGTCGCGCTGCACCAGACAGGCCACAACAGCGGCGTCATCCACGCCGGCATCTACTACGCGCCCGGCTCCCAAAAGGCCAACTTCTGCTCCACCGGCGGCACCCTGCTGCGGCAGTTCTGCGACGAGCGCAGCATCGAGTACGAGATGTGCGGCAAGCTCATCGTGGCCATCGACGACGACGAGGCGCCGCGCCTGGAGGAGTTGTTCCGCCGCGGCACCGAGAACGGCGCCCAGGGGCTGCAGATGGTCGGCCCGGAGCGGCTGCGTGAGATCGAGCCCCACGCCGCGGGAGTCCAGGCCGTCTTCTCGCCCAACACAGGCATCATCGACTACACCAGGGTCGCCCAGGCCTACGCTACGGAGATGCGCGAGAACGGCGCCGATCTGCTCACCAGCACCCCGGTGCGCGGCATAGACGCCCGGGACGGCACCCACTACCTGCTGACGCCTCGGGGCGAGATTCGGGCCAAGCGTCTGATCAACTGCGCCGGGCTTCACGCCGACAGCGTAGCCCGCATGATGGGCGTGGACGTCGGCTTGCGCATCATCCCGTTCAGGGGCGAGTACTACTCCATTCGCCCCGAGCGTGCCCACCTGGTCAAGGGGCTGCTCTACCCGGTGCCCGACCCGAGCCTGCCGTTCTTGGGCGTCCACTTCACCAAGCGAATCGGCGGCAGCGTCGAGGCCGGCCCCAACGCCGTGCTCGCCCTGGCGCGGGAGGGCTACGCTAAGACGCGGTTCGACCTGCGGGACACGCTGGGCAACCTGTCTTACCCGGGTTTCTGGAAGATGTCGCTCAACTTCTGGAAGACGGGACTTCAGGAGCAGTACCGCTCGCTGGTCAAGTCCCGATTCGTGCGGTCGCTCCAGACACTGGTGCCCGAGGTGCGCTCTGAGGACCTCTACGAGCCGGGCGCGGGCGTGCGCGCGCAGGCGGTGGACAGGCGGGGCAACCTGTTGCAGGACTTCAGCATAGCCGAGACGCCCAACGCGATCCACGTGCTGAACGCGCCCTCCCCCGGCGCCACGTCGTCGCTGAGCATCAGCCGGTACATCGTCGACCTGGCAACCGAGTCGTTCGACCTGGCGGCGTAGGGGAAAAGCGCGCATCTGGCCGACTGGACGGGGTCGCCGGCGAAAAAGTGCCCAATTCTGCTCAAATCTGCACAATTCGTAGCTGGGGGCGGTGAGCAAGTCGGCAGGATCTGTACCGGCGTGTGTCCCAAAATGGTAGGAGCTGCGCTCATTTTGGGTGGAAATGTGACACTCCGTTTGTGGGCACGGCACCAATGCTTAGTGAAGGGTGTGGATTGACGTGCTCTCGGTATGAGATTGTTAAGCCGCGCCGGTGACGACGTGGTCAGGTGGGGCGGTTGGCCCGGATGAGGGGATGGTAGTACGTGCGTTCGTATGCGTCAAGGGCGTGGAGTCCTGGGGCAAGGGTGTCGCATACTGCTCGGAGGTCGTTGGGGGTGGGACGAAACTGGTATGGGTTTTGGCGGCTATGAGGCAGGGTGGGGGACTTGCGTGGCGCCAGCGGGACTGGATTGCGCGGTTTTGGGGCGGAATTTGCGGCTGCAGGTGTGGGGGCAGGGTGGATTGGGGGGCGAGGGAGCGGTGGGGGACGGGGCTGGGGCGAAGTTTATCCACGAAGGGCACGAAGAGGGGTGGATGGGGTGGACGGGATGACGGGGGTCGGCGTTCCCGCGTGGAGCCTGCTTCTATTTGGGTTTGGGCCTGACATTTCGCGGGCCGGGGGGCTTTCCCCCGTAGTCGGGCTTGGGAGGAAATCTCATGGGTTTATCGCCCTTGGTGATGACCGTCCTCGAGCCCGTTTTGCTTTTCGGCATCTCGATCTCCTCGTTCGACCAGAGCTACCAACCTGACTCTATGATGTCATAAACCGTAGTCGCGCGCCATCCTTCGGCAGATGACGAACTCTCGGTATATTCGGAATTGTAGAAGTACGTGTATGCCATGACAGATCGAACATCGTCCGAAACTATGAACTCGCGTGTCTCTCGGTACGCTTCGCCCGGTTCCACAATGAACTCGCCCGGACGCCGGTTAATACAGTTGCGCCCTCTGTTTTGTCTTGATACAAACTTCCCCATGTTATAGACTCGATTCATGCAGGTTGGGACCGTCCCAACTCGCGGGCGAGACAGGCTCTTTGACTATTCACAGGCTGAGGTTGATTTCATGTCCGAAATCGGTCGCTTGACGAGTCGCGATGACACTAAGAAATCTCCCAGAAGACTCCGTGATGACGGCTTGGAAATGATGCTGATCGTAGAGCCCGAAGAGACAAGGCGATGGGTGGAAGATGCTCCGCTACGACTCGTTGCGGCGGCGGTTGTGGACGTTGGCAGACGAACCAAGACCTCGGACCTCAAGGACAAACTCTCCCCAGCAGTCATAAGTGACTACTCTTGGAGGAGTTGGTGGCCCCGTGTCCAGAACGCGCTCAAGACCTCGCCTCATTTCGACTACGACAGCAGGAAGGGCACTCGCCTCAAAGTACCGGCAGCACAGGTGGATTCTGTCAGCCTTGGCGAGCTTTTGCCGCCCCCGAGGAGTACGCAAGCCAGCATGAGAAAGCCCAGTCCTGCCACGCGGCTGGTAGACTGGGTCACTTGGATGCAGGCGGACAAAGCCGGCCCCATGCCCACCGGAGTGTCGGGGCCACCGGATGCACTTGTCCAAATTATCGAGAAAATGGCGACGGTGGTCACGCCAAGAGTCGTAGACAGGTTGGCGGGCGCGGTTGAGGAACGTGTTGTTCTTGCCGCTAAGCCGCCGAAAGCGACGCCTCTCTACTTGGAATGTCTTGTTGCAGGCCTCTACCGTATGAGTGAACTGCACGAGGCAACCGTTGTGCCTCTTCGCAGAATCGTTGTGCTATCAGTGCGCCTCGTCGAGACGCTAGACAGGGACGATTGCGAGGCCATTGTGAGCTGGCTGGCCGACTACGCCTCGAAAGGCGGCGACAACATTGCAATGGTGGCCAATGCCATACTTCAAGTTTCACGTGAGATCCCTGATGGGACTCAACGCTTGGTCAGCATGGTTCACGCCTCGCTGAACGCGCCTGCCCGAATAGAGCTCTGGCAACAGTTGCTGGCATCCAGTCCGGGCCAGGCCGATAGGCCGCCAGTTGAACAGTGGCTGCGAAACCTCACATTCGAAGAAAGATGCGCGGTCGAATCGGCCCTACTCGTGGTAGTTCAGGGCGACAATGCGGACTTGCAGATAGATTCCATGCTATCAACGTTGTGGAAACTGGCGAGCGCGAATCAGCGTCACCAGTTGTTCGACGCCATTGCGCTTAGATGGCTATTGCACGCCCAACTGCTGCCTGGCGCCGAAACAATAGTCCAAGAAGTCGCCGAGTCTTTTGACCGCAACGGTCAAGGGAACGTAGATTCCCTTGTATCCGAACCTTGGAAGAAGATGATACAGTCCGCGGCCCGACGGGAAGTCGAACGAGTACGCAAGGACAAGGATGATCAGACCTCCGACTTGCGCGGACAACTAAAGGATGCCGAAGCGGAGTTGGAGCGGATGAGGCGGCAGACGCGACACTTCCAGAGCGAACTCCAGAACGCTACCCATCGCGCGGCGCTGGAGGTTAGTGGGAATGCAATAGAAGTTCTTGGCAGCACTTTGCAAGATTTAGCCGTGCGGTCTACCCCCATGTCCACGGATATTTCGGACGTCAAGGCAATGATGGAGCTTGCGCTCAGGACGCTCAACGCTGAGTTGTTCGGGGAGATAGATGAGGTTGAGCCTTACGACCCCGGCCTTCATGAAACAAACCATGCACCCACCATAGGTACAGCCGTCAGAGTCACCGCTCCTGGTGTAAGGTACAAAATAGCAAAAGATAAATCGAGGGTCATGATTAAGAAGAGGACGCAACCGGAGGTACAGTTGTGACGAAGGTAGTTGGGATAGACTTTGGTACGACTAACGTGCGTGTCGCTGAGTGGGACACTGCTGGAGGTCGGGATGCGTCTAACTCCGCTATTGGAAGTTCCAATGATGCATTGATGCCAGCGGTACTGTCCTTTCACAGATCCCCTGACGGGAACGTAGAAATCAAGGTTGGTGAGGACGCGGACATCGAAGACGACGGCCCCGATGTTCAAGTGGTAAGAAACGTCAAGAGATGGGCTCTTGTAAGTGACGACTATGTTCGAGAACAGATCGAGCGGAGCGCCCATCAAGGCGACATTTCATGGCCAAAGTGGCTGAACACCGATACGCGCTCAATCCAACTCTGGAACGAAACTCTTCCCATAGAAGAAGCCATTAAGATAATCCTCAAGCAGGCTATTTCCAAGGCTGGCCTTGTCGGCGTGGAAGCTGAATGGCGTGCGGGCTGCCCTGTTGGTAGCGACTTGACTTACCGCAAGGCGCTGGTGTCTGCGTTGGAAGATCTGGACTGCACGGGTAAGATAGAGTGGATAACGGAAGAACCTCTGCTCTTTCTGTCTTTTGCAGATAGGATTGCATCGCTACCGGACGGCTCCTACTTGGCCTATGATCTTGGCGGAGGTTCGTTCGACTGCGCTGTGGTGTCAAAAGAAGGATCGGAACTGACTGTCTATTCCGAAGAGGGCTTGCCCGCTCTGGGAGGAATGGACATTGATGACAGGCTCAGCCAACGACTGGGGTACGGTGGGCCAGCTCGAATCCTGCGTATCGCCAAAGAGACGTTGTCGGACGATGCCAAACCCGTTCAGCTTGTTGGCGGGCAGACTCTCACCCAGCAAGACGTAGATGCAGTCTTGGAAGATGGCAAGTACATTGAAAAGACTCTCGACGCCATGTTGAAAGCCTACAGGAAAGCCAAGCTGTTGTGGCAAAGACCGGCGGGGAGTCCACCATACGGAGAAAGTCTTGGGTCTGGAACAGTGTGGTCGCTTGGGATTGAAGACATGGCCCGAGACATAGACCGTGTGCTGGTCGTTGGCGGTCCAACGCGAACACCCTACATCAGGAACAGGCTGAGAGACATTTTCGGCGCACAAAAGGTAGTTCTGGCAGAGGACATTAGCTCGTCAGAAGATACGATAGGTATCCCTGACGCATCTCTAACGGCGCTGTCGCACGGTGCCTGCTACATGTACGGCAAACAGTACATGCCAGTGACGGTAGACCGTGTGCCCGCTACCATCACACTGCGTGTCCAGCATGGCAATTTCACGCTGGAGAGCAAGTACGAGGCATTTCAGAGGCTGCCGCGCGAGGAACAGCTAGCGCCCTACGAAGGAGAGTTGCTGAACGCAGACCACCACGTGGTGCCATGGTCAACCGTTGATCCAAGTGAAGACAAGCGTTACTCGGTAACCATCGAGAGCCCGGACGGCGTCCCTCTATATCCATTGCACAATGAGCCGACATGGCACGAAATGAGAATGCCGAGAGAAGGCTACCGCGGGCCGCGCGCTGACCGTATCAGGCTCGTGGCGGATCGTCTTGGGAGCGTGTGGGTTGAACTCGGCGCGGGTTTCACAGACATACCCAGACCTAGCAAAGACATCGTTTCTATAGTCAGGTACCCCGTCTGGCAGACCGCAACCCAAAAGCAGATAATTCGGCAGTTGCACGAAGAGCAACGGCGTTACCAAGAGGCGCAGGCCGAACGGCTCCACCACAACTTGTATGATAATCCGTTCGGGCACCAATTGTGGTCCGGTTAGGCTAAACCTTTGATGGTTCGCTGACACGCGCAAGTCTTGAAGAGGGCACGCCTGTACGCTGGCGGTTTCGTGTTTCGTAAGTTTAATTGTGAGCGCCTACACACTCCCCTACGGTATGGTCGCCGGGCGCTCCGCTAGCTGCACCTCGGCCACCGCGAATTCGGACTCAAGTCCCTGTTCAGAGCGCTTCCTTCCCTACGGCGTGCCCCGTGCCCACCTCGCCGTGCAGGTTGTCGTCGGTTACGCCGGCCAGAAGAATGTCAAGCCTGGACTGGGACTGTTCCCCGAACGCCACTTCCACCTGCCGCGTCTCGATGGTGAGCGGTATTCCCTTTTCGGAACGTGCTTCGAGGCATAGCTCAATGGCTTCCCGTATGTTGGCCAGAGCCTCTTCTTTGGTGTTTCCTTGACTGACGCAGCCCGGAATGGACGGACATTCGACCACCCACGCGCCGTCCTCGTCCCTGTCAATCGTTACCGTCAACTTCACTACTCTACCTCCCAGGGTCTTTCGATTATCTGCTACTTGCGGCATTTTCCCGCCATGTCATGCTGAGCCTGTCGAAGCATCCAGACCCTTCGGCTACGCTCAGGGTGACAGGTGGCTACGCTCAGGGTGACAGGATGGGACAATCGAAAGACCTGCTCCACATCTGAATGTCGCGTGCAGCGGCCATGATGGAAAGGGCCCCCTGGGTTCCCGCTTTCGCGGGAAAGACGGTGAGTGTGGTGCGGGAAAGACGGTAGGAGGCGCGTCGGTGGATTCCGGCTCGGGGGCCGGAATGACGGCGAAAGGCCACCGAAGGCGGCAGGGTCACCGCAAACGGGAACGGCTGCCTTCCCTACGGTACATCCGACGGCCGCTCCGCCAGCTGCACCTCGGCGACCGCGAACACGCCCTCGCTGATGTACTCCAGCTCCACCACGTCGTCCACGTCGTAGGTCCACAGCCGCGTCAGAAACTTCGCCATGTCCGGCGTCGGAATGCCGTCCATCTTCACCACCACGTCCCCCACGCTCAGCCCCGCCCTCGCGGCGGGGCCGTCTCTCGCCATCCGCGTCACGATGATCCCCTCGTCCACCGGCAGCCCAAGCCGGTTCGCGTTCGTGGGCGTCACGTCCGTGCCGCTCAGCCCTATCAGCGGACGGACCACCCTGCCGTGCTCGATAAGGCTTTCGATGATGGGCGCCGCCACCGACGAGCTGACCGCGAAGCCTATGCCCTGGGCCTGGCGGTAGATTGCCGTGCTTATGCCTATCACCTCGCCGTCCATGTTCACCACCGGGCCGCCGCTGTTGCCGTCGTTGATCGCGGCGTCGGTCTGGATCATGTCGTACAGCACGCCGTGCTGCGTGTCGATGGTGCGCCCCTTGGCGCTGATGATGCCAAGCGTCACCGTGGGGCCGCCCTTCAGCGCCAGCGCGTTGCCCACCGCGATCACCCAGTCGCCTACGTTGAGCGCGTCGGAGTTGACCAGCTCGGCCGTCGGCAGCGAGTCCTCGGTGTCCACCTTGATAACGGCCAGGTCCGTTATCAGGTCCTGGCCCACAACTTTCGCCGTGTAAGTGTCTCCGCTGGGCAGCGAAACGGCTATCTCGTCGGCGTTCTGCACCACGTGGTAGTTGGTCACGATGTAGCCGTCGTCGCGTATCACGACGCCCGACCCCGCGCCCTCGTCGTTGAAGTCGAAGAAAACGCCCCGCGTCACAGACTCCACGGATATGGACGCGACCGTGGGATTGACGCGCTTGACGAGGTTGGAGATGGAGGGCAGGGTGGTGAGCGCGGCGGGCGGCGGAAGCGTCACGGCGGCGGGAGCGGCGGGCAGCGGAGCCACGATCGCGGTGGGGACCGGCGTGACGGCCGCGAGAGCCGCGTCGAGGGCGGACTCGGGTTCCTGCGAGCAGGCTGTGACGGCAAACACCAGCGCGCACGCGGCGAAAGCCAGGCGCGCTACACTTCTAACCGGCGTCCGGCGCCACCATAACCCTGAGTCGAACACGCAGCAGCCCCGCCCACAAAAGCCTAACGCCCTGCACCCCCGTCGACCTCTGAACGTAGGCCGTATATCGGGATGTGACCAGGGCGCCCAATAGTAAAATGATAGCCGAAACGTACACCCAGGTCAACAAAGCCATGATCGCGCCAACCGAGCCGTACACGACGTTGTAGATGGGAAACCGCGTTACGTACCAGACGAAAATGAAGTTGGCGATGCCGAAGGCAATTGACGCGAAGAGAGCGCCGAACCACACGTCGGCGAATCTAACCTTGGTGTTCGGCAGGTAGCGGTAGAGCACCAGGAACGTGAGGAAGTACAACAGCGGCGTCGTCAACTGCCCGGCCAGCCCGAGGAATCCGTGGGCGATCCCCACGCCCGGCGCGAAGTACAGCACGATGTCGCTGACGTAGGCGGCGAACAGGGGCGCGACGAACAGCACGAATATGACCACCAGGCCGCTGAACAGCACCAGCGCGAGATCGATCAGACGCTCCTTGATGAACGGGCGGGTCTTGGTAATTCCCCAAGCGGAATTGATGCCCTTGCGGATGGCTCCGAATACGGCGGTGGACGCCGCGATCAGGCCCACAACGCTCGCGATACCGGTTATGGCGCGCGCCCTGGCAACGCCCTGCAGGGTATCGCCGATGAACTCCTTGGAGACGGGCAACACCTCGGCTATATCGTTCGCGAGCCTGGTATCCTCCGGGTTTGGGCTGATCAGGTAGCCCACTATGGAGACCATCGCCAGCGCGAGCGGGAAAATGGAGAACAGCGTGTAGAACGCGATGGCCCCGGCCACGAACGGACAGTTCTTGGACAAAAAGTCGTTTAGCATGTCTCTACAAAAGAGTACGAGTCGAACGGCGGCCAAACCTGCTCTCCCGGGGGGTAAGTGTGCTGATACTACGCAAAGGGAGTATGAGTGTCAACAAAGGGCGGCTCCAGGCGGCAGAGTCGGAGGCCTCGTCCGAAGGCCGGTTGCCCCCTCGAGGCGTCGTGGCGTATGCTGCGGCGCGAGGTCTCGATTTGAACCAGTTAGCGTTCGCCCTGGAACCCACGCCTCCGTACGATTTCGCCCTTACGGCGGGATACGCCACGCACTTCGAGCGGCGCTATGCCGCCGAGTCGTTCGAGGAAGGGGTCTACCGCCGGCTGCTGGACCTCGGTGAACGCCCGGCGCTGGCCGAGGCGCGCTCGGCGGGCGGCAGTGATGCCCCTCGCGTCGAGGTCACGCTGCGGGGCGCGGGCCTGCACGCGGCGGACGCCGACCTGGCCCGCCCGCAGCTTTCGCTGCTGCTGGGCGCGCAGGACGACGTCCGCCCATTCTACGAGATGGCGCACGCCGACGACCTGCTGGCGCCGCTGGTGAAGGTGTTGCACGGGCTGCACGTGCCGCAGGCGGCGTCGGTGTACGAGGCGCTAACGCTGTCGATCATCGGGCAGCAGATCAGCGCCCAGGTGGCCCGCGTGCTGAGGGGGCTGATCATCGAGACTTTCGGTCGGCGCGCCGAGTTCGACGGCGAGAGCTACTGGGCTTTCCCGCGCCCCGAGGCGGTGGCCACCGCCGGCATCGACGACCTGCGCGCGCTGAAGCTCAGCCAGCGCAAGGCGGAGTACGTGCTCGGCGTGTCGAAGCGCGTGGCGTCGGGCGACCTGGACCTGGAGGGTCTGCGCGGACTGCCCCCGGCTGACGTGGTGGAGCGCCTCACGGCCATTCGCGGCGTCGGCCCCTGGACGGCCCACTGGCTGCTGATAAGCGCGCTCGGAGAGACCGACGGCTTCCCCTCCGGCGACCTCGCGCTGCAGCGCACGATGGGCAGGCTGGTCACCGGCGGCCCGCCCATGCCCGCGGCCGAGGCGCTGGCGTACTCCGAGCGCTGGTCGCCCCATCGCAGCTACGTCACCACCTACCTGTTCGCGTCCACCCGCGCTGGGCGGCGGAGGGCGGCGGCTACGGAGTCGTCACCCCCATCCTAACCTTCCCCCTGCGAGGGGGAAGGGACTAAAGGCGGCGAGTACCTGATACAATCGCGCCGATACCGGCCCCGACGTAGGGGTGGGTTTGCCCCGGGACCGGCCCCGATGTAGGCGCGGGTTTCACGCGCCGAGACCGGCCCGGCTGTAGGGGCGGGTTTCAAACCCGCCCGGAGACCGCAGAGAGGAGCAACCGCACATGGCAAACGTTTATCCCGAAGACAAATGGGCGCAGGTGAACGGCCTGAACCTTCACTACCTGGACTGGGGCGGCGACACCACCAAGAAGCCGCTCATACTCATGCACGGCATCGGCGGCCACGCGCACATGTTCGACGAGTTCGTGCCGCACATGACCGACAGGTGGCACGTCATCTCGCTCGACGCGCGCGGCTGCGGTGACAGCGACTGGAGCAGCGGCGGCTACTCGACGCAGGCGTTCGCCTCGGACGTCGGCCTGTTCGCCCAACAGCAGGGGCTGTACCCGTTCGACTACTACGGCCACTCGCAGGGCTCGCGCATCGGCATACCGCTGGGCGCCTACTACGGCAACCTGGTGGACCACCTCGTGCTGGGCGACTACGGCCCAGTGCCCGACCCGTCGCCGAGCGGGCGGGACACCGCCGCCAGGCGTATGCAGAGCGGCTCGGCACCCAAGCCCAAGGGCTTCTTCAACCCCGAAATGGCCTATGCCTGGTACAAGGAGCAGAACTCCGACTGGTCCGACGACCGCATCAACGACACCATCCGCCACACCCACCGCACCAACTGGGACGGCATTCTGGTGGCCAAGACGGACCCGGAGATCTCCTGGCTGCTCGGCCGCACCGCTCTCAAGGAGGGCCCCTTCCTCAAGGACTGCGTGAGCAAGATTTCGTGCAAGACGCTGGTGCTGCGCGGCGAGTCGAGCACGGTGCTGGACGCGGCCCAGGCGCGGGAGATGGAGGCGGCGATCCCCAACGGCAACGGCACGTTCGGGGAGGTGCCCGACGCCGGCCACGGGCTGCACGGCGACAACATGGACGACACGGTGCGCATCATCCGCGAGTTCTTCGACACGTAGCGCGCGCCGCGCCCAGGAGCATGCCAGACGACCAGGCCCGACCAAGACCGTCATTCCGGCCCCCGAGCCGGAATCCAGTTCCGCCGCGCCACCACGCTTGCCCGCCGCCGCGTTAAAGCGTATGCTACGATTTCCAGGCCAAACCGCCTGACTTCACAGGAGGATAACTGATGAACGTTCTCGAAGCGGTCGCGCGCATCCTGAAAATGGAGGGCGTGGAGTGGATCGCCTGCTTCCCATCGAACGAGCTGATCGAGGTCGTAGCGCGTGAGGGCATACGCCCCATCATGTTCCGCCAGGAGCGCGGCGCCGTGATGGCCGCCGACGGCTACAGCCGCATGAGCAACCGCGAAAAGTTTGGCGTTGTGATCACACAGGGCGGCCCCGGTTCCGAAAACGCCATGGGCGGCCTGGCCCAGGCCTTCGCCGACAACGTGCCCGTGCTCTACCTGCCCGGCGGGTCGGCCCTGGCCCAGTACTCCGTTCAGCCCAATTTCTCGCCCGCCCGCACCTACGAGAGCGTATCCACGTCCAGCGAGGTGCTGTTCAAGGCCGACCAGGTCGCGAACGTCATGCGCCGCGCCTTCCACGCGCTCCGCAACGGGCGACCCGGTCCGGTCATCGTCGAGATCCCGGCCGACGTCGGCCCGCAAGAGGTGCCAGACAGCGCGATGGCCTACCAGCCGCCCAAGCGCAGCCCGCAATCGCCCGCGAGCGCGGACGTGCGAGACGCCGTCAAGCTTCTGCTCGGCGCCAAGAAGCCCGTCATCTGGTCGGGCATGGGCGTGCTGTTCTCCAACGCGTCCGACGACCTGCGCGAGCTAGCCGAGCTCGCCGAAGTCCCCGTCTACTGCACCATGCCCGGAAAGTCCGGGTTCGATGAGCGCCACCCGCTGTCGCTTGGCTCGGGCAGCGGCGCGACCGGCCTGCACGCGCGCACCTGGCTCCAGGAGTCGGACGTGCTCATGGCCCTCGGCTCCAGCATGTCCCGCACCAGCTACGGCCAGCCGATTCCCGATGGCAAGGTGATCATCCACAACACCGAGAGCATCGAGGACATCAACAAGGACTTCACGGTGGACGTGGGCCTGCCCGGCGACGCCAAGCTGACGATCCGGATGCTGATAGACGAGGTGAAGGCCCAGGCGGGCGAGAACGGTCGCCGCGGCCAAACGGGCGTCGCCGACGAGATAGCCGAGGTCAAGGGGGCGTGGTTCTCCGAGTGGGAGGACCTGCTGCACTCCGACGAATCGCCCATAAACACCTACCGCGTGATAGGCGAGCTCGAGCGCACGCTGGACCACGACAACAGCATCGTGACCCACGACGCGGGCGCTCCGCGCGACACCATAATGCCCTTCTACACCGCGACCACGCCGCACAGCTACATCGGCTGGGGCAAGACGACCCACCTGGGCTACGGCATACCGCTGATGATCGGCGCGAAGCTGGCCAAGCCCGACAAGTTCTGCCTCAACTTCATGGGTGACGGCGCGTTCGGCATGTCGGGCCTGGACGTCGAAACGTCCGTGCGCGCGGGCGCGCCCATAACGACCATCGTGCTCAACAACGGCGGCATGGCCACGTACCCGGGCGGCTACCCGACGGCGCGCGAGCTGTACGGCGTCACGCACATGGGCGGCGACTACGCGAAGATAGCCGAGGGTATGGGAGCGGTGGGGATCACCGTCACCGACCCTAACGAGGTCGCCAACGCGCTGTCGGAGGCCAGGCGGCTTAACGCCGAGGGTCGAACGGTGCTGCTGGACATCCACAGCGGCATGGAAGCCCGCCGCTCCCGGTTCGACTAGCCTGGCGCGGGGGCGAGCCAACGCGATAGAACGGGCAGCTCGAGATGACGCCACCAGACGCAGCACATAGCCGGCACGGCGAGCCGGCGGCCCTTTCGCACCTGCGCGTGCTCGACCTGACCGGACCGGGTGCGCAGTACTGCGGGCGGCTGATGGCCGACCTCGGCGCCGACGTGGTGAAGGTGGAGCCGCCCGAGGGTGGCTCCGCGCGCCACCTGCGCCCCTACGTGGGCCACGAGCCCGGCCCTGAGCGCGGCATCCGGTTTCTGTCCCTCAACGTCAACAAGCGCAGCGTCGCGCTCGACCTCCGCGAAGAGTCCGACAGAGAGCGCTTCACCGCGCTGGCCCGGGCGGCGGACATCCTGGTGGACGACGGCTCGGCTTTCGCGCTGGACGACCTCGGCCTGGGATACGACGCGCTCAGCCGCGCCAATCCGGGCCTTGTGTACGTGACCGTTACGCCTTTCGGCCTCAGCGGCCCGTACAGCAGCTACCTGTCCGGCGAGCTGATAGTCCAGGCCGTCGGCGGTCTGATGTACGGCTTCGGCGACCCCGACGCCCGGCCGGCGATGGCGCCGTTTTCCCCAGGTCTCCAGCTCGCGGCGCAGCACGCCGCCTTCGCGGCGCTGGCCGCCGTCCGACACCGCGCCGGCACGGGACGCGGCCAGCACATAGAGGTGTGCGTCCAGGAGGTGCTCGCCAACATCCTCGCCTACTTCGGGCGCTACTCCTCCGACGGGCAGATCAACCGCCGGCCGGGCGGCAGCCCCACCATCGCGCCCACCAACACCTACCCCACCAGCGACGGCTTCATCTACATGCAGCCCTCCTTTCCCCGCCACGTGGAGGCCCTGTTCGAGTGGCTGGACAACCCCGTGCTGGAGGACGATCTGTGGAAGGACGCGGCGTTCCGCCGGCAGAACGGCGACGTGCTGAACGACATGATCTCCGAGTTCAGCATGGGCTTCACCAAGATGGGGTTCGCCGAGGAGGCGCAGCGGCGGCACATCCCCACCGCGCCGCTCATGACCATCCACGACCTGATGCAGGACGACCACCTCGCGTACCGCAAGTTCCTGGTGGACGTGGAGCATCCCGTCGTGGGCAAGTACCCCACTCCGAGCGGCGCGTTCCGCATGGGCGCAAGCCCCTGGCGGCTGTACCGTCCGCCGCCGCTGCTGGGACAGCACACCGACGAGGTCCTTTCAGAGTGGGGGGCGACTTCAGCCGAGCAGCCCGCCGCTGCCGACGGCGAAACCGGAATGCAGCCCCCGCCCGCGCCGCGCCCGGCTGCCCCCGCGCCGCCGCGTCGCCAATCCTGTCATTCTGAGCTTGTCGAAGAATCTCCGCTAGATTCCTCGGCTACGCTCGGAATGACAAGGGCTACGCTCGGAATGACAAGGACTACGCTCGGAATGACAAGGACTACGCTCGGAATGACAGGGGCTACGCTCGGAATGACAGGGGCTACGCTCGGAATGACAGGGGCTACGCTCGGAATGACAGGGGCTGCGCTCGGAATGACAGACCAACCGCTGCCCCTGAAAAACACTCGCGTGCTCGACTTCACCCGCGTGTGGGCCGGCCCGTTCATGACGCGCTATCTCGCCGAGCTGGGCGCCGAGGTGATCAAGGTGGAGTCGAACATGCTGCCCGACAGGCAGCAGGCGCGCGGTCCGTTCGCGTCGTTCAACTTCGTGGAGATCAACCGCAGCAAGCGCTCGGTCACGCTGAACATGCGCTCCAGCAAGGCCGTTGAGCTGTGCGAGCGGCTCATCGGCCTGTGCGACGTGGTGGTGGAAAACTTCCGACCGGGAGTGCTCGAGAACTGGGGAATCGGCTACGAGAGGCAGCGCGAGCTGAACCCGGACATCATCTACCTGAGTATGCCCGGCATGGGCATCGACGGCCCGCGCTCGTCGGAGCTGGCGTTCGGCCAGAGCCTGCTCGCCTACACCGGCGCGATGGGCATCTGGGCGCAGCCGGAGTCGCCGGGCATCACGCGGCCCAAGGTGCCGCTGCCCGACTTCTACGGCGCGGCCACCGGCGCGTTCGCTCTGTTGTCCGCGCTGGAGCTGCGAGACCGCACCGGGCGCGGCCAGATGATCGAGCTAGCGCAGCTCGAGGCGCTGGTGGCAACGATGGGCGAAGCGTTCCTGGACTACTTCTTCAACGGCCACGTCCCCGAGGCCCGGGGCAACTGGGACCCCAACGCCGCGCCGCACGACGTCTACCCGTGCCTGGGATTCGACGCCTGGTGCGCCATCGCCTGCTACACCGACGAGCATTGGCGGTGCCTGCGCCGCGCGATGGACGAGCCGGAATGGGCCGCCGACGCGAAGTTCGACACGCTCGACGGCCGCCTCGAGAACCTGGCCGAGCTGAACGACGCGCTGTCCGCCTGGACCGCCGACATGACGGCCCGCCAGGTGATGCGCCTGCTACAGCGCGAGGGCGTTCCGGCGGGCATCGTGGCGAACGGCGAGGACCTTTATCACGACGTGAACCTGCGCGCCCGCGACTACGTGACCACGGTGGACCACCGCCCGGTGGCCGGCGTTCACGAGCACCCTGGCGCCACCGTGCGGCTCAGCGACACGCCCAGCCGCATCATCGGCCCGTGCCCCCCGCTCGGCACCCACAACGCCCACTACTTCGGCGAGCTGCTGGGGCTGACGAGCGAGGAGATCGCGCGGCTGGAGGGGGAGCGGGTTATTTACTAGGGGATGGGGGGTTCAGCGGGCAGCGAGAGCCTTGCCAGCGGCCTCTTCCAGCCTGTGTAGCTCATCAATGGCGTCGGCCGCTTGTGGGATCTTGACGTGGGGCTGTAGTTCGTTGACTCGGTGCGCAGTCTCCATGTCCGTCAATTGGGGGTTTTTCCGCTTCACATACAGGGCGGTTGACATTCGCTCGAGGACATCCATCCTCTCTACAGATAGCTCAGTGGCCACGAACTGTACGGCGTCGCCGTATTCTGCCACGAGTCCGAGATTCGACTCTCCCCAAAAACCCAAGATGAATGATGGGCCATAGGGATATCGAGACTTCAGATCCAACTGGAGTCGGGCCCGCATCACAGCCAACTCGCGCCGAAGGTCGAAGCTGTAGGGCGCATGCTTGTAGAGTATGTAGTTGTAGTCTGCGGGGACGTTCCACATTTCTTGAAGGAAGTAGACGCACTTCTGTATGGGGGACTCGGCGGCCCAGCTGTCAGTCTGCCCCATCTCCTTAACGAGCAGGCAGACCAAGGCCCGGCGTTCTTTTTCGTTCATGGGTTCCATGGTTGTCCCCTTAGGAGGGCAAGTTCACACTACGTAGGGCGTCGAAGATGATTGCGAACAAGACAAAGCCAGCACAGAGCGAATTACATGTACGATGACATGTCCAGATGCTTTAGTGTGAACATGCCCTAGTCACCTCTATCCTCTAGGAATGCGATCAAGTTCCTTGCCACTGAGTCTAAGTCAGACAACTCACACTCCCATATCGTAAATGCTGTCCACCCGCTTTCCCTCAGTAGGGTCAAGTTCCGTTGGTCCCGTTCGATGTTTCGCGCCAGTTTTGTGGCCCAGTAATCTCTGTTAGAGGATGGAATGCGTACATTGGCACAGTCCGTGTGGCTGTGCCAAAAGCAACCATTTACAAACACGACTCGCCGTTTGGAAGGGAATGTCAGGTCAGGACGCCCCGGCAAATCCGGTCTGTGTAGGCGATAGCGATAGCCGAGATTATGAAGCATTTTCCGAACAATCATTTCAGGTTTAGTGTCTTTCGACTTGACCTGAGCCATTATCCGGCTACGCACCTCTGTGGAGACCGTGTCAACCATAAATGCTCTTAAGCCAAGAACAGGGACTCTGAGGGTATCCAGTCTTGAGCGTGACTATCGGCTCTACGTAGCCACTCGCCAATCCTCTCGTTCAGTGGGTAGTCTTGACCCCAGTACTCCTCAAACAGATCACCGTCAAGCCTTTGTGACGCGTCTTGCATTAAGTTCTCAATGTCTTGTAATGCTCGCTCTATGTAGACTCCCCCACGTCTATCGTCGCCCCTCAGCGCCACACTACCTGCCGAGAACAAGTCTCTCGCCTGGGTGCAAAGGACGCCGTGATGGTTTAGCAAATAAAGTGCAGCATCAATGTACTTGTTGCGAACGCGCGAGCCAGCGCATATTTTGGGGCAAAGGATTGCGGCTTCTGCTCGTAACATGCGCTTTTCACTCTGCGGTAAGGTCGTACCTGAATGGGTACAGAGTGGGTAGGCTCTATCCACCAAAGCCGTTCGCCAGGCTGCAATCGGTTGCGCGAGTAACTGCGGATATGGAGCATTTTTCGATCGTCATCAAGTGTGGCAAATTGGTCATACTGAATCCCCATGTGGTGAAACAATGAGTCACGCTCGCCCTCCATCTCTATCACAAATCTGGGAGCGTGCGACACACGCACATGGGTTACGCAATCCTGATATCGACCCCAACGAGCTTCAGGCTGCCCACCCCCTTTGCCGAACACTACATAGATGCTTTCCACATCTCTATCACGCATGCCCTCAAACACGCTATTTCCCACGGCTTGCCAGGTGTTTTGCCTAGTGAACTTTACTTCAATCCCAAATCCGTTCACGTGAATATCCGGGAAAGCGTGAGGATGGAAAGTAGGCGCAACATCCACGCTATAGTCGCGCAAGACGATCCGGAGCATGTCCAACACGCCATGCTCAAACTGCGTGGACCCGTGGTACAAGTCGCTGGAACGGAGGTTCTCGGTGAGAATCTCAACTGTGCGATCCAGCAAGGGCTCAAATTCGCTAGGTGTCAAGGTATTCTTTCACGGCTTTCGCCATATGCCATGCTAGTACCGGGGGGACTGCATTGCCGATTTGCCGTTCTGTCTCGCGCATCCCGGACAGAAAAGTGAATCTGTCCGGGAATGACTGCAGACGAGCTGCTTCCCTCAGGGAAATACGGCGGGGCAAACGGTAATGCCATTGGATGTTACCGTGATGCTCGGCTCGAATCGTCGTTGCAGGAGCATCTGCCTTTAGCATTCGGCTGCCTTGTTCAGGACTGCGTGCAGCTTTACTCCATATGTGGTTTAGAACACGACACTCGGGAACATCTTCAAGATCATGGAGAGCTTCGCTCGCAGTCATCGTACGGGATACAGGCACAGGCCAGCGAAATTGGGGTTCTTTTGGCTGCGTTCCGACTATGAAAATTCGTTCTCGCATCTGCGGCACTCCAAAGTCTGCCGCAAGATGCAATGAGTGAGAGATGTTGTAGCCTGTGTCTTCAAAGTCTGCTAGCATCTGATCGAAAAGGCCTCGCCCGTGAGACTGTGTCAGCCCCTTCACGTTCTCAGCAATGAATATCCGAGGCTTGACTCGACGGATAGCGTCAATCATGTACTGGTACAGTATTGTTCTTTCGCCTTCAACCCCTAGCTTGGAGCCGTTTATCGAAACGTCTTGGCACGGGAAACCTCCAATTATCACATCTCCAGATTCTGGAAGTGTACCAATTGCCTCTCCGACATCACCGTGGATAATTGGATGCTTGAGATTATGCTTGTAAGTTTTGCAAGCGGCGACACTGAGGTCATTTGCCCAGATCACACGAAATGGCAAAGGGTCGTAGCGGCGTTTGCCGAATTCAAAACCGCCGAGAAAACCTAGATCCATTCCCCCGCAGCCTGAGAACATACTGACCACACTATACGTAGTGGTCGGAACGCCCGTAATCTCAAGGGGCATTTGAACTGCACCAACTGGACTATTCCGTATCGCAACTTCCTCGGTAGTTCCAGCGTTCATTGCAGTGCCTTTCCATGAACTTGTGAGAGATTCTTAAGGGTTAAACTCGGAGCACCAACTTGGCTATCCCACTCTCATCTGGCTAGTATCTAGGCCATTGACGCCAATACGAACATGTGTACGCTACTTTGGCTAGCACAATGTTACCAACTGGAGTTGTGCAACGTCAAATGGATGTGGCACATGGAACCTGTGTCAAGTTGAAAGTCCGTCCATTTGAGAAAAGACCGCTCTTCTATGACGCCACCCCTCCTCCCTACACCCCCCGCAGCTCCGCCACCGCCCCATCCACGTACAGTATCCGCACCGCGTTCAGCGCCGCGGCGGCCACCTCCGGCCGCTGCGGCTCCGGGTACGCCTCACACACCGCCGCCAGGATCTCGCCCACGCTTGCGCGGCCGTCGATGCGTGACACCACGCTGCCAACCAACTCGCTGCACGGCATCCCCTCCTCGCGGTCCGGCGTCGTCAGCACGTGCCCCCAGACGAACTCGCCCTCCGCGACAACCGGCTTGCGCTCCAGCACGGCCCCCGCCGCCAGCCGCGGCACCGCGGCCAGCAGCGCCTCCTGCGTCACCGCGGACGACGCCAGCCGCGCCGTCCGCTCGGCCCGTGCCCCCTCCACCGCCCGCACGCCCTCCACCACGTCCGCCGGCGGCTCGCCGCGCTCCAGCGCCACCCGCTCGTAGCCGCGCGGGGACTGCCCCGCCAGCGCGCGGACGAACGCCTGCCTCGGCGCCAGCGCGTCGCCGGCGTCCAGCAGCCGGCGCGCCTCCCAGAAGTACGACTCCTCGGTGCGGTTGCTCGAATAGAACAGCCTGGCCAGCTCCCGGAAGTGGTCGTACTCCTTGCGGTACAGCTCCTCGTACACCCGCGCCGCGTCCTCGCGCATGTCCGGGTTCCTCAGCGCGGTAGTGACGTAGGCGGCGGCGAGCACGCCCGACATCATGGCGAGGTGAACGCCGGAGGAGAAGAGCGGGTCGACGAAGCACGCCGCGTCGCCCACCATCACGAACCCATCGCCCGCCGTGCGCTCGGAGACGTACGACCAGTCTCGGGCGACGTGCGGGCCGTCACTCAGCGCCGCGTCGCGCAGCATCGCCGACGTGTGCGGGGCCTGGGCTATCTGGCTCGCCAGGAAGCGCTCCGCGCCCACTTCGCGAAGCCTTTCGCGTCCGGCGGCGGCGTCCACCACCGCGCCCACGCTGGCCGCGCCCGTGTGCAGCGGGATGGTCCACAGCCAGCCGCCCCGGTACGACTCGATAAATATGTTGGTCTCGTCCGGCGGGGGAAGCCTGCGCGCGCCGCGGTAGTAGCCGTAGACGGCCAGGTTCCTGAAAAAGCCGTCCCAGCGCCGCAGCCCGAAGCGGCGGCCGAGCAGCACCGACTGGCCGCTCGCGTCGACTACGAACCGGGCCCGCACGTCCGTCACAGCGCCGTCAGGGGTGCGGACGCGCACGCCCTCCACCGCGCCGTCACGCTCCAGGACGCCGGTGACGGCGTGCTCCTCACGCACGTCCACGCCGTGGGAGCGCGCGTTGTCGAGCAGGATGCTGTCGAACTGGGGACGCCACACCTGGTAGGAGTGCGGGTAGGTGCGGCTGGTCTCGCGGAAGTACCACGACCAGGGGGACTTGTCCCTGCCCCAGACCATGGTTGCGCCGTACTTGGGGAGGAAGCCGGCGTCGCGCACCCGGTCGTACGCCCCCAGCTCCTCGAGCACGGGAATGCTGGCGGGGAGCAGCGACTCGCCCACGTGGGCGCGGGGGAATCGCTCGCGTTCGAGGAGCAGCACGCCAAAGCCCTTGCGGGCGAGCATCGTCGCCGCGGTGCTGCCGCCGGGCCCCCCGCCGACGACTATGACGTCGGCGGGGGGACTGGAGTGCAGGTCAGAGGCCGCTGACGAGAGTGCCACTCTTCTTGGCTTCATCCGCTTCGGCGGCCAGGAAGTCCATTCTTCCGGCCTTGGAATCTGCCTCGATCTCCCGGTCCCCCCTCTCCCAGTCTAGCTCGGTCAGCCACTCTCTCAGCTTGGTGTAGTCGGACTCGGGAAGGGACAGAATTGCCCGCTGGATATCAGAAATTTCCGTCATGGACTTCCCCGTTACGCCCGCTCTGCGCGCCTCTGCTAATCGCTGGCCGCGGCAGCCTCTACGGCCCCGGCCATGGAGGCCCCGTTGGTGATGGGCTTGTTCGTGGCCGGGTCGACCTCGAACGGGCTGAACAGCTCCAGCTCCTTGCCCATCTCCCTCACCGCGGGGATCACCTCTTCGCCCATCAGCCTCAGACTGCGCATCTGGTCCTCGTGGGTCATCGCGCCGTCACCGTCCCAGAAGAACACGCTGCCGGGGCGCAGATACTCGAGCACGTGGCGGATCTTGGGCAGCACCGTCTTGGGCGTGCCGGTGATGATGGTGTAGTCGTTGATCTGGTCCTCGTAGGCGCGCGCGAGCTGCCCGCCGCGGTTCGCCGTGGCCGAGTCGCGCGTCGGCAGCACCCGCGTGCGGGAGGTCAGGCCCGGCAGCGTCAGCAGCGCGCGGTTGGCCGTGCCCTCGTTGCCGGCGAGGAACGGGTTGCTGGGGCCCTGCACGTACTTGCGGCCCACCTCTTCGGCCAGCTCCTCAGTCTCGTCCACGTGCACCTTCCACAGGTAGCCTATGTTCTGCGAACCGGACTCGTACCCGAACTCCTCGGCCGAGTCGTGGTAGAGCTGGAAGGCCTGGCGCGTAGGCTCGAGCTGGGTCGCCAGCATGATGTAGGGGATGCGGTTCTTGGCGGCCCACCGAAGCGAGTCGCGGCTGACCACTCCGGGCAGCCAGATGGGCGGATGGGGCTTCTGGTAAGGCTTCGCCCACGGGTTCACGTAGCGGTAGTGGTAGTGCTTGCCCTCCCAGCGGAACGGGCCGGGCTCGGTCCAGGCCTTCACGATGAAGTCGTGCGCCTCCTGGAACCGCTCCCAGTTGTAGGGAGGCGGGGCGTTGTGGGCCACGCTCTCGCGTCCGGTGCCGCGCACCCAGCCCGACACCAGGCGGCCCTTCGAAATCATGTCGATTATCGAAAGCTGCTCCACCAGCCACAGGGGGTCGTCCCAGATGGGCAGGATGTTGCCGAGCAGCACTATCTTGGCGCGCTTGGTCACGCGGGCGAGAATGCCCGCCTCGATGTTCATGGTGCCGCCCATGCAGAACGGCGTGCTGTGATGCTCGTTCAGCATCAGGCCGTCGAAGCCCATCTTCTCGGCGTATAGCCGCTCGTCGATGTAGCGGTTGTAGAGGTCGGACCCAATCTCGGGGTCGTATATCTCGTTGCTAAGGTCGAGGTCCTTGATTGGCAGGCCCGTCGCCCCGAAGTAGCCCGATTTCGGGTCCTGGTAGGGTCTCTCCGTGAAGTGACCTATGAACATGCCGGATTTCTCCTTCCTGCCTGCGCCTTTAGGCGCCCGCTGCCGCCCGTGAATTGGACAGCCTGCTCGACCGGCGCGCGGACGCGCCCGTCCAGAATTGGGCATATTCTACAAACGGCGCTTTAGGGTGTCAAATTGGCGCCACCGGAACCCGCCCGAACTCGTCATTCCGGCCCCCGAGCCGGAACCCAGGGGCAGGCAGCCCCGGCAATCTGAAACAGGCTCAGCGCCTAATCCCCACTTGGCATAGCTGCCTTATGATGCAATAATAAATGTGGCCGACAAACTAGGCATAAGAGGGCCCGCGCGGGCCGCCCAGGAGGAGGATATGGATTACTACAAGGTCGAGTACATCTGGATAGACGGAGCGGAACCCACCGCCCATCTCCGTTCCAAGAGCATGGTAGTGCAAAAGGGCGATTCGCCCCCCCTTTGGGGCTTCGACGGATCGAGCACCAACCAGGCCCCAGGCGAAAACTCGGACTGCGTGCTGAACCCGGTGTACATCTGCCCCGACCCGATTCGCGGCGGCGACAACAAGCTGGCGATGTGTGAGGTCCTGCTGCCAGACATGACGCCGCATGCCACCAACACCCGCGCGGCCTGCCTCGAAATGGCCACGAAGTACGCGGACTTCGATTCCTGGTTCGGCATCGAGCAGGAATACACCTTCTTCGACGGCATCAAACCCCTGGGCTGGCCCGACAACGGCTTCCCCGCGCCCCAGGGCGGCTACTACTGCGGCGTAGGCTCCGACGAGGTGTACGGACGCCCCGTAGTGGAGGCCCACCTGGACGCCTGCCTGGACGCCGGCCTTATGGTGTCTGGCATCAACGCCGAGGTCATGCCCTCGCAGTGGGAGTTCCAAATCGGCCCGCTGAACGCCCCGATGGTCGCCGATCAGCTTTGGGTGGCCCGCTGGCTGCTGTACCGCGTGGGTGAGGATATCCACCTGTCCGCGCAACCCAACAAGGGCGTCAGCGCGAGGCTGGACCCCAAGCCGGTGCAGGGCGACTGGAACGGCGCGGGAGCGCACTGCAACGTCTCGACCAGGCAGATGCGCGACAACTACCAGGCCTGCATCGACGCGGCGGAGGCGCTGGGCCGAAACCACGACGTGCACATCGCCAACTACGGCCACCGCATCGAGGAGCGCCTCACCGGGCAGCACGAGACCTGCTCGTACCGCGAGTTCCGCTACGGCGTCTCCGACAGGGGCGCTTCGGTGCGCATACCCTGGCAGGTGCACCGCGACCGCAAGGGCTACATCGAGGACAGGCGCCCCAACGCCAACTGCGACCCCTACAAGGTCACCGAGCTCATCCTCAACACCGTCTGCGGAGCCGCTTCCTAACCCTTCCGCCACAAGCCGAAAATGTCGAGAGCCCCCACAAACATGGGGGCTCTCGTCGCGTCAGTGGACCTTCCCACAAGGTCCCTTCCCCCTCGACGGGGGAAGGTTAGAGCCTGCCCCGTACTCGATACGGGGATGGGGGTGACAGCGTGGTCCAAATCGCCGCCCGGCAGGCTAGTACCTAGTCAACTTAATTATTGGAGGGATAGAGTCGGTGCAGTTTAGTGCGAGCATCCTGGATCGAGAAGCGCCAGTCGATGCTGGCACGATCCGTATTGCGTTCATCTTGGAGTGCATGTACACGCCGCCTCAGGACAGTCTCATCAGGAACACGGCGCCTCAGACAGCCGCGGCTGAACACGCTGAGCTCGATTTCGGCCATGTTGAGCCAGCTTCCATGCTTGGGAGTGTAGTGGAACCGCAAACGTCTAGCGATGCGTCTGGCTTCGTCAGGCACAAAAGCCACATACAGGGACCCGAGTCTATGGGTGTTGAGATTGTCGAGGACAACCCGGACCGTGTCGGCTTCTGGATAGGCTTCGTCAACAAGCCACTTCATCTGGTGTGCAAAGTCCTGTCGTGTCCGCCGTTCCGTGATGGCCACGTGTCGGTAACCCGCGAGGGGTTCAATGAACATGAACAGGTTGCGTGTTCCCTGTCGTCGATACTCGGTGTCGTATCTCTCGGGCTGGCCGGGTCGTGCCGCAGTGGGTTCGCGCACGTCCGCCAACAGTTGAGTAGAGGACTCGTCGAAGCACACCACGGGCTGTTTGGGATCATGCGGTTCGTGGTACACGTCCAGTACCTCCTCCATGGAAGCAACGAAGTCGGCGCTCACCTCCGGAATGCGCCACTCTTTCTTCTGCCATGGCTTGAGTTCGTTTTTTTCAGACGTTTGCGAATGCCCTCGTGTGATATGGAGTCCACCAGACCCAGTTCCACAGCCTTGTCTGACAGCAGTCTCAACGTCCAGTGGTCGTGCCCGTCAGGTGCGCTGCTGCAAGCCAGGGCGATCAGGTGTGCCTCACCTTTCTCGTCCAGCTTGGGAGGTCTGCCAGGACGAGGCCGATCCACCACTGCGCCCTGTAGTCCTGCTTCGCAAAAGCGCCTTTTGATACGGTAAACAGTACCTGTAGACACGTCCAGCGCCTCGGCTATCCGATGCACAGTCCAGCCGTCGTCAGCCTTCAGTAAGATCCGCGCCCTGGCAACCTCTCGTACGGAACTCGTGCCCCCTCGGACGAACTTCTGCAAAGACTCCCGCGCATCATCCGTCAGTTGGACCACATACTTCTCTCGACCCATTTCAGCACCCTCCATATGAAAGCGAGTTCATCAGAGCGTACCAGTTCTTATATCCATACAAAATTAGGTTGACTAGGTACTAGGGCCCGAACGAGCTGCCGGCCACCGCCCGGAAGAGCAGCCGCCCTCCGCCGTCGCCGTTGAGCGCGGTGTGGAACACCCCGTACCACAACTCGCACCGGCCAATCACTATCTGCGCCCTCAGCCGCTGGTCCGACGGCGCCGACTGCAGCGTTAAGGGGCGACGGCTGTGCCTTTGCTGCTCGCTCAGGTCCATAAGCGTCCTCAAAGGCGTAAGCTGGGGTCTCGCCGCCAGGTGGACTATAATCGTGTTGGGCATCTCGACCGGGTTCACCACCACCACTACGCCCGCGTAGTGGGCCGACTGGGTGATGTGCCCGCGAAAACGGTGGATCAGATTTTCGGCCTCGTTCAGGTTGCCCCTCTCTATGAGCGTGTGCATCTCGTCGCTGCGCTCGTTCGCCAGCCGGGCGTGCTGCTCGGAGCGGTCCATGTCCGTGCGCTGCATACGCAGCGAGATGTTCTCCTGGGTCGTCTTCACCCAGTAGAGCGGCTCACCGGGCACGCTGCTTCTGGCGGCGACCGTCGTGCCGCCCGCGGCGAAGAGGACAACCAAAATGGCTGCGAATGCGGCCAGAACGGGCCGGGCCATCGGGGTTCTCAGCAGGTTGCCGAGCCGCTCCCACAGCGAGGGACTCGGCTTGGGCGCGCCCGTGCCCTGGGCGAGAGCCTGCGCCAGCCGCTCGTAGCCTCGGGTGCGGGCAAGCGCCAGGTGGGGCGTCACGCGGGCCGTCTGCCGCACGGCGGCGGCAGGCCGCAGCAGCGGCGCCAGATCCTCGGCGTGTCCGGGGTAGCGTGCGCAACACTCGGCGATCGTCTCGCCGGAGGCCAACCGCTCCAGGCACTCGTCCAGTACATCGTCGAATTCGCGGCCCATGTCTGCCATCGTCACGCCTCGCCGCATCGGACCGCCCCCGCAAAAGAGGGCTCCTTCTCCATGAGGATTCTCAGCTTCTTGAGGCCCGCATGTTGAAGCGCCTTGACCGCGTTGGCCTTTCTGCCCACGACCTCGGCCGTCTCCGCGAGAGACAACTCGCCGGCGAAGCGAAGAGTGATGACCTCACGCTGGAGGTCGGTCAGGCCGGACATCGCGCCGTACACCTCGCCGAGCGTGAGCTTGCGGTCGATGAACCCTTCCACGTCCCACGAGTAGGCCCCCACCGACTGCGACACTTCGTCCAGATACACGGTGGGCCTTTTGTCCTTGCGCCTGAAATGGTCCACAACCATGTTGTGGGCGATCCTGAAGAGCCACGAGGAGAATGGGAAGCCCTGCCACCTGAAGGAGTGGATAGACTCCAGCATCTTCAGAAACACCTCGCCGGTAACGTCCTCAGCCTCGACCGGGTCCCGCAGCTTGAAGCTCACGTACCGGTAGATCCTGTCGAAGTAGTGCTCATAGAGAGCGGCAAACGACGCCTCGTCACCATGCTTGGCCCCATTCACCAGCGCTTCTACGTCAATGTTGGCATCGGCGCCTGCCTTCATCGTCGCCTTTCTCTCAGGGTGCGCCTGGGTTCGGGCCACTGCGCACAGTGCCCCTTTCAGTTGATACAACGTCGGCTAGTCAAAAAAGGTTAGCACACCGACTTGTGGCGGCATAGCCCCGCACCAGCCCCTTCCCCCTCGACGAGGGAAGTCCAGAGCCTGCCCCGTACTCGATACGGGGATGGGAGTGACAGACTCCTGTCACTCCAGCCGCCTGCTCCTCCCTGCCCCTCCGTCCGCGCCCCACCGCGTCACTCCGTCCGCCCCTCCCTGTCATTCCGAGCGCAGCCGAGGAACCCAAAACGGTCGCCTCTGGCAGCCGCACCGGATCCGCGGGGTGACTTTGCGCCCGGCCTGTGCGCGAATAGCGGATGATGGCGCGCAGCGGACGCCCGCAGCGTGGCTGCACGGCGGCCGCTATGATCTCCCACTCTAGTCTGTTTGAGCCGACGGCCTGAAAAGTGGCGGTGTGACATACAGGGGTGGTTTCTTTAGTTCCAAACACGGGCGTTGTTCGTATTCATAGTGCCACGACCTGTCGCCCGTCGGAATCACTTTACCTCTCGAGCCAACTGATTCAGGTTCAACTCTCGCCAGGCGGAATACGCGACCCTGGAGCCGTCCGGAGAGATGCTCGGTGAACGGGCGAGGCCGCAAAAGTCGAGCGGGTCTCCGCCACCCCCCTTGAACCCCACGCACATCCGTGCTATTCTCCCCCCGATGAGGGACCGACCCCGCGACCCAAGTGTCCCTTTCCTCTTGATGGGGGAAGGTTAGAGCCTGCCCCGTATTCGATACGGGGATGGGCGTGAAGATGCTGCGGTTGGGATCCCTGGCCCACCTGTCACATTTCTGTCACATTCTGTCGCTTCCACTCCCAAATTCGTGCCCAGCTGCACCTCATGCCAGGGTCCAACTCCAACTCTCCCAGCTAGGAAATGAGACGAAATGAATCAAAATGAGACAAATTTCGCGGTTTTCCTCACCCATTAGGGGTGTGGTGCCCCGGACACACGCGGCGCAGGCGTCCCCGCCGGCCACCGCCCGCGACAGGGCGGCCGGCCACAAAGTGTTATCATGGAGCCTTGAACGATTCTCACACTGGAGCTGGTATGCGAACGGACGAAGTCATCGTGGCCCGGCTGAAGGGCGGCATCGGCCTGGGGCGCTTTCTGGGCGACGCCCCGGCGGTCGCCGGACGCCGCCGCCAGGTGCGCGTCTCGACCGGCAGGAACCGCGAGGCCCGACTTCCCGAGGATAGGGTGGTCTTCGCCACCGGTGTCATCGCCGCCGGAGAGGACGACCTCGAACGCTTTCGGTCTCGCGCCGAAGAGCTAGCCGCGTCCCTCGACCTCGCCGAGGTGTGGGAGGTCGTCAGCGGCGAGGACGACCCGCTGTCGCTCGACGACGTGGCGGAGCTGCACTGGGGCGCCCCGCCGTCGGGCGAGCAGCTCGCCGCCATGCTGCTGCACCTGAACCGGTCGTCGCTCTACTTCGTGGCTGGCGACGGCGGCTTCCGCCCGCGCCCTCAGCAGGCGGTGGAGGAGACGCTCGCCCGCCAGCGCCGCGCCGCCGAGAACGCCCTCGCCACCGAAGAGCTGGCCCGGCACCTGGTGGACTGCACGCTTCCCGCGGAACCGTCGACGTACCAGGCCGAGCTGCTCTCGCACCTGCGCGGCTTCGCCGTCCACGGCGAAAACTACACCCGCGACTCGGTAGCGGTCTCCCTGTTGCGGCGCGTCGACCCCGGCGCCCGCGACCTGCAACGGCTGAGCTTCGACACCCTCGTGCGCGTGGGCGCGCTGTCGCCGGACGAGCCGCTGGAGCTCGAGCGCGCCGACATCCGCGTGCGTATTCCCCAGGACGCCCTGGACGAGGCGGACGCGCTGGACGTGTCCGCTATCCTGCGCCAACCGCGCCGCCGCGACCTGACCTCCGCGCCCGCCATCACCATCGACGACGCCTCGACGCGCGACAAGGACGACGCCCTGTCGCTCGAGACGCTCTCCGGCGGCCCCGCGCCGGTATACCGGCTGGGCGTGCACATCGCGGACGGCGGCGCGCTGATATCGGACGGCGGCGCGGTGGACCGCGAGGCCGACGCCCGCATGGCGACACTCTACCTGCCGGAGCTACAGGTGGCGATGCTCCCGCCCAGCCTATCCCACCGCGCGGGCAGCCTGCTGCCCGGCGAAGAGCGCGCCACGCTCAGTCTGCTGGCGGACGTGACCGCGGAGGGCGACCTGCTCGACTGGGAAGTCACGCCATCGGTCATACGAAGCCGCGCCGCGCTCCCCTACGAGGAGGCCGACGGCGCCATCGAATGCGAGGCGCACCCGTGGCACGCCGCGCTGGCCCCCCTGAACAGCCTCGCGGCGACGCTCAAGGCGAAGCGCGAACGCGCGGGCGCGCTGATGCTGGACCGCTCAGAGATGCGCGTGTCCGTGCACGACGACGGCAGCGTGGACGTGCGCGTGGCCCAGCCGTCGGCGGCGCGTGAGATGGTGGCCGAGCTGATGATCCTGACAAACTCGCTGCTGGCGGAGTTCTGCCGCGACCGGGAGCTGCCCGCGGCCTACCGCTCGCAAAAGGCCCCCGACCTGGAGGACATACCGGAAGGTCTGCCCGACGGCCCGCTGCGCCGCTTCCTGACGTTCCGCAGAATCGCCCCCGCAGAGCTGGGCTCGCGGCCCGGGCCTCACGCCGGGCTGGGCCTGTCTGCCTACCTCCAGGCCACGTCGCCGCTCCGCCGCTACCCCGACCTGGTCATGCAGCGCCAGATAGGCGGATTCCTCGACCGCGGCGAGCCGCCCTACTCCCCGCAGCACGTGACGGATGTCACGCAGCGCGCCGACGTCCAGATAAGGGAGCTGGGCAGGCTGGAGGAGGACCGCCGGCGCTACTGGTTCCTGAAGTTCCTCGGGCAGCGGCTGGAGCTCGCCGAGCCGCGGGCGCTATACCCGGCGGTAGTGCTCGAGAACGCGCCAAACCGCAACGCCCAGCTCGAACTTGTCGACTACCCCTTCCGGTTGAGAGTCAAGCTGCCCCAGCAGTGCGAGCCGGGCGAGACCGTCACTCTGCGGCTGCACGGCGTAGACTTGTGGCGGCGGACCGGCTTCTTCGTGCACGCGCCGCACGAGACCCCAAGCGAAGAAGCCTAGGCCCTTCGCAAGCGGCCGCCGCCCAGCACCTTGTAGGGGCAGGTTTCAAACCTGCCCGCTGGCGTCGGCCAGTCCCTTCCCTCTCGATGGGGGAAGGGACCCTGCCCCGTACTCGATACGGGGATGGACGTGAACCGCGCCCTAAACCTTCTGGAACTTGGTCACGCGCAGCCCCTCGCCGATCTCGGTAACGTAGATGCTGCCCTGCAGGTCCACGCACAGCCCGTGGCCGCCCACGATGGTGCCCTTGCCCGGGCCCTCCCTGCCGCGCCATCGGGTGATCAGGTCGCCGCCCAGCGTCCACAGGCTCACGCCGGACCCGGGGCCCTGCTCTACCACGTGAACCACGTCGTCGTGAATCCAGATGTCGCCCGGCTTCTCAAGGTCCGTCCACTCCTCCAGAAAGCCGCCCTGGTCGTCGAAGATCTGGATGCGGTCGTTCTCGCGGTCGCAGATCAGTACGCGGCTGTCCCTGTCCACCCACACGTTGTGCACCAGCGCGAACTCGCCCGGACCGGTGCCCTGCCTGCCCCACGAGAGCAGCAGCTCGCCGTCGGCGCTGTACTTGTGGACGCGGTGGGCGCCGTAGCCGTCGGAGACGAACATCTCGCCGCTGGGCCCGATGGCCAGGCCGGACGGCATGTTGAAGGGCATCCCGGTGAACGACGGCGAGGGCGCCAGCTTGTTGCCTAGCGTGCGCAGCGTCTCGCCGCCGGGCGTGTACTCCGTGGCAATGTGAAAGTCCCTATCCACGAGCCAGACGTTGTCGTTCGGCGCGATGTAGATGCCGTGGGGGTTCGCCGAGAAGGTGCCCTCGCCCCAGGACGACACGAAGTTGCCGTCGGCGTCCCAGATAGTCAGCGGGTGTGCGCCCCGGCTGAAGATGTGCACCTCGTTCTTCGAGTTGACCGCCCCGTCCGACGCCGCGCCGAACGACCAGTACTTGGGCATGTTGGGCCAAACCGGCACGTGCTCATACGTGTAGTCACCCGAACCAACTGTAGTCATGGTTGTACCTCCTGGGGTAGAATTTCTGTTGGTCGTTGATTCAGTATACAGTTCAGACCCTGTGGCGCGCCGTTCTAATTCTCGGGACAGTCACGGGATTCTCCTACTGCAATCTGAGTTCCACCTCCTCGATGCGCTCGATCAAGGTCCTTATCAGCCCAATGAGTGAGGTGTTGTCCTGTTCCACCTTGCCCACGAGATTCTCAAGGCTGTCTGCGAGGCTGTCCGCGCGTTCGGTAATCTGCAGAATGTCGGCTTCCATTGTAGACAACTGCGCCGTCGCAGATTCGACGCTGGCCATGCGCTGGGTCAAGTCTTGCATCTGCTCAGCGAGCGAATAGTTGTTTTGTTCAATCCCGGCAAGGAGATTCTGGAGGCTTTCTACACGAGCGGCAATCTGCTGATTGTCTGCTTTAACGGAGTTTATTTTCCCGGAGTTGTTCTCGATAGCGGACTGGAAAGCCTCTACTCGGCCCTCCGAATCCCTGGCCAGGTCCTCGGTCGCCGCCGATTGGTTGCCGATGCGGGGAGCGTCAATGTCTGAGCGGACGGCGACCGTGTCAATCTGGGTTTTAAGCGCCTCGTTCTCCTGTCTTAGTCTGTAGAGGCCGAAGAAGGTACCTGCAAACAGCAGGAATATGATCAGCCAGACAACAAACACTTCTCTGGGAACGACGTTCACCTTAGCCTGCCTATGAAATCAGGGTGGCATGTGAAACTTGATGCTTGCGCGCGCAGATAGGTGACCCGAAACGTCAGGTCCCGCTACAGCAGTGGGTAGAGTACATAGGAGGCCCCCGCGAGCACAATCAATCCAGCGGCAGTCGCCAGGCGCACCAGTATGCGCTCGCGGTGCTCCTCCCTCTGGTGCTCCGCCTGTTCCTGCCCTTCGCGCTTCGTCCGCTCTCGCTCCTGCTTCTGGTGCTCCTGGAAGTCGTGCTCCGCCTTCTCCTGCCGTTGGCGCTCGACCCGCTCTTACTCCTGTCTCTCGCGTTCGACCCGTTCGCGTGCCTGCCGGTGGCGCTCGGCGCGTTGCCGCTCTAGCCTTTCGCGCTCCGTCCGCTCCCGTTCCTGTCTCTCGCGTTCGACCCGTTCGCGTGCCTGCCGGTGGCGCTCGGCGCGTTGCCGCCCTAGCCTTTCGCGCTCCGTCCACTCCCGTTCCTGTCTCTCGCGTTCGGCCCGTTCGCGTGCCTGCCGGTGGCGCTCGGCGCGTTGCCGCTCTAGCCTTTCGGGCTCCGTCCGCTCCCGTTCCTGTCTCTCGCGTTCGGCCCGTTCCCGCTCCTCGCGCTCTGCGCGTTCCCACGCCTCGCGGGCTACGCGTTCCCACGCCTCGCGGGCTACGCGTTCCCGCGCCTCGCGTTGCTGGCGCTCCGCCTGCTTCCGTCCCGGTCTGCGGCGCTCAGCCCGTTCACGCTGCTGCCACAGGCTCCCTGCCCGTTTCCGCGCCTGCTCATCCGCGAGTATATCCTTCTCGAATAAATCGCTCGCGTTGTTCAACTCCGTCATGGCCTCGTGTGTACCGCCACGATCAGGATGCGTGGTGAACGCCTTCTTCCGGAATGCCTTTGCAATCTCGTCCTTGGTGGGCGGCCAATAAAGGCCAAGCACATCCAGTGCTTTGTCAATTTCCGAAAGTAGCTCGTCGTCTTTCATTCTGCGACTACGCTTCACTCGACACTCCCTGAATAAGACTGTTAGCCAAGCGCACAGAGGCGTACGTTCGTCGTGCGGATTTTGCGAACGGCCCTCGGTAGTTTGCTAACGGTCGCTCACGAGGCGGCTCGCCCTCACCCGTTCGGCAAGCTCAGGGCAGGCTCTCAATCCTCTCCCTCGAGGGAGAGGAGGGTGCAAGGAATCGCGTTAGGTCAGCCGCTCATGTCCATGCCCATGTCCAGGGTGGACTCGGGGCGGTCCAGCGTGTCCTGCAGGCGCTCGCGGAAGGCGCGCCACAGCGCGTCCTCGTCCTGCGCGCCCTCCGCGCCGTTGCGGTCGGGGTCGCTCAGCCGCTCCTTGAACTCGGCGAACAGAATGTCCTCGGTTTTGCCCCTGGGCATGGCGAAAAAGTCGGGCCTGAACTGCGGAAGCTTGCCCGGACGGAAGTAGCCCTTGTCCGGCAGGGTGTAGCCCTCCAGGTTGTCGGTGCCTTTGCCCAGCACCTCGCCCGTCTCGATGTAATGCTCCATCACAGGCTTCATGCCGTACTTCTGCACCGGGCAAACCTTCATGCAAACGCCGCAGCCCGAATACCGCGCCATCACCGGGCGGCAGCGGGCAAAGTTCAGCTTGTTCTTCTCGATGCCGCGGTACCACACTTTCTGGCCGTCCAGCGCCCTTCCCGGGCAGCGCGTTACGCACACCTGGCACAGCGCGCAATACTTGTGCATGCCGTAGTCCACCGGCCTGTCGTTAGTGACCTTGGCGTCGGTGAGGATGATCTGCAGCCGTGCGCGAGAACCGAACCGGGGCGAAAGAAGCTGGCCGTTGACGCCGAGCTGTCCCAGGCCGGCCTCGACGAACATCGGAATCATCGGGCCCAGGTGCCACGTCGGGCCGGAGACCTGCACCTTGTAGCCCAGCGACAGTATGAGGTCGACGAGCGACCGGGCCAGCGCGGCCTGGCGGACGTAGACTTCGCCCTGCGCCCGTTCGGCGTCCAGGCTCGGTATGGTCTGCGTCGCGTCGAAGTCCTGCTCGAGCGCCAGGCATATGGCAGTAGGCAGTCGCGGGTTGAGGTCCGGGCGGCGGCTGCGGTAGACGTACCGGGGGTCGAACGGCGCGAACCCCGCCTCGCTGTAGCCCAGCTTCAGCGCCGCCTCGCGGATGGTCTCGGTCACGTCGTCGCCGCTGGGCTGCGCCGTCGGTTCCATGTCGCGCGTGCTCTTTATCCACTCGACGACGGGGCGCATCCGGTGCTGGAAGTCCTCGTACAGCTTTGCCGTTTCGGGCGCGAACTCCATGCGTACCGCTCCGGCCCACTCGGCCGACGCGCTCTCCGAAACGGCCACGCTCTCGAGCGGCGCCTCTCTGCTGTAGTAGGACACCTCGTTGTCGCGCTTGGGGATGCCCGGCACGCTCTGGATGTCTCTTGCCACAGGAAAGGAAAGCGGCTCTTCGTCCGGCTGCCTGGGAGGGCGGGTTACGTTGTGGCCGATTCTTCGTCTTGCCATGGGGTAACCTTCCTCGGGGGGGTTAGTTGGTCAGTTAGTTAGTTGGTCAGTCTGTCAGAACGGCATCAGATAAACACGGGCTGCCGCACTGACCACTGAATACTGACCAACTGACAGACTGACACACTGACTTACTAGCGTTACGGCCGGGCGAACGCCTGCCGGACGAGGGTTAGCACGGACTGGGTGCCTCTCGACTCGACGATGCGCAGGTCTGGCTGCCGGCGCAGGACGTCTTCACGCAGCGATGCGAAATCCGCCTGCGGCAACGCGCTGCCCACCACCATCGCGTCGAACGTGGTCGACGACACGAGGTCGACGGCTACGGCGGCGTTCAGGGTGCCGGACACGATGCAGCCGTTGGCCTCCAGCAGGGCGACCATGCTGTCCAGGTCGTCCTGCCGCCTGTCCACGACCAGTATCCGGCAACCCGCCTGCACCGTCTCGCACGCTCCCACTGGGCTGGCAGGGCCGCCGCCCCGCGCCTGTATGCGCGGCAAGTGTACCGTGAAACGCCCGGAGCGTCCAGCAATGCCCAGGGGCGCCTCCACTTGTACGCCCTGACGATCCATGTCGAGCTCCCGGTCTTCGGACGCACGAATTTGCGGCTTCCCGGTGATCTGCGTCGAAGGCCAGGGGCTTTGTGAGCACTATGTACCAACAAGACTAGGCATGACGTTGCCTGGGAAACTGGTAAAAGACAAAGTCGGATTGTTCTGCATTTATCTATCGCGGCCCCGAAAGAAGTGGTAGGACTTGGGGAGTGTACTGGTATTGAGGGAGGCTGTTGGTGATTGGCTCTCGAAAGCTTCTATCCGCTCTTGTTGCGTGGCGCGGCAGATCATGGCTTGTCGGTGTTCTAGCCATGGCTACGGTCGCGGCGGTCGCCGCGGCATCTTCTTGGGGCGCCTTGCCGGCTGTTGCACAAGAGGACTCTCCCTCGCTGGCAGACTTCGACCGTAGCGGCCTGGAGGTGGAAGCGCTCGCGCTCTTCGAAGCGGGCGGAGCGACGACGCTGTACTCGGCGGCTGACTCGCGTTGGGGTGCGGCCGGCTCTCTGGTCGAGGGCGACGTCGAGTTCGACGAAGATACGCGGATCGTGCGGGTGATGTTGCCCGAGCGTGACGGGTCGCTGCTTCGGCTGAATGACGGCGGCGGTGTGGTGATGGAGCGGTACTTCGGCCAGTCCGGCGCCGGCGAAGACCTCACAGTCTGGATCCAGACCGGCTCGGCGACGGCGAGCTTCCCGGCAAACGACGTGCGGACTGCCGGCAGCAACTACGTGAACTTCGAGGTGCCGCAGTCGGGCCGCGCCGTCCTGAGCGGAATCGGTCCAGGCGACCGGTTCATCCTGGCGCTCACCAGGCCCGCCCCGACGCCGGAGCCCACGCCCGAGTCCACCGCGACTTCCACGTCGACAACGGGCGAGCAGGTAGCGACTTCCACCCCGGCGACCACTACCGAGCCGGTGTCGACTCCCATACCGGCGCCGGCAGCTGCGACCACTACCGAGGCTGTACACACGCCGTCCAGGTCCCCGACAGCGTCCACGACAACGGTCGTGGACGTGAATGCGCGGGAGTTGCTGTGGTCCCACACGATGACGGTCAGGGAGATAAACGCCGGATACCCAGTCTTCTACATGGGCGAAGCGTACAGAGTTTCCAGTGTCCCCGCGTCCTGGCGGATTACGTTGCCGGACGGCTCCATAGCCAGGGTGGTGGCATCGGCTTCCCTGAGTCTCGGCTCAGGTGGGCCCTTCTACTGGACGGTGAACTCCAATGGCTCTTCCCTACACGAATATGCCTTGGAGCTGGAGGTTGGAGATCGGGTATTGTCCATAGGCGATGCCATTATCGTGGAAGGCGGACTCATCGGTATTCCCTACAGTTGGCCGACCGGAGGACAGGACTGGTCGGAGGGGGATATGGTGGAGTTGAAGCTGTACCATCTCCCCGGGGAGCCCGCCCCCAGCCTGCCCGGGTTGCATCTCCCCGGCCGCATCCCCAGCGTTGCCTTGACTCCGGCGGAGGCAGGTGGGCTGGTGGTGTCCTGGGAGGCGCCTCCCAACGCGGCGGAGGCCGAGGTGCTGGAGTACCACGTCTTCCTGAAGCGGGAGGCCGATGACTGGTCCGAAGCCCAAAGACAGGTGTCCACTGTCAAGGGGCAGACGGGGGACCAGTTGAGCCTATCCTACTTCGGCCTGGAGGCCGGGGTGGAGTACCAGGCGAGCGTGTACGCCCGCAACATAGCAGCCTACGGGATAGGCAACTATTCGGCGCCGGTGGCGGCCCCGGAGCAGGAACGCCCCCCGGCAGCCCTGTCGTCGCTGTCGGCATCCGGCACGACCGGCCTCGAGTTTGATCCCAATGAGAGGCGTTACCTGGTGCAGGTGGAGCCCGGCGTCACCGAGACCACGATAGACCACCAGCCCTCCGAGGAGGGCGGCACGTCGGAGGTGACGGTGGTGCGCACCGACGGGGCGCTCGAGGCGGACACCGAGGACGCCAACCCGGATACCGGGGGCCACCAGGCCCGGCTCTCCAGTAACGGGGACACCACGGCGCTGGTGACCGTCACCTCCGCAGACGGTCTGCGCCAGGACGGCTACGGCATGATCCTGTGGCAGAGGGCAGGCGGCCCGGAAGACGACCAGGGCAGCTACGTCGTCACGCGATCTACCACGAAATCCGGGACGGCTACCCTGTCCAATTGGTTCGCGGGGAACTCCGGCTGGCAATCCCCCCCATCGCAATCCCGCTCATCCGTGGTACGCCCAGTGCCCGTGAACTGGGAAATCAGCTACGGCGACCAGACTGCGGAGCTTGCCGATTCCGGCTACTACCGCACGGCAACCGTCCCCCATGAAGTGAGCCAGATAACGTTGGCGCCAACCGAGCCCTTCAACGGCGGCCTCTTGATTCGACCACGCGACGCCAACTCCGGTCAGGACGGTCATCAGGTGAATTTGCGAGGCAGCCATCCCGGCGGCGGACCGGCCGAAACGGTAGTCGCTGTCTTCTTTATCCATATAGGCCAAGACTACGCCTACTGCAGCTATTTCCTTATCAAAGTGTTTCGAAGCCCTCCCACTCGAAACGACGCCACCTTGGACTCCCTGGAGGTCGAGGGCGCGGAGCTGTTCCCGTCGTTTCTGTACGATTTCCAGGAATACACCGCCACGGCCAGCCACGACACCGCCACGGCGACCATAAAGACGCTAGCCAACCAGTCGGACGCGATGGTGGACTACACGCCGGAGGACGCCGACGCGGGCACAGAGCATTACCAACGCACGCCCGAGGGCGACAATCCGGTCGCCATCACGGTTACGGCGCCGAATGGAACCACCATCAAGACATACACTGTGACCATCAACCGGGCTATGCTGCCCTCATCCGACGCGACGCTGGGCAGGCTTGAGGTCGCCGGCGCCACCATATCTCCGGCTTTCCAGTCCAGCGGCACGTCGTACTCCTCCATAGTGAGGTCGCACGTCTCTCTGATAACGCTGGTGCTGGAGACGAGCGACGACGGGGCGACCATCGATGTCACTCCCGGCGACGCCAATGACGAGGCGGAGGGTTGGCAGATTCCGGTGGACGTGGGGACGAGCACGGTGGCCATCGCGGTCACGGCGGAGAACGGGACTAGCACGAAGAGCTACACGCTGGCGGTCAACCGCAACTCGCTGGAGATGGAGTCTGCTCCGCTGGGGAGCCTGTCGGTGGAAGGGGCGACAGTGTATCCGGCGTTCAGCGAGGACGTGCTGTCGTACACCGCCGTAGTGGGCAAAGACCAGGCCCAGGTGACGGTGAGCGCATCAGGTAAGAACATGGGGTCGACGGTCGCGGTGGATCCGGCGGACGCGGACGCTGAGACCGAAGATCACGAGGTGGCGCTGGAAGAGGGACGAAACGTGATCGCCATCACGGTCACGGCGATGGACGCGACGACGACGCGGGAGTACGCGCTGACGGTGTTCCGCACTCCCGGGGCGGCGACCACCACGGGCTTCGTGCAGGTGGACGCAGGCTGGTGGAACTACTGCGGCCTGCGCGTCGACCATACGATTTCCTGCAGCCTCCATACTGGTTACCACCCTATATCTGAACATGTGCCCGACGGCATTTTTGAGAGGATATCGACACACAGAATTTTTGGCTGCGGCCTGCGGGCCGACGGCTCCGATATATGCTGGAATGGAGAAGGGAGAACATTCAGCCGGACAGGAGTGAAGTCAGGCGACTTCAACATGTCGCCCGAACACGGCGCCGAAATCTGTGCTCTCGACGAGGACGGCGACCTTCGTTGTCGGAAACTCTTGGATTACAATACCTCTCATACTCCTCCTGACGTAACCGTGTCAGGGCCTTTCCAGGCCATCGGGCAGAACCGTTTCGGAGCATGCGCAATCCGGTTGGACGGCAAGGTCCGCTGCTGGGCATACGGACGTGACGGGTTTATACCTATAGACCTGCCCAACGAGTACCGGGATACGAGGTTCAAGTTCATATCTGGGGGTTACACTCAAGCCTGCGGCATCCGCGAGAGTGACAACGCGGCCCTTTGCTGGAGGTGGCGATACAATCAATACCAGTTCCACGCCGAAAATGTCGATAATGTTGCCCTATTCGCCCCGCCGGGTGAATACAGCTTTGTTGACACCAGCATTTCCTATGGACCAAGTTGCGGCGTCAAAACCGACGGTACGGTCGACTGCTGGAACGGAAAGGGTATTTCGAGTCGCGTGAGCAGCCCACCAGGTGAAACGGACATCGGCTACAAGTCCGTTACCGTAGAGTGGTCGCGGCTCATTTGCGGCCTGCGCAAGGACAATCAGCTGATATGCTGGGACTGGGCCGGCAGGGTAATCGACAACCTGGACGACGACTCTCCCTGGCGCGACAACGCCCAGTTGCTGGGCGTAGACCTTGGTGGGGCGCCGCTTCACCCGGGGTTCGACCGGGACGTACTCTCATATTCCGCGTCGGTACCCCAAGAAACGGGATTGGTGACAGTCAAGCCCGCACTGACCAACTCGCTTGCCGTCTACTCCGTCTACTCCGACAGGACCGGGGCTGCCGGCGACGACGGGGTGGTCACACTGGAAGAGGGCGACAATATCATCAACATACACGTCGTCTCCGCCGACCGCACCGCCAGCAGCACCTACTCGATTACCGTGGACACCACTGACGCCAGGGTCGAGCGCGTAGACGTAACGTCCACCAGCACCGGATGCGTCTACGGAGTCGGAGACGTTATCGAGGTCACGGTGGGCTTCACCAACCCGGTGATGGCGACCGGAACGCCGGGGTTCATAATTGGGACCGGCGCCGGAGACCGGACAGCCGCTTACGCGTCCGGCAGCGGTACGAGGAGCCTTGTGTTCCGGTATACTGTCGTGGCGGGGGACCGGGATGCCGACGGCATCTGGATTGGCCACCACGGGCCGCACCCCGGGCGGCCGGGCGACGTTGGAGTATCGTGGAGCGTAGATGCCAGCAATTCACTGAAGGCGCCGGACAACAGCGATGCGAATCTGGACTTCTTCCAGCAGCGCGTGTACAAGAGTCATCGGATAGACACTGACTGACGCGCTGGCAAGGCGAGTTGCCTGCCGAGGGCCGAGGGCGATCCTGCTCCACCATTTGGGAGGGAGTAGAAGGTACCCCAAAGATTCACCCTCACCCCCGTTTCGGGCACGGGGCAGGTTCCAGCTCTTCCCCGTCGATGGGCTGACAGGGGTAGGCATTTGGTGTTTCAGGTTCCAAGCTGACAGATGATCTTCATGTCTGGCGGCGGTTCTGGCCATGGTTCGGGAAGCAGCCAGACTCTGCGCCAGAGTCTGCCCTTGTGCAGCAGCCGTCTCAGCCAGTTTGCGCCCAGCCGCAGCACGCTTACGATTCGTCTCGGCCTGCTTGTTGCGCTTCGATGATTGGACGCAAGAGATTTCGGCGGCGCTCTGAGGCGACCGGGGGCTACACCCAGGTCGATGGCGTCCTCTACTCTGGTCCCATACGCCAGCGTCCAGATGGTCGCAACAGACAAAGTGAGCCAGTGCCGCGACACCCGTTCGGGGTCGGTCCTTCGTGTGTTCTGCCACTGCCATCCGACGCCCTTGAGCATCCTGAAGCCCAGTTCTATCCAGAAGCGAAGCGTGTACCAACACACTCCGGCTTCTTCGGGCGGCAGATCGGTCATTACCACCCATGGCTCGTCCTGGTCTCTATCCCAGACCACGATCATCGTTCCACGGCGGCGTATGCTCGGCCTCCTGAAAGCCGTACCATACCCGACGTATGCGTGACCCGGACCCGGTACGAGTGTCCGCGCTGGCAGCCGAGTCCCCCCGTCAGGGCAGAACACGGTGTTGACAGACTGCCGCATGTAAGGGTGCCATCCCGCAGAGCGTATCTGATCCCACAGTTTCGGGCTCCTCAGCCCCCGGTCACACATTACAAGCACCGTCATCTGCTTGGGCATCGATTCGGACAGTACCTCGAGCATGTCCACCACAACGTCCATCCACTTGCCGGGTTTGTTGGCCGGCATGATGCTCCAGGCAAGGGGAATGGCGCAGCTTCGGTAGACTGCGCTTATCACGATAGAGTTTATCTGGTCCCCCTTCATCGTCGGGTCTATGGCAAGCACCATTCTGTCCGACTTCCACAAGTCGAGCAGCCACTTCAACAAAGGAACGAAGCACGCACTCACGTCCAACTGCACTCGGCATGGGTTGGCTCGGTCTTGCCCGTTATACAGCCATTCCCTGAGGTACTGGCGGATGCTGTTGAAGCTGCCCAAGAACAAAAGCGCCGTGGCGACAGCGTTCTGACAGCCGCTGCCGGCCAGAATCGTGCCGTACACCCACAGCACCAGCCCTCTCAGCTGAGACTCTCTGAGGTGCGGCATGTAGTATTCCAAAGTCCGCTGCATCTGGTAACATTCTGATGGGAAGCGCATGGGTGTATCTGGCAACCTTTCTGTGTGCTAACAAAAAGATGCCAGAACCCCATGCGTTTTCCAAGTTCTTATACTGGTTTTGTGCTTTGCCTACCCCTGTAAGCCCTCGCAGGGGGAAGGTTAGGATGGGGGTGATGGCTCAGGCACAACCGCTGAAGTTCCAAAAACCTACCCCTGTCAGCCGTCGATGGGAAAGGGACCGTCTGGCGCGTGCGCGCTTTTGACTTTCACATCCTCACAACGTAAAATCCAAACTGAAATGCCACCTTTGGAGGTTACGCAGCATGGAGAAGATCAAGCTTAGCGTCTATGGAGACTATGCTTGACCCTGGGTCTACAATGCAGCCGTGTGGCTGGATAGGGTCAAGCAGGTGTATGGCGAAAACCTCGACATCACCTGGAAGAACTTTTCGCTGGAACAGATAAACAGCAAGGAAGGCCCGGAGTGGAAGGCCTGGGAGCAGGGCGAGGCTTCCGAGAGGCGCTCGCTGCTGTCGCAGATCGCGGCTGAGGCCGCCCGACGCCAGGGTCCGGAGATGTACGACAAGTTCCACCTGGCGCTGCTGACGGCGCGCCACGCCGGACAGGGCCGCATTCCCCTCAACGAGGAGGAGCCGCTGGTCGATCTGGCCGAGGCCGTCGGCCTCGACGTTGGCCGCTTCCGCGAGGACCTCAAGGACCCCAACCTGGCCGAGATCATCGGCAGGGAGCACGAGGAGGCGTCCGCCGAGGGCATCTTCGGAACGCCCACCTTCATTTTCGAGAACGGCACCTCCGCCTATCTCAAGACCTTCATCCCTCCGGAGTACGACTCCGTGGCCGCCTTCGATAGCTTCATGGCCACGGCCGGCCACAGGGCCTACTTCGGCGAGATTAAGCGCCCGCAGCCGCCCTGGCCCAAGGGCGCGGTCAGCTAACCAGCTGCAACCACCATGCACGCGGACGTGGACGGGCCGCCGGGCCCTCCCGTCCGCGTCCGCTTTTGCGACGCCGCTGCCACGCGCCGCGCCGGCAGGCAGCGTGTGCCTCTCACGGAGTATTCCCCTCCAAGTGCGCGCAGACGAACCGCACGACCTTGACACCCTCGCCCGCGGCCTGGGCATCCCCTTCGAAGACTCGGGGCTGCTGAGGCTCGCCTTCACCCACAGCTCCTACGCGAACGAGAACCCGGGCGTCGGCGGCGTGTCCAACGAGCGCCTCGAGTTTCTGGGCGACGCGCTCGTCGGCCTGGTGGTGGCCGAGCGCGCGTATACGGAACGCCCGGCGCAGCACGAGGGCGACCTGACCTCGCTGCGGGCCGCGCTGGTGCAGGACGAGACGCTTGCCCGCGTGGCCCGCTCGCTGGACCTGGGTCGCTTCCTGCTGATGGGGCTTGGCGAAGACGCCAGCGGCGGACGCGAGCGCACCTCGAACCTGGCGGCTTTGTTCGAGGCGATGGCGGGCGCGGTCTTCCTGGACCAGGGGTTCGAGGCGGCGCGCGGCTTCACCACTCGCGCTCTCTCTGCCGAAATGGGCGCCATCCCCGACCCCTCGACGCCGAAAAGCCCCAAGTCCCTGCTGCAGGAAGCCCTGCAGGCCCAGGGCTTCGAGCCGCCGACATACCGCGTAGTCGGCGAGGAGGGCGCGCACCACGCGCGCACGTTCACCGCCGAGGTGTTGGTGGCCGGCAAGCCGCTGGCCCGGGGCAGCGGCCCGCGCAAGGCCGCCGCCGAACGGGAGGCCGCGCAGCATGCGCTCGAGAAGCTGGCAGAGGACGGCACGGTCTCACCCCTGTCATTCCGAGCGTAGCCGAGGAATCTGGCGGCTCCGTCTGCGGCCAACGCCCGCTCTGGTGACGGGACTTGCACTACTGCGTTGGTGGCAACAGTTGGGCGGCCTGGCTGGCTAACGCCTTAGATTCCTCGGCAAGCTCGGAATGACACGAGATTCCCCGGCAAGCTCGGAATGACACGAAAACAGACCGACGGGGGAGAAATGTAGGCCGGTGAACGCGGCGCCGGACTGCGCGGCGATTGGTGCTATAATTGGGCTGCGCCGGCGGCCTGCCGCCAGTGGAAATGCCTTAACGTCCAGCCCATAGGCAAGAGAGGCTCCCCATGAAAGTCTACCTCGGTGTACCGCGCGGATTCTGCGCCGGCGTCGTCCGCGCTATCGAAATCGTTGAGATCGCCCTCCAACGATTCGGCGCCCCCGTCTACGTGAAGCACCAGATAGTCCACAATCCCTACGTGGTCAGCTCGCTCGAACGCAAGGGCGCGGTGACCGTCGAGGACGTGGACGAAATCCCTGAAGGCTCGACTGTCGTGTTCTCGGCCCACGGCTCGCCCCCGGAGGATTTCAGCACGGCGGCCGCGCGCGGCCTGAAGGTCATCGACGCGACTTGTCCCCTTGTGACAAAGGTGCACAACGAGGCCAAGAAGTACGCACGCGAAGACAGAAAGCTCATCCTCGTCGGGCACCGCGGCCACCAGGAAGTGAAGGGCACGATGGGCCAACACCCCATGTACCTGGTCGACGACAGAGAGGGCGTCCGGCTGCCCGACTGGTCGGACAGCACGCCGGTGACGGTGCTGACCCAGACGACGCTGTCGGTCGACGACACCGAGCGGTCGATAGACGAGATAAGCGAGCGCTTCCCCGACGTCATCGTGCGCAACGATCTGTGCTACGCGACCACGAACCGCCAGACCGCTGTAAGAGAGCTGGCCAAGCTGTCGAATCTGGTGCTGGTGATCGGGGCGGCCAACAGCTCCAACTGCAACCGGCTCCGCGAAGTGGCCGAGGCGAACGGCGCCACGGCCTACCTGCTGAATGGCCCAGAAGAGCTCGACCTCGCGTGGCTGGAGGGCGTCGACAGCGTGGGGATCACCTCGGGCGCGTCCACCCCCGACGAACTGGTGATGGCCGTAATCGACGCGATCGCCCCTGACGACGTGACCACCATAGCGGGCGCCAACGAGGACGTCAGCTTTGTGCTGCCGAGAGAGATGCGCTAGAGACCGACGCGCGCTTTCGCGGCAACTGCGCCGGTTGGAGTGGGTCTAAGGCCCGCCCAATTCCCCCCGATGGGGCAGCAGCCGTCACCCACGCCTTGATAGCCGGTCCATGAGGGAGGAGCCTGGCCCTTTGACCACACCCATCCCGCAAAGCGTAGCGGATCTTCCGCTCGCCGAGATTGAGTCCCTCGCCGCGAGCATGGCCGGCGAGGCTGGCGAAATCCTGGCCCGGCACTTCCGCAGCCTGGGCGCCCTCAGCATCGAGTTCAAGGACAAGCGGGAGCGCGACCCGGTGACCAACGCTGACACCGAGTGCCAGCGCCATCTGGTCGACGCGATAGCCGAGCGGTTCCCGGAGCACGGCATATTGGGTGAGGAGGAGGAGGACAAGGAGAAGGAGGACGCGCCGGCCCCTGACACAGTCTGGGTGCTCGACCCCCTCGACGGCACGCGCAACTTCCTGAATGGCCTTCCCGTGTACTCCTGCTCCATCGGCGTGCTGCACAGGGGAGCGCCCGTCGCCGGCGCCTTGTTCATCCCCTGGCCGGGCGAGGGCGGCCTCGTGCTGCGGGCCCGCCGCGGCGGCGGAGCGTTCGCGGCAGACGAGCCGATAGGCGTCTACGCCGAGGCCGAGCCGCACGGCAGCCGGCTCGTCACGCTGCCCGCCTACTTCGGCGCCGCCTACGCCTTTCGAGGGCCCATGCGTGGCAAGGTGGGCGAGTTGCGCAACCTGGGCAGCATCGCCTATGACATGGCGATGGTGGCCATGGGCGTAACCCAGTACGCGATCACCACCGGGCCGCACCTGTGGGACGTGGCGGGCGGCCTGGCCGTGGCCGCGGAGGCCGGGGCGCAGGTCACGCTCGGGCGGCGCGAGCGCCATCTGCTGGGCCTGGCGCGGGAGACGCGATGGGAGCGCGCGGACTCGCTGGTGCCTTCATGGCGCTCCGGCGAGACGACCATGCGCGAGCTGCGCCGGTGGGTGATGCCGGTGGCGGTCGGCAACCCGGCGCTGATAGGGCAGGTCACGGCCAATCTGCGCACCCGTCCCGCGACCGCGCTGCGGATGCGGCGGTGGTGGCGCAACCGGCGTCGGCGCGGCTAATTTACATAGAAAGTACCAAATGAGTAGTCGGCCAGCTGTTCTCCTATGTCGAGACTATCGGCAGCAAACGTATATGTAACGTTGACAGCTACATTGTTACCAGCTAAATGGATAAACCGAATCACGCGAAGCATGAAGAGCGACATTTCAAGTCTCACGGCCGAAAACCCTTGTTCTGTTCGCACCGTCTCCCTGGTAATGTTCTCTGCGCCCGCAGGTATGAGTGAGTACCGAAGATTCAATTAAGTCGGCGTACTCGGCCAGAGAGAGTTCGCCCGCTCCCAGGGCTTGAACGTCCTCGACGACGATAAGGGCATTGTTGCTCGTGGCTGGGTCGAAGGCATAAAAGATCTCGCCTTGTGAGTCATCCACCTGCCCTTCAAGCCAGGCTTCCGGAACCTGCATTGATGAGTAGTCCCAGGGATCTTCGAAAACCATCATGGTTCCGAAGCGACTGTCCACTATCTCGGGATTAGGCGGCACACTTATCGTTTCCGTACCTTCCCTCGCTGCTTCCACTGACAAGTAATAGCCCCCTAAGCTATTGCTTTCGGCTTCGGTGACGGCGATGAAATACTCCCCGGTGTGAGGTGCTCGATAGACGAGTTCGGAGTCTATGCCGAACAGTCCGCCGCCGCTGTCGTCGTCGGATACAATTTGATTGTTGCGGGACTTGGGGAAGTCAACGTAAACTACTGTGTCCACGTTGATGGAGTCAGTTGAAATCCTTACTGTGTCTCCCTCTTTCAGGTGAATGGAGTACCAATCCCAGTCAGAGAAGTGGTCCAGGCTTCCGGCGACAGTTTCGTCTACCTTGACGACTCGACCGTCGTCAGGATCGTTGAGCAGCATGAGTCTGACGCCGCTGGATAATTCAAAGCCGGATGAATCCCCCGTTGCCATCTCGACTTGTAGGAAGTGGACGCCGCTTGTCAACAGTTCTACAGCTCCGTGCTCGACGCCCGTGTAACTGTCATCCACTTCTAGAATCGTGCCAAATGCGTCGGACACGTGGAACCATCCATCCCCGGTTCCTTCGAGGCTGACCTCAAGAATCGTTCCTGCCGTTGCGTCCAACACAAACGCGCGCGCGTCCCAGTAATTGCGCAAATTGACATCCACCTCGAAGTTGCCACGCCCATCTGGCAGCCGACGGTCGCCCAGCTCGGACGTGAAGTTACCTTGGATGAGGTTCTTCACTATGGGGGTGACATCGGCTGACGATGCCGCCAACCCAAACCCCGCCTCGCTGAAAGAAAATGTGGAGATGCCGACTACCTCGCCCTTGGAGTTAACCAACGCCCCACCACTTTGACCGCCCGCGATGGCGGCGTCGGTCTGGAAGTAAGTCATCCCCAGGCGCTCCCACTCTCGAAAGCGAGAAAGGATGCCCCGAGTGATAGTAGGCTGCGGAAACAGATCTACTTCGGCAGGGTAGCCGACCAGAAACAACTCGCTGCCGAGGGCCGTGCTTTCTACACCCTTCAGCGTCAGCGGCTGGGCAGACACAGCTACTGGACCCAATACCGCCAAGTCCGCCATTGGGTTCCATCCCACTACCGGCACATTTGCCAATTCCGTTCCATCAGGGAAGACAACCCATACCGATTCATAAGGCCATACAACGTGGTAGTTAGTGACAACGTACCCTCCTTCAATCAGGACGCCGCTGCCAGTGGCCGCTGATGTTTCGACGAATGGCACTGAAGGGGAGATCAGCTTATACACTTCTGCAGGCGACAATTCCGCTAAAGGCGTAGGCGTGGGGGTTTCGGTTGGTGCGGGGGTAAGTGTTGCTGTTGCCGTAGGCGCAGGCGTCGGGGTTTCGGTTGGCACAGGAGTAGGTGTTGCCGTAGGTGCAGGCGTCGGGGTTTCGGTTGGCACGGGAGTAGGTGTTGCCGTAGGGACAGGCGTGGGAGTTTCGGCCGGGACGGGAGTAGGTGTTGCCGTAGGGACAGGCGTGGGGGTTTCGGTCGGGACGGGAGTAGGCGTTGCCGTGGGCGCAGGAGTTTCAGTGGGTCTAGGCGTCGGAGCCGTTAGAGATGTAGGTTCTGCGGAGGGTGCAGAAGTCTCCGATGGAGTAGACTGGCCACACGCGGTCAATGCAATCGCCGCTAAGGTGCACACTACTAACAGGCCTAAGCGCAAAGTGGATCCTTGATGTCTACCATTCTTCCCTCTAATACCCGTCGTTTCAACGGTAGTGGCCGCCACCAGTAACGGCTCACAACACCCGGCATATAGTTGGCAGTCTGCGTCCGTGATACGGCTCGGTGATTTGAGATTCTACCACAATGCAATGGAGGTATCCGACTCATGCACCGCAGACGTTTCCCTCAAGCGACGATGCTGATCTTTGCGGACATAGATGAGCGAGCCCCGAAGGATCATCCTCTTTGGACCATCAAGACCATGTCAGACGAGGCGCTGGCTCGGCTCTCGCCGGAGTTTGACTGAATTTATTCGAAGATACATCGAGCGTCAGTGCCGCCGGCGAGACGACCATGCGCGAGCTGCGCCGCTGGGTGATGCCGGTGGCGGTCGGCAACCCCGCGTTGATTGGGCAAGTCACGGCCAATCTGCGCGCCCGTCCCGCGATCACGCTGCGCCTCCGCCGGTGGTGGCGCAGGCGGCGCCGAGGCGGGTAGGGGAGGGCCAGGCTCTGCCGCGAATGTACCGGCTGGCAAACCCGTCATTCCGGCCCCCGAGACGGAATCCATGAACCGGGATTCGTAGCTGAGTTGGCCCGCGAGGATTCCCCAGTAAGGATCGACTCCGGAGCTAGAAGGGCAAGAGCGCTCGCTCTTACCTGATCTGCAGCGTGGTTACGCGCAGCTCGGCCGGCAGGTTGGTGGCGGTGATGTTCAGCCGTGGCTGGGGCGCCAGCTCGGTGATGCCGAACTCGCTGAGAATCCCGTTCAGCGGCTCCAGTTCCACGTTCACCCCGTCGTACTTGTAGTGCAGCGGCACCAGAATGCGCGGCTCGATTGTGCGCACGAGCTGGGCGATGCGCGCTGCGTCCAGGGTGCACACGCCGCCCGCGGGCGCGAACAGAACGTCGGTCTGGCTCAGCTCGTTCACCTCTGACGGCGACGGGTTGGCGCTCAGGTCGCCGAGATGGCACAGCGTCAGCCCCTCTGCGCGGTAGGTGTACACTGTGTTAACCTGCCGCTCGCCCTCGTACTCGCGGCCGCGCGTGCCGAAGCCGCTGATGTAGAAGTTGGCCACCTCGTACTCCCCCGGACCTTTGATGACCCTGGGGTCGCCGACGATGGCGGCAGCGTTCGAGTGGTGCGGGTGCGAGTTGCTCACCGTCACCACATCCGCCTCACGCTGTCCCATCGAAAGGCCCAGCGTGTCGGCGTAGGGGTCGGTTATCAGGGTCACCTGCGTGCCCTTGATCTGCAGGGCCGAATGGCCGAGCCAGGTTATCTCCATATTTCTCCCGTGGCCTAGTCCTCCTGGAGGCTCTTGATCATCCACCGCAGGCGCTCTTCGTCCTCGGGGGCGCGCACGGGGATGGAGAAGCTGAACGAGGTGTCGAACTCCCCGAACCGCTCCTTGATCTGGTCCACGATGCCGTCGTAGTGGCCGATTACGGCGAACTCGCCCAGCATCTCGTCGGTGATCTCCGCTCCCATCTCGCCCCAGCGATTGTCCACCGACATGCGGTACAGCTTCTGCGCCGTGTCGTTCCAGCCGTGGGTGTTCATGACGGGAGCGTAAGCGCGGGTGGAGGCGTAGAACGCGATCTGGTCGCGTGCTCGCTCGATGTTCGCGGAAATCTCCTCCTCGGTCGCGCCGGTGACCACGAAGCCGCCACCGCTTATGTCGAGGTCGTCCAGTGTTCGCCCGGCCTTCTGTGCCCCGCGCTCCAGGTTGGGCAGAATCACCTCGCGGGTGTGCTTTGGCGTGTTGAAGCCGTGCAGGAACACGCCGTCCGCGACCTCGCCGGCCACGCGCATCATGTAGGTGTTCACGGCGGCCAGGCACACCTTGATGTCCGGGTGCTCTATAGGCCCTGGGCTGAAGTTGGGAGGCATCAGGTTGAAGTTGTAGCTCTCGCTCTGGTAATCGAGCTTTGTGCTGTTCTGCCAGGAGTCCCATATGGCCCGCAGGGCAAGCACGTATTCCCTCATGCGCCGCGCCGGCGGCGACCACGGCATGTTGAACCGCCGAACCACGTGGCCTCTCACCTGGCTGCCCAGGCCCAGCACGAACCTGCCGTCGGACTGCGCCTGCAGGTCCCAGGAGGTGTAGGCGGTGTCCATGGGACTGCGGGCGAATGCCAGCGCGATGGATGTCCGCAGCTCAACCCGCTCGGTGTGCTCGGCGGCGAGCGTCACGGGCAGAAAGGGGTTGTGCTGCGTCTCGCTGGAGCTGAAGTAGTCGTAGCCGAGTTCTTCCGCCCGCCGCGCCGCCGCGGGCACTTCCGCGAGGGAGCCTGCTTCTCTTCCTGAACCTACCTTCACTTGCCAGCCTCCGTTCTCTGGGTTCGATGTCGTCAATTCTAACATAGGGGGTTAACCCCTAGAACCCCTGTAGACGGGGGGTGACCGGAATGGCATGGGAGGCTGCGCTCGGAGTGAAAGGGTGCTGGGGCGGCCTGCTGCGAAAATCCGCTATAATGCCAACAGCTACCCACAGGGTGGAACACACAACAAAGCGAAGGACGGTCCAGACAATGAGCGGCACGGATAGCGAAATCGGCCTCTTCGAGGCCATGTACACCCAGCGCGCGATTCGACACTACACCCAGGAGCCGGTGCCCGACGAGATGGTCCGAAAACTCATCGAGGCGGCGTCCAAAGCGCCCAGCGGCGCGAACAGCCAGCGCTGGCACTTCCTGGTGATTCGCGACGCCGACATCAAGCGACGCATCGGAGAGTACTACTGGCAGTCGTGGGAGCGCGCCTACGGCAACCAGGCGGACACCTCGCCCGACATCCAGACGAACGTCAGGTCGTCCGCGACGCACCTGGCGGAGACGATGGCCGACGCGCCCGTGCTGATTATGGCCTGCATCGAGCACGACGGCTCGCCCAGCACTATGTCGCGCGGCTCGTCCATCTACCCCGCCGTGCAGAACTTGCTGCTCGCCGCGCGGGGCCTGGGTCTGGGCAGCGTGATAACCACGCTGCACAAGCGCTACGAAAACGAGATCAAGGCCATTCTGGACATACCGGACAACGTGGAAACGGCCGCGCTGCTGCCTATCGGCTTCCCGCAGGAGGGCGTGCGCTACGGCCCGACCCGCCGCGCGCCGGTGGACCAGATTACAAGCTGGGAACGCTGGGGCGGCGCCCCCTCCGCCTGACCCGCCGCCGCGCATACGAATGCCCGTATACCACGCAGAGGGAGTTGAGCACTTGGCATACGAATTCATAAGCTACGAAAAGAAGGGGCGCATTGCCTACGTGACCATCCGGCGGCCGGAGCGACTGAACGCGCTGCATCCCTACGCGAACCAGGAGCTGCTGGACGCGTTCACCGGCTTTCGAGACGACCCCGACGCCTGGGTCGCGATACTCACCGGCACGGGCGAGCGCGCCTTCAGCGCCGGCAACGACCTGGTGTACACCGCGCAGCACGGCGGCGCGCGGCCCGGCCCGAGAGCGCCGTTCGGTGGCATAACCACCGGGTTCGAGTGCTGGAAGCCCATAATCGCCGCGGTCAACGGCTACGCGCTCGGAGGCGGCCTGGAGCTCGCCATGGCGTGCGATGTCATCATCGCCGCCGAGCACGCCGAGCTTGGGCTGCCCGAGCCGCGCGTTGGCCTCTTCGCTGGCGCGGGCGGCGTCCATCGCCTGCCCCGCCACGTGCCGCACAAGATAGCGATGGGGATGCTGCTCACGGCGCGGCGCATATCCGCGGGGGAGGCGTACCGCATCGGCCTGGTGAACGAGGTAGTTCCTCTGGACGAGCTTATGCCCACGGCCGAGAGATGGGCCGAGGAGATACTGGAGTCCGCGCCACTGAGCGTCCGCGCCAGCAAGCAGATGGCGATAACCGGCCTGGACTTGCCCTTCGACGTGGCGTTCAACCTCAACTACAGCGAAACGCGAAAGTCCGTCGAGTCGGCGGACCGCATCGAAGGCCCCAAGGCGTTCGCCGAAAAGCGCAAGCCCAACTGGACCGGCGCATAGAGAGAAGTTTTCAGTAGTCAGTGGTCAGTCTGCTGATTCAGGCGCTTGACTCCGCCGAGGGAGAGTAGGCGAGTCTGTAGGGGCGGGTTTGAAACCCGCCCGCGGTTCGCACGAGACCACACCAGAAAGGACACAAGATGCCACAGTCCAACGCGGTCGCCCTGCCCAACGACGTGCGGCCCACGCGGTACAATCTGACGCTGACGCCCGACCTGGACGCCTTCACCTTCGCGGGGCAGGTGTCGATAGACGTCGAGATACTGGAACCGACGTCGAGCGTCGTGCTCAACTCCGCCGACATAGCCGTTGAGTCTTGCTCGCTGACCCTCGCCGACGGGAGCGAACGCTCCGTCGCGGGCATCGAGTACGACGAGGGCGAAGAGACGGTCGCGTTCGACTTCGGCGCGGAGTTGCCGGCGGGCTCAGCCCGGCTGGACATAGCCTTCACGGGCGAGCTGAACGACCGGCTGCGCGGCTTCTACCGCAGCGGCTACACCGGCGCGGACGGCCGCGAACGCATGATGGCGACCACGCAGTTCGAGCCTACGGACGCCCGCCGCGCCTTCCCATGCTGGGACGAGCCTTCGCTCAAGGCCACCTTCGAGGTCACCCTGAGGGTACCGGCCGACCTCGTAGCGATCTCCAACATGCCCACCGAAAGCGAACAGCCCGACGGCGCGGGCCGCAAGACGGTGCGCTTCGCCGAAACGCCCATAATGTCCACCTACCTGCTCGCCTTCGTGGTGGGCGACCTCAAGTCCGTCGAGCGCCGCGCGGACAGCGGCACGCTCATTCGCGTGTGGGCCACCAGCGGCAAGGAGGAGCAGGGCCTCTACGCGCTGGAGACGTCGATAAAGCTGCTCGACTACTTCAACGACTACTTCGGCATTCCCTTCCCGCTGCCCAAGCTCGACCACCTCGCCATACCCGATTTCGCCGCCGGAGCGATGGAAAACTGGGGCGCGATCACCTACCGCGAGGTGGCCCTCCTCGTCGACGAGCAGAACAGCTCGACGCTCACGCGCCAGATAGTGGCGGCCATAATCTCCCACGAGATGGCGCACATGTGGTTCGGCGACCTTGTGACCATGGCCTGGTGGAGCGACCTCTGGCTGAACGAGAGCTTCGCGTCGTGGATGGGGGACAAGGCCGTCGACAGCCTGTTCCCGGAATGGGAGATGTGGACGCAGTTCGTCACGTCCGACACGAACACCGCCCTGAGCCTGGACGGCCTGAAGAGCTCGCACCCGATTGAGCAGGAGGTGAACAACGCCGCCGAGATAGGCGAGCTCTTCGACGCTATCAGCTACAGCAAGGGCGGTTCCATTCTGCGGATGCTGGAGCACTTCCTGGGCGCGGACACCTTCCAACGCGGCCTCCACGACTACCTCACCACCCACGCCTACGCCAACGCGCGCACCGCGGACCTGTGGAGCGCGCTCGCCGACGCCTCCGGCCAGCCGGTCGCGGAGATCATGGATAGCTGGGTGAAGCAGACGGGCTACCCCGCGCTGGATGTCGCCATCGACCGCCAGGACGACGGCGTGGAGGTGCGCCTCGCGCAGCGCCGGTTCGTCTACGAGGACATCGAGAGCTTGCCCCGTACTGGATACGGGGGCGGATCGCAGGACGACCCCACGCTTTGGCACGTCCCGTTCAGCGTGCGGAGCGCGTCCGTCGCCGAGCCGGTCACCGAGCTGGTGTCGGAGTCCGAGGCCGCGGTGCGGCTCACGACCGCATCGCCCGAAGAGTGGGTGAAGGTGAACCCCTCGCAGACGGGGTTCTACCGCGTGAAGTACGAGCGCGAGGAGCTGGAGCGCCTTATCGCCCCGATTCGGGACCTGGAGCTGCCTGCTATCGACCGGCTGGGCGTGCAGAACGACGCCTACGCCCTCGCCCGCGCGGGGCACGTGCCGGCCACGGACTTCCTGCGCGTCGCCGAGGCCTACGCGAACGAAACGGACGCCTCGGTGTGCGCGGACCTGGCGTCGAACCTCGGCGGCATAGACCGGCTGCTGTGGGACGCGCCGTACTACGACAGGTTCCGGGAGTTCGCGCTGGACATATTCCGGCCCATCGGCGCCGGCGTGGGCTGGGACGAGTCCGACGGCGAGGGGCCGCGCACGCCGCTGCTGCGCAGCACCGCGTTGGGACAACTCGGCGGCTACGGCGACGAGGCGACGCTGCGCGAGGCGACGCGCCGATTGGGGCTGTACGTCGACGACCCGGCCAACGTGCGGCCCGACATCCGGTCGATCGTCTTCTCGATGGCCGCCAGGCAGGGCGACGGCGCCACCTACGAATCGCTGTGGGAGCTGGAGCGCAACGCGCCCTCCCAGGAGGAGCAGGTGCGCCTGCTCGCGGCGCTGACGCAGTTCGAGCAGCCGGCGCTGGTGCGCGACGCGCTGGAGCGCTCGCTGGGCGACGAGGTGCGGACGCAGGACACCATTACCATGGTGGTGCGGGCGTCCGGCACGCGCGTGGGCCGCGACCTGACCTGGGAGTTCGTAAAGGACAACTGGGGCGAGTTCGACCGGCGCTACGGCGAGGGCGGCTTCCAGATAATGCGGCTGGTGTCCATAACTTCGGGGTTCACCACGCCCGAACGCCTGGAGGACGTGGTGCGCTTCTTCCGCGACAACCCCACGCCCTCGGCGGACATGAGCATCCGCCAGTCGCTGGAGCGCGTGCGGCTGAACATAGCCTGGCTGGAGCGCAACGCCGCCGAGCTGGCGGGGTATTTCGGGGGGTAGGGCTACTGCGCGCTCCGGGCATTCAACAGGCGGTCCAGCAGGTACTTGATGGGGTCGGTATTCGTTATCGGAGAGGGTTTCTTGAACCCGTCTTCTATCTCGGTAACCGCGAATGACCCGGAGGGTTCTCTCGCGAACTCTCCGATGAGGTTGTCGTGTACCCAGAGCGCCCCTGAGTTTAGAGAGCCGAATCGCAGCACCGCGGCATACGCTTCGCCAGACCCCAGATAGACACGCACCCAGTTTCGCTGAGCCAACAGGTTGGCAGTGGTGTCATCGCCGATGTCAACCTCGTATATTCTTCCAACCGCGTCACCTGCGGCTTCGGACAATGCGTCTGTCGTGGGTAGAGTTTCCAACATTGCCATTTCTCGGCCTCCTCACAATGATTGTAGCAGGCTACCAGTCTGAAAGTGAACGCCCCCTAGTGGGAAGGAACTGGGCCTTGCGGTCGCAGTTGGTTGTGAATGTTCTCCGCAATGTTTATGATGGCTTCCTTCAATTGTTCGTATCCGTGTTCCCCAGGGGCAAACTCTGGAGGAACAGTCACATTGGTCCGGCGTCCGTAGCCGAGCGCCCAAGCCCTGTTAGCATCTTTCCCAAGGATGCCAATCACATAGCCGCCTTTGTCCGTAAGAAGGGACATACAGGGTATGTCGGTTGGGCCGTCCCCGACGTAAACCATGTTCGTGAATGGTACTGGGCGTTCGTCCTCGTCCATAGGTTCATTGACGACATAAGATTTGTTGAAATACTCTTCGCCAACCCTTCCCTTGTTGACCAAAAAGAGAAAGCGAGTCTTGTCAGTGAATGAAACAACATTCTTCAGGTAGCTAACTTTTCCCGTATCGTCGTATGCGAAATCGCAAGCCCAGATGCGATGGGCCACTCTTGACAAAGCGCTTGCCCGCAGCATGGCACCAATGCCGGCCGATATGACATAGAACTCGACTCGGATGCCAATGTCTCTGAACCTCGGCTCGTCTTGAATCTCTTCCCGGAGAGCAATAAGACCATCGGGAACGCCGGAATAGAAATCCAGTTGCCCACCAATTTCTGCAAGCTTTCCGTCGGTCAGGTCCTCCAAGGGTCCCCCTTCTTTCGATAAGTTCAGCAGCATTTGCATATAGGCCAGATGCTCGTCCCATCCTGCCTTTACGAGTGGTTGGACCTGACCCTGCCAGAACCAATCGAGATCCACGTTGAAATGCTCCAGCAACTGATTAGTAGTGTCTGGAGCCAACGTGCCGTCGCAGTCAGCGATAACGGCGATTGTGGTTTGTGGCATTCTTGTAGATCTCAGTTCTGGGAGTTCGGAGTGTCAAGCTGGAGCCATTCGCTAACGTAACCACGCCGGCCCACTACTTCCCCTCGTACACCTCTTCCACCATCCGGCTGTCCTGTAGCGCCAGGTACTGGGCCTTGCTCATGTTCGGGGGACTCTTGGCGAGCGTCTCCTTGCCGCGTTCGGCGTCGCCGTAGAGCAGGTCTATCACCGCCATCGCCATCGCCTTGGCCGGGTTGATCACCGCCTGCTCGTAGTCCTGCACCACGTAGTCGGTGCCATGGCCGGTCCCGGTGGCCGCGCGCGTGTACGGGTGCACCGCCGGCATAATCTGGCTCAGGTCGCCCATGTCGGTGGAGCCGCCCCGGTTCAGGTCCGGCGGATGCACGCCGACCTCGCGCTCGCCGACGAGCTCCTCGGCGTTGGCCTTGAACACGTCCATCAGATCGTCGTTGTTCACCATCGGCAGGTAGCCCGGTATGGACGCTATCTCCACCGTCGCGCCCATGGCCAGCGCGCCGGCGCGCAAGCAGCGGTCCATCTTCATGTTTGCGTCCGCGATCACCTCGGCGTTCCTGCCGCGCACCCGGCCCTCGTACCGCACGTCCGCGGGGATGGAGTTTACGGCCACGCCGCCGTGGGTGAGTATGCCGTGAAGCCGGATCGTGTCCTCGTTGCGCAGCGTCTCCCTCTGCGAGTTCAGCGCGTTCAGCGCCAGCATCGCCGCCTGCAGGGCGTTCACGCCCAGCTCGGGCGAGCCGCCGGCGTGGGCCGCTTTGCCTACGAACCTTATGTACTTCACCACGTGGCCGTTGCTCGTGCCGCCGATGGCGAACTTGGTCCGTTCGTTCGACGAGGCCGTATGCACCATCATCGCCATGTCCACGTCGTCGAAGGCGCCCAGGCGTATGAACTCCTGCTTGCCCGCCATCAGTCCCAGCTTGCCCTCCTTGTGCAGGTTCCAGCGGTACTCGACGTCGATGAACTCCTCGGCCGGCACGGCGATGAGGGCGACGTTGCCGGCGAGCGATTCGAGCACCTCGGGCACCATCAGACCCACGGCGGCCCCCATCATCATGCCTATCTGGCAGTGGTGGCCGCAGGCGTGCGCCGCTCCGGTCTCCGGGTCGGCGTGCGCGTGGTCGAGCACCCGCAGCGAGTCGAGCTCGCCGATGACCGCGACGGTCGGCCCGGGCCGACCGCCGGCCAGGACGCCCTTGATGCCGGTCAGCGCGATGCCGGTCTGGTGGGCTATGCCAAGCTCGCTCAGCCTTTCGCTCACCAGTGCGGCGGTCTTGAACTCGTGGAACCCCGGCTCCGGGTTGTCCAGGATCGTCTTGGAGATGTTGACGAGCCAGTCGCTGCGCTCGTCGATCGCGGCCTGCACCTTTAGCTTCAGCTCCTCTATGGTCGGCATTTCGCCCTCCCGATGGCCGCGCTCGCGCGGGTTCAGTGTGGTTGGTGTGGCTGTGCGAAGAGTCCGCCCCCTACCGCGTGTAGGTCGCTTCGCTGTGCATGCTTCTCATTACGGACAGGTACTCAGACTTGGTCATCGGGGCACGGTAGCGCTCCTGGATATCGCTGGCGTTGCGCGCGCCGTCCGCCAGCAGATCTACTACGGTGCAGGCCATCGCCTTGGCGGCGGTTAGCACGCCGAGCTCGTAGTCCTGCACCACGTAGTCGTCGCCGTGGCCGTTGCCGGTGGCCGCGACGACGTAGGGGTGGATGATCGGCATGATCTGGGAGACGTCGCCCATGTCGGTGGAGCCGGTGCGATGCTGAAGCCGAACGATGTTCTCTTCGCCCACGAGACCGGCGGCGTTGGCGCGGTAAAGCTGGAGCATGGTCTCGTCGTTCTGTATGGGCATGTAGCCGGGCAGGGTGGTTATGTCGACGCTGCCGCCCACGGCCATCGCCCCCGCGCGCAGTGCGCGGTCCACCTTATCGCTGGCGGCGAGGAAAGCCTCGACGGACCTGCCGCGCACGAAAGTCTCCATTCGCACGTCGGCGGGAACGGAGTTCACCGACGCGCCGCCGCGTGTGATGATGGGGTGAATGCGTATCGTGTCGTAGTCGCGGTACGTCTCGCGCTGGGCGTGGATGGCGTTCAGCGCGATCATCGCGGCGTTCAGGGCGTTCACCCCGGCGTGAGGCGCGCCGCCTGCGTGTGAAGCGCGCCCGTTGAACTGGATGCGCTTGGCGACGATGCCGTTGTTGGTGCCGCCGATGGCGATCTTGCCCTCGTCGCGGTTGCTGGACGTGTGGGTCATCATCGCGAGGTCCACGTCATCGAGCGCGCCGAGCCGGATGAACTCCGGCTTGCCCCCCAGAAACTCCAGCTTGCCCTCTCTGCGCAGATCGTCCCTGTACTCGATCTCGATGTACTCCTCGGCGGGAACGGCTATCAGCGCGACGCGCCCGGAGAGATCGTCCATCACGCCGGAGCCGGTCAGCCCGGCGGCGACGGCCAGCATCATGCCTATCTGGCAGTGGTGGCCGCAGGCGTGTGCGGCGGTCGTCTCGGGGTCGGCGTGGGGGTGGCCCAGCACCTTGAGGGAGTCGAGCTCTCCCATGACCGCGACGGTGGGGCCGGAGGCGCCGCCCCGCAGCATGCCCTTGAGCCCGGTGATGCCGATGCCGTCCTCGTAGGGTATGCCCATCGACTGGAAGCTTTCGGCCACGGTCCTGGCGGTCTTGACCTCGCGAAAGCCCGGCTCGGGGTTGTTGAGAATGGTCTTGGTGGTTGTTATAAGCTGCTGGCCCTGGCGGTCGATTTCGGCTTCCACCCTGGCCTTGAGCTCTTGTGTGGTGGGCATGGCGGCTCCTGGAAAGTGTCGCTTGCTCTTCAGTGGGGACGGTGCGATTCTAGCAAAGCGCGCCCGCGCCCGCCAGTGGCCGAACCATTCCGAAGTCCCTTCCCCCTCGACGGGGGAAGGTTAGAGCCTGCCCCGTACTCGATAAGGGGATAGGGGTGACACAACGCCGTGCCGCGCCCTACGAGTCGCCGGACACGGGCGATGGTTCGCCCAGGGCGGGGTCCGGGCTGGGCACCGCCCTCGAGGCGAGCTCGCGGACCAGCGACAGATAGTCAGCCAGCACCCGCGACGTGAGGAATCTCTCGCGAACCGACTCCCGCGCCGCCCGGCCCATGCGGCGAGTCTTCTCCGGGTCCTGCATCAGCTCCACGGCCCGCCGCGCGCACTCCGACGGCGAGTCCACCAGGTAGCCGGTGCGCCCGTCTGCTATCTGCGTGCGTATGCCGCCGCAGTTGCCGCCTATCACCGGCGAGCCCTTCCACATGGCCTCGGTCACGGTCAGGCCGAAGCCCTCCCGCAGCGACTTCTGGATCACTACGTCGGCGCCCTGCTGCACCGCGCCGACCTCCAGCGCCCCGGCCTCGGCGGGGTCGGAGTAGAGATGCACGTCAGGATCGCCGCCAGCGTGGGCGCACACCGTCTCCAGCACGTCGAACGCCTCCGGATCGTCCTTTGCCTCGATCACGCCGAGGAGCGCAAGCTGAACGCCCGGCACGCTCTCCTTGGCCTCCCGGTAGGCGTCGATCACTCCCCAGGGATCCTTCCAGTAGTCGAACCGCGACACCTGCGCCATCAGGGGACGCCCGGTGTCCAGACCCATAGCGGCCAGCGTGCGCCGCACGTCCGCATCGGGGCGCGGCGTGTTCTTGGGCAGCAGCGGGTCGATGGCGGGTGGGATCACGCGCACGGCGGCGGGATCGAGCTCGGGCACGGCGTAGTGCGGCAGGGAGACCACGACGCGGTGAGCCTGCCGCATGAAGGGCACGAGCTGCTCGATGACGGGCCTGTTGGGCAGCGTCGTGTCGATGTGGCACACCCAGATGATCCTGGCGTCGGACGGCAGCAGCGCCGCCAGGGGCAGCGTCTGCGGGTCGTGCAGCACCCAGACGTCCGGCGCGACGCCCTGCGCCGCGATCTGGCGCGCCACGTTTTCGTTGTGCGCTACGTAGCGGTCCAACTCACTCTGGGTAAGCTCGCCCTCCGCGCCCTGCAGCAGGTTGTGGAGCCGCTTGGTGATCTCGAAGAAGTCGTCAGTGCCCCGGATGACCATCCAGTCGGTCGCGGGGCCGCAATCGGTCATGAGCGGCGCCAGGCTCTTCAGCACCTCTGCCACTCCGCCGCCCACCGCGGTGGAGTTGACGTGGATGACGCGGGCGTCCCTGAGCGCGCCGCCGACCTCAGCCGCCAGGGCAAGCTGATCGGCCGGAGCGTAGGGCGCCAGGCTCCGCACACTCTTGGCGGTCGTCTGCACGAAATCGAATGACAATTCGGGTCTCCTTGAGCGAATGTGTGTTTGACGGGCGGGCGCTACCGGCCGCCGGCGTGAGCATGCCGCATATCAGGCTGACGCATGGGAAGATACCGGGCCAAGCCAGATTGTGTCCAACTTAACGGGAATCGGAGGACGATTCGCCGCTGGTGCCTTAGCACCATTGGCAGCGTTGTGCGGGGCGTCTTTCGGAACATTTGCATCGTGTCTCGATGTTTTTGCCCTGTGGACACCCAGAGTTGGTGTGATACTTATTGTCCGACTCGTGGAGAGCAGAGTGATATTGGCTCACATTACGCACTTTCGACAACTCCTCTCGCAGTTGGGATTGATCGATTATCGCAACTTTTACTTATGCCTCAGTGGTGAATCCTTATCAATGCCCGCCAAGAAACCCCTGCAAATGAGGTAATCGAGTATGCGCGCGGCGTTCTCTGCCACGGAGCGGCAGACGGTGTCGAGCTCGATCTCTGGATGCGTGGGCGGCTCGTAGGGGTCGTCTATCCCGGTGAAGCCTTTGATCTCGCCGCGCCGGGCCTTTCCGTACATCCCCTTGTCGTCCCGCGCCTCGCACACACTGAGCGGGGTGTTCACGTACACCTCGACGAATTTGCCGTCGCCCACCATGTGGTGCACCTCGTCGCGCACCGCCTCATAGGGGCTTATGAGGGCGCACACGACCACACCGCCGTGGCGCACGATTTCGGAAGCGACGAATCCCACGCGCCGCACGTTGACGTCGCGATGCTCCTTGCTGAAGCCGAGCTCTGCGGAGAGGTGTTTGCGAATGACGTCGCCGTCGAAAAGGCTCACCTGGCGGCCGCGTTCGACGATGAGCGCCGAGAGCGCCTCGGCGGTGGAGGTCTTGCCAGAGCCGCTCAGGCCCGTAAGCCAGACGCAGACGCCCCTGGGATTCGAAAGGGGCAACTACCCGCTCTTGTTAGGCAGCACGGCAACCGCCCTCGCGATGACGAGACGGGTGCCCTCTTCGTTCTGCATGAACACGTCGCACTCCACCTGGCCCTTGCCGTCGACGACGTTCATGTCGGTGACGATGCCGGTCAGTGTCAGCGGCGTGTTGTGGGGGACGACCTGACGGAACACCACGTCCAGCAGCCTGAGGGTCACGCTGGGCGACCAGCCGGTTATGAGCTGCGACATGATGGCGATGTTCATGGCGCCGGGGACGATAGGGCCGGGCAGCCCCTCGCTCTTCGCCACTTCCGCGCTGTTGAAGCGGTTCGGCCCGGTGTCCTGCTGGCGGATCTCGCCGAACGCGACGACCTCCTCAGTGGTCACCACGCGCTCGACAGGGCCGATGTCGTCGCCTATCTCAACGTCTTCGTAAAAGAGCGCCGTCATCGCCTGCTCCTGTTCCTGCGCACGAAAGACTCGCGCACCAGCGCGACGGTCTCGCCAGTCTGGTTGGCGAGACTGGTCTCCCACACGGCGAACACCATCTTGCCCGACCGGCCCGTCTTGGCGTACACCTCTTTGAGCCTTGTGGCGGCCTCGAGGGTGTCGCCCGGGCGAACGGGCAGCAGCGACTCGATAGCCTGTCCGGCGAAGAAGGAGAGGTCGCCGAACTTGATCTGCGGGTCGGGCCGCTTGCCGCCGGATATGAAGATGTTGCAGAACGTGGGAGGCGCGATTATGCCGCCGTACCGCGATTGAGCGGCCTGCTCTTCGTCCAGGTAGACGGGGTTCGTCTCGCCGGTGGACCTGGCAAAGTCGACAATCATATCCTGGGTCACTTCAAACGTGCCCACGGGGTGCTCTACGCCCAGCAGCGAGCGGTCGTATTCGATGTCAGCGTCGGTGGTCATGTCGTCTCCTGTTAACAGTCCAGAGTTGATGTCATTCTGAGCTCAACTCGCCTTGTCATTCTGAGCTTGCCGCGTAATGTCATTCTGAGTCAACTCACCCTGTCATTCTGAGCTTGCCGAAGAATCTAGCGCGCGCAAACGGCGCTCAAGTTGAAGCCGTCTCTTCCAGTCGGACGGGACGGTATGCGCCGGCGCGCAGCTCGCTCACAAGGTCGGCCACGTCCGCGATTGGATTCTCGAAGCTGGTCATGCAAGCGCCGATGGCGCTGACGGAGTGGGCGTCGCTGCCGCCGATGGTCCTGTAGCCCATCCGCTCGATAAGCTCCTCGGCGCGCTCCTGCTCGCCGGGCCGGTTGCTGCCGTTGAGGTGCTCGACGACGCTGATGGCGCTGAAGTCGGAGCCGCCGTCGATGAACTCGTACAGCCCGATGCCGAATCGCCCCGGATGGGCGGGCACGGCAATGCCGCCGCACTCGAGGGCGGCCTCCACCAGGCTCGGCGCGTCCATCGAGACGTCGGCGAAGTTGACGCGGGAAGCCAGCTCCTCGGTTACGCCGTAGACCAGGAAGTGGCCGCAGTTGGTGTCGAGCTCGGAGCCTTTGAGGATGAGCAGGTCGTTGTCGCGTCCGAGCTGCGCGTAGTCCTTGTCGAAGTCGAACTTGCGATGTTCGGTCAGGACGAAGCCGTCGATCCGGTAGCCCTTGCGCCGGATCACGCCCGCCCACTTTACGAACTGCTCCACCGTAGCGCGCGAGTCGTCGGACGAAGTGGAGTGCGAATGAAGGTCGAGGAACATCGGAGAGATGGTATGCGAGCGCGCCGCCGCCGTCAAGCTGGCACTTCTTGAGGTGGGGCAGGGGAGAGATTGCCGGGTTGCCGCAGTTGAAGGGGCGGATTTCAAACCCGCGCTGGTGGTGGGCGCGGTCCGAGGCCGGGGTGGCTGGATGGCCCAGTGCTATCGCATACTAACGTCGCGATCTACTTTAGCAGGCTGCGGAAGAAAGGTAAGGCGCTCAGCCGCAGTGTGTGGCGCCTCAACTGTCTCGGCGGCATTCGGCAAGTGATAGTCCACTCCGAATAATTCGTTCAGAACACACGATAGGACGGCGTTTATTGTCGGACAGTTTTCGGCCCTGTGTAGACAGCAGAGTTTTTCCGCAGCCTGCTAAAGCCGTTCGAAAGTCAATCGCCAGCCCTGCCAGCTATATGAGACCAGCTACCAAGAGTTTTCCAACACTCTGCTAGCGGGATTGCCCTCGGTAGAGGGGAGTTGTAGGTTACTGAACAAAATACTACGTTGGCTATGTGTGAGGCCAAAGCTTGCTGCCTTCTGGGCGCGGCTAGCTCATAGCGCTGGCGGGCCGATTGCAAGAGCAGGTTTGCTTCCACAACCTGTTCCAGACCCGGAGACTATGTGTCGGTGCTTAGGCGTGCGCGTTAGTTATCGCTTGGTTAACCAAAAGCCGCGGCGATGGCTGAGACCCAGCACTTCTGCCAAATATAGTTTTGTGAATCGTAAGCAGGCTATTCAGTCGGTAGGTTCTTTCCCCACCCTTCCCAACACTTTCTGATTTGAACCAGGAATTCAGATCGCCCTCGAATTCTTGTTCTTTGAACACCGAATCGTCGGAGTCCTGTCTCAAGTAGTCGTCAACTACCTCGATGGCAGCATCAAGTACCAATTGGAGGACATCTTGGGTAGTATCTCGAAGCAGGGCGTAAAAAGCCTTAGTTATTCCTTTGGCCGATGTTTGATGACTTCCCCTGATTAGCACGTCTCGCAACAACTCAATAACTACGAAATAGTAGAGAAATCTAGTCTGACGTCGACTTACCTTTACTGACGCTCCTCGTCCAAAGTTGAATTGTTTCGCCATCTCTTGCAGTTGGTATGCTGCGTATAGGTCTTCTGCATCGATCGGTTCAGCCTCAGTTAGACGACGGAAGACTGAACCGTTGGGGAGGAACGGCGCACTCCTGCCGAAGGCGTGGCCAGGTTCACGAAGCCAACCAGCCCCATAGACCTTTATCAAGTCAAAGGCGTTGGCGTGCTCGATGAACTGTCTTGAGCTTGGATGAGACTTTTGGTATGCGCGTTGTGAATCCCATCCACCCCGTTGTATTTCTAAGAAAATGCCATAGCGATCAGCCATACCACTGGCCCAGTCCCTGAAGTCACCGCGTAGCGCGAGAAAGTCTTGCTCGCGCACGGCTGTCTGGGAATTGGTGTATCGAGTGATGTCGGTGATGCGTGCATTGTCTCCCTTGACAATCTTGGTTACTACGACACCTCGTTCGGCACGAGCGCGCCATTCACTTGTTGCTGTGCTGTTTCCAGTGCCGCCGGCTTCCAGACGTTGGCTCAGTACTTCCCAGACGGTCTTAGTAGTTTGGCATCCGTTCACGACGTAGGGGTCAAACAGTGTGCAGGAGTCATCGGTTCTATCAGTTGAGAAATCGGAGACCACAATGGTGATACCATTATTATAGAGGCCAAAGATCTCCGGGTTATTCTGAAGGGTTTGGGCAATCCCACGATTAATCTTCCTGCGGCCGCCTAAGAATTGACGGACGTTCTTCTCGTATAGTTGATCTAAGTTTCCTGTTTTTGCTCGGTACGATTTCAGAAAGGCATACAAGTCGGTCAAGGGAACAGTGCCAACCCGCAGACCAGAACTGGGATCTACAAAATTTCCTTTAATGGACAAAGAAAGGACAGGCTGGGTCGCTGTGGGTCGGGTCTCCCAGATAGTGTTCAGCGACACGTCCTCTACATCGAACAACCCGCCGACACGTTCTTTCCCCAAAACGCGTAGATCATCCAATACTTGCCGGTCAGACTCCGACATTGCGCGCTCGGTAGCAAACACCAAAATAATCCGATCTCTTTCTGATGCCTGCTGCCTAAAGGTATCCAACCGCCCCAAGAGTTGGCGTGCCGCTTCGGATAGGCGGTTGTTTCCGCCAGTGAGGGTGGTGATAACCTTCTGGCCTTCGGTCAAGATCGTTTCCCGTCCCTGAAAGGCAGACCCGTATTTGCTCTGAAACAGATACCAGATGTCGCCGTCGACGGATTGGCCGGCCTGCGCGTTATCATCAACAGCATCGACATCGGATCGGCGCAGATAGGCAATGTCAATGCCTCCATCACCGGAGCCATCGCATATCACTACGTCTTCATCGTCTTCGTTTACGTCCAGCCATTGAGTGACCATCTTGAAGGCGAAGCGCCATCCCTTCTCGAAGGGGGACATTTCCTCTTCCGTGAACTCTCGCAGCCACTCTTCGCAGAACTGCTGAAATGTTATTTCGTTCTGCCCCGGCGGCAATTCTGTTGTCATCACACTTTCTCCTTATAGGAATCTGCCCTGAGTCCAACTCCGCCTGCCGCTACTACCAGCCCAGGTGAACCGGCTTCGACGAGCTTGATCCTGAGCATCCGACGTCCCAAGATATCAACCTAGCCCAATATGACAGAATGAGGCTCTCAAGATTATCGATATGATCTTGGTTCATCAGAAATGTATCAGCCTTCTCCGCATTGTGACAAGAGGCCTACACACATAGACACTGAGATGCGCCGCCCCCACCCGGTCCGGGCTGAAAGGCGCAGGGGGCCGCACACATGAACGAGCAGGGGTAGAATTCTAACCTAGCAGGCTGCGGAAAAGCGATATTGTGAGATAGGATACAACCACACCGTAAAGGAGGTGGTCGTATCATGCGAGGAAGACGCGACCCACAGGCAACGATGCTGGCTTTCGTAGACTTGGACGAGCGAATCCCACAAGACCATCCCATCCGCACCATCAAGATCATTGCCGACGAGGCCTTGGAGCGTCTGTCGCCGGAGCACCAAATCTCACTTCGGTCTCACCAATACGTGGCTACTGCTTACTCGGTCAGCTAAGTCCAACCAGCAAGACCCTTTCTTCAGCAACCTGTTAGGGCGCAATCAACCTCGTCGGCAGACGCAAGTACAATTGGCGACTGCGTCACGTAGAAGTTTGGTTCCATCCCTATGATGATGATGTCCGGTGCCCTGCCCCCCTCAATCATGAACTTGCCGACAACTACGCACAGCGCGATGATGCCAGCCAATATGGTTGGCCACAGCAAAAACGTCCCAATGCGGAACAGCATCGGGCTTCAACCTCACCTTGACCCTCCCCTGTCGATGGTTGACAGGAGTAGACACTTGGGTATTTGCGAATCCTCTTGAACCCTGAGCACATCCGTGCTATTATCCCTTTGACGAGGGACCGACCCCGCCAACCGGCGGCCGCGGATGGCGCGATTGGGACCTCCGGCGACCTGTCTCATTCCTGTCACATAATGTAACTTGTGCGTACAAATCCGTCTTGCCAGCGTTTCATTCCATCTCTTTTCGGTAGCGCTTCCAGCTAGGAAATGAGACAGAATGGAACAGATTGGGACAGATTTCGCGGTTTTCCCGCCCACAGGTGGCTTACGGCCCTTCTCTCACCTGCCCGGGCCGGCCCTCTCCGTGCCGCCAGCTGAACTGGGGCAGGCTCGCAGTGGATGGTGGAGATGCCCAGTCTTGTTATTGTGCACCAACTGCGGATTGGCAATTTGGCGCAAGATGCTACTACGTTGTGGCAGAAGTGTCCGGCTGGCAAATTGACACGCGCACCTGCCGACGCTAGAATTGGGAACAACACCACAAGGGCGGCGTGCGCCCAAATCCGGGCATAGGAGTACCGCAGTGACACAGCAAACTTACATCACCCGCGAACAGGTCTACGACGCCCTCAAGGACGTTTACGACCCCGAAATCCCCGTGAACGTGGTCGACCTCGGCCTGGTGTACGGCGTGAAGGTCGATGATGGCGACGTCGAGGTGAGGATGACGCTTACGTTCGCCGGCTGCGGCATGGGCCCCTACATCGGCCAGCAGGCCGAGTGGCGCATAGCCGAGCTCGACGGCGTGGAGGACGTCAACGTGGAGCTGGTCTACGACCCGCCCTGGACGCCCGACATGATCACCGAAGACGGTAAGAAGATGCTGGGGCTCGACTAGCGCCCCCCCAAATCAAGCAATCGCATCCCCGCAATGGCCTGGCGCGCTACCACCCGTAGCAGCGCGCGCAACAAAGCGCCATGGACGACGCCGGCGTAGGGGCGGGTTTCAAACCCGTCCGCCGGTGCCGGATCCACCCCCACCCCCGTATTGATTACGGGGCAGGATCTAATCCTCTCCCACCCAGGGTGAGGAGGCCAACGGCGAACAACCGCCCCAAGTTAGGAGAACCCAGCCGATGAACCAGCCACAGGCCGCCCAGGCGCGCGCTCGCATCGAGGCGATGAAGCGCCAGTTCGATCAGCGGCGCGCAATCGCCAACGCCCTGTCGCAGATCAAGTACAAGGTTGGCGTCTACAGCGGCAAGGGCGGCGTCGGCAAGACGACCATCGCCGTCAACCTCGCCGTCACGCTCGCGCAGCAAGGCGCCGCCGTGGGCCTGCTGGACGTGGACATCGACTGCCCCAACGTGGTCCGCGCCATGAAGATCTACGATCCCCCCGAGGTGGGCGAAGACAAGCGCATGATCCCCTCCGAGCGCTTCAACGTCAAGGTGATGTCCATGGGCTTCTTCCAACAGAAGGAAGAGGAGGCCATCATCTGGCGCGGCCCCATGGTCCACAACGCCATCAACCAGTTCCTCCAGAGCACAGACTGGGGCGAACTAGACTACCTCATCATCGACCTGCCCCCCGGCACGTCCGACGCGCCGCTTACGGTTATGCAGACCCTCGACATGGACGGCTTCATCGTGGTCACCACGCCCCAGGAGTTGGCCAAGATAGACGCCATGCGCTCGATCAACATGATCCGCACGCTCAAGGTGAACGTGCTCGGCGTGGTCGAGAACTTCTCGGGCGAGATTTTCGGCTCGGGCGCAGGCGAGGAGCTGGCCGAGGAGATGGACCTGCGCTTCCTGGGCCGCGTTGAGCTCCGCGCCGACTACCGCGACACCTCCAGGCCGACCGTGTTGTCCAGCAAGGCCGTGCTGCGCGAGTTCGAGCACATAGCCAAAGCGGCCAGGACAGCGCTGGAAGAGGAAGAGGCCTAGAGTCCCTTTCCCCCTGATGTGGAAGCACCAAGAATCCCTTCCCCCTCGCAGGGGGAAGGTTAGAGCCTGCCCCGTACTCGATACGGGGATGGGGGTACCGAAGGGACGGAGGCCAAGCCGGCGGCATTCACCCGCTATGGTACAATGACGCCCACGGAGGATCTCTCTTGACTACACTCGTCGTCACCTACCGTGAGGCCGGCCGCCGGTTCCTGGCCCAGGCGCGCGCCGAACTGGACGCCGGCGACCTTCGCCAGGCGTCGGAGAAGGGCTGGGGCGCGGCCGCGCAGATGGTCAAGGCCGCCGCTCAGGCCCGAGGTTGGCCCCACACGGCACATAGGCACCTTTTGACAAGCGTCACGGACCTGACCGAAGAGGTCGGAGACTTGGGCGTACACCGGCTCTTTGGCAGCGCCCACTACCTTCACGTCAACTTCTACGAGAACACCTTCAACGCCGACCTGGTCGCGGAATACCTGACCGACGTTGAGCACTTCGTAGACAAACTGGAGCGCCTCCTGGACGCCTGAGCCGTACTCGATACAGGGATGGGGGTGAAACCCAGCATGACCACCGTAATCCACGACACCACAGTCGTAACCGGCGAAGAGAACTCCCCCGTCTACCACGGCGCGGCAATCGCCGTGGACGGCAACGCCATCGTGGCCATTGGGCCGACCGCGGACGTGCTGGCCCGCTTCCCGAACGCTGAGCGCGTGTCCGGGCGCGGCAAGGCGGTCATGCCCGGCTTCGCCAACTGCCACACCCACTTCACGCTCACCCAGAATCGCGGCATAACCGAGAACAACTCCTTTCCCGAGCAGGCGTCCTACCCGTCGCCGGTCAGGTTTCCCCGCAGGCTCCCGCTCAGCTCCGAAGAGCTCACCGTGCTCGCGCGGCTCGGCGCGCTGGAGGCGCTGCGCTGCGGCACCACCGCCGTCATGGAAGTGGCCGCCAACATCGACGTGTACGCCCGCGAGATTGTGGACAGCGGCCTGCGGTTCGTGCTGGCCGAGCAGGCGTCCGACCGCGCCCACGGCGACATCGGCGAGCCGGGCCCGTTCGTGGTCGACCAGGAGCTCGCCGAGCACGGCCTGCAGAGCATTTCCGACCTTCACTCCAAGTGGCACGGCACAGAAGGAGGCCGCGTCAACGTCGGCGTGGCCGCCTGGGCGCCCGACATGTGCTCACCCGAGCTGCTGGTGCGGCTGCGCGAGCTGCAGGACAGCCTCGACGCCGTGGCGACTATCCACCTGAACCAGCTCTGGGGCGAGGTCGATAACGTCAAGGCCAACCGGGGAGGCGCGCTGCCGACCGAGTTCCTGGCGCAGTTGGGCTACCTCAACGACAGGCTCGTTGCCGCCCACTGCCGCTGCATGGCGCCCCAGGAGGAGCGCATCCTCGGCGAGTCCGGCGCGTGGGTGTCCTTCAACTCCGCAATGGCCGCGCGGCGCGGGCTGAGCCCACACGTGGCCGACCTCGAGGCGGCCGGATGCGGCATCGGCATGGGCACCGACAACATGGCCGAGGACATGGTGGAAGTCTTGCGCACCGGCATGTTCATGGAACGGGTCCGCCGCTCCGACGGCCGGCTGCCCTCCCCCGAAGAGGCGTTCCAGTGGGCCACCGCGAACGGCTACCGCGCCCTGGGCATCCCGGACGGCGGCTCGCTGCGCGTGGGCAACAAGGCCGACCTGATTCTGGTCGACACTCGCCGCGCACACCTTGTGCCCACCATCCGCGTGGTGTCCACGTTCGTGCACCAGGGGCAGGGCCGGGACGTGGATGCGGTGATGGTCGACGGGCGCTGGCTGATGCGTGACGGCAAGGTGCTGACGATGGACGAGGATGCCATAGTGCGCGAGGCCGACCTCGTTGGCCGCCGCGCCTGGCGCCGTCTGCTGGACAGCGACCCCGGCTTCGTGCTTCCCGACGGCTACGACTTCAACGTAGCCGACCCCGCCTAGCGGCGACGTCGAGAGCCGCCGCCCTAATTCGTAGGGGCGGGTTTCAAACCCGCCCGCTCTCAAATCCCTTCCCCCTCGACGGGCTGACAGGGGTAGGCATTTGGTGTTTCAGGTTCCAAGCTGACAGATGATCTTCATGTCTGGCGGCGGTTCTGGCCATGGTTCGGGAAGCAGCCAGACTCTGCGCCAGAGTCTGGCCTTGTGCAGCAGCCGTCTCAGCCAGTTTGCGCCCAGCCGCAGCACGCTTACGATTCGTCTCGGCCTGCTTGTTGCGCTTCGATGATTGGACGCAAGAGATTTCGGCGGCGCTCTGAGGCGACCGGGGGCTACACCCAGGTCGATGGCGTCCTCTACTCTGGTCCCATACGCCAGCGTCCAGATGGTCGCAACAGACAAAGTGAGCCAGTGCCGCGACACCCGTTCGGGGTCGGTCCTTCGTGTGTTCTGCCACTGCCATCCGACGCCCTTGAGCATCCTGAAGCCCAGTTCTATCCAGAAGCGAAGCGTGTACCAACACACTCCGGCTTCTTCGGGCAGCAGATCGGTCATTACCACCCATGGCTCGTCCTGGTCTCTATCCCAGACCACGATCATCGTTCCACGGCGGCGTATGCTCGGCCTCCTGAAAGCCGTACCATACCCGACGTATGCGTGACCCGGACCCGGTACGAGTGTCCGCGCTGGCAGCCGAGTCCCCCCGTCAGGGCAGAACACGGTGTTGACAGACTGCCGCATGTAAGGGTGCCATCCCGCAGAGCGTATCTGATCCCACAGTTTCGGGCTCCTCAGCCCCCGGTCACACATTACAAGCACCGTCATCTGCTTGGGCATCGATTCGGACAGTACCTCGAGCATGTCCACCACAACGTCCATCCACTTGCCGGGTCTGTTGGCCGGCATGATGCTCCAGGCAAGGGGAATGGCGCAGCTTCGGTAGACTGCGCTTATCACGATAGAGTTTATCTGGTCCCCCTTCATCGTCGGGTCTATGGCAAGCACCATTCTGTCCGACTTCCACAAGTCGAGCAGCCACTTCAACAAAGGAACGAAGCACGCACTCACGTCCAACTGCACTCGGCATGGGTTGGCTCGGTCTTGCCCGTTATACAGCCATTCCCTGAGGTACTGGCGGATGCTGTTGAAGCTGCCCAAGAACAAAAGCGCCGTGGCGACAGCGTTCTGACAGCCGCTGCCGGCCAGAATCGTGCCGTACACCCACAGCACCAGCCCTCTCAGCTGAGACTCTCTGAGGTGCGGCATGTAGTATTCCAAAGTCCGCTGCATCTGGTAACATTCTGATGGGAAGCGCATGGGTGTATCTGGCAACCTTTCTGTGTGCTAACAAAAAGATGCCAGAACCCCATGCGTTTTCCAAGTTCTTATACTGGTTTTGTGCTTTGCCTACCCCTGTAAGCCCTCGACGGGGGAAGGTTAGAGCCTGCCCCGTACTCGATACGGGGCAGGGGGTGACGGCTTCCCGCTATCCCTTCGATGGGAGACTAGCGCGCTTGCCTCACAAACCAACCTCGACCCGCCCCTCCACCCAGCGCACCATAACCTCCGCAACATAGTTGGCATCAGCGCACTCTTCCTCGGAAACTGGCTCATACGGTCCCGGGTAGCGAGTCATCGCCGCGTAGTCGGTAAGGTCGGCGGCCCTGAGAACCGCGTCCGGGATAGCCTCGCCCGTCTCTTCGAGCAACGACGACAGAAAGGCCAGGTCATGCACGAAAGGGAACCCTACGCCGTGCATAATTAGCAGCCCCTTGACGGCCTTCTCCGCCGCTTGCTGAGCGTGAAAGCACAGGTCCTTCCGGATAGACGCCGGGGACGTCAGCCCTGGCCATAGCAAGGTCGCTCCTTGCGCGGTTCAGCCATTCGCGCGAGTCGTCCGGCGCCAAAGCGCTCACGTTGCGTCAAAGAGAACCAGTCCTTCTGTGAGGGCTGGCCTGTACACCAAGGCGTGGCTGTTCCTGTACCGTTCCAGGTCTTCGGGCGTAGCCACAATCACGTCGATGGCCGCCCTTACGCCGTACAGGCTGCGGCGTATCTTTACACCGAGCTTGCGGCGGTGCGCTCCCGTCTTCACGATTAGAAAGTTCAAGTCGCTGTCCGGCCCCGCGTCGCCGCGGGCGGTGGAGCCGAACAAGATTAGCTTCTCCGGCTCGGCCGCCTCTACGATGCGCCTCACTATCTCGTCCAAGACGCTTTGCGATACGTTCGCCGACCGCAGAGTGGCTCTGTTCATGTCCCTCTCCTACCCCCTACCCGAACCGCGCCATAGCCTCCCGGAAGCCCTTCAGCGAGCCCTCCAGCGTGCGGTCGTCCACGCAGTACGAAATGCGGAAGTAGCCGGGCAGCCCGAAGCCGCGTCCAGGCACCACCAGCACGTTGCGCTCCCTGAGGGCGTCCACGAAGTCGATCTCGTTCTCGGCCGGTGAGACCGGAAACATGTAGAACGCCCCCTGCGGCTTGACCGTCTCGTAGCCCATCTCCGTCAGGTTCTGGTACAGGAAATCACGCTTGTCCTGATAGATTCCCACGTCGACGGTCACCGACTGCAGGTGGGCCACGATGTGCTGCATCAGCGCGGGGGCGTTCACGAAGCCAAGCACGCGGTTGGCGAACGCGAAGCCGTCCATCAGCTCGGCGCAGTCTTCGTATTCGGGGTGTGTGGCCACGTAGCCGATTCGCTCGCCGGGCAGGGCCAGATCCTTGGAGTGCGAGGTCGCCGTGATGGCGCGCACGTGGTGGCCGAACACGTGCGGATAGCTCAGCCCGTCGAAGAGCAGCTTGCGGTACGGCTCGTCGCTCACCAGGAATATCTCCCTGCCCAGCTCGGCCTCCTTGGCGCGGATGATCTCGCACATCCGGGCCAGCAGCTCGGCGGAGTAGACCACGCCCGTGGGGTTGTTGGGCGAGTTGATGAGCACGATGCGGGTCTTATCGTTGAAGCTCGCCTCGAACGCGGCGAGGTCGGGCAGAAAGTCGTCGTCCGGCGGCACCACCCGGCAGGACCCGCCGTGGTTGTCGGCGTAGTAGTGGTACTCCACGAAGTAGGGGGCGAAGATGATCACCTCGTCGCCCGGGTCCAGCAGCGCCTTGAGCACCACGTTCATCGCGCCGCCCGCGCCCACCGTCATCAGCGTGTGGTCGGCCGTGAAGTCCAGCCCCGTCTCCTCGCGGAGTTGTGCGGCCACCGCCGCGCGCGCGTGAGGATAGCCGGAGTTGGGCATGTAGCGGTGCATCCCCGGCGTCGGGTCGTCGGCGATGCGGCGCAGCTGGTCGAAGAACTCGCGCGGCGGCTCCATGACGGGGTTGCCGAGCGACAGGTCGAACACGTTCTCGTCGCCGTGCTCCTGGCGCAGGATGATGCCGTCCTCGAACATCTTGCGAATCCACGACCCCTGCTCCATGAACTCGCGAACCTTCTTGGCTACCGCCATTGTCGACCTCTAAGTGAGATAGGGCGCGGCGCTCCCGCCGGCGGCAACATTATACATGCTCGGGCGAATCCGGGTTTGGCCGTCCAGGTCATCCTGGCCGTCAACCCATCTCCATGTTGCCGTGCCCGCCCACGACCCTCAGCGCGCCCGCGCCGCAGAAGTGCCGCTCGCTCTGTATCGACCAGTCGGGCACTATGATGGGCGCTCTGGGCAGCCAGCCCGACCTGCGGAAGACGGACGCCGCCGCCGATGCCGCAGACAACGGCAGCCGACCACCCTCGCCGGCCGTGGCCCATACGACCTCTTCGGGCCACCCCGTAATCTTGGCCAGGCCAGAGGGACTCCGCTCCGCCCAGCGTGTGCTTATCGGAAGAGTCCGAGCCCTTCAGTTCTCGGGCATAGACTGGTGGGCTAGAGTTGACTGAAGCCAGAACCACCTTCGAGATGTGGCTGGGGACTCTCCAAATCTGCCGACGCCCTTAACCCCGGCATGATAGTGCGGCGCGGCAGGCCAGAGGATATCAAGAAGCTTCACCGGGTCCCTCAACTCGGCTTCCTGTGTCCCTGCCCTAGTGAGCGGTTTGAGCCTGGTCGGATAGGTGCGGCTGTCCGATAATCCAACGGTGAGTAGTGCCGATCAGGACGGAAGGAGATCTGATGCGTGCCGGTCGAAAAACTTTCTCGGAGACAGACCGCCGATCTTGATGTTTATGTCCCCCAGTTCGGCTTCCACTGGGAGAGTTGTCGCTCCGGGAAGATACCGAACGGTCGTAGGTCCCGACTGGTGCTGACTCCACCCAATGACGTCATGATATCGAGTCGCTTGGACATACTCGTCCGACGTTAGAAGATCACCACCTTCCAACCGCCACCAGTTGACGTCAGGCTCCGACGCTTCGCTTGAGGTGATTGTAATGATGGGAGGAAGTGTGGCATTGATGTCGTTGTAATCACCGGGGACATCGAATTGGTGTACGAGCGCGAGGTCCGCTACGCGCCACGATGGAGTCAGTAACCAAGAGTGTCCAGGACGGTGTCCCGGAAAGGTCGGCCCCTCCCTTGCGTTCAACCAGAATGCGCGGCCTCCCTCGTCCGCTGCGTATACCGCACCCCAAATCATTGGGAACTATATACGGTCTTACCCGCCGCCCGCCTAGCGCGCCTTATGTCCTGGGCGCGCCCCACTGGTTCTCGTTGGGGTCGCTCTTCTCGAATCCGCACTCGACGACAATCAGGTAGAACCCCACAATGGGCACCAGATTCGCCATCGTCCGCCAGCCGCTCTTGCCGAGGTCGTGGTAGCGCCGGACATCGAGGTTCCACTGGAATGTCCCGTATGCCACGCCGCCGCCCCACAGCGCTGCCGTTAGGAGTGGGACGTTCCCGATAACTGCGCAGAGGAAGACTGTTGCCAGATACCCGACAGCGCCGGCGAGTGCCCACAGCCACCAACGCTTGCGGTTGATGCGCTGTGGGCCGAACATGCCTCTTGGATTCAAACTGGGCAGATTCATCGCGTTCTCAGCTTAGGGCAATGGGCCGGTACGTTAACGCGAAAGAGCTTATACCCGAACCCTCCCACCTGTCAAAATAGCGGCGCGCGTTGACAGGTAGCTCTGCTACACAGTACGATGGGAAGGAACCTAACAAGGAGGAACGGTAATGAATGAGTTATTTGTAGGGCTGGTTATTGTCATGGTTGTGTTGGGAGTGGCGGCGGCGCTCGGCTGGCGCGCTGGCGGAGTGGGTAACGCGCAACAAGTCTAAGCAACAGAAAGAGAAACCCCGGCGCGAGAACGCCGGGGCAAGGTGCCGGGAGGTTGACATGCACCGGCAAAGGCAGAGTACAATTCCTGCCCACCGTATGTCCAGCCTCTGGACGGGAGGTTGACATGCACCGTTGGGAAGTCTCATACAATCAACTATTCTACTTCTTGCTTGCTACGTTCTTGCTTGCGGGACTAGCGGGCGCGCTTGCCAGCCACGCCTAGCGCGTGGCTCAACGCAGGCACACCTCATCTATTGGCATTGAGAGAAGTTTTGCGTTGCGTACCACAACCCTCCTTCTTGGGCAACTCCCACGCCTATGCGCTCGTTCATAGGGTTCATAATGTTCGCACGGTGCCCAGGGCTGTCCATCCAGCCGTCTACCATATCGCGCGCCATAGGTTCGGGAGTGAAGTGCCAAGCCCCCTCGTGCATGCTAATGTTCTCGCTCAACCCGAAAGTGTAGCGACCGCCGCCAAGTGCGCGGTGGCAATTGTATCCTGCACTCTGCGCCCTATCATTCGCGTTTTTGCCGGCCAGTTTATGATCCAGCTTCCTGTTGGCCAGCATCGCCGCGCTATGTGCTTGTGCAATCGCATCTATGCGCTTATCGCGTTGCAACGGAGCCAAGCCCGCCGCTACTCGTTCTTCGTCTGTAAGAGTGACAATCCACGTCGCAACCTCGTGGGAGTCCGCCACGGCAACGGCGTCGGATATGGCGACCCCAACGCCGCTTAGTTGTTTGACAATGACGGGCGTGCCGTACTGCTTGGAGTAGCCGCTATAGATCGCCCATATTCCCGCGCTAAGCGGTATACCAATAAGCAACAGCAAGAGGAAGCATCCGACATTTGAGCCGCCACCCTCCTTCTTGAACACGCGCGGCGGGCGCGGTTTGCTACGGCGCGGAGGGGAACGCCGCTGCACGCTACCCACAGCGCTCCTCGCAAACATGCTTAGGAGTGCCCTTGAGAAACCCACACTCGACCAGAATCCAGAAGAACCCAACTATGGGAATCCAGCCGATCAGCGCCGCCCAGCCGCTCTTGCCGAGGTCGTGGTAGCGAAAGACATTCACGACGGTTTGGAGGCCAGCCCAAGCGAGCCACCCCAAAGTGCCGCCTATTGCTGCGGCAAACACTCCCGGAACGACTAATGTGAGCGTTAGCGCCCACCAAGCGCCTCGGCCTATCCGCTGGTTGTCCGAGTAGGGATTGGGTTTGGGCTCCCATCCGCCCAAAGACGGCGATGACCTGATAGTGAGGTCGTATTCAATATCGCGCCTCGGGTCGTAGCTTGACATAAAGGAACCCCCTTCCGGTAGGTGGGTGGTTCCGGCAAGGTACAACCCGTTCGTATGCCCGGAAGGGGGCGTGAGCCCACCTGCCTGCATACGAGTTAGGCGAATTGCGTACTTGCCGGAACGCAAGCCGCAGGGTAACACACCCAAGAGTTAGGCGCTACCATTCGGGTTTTTATGCTACAATGCCGTAACTGTGCTACAGTCACCCTGGGTTGCTACCGCAGGGGCGGCGACACTACCACCAAGCATAGGAGGAGGGACGAATGGACGACAAGGAAGCAAAGCCGAGCGGCCGCCCGGCCAAGCTCATACCCCCCATTCCCGACACTTACGAGAACGTCCTCAAGGCGCTCGTCAAGTCCGTCAAGAAAGAGGAATAGCCCGCCGCCACTCCCCGACATAATCAGTATGCCGGTGGCGGGATTTGAACCCGCAAGGTCAATAGACCACGGTAATGGCAATACCGCGTGTTTTCCAATTTCACCACACCGGCATGTTCGCAACTAGGCCCCGCTGGAGTAGCTACCCAGCGGGGCCTCTTCATTATCGCACGTTTTCTCGCGTCCTAGTTACGCGATCAAGTCCTGGTAGCGCAGCCGCTTGCCGTTTGCGCCCGCCATCAGCTGACGGATGCGGGAGATGGTGTCTAGCGGGCGCGCGTTATGCCGGCCGGCGAACTCCGTGGCGTAGCGGTGCAGGTGCTTGGCGCTCATCCAGTGGTAGACGCCCATGTACCCGCGCTTGAGCAGCGCCCAATGGCTCTCTATGCCGTTGGTGTGAACGTCCCCATCGACGTATTGCCCCTTGCCGTGCTTGATCGCAAAGTGGTTGTCTAAGCCAACATAACCCTTGTGCTCGTCGGAGTACACCACCGCGCTCGGCGCGATGCGATCCCGCACGAACTCCTGCAAGGTAGGCTTGTCGGCTACCTGCACAACGGCGGTGGCAATCTGGTTCGTTGATCGATCCTTCATACCCACAACCGCCGTCTTGCCGCCCATACCGCCACCGGGGTGTAGTTTCTTGCTAGAGTGCTTGTTCTTCTCTTTGCCGCCGAAGTAGGCTTCGTCAACCTCAACCGGCCCTGCGAATGGCTCTCGTCCGTCCTCCCACGCCTTGCGGATACGATGGGCTAGGTGCCAAGCGGTCTTCTGCGTGACCCCGAGGTCGCGGGCAAGCTTGGTGCTAGCCACGCCCTTCGGGTTGGTAGTTAGGCAAAACATCGCCAAAGCCCACGTGCCAAGCGGAAGGTTGGAACCCTGCATAACCGTGCCCGTCCGGACGCTGAAGTCCTTGCGGCAATCGCGGCAGCGGTAGGGTTGCGGCTTGCGGGTAGGGCGCGGCTGAACGTCGAGGGAGCCGCAGCCTGGGCAGCACACGCCGTTGGGCCAGCGGGCGGCGATGAACTCGGCCTCCACCGCGGCCTCATCCGAGAATCGGCGCACGGCCTCTACAAGTGTGATGTCCTTCGGCGTATGTACCATGTTGCACCCTCCCTGATGGTAGGGTTAATGGTACTCCGGCGCGGCACGGTACGGCTAGGGCTTCGTGGGTAACATCGTATATAGTTCCCAAATCATTGCGACAGGCACACAGAGAGCGTCGAGCATTAGCGCGCAGGCTGCATGTAAATTATGGCATCGATTCTCGACCTCCTGGGTAACTACGGCTCGAGAGACTCGGTTCAGCAGTTCATGCGCTCTTACCTCCGTGCTTGCATCTGGCGGCACTGCTAGAACGTGCCCGAGAACAGCGTCGCACATTTCCAGACCGCCCCTCTCAGCGGCCAGCGCCCTATGAGAGTTGAAGTATCCTGGCGCAAATTCGCCTGCGACGCAGTCTCTGAGTCGATGGTACGCCGCCTTCACGGAAGCGCGTTGCCGTCTACGTTGTTCCCAAGCGGAAATCTCCAAAGTCATTTGCGAACTCCCTCACCTGTCCATAGAACGCAGCCTCGCCGCACCTCAGTAGATCTTCCAAGGGCCGGGACTGGGCGCATTTGATCCGCGTCTGCAGGTCTTCTTCTTGGTTATGTCAGCTATGCGGCATGTCTCGCACTGTTGGACTCCACAGTCTTCTTCACCACCACAGGAGACAGGCACAAGGCGCAGCTGTTTGAACTGCCGGTCTACTCATCAAGTTCGATATCTATGAAAGTGCGTCTCTCTCCTGCCCGCGCCACTCGCACCAACACCGGTTGGTTCACCATTGGACCTATCCTGTCATCGACCTCATCACCTGCGCCAACTATCCTGAGGCTCTCCCCCTCCTTATCGGTAACAACCTCAATCCAATCCTGATTCAGATGCAAGGCACGCAAAACTCCGTGGATTTCTTCCTCTATCGAATCCGGCACGCGAGCTTGTCTATCTCGAAGAGCCTTACTAATACTGAATCTAACACCAGCATGCAAGGTGATTAGGTGATCAGCTGATGCCGATTGGACATCGACATAAGAAAAACTCCCCTTCTCTTTCGGTGCCAAGTCACGTATCAATTTGAGAAATGTTTTTGCATAGTCGTCGTTAGGTACGACGTCGGCCATTCTCACACTTGGCGAAGTAACACATACGTCCAATATGTCAAATAGGCGATCAACAACCTGTTCCGATGGAACGTCATAGTCAAGCATGGATAACTGCCTCGTGTGCTGTAAGCAAACAGCAAACTGATAGCTTCCGGGTTCAGCTTGAAAGATCCAAGGCTTGTATGAATCTTGAATGTCCTTGCTAGGCAATCCGCGTTTTCGGTGTGGGACGCTCTTAATGAACTCGGTGGTTCGCTGAAACAGCGAAACCACCCTCTGCATTTGTGGCAAAACTACATCCCAGGGAGCACCGCCTGCCACGATAGTACCACCTCTTGCCGACACCAACAGTTGAGCAGCGACGTTAATGCCGAACTCCTGCACCTTGATAGAGTCAAGGAGATCTTCCATCTGTTGCCACGCAAACTCTGGTAGGAGCCCTGAGCCGAGGCAACGGTACGCCAGCACCCGGGCTTCGGGCCACTTTGCGGCCTTGGTGTAGAGTGCAACAGCACTAACTGCGGTAATGCCATACGTTCGCGGCTTGTCAGATCCGAGCGCGCCAAGTGCCGAAACTTCGGCTTCCGCTGCTCTTTCGTAAACACGCTGGGCAGAAACCTTCTCACTGCGGTGGGCAAGTATCTCCGCTTCAGAAGCGTATTGCTCACTACGACGATGATGATCAAGCCAGGTCATGATTCCTCCAGACGTGCCAAACGAATCTGCTTGGTCGGAAAGCCGACGACCCCAGCAATTGCCGGGAGGTTGCTGCTTCCTTTCTTGGCCTGATTCAGCTTACCCGTTAGTCTCTTGGCAACGGCTGCTCCGTCGCCGCGGCCAACTCCAGACACTTCAAGACGGATATGATGCTCAAGGTCATCGATGGACGTGTCTGGTGGTGCCACATAGAAATCGACACCAGTCCCCGTTTCCGCACGACTTACAGAAATCAGGCCACAGGCAAGTTCGACTGCGGCCAACGCGCAGGCATAGGCCCCATGCTCCGTGGCATATTTCTCATTTCCCCAGGCACGTTGGGTTTGCTCGTCTGTAGGAGTCCATTTCACGACACTTTCAATTGCTCGTTTAGAGTCCTCTATCAGAAACGTCGCGGGAGATTTGTGGCGTCGATCCAGGCATACACGCGCACCTTCAGTCTGGTGCTCTGCAATCGCTTGAGTGAGCCCAGGGTGCCTCCGATCCATTTCGTGAATTGGCAGATCTGGGTGTTCCATTTGCAATACCCTGTCCCTATGGTTCCTTGAGTCCGAAGTATTTCTCCTAGACTCAGTAAGTGCACTCCGCGTGAGCGAGTTGAACTCGGTTTAACTGATCACGACGAATATGCCACAACGGCATTAGCCTGTCCATCAGTTATAGAGATTGCCGGTTGTGGCGGTATTCAAGTCTAGTGGGGAAGGGGAGACTCGAACTCCCACGCCTCTCGGCACATGATCCTAAATCATGCTCGTCTGCCAATTCCGACACTTCCCCGAAGCCCCGGCCCACTGCGCGCGCCAGCCTGCCAGAAGCCAAATTATACGCTCTGCATTTGTGCCCGTCCACGCGGGCGGGCGTCGCGAATGTTGGGGCGCGGCCCAGCGCTCGGGGGCATGTCTCAGGTTGACGCACTTGGGCCGCGGGTGTAAGGTATTTCGGTCTTGATACTGGCGTCGCCCAGCCAGCCGTCGGCTCGCCTGGTTGCCGACCGTTGGCCCCCGCCATCGGCGTTACACGGGCAGTGTCGCCCAGACTAGAGGAGGATCACCGCTATGAAGGCAGGAGCAATGAAAATTCTCGCGCTGCTGGCGCTGCCTGTGCTGCTTTTGACACTCGCCGCCTGCGCGGCGGAAGAGGAAGAGGAGCCCACACCGGTGCCGGCTGCCCCTACGACCGTGTCCGCGGCCCCGACCGCCATGCCAGCGGTCCCGACCGCCATGCCGGCCGCCCCGACCTCAGCGCCCCCAGCGGCCTCCATGAGCGGAGAGCGCGGAGGCACACTGCGCGCCAGCGTCCCCTACGACGTCTTCCACTTCGACCCGCACCGCAACGGCGCGACCCCCGCGCTCATGTTCTTCAGCAACGTGTTCGAGCACCTGGCGGCTGTCGACCCCAACAAGAGGGACGAGATAGCGGGCCAGATTGCCACGAAGTGGGACTCCAGCGGCGACGGCACCGAGTGGACCTACACCATCCGCCAGGGCATCCAGTGGCACGACGGCGAAGCCCTGGGCGCAGACGACGTGGTCAGCTCGTTCCAGCGCATCCTCGACCGGCCCAACGACATGCCCATTGGCCGCCTGAAGTGCATCAACGCGCTGGTGGACGGCGTCGAGCAGATTGACGAATCAACCGTCAAGGTCTCCCTCGAGAAGCCGGCGGTCAACTACTTCGCCTGCTGGACGCAGCCGTTCTTCCACATACTGCCCAAGCACGTGACCGACACGATCGACACCGTCGCCGAGCTTACCGACCTGACCCAGAACGACTGGATCGGCAACGGTGCTTTCAAGGTCCAGGAGTGGCAGCGCAACAACGTTACCAAGCTCGAGGCCAACGACAGCTACTACGTCGAGGGTCTGCCTCTGATGGACGGCATCGAGATCTACGTGATTCCAGACAACGCGACGCGGCTGTCCGCCCTGGAGTCCGGCCGCATCGAGATCCACTCCGGCTTCCCCGCCATCAGCAAGCAGGAGGCGACCGACCTCCAGAACGCCCGGCCCGATGACCTCAACGTCCACGGCTACGTGCCGCCCGGAGCGCTGTTCTGGTTCATGAACGTCAACGCGGACACCACCAACGACGTCAAGATCCGCGAGGCCATGCACCTGGCCATCAACCGCCAGCAGCTCATTGAGATTGTCGGGCAGGGCACCGGCCAGCCCAGCCATCCCTACTGGGCAGACACCTGGATGCTGTCGATGGAGGACTGGCTGAAGTACCCGGGCATTCGCGCCGACAAGACCGAAGACTTGGCCAGGGCCAAGCAGCTGGTCGAAGAGGCGACGGGCGGCGCCGGCGCCGACGTCTCTATCATGGTTCAGAGCGGCGTGTTCCCGGCGCCGCAGCTTGCGGAGGTCATCTCCTCCCAGCTTCGCGACATCAACGTCAACGCCGAGGTACGCGCGCTCGATCCGGGCGCCGGAATCACAGCCTTCGTCAACCAGGACTTTGTCGCCACCGTATGGGAGACCAACACCGGCTACGCCGACCCCGACTCGTTCATCGACCAGGTGTACCTGTCCCCCAACGTCCACTGGCAAGACGAGGCCCTGAAGGCGGAGTACACGGCGCTGTGGGAGCAGGAGCGCGGCGAGCTCGACCGCGCCAGGCGCGCGGCGCTGCTGCGACAGATGGTCGACATCCAGCTCAAGGACCTCAACACGAGCTGGGCCATACGCCCCGACATCCAGCTTGTGTACTCGTCCAAGCTACAGGGATTCATTCCCTGGAACACCATCATGCACCACTCGAACTTCGCGTCCGTGTGGCTTAAGCAGTAGAGGTATTCATGGTGGTTGCCGGGTCGCCCCGATAGGCGGCCCGGCGGGCGCGCGGCAATATATTAGCTATCTTGGTAGTGGGCCGTGGTCGTGGCGTGGAAGCGCACGGCGCGGCCCTCTGCCTAAGTCACGGTGGTGGTCCCCGGCCGCGGGCCGCCACCCCAGCTTTGGGATGGAGGTAGGCGTTTGGGCCAATACCTCGCCAGGCGGCTGATGCTCTTCATCCCCACGCTGATAGGGGCGTCGCTGCTCGTCTTCGTGCTCGTGCGGCTCGTGCCGGGCGACCCCGCGCTTCTGATACTGGCGGGCAGCTCCGGCGACATCCCCTTCACCCAGGAAGAGTACGAATCGTTGCGCGCCCGCATGGGCCTGGACCGACCGATGTATGCGCAGTACCTGAGCTGGCTGGGCCGATTCGTAACCCTCGATTGGGGCACGTCGCTATACCTCAACTCCCCGATAGTGGACGAACTCAAGCCCAAGATGGTGCTCACTCTCGAGCTTGCCTTCTTGAGCATGGCGATAGCCACGGTGTCGGCGGTATTCATAGGCGTGGTCGCCGCGGTGCGCCAGGACACGATGGTAGACCGCTCCATAATGGTGTTCTCGGTCACCGGCCTCGCCATCCCCACGTTCGTAATGGGACTGCTGGTGCTGCTGTTCCTCGTGAAGGTGTTTCACTGGTTCCCTCCTCTCGGCACCGTCTACATCTGGGACGACCCGTTGACCAACCTGAAAACGTTGGCGTGGCCGGTGCTTGTCATCGCCTACTTCAACAACGCCGCGATAACGCGCATGACCCGCGCCCAGATGCTGGAGGTGCTGCGCCAGGACTACATGCGCACTGCCAGGGCAAAGGGCCTTGTGGAGTCGCTGGTGGTCTACCGCCACGGGCTCCGCAACGCCGTGCTGCCGGTGGTCACGCTGTTCGGCCTGCAGGCGGGCGCCCTGATGGGCGGTGCCGTGGTCATCGAAACGGTCTTCAGCCTGCCCGGAATGGGCCGCTTCCTGATAGAGTCGATCCAGCGTAGGGACTATCCTATCGTCGAGATCATCATCCTCATAATCGCTTTCGCGTTTGTGACCATAAACCTCCTGGTGGACCTCAGCTACGGGTTTTTGGACCCGAGGATACGAGTCAGGTAGACGCCAATGGCCAACGAAACTCACAACGCGGCAGGCGGCACCAACCGCGACGCGCAGACCGGCGCGACGACCGCCCGCTCCGGTCTGGCGAGCATTGCCTCCGTGAGCCTGCGGTTCGCCTCGCGCAAGCCGCTGGGCGTGGCGGGAGCGCTGCTGCTCGCCCTGATGACGTTCGTCGCGGTGTTCGCGCCGCTGCTCACCATGCACGACCCCTACGAGAGCTTTTCGGGCGCCCGGCAGGTAGCGCCGCAGCTAGATTACTGGTGCGGCACCGACAACCTGGCAAGGGACATATACAGCCGCCTGGTAATCGGCACGCAGATTTCCATGCTGGTCGGCTTCTCGGTGGTGATAATCAGCGTGGCGATCGGCACCGTCATTGGGCTGGTCAGCGGCTACCTGGGCGGTTGGGTGGACAACACCCTGCAGCGCATGATGGACATCATCCTGGCGATTCCGGCGCTGTTCCTGGCTCTATCCTTTATGGCTGTGCTCGGCCCTTCGGTGGCGAACGTGATCGTCTCGCTCTCCATAGTCAGCATTCCCGTCGTCGCTCGCGTCGTGCGCTCGACCGTGCTCGGGCTCAGGGAGAGCATGTTCGTCGAGGCCGCGCGCGCCATAGGAGCGGGCGACCTGCGGATCACCATGCTCCACATCCTGCCCAACAGCTTCGCGCCCATAATTGTCATGGCGTCGGTGCTGCTGGGCCTGGCGATTGTCTCCGAGGCGACGCTCAGCTTCCTGGGCGTGGGGATACCCTTCAACATACCCTCCTGGGGCGGTATGCTGGGAGGCGAGGCGAAACAGTACGTCCGCTCCGCGCCCTGGATGCTCTTCTTCCCCGGCCTCGCGCTCAGCCTCACCGTGCTGGGCATAAACCTGCTGGGCGACGCCCTGCGCGACACCCTCGACCCACGCCTGCGCGGCCTGGGCGGCAGGCCGGTGTAGGGGGTGGCAAGGACGGCGAAATGGCCCTCGGTAGGGGCGGGTTTCAAACCCGGCCCCACAATCTTAGACAGGAACGCGAGATGAAAGAACTTTCCGCACAAGACATCCAAACCATCGCCGACATCCTGGGCGTGCCCGTCGGTCCGGAAGAGCTGGACGAGGTGGCCGCGCGGTTCAATGGGCTGCTCTGGACGATGGACAAGATCGACAATCTCGAGTGGCAGGGCGTGGACCCCGTGACGTGGGTCTCGCGGCCCGAGGACGTTTAGCATGAACGCTGAAGATCTGGCGTTTGCCAGCATAGAGCGGCTCACCCCACTAATCCGTGAGAGGCAGGTGTCGTCGCTGGAGTTGACGCGCACCTTCCTGGAGCGCATCGAGCGGCATAATCAGCGGCTCAGCGCGTACATAACCGTGACGGGCGAGCAGGCGCTGCGCTCGGCGGCAGAGGCCGACGACGCCATCGCCCGCGGCGAGTACCGCGGCCCGATGCACGGCATCCCCATTGCACTGAAGGACCAGGTGTACACCAGGGGCGTCCGGACCACGGCCGGCTCGAGCATCCTCGCGGACTTCGTCCCGGACGAGGACGCAACCATCGTGAAGAGGCTGGACGCCGCGGGCGCCGTGCTTCTCGGCAAGCTGAACCTCAACGAGTTCGCCATGGGCGGCACGCTGGCCCACACCTACGGCCTGCCGCGCAACCCGTGGAGCCTCGATCGCAGCCCCGGCGGCTCCAGCAGCGGCTCCGGCATCGCCGTCGCCGCCGGGCTGTCCACCGCGTCCATCGGCGAAGACACCGCCGGCTCCATACGCAACCCCGCGTCGTTCTGCGGCGTGGTGGGCGTTAAGCCCAGCAGCGGCACGGTGTCGCGCCACGGCATTGTGCCGCTCTCGTGGTCGCTGGACACCGCCGGCCCGATGACCCACACGGTGCGCGACTGCGCCTGGATGCTGGGAGCAATCGCCGGGCGGGACGAGAACGACAGGCTCACCTCGCGCCGCCCAGTGCCGGACTACACGTCCAGGCTGGGGCAGGGTGTCGAGGGCCTTCGCGTTGGTGTGCTGCGCGAGCTGACTCAAGCCGAGGGCGTGCACCCGGAGACACGGCAGGCCGTGGAGACGGCCGCGGAGCAGCTTGCGGGAATGGGCGCCATCGTTGACGAGGTGTCGGCCCCCATCGTCGAGTACGCCGGCGCGATCTACATGTCCCTCTGCGACGTCGACAACCCCAGGCTGCACGAGCAGCGGCTGTTCGACAGCCCCGGCGACTACGACTACGCCACACGCGTTCGGCTGCTGCTGGCCAACCTGGTGCCGGCGTCGATGGTAAGCAAGGCCCAGCGGGCGCGCGCGCTGCTGCGCCGCGAGATGTTCAAGCTGATGGAGAGTGTGGACGTTCTGGTGTCGCCCACGACGTCGGGTCCGGCTCCGCCGATAGAGGCCACGCAAACCAGGATAACCACGGTCGGCGAGGTCGTGCGCGGCGTGTTCGCCGTGCGCAACAACAGTACCACCTTCAACATGTCCGGTCTTCCCGCCGTCTCGGTGCCCTGCGGCTTCTCCAGCGATGGCCTGCCCCTGGGCCTGCAATTCAGCGGCCGGATGCACCAGGACGAGACTATCTTCCAGGCCGCTCACGCCTACGAGCAAGCCAACGACTGGAGCCAGCGTCATCCGGTCCTGGCGTAGAGGTCGTTGGCGAACGGCCACGGGCCGCGGCGCATGACGGGTCTCGCCGTAGCCTACGGTAGGGGCGGGTTTCAAACCCGCCCGTGCTGGCGACCCAATACGCACACGAGGAGCAAACCCCATGCCAACAATCCCGCAGGCCGACCTCGAGCAGTACGGAGAGGTGATAGACCGCCTGGTGACAACGCCGGTCGGCAAGTCACGCGGCAACATGTTCCAGCCGATGAAGGCCGTGGAGATGTACGACGCTGCGCGCGCCAGGTTCGGGCGTCCCCTGTGCCTGCTGGCCGCCGAGCTCATATCCGAGCGCGTGAAGCGCGACGACAACGTGCTCATCCTCACCGGCAGCTACCACCCGCTGCACTTTCCCGTCGGCGAGATGGACGGACCGCCGGGCGGCGCGACGCTCGCCCTGTCGCTTGACCTCGGACTGGGCGCGAAGCCCTTCTTTGCCAACGAACCGCCGCTCGTCAACCTCATGGAGGAGGCGTGCCGCGCCGTCGGGCTGCTGCCCATGCCCTACGAGCAGGCCATCGAGCGCGACCACACCGCGGTCGTGGTGGAGTTTCCCATTACCGACCACGAGGGAAGCCGCAGGGCGGCCGAGGAGCTGATGGACAGGTACGACTTCTCGCTGGTGGTGACCTCAGAGCGCCTGGGGCGAAACCGCAAGGGCCGCTACCACAGCGCGGGCGGCACCGAGCGCGAGCCGCAGGACAGGTGCAAGGTGGACCACATCGTGGACGTGGCCCGCGAGCGGGGCATACTCACCGTGTCGGTGGGCGACGGCGGCAACGAGATAGGCTTCGGCTCGATTTTCGAGGAGACGCGCGGCATCGTAAACTGGGGCGAGACCTGCCGCTGCCCCTGCGAGGACGGCATAGTCAGCGTGGTCGAATCGGACGCGCTCATAGTCGCCGCCACGTCCAACTGGGGCATCTCCGGCCTGGAGGCCGCTCTGGCGATGGTCAACGACAACCAGGACATGATGCACGACGCCGCGGCCGAGCGCAGGGTGCTCCACCACCTCGCCAACATGGGCTGCGCCGACGGTGCCACGGTGATGACAACCCCCACCTGCGACGGCACGCCCGAAAGCGTATCCCTCGACGTGGTGAACATCCTCAAGGCCACCGTCGCCCAATCATTCCGCGTCTCGTCCCGCCGCTTCTAGCGCGCCAAACGAAAAATTGGGCGTCGGATGCACCTCGCGTAGGGGCGGGTTTCAAACCCGCCCGTTAGGGCTCCAAACACCCACCAGGGAGAACACACCATGACCGACATCCTCGGCAACCTGGACGAGCTCAGCCGAGAAGTGGCCGCAAGCGACTTCGACGCCATCGTCGCCATGTCGCCGGAAAACGTGCCGTACACCTCCGGCGTCCTGCTGTGGACGCAGCGCACCATACGCGACAGGCTTGCGCTGGTGGTGTGGCCGCGCGACGGCGATCCCACGTTCATCGTGGCCACCAACGAAGAGGGCTACGTGCGCGAGAAGTCCTGGATAGGGGACGTGCGCGGCTACGTGCAGCACCGCGAATCGCCGATAGACGTGCTGGCCGACGTGCTGCGCGAGCGAGGCCTGGGCGCGGGCCGCATCGGCATCGAGCCCAGCTACCTGTCCGCCGACTTCCACCGCGAGCTGCTCCGCGCCATGCCCGAGGCCCAGCTCGCCCCGTGCGAGCAGCTCTTCGAGCGCGCCCGCATGGTGAAGACGCCCGCCGAGGTCGAGCTGCTCACGCGCGCCGCCGTCGCCACCGAGCGCGCCCTCATGTCCACCTACTCCACCGCCCAGCCCGGCGACACCGAGCGCAACCTGGTCAACCGGCTCGGCGCCAACATCTTGCAGGCGGGCGCCGACCTTCCCGCGTTCCTCTACCTCACCGTCGGTCCGAACACCGGCCACGCCCACCCCGATCCTACCGACTTCGTTGCTCGCGAGGGAGACCTGCTCAAGACGGACTGCGGCGGCTACTTTTCGGGCTACTACTCGGACATCGGCCGCACCGCGGTGCTGGGGAAGGCCACGCCGGAGCAGCGGTCGGTCTACGCCCGACTGGCCGAGGTGCACCAGGAAACCATCGAGTCGATGCAGCCCGGCGTGACGGCGGCCCACGTCTTCGACGTCGCCGCCAAGGGCTACGAGCGCGTGAACATCCCCTTCAAGGGCCTGGCCTTCGCCGGCCACGGCGTGGGGCTGTACATCCACGAGGCCCCCATGCTGTCGGCCGACGAGCACACCGAGCTCCGCCCCAACATGGTCTTCAGCGTGGAAACGCGGGTGCGCTGGCCCGGCCGCGAGGGTTACCACATAGAGGACGTGGTGGTGATAAGAGAGGACGGCCCCGAGTGGGTAACAACCTTCATGCCCACCTCAGAGTTGATGGTAATCTAGGAGGCCAGCAGTCCCTTCCCCCTCGACAGGCAAACGTAGGGGCGGGTTTCAAACCCGCCCGCTGGGTTGACGCCCCCACCCCCCCCATCCCCACGAAGAAGGCTGCCCCCTCCACGGAAGGGGCAGCCCCGGTTCGCCTATCCGGCGATGTCCACCAACACCTCGATCTCCTCGTTGGTCGCGGTGACGGCCTTCAGGCACTTGCCCACCACCACCGCCCGGTCCGCGGACGAGACCGCGTGCTTGTGGGTGGTCTGCGTGCCGGTGGATGGCGTCTCAGCGCCTGGCGCCGGTGTGCTATCGGTCGGGCTCATTGTTCACCTCCTTATCTTTCTTCTATCGCTCCTACTCGTGGGTGCCACCGTCCCCACCCCCGCCGCAGCTGCACGTGCCCGTGGGGCCCTGCCGCCCTGTGTCGCCCTTCGGCCCTCGCGGCCCCTGCGACCCCCGCGATCCGGGAGGGCCCTGTTCGCCCGGACCGCCCTGGGCGCCGGTGTAGCCTCGCGGACCCCGGTCACCGCGGTCGCCCTTCGGTCCCTGGCGCCCCTGCGGGCCTTGCGCTCCATCGGCCCCGTCGCGTCCGTTCCGACCGTCGGACCCGTCCTGGCCGTCGGACCCGTCGCGTCCATCGGATCCATCGCTTCCGGCAGTGCCTCGAGCGCCGGTCCGGCCCTGCGGACCCCGAGGTCCAATTGGGCCAGTCGGTCCCCGTTCACCGCGGTCACCCTTGTCGCCCTTGGAGCCTGGTCCACCCAGCGGGCCTGGCGGGCCTGCCGGCCCCTGGACCGACGGCGCGGTGCTCCACACCAGCGCCGGCCTGGTCGAGGAATCCCTGCCGACTCGCAGGTAACGGTCCATGTCGGACTCCCCGTAGTGGGGCACAGGCTCCCCCTGTATCCCTGGGGCTTCGTCCTGTCCGTCCTCGCCGTCCTGTCCATTCGCGCCCGGCGGCCCCTGCTCGCCTTGCTCGCCCTGCGGCCCTGGCAGCCCCTGCCCGCCCTGCGGCCCAGCCAGCCCCGGTGCCCCTTGCGGTCCGCGGTCCCCCTTGGGCCCGGCCAGGTCCACCAGAACATCCACCGCCTTGTTGGTGTCAGTTGCCAGCATAGGCATCAGACACCTTCCCACTATGTAAGGGTCCTGGGCGTCGGCTTTGACGATCGTCGACATCCTGCTCTTCCCTGAAGGCGTCGCCTGAACGGTGGACGAAGCCACCGGGTCTCCAACCCCCATGTTTTCCCCTGAGAAGGCCTTCGTTATCCCGTGCGTCACCACAGCGACGAAGTCCCCCGAGGTCGCCATCTGGTCTCCCACCTCTTTGGCGGCGGGAGTGTGCACGATCCCGATGGCCCTCTGCTCGTGGCTCGCCAAAGGGCGGTAAAGCCTGGCGCTGTTGGACTGCTGTCGTATGACGACCACGTCCCCGCAGTAGAGCGTCTCCCCCGCCTGAAAGTAGTCGTCGATTATCCACCTTTGTCCTACGACCCCCTCGCTGGTCAGTATCGGTATTCCCATGTCTTCACTCTCCTTTGCATTGGTCTTTCTATCTTAGAAACCCTCTAGTCGGATTCGGCTTACTCGCCGCCGCCGCCGGAGGACCGCACTCGGATGGTCACCGTGTCGCTGTCGCTGCCGCCCCTGCCGTCCGTGACCGTTACGCGGAACGTCAGCGTGGTTGCGCTCGACGGCGCGGTGAACGTGGGGCTGGCCGCTGTGGTGGTGCTCAGCGTGACGCTAGGACCCGCGGGTTGCGTCCAGGCGTAGGTCAGCGTGTCGCCGTCGGGGTCTGTGCTCCCCGATGCGTCGAGCGTCACGCTCGCGCCGGGAGCTACCGTTTGGTCGATTCCCGCGTCGGTAACCGGCGGCCAGTTGGTTGGAGTGACGACTTGGTCGTCGTCGACTACGTGATAGGCGAGCGCAAAGGCCAGAATGACGCCGATGCTCAACTCGTAGTGATTTGTGAGTGCACTGGGTACTAGTCCCTGCTGAGCTTGAGCGCTAGAAACAGCACCACCCAGGCGCGTAGCCCACTGTTCTAGAGTGGCTGGATAAATGCAGGCTCGAGGGACACCATCCACAATCCGGTACGTTGTGGTTAGGCCACCTGCGTGATCGACCTGACAGTACTCCTCCCCTTGATCATCCACGAAGACACCGTCCCACGGCAGTTGAAGAGAGAGGAGCACGTCAACTGCTTTCAGTAGCCATCTCTTCACTTCACTGGCCCTCGCAGTGTCACCTTGCCAGCGCAAGACGGGGTACAGCCAGCCGCAGACTATGGCGAAACGCAAGAGGTGGTCTCCCCAATAAATGAGGTGATGCCCAAAGGGGAATGGCGGGTGTGAGGCGATGTTTGGGAACGGATGGGCGGTCTGCACAAGCTGCCCCAAGGGGTCCCTGACGAATGGAGTGTGCTCTCCCCAGTTGGTGAGGTCGCCGAGAGGTCCTTCAAGGAACAAACGGGATGTTCCCCAGCCATCAAACCCAAAATCCTTGAGCCATTCGTAGCAGTGACGTATGCCGTCGTCGCCAGACTCTGTAGTCGGTGGAACGGTATCAGCGTGCTTGAACAGATAGTACAGAGCCTCGAGGGATCGAGAGCCTGCTCTCCATGGCCAATGAAGAGTGGTGTATAGACGACGGGACATCGGCAAACCAGTACGGGTCGGCCACCACCACCAGCCATAACGTGGACGCTCTATTTGCGTCTTCTCGCCATGTTGAAATGCTTCCTCGGAATGGATGAAATGAACGTCGCTGCCAAAGTTTTCGAAGTATCCGGCTAACCCTTCAAACAACTCCAGGGGCACGTTGTTCTCGGCGTAGAACTTCTGGATCCCTTGGGTTATGTTTGCGATACCGTCGACAGAAGAAACCACGGTGGCTGTTCGCATCAACATAGTCATGAGGCCTAGGCCCGGAACAGCAGCAGCCCGTTGGGGAAAGGTAGGGCCTAGGTCTGTCGAACTCGAGTTCGACTTCCACACAGTTGCCCATGTGGTGTTTTCAATCAGGCGGTCAGGTAGAAAGACCGCGCGGGCGTTGCTGAACCCTGTGCCGTACGAGTTCACCTTCGCCTGGTACTCGAACTCAGGCGCCGTGAGAGAAGCCCCCCATCTGGTTACCTTCCGAACCTCCAACTCCATGATGTCCTGGGAGCCGGCGGGTTGCTCTTTATCAATAAACTTGAACCTCACCCAGCCGGTGGTTGTCTTGGGGGAGGTTGAGCGCGAATGGGTCAGCCGGCTACTCATAATTTCCGCGTAGTGATCGTTGTTAGGCTGAAAGTACTTGTAGGCAGGCAGACCGTTGCGCAAGCGCACGGGCGTATAAGTGACGCCCATCTGGTCCGTGACCGGAGTTCCCCTGCCAACAGTGCCTGTAACAGGAACGACGCAGACTATCGACGCGTCCCCAATGTTCTGGCCACCAATGACCGTGCTCCAGTCTTCCTCTATGACACCTGCAGACGGATTCGGCTTCAGGTCGGGGCCAGCCGATCGCACCGCAAACTTGCTCGCCAGATTGATTCCAGTTAACAGTTGTTCTTTCGTAGGCATGTTAGTCTCCTATCTGACTGTAGCGTCCTCGAAGAGCTCGAATGGTAGTCCGGCCCGAAACTGGTTCGCGTAGTGGGCCGTCTTCCTGACGTACAGGTCGCCCACCGCGTAGGCGCCTATTCCCGAGTCCGGTTCGATGTAGCACATCTCCCAGTACGAGTTCCAATACCAGAGCCAGATGAGATCTATCTCGGAACGTTGCGGGTGCTTGATGATTGTGCGCCAGGCCTCGTCGTACTTCCCTTCCGTTCCCATCGGGTCGACCTCTGGGAAGATCACTGGTTGATTGGGGCTTCCTCCTATTGGGGGGTTGAGGAACTCGAACCCCGGCATGTTCGAGACATAGGCGTTGATGGGGCTGCTTCTCGGCCAGATGCTCACAATCCCATCTACGCCCGGAATGTCGGACGGCGGGTCGTCGCCTATATAGGCGGTAGTCCAGTCGTCTCCATCCCCGTCTTCATCTATGTGATAGCTGGACACTTCGATCAGAGTGAATCGGTCATCGCTCCAGTCGTGATTGGCCCACCAGCCACCCGGCACATCTGGACCGCCAAATATCACGGGTTTCCCTTTCAGCTGTAACGCCATGCCGCCGTACGCTGATGGGTCGTAGAAGTTGTCCCACACATAGTCCGTGACCATCTGCCGCTGTGTGTCCGTCAGGTCATTCGTAGATAATCGCGGTCTGCCACCGATGTGCCAGGTAAACGCATCAACGAAGAGGGCGAACTTCAGAGGGATGTGGTTCTCTTTGATGTAGTCCAGCATCACCCTCGCGGCCTCCTGGTACTCGTTCCCCAGATCGGGCCGATGGACATTGCCTTCAAGTCCAGGGTCTCCCCATCCATGCCATGAAATGATGATGGTGTCGATTCCTGCTCTCTGTATCTGTTCAACCTGCCACTTGATGGTCTCTATGTCTTTGGACGCATACCACCCGATTTCAGGCCACGTCTGGGCGAACCCGGACCAGGGGCTGGGAGGATCAACCCCGGGCGGCCCATAGGCGTTCCACTGTGTCGTTCCCCTTCCGCCGGTGGCCTCGTACGGGGCAGCTTGCTGAAATCCGTGAGTAGGATAGAACTGCACCGCTACGGCCACTTCGGTCGCCGCTTTCTGCTCCTGTACCCCTGTCGTCGCATCGCCGCAGGCCACCGACATTGCGGCAAGGAGCAACGTCAGCATCGCAAGTCCGAGCCATCCGTGGGCCATACCCCACCTCCGTTGTCTATTCCGTGAAATCACGATAGTACGCATGTTCGTATCATGTCAACACCCCCTGGCCCACGAATCTGCGGCCACTGCGGGAAGGGGGTGTTCGCTGCGCCCATGCTGCGCCTGCCGAGCGCCGTCACCGCCGCCGCAGGCGAGGGGCCGAGTGGGGTACTCGCATCAGCCGCCGATCAGTTCGCGTCGTCGAAATACTCGAACGGCAGGCCGGCGCGGAACAGGTTGGCGTAGTGGGCCGTCTTTCTGACGTACAGGTCCCCCACGGCGTAGGGGCCGAGACCTGAGTCCGGCTCCACGTAGGTCATCTCGGCGTAGGAGTTCCATATCCAGAGCCAGATGAGCCTGATGTCAGACCTCAGCGGGTACTCGATCACCTCTTTCCATGCCTGGTCATAGACGCCTTCCTCACCGAGAGGATCGACCCTTCTCATCGTTTCCTGCGTGACCCAGGGCGCGTTCTGTGCAAGCAGCGGCAGCAGCCCGTCATGCCGCGGCCACATCATCACAACACTCTCAGGCCCCGGCAGCTTGGACGGGGGAGGCGTGTAGTACGCGGCCGCCCAGTGCTCATCCTCGTCTTCCGGCTTGTCGTAAATCTCCCTCAGCTCGAATCGAGGATCGCTGAAGCCGTGCGCCTCCCACCAATGGCCGGGGGTGTTTGCTCCCCCGGCAACGAGCGGTTTCCCGTCCCAGTGGTAAGCGATGTCTCCGTAGGCGTCGGGGCCGTAGTAGTTCCCCCACAGGTGGTCCATAACCATCCGCCGCTGACGGTCTGTCAGGTCGAGCAGGGAGATGCCATGAAAGTTTCCGGGGAAGTCCTCGCAGAGTATGGCGAACCGGAACGGGAGATCGTTCTCCCTGATGTAGTCGAGAACCAGCTTTGCGGTGGCATCGTATTCGACGCTGATGCCCGGTTCTATCACGCCGTCCAGGTTGTCGTCCCCCCAACCCTGCCACGAAATGAAGATTACGCTGATTCCGGCACTGCTCATATGCTCCAGCTGCCAGGCGATCGTGTTCGTGTCTTTGGACTTGTAGAAATCGATCTCCGGTTGAGAGACCACCAGGCCGGACCACAGAGTGTCGTTCCCAATGACGTTCCATCCCGTGGAGCCCAGGCCGCCGACCGATTCGAACGGATAACCCTGCTCGAATCCGAAGCCGACATAGAGAAGCGTCGCCAGCGGCACGTCGCTTAGTGCGCTCTTTCCTTATGAGCTCGCCGGTCCATCTGTGCCGCAGCCCATCGCCACGGCCAGCGCTACAGCCAGCGCCGCAATTCCCAACCATATACGCGCCACGAAAACCCTCCACCCGTTTGTTCCGTGCAAAGAAAGCAGCATATGAGTCCGCATCATGTGAACACCCCCTGGCCCACGAATCTGCGGCTGCCGCGGAAGCGTGCCCTAAGCCACGTATATCCGGGGCTTGGATTCCAACTCCCGCCATCAGCGGCCTGTGCCGGCTGCGCACGCCGCCCAGGTACTCGCTGGGAACAGCGGTTGTAACCTCAACGGAGACCCCGTCGATGACACAAGGGATGCGGTCCTGCGGTGGCAGCTCCCACTTGGGCACTATCTCGGTGACGTGGACCTTCACGCCGATCCCGACTGCACCACTAGGGAGGCCTGTACCTACAAATCCTGATTTCACCATGAGGAAATTGGGCTGGCGCGAGAACAGCTCCCTGTTGGCAGAAAACACCTCCCTGATGCGGGCAAACACCTGATCGACTGCCCTGTCCTTTCGCTCTCTTTCTTCAATTGTCAGTCTTCGTGCGTCGGTCTGCATAAGATCCTCTATCTCCTTCGGGAGTCTAACTGCCTCCCACTGATTGCGACAATAGACCTGTTCTTCGAGCAGGGGAAAAGGTCTGGTCGCCGGCACTGACTCTATAACCTGAACGGGAACGCCTTCCAGGCAGTCCGGTATCCGGTCCTCGAGGGACAGCGTCTTCTGGTCCACCCTCTCCGTGACGTGAATTACAATGCCCATGGTCCCAGCCGGGTGTACGCCTTCGTGCCTGAGTAGCCCTTGATCGTTCCGGACTGCGTTGGGCTGGCGCGAGAACAGAGAGCGATACTTGTGCAAGACCCCGTTGGTGTGCCGCGCCATACCGTTGGGCGCCAGCATCAAGAAGTCCTCCTTTGGCGATGACTTGGTTCCGCATGGATCGTTTTCGCCCATGGTCTCGCCAGTAGCCGGCTCCCTGGCCCCGCAGGCAGTTGCCATCACAAGGAGCGCCGTGCCCCCCGCCGCAAGCCCAATCCAGCTTCGCACCGTGAAGACCCTCCGCCGTCGTACCGCCGTCGAGCAGGCTTCGCAGATGAAGGCCCGCCGTCTCTGTGGCGCCCTCCGAACCGGGACAATCTCCGGCCTCCCGGACCCTCTTGATTGCGACGCACACCCGTGCTACTCTCCCTTCCACACGAAACCTGCCCCGCAACCCAAGAGCTCCTTCCCCCTTTATGCGGGAAGGTTAGAGCCAGCTCCGTACTCGATATAGGGATGAGGGTGAAGACGCGGCGTCTGGGATCTCCCGTTGACCTGTCTCATTTCAGTGACATTGTGTAACTTCCATGCCCAATTCCGTCTCTCCAGCGTTTCAAGCCGTCGCAGACCGCCAACGCTCCCAGCTACGAAATGACACAAAATGACCCAGAATGTCACACATTTCTCCGAAAACCTCTCCCACACGCGGCCTTTGGCCCCTCCGCACCCGCTCGGGCCGGCCCTCCCCATCACCTCCAACCAGACTGCTACAGGCCCACGGCCATCCCATCGGCTGCGCGAAGTCGGCATTTGCGGTAGGATAACCACCACGATGCGGCGGAGACGCGGCGCTCGGGATTTACGGCCCGCCCTCGGTTCCCCGCGAACGGCACATGCATACAGGAGGCAACACCACCATGGTCAGCTACAAGGACGCCAAGTTCGTCGACGTTAACGGCATCAACACCCGCTACTTCGAAGCGGGAGAGGGCGAGACCATGCTGCTCGTCCACGGCGGGCAGTTCGGCGGCGGCACCAGCGCCGAAGACTGGTTCCTGAACTTCGACGCGCTCGCCGAGTCGTTCCACGTCTTCTCCATCGACAAGACCGGCCAGGGCTACAGCGACCCCCCGGAGGCGGACGAGGACTACGTGATAGCCTCCGCCGTCCAGCACTCGATGGACTTCCTCACCACGCTCGACGTCGCGCCCGCCCACATCGTCGGCCACTCACGCGGCGGCTACCTCGCCGCCCGCGTCGCCATCGAGCGCCCCGAGCTGGTGCGCACCATCGTCATCGTGGACAGCGCCACCCTCATGCAGCCCATCACCTTCTACCAGGACGTCGCCGACGCCGCGCCCCACTTCGACGACCCGAAGGAGCTTTCCAAGTACCTCACCGCGCAGAACTCGTTCGGCACCGAGCACATCACCGATGAGTGGACCGAGGGCAAGATTCGGATGGACGCCTTGGATTCCGTCCAGCGGTCCACCGCCAAGAACTCCGAGCTCCAGGGCCAGTTCGACTCCAACCTGGTCGCCATGCAGCACGACACCCACGCGCGAATCCGCGCGGGCGAGCTGAACTGCCCCACGCTGGTCGTGTGGGGCCTGGAAGACCCCTCGGCGGTGTGGGACCCCATCGGCGTCAACTGCCTGAACCTGGTGCTGCCCAACGTCAAGGACTCGCAGATGCACATCTTCAACCGCTCCGGCCACTACCCCTTCCGCGAGCACCCGGAACAGTTCAACGCCGTCATCAAGTCGTTCATCGCGGCCAGCCGCGGCTAGGGCGCCCGGCGTGCCCGACCTGAAGGCGCGCGTCAAGCAGTGCGCGCTCGACCTGGGCTTCGACCTCGTGCGCGTGACAACCGCCGAGCCGTTCCTGCGCGACGAGCGCGCCGCCGTGGAGCGGGTGCGGCAGGGGCTGATGGACGGCCTGCCCTGGTACACCGAGGACCGCGTCCGCAAGGCCAACCGCCCCGAGAGCCTGCTCGAAGGCGCGAAGTCGGTGGTGTCGCTCGCGGTCAGCTACAACACGGGCGAGCCGGAAGAAGACGGCCCGCTGCGCGGCAAGGTGGCGCGCTACGCCTGGGGCGACGACTACCACGAGCTGCTGAAGCCGCGCCTGCGCCGCTTCGCCGACGCCCTGACGCCGCTGGCGGGCAGGGAAGTGCGGACGGGCGTGTTCGTCGACGACGGCCCCATGAACGACAGGGCCGCCGCCGCGCGCTCGGGCCTGGGCTGGTTCGGCAAGAACACCAACATACTCACGCCCACGCACGGCTCGTGGGTGTTCCTCGGCCAGGTCGTCACCGACCTCGAGCTCGCCCCGGACGCCCCGCTCGCCAAGACGTGCGGCAACTGCGTCCGCTGCATCGACGACTGCCCCACGGGAGCCATAGTCGCACCCTACGTGATAGACAACCGGCGGTGCATCTCCTTCCTCACCATCGAGCTGCGCGGCCCGATCCCCCGCGAGCTGCGGCCGCTGGTGGGCGCCTGGGTGTTCGGCTGCGACATCTGCCAGGACGTCTGCCCCGTCAACCGCAAGGCGAGGCCCGGCGGCGAGGCCGCGTTCCGCCAGCGCGGCGACTTCGCCGCCCCCGAGCTTATCCCGCTGCTGGAGCTGGACGAACAGGGATTCCGCGAGCGCTTTCGGGGCAGCCCCATGAAGCGCGCCAAGCTATCGGGGCTGAGGCGCAACGCCTGCGTGGCGCTGGGCAACCTGGCCGACGCGGCGGCCGTTCCAGCGTTGGCGATGGCGCTGGCCGGCGACGACGCGCTTGTGCGTTCGCACGCGGCGTGGGCCTTGGGACGGATCGGCGGCGCGGCGGCCCAGTCGGCGCTGAGCGCCGCCCAAGCGGCCGAGCCGGACGCGGACGTGGCGCACGAGATAGCCCTCGCCCTCGAGGACGCGGCGTCCCGCGGCGTCGATCCGCAATCGTAGGGGCAGGTTTGAAACCTGCCCTGTCGGACGCGGCCACCCGCACCACCAATCCGCAGTCGTAGGGGCAGGTTTCAAACCTGCCCTGTCGGCTCATAGCAAGCCTCACGCCAAGAGAATCGATCATCTTGAAGCTGCCGAAAGAACAGAGATTGTCCGTGGGCACAGTCGCTTCAGATGTCGCAGCGTTTACTCGACCGGTCACCGGCTCGGTACGCGCCCAGTTCAGCATGACTCGACGGAGCGTCGAAGAGCTGCGAGCAATTGTCGTCATGCCAATACACGCACTTATTTTCATGGCGGTGTTCAACTATGTGGGACGACAAGACCTGGCCGCCTACTCGCTCGTCGCTCCGATGCTTATGGGCGTGGGACAGATGGGGTTCTTCATGGCGAGTGAATTGTTGGCCCGGGAACGATACGGCCAAACCCTTGAACTCGTGGTTGCCACGCCCTCCCCTCTCTGGCTGATCATTCTTTCGAGAATCACCGTAATGACAGTGCTCTCACTGTTGGGGATCGTCGTGAGCTGGCGATCATTCGGCTCGTATTCGGAGTGACGGTAACGGTCCAACATCCACTGATATTCGGAGTCACTTTGATGGCCACTACGCTGGCGGCGGCAGGCACGACCCTTATCACGGCGGCTCTCTTTAGCATCGCCAGGAACGCACGAACCTACCAGAACTCGATCCTCTATCCAATGTTTCTGCTTGGGGGGGATTCTGGTGCCCATCACAGCGTATCCTGAGTGGGTCCAGCCGGTGAGCCGCGTCGTGTATCTCTACTGGTCGGCCAACCTGCTGCGAGACTCGATGCAGGAAGCGGTGCCGGCGGGTGTACTGGGTTCGCTCGGCGCCATCACGGCGCTGGGTGTGGGTGGAGCCGTGATTGGGATATTTCTGATTCGCCGGATGCTGGACAAGCTAAGAAGAGAAGGTACGCTGGGGCTCCTGTGAACGCTGTAAGGCTGTACCGTTTCGGCCTCTTGGTCGGGTATACGGAATTCACCAACTACTGGAACTGGAAGACCTGGTTTGGCGGCTGGATGCTCCAGATGATCTCCCAGGCCCTTTTCTTCGCCCTTCTTGCGAGACTATTCGGTTCAGCCGATCACGAACGATTCCTCCTGATCGGAAACGCCGTCGCCGTCGGTGCGGTCGCGGTAGGTTGGACTGTCCCATTTTCCAGGTGGGACCGGAATATCGGTAGCTATCCTCTTCTGGTCATCGCGCCCTCAAGCCTGGTTCCGGCGACGGTTGGCCGAACCTCTATCTGGCTTGCGGCGGGTATTGCGACTTCGCTAGTAGCTTTCGTCATACTGGGAGTAATGTTCGATCTCGGATTGCCATGGCCGGACACACTGTTTCTCTTACCGCTGGTGGCGCTTACGGCGACCAGCACCTACTGTCTAGCACTGTTCCTGGGAACGATCGTGACGCGGCTGCCCAAGGTCAGCAACTTCATTCAACTACTCATGCAGATATTCGCAAGGGCCTTTTGCGGAGTCAGTGTGCCGGTTGCCTTCTGGCCGGACGCGGTGCAGTTCATCGTTCGCCTGCTGCCCATAACCCACGGTCTTCAGGCAATCCGGCTGTTGCTCGACGAGGGACCAATAGCCGCGATTCTCCAGCACGCCGCACTCGAAGCGATGGTGGCAACAGGCTGGATCGTTCTGGCGATTCTGGCTATGGACCGCTTGGCCAACGCCGGCAGGCGGGACGGGTCCATCGAATTCGTCTAAGTCATCTGAAAGTTGGTGCAGCAGCGTGATTGTGGTTGAGACCAGAGACTTGCGTCGGGTCTACAGGAGCCAGGACAACAATCCGGATGTCGTCGCCCTGGACGGTGTATCCATCGAGATCACGGAAGGGGAGATTCACGGTCTGCTCGGACCCAATGGCGCCGGGAAGACGACACTGGTGAAGGTGCTCTCAACGGTCCTCCTTCCCACCAACGGAACCGCGTCCATCCTTGGGCACGACGTTGTGCGGGAGACCTCCAAGGTCCGACCTCTCATCGGGATCGTTCTGGGAGGCGACCGTGGGTTGTATTGGAGGCTGACCGGTCGGCAGAACCTGGAGTACTGGGCCGCTTTGTACAAGGTGCCAAGGCAGGCGGCCAGGCGACGCTCGTCGGACTTGCTGGAGCAGGTTGGACTCACGGACCGCGCCGATTACCTCGTTGAGACCTATTCCCGGGGAATGAAGCAAAGGCTGCACCTTGCCCGCGGGCTGGTGGCAGACGCTCCGGTACTCTTTTTGGACGAGCCGACTGCCGGTATGGACCCGATTGCATCGAGAGAGTTCCAGCAACTGGTGAAGGAGCTGCGATCGGAGGGCAGGACGATTCTGCTGGCAACGCACGACATGGCAGAAGCGGAGGCTGTGTGCGATAGAGTGACCCTCATCGACCGTGGCAGGGTGCTGGCCGTCGAGACCCCTCGCACACTGAGCGCCCTGGTCGCGCAGTACGAGCGTATCGATTTCGCAGGGGGCCCTGAGCGACTTCCCGACACACTTCGAGGGATTTCTGGGGTCGCCTCAGTCTCAGGAATGCCAGACGGCACTTACCGTGTCGAACTCGATGACGGGTCCGTAGCGAACCAGGTGCTGGAGGTCATAGTGGGAACGGGAGTAACGTCGATAAGCACGTCGCCCCCCAGTCTGGGGGAGGCATACATTCGCCTTGTCGGCGACAGGTGAGATCTAAGCTAGGGAACCTCTGAACAACTGAGGGTATCTCGTATGTGATGGACAGTAAGTGGACTGTCCGAGGTGTTTCTTCCTCCTACGGTGTGTCGATAGAGGTCTTGTGGTCCTGAAACGGCTCCGCTAAGGCCTATCGACGTTCGTTTGTCCAGCTTGGGCGCACTTCGCCCCCTTCAGGCTGCCAGGTACCGCTCCGCCCTTATCAAGTTCGTCATCCCCAGTAGCAACGTCAGTCGTTGCGTGTTCTTTGCCAACCCTCGGTAACGCACCTTGGCGTATCCAAAGTGCCGCTTCACGTACAGGAACGGATGCTCCACCTTCGCCCTGGTCGACGCCTTGCGCTTCTCCATAAGCGCCTCATAGCTTCCCGGCTCCAGTTGCCGACGTCTCCCGGGTCTCATCGCTACCTGCCAGTCCACATCCAACTCGCGATTCTCCAATCGCTTGTCGACTCCCTGATACCCCGCATCGCCCCACACCCGATTCTCTCTACCGTGCAGCAGCCGGTGAGCCTCCGTCACGTCATGAACGTTCGCAGGTGTCGTTCTTACGCTATGTACTACTCCCGTCTCAGCGTCCGCACCGATGTGTACCTTCATCCCGAAGTGCCACTCATTCCCCTTCTTCGTCTGACGCATCTCAGGGTCTCGCTTACCTGCACGATTCTTCGTTGACGATGGCGCCTCGATGATGCTCGCGTCCACGATCGTTCCCTCCCGAAGCCGCAGCCCCTGGGACTCCAGATGACGGTTGATCTCCTCGAACAGACCCTGTCCCAACTCGTGCTCTTCCAGCAGATGGCGGAAGTTCAGGATCGTCGTCTCGTCCGGGAGCGGGCCCGACAGCCTCAACCCTACGAACCGTCTCACCGACTCGACCTCGTAGAGCATGTCCTCCATACCAGGATCACTAAGGTTGTAGAACATCTGCACGCAGTGAATCCGCAGCATCACAGACAACTCATAGGGTCGCCGGCCCCGGCCTGCCCTGGGATAGAACGGGCGGATGCGTTCTACGAGCTGTTCCCACGGGATCAGACCGTCCATGCGCTCAAGGAATATCTCCCGCCGGGTCTTGCGCTTCTTGCTCTCGTATTCCAAGTCGGCAAATGTTGGCTGGTCCATCGTGTCTTCACCCCAAACATCTCTGCTTTGTGTATGGCATATTACTATGCCACAATACACCAGACTTGTTCAGAGTATCCCTAGACTTTGTACATTCACGCGGCATAGGTTAGCAACTCCATGAATCTGTTGAGCATGGGAGTCGGGATTTCTCGCATATCTGGTTTCTGCGACGACATGCGGAAAGTACCGGAGGCAAGCCAGAGATGACGGCGCACCAAAGCGATCGCGTCAATGAAAGTGGGGGCCGACTTGACATACCAAGCCGCCGATCGTGGGGTCGCTAGCCGGCGACCTCCCAACAAGTGTGCTGCGAGAGTTACCCAGGAGAACAGTCCCAACAGCACAGGAGTGGTCCGAGATATGGCGCGATCCGACCACTGGCGTTGAGTCTCTACTCCCAGATGGGCGCGTGTCTCCTGAAACGTCACCTCGATCTGCCAGCGCAACACGAACCACTCGATGATCTGAGCCGGACTGATCGCAGGATCGGTACACAGCAGCGCCTGGGAGTCGAACCGGTGTAGGGGGTCTCGAATGAGGACCCAGCGAATGGGCACGGGTGGCTTGCCCGTGTGATACCAGACCGCTGTTTGAGAGACGGTCTCCACCGTGCGAATGGCGCTGTCGTACCAGGCCACAGATATCGTGGTCCAGCCTACATCGGGGCACTGGAGGAGTTCCCTCAATGTGGGCAATCGTTCTCCTTTGAGGCGTGGACGCCCCATCTGTCCGGGCAGTCGAGGTGGGGCGGGTTCGTAGAGTGCAGCGTCCAGACGCAATCGGGTAATGAGGGTGACCGGACGAGTCATGGACTGACAGAAGTGGAGCAGATGGAGGGCAGCGTAGCTGCTGTCGGCCACCAGTACCAGAGGACGGTTGGGCAGCCAGCGCCGGAGCTGGAGGATCATCTGACGCGCCCAGTCGGTGAGCCTTTTGTGCGTCCGGCCCAGCTTCTGACAGTAGCGCTCAGAGGGAGCCAGGGCGGTCAGTACAGGTAATGCCCATGTCCGATGTGCCCAGGGTATGGTGGTCAACAACATCAGGCTTATCCAACGCAGGCCGGAGGCCTTGACGAAATGACTCCTGCTGGAGCGCACTGCGTCACGATATATCCCCTTGGCTTTGATCTGCTTGCCACGCCGCCGCTCCAAGGTCTCGTCGATCCCAAACACCAGTGGACTATCACCCTGATCGAGGTGCTGTACCAGGAGCAACAGCAGTACACGGCTCAGCTGGAGCGGTGACCACACAGCGCGGTTGAGAACGTGGTGATACCGAGCAAAGCCGGTGTCGTCGCTGAGTCCCATGGCGCGGAGCGCGGAAGTAACGGTCCTCTTGCGCGTGGCCAGGACTGCACCGACCAGCAGCACCTGCACTTTCGCCCATGTCCTGGCCTGAAACATCGGCGCGAACGGACTGAGAAGGGATACAATGGCATCGGGCAGAGCCTGCCCCGTGCCTGATACGGGGGTGAGCATGACTTGACCTTTCGTGATGGTTCGGTCTCGTCAGCTTACCCTGTTTCCTCTGTCTAAGTTTTGTACAAAGTCTAGCTAAGCGGGTGTCCGCAAAGTCGACCCTGCACTGATGACCACTGATGAGCCGAAAGTCATACCCCAGCGGCCTGACGGACGAACAGTGGGAGAACCTCGGCCCCTACTCCCACCTGCCATACCCCGCAGCAGTGTCCGCGCTGGCGAGCGCGCTGGCCTGCGACGGCGCGCTGGTGCGTTCGCACGCGGCCTGGGCCGCATCGGCGGCGCGGCGGCACGGTCGGCGCTGAGTGCCGCCCAAGGGGCCGAGCCGGACGCAACCGTGGCGCACGAGATAACCCTCGCCCTCGCGGGGGTGTAGTCTGAGATGGGGGTTTTATTTGGATGTGGGGTATGCGATTCCCTTTTGGAAGGCCCCTGCCACAACCCCCAATCAAACGGAACCTCGAAGGCGGCGTTGGACATGAAAGGTTGCGTGAAGCGTTGACCAGCAGACAAGGGGATCGATGAGCCGAAGACTCAATCCGGCGGTGGCAATTGTAATGCTTGTCTTGGCGGCTGTACTAGCAGCGTGCGAGGCGGAGCTCACACCAACTCCAACGCCGACACCAGCCCTGGCGCCGACGGCCACACCAACTCTGGCGCCGACGGTAACGGGGACTCCAACGCCGACACCAGCCCTGGCGCCGACGGCCACACCAACTCTGGCGCCGACGGCAACGGGGACTCCAACGCCGACACTAGCCCTGGCGCCGACGGCCACACCAACTCTGGCGCCGACGGCAACGGGGACTCCAACGCCGACACCAACCCTGGCGCCGACGGCCACACCAACTCCAGAGGCGACGGCAACGGGGACTCCAACGCCGACGGCCACGCCTACTCCGAAACCTCAACTCGTGCTCGAGGTCGTTCCCAGATCTCCCACTGAAGTTAACTTGACTTGGTTATACGGCTTGAATACACCGGTACGCCAGGAACTCTACAGGGACGACAAACTTACGGCCACGCCGGCTCTCGGCCAGACCTCCTACGTTGATACAGGCCTTAGTTCCAACACACGCTACGGGTATAGAGTGGCTATTGAACTGGAAGACGGCTCATTTGAAACTGCCGAGGCGTCAATTGTGACCCTAGCACACCCACCCATGATGGCGGGGCCAATGAACGTTGAAGAGGACGGATTCACACTGGCAATAGTGGACGACTTGAATCCACCTGAGACTACATACCGGGTCACAGGCTTAGGTGGGACGGAAGTGGTCCATTCAGACTGGGATACGGCGAAGTGTAGGGCGTTCAGTGGACTTCGATATGATACATGGTACGAGTTCAAAGTCGTAGCCAAGAACCTTGATGGGACCGAGACGGAACCAGTTCGATGGATGTACAACGAGGGGCCTGACAAGCCCGAGGATTGGCGTACTCAAGGTCGAACGGGCAACGGTGAACCCTGGGTTATTGACCGCATCAATGACTTAGCCTTTCTTTTTGGACTCACTGAAAGAGCTAGGCTATGGATGTTGGAAGATATCCGCGTCGAGACTCTTAGAGGGTGTCTAATAAGTGGTCACATAATACCTGTACACAGGAGTGGGGGATGATATAAACCATTCCCATGAACAGACAAGCCTACCCCAGCGATCTCAGTGACACCGAGTGGCAACTGCTAGAGCCTCTGTTGCCCGCTCCTAAACCAGGAGGCCGTCCGGTCAAGTATCCTCGCCGGGAGGTGGTGAACGCCATCATGTACGTACTTCGGAGCGGGTGCCCGTGGCGGATGCTGCCTCACGACCTTCCCCCTTGGCGCACGGCGTTTCACTACTTCCGCACCTGGCGAAAGGACGGAACCTGGGAGAAGGTCCATCAAGCCCTGCGCGAGAGGGTACGGACAGCCGATGGACGACAGACTTCTCCCAGCGCGGCGATCATAGACAGCCAGAGCGTGAAGACGACGGAAAAAGGGGGCCTCGTGGCTATGATGCCGGTAAGAAGGTGACGGGCCGCAAGCGGCATATCATCGTGGACACCATAGGACTGCTGTTGGCAGTCGTGGTCCACCCCGCTGACATCCAAGACCGAGATGGTGCAAAGCTGGTTATCAATAAGTTGGTAGGAAGGTCTCCACGCCTGCAATTGATCTGGGCTGATGCTGGTTACGCGGGCCAGTTGGTTGATTGGGTCATGTCCTTGTCGGGTTGGGCGCTGGAGATTGTGAGGCGTCCGAGAAGCAGCCATCAGTTCGAGGTGTTGCCGCGGAGATGGGTGGTTGAGAGAACATTTGCATGGCTGGGACGCTCTCGTCGGTTGAGCAAGGACTACGAAGTCCTGACCGAGACAACCGAGGCCTGGATCCACATAGCTATGATTCATCTCATGATCCGTCGTCTAGCTCCTTCATGACACGCTTTTTAGACACCCTCTTAGGAACGAACCGGGCTACGCGGGTTACATTGCGCCGGATATCGTCAGTATCGGGCGCATCGGCAATCTGAATGCGCTCATGCATGAGTTCATGCATGGCTTTATGGAGCATTGGGACGGTTTTCCAGAAACTTGTGACGAAATGAACATCTTCACATTCAAACGAAATGTTGCACACTTCATGCTTGAATTCAGGAAATACGACGCGTCTAGTCAATCTAATCCTTGGGAGGCTTGGCGTCCATTTTACAACAACTTGGTCTTCCTTTCTAACGGCTACTCAAGCTCTAACGGCAAGGACGTGTGGCAACTGCTTGAAGAGGGTGACTACGACGAGCTTTATGCAATCTATCATGCTGCAGATACAGACATCCCCATTCTGGTGGCAGGGAAACTCCATCTGATACCTCCTCCGTTGCAGCGGTACTTCAAGGGCTTCCTCTCCGAAAGCGAAGACAGTACGTGGCATGATGAGCTCTTCTGGTACTCCGGTCTTCCGCCAGGAGATCGCCATCTATGGGATAGCGTTTTCCTCTACAACTATATTCTGTGGGACTCGCCGGAGTACGGCGAATCGGAAGCTGCACCGACAACTAGTACCTAGTCAACTTAATTATTGGAGGGATAGAGTCGGTGCAGTTTAGTGCGAGCATCCTGGATCGAGAAGCGCCAGTCGATGCTGGCACGATCCGTATTGCGTTCATCTTGGAGTGCATGTACACGCCGCCTCAGGACAGTCTCATCAGGAACACGGCGCCTCAGACAGCCGCGGCTGAACACGCTGAGCTCGATTTCGGCCATGTTGAGCCAGCTTCCATGCTTGGGAGTGTAGTGGAACCGCAAACGTCTAGCGATGCGTCTGGCTTCGTCAGGCACAAAAGCCACATACAGGGACCCGAGTCTATGAGTGTTGAGGTTGTCGAGGACAACCCGGACCGTGTCGGCTTCTGGATAGGCTTCGTCAACAAGCCACTTCATCTGGTGTGCAAAGTCCTGTCGTGTCCGCCGTTCCGTGATGGCCACGTGTCGGTAACCCGCAAGGGGTTCAATGAACATGAACAGGTTGCGTGTTCCCTGTCGTCGATACTCGGTGTCGTATCTCTCGGGCTGGCCGGGTCGTGCCGCAGTGGGTTCGCGCACGTCCGCCAACAGTTGAGTAGAGGACTCGTCGAAGCACACCACGGGCTGTTTGGGATCATGCGGTTCGTGGTACACGTCCAGTACCTCCTCCATGGAAGCAACGAAGTCGGCGCTCACCTCCGGAATGCACCACTCTTTCTTCTGCCATGGCTTGAGTTCGTTTTTTTCAGACGTTTGCGAATGCCCTCGTGTGATATGGAGTCCACCAGGCCCAGTTCCACAGCCTTGTCTGACAGTAGTCTCAACGTCCAGTGGTCGTGCCCGTCAGGTGCGCTGCTGCAAGCCAGGGCGATCAGGTGTGCCTCACCTTTCTCGTCCAGCTTGGGAGGTCTGCCAGGACGAGGCCGATCCACCACTGCGCCCTGTAGTCCTGCTTCGCAAAAGCGCCTTTTGATACGGTATACAGTACCTGTAGACACGTCCAGCGCCTCGGCTATCCGATGCACAGTCCAGCCGTCGTCAGCCTTCAGTAAGATCCGCGCCCTGGCAACCTCTCGTGCGGAACTCGTGCCCCCTCGGACGAACTTCTGCAAAGACTCCCGCGCATCATCCGTCAGTTGGACCACATACTTCTCTCGACTCATTTCAGCACCCTCCATATGAAAGCGAGTTCATCAGAGCGTACCAGTTCTTATATTCATACAAAATTAGGTTGACTAGGTACTAGTATACCTGAGCCACTCCGACAACATCTGAGGAAAGCGGACCGCCAGAGGCTTATTGATTTCGTTAACACCCTGCAGGATCTGTCGTGTAACCTAAGGTGTGAAGAAGTTTGGAATGCAGACTTCAGATTCTGGACCATGTATGTGGAAGAGCACCTCAAACTCTCTCAATTCTACGTACAAGAGCTGGGGCTCGATATGGGGATTGAGCTTGAACAGTCCAATTGGGATGCTGTACAACAAGTCCTTATGATGCTGGTTTCGGACACCTTTTGTGGATCGAAGAGCGACGCGGATGCCCGCAAGTTTGTGAACGCGGCAACAGACATTACGGATGCTCAACGGGCTGCATTTCTTCAAGTCATCAAGGCGCGTGAGGTCTCCGAATGGAACTTTTGCGTAGACTGGAGACCGTAAATGCTACAGTCTAGCACGCCCAGTCTCCGTGAATTCTTGCGCGTTCAGGACGATGATCAGGGCGAGGGCTCGGAGCACCTCGGCCGACTGAGGGGCACGGCGCCGTAGGAGCAGCGGAACCAATCGGCACAACGGCGGCATTAACGCTCTAGCTTGGAGGTTGACCTGCCCCCCAAAAACTGATCCGAATTTGGTCCGCCTGAGAAAAGTCTCAAGCGGAATCTGCTAGAATATGTGCTCAGTTCGCCTCACGCGAGCGTGTGAGACATTCACCCCTAATCTTTTCGCCTCTGAGGAGCACTTCGATGGCCAATCTCTCCGTCTTCCCCACCTCCAACAGGCCGGTGGCCATGGGCGTCAACGGCATGGTCGCGTCCGCCCACCCGCTGGCGTCGCTGTCGGGCCTGCGAGTGCTGATAGACGGGGGCAACGCCTTCGACGCGGCCGTCGCCGTCGCCTCGACCCTGAACGTGGCCGAGCCGTACATGTCCGGCGCGGGCGGCATCGGCGTCGGTCTCGCCTACGTCGCCAAGGAAAACCGCGTGCGCGCCCTCGACTTCTCCGGCAGGGCGCCGAGCGGCGCCGAACCGGACAGGTTCACCTACGAGACCAAGCAGACCGGCGTGCTCGCCCCACTGGTGCCCGGCAACGTCGCGGGCTGGCTCACGCTGCACGAGGCCTACGGCAGCATGGACAGGGAGCGTCTATTCGCCCCGGCGATAGGCTACGCCCGGGACGGGGTGCCGGTTACGCCGCTCAACAGCCGCATGATGCGCAACAACGCTCCGCGGCTCGCCCGGTTCCCATCGGCGCCCATCATCCTCGACGACGAAGGCCGCGCCCCCAGGCCGGGCGCGCGGCTGAAGATGCCCCAGCTCGCCGAGTCGCTGGGCGAAATAGCCAAGCACGGTATGGACACCTTCTACCGCGGACAGCTCGCCGAGCGCATCGTGAAGGCCAACCAGCAGATGGGAGGCCTGTTCACCCTCGACGACCTCGCCACGTACAAGGCCACCTGGAACGACCCCATCAGCATCGACTACCGCGGCTACCGCGTCCACACCATGCCGCCGAGCTGCAGTAGCTTCCAGGTGCTCCAGACGCTGAAGACGATGGAGGGCTTCGGCGGCCAGGACATGATCTTCCAGCATCCCAACACCCTCCACCTGTTCATGGAGTCGGCCAAGCTCAGCGTGACCGACCGCATACGCTACGGCGGAGACCCCGACTACGTGGACGTCCCGGTCGACAACCTGCTCTCGGACGGCTACGCCGAGAGCCAGCGCAAGCGCATCGACCGGCAGAGCGCCGCGCCGGTAGTGGGCGAGCACTACGTCACCGACGGACCGCCGAACGCGCTCACCCCCGGCAGCCCGCTGGACTTCGACGGCGGCATGACCACCCACTTCGCGGTGGCCGACGGCGACGGCAACGTGGTCACGATCACGCAGACGCTGGGCGGAGGCTTCGGCTCTGCCGTGGCGATGGGCGACACGGGCCTGTTCCTCAACAACATGTGCTACTGGTTCGACCTCGAAGAGGGTAGCCCGAACCTTATCGCGCCGGGCAAGCGCGTCGACCTGGTCGTTGCGCCGACCCAGACTTTCAAGGACGGCAAGTTCTACCTGAGCATGGGCACCCCGGGCAGTTACGGCATCCTCCAGACTACGCCCCAGTTCGTGACCAACGTGCTGGACTACGGCATGAACCCGCAAGAGGCGATCGAGGCGCCGCGTTTCAAGTGCGTCGCGGGCACGCAGGTCGAGATGGAGGAGCGCTTCCCCGCACACGTGCGGCGCGCCCTCGAGGACCTGGGCCACGACGTCAAGGTGGTCGAGCCTTGGTCCATGTCCGTGGGCGGCGCGCAGGGCATACAGGTCGACTCGGATGCCGGCGTGTTCCAAGGCGGCGCCGACCCTCGCAGGGACGGCTACGCCATCGGCTGGTAGAGAGAGCGCCTTGTCTCTCGAGGCGAACAGGCCGCGGGTGTTCTTCACCCGGCGTCGCGTGCCGGAGGCCGTCGCGCTGCTCGAGTCGCGCTTCGACGTCGAGGCATGGCCCGAGCGCACCCCGCCGCCGCGCCCGGAGCTGCTGAAGCGCCTGGCATACTGCCAGGCCATCGTCACCGAGATCGACGACGTGGTAGACGAGGCCGCGCTGAAGTCAGCTCCCCATCTCCGGGTCGTGGCCAACAGGGCCGTGGGCCTGGACAACGTGGACGTGGATGCGGCCACCCGGCTGGGCGTGCTGGTGTCGAACACCCCCGGCGTGCTCCAGGAGTCTTGCGCCGACTTCGCCTTCGCGCTGGTGTTGGCGCTGGCCCGCAACGTGCCGTATGCCGACCGGCAGGTGAGGGCTGGCGCGTGGACGATGTTCGACCAGTCGCCGTACCTTGGCGCGGACGTACACGGCGCGACGCTCGGCATCGTGGGCCTGGGCGGCATCGGCGAGGCTGTGATGCGCCGCGCCACCGGATTCGACATGCGCGTGCTCTACCACAGTCGTTCGCGCAAGCCTCGAGCCGAGCGGGACTACGGTGCGGAGCGGTCGTCCGACCTGGACTCGCTGCTCGCAAGTTCCGACTTCGTGTCGCTCCACGTACCCCTGACCCCGCGGACCGACCGCCTGATAGGGCGGCGCGAGCTGGCGCTGATGCGCCCGACGTCGTTCCTGGTGAACACTTCGCGGGGCCGCGTGGTGGACACGGAAGCGCTCTGCGAGGCGCTGGCCGAGGGCCGGCTGGCCGGGGCCGCCCTGGACGTGACAGACCCCGAGCCGATACCGTCGGACCACCCGCTGCTGAGGTTGCCCAACGTCATCCTGACGCCGCACATCTCCAGCGGCAGCGCCGCGACGGTGCGCAAGATGGGCATGATGGCCGCCGAGAACGTCGTCGCGGCGCTAACCGGCGGGCCGATGGTCTCGTGCGTCAACCCGGAGGCCCTCGCATCAAAACGCCACTCCGAGCGCCACCTCTAACGTCATTCCGAGCGTAGCCGAGGAATCTAACGCATGTAGGGGCCGTTCGAAAACGGCCCCTACAGTTACTCTACAGCAGCCGAGATTGACGCGGCCCCATAGTTGACGTTTGCGTATCTGAGCGTTTACCCAAAAGAGAAGGAAGCCTCCAACGCAAGCCTGCCGGACTCAGGGCGCGTCTTCATATGGCGCGGGTTCGTCGAACGGCTCGCCTCTGGCCTGGGCCTCGCGCATGCGGCCGAGCCATGCGCGCCACTCCGCATTTGCCTCCGCCCGCGCCTCTGCCATGGCCTCCGCCATGCGCCGTTCCTGCCGCTTCCGAAGTTTCGCCTCCAGCCAGCCTGCCATGACCATGAGGCCCCTCCCGGCTTCTATGATGATTATCGAAAATGCTGCGGACGAGAGTGCGTTAGGTGCGGACCCCTGCCAGACGTAGAGCGCCAGACTCGCCCAGTCGCCGTCCGGCGGGTCACCCTTCCATATGAGCAGAGCGATGCCTGCTATGAATAGCGACGTGAACAGCGCGAAGTATAGGCTTATCGCCCCTCTCGCGACACTCCAGATCGAGTCTCTCACGCCCCTGTCCCCGTCGTCCAACGGGTTAGGTCGTCGGTAGGCCGTCCTTCATCACGGGGATTACGCCCGGCAGCCACCACTTCTCCCACATCTCGTCGATCCTGGACTGGAAGTAGTCCACGTCCTCGTCGATGAAATGGGCGAACCTGCCCTGGCGCTTCAGAAAGTCGTACACCGGCTTTCGCGGCCGCCGGCCCTGGGCGATCATTCGCGACGGTCCGTTGAGGGACAGCCTGCCCTCCTCGATCTCGTACTGAACCCATATGCCGGTCTCGACCGCCAGCATCCCAAGCTCATGGGAGTACATCGGGTCGTAGTCCCAGCCCTTGGGGCAAGGGTCGTAGGAGTGGATGAAGGTGGGCCCGCCTATGTTCAGACCCTTGCGGACCTTGTTCATCAGGTCCACCGCGTAGGAGGCGCAGCCCGTGGCGACGTACTTTACGCCCGGGTGCCCCACGGCCATCATGGGCGCCATGTTCTTCTTCCACCTGTTGTGCATTATGCGGTGGACCTTGCCCGGTGGGCTGAAGGTGGTGTTCGCGCCCCAGGGCGACGACCCGGACACCTGGATGTCGGTGTTGGCGTAGGACTCGTTGTCGTACATGAGAATCAGCAGGTTGTACTGCTGGTGCGTGAGCGAGCCGGATATGGACGAGAGGCCCATGTCGGCGCCGCCGCCGTCGCCGCAGAATGCGATGACGTTTATCTTCTCCTTCTTCATCTTGCCCTTGCTCATCAGCGCCGCGAGCCCCGCCGCCGTACCCGTCGCGGCCGAGCCCGACGAACCAAGCTGGGTGTGCATCCAGGGCACCACCCACGGCGTGGAGTAGTAAGTCGTGTTGGCGACGTACATGCAACCCGTGCTGCCCAGCACGATGGTGCGCGGCCCGGCGGACTTGATCATGAGCTTCATGACCAGCGCGGACTCGCACCCCTGGCACGTGCGGTGGCCGGAGGTGAAGTACTCCTCCAGGGGAGAGTCGTGGACGCCTTTGATAGTGGCCAGGACGTTGGAAGTGGTCATTCTGCTAGCTCCTTTGGTTGTGCATCCCCACATCTCCCCGCCGGGCGGGTTTCAAACCCGCCCCTGCGTGATCTGGCAAGAGGGTTGGGGGAAAGGCGCGCCCGGCGCGCCCGCTAACGTCGCTACTCTCTGACGCCGATCCAGCGCAGCGGCTCGTCCACCCGGCCGGTGTCGGCCACCTGCTGCACCGCGTCGAACATCTCGGTGGTGGCCGGTACGGTGATCTCCCTACCGCCCAGCCCGGCGATGAAGCCCATTATGGGCACCCGCTTCTCGGCGTCGTACAGCGCCGAGCGTATCTCATTGTAAAGCACGCCCCCGTTGTTCGGAGCGCCCAGGGAGTAGTCGCGGTCTATCACTCCGACCGCCTTGAACTTGGTCAGGCAGTCGCGCAACTCCTCGTCGGGGAAGGGGCGGAACCACTTGACGCGAACGAAGCCCACCTTGCGGCCTTGCTCGCGCAACCGCCGCACGGTGACACGCAGCGGCATGGCGAGCGTTCCCATGCCCACCAGCACCACGTCGGCGTCGTCAGTCATGTATTCCTCGATGAACGGGTTGTCGCCGCCGCGCCCGAATATGCGCTTCAGGTCGTCGTGCGCCTCGGTGATCACGCCCTTGGCGCGGCGCATGGCGTCGTCGGTCTGGCGGCGAATCTCCAGCAGCCAGTCCTCGTTGACCTGCGGCGCGATCGTGATGGGGTTGTCGGGGTGCAGCACGAACTTGCCCCTGTCATAGGGTGGCAAGTACTCGTCGACCAGGTTCTTGTCCGGCACCTTCACTATCTGCTGGGAGTGCGTGAGAAACGCGCCGTCGGTGCTGATGGCGCAGGGCAGATACACTCGCGGGTCCTCGGCCACGCGCCACGCCATGAACGCGGCGTCCATTGCCTCCTGCCCGGTGTCGACCCAGCGCAGCAACCAGCCCAGGTCGCGCACGGCGAGCGCGTCGTTGTGCTCGCACCCGAACGCGCCCGGGTCGTCCAGCGCGCGGTTGCCCACCATTGCCACCAGCGGCAGCCGCAGGCCGCAGGTCACGGCGAGCGCCTCGAAGGCGTAGAACCAGCCGACGCCGCTCGATCCCGAAAACACCCTGGCGCCCACCGCGGAAGCGTGCTTGACTATCTCGAACTGCGAGTGCTCGCTCTCGGCGACTATGTACTCGCACTTCAGCTCGCCGTTGGCGATGAGGCGCGACACGAACTGCATCACCGTGTCGTAGGGGCGAATGGGGTAGGCCGTTATCACGTCCACGTCGGCCAGGGCGCACGCTATCGCGATCGCCTCCGAACCGCTAATCAGCTCCTCGCGCTCGAGCGCGGGCTGTGTCTCAGTCGTCATCACTCACTCCCGTCGCCGCGATCTGCTTCTCGTAGCCGGTCCACTCGTACAGGCCGTGGGAGCGCCCCACGTCGTCCTTCTCGGCTTTGGCGACGGCAATCTTTTCCTCCAGCCACTTCATGTAGCCGTCCCGGTCGCTCTTCCAGTGGTCGTGCTGGCTGGAGTTGTCGCTGAAGGACTCCTCGTTCACCATGGTGATGCACTCGGGGACCGGGCACACCTCTTCGCATACCCCGCAGCCGCAGCAGGACTCCATGTCGGAGTCGTACAGCCCCTCTGGCGTCACGTCGAAGCACGAGTCGGGGCACTGAAGCCAGCAGAGGGTGCACTTGGTGCACGTCTCGAAGTTGATGACCGGGCGCATGGTGCGGGTAGACCACTTCTTGAAGACCTCGTTCCGCACCGGCTGGAATCCGCCGTCGCCGCCGCGGAAGCCTCCGCCGACCTCGATGCCGGGTATTACGAGCGCCTCTTCCATCTTGGTCCAGCCGGGCTTTTCGAAGCTGAACGGGGTCTCGCCGTTGCCCTGTCCCGGCTCGACCGGGTAGGTGGTCACCCGCTCGAACGAGCGCTCGGCGGAGCCGGCCTTGACGTCACCCGATTCCTGGCGGATGGTGTCGACGTAGGCGTCGAGACCGACCAGCTGGGGGCAGACGCGGGCGAGCGCGCCGAGTATGCGCACGTCGGTGTGGTCGTCCTTGTACACCCACAGGCCCGAAAAACTCTTTATGCCCTTGACGATGGAGAGGTTGTAGGGCACATCCTTCACGTGGATGTCCTGCAGCAGCTGTTCGGGCGGCTGAATGGAGGTGACGAGCACGGTGCCGCCGCTGACGGTCAGCTCGTTGATGGGCTGCAGGCCGTACCACGCCCACGACTCCACGCCCTTGCACAGGGTGTCGTCCACGACAATGGTGACGTCCACGTCTTTCGGCTCGTATTTCGCGAGGCTCTCTTCAAGTTCGAGGTCGTCATCGGCGACGACGGCAAAGTACTTTGCGGGGATGCCATTGCGCTCCGGGGAGTCGCCGTAGCGGCCGAAGGCCGTGCCGATCTTGCCCTCCTTGCGGGCCGCGAGCACGATGGCGCGGCAGATGTTTCTGGACAGGGTCTTCTGGAAAATGCCTCGGTACACGACTTCAACGGCAGATACCGCCATACTTGCCCCCTAGACTGGCTTCTTGCTTCGGGTGGTGACTTGCGCAAATGTACTGTGCATTGTCGCATATCAGGCCAATCAAAGAAAGTGCGGGCGCGCCCACGTAATGTCACTCGGGCGACCCGCTGCCCTGTGCGCCTACGGCCCGCCGGAGCCTCCCGGCGCGGGTCCGCCGGCGCCGAACAGGCCGCCGAGCGCCTCGCCGAAGTCGGGCGTCATGGTAACCTGCGCGGCGCGGAATGCCCCCTCGTCGTCGCGGCTGCCCACCGCGGTCACCCGCGCGCCGATTGGCAGGTCGGCCAGTTTGCCCTCGCCGGTCACCTCGATCACCAGCGTCTCGTCGTCCAGGACGGCCTCCACCGGCCCGCGGTCCGTATCGATCGTGGCGCGGCCCTCGCCCACTTGAGCGATCGTGCCGCTTACGCCGCCGCGCCTCGCAAGACCGGCGCCCGCGCCGAATGCCCCGCCTCCGCCTCCCGGCTGCGCGCCGAGCGCCTGCAACCGCGCCCGCACCTCCGGTGGAATCTGCCCGCCCTCGCCAGCGCCGGCCATGGCGCCAAGCTGCGCGCGCAGCGCGGCGATTTCTTCGGGGCTGATCCGCTCGCCGCCCGCCCGGAGGCCGTCGCCCCCGAACGCACCGGCAAGGCCTCCGAACACCCCCGCTCCGGCGTCCCCCAGCAGCAGCACGGCGGCGCGCATCTCGCCCTGCTCGCCGCGCTGGCCCATCAGCGTGACGCTCGCGCCCTCTTCGAGGTCTTCTAGGGAGCGGTCAAGAAACAGCGTAAGCTGCGTGTCCCCATCGACGGCAACGGTCTCGGTGCCCTCGGTGGTCGCGAGAGTGAGGCTGCCTTCCTTGACGCTCTCGACCGTGCCCGCCAGCGCCTCGACCCCTGCGAGTGCGGGCTCGGAGGCCCCGTCCGCAGCCGTGGCAGGCTCGGAGGCGGCGCCAAGCCGAGCGGCGGCGGTCGCCTGTGGCAACTCTGCGAACGTGGCCTGGCTTTCGTCGTCGCCGCGCTCCATGTACGCGATTACGCCAACAGCGGCCGCGACGCCGATTATGGTCGCCGCGATTAGCAGGAGAATGAAGATGCGTCCGTTCATGGTTTACTCTCAGAACATTGGGTTCGATTGCCGCCGGGCTATCTCTTCGGAGTTCTACTCGTGGCGCAGCGCGTCTATGGGGTGGAGGCTCGCGGCGCGCACCGCGGGATACAGGCCGAAGAATATGCCGATCGCCGCGGAAACCACGATGGCCAGCACGGCGATGTCGCCGCTGAAGCTCGTCTCGAACGCCCCGGTGCCGATCAGGTCACGCCCGTCCAGCGCCCGCGACATGGCGAGGCCCGCGACGACCCCGACCGCTCCGCCGCCGAGGCTGAGCAGCGTGGCCTCTGTCAAGAACTGCAGCATTACGTCGCGCCGCTTGGCCCCCATCGCCTTGCGTATGCCAATCTCCCGCGTTCGCTCGGTGACCGACACCAGCATTATGTTCATAACGCCGATGCCGCCCACGAGCAGCGAGATGCCCGCTATCGCTCCCAGGAACACCACGAAGGTGTTGGTGGTCTCCTCGAGCGCCTCGATCGTCTCCTCCTGGCTGGTTACCGTGAAGTCGTTCTCGCCCGTGAGCCGGTGGCGTAGCCGCAACACCGCCGTTATCTCGTTTATCGTGTCCTGCGACGCGCTGTCGTCCCGCGCGCTGACGTTGATGGAGTCCACGATCACGTCGCCCTGAATCGTTCGCTCGAAGTTCAGCCGGTAGTAGGCGGTGGTTATTGGCACCAGCACTTCGTTGCCGAAGACTCCGAAGAAGCCCCCGCCCTGGCTGGGCAGCACCCCTATCACGGTGAACTCCCGCCCGCTTATTCGCATGTGCTGGCCGACAGGGCTCCGGAATCCGAAGAGCTGCTCGGCGATCGGCGCGCCCAGCACCGCGACGTCGGAACGGTTTCTCACGTGCGCCTCCGATATGAACTGGCCCTGCTCTATAGGCGAGTTGCGCACCGCCGCGTACTCCGGCGTGACGCCCACAATCTGGGTGAAAGTGTTGTTGCCCCTCGCGATCACCTGTCCGCTCGACCGTATCTCCGGCGCCACGGCGGCCACAGACGGCGCCGCCTGCGGGTCGACGAGAGCGTAGGCGTCCCCCAGTGTCAGCGTGTTCGCGCTGCCCAGCCCGCCGAACGAGCCGCCGGTGCTGGACTGGCCGGGCCGCACGAAGAGCAGGTTGGTGCCAAGATCCTCGATGCGAGAGGTGATGGACTCCTGCGCGCCCCTGCCCAGCGACATGAGCGTTATGACGGCGCTCACCCCGATGACGATGCCGAGCAGCGTCAGCACAGCCCGCAGCTTGTTCGCGCCCAGCGAGACGAACGCCGTCCTGAGAACGTCGGCAGGCGTCACCGGGCGCCCCCCGTCGGCTCGGCGATGGACTGGCGCTCGACGCTGACTACGCGCCCGTCGAGCATCGACATGACGCGCTGTGCGCGAGCGGCAATGGAGGCCTCGTGCGTGACCAGGATCACGGTCATGCCCTCTTCGCGGTTGAGCCGCTGCAAAATGGCCAGAATCTCCTCGCTGGAGCGGCTGTCCAGGTTGCCGGTCGGCTCGTCGGCCATGAGTATCGATGGCCGCTTCACCAGCGCCCGCGCGATCCCAACGCGCTGCTGTTGTCCGCCCGAAAGCTCCGTGGGCTTGTGCGACACCCTGTCGGCCAGCCCCACGCGGTCGAGAGCCTCCAGGGCGCGCTGCCGGCGGTTCCTGCGGCCGCCGTACAGGAGCGGCAACTCCACGTTGGCGAGCGCGGACAGCCGCGGCAGCAGGTTGTAGGTCTGGAAGACGAAGCCTATCTTGCTGTTGCGAATCTCGGCGAGCCGGTCGTCGCTCATGCCGCCCACATCCTCGTCCTCGAGCGTGTAGCTGCCGGATGTGGGCACGTCGAGGCAGCCGATGATGTTCATCAAGGTGGACTTGCCGGAGCCGGACGGCCCCATTATGGCGGTCATCTCGCCCGGTTCGATGAATATGCTGACGCCCCGAAGCGCGGCAACGTCCACGTTGCCCATGCGGTAAATCTTGGATACGTCCTGCAGCCTGATCACGCTCGCGTTCCTGTCCCCTCTGCCGTGATTTAGCGCCTGCCACCGCCGGCGGGCGCCACGAGGGTGCGGGTCGGGCCTGCGCCGAACCCCCTGCCGAAGCCGAAGAACGAGTCGGAGGCGTCCTGCGACTGCATCAACAACGTCTCGCCCTCGCTGAGGCCGCTCTCCACCACGGTCCAGAAGTCGTCGCTGTTGCCGAGCGTGATTTCCCTCAGCTCGACCTCCCCGTCCTCGCCGAGAACGCGCACCGCCGGCTGGTCGAAGGTGCCGTGCAGCGCCTGGAGCGGAATGAGCAGCACGTCGTTCTCCTCCCTGATTACGATGCTGGCGACGGCGCTTAGGCCCTCCAGCAGCTGCACGCTGGGCATAGTCTCCAACGTGACGTCGAGCGGGTAGCTCACCACCCCCTGCTGGCTGTTCGGCTCGGTCGCTATTCTCGACACCACGCCGGCCAGCGTCTGGCCCTGCAGCGCCTCGAGGTGTACCGTGGCGGCCGCGCCCTCCCGCAGGTAGAGTACGTCGATTTCGTCGACTATTCCCGACATCTCCACGACGCCGGGGTCGACCATCTGCACTACCGCGTCGCCTGCCTTTACCTGCTGGCCCACGTCCGCCTGCAGCTCGGTTACGATGCCGCTCCACGGCGCGCGCAAGGCGACCGCCTCCAGGTCGGCGAGCACATCGGCCAGCGCGGTGCGCGCGGCCTCGCCGTCGGCCCGCAGCAGGGCGAGATCGAGCGGATCAGCCTCCCGCCGCAATTCGCGCAGGTCCTCATGTGCCTGTTCGAGCGCCGCGGCCTTGAGAGCGATGTCCACGACCGCGGCGTCGACGTCGCGGGGATCGGGTCCGCTCTGCAGGTCTTCGAGCTCCCGCTCGGCCACTCTGACGGCCTCCATGGCGAGGTCCAGAGCCTTCCGCTTTTGTTCCAACTCCACCAAGTCCGGTCCGGCCAGGACGTCGGCCAGGGCGTACTGTGAGTTGAAGAGCTTCTCACTCGCGCTGGTAACCGCCTCCTCCAGCTCCGAGAGCGCCCTCGTCTTCTGCAACTCCAGGTCATCCAGCTCCGACAGCCTCTCCGTGTACACGTCCCAGGCGTCGTCGAAGTCCGGCCTCACGCAAAGGGTGTCGCTCCTGAGCGGCTCTTCGCACGTCGTTGCTATGTTGCCGGGGTAGAGCTTGAGCCAGAAGATGACGGTGTTTTCGTCCCAAGGGACGACCGAAGGGGCCAGAGTGCTGTCGGGGCTGGGTAGGCCATCCAACGCCCCCACCGAGTCGGGGTCGAACAGCGTATCGAGGTCGGTGCCCCAGGATGCCAACAGCTCGTCCAGGCCCCTGGCGATATCCTCGTCATCGGGCTGAACGCCGAACCACTTCTGGTAGTAGTCCCTCTGGGTGTCCAGGGAGTCCTGCACGGCGTCGCGGGCGGCGTCCAGCTTACGGTCCCACTCGCGGCGTGCCAGCTCCTCGTCCCGCTCCGCGTTGTCGAGGTTGGTGGTGACGGTGCGTATGGTGGAGTGGGCGTCGGCGATGTCGTCCGTGTCGGCTCCGGCGATCGTTTCGGCGAGCGCGTCCTCAGCTTGGGACAGCGCCAGCCGCTCGGCTGCGACCTTCTCGACGGCCTTTGCCAGGTCGTAATCGGTGACCACGCCCAGGTCGTCGTAGGCATCCTGGGCGGCGCGGTAGGCGACGAGGGCGTCGGAGATGGCGGCCTCGGCCTTTGCGAAATCGAGCGTGGAACGAGGCGCCGCCGCGTCTTCCAGCGCCTGCTCGGCGTCGCGCACGTCCACCCTCGCCTTGGCAGCCGCGCGCTCCATCGCGGCCACGGTGTCGCGGTCCAGGCGGGCCAGCAGTTGGCCCTCGTTCACCCGATCGCCCTCTTCCACCACTATCTCGCCTATCACGCCCTCTACGTCGAAGCTCACAGCCTCGCGGTTCGGGTACACCAGGCTGCCGCTTATGGAGACCTCATTGACCAGGTTGCCCCGGCGCACGGGCACCTGCAGGTCGATCTCGGCTTCCTCCCCTTCGGCGCGGTCGTAGTACCAGTAGTAACCGGCTAAGGTTCCGCCGAAGACCAGTACCGGCACCAGCACCAGCATGGCGATCTGCGCCGCGGATATACGTTTCAGCCAGTCCAATCCACGTCCTTCATCTGCTCGCCCAGACTCTTCCCGGGCGGATGACCGAGAATGCGTTAGACAACACTATAACGAAGAATTGTGAAGAAAGTTAGACCGTTTGGCGACCGCCGGCGTTCAGGGTCTGCGCCACGACAGCCCGATACCTTCGCGAGACCAGCACGGGTGAGGCGTGCGAGGCCGCTTTGACGCGCCCGTTCCCCACCACTATACTTGCCCCAAAATCGCGAGAGATTAGGAGACCGCCCACTATGGTCAGCTCAGGTTCGGCAGACGTTGTTATTGTTGGCGGCGGCGTGGTAGGCGTGTCCACCGCGTACCTGCTCGCCAGGGAGGGCGTGAGCAGCGTCATAGTGGAAAAGGACTCGGTGGGCAGCCACGCATCGGGCTTCGCCTACGGAGGGCTCAGCCGCCCCAGGGGCGCAGGCCCCAACGTGCCCGTTCTCGCCGAGGCCTGGCGGCTGCATGAGCGGTTCGGCACAGAGCTTCCGGAAGAAACGGGCGTGAACACCGAGTTCCGGCTCAGGCCGTCGCTCTCGCTCGCGTTCACCGATGAGGAGGCGGCGCAGCTTCAGGCAAGCCTGCAATGGGGGCGCCACGAAGATGGGCCGTCGGTGCGCTGGGTCGACGCGAAAGAGGTGTTCGAAATCGAGCCGCGCGTGAACCCCGAGGCCGTCGGCGGCGTGTACGTGGAGGGCGGCGGCGACGTCGAGCCTTACCGTTTGACGCTGGCGCTGGTGCAGGCCGCCGAACGCCACGGCGCGACGGTGCGCCACGGCACGGTGACGGGGCTGCGCGTCGAGGGCGGTCGGGTGCGCGGTGTTACGCTGGAGAGCGGCGAGATAGCGTGCGAGACCGTAGTGCTGGCCATGGGGCCGTGGAGCGCAGAGGCGTCGGAGTGGCTGGGTGTGCCCGTGCCGGTCAGGCCGCTGAAGGGCCAGATACTTCGTTTGCAGGCGCCCGGTGAGCCTTTCCGGTGCTCGCTGGGCTGGTCGGGCGACTATGCCACCACCAAGCCCGACGGCCTGTTGTGGACGGGCACGACGGAAGAAGAGGCGGGATTCGACGACAGGCCGACCGTCGCCGCGCGCGACAAGATAATGGCCTCGCTGCTCAGGATGGTGCCGTCGCTCGTCGACGCCCGGCTCGCGCAGCAGACCGCCTGCCTACGCCCCGTCTCGTCCGACGGGCAGATGCTGCTTGGCCGCGCGCCCGCCACTGAGGGCGTGTACGTCGCGACCGGTGGCGGACGCCAGGGCATCATGCTGGGGCCGGGCATGGCGAAGGTCATCGTGGACCTGATAACGCGCGGCTCGACCAACGTGCCCGTAGAGGAGCTGGACCCGGCGCGGTTCAGCTAGCGGCGAGCGCCCCCATGGGGTCCCACGGCGGCAGGGGAATGGGTTCGCCGTCCAGCGCGCGCTGCAGGTCCTCCGGCAGCCGGCTCTTCGGGGCGGCTATCTCGAACATGTACTCGTCGAACCACGAGTCGTTCATCACGCAAAAGCCCTTGTCGCCTATCGCGTCCCCGTAGCTGTTCTCCACGCGCCAGCGGCGCGGGCCGCCGTCCACCACGTCGACGCCGGTGAACAGCATGGCGTGCGTCATCTGTGTCTGGCCGTACTCCATGCGCGCCGCCTTGTCCATCTCGAAGTCCGCGCCATACACCGCGGCGTAGTCGAACAGATCGGCGTCCCACACCCCCTGCTCGCGGTGCATCTGCTTCCCCACGTCGCAGCCCATCCACACCGGCTGGTCGTCGAGCAGCGAGTCCAGCGTCACGCGCTTCATAAGCTCGATGTCCACGTTCAGGTACTTCACTGCCGAGCCGCCAACCACGTTGCCCAGGTAGCCTATCGTGTAAGTGCTGCCCAGCCTGCTGGACTCGCGCGGGTCGTGCACCAGGCAAACGTAGTCCTCGTAGGGCGTGGTGACGTACCTGCGGGCGAACTCCTGCGGCGTTATCTCGCCATCGCGGTGAAAGAGCCCGTCGCGGTCCTTCCACTGCCAGAAGAAGCTGCTGGGCGGGGTGCCCAGGTGTATGCACAGCACCCGGTAGACCACCTTCAGCGTCTGCCGCTTCGACTCCCGCATCGCCTCCATGCCGGCCTCCTGGGCGCGCAGGCCGCGTATGCGCTGGGCGCCCTGCCTGAGCAGGTAGAACAGCGACGAGTTCATGCGCGAGGTGTTCCCCGAGCTCTCCGTCTCGGGCATGGCCGACTTGGGAGCCAGACCGTGCTTCTTCACCAGGTTGATGAACATGTCCCACTGGCCGGCGTCCGGCACTGGCGCCTCCATCAGCCAGTCCACCAGCCGGTCGCCGGTGGGCCGGTCGGCGGTGTCGATGACAGACTCCAGGAAGAAGTTCGCGCGCTCGATCTTGTCCCAGAACATCATGTAGTTCTGGCTGAACTCGAACTGGTCCGCGTTCAGCGCCTTCATTGTGTCCACGCGGAACAGGTTCAGCCCGGCGAACAGCCAGCACCTTCCCGACCTGCCCTGGTCAGTCGGCTGCCAGCTGTCGAGCACGTTGGAGAAGCTGTGCTGAGCGTCCGTTATGATCGAGCGGTCGAGTGCGACGACGTTTACGTCGTGCTGCGCGACTACGTTCTGCATCAGGCGGTGGGATGGGTTGGCCTCCCAGTCCGATTGGAGCTGCGATACGTCGTGCTCGGTCAAGAGCGCGCCCCTGTCTGTCGCGGCGGCGGTTGTGTTCACGATGGGCCTCCTGTGTGTCGTGAGTCCATCTTGGGCGGCGGCGCGGCCGGTGTCAAGCGCACGTGCGTCCCCGCAAACCGCTCCGCGTTTGACACGTTCCGCCCTCAATCCTATACTTGAGCGAAATTCTAACCGGCTGAGGGTGTGTTCGAATGTCGGACGTCTCCGGGTGCGTGCTGCAACTCACGGACAGCGTTACGCGCAAGCAGTTCGCCCTGCGCTTAGACCCGGAGCACGCCGGCTGGACGCTCCGCCGCCTTCTGGAGCGCTACCTCAGGGACTGCCCTCTGGACGAGCTGCTCGCCGCGCGCGGCATCACTCCCCGGTCCGCGGAGAGCCTGCGGGCGGTCCAGGACTACGTGTACGCCGTGTCCGACCAGGGCGGGCTGCTCGACGTGTATCCCGGCGTGGCCTTCCGGCAGGGTGGCGCGCCCGTTGCCCTCGACGCCGCGCCCGCCGTGGCGACCGTGCGCGTGGGCGACGCCGACGTCTTCCTCATCGACGTCGCCGTGGACAGGCTGAACGCGGGCTACGATCGAAACTGGGCCGGATTCCACAAGCGGCGATGGGATGCCGACGCCGGCATGTACGCCGCGTTCGTGCGGGAGTCGCTGGAGCGGTGCTTTGGCCCCCGAGCCGCGGAGTTGGCCGCGATGGACTCGCCGGCATACGCCAGGCGCGTGCTGCGGGCGCTCGCGCGCCGCGTTTGGGACAGCCACTTCGAGAACTACTCGCGCTTTACCGGCAGGATGCTGACCTACAAGACCGGCGATGAAACGGTCCGAAACATCACCGAGGGCGCCGGCGGCATCTGCTCCGAAAAGGTGCAGGCCCTAAAGTTCCTGACAGACCGGCTGGGCCTGCCCTCGCGCTACGTGCTCGCAGGCGCGGACGCGGCTCCGCCCCTTCCCGAAGACAGGCTGCGCGAGATGCTGACGACCTTCGACTTTCGATTCTCCAAGCGTTACATGCGCTATTGGCAGCACGTTGCCCTTGTGTATAACATTGGCGGTGAGGAGGTACTCGTCGACGCGACCAACGGCAACATCCCCTTCCTGTTCCTGGAAGGAGAGGCCGCTCAGGGTCTGCTGCGGGACGAGGACAAACGGAGTGTGCCGGTCAAAATGGCGGTGAGGGAGGAGCGCTTCTACTATCACCGCGTGGACCAGGGCATTGTAGAGAACCTGTATTTCGCGATGGAGGGCTGGATTGAGGACGTGGACCTGATGCAGGTGTTCGACAACGAGCTCGGGCTGTACATCTCGCGCGGCTACTTCGTCACGCCGCTCGCGTACAGGAGCGACGCCGCCTTCGAGCGCCTGCGTGGAGAGTACGCGGCCGCAAGCGCCGGCGCCGGCCTCCGGTGCGAGGTGGCCCGCGGATGGACGCTCGACACCCCGCTGGGCAGCCGGTTCGCGTCGGACGAGCCCGACGCTGCCGCTGCGGTGATGACGGCGCGCGACCGGCTGATCGAGCGTTTCGACGAGTACCACGGCACAGGCCACGACGCGGGCCTCGTCGTCGTCGGGCTGGGCGCCGATGCTTAGGCGCTACCAGGCCCGGGACGACCTGCCGGCCCGCCTGGACGGGGTGGTTGCGGCAGCGGCCCGGACGGCGTTCTATCGCCCCCGGCTCGGCGGACGCGGCGGTGTGCGGTCATTGGACGAGTTTCGCGAGCTGCCTGTCACCCCCATCGCCGAGTACCGGCGCTCGACCCTGGGCGACACCGTGAGCCTGCCCGCCGAGATAGAGTGGATAATGGGCCAGTACGCCGGCCAACTCGCCGGCAGGCTGGCGGTGGCCGAGGGTCCAGAGGAGAGCGCCACCCGATGCGACCTGTTCGTCGACGCCGTGAAGGAGCGTTTCGACCCTTCGGCAGGCTCAGGGCAGGGGCCGGGCGTGGTCGCCGCGGTGCTGGCGCCGGGATTCCGCCGGTTCTTCGGCGCCGAGCTGTGCACGGCACTGATAAGGGCCGGCGTGACGACGCACCTGTTCATCGCCGATAGCGGCCCACGCGCCTACGAGCTGCTGCGCCACGTGCGGCCGGATCTGCTCGTCGCGCCGTGCGACGATCTGGACGAGGCGCGGCTGCCCGAGACGGTGCGCCTGTGCGTGACCTTCGGCTGGCGGCGGGCGCTCGCATCGCGCCCCCAGCTTGACCTCCTGTACGTGGACGGCCTGGGCTTCCTGGGCCAGTCGGACGACTGCCGGAGCTACGCGCTCAACAGTGATGAGTACCTCTTCGAGGCGTCACCGAGCGGCCGGCTGGTAGTGACGCCGCTGTTCAACCGCATACAGCCGTTGATCAGAATCGAGACTTGCCTGGACATCGCATCGCTGGACCAAGACGCGGCGGTGTTCGTTCGAGCCGGAGATTCGGCCCTCTCCGGCGCGTGCCCACGATTGGGACCGCGGTAGTTACAATGCTCTTAAGCCTGACACGCATATGGAGAACGCTGCGACAGCACAGAGAAATGGGGTTCGCCTTCGTCGTCCTCGTGCTGGGCCTGAGCTTACTCGGCAACGCGGCGACCTTCTACCTGTTCGACAGGGCAGTGAATCCGGAAATCACGGTGCCGGACGCGCTTTGGTACAGCGTTGTCTCGATAACGACCATCGGGTATGGCGACTACTCCGCCACTACGTTGGGCGCGCGACTGGGCACCGTGTTGTTCGTGGTGTTCTTCGGGCTGGCGGCCTTCACGTCGGCCATCGGTATAGGGATCGACCGCGTCTTGGAGCGCCACCAGAGGGAGCGTTTGGGAATGGCTACTGTAAAGTCCAGGGGACACCTGTTGATAGTCAATCCGCCCACGGCGGACCGCGTGCGCAAGATAATCGAGGAGTACGTGCATGACAGCGGCCACTTCTCGGACGACGTCGTGGTGGTATCGGATAAGATCGAGTCTCTGCCTTTCCGCCTGCCGCGTGTGTCTTTCGTTCGGGGCTCGCCCCTCGAAGAGGATACCTACGAGCGCGCGAATCTCATGCACGCCAGCAGCGTCATGATCCTCGGCTCAGGCTACGACGACCCCAATAGCGACAGCCTGGTCGCGGCAATCGTCTCCGTGGTCGAGTTCCTGAACCCGAAGGTCCTCGGTGTAGCCGAGTGCCAGTACCTCTCCCACAACGTGCTGTTCAAGGGCGCGAAGAACATAAAGCCCGTTTTCACCCTGAACATGGTCGACAAGCTGATGGTGCAGGACCTCCAGGACCCGGGCGTGAATCTGATTCTCAATATCGTCACCAGCAACGTGATGGAGGGGACTCTGTTGAGCACGGTGGTCGCGGATGATCCGGCGAACCCCATGGCCTACAGGCAGGTCGCCAAGATTCTGCTCGACCACGACATCAATCTGGTCGGCATAATCAAGGACGGCATCCCCCACCTCAGCTTCGTCGATCTCGACATGGAACACGGCGACTCGCTGTTCTACATCGCTGTGCGGCGACGCGAGTGGTCCGAGATAGCCCCCCTGCTCGCGCGATGAACGGCCCGGCGCTCCCCATGCGGCTGCTGGGCGAGGTCGACGAGGCCGCGTCCGCCAGGCTGCGGGAGACGCTGCGGTTCGCCCAGTCCGCGTTCGGCTACTATGCGAAGCTGTTTCGGCGGCTCGGAATCTCCGGCGTGGACCTGGAGAACGAGCCGCCGCTCGACGTGCTGCGCCGCCTGCCGCGGCTGGACGGCTACGGGCTGGACGCCCTCTCGAATGAGAGCCTGCACGCCGGCTCTCCCATAATCGACGTGGAGACGTCGTCCGGGACCACCGGCCCGCGCAAAAGGCGGTTCATCACGCCCGAAGACGACAGGCTGGAGACGGAGTTCCTGGCCGAGCTGTTCGCCATATGCGGCGTCTCCGGCGCGGACAGCGCGGCGTGCCTGGACACCGACCCTCTGACTCTGATGGTGTCGTTCACGAAGGCGCTGGATGCCCTGGGAGTGCGGGAGGCCTACGCCCTCAGCATCGGCCCCGAGTTCCAGCGCACGCTCGACGCTCTGACCGGGCTGGCGCCCACGGTCGTAATCACCGTGCCTTCCGTGCTGGAACGCTGCCTCGACCCGCTCATCGACGCCTACGCGCGCGCGGGCGTGCGCGGGCCGCGAACGGTCATCTACCTGGGCGAGCCCCTCTCGCCGCGCGTGCGCCACGCCGTCGAAACGCGGCTGGGCGCCCAGGTGTTCGGCTACTACGGCGCGTCGGAGACGTCGGCTCTGGGTGTGGAGTGCGGCGCGCACAGCGGCATACACCTGTTTACCAACAGGGTTATCGTAGAGCTCGCGGAAGAAGAAGACGACGCCACCGCCGAAATGGTCGTAACCACGCTGTTACAGCGTTCGCCGCCGCTGCTGCGCTACGCCCTGGAGGACAGGGTGAGGCCCCTGGCGGGCGCGTGCCCGTGCGGCCTGCCGTATCCAAGAGCGGAAGTGCTGGGCCGGGTGGGAGACTCCTTCTCGGTGCTGGGCGCCAAGCTGAGCTACGGAGCCGTGCTGAGCGCCGTGTACGCCCACGCAGACGAGCCGGGGCACATGCAGCTCGAGCTGTCGCGCGATGACACTGAAGGGCTTACCATCGTGCTGCCGGAGCCGCTACGGCACGCCGAGGCCGAGATGCGCCGAGACCTGATCCGCAGCCATCCCGACATCGACTTCCTCGTGGGCAGCGGAATGCTCACGCTCGGCTTTTCCTACGCCGAACCGGATTACTTCGACGCCGCCAGAAAGACCAGGCGAATCGTCGACCGCCGCGGCGACTCCCACGGTGCGCGCTGAGATGCCGGACCGATTCCGGCTCGTGGGCCGGAATGAAGGAGGTCTGGCAGGCGCCGCCGGCAGATTCGCCGAGCGGACGGGCGCGGCGCTCGCGCGTCTGCTGGGGGCGCCAGCGGGCGGGTTTCAAACCCGCCCCTACGAGGAGGCGATGCGGAAGGCCGTCGCCGCGCGCGAAATCGACCTGTCGGCGCTCTCCGCCGGCGAGCTGCGCTATTCGTTCCGATCGCTGCGCCTCGGCGCCTCGGGCGACGGCGGCCAACACGATCTGGCGCTCGGGGCCGCCGTGGTGTGCGAGGCGCTGGCCCGCGGGCTGACCGAGGCGGATGGGCCGCGCTTTCGAGCCACGGACGAGCAGGTCGCCGCGGGTCTGCTGATGTACGGCGGGGCAGTGGTCGAGATGAACGCGGGTGAGGGCAAGACCGTCGCGGCGGCGTTTCCAGCCGCTCTCCACGCCCTGGAGGGCGGGGCCGTCCACGTGATAACCGCCAACGACTACCTGGCCGCGCGCGACGCCGACCTGCTCTTCCCCGCCTTCGCCGCGCTCGGCCTGGACGTGGGCGCCGTGCTCGGCCCGATGACCGACCCGGAGCGCGCGGCCGCCTACGGCCGGAACATCGTCTACGGCACGCTGCGGGAGTTCGGTTTCGACTTTCTGAGGGACAATCTCAGGCTGCCGCCCGATCCTCCGGTGCAGGGCGCGCTGTTCGCCGCCATCGTGGACGAGGCCGACCAGGTGCTGCTGGACCAGGCGCGTTCTCCGCTGATCATATCCGGCGGGCCGTCCGGGATCATGCGCGGCCTGGAGCGTGCTCGCCGCGCGATGGCGGAGCTGGTGGCCGAACAGCAGGCCGCCGTTCGGGCACTGGAAGACCGTCTGCGCGATCTCGTGCTCACCTCCGAAAGCCGCGACGCTCTGCTGGCCCGGCTGTTGTGCGCCGACCACGACAGCGATATGGCCCGCGCGCATTTCGCCGGAAGCGAAGGGGCGTACGCCCGCGCGGCAGCCATCGTCGCCGACAGCGACCTCTCGGACCCGGAGTGCGAGCTCGCGCGTGGCCTGTATTTCCTCGCCGACGCCCTGCGCGGAGCCGTGGTGCTCACCGAGCTGGGCCGGGCTTTCCTGGAGCGGCGGACCGGCTCGGCGTTCGACACGGCGCACCTGCAGCGTCGGCTCGACGCGCTGGACGGCGACGCAAGCACGCCGCTGGCCGAGCTGCGTGCGCAGGCTGAGAAGCTGCACCGGCGCATCGCGCGGCGGCACGGCCAAGCCAACCAGCTCACCCAGCTACTGCGCGCCTACACGCTGCTGAAGCGCGGTGTCCACTACCTGGTTGACGATGGGCGCATAGTGCTGATAGACCAGGAAACGGGCCGGACGCTGCCCGATAGCCGGTACCGATTCGGTATCCACGCCGCGCTGGAGGCCAAAGAGGGGCTGCGGGTGCGCGACGAGCCCAAGACGCTGGCCCATATCTCTGTGCGCGGATTTGTCGGCCGGTACCCGCGCCTGTCCGGCATGACCGGCACGGCAAGTGGTTCCGAGCCCGAGCTGATGTCCCGGTTCGGCTTGGACGTCCAGGTGGTGCCGCCGTCGAACCCGGAACGGCGCTCCGACCTGGGGCCGCGCCTGTACGTGAGCCGAGCCGATAAGCTGGCCGCCGTCGTGGACGAGGCCGCCTTCTGGCACGGCGTCGGGCGTCCGGTGCTCATCGGCGCGCCCACCATCGACGAATCGGAAGACATCAGCCGGCGGCTCGGCGAGCGCGGCGTGCCGCACGGCCTGCTCAACGCCGCCGGCCGCGAAGACGAGGGGGAGATCGTGCGCCGTGCGGGCCGCTTCGGCGCCGTCACCGTGGCGACCAACATGGCCGGTCGGGGCGCGGACATCGTGGTCGAGCCGTGCGTCAACGACCGGGTGCTGGCGGCGTTCGCCCGCTTGACGGTCCGGCTTCTCGACGAGGGACAGGGCAGTCTTGTGGTGCGCTGCGCCAGCGCGGAAGACGCCGCGGCCCTGGGCGCGGCGCTCAGCCGCGACGGCACGCCGTGTGCAATCCATCCGAGCGAGCTGGAGATCACGGTGGGCGATGGCGCGGGCCGCGGGATGGCGCTGGAGTTCGGACTGGGCCTCTACGTCATCGGAACGGAGCTCAACGAATCCAGCAGGACTGACAGGCAGCTCATGGGCCGCACCGGACGGCAGGGAGCGCCGGGCGCGTCTCGCTTCATCCTGTCCCGGGAAGACCGGCTGCTGGCGTTCGGAAGCGCCGGCTCCGGCGTCGCGGCCGAAGACGCCACAACTGAACAGGACGGCCGCGTCCGCATCGACGGCGCGCGCGTGGAGAGGACACTGTCCGAGATACAGGGCCGCGCCGAACGCGACGGAGCCGCCGAGCGCGCAGTGGCCCTCGAGTTCGACCGCATCCTGGACGCTCAGACGCTCGACTACTACGCGGCGCGGCGCGAGATCCTGAAAGCGGGCAACTTCCGCGCCCGCTGCGACGCTCTCGCGCGGGGGTACGCCGCCGCAGTGGTGGCGAGATGGCTGCCAACCGGAGCCGGGTTCGACTACGCGCGGGGCTTTACGCGTGTGTGCGAGGAGCTGCGGCTCGACTTTGGCGAAGACGCGAATCACCTGGAGGGGCTGGGGCCGGTGGCGCTCGGCGAGGCCCTGGGCGACCTGCTGTCGCGGCGGCTGGACGCGTGCCTGCAACCGCTCGACGACGCGGCGGCCGGCCGGTTGCTCGAACTGCTGTACCTGCAGGCGTCGGATGAGCTCTGGGGCGAGCACCTGGACAGCTGCCAGCAGCTCGTGGTCAGCGTCAGCCTCGCCGCACTGGACCTGCGAGGCGCCCTCGTCGAGTGCGTCATGCGCTGTTCGGATGCGTACGAGGCGTTCAGGCGCGACGCGGACGCCGAGGCGGTGCGGCGTATGTTGAGGTTCGACGCCCAAACAGCCTTCGCCGGCGAAGAGCCGCCGCGCACCGTCCCGGACGACCTGGAGCTGATCGTCGGCGGTCAGCCGGACGCGCGTCCACTGCGTCCGCCCTCGAATTCTTCGACGAACTCAGACTGACGCGAGCAGGCAAGCGCCGGCGCGGCCCCACCCGTCGGCCCCGTGCGCTATAATGAGGGCTGTCTGCATGGGGGGAGGGACTCTATGAGCCGAAAACTGAGAAAGCGCACGCTTGCCGTGCTCGCGGGTGGGGCCCTCGTTTCGGTCCCGGTCATCGCCGCCTGCAGCTCCGGCCCAACCTACGACCAGTGGGCCGCCACCGACGGCGCCGCCGGGCGCATCAACCTCGACGCGGTGCAGGACGCCTACAAGGAGTCCAAGAGCGCGACGGAGTTCGAAAAGCGCGTCAACCGCATCTACGAGGGCGACGGTGTCGTACTCATCCGCGCCAGCCAGGACGGCGAGCGGCAGATGGTGGAGGCGTTCGAGGACCTCAACGGCGACGGACAGATAGACGACTCCTCCGACGATCTCCTGTTCAGCATCACCGAGAACAACAGGCAGAACGAAATCAGGGGCCACGGCGCGAACGGCTACTACCACCACGGCTTCGGCGGCGGCAGCTTTTTGTTCGGCTACATGGTGGCGTCCTCCTTCGGCTCGCCTTACTACTACCACACCCCGCGCGGCTCGGTCGGCGGCATCAGGACGGATCGCGCGAACTACCGCAAGTCTCCGTTGTACCGCTCGCAGGTGTCCCGCAACAGCAGCTACTTCTCGCGACAGAAGACGGCCGCCGGGTCCCGCTACACCAACGCGAACCGCAATCTCAGCAACTCCCGGCAGTCCTACCAGTCTTCCAGAAAGTCCACCGGAGCATTCAGGACCAGCGGCACCGGCGTCCGCAGTAGCTGGGGGTCGTCCACGCGCGGCAGCAGCGGCAGCAGAGGCTTCGGCGGCGGGCGCGGCTTCGGCGGCGGCCAGCCGCAGATTGGGCTCCAGCGGGGCCGCCGCGGTGTGCGCTAGCGACGCTACAAAGTATCGCAAGCGGCTCGACGACCAGCCGCCCGCCTGCGCTCCGCCCAGGGCGCCCGACGCCACCGGCACCGTGTTGCTCCGCGTATCACTTGGCGACATGGAGCTGCGCGACGCATTCCACGTGACGCTGCCCGCCGGCTGCGGGCGTCTGACGGTCGGCGGGCTTCTCGACAGCGTGTTCGGCGAGGACGACGCCGCGCGGCAGCGGACCCTCGGCGCGCTCGACGTTGCGGCGAACCCCGACCTCCCGGACATGTACCTCGAATTGCTGGACGTCGCGCGCCTCTGGCGAGCCGGACGCTGCGAGCTGCGAATCTACGCCAACAACGGGCCGCGCGTCGAGCCGGGCCATCCCGCTGAGGACTACTTCGGCCATTCGCCCGGCGGCGCGGCGGTGCTGGACCTGGTGCTGGAGCAGACCTTCGAGCCGCTGGCGTGGTTCGTGCGTCAGGGCGGCGACGACGGCGAGATGCTGAGCTGGATGCGCGCGTGCGTGCTGCTCTACTTCATGGACAAGCACGCCTTCGAGCTGTCGCCGCGACCGGACGGCGAGCGGAACCGCCGCCTGCTGCCCATCGCGGAGGAGCTTTGCGGCCGGGAGTTCGTCACGCCCCCTGCCGACGGCGAGGCCTTCGCCATGACCGAGGAGGGCCGCGCCTACCTGAGCGAGCTGATAGCGGAGACGGAGGACTACGTCGACCGCTACGACGTGTTCGGGAGCGTGCGCGTGGACGAAGAGGCCGAGATAGCGGAGTTCGGCGCAAGGGGCGGCCTCGACCTGCGGGCGCAGGTGTACGAGGACGAGGGGCTGGACCCGCTTCGCGTGGTGTTTCTGCTGCGGCTGTACGATGGCACGCTGGACGAGAGCCTGGCGCGGTGGCGGGAGGACATTCACGAGGTCAGCTTCTACGACGGCCTGCTTCGCCCGGCCCTCGACCGCGACGAGGTGGACGCTACCGCGCTCGACTGGGTGATCGACGCCGGACTCGCCCAGGTCGAGGAGGCCGCGGAACGCGAGCGCGAGCGTCTCGCGCAGCGAGACGCTCTCAGGCGCGCCCTCGACTGAGCCAAGGGTAGGCTACACCGCGAACAGCAATATCAGGCTGATTCCGATAACGGACACGCCCTCTATGAGCGCAACGCCCAGGTTGCGGTCTTCCGTGAGCTCCTTGGACACGTTGACCCTCGGAAACAGCACGAACTGCATGATCAGCCGCACCACCGCCAGCAGCACGAAGCCCACCACCGCGTACACCGCGAACGACGCCAGGCCCTCGCTCCATCCCACGAAGTCGCCGAACACCGCCTTCAGCGCGACCACGCCCACGGCGATGAGGTTCGCCCCCAGGGCCACCCCGACGGCTGTGTTGTCGCGCTCTATCTCGTCGTGAACGTCCATCGACGTCAGTAGCTGGTAGATGTACGAGTACAGTATCAGCGCGGCCATTCCCAGGGCGAAGAACACGAGCGACGTGAGCGAGCCGCCGCCCTCCCCGGAGATGGAACCGGCGACTACCAGCGCGGTCCCCACGTACACGCCGAACTCCACCGCGCCGGTGCCCGCGTTCCGGTCTTCGATGATCTCCTTCTCGGTGCTGAAACGGTGCAGCACCAGCTTGTCGACCACCACGCGGGCGACGTTCAGCGCCACTATGCCGCCCAGCGAGTAGAGGAACACCTCGAGCACGCCGAGCCAGTAGTCCTCGGTGAAGCCCAACCCGCCGTCGACTATCAGCGAAAAGGGCTGATACAGAGCACCCAGGAAAACGACGATTACGCCCAGGTAGTAGCCGGCGATGCTCAGCGCCAGCGCCACGTTGTCGCGGTTGGTGAGCTGATTGCCTATGCGGTAGGGAGTAACCAAGTCCTGGGCCAGCCGGGCCAGCGCCAGCACCACGATCCCCATTGCCACGTATACCAGGCCGCGGGGTATGACCGTAAGCGTGTCGACAAAGGCGTCTGCCATCGCGTTTTCTCCTCCGGTGCTGGCTTCCGTTCGGTTGGCGGCCGGTCCCCTCTCCCTCGATGGGAGAGGGCTAGGGTGAGGGTGAGACTAAACTGCCGGTGGGCGCTCTAAAGACACCCTGGTCACGGCACGTTTCGGTAGACGCTGACGATGGACGGCGACACGACCTCCGAGGCGTACACCTCGAACGGCGCGCCCTCCCACTTCACCACCGCCAGCATCTTGTTCCGGTCCCGGCTTATGAACTCCCAGCCGTAGTAGCCCTCTCCTTCGCCGCCGTCATTGGCGAAGAAGAAGACCTCCTGGCTGTTGGTGTAGTAGTAGCGCTCGCCCTCGTATTCCACGAAGTTGTCGATCGAGTGCTGCTCGTCGATCTCGATCAGCCCCCCCTCGTCGAGTCCCAGGCTTTCAAGGCTCATCGCGGCGCCGTATTCGGACACCGAGATGAACAGCGATGCCTCCTCGCCGGAATACTCGATGCAGACGCGCCGGTCGCCGTCGGCGCCGACCAACTCGTGCCAGTCGCCCGTTGCGGCCTCGTAGCGGTTGCGCGACTCGATGAGAAAGTAGGCGTCTTCCAGGCTGGGGGCGAATCCGGCGATAACCACCACGTCGCCGACTCCAGCGTTGGCGAGGGTGTCTTCCTCCGGGGGTGTGGGCTTCCTCTTGCGCCCCCCGAACAGCGACCTGAACACCATGTAGTCCACTCCAATGCAGGGGGGCGCGTATCCGCGCCCGCCGAGAGTATTCTACGCAGGCGCGCGCGGGCGGTCAATCGCCGGGCGTCGTCGGTACGTCCGGCGACTCGGACGGCGGGTGGAACGGCATTCCCCGGCTGATGCCCAGCTTCAACCGGCCGTACTCCGAGCTAAGCTCCGCGCCGCTGATGATTATCAGGCTGCTGACGTAGGTCCACAGCAGCAACACGATCACCGGCGCCAGTGGCCCGTAGGTGTCGTCGAAGCTGGCGAAGCTGTTGAGGTAGATTATGAACAGGTTCTTGGTCACCTCGAACAGCAACGCGGCCGCGATCGCCCCCGGCCATATGTACCGCCAGTAGGTGGTGGTGTTTGGCGTGAACTTGTAGATCAGCAGGAACGCGCTCAGCACCAGCACGAAGGAAGTCGTCTGCAACACAACCGTGCCGACGTGGTTGACCATGAACGAGACCTGCGGCGCGTCCAGGTCGCCGAGCAGGCCCGCGGCTCGAACAAGCGTCGCCGCTCCGAACGACAGCAGAAACAGGCAAGCGACCCCCATGGCCATAAGCAACTGGCGCGTCTTGTTCAGGTAGAACGGACGGTCCTGGTGAACGTCCCAGGCGCGGTTCACAGCCCGGCTGAGCGCCCCGAACACGGCACTGGCCGACCAGAACATGCCCAGCACGGCGACAACCGTGGCCGCGCCGCGAAGGTTCAGCAGTATCTCCAGGTTCTCGGAGACGAACGTCTCCGAGCCGGGCAGGTACTCCGCCACGAAGTGGGTAACGTCGTCCGCCACCGCTCCGTGCTCGGCGTCCGCCGGTTCACCTACGAAGTAGCTGAAAATGGCAATCAGCCCCAACAGAAGCGGGAACAGCGAAAACAGCGCGTAGTAGGCGACGCCCGCGGCCATGTGCGTGGCGTCGTCGTCGCCCATCTCCTTGACCGTGCGGAAGAGGAGATCGATGACGAAGATACGGGTAAGCCGCCGCTCTATCGTCTTGGCGCGCCTCTTCGCCTTCAAGACAAGCAACCGGCCGAATCGCAGCCTTGCGCCTATGGACGCCATCGCTTCCGTCCGAATGTCAGCGCGAGTCGCGAGGGTGCTTGTTTGCCGACGTGCCATCGCTAATCGAGAGCGGCGCTGAAGGCGCCGACGATCTCATCGTTGCTCTGCCTGAGTATCGTGGTGTTGACGGTGAGCGTGAAGCTGTCCTGCTGCCCCTCCTGAGGGTAGATGTACACGCCGCGTCCGGCCAGCCGTTCGGCCACCAGGTGGGCATCCACGCCGTCGTCGAAGTCGACTGGGAAGATGTTGGAGCCGTTCTCGAAGCGTCCCACGCTGACGCCGGAAAGTGTGTTCAACTCCTCGAAGAGCCGCCTCGCCTTGTTCATGGCGTCACCGAACCGCTCCTCGAATCCCTGAGCGCCGCTCAGGGCGAGCGCCGCGGCGAAGTACGAGGCGGGCAGCCCGCCGCCGAACAGACGGCGCTCGTGGTAGAGGCCGTCGACGAAGTCAGAGCTGCCGCACAGTATCGCCCCGAAGTGAGCGCCAAAGTACTTGTACAGCGACACGTAGGTCGTGTCGAACAGCGCGGCATAATCCGCCGCGCGTATCCCCGTGGCCCCGGCCATCATGAACAGCCGCGCGCCGTCCAGGTGCGTCGGTATGCCGCGCTCGCGGCACAACTGCGTCACCTGCCTCATCACGTCGATCGGCACAACCCGCCCGCTCTGCCGCCGGACCGGACTCTCTATCATCACGGCGCCAACCTCGTTGAGCACCCTGCCGCCGGTGGACGCGCCGAGCGCCTCGTCTAGCTCGTCTGCCGTGAAGTGGGGTCGGCCCGGCGCCAGCGGCACCAGGTTGATGGCGCTCAGACGGGTCACGCAGTCGCCAGAGTCGTGGTACAGGTGGCTCTGCTCCTGCACGATGGCCCTTGGCCTCGTGCCGCAGTGCCGGCGGATGGCGAGGTGGTTGGCGAGCGTTCCGGTCGGCATGAATATGGCGGCCTCGGTGCCCAGCAGGCCGGCGAAGTGCCTTTCGAGCGCCTCGACGCTGCCGCCGAGCGAGTAGTTGTCCGGGCTCAGCGCCGACTCGGCCTCGAGCTCGGCCAGCCGCCGCACGATGCCGGCGGGCGATTTGGGTTCGCCGTCTCCGCGAAAGACGACCGCGCGCTCGTCCAGCGCGGGGTCCGGATGCGCGGACTGGATGGCCGCGGGTGAGGCCGTGGCGGCGGATGCGCCGGAAATTGCGTTCATGTGGTGAGTCTCCTTGCTGGTGCGGCGGCGGCGTCTGAGCGCGCCGCCTATCTATCGATGATACGAGACGGCTTGCTAGAGTGTCAACGAGCGGTCTCACGAAAACGGGACCGGCCTTGACTTGCCAGGCAATGGCGAATATCGTTATCGGATACATGACTCCAGAGTTACAAGCGCGCATCAAGATAGACGATATGCTCGAGCAAGCGGGCTGGGCCATCCAGGACGCCGCCGCCGCCAACCTGTACGCCAGCTCAGGCGTGGCAGTGCGCGAATTCGCGCTCCAACCCGGCCACGGCGTCGCAGACTACCTGTTGTACGTCGACGGCATGGCCGCGGGCGTGGTCGAAGCCAAGCCCGTCGGCGCGACGCTGACCGGCGTAGAAGTCCAGTCCGAAAAGTACGGCGCCGGACTGCCCCCAAACCTGCCCGCGCATCGCCGCCCGCTGCCCTTCCTCTATGAAAGCACCGGGGCAGAGACGCAGTTCACCAACGGACTGGATCCCGAACCGCGCAGCCGCAGGACGTTCGCCTTCCACAAGCCCGAGACCCTGGCCGAGTGGCTGGGCGTGGCCGACTCGTCCGCCGCGGACCCCGGCCTGCTGCTGGAGCGCCCAGCCGACTACGGCACCGCCGCCAACCTGCGCCGCCGGCTGCGCGCCATGCCGCCGCTCGACAAATCGGCGCTGTGGTCGGCGCAGGCGCGCGCCATACGCAACCTGGAGCGTTCGCTAGCCGAGGGCCGGCCCCGCGCGCTGGTGCAGATGGCCACCGGCAGCGGCAAAACGTTCATGGCCTGCAACCAGGTCTATCGCCTCATCCGGCACGCCGGCGCGCGGCGCGTCCTGTTCCTGGTGGACCGCGCCAACCTCGGACGCCAGACGCTGCGCGAGTTCCAAGGCTTTTCAGTCCCCCAAGACGGGCGCAAGTTCACCGAGCTGTACAACGTCCAGCTTCTGCAATCCGCGAGCATAGACCCGGTGAGCCGCGTCTGCATATCCACCATCCAGCGCGTCTATTCCATCCTCAAGGGCGAAGAGTTGGACCCGGAGTTGGAAGAGCTTTCCGGATTCGACAGGGACCCGCTGCGCCGAGAACCCGCCCCCGTCGAATACAACCCCGACGTCCCCATAGACACCTTCGACTTCATCATCACCGACGAGTGCCACCGCTCGATCTACAACCTGTGGCGGCAGGTGCTCGAGTACTTCGACGCCTTCCTGGTAGGTTTGACCGCCACACCGTCCGCGCAGACTATGGGCTTCTTCCAGCAAAACATCGTCATGGAGTACGACCACAAGCAGGCGGTGGTCGACGACGTGAACGTCGATTTCGACACCTACCGAATACGCACCGATATAACCGAGCAGGGCGGCACCGTGGACGCCGGCTTCTTCGTCGATAGGCGCGACCGCCGCACCCGGCAGGTCCGCTACGAGCAACTGGAGGACGACCTGACGTACTCGCCCAGCCAACTCGACCGCGACGTGGTGGCCGAAGATCAGATACGCACCGTCATAGGCACGTTCCGCGATAAGCTATTCACCGAGATATTCCCCGCTCGCCGCGACGTTCCAAAGACCATCATCTTCGCCAAGGACGACAGCCACGCCGACGACATCGTGCGAGTGGTGCGCGACGAGTTCGGCAAGGGCAACGACTTCTGCCGCAAGATCACCTACAGGACGACCGGAGCCAAGCCGGAGGACCTGCTGGCCGAGTTTCGCAACAGCTACAACCCGCGCATAGTGGTGACCGTGGACATGATAGCCACCGGCACCGACATCAAGCCCGTGGAAATTGTCTTCTTTATGCGTAACGTCCGCAGCCGCAACTTCTTCGAGCAGATGAAGGGTCGCGGCGTCCGCACCATCTCAGACACCGACTTCACCGCCGTAACACCAGACGCTCGAAGCAAGGAACGCTTCGTCATCGTAGACGCCGTTGGCGTGACGGAGGCCAGCCTGGGCGACACCTACACCCTGGACAGGCAACGGACCGTGCCGTTCGACAAGCTGCTGGAGCGCGTGAGCCTGGGCGACCGCGACCCGGAAGTGCTGACGTCGCTGGCAAGCAGGCTGGCGCGGCTGAACCGCCGCCTCACGCCCGCGGACCGCGCGAGCATCGAGTCCGCGGCCAACGACGTACCCTTACGGGAACTCATCGCGGGCCTCGCAAACGCCGACGACCCGGACGCCGCCCTGGACGCCGCGCGAGCCACCACGGGCCGGGACGACCCGCCCGAGTCGGCGGTGGTCGAAGCGCGGAAGCAGTTGCTGGAGGACGCCGCACGACCCTTCGCCGCAAATCCCGACCTGCGCCAGCGGCTGACGGACGTTCACCGCGCATACGAACAGACCATCGACACGGTGAGCGTAGACACCGTCCTGGAGGCAGGCTTCACGATCGCCGACGCCGACGAGACTGTGAAATCGTTCCGCGATTACGTCGAGGCCAACCAGGACGAGATAACCGCGCTGCAAGCGCTGTATTCCCGCCCCTACGCGCAGCGGCTGCGCCACGCCGACATCAGGGCGCTGGCCGACGCGCTCAAGTCACCGCCCCACTCTTGGACCACCGAACGACTCTGGGAAGCGTACCGGCGACTGGACCAGTCGAAGGTGCGCGGGTCTGGACAACGGCAGTTGGCCGACATAGTGTCCGTAGTGCGCTACGCCATCGGCGACGCCGACGAACTCGCGCCATTCGCCGACAGCGTGCGCGCGCGATACAACGCCTGGCTCGCCACGCAGCAGGCCGCCGGCCGCGCCTTCACCGACGAGCAGTTGCGCTGGCTCGCCGACATCCGCGACCACATAGCGGGCAGCGTCAGCATAGAGATGGGGGATTTCCAGTACGCGCCCTTCAGTCAGCGCGGCGGCCTGGGCCGCGCCTACTCCCTGTTCGGCGAAGAGTTGGCGACGCTGCTGGAGGAGCTGAACCTGGAACTGGCGGCTTGAGCGCGGGAGCCCCTCGAACCGGCAGCCCCACGCAAACCGTCATCCCCACGAAAGCAGGAGTCCAGCGCCCCTTCGCACACCGACACGTCCTTGAAGGACTATCCGCGCCGCCCTAGAATGATATGCACACTAACCGTTCCGTAATTCCCAACCATCCGCACACAAGGAGCGAGCAAATGGCCACGCGAGGAGGGTTCACCAGCAAGGTGGCGCCTGAGTTGCTGGCGCGTAGCTAAGGCTAAGGGAGAGTTGCAATGCCTGATACCGAAATAGTCTTCCAGGTGCGGGAAGCCTCCGAAGGAGGCTACATAGCCCGTGCCGTAGGCTACAACATCTTCACACAGGGCGAAGACTGGGAGGACCTGAAGTTCATGCTGCGAGATGCGGTGCTGTGCCACTTCGACGACGGTGAAGCGCCCGCAGCAATTCGCGTCCACATGGTGCAAAGCGAGGTCATACGGGTGTGAGAATGCCTCACGCACGCTGACCTTAAGGAGAGACCATGCAGCGACACGAAGCCGAGATGGAAGCGGAACGACTGGTAAACTTGCATCAAACCACGAGAGAGACTGCTCAGCGCGTGTACACACTGACCGAGCAATTCGTCGACGCTAGACCCGATGGAATGAGGAGTCCGTCCGCAGACAGGTATGTCAACTTTGCGTACGACAAACTAAGGAGAGCAGACAAACTTATCGAGTTGGGCAAAATCGCCATGACCCTCAAGGTCTACCCCAGCTACTCACCAGTGGAAGGGTTCTGGAAACATCTCGAAAAACGTTCCCATGAACAGAAGAACAGGTTGGACCACCACCTGCGTCTCGTCTGTCTACGAGACTCCGGTGAGTTATTGCCACGCAAGAATGCATCAGAAGCCGTGATTGACGGCATGTTGGACATCTATAGGTCACGAGACCTTCTCTTCTACGAACTGGACATCAACACCCGGACACGGGAATTGCCTGACAACCAAGTCAGGGTCCTGGATGGCCTAATTGAGTTGTCAATCGATTTTGTGGAGGTCATTGCTGGCGTGGTGAGGAGATCAACACAACTAGTGCCACCAAGATGATAGGCACTTGGGACATTCCTGCCAGCCGGACATTAGCTCAGTGATGACGTACCGAATACCTGGAATTGGAACGCGACGAACTGATGAAGGGGCTTTTCGGCAGATGACGGACCACGAGCTGCCGTCGGGATGGGCCATCGTCGCGTTGGGGGATATTCTGCTGTCTCTCGAAACGGGCAAGCGGCCCAAGGGCGGAGCTGTCAACGACCCTTCCGGAGTTCTCAGCATTAGTGCTGAACACATGGACCAGTTGGGGCGGGTTGACACGTCCATTCCAAGATTTGTCCCTAGAGACTTCTACGAGAAGATGAAAGTTGGGCATCTCAAGTCGGGAGACGTTCTGGTAGTCAAGGACGGCGCGACTACAGGCAAAACAGCGTATGTAGACGCTACGCTCGGCAGGGAAACCTTGGTCGTCAATGAGCATGTATTTATTTGTCGGACATCTCTTTCCTCAATCGAACCACATTGGGTGTTCCATTGCCTGTGGAGTGAGTCGGGGCAGTCACAGATTCGGGCCTGTTTGAGAGGTTCGGCTCAAGGTGGAATCATCCGGTCATTCGTTGACGACGTAAGTATGCCCCTACCGCCCCTTCCAGAGCAGCGCCGCATCGTCGCCGCCATCGAACACCACTTCTCGCGGCTGGACGCCGCCGTCGCCTCGCTCGAACGCGCCCAGGCCAACCTCAAGCGATACCGCACGAGCGTCCTGAAGGCCGCCTGCGAAGGCGAACTCGTACCCACCGAGGCACATCTCGCCAAGTCCGAAGGCCGCGGCTACGAACCCGCCGACCAACTGCTGGCACGCGTCCTGGCCGAACGCCGCGCCCGATGGCAGGCCCAAGCCAAGCGCGGCCGCAAGTACAAAGAACCCGTCGCGCCAGCCACGTCCGAGTTGCCGCAGTTGCCGGAAGGATGGGTGTGGGCGAGCGTAGACCAAGTCTCGCACCGCATCCAATACGGGACTTCATCCAAGGCAAGTTCGGACGCGAACGGTATTCCTGTGCTGCGAATGGGCAACATACAAAACGGTGAATTGGATCTTTCCGATCTAAAGTATCTCTCTGTGCAAGACGTCGATGTTGGTAAGACGTTGCTTGAACGCGGCGATCTGCTGTTCAATAGGACAAACAGTGCGGAGCTCGTTGGTAAGTGCGCCGTCTTCAAGGGCACTCCGTCTCCCGCTTGTTTTGCATCCTATTTGATTAGAGTGACTTTCATCAGTGTTGTCCCGAAATTGGCCGCTGCGTACATGAACTCCCAATTTGGACGACGATACATCGGCCAAGTGAGAAGTCAGCAGGTAGGCCAGGCGAATGTGAATGGGACGAAGCTGGCGGCGATGCCGATACCCCTCCCACCCCTCGCCGAGCAACGCCGCATCGTCGCCGAGGTCGAACGCCGCCTGTCCGCCATCCAGCAGGCCGAAGCGGCCGTCGAGGCGAACCTGGCGCGCGCCGAACGGCTGAGGCAAAGCATCCTCAAGCAGGCGTTTTCGGGCAAGCTCGTACCGCAAAACCCGACAGACGAGCCGGCGTCCGCGCTGCTCGACCGCATCCGCGCCGAACGCGAGGCGGCCCTGGCAGCCGCCAAGTCCAGGCGCAAGCCGAATCGCCGACACGCCGGCAAGGCCCGCGCTCGAAAGGCAACCGCCCCATGACCACATCCACGACCATAGGCCAAAAGCTGTGGAACTATTGCAACGTCCTCAGAGACGCGGGCCTGTCCTATGGCGACTACCTGGAACAGCTAACCTACCTCATCTTCCTCAAGATGATGCACGAACGCACGCAGCCGCCCCACACCTGGGCCGAGGGCTACGAGCCGCCACCCATTCCCGAAGGGTACGACTGGCCCAGCCTGCTGGTGCGCGACGGCGCGGAACAGGAACGCCACTACCGCCTCACTCTCGAAAAGCTGGCCGGCCAACCCGGAACGCTGGGCGTGATTTTCGGCAAGGCGCAAAACCGCATACAAGAGCCGGCCATGCTGACCCGGCTCATCAAGGAGCTGATAGACAGCGAGAACTGGCTTTCGCTCAGCGCGGACGTGAAGGGCGACGCCTACGAGTCCCTGCTCGAACGAAACGCCCAGGACGTCAAGAGCGGCGCGGGCCAATACTTCACGCCGCGCCCCCTCATCCAGGCCATCGTTGACGTGATGCGCCCGCAGCCCGACGACACCATCTGCGATCCGGCCTGCGGCACGGGTGGCTTTCTACTTGCGGCCCACACCTACGTGGTCGACAACAACCCGAGCATGGACCAGGGCCAGAAAGCCCACCTGCGCGACCACGCCCTGCACGGCTGGGAAATAGTGGATGGCGCGGCAAGGCTTGGCGCGATGAATCTGTACCTCAACGGCATCGGCGGTGATGAGACCAATATCAGGGTGGACGACAGCCTTCGCGCCCAACCGAGCGTCAACTTCGACGTGGTGCTGACCAACCCGCCATTCGGCAGCAAGTCCAGCCTCACCTTCGTCAACACCGAGGGCAAGTCCGAGCGGCAGAGCCAGGTGGTGGAGCGTCCCGACTTCTGGGCGACCACCAGTAACAAGCAGCTAAACTTCGTCCAGCACGTGCGGTCGCTTCTGAAGATGCACGGGCGCGCGGCTATGGTCGTGCCCGACAACGTGCTGTTCGAGGGCGGCGCGGGCGAGACGGTGCGGCGCAAGCTGCTGGCCGAGTGCGACGTTCACACGCTGCTCAGGCTGCCCACCGGCGTCTTCTACGCCCAGGGCGTCAAGAGCAACGTGCTGTTCTTCGATCGCAAGCCCGCCAGCGAAACGCCCTGGACGCGCGACGTATGGATATACGACCTGCGAACCAATCGCCACTTCACCCGCGTTCAGAGGCCGCTCACCCGCGCCGACCTGGACGACTTCGTGGCCTGCTACGACGCCAACGACCGTCGCGCCCGCCAAGAGACCGAACGCTTCCGCCGTTTCGCCTACGACGACCTGGCTAGGCGCGACAAGACCAACCTGGACATCTTCTGGCTGCGCGACGAGAGCATCGAGGACACCGCCAACCTGCCGCCGCCGGACGTGATAGCCGACGAGATAATCGAAGACCTGCGCGATGCCCTGGAGCAACTGGAGGCCATCGCCAGCGAGTTGGCGTGACCCGGCCAAAGGTGCTAACGTATGTGTGCGCCGCCCGGCCCCGATGCGGCTCCCGCCGTTGCCGCCGGTGCGTTCACGTACATTCCATCGAAACTCCGCGAGAGGTGCCGCATGAACTCGGAAGGAAAGGTCGCCATCATAACGGGCGCGGGCACGGGCATAGGACGAAGAACGGCGCTGCTGATGCTGAGCGAGGGCTACTCCGTGGCGCTGGCCGGACGTCGCGAGGAGCCTCTAAGCTCCACGAGGGACGAGGCGGGCGAGCACGGTGAGCGAGCGCTGGTCGTGCCGACGGACGTCGGCAAGCCGGACGCCGTGCGCCGGCTGTTCGATGCGACCCAGGAGGCTTTCAGTCGCCTGGACGTGCTGTTCAATAACGCCGGGTTCGGCGCCCCAAGCGTCCCGCTCGAAGACCTGACCTACGAGCAGTGGCAATCGGTGGTCGACACGAACCTGACGGGCGCGTTCCTGTGTACCCAGCAGGCGTTCAGGCTGATGAAGAACCAGGAGCCGATGGGCGGGCGGATCATCAACAACGGCTCGATTTCGGCGCACGTGCCGCGCCCGAACTCCGCCCCATACACGTCCACCAAGCACGGCATGACGGGCCTCACGCGCTCGGCGTCGCTGGACGGGCGCAAGTACAACATCGCCTGCGGCCAGATCGACATTGGCAACGCCGCCACGGAGATGACCGACCGGATGACCGGCGGGGTGCCCCAGGCCAGCGGCGCGGTATTGGCCGAGCCGCGCATGGACTCAGACGACGTCGCGCGGGCCGTGCTGTACATGGCGGAGCTGCCGCTTGAGGCAAACGTTCAGTTCATGACGATCATGGCTACGGCGATGCCCTACATCGGCAGAGGCTAGGCCGCCGAATGGGCCGTTTCCTGCGGGCCTCGTCACCCTCACCCTAACCCTCTCCCTCAAGGGAGAGGGGACTCTGAAGACGGGGCTAGCGGCGACTGCGTATGTGCTCCACCTCGAGGGCGACGCCTTCGGCGAGGCCCATCTTCGAAGTCCATCCCAGGATGCGCCTCGCCTTGGAGCAGTCCAGGGCTATCCGGACGGCCTCGCCGGGCCGCTTGTCCTGGTAGGCGGGTTCCACGCTCGCGCCAGAGGCGGCCCGCACCGCGTCGAATATCTCCAGGTCCGTGGTCTCGACTCCGCGAGCGACGTTATACGCCTGGTTGTCGCCGCGGGGTCCCAGCGCCAACAGATTGGCCGATGCAACGTCGTCGACGTACACGTAGTCCCGCGTCTTGGAGCCGTCGCCGAATATAGTCGGCTGCGCGCCGTCCAGCATCTGGTTTGCGAAAATCGCCACCACTCCCGCCTCGCCGTGCGGGTCCTGCCGGGGGCCGTACACGTTGCCGTAACGCAGAATCTTGTACCGCAGGCCGTAAACGTCGGCATAGAATCGGAGGTAGCCTTCTACCGACAGCTTGGCCATGCCGTAGGCCGACTGAGGCCGCACGGGGTGGTCTTCGCGCACCGGCAGGTAGTGCGGCTCCGAGTAGACGGCGCACGTCGAGGAGAACACGATTCGCTCGGCGCCGTGATTGACGGCGCTCTGGAGGGTGTTGATAGATCCGAGCACGTTCACGTTCGCGTCGAACGACGGCATTGCCATGGAGCGCCGAACGCTGGTCTGGGCCGCCAGATGATAGACCACCTGCGGCCTTTCGCGCTCGAACACGCCGTCCAGCGCCTCAGCGTCGGTTACGCTCGCCGGGTACATCCGCGCTTTGGGGTTGAGATGCTCCTCCCTGCCGGTGGAAAAGTCGTCCAGCGCGGCTACCGAATGGCCGTCGTTGACGAGCACGTCCACTAGGTGCGAACCTATGAACCCGGCGGCGCCCGTAACCAGTATCCTCATCCCATGAGCCATCCTCGCGGGCCGTGTTAGAGAAGGTTGATCATCTTTGGGCGCAGCAGCACCCGGATGACGCTGAGCGCAACCGCGCTTATCAGTATGAAGGCCACAGCGGACGCCGACCAACCCGGAATGACCAACCCCAGGGCAGCGCCCGCCGCGGGCGGGTGCTCGCTGTTCGTATACACCATCAGCAAGATGCTGGCTCCCACCGCGACGGCTGCGGCGACGTCGCGAACGAAGTGGTGATTCTCGGCCAGGACCTCCAGCGCGGGGACTTGCAGCAGCAACGCGATGGCGCTGCCGCACACCACGGCCACCATGTGGCCGCCGATGACCTTGCGCGGTGTGGCGGCAACGCTGTTGGGGATGACGAAGACTATGAAGACGGTTGAGCCGACGGCGACGACTATGGCGGCGCGCAGCAGCGCGTCCTCTATCAGCAGTATCACGACCAGAGAGAGAGCGGCAAGTCCACTCTGAAACAGGTACTGTCCAGTCCTGCCATGCGCCTTGCGGTCCCACAGGCCCGCCGTCAGGCGACCGACAAGCCCCGATCTGGTCGTCTGGAGATTCACGAAATACCCCGTCTCCAATTGCCCCGCGCTTCGTCCGGCGTGACCGGATGCCGCAACAGTTCAGCGTGTGAGTTTACGCCCCGCTCCATTGCAGACGCAAGCGGGAGTCAGTTTCAAATCAGCCAGAAGTGCCGCGGTCTCGTCATTCCGGCCCCCGCCTCGTCATTCCGGCCCCCGAGCCGGAATCCAGGCTGATTGACATTTCTAAGACCTGTTCATAAAATCCGAATGAAAGTCGCCCGCTGAGAGGACGCTGCAAGGGTATGTCGCAAGTCGACCGCAGGCCCAAGCCTGGCGAAGGGGGTGCCGGCCACCCTTGCCAATGCCAAGTCGCCGGCGGCGCATGACGACCGCCTGGCGCAGGCGCCAGTCCCGGGCGTCGGCCTCGCCACTCATCCTCGTATACATCTTCGCGGGCCTCATCGCGGTCGGGACCGCGCTGCTCATGCTGCCGGCCACACAACACGGCGAGGGCTTCACGCCCTTCATGGACGCCTTCTTCACGGCAACGTCCGCCGTCGCGGTTACCGGCCTCGTAGTTCAGGACACGCCCACCTATTGGACCAGCGTGGGCCAGATAATCGTCATCGCGCTGGTGTACGTGGGCGGGCTGGGCTTCATGACCGTCGCGACGTTCATGCTCATCCTCATCGGGCAGCGGCTCACACTCACGCAGCGCATTCTGGTCAGGGAGAGCCTGGGCGTCAACCGTCTTGGCGGGCTGGTGAGGCTCACCGTCGGCGTGGTCATTCTGGCGACGTTGATTCAGCTGCTGGGATTCGGCGCCCTCCTGGCCCGGTTCTGGTTCGTGATGCCGCAAGAGGAGGCCATGTGGCACGCCGCCTTCCTTTCGATCTCCAGCTTCAACAACGCCGGCTTCATGTCGCTGACCAACCCCGACGCCCTCTCGGCCTACAGAGACGACGCGGCGGTTTTGGGCATTATGGCCGGGCTTATCCTGCTGGGCAGCATCGGCTACGCCACCATGGCCGACATGGTGCTCACGCGCAGGTTTTCGCTGTTCGCGCTCAACACCAAGTTCGTGCTGATAGTCACCGGAGCGCTGCTGCTGTTCGGCTGCGCCATGTTCCTGCTGTTCGAGCACGATAACCCGAACACCATAGGCGAGCTGCCGGTCGGGGAGAAGTTGCTGGTTTCGGCGTTCGAGTCCACCAGCGGCCGCACCGCCGGCTTCAGCACCGTGGAGTTCGGCGAGACGAGGGAGTACACCTCGCTCACGTTCTGCGGGCTGATGCTGATAGGCGGCGCGACCGGCTCGGTCGCGGGCGGCATAAAGGTCAATGCCTTCGCGATCATCGTGCTCACGCTGCTCGCTATGATAAGGGGCAAGGAGCGGGCATCGGCATTCAGGCGCGAGGTGCCCCGGTCGCAGATCCAGCAGGCGATGGCCATTGGCCTGTTTTCCGTCGGCTTCGTCTTTCTGTGCACGATATTGCTCAGCGTGACCGAAAGCGGCCTGCCATTCCTCAACCTGCTGTTCGAGAGTTTCTCTGCGGCGGGAACGGTGGGGCTGAGCCGGGGGATTACCCCGATTGTCTCAACGTGGGGGCAGATCATCCTGATAGGAGCGATGTTCATCGGCAGGGTCGGTCCGGTTACGTTGGGGCTCGCATTGGGCCAGCGAACGGACGTAGAGGTGTACCGGTACGCCCAGGAACGGGTTACAATAGGTTGAGCAGGCGTGGTGTTGGCCGCGCTAAGCCGGGCTATTCCCAGACCTGGGGGTGAATTGCGCGGGGAGAGACGATATGAAAAGACAAGTGATCGTGATTGGGTTGGGCCGGTTTGGCTCGGCGGTTACCCGAAAGCTGTACAACCTCGGCCACGACGTTCTGGCGATGGACAAGGACGAGGCGCGGGTGCAGGAGGTGATGGGCCAGACGACGCACGCGCTCTCTGGCGACGCCACCAACGAGCACGTGTTGCGCGAGCTCGGCGTGGTCGACTACGACGCGGCGATCGTCGCCATCGGGCTCGACATCATGTCCAGCGTGATGACGTCGGTGCTGCTCAAGACGCTCGGCGTGCCCTACGTGGTGTCGCGGGCGCACAACGAGCTGCACGCCAACACGCTGGAGCGAATAGGCGTGGACAAGGTTGTCGAGGTCGAGTCCGAAATGGGCGTTCGGCTGGCGCACAGCCTGTTCAACCCCAACGTTACGGAGTACCTGGAGCTCACGCCCAGGGTCGGCGTCAGCAAGCTGCGAGTGCCGGACAGGTTCCTGAACATGACGCTGAAAGAGGTCGGGTTTTCGGACCCGAGGGACAAGAACGGCCTTTCACTGCTCGCCATCCAGCGTGGCGACCACGTGAACCTGCATCCGGAACAGGGCGACAAGTTCAAGCGCGGCGACTGGCTGCTGCTCGCGGGCCGGGACGATCTGGTGGAGAGGCTGGAGAGCGCCGAGGAGTAGTTTCAGGCGGGACGAGGCCGCTATGCCGATGGCGGCGTGGTGGGGTACGACCCGAATATCCTGAACATCGACACCTGCGACCGTATCTCGCTGAGGGCGTCCTTCACTATCGCGTCCTCCCTGTGCCCCTCGATGTCGATCAGAAAGATGTAGCGCCCCAGCGTCTCGCCGGTGGGCCGTGACTCTATCTTGGTCATGTTGATCTGCCGCTTGGCTATCTCGTAGAGCACCGAGTACATCATTCCCGGCGAGTCCTCGTCGAACGAAAAGCATATCGCCGTCTTGTCTCGTCCGGTGGGGGCGTGGTCTGACGGCGCCAGGATCACGAACCTGGTCTGGTTGTTGGGCCTGTCCTGTATGCCGGTGGCAATGATCTGGGCGTCGTAAAGCGAGGCTGCCCTGCGGTTGGCGATCGCCGCCGCGGGCACGTCGCTGCTCCGCATCTGCTCGACCGCCGCCGAGGTGCTCAGCGACGCCATCTGCTCCGCCGCCGGGAAACACCTGTCCAGGAACGAGCGGCATTGCGCCAGTGCCTGGGGGTGCGAGTAGACCGCCCGGATCGCTTCCATGTCCGTGCCGGCGACAACCACCAGGCAATGGTCGATGGGTATCACCAGCTCGTTGCGCACGAACAGGTCGGTCTCGCCGATGAGCAGGTCCAGCGTGAAGGTGACCGATCCCTCCAGCGAATTCTCGATAGGCACCACGCCCTCGTCGGCCAGCCCGGACCTCACCGCGGACGCGACCGCCGGGATGGACACGAACGGCACCAGCCGGGCGGTGGCGTCGTAGTCGACCGCCGCCTGCTCGGCGTAGCTTCCCGCAGGTCCGAGGTATGCCAGCCGTGTAGTCATGGCGTCCTCCCAACAACCCTCTTGTTCATGCGCTCTGCCCTGGAGGAGATTCTAGGCCACGCTCCTGGGTGTCGCAAGGGGCCGCCGCGCGCCCCCACGTCCACGGCCGAGGCCTCGCGGGCGCCTGGACCGGGCGCAATACTAGGGCCCCACGCTCGACACGTGGAGCCCCTGGCAATAGTTTGGCTGCGGGTTGAAGTGTGCTAGGCTCGCTCGTCCGTGGTCTGGTCGAGGCCGCCGTTCTTGGAGGTCGCCTCCGGGGCGGTGTCGGCAGGGCCAGGCTCTTCCGAGTTAGTGCGTCCCAGCCGGGTGTTGACCTGCTCCACGATGGGCGACACCCTGTCGCGCACGCCCTCCACCGCCGGGTTAATGCGCTCGCGGGCCGAGTCGATCGTGGGGTTAATGCGCTCTCGGGCGTTGTCCACGGCGGGGCCGACCCTCTCGCGGAGGTTGGCCGCCATCTCCTCGGCGCGGTTGCGCCAGGCCTCGCTGCGTTCGGTCAGCTCCGCGCGGGTGTCCTGACCGGACTTGGGAGCTATCAGCAGGCCTACCGCGGCGCCTACCAGGCCGCCAATCAGAAAGCCCAAGACGAACGACCCGCCACTATCGTTATTTGCCATTGTCGTTGTCTCCCTTTTTTCGTTTGTTCCGTTTCAGGCCGAGTATGAAAGCGCCCACTTTGCCAGCGCCGTACGCCATGCCGGCGTTGGATGCGGCGGGCTGCACGACGTTCTCCGTCAGCGTCTCGACCATCTTCTTCGTGTCTGCCACGACCTTCCGGGCCTCGCTGAGCAGGGCGGCCACCTTTCGCATGATCAGCAGCGCGCCCACCAGCAGCGCCAGCAACAGGATAAAGAGCAAAGCGTCCCGCGCCATAGCCAGTATCAGCGCTACGTTCGAGACGGTTTCCAATCAATGCTCCAAGCTGTGGCTAGGATCTTATGCTAGCACGGGGCCATCTCCCGCGCAATTGAATTGACGGCGCGGCTATCGGTGCGCTACGGCTGAATCAGCATCCTCATCGCGCCATCGGGGTCCTTGCGCTGGGTGAGAATGCTGTGCTTTTCGTTCTCGGCCCACTCGATGACGTCGAAGGTGTTGAGAACACCCGGAATTATCACTTCCACGAACGAGCTGCCGTCCTGGGCCATGTGCTCGGAGAGCGCGGCGATTATGCCGGCGCACGTCTTGCCCGTGCCGTCGATGATCACCCATCCGTTGCCGGCGTCGCCGTTCGCGCTGCCGCCGTTGGAGGCGGCCGCGGGGGTCGCCGCGAACACGTCGATCTCGCCCGTCTGGCGCATGTCGAGCTGGCGCTTGAACTCCGCCACCGCTTCCCAGTAGACGCCGGAGGTGCGCTCGCCCTGGGCGCAGACTGCGCCGCGGACGCCGACGATGTCGGGGTTGATGCGCGAGAGTTCGTCGAGGTCGTCGATACGCAGATGCCCGGACAGGGCGGTACTCATGCCCTGCCGCTTGCCCTCGAACACCATCGCCCGCAACTCCGGCTCGGCGAGGAAGTCGAACAGGTTGCGCCCGTCCTTGGTCAGGGTGTCGATGAGCCAGCCGTCGCACTTGCCGTCCTCGGCGAGCTGCGGCATGTGATGCGCGTCGAGGCCGTCGTACAGGGGGTTGTCGGCGAACAGCGAGCCGATGAGCTTGGTGTCGAAGCCCTCGAGCGCCTCGCGGGAGGCGAGCAGCGTCTCGACCGCCGCGTCGTACTCGGTGTTCATGAAGCCCACCTTAACCGAGGTGGCCTGCAGCACGCCCGCGGTGTAGACAGCCATGGCCACAGTGCCGATCTGGTTGGGCACCACGCCCAGCGTCACGCTCGCGTGGTTCGCCATCGGCACGGCCTCGCGCACCTGCTTCACCACGTGCGGGTGAGCCGAGCCGACCAGCGCCTCTTGCAGGTTCTTCACGTCTACGATGTCCGCTCCGCCCTTGACGGCCTGTAGGGCCTCGTCCAGGTCCTGGACGCTAACCATCAGTATCATCTGATTCTCCCGGCTGCTGTGTGAGATCGGGTTGAAGGTGGCAGGTGACTGCCTCTCATCCACCCCCATCCCCGTATCGAGTACGGGGCAGGCTCTAACCTTCCCTCATCAAGGGGGAAGGGACTAAGGCGACCCCCTTGTGTTCCTCCTCTCCCTTGATGGGAGAGGATTGAGGTGAGGGTGAAAGAACTTAGACTACGCCCTCGAGGTCGCCCTTGAGCTCTTCCTTCTCCTCGTCGGTCAGGTTGCCGTGCGGCGCTCGGACGTGGCCTCCCGCCATGCCCATCAGCTCGCCCCAGTACTTGCACAGGGGCACGGGCAGGGCACCGCCGAACTTCTGCACGGTGCGGCCCCACCACTTGTCCGAGACCTGTTTCACCGGCGCGATGTGGGCGTCGTAGAACTCCAGGTCCAGGTCGCCGCGCATGGCACGGTCGATGAACTGGACGTAGTAGTTGCGCCCGGGCCGGTCGAAGCGCCAGTCGGACGTGTTGGCGAACATGACCTGCTGCTCGAAACCCAGCTCCTTGCCCTTGCTGAGTATCCACTCGTCGGGCGTGCTGATGATGGCGTCGCGGCCCACGCGGATGTGGGTCTCGATGGAGAGCGCCTGGTTGAAGCTGGCCTCCTTCACGCCCACGACGTTGGGGATCTGGCAGATCCGCTCCAGCCCCTCGGCGCTCACCACGATGCCGAACTGGGGCGAGTTGTAGAACATTATGGCGAGCGGGGTGTTGTCGGCCAGCAGTCTGATGTAGTCCTCAACCTGCTGCTCGGTCTTGGTCACCATGTACGGCGCGGCGGCAATCAGCAGGTCGAACCCGGCCTGCTCCGCGTGGTCGGCGAGCGCGAGCATCTCCTTGTAGGCGGTGTGGGTAACGTGCGCGCCTATCGGCCAATCGCCGCCGGCCTCGTCGGCCACCACGTCGAACACGCGCATACGCTCCTCGCGGGTCAGGCTCCAGAACTCGCCCATGCCCCAGGTGCAGCCGCCGCCGTGTGTGCCGAGCTGCCGGATGTGCCGAATATTGCCGCGTAGCCCCTCCTCGTCCAGCTCATCGTTCGGAGTGAAGGGCGTCATCAAGGTGGTCCACTGTCCGCGGAGGTTTTCGCGCGCCCAGTCCAGGGCCTCGTCCTTGGTGTACTCGGCCATGTGTAAGCCTCCCGGCCTGTTTGGCACTCTGGTTGGTCTTGTGCGATAGCCCCGGTTTGGCGTCCGGGATCGGGCGCGTCTCGACCCTCGCGGAAGGGTTCCGCCCACAGTTCATGATAGCCAGCGGGGGCGCGCCCTGTCAATGATTCGGAGAGGCGTCAGCCGCGCCTGTGGCAGTCCGGTTGGCGGCACGGAGAGGGCCGGAGGGGCACCGCAAAGCCGACGGGACCGAGAAGCGAAGGATACCGGATGAGGTGGTGGCGGTGACCGGCTACCGCAGGAAGTCGGCGGTACGGCTTTTGTCGTGGCGCTCGTCTCGGACGGGGGTCAACCATCCCTGTGCCGCTGTCGGCTTATCAGAGTGGCATGCTTCCTGTTCCCAGTCAGGTAGCGGACATTTGCATGGGACAAAATGGACTGTAAAATATAGAGATGCTGCGGTTCGGGCATATTCTTTGTGGCGAGGCGCGTTGTGGGCTATTTGGATACTCATCCGTGGTTAACCTTTGAGTTGGACCTCACCAGGGCTCCCACGAGGTTCTGGACTCTGTTGGGGGACGCTTGTTCGAAATGCGAGGTCATCTCAGGCATCCCTCTTATGCCTGAGACCGCAGAGGAGTTGAATCTTGTCTCGCTAGAAAAGGGCGCTCAGGCAACAACGGCCATCGAAGGCAACACTTTGACACAAGAACAGGTCGCCTTGCTGGCACGAGGTGAACTCCAATTGCCGCCATCGAAAGAGTACCTTGGCGTAGAGGTCAAGAACATTCTCCGTGGATTCAACGAGATGCTTGACGTCGATCCACTTCCGGCGCTGGATGCAGAGCGGGTCAAGTATCTAAACGTCGTGGTCCTGGATGGACTAGATCTGGACGAAGGCATTGTGGCCGGCGAGGTACGCACACACGAAGTTGGAGTTGCGCGCTACAGGGGAGTTCCCACTGAACATTGTGAATACCTGCTAGGCCGCCTATGCGATTGGCTCAATGGCATGGCTCTCCAACTGGGACACTCAAAGCTGGCGCTTCCCGTTGTGAAGGCCCTGGTCGCTCATCTTTACCTTGCCTGGATTCACCCTTTCGGCGACGGCAACGGCAGAGTGGCCCGCCTCGTGGAATATCAGATCTTGCTTGGCGCAGGCGTACCGAACCCCGCAACGCACCTTTTGAGCAACCACTATAACGATACCCGAAGGGAGTACTACCGCAGACTGGACGCATCCAGCAGGGCGCCCAATGGAGTGATGGACTTTCTGGTGTACGCCCTCCAGGGATTCATGGACGGCTTGACTGAACAGGTCAATGCGATAAAGGGGCGGATGCGAGAGGATATGTGGACCAACTACGTTTACATGAGATTCCGCGACCGCTCAAGTCCAACTGATACCAGGCGCAGGCACCTGGTCCTGGATCTGTCAGAGCGGGAGGAACCGGTGCGGCGACGCGACCTCCGGCTGCTCACGCCGAGGCTGGCCGCGGCCTATGCGGGAAAGACGGAAAAGACCATCACACGCGACCTTAACGCGCTAAGCGAAATGGGCCTCATAACAAGGACACGGCAGGGTATAGCGGCCAAGAAGGGAATCCTGGATGCGTTCGTGAGTTAGGGGAGTATTATCCACGAAGGTCACGAAGGTCACGAAGGACACGAAGGGCCAAGAGCGTGGGAGTGACGTTTATCGAGGGGCGGTGGAATGACTCCATCCCGACCCGCATCCGTCGTGTAGATCTGAGAGATGGATAGCAGTTATTCGGAGAGATGGGTAACAGACTCTGTCGGTCGAGGGTGGTCGTTGCGGGGCGGGCTAGCAGTGGGTAGAATTGGCGCGCTTCTCGGCTGGAATGGCGTGTGGTGTACTATGTTTGAAAGGGGATACTAGCGAGAATGGTTACAACGGCAGAGGCGGAGAGGTTAGTCGCTTCTGCAAAGGTAATGGCGACAAACTTGAAGTGGCGATTCCAAAGGGGCGGATACCGCATAGAGGCTACGGTGTTGGTCGAGGACTCCGCGGAAGTCTTGAGATTTATAGGCTATGTCGGCCGGAAGAACCGCAGTTTCGCGCTCTTGTATCGAAGTACTCCGATCCGAAAGTTCACCGTGCACGATAGGCATACCGACCCCAAGACAGGGAAACGAACCACAGGCCCGCATAAGCACATGTGGGATGAAGAGTACGAGGACAATCGGGTCTACATCCCAGATGACATTCGTAACGGTGACCCAAATGAGGAGTTGATTGACTTTCTGGCCGAATGCAACATTGACCTGCGGGCGTCCTATGATCGAGAGAGTTTTTCGCGTTTCAGGCAGGGAGGTTTGCTATGACCAGTGCCACAACGTGCCGAAATGTCATTGAAAGTTACTTGAAGGCCATGGGCGACGACTTTGAATTGACACCGTCGGACAGTGGCTGCTATATCGTTACGCCCTTCACCAGGCCAGATGGGGAAGCTATCGAACTGGAGTTGACAGTCTTGCCCAATGGCAGTGCGCGTCTCAGTGACATGGGAGATACGCTGGGCTATCTGTACGTCAACGGGCTGACTCTGACTAGAACCTTGCTGGACAAGATGCGTCGCATCGCTCGCCGCAATCGAGTTTCCCTTCACCAAGGCACTCTAATGACGCAAGCCGATGAGGTAATCGAAGGAGATGCCTTGCACCGACTGACGCAGGCGACTGTTGAAGTAACGTCCCTCATTCAAGGTAAACGCTCAACAGGCAGGGTGCATTTCGATACAGAGGTAGAGTCATTCATCATTCTGTCAGGCGTTGTTTACGACGTGGATTTCACAGTGAAGGGGCAACGGGAATCCCATGACTTCAAGTTTCACATCGACTCGGGACGCAACCTGCTCGTTCAACCTGTTACAGCGGCAAGCGAGTCAGCAGCTCATGCGTGGGCTGAACGCTGGGCCTATCGGTTCTCTGACACGATAGCCAACAGGTCAGAAATGTGCCCCGTCGCCGTCTTGGATGATCGGGGTAACCGCAGTGCGGTGTGGACTCCAAGGGCGCAGGCCCCGATTCAGGACGTGGCGATAATGTGGGAGAACAGGCATCTGTTGAGCGACAGACTCGCCACATAAGTTTCATCTCCGTCAGTCGATAGGAATCACCTCTCAACTGCTACGCGCAGATCTCAACAAGGTCTTCATACCCTGGCAGCACAAACCCAGCCAGCCGAATCCGGGCCTGTACGCGAGTCCGAGCGCATTGTCAGCCTCGACCTGATTCGCGGGGTCGCGGTGCTCGGCATTCTGCTGATGAACGCCGTTGCCTTCAAGTTCGGGTCCGCGCCCCACTTCAACCTGTCGGTTGGCGGGTCGGAATCGTGGCTCGACTGGGTTGTGGGCGTCGCGGGCGAGGTCTTCGTCGACCAGAAGTTCATGGGGCTGTTCTCGCTGCTTTTCGGCGCGGGAATGATCCTGTTCATCGACCGCGCCAGCAAAAGGGGCGGGCGCGCGGTGATGCTGAACCTGTGGCGCAACGCGCTGCTTCTGCTCATCGGCATCGTGCACGGCCTGATCTGGGAGGGCGACGTGCTTACGGCGTATGCCGTGGCGTCCGTGTTCCTGGTCGCGATGCGAAAGCTGCCGAACTGGGCGCTCGTCTCCGCCGGCGTGGTGGCGTTCGCGCTGTCCGTCGGCTGCGCTCTGGTCGCGCAGAACATCGCAAACACCACCGACGCTTCGCTCGCGGGGTTCTGGACACCAGGCGAATACTCTACCGAGGAAATCGTCGGGATCCCTGTGCTGCTGGGCTTCTTCCTGCGGGCGTTGGGGCTGATTCTCATAGGCGCCGGCCTGTACCGCGCGGGATTCATGGACGGAGGCCTGCCCGGCAGAACATACCGGCTGACGGCGATGGTCGGCCTTGGCGTCGGACTGCCGCTGGCCGCCGCGGGAGTGGTGGTGACCGCGGCTAGCGACTACTCCCGCGAGATCGCCTTCGTCGGCCAGATTCCCAACACGCTCGGCACGATTCCGGCTTCGCTGGGGTACATGAGCGTCATCATCCTGTGGAGCAACCGGGCGGACAGCCGGTTGAAGCGGCGTCTGCGGGCGGTGGACAGGATGGCGCTGACGAACTACCTTGCGCAGACGGCGTTGGGCGTGCTGGTGCTGACGACGTTGCTGGCAGACGCGGACTACGTGAACCGGAGCGCCGTCCTGGTGTTCGTGTTCGCGGTGTGGGGCCTGCAGCTATGGTGGTCGCAGGCGTGGCTTGGCCGGTTCCGGTACGGGCCAGCGGAGTGGCTCTGGCGAGTCGCCACCTATCGCAGGGGACAGCCGCTTCGCCGCACCGGCGTCACGGACGCGGTGCGGCCTTCACCCCCATCTCCGTAGCCTGCCCCACCCCTGGATTCCGGCTCGGGGGCCGGAATGACGAGAGATAAGGGGAAGGGACTGCGGTACCCGCCGCGCCAATTGTCATAACCCCCCGTATCTGGTAACTTGCCAGCAATCCGGCCCTCTGTCCCGCTTGCACGGGGATGACGACGTGGGGCGAGAACGACGGCTGAGCGGGCGGGCGAGTCCCGCGCTCTAGAAAACCCACACGCAAGGTTGCTCCCATGGTTGCTCACATCGACACCGACACCCAGGCGCTGGCCGAGGACCTGAGGCGCGTCGTCGCGGGCGAGGTGCGCTTCGACAAGATGACGCGCCTGCTGTACGCCACCGACGCCAGCATCTACCAGATCGAGCCGGTGGGCGTGGTGCTGCCCCGCAACGCCGAGGACGTGATTGCCGTCGTCGAGACCGCCAACCGCCACGGCGTGTCCGTGCTCCCCAGGGGCGGCGGCACCAGCCTGGCGGGCCAGACGGTGGGGCAGTCCGTGATCATGGACTTCTCCAAGTACATGCGGAACGTGGTCGAAGTGAACGCCGAGGAGGGCTGGGCGCGCACCCAGCCGGGCATCATTCTCGACGAGCTCAACCACCACCTCGCCCCACACGACATGCTCTTCACGCCCGACCCGAGCACCAGCAGCCGCGGCAACGTGGGCGGCGCGCTCGGCAACAACTCCTGCGGCGCCCACTCTCCCCTGTGGGGCAAGACGGTCGACAACGTGCTGGAGATGGACGTGATACTGTCCAACGGCGACCAGGCGCGCTTCGGCCCGCTGGACGGCGGCCAGCTCGAGGCGAAAATGCGCCTCGAGGGGCTGGAGGGCAACATCTACCGCAAGCTGTTCGCCATCGGCGAGGCACACCGCGACGAGATTCTGGCCCGCTACCCTCGCATCCAGCGCCGGGTTTCGGGCTACAACCTGGACGAGTTCGTCGGAGGCAGCGCGTTCAACATGGCGCGCTTCGCCGTAGGCTCGGAGGGCACGCTCGTCACCATCGCCGAGGCCAAGGTCAAGATTGTCCAACGGCCCAAATTCAGGGGGCTGGGCGTGCTGCACTTCACGGACCTGATTGAGTCGATGGAGGCCACCGTCGCCACGCTGGAGCTGGAGCCTGCCGCCGTGGAGCACATAGGCAGCATGATCCTGCGCCAGGCGCGCGATAACCTCGTCTACTCCCGGCTGATGGACTTCATCGAGGGAGACCCGGAGTCGATACTCGTGGTCGAGTTCGTCGGCGACACCGAGCCGGAGGTGTCCGCCAAGCTCGACCTGCTCGAGGCGCGCATGAGGCGCGGCGGGATGGGCTACGCTATGCGCCGGCTGATGTCTCCCGCCGAGCAGGCGAAGGTGTGGGAGGTGCGCAAGGCGGGGCTGGGCCTGATGATGAACGTGCCGGGCAGCGCCAAGCCGCTTCCCTTCGTGGAGGATACCGCGGTGGCCCCCGACGTGCTGCCGGAGTTCGTGCGCCGCTTCGACGAGATAGTGAAGGAACACGGCACCACCGCAGGCTACTACGGCCACGCCAGTGTCGGCTGCCTGCACATACGCCCGCTGATCGACCTCAAGCGGCAGGACGGCGTCGACCGCATGGTGTCGATAGCCGAGGAGATTAGCGACCTGGTGCTGGAGTACGGCGGCTCGATGAGCGGCGAACACGGCGACGGGCTGGTGCGCAGCGGCTTCAACGAGAAGATGTTCGGGAGCACGATCTACGAAGCCTTCCGCGAGGTCAAGGCCGCTTTCGACCCCAACGGCATCATGAACCCGGGCAAGATAGTGGACTCGCCGCCCATGACGGAGAGCCTGCGAGTCGGCCCCGCCTACACCGCGCTCACGCCCGCCACGGGGTTCAACTACTCGGTGGAGGGCAGCTTCGCGAGCGCGATCGAGATGTGCAACGGCCAGGGCGCGTGCCGCAAGGTGCTGGGAGGCACCATGTGCCCCTCGTACATGGCCACGCGCGACGAGGAGCACTCGACGCGGGGCAGGGCGAACGCGCTGCGCGCCGCGATGTCCGGGGCGCTGCCGCCCGAGGCGATGACCGGCGAGCGTATGCACGAGGTGATGGCGCTCTGCCTGGAGTGCAAGGGCTGCAAGGCCGAGTGCCCCTCCAACGTGGACATGGCCAAGCTCAAGTACGAGTTCCTGGGCAAGTACCACGAGGCCAACGGTCACTCGCTGCGAGACAAGCTTTTCGGCGACGTCGCCCGCTGGAGCGCGCTGGGGTCGTTCTTCGCCCCGCTATCGAACCTGCCGCTCAGGTCGGGGGTCGTGCGCAACATCCTGAACGACTACGTGGGCATAGACCGCAGGCGAACGCTGCCCGGCTTCGTGGCGCAGCCCTTCACCCAGTGGTTCAAGACCAGGCCCGAGCGTCGGCGCGCGGACACGGCCAGGGGGCAGGTGGTGCTATTCCCCGACACCTTCACCAACTACAACCACCCCAACCTGGGGATGGCCGCCGTGAAGGTGCTGGAGGCTTTGGGCTACGAGGTGGTGGTGCCGCGCGTGCGATGCTGCGGCCGCCCCATGCTGTCCAAGGGCATGATGGACAAGGCCAAGCGCTCGGCCGCCGCAAACGTGCGTTCGGTGCTGCCGCACGTGAGGAACGGGGCCAAGCTGGTGGGCATCGAGCCGAGCTGCATACTGAGCTTCAGGGACGACTACGTGGACCTGCTGGGAGGCGACGACGCCCGTAGCGTCAGCGAGAACACCATGCTGCTGGAGGAGTTCGTGCTGTACGCCATAGAGGAGGAGGGTGCGAGCCTGGAGTTCTCGAATCCGCCCGAGAGCCTGCTGCTGCACGGCCACTGCCATCAGAAGGCCCTGGTGGGAACCCAGGCTGCCATGCGGGTGCTGCGGTCACTGCCAGGCTGCGACGCCACGGAGATAGCCTCCGGCTGCTGCGGCATGGCCGGGTCGTTCGGCTTCGAGAAGGAGCACTACGACATTTCCATGCAGATTGGCGAGCAGACGCTGTTTCCGGCCATACGCTCGCACGCCGAGGGTGTTGGGGTGGTCGCGGAGGGGGTCTCGTGCCGGCAGCAGATAGAGCAGGGCACCGGCCGGCGCGCACTGCACCTGGTGGAGGTGCTGGCCGACGCCCTCTAGCCGGGGCCGCTGCCCGGTATCAGCCGGTCTATGTTGATGGCGCGGTAGCTCTTGGTGCACATCACCCGCATGTTCTCGCCCACTATCAGCAGTTCGAACGTTTCGGCGTCCACCTCTATCCTGGTCGACGCGACCCAGATGAAATGCTTGCCCGATTCCAGGCCTCTCGCCTTCGTCTCCAGATAGCCCTCTACCGTGGGGTACGGCGGCAGCACGTCTTTCACCGACCAGACAGCGTGCCTGAAGCCGGATATGATTCGCGCGAAGAATGTGACGAGCAAATCAGCCTCGATATGGGTGAAAGGCGCGAGCGCCCCGAACCCCCTGACCGCCGCGCGGGGTCGTACCTGGAACGGAACGGCCAGCGGTCTCCGCAAGCCTGGGCACACCGCCGGAGCTGCCCTCAGGCGGCGCGCCGCCGCAACGGCCCCCACGTTCCGCGGACGGGAAGCGGCCCGGGCAACGCCGCCCACCGCGAGAGTGACGCGGCGCGTCGGCCCGGCTAAAGCACGTCGAGGAGCGCCTCCTCCAGTTCCTCGAGCGTCGCGAACGCCTCGAACCGTGCCGCGACCACGCCCTCGCCGTCGATCACGAAGGACCACTCCGTGCTTGGCAGATTCCACTCCAGCACGGTTGGAGATACGATCGCCTTGTCGAGGTCGCCCTGAATTTCGTCCGGGTTGTCGAAGTAGTCCACGTGGATGAAGTTGGCGCGTCCCAGGTACTTGTCCTTCAGCTCCTTCAGCACGTCCACCTGGGGACCGCAAACGGCGTTGGTGCAGAACGCCGGGCTTGCCATCACTATCACTGTCGGCCGGCCGCTCGCCACCGCATCCGCGATGGAGACCTCGTACAGCTCGCCGTCTTGCAGCGAACCGGTGGTGATCTTTTCGAACCCGGCGACGTCGGCGAGCGTTTTGCTGTCGCTCGCCACGGCGGGCTGTCCGGTGGCGGGCGCGTGGGTCGTCTCGGCCACCTCGAAGAACAGCTCGGCGCTGTCGCCGTCGCCGCTCGCCTCGAGGTCGAGCACGCTCGCGCGCAGCGCCCAGTCGCCCGCGGCGTGGAAGTCGAGCACGGTGGTGTACAACCCGCGCGTGCCGTAGGGCCAGGGCCGGAACACCGCGAGCGCGGTCTGCCGCGTCTCGGCGGGAGCGCCGCCCTCCGGCAGGTACTCCGAGGTTACGCTCACGGCCGGCGAGGTGACGATTCCGTCCTTCGAGGTCAGAACGAAGCCGATGCGGTTGGGGCCGACGCCCAGGTCGGGCGTGCCGAAGATGATCTGCAGGCCGGAGTCGGAGAGCGGCCCCTTAATCAGCGGCGATTCCTTTGGCACGCCGGTCTCTGGAGCGCCGGTCTCCGCTTGGGCCTGCTCGGGGGCCTCAGGCTCGGACGCGCCGGAGCAGCCGGCGGCGGCCAGCAGCACCAGGGCCATGGTAAATAGCAGCTTAGCATTCATCGAGGTAGGAGCTTGGGACTACGACTGCGGTTGCGGCTCGCCACCCTCGTAGGCGCCGAAGGTGAACGCGAACACAGCGAAGTCGCCGGACTCGGAGCTGAGCTTCAGCTCGCTCCCGCCGTACTCCGGAAAGTTGATCAGGTTGTACATCCGAGACTCATCGACCAGCACGTAGCTGTCACCGTCCGTGCCGAACATCACGTCTACGCCCGCTTGCGTGGCCGTCACCGGCTGGTCGTCCAGCGTCACCCTCACGGTGTAGGGATCCTCCGACTCCAGGCCCAGCACCACGTTAACGCTTGTGCCAAAGAACTTCAGAGCCACGTAGTCGTCGTAGCCCTCGGTGCTGCGCGCGTGTACGATTCGCTCGTGCTCGTTGCGCCACAGCCCGTGCAGGTACAGGAACTGGTTCCGGTGGTCGCCGGGGTCGTTGTACAGCACTTCCACGTTGACCTCTTCGTAGTATTCGGGGTGCAGGATGTAGGGGGGAACGGTCTGGGACTGGAGCGCGTTGAAGTTGCGCTCGAAGCCGGCGTACAGCTCCCGCGTCTGGCGCATGGTCGGGTCCACGTCGTTGGCGGCCGAGTCGCGCACCGGTTCGGGCGCGGACTCCCGGGATATGCCGCTCAGGTCGGCGCCGGCGTCCTCCAGCAGCACGCGAATCAGGTCCTCGGTCTCCTGGTAGGCTCCCTCGCCGAAGTGCGAATAGCGGATGAAGCCGTCCTTGTCAATGAGGTACTTGGCGGGCCAGTAGCGGTTGTTGTAGTTGCGCCACGTGCCGAAGTCGTTGTCCTGAAGGACGGCGTACTCGAGGCCGAACTTCTCCATCGAGTCGATCACGTTCTGGCGGTCCTTCTCGAACTCGAACTCCGGCGCGTGGACGCCGACGATGACCAGGCCGCTGTCAGCGTACTTGGCGTGCCACGACTTGATGTACGGCAGCGTGCGAATGCAGTTGATGCAGGTGTACGTCCAGAAGTCTATCAGCACCACCTTGCCGCGCTGGTCGGCGAGCGTAAACGGCTCGGTGTTGATCCAACTCGTGACGTTGCTAAACTCGGGCGCGGGGTTGGTTGGAGGCAACAGCTTGGCGGCGTGCAGATCCGCGGCGCTCACGGTCGGCTCCGGCGCGGCGGTCGGCTCCGAAGCCGTGGTCGCCGTCGCCTCGGGCATGGCCGTGGGGGAAGTGACAGCGGCGGCCTCAGCCGTCCCGTTGGTGTCCGGAGCCGGCGCGACCGTTCCGGCGATGGTGACCGTCGGCGCCGGGGTGCTCTCGCCGCATGACACGGCCGCGAAAAGGGTGATTGCGGCCAGCAGCAGGCCTATAGTCAGGGTCTTGGTGGGGGTCATGGCAAACTCGCGAAAGGTTTTTGGCGTCCTGTCCTCCACGGGCGGAGGACGCGCGGCGGTTGTTTACGGTGTCAAGAGAGCGCTCTTTCATTATATAACAGATTCGCCCATACTTGGGTTAGCACTCACGGAACGCTAGGGTATTTCGATTGTCATGCTGAGCCTGTCGAAGCATCGCAGACCCTTCGGCTATGCTCAGGGTGACCGGATGGGACAACCGAAAGACCCTGCGCGGAACGCGACGTTTCGACGCTGATAGTCCATTTCTACACGCGGCAAAAATGGCAGGAGACGACATGCGAATAGGGTTGATTGGTGTGGGATTCATGGGCCGGCACATGGCCCGCAATCTGCTGAACGGCGGCCACGAGCTTACGCTGTTCGACATCCGCAAAGAGTCGGCGGAAGAGCTGCTGGCTATGGGAGCGCAGTGGGCCGACAGTCCCCGCGCGGTAGCCGAGGCCTGCGGCGTGGTGTTCACGTCGCTGCCGAGGCCGCAGGACGTCGAGGAGGTCGCCGTGGGCGAGGGCGGCATCCTGAGCGGGGCCGCCCCCGGCAGTGCGCTATTCGACCTGAGCACCACCGACCCCGACACCATCTCCCGCATCGCCGCGCAGGCCGAGGCGAGGGGCGTCAGCGTGCTTGACGCGCCGGTGAGCGGCGGCACGGTGGGCGCGGAAGACGGCACGCTCTGCATCATGGTCGGCGGCGACAGGGACGTGTACGACAGGTACGAGTCGACGCTGGCCCTCATAGGTAACCAGGTGATGTACTGCGGCCCGCTCGGTTCGGGCGCCATATGCAAGATCACCAACAACTTCATAGGGCTGAGTCTCGGCGTGCTGCTCGCCGAGGCGTTCACGCTCGGCGTCAAGGCGGGCGCTCCGCCCGAAATGCTCTTCGACGCCATCTCGCGGAGCACGGGCAGCACGCGCTCTATGCAGGGAATGCCCAACGGCCTGTTCGCCGGCAACTTCGAGCCGGGCTTCCAGCTCGACCTCGCGGCGAAGGACGTCGGGTTGGCGACCGAGATGGCCAGGCGGCTGCACGTTCCGCTCGAGCTGGGCAACATCGTCCAGCAGCGCTACATCGAGGGCCAGAACAGGGGCTGGGGGCGCCTCGCGGCCGGCGCGGTGGCGCAGCTCCAGGAGGAGCGGTCGGGAGTGCAGGTGCGCTCCCAATCCGACGGCTAGGCTGGGTGCTCAAACGGTCTAAAACGCGCCCGCCCAACATTGACGCGCCGAAAAGCGCGCGGTTACAATTTTGATATGGATATCCACGCTGTCAGTTACGCCAACCCTTTTCAGAAAACCACCCTGCCCAACGGCCTGCGGGTGACAACCTGCGAAATGCCCCTCACCCGCTCGGTTAGCGTCAACGTATACGTGGGCGTCGGCTCGCGCTACGAGTCGGACGAGCGGGCGGGGGTCTCCCACTTCATAGAGCACATGCTCTTCAAGGGCACCGAACGCCGTCCCACGCCCGTGGAGATAAGCTCGACCATAGAGGGCACGGGCGGCATGATCAACGCCGGCACCGAGCATGAGCTAACGGTCTGCTGGTGCAAGGTGGCGCAGCCGCACTTCGAAGAGAGCCTCGACGTGCTGATGGACATCCTGCGCAACTCCCTGTTCGAGAGCGAGAGCATCGAGAAGGAGCGCCAGGTAGTGTTCGAAGAGCTGAATATGATCAACGACTACCCCACCTACAGGGCGGACTCGCTGATCGATGAGATGATGTGGCCCGAGCACGCCCTTGGGCGCGAAATCGGCGGCACCAAGGAGACTGTCGGCGGAATCACGCGCGAGATGCTGCTCGAACACCTCGACGAGTACTACACGCCGGGAAACGTCGTCGTCAGCGTGGCCGGCAACGTGCGCCACGAGGACGTGGTGCGCCAGGTGGGGGAGCTGAGCGCGGACTGGCCGACGGCGCAGGCCCGCGGCTGGAGTCCCGTTACCCACACACAGGAGTCGCCCCAGGTTCGGCTCGAGTATCGCAGGACGGAGCAGACGCACCTGTGCATCGGCCTGCCCGGCTTCTCCATCGTGGACCCTGACCGCTACGCTCTGGACGTGCTGAGCATAATCCTGGGCGAGGGAATGAGCAGCCGGCTGTTCGTGGAGGTGCGGGAGAAGGGCGGTCTTGCCTACGACGTGCACAGCGGCGTGTCCCACTTTCTCGACTGTGGCGCGTTCGTCGTAACCGCCGGCGTGGACCCCTCACGGGTGTACGAGGCCGTGGAGCTGATACTGGCGGAGGTGGGCGGACTGCGCGACAGCGTCACAGAGGACGAGTTGGAACGGGCCAAGCGGCTGATTTCCGGCCGCCTCATGCTGCGCATGGAGGACACGCGGGCCGTGGCCGGCTGGATCGGCAACCAGGAGCTGCTCCTGGGTCGAATCCTGGACGTGGACGACGTGGTTGAGCGGGTGAACGCCGTTACCCGGGCCGACCTGAACCGCGTGAGCAACCAGGTTCTGGTCACCGACAAGCTGAACATGGTCGTCGTGGGTTCCTGCCGGGGCGTACGCCGGCTCGAACGGCTGCTACACCTTTAGGGGAAGCCGCGCTTTCACCCCCATCCCCGTACTCGATACGGGGATGGCTCTAATCTTCCCCCATCGGGGACTGACAGGGGTTCTAGATTCCTCGGCTACGCTCGGAATGACGTGTGTCGCGGTAAGAGGGTGTCTAATAAGTGGTCACATAATACCTGTACACAGGAGTGGGGGATGATATAAACCATTCCCATGAACAGACAAGCCTACCCCAGCGATCTCAGTGACACCGAGTGGCAACTGCTAGAGCCTCTGTTGCCCGCTCCTAAACCAGGAGGCCGTCCGGTCAAGTATCCTCGCCGGGAGGTGGTGAACGCCATCATGTACGTACTTCGGAGCGGGTGCCCGTGGCGGATGCTGCCTCACGACCTTCCCCCTTGGCGCACGGCGTTTCACTACTTCCGCACCTGGCGAAAGGACGGAACCTGGGAGAAGGTCCATCAAGCCCTGCGCGAGAGGGTACGGACAGCCGATGGACGACAGACTTCTCCCAGCGCGGCGATCATAGACAGCCAGAGCGTGAAGACGACGGAAAAAGGGGGCCTCGTGGCTATGATGCCGGTAAGAAGGTGACGGGCCGCAAGCGGCATATCATCGTGGACACCATAGGACTGCTGTTGGCAGTCGTGGTCCACCCCGCTGACATCCAAGACCGAGATGGTGCAAAGCTGGTTATCAATAAGTTGGTAGGAAGGTCTCCACGCCTGCAATTGATCTGGGCTGATGCTGGTTACGCGGGCCAGTTGGTTGATTGGGTCATGTCCTTGTCGGGTTGGGCGCTGGAGATTGTGAGGCGTCCGAGAAGCAGCCATCAGTTCGAGGTGTTGCCGCGGAGATGGGTGGTTGAGAGAACATTTGCATGGCTGGGACGCTCTCGTCGGTTGAGCAAGGACTACGAAGTCCTGACCGAGACAACCGAGGCCTGGATCCACATAGCTATGATTCATCTCATGATCCGTCGTCTAGCTCCTTCATGACACGCTTTTTAGACACCCTCTAAGGCGTGTGTCGCGGTCAGGCCGATTGCAGGCTCTTGACCATCGCGCGCAGCCGGTCCTCGCCGCCGGACGAGCGCACGGGTATGGAGAACGTGGTCGAATCGGCGAAACCGCCGAAGCGGTCCTTGATCTTGTCCACAATCTCGTCGTAGCCGCCCGTGACGGCGAACGTCTCCAGCATCTCGTCGCTGATCTCGCCTGGCATCTCCGACCACTTGCCCTCCACCGACATGCGGTAGAGCTTCTGCGCGGTGTCGTTCCAGCCGTGGGCGTTTAGCACCGGCGCGTACACGCGGGTCGAGCCGTAAAACGCGATGCGGGCCTTCATGGCCTGCCTGCCCGCCTCTATCTCTTCGTCATTCTCGCCGGTCGCGAGAAGTATGCCGGCGCTCACATCCACGTCGGCCAGCGTGCGCCCCGCCGACTCGGCGCCGCGCTTCAGGTTGGGGAGCACGGCCTCCTCGGTGTACTTCGCGGTGTTGAACGGGTGCAGCAGCACGCCGTCGCACACCTCACCGGCCACCCTGAGCATAAGCGGGTTGACGGCGGCGAGGTACACGCGGACGTCGGGGTGGTCGATGGGCCCGGGGTCGAAGAAGGGCGGCATCAGATTGAAGTTGAAGTGGTCGCTCTTAAAGTCGAGCTTGCCGCCGTTCTGCCACTTGTCCCACACGGCGCGCATCGCTAGCACGTAGTCTCGCATCCGGCGCGCCGGGGCGGACCAGTCCATGTTGTACCGGCGTACCACGTGGCCCCTGACCTGGCTGCCCAGCCCGAGCACAAATCTGCCGCCGGACAGCCGCTGCAGGTCCCAGGCGATGTAAGCCGTGTCCATGGGACTGCGCGCGAACGCGAGCGCGATGGAGGTAACGAGGTCGACGCGGCTGGTGTGCTCCGCGGCCAGGGTGATGGGCAAGAAGGGGTTGTGGGAACTCTCACCGGTGGTGACGAAGTCGTAGCCGCGGTCTTCGATCAACCGGGCGGCCTCCGGAGCGTCTTTAAGCGAGCCAGATAGCCCTGCGCCAATTCTCATCGCGCGATACCTCCCACGAAGCTGGGCCGGCGGGGGCGCCGGCGACGGTCAACGCACGCGATTATATTGGCAGCCACGCCGCCGGGTCAAGCCGCGCAGACAGCCTAGCGTAGTGCATCTATGAAGTCCTCAAGTGGGATTTCAAGACCCTGCAAGATTCCACGCAAGGTGCCCTTGGGTACTTCCCTTTGCCCTAGCACGACAACAGTGGTTAGCGTGCGTCCATTCTGATTCTTTCGGTGGTAAGGGGCGTGACTGCCTCTCCTGCTTCGTCCTTGATACGCTCCTAGTCTTCAAATTCCTCCAAGGCGTTCAGGTGGACCTCGATAGCCTCCTCGAGATTGGCAAAAGCCTCGTCTATGGTTGAACCGCAACTTACTGTTCCCAGCTCTGGGCAGTGCGACACATACTGACCGTCTTCTTCAGTGACTACTTGCGTGAGGAGAATGGCATGATTAGTGCTTCCCACATTGTCCCTCCTGTCCGGTTCCCTCACGTTCTCTTAGTTTGTGCTAGGGCTGCATTAGAGTGGAGACTAGACTTTACGCGCGGGGATTGTCAAATGATTCGGCGGCCGCCGTGGGGCGGGGCGCGGCGCCGCGACCGAACCCCGCGAAGGATTCGATTCGCTGTAGACCTTGGAATATCGGCACTGCACTGTCCGTTTCCGTTCAGGAGCGAAACGCGCGGGGGGCAGTGTTGGTGTACAATTGCCGGTCAGATTCGCCCTGGCGCTGAACGTGAGTGACTTCGAAGACAGCAGTTGCTATTGGGGGCTTGAAGACCAACTGTGAAGAGAAAACTCAAAGCAGCGGCTTCGATACTGAGCCTACTGTTTGTTTCAACCATTTACCTTGCGGTTTTCTTTGTGCCGATTGATGGCTTGGAAGACGTGCATGGTGCCAAGGCGGCGGCATTTGCATTGATCGCTGCCACCACTCTGGCACTAGGGTTGATTCTGGGTTCGGAATGGAAGCCATTCAGCACGCTGACTCAAGTGATGGCGGTGGGAGCTGCATACTCCAGCGGCGGAGAGTGGATGCTCTCAGCTACAGGAGGCCAGGTTCCATTACTCTACATCGTGGTGTGGGGTGCAGCGGGATCTGTTCTCTCTCTGTTGATTCTACTGGTCGTATTCCGGGTGATACGTCGAAGAATCAGCTGCTTATTGCAATGAGCCTGATCATGACGAAGAGTATCCAAAGGGCTACAAGGCCCATAAAGGCTCTGGAGAAAATGTCCCCCCACTTAGCTGAGCGAGCAAATGGCACTCGAATCCTTCTCATTCTCCGCCTCCCCTCAATTCAATGTGCCGTATCTCTCATCAAACATGATCCTTACTTTCAAGTTTAGCACCGGCCAAACGCATTGTGAAGACAAAGTCCATTGATTCCGTTCGGCGCGACGAAACGCGATTGCAAAGTAGCGAACCCCTGTCCACGCGTGACCGTGACCTTTCCGCGCCCCGGCCCCGCTGGATTCCGGCTCTAGGGCCGGAATGACGGGAGGGGGGAACCGCACGTGGTGCTGTTCGTGTACAATACGGGCCATGCGGCGCCTTCCGCCGCGGAGCGCAACGCAGCCCTCGAACAGCCCTGCAATGAAGGAGGCCCCCCTATGCCGGAACACAACAGCGTGGGCATGATTCAGACCGTGAACGGACTGGTGCCGCCCGACCGGCTCGGCCTGACGCTCACCCACGAGCACCTGCTGATTGACCTGTCGTGGTTCCGCACGGAGCCGGCAGAAGCCAGCGGAAAGGCCTTCATCAGGCGGCCCATGTCGCAGGAGATGCTGGGCTACGTTCGGCACCACAACATGGCCAACTACGACAACGGCCAGCTATTCGACGTCGAGACCGCCATCGACGAGGTGAATCTCTACAAGCAGTACGGCGGCGGCTCCATCGTCGACGCCACCAGCATAGGCATCGCCCGCGACCCCGTGGGCCTGGCCCGCATTGCCAGGGCAACGGGCGTCAACGTCATTATGGGCGCGTCCCACTACGTCGCGCCGGCCCACCCGGCGGATATGGACGACCGCTCGGAGGACTCCATTTTAGCGAAGATTGTCGAGGACGTTACGGAGGGCGTGGACGGCACGGGCATACGGTCCGGGATCATCGGAGAGGTCGGCTGTAGCTGGCCGCTCACGGACAACGAGCGCAAGGTGCTGCGGGCGTCGGGCCGCGCGCAGCTTGCCACCGGCGCGCCACTGCTCATCCACCCCGGGCGCGACGAGACGGCGCCGCTGGAGATTATCGAGGTTCTCAGCGAGGTTGGTACCGACCTCAGCCGCACCATCATCGGCCATCTGGACAGGACGGTCTTCCTGCACGAGACGCTGAAGAGCATCGCCGAGAGCGGCTGCTACATGGAGTGGGACCTCTTCGGCTCCGAGCAGTCCTACTATTCCGCCAACACAGGAATCGACATGCCCGGCGACGCGCGCAAGATGGACGACATCGCGTGGGTCCTGTCGCAGGGCTACGGCGACAAGGTAGTAGTCGCCCACGACATCTGCGCCAAGCAGCGCCTGGTGCGCTACGGCGGCCACGGCTACTTCTACATTCTGCACAGCATAGTGCCCAGAATGCGCGCCCGCGGTTACACCGACGAGGCCATCGAAAAGATACTGGTGGGCAACCCGGCCAGCATCCTGGCCTTCGTCAAGCCGCGCTAGGCGCGCTCTCGGCACACGCCAACGATAAGGGGCCGGGGAGCTTCGAAAGCTCCCCGGCCCCTTAGTTGTGTAAGCGTAACCGCATGTTTGGTATCGTGGTCCCGGACTGCCGGGACCACGCCCCCCGCCCCTGGATTCCGGCTCGGGGGCCGGAATGACGGGAGTGGAGGGGGTTATGCGCCCTTGAAGAGGCCTATGGCGTTGCCGTCGGGGTCGGCGAACATGCCGATGGTGCCGATTTCCGGAATGGGCGTAGGCGGGAGCAGCGTCGAACCGCCCCGTGACTCCACCTTGTCGAGCGTGGCCTGCACGTCGTCCACCTGCACGTAGAACGCCGTGTAGTTGGGCGGCATTCCCTCCGCGGTCTGCACGATGCCGCCGCCTATCCCCTCGTCGCCGACGGCGACCGTGGTGTAGCCGCCCATGACGTCGTACTCCTCGAACTCCCAGTCGAACAGCCCGCCGTAGAACTCTCGCATCTTCTCGGCGTTCTTGCCTCCGATCTCGAAGTGGACTACCGGGTTACCCATATACTGTTCCTCCTGAATTGGTGTGTTTTATTCCAGCCCTCGCGCAGAATACGATATATCAGCACATGCGTTCGTGTCAACGAGTTTCGGCGCCTGAATTCGGCGCTTTTCCTCCGCAAGTGCTTGACATTATCTCAATCTGCTACACTAGTACAAGATGGGATGCCTGAGCTTGAGACAGGAGCCAGTTCGATGAGAGTGCGCAGCCTCGGACTCGCCGTCCTTACCGGCGTCATGCTGTCGGCGCCGATGATTGCCGTCATGTACCTGGCCGACAGATGGCTGGGCCTGTCGTTCCCCCCTTTCGACACGTTCGACTGGGTGGCCCGCGAGCTCCCGGGGCCGCTGGTCACGTTCGGAATCGACACGATGATCGGGCTCCTGATGTTCGTCGGCCTGAGCGTGAAGGACTTCGCCAAGACGGCGGAGCAGCTCATGGCGGTCGGCGGGTTCTTCACGGCCGGAGTCGTCGCGACCGCGGCGGTCTACGCGGTGGTGCAGTGGCGTGGGCCGGACCTGAGGCGGGAGCTGGGACTGCTCTTTGGGGCGGTCGCCGGCGTGCCGGTGGCCCTGATGACCGTCAACATCAGCCAGTCGTCGGTGAACCTGGCGCTCGTCTTCGTGTGGGTGCTCGCGCTGTTTCTCGCGTGGGGGTTCGCCGCCGTCTGGGTGGCGCGCAGGCTCGTGCTCTCGACCTCTACCGTCTACGCCTCGGAGGACGGGGACCGGTCGGTGGTGGTCTACGGGCGGCGTCAGTTCCTAATCCGGATGGGCGCGGCGACCGCGGCGGTGACGGTGGCCGGAGTCGGGCTCGGCCGGATGCTGGCCATGAGCGACCAGAGCAGGCTGGAAGAGGAGCTGACCGCGGCGGAAGGGAACATGCCCGGCTCGGCCTCCATGGTCGAGCTGCCCAACGAGGGCGACCCTGTCAAGCCGGTCCTGGGGACCCGCCCGGAGTACACGGCAGTGAGGGACCACTACAAGGTGTTCATCCGCTCCGAGCCTACGCTGATCGATGGGGCGGCGTGGACGCTGCCTATAGTCGGCCTGGTGAATGCTCCGACTCAGCTCACCCTCAACCACCTGATGAACAACTACGATTCCAGGAGCCAGTTCGTCACTCTCACCTGCATATCCAACAGTGTTGGAGGCGACCTGATAAGCACGACCTACTGGACGGGTGTGAGCCTGCGAGATATTCTCAGGGACGTACAGCCAAGCGGGGAGGCCGGCTACCTGGACATCACTTGTGGAGACGGCTTCCACGAGACGGTGGCGCTCGACCTGATAGAGTCGGACCCCCGGATCATGCTCACGTACGCCTGGGACGGACGCCCCATCCCGTTCGATCACGGATTCCCGCTGAGAATCTGGATCCCCGACCGTTACGGCATGAAGCAGCCCAAGTGGATAACCGGAATCGAGGTGGTGAGCGAAAGCTCGTCCAGGGACGGTTACTGGGTGGAGCGAGGCTGGGACGAGGTGGCGCGCATCCACACGACTTCGGTCGTCGACACGGTGGCGATCGACTCGATCATCGAGAGAGAGGACGAGCGACTCATTCCAATCGGCGGTATCGCCTTCGCGGGCGCGCGCGGCGTGTCGCGGGTGGAGGTGCGCGTCGATGGCGACGGCCCCTGGCACGAAGCCCGGCTCAGGTCGCCGCTCTCCGACACCACCTGGGTTATCTGGAGATATGACTGGCCCTTCGAGGCGGGACGACACACCTTCGAGGTGCGCGCGGTGGAGAGTGACGGCACGCCGCAGATGACGGGGGTCAACCCTGCGAGGCCCAGCGGCGCGACGGGCATACACAGCAGGCAGGCTTCGCTCTAGCCTGGGGCCATCTGAACCTCGGAATCGACGAACGCGAGGTCGCCGTGCGCGAGGGGGCGATTGGGCGATGGATACGATGCTCTACGACGGCGACTGCGGCTTTTGCCGCGCCACGCGGTCCTGCCTGGCGGCGCTGGACGTGACGCACCGCGTGCGATGGCTGCCGTTCCAGTCGCTGGCCGAGCCGCCCCCCGGCCTCGCCTGGGACGACCTCGAACGGGCGGTGTATCTTCACGCGGAGGACGGGCGGCTGTTTGAGGGTTTCTACGCCTTCCGCGCCCTGACGGTCCGGATGCCGCTGCTGATGCCGCTCGCGCCGCTGATGTGGCTGCTCGGCATAGGCGCTCTCGGCAGCCGGGTCTACGCGTGGGTCGCATCCAACCGGCGCCGCATTGGGTTCGGGTGCCGCATTGGCGGGCGCGGCTCCTAGCCGCCCAGCAACCTCTTCACAGCCTCGTAGTCCTGTCGTGCCTCGTCACGCCTGCCCACCGTCCACAGTGCCAGCCCCCGGTCGTTGTAGGCGTACCAGTACGCCGGGTCTATTCGGATGGCCTCCGTGTAGCACGTGATGGCGCGCTCGTACTCCCCCTTGTCCGACAGGGCGATGCCCATGTTGTTGTGTGCGTCCCTGTACTCGGGATCGATCTCGATTGCGCTCGCGTAGTCCCTGATGGCGGCGTCGGCGTCTCCGCTCTGCCGCAGCGCGATGCCACGGTTGTTGAGGGCCACCGCGTCGCCGGGCGTCAGCTCCAGCACGCGGGAGTAGTCGGCGATGGCGTTCTCGGGGTCGCCCCGGTCCAGGTAGGCGTTGCCGCGCAGAAACAGCGTGCGCGCGTCGTCCGGGTTGGCGTGCGCCAGGTTCGTCAGGTGCTGGATGAGCTGGCGCAGGTAGTCGTCGTCGCTCATGTGGCTGAGGTTAGGATCGCCGCGCCAGTTCATCGGCGCTCCTCGCGGCAGGTCGCAGGCATCCGGGCGCTACAGCGTCTCGGACAGCCAGCGCCGGAACTCGGTGCCGGTGTCCGGCCGGCGCAGCGCGTCGTAGGCCGACGCCTTGAGCAGGCCGAGCGGGGTGCCGACGTCGAAGTGGACGCCGGGGAACTCGTATGCGTGCGCCGCCTGGGTCGAGAGCAACGCCGCGATGGCGTCGGTGAGCTGGATCTCGCCCCCGGCGCCCGGCGCGGCGCGCTCGAGCGCGTCGAATATCTGGGGTGGCAGCACGTACCGGCCAATGATGGCGAGGTTGGACGGCGCGTCCTCCAGGCGCGGCTTTTCCACCATTCCGGTGATCCGGGACAGCGCGCCGGAGACGTGCCGCACGTCCACGATTCCCAGGCTGGGCACGGCCTCGTCGGGAACGCGCTTGACCGCGACGATGGGTCCGCCCAGCGCGCCGTGGTGCTCCGCCATGCGCCCGACCGTGGGCGAGTCGCTCCAGATAACGTCGTCGGGCAGCAGCACGCAAAAGGGCTCGCCGCCCACGGCCTCTCGCGCCATGAGCACGGCGTGGCCCAGGCCGAGCTGTTCGTGCTGCGTTACGCAGCTCACGTCCGCCATCCGCGATATGTCCAACATCCGGCCCAGCAGGGAGCTGTCTCCGCGGCGTTCCAGCGCCGCCTCGAGATCCGGCTTGCGCCCGAAGTAGTCGGCCACGGACTGCTGGCCCGGAGAGACTACCAGCACGACGTGTTCGATGCCGGCCCCCGCGGCCTCCTGTACAGCCAGGTGCAGGGGCGGGCGGTCTAGCACGGGTATGAGCACCTTGGGCACCGAACGGGTCGCCGGCAGAAAGCGCGTGCCGAAGCCCGCCACTGGAATCACGGCCTTACGTACGGTCAACTGGACCTCCTGCGCGTCCGGGACTATGTCGCGGCGTCGCGCCGCGCGTTACAGGGTTGCGGCCCGCCCCGCTGCGCACCATAATTCTATGCGGCCCGATTCATGGCCCGCAAGTGTGCTGGGATAGGGACTGATGGAAGGAATATGGAATCGTATGACGCAATAGTGGTGGGCGCCGGGCCTGCCGGCAACCAGACGGCTCTCGCGCTGGCCGAGGGCGGCCACCGCGTTGCCGTGCTCGACTGGCGGCGCGACCCTTCGGCAAGCTCAGGGCAGGCAGTGGGCGACAAGCTGTGCACCGGCATCATCGGAATAGACTGCGTACGCCGCTTCCCGCCCGACGACTCGGTCGTCCACCACCGGGCGAACTCCGCGACGGTCGTGTCGCCCGCCGGCAACCGTTACCGCATCGCGCGAGGCGAGCCGCAGGCAACCGTGATCGATCGCGCCGCATACGTCGCCGGCATCGCGCGGCGCGCCATGGACGCGGGGGCCGAGTACAGGCTGGGCGAGCGCGTCACCGGCCTGGAGGTCCGTGCGCGCGGCGTCGAGGTGTCCACCGGCGGCGAGGCGGGCCGGGGCAGGGGCCGGGTCCGAGGCCAGCTTCTGGTTATAGCGAGCGGCTTCCGGTCGCCGCTGCTCGACATGGCCGGCCTGCCCAGGGGGCGGCCCCGAGACCTGATGATAGGCTCGCAGGTGGAGGTTGAGGTGGACGACGTGGAGGACGCGGAGGTTTACCTGGGACGGAGCATAGCGCCCGGGTCGTTCGGCTGGCTGGTGCCCACGGGCAAGTCCACCGCGCTGGCCGGCTTGATGTCGCAGAAGCGGCTCAACGGGCACATGGACGACTTTCTGCGCCGCCTCTCGCGAGGGGGAAGGCTGCGCCGGGTTTCCGGGCGTGTCCGAAGCTGGGGCATTCCGCTCAGGCCGCCGCCCAGGACGTTCGCCGACAGGGTGTTGGTGGTCGGCGACGCCGCCGGACAGGTGAAGCCTACCACCGGCGGCGGAATCTACTACGCGCGGCTGTCGGGCGAACTCGCGGCCGAGGCCGCCGGCGGGGCATTCGTCGCGGACGACTTCTCAGCGCGCCGGCTGGCCGGCTACGAGCGCGCCTGGAAGGCTCTGCTGGGCAGGGAGCTGCGCGTCGGCTACTTCGCCCGCCTGCTCTACTCTACTCTCGCGGACAACCAGATCGAACGGCTGCTCTCCCGCGTCGTGGGCGACGGCATGTGCGACGAGCTGGTGGGCTCGCGGGACTTCTCGTTCGACTGGCACAGCGAGACCATTCTGCGCGCCGCGCGCAACCGCGAGTTCCGGTCGCTGTTGCTGTCGCTGGGACCGATGGCGGCCCCATCTCTGGCGCGGCTCGCCGGCGTGCTGCTGGGGCGCGGGCAACCTTCGGGGTACGCCCGGCGCGCCGAACGCTCGCCGCGACGCCCCTAGTCGGAGGCCTGGCCTGCGTGCGCCGGGGCGTTCTCGGCGTAGGCGGCGTCTATGGACAGCATCTCTCGCATTCCAACCAGGTCGAAGCATTCCTCGAGGGCGATCATGTTGTCGAGCATACGTTCGGTGGTGCCGCACTCCTTCAGCTCGCGCATGAGGCGGGTCACCATTTCGGCCACCATGGTGAAGGCGCTCACCGGGAAGATGACTATCTTGTAGCCCATCTCCTCCAGCTCAGACGCGGAGAGCCGCGGCGACTTGCCCGTCTCGATGAAGTTGTACAGCATCGGCACGTCGAACGTGCGCGCCACACGGGCGGCCTGCTCGGGCGTGCGCAGCGCCTCTACGAAAAGCACGTCGGCGCCCGCCTCCAGGTAGGCTTCGCAGCGCGCCATCGTGTCGTCCCAGTCGGTGACCGCGAGGGCGTCCGTGCGAGCGATGATAACGAAATCGTCGTCGGTTCGCGCGTCAACGGCGGCGCGGAGCCTGCGGACCATCTCCTCGATGGGCACCACCCGCTTGTCGTCCAGGTGGCCGCAGCGCTTGGGCGACTCCTGGTCTTCGATATGCACTGCGGCGACTCCCGCGCGCTCGTACTGGCGTATGGTGCGCCGCACGTTGAGCGTGCCTCCGTAGCCGGTGTCCGCGTCCGCGATGACCGGCACGCCCACCGTGGCGGCGATGGCCTCGGCGTTGGCCGTCATCTCGGACACCGAGGCAAGCCCCAGGTCCGGCATCCCCAGCCTGGACACGGAGGTGCCGGCGCCGGTCATGTACACGGCGGGGAAACCCTCACGCTCGATGATCTTCGCCGTCAGGCAGTCGTACGCGCCCGGCGCGACGATGATCCCCGGCTCGCTCAGCATCCGCCGCAGTCTGGTTGTCGGTCTCATAAGGCTCTCCCTATATTCGTGCGGCCCGCCCCGGTGCTCCCGGGGGGGGGGGGCGTGATCACGTTGTCTGACGCAGCTCCTTCAGGTAGCGCGCGTCGTCGTCGGTCAGCTCAGCGGCCTCCAGAAGATCGGGCCGCCGGCGCAGCGTCTTGCGCAGCGACTCGCGCCTGCGCCAGCGCGCGATCTCGGCGTGGTTGCCCGACAGCAGCGTATCGGGCACGCGCCAGCCCCTGTACTCGGCCGGCCTCGTGTACTGCGGGTGCTGGATAAGCCCGGTGGTGAAGCTGTCGTCCTCGGTGGACGCTATCGAGCCGACCACGCCGGGCAGCAGGCGGGATACCGCGTCGATCAGCACCATCGCGGCCAGTTCGCCGCCGCTCAGCACGTAGTCGCCTATGCTGATCTCGTCTGTGGCGAGATGCTCCCGCACCCGCTCGTCCACCCCCTCGTAGCGCCCGCAAACGAGCACCATCTCGGGCACGCGCGCCAGCTCCTCCACTACGGCCTGCGTCAGGGGGCGGCCCTGAGGCGAGAGCAGAATCACCGGGCAATCGGCGCTCCGGGCGGTCGAGCGCGCCGCCTCCACCGCGTCGAACAGCGGCGCGACCTTCATCAGCATGCCCGGACCCCCGCCGAAAGGGTAGTCGTCGACCGTCCGGTGTCTGTCCGGCGCGTAGTCGCGAATATCGTGGGGGCGCACCTCGACGAGTTCGTTCGAGATGGCTCTCGCCATTATCCCCTCGGAAAAGGGGCTCACGAACATGGCCGGGAAGATGGTGAGAACGTGAAAGCGCGTCGGGCCCGCTAGTGCGTCCGCCATCCCTTGACCATCTCCAGTGCGTGGGGCAGCGCCGGCAGCGCCACGTCCAGGCACTCGCGCACCGCCTTGGGGCTTCCCGGCAGGTTGACGATGAGGCAGCCGGAGCGCACGCCCGCGGTGGACCGGCTTAGCATCGCCAGGGGCGTGTTGGCAAGCGTCTGCGCCCGCATGGCCTCCGCTATGCCCGGAGCCTCCACGTCCAGCACCTGCCGCGTGGCCTCCGGCGTCACGTCCCGCGGCCCCAGGCCGGTGCCGCCGGTCGTGAGCACCAGGTCCAGCCCCTCCGAGTCGCACCAGTCGCTCAGCCGCTGAGCTATCTGGTCGCGCTCGTCCGGCACGATGCCGCGAAGGCACAGCTCGAAAGTCGCGCCGTCCATCATTTCAGCAATCGTGTCGCCGCTGCTATCGGCGCGTTCGCCCTTGGATCCCGCGTCGCTGATGGTGAGAATCGCGTACTTGAAGATTGTCCGCCTCCTGAAATTTGGCTATACAGAATAATAGACTCCGTACAAAACCAGGGTTAAGTTACCTTGCAAGCGTCTGCGTCGGTCTGTGACACTCTTGCCCAAGCTGCTGGAGTGTATCGGGCAGTCTCAATCTTACCACGATTGTTTAGATACAGCCGGTGGACCCTGTTCGCAGGGGAGTAAGGCGCCGGTACAGGTCCGGTCAGCAAGGCGGGAGCGGCCCCGCGAAATGGCATGGAAGCGAGTTCATACGCCGGTAATGGAACGGGAGGTCGTGGACGCTCTCGGGGTGAAGCCCGAGGGCAGGTACGTCGACTGCAACGTTGGAGATGGCGGGCACTCGCGGGCCATTCTCACCGCCGCCGAGCCGAGTCCGCACATTCTGGGCCTGGACCTGGATGCCGACGCGATCGAGGCAGCGAGTCGCGAACTGGCCTCTTTTGGTTCTGGGGCGGCGTTGGCGGAGGCCAACTTCGCGAACGTTGCGGAGGTAGCGCGGGAACACGGGTTCCTGGGAGCGGATGGAGTTCTCTTTGACTTGGGATTCTCGTCGCGGCAAGTGGAGACCCCGAGCAGGGGGTTCAGCTTTCTGAGGGAGGCGCGGCTGGATATGCGTTTCGACCCCGGTGCGGGGGAGTCGGCTTACGAGGTGGTCAACACCTACGCCGAGGCCGCGCTCGCGGACATCATATTCCAGCTTGGCGAGGAGCGCGCGTCGAGGCGAATAGCCGGCGCGATAGTTCGCAACAGGCCAATCGAGACCACCACCGAGCTGGCGAGAGTGGTGGCGATGGCCAAGGGAAGACCCCGCAGGAGCAGGGTCCATCCCGCCACCCGCACATTTCAGGCGCTGCGTATGCATGTGAATGGGGAGTTGGAGAACCTGGAACAAGGACTGGAGCAGGCGATCGAGGTGCTCGGCTCGGGCGGCAGGCTCGCGGTCATAAGCTATCACTCGCTTGAAGACCGGCTGGTCAAGCGCACCCTGGGCCGCGAGGCCGCCGACTGTGTTTGCCCGCCGGCGATGCCGCAATGCGTTTGCGGGCATATCCCCAGGTTGAAACTGGTGAGCCGAAGGGTGGTCCGGCCCTCATCCGATGAGGTGGAGGCCAACCCCCGCAGCAGAAGCGCTCGAATGCGCGTTGCCCAAAAGATATAACGCCAAAGCAACCGTAAAACCCCACAACCCGGCATAGAGGTAAGGAACACATGGCAAACCCAAGGCTGATAACCGCGATAGATGTGGGTACCACCAAAGTCTGCGTCATCGTCGGAGTCCAGGACGGCTCTGCAGACCCCGAAGTCTTGGCGTATAGCATCGTGCCGTGCAAAGGGCTCAAGAAAGGCATTGTTGCCGACGGGGAGGCCACTGCCAAGGCGATACGCGTGGCGGTTGCGGACGTCCAGAACCAGGCCGGCGTCGAGATAAAGTCGGCATACGTTGGGGTCACCGGGGCCCACATTAGATTCGCCAATCGTGTAGACACCATGGACTGGGTAGGACAGAAGGGCGTGATCTCCACCGAGGACATGGAGCTTGTGCCGCTGAAGGTGGCTCAGGCCGCCGAGTCCCCAGGCCGGACCATCATTCACGCGCTCTCTACCAGTTACACGCTGGACGGGAACGCCGGCATCATCAGCCCACTCGGCATGCACACCAACAGCATCGACGTAACCACACACGTCATCTCGGGCGCCAAGGGACTCGTCGACATGCTGGTGGACTCGGTTCGCCAGGCGGAGATAGAGGTGGATGGGCTCGTGCTGGAGCCGCTGGCGAGCGGCCGGGCTGTGCTGCACCCATGCGAACGCCAAGGTGTAGTCACCCTGGTCGACATCGGCGGCGGCACCACCGACCTGGTGGTTTTCCACGACGGACTGCCGCACTACACCTCGGCGATCGCCGTGGGTGGCTTCCAGTTCACGAACGACATCGCGCTCATCTACGACACCGCGTACTCGACGGCCGAGAGCGTAAAGCTGAATTACGCCCACACGGACCCCGGAGGCACCTCGGCCCACGAAGAGATAACGCTCCAGGTGCTCGGCCCGGCCAGAGAACGAAAGGTGCACCTGCACGACATCTGCCAGCTCACGCGGGAGCGGGCGATGGAGCTGGCCGAAATCATCAAGATGAAGCTCAAGGACGCGGGCGTTCGCAACACGTTCGACTCGAGGATCGTGCTCACCGGCGGAGCTTCGGTAATGCCCGGACTGCTCGATCTCATGCACAGGATGGTCAGTCCGAACATACGAATCGGCACGCCGAACGACAACGTTGTCATGCCCGACGGCCTGAGGGCGCCGTCTTTCTCCACCAGCGCGGGCATACTGCTCTGGGCGGCGGACCAGGTCGAGTCTGGCCCGCTGAAGGCCGCTCACAGCAACGCCGCCCACAGAAGCGTCGCCCACAGCAACGGCGCCCACAGTAATGGCGCCCACAGCAATGGCGCTACTCATACCAACCACAACGGCAACGGCAAAGCGAACGGCACCGGAGGCAAGAGCGGGGCAGGGTCCATCTTCGCCAGGCCGTTCAGGGCTTTGAGGAACTGACAAATAACCTCGAGCCGGGTATCTGGAACGGATGCCACGAGACAAAACAGCAACAAGGCGCAATAAAAAAGGGAGGGACATAATGGCGGTCAGCAACACGCACCCCGATTCGGCGGCGCGGATAAAGGTCGTAGGCATAGGCGGGGGTGGCTCGAACGCCGTCTCTAGGATGTACAGAGAGCGCATTCCGGGCGTGGAGTACATGGTCGTTAACACTGACGACCAGGCCCTCGAGCTGTGCGACGTGCCCCTGAGGATACGTGTCGGGGAGCAGCTCACCGGAGGCAAGGGCGTTGGCGGCAACCCGGAGCTGGGGATGCGCTCCGCCGAGGAGAGTAGGGAAGAGCTGTACGAGGCCATGTCCGACGCCGACATGGTGTTCATCGCGGCCGGCATGGGCGGAGGCACCGGCACGGGAGCCGCGCCGATCGCGGCCCAACTGGCCAAGGAGACCGGAGCACTGACCGTCGGCGTGGTCACGCGCCCGTTCGAGTTCGAGGGTCTGCGCCGCGCGCAGGTGGCCGAGGATGGCATCACCCGCCTCAAGGAGCACGTCGACACTCTGCTGGCCATTCCCAATGAGCGCCTTCGCGTAATCTGCGAGGAAGAGATCACCGCCGAGAACGCCTTCAAGCTGGCCGACGACGTCTTGCGCATGGGCGTTCAGTCCATTGCCGAGCTCGTCACGGTCCCCGGCGAGATCAACCTCGACTTCGCCGACATCCAGGCCATCATGCAGGACGCCGGCCCCGCGTGGATGTCCATAGGCTGGGGCATTGGCGAGCACAGGGCCCGCGAAGCCGCTCAGCGCGCCATTTCCAACCCCCTGCTGGACGTCTCGATAGACGGCGCCCGCGGCGTGCTCTTCAACATTACCGGTGGGAGCGACCTGAAGCTCATGGAGCTGCACGAGGCCGCCGAGGTCATCCAGCGGAAGGTGGACCCCGAAGCCAACATCATCTTCGGCATGGCCACCGACACCAAGATGGAGAACGAAATCAAGCTCACCATCATCGCGACGGGCTTCGCGAGCGGCGAACTCGCCTTCGACCGCGACGAGCAGCTCAAGAACCTGCTGGAGGAAGCGCTGCCTCAAGGCAGCGAGCACAGGAACATCCCGGACTTCCTGCGGATCGACCTGCCGCCCGTCCTTCGGAGGCACACCAAGATGCGCAAGCTCAACCCCTCGCGCATCAACATGCAGTAAACGGTAGGGGCGACGGCGCCCCCAGCGCCATCGCCATCGGAGGGGCGGGTCTTCGGGCCCGCCCCTCTGCGTTTGCCGGCCTCCCCACGGTGCTACAATGCACTCCCACCCGCACGGACTCGACCAGCGTAAAGGAGGACACACGTGGCCTCACCGACACTGCCGAAACGCAGCATCTGGACCTGGGGATTGGAGGCCGACGAGCCCACCGACGCGCAGCGCGCGGCGTACGCCAAACGGCTTTCCGAAGAGCTGGGCGTAACGCTCGCGCCCCCGCCAATTCCACGCGCGGGAGACCTGCGGCTGCGAGCTCCGCGAATCGTGCCCCCGGACTACATCGCCGCATTCTGCTTCACCGACAACTACGAGCGCGCCGCCCACTCCTACGGCGCGGACAAAGAGCGCGCCGTGTTCGGCGAATTCCCCAACCCTCCCGACGTGGTGGCCTATCCCGCCAGCGACAGCGAGCTGGAGGCCTGCCTGGAATGGTGCTCCAACGGCGGCTACGCCACCATACCCTATGGGGGCGGCTCCTCCGTGGTCGAGGGGGTCACGCCCCCTGAGGGCTACGACGGCATAGTGACCATCGACATGAGCCGGTTCGACAGGGTGCTGGAGATCGACGACGTGTCCAGGGCGGCGCGCATACAGGCCGGCGTGTTCGGTCCTGCCCTCGAAGACCAGCTCAGGCCCGGCGGATTCACCCTGCGCCACTTTCCCCAAAGCTTCACCGGCTCCACCCTGGGGGGATGGATCGCCACGCGCTCGGGCGGCCACTACGCCACCAACCACACCCACATCGACGACTTCGTGGAGTCCGTGCGGATGCTCACTCCGGCCGGCTGGTGGGAGTCCCGCCGGCTTCCGGGGAGCGGCGCCGGGCCCAGCCCCGACCGCCTCGCCATCGGAAGCGAGGGGATTCTGGGCATCATAACCGAGTCCTGGGTGCGCATACAGAAGCGGCCCGTCTTCAGGGCCACCGCGGGGGTAGCGTTCCCCTCATGGGAAGCGGGTTACGAGGCGACCCGCCATATCGCGCAGGCCAAGCTGTGGCCCGCCAACCTGCGGCTGCTCGACCCCGAGCTGGCGCGCGACAGCGCCGGGCTGGACGGCTCGCGCGCCCTGCTGATTCTCGGGTTCGAGTCCGCGGACACGCCGCAGGACTGGCCGATGCGAATGGCAATCGAAATCGCCCGCGCCGCGCGCGGCGAGATCGACGATGCCGAAATCGAGATCTCCGACGGAACGGGTACGCCTACCGGAAGGAGCGGCGCCGCCGGGGCGTGGCGCAACTCGTTCATCAACATCGGGGGCGGCCTGGCCGACGGCCTGGGGATGGTGAGCGGCACCTTCGAAACTGCCATCACGTGGGACCGCTGGCCCGACTTCGATCGCGAGGTGCGGGAGGCGACGATGCGCGCGCTGAACGAGGTATGCGGCGGCGGAACGCTGAACTGCCGCTTCACCCACGTGTACCCCGACGGCCCCGCGCCCTACTACACGTTCGCCGGGCTTTACCGGGCCGGCTGCACGGCCCGGCAGATGGCCGACGTCAAGAAAGCGGCGTCCGACGCCATCATGAAAGCCGGAGGCACGATCACCCACCACCACGCTGTGGGCCGGCAGCACCGCCCCTGGTACGACGAGCAGCGGCCCGAGCCGTTCGCCATGGCGCTGCGCGCGGCCAAGCGCGCGGTTGATCCCAACGGCGTGCTCAACCCGGGAGTGCTCATCGACCCATAGGCGGCGCCGCGGCCGCCGGGAAGCAATCAGAAAGAAACGGGGGCAGGTCCGAAGACCTGCCCCCGCGTCGTATGCTCGGTTTTCGCCCCTCTTTAGAAGGAAGGCGCGCTGTAGCCCTCCGCCCGTATGCAGGCGACCCAGTGGTTGGGGCTAACCTCCTGCAACTCGGGAATGCCCGCCTGGCAGTCGTCGATCGCTACAGGGCAGCGCGTGTGGAACACGCAGCCCGGAGGTGGGTTCCTCGGGCTCGGCACGTCACCCTGCAGGATGATGCGCTCGCGCTGCGCCTCCACGATCGGGTCGGGAATCGGCACGGCCGAGAGCAGCGCCCGCGTGTACGGGTGCAGCGGGTTGTCGTACAGCTCGAGGCGGTCCGCAATCTCCACAATGTGGCCCAGGTACATCACGGCCACGCGGTCGCTGATGTGGCGCACCACCGACAGGTCGTGAGCGATGAACAGGTACGTCAGGCCGAACTGGTCCTGCAGGTCTTCGAGCAGGTTGATCACCTGCGCCTGGATGGACACGTCTAGCGCGGACACCGGTTCGTCGCAAACTATGAAGCTCGGGTTTACCGCGAGCGCCCTTGCGATGCCGATGCGCTGCCTCTGGCCGCCGCTGAACTCGTGCGGGTAACGGTCTGCCATGTACGGGTTCAGGCCCACTACCTGCAGCAGCTCGGCCACCCTGTCCCTGTACTCGCCCTTGCCGGAAGTGAGCTTGTGCACAACCAGCGGCTCGCCCACGATGTCGCCGCACGTCATCCGCGGGTTGAGCGAGCCATAGGGGTCCTGGAAGATGACCTGTATCTTGCGGCGCATGGCGCGCATCGCGGAGCCGTCCAGCTCGTTCAGGTTCTCGCCCTCGAATATCACGTTGCCTGCCGTGGGCTTGTAGAGCTGGAGAATGCAGCGCCCGGTCGTGGTCTTGCCGCAGCCGCTCTCGCCAACCAGGCCAAGAGTCTCGCCCCGGTTGATGCTAAAGCTAACGCCGTCCACCGCCTTAACGTGGCCTACCGTGCGCTGGAAGATAATTCCAGACGTTACCGGGAAGTACATCGCGAGGTTATTGACCTCGAGCAGCACCTCGTCCGATCGGACGCGACTCGCGCGTTCACTCTCTACCATTTGGTCGTCTCCTTAGCGGGCGCTGGCCGCTGCGGCGAGTTCCCGAATTTCCCTGAATCGCCAGCAGGCCGCCGTGTGGCCTTCCAGAACGCTCTCCAACTCCGGAGACTCCTGCAAACACCTGTCATAGGTGAACTTGCAGCGAGGCGCGAAGCTGCAGCCTGGCGGAAGATCGATAAGGTCGGGGGGCAAGCCCTCGATGGGGTCCAGCTTTACGCGCCGAGTTTCGTCGAGGCGCGGAACGGAGTTGAGCAGCCCCAGCGTATATGGGTGCCTGGGGTTGTGATAGATCTCCTCCGAAGAGCCGGTCTCGATTATCTTGCCCGCGTACATCACGTTCACCCTGTCGGCGTAGCGTGCTACCACGCCCAGGTTGTGCGTGATGATGATCATGGCGGTGCCCAACTCCTGCGCGAGGTCGCGCATGAGCTCCAGAATCTGGGCCTGGATCGTGACGTCGAGCGCCGTTGTGGGCTCGTCGGCGATGATGAGCTTGGGGTCGCAGCTCAGCGCCATCGCGATCATCACCCTCTGCCTCATGCCGCCGCTGAATTGGTGGGGGTAGTCTCGAAGGCGGGTCACCGAGTCGGGAATGCCTACCATCGCGAGCAGCTCGCTCGCCCTGGTCTGGGCCTCCGCACGGGACATGCCCTGGTGCAGCTCGAGCGTCTCCGTCAACTGGCGGCCAATGGTGAGCACGGGGTTGAGTGACGTCATGGGCTCCTGGAACACCATGGCGATGCGGTTGCCCCGGATGTGCCGCATCTCGGCTTCATCCACCTTGAGGATGTCTTCGCCTTCGAAGATGACCTCGCCGTTTACGGTTCTGCCTGGAGGATTGGCGACCAGACGCATAACCGAAAGCGCGCTCACGCTCTTGCCGCAGCCGCTCTCTCCTACAATGCCCAGCACCTCGCCTTCTTCCAGGTAGTAGCTAATGCCATCCACCGCTTTGACGACGCCGTCCTGGGTGAAGAAGTAGGTTGCGAGGTCCCTGACTTCAAGTAGATTAGCCATAGGCCATTCCTCCGGTCTCCTAGCCTGAGTCACTGTCATCTGCCACGAGGGGGATTATTGTGAGGAAGTATTATTGAACAAGAGGCAGTTGTCAAGTCCAAGGAATTTTGAACCGCCGCCGCCAGGGCGCCTCGACCTGCGAATTGTACGTGGATGCGTGCCGGTCCAGGGACGCCCGGATTCGTGCGCGGCGCCCGAAAATTCGCTCCGCCGCGGGGCAACTTTCCCTGCTCCATGCGGTTGCCGCTCGCGCCCGGCGTTGCCGTATTGTATGTTCAAGGCATACAATCTTTAGTATGGCCTTTGGCACGGCAATTTGATGGTGGAGGAGGTGCCTGACCTGGAGAACACTTTTGACTTGACGCAACAGCGAACTACTACGCCGCCCGTGCTCCCCACGCCGACCGCCGGCGATCCGGACGCGGACGTCGACATCGATCTGAATGTCCGGTCGGCCGTCAACCAGTACGCGGAAGAGTCGGCGCGGCGCGAGGCCCACTCTATCTGCCTAATCGGCTGTGGCGAGGCGGGGAGCAAGCTGGCCGGCGTTTTCCGGCTCAAACCCGACTTCGTGTCCACGTACCTGGCGGCCAACTACCCGGTGCGAGCCGTGGTCATGGACACCCAGTCCGACTTGCCGGACAAGATGAACGATCTCTTCAGCTGGCGAGACCCTCGTGTCCAGCTATCTTTCGATCCTCCTCCTCCTGCGGAGTTCGGGCGGCTTCTTGGTATGGCGCCGGAGGGCCGCACCGATCTGGCCGACGAGCAGCAGGGCAGCGGCTACACGGTAGGAAGGACCGGAGGCGCGGGAGGATTCACCCTGCTGGGCCGGGCCTCGGCCATCTACAACATCCTCGAAAACGAGCAGGGCACGGACACGATCCGCGACTCTCTGGCCGACGGCGGCGTGTTCAACCGGGAGAACAACGGCTATCTGCTCACGTTCAGTGGCCTGGGCGGGGGCACCGGCTCCGGCATCGTGCCCATCGTTACCGAGTGGATGCAGCGCACTCTCCAGCCGCCGCCCACCACCACGTTCAGCCTCTGCGTCCTGCCGGAGGGCCGCGGCGACGTTATCTCGGTGGCCGAGTGGGGAGAACCGCGGCTGCTGTCCAATCTGCTCACGTCTCTCTACTACCTCGCCCAAACGCCGTCGGTAAACGGGGTGATGCTGGCCGACAACCTGCTGATGGAAGAGCTGGGCCATCCGGACTTCATTGGCAGAGAAGGCATCAACCGCTACCTGCAAGACGTTCTCATGCCCCTGTTCCTGTCGGCGCAGACCACTTACCATTTCAACCCCTTTGGGACCCAGCTCGACGCGGCCAACGTGCGCACCACCCTGTCGCCCAAAGGCGATGGTATGCACGAGTTCATCGCCGCCGGATTCTCGATCTTCCCGCTCCGCGATGCCCCCGAGCGGATCAAGCGTATGACGGGCAACATCGTGAAGGCCGACCCGATCGACGGAATGCCGACGCTCTCGGACATGCTTCACAAGGCACTCGAGGCCACAGTGGTAGAATGCCAACCAAACACCTCCCGCAACGCCCTGGCGCTGATGGCAGGACCCGAAAGGTATCTGCGGCGCGTGGTTAAGGACAACAGGGAACGTGGGCGCTTCGAGGAGCTGCTGCGGGGCTGCTTGGACAGCTACAGCTCCTCGTCCGGCTCCGCGCGTTTCTTCATGGCCAGCTTCCCCCAGATGACCGACATTCGGCTTACGGTGCTGTTGGGCGGGCCCCGCTTCCCGCAGATAGAGCAGGGAATCAGGCAGGCTCTCGGGGACCCCGGCTGGGCGCCCAGAGCCGACGAGTCCCTGGCCGACGCGCTCCGGCGACTGCCCGAGGAAACCATCCTTGAGCGCGGCGCGTCAGCCTTGCCCGGAATCAGGGGGATCGGGCGCGGCTAGTCCCGCCTGTGCGTGTTACGGAGTTAACGATTGAGTGTTCGGGCCCATCCCTACTGCCGAGTCTTCGCTATCGGCATGTTGCCCCTGCTGGCGCTGGTCCTGGTCGGGGCCGCGAAAGCCGGCGGCCCCGTGGGCCCCGCGTCCGCGGAGCCGCCGCGCGCGCTTGTCGCGCCAATGGGCGAGGCTGCCGGCGGCGACACGTCGACCCGCGGCTGGATGGGAGGCCCCTGGTCACTCGTTTCAGACCTTTTCCAGGCTGCCAGGCAGTACCTTCTGGCCACAGTTGCCCTGGCGCTCGTACTCGCCGTCGCGGCGACGCTCACAGTCTGGTGGCTCTTCACCGGAAGGCCCGAAGGCAGGAGAACGAGAGTGCCAAGAAACCGGCGCGAAAGGGCTGAGCAGATGTTGCCGGAGTTGCGGAACGCCGTGGGTCGATTCCGGCGTCTTGCCAAGAACCTGCGCGAAGACGAGATGTGGACCGAGTGGCTGGACGATATGCCGGACCCGAGGTCGGACGAATCGCCGATCGAAGACAGGCTCAGGCTCGTCGGGGTTCTGGCGGCGAGGCTCAATGGAATGCGGCGGGAGACCGCGGCCCACCGCCAGACCATCTCTCACCTCGTCGACGAACGCCAACGGGCGGGATACCGAACTGAGGCGCTGCGGCAGGCCGCCAACCTGGCCCCGGCCAGCGCGATTGCGCGGCTGCGCGGCATGGTCGAGGAGCTCGAATCCCAACGGAGAGGAAGCCAGGCCCGCCTGGAAGTCCTGCAAGAACGAATCAACGAGGCCCGCCAACTCTGCAACCGCGAAATCGCAAACGTCGCGATGCGGCGCTTTCCGCTGGGAATCCTGGCCGTGGCCGACGAAATGCTGAAGCGCGCCAACACCGAAGAGGAAGTTGCCGCGCGCCGCGAAGTTGTGGAGGGCATTCTGGATAACATCTATCGCCAGTACTTTCCCGGCGCTACCAGGCGCCAGCGATGACGTCCCGCCTGCTCCGCCGCACCATGTCCGCCTCGCTGCCGCGCCTCGCCCTGGCGCTCGCGCTGTGCCTGCTGGCCTTGTGCCCGCTGGTCCTAACCACGCTCGTGGATGCGCCGGTTCAAGCGCATCAGGCCACTACTCAGGCCACTACTCAGGCCACAACCACGCCTACGGCCACACCTACACCTGCGCCTACCAGCGACGAAGACGGAGACGGGCTAACGCTTGCGCAAGAGTCGACGCACCGAACCGACCCAAGAGACCCGGACAGTGACAACGACGGCTTGGACGACGGCGAAGAGGTCAACACTTACAGGACCGATCCGAATGACGACGACTCTGACAACGACGGTCTCACCGACTTCGCAGAGGTCAGATTTCACGAGACCAACCCCAACAGGGCCGACAGCGACAACGACGGTCTCAGCGACGGCGAAGAGCTGGATCGTTACAACACCGATCCGAAAGACGCCGACTCCGACGACGACGGCCTCACCGACGGCGCCGAGGTGACCAGGCACAACACCGATCCGAAAGACGCCGACTCCGACGACGACGGCCTCACCGACGGCGCCGAGGTGAACACTCACCGCACCGATCCCAGGGATACGGACAGCGACGACGATGGCCTCACCGACGCGACTGAGGTGAACACCCACCGCACCGATCCCAGGGATACGGACAGCGACGACGACGGCCTCACCGACGCGGCTGAGGTGAACACCCACCGCACCAGTCCCACGTTAGCCGACACCGACGACGACGGGCTGAGCGATTCCGCCGAGATAACTCGGCACGGCACGGACCCCAACGACGCGGACAGCGACGACGACGGCCTCACCGACGGCGAAGAGGTCAACACTCACAACACCAAGCCCAAGGTCGCCGACACCGACGGCGACGGGCTTTCCGACGGCGACGAGGTCGATCGGCACGGCTCCGACCCGAACAAGACCGACACCGACAACGACGGCCTCACCGACTCCGCGGAGATAACGGGAGGCACGCTCCCGGCAAATAAGGACACCGACGGCGACGGCCTGGACGACGGCGTCGAGGTCAACACGCACAGGACGAATCCGGTTTCGGCCGACACCGATGGCGACGCGCTTTCGGACTTCGACGAAATCACCGATCACCTCACCGACCCTCTGAAAAAAGACACCGACGGCGACATGCTCACGGATAAGTTCGAAGTGGACCGCGGCATCAACCCGCTCCTGGCCGACACCGACGGCGACACGCTCACCGACGGCGACGAGGTGAACACTCACCTCACCGACCCTCAGAATAAAGACACCGACGGCGATGGGCTGGATGACGCCACCGAAGTCAGAGGGGGGACCAGTCCCACCTCCGGCGACAGCGACGGCGATGGGCTTCTCGACCAGGACGAGATAAACGTACACCGCACGCAGCCGAATAACAGGGACACCGACGGCGACGGCCTCGGCGACGGCGACGAGGTTAACGCCCACCAGACCAACCCCCTGCTGTCCGACACAGACGGCGACGGTCTGTCGGACAGCGACGAGGTGCTCGAGCACCTGACCGACGCCCTGGCCCCCGACACAGACGACGATGGGATCGAGGACGGCCCAGAGGTGCGGACTCATCTCACCGACCCTCTGAAAAAAGACACCGACGGCGACGGCCTCTCAGACGGCGACGAGGTGAATACGCTTTCTACCGACCCCAATCTAAGGGACACCGACGGCGACGGCCTCTCAGACGGCGAGGAAGTGCGGGGATTCACCATCTCGCCCCTGGGTACGGAAATCCAGGTTTCGCCGAACCCGTTGCTGGAAGACACCGACGGCGACGGCCTGTCCGATGGCGAGGAGGTCGCCGAGCCGCACACGAACCCCCTGCGGGCCGACACCGACGACGACGGACTGAACGACGGCACCGAACTGCGCACCCACCTGACCAGCCCGACGGCCGCCGACTCCGACGGCGACGGGCTCTCCGACCTTGTGGAAGTCGAGGGCTACCTCCTGTCTATCGCCGGCCTGCAGGTTCTCGTCCACTCCGATCCCAACGACAGCGACACCGACGACGACTTCCTCACGGACAGCCAGGAGCGCGAGGGCGTGACGCTGGAGCTGCTGGGAGATGAAGTGGTGGCGCAGAGCGACCCCACTCTCCCCGATACCGACGGCGACGGGCTGAGAGACGACCTCGAATTCGGCCACGGATGCAGCCCGCAGTCGGAGGACACCGACAGAGACGGCCTCGTCGACCTGCTCGAGTATCAGCATCTCACCAGCTGCACGCGCGCCGACACCGACGACGACGGCCTCGGCGACCATGCGGAGATTGGCCTGTGCACCAGCCCCACCCAGGCGGATACGGACTCCGACGGCCTGGCGGATGGGCCGGAACATCTCGGGCGGCTGGACGGCGGGCGGCTGGGCCGGGTGGCCTCGGACCCCTGCCTGCTGGACACCGACGGCGACACGATCAGCGACGGCGACGAGATCAACCGCACCGACCCTTCGGACTCGCAGTCCCGGCTTCCGACGCATCCGGGCCGCGCCGACACCGACGGCGATGGCCTCTCCGACCTGCGTGAGAGGGAGCTCGCGACGGACCCGCTCAACACCGACACCGACGGAGACACCCTGCCGGACCACAACGAAGTGGAGGGTTCGAGAGTCGAGGTGGGCGGCACTGAGGTCCTCTACGTCACCAACCCCCTCGTGGCGGACTCCGATGGCGACAATCTCAGCGACGCCGCCGAGATCGGGGGTCACGTCATCACCATCGAGGGCAGAGAGATTGTCGTAATCACGAATCCCAACCTGCCGGACACCGACGGCGACGGACTTACCGACTACCAGGAGGTGACCGGCGTAGAGTACGACGACGGCCTCTGGTCCACGAACCCCACCGTCCCCGATTCCGACGGCGACGGCATTGGCGACGCGGAGGAGGCTGAGGGCGCGAGCAACCCGGCGCTCTCAGACACCGACGGCGACACGATCGGCGACGGCGACGAGCGGGAGCTGGGCACCGACCCGGCCAACGCGGACACCGATGGCGACGGAAAGACGGACGGCGAGGAGAGCGCGGGCTTCCAGAAGTCCCTGCTGGGCATCACCTACACCGTTAGCACCGATCCGACCAATTCGGACACCGACGGCGACGGGTGGCACGATGCCGAAGACTGGGTGCCTCTGGACTGGTTCCCCACGTGGCTGCTGAGGAGCGTTCCCTTTGTGATGCTCGGCTTGGGCTTTGGCATGTACCGGGCGGTTCAGGCGTCCCGGCAGTCCAGGCACCGGCGTGAAGGCGAGCCGTATCGTGACCTGGCGTTCCAGATGGCCGAAGTTACGAGAGGCTACCTGTTGGCAACCGACTTCCAGCGCATCCTGAACCAGTGGCATGAAACGCGGCAGATATCCGTCACCCAGGCGAATGCGTATCTGCGCGCCTACGGCTTCCATCCGCTGCGCCACCAGAGGAGGAGCGTCTTTGCCACGGACCGCCTCTACTTCCACCCCGTCATCAGGAGAAGCTTCACCTTCGAGGGCCTGCCCGGTCACGTCGAACCGCAAGAGGAGAACTGGACCGATCATCTCGGCAACATCCGACAATCGATCGAAAGAGTCTTCAGACGCTCAGCCTAGCCCCGCTCACGGCCGCTCACTCCCAAACGGCGCGCCATTCAAGGAGCCAGACCGACAAGCACGAGAGGGACTGTTGGTACGCCTCGGCCTTGGCGCAGGATGTTCAGCAAGTCTCTCTCGTATTACGGCACGCCGGAGGACATATTTCTTTCCAATTCCTTCATGGGAAGTATCTCAATTCCCACGTCGATGATGTCCGAGACATAGAAGCTGAGGTGTTTCACAAACAAGTCATGGGCCACAAATGCGTACTTGCCGAACTGCACTTCAACCGCAACGCGGTTCTTCAAGAAGTCAGTTTGATTGTAAGACATGATGGGCTTCAGCCCTGCCTTCTCGATGGCCAGCTTCTGCTCCCTCTCGGGTAGGCTATACACACCGCGCAGTATTCGCTCATCGTCAGTCACCCAAAACGTATTCCGGCGCTCCTTCCAGCCCAACTCGTGAAGCCCCTCTCTGAACGCCCGGTTCATGTCGGTGGACGAGAAGAGCTTCTTGCCTCGCATAGTCCTTTCTCGTGAAACCTTGGTCTGGCAGGCAAAAGCGTCGACTTGCTCGATCACAGTCTGTACTTCTTCCCACAGGTTCTTGCGATGAACCAGTAGATATTCCTCGCCATTCAGGTGTGAGTAGCGAGCCTTAATCTGCACTATTGGCCCCCATTTGGCTTCGCCGGATCGTATATGGGCTTACCCATAGGGCGTGTGCGCAATGTGCCAGCGTAGAATTGTTTAACTCGTTGCCGGGCTATGTCCACGTACTCTTCAACAATGTCACATCCGTAGGCTTGCCGGCCATGCATAAGGGCAGCAACGACTGATGACCCGACACCCATGAAAGGATCGAACACAGCGTCTTCCTCGTTTGTCATCGAAAGGACGAGACGCTCAACCAACTCTATTGGGAACTGACAAGGGTGAATTGTCTTCTCGGGGTGGTTGTTCTTGACATTGGGAAACTCCCATACATCGCTTGGATTCTTGCCTTTGGGGTTTCCTGAGAGCTTGCCAACATTTGGACCCTTGAAATGGCGCTTCCCCGGATATTTCGATGGCACTCTGATCGGGTCGAGGTTCCAAGTGTAGTCATCGCTCTTCGTCCACCAATTGATGGTCTCGTAGCGACCGGACAGCCTTTTTGAAGAGTGGAGGCCGTGACCGAAGTGCCAGACGATTCGATTGCGGAGCTTTAGCCCAAGGCTTTGGAACACCGGATACAGAACGGAGTCAAGCGGGACAATCTCTCCCTTGCTGACGTAGTTTCCCACCTGCCAGCAGATAGACCCCTGGGGATGAAGAACTCGAACACATTCGCTTATCACCCGGCTTTGTGCCTCGAGATAATCGTCTAGTGAGGTCTTGGGCTCGTAGTCCTTTCCCAGATTGTAGGGAGGAGAAGTGACGACCAGCTTCATCTGGCCATCGTGCAGTTTCTCCATGAAGGAAAGGTTGTCTTCGCACGCCAACACAGCGCATTCAATGTCATGCGCTTGGTGGTCCAGCCTACTCCGGGAGGCTGAGACCGCCTCCTCCTGCTTTGCCATCATTGAGAGTTGGTGGGATTCAGTGAGTTGCATCGGTCCACTCATCCAATAAAGCTAGGCCACTTGTTTGATTGGGATGGGCCATTCGGTGACGCAAGTGAGGACTTTTTGGTGTTAGGGGCGCCTAGCGCGACAAGATTCTCAAAGCTCCGGTCAACGGGTTGTCAAGTGGAGAATATCCCATATTATTGGGCCAAGTCCAGCGAACCGGCAGCAGCGCCGCCGGCCCTCACCCCACCACCGGCCGCCGCGTCGCAGGCCCGGCTGCCTCCAGCCCGCGAGCGGCTTGCAGCAGCGTCAGCTCGTCGAAGTGGCGGCCCACTAGCTGAACGCCTATGGGCAGGCCGTCGGCGCTCCAGCCGAAGGGCACGGAGATGGCCGGGGAGCCGGTCAGGTCCCAGGGCAGAGTGAGGCGGAGGGTGTGCCTGCCAACGAGTGCCTCGCCCTCGACGTGGAACGCGTCCTGGCCGTGGGGGAAGGCCGTCATGGGCACCGTCGGGCAAAGGAACAGGTCGTATCGGTTGAAGTACTCCTTCACAGCCTGGCGCAGCTCCTCCCACTGCTGATTCGCGTCGAGGTACTCGTCCAGCGTGAAGGTGTCGCCGTCCACGAAGCGCGAGCGGATGATCGGCGTCAGCTCCGACTCCCGGCCGGCTATGATCGGCCCCAGGTGGCGGCGCGCCTCCATACTGTAGATGACACGGGAGACGGCGCCGGCGTCCCTGTCCGCCAGCGCGGGAATCTCCACCTGCTCGGTCCGCATCCCCATCTCGCCCAGCGCCGCCGCGGCCTCGGCAACCGAGCGTTGCACCTCCGGCTGAACCGGCACGCCGGCGGTGGGACTCCAGCCCACTCTCAAGTTGCTCAACTCCGCGTCCAGCGGCGCGTAGTCGGGCACCGGCACCGGCGGCGCGTACAGGTCCACGTCGTCCGGGCCGGCCAGGATGGACATGGCGAGGGCGACGTCGCCGACGGACCTGGCCATGGGGCCCACGTGGATGGCTCGGTGCAGCACCTGGGGTTGTATGCCGGTGTAGGAGATGCGTCCCAGCGTGGGCTTGATTCCCACGATCCCGCAGAGGCTGGCCGGCGCGCGTATGGAGCCGCCGAGGTCGGTGCCCAACCCCAGTGGCGACAGCCCGGCGGCTATGGCCGCCGCCTCGCCGCCGCTGGAGCCGCCCGCCGTTCGCTCAGGGTTCCAGGGGTTGCGTGTAGGGCCGAACACGTCGTTGTCGGTCTCCCACCACAGGGCGAATTCGGGCATGTTAGTCTTGCCCAGCAGAATGCCGCCCGCCGCCTTCAGCCGGGTGTAGACCTCGGCGTCCTGCTTGGAAACGTAGCCCGCGTACAGCCGGGTACCCAGGGACATAGGCAGCCCCGCCGTCTCGATGCAGTCCTTCAGCGTGTAGGGCACGCCGTGGAGCGGTCCAAGCTCGTCGCCGCGCATGACGGCGGCTTCTGCCTCTCTGGCCTGGGCCAACGGGTCGGCAGCGGGGAACACGATGGCGTTGAGGGCTGGATTGAGCCGCTCGATGCGTTCGAGGTGGGCCTGTGCGATCTCCACCGGAGAGAGGCTCTTTCGGCGTATGCTCACCGCCAGTTCCGTCGCGGAAGCGAAACAGATTTGCTCGTTCATTTCGTACCTCCGGTCTCTGAGTCAATAGGAAAGTAGGGATTCCAGGCCACCTCCCACAGGTAGCCCTCCGGGTCGGCGAAATAGCCTGAGTAGCCGCCCCAGAATACGTCCTGTGCGGCCTTGACCAGCGTGGCGCCCGCGGCCACAGCCTCGTCCAGAACGGCGTTCACCTCCTCCCGCGTGCGAACGTTGTGGGCCAGGGTTACGCCCGTAAAGCCGCTGCCCTCCGTTGGCACGCCGGCGTCGTCGGCCAGCGCCTCCCGGGGGTAAAGCGCCAGCCAGGTGCCCTTTAACTCGAAGAACGCGATCGACTCGGTGTCCTCCTCGTCCTGCAGCGGCAACCCCAGCCCGTCCCGGTAAAACTCGATGGAGCGGGCCAGGTCGGTCACTCCCAGGGTGATTATGCTGATGCGCGGTTCCATCGTAAAGTCCTTTCTCGTCTCAATGAGATACGGCTATCCAGGCCGAAAGCGGCGGCCTCTGGTGGGTCGTCAGTTTGTTAGGAACAGGTCGGCTACGGCCTCGTCGGGAACAACAGCCCTGGCTATGAGTGCCCGGCCTTCTCGCCAGAGGTCGCCGGTTGGTGTCACGGTGTCCCTCTTGTAGCCGAAGAACAGGTCTCCAAGGTCTGGTCGACTGGACTGCAACTCCAGGGCTTCCTCCGCCTGTCCGTCCTCCGCAAACTCCAGGTAGGCATAGACGGTGCTCGTCCCGCCCTCGTTCAGATGACCCGCGTGTGCAAGAAAGACGGGTGCCGGCGGTGTAGAGTCGTCGCCTTGGCCGGCCGGTCCCGCATCCACGGCAAGAGCAACCAGAAAATCTACCCGCTCTACGTTACCTAACAGGCCGGTGAGGCGCGGGTTGAGCTCGCCTCCGTCCAGGTGACGGTCTATGACATCATTGAGTAGCCCCACGCTGTCGGCCAGCAGAAGCGTTTCGGAATCAGGGACCGCTATGAACAGGTCGTGGTGCCAGGGGAAAACAATCAACTCCAGGCCCCGATACGGATCGATTGACCTCGGAGGATCGAATCGGCTGCTGGACTCGGCCAGGAAAGGCACTTCCCGAAGCGCCTTCTGAAGGCCCTCGAAATCGCCCGACATGATGGTGGCGCCGGAGGTCCCGTCACTGGCGATAGCGAAGGCCAGACTCTTGACATCCCCTTCAGCCAGTAGGCTGCTACCAATCAGCCCGCGGGATCTTTCGGACAGTTCTTCGAAGCCCTGTTCGACCTCCTGGCGCATAGCCGGCCGCCGCATCACCTTCTCGATCTCCGCAAAAGTGTAAACTACCCCCCCGGGCGGTAGTCCGCGCATCAGCCTGGCGGCGTTGCGCTCGTCCGTCTCGAAAGGCGAGGCCTCGGACCGGCTTGAGCAAGCAATCAGGCACGCCGAAGTCAGGACAACGGCAACCAGGAACAGCAACCCGGTTCCGATTCCCGTCCGACAGATTGTCAGCACGGGGAAAACAAATTTCACGTTTCCTCAATCATCGCCCCGCCTCGGCGCTTCTCTTCGCGGTAAAGTCCGCCGGGCTAAATGCGTTCGAAGTAGCGCGCGCGCTCCCAGTCCGTCACGGCTCGCCGGTATGCGTCCGCCTCGCTGGAGAAGAAGTGGGCGTAGTGCGACACCACGTCCGCGCCGAACGCGGTGTGCGCCAACTCGCTCTTGCTGAACCTCTCCACCGCGACCTCCAGGCTGCGCGGCAGCATCGTCTCGGCGGGCGCTGAGTACACGTCCCCGATGTACGCCGGCGGCGGCTCGATCCGCTCCTCGATGCCGGCCAGCCCCGACGCGATGGCCGCGGAATAGGCGAGATACGGGTTCACGTCCGCGCCCGGAACCCTGCACTCGATCCGCAGGCTCGGCCCCGCGCCCACGACCCGGAACCCCGCCGTGCGGTTGTCGGGCGCCCATGCCAGCGCCGTCGGGGCCCAGCTCCTGGCCAGAAAGCGCTTGTACGAGTTCACCGTCGGCGCGTAGAAGACCATTAGCTCTGCCGCGTACCGCATCCACCCGCCCAGGAACCAGCGAAACTCGTCTGAACAGGCGATGCCGGAAAGGTCGCCGTCTCCGGCGAACGCGTTCGCTTGCTCGCCGCTCTCGTCCGTCCACAGGCTCAGGTGAAGGTGGGAGCTCGAGCCGGCCTGGGCGGCGTCCGGCTTCGCCATGAAGGTGGCGCTGCACCCAAGTTGGTCCGAGATCTCCTTCACCGCCTGCTTCAGCACCAGGTGGCGGTCCGCCATCTCCAGCACGGGCGCGTAGCGGATGTTCAGCTCGTGCTGTCCACGGCCAAACTCACCCTTAGTCGATTCTACGGGCACGCCGGACGCAGCGAGATGGCGTCGAAACGCGCCGTTGATGTCCTCCGTCCGCGCCGCCTGCAGCAGCTGATAGTCCTCGATGTACCATCCCGTCTCGCGCAGGCCCCGGTAGCCGCTCCGGGCCGCCTCCTCGTAAGACGTCCGGAACTGGTAGTACTCCAGCTCGGACCCGGCCTTGGCGACGAACCCCCGGCGGCCCAGCCGCTCCACCTGCCTGCGCAGCATCGAACGCGGCGCCACCTCCACCGGCCCGCCGCCCGGCTCCATCTCGGCGTCGCAGATTACCAGCGCGGTCCTGTCCAGCCACGTCAGCTTTCGAGTCGTCGCCAGGTCCGGCGCCAGCCGGATGTCTCCGTAGCCGCGCTCCCAGTTCGAGAACTCGTAACCCTCCACCGGCTCCATCTCGATGTCCACCGTCAGAAGGTAGTCGCAAACGTGGGTCCCCTCCTCCACGTCAGAGAGGAAGAACGAGGCATCCAGCCGCTTGCCCACCAGCCGGCCATAGTGGTCCGGGAACGCCAGTATCACCGTATCTACGGAGCCTTCGTCCACCGCCGATCGCAGGGCCTCCACGTCCATCATGCCACGTGTAGTCGGATCACCCATGCGTACTTCCTTGCCTCAGTATTCCGGCCTGCCCGGCCAATCACACGCAACCAATATAGTTTTTCATTCGCGTCGCATCAACATACGAGCGGAAATCGGCCAAAGTCGCGGCGCGCTACCTAGAGTTCGGGCGTTACGAAGTGGAACCATATGAACCACGAACGCAGTTACACAGATAACTGTCGATCGCACCATCGCCACTTTCGTGGTGCCGATCTCGACGCCCAAGGAGAATATCAGATGGCAGGTCTAGTCATTCGCTACCGGCAGGGCGGTAATATCAGGGTCAAGGCCTACGAGTGGACACCGGAAACACGGGACCTGGAACGGGCGATTCTCAAGATCAAGAGCAGCCCCGGCTTCGACGAGATTGTAGCCTACGAAGACTACGACGAAGCCCTGTCCCGCGGGAATCTGTACGTTCTTTAGCGCAGCGTGTCGAACCCGGGCCAGCCGGGCAGGGCGGCCGCCTTCGCGATCTGGGGATCGCCGCCCGATAGAAGCACCGGCTTCGCGTCGGAACCCTTGATGTCGTCCTTCTATGCTTCCATCGTTGACTTCCTGGACGCCCTGCGTGCCATCGCTCTCACTCCTCCATCGAGCGGTAGGGTACTATGACTCTGCCATCGCGCATCACCATGGACATGTTACGCAGAGCCGAGATGTCTTCCAACGGGTCCCGCTCCACGACTATCAGGTCCGCGGCCTTCCCGGCCGTAACGGCGCCGATCTGGTCGTCCATACCGATAGCCCTGGCCGCGCCGCTCGTGGCCGACACTATGACATCCATGTTGCTCATGCCGGCCTGGCTCTGAAGCTCCAGGCCCAGGCAGTAGTCGCCGAACGTCTGAATGGCGTCAGTCCCCGCCACAATCTTGACGTCCCACTCGCTCCACAGCCTGCCCAGGAACTCCACCTGGCTCTCGCACTTTGCTTCCAGGGCGTCGAGGCGCAGCCTCTCCACCGGGTTTAGCGGGGCGCTACTCGCCTGTTCCAGCAGGGCCTCCCTGCCCCGGTATCCCGTCTGGACGGTCGGGCTGACGTACATCCCCTGTTGCGCGATGCGCTCGGCGATTTCCGGGCGGAAGACGTAAGACCCGTCGGGTTCGATGAATCCCCCGTGCTCCATCATGTCCACGCCCGCGTCGAGGGCGTTCGTCATGCTCTGTGTCGCCAGGCAGTGGGCCGTGGTGAGCTTGCCGTGCACGTGGGCCTCTTCCACTATCGCGCGCAGCTCGCCGACGCCGTAGGAGTGCTTCCGGTTGTCGGTGATGGCGGTGCCGCCTCCCGACGCCATTATCTTTATGAAGTCAGACCCCTCTTTGACAAGCTGGCGCACCGCGTCTCGGACGCCGTCTTCGCCGTCCGCCTCCCCGTTGCACCAGAAGAAGTGGCCGCCGGTGATCGTCACGGGACGGCCGGAAAGCAGAAGCCTGGGCGCGGTGACAAGTCCCTGCCTGGCGCCCGCTCTCAGGTCGAACGTGATGCGGTTGCGCGCGCCGCAGTCGCGCAGTGTGGTCACGCCGGCGCTGAGATGCACGTGGGTGTTGTGAGCGGCCCGAAGCAGCATGATCTCGTCGGAATCGCGCTCGATCACCGTCTCGTAGGGACCGTCCCAGTACCCGTGTTGACCCACCGTCCCGAACATCAGGTGAGTATGGACGTCGATCAGCCCGGGAAGCAGATGCCCTTCCGGAAATGACAGCTCGCGGACGTCCGGCCTCTGGGGAGTCTGCACCTTGCCCTGCTGCCCCACCGCCGTAATCCTGCCGTCTTCGACCACGACGACGGGATGCTCCAGCGGCGATGCGCCGGTGCCGTCAATCAACGTCCTGGCCCTGATTATGGTCGTCGAAGGTATGCCCATAGCCAATCGCCTCCTTGCCGCGGCCATCTGCCCGCCCTGCCTGTGACCGCAAAGCACGTGATATCAGGTCTTGTTCGTCAGGTCAAACTGCTTCAACTATACTGGTACAGGCTCTCATTCACCAAAATGCGCCGCCACCGCGCGCCGGGCGTCCCTCCCAGCCGGTACGAGTTGGCGGGCAATCAGGAGTTGGCAGATGGAAACCGATCCCAGGGCTCCCGAAAGTATGCGGCTCGGCGGCGGCGGCATTGGACAGCCGCTCGCGATTTCGCTGGACAGGGTGGCCGAAATCGCGAGCGAGGTCCAGCAACTCGTCAAGGCGGGGCGAGAAAGCTCCGCCTGGGAGATGATCCGCTACCTGCACCCGGCGGACATGGGCAGCGTCGTGGCGAGCCTTCCGCGCGGGAGCAGAGAGGCCATGGTCCGCGTGATGTCGCCGGAGACCGTGGCCTGGATGCTGCGGCAGATGAACCCCGTCGAGGCCGGGCGTGTGGGTGCTCGCCTCGGCGCGAAGATGCTCGCCCTCGTGTTCGGCCAGCTTCACCCCAGCCAGGCTCTGGCGACGCTGCGGCGGCTGCCCTTTCTGCGTCCCCACGACGTGGCCGAGGCCCTCGACCAACCGCTGGACGACGAGCACTCACTCGCCCACGGGCCTGACACGGCTGGGTCTCTCATGGTCGCGGAGCTGCCGATAGTGGATGTCGGCGCTCTGGTCCGATCCGCACGGGAAAACCTGGGAAAGCTGGCGGAGACACGGGACAAGCTCACGCGCGTCTACGTGGTCAGTGACGGCGAACTGGTCGGCCAGGTCGGCATGGTGGACCTCGCGCTCGCCGACGACTCGACCCCCATACGTGACGTGGCATCGCCAATCGTTGCCACGGTGACCGTCGACACGCCGGCCGAGGAGTGCGCACGGCTCCGGCGACACTACGATCTGACGCAGCTTCCGGTGGTCGACGGCTCCCGGTTGACCGGCGTTATCCTGGCCGACTCGCTGCTTGGCGTTACCGTCGAGCAGGACACGCGCCAGATGCAGCAGGTGGCCAACGTAGCCGGCGAAACGGTGGATGGCCCCCTGCTCGGTTCGGTCCGCTCACGCCTCCCCTGGCTCACCGTCAACCTGGGGACGACGTTCCTCGCCGCCGCGGTCGTCGCCCTGTTCGAATCGACACTCACCCAGGTGGTCGTTCTGGCGGCGTTCCTGCCCGTGGTCGCCGGGCAGGGAGGAATTGGCGGCACGCAGACGCTGACCCTCATCGTGAGGGCGATCGCGCTCGGCGAGCTCGCCGGTGTCGAGGCGCGGCGGCTCCTGTTGCGGGAGGCGTTGCTGGGTCTGCTCCACGGGGTCTGGCTGGGGGTGCTTGTGGCTGTCATCGCATTCGTCTGGAAGCAGAACCCGGGGCTGAGCCTGGTTCTTGGGGTGGCAATGCTGGGGAACATGATTATTGCGGGCTCGGTGGGCGCCGCGGTGCCGCTGTTGCTGCGCAGAATGGGACTGGACCCAGCGGTAGCGTCGGCGGTGGTCGTAACTACCTTCACCGACGTGTTCGGCTTCCTGCTGTTCCTGGGCATCGCGAGCGCGTCGATAGGCCTGCTCACGTGAGAGCGGTGTTACAAAATAGCGCACGCGGTGGCCATGAGGAGGAGAAGAGGGATCCCGAGACGGGCTGCAGCGCTTTGAGGCAATTCGCCGAGTAGGAGCTTGGCTACTCCCTGGCCTGGATGACGACGCGGCCGCCTTCCCGGATCTGGATGCTCAGGTCATGGTTGTCGAGCAAAGCCATCCCCACGAGGGGTGTGCTCCCCACCGCGTCGGCCTCAATGCGCCGAGGCCTATTATCCCACAGAGCGGTGACGCTGTACACATTGAAGCCAACTTCAGTATCGTCAGCCAAAGTCGCCCTGCTGCTGAGCACGTAGGGCAACTCTAACTCCGCGACCAGCGAGGGCGGCAGGGTCAGAGAACCGCTGTAGCCGGTGTCTATCACTGCATCTACTTCCCGTTCCGGTCCCTGTGGGCCACGGAGCGAGAGGGGCACGACTGCTTCGAGTCTGGTGTTGACGAAGCCTTCTATCACCCGCCTCTCCGTGGGGAACTGCCCCCGAAGGTGCGCAGAGTAGAGTAACCGACCCTCACTGCCCAAACATCGACGGCGGAGCGCCGCTCTCGTAGGGAGTCCGCTGCGGCAAGGGCGGTATCGGCGATGGCGTAATCCCCGCTGTCCACGTCTATGGCGACGATCTTCCCGTGGTGGTCCGCTTCGACCTGTGGACGGATGTCCCGTTCGTATATCTCGTCGCCCAACCGGGCCGTCTCGTCGAGAGGCCGGCGGGAGGGTGCGGCCATGTGCCCTTCCTGGGTGGGTGCTGTGGTCTCAGAGTCCCTCATACATCCTCCCTTTTAATGTACTTCTCTACAGACATACTCTACCATCTTGTGGGAGGCTGGGAGAGCATGAAAGCTCCGCTAGAACACCGCGATCGGGTTCACCGGCGAGCCGGTGCCTCCGATGACGTACAGCGGGTTGATTGTGACCATGAACTCGTACCGGCCCTCCTCGGCGCACGCAGCCGCCAGCGGCTCCAACAGCGCGTTGTCCAGCAGCGCCACGCCGTAGGCGAATATCGCCCCGTGTACCGTCCACGGGATGTCGTACTCGTTCGGAAGCGCGTCCATCATGTCCCACACCAGTATCGATATGTCGTTGTCGCGCACGAACGGCAGGCACGAGGAGTGCAGCCCCGGACGCGGCTCCGGGCCCCAGAGGCCCGCATCCCGGACGTAGGCCTCGCGTCCGCTGTACACCATCACCGCGTCGCCGGGCGCTATCTCGACGCCCTGCGCGGCGGCGACGTCCTCCAGCTCCCAGCCGTGAACCGGCTCCTCCATCGTCACGTAGGGCTTGCCCCTGTGCCTGGGCACGTCCAGCAGCACCCCGCGGGTCAGGATGCCGTCGCTCCAGTTGTCCACCGAGCCGTAGGTCGAGCCGCTGAACGTGATCACCTCGTCGGGGTCCCCGCCATCCCACATGCCCTCGCTGTCCCACACGTGCGAGAGCGCGTCGATGTGGGTCGTGGCCCAGCCGTGAAAGGCGACGCCGTAGTAGTCGCCCGCGCTGCCTCCGCCCGGCTCCCTCACGCCGCGGGTCACGTAGTGGTGAGCGGGCCTGGGATTGGAGGGCGACGCCTTGACGGGAAACGGCCGGCTCATCGACACCGCGCGGCCCTTTCGCACAAGTCGAGCCGCCTCCAGGCGCTTGGCGTCGTCGATCAGGTTCATCGCGCCGGCGGAGCCCTTGTCGCCCCATCTGCCCCAGTTACGCCGGTCTCTCAGGTACGAAAGCACCTCTTGCCTGGTGGGAACGCTGCGCTCGGTCATCGATACGGCCTCCTGCACAAAGTGGGCACGCGGCAAATCTATACGCCGCTCGGTAGGCTGTCAAACGCCGGTTGCGAGCCGCGCCCGACGGCGGGTTCGGCCCGCACGCCGCACCGCGCCGGCGCGGTGCGCACTGGTGGTAGAATAGACCCATGCAGGGCATTCCCATCAACATCGACAATCTCGTCCACTCTCGTTCGGTTGAAGATAACCGAAGGAAGTTCAAGGCCGCGTGGAACGACTCGATGAGAGACTCGACCGTTCGGACCGTGTGCGCGTTCGCCAACGACCTGCTCAATCTCAATGGCGGGTACGTCATTCTGGGAATCGAAACCGACAATAGCGGCCATCCCGTTCTGCCCCCGCGCGGCCTCGACGAGCAGGACCTGGACAGGATTCAGAGGGAGATACGCGGTCAGTGCAACCGCATCGACCCAGACTATCAGCCGCTGCTGTTCCCGGAGCTGTACCACGGCAAGAGCATTCTCATCGTGTGGGCGCCCGGTGGCGACACTCGTCCGTACCAAGCCCCCAAGAGGGGACAAGGTGCGGAGCGAGCATACTACGTTCGGCAGGGTTCGAGCACCGTGGAGGCAACGGGCGCGACTCTCACTCAGCTCATCGAGCAAGCCGCAAGAGTACCCTTCGATGACCGCCGCAGCCTGGTTTCCGCTATTGAGGACATCTCCCCAACGCTGGTTCGCAGATTTCTTGCCGACGTGCGAAGTGATCTGGTGCGTGGCGGAGTTAACGTCGCGGACATGGACCTCTACCAGCAGATGCGTCTGGTTGTCCGCCTCAACGATTACTTCGTACCGCGAAATGCCGCTGTTCTCTTCTTCAACGAGACGCCCGACAGTTTCTTTCCAGGTTCCCGTATCGAGATTGTGCAGTTCGGCGACGACGCCGGGGGCGACCTGATCGAAGAGAGAACGATTGGAGGACCTCTCAACGAACAGGTCAAGCGCTCTGTTGACTATCTCAACTCGCTCGCCGACGTGATGTTGAGAAAACGTCTGGGCGAGGCTGAAGTGGACCGAACGGTCGCATACCCCTACGGAGCGATGGAGGAGGCCGTTGTCAACGCGGTCTATCATCGTTCGTACGACAACAACCCCGAACCGACGAAAATCTACCGGTATCCGGACCGAATGGAAATCATCAGTTACCCGGGCCCGCAGCACGGAATCGAAAGGCATCACCTCGCGCCGGATGGCCGGGTTCCTCCAATACCCGCCAGGAACCGGCGAATCGGAGAGTTCCTCAAGGAGCTGAGGTTGGCCGAAGGGCGCGGAACGGGGCTACCCAAGATCCGGCGAAGGATGGCCGAAAACGGATCGCCCGAACCGGAATTCGATTACGACGAGGGCCGGAATTACTTTCGCGTGGTGCTGCCTGCGCATCCGAGATACAAGGTGATTCATGCCCTCCGGGAGAGCGCTCTCCTATGGTCGACGGGCGAGCGCCAGGCCGCGCTATCGCATCTGCACAGGGCCTTCGAAGCCCAACCCGGTTCCGGAGCGCTGGCCGGCAGGCTCATCGACAACCAGACGGCGAGCGACGACCTGGCGGCGGCGGAACATACCTTCCAGCAATTCCATTCCCACCCCGTAAAGACCGAACCTGCCCAACCCTACCTGGCATACGCGAAGGCCCTTCTGGACAGAAACAAGCCCTCGACTGCCCGTCGCGTCCTGGACGATATGCCGGCGTCCAGGACGGCTGAGGACACGTTCGAGCTAGCGATACTTCTCAAACGATTGAACTGCTGCGAAGGGCCATCCAACTGACTGCCGACTAGACCTCGTCCCCCGCACCCCCATTCCCCCACCCCCTTGAACCCCACGCACATCCGTGCTATCCTCCCCGCGTCGTGGGACCGACCCCGCAACCCGGCGTCCGTGGACGAGGCGCTTGGGTTCCCCGGCTGACCTGTCTCATTTCTGCCACAAAATGTAACTTTCCTGCCTAAATATGTCTCGCCAGCGTTTCAATCCGTCGCAAATGGCCGACACCCTCAGCTATGAGATGAGACAGAATGAAACGGAATGAGACAGTTTTCGGTGAATTCCCCGCCCACGAGCAGCCTACGGCCACTTCTCGCCTGCTCAGGCCGCCCACCGGTCGCACACGAACCCGCGGGGATTTCGGCTCCAAACTCTGATTGAAGCTGGCCGCGCGCGCGTGCTATAATTTGCCTTATTCTGCCGTGCGGGTGGACGAACTATGGTGCCCCCGCGCGAGCCTGAACAGACCCTCCGCCCCGTTGGATACCGGCGCGGGAGGCTTTGGGGCCATGCCCCTGCAGAGCGAACTAGGAGAGCAGCTTGGTTGATCAGCAAACCCGAAATTACGAGCTGATGATGATCATCAGCCCCGAGGCCAACGAGACCGAAATCGACGCCGCCGGCGCTCGCGTCGCCGGCTTCATCGCCGACCACGGCGGCCTGGTGTACGAACAGTCGAACTGGGGACTGCGCCGGCTCGCCTACCCCATACAGAAGTTCCAGGAAGGCAACTACGTGCTCACCCGCTTCGCACTGGAGCCGGGCGACATTATAGAACTGGACAGCAGCCTCAAGGCCTCGGACGACGTGATGAGATATCTCACGATGAAGCTGGACAAGTCCGTAAAGGTCGAGCTGCCGGAACCCGAGACGGTGGAAGAGACGCCCGCGGAGCCGGTCGCGGAATTGGAAGTGGAGCCGGAACAGGCCGTCCAGCCTGAGGCGGAAGCGGCCGCCGAAGCTGAGACGCCCGCGGAGCCGGTCGCCGAAGCTGAGACGCCCGCGGAACCGGTCGCCGAAGCTGAGACGCCCGCGGAACCGGTCGCCGAAGCTGAGACGCCCGTAGAGCCGGTCGCCGAAGCTGAGCCGGCCACCCAGCCGGTTGCGGAAGCGACCGCGGAGAGCTAGGCGAGGCTCTGCGTCTCCGAACTCGGCTTTGGACAGGGGCCCCCGCCCCGAAGGAGTGTTTCCGTAGTGCTGAACAAGATCACAGTCATAGGCAACGTCGGCACAGACCCCGACATGCGCTACACACCGAACGGCACGCCGGTGACGTCGTTCCGCCTCGCCACCAGCCGCAAGTACAATGCCCAGGACGGCGAACGCCGCGAGGAGACCGAGTGGTTCAGGGTCGTCGCCTGGAACCGCCTCGCCGAACTGTGCAATCAGTACGTTACCAAGGGTATGCGCGTGTACGCCGAGGGCCGCCTCAAGAGCGACACGTGGACGGGCCAGGACGGCCAGACGCGGTTCACCAACGAGATTAACGCCAACGTCGTGCTCTTCCTGGACAGGGCGCCGCAGGGCGGCGGAGGCGGGTACGGCGATTCCGAACCCTTCTCGCCCGGCGCGCCCCCGGCCTCCGACGAGGACGACCTGCCCTGGTAGGCCGCTCCCCGAGCCGGCCCTCCCCAATCACCCCCCAATCGCAACGCAGAGGACAGCCATGACCACAGGACAAAGAAGACCCAGAAGGGGCAGACCCAGGTACTACGCGCGGCGCAAGGTGTGCTCGTTCTGCGTCGACCGCGTGAAGTACATCGACTACAAGGAGCTCGACCGCTTCCGGCGCTCCATCTCGGACCGGTTCAAGCTGGAGGCCCGCCGCAAGACGGGCGTTTGCGCCAAGCACCAGCGCGGCCTTTCCACCGCCATCAAGCGCGCGAGGCACCTTGCCCTACTTCCCTTCAGCCCCGACCACCGCTCGCCCACGCCCGAGCGGTACGCTCGCAGGTAACCCGAAGGCACAGCCATGGCAGAGCAGACCGGAGCACCCCTACCTCACGCCGTAGTCGTCGACAGGCGACACCAGGCACTGCGAACGGAACGCGACGTCAATCGCCGCCGTATCGCCGTGGCGGTCATCGGCGTGATGTTGCTCGCTATCGCCAGCATCGTAATCGCCGGCTACGTCCTGATTTTCGTCCTGCCCTCCCGCGAGGTCGTGGTCAGGGTGAACGACGTGACCTACACCCGCGGCGACATGGTAAAGCTCCTTCGCGTCAGCCAGAAGGGCATGGAGTTCCTGGGCGGCCAGTTCAATGCCACCAACGACATTTTCCAGACCCTTCAGCTATTCGTCGAAAACGAAATCATCTCCCAGTCCGCCCCGTCGCTCGGCATAAGCGTCACCGACGACGAGATCAAAACCCAGATTCGCGGCACATTCACGCCGCGCGCAGCTGCGTCGGGCAGCATGGACCCAGGACAGGTCGAGCGCGAGTTCCAAGAACGATATAACGGCTACCTGAACGCCATCCAGTACAGCAAAGAGGAGTACGACCAGCTTACCAGGCGGTCCATCGTCAGGGAGAAGACGCGCCAGTTCATCGGCGACAGTGTCCCTACGTTTGCCGAGCAGGTCCGCGTGCAACAGATAATCGTGTCCCCCACCGACGAGATCGACATCATGCAGGTGAAGCTGGAGGACGCCCTGCGCGACGCCACCGAACCCGAAGAAATCCGTGAGGCCGTCAAGGGCATCGTGCGCGAGTTCTCCCGCGACTCGCAGGAGATGATCCGGCTCGGTGGCAACCTGGGCTGGCTGCCCCGCGGTATAGTGAAAGACCACGAGTACGCCTTCTTCGATCTCGAGGTGGGCAAGCTGAGCGAGGTCAGCACGAGCGTCCAGGACCAGCAGACCCTGTACTTCTTCGTCGTCTCGGAGAGGGCCGAGGCGCGCGAGCTGGACCCCGAAGACCTGGAAGCGCGAAAGACGGCTGCGCTTCAGACCTGGATAAACGGGCAGCGGGCCAAGTTCGACGTGTATTCCGACTTCAACTCCGAGATTTACGAGTGGATGCTGGAGCAGCTCGGACTGTCCGCCGCGCCGCAGGAGGAAGAAGAGCAGCAGCCCCTGGGGCCGTTCGGTTTCTGAGGAACGGGTGCCCAGGGCGCGCATGAAGACCTCGGTGGGCATTGGCTTGCTGGGCTTGGGCGTGGTGGGCGGCGGCGTCGCCAGAACTCTCGTGGAGCGCGCCGAGCACGTCCGGCAGCTCGCCGGCTGCGAACTCTCCCTGGAGGGCGTGCTGGTCAGGGACCCCTCCAGGCCCCGGTCGTTCGACCTCCCATCGTCCCTCGTCACCACCAGGATCGAGGACATACTCGACAACCCGGCGGTGGACGTGGTGGTCGAAGTGATGGGCGGCCAGACTCCCGCGCTGGACTACATTGTCAAGGCCATATCGCTCGGCAAGCACATCGTAACCGCCAACAAAGAGGTGATGGCCAAGCAGGGTCCCGATCTGCTCACGCTGGCCCGCAAGAAGGGCGTGCAGGTGATGTTCGAGGCGAGCGTGGCCGGCGGTACGCCCATAATCGGGCCCCTGCTGCGCGACCTCGTGTCCAACGAGATTTCCTCTATCCACGCCATCATCAACGGCACCACCAACTACATCCTCACCCAGATGGTGCAGCAGGGCGTGGGTTTCGATGATGCCCTGCGCCGCGCGCAGGAGCTCGGCTACGCGGAGGCCGACCCCACCAATGACGTCGAGGGCATCGACGCCGCCTACAAGCTGGCCATCCTGTCCACGCTCGCCTTTCGCGCCCGCATAAAGGACAGCGACGTGTACCGAGAGGGCATAACACGCCTCGACGCGCGAGACTTCCTGTACGCCAGGGAGCTTGGCTACACCATAAAGCTGCTCGCCATAGCGAACATGCGCGACGGCGTGGTGGAAGCGCACGTGCACCCCGCGTTCGTGCCCTCCGACGTCATGCTCGCCAAGGTCGAAGGAGTGCTGAACGCCGTGGAGGTGGAGGCCGACATGGTGGGCCGAGTGCTGTTCACCGGCCCCGGCGCGGGAGCCGCGCCCACCGCCAGCGCGGTCGTGGCCGACGCCATCGGCATCGCCCGCAACATCGTCGGCAACGTCACGCCGCCCACTCCGCTCAGGCTGTCGGAGCACGTGCGCGTAAGCCCGATGTCCGACCTTGAGACCAAGTACTACCTGCGCCTCAACGTCGACGACCGCCCCGGTGTGTTCGCCCAAATCGCCAAGCTGCTCGGCGACCTCGACATCAGCATCGCCTCGGTCATCCAGAAGGAGACCGACGAGGCGGCGCAGCGCGCGGAGATAGTGTTGATGACCCACCGCGCCAGGGAGGCCTCGATGACCAACGCGCTGAGCCTGCTGAGCGATTTGGACGTGGTGAACGAGGTGGGCAACCTCGTCCGCGTCGAGGAGTGGGAGTAGCAGGGATGCTCATGGGCCTCCTCTCCCTTGATGGGAGGGGATTGAGAGCCTGCCCTGAGCCTGCCGAATGGGTGAGGGTGAAGACGCTGGCGCTACGGACGCTCACCACCCCCAACCTGCTCCACGCCGCGCTTTCCGCGCTCGTACTGCTGGCCGCCGCCTGCCACACCACGTCCCCCGGCGACGCGCCATCTCGTCATTCCCGCGAAAGCGGGAACCCATCGCCCGTGTCTGACCTCCCCGGCGGCGCCATGAGCGTGGAAGTCTCCGCCGAGCTCGTGGCCCCCAGGAGCGAGTACGACGCCACGGCCTCGTTCGACGAGCTGGTCAAGCCGCACTTCTACGCGGCGTCCGAGGACGGCCGCCCGGTATCGGCCGAGGGTCGGCCCGACCTGCTCACGGTGTGGCAGGACAGGGCGAGGGTCCGGCTCGCGCACGAAGACGGCCCGCGCTACCTCGACCCCCTCGCCCTCGCGCCGGAGCGGCTGGGCGAGCACCCCGTACACCGGCTGCACCGGCTGCGGGCCATGGGCGTGCCGCTCGACCCGGCGCTGGCCGCCCGGCTCGGCCCGGATGCCTTCGACCACGGCCTGTTCCACGCCGTGCGGTTCGAGTTCCTCGCCGGCCGGCAGATCGAGGGTGTGGCGACCGAACTGTTCCCCGACGGCACCTTGCTCGTCATTCCGCGGGAGACACCGCCGGAGTGGCGACGAGACGACGATGGACTGCCACCGCCGACCCATTTCCACGTGAACGCCAGGGCGCTCAGCGCCCCCAGGTCCGACCTGGCGAAACAGTTCGAGGCCGAGATCCTCGCGCTCCCCTTCGACGACCAGCGCTACCCCGCGCCCGACCTCGCACGCAAGCAGTGCGGCGTGTACGCGCAGAGCGTCCAGGACGCCGGGTACCGGGTGCTGCTGGACTCCGCTGGGTTCCGATTCACACCTGCCCATACGGTCAACCCAGGGACTGTGGCAACCTCAACGCCTGGGTACGGCGAGCGCCTCTGGCGGGCGGTGCGCACCGGCGCGGGCGAGGGGCTGAGCTACTTCGGGTTCGAGGGCTACTGGGTCACCGAGCGTGCCCGCGAGCTGGGCGCGCCCTGGCTGGGCGACTGCGACACCCTTTACTCGCCGCGCCCCTATCCGCCGGGCAGCGGCGAGTCCGGCCACTACGTGGTGATGCGGCGGTCGCTGGAGCCGGAGAAGGCGCGGCGCTACAGGCTGCTGCGCCTCGCCGAAGACGGCTCGGCCGAGCACCTGTACACGGCGCCCGGCATACCGCTGATGGTGCAACCGCTGCCCGACGACTCCCGCCGGTGGCTGATGAGCGCGGAGGGCTGGCAGGCGCCCGATGGCCCGACGCCGGACCCGCGCTGGCAGTCCGTCTACCTGGTCGACCTGGACAGCCCCGGTGACTACCGCCTGCTGGATTATCCACTGTCGCGCTTCTCTGGCCCGCCGGACAACGGGCGGCTGTACGGCGGCTCTCCCCGGTTCAGCGAGGACGGCGCCCACATGCTCAACTCGCTGTACGGCTTCAGCGACGAGGGCGGCGGGCTGTGGAGCGTGGCGCTGTCGGGCGGCGACTTCCACCGCGACCCAGACGGCTTTGCCCGCGTGGTGGCCTGGGACCACCTGCTTAGCTGGTTCGCCCTGTTCGCCGACGGCAAGTCACCGAACGAGTCCATGACGCTGTTCGTAACCGGCAAGGAGGTTGCCGACGACTTCGCCATGACCGCGAACGTGCTGCGAATCGAAGGCGGCGGCCTGGACTGGGAAGTAAGCCGCAAGGAGCGAGTGCTTCAGATGGTGGGGTGGAACCCCGTGCCGTTCGCGCTCCAGCGGCTGGACGGCGGACGCTTCAGGGTGGCGGTGGAGACGCACCTGAACTACGAGAGCTCGCTACTCCCCAGGGCGAAGGGCGTGTACATAGTCCCTGTGGGCGCCGCCCCGTAGGCCCTCTTTCTAATGTCATTCCGAGCGCAGCCGAGGAATCTAAGGGGGTACTGTTCCCTATGGGCCTCTTTCCTATTGACGGGGTCTCGTAGGGGCAGGTTTCAAACCTGCCCGTTGGCGGCTGACCCCTACCTCTTCGCCAGCTCGGCGGCGTTCTTCACGGTGCCGACGACCAGCCGCCCGTCCACGTCCAGCAGCGGACGCCGCACCAACCGCGGCTCCTCCACCATCAGCCGGACCAGGTCGTCGTCGGAGAGCGCGTCCCTGTCCAGCCCCAGCTTCTTGACGGACGGGCTGCGCCAGGAGAATATGTCCCCCGGCGAGTCGTCGCCCAGCAGCCCTCGAAGCTCGGCCTCGTCGAACGGCTCCTTGAAGAAGTCCCGCTCCTCTACCTCCACTCCCTCCTGCGAAAGCAACGCTTTCACTTTCTTGCAGGTGCTTCAACGCGCCCAGGTGTACATCTTCATGGTGTCGAATCTCCTTTGTCCATTGGGATGTCTCCGAAGTCCCTTCCCCCTCGATGGGGGAAGGTTAGGATGGGGGTGAGTCGCGTCAACCGCACCCACCGCCCTGTAGGGGCAGGTTTCAAACCTGCCCGTTGGGTCCTCTTGCGCTTCTACGCCGCCGGCGCCGCGTACAGTTCGCGGCGCAGCCCGTGCGTGTAGATGCCGCGGAAAATCTCGCTCCGCCAGCTCACCAGCATCGAGACTATGAAGACCGCCCCGGTGACCCACAACAGCAGCGCCGGGTCGACGAAGTCGGCGAGGTAGCCGTTCAGCAGGTTCACTGACGCCATCAGCCCGCCCACGTGCATCGAATATATCCCGGCCACACGGCCCCTTACGCCGTCGGGCACCACCGATTGGATTATCGTGTGGGTCAGCGTCATGAATCCGGCCTGCGCCGCGCCCATGCCTGCGGCGGCGACCAACGCCATGGGCATGTTAACCGACGCGGCGAGAATAGCGGGACACAGCCCGCTGAATATGCCAAGGTACAGGAACGCCTGCCCGCGCCTCTGCTCGCTCTGCACGCCGGCGAGCAGTGACACGCACACCAACCCGCCACCGCCGACGGCCATCATCAGGTATGTGAACGAGGTCGCCCCGTCGCTGCCGAGCTGACGCGCCGACAGCACAGGCAGCAGCGACTCGAACGCCATGGTCAGCCCGCAGTGCAACACCGCAATAATCACCATGCTTCTCATGATGGGCGTGCGGTACACGTAGAACAGCCCTTCCGTGAGGTTCTCGACAAACGCCTTGCGGCGGTCCATGTGGCCGGTAGACGCCGTGCGTATGCGCAGGGCCTGAACGAGGCTCACGGCGTAGAAGAGGGTGCAGAGGAAGAAGGCGCTTTCGACGCCGAAGAAGGCGACGAGCGGCAGAATGCTTAAAGGTCCCACCAGCCGCGCTCCGTGGTTGGTGGCCTGGTTCAGCGCGATAGCGTTGAGAAGCAGATTGCGCGGCACCAGGTTGGGAATCAGCGCCTGGGTCGCCGGCATGTGCGCGGCGCGGGCCGACCCGTTCACGAACGCAAACGCCACCAGGTGCCACACCTGCACAGCGTCGAACAGCACCACCCCCACAAGCACGATGTTGTGGGCGAGGTTCAGCGCGAACATGGCCGCGAGCACGTTGCGGCGGTTGAAGCGGTCGCTCAGGTAGCCGGTGAACGGCGTAACGACCACCCGCGGGATCATCGCCATAAACGTGACGACGCCCACCCACAGGGAGGAATCGGAAATGTCGTAGGCGAGCCATCCGCGCGCGATGATCAGCGCCCACGCGGCGGCGGAGGCGGCCATGCCTGCCGTCCAGACAATCCTGAAATCGCGATGCTTCAGCGCCGGAAAATACCTGTGCATCACCCCATCTGCGCTCCAAGATCAGCGTGCGCCGGGCCGGAGCTTTCCGGGGGTATTCCGGCTGTGCCGGCCGGCCCCCGCGGCGCCGACAACGTTACTTCAAGGCAACCGCGAGCGCAAGCGTAGGCGGTGCGTCGCGAAGGGCGCCCGGCGGGTCGTGCAAGCCCTCATCGTCCTGCTGAGATACAAGCACCCGTCCAACTGAGAGGCTGTCTTGCGTCCAATCGCATGGTTGGCATTGTCTCAGTGAGCACGGTGATTGCGTTGCCTATGCCGGCGTCAGGCGCTCACCCTTTGGTTCTGGGATTGGGTCGCCGAACTCTCGCGCCGTTTCAAGCCACAGGTTCATGGCCTCGTTAATGTGCTTTAGCGCTTGTTCTTGGGTGGACCCGTGGGCTGCGCACCCAGGCAGTTCGGGAGCTTCAGCGATGAACAGGCCGTCTGTGTTGCTCCAATAGATGATGATCTCGTACTTGTGCACTAGACCCTCTCTTCAAGTCGATGTCTCAGGAGAGACATGCAGAGCGTTTGTGATCGCTTGGAAAGCCCTCTGAGAGTCCTGAGTGTCTGGAGCGTCCCTCGCCTACTCCGAGATGACGTTGGTATCCAGAAGGTAACCGGTCATTCGTAGCTGTCCTCAACGAACGGAATCTTGCGGCTCGATCTGCGGTCCGGCACCTCGAGGTTCGTGCCGCGCGGCGTATTTTCAACGAGCCACTGCCCCAAAGGCTTTCGGGGCTGCGTCTTCTCCTCCCACAGCGAGGCAGGCACCACGACGATTGACTTGCGGGTGCCGATGCGCTGGGGGCCCTCTTCTTCGGCAAGGCGCAGGATTTCAGACAGCTTCGCCTTGGCCTCGGCGACAGTCCAGACGCGCTTGGATTCGGCATCCGGCATTAGGCGCTCCCTTGCGTGTACTTCTTAAGGCAACTCTGAACAAGTCCTTGGCGGGCTTGCGATTAAGTTAGTGGCATAATGGTGGTGACCAAGCCAATTGTAGGGGGATGATGCCATGGCCGACCAGCCCACCTTCGCCGACCTCGATTACGAGCACAAGCGCCACAAGACCCGCAGGGAGAGGTTTCTCGAGCAGTTTGACTCGCTTGTGCCGTGGGAGAGGCTGCAAGAGCGCATCAGGCCACACTACCCCAAGGCCGGCAGAGGCCGCAGGCCGTATCCCCTGTCGGTGATGCTGCGGGTTCACGTGGTGCAGGTGACCCACAACTTGAGCGACCCGGCGATGGAAGACCTTTTGTACGAGGCGGAATCGGTACGGCGGTTCGTGGGTCTGAAGCTGTCGGAAGCCATACCTGACGAGAGCACCATACTGCACTTTCGCCACTTGCTGGAGAGGCACGAGTTGGGACAGGGGCTGTTCGAGGAGATCAAAGGCTACCTGGCGGACCAAGGCGTGATGTTGAAGCGCGGAAGCATCGTAGACGCCACCATCATAAGTGCGCCGTCGTCAACCAGGAACAAGGCTAAACAGCGCGACCCCGAGATGCACCAGGTGAAGAAAGGGCAGCAGTACTACTTCGGCATGAAGCTGCACATAGGAGTGGACGCGGAGAGCGGGCTTGTGCACAGCATGGCGACGACATCTGCGAACGTGCACGACATGACCCAGGCTCACAGGTTGCTACACGGGGAGGAGCGGGCGGTATGGGGGGATTCCGGGTACACAGGGGTGCACAAGCGGGAGGATATCCGGGGTTCGTCGGCTGGGTGGTACGTGGCGATGAAGGCGGGGCAGCGGCGGAAGTTGGAGCATGGCAGTGCTGGGGCGATAGCTGAGAAGGTGAAGTCATCGATAAGGGCTAAGGTGGAGCACCCGTTCTGGGGCGCCAAAGGCGCCTTCGGCTACGCCAAAGTGAGGTATCGGGGCTTGGCTAAGAACACCGAACGGCTTGCGGTGCTCATGGGGTTGTACAATCTGAAGCGAGCACAGGGGTTGGTGGCCGGCTGAGCCGGGCGCCTAGGGCGAAGTGCGCCCATAATCAGTCTCGGCCCCGAGTTCATGGGCCGCAGGTGGCGAAACAGCCCCAAAATCACCTCGAGCAGGCCCCCAATGACGGAAAAACCGTCTGGAACGCCCTCCCAGGACCCCACACAACAACAGTCGCTCACAACAGAGGCTTGTTCAGACTTGCCTTAAACCATCATAGACCGGCTTGACGCTCTACATGAGCCGAGGGCAGACCGCCCGCCGTCGGCCGCGATGAGGGTGGTCATGGAGCGCCCGGCCGGAGGCTGGGTCTTGAAAGATCGTTTCTGGCAGATGCCCTGTAATGACGTATCGCCGGGCTCTCGCTAAGTTTGTGCAAGAATTGCGGTAAAACGAAGGCCAGAATTCGCAGTTGCTCCCTTCCCGCCATACGGCCTCTTTCCCTGTACAACCAGATAGTACGGATCCCGCTTGTTTGCAATTGCACTCGGTGTTCTTTCCTGGCTCGGTCATCCGAATGAATCCAGACTGCCTGATTTCTTCTGCATCATTCAATAACGTCAGGATCCGCTACGCCCTTCAACCCGAATACAGACTGCACACTCTCAGTTCTGTAGCCGACGAGCTTGAGGGCTTCCGAGACTGCGGGAACTAGGGATTCATCCAGCAGGAAGAGGATACTATGCGGCGTATATGCGGGTTTCCCAGTCATACGCCGCCTGTACTTCACTGTCCGAGATACTGTAGGCTTGCGCTACCCAACCTACCGAGTCACCGGCTTCAATCATGCCAAAGATGGCTCGTGTTGGTATGCGCGTCCCCTCGACGCATGGTGCACCAAACTGTATCTCGGGCTTGAGCAATACGAAATCGGACGGTTGCCAAGAACATGCCATACCTGTCCGTTCACAAAAGGACAGGCCATGGATGGGTATCAAGTACGCCTCGAGGATATCGAACGCCAGCTGGCCGTTGCGGCTCGCGGAAATGAGACGACTTGTCCAATCAACGAAGATCTGCCCTTGTCCAGCCCACAGATCCTCCGTAGCGAATGGACTTGCGGCACCTGTTTGCCGGCGAAGCCACTCCTGTGCGCTGCGGATTGCTGGCCATCCAACTCCGGCGCCGCGCAATGCAGCAATGACTCTCAACGACACAAGGTCTTCGAAAGCGATCAGTAAGTCCCTTCCTGAGATTCCAAGAAGTTGAGACGACGCCATTCCCTTTCGAATCCAACGGATCAGCTTCGCTGACTTAACGGGATATGTGACATCGCCGTGGGTGCTCGCCTTGAGATAACGGGCCGCTTCGGGCACGTCGTAGATTCCGTCGAACGCCGAGGGTACCTCGTTGGGGGAATGTGTTGTCGTCATTAGCCACTCCCTGTGATCCGGGTAGCTCCATTATCACACCTCCGCCGCTCTCAACACCACCCACGCCCGCAGCGCACTCCGCCGACCGGCAAGGGCAAGGGCTCCCGCATAATTGACTTGCTGTTCTCATCCCAGTCTAGCACATGGTTCTGGAAACAGCCCGCCAAGCCAAGCGTCGGTCACACCGCCGTGAACGGGCGTCCGTTGATGGCGTCCAAGGTTGCGCCCATCCTGGTCGGTCTCGATCAAATGGCGTGAAGCGTGCAGACCAAGTATTTGGTGAATGCCCTCGCCGGGCCCGCCCGGCCTATTGGGGCTGGCGTGCCTGTGCCCTATAATGGGTGAGCCAGTCCCCAGCCCCGCGCGGACCCCGCCGCGAGCACAGGGTGGGACGCATCCGGCGGAAGCCATACCGGGCAGGAGCCACCCTTGACCTTGCCATCGCGGCGCATCGGCGTTCACACATGACTCTGCCGCACCACGGTGGCGCGGCCCCGAGCCGAAGGCTGTGGTCGCGGGACTACGTGCTGACCATGCTGACAGGGCACTTCCTGTTCGTCAGCTACACGTCGATGTTCACCGTCATTCCCAACTACGTGAAGGACCTCGGCGGCGAGAACTGGCACGTGGGAGTGGTGGTCGGCGCATTCGGCGTGCTGTCGCTGTTCGTTCGCCCCTACGTCGGGCGGCTCATCGCGATGTTCGGGCCGAAGCCCGTGGCGGTGCTGGGCCTGGCTTCGTTCGCGCTGGCCGCGCTGCTGTACGTTCTGCCGGTCAACAACTGGCTCGAGGCGACCCCCCTGCTCGCGAACGTTCCCGCCCTGGCCTTCCTGTGGCCCGTGCCCGTCCGGATGCTTCGCGGAATAGGGCTGGCTGCCACGCCCGTCGCCACCAGCACCATCGTGGTCAACCTGGCGCCCGCGGCACGGCGCGCCGAGGCTTTGGCTTACATGGGCATCGGCATCGGCACCGCGTCGATGTACTCGCCATTCCTCACCGACGCGCTGGCGAGCCGATTCGGGTTCAGCGCCGCATTCTTCTTCGCAAGTTTTGCCGCGTTGCTGGGGTGCTTGTTCTCCATGGCCCTATCCTCACAACGCACCAACCCGGTCGCCGCGGAGCCTGCGGGACGGCGCGAGAAGACGCCGCTCATTCCCCGCGCGGCGATCCTTCCGACGCTGATTTTCATCAGCTTCACCGCCACCACGGGGCCGGTCAACAGCTTCATGCCCATCGTCGTCGCCGAGCGTGAGCTTGGCAATCCCGGCCTCTTCTACACCGTCAACTCGCTGGTGATGATGGTCTCTCTGCTCGGCTCCGGAAGGGTGGCCGACCGATTCGGCAGGTCATCCGTGATCCTGCCCGGCCTGGTCTCCGTCGCCATGGGAATGTTCATGCTCATGTACGCGGCCAACCAGCTCATGTTCATAGGGTCGGCGGTGCTGACCGGCTGGGGATTCGGGCTGCTCCAGCCGGGGATGCAGTCGCTTGTCGTGGACAGGGTGACGCCGCGAGAGCGGGGGCCGGCCATGGCCACGCTTCAGTCCGCGTGGGACATTGGCAACAGCGGCACTTCGTTCGCGCTGGGGCCGGTAGCCACCATATTCGGCGCGGCGTCCACGTTCGGCGTCGTGGGGCTTGGCGCGGTCGCCGGCGCGTTCGGGTTCGCAGCCGCCTTCTGGCGCGACAAGCCGGCGCTGCCGGAAGACGACGACCCCGCCGGCTCGGGGGACGAGGCCGGCGCCCAGGCGTCAGCGCAGCCGCTCGCGCACACCGAGGGTCGCGGCAGCGCCGGCGACGGAGAGCGCTAGCATGAGCGCGAACGCGCCGTCGTAGCCTCCCCACAAGTCGAAGATGAGCGCCCCCGCGTATGCCCCCAGGCCTCCCCAGATCTGGTGGGTCATGTTTATCACGCCGCTTATCGCTCCCATGCGTGACGACCCGAACACGTTGCCGACGAACACGATCACCAGCGGCGCGGTCATCAGAAAGGTGAAGCCGTACAACACGGCGAACGCGGCCACACCCAGCGTGGTCTGGAACAGCAGGGCGATCGCGAATATGCCGACGCGCGCAATGAAGCTCAGGAGCGTCGGCAGGGCCGCGCCGTGCCTGTCGGCCAGCGCGCCTGAAACGAGCACGCCGAACATACCCAATAGCCCCATCACGGCCAACAGGTTGCCGGCCAGCGCCCGGGACACGCCCTTGTCGTCGGCGAAGGCGACGACGTGCGTCGTCACGAAGAAGTCCTGGAAGCCGCATATCGCGTACACGACCACCAGAAGCCACATCTGGCGCGAGCGCAGCAGACCGCCCGCTCCCGGCGCGGTCTGCGCTTCAGCCGGCGCGACGCGGGCAGCCTGCTCAGCTCCGCCTCGCGCCTCCGGGGGCCTGGATCTCACGAGCGCGAGCATCAGCGGCGCCAGGGCAAGGTTGGCCGCGCCCAGGGCCAGGTACGCGCCGCGCCAGCGCAGCGATTCGAGGAACGACGCCAGCAGCGTGATGATCACAAGCTGCCCCACGGCGTTGCCAGATATGGCTGCGCTGTTGGCCAGGCCCCGCCGGTGCGCGAACCATCGGCTCACCAGCACGCCGACCATCGACACCGACGAGCCCGCGCTGCCGGCGGCGTACACCAGCCCGTACAGCGCAAACACCTGCCAGCGCGACGTGGCGAACGCCATCAGCCCGATGCCGACCGCCCCTGTCAGCGCCGTCACCCCCATCACGGCCCGCAGGCTGTACCGGTCGACAAGGCGGCCCAGCAGCGGCATGGAGAGCGCGGAGACGCAGAAGAAGGTGGTGGCGGCCAGCGAGAGCGACGAGCGCGACCAGCCAAGGTCCTCGGTCATCGGCTTGAGCAGCAGCCCGAACGCCATCCGCGAGCCGCTGTTCACGAATAGCGCGGCGAATCCCGCGCACAGTATCACCCAGCCGTAATCTATGCGGCTCAAAAGTCCTCTCTCCTGCCGGCGGGCAGCGGACACGCGGTCCCCAATTTGGCATTGCGGGCGCGTTAAGTTAACATGTTAGCACCCGTCCGCAGTGGGCGCTCACGGGCTCGCCGTCCGAGCGGCGAATAGGCCGCCCACTGCGCAAACATGTTCGCGGTCCCGGCCCGTTTCCGGCGCCGGCAGATGAAGAGGAACAATGACAACGCAGACTCTCTTTCCCGTAACCGTTGTAGGCAGCTGGTCCAGGCCTCCCTGGCTCATCCAGGCGCTGCGCCGTTGGCAAGACGGCGCTATAACCAAGGAGGAGTTCGACGAGATAGCCGATGAGGCCGCGCTGCTCGCGGTCAAGTACCAGGAGGACGCCGGCGTCAACATCGTCACCGACGGCGAACAGCGCCGCGACAACTTCTACTCTTTCGTAGTCGCCAAGGTCTCCGGCATGAGGCTGATGAAGGTGTCGGAGCTGATGGACTACATGAAGGACAGGGCGCGCTTCGAGGAAACGCTCCGCGCGCTGGACGTCCCGTCGTTCGCCATCAAGAGCCCCATCGTGGTCGACAAGCTGGAGGCGCGCGACGGCCTGTCGCTCGACGAGGTGGACTTCCTGGTCAAGCACACCGACAAGCAGGTGAAGGTGCCGCTGCCCGGCCCCTATCTGCTTCTCAAGTCGAGCTGGTTCGAGGGCCTGTCCGACGCCGCCTATCCCACTGAGGACGACCTGTCGGGCGAGATAGTACGCCTGCTTCGCGACGAGGTGCTGGCGCTGAAAGAGCGCGGCGTGGACTTCATCCAGTTCGACGAGCCTACGCTGTCCCAGGTGGTGCTGGGCGAGGAGAGCACCGAGACTTTCATGTGCGCCGCCATGGCCAACCGCAAGGACCCGTCCGACGAGCTCGAGCTGGCCGTGCGGTTGATGAACGAGACGGTGGACGGCATCGACGGCGTTCGCTTCGGCGTACACGTGTGCCGCGGCAACTGGAGCCGCCGCGAAGACGTGCTGCTCACCGGCAACTACGGCCCCATGCTCCCGTACCTCACCCAGATGAACGTCGACCAGCTCGTGCTCGAGTTCGCCACACCGCGAGCGGGCGAGATGGAAGTGTTCAAAGAGTACGCCAACGAGAAGGAAATAGGCCTGGGCGTGGTCAACCCCAGGACCGATGAGATAGAGTCGCCGGAGGAGATAGTCGAGCGCGTCCGCGAGGCGCTGAAGTACTTCTCCCCCGAAAAGGTGTTCCTCAATCCCGATTGCGGCTTCGGCACCTTCGCTGAGCGCAACGTGAACACCGCCGACGTGGCGTACCGCAAGCTACAGTCCATCGCGGCCGCGGCCCAGATACTGCGGCAGGAGTACGGCTAGGCCGAAGGGGCCCTCCTCTCCCTCGAGGGAGAGGATTGAGGTGAGGGTGAAGGCGCTTCGAAAGCACTCTTGTAGATTCTTCGGCAAGCTCAGAATGACGTATCTGAGAAGTTACCACAAGGCAAGGAGGCATCCCACATGGCCGACACGGCACAGGCAGAGTTGAACGGACTGCACCCCGAGAAGCTGAGCGAAATACTCGAATCGTTCAGGCAGGAAGACGTGTTCAAGGCGGTAAGCGGCCCCTGGCGCTCCCGCGTGCGCTGGGAGAGCGGATTCAGGGCGAAGGCGTACATGCGCACCCACGCCATCGAGATGGACGAGCCCACCGACCTGGACGCGACCGACCTCGCCGCCAGCGCGCATGAGCAGCTTCTGTCGGCCATCGGCGGCTGTATGACCGTCGGCTTCGTGCTCAACGCGACCAAGCAGGGCATCAAGATCCACGACCTCGAGATCGCCCTCGAGGGCAACTTCGAGAACATACGCAAGTGGGCGGGCGTCGACGAAGGCAACCCCGGCTACGGCGACATCAGCGCCAAGGTGTTCGTTCGCGCCGACGCCGACGAGGCCGCGCTGCGCGAGATCTGGCGCCTGGCCGTGGAGGGATCCCCGGTGACCCAGACTGTCATCAAGGGTGCGAGGCTTACCACCGACTTCGAGTCGGTGTAGGGCCGCCATTCGAATCTGACAAACACCAGCCGGTAGTCGGCATTCCCGCGAAAGCGGGAATGCAAGGGCCGGGTGGGCTGCGTGTCCGCAAAGACGTCTTGCGCGCAGTAACCGTTTGGGCAACTGGGCACAATCCAGATCCACGCGCTGACTTTCTGGTCGATCTTTCAAAGACTTCTGATTAGCAGGTCTCCACAGGCTTGCGCGGAGGACTATCGGGTGCGTGCCGGTTCCCCCTGGGCGCTGAGCGCGCGAAGGGCCATTCAGCACGTCGCCACGATGGGTCTGATGTGTGTGCTGGGCGTCGCGTTACTGTCGGCGTGTGACGATGAGACGCAACCGACGGTTACGCCGTCTCAGACTGACACTCCTACTTCCGCAGCAGCGCCAACGCCTGGGTCCTCTGCTCCGACGGCCGTCAGCGGACCCACCGCAACGCCCGCTGCGACTCCTGGCCCCACTGTAGCGCCGACGCCAGGCGCCTCTGCCCCGACGGTCGCTAGCGTACCAACCGCAACTCCTGCCGCGACTCCACGCCCCACTGTGGCGCCGACACCGGCCCCTACTGCTACACCTGCGCCGGTCCCCACGCCGACGGCTTCGCGCCCACCAACTCCGACACCGACCGTCGCGCCCGATACGGCGGTGGCCGTTGCACTTCCGGACGAACCCTGCGCGCAGCCTACGGAAGCGTGCCAGCCGAGGAACGTGAGCGAGATAAGCCCGTTCGGCGGGAACACCGGTGGATTCGGGGCGGCGGCATACTCAGAACCGGATGACGGACCAACTGTGGAGGAGATACTCGCAGGAGACCGAACTCTCCCGTTCTATCTGCAGGGCCCGCCAGTCCACATAGCTTTGAGGGGAACCGCAGCCTGGGACTCCGTCCGCTGCGACTGGCGAGGTCAAGCGAATACGATTCAGCAGCGCGAGGAGCGCCTGCGAGCATGGCATGGCCTCGAAGAAGACGAGCCTCTGCCTCCCGCTGTCGAGCTGGAAGGGCTGGTCTCGTACTATCTGTCAGGGGCCTCCCTTGCCTACTTATCTCCACTGTTTTCGGGCTTTGCGACTCTGGCGCGAGGCGGTCTGTCCACCGAGGTCCAGACACTGAGCTGCTATGCGGATTACCAGATCCAGGAAATGTCCTGGGGACGGGACCATCCACGGTTACGGTGTCCTATGACGGGCTTGCCGCCGCTCCATCATATGAGAGCTACAAAAGGTCATTCGAGGCAGGGGCATTCCAGGGACAGCCGCTGCAAGGTGAGGCAGAGTACTCGGTCTCTCTCCAGACGAGAATTGCGGACTTGGAGGCGGCCTTGGCAGAGTACGTCGGCGGCAGGGAAAGCGTGGTGTTCCTGACACCGATGGGCGCGCTGGGCACTGTGGCGGTGGAGGCGTGGCAAGCAGTGGCGCAATGGGACTTGCAGATTGCGGATGGTGGGTCGGTGGAGGCGGTCCGATACGCGACCCGCGAACGCGATCCCGAGTACCGCCAACCCCTCGACGAGCTCAGAAGCCGAATCCAAACGGCCTCGGCCACAGATGCCTACGCTGGCAAGAGAATCGCCAGCGTCGACGGGCTGACAGCCTACTACGAGAGCATCGGCGCCTATGACGTCATTGGCTCCTACAACATTCCGAGAATTGAGAGGGTCCCATTCGTGCCGTCCAAGACCCCACCCCCTCGCCAGAAGCCGCTCAAAGTGAGCCCGCCTCCAGCCACGGCTCCTGCCGCCGTCCCCCCGTTCGTCTCCATCAGCAGCGGCGGCGACCTGACCTGCGGACTCGCGGCAAATGGTGAGGCCATATGCTGGGGAGGGGAAATCTACCAGCGTACCTCCCCTGTGCGAAACGAGTCTTTCTCGTCCATCAGCAGCGGTGGGGACCACGCGTGCGGGCTCAGATCGGATGGCTCCATCGGCTGCTGGGGCGACGACTTCAGCGGCCAATCGTCGCCGCCCTACGGCAAATTCACAGAGGTGAGCAGCAATTGGAAGCATACCTGCGCGCTTCGGGATGACGGCACGGCCGAGTGCTGGGGACGCGACGGATACGGGAGGTTGTCGCCGCCGGCGGGAGCGAAACTCACCGCAATCAGCAGCGGCAGAGATCACACCTGCGCCCTGAAAGAGGACGGCACGCCGGTCTGCTGGGGTTACGACGTCGACGGCCGGTCCTCACCTCTCACCGGAACGCGTCTCGATTCCATCACCACCGGCGCCAGTCACGCCTGCGGCCTGCACGCCGACGGCACCTCGACGTGCTGGGGCTCCAATCTACAGGGCCAATCGGTTCCCCCGCCGGGAGGGCGGTTCGCGATGATCTCCGCCGGCGGCTGGCACACATGCGGGCTTGGGGACGATGGCGCTACCCGGTGCTGGGGCGACGACCGGCAGGGTCAGTCGACTCCGCCTCCGGGCGAGACCTTTGTGTCCATCAGCAGCGGTCAGACGCACACGTGCGGGCTCCGGGAGGACGGTACCGCAGTGTGCTGGGGCGACAACGACAATGGCAGGGCGAGTGCGCCGGGCGTTGAGGTGTACACTCACATTTTCGCCGGCAGTCGCCATTCCTGCGCGCTGCGCCGAGACGGGTCTCCGGTCTGCTGGGGCGAAGTGGGGGACGGATTAGCAGAAGCGCCGGATGGAGAAACCTTCACGTCCCTGACCGGCAGCGGGGGTTACGCCTGCGGCATCCGGTCCGATGGGACAGTGGCCTGCTGGGGCTCAGAGGAGTTGTTCGGCGAGTTCGACCTGTCCTCTATGCCGTCGTCGACCGGGTTTACGTCGATATCCATGGGAGGCGCGCATGTGTGCGGGCTCGATTCGGAAGGGGAAGCAGTCTGCTGGGGCGACGAAGAGTTCGGCGCCGCCTTGGCCCCCGCCGGCGTCTTCTCGATGATCAGTAGCGGAGCCAGTCACACCTGCGGACTGCGGCCGGACGGGGCTGCAGAGTGCTGGGGTAACGATGAACACGGCCAGGCCTCCCCTCCACAGGGCCAAGCCTTCGTGTCGATAGAGAGCGGTATCTGGCATAGCTGCGGCATTCTGGTTGATCAGACCGCGGTGTGCTGGGGCTTGGACGAAAACCGGCAGACCTCGCCGCCGCCTCACAGGTTCTCGTCAATCAGCATCGGATTCGACAAGACCTGCGGCGTTCGCACTGAGGGCGCCATCGCCTGCTGGGGCGCGAGATACTCTGACTTCCCCACCTCACCGCCCGAGGGCCAATTCGATTCCGTCGCGGTTGGCGGCTCTCACGCCTGCGCCATCCGTTCCAATGGATCGGCCGTGTGCTGGGGCAGAAACGACTCCGGCCAAGCCTCCCCGCCAGGCGGCGAGCTCCTCCCAGATTCGCGGCCGGAGCCGGTCCGAACGGCGACTCTACCCGAGATTCCCGCAGCCCCAGCGGAGAAGGTCTTCGAGAACTTCGCCGCAATGAGCAGCGGATACAGGCACACCTGCGCGCTCCGTGCTGCGGATGGCGGCGCCGAGTGCTGGGGAGATGACAGGTACGGTCAGTCGTCACCGCCGGCCGACGTGCGGTTCGAGTCCGTCAGCGGTGGTGCAATGCATACCTGCGCGCTGGACGTCGACGGCGCGCCAGTGTGCTGGGGCGCGTTGGACTTCGATCTCGGCCAGACCTCTCCACCGAGCGGAGTGACGCTCACCTCCATCAGCAGCGGCGGCGCCCACACCTGCGCCCTCCGCCCAGATGGTTCTCCCGTTTGCTGGGGCGACGGTGAATACGGCCAGCTCGACGTCCCGGCAGGCGAACGATTCACCCACGTAAGCGCCGGACTGGTGCACGTCTGCGGCCTGCGATCCGACGGCACGCCGATCTGCTGGGGCGCCGACGGCTATGACCTCGGCCAGGCGACGCCCCCGGAAGACGCCCGCTTTACCTCGATTGCCAGCGGGTCGGTCCATACGTGTGGCCTGGGCGAAGACGGCGAGACCACCTGTTGGGGCTCGGACGAGGCGCTGGCCGGATCCGGGCTGCTCTCACCACGGGATGGACAGGCTTTGTCGACCATCTCCGCAGGGCCGTACCAGACCTGCGGGCTTCTCAGTGACGGCTCTCCGGCCTGTTGGGGGCCTATAGTTGAGTACCTCTACGCGCCCGACGTCGTGACACTGACGTCCGTTAGCGTCGGCGCGAGACACGCCTGCGGCCTGCGACCCGACGGCTCCGCGCTGTGCTGGGGTCCCGATTTGTTCGGAGCGTCCGCTCCCCCATCGGGCGAAAGCTACGACCCATTCGCGAGTCTAACGCCGGAACCCGCACCGGCGACGCCACCTCACGACCAGACCTACACCGCGCTTGCCCTATCCCGCAATCATTCGTGCGCGCTCGCCGAGGATGGAGCGGCGTACTGCTGGGGAGACAACGACGTCGGACAGTCTTCTCCTCCAGCCGGCGAGAGGTTCAGTTCGATCGACACCGGCCAGGGACAGAGCTGCGGCCTGCGGAAATCGGACGGCATCGCGGTCTGCTGGCGCGACGACTACGAAGGGCGGGTGTTGCCTCCTCCGGACCAGCCGTTCATTGCAATAAGCGTCGGTGCTTTACACACCTGCGCGCTTCGCCCGGACGGTACTTCCCAATGCTGGGGCGATGACACCTACGCGAAGGGCGCCACGTCGCCTCCGCCGAACGAACGCTTCACAGACATTGGCAGCGGAGACGGCTATAGCTGCGGCCTGCGCACGGATGGCGGGATTGTGTGCTGGGGGGAGCGGAACCTCTACGGCGCTAACCAAAACCCGGACGACGAGAGATTTTCCACGATAAGCGTCGGCTCGGAACAGGCCTGCGGGGTGCGCCTCGACGGCAGTATCGTCTGTTGGGGGAGAAATGCCGACCGCGCGCCGGATGGGCAGGGCTTTACGTCGGGCGGCACCGATAGCGGCCATTCGTGCGGGCTGCGTCTCGACGGCTCGGTCGTGTGCTGGGGCACCGACCATGACGGTCAGACTTCCCCGCCATGGGGCGCCGCCGACAAGTTCGTGGCAATCGGCGCCGGATCGAGACATTCCTGCGCGCTTCGCGACAACGGCAAGATAGTCTGCTGGGGTTCCAATTTCGATGGTCAATCGTCGCCTCCGGGGGGAGAACGCTACGTGAACCGCCCAACGATACCTGTTAATGAATCCCTCGCCACCGTAAGCGGCGGCGCATCTCACACCTGCGGCCTGCGACCCGACGGCACGGCGGTATGCTGGGGCGCGAACCACGATGGCCAGGCGACATTGCCGGAGGCCGAGACCTTTGCGTCCATCAGCAGCGGGTTCAGGCACACGTGCGCGCTGCTCGACGACGGAACGCCGGTGTGCCGGGGCTGGGACTATCATGGCCAGTCTTCCCCGCCGGAAGGAGAGCGCTTCAAGTCGCTGAGCAGTGGAGCGGACCACACCTGTGGGCTGAGGACGGACGACACCGCCGTGTGTTGGGGCAACGACAAGTATGGCCAATCCTCCGCGCCGCAAAGCGATCGATTCTCGTCAATAAGTGCGGGAGCCTGGCACACTTGCGGGCTGAAGCTCTTGGATGGCGCTCCTGTATGCTGGGGGGACAACCCGAACGACCAGACGTCAACGCCCGAGGTTCACGATCTAGCATCCATCAGCGTTGGCGGCAGCCATACGTGTGGAGTAACCAGCGAAGGCTCCCTCATATGCTGGGGCAAAGGATACGAGCTCTCAGATACTCCAATCGCGGGACGTATGTTTACACAGATGGGCAGCGGTGAGGGGTTCTCCTGCGGCCTGGCCTCGGACGGAAGAGCCTTCTGCTGGGGGTGGTACCACGACGGCTGGGCGCTGCCGCCGCGCTCGGACACCTTTGTCAGCATCAGCGTGGGCAACCGTCACGCCTGCGGCCTGCGGTCCGACGGCGTCCCTGTATGCTGGGGTGAGCCCCAGATTTCCCAGCCATAGCATGCCTGGGTACTGCATGCCGAACGTAGGCAGCCGATATGGAGTATAATTGCTTGACTTCCAAAGCTACCTGTAAACTCGATCTCTGGACTAAAGCCATGATCAACCTTGTCGAGGCCGACTGGGTCGCCGAGCGCATCGAGGCCGATGACGCCCTGGTGCTGGACCCGCGCGGCTGGATGAAGTACCTCGCAGGCCACCTCCAGGGCGCTGTGCACCTCAAAGCCGCCAACCTGTTCGGTGACGATGGCAGGCTCTTCGCGCCGGATGAACTCGCCGCGATGTTCGCCGCCGCCGGCCTGTCCAACTCCACCGTTCCCATCGTGTACGACTCCTACGACGGGCAGAGCGGCGCGCTGCTCGCCTGGGCGCTCGAGTACCTGGGCGTGTCCGACGTCTACCTGCTGGACACCTTCTTCGAGGGCTGGAAGGAGCAGGGGCGAGGAGTATTCTACCGGCCCGTCGTTCCGCGCGCGGTGCAGTTCGCGGCCAGCGTAAACCCCGGCGTCAGAGCGGGCATCGACGACGTGCGAGACCGCGGCGCGGCCCAGCTTCTCGACGTTCGCACCGCCGAGGAGTTCTCCGGCCAGCTCGAGGCCGACCCCAGGCCCGGCCACATCCCCGGCGCGCGACACGTCATGTGGCGCGAGTTCGTGGGACAGGACGAAAGCTACCTCGCGGCGGAGCAACAGGCCAGGGATACGCTGGCATCCGCCGGAATCTCGGACGGCGAGCCCGTGATCGCCTACTGCCGCTCCGGAATGAGGGCCGCTCTCGGCTACCTCGCGCTGCAACGGCTCGGCTTACAGGTGCGCCTCTACGACGGCTCCTACGCCGAGTGGTCCGCCACCGACCTGCCAGTCGAGTTGTAGACGTGCCTGGCGGGGGCCGGCGGAGGCGCGGCGCCGGCAACAAACGGCTCATTCTAATCGCGGCCGGCATAGCCGTTGGGATAGTAGCCTTTGTCGCCGCAGTTTCGGTGTTCGTCTTCTTCCAGTCGCTCAGCCGTCCGGGAGAGGCGACCGCGCGCTTCATCCCCTCGAATGCCGTGGCCTACGCGTCCATCAACCTGCGCCCCGGAGTCCAACAGCTCAGGCATAGACGAGGCGTCATATCCACCTTGCAGACCGACGCCCTGGTGGAGCGCAGAGACGAACTGCTGGATGAGCTGGAGGACGAGACCGGCATCCACTTGCTCGACGACGTGACGCCTTGGCTGGGAGAGTCCGTTTCCTTCGCCCTGCTCGACGTTGACGATGAACGCGATACGGCAGAGTGGGTTGCGATGGTTCACGTCAGCGACCGGGTCGCCGCCCTCGATTTCGCGGAAGACCTCGTATCGTACATCGAGGAGGAGTCACTTTCGAGGTTCAGCGACACCGACTACAGGGAGGCCCATTTGTGGCTGTCGGACGACGAAGACCTGGGCTTCGCTCTAACGGAAGAGTACCTCCTCTTAGCGGATGGTGAGGACACGCTCAAAGACGTGATTCGCAACATCGAATCGCCTCCGGACCGGCACCTGTTGGCAGACGAGGACTTCACGGCGGCTCGCGAATCGCTGCCATCGCAACGGGTCATGTTCATGTTCGTGCGGAGCGAGTGGATATGGGACCTGTTGCGGGACGAGATCGGCCCCTTCGACGACGAGGATGAAACCATCTTACGGGTTGAGAGCAGCACGCCGGAATACGCGGCCATGTCCGTGTCGTTCATCGAGCGGGGCCTGCGCGCCGACTTCGCCGCCGAGCAGCCCGACGACGGCTTCACCACCGGCTCCGGTGTCCGGCTGACGTCGCCCGAGGCCCTGCCCGCTGACACGTTGGTGCTGCTGGCCACTAACGGCGTCAGGGAAGCATGGGAAGAGCTTCGCCAGGTGATGGACGACCTGGATCCCAGTGGGGGGAGCGACTTCCAGTCCGTCCTGGACGAGGTGGAAATCGAAACCGGAATCGACGTTGAAGAGGACGTGGTGGACTCGCTGAACGGCGAAATAGCCCTGGCGCTGCTGCCCGGCGACTTTCTGGAGACCGGTGTCTATGAGGGCCTGTTGCTCGCCGGCGTGCAAGACGCCGAAAGCATAAGGGGCGCGCTGAAAAAACTCGCCGATATTGCGGATGACGCAGGAGTTGAATTAGGCAGAAGTTCGCTGGGCGAGTACGAGGTGGTGACCGCCGAGCTGGAGGGATTCGACCTTCTCGGGGAAGACTACGAGCCGGGGTACCTCGTCACCGAGAATTGGGCGGTTCTGGGGAGCACCCGCCACAGCCTCGAGGCGTTTCACGAGGCGGTAACTGGCGAGTCCGAGCCGTTGAGCGAGGCGGATGAATTCTCCAGGCTCATCAGCATGGCCCCCGTTCTCCCAGACTCGCTCATCTACGCGGACTTGGCCGCCGCCGTGGATCTGATCGAAGACGCCCTAGACAGGGACTCGCGCTCCGACTTCCGGCGCGACGTCAAGCCCTTCGTCGAACGACTGAAAGCCTTCCTGCTGGCCGGCTCCTTCACCGAAGAGGCCATCCGGTTCACGGCGATCCTGACGCTGAGCGAGTAAGGGGCGCGCTCGGATGCCTCGCGCTGTGGCGGCACGGCCTATAATTGACACCCAACCAACCAAACTCTACAATACATTCAAACGTCCCCCCCCGATGACAAGAGCCCAAGGGGCTCTCTCCGGAAACGGAGTAGTTGGGGGGGTCATTTTTTGTGAAGTTGTCGGCTACGGTCGTTCAAGCTCGGAAGATGTCCCGCCTGCTGGGAGCCACGTCTAGTTACAGCGTGCAGCGTCCACAGACTCCATTACGCTTTGCGCCGCCTCTACAGCGGACTGCACAGCGACGACAACGGCCTGCGCTAAGTCAATCAACGCCGTCACGGGCGCCACAATGACATTGATGGCCTCTCCTGCAGCGTTGCTGAGAATTCCACCCAGACCGCCGGACAACCCACTGCTCGACTCAGACTTACCCGCTGCCACAACACTCTCTGCCTGAGCTAGCCACGTCTGAAGTTCCTCCAACAGTGATGCACCGGCCGCAGCTAGCGCTTGTGCCGGCCCAAGCACCGCGCAGATGTCCTCCCATGGAATGATCATGTTGATGACTATGACGCCGACTGAGGCTGCAACAACAAACCCAGCTATCACTCCCGCTCCAACCCATAGCATCTTATTCTGTATGCTCATTCCTGCTCCCTTCGTGTCCTGCACTTCGCAGCCTTTAGGCGACCGCCACGAATGCAACAGAGCCGGTTAGGGCGAAGGTTCTCCCTCCGCCTCAAAACCAGTTGGCCTTATCCACCACGTTCCGAAGCTCCTCTCCCCGGTCGAACCGCACGCAGTTTTCGATGAACAGCTCGGTGCGCCTGTCGTCCAGGTAGGGTCCTCTGCCCGCCACGTGCGGCGTGATGATTACGTTGGGCATCCCCCAAAGAGCGTGCTCGGCGGGCAGCGGCTCGACCTGGAACACGTCCAGCGCCGCGCCGCCAATCTCGCCTTCCTTCAGCGCCCTGGCCAGGTCGTCCAGCACCACCACCGCGCCGCGTCCGATGTTTATCAGGCGAGATCCGGGCTTCATCAGCCGGAACTTCTCGTAGTCGAACATGCCCTGCGTTTCCGGCGTCTCCGGCACGGTGATGATCACGAAGTCACCGCGCGGCAGAACGTCGTCCAGCGCGTCGGGCCGGTGCAGTTCCGCGACCCCCTGCGGCGGCTCGGGCACCCGCGGGTCCACGCCCAGCACGGTCATGCCGAACTCCCCGCACAGCCTGGCCGTCTCCGCGCCGATGCCGCCCACGCCCACGACTATGGCCGTGGCGTTGGGCAAGTGCGTGATCTCGTATCCGGGGCGCCACTGCCGCTGGAGCTGCCTCGGCACGTAGACGTGCAGCCCCCGCGCGAACGCCAGCACGAACGCCATGATGTGCGCGCTGATGTGGTCGTTGTAGATCTCCCGCGTGTTGGTGACGACCACGTCGCTCTCGACCAGCGCCTGGTGGTAGTAGCCCGCCCGCGGCCCGGCCTGTGGGCACGCGATCCACTTCAAGTTGACGCCCAGCTCCAGCAACTCGGGGGCGATATCGCCGAAGGCCGCGTCCGCGTCGCCTATCATCTCCATCGCCTCGCCGACTGAGTGCGCCACCCGCACGTCGATGTCGGGTATGGCCTCCCTCAGCCTGGCGGGCCATGTCTCGCCCACGAGGGCGTTCTCCTCGCCCCCCGGCGGCAACAAAAGCAGTCTAAATCCCATATCTGTAACCCCTGTCGAGGCAGCGAGCCGCCTTCAAGTTCCGCGATCCATTGTGCCCGCCCGCGCGGCGTGTGGCAACTCTGCCGACCCATACGCGGCGTTGCGGCAGAGACGACATGCGGGTTACACTCTGTGGACGACGCATCCAACTGGAGACCGCGCGAAAGCCATGCCCAACACACTCTACTACGGCGACAATCTGGGTGTCATGCGAGAGCACATTCCCGACGAGTCGGTGGACCTCGTCTACCTCGACCCGCCCTTCAATTCCAACGCCAACTACAACGTGCTGTTCAGGGAGAAGACCGGCGAGGAGTCGCCTGCGCAGATCAGGGCGTTCACCGACACCTGGGACTGGACGCTGGAATCGGAGCGCACCTACGAGAACGAGATCATACTCAACCGCGACACTCCTTCCAGCGTCAAGGACATGGTCTCGGCCCTGCGCCAGTTCCTGGGCCGTAACTCGATGATGGCCTACCTCGTGATGATGACGCCGCGCCTTGTGGAGCTGCGCCGCGTCCTCAAGCCCACGGGCTCCATCTACCTGCACTGCGACCCCACAGCCGGGCACTACCTCAAGGTGCTGATGGACAGCGTGCTTGGGGTAGAGCAATTCCGCACGGAGATCATTTGGAAGCGGACCAGCGCGCACAGCGACACAAGGCAGGGCCGCAAACAGCACGGCCGCATACATGACACAATCTTCTACTACACCAAGGGTCGCGACTGGACGTGGAATCCGATTTACACACCGTACGACCAAAGTTACATAGACGATTTCTACCGGCACACGGAGCTTGGCACAGGCCGGAGATACCGGATGGGTGACCTGACCGCGGCCAGACCCGGGGGAGACACCAGCTACGAATGGCGAATCAGGCGTCCAGAAGACGGTGATTGGGAAGCAGACCTGACAAACGAGTATCTTCAGCCTGCCGCCGGTTGGGAATACAGAGGGGTTGCGCCGTACAGGCGTAGGTATTGGGCATATTCCAAGGAGTTGCTCATGTCGATGGCCGAAGAAGGACGCATCGCATATACACAAGAGGGAACGCCGAGTTACAAACGCTATCTCGACGAAATGCCCGGTGTTTCGCTGCAAGACATCTGGACCGACATTAACCCAATCGGCTCCCGCGCAAGGGAACGCCTGGGCTACCCCACTCAGAAGCCGCAGGCGCTCCTCGAACGTATCATCACAGCATCCTCCAACGAGGGCGACGTAGTACTCGACCCATTCTGCGGCTGTGGCACGGCTGTCGCGGCAGCCCACAAGTTGGGCCGCCAGTGGATGGGCATAGACATCCCCACCTCGCCGTCGCGCTCATGAAGAACCGGCTCAAGACGGGGTTCGACTTGCTGCCCGGCAGGAACTACGACGTCGTCGGCGAACCGTTGGACGTTGGCAGTGCGCGAGCTCTGGCCGAGCAGGACCGCTACCAGTTCGAGTACTGGGCCATGTCACTGCTGGAGGCGCTCCCGCGTGAACGGGACAGACGCGGCGCCGACAGGGGCGTCGACGGCGTCGTGCACTTCATCGACGGCCCGCGCCGAACGACCATGAGGGCGATAGTCCAGGTCAAGAGCGGCCGGGTGGAAGTATCACAGGTTCGCGACCTTGTTGGCACAGTCGAGCGCGAGAACGCGGTCCTGGGGCTCTTCATCACGCTGGAGAATCCGACGCGGGAGATGCGCAGGGAGGCGGCAGCCGCCGGCTTCTACCACTCCGACCTCTGGCAGCGGGACTTCCCCAAAATCCAGTTGCTTACCATCCGAGAGTTGCTGGAGGGCAGGGAGTTCGAGATTCCGGCCCACCCCTCGATGTACCAGCCCGCGCAGCGCACGCAGTCTCCAGAAGGATTCCAGGGCATACTGGACGAAGACTTCAGCGGCTGAGGCCCGCCCGGGTGCAGCTCCATTCCAGGGTTGCCAGCCAACACTGAAAGGCCACGCCATTACTCCCGGGCGTCCATCCGATTGAGATTGCCGCGCCAGCGGAGAATGTGTTCGTCCGCGGTGATGATGAGATGGCGTCCAGTCAGCGCCGTCGCCACAATGATTCGGTCGGCGGGGTCAGCGTGAAACCCTGGCAATTCGTTCGCGCGGATGCCTATCTCGCCGTCGACCGGAATTTCGGCGAACCCCTGTCCGAGCAACTCCTGACGCCACCGGCTGACATCCTCCGGAAAGTTCAGACGACCCTTGCCCTTGAGCATGGCGACTTCCCAAAACGTCATGGCGGATACCGCGAGCTGCTCGTCGCCAAGCGCGTTGTCTATCGCAATTCCTGCGGTTGGCCCCAATTTGTCATCGCCCGTCCATAGCCAGACGAGCGCGTGCGTATCCAGCACTATCACGGGTTGAGCACTCTGTCTGGATTGACTTCGGCTTCCCATTCAACGTCGAGAGGACTGATGATATCCCCCAGGATTTTCATGCGATCCCGCCCGGCGCCAAAGAGCGACTTCGGCCGCTCGCGATGGGGGACGAGCCGGGCCACCGGCGTGCCCCGCTTTGTGATGATTATTTCGCCGCCGCTGTCGGCCACCTCGTCCATGAGCTGAAGGCACCTGGCCTTGAACTCCGACGCCTTGATGGTTCGGGAGCCGCCTGGCCTGTCATTGTCTACGGTCACTGGAGTTCCTCTCAAAGCAAATATTGGGAGTATTTTACCATAGTCAGGACTATGGTCTCAAAGCGCTCGGCCATTGCCAATACACTACACCCGCCGCACGCTGTGCCTCTCGACCTCGAACGTATCCAGGTCGCGGCCCACTACCATCTTCCCGTCGTAGGTGTGCCGCGCGCCGGCGATGATGTCGTCGTCGCTCGCCCCCAGTATGTAGTGGATGTGCGAGAATACAGCGAGCGCGGGGGCCGTGCGCTCGAACACGCGGCCCGCGTCCTCCGGCGACGTGTGGCACGACACCACTCGGTTCACCAGGGGCGAGCTCGCGTCGACCCCCTCCGGGACGGCGGCCACCTCCTGGATGAGCAGGTCCGCGCCGCGCGCGTTGTCCACCAGGCTCTCGCAGTAGGTCGTGTCGCCCGACAGCACCACAGACCGGCCGTCGTACTCCACGCGAAAGCCGAACGCCGGCTCGATGATGAGGTGCTCGACGGGGAAGGCGGTGACCCGAACGCCGTTTCGGTCGTATACCACGCCCGGCGAGATGTCCGCCGCCTCGAGCCGCGCGGGCGCGGCTCCGACGCCGGCCATATCCCGTGAGGGCTGCCGCGCCTCGACGTCCGCCGAGTAGGCCAGCTGCAGGTGCTCGGCCAGGCTCTCGGTGCCGGCGGGGCCGTACACCCTCAGCGCCTCCTCCCGCCCGCGCATCTGCGGAATCGAGCCGGTCAGCCACAGGTCAGGAATGCCGGACACGTGGTCCGAGTGCAGGTGCGTCAGGAACATGACCGTCGCGGTCTTGTAGCTGCCCTCGGCCTGGTGGAGCCTCAGTCCCGCGCCGCGTCCGCAGTCGAACAGCAGCGTCTCGCTGCCCGCGTGCACCAGCGTGCTGATGCCGATCCTGTCGTCCAGCGGCTCAGGTGTTCCCGTACCCAGCAGCGTAACGCTAAAATCGCTCAACGGCGGTCACTCATTGAAGAGCCAGCGGCCGTCATTGTGCCCATGTCCCCGCCTCGCCTTGCGGCTCTACGTCATGCGGAACTGCCGCGCGGGGCGGCCGCCGCTGGGAATGCCCATGGGCAGGTGCACGTTCAGCAGGAATGGCCGGCTCTCGCGCTCCACCACGTCCAGCGCGTGGGCTATGGTGTCCGTCGTCTTGTCCTCGTCCTGCAGATGCATCGCCTCCACGCCGAAGCCCTCGGCCAGCTTCACGGGGTCGATGCCGCTTAGCACGACACCCGCATAGTCGCCGGAGTCCTTCATCGACGTCCCGGCGCGCTCGAACGAGTTGGCGACGATCCCATATGCCTGGTTGTTGGGTATCACGTACAGCAGGGGGATGTTGTGGTGGGCCGCCGTCCACATGCCCGAGTCGGCGTAGTACAGCGAGCCGTCGCCCACCAGCCCCACGACGGGCCGGTCCGGGGCGGCGAGCTTCGCGCCGACGGCCGCGCCGACGCCGTAGCCCTCCGAGCCTCCGGCGGCCCGGATGTACTCGTTGTTGCCGGGCGAGTCCTCGCCGCCCAGCGTGTCCAACGGCATGGCGAACTGCTCTACGGTGATCACGCCGCCGCCGCGGCGTTCGAGTTCCGAGTCCAGCGCGTTCAGCGCCGAGGACGGGTGCACCTGCGACGCTCCGGCCGCCACGCTGGCGGCCTCCCGCCTGCGCCGCTCCCGCAGCCCGGCGGCCTGACCCAGCGCCCACTCGCGCCGGTCGTCGTAGCGCTGCGGCGTGGACTCGCTCAGTAGCAGCTCCTCGAGCTGCTCCAGGGTGCGGTACTCGTCCGCGAGTATCGCCAGGTCCAGCCCGGGCATGTTCTGCAGATTGCCAACGTCCACTCCCATGGCGATGACCTTGTTTGCGGACGCGAACACGTCGAAGTCGGACGCCGCGCCGGCCCCGCCGTGGCGTGCGCCGATGCACAGGACCAGGTCGGGGTTGAGCGAGGGCACGGCCTGATCGATTCGCCCGCAGTGCAGCCGGTGCTTTATGGAAACGGCTCTGAGGTCGCCGAACGACGACACCACGGCCGCGCCGAAGCGCTCGGCCAGATTGGCAACCTTCTCTTGGGCGCCGCTCTTCCAGACGCCGTCGCCCACGTAGATCATAGGTCGCTCCGCCTCGTGGAGCGCCCGCGCCACCTGCTCCAGGTCATCTTCGGAGGGGTAGCCCGCCCGGATGTCCTGCACGCCGCCGTCGATTATCCGCGTGTCCACCTGTTGTGTGCTCAGCAGCCGGTCGTATACGGCCAGGTGCACCGGCCCGACGGGGGGCGTCTTCGCGACGCGTATGGCGCGCTCGATGGCCTGCGGCAGGCCCTCCGGCTCGATGACAGTCCAGTTGGCCTTGGTGAACGGCGCCGATATGGACGTCGGACCGAAGCTGTGGTCGAGGTCCAGGATGATGCTGTCGGCGAAGCTGCCGGTGTCGCCCGCGAACGTGATCACCACCACGGGCAGATTGCCTTGCCACACGTTGATGAGCTGACCCATGCACTGGGCGAGTCCCGCGCCCAGGTGCACCACCATCGCCGTGGGATCCAGGCCCACCTGCGTGTAGCCGCCCGCCATGGCCGCCACGCTGCCCTCGTGGAGCGCCAGAATGCCGTGAATGTCGTCGCGGGAGTGCAGCGCGTCGAAGAAGTGCGCCTCCCGCGATCCGGAGTTATTGAAGACGTATCTTATGCCCGACGCGGCGAGCTGTTCGACCATGATCTGCGATGGGTTGCCCGTGAACTGTCGTGTTGGCATCTGCGATTCTCTCCAGGCGCGGCTCGAGTCGCGAGCCGTCGGGTAGGGTGGTTGGTATAGCACCGGACTGCCGGAAGTGTAGCAGCGTTCCGGGTGCAATTCCATAGGAAGGAGTCGGGCGTGCCTGTTCAGGCCTGACGACGTGAACACACTCTCCCACGTCATTCCGACTCCCGTGTCATTCCGGCTCCCATGTCATTCCGAGCGTAGCCGAGGAATCCAAAGGGGCTGCTAGCAAGACCCTCTGGCTGCCACTGCCAACTTAGATGGCAAGGGCCCGCAGCCATAAGCGAACGCTGACATTGGGTAGGGGTCTTAGATTCTTCGGCAAGCTCAGAATGACATTTGATGCGGCCCCTCGACAAGTCCCCTCTCCCTCGAGGGAGAGGGTTAGGGTGAAGCCTCGCCGCGCGCACGCCGAGCACGCCGTGCCAACCTCGCGGCAGCGTCCGAAGAGGCCTAGCTTAACGCCCCCATCTTTCGATATGCTAGGTAGCGTCCGAAAACGAAGAACCCCCCAGCCCGCCACGGAGGTCGCCATCTTGTCAAAACTTCGCGCCGGCACCGCGCGAACAGTCCTGGCCCTCGCTTTGGCCGCCGCGCTCGCCGCCCTCGTCGCGGCCTGCGGCGGTGAGCCGGAGACCACGCCAACGCCAACGTCGGCTCCGACGGCCGCGCCGGTAGTCACCCCCTCGATAGGTCCCACCCCAACGCCGGCGGCCCCTCCGACAGCCACGCCCACGTCGGCGCCGGCCTTCGACCCGGGCCCCGTCATCCTGCCGACCACCGTCGCGGCCATCCCCACGCCTATGCCCACGCCCGCGCCGTCCGACTCCCTCGACGCCACGCTCGACGACGTGCAGCTGCGCGCCTCGCGTCTGCGCGAGCGCTTCGCCTTTCTGGACGTCGACCGCGAGTTCATCGATCAGGCCGAGCTGCGCGAGAGACTCAGCGACAGCCTGGAAGAAAACAGGGAGGACATAGCCCTGGCCGACGGCATATACACGACACTCGGCATACTCGACGCCGAGACCGACCTCTTCGAGCTGCTGGTCAACCTGTACTCCGGCTCGGTGCTGGGTTTCTTCGACAGCGACGAGGACAAGATATACGTCGTGGACAACGACGATGACCTTTCCCCGCGGGACGTCCTCACCTACGCGCACGAGTACGCCCACGCCCTTCAGCACCGCAACTTCGACCTGCAAGCCGCCCTCGACGCGCTGGACGACGCCGACACCGACCGCTCGCTGGCCTACAGAGGGCTGGTGGAGGGCGACGCGACGATCGTAGAGGTGCTCTACTTCAACTACGAGCTCACCGGGCAACAGCAAACGAAGGCCCGGCAGGAGAGCTCCGCGTCATCCGACGACCCGTTCGCCGACGCTCCGCGGCTGGTCCGCGATTCCATGCTGTTCCCGTACACGCGGGGCTTCGAGTTTACGGTGCAGCTGCTCCAGCAGGCCGGCGGCTGGGCGCTCATCGACGACGCCTTCGCCAACCCGCCCGTATCAACCGAGCAGGTCCTCCACACTGACAAGTTCCTGGAGTTCGAGACGCCCGTGCCCGTGGTTCTCCCCAGCCTGGGCGGCGCGCTTGGCGAGGCCTGGAGCGAGGCGGGACAGGACACGCTCGGCGAGTTTCTGATTTCTTCGTACCTTGCCATGGCCGGCGAGCAGACCGCGGCCGCCGAGTCGACCGCGGCGAGCGCCGCCGCCGGCTGGGGCGGCGACCGCATGGCGCTGTGGGAGCACGCCGACGGCGGCCTGATGCTGGCCTGGCGTCTGGTGTGGGACACTGAAGACGACGCCTCGGAGTTCTACGACGCGGTGCGGGGCGTGTTGCGCGCCCAGTCCGAGATCGACTGGCGTCCGGCTGACGCGGGCGACGGCGAGGTGCTCGAGCTGCCGGGCCGCGTCGTCCGGCTGGCTGGCGGCTCGACCGACACGCTCGTCGTGTTCGCGCCCGACGCCGAAGTCCTCGCCGCCGCCTGGGACGCCCTCGCCGCCGCGCGGTAGGCTTCCAATCACCCCCCAGCTTGTAGGGGCGGGTTTCAAACCCGCCCGCCGCACTCGGTACGGAGATGGGGGTGAAGAGTCCCTTCCCCCTCGATGAGGGAAGGTTAGTGCCTGCCCTGAGCCTGTCGAAGGGATGGGGGTGAAGGACGCCTAGCCGTCCCGCAGCCTAGAACTCTCACCGTCCGGTTGCTATAATTGCCAGCATCGCGTACAGGGAGGTGCATACACCAGTGTTCAGTGCGGACCAACCCCCGGCGGCGGAACCGCCCGCTAGCGAAACGCCTGGTTCCAACGGCAATGCCCGCGGGCCCGATCTGGACGCCCTGCGGTCCACCGTGCGCAGCATGCGTCGCAACATACTCACCATGATCGCGGAGGCCAACAGCGGCCACCCCGGCGGCTCGCTCTCGGCTGTCGAGATCTTGGCGTCCCTCTACTTCCACACCATGCGCCACCGTCCCGCCGACCCGGCGTGGCAGGAGCGCGACCGCTTCGTGCTCAGCAAAGCCCACGCCTGCCCCGTGCTGTACGCGGCGCTCGCCGAGGCGGGGTACTTCGAGACCGAAGAGCTGATGACCTTCCGCAAGATAGACAGCCGTCTGCAGGGTCACGCGCACATAAAGACGCCCGGCGTGGAGATGTCCGGCGGCTCGCTTGGCCAGGGCCTCTCGTTCGGCGTGGGCACCGCGCTCGCCGCCCGCCTGGACGGCAGGCCGACGCGCGCTTACGTGCTGCTGGGCGACGGCGAGTGCGACGAGGGCCAGGTGTGGGAGGCCGCGATGTCGGCGTCCCACTACTCCCTCGACAACCTCGTCGCCATCATCGACCGCAACGGCATCCAGAACGACCGCTGGACGCACGAGGTGATGAACCTCGAACCCCTGCCCGACAAGTGGCGCGCCTTCGGCTGGAACGCGCTCGAGGTGGACGGCCACGACGTGGCCCAGATTATCGGCGCCTTCGACGAGGCGGGCCGCACCGCGGGCAAACCCACCGCCATCATCGCCAAAACCGTCAAGGGCAAGGGCGTCAGCTTCATGGAGAACAACGCCAACTTCCACGGCAAGGCGCCCAGCCCCGAGCAGCTCGCCCAGGCCCTTCAAGAGATAGGCTAGCGCAGAGTCGGCGACTGCACCCGTAGGGGCGGGTTTCAAACCCACCCGGAACGCTGGCCCAGGCCTGCGGGAAATAGGCTAGTGCAGAGTCGGCGACTGCACCGGTAGGGGCGGGTTTCAAACCCGCCCGGAACGCACATCCGACCAACGTTAAGGGAGAACGCCAAATGGCCGAGACCGCCTCCACACGCGAAGTAGCCGGGCAGACGCTGGCGGACCTGGGCGCCGAGTTCCCCGACCTGGTCGTCCTGGGAGGAGACCTCAACGTCTCCACCTTCGCCTTCCTGTTCGGCGACAAGTACCCCGACCGCTTCTTCGACTTCGGCCCCGCCGAGCAGAACATCGTCAGCGTGGCCGCCGGCATGGCGTCCTCGGGCAAAATCCCCGTCGTCAGCACCTTCGCCGTCTTCTCCACCAGCCGGCCCCACGACCAGCTTCGCGTCGGCGTGTCCCAGCCCCGCCTCAACGTCAAGGTCATCGCCACGCACAGCGGCATCATCACCGGCGAGGACGGCGTGTCGGCCCACAGCATCGAGGACCTGGCGCTCATGTGCGCCCTGCCGGAGTTCACGGTGGTCGTGCCCGCCGACGGCCCGGAGGCCGTCCACGCCGTCCGCAGCGCCGTCTCCACGCAGGGGCCGTTCTACGTGCGGCTGTCGCGCGCGGCCACGCCGGTGGTGCACGCGGAGGACTACGCCTTCCGGCTCGGCGAGGCCGAGACGATGCGTGAGGGCGACGACGCCGCGATAATCGCCTGCGGCATCATGGTCGGCGTGGCGCTGGACGCCGCCGAGACGCTGGCGGCCGAGGGCATATCGTGCCGGGTTATCAACATGGCGACGGTGAAGCCGCTGGACGAGCGCGCCGTGGTCGCCGCCGCGCGGGAGACGGGCGCGATTGTGACGGCCGAGGAGCACTACGTCGGCGGCGGCCTGGGCAGCATGGTGTCGCAGACGCTCGCGCGCGAGGCCCCCACGCCCCAGGAGACGGTCGCCCTGCACGGCTACGCCGAGTCCGGCCCCCCCGACGCGCTCATGGCCAAGTACCACCTCACCGCCGCCGACATCGCCCAGGCCGCCCGCCGCGCGGTAGCCCGCAAGGCGGGGTAGGGCACATCCGAGACCGTCATTCCGGCCCCCGAGCCGGAAAACTCAGGGGCGGGGGCTCAAGCGCGGCTCGCGCCGCTCATCGTTGATTCGTGGCGGGGCCCCTCGTCGCAAAGACTTGACCGCACAGGGAGCTTCCTTCGTGATGGGCTGACTTCCCCGTAAAGGCACGCACCGGCTGACAGATGGGGCGTGGAGGAAAGAGATTCTCGCATTGCGTAGAAGTAGTCGGAGTACATTAGCAAATGAACCTGTGGATTGGATGCAATAGAGTGAGCTGATGGTTGTAAAGGCCGAAGGAACAATCTTGAAGCTCACAGTTACGGATCTCGAGGCCGTAGATGCGTTGATGAAGCGCAATAGTAGGACTCTGGGATTTCTGACGCGCGAAGCTCTTGAGGGCTACCTCAGGATGGGCGACGTCTTTGGATTGAAGTCATGCAGCGGAAAGCTCATGGGATACCTACTCTACGCGACACATCGGACCTATTTCCGCATTACTCATCTCTGCGTTTCAGAGGAATTCAGGGGCAGGGGACTCGCGAGACGATTCATTGAGCATCTGAAGGAGGCCACAACTACTCAGAAGACTGTGCGACTTGCATGTCGGAACGACTTTCCGGCTCATCGGATGTGGCCAAAGTTAGGGTTTGTGTCGATAGGAGAGAAGCGAGGCAAGTCGAAGGAAGGGTATCTTCTAACCATCTGGCAGCTTGTGCTAGCTCATGACGATCAGCTAGAGCTCTTTCGAGCCAAGGTGTCGGACACAGTTTTAGACGTTGCAATGGACGCCCAGATATTCTTCGATTTTGATGAACCGGACAGTGAAGATTCACAAGCATCAAAAGTGCTCCTCACTGACAGCTTCGTTGACTCAGTCAATCTAGTACCTAGTCAACCTAATTTTGTATGAATATAAGAACTGGTACACTCTGATGAACTCGCTTTCATATGGAGGGTGCTGAAATGGGTCGAGAGAAGTATGTGGTCCAACTGACGGATGATGCGCGGGAGTCTTTGCAGAAGTTCGTCCGAGGGGGCACGAGTTCCGTACGAGAGGTTGCCAGGGCGCGGATCTTACTGAAGGCTGACGACGGCTGGACTGTGCATCGGATAGCCGAGGCGCTGGACGTGTCTACAGGTACTGTTTACCGTATCAAAAGGCGCTTTTGCGAAGCAGGACTACAGGGCGCAGTGGTGGATCGGCCTCGTCCTGGCAGACCTCCCAAGCTGGACGAGAAAGGTGAGGCACACCTGATCGCCCTGGCTTGCAGCAGCGCACCTGACGGGCACGACCACTGGACGTTGAGACTGCTGTCAGACAAGGCTGTGGAACTGAGTCTGGTGGACTCCATATCACACGAGGGCATTCGCAAACGTCTGAAAAAAACGAACTCAAGCCATGGCAGAAGAAAGAGTGGCGCATTCCGGAGGTGAGCGCCGACTTCGTTGCTTCCATGGAGGAGGTACTGGACGTGTACCACGAACCGCATGATCCCAAACAGCCCGTGGTGTGCTTCGACGAGTCCTCTACTCAACTGTTGGCGGACGTGCGCGAACCCACTGCGGCACGACCCGGCCAGCCCGAGAGATACGACACCGAGTATCGACGACAGGGAACACGCAACCTGTTCATGTTCATTGAACCCCTTGCGGGTTACCGACACGTGGCCATCACGGAACGGCGGACACGACAGGACTTTGCACACCAGATGAAGTGGCTTGTTGACGAAGCCTATCCAGAAGCCGACACGGTCCGGGTTGTCCTCGACAATCTCAACACCCATAGACTCGGGTCCCTGTATGTGGCTTTTGTGCCTGACGAAGCCAGACGCATCGCTAGACGTTTGCGGTTCCACTACACTCCCAAGCATGGAAGCTGGCTCAACATGGCCGAAATCGAGCTCAGCGTGTTCAGCCGCGGCTGTCTGAGGCGCCGTGTTCCTGATGAGACTGTCCTGAGGCGGCGTGTACATGCACTCCAAGATGAACGCAATACGGATCGTGCCAGCATCGACTGGCGCTTCTCGATCCAGGATGCTCGCACTAAACTGCACCGACTCTATCCCTCCAATAATTAAGTTGACTAGGTACTAGGCTATACGGATGAACTCTTCAACGAAATCAGTCGCAACCCTGACGCTGACAAGCGAAGAGAAGATAGAGATAGGACGGTACATTTCTTCCCGGTCAAGCATAACCCTCTTATCGCAGACGTCTTGGCGGAGTCACTTAAGCAGATTCTTCCGAGCGGGAACCAAAGTCAGCTCTCGGACATCAATCACCTAGCGAAAACTGCAGCCTCCGACGTAAGTGTATTTGTGACAAGGGATGGAAGGCTGTTGAAGAAGGCGGCGCTGATCGCCGACTTAGTGGATGTTCAAGTGCTGTCGCCGACAGAACTGGTCCTGCAACTAAACGAACTGGCTGACAAGGATAACTATCACCCGGATCGAGTCTCTGGGCTCGTCCTCGAGTGGCGACGCCTAACATCACATGAACTCACAGAGTTTCCTTTCGAGAGGTTTCTGGAGCGTGGCGAACCACTGCGTCGACTCAAACGGAAATTTGAAGCTCTTCTCGTGGATTCAACCCCTAACGAAATAGAGGTCTTGTGGTCTGAAGGAGAGCCAATCGCAATAAGAGGCGTCAGATACGACTCCGACCAGACGCTTTCTTTGACGATTGGCAGGTTGTCGAGATCTGCGGATGGAACTCATGTCGGCCAATTCTTGGTTTCAGACCTGATCTACAAGGCAATTCGACAGAATCGTTCGATGCTCAATTTCGAAACTCACTCGGTCCCCACAAGTGTCATTCATGGTCTCTCTGACATGGGATTCAGGAGAAGCGGCGACCATTTCGTGAGGTTCTGCTTGCCACACTGTCAGAACCGCACGGCCACGCTAGTGGAAATTGAGGAACTGGCACCGGAAACTATGGATGACTACCAAGACATGACGCTTCTTGATCTCGAACGTTTCTGCTCACCCCTGAGCACTGACCAGCAACAGAACTACTTTCTGATACCCATTAAGCCGCGTTATGCACTACATCTCTTTGACAGGAGGCAGTCAGCACAGGACATGTTCGGCGGGAACTCAAATGTGCTTATGCTTTGGAGAAACGTGTACTACCGAAAGGCAACACTTAGAAGAATGCTCAGGGTGCCAGGGCGCATTCTGTGGTACGTGAGCCGGAATCCCAAGGCGATAGTCGCTGTGTCTCACCTTGACAAGGTGGAAATTAACACGCCCAAGGAACTTTTCCGACAGTTCAAGAAGATTGGGACACTGAAATCGGAAGACCTCTACGAGATGTGTGGTCGAGAACCGCTGAGGGAGCTCATGGCAATTCAGTTCTCGCACACATTCCTATTCGAAAAACCCATTGCACTAGACGCAGTTCGAAAGGCATTCGAAGAAGAAGATGTCGGTTTCAGCGTGCAGTCCCCAAGAAGATTGCAGCCAAGCACCTTTAGGAAGCTGTTTGAACTCGGCTACCCGGAGCGGTCATGAGCACACCGGATTCACCATTGCTCATTTCTCTCAAGCCTCATTATGCCGACCTTGTGTTTGAGGGCCTCAAGAAGGCAGAGTTGAGACGGCGAGATCTGAGCCTTATGAAGGGGCGGGACGTGTTCGTTTACGTTACCAGCCCTGTGATGCAATTGAGAGGCGGATTCCACGTCGGAGAAGTGTTTACTGGCACGCCAGTTGAAATATGGAACAAAATATCCGAAGATGCCGGGATCGAAAAGTCCGACTTCGACGCCTACTACGCAGGTAGCAATCTTGCCTGCGCCCTCAAGATTACTTACGTTTGGGAGTACGAAGACCCGCTGGGACTGAACGCACTGCGCACAGAGTTCAAAAGGTTTGTCGTCCCACAGTCCTGGCGTTACCTGAAGCCTGATGAACTTACTCTGTTCCGAAGCATAAGACGAACTACATCTACTGGGAACTCCGAGCCCACAGGTAAGATTGGCCAAGTGGGGAGCAATCAAGCATGAACATAACCTTCGAAGATTGGTACACACACTGCGCCAGAAGGCAGAGTCGGGGGGACTGGCAACCAGGTGTCGTAGGCACTGGATATCGTACAGCCTTCTTGGAGTACACCGAGGCGCCTTCGACACTTCCATTGACTTTGCTTGGGGATGCGGCAGTAGTCTTGGCCGACCTGCCCAGCGAAAGCGTCGATTGTGCGATGACCTCTCCGCCCTACTGGAACAAGCGAGAGTACGCTAATGGCGGCATAGGGCTGGAACAAGATTATCACGAGTATGTTCGTAACCTCGCAGCAGTCTTCGGGGAACTAAAGCGAGTTCTGAAGCCAACCGGGTCGTTTTGGCTCAATATCGGCGATTCCTACCGAGCCAAGCGGTTGGCTGGCATACCGTGGCGAATTGCCATTGAAATGACCGACAAGCAGGGATGGATTCTGAGAAACAGTGTGATTTGGAACAAAGTTAAGAGCGGAATGGATACGTCCCGCGACCGTCTGGGCAATGTCCACGAGGTCGTGTTTCACTTTGTCAAGAATACAAAATACTACTACAACGTCGATGCAATAAGATCAAACCCTCAAAAGGCAAAAATAGTAGATGGCGCGGTAGTTTCAGCCACTGGTGTTTCAGGAGTTCGCTACCGTCGTCAGATCGAACTTTCAACAGCACTGAGCAACGACGAGAAGCGACATGCTTTTGAGGAGCTTGACAAAATGCTTGCCGATCTGGCGAATGGCAAGATAGCGGACTTCCGAATGATTATTCGGGGTCAGCAGAGGGCTACTCACTCGGACAGCACGAGGCTTTCGGGACGAGCCAAGGAATTGAGCGAAAGAGGATTCTACTTCCTTCGCTATCACCCTAAAGGCGCGAAACCTTCCGATGTGTGGGATATCTTGCCCGAAGATACTCAGGGCCGGACGCTGCACTTTGCCCCATATCCAGTTGAACTGTGCCTGATTCCTGTCTTGTCAACGTGCCCACCTGGGGGCATTGTCATTGATCCCTTTTCGGGGACCGGGACAACATTGTACGCAGCCCAACAGCTAAGCCGTAAGTCAATTGGCATTGATATTGCAAGGGAATATCTGGAAATGACGCTCGAACGGTGCGGTGCTGTCCCATGACCAGGATTCTTGAATTGTTCGGGACTCCTACGTCCATCTCCCAACCCAATCGGGAATGGCGTACGCTTGTAGAACGGCAGCAATGTCCGTATGTGCGGGGAAAGTGCTTCAAGGTTCGCAAGAGCGAACCTGAGATTTCCATCGGCACGTGCAGCGTGTTGTTTGGGAGAAATCCCAGGCCAATCGTCATTTGTCCAGCGCGACTGCTTGAACGCAGGCAGATATTCATAGATTCTCTGCATCTACTAACTTCTCACGAACCCGGCAATGAGCTTCATGTCGTGCCGGAGGTATCTGTACCGGGTGGCCATGTCGATTATTTTCTTGTCTCGACGAGGGGCGATACCATAGTGGACTTTGTGGGGATCGAAGTACAGACACTTGATACAACTGGCACGGTCTGGCCGGAACGTCAGAGATTGTTGAAACAACTCGACATAGAAAGGGGTGATGATGCTGAGCAGTCGAGCAAACCGTTTGGTATGAATTGGAAAATGACAGCGAAGACTATCTTGGTGCAGATGCACCACAAGAGCCAGACCTTCGAAGATGTCAACAGAAAATTGGTGCTGGTCATGCAGGACGCTTTGCTAGATTACATGCGCCGAGAGTTCAATTTTTCTCATCTCAGGCGTTCAGCCTCAGTTGGTGATTCAGTGCATCTACATTCCTATGCGTTAGACACCCAAAGTGATCACGACGTCAAGATAGTTCTTGACAATCGCCTTAGTACTGGCGCTGAAGGTATCGCGCGCTGCCTTGGGCTGAAGGCCGAGGCGCGTATGGAAATCGAACAGATACACCAAGCGTTGAAGCAAAGAATATCTGAAGACACGATATTTGTCCCCGTGTAATCACTCGTCCGATTCCACGTCGTCCCAACACTACCTACTGCGCCCGCTTAGGCATCAAGCTTGGCGAATTGAAGTCTCTTACACCCCGGCCGCCGCTGGCGACACATCCTCCCGTCACGGACTGCACCCCTATCGTCAGCCCCTCTGGCCCAAACCTGTCCCAGTTCAGTTGGTTACAGTTGAAGAATTCTTGCGGATCACCTTCTTACTTGCTCGCTTCAAAGTCCTATAGACTCCCGTTGCGGTCGGACGACACACCCAGCCACGGCAGAATCTACGTCGGCGAGCGGTTCACCACCATACGACGCGGCGAGCTGGGCAAAGGTCTGCTTGCCGCGATGCTCCGCCAACTGGATATCGACCAAGAGGGCTTCTGAGCCATGCTATACGCCTATCCGTGCAAGCTCACACCAGACGAAGACGGGGGCCTGGTAGTCACCTTTCCCGACGTACCGGAGGCCATCACCGGCGGCAGCGACCGAAACGAGGCTCTGGAGATGGCCGAGGACGCACTGGCCACCGCCCTCGCCGGTTACGTACTCGCCAAGAGAGACATACCCGCTCCTGGCGACGCGACGGTCGGCAGTGCGTACGTGCCGGTGCCCAGTGTCGTCGCGGCCAAGCTCGCCCTCTACTCGGCTATGCAGGATCAGCGCATTACCAAGGTCGAACTCGCCAACAGGCTGGGCGTCAGCGAGTCCGCCGCGCGCAAGCTGACCAACCCGGAGCACAACTCCCGAATCGGCCAGCTTCAAAGGGCACTCCGAGCGGTGGGCCTGTCGCTCAAGGTCGAGGTCACCACTGCGTAGGCCGACACAGTCGCCCCCCTACACCCCCGGCCGCTGCCACCCCCCGAACGCCGCCTCCAGCACCCGCGCCGCCGCCAACGACACGTCCTCACGCCACGGCCGCGCCACCATCTGCACCCCTATCGGCAGACCCTCCGGCGACGTGCCCACCCGCACTATCGCCGCCGGCCAGCCGGTCACGTTGTACACCCCCGAATAGCCCAGGCCGCGCATGTGCTCCTCGTCGTACGAAGCCCCGTGCAGCAGCGCCGGCTGCGCCGAGATGGGACACACGATCAGGTCGCGCGTCTCCATGAACGCGATCATCTCGGACCTGAAGCGGTCTATCTCCTCCAGCAGCGCCGTGAAGTCGCCCGTGTCCAGCGGTTTCGCCATCCCCCTCCACATCGTTATCCAGGCGTGCTCCCGCGTCGTCCCGAAACGCTCGAGAAGCCGGTCGCCCCACGCCCAGTTGTCGGAGCCGATGAACGACAGCATCCGCTCCTCTCCGTCCGCGAGCGCTGCCGGCGCCTCCTCCGCAGTGGTCGCCCCCGCCTCGGCGAGAGCGGCGGCCGCGTCGCGCACAGCCCGCACCGTCTCCGGCGTCGGAGTCGCGCCCGGCGACTCGGTGTAGTACGCTACGCGCAGCCCGGCGAGGTCCACGTCGCCGGGATCGCCAATCGGCATCGGCACCATGTGCGGGTCGCGGTAATCAGGCCCGGCGATGATGGGAAACGCCAGCTCCAGGTCCTCGACGTAGCGCGCCATCGGGCCGACCACCGTCAGCGACTGCGCGGCGCCCATGTCGTATCCGATGATATGGCCGGTGCGGGGCACCCGCCCGGAGGTGGGCTTGAGGCCCGCGATGCCGCAGTAGTGGGACGGGAAACGGATGCTGCCGCCGGTGTCGGTGCCCAGGTCGAGCGGCGAGCCGCCGGCCGATATGATGGCCGCGGTGCCTCCGCTGCTGCCGCCCGGCGTGCGGGACACGTCGAACGGGTTGTTGGTGCGCCCGTACACCAGGTTGTCCGTCTCGGCCGCCATCGTCAGCTCCGGCGTGTTAGTTTTGCCCAGCAGCACCGCGCCCGCGGCCCGCAGCCGCGCCACCGGCGTCGCGTCGCGCTCCGGCACGAAGGCGGCGCGTCCCAGCGTGCCGCCCGTCGATATGATCCCCTCCGTGTCGAACGAGTCCTTTATCGTGATGGGCACCCCGTGAAGCGGCCCCCGCAGCTCGCCCCTCGCCAGCGCGTCGTCGAGCTCGCGCGCCTCAGACTCCGCACGCTCCGCCGCAAGCTGCACGACGGCGTTGAGCACGGGATTCACTTCCTCGATGCGGCTTAGGTGCGCTTCCACGACCTCGCGCACCGATACGGACTTTTCGCGGATCGCCCGCGCCAGGCTCTTCGCCGATTGGAATGTCAGGTCGTCCATTTGTGTCCCTCCCGCGTCCTCGGTCCGCGCCATCGAGTGCACATTTCGCACCCAGGCCGCATCTTAACAGAACCACCGCGTACCAAACATCGCCACACCCCCGGTCGCCCTCCGTGTCATTCCGGCCCCTCGCCCTCCCTTCATTCCGGCCCTACACCCTCCCGCCCTGTCGCTCCGTGCACCGCCCCGTCATTTCGGCCCCTCGCCCTCCCGTCCGTGTGACCCCGAGCGCCCTCCTCCATGTCATTCCGAGCGCCCTCCTCCGTGTCATTCCGAGCGCCCTCTTCCGTGTCATTCCGAGCGCCCTCCTCCGTGTCATTCCGAGCGTAGCCGAGGAATCTAAAACCCCCGCGAACAAGACCCCCCTTGAACCCGCCGCACATCAGTGCTACTCTCGCCTGCGACTAGGGACCGACCCCACTGCGCGATAGTCCCTTCCCCCTCGCAGGGGGAAGGTTAGGATGGGGGTGAATAGGAACGAAGACACCCGCTTGTCACCCCACGCGACCTGTCTCATTTCCGTCATATAATGTGACTTTCGCGTATAAATCCTTCTTGTCAGCGTTTCATTCCATCTCGTTTCGGTAGCGCCCCCAGCTAGGGAATGACACAGAATGTCCCAAAATGGCACACTTTTCGTCGAAAACCTCGCCCAGAGGCGGCCCGAGGCCCCGCATCGCCCGCTCGGACCGGCCCACCCGGACGCCTGCCAGTACATAATCGTCATTCCGCCCGCCGTACAACCGTCATTCCGGCCCGCGAGCCGGAACCCAGGGGAGCGGGGGCATTTCGGCAACAGGATCTGGCAATCTGAAACAGTCTCGCTCGCTGCAGTCAGCTTTGACTTTGCCTACCGTGAGAAGTACACTTCGCCACACGCAGCCGCCAGTGTTCGGGGCTATCCCGGTTCGAGCGGCGCGTTGGCCGGGAACGGCAACACAGGAGGCTGTAACGTGGTTTCGTTCGAACGCTCGCAACTGAAGTGGCTCTGGATTGTGGGGGCCGCGATGCTGCTGTCTGCGCTTGCCGTGGCCTGCGGATCGGCGGAAGAGCCCGCGGAGCCAACGCCAACGGCGACGCCTCCGGCCGCGCCCACGCCGTCGCTCGGCGGTGTGCTGCCTGCGCAGACCGACCCTACGCCCGTGCCCGCCGCGCCGGCCGCCGCTACGGCCATGCCCGCGGCCCCGCGGGCGACCCCCACGCAGGCCGCCGCGATGACGATGCCGGAACCTGGTGACGACGACAGGTACGGCGGCACGCTCAGGTGGGTGCCGTCGCACAGCTTCACCACCACAGACCCCACAAGCAGCCTGGCGCTGGTCAACGGCCTGTCGTTCATGGTCTACGACACGCTGCTGGCCTGGGACAAGGACGGCGCGCTCCACCCGCAGGCGCTGGAGAGCTGGTCCGTCGAGGACGGCGGCAAGCGCTTCGTGCTGACGCTCCGGGACGGCCAGTCCTTCCACGACGGCCGGCCCGTCACGGTCGAGGACGTGCTCGCATCGTTCGACCGCTGGCGTAACGCCGACTCCTACGGGCCTTTCATCAACCCCACGCTGCTCAGGTCGGACAAGGTGGACGACAAGACGATGGCGTTCGAGTTCAGCGAGCCCAACGGCGTGTTCATTCCCGCCCTGGGCAAGGGCGACGGCCCCGTGCCGGTGATCCACCCCATCGACGAGGCGATGATCCCCGGCAGCGAGCCGGTGATCACCCACGTCGGCTCCGGCCCTTACGTCTTCGCCGAGTGGCAGGTCACCCACAAGCTGCGGCTTGAAAGGTTCGAGAACTACGTGCCGCGCTCCGAGACGGGCGACAGCACTTCCGGCGCGAAGATCGCCTACTTTGACGTGCTGGACGCCACCGAGATACCGGACCAGGAGGTGCGCGTAGCCGCGATCACCAGCGGTGAGATGGACTTCCTGCACTCGATAGACACCGACTTCTATAACGGGCTCGTCCAGGTTCCCGACGTTCAGCTCTACTTCGCCAAGCCCGGCGGACAGCCCCTGTTCTGGATCCAGAAGCTGTACCCGCCGCTCGACAACACGCCCGAGGGCAGAAAGCTGCGCCAGGCTATTGCAGCCGTAATCGACCCCGAGGAGATGATGACTGCCCTCGCCGGCCCGCCCGACCTGTGGACGCTGTGCGACTCGTTCTGGGCCTGCGGCACCGCATTCGGCAGGTCGGTCGCGCCCGAGTACTACAACCAGAAGGACAACGAGAAGGCCAAGCGCCTCATGTCCGAGGCCGGCTACGACGGCGAAGAGATCATACTGCTGGACCAGGTCCAGTTCCGAATCGGCCACGTCATAGCAACCCTGCTCAAGCCCAGGATGGAGGCTGTGGGGTTCAACGTGACGCTGAAGCCGGTGGACCCCGCCGCGTCCAGCGCGATCGTGCTCGCCGACAGGGAAGTGCAGCTCGAAAACCGGGACTGGCACATATCGACAAGCTGGCTGAGCACCTGGCACTTCTCGCCAATAGCCAACCGATTCCTGGAGTACGACGGCCAGCTCGGATTCTGGCATAGCGACGATTTCTTCGCGCTGCAGGGTGAACTGGCCAAGGCGGCCACCTTCGATGATCAGCTCAGGATCTACGACGAGATGCAGAGGGTGGCCTTCGAGGACCCGCCCTACATCCCGCTGGGCATGTTCTTCTTCATGCACCCGATGAGCACCGACCTGGAGGGCTACCAGCACACGATAGTCAACGGTCCGTACTTCCCCGGAATGTACTGGAAGGACGCCAGCAGAAGATAGGACGCCATGCAGCGATATATCGCGACGAGGCTGCTGTCGGCGATACCGGTACTGATTCTCGTCGTCGTCTTCGTTTTCGCATTGCTTCGCCTCGCCCCCGGTGATCCGGCCCAGTTGATAGCCGGGGAGCAGGCGTCGCCGGAGCAGATGCAGGCGATCCGTGTGTCCCTGGACCTCGACAAGCCGGTCCCCGTTCAGTTCTTCACGTGGGTCGGTAAGCTGGTGCGCGGCGACCTCGGCGAGTCCGTGGGCAGTCGTGTGCCGGTGTCCGAGATCATCATGCAGCGGCTGACGCCCACGGTGGTTGTAGCCATCGTAAGCGAGGTGTTCGCCGTCGTGGTGGGAGTGCCCCTCGGCGTGCTCGCCGCCTGGAAGTCCAACACCTGGATAGACCGCGCCGTCATCCTGTTCGCCTCCGTCGGTTTCGCCATGCCGGTCTTCTGGCTGGCCTTCCTGTCCATCTGGCTGTTCAGCCTCAACCTGGGAATTCTGCCCGTGCTCGGGTACACCAGCTTCGACAACGGCATCGTGGCCTACGCGCGCCACCTGGTGCTGCCGTGCGTGACGCTGGGCATAAGCCTGGTGGCGCTGATAGCCAGGATGACGCGGTCCACCATGCTGGAAGTGATGCGCCAGGACTACATACGCACCGCCCGCTCGAAGGGCCTCACGGAACAGGTAGTGGTGCTGCGCCACGCCCTGAAGAACGCATCGATGCCCATCCTCACGGTCATAGGGCTCGGGGTGGCGGCGCTGCTCAACGGGGCCATCATTACGGAGACCTTCTTCGCGATCCCCGGACTCGGAGCGCTCATCGCCCAGTCCATTCTCGTGCGCGACTACCCGGTGGTGCAGGCGCTGCTTATCCTGGCCACGCTGGTGTACGTCTTCGTGAACATGATAGTCGACCTGGCCTACGGCTACCTGGACCCAAGAATACGGTACACATGAACACTCCCGGAAGCGCGCGGGGCGCCGGTGCGCCCGCATCGGGCGCCATCGTCGCGACCTTCAGGCCGTCGGCGTACCTCAGGGCGGGGCTGCGGCTGTCGGTGCGCAATCCCGCCATGGCCACTGCCGTCGGGCTGCTGGCGTTCATGGTGCTGACGGCCTTCCTGTCGCCTGTGCTCTCGACGCACGACCCCAAAGCCCCCAACGTGCCAGACAGGCTGCAAGGGCCGTCGCTAAACCACTTATTCGGCACCGACGGCTTCGGCCGCGACCTTTACTCGCGAACGCTGTCGGGAGGGCGCGTGGCGCTTGTGGTGGGCTTTGGCGTCGCCTTCCTGACGACCGTGAGCGGCATGGTCGTGGGCTTGATCACCGGATACTACCCGCTCGCGGACAAGATCATCATGCGGGTGGTCGACGGGATAATGGCGATGCCGGCGTTTCTGTTGGCCATAGCGATTATGACCCTGCTGGGCGCGACGGTGTTCAACATCATCATCACGCTCAGCATCGTGCTCGCCCCCGGCACCATCCGCGTGGCGCGCTCGTCGGTGCTGAGCCTGGTCAACGAACCGTTCGTGGACGCGGCGCGCGCTATAGGCGCCAGTGCGCCGCGCGTAATGCTTCGCCACATACGCCCCAACATGATAGCGCCGGTGGTGGTGATGGCGAGCTTCGTTACCGCGCTCGCGATTCTCATCGAGTCGGGGCTCAGCTTCCTGGGCGTGGGCGTCAACCCCGACACGCCGACGTGGGGCAACATCATGGGCGAGGCGCGCAACTTCATGTCTCGCAATCCATGGCTCATGTTCTGGCCCGGCGCCGCGATTACGCTTACGGTGCTGGCGTTCAACCTGGCCGGCGACGGCCTGCGGGACATACTCGACCCGCGCCTGCGGGGCTCTCGCGGGTTTTTCTAACCACCGGCGGAGGAGACTCTTCCCGGAGAGCGGACCAGCATTCGTGAGAGGCGCACGGCTAAGCTCCGGACCACACCGGATGTGCGGCGCGCCCGCCCTTCCGGTGCCGCCGACGGCCTTCTACCACTACCCACCTCCGCTCCCGTGTGCTAGACTGACCTAATTCCAATAGAACTTGTACCTTGCGCGCTCGGCGGCGCGGAATCGCCCGCCGCGGCCCGCGCAACGCTGGGCGGGTCCCATGGTTACGCAACGCCAAGAGACCATTCTGAGACTCATCGTCAACGACTACATCACCACGGCGGTGCCGATATCGTCCGACGGAATCGCGCGCCATCGGGAGTTGGGCGTAAGCCCGGCCACGATCCGCAACGACGTCGCCGATCTCGAAGACCGCGACTACCTCACACGTCCCCACACCTCGGCCGGCAGCGTGCCCCTCGACAAGGCCTATCGTTTCTACGTCGAGTCCATCCTCACGTTGGAGGACGCCCACCTACCCTACGAAGTCCAGGCTGCCGTGCGCCTCGAGCTCAGCCACATCGAACGTGAGATCGACGAGTGGGCCAACGTCGCCGCGGCGGTCCTCGCGAAGATTGTCGGCAACATGGCCATCGCCACCTTCCCCATGGCCACGCAGCCTCGCGTCAAGCACGTCGAGCTGGTGCCCATCCGCGACATCCTGGCCATGCTCATCGTGGTGCTCGAGCAGGCTGGCCTGAGGCGCCAGCTCATCCGCTTGCAGAAGCCGTCGCCCCCCGAAGAGCTCGAAGCCTCGGTCAACAGGGTCAAAAGTCGCATAACCGGGCTCACTCGCAGCGAGATAGAGGCACTCGACCCGGACTCGACGCCCCTGGAGGACGACGTTATCGACGCGACGCTGGTTATCCTGCGGGAAGAGGACACGGCCATCTACAGGGACTACTACGTGGATGGTCTGCGCAACCTGCTGAGCCAGCCGGAGTTCGCCCACAACGACCGGATGCGCTCGCTGGTGGAGGGCGTGGAGGACGGCTCGCTGGTGAAGGAGATACTGGGCGAGCGGCCTGGCGGCGGAGTGGTGAAGGTAGTGATTGGCCACGAGAACAGCGGGGACGCGCTCTCGCCTCTGAGCGTGGTGCTGTGCGGCTACGGCATACCCGACCGGGCCTATGGCGCCGTGGGCGCCATAGGCCCGACGCGCATGGAGTACTCGCGCGCCATCGCCGGCGTCCGGCTGATGTCCGCCATACTCAGCGACATGGTCGAGAGCGTCGGTTAGTGGGTTAGTGGTTCAGTTTGTCAGTAGGTCAGTTATCAGTCTGACCACTAAGAGTTGACCGACCAACCAACTGACCAACCGACATATTGACATACTGACTGACCGACCAACTAACTATGTTCGAAGTCCTCACCGAAAAGCTCAACGGCGTGTTCCAGCGCCTGGGTAACAAGGGCACCCTGACCGAGCGTGACGTCGACGAGGCGTTGCGCGAGGTGCGGCTTGCGCTGCTGGAAGCCGACGTCAACTTCCGCGTGGCCCGCGACCTTGTGGGCCGCATACGCGAGCGTGCCCTGCAAGAGGAGGTGTTCAAGAGCCTCAGCCCGGGCCAGCAGGTGGTGAAGATCACCAACGACGAGCTGACCTCCACGCTGGATGGCGGCTCGCACAGGCTGGAGACCAGTTCGCGCCGTCCTTCGGTGGCGATGATGGTGGGGCTGAACGGCTCGGGCAAGACCACGACGGCGGCGAAGCTTGCCCGCCACCTGTCGCAGCAGGGCCAGGACGTGCTGCTCGTGGCCGCCGACCTGCAGCGCCCCGCAGCGCCCGAACAACTGGAGACGCTCGGCAAGCAAGTTGGCGTGGAAGTGTACCGCGCCACGGGTACGCCGGACACGCCAGACGTGGCCCGCGATGGCGTGCGCCGCGCCGCGGAGCGCAACGCGGCGTGGGCGATCGTGGACACCGCGGGCCGCTTCCAGATGGACGACGAGCTGATGGCCGAGCTGGAGCAGGTGAAGGCGGCTGTGTCGCCCGTGGAGACTCTGCTGGTGGTGGACGCGATGGCGGGCCAGGACGCGGTGAACGCGGCGCAGGAGTTCCACCAGCGCATCGGCATCACCGGTCTTGTGCTTACCAAGATGGACGGCGACGCAAGAGGCGGAGCGGCGCTGTCCATAACCGCAGCCACCGGCGTGCCCATCAAGTTCATCGGCACGGGCGAGCGCGTCGACGCCTTGGAGGCGTACTACCCCGACAGGCTGGCGTCGCGCATCCTGGGCATGGGCGACGTGCTGACGCTGATTGAGAAGGCGCAGACGACCATCAGCGAAGAGCAGGCGCTGGATATGGAGCGCAAGATCCGCCAGGCGACGTTCGACCTGGAAGATTTCCTGACGCAGCTACAGCATCTCAAGAGCATGGGCCCGCTGAGCCAGATCCTGGAGATGATCCCGGGCATGGGCGGCCTGAAGGGCAAGCTGTCCGGCGCCGAGGTGGACGACGGACAACTGAAGAAGGTGGAGGCGATCATCTATTCGATGACGCCGCAGGAGCGCAGCAGGCCCGAGCTTATCGGCGGCAGCCGCAGGCGGCGCATAGCACGCGGCAGCGGCACCACGCCCCAGGACGTGAACATGCTGCTGAACCAGTTCCGCCAGATGCAGAAGACGCTGCGCCAGATGACGTCGGGCCGGGGCTCCCGCCAGATGCGCCGCATGATGAACCAGGGCAACATCTTCGGCTCCTAGCGGCCGCTTCCAACGTCATTCCGAGCCGCCGCCGAGGGAGATACAACGCCGACGGCCTCTACTCACCCGTAGTGGGCGGGTTTCAAACCCGCCCACTGGACGCGCGACACACAGTACCTTCCCCCTCGATGGGGGAAGGTTAGGATGGGGGTGAAGGACGACACCCAACGATGGACGTTCTCGGCATCCACCCTATCGGCCCTTCAAGGGAGAGCTGAGCGCCCGCGAGTCACCGAGGGAGGCGGCTCGACCCGCTAGATCTTGCCCTCGGCGCGCACTTGGCCCAGGGCGGTCTCGTACTTCTCCAGCGTGAGGTCGACGTCGGCCTCGGAGTGCGTGGCGGACAGGATGAAGCTGGTTGGGTTCCCCCAGATGCCCTCGTTTATGGTGGCCTGGTTGAGCAGATGAGTCGCGTCGTTGCCCGCGGCCGTCATCATCGCCTGCTCGCCCGCCTCGCAGTACACCTTGTCGCACTCGTGCGGAACGCCCAGCCGCATGTGCACTATCGACGACACGCCGTATGCGCAGCCCGGAATCTCCATCTTCGTCAGTAACTCGTTCAGGCCGTTCTTGAGCTGCTGCGCCCTCTCGTCCGCCATCGCGTTGATCGGCTCGTTGGCCAACAGGTCCAGCGCTGCCGCCCCTGCCGCCGCGGACAGCGGATTGGCGTTGAACGTGCCCGGGTGTGCGATTCGGCCCGGGCCTACCGTGTTCACTATGTCGGCGCGCCCGGCAACGCAGCCGCCGGGAAGCCCGCCGGCCAGTATCTTGGCCATGCCCGTAAGGTCGGGAATCACGTTGTACAGTCCCTGGCACCCGCCTCGAGAGAACCGGAAGCCGCTTACGACCTCGTCGAAAATCAGGATGACACCTTTTTGGCGTGTGACCTCTCTGAGCTGCTCAAGGAAGGACGGGTGGATGACCTGGTTTCCTTGGAACACCACCGCCGCGACGTCGTCGTCCTCGTCCAGCGTGCGCTCCACGGCCGCTATGTCGTAGGGCAGCACGATCATCGTCTCGCGCACCTGGCGGGGTATGCCGCCCTCCGGGCTGTCGTTCGCCGCTCCCACGAACGGCCCGTCGGCCCATCCGTGGAAAGCGCCTTCGAACTTGACGATCTTGCTCTTGCCCGAATGGCTGCGCGCCATGCGGAAGGTCATCATCATCGCCTCGGTGCCGGAGCTGACGAAGCGCAGCCGTTCGGCGGACGGCACGAGTTCCTTGACTAGCGTTCCCCACCTCACCTCGTTCTCGGTGGAGGCGCTGAGGTGCGTGCCCTTGGCGACCTGCTCGGAGACGGCCTTGACGATGGCCGGATGCGCCTGCCCCAGGATCATCGCACCGTGTCCGGTGCGGTAGTCGATGTACTCGTTGCCGTCGATGTCCCACTTTCTGGGGCCCAGGCCGTGGTCCATGTAGACCCGGAAGGGACTGAACTTGCGACCGTCGTGCGTAACGCCGTCCGGGAACAGCTCAACGGACTTATCGGACATCAGGGCAGACTTCGGGTGTAGTTCCAGATAGCGTTCTTCGATCATGCTGGCCATGGCGTCTCCTTGTGGTTTAGCTTGGTGCCCGCGGGCGCGATTATAGCACTCTTGCCGCCCGCCCGCCCGCAGCCGTCGTAGCACGGCGGCAGTGGGTGCGGTTTGCAAACCGCTTGCAGGTGCCCGCGCCGCTCCCGCTTGCGAGCGGCGTCCGCTGGCTTCATACTAGGTGGTGCAACTATGCATTCTGGATGTCCCGCAAGAGGCTTACATTGGCAACGGTCGACTTTCACATAGAGGCGAGCCGGCGTTTGCTCGAACAGGCCGGACAGGAGTTTCGCGCCGGTGACGTCTTGCAGGCGTCCGAAAAGGGCTGGGGAGCGGCGGCCCATACGGTGAAGGCAATCGCCGAGCAGCGCGGCTGGCGACACGAAAGGCACGGCGACCTGTTCAAAGTAGCGGGCAGGATCGCCGAGGGATCTGGACAGCCCAGAATCCGTGAGCTGTTTCGACTGGCGAGTGGCCTGCACACCAACTTCTACGAGGGCTGGTACACCGATGAGGATGTCGAGCAGGGGCTGGAGGAGGTGAGGGAGTTCTTGGGGCTGATCGAGGAGGTATCGCCCATCGGCTAAGTGCAGCCCATATCGACCTTCCCCGCACAGTAGTCGCCCGGCCCGCTCTAGGAGGCTCCGCATGACCAACCCCAAGCCACTCGAAGGCGTCCGCGTGCTCTCGCTCGAGCAGGTGCACGTGCTGCCCTGGGGCACGGCGTTTCTCGCCGATTTCGGCGCGAGGGTCGTCCGCGTCGAGAGCGCGGAGCACATGAACGACCGCCGCTCCGGCCCCTTCCCGGAGGGCACGCCTGGCGAGGAGTGGTGGAACGAGTGCGGCACCTTCGCCTACTGGGCGCGCAACAAGCAGAGCATCTGTCTGCAGGTGGCGCACCCGCTGGGCAGGGAGACCTTCCTGAGGCTCGTTGAGAACGCCGATGTGGTGACGGACAACTTTCGCCCAGGCACCACCAGGCGCTACGGTCTGGACCACGATTCGCTGGCTGTCGTGAAGCCCGACATCATCACGCTAAGCTGCACCGCATACGGCCACACCGGTCCGTGGCAAGCCTATGGCGCCCGCGCCCGCACCGTCGACGCCGCGTGCGGCCTGTCGTACCTGACTGGCTACGAGGGCGGGCCGTCGCTGCGCGCCAGCGCCAACTACATGGACCATACCGGCGGCCTCAACGTGGCATACGCGCTGCTGCTGGCGCTCTACCGCAAGCGCAAGACCGGCCAGGGCGCGCGGATCGACCTGAGCATGTACGAGACGGGCGTCTCCTGCGTCGCGCCCGCAATTCTCGAGGCGCAACGCGGCGTGTCCCGCCCCAGGCTCGGACCATCCCACCTGTGGAAGGCGCCCCACAATGTCTACCCTTGCCGCGGGGACGACCGCTGGATAGCCATCGCAGTTTCCGACGACGACGAGTGGCGCTCATTGCGCCGCGCGATGGGCGAGCCGGACTGGGCCGGCGACGCGTCGTTCGACACCGCGGAGGCCCGCCACGCCAAGCGACAATCGCTGGACTCGCACATCGCCCAGTGGACCGCGGAGCACGACTGCCAAGAGCTATTCCACCTGCTCCAGTCCCATGGCGTGCCCTCCGGCCCTGTTAACACCGCCAAGGACCTGGTGTCCGACGAACACCTGTGGCGGCGCGGCTACTTCGAGGTCTTCGACAACCCGAACTCCCCGCAGGTCGGGCCGAGAGTGTTCGCCGGCCGCCCCTTCCGTGCGCCCGACATACCGCTCTCACTGGACCTCGCGTCCTCGCTCGGCCAGCACAACCTGAGCGTGTTGCGCGATATGGGCGGGCACACCGACGAGGAGATCCAGCGCCTGGTCGACGAGGGCGTGCTCTCCACGCGGCCCGAGGTGCTCGACAAGCCGCCCACCGACCCGCCCCGCGATGGTGCGGCGTCGCGGCACTACGCCCCCGATTACAGGCAGCGGGCGGCGGAGGCGATGGCCGCCGCGCAAACGTAGGGGCGGTTCGCGAACCGCCCGCTGGCGGCAAGACCCGATAGGGAGAGTAACGACACTTGACAGGCATCCTGAACGACATTCGCGTGGTGGAGCTGAGCGCCACGCCGGCTGGCGCCTTCTGCGCCAAGCTGCTGGCGGACCAGGGCGCGGACGTGGTGAAGGTGGAGCCGCCCGCAGGCGACCCGGCGAGGCGAGAGCCGCCTTTCCTGGAGGGCGCGTCCGGCGACGGGCAGAGCTCCCAGTTTCTGGCCTACAACAATAACAAGCGCGGCGTGACGCTGGACGCCGGCTCGGACGATGGCAGAGAGGCGCTGCTCAGGCTTGTCGCCGGGCGCGACATCCTGGTGGAGGACTTCGCGCCGGGCGGTCTCGATGACCTCGGCCTGGGCTACGATACTCTGCGGTCTCTCAATCCGGGGATTGTCGTCGTGTCCATAACCCCCTTTGGCCGGACCGGACCCTACAGCGCCTACAAGGGCAGCGACCTCGTGGCCCAGGCCGTGGGCGGCTTTCTGTACACTACCGGTGAATCGGACCGCGCGCCGATGGGCACCGCTCTGGAGCAGACGTATGTGGCCGCGGCGCGCAACGCCGCTATAGCCGTGATGGGCGCGATACTCCAGCGCGAGGAAACCGGCGAAGGCCAGCATATCGACGTGTCCATCATGGAGGCGGTGGTGAGCACACCGCCTGCCTTCATCCACCAGTACAGCTACACCGGCGCTATCGCGGGCCGGGGGTTCGGCGAGGGCAACGTGATGGACGGCATGCACCTGCCCACGGCGGACAGCGACGTTACGCTCACCACCGCGGGTACCGGCGGCAACCCTATGCAGACGTGGGCCGACTTCCTGGACGAGCCGCGCCTACTCGATCCCAGGTTCGCCACGCCGCGCGGCAGGGCGGAGCACGCCGCCGATCTGCTCGAGATTGTGCAATCCAATTTGCGCCATCGCAACGCCCATGAGTTCATGACGCAGGCCATGGACCGCCGCCTGGTCGTGGGCGTGGTGCAGAGCCCCGAAGAGGTCGCCGAGTGCCCTCACTTGGCCGAGCGCGGCACCTTCGTCGGCATCGATCATCCGCTTGCCGGCGCCCTGCGTTACCCCGGCCCAGGCTTTCTGATTGACGGCCGCAACCCGATGGCGGACGGCCGCCCGGCGCCGTGTTTGGGGGAGCACAACTCTGAAGTGCTCGGCGGCGAAGTGGGACTCACCGAAGAACAGATTTCGAGGCTCGCCTGAGGGCGGGCTAACCTAGAACGGAGGGCAGGTTATGCGAAACAGGGTTCAAAGGTCGTGGCTGGTCGCTCCCGCCAACGACGACGCGCGCCTGGCCGCCGCGGCCGACAGCGGCGCCGACGTGGTGGTGCTGGACCTCCAGGACACGGTGCACGAAACGAAGAAGCACGAGGCGAGGGCGCGCGTGAAGGATGCGATCTCCGAAATGCGTGCCCGCGGTTCGGAGGTGTACGTGCGCTGCGACCCCGAGCTGCTGTACGCGGACTTCGCCGCGTCGGTGTGGCGCGGTCTGCACGGCGTGGTGCTACCCGGACTGACCACCGCCGAGCAGGTGCGAGAGGCCGACCGGCTTCTCGGCGAATTCGAGGCGGCGCGCGGCGTCGTCAGACCGCCTCCGTTGGATGAAATACTCGAGGCAGATGACCCCAGGGGACCCGAGCAGGCGCTGGAGATTCACCTTAGCCTCGACACTGGACGCGCCAACTGGGACGCCGAGGATTTGATCACCGCCAGCGCCAGGATGCGCTCGGTGAGCTTGGGACGCGCCGACCTCACGATGGACTTACGGGAAGAGCCTTCGGGCGAACTGCACCTGCTGCCCTACCTGAACCAGCGGCTGATAATCGTCGCCAACGCCTGCGGCGTGCGTCCTATTGGCGCTTGGTGGCGCGCCACGTCCCGCGGACTGGCCGCGACACCGGAGGAGACACTGCGCGCCGCCGTGGACGGACGCCGCGCGGGCTTTCGCGGCGCGCTCTGCATCCGCGCGGACCAGGCGCGTGCCCTGAACGAGGGCTTCACGCCCACTGCCGGCGAGGTCGCGCAGGCAACAGGCGCCGCGATCGACCCGAATGCCAGCTCCGACGAGCGCGCAATCGCACTCGACACCCTGGCCTGGGCTGAGGCGTGCAAAGACCGCGACAGCCTGAGGGTGGAAGCGTAGGGGCGCGTTCTCGAACCGTCACCACAAGGGCGGTGACCGCGCACAATCCAGCACACAGGAGGGACCGCGATGACGACAAGGGTCAGGCGTTCGGGGCTTATGATGCCCGTGAACACGGAGCGCTTCGTAAAGAGCTCATGGCTGCGCCACAGCGACAGCCTGGACTACGACCTTGAGGACTCGGTGCCGCAGTCGGAAAAAGACAACGCCCGTGCGGTGCTGCCCAAGGCCATTCTGATAGGCCAGAAGGGCGGCGCCGAGGTCTCGGTGCGCATAAACTGCGCCTACCCGGAGGCCGACCTTGACGCGGCCGTGCGCCCGGGAGTGAGCCGCATATCCCACCCCAAGACTGATCACGCCGAACAGATTCGCAAGGTGGACGCCATCATCACCCGGCTGGAGCGCGAGCGTGGCATACGGCCGGGCACCATCGAGATCAACGCCATGATCGAGACGACTCTCGGCGTGGCCAACTCATACGAGATAGCCGCCAGCAGCCCGCGCGTGAAGAACTTCTCCCCCGGCACGGGCTACGACATGTCCATGGATATGGGTCTGGAGATGTTTGTAGGCTTCGACCAGTTCTTCTACAACCGTGGCGAGGGTGAGCTGATCGCCATGGCGCTGGGCCAAAACCGCGCGGGCGGCGTCTACATGACCGACACCTCCGGCAGCGTAACCGACGGCGACAGGACGCTCGAGCAAGCCATCGCCAACCGCAAGGCCGGATTCAGGTCCGGTGGCGGCCTGCACCCAAACGTGGTGCAGCCCCAAAACATCGGACTGACACCTCCGCCGGAGGAGGTGGAACGCGCCCGGCGCGTGCTCGACCTGTTTGAGGAGATAGACGCACGCGGCGAGGTGGAGGCCGAGTTGGACGGGGAGACGGTGGACGCATACGAGGCCGCGAGAGCGCGAGAGATCATCGACTGGGCCGCCGCCTGCGCCAAGAGAGACGCCGAGAAATCCGCAAAGCGCGCGGCATCCCTGGCCGCGGAAGAGGCGGGAGGCTAACCAAGCCACGGGCCGCCCAAGAGTGGTGTAACCGCCGCCGTTCAAGACCGGCCACGTACTGGCCCCAAAAGAAGGAAATCAAATGGAACCGTTCGTTCGACGCTCCTACCTGGTCATATCTCCGCTGGACGAAAACGACGTCGCGGCGTCGTGGACGCACAAGGCCGACGCGGTCATCATCGACCTGGCCGGCCCCGTGCCCGACGCGCGCAAGGCCGAGGCGCGCGCGTCGCTGTCGCGTGCCATCCCTGTCGCTGGCAGGGGCGCCGCTGAGGTGTTCGTGCGCGTCAACAAGGCTCTGTTGTACGCCGACGTCGAGGCCGCCGCCGTGCCGGGGCTTCGCGGCATCGTGCTGGGTGGGGCCGGATGCGCCGAGGACGTGGCGCGTGCCGACGCTATCCTGGGCGAAGTGGAGGCTCGTAAGGGGATCCCGGAGGGCCACCTGCAGATAGTTGTGCTGCTGGAGACAGCCCGGGGCGTCTGGAACGTGCGGGAGATCATCGCCGCGAGCGCGAGGGTATCCGCGGTGGGCCTGGACGAGCCGGCGCTGTGTCGCGCCCTGGGCATAGCTCCCTGCGAGGAGTTCGACCCCTTCAGCTACGCCAAGGGCCGCATCGTCATCGAGACGCGCGCCGCCAAGGTCCAGCCGGTCGGTGTGAGCCACCCCTACGGCGTGCTGCCCCGGTTCGACGACGCCGATGACATACACCGGCTCGCGCTCAGGGGCAAGAACCTGGGGTTCGCCGCCACCATATGCCCGCATCCCTCGTGGGTCGAGCCGGTAAACCGCGCCCAGACGCCCACCGAGGAACGGCTGGAGTTCTACCAGGAGACCCGCCGGCTGTTCGCCGACGCCATCGCCAGGGGCACGGCGGCCATACCCTACCCCGGCACCGGGATGATGATCGACGTGCCGGTGGACGAGCGCGCGCGGCTGACGCTGGAGATGTGGGAGCGCTGCGCCGCCCGCGACGCTGAGAAGGCTGAGGTGGTGCGCCGCGCGAACCAGGCTTGAAACTGCGATAAGTTCGGAATACACATAGGTATGAACAAGGGAACAGCTCAGTGACCGTGAAAATTGTCTCCTGGAACATCGCGGGTATGATAGCTCCCTGGCATTCCCTGATTACAATGGACGCGGACGTAGCCTTGTTGCAGGAAGCTGCCGCGCCGCCTCATCAGGTCGCCAAGCGAATTGGCGTCGACCCCGCAGTCTGGTACACAGCTGGGTGGCCCGGGTGGCAAGCCCGCACTGCTATCGCCAACCTTTCCCAGCGCGCCGAAGTGGAATGGATTACGGCAAAGCCAGTCGGGCAAGCAGATTCGGGTGAGCTTGGAGTAAGCCGTTTGGGAACACTCACGGCCGCCCGCGTGAAAGCAGATGGGGTCGAGCCGTTCATTGCTGTCTCCATGTATTCCTTCTGGGAAAACCCCCACTCTTCGGTGCGCGGAAGCTGGATCGTGCCAGACGCTTCGGCCCATCGCTTGGTTTCGGACCTCTCCGTGTTTATTGGCACCCAGGACGGGCACCGAGTACTGGCCGCTGGAGACCTCAATCTTCTATATGGTTATGGGGATAATGGTAGCGAGTACTGGGCCGGGCGCTACGGAAGCGTGTTCGAGAGGATGGAGGCGCTGGGGATGCCTTTCGTTGGCCCTCAAGCCCCGGGTGGCCGGATGGCGCAACCGTGGCCGGAGGAACTGCCCCGTGAGAGCAAGAATGTCCCCACGTACCGCCCAACGGCAGACCCAGCCGGCGCCACACGACAATTGGACTTTGTCTTCGCCTCGCAGAGTATGGCCGACTCCGTGAGCGTTCGAGCAATCAATGAGTTGCATGAGTGGGGACCAAGCGACCACTGCCGCCTGGAGATAGTGGTGTCGTAGGGCCGGGGCAGCAAGGCGGCGGAGGTCGAGCCAGTAGTAACGCTTCCAGCGCCTGGCTCTATGGCCGTAGAACAGGTTGAATCCGTCGACGTACATTCTCACACGCTGCATTCGGAATGTCCTGCTTTTGGCATTGACAACCCGACGTATTGCGCTAAAATGGTATCATCCCCCCCAGAGATCGCATCTCTGGGCCGACGTCCCCCTTAGCTGGGGGGCGTTTATTTTTGCCTTGCTCGCCTGTGTTGGCCAATCTATAATCGAACGTGTTGGGACGTCGGGGTGTGGCGCAGAGGGAGCGCGCCTGCTTTGGGAGCAGGAGGCCGCCGGTTCAATCCCGGCCACCCCGACCAGCATCCGTGCCGTGTACAGGACTCCCCGGCACTCGTGGTATGGGCCGTGGCAGGCTTCAGCGTACCACTCGGTAGATGGTCGCCAGTTCGCCCGCGTAAACCCTCTCCAGCACACCGGCCATGCCGTCATCGAACTTGCGTATGCCAGCCTCCGGGTAGTACAGCCGCTCCAGTTGGCCAACGTACACGTAGCTGACGTTGTACTTCCGAAGCAGCCCGGCGGCCTCTTGCGCGTTCCGGGTGGAGTAGATTGTGTCTACGTCGTCGACTCGGCGGCTCACATCCCGGCCGTGTACTCCCCGCTGCTGTATCTGGTGCCACTCCCAGCCCACTACGCCCGGCAGGCCCGTGTACACGCTCACCCGGCCGCCCCACCTGTAGAGCGGCGTCTGTCCCTCCAGCGTGATGGGCGAGCCTTCCACGTTTTGCAGCAGCCAGCGAATGCCCTCGAAGTCGGCCTCCAGGTCGATGGTACCTTCCATGTCGCGGTACACCGTCCCGCTCGCGTACTCGGTGCCGTCCAGCGTCAGAGGCGCGTCACGGGTGTCGAACCGGTCGGCGAGACGCGCGCGGGTGCCCAGCACTGGGTACACCGCGGCGCACAGCACCAGCACGACGGCAGCGACGGCCCAGGCGACCGCCGGCGACGCGAGCCGCGCCCCGGACGCGCGCCAGCGTGTCACCATGCGCCACAGCAGGAAAGCCGAAGCGAGAGCCAGGAGCGTCCACGCCTGCAGGTAGAACTTGAAAACGCTGTTCATGCGGTCGATGTCGTCTTCGACGCGCACGAACTCAAGCCCGGCCACCAGCGCAAGGGCAGTGCACGCCAACAGCCCGGCGAACGCCAACTGCGCCGCGTCGCCACGCATCTGCCGCAGCCGCGCGGCGCACACCGCTCCCGTGAGCACGAGCAGCGCCGCGACCAGCGGGACTGTGCCGCCGACCTCGTCAGAGAGCGCCGCCACGGCTAGCAGAGCCGCCACCAACGCGGCCACTGCGGGGGCGGCGATCCGCCGGCGATCCACGCCGTCGCGCAGCCGGAACAGTCGCGAAATGGCCGGCGGCGGACGCAGGACGGCGGCGAGCGATCTGGCCTCGACCAGCGCGAACGAACCTATGACGAACACGAACAGGCCGCTTATGGCGAGAAACTGCCAGATGGTGGTTGTGTTGGTTGTGGACTGAACGCCGCCGACGAACGTCTCGTAGTTGAGGTGGAACGGCAGAAAGGCGAGATAGCCCACCGCGAAGACCAGCAGGGACTTCGCGGCAGCGCGGGCCAGCATCGCCAGCCCAAACCCGCCCTGGGCCAGGTACTCGGCGAGAAGAACCGCCGCCGCAGCCAACAGGAGCTGCGTCGGGTAGTCCCAGGCGTTGATGAGCCGCAGCGCGCCCACCACGATTCCCAGCGCGGCCAGGCGTGCGAGATCGCCCGCGTCCCAGCGCTCACGCACCGCGCCGAATCGCCGCGCCGCCAGCACGACCGACAGCGACAGTCCGATAGCGAGCAGCGCGAATGGTATGGCCATCATGTGGGCATGGAGGTCGGCGAAAAGGAACGAGAAGAACGGGAACTCCGTAATCTCGTGGCCGGGCGGGTCCGGCGGCATCATGCGGGTGCTTCGCCAGTAGTCGAATCCGAAGGGCGCGTCGAACGCGAGCCAGCGCCACGCTCCTCCGGCAAGCTGCACGGCGCCGTCGAGGTTGCCCAACACGCACACGAACAGCGCGCCGCACAGGCCCGCGGCCACGGCGGACCGCTCGACGCCCGCAGCCCTCCGCACGTAGAGGGACCCGGCCCCCGCCACCGCACGCGCCGGACGCAGGGCGCTCGCGGCGAGGTTGTAGACCACGGAGAACGCGCCGCCCACGGCGAGGGCGAAGAACGTCGGCACCGCCAGGTTGTAGGCGACCGCCGGCTGTATTCCCGTTGCCCTTATCAGCGTGGCGACTATGAACTGTCCCCAGTAGTAGTAATTGAGATACCCGCCGCCGAACCAAGGGTCGTAGGGCGGCATGAACGTAGAACGCAGCACCGCATTGAGGTAGGCGAAGTCCATGGGTTTCTCACCGCCCCTGTACGGGTGCCACAGGTCCGGGTTCGCCATCCGCAGCAGCACGAACGCGAAAAAGGCGGCCAGGAATACCGCCTCGCATATCGCTATCAGCCGCCACCGCTCGCGCACGAACGCGCGTATCTCGCCGCCACGCAACGCGAGCGCCACCAGCGATGCCAGCGCGAGCACCGCCACGCTGACGCCGATTGCGCCCTGCGAGAAGGGCATCCACCGCAGGCTGGCCAGCAGCCACACCACGAGGCACGCCGCCAGCAGTGCCAGCGCCTTTACCAGCAGGTAGCCCCTGTCGGGCAGGGGGCGGAACAGCAGCAGCGCGGCGGGCAGCGCGAGCAGCGACAGGCCCTCGACCACGATGAGCCATGCCAGCACGGGCACGCGGTTGGCCCAGCTGTCCACGCTGACTATCTCGCTCCAGGTGCCTCCGGCCTGCTGCGCGGCGGCGTCCTCCGGCGAAAGGACGAGCCCCAGGACGTCGTCGGCTCTCCCGCCGTCGTGGGTGCTGGGCGCGGGCGGCGGCGCGGGCGCGGGCAAACCGTCGAACAGCGCGCTTATCTGGGCGGAATCTAAGCGCCCGACGTTCTCCAGCACGAACACCTTGGGATGGTCATAGACTGTAAAGCTCTCGTCGGCGTAGCCGAGTTGCAGCGTGACGGGGAAGTCGGCCTGCCCGCGCGACGCCGGCGGCTCCGGCAGACCGGCCCGGCCGAACGTGTCATCGACGAGACCCACGCCCAGCAGGTTGGGATAGGACGACTCGACCAGCCGGATCTCGTATCCGAGTTGCCCGTCAAACAGCAGGCGGTAGAACTCGCGACCGAGCGGGTAGCGATCCGGCAGCCGGGAAATGGTCCCGTAGAGGCGGTTGCTGTACACCACCAGGTAATCGGCCTCGGCAAGTCGTTCGGCGACGTGACGCTGCTTGCCGGGGCCGTCGGGGTTGTACATCTCCAGCTCGCGAATCGTGTAGCCGCCGAGTCCGGTCAACCCCTCCTCCCAGTGCTCCTTGAGCAGCACCGACCCCCTGGGCGCGTTGTCTCTGACCCACTGGCTCGCGCGCACCGACGTGAGCGGCTGGCCGTACACGCCCAGAACGTAGGCCAGCGCGTACAGCGCGGTGGTGGCGACCACCGCCGCTATCGCGCCCGCGGCCAGCAGGCGCGGGGCACGCCCGCGCCACTCGCCCGCGCGCCGCCAAAGGTCCCACAGCATCCGGGAGCCGAACAGCAGAAGGAAGGGCGTGACAGGGAGGAGGTAGCGCAGGAACTTGACCTCGAACGCTCCGGTGATGAGCAGGTAGGGCACGACCCAGCTCAGCAGCAGCACGTCCACCCTGGACGACGCCGAGCGCACCGCGAGCGTGGCGATCAGCGCGGCCAGCGCGATGGCGGAGGCGGCCGCGATCGCGAGTATGCCGTCCCACAACAGCAGCATGGCCGCGGGTGCGGCCCACCCCGCCGCGAGGTAGGCCAGGCCGTGCCCCAGTCTCATGCCACGCACCGCCGTGTACGCCAGCCCCGCAATCGCCACGACGCCCAGCGGCCAGCCCAGGCCCCAGGCGGCGAGCTGGCGGGCGTGGTACAGGTACGGCGTCGAGTCCACGTACTGCCGCGTATACGGGTAGTCCCGGATGCGGCGCACCATCTCGGACTGCTCCGTCACGTCGGCGAAGAAGCGGTGCCAGTCCAGCACGGCGTAGGGCTGGGTGAGCACGAACACGGCCACCGCGGCCACGGCGCCCGCGGCCACGCCCATCAGCGCCGCCGACCAGCGCAGCGAGAACGACCTCGAGCCTGATTGGGCTCCGTCCAGCGCGCCCAGCAGGTGCAGCAGGTGGGCGACGCCGAAGGCGGCCACTATGGGGAAGAGGCTGACCTTGGTGGCAAGCCCCAGGCCAATGAACACGCCCGCCAGGACAGAGTCGCGCGGCAGGCCGTGTCTCGCCACACGGTACAGGAAGAACACCGCCGCCACGCTGAACAACGCGGCCAGGGTGTCGACGGCGAAGAAGTGGCTGAGCTGGACGTGCAGCACGGCAAGCGCGGTGAGCGCCGACGCCAGCAGGCCGACGGCCCGGCCGTAGAGGCGCGCGCCCAGCACGAACACCATCGCCACCGTGCCCACGTCCGCGAGCGCGGATATGGTACGCGCCATCAGTCGCAAGTCGTGCAGCTCGGCTCCGGTGAGCGTGGAGGCGATCGAGCGGACGACCGCCAGCGCGTACAGAGGCATGCTGCCGTAGGGGAACCAGCGCGGGTTCCAGGTGCTGTGCTCGGCGTCGAGCAGCGACCCCAGGTCGTCCAAGGGGAATGAGATCTGGACAGTCTTCGACAGAATCGCGCGCTCGTCGGGGTGCGGCGTCCAGTCGAATCCGGCGTCCCAGCCCAGGCCGTACAGCCGCAGGCCAAGCGCCGCCGCGAGAATCGCGGCCAGCGCCGCCGCGGCGAGCCAGTCCGCGCGGCCCAGCCCGGTGCGCTCGGTCTCGCCTGCGCGGGCGGTTGAACTAAGAGGGTGTTTCAAGAGGTGAATCCCTATGTTCCTCTACTCCCTTGACGGGAGTAAGGGCGTCAAGGGTTCCTTCTCTCCTCGTGGAAGAAGGTCGGGATGAGGGGGAGTCGTGTTAACACTTTCACTTCACCCCCATCCCCGTATCGAGTACGGGGCAGGCTCTAACCTTCCCCCATCAAGGGGGAAGGGACGTTGTAAACACCCTCTCAGGGGCCGGGTCATCCTCTGCTGAAGCGCATCGCCTGGTCCACTATGTCCAGCCCCGCAGTCTCGCTCCACGCGGCGAGAAGCTGCTGGGTGACCGGCCCCGGCGCGCCGTCGCCGACCTCCCGCCGGTCGACCCGCGTGACGGGCAGCACGCAGGGGCTGGTGCCGGAGAAGAACACCTCGTCGGCGGTGTAGAGGTCGTAGGGTTGCAGCTCCTCTTCGGCGATGGGGATGTCGAGCTGCCGCGCCAGGTCGACCACCATGCCGCGCGACACCCCCTGCAGCAGCGTGCTGTCGCCGGGTAGCCTCAGCACGCCGTCGGTCACCAGGAACACGTTGTAGCCGGTGCCCTCGGTCAGGTTGCCGTCCCCGTCCAGCAGGATCGGCCAGGCGGACTCGTCGACGTCGGCGGCCTCAAGCTCGGCAAGGTTGAAGTTCATGCGGCTGTAGTGTTTGACCTTGGGGTCGAGGGACTCCGCGGGATAGCTGCGGGTGCGGGCTATGACGCCGTGGGCGCCGTCCGCGTACAGGCCGGCGTAGCGCTCGAACGAGATGCGCTGCACCTCGACGCACACGGTGGGCGGCCCGGCGGTGTGCGCCCAGCGGCCCGGCCCGCGGGTGACCCACTGGCGAACGGTGAAGTCGCCCGCGTCCGGCAGCAGGTCCATGTTGCGCTCGATGGACTCCTCGCTGACGGACAGCATCTCGTCGGGGGAGAGCCCCGGATCAATGCGGACGAACTTGAGCGAGCGGTAGAGCCGGTCGACGTGCTGCTTCATGCGAAAGCTCTTGCCGTTGAACGTGCGAGCCACGTCGAACACGACGTCCGCCACGGTGAAGCCGCGGTCGTGCGGCGACACCTTCACGTCTTCGAAGGACACCCAATCCCCGTTGAAATAAGCCACGTAGTCTGCCATGCGTACCCCTTTCGCCAGCGCGCTGCCGGTCGTGTCTGTTGTGTTGGAGACAGTATAGCGTTGTGGGCGATGAGGGGGAATATGTCAACGGGTCTGTCGTGCTCGAGGGGCGGCGCGGCGAGAGCGGCGTCGGGCCTGCCCCGGTGCAGCGGGTGGCCTGGGCAGGTGAGAGGGGGCCGAAGGCCGCTCACGGGCGGGGAAAATCGCGAAAACTGTCTCATTTCGTTTCATTCTGTCTCACCTCATAGCTGAGAGTGTCGGCCAATTGGGACGGATTGAAACGCTGGTGAGACTTTTTTGGGCAGGAAAGCTACATTATGTGACGGAAATGAGACAGGTCGGCGGGGGTGCCCATTGCCGTGTCTTCACCCCCATCCTAGCCTTCCCCTATCAAGGGGGAAGGAACTTCTGGCGGGCTCGGTCGCTCGTGGAGGGGAGAGTAGCACGGATGTGCGGAGTGTTCAAGAGGGGGTGAAAGTTGGGGCTAGCCAAGTCTACGGTTGGTGGATTTCTGGGACTTCACCCTCACCCTCAGGGAGAGGGGATTGGAACGGGGCCCTCACCCTGGCCCCGGGTGGGTTGCAAACCCGCGCCTACCTGTGGCGCATCAGGCGCCCGCGCGGCGTCACCCCCATCCTCACCTTCCCCCGTCGAGGGGGAAGGGACTGGCGTTTGCTTATGCGAGCGTTGCGGGGTCGACGTCGACGGTCCAGCCGTTGGGGATGGCGATGGTGTCGAGCAGGCTGCGGGGTTCCGGGCCGCGCAACAGAAGCTGCCAGCGGTAGCGCGCCCTCACCCTGGCGGGGTAGGCCGGCGTCGGCCCGAGCAGATCCACGTCCGAGAGGCCCCACGCCTCGCGCTGCTCCCTGAGCGCGCGCGCGAACCTGTGCGCCGCGGCCTCGGCGGCCTGCGCGTTGAGGTGCGAGTAGACCAGCCTGATGAGCTTGGTGTAGGGAGGGTTGGCCTGGGCGTAGCGGAAGGCCATCTCCTGGCGGTAGAAGCGCTGGTAGTCCTGTGCGCCGGCGGCGGACACCGCGTAGTTGTCGGGCTGGTAGGACTGGACTATCACCGTGCCGGGGTTGGCGCCCCTGCCGGCGCGTCCGGCCACCTGGCACAGTAGCTGGAAGGCGCGCTCGCCCGCCCGAAAGTCGGGCACGTTGAGTCCGACGTCTGCGGAAACCACGCCGACCAGCGTCACCGACGGGAAGTGAAGGCCCTTGGTGACCATCTGCGTGCCCACGAGCACTTCGGCCTCGCCCGACTCGAATCGCTCGGCGACCTGTGCGTGCGCTCGCGCCCCGCTCACGGCGTCGCTGTCCCAGCGCGCCACGCGGGCGCCTGGGAACAGGCGTCCGACCTCCTCCTCCACGCTCTGGACGCCGAAGCCGTAGTAGGCCATCTGAAATCCGAGGCAGCTTGGGCACTTGGCGGGCGGTCGGCGCCTGTAGCCGCAGTAGTGGCACAGCAGCCTGTCGAGGTTGTTGTGGTAGGCGAGCGACACGTCGCAGCGCCGGCAGCGCAGGCTGAATCCGCACCTGCGGCACTGCCTGAACGACGCCGTTCCGCGCCGGTTGAGAAAGAGGATGATCTGCTCGCCGGAGGCCAGGTTGCGCTCTATGGCCCGCGTCAGCCCGCGGCTGAACATGCCGCGATTGCCGGCCCTGAGCTCCTCCTTCATGTCCACGAGCGTGACGCGGGCGAGCGGCGCCTGCTCGGTGTCCGCCGGACCGGCCCCGGCGCGCACCCTGTGGGGCAGCAGCCGCAGGCCGATCTGGCGGCGCAGGCCCATGTAGTAGGTGCCCACGTCCGGGGTCGCGCTGCCCATCACGAGCGCCGCGCCGCTCAGCTCGCACAGCTTGAGGGCCACGTCGCGGGCGTGGTAGCGGGGGCTGCTGCTGGCCTCCTTGTAGTTCCAGTCGTGCTCCTCGTCGATCACCACAAGACCCAGGTCCGGCAAGGGCGCGAACAGCGCGCTGCGCGTGCCGATCACGACGTCGTAGTCGCCGCGCCTGATGCCGTGCCACTGGTCGAAGCGCTCGCCGGAGGCCAGGCCGCTGTGGAGCACCGCGACTCGCCCCGGGAACCTGGCGGAGAAGCGCTCGATGGTCTGGTGTGTGAGGGCTATCTCCGGCACCAGCGCGATGGCCCGCTTGCCGAGGCGGCGGCACTCGTCCACCGCGTCGAGGTAGACCTCGGTCTTGCCGCTGCCGGTCACGCCCTGGAGCAGGAAGGCGCTGGGCGACGCGGACTCGTCGGCGAGGGCGGCGCGAATCTCCTTCGCGACCTCCTCCTGGCCGGGCGTCAGCACGGGCGGCGCGACGGTCTGGAAGCTTCTCCCGGCCAGCGGGTCGCGCTCGATAGCCGCATCTTCCTTTTCCACCCAGCCCGTCTCGACGAGCCTGTTGACGGCGTGGTTGCCGTACCGCGCGTTGGCCTCGCTGAGTAGTAGCGGCGCACGACCGGCCAGCAGGCGCGCGGCGAGTGCGGCCTGCCTCTCGTGGCGCTCGCCCTCGTCGAGCCACCGGTGCAGGCCCTGCCCGCCGCCTTCCACCAGTCGCAGCCGCTTGCGGCGCAACGGCCGGGAAGCGGGGCGGCTCTCCCCGGTGCGACGCTCCAGCACGCCCCGGCGCGCGAGACTTGCAGCCGACGCGCGGGCCGACTCGCCGAGCGCCGCGGCGAGCCGCGTCTCGTCGACCTGGCCGCGCCTGCGCACGTAGTCCAGCACGCGCTGTTGCAGGGGAGTGAGCGAGAGGTCGTCTGCGTCTGCGTGTTCGCCCGGAGAGAGGACGGCCCTCGGGCGGACGCGGCGGCCGGGGGGGAACATCAGCGCGGCGGCGTCCATGAGCGGGCACATGTAGTAGCCGCTGATCCAGGCGGCGAGCTCGAGCTGCGTGCCCGTCAGAAGGGGCTCGGCGCTCGCGATGGCCAGGATGTCGCGGGTCTGTGGGACCTGGGGTGTGTCTTCGAGCGAAAATACCACGCCCTGCAGGCGCTGTGCGCCGAAAGGCACGCGGACTAGCTGGCCCGGCCGCACGCTAAGATCCTGGGGAATGGAGTAGCTGAACGTGCGGGCGAAGCCAGCGGGTGCGTCGACGGCGACTTCGGCGAATCTCATGGGTGGTGAGATTATAGAACAATGTACCGGTTGTGGGGGATAGCCCCACCCCGCTGGATTCCGGCTCGGGGGCCGGAATGACGGACATGCAAAGGTTTCCCGCCCGCGGAATGATGGACATGCGAAGGTTTCCCGCCTGGGGAATGATGGTTATGCAGAGGCCGGCGGGCTACGGTATCACGCCCACCTCGCGCATGAGGCGCTCGGTGGGGCGCACGTCGCCGAGCTGGGCTTGCTCGACGTCGGGGCGGCGTTTGGGGGCACGGCGGCCTGTGACCATTCCTGACCTGTCGCCAAGACGTTTCCCGTGACTTTGGGAGGATCCCGCCACCACCCAATTGGGCCTAGCCATGAACCCCTGTATGTGCTAGGTTGTTCAACAAGAGACGACAACATGGACTGACTCGCTGTCGTCAATTGGGTTGAGCGGGACCATATATAGTGGTCGCCTCGGAACGGCTGTCAAATGTCGAACAAGGCGTCATCATAGGAAGGGATACTGAATGGCCACAGATACGAGCAAGAAAGTCTATCGTGCCCTCAGCTTGGGCGCTGGCGTGCAGAGTTCTGTCTTGGCGCTTCTTCTTTCTCAATCCGACTCTCGTTTGCTTGCACTCGGCTATCCCAAGCCGGACGTAGCGATATTCGCTGACACAGGTTGGGAGCCCGAGTACGTCTACAGCCACCTCAATTGGCTAGAAGACCAACTTGATTACCCACTGGTGCGAGTTTCAAGCGGTGATCTAAGGACAAATCTGAGGAAGGGCCTTACGGCATCAGGCCACCGTTTTGTGGATGTTCCGTTCTTTCTGGTGGATGAGAACGGCAAGAAGGGGATGCTACGACGCCAATGCACCAATCACTACAAGATAGTACCCATCTACAGGCGAATCAGGGCCCTGGCCGGTGGAAAGCGTAGGCGGCCATTTCCGAAGGATCGCCATGTTGAGATGTGGCTTGGAATCTCGCTGGATGAAGTAAGCCGTATGAAGCCCAGCCGGGAACCATGGGTCGAACATCGCTGGCCTCTTGTGGATATCGAAATGACAAGGCGCGATTGCGTCGAGTGGTTCGCGGCACGGTATTCAGATCGTTCGCTGCCCCGCTCGGCCTGCGTCATATGCCCATATCGCTCCGACGAACATTGGCTTGAGTTGAAACGGTCCGAACCGGACAGTTTCGACGAGGCTGTAAGATTTGACCAGTGGCTCAGAAACAGCACGACTAACCCTGTGAGGGAGTTGTTGAACGGTCGCCCCTACCTTCACTCCGCACGCCGTCCTCTTGCCAGTGTCATCGCTGAGAGGGAAAGGGATCCGGACACTATCAATCACTTTAACGAGGAGTGTGAAGGTCTCTGTGGCGTCTGAAGAGTACGCCGAGAAGGTTAGCCCCGGATACTCGCTGTACCCTCATCAGCGACAGGTCTTGCGCGACGTTCTACAAGCGTTGACGTCTCACGAACGCCGGGCCGTGGCGCACCTTCCGACAGGCGCCGGCAAGACTAGGATCGCCTCACATGCGGCCTGCCAACTTCTGAACGAGTCAGATATTGCCGGCTCCCTCATCGTGTGGCTGGCCTCCACGGAGGAACTTTGTGAACAAGCAGCGGATGAACTTTCGAAAGCTTGGGCATACCTTGGCCTGAGAGAAGCCTACGTCCATCGATTTTGGGGCAATCGAGCGCTTGACTTGCGCCGGCTTCCCTCAGGATTCCTGGTGACTGGCCTTGCCAAGCTACGTGCCGCTGGGGTCAAAGACAACACTCTTTTGGCCCATCTTGCACATTCCGCTTCAGGCGTCATCTTTGATGAGGCTCATCAGGCAGTTGCCGAGACCTATTCGTTCGTAACCGAGCAGATATGCAGCACCCGCCCCCCGCTCCTTGGCCTTACAGCCACGCCAGGACGCACGGCGAATCTAACGTCCGCCGACTATCGGCTTGCCAACATGTTCAGTCACAACAAAGTCTCGATAGACTCACGGGGGCACGGCAACCCTGTAACCTATCTCATCCAGAACCGTTACCTCGCGGATCCACGATTCTTGCCGATTAGCTTCGAGTCAGACGCTGCAATCGCTGATCCTGAGCCCGGCAGGGATTACAGCGTTGATGACCTTGAAGACTTGGGACGAAACAGCGAGCGCATCCGGAAGATAGTCGAACTCGCCGAATACGCGATTGTTCGCCACCCTCGCACGATAGTTTTCTGCCCTTCCGTAGAAAGCGCCGTAGAATGCAGCAGGCTCCTTCGCAGCAAGGGCGTTGTTAGTGAAGTGATTACCGCTAACACTCCAAGTGAGGACCGTCGAGCCATCATTAGCACTTTCAGGAGTGACGGCAGGGAGCACATGGTGCTTTTCAACTACGGGGTGCTCACGGCCGGCTTTGACGCACCCCGCACTCGGTGTGTCATCATAGCTCGGCCAACAACGTCGCTGGTGCTCTATTCTCAGATGGCGGGTCGAGCAATGAGAGGCCCACGTGCAGGCGGAAACCGCACTGCGGAGATTATGACCGTTGCCGATACGAACCTTCCTGGTTTCGGATCGGTGACTGATGCTTTCACAAACTGGGAGGACCTATGGTCGAGCAACTGAACGAGCTGAGAGACGCGGACCGCAGCCTTTTCCCTGGCAGCTTCACCATACGTGCCATTAGGGACAGCCGGTATCACAACACCGCCTACGCAATAGCTGAACTCATCGACAACTCGATAGAGGCCAGTGCAGAACGGGTCGAACTGCTCTGCATGGAAGAATCAAAGCTTGTTCAGTCGCGTGCTCGCCCAAGAGTTTCGGAGATAGCCGTTCTGGATAATGGTACTGGAATGGACGCAAAGACACTCCTAGAGGCTCTTAAGTTTGGGGGAGGCACCCGGCACAGTACCACAAGAGGAATCGGCAAGTACGGCATGGGCCTCCCCACGTCATCAATGTCCCAATGTAAGAAGGTGGACGTGTGGACTTGGCAGGACGGCTTGGATTCGGTATGGCATTCCAGCCTTGACGCCGAGGCAATTGAAAGAGGTGAGCACTACGTACCAATTCCCGACCAGGATACTCCCATACCCGAAGAATGGAGGGTAGCTGGCAGTGAGAATGTCTTTTTAAACCGCTCAGGCACGCTAGTCGTGTGGAGCAACCTAGATAAGGTTCAATGGAGGACCGGACGCGCCATCATTGACAACACGTCTCGTGAAGTGGGGCGCATCCACCGCCATTTCATTGATGCCGACATTACCAGAATTCGCACTGCATCGTTTCTATCCCATCGGCCCGGCGAACCTGAATACGGAGCCTTGGTAGTCGCGAACGATCCTCTCTATCTCATGAGCCCGACATCTGTGCCTGATAATCCGTGGGATAACGAGCCCATGTTTGAGCAATGGGGAGAAACAAGACCCTACTCGGTTACCGTTGAAGGCCGTGAAGAGACAATTTACGTTAAGTATTCCATAGTGAAGCCTGAGGCACTCAGGACAGACTTGGTGACTCAGAATCCTGGTGCGACTGATCGGGGTCGCCACGCTAGGCACAACATTGGAGTCTCGGTCGTCCGGGAGTATAGGGAGATAGTCCTTGAGGACGCATTCCTCAGGGAAGGAGGTAGCACCGAGAATCCACAAAATCGCTGGTGGGGCTGCGAGGTACATTTCCAGCGCAGTTGCGACGAGTTGTTTGGCGTAGACCACAACAAGCAAATGGTCGCCAACTTCACCCAGGCTGCCAAGACTCTAGCTCGCGATGACCGTCCCCGGCAACTAGTTCTGGATGAGATGAGTGTCGATGACGATACCATCTACACCATCGTAGGGGACATCCGCGATCAGACGCGAGCCATGATGCAACAGATCACGCTAATGTACGCGCAAAAGCGAAAGTCGACCGGAGGCGGTGGCGGGAAGAAGACTCCGGAAGCTAAGGCGGTCAGGACTCAGACCGATGCTGACAAGGAAGCAATAAGGGCGGGAGAAGAAAGGAAGTCCCGCACGGACATTGACCGTGAGCAGATTCCAAGTGAAGAGAGGCAAGCCGGACTTGCCGACCTATTTGTCGAATCCGGCCAGCCGGAGGATGAGGCGCGCGAACTCGCAAGAGTGTTGGTGCAAGAAGACATTTCATATCAATTCAACCCCGATCAACTGGATGGCTTCCAGATGTTCAACGTTCGCTCAATTCAAGGCGTCTTGCACATCAACCTGAACACGGAACATCCGATATATGACCTGATCAGCTATCTCGAGGACCAACTTAGCACGGAAATCGATGAGAGCGATCCGGCGTTCCAGGCAATGGTTGCACTGCGGTTGCTGCTGTCTTCTTGGGCAAGGATGGAGGATCAGACGGAATCCAGAGAGGAGCGAACTCGCATTCAAGACATCGCTATGAGCTGGGGGCGGCAGGCAGATAAGGTTATCAACCATCTACGAGAGAGAGACGGTTGAGCGTCTCAAATAGCCCTGGCGAACTGTTGACTCGCCTTTGCTCAGACGCTTGGAATCTCATTCTCGCAGCCCCGTATATCAAGGCTGACGCACTTGCTAGGGTTCTGGCCCAAGTCGATTCTGCGACGTCTATCATCTGTGTCACAAGGTGGAGTCCAAACGACCTTGCGATGGGTGCGTCCGACGCGGAATGTCGCAGTCTGGTCATTGACCGCGGCGGTTCGTTCAGGTTGCATCCGTCGCTGCACGCCAAGTTCTACCGTATTGATGATGTGGTCCTGATTGGCTCCGCCAACCTAACGTCTTCTGCAATGGGCTGGTCATCGCAGCCCAATCTAGAGATTCTGTGTCAAGCAGGCGACGATTTTGATTCGCAGGCATTTCAACAGCAACTGCTAAACGATGCGCGGGAAATCAGCGACGACGAATTCCTCCGATGGGAAGTCATTCCCAAAATCGCTTCTCAAGGAGAACGTTCAATAGGGGGCGACCAACCATCGCTTGACACATGGAGACCGACGACACGTGATCTCATTCATCTGGTGTTCAGCTACCAGGGAAGAGTGGACGCGATTGCTTCATTCGACGAGCAGAACGCGGCGCAAAGGGACCTCCAAGCTCTTCTGATACCACCCGGCCTGTCCACAGAGGAAGTCAGAATGTGGGCAACGACCTGCTTACTCGCTGCACCTTTCACGAACTCCGTCATTAAATTAACTGGCACGTCAGACTTAGTCAGTTCTTATCGGGCGCTGGCGCAAGCCTATGGTCTCACTATGACTCAAGCTCGCAGGGATATGGAGACAGTACAGAACTGGCTCACCTCGTTGGCGCCTGAGACTTTGCCAGATAGTCTGTAACGTCCCGACTGCTACGGTATGACGCCTACCTCGCGCATGAGGCGCTCGGTGGGGCGCACGTCGCCGAGCTGGGCTTGCTCGACGTCGGGGCGGCGTATCTGGTCGAGCGGCGTCAGGGCGGCGTTGGGAACGGCCCCGCCGGCCAGCGGGTAGTCGTAGGCGTGGTCGGTCAGGTAGCGCTGCGCCTCGGCTGAGAGCAGAAAACGCAGGAAGCGCTCGGCGTTGGCGCGGTTCTGCGCCGTCTCCAGTATGCCGGCGCCCACGACGATTACGAGGTTGCCCGGGCCGCCGCGCGGCAGGTGGTAGTTGCGCACGGGGAAGGACTGGCCCCGCTCCTCGAGGAACCTGAGCAGGTAGTAGTGGTTCACCAGGCCAACGTCCACCTCGCCCGCTCCGACGCCCGCGACGGTGGCCGTGTGGTTGGGGTAGACTGTCGCGTCGTTGTTCCTGATTCCCTCCAGCCAGCGCCGCGTCCTGTCCTCGCCCCACAGTACGCGCATCGCCGTCACCATCGTCAGGGTGGGGCCGCTGGTGGGGGACCAGCCGACGCGCCCCTTCCATTCGGGCTTCACGAAGTCCTCGATGGACTGGGGCAGGTCGCTCTCGGCCAGCCTGTCGGTGTTGTACACCACCACGCGGGCGCGCGCCGACACGCCGACCCAGTTGCCGCCGGCCGAGCGCGCCCACTGGGGCACGCTGTCGAGTATGTCGTCGGGGAGCGGGCCGAGCAGGTCGGAGACGGCCAGAAGCCCGCCGGGGTCGCGGGCGTAGAAGACGTCGGCGGGGCCATTTGCGCCCTCCTCGTTGAGCGTAGACGCTATCTCCGAGGTGCTGCCGTACTTGACGAGCGTTTCGATTCCGGTGGTCTCGCTGAAGCGTTGTATCAGCTCGCCCACCAGGTTCTCGTTGCGCGCGGCGTAGATGACAAGCGACTGGGACTGCTCCCCGGCGTCACGCGCCCGGTGGCCGCATCCGGCGAGAAGCGCCAGACTGAGGAGTAGCAGCAAGGCGGCGGCAGTCAGCCTGGCGGACCGTGTGCTACTCAACTCGGTGTGCAGTCGCTTTCATGCGAATTGCCAGTGGGACGGCGGGGCATCAGGCGGCCGCCTCCACCGCCGGCGAGGGCCTGTAATCCGGGGCGGTCACGCGGTCGAAGGTGCTGAGTACGCGCTCGCCAGGCCCGGACGTGAGCAGCGTAGCGGCCACGGCGACGGCGGTCGCCACGATGAAGCCCGACGTCGCCGCGATGGCCATGTCGAACAGGTCGAACGGCCCGCCGTCCCAAATCTGCCACATGGTGGCGACGAGCGTGCCGGCCACCATCGAGGACAGCGCGCCCCAGAAGTTGAACCTGCGCCAGTACAGAGCGAGAATGAGCGCGGGGCCGAAGGCCGCTCCCATCCCGCCCCAGGCGAAGCCCACCAGGCTGGCAATCGAGTCCGGGGACACTATCGCGCTCGCGGCTGCCACGGCGCCGATGAGCAGCAGCATGAGCCGGCCCAGCCACACGCGCCCGTAGGCGCCAAGGAAGTACACGGACGTCAGGCGCCGGGCCAGCCGCCGCGCCAGCGGCAGGTCGTCGGTGGCGATGGCGGAGCCGAGCAGAAGCTGCGAGTCCGCCGTGCTCATCACCGCCGCCACCACAGCGGTCAGCAGCAGCCCGGTCACCAGCGGCACGAAGAACTGCTCGGACACCACGAAGTAGACGAGCTCGGGGTCGGTCACGGCGTCCAACAGCCCCATTTCGGCCAGCGCGGGCCGCGCCACCAGCCCGAACAGGAAGCCGAACGAGAATATCGCCACGACCCACACCGCGCCGATGTTGCGGCTTGGCTTGATTTTCTCTTCGCTCTCGACCGCCATGAACCGCTGGAGCACGCGCTGCGAGCCGAAGGCCCCCAGTCCCCAGCCGATGGCGCTGAGCATGAACACCAGCGACAGCGGGTCTCCGCCGGCCTCTGTGAACGGGCTGAGGAAGCCGGTGGTCTCACCCAACCCCGCAAAAGGCTCGTCGGTCGTGAATATGAGCGTGAGCGGGAGGATGACGAAGCCCGCCAGCATGATCAGCGCCTGGAACACGTCTGTCCTGGAGACGGCGAGAAAGCCTCCTATGAAGGTGTAAGAGGCGACGGCGATCAGAGTTATGAGCACGCTCAAGTTGTGGCTTGTGTCGAACACCGTTTCGAGCAGCTTGGCGCCCGCGATCAGCCCCGAGTTGACGTAGAACATGATGAACAGGATAGTGAGCACGGAGGCCAGTCCCCTGAGCAAGCCGGTGCGGTCGTGGAAGCGCTTTTCCAGGAAGTCGGGAATGGTGAGGGAGTCCAGCTCTATGGTGTAGCGCCTCAGCCGCTTGCCCATGACGGTCCAGGTCATCCACGCGCCAACGACGATGGATAGGGCGGTCCACACGTGCACCGCGCCCTCGGCGAACGCGAGGGCAGGCAGCACCAGCATGGTCCAGCCGCTGGCCGAAGACGAGCTGGCGCTGAGCGCGGATGTGATGCTGCTCACGCGCCGTCCACCCAGCACGTAGTCGGACATCTGGTGCATCTGCCTCGCGCCCACCGCGGCGATGGCGATGAGCGCCGCGAAGTATGCCGCGAAGACGGCGACGAGCACGGGGTGGAAGTCAATCAAGGGCAGGCCTCTGGTTAGCGACGCCGTGGTCGTGGGACTTGCCGCGGGCGTCAGGGGTGTCGCGGCGGGCGTGGTCTGGGTTGGCGCGAATGGCCTATGTATTCTATACAGCGCCCCCATACGGGGCAAATGGGCTTCGCCTGCCACGCCCGGAGGGTTGCCGCGCGGCCTGAGTTCTGCGAGAGTTAGGCCATGGTACGGACCCGAAACGGCGGGCCGGCCGAACTCCAGTCCCGGCGCGAGACAAGCCCCCCGCGCCGGCGCCAGAAGGTGAACGGCATGACACTACCGACGACGGCAGAAGCGGTGATAGTGGGCGGCGGCGTCATGGGTTGCAGCATACTCTACAACCTCGCCGAGCGCGGCCTGACCGATACGCTGCTGCTGGAGAGGGACCTACTCGCGTCCGGCTCCACTAATCGATCGCAGGCGATTCTGCGGATGCACTACTCCAACGAGGTCACCGCGCGGATGGCGTGGGACAGCCTGAGCATATTCCGCGACTTCGAGCACGTCGTGGGCAGCCCGTCGGGGTACGTCCGCACGGGCTACTTCATCATTGTCGAGAGCAAGGACAGGCAGGCGCTGGAGCAGAACGTGGCAATGCAGCGCGCCATCGGCATAGACGCCAGCGTGGTTGGCGTGGAGGACGCCCGCGAGATAGCGCCGATGATGGACGCGCGCGGCGACGAGGTGTTCGCCTACGAGCCACAGTCCGGCTACGCGGACCCCTACTCGGTCACCACCGGGTACGCGCGCCGCGCCCGCGAGCTGGGCGCCCGCGTGGTGACAGGCGCGCCCGCGACCGGCATCGAGGTGACCGGAGGGCGGGTGAGCGCGGTGCTCACGCAAGACGGCAGGGTGGAGACGCCCGTCGCGGTGGTCGCCACCGGCCCCTGGTCGCGGCCGTTCCTGTCCGACGTCGGCGTGGATGTGCCGCTGGACACGGTGCGTCACCAGGTGATGATGCTGCGGCGGCCCCAGGACCTCGTCCCCGAGCATCCGATCATGGGGGACGTGGTGAACGACTTCTCGGCGAGGCCGGACGCGGGCAACCTGACGCTGGTGGGAGTCGGCGAGCAGGAGAGCGTGGGCCCCGACGACTACAACCAGGGCGTCGACATGCCGGACGTGGAGAGGACGTTCCAGTCCATCGTCAAGAGAATGCCCGGAATGTCCCAGGCGCTGTTCCGTGGCGGGTGGTCGGGGCTGTTCACCATCACGCCCGACTGGCATCCGGTGCTGGACAGGGTGGAGGACATAGAGGGGTTGTACCTCGCGGTCGGCTTCAGCGGTCACGGCTTCAAGCTGTCGCCCATGATAGGGGTCGTGATGTCGGAGCTGATCACGCAGGGGCAGGCGACGAGCGTGGACATCTCGATGCTCAACCTGAAGCGGTTCGAGCGGGGCGAGCTGCTGGAGTCGCGCTACAGTATGCAGGTGCTGGCGTGAGGGAGTTGTCAGTTTTCAGTTCTCAGTGGCGGGAACCGATGCGCTTCTCCCATGACACGCGGCCCTAGTACTACAACGACGGATTGGCGCACCGCTTCGGGAAGCCTTCGTACCGCAGGGTCTGGTACGACGGTCGAGCGGTGTACATTTACGAGGGAATCGGCGTGGTAGCCAGCGTCCTGTCTAACATCTGTCGTTTTGATACTAATGTCGGTATCAATTTAGGGTTGTTTTGAGCGATCTCGTAGTTAGAAAAAGTCACGCTGGGGGCCTTTGCTTGCCTACTCTCCTTCAGTCTGAGCGTTTCTAAATGAGCCGATTAGCCTGAACATATAATCGGCAACGAATATTGTGTTGAGACTATTTTGCGGCGACGAGTAAGAGACGAGGCCGTGCATCGCGGCATGGCGATTAGGCACCGGATCCTGCCCAACCCTCTGTAAGTTGTCTTCGTCTACCCTGCTAAACAGACCAAATATCCTTTCGTCCAACGCATCATCGGAGCGCTCCCTGATCGCTGCAGTTAGGTGCCCAAAGTAGTCGAAGTCGAACCATCCTCCGGGCAAGAAATCGTCCAACGCTTTGTCATTAACCAGTGTTTCGACAATCTTCTTGTACGTCTCATTCCCGGTTCTGCGCCCAAACAGTTCGGTGCGTAGCACTCGATCTATTTCTGGAAATAATACACGGCACACGCTCCGGTGGAGCCCATAGCCATGGGCGTCAAGTGCCTCGCGAAACGTCGCCTTTGCTTCTTCATCAACATTGTACTCAGCGAGATGGGATTCAATGGTCCTACGTACGCTGGACCAATTTTGCTCATAGTATTCCTTGAGTTTACTGCGAATGGCGCAGACATCGCCGGAGCAGTCCGCGACCAGGCTGAGAGGGGTAGTATAGTGAGGTAACCATCCAGCGGCATTCAGCACCTTGTCTATTTGGTGCCATTCGGATATCGCTACCAAACCGCGTGCCACAGGCTCCAAGTAAGGGGTAACGATGTCTACGAACTGTTGGACTGTGTTGCTTATGGTTGTGATTATGCGGACTAACTCTGAATTCTGGGTGTTCATGGCGCAAGTAACCTCGGGGCCAATTGTTGGTCGAGTGTCTATAATCGCCTTCGGCGGTTTCTTAACTGGTGCGACTCGGTGACTGCTATGGTAACGCTCGGCTGTGCCGCGTCCTACTATTGTAACGACGCACTTACGGCGGGACGCCTAAAGGTGGTCCATTGCCTTCGTTGATGTACATACTCCGACCACTACAACAGCCCCTGCGGCGTGCAGCATCCCAGAAGCAGCACCTCGAACCGTCGTTGTAATGCTAGTGTTCTTCGTGGATAATCTCGAACGGTGCCTCGGTTATGTGGCCGTCCTCGGCGATGTTGAACATGCGCACTGCGGGGCTGGACTTGTTCTCCAGCGACACCAGTACGTAGAGGACGTACTCGCCGATCCAGCCGCTCTCCTGGGCCATGCGCACGTCGGTGGCCGACGGGTAGGCCGCGCCGTGGGTGTGCGAGTGGTAGAAGGCGAGCACCTCCCAGCCGTTGCGGTCGGAGTCCAGCATGGCGTTAAGCTGTTCCTGAGGCTGCATCAGGTAGCGGTAGGGGCTGTGCGCCGTGTTGGTGATGCGGTACAGGCGGGCGACTGTACCGTCGCTGCCGGCTAGGATGCCGCAGCACTCGTTGGGATCGTCGGCGACCGCGTGGGCGATCATCTCGTCTACGTGGCTTCTGGATATACTCAGCAAAGGTCTTCCTTTCGGGAACAGCGTCGCTTGCGCCTGGAGGGCCTTCTCGAAGGCGCCGCACTAGACAAGATAGAAGATATCTGTTGTCCAATCAACACCGGAAACTCGGATATCAGGGCTTCGTCAAATGGCGACCGGCGCTGAAGGTGGCGGCCGCGGCGGCGGTCTTCGTGGCGCTGCTGCTGGCGCCTATGCCGGAAAGCCTCGGCAGGCCGGGACAGATCGCCCTGGCTGTAATGGCCCTGGTGGTGGTCCTTTGGGTCACCGAGGTCATACCCATTCCCGTCACCGGGCTGGTGGGCGTACTGCTGATGGCGCTCCTGGGCGCGGTGTCCGGCATCGGCCCTGCTCTCTACGGATTCTCCCATCCGGTCGCCTACTTCCTGCTCGGCATTCTCACACTGGGCCTGGCGGTGCAGCGTTCGGGCCTGGCCGAGCGGATGGCGATGTATCTGATTCGTGGCGCCGGCGGCAGTCCCGCGATGCTGTACGGCCAGATGCTCTTTTCGTTCGCCGCCCTGACTTTCGCGCTTCCCTCGGCCAGCACGCGGGGGGCCATCATGGTGCACGTGTACGAGCAGGTGATGGAGCGATGGCACATCCCCAAGGCGCACCCCTTCAACCAGGCGGTGATGCTGGCTATGGGATCCCTCAACCGGCTGGGATCCACGGCCCTGTTGGCGGGTGGCATTACTCCCGTGGTGGCTTCGGGACTGCTGGGCGATTTCTCCTGGTCGCGGTGGTTCATACTGATGAGCGTGCCCTTCTACGCCTGCCTGGTGCTGGGAGGCGTGATCATCTTTCTGTACTACCGCGCCGGATTTCGAATAGCGGACCTACAGGGACTGGCGGACATCGACCCCGGCAGAATCAGACCAGCCGAGATCAAGATGGCCGTCATCACCCTGGGCACTGCCCTGCTGTGGTTCACCGACTTCGCTCACGGGCTGCATCCGGCCGTGCCCGCCCTGATTGCCATGGCCATCATCCTGATGCCCGGGATTGGGATGTTGAGCTGGCGGGAGTTCGAGAGCAGCGTCGGGTGGAGCAACTTCTTCGTCATCGCCACGTCGCTGTCTCTGGCCCATGGGCTGGTCAGCAGCGGCGCGGCGGCCTGGTTTTCGGCGACGGTGGTGAGTGGTGTGGGAGCTATGACGGGCCAGCCTTTGCTCGCATTGCTGACCCTGGCCGTATCCTTCGCACTGGTGCGGTTCGTGGTGCCCAACATCGCCGGGTACCTGGCCCTGGTGATTCCGGTGGCGATGGCCGCGGCCGGGGATCTGGGGCTTAACCCCCTGGTGGTGGGTCTGACGGTGGTCGTGGTAGGCGACTCGCTGGTGTACTACCCCGCCGCCTCGACTTCCAGCGTGTTCATCTACCAGCGGGCGGACATAGGGGCGTCCAGCGTTTTCCGTCTCGCCCTGGCGATGACCGTCGTGGCTATTGGCGTCGTGTTCCTGGTAGCCGTCCCGTACTGGAGCCTCGTGGGGCAACCGCTGGTGAAGTAGGGCCGGCGGGGGTGGGCGGCTGGTAGCGGCGGCAAGAGTGTTCGAATGCGCCTACACTTCAGTGGCCGATGTCTGCGAGTATCTTCTCTACTCGCGGGTCGAAGACTTCCTGGAACTTGGGCAGCAGGTCGAGCATCCACGCCCTGGTCTCCTCCAGCTTCTCAGGAGGGTTGTCAATGGAGCCGTCTCTCCTGACGTTTATGCTGGAGAAGAAGAAGTTGTCGTACCTGTTCCAGTGCCAATCCGGGCAAGGACCGGCGTCGATGGACGATTCGATGGCCTTGTGGTCGGCGTACAGCTTGTTGAATATGCTGTTGGCCTCCTCTTTGGAAGCCATCCAGATATGAAAGGTTACCCAGGCGTCGTTGTGGCCCTCTAGGGAAACGATATACCTCACACGAGGGTCGATGCGGGAGGGAAAGGACCGGTCGGTGTGATTGAAGCGTTGGACGGCCTTGTCGGCGAAGTTCGACCGTAGCAGCTCCGCGATTAGGGGCCGGTAGAAGTCGTGGTGTTTCTGGACGGCCGGTGGAACTGGCGGCACGGGCGGCAGCGTCGCTGTTTTGTTCCAGCCGCCGGGGTACACCACCTTGCGGAACCTGGGCTCAGGGTTGGAGCCTTCGACCTGTTTGACGACCTCGACCTTCACGCAGTAGAGCTTAATCTTTTTGCTCGTCCACTCGTTGAGCCAGTGAATCGTCTTGGCGTGCTCGTACATGAAGTCGGGCGCCACCCATATCGCCACTCTCGCATCGCATCCCGCGGCGTAGATGAGCAGCCTGCCCATGTGGTCGACGTCGCTCCACTCTAACTGATTCTCGATGGCCACCAACGCGCCGGTTGCGGTGTCCTTCGCGAGGATGTCGAGGTACAGCGAGCCGATCAACTTTTCCTGCTGGACGAGTTCTAGATTCAGGCCGATCACATCGCCCAACTGATCCAGATGGCAGGCAAGCCACGGAGTGAAGTCAAGCCCTTCGTTCTTCCACATGCATCGGACGTCCAGTTTCTCGCTTCTGCCATCAGACGTGGTCATGGAGGGTTCTCCTTATCTAGTGCCGGTGTCCCCAGCCCGGATTGCGAAGTCGCGCCGGTCATGGTACAGCAGCGCACGGTTCAGCACGTAGTCGTCGGTGTCCAGGTCGATGTCGGGGCATTCCGTCATCGTCCAGTACTTGTGCTCGCCCAGGAAGAGGTATCGCCGTTTCCAGCCGAAGAACCAGCACTCGACGCCCTCCCCCCGCGCGATCCGTTCGCAGAACGCGGCCAGAAGGTTGTGCTGGGCATCCTTCTTGATCACCACGTACTCGTGGGGCCACGAGTCGCAGTAGTTGACCGCCTCGCGCCAAGGGGCTCTCGCTATCAGCGGCATGATGTCGGGGACGTGCGGCTGCAAAAGGTTGCCTTCCAGGTGTTATAGTTCGGTTCTTGTTCTAGTGGAAAGGGTTGATGACGCGCAGGCCGCCGTAGTCCTGCTGAGCGCTCATGTCTTCCGAGTACACCGCTTCGCAGCCGTGTTTGCGTGCAGTTGCGAGAATGAGCGCGTCCCAGTACTGCAACTTGTACCGGTCGCAGAGGTCGGCAGCGTCTCGAAAAATGTCAAAGGTGATTGGATGAATCTCATGTTTCAGGAGTGTGCCCACGAAGGCCAACGCTTGGTCGTGGGTGAGCCGCCCCGGGCGTGTCGCCCGCGTCGCCTGACTGTAGAACTCCCCTACCACCTGCACCGAAAACGCCAAGTTACTTTCTCGCAACAACTCAAGAGCTCGCCGTCGTTTGTCAGACTCTTCGGGGAGGCTGCTGACAGCGTAGAGAAGGACGTTGGTATCAACAAAGCGCATTGAGCCGTTTATCGCTCGTACAACTCTTCGCGAGTCAGGTTGTCAGACATATCCAAACCGACGCCTCGCCTCTCGAAGTCAGCGATTACTTCGTCCAAATCCCTCGGTCGAAGCGCGGTGGTGGACTCCGCGACCATCTTGTCCCATTCATCAGACCTGTCGCTGCGCCGTTCGACTTCCTCAATGCGCGATTCACGCACTTCGCCTTCAGCTACGCTCCTAAGGTATCCTCTTACCAGACCCTCTAACGAGGTGCCCAACTTCTTGGCGCGGCGGTGGGCCGCCGCATAGACATCTTGGTCAAGCTCTACCGTTATCTGTATCATCGTCCGCTCCTCGAAGGCTATTCACCTTACACGATAGAAGATGGGGAGCGGTGGCGCAATGTCGGCGTGGCCAATGCCCACTTTGCGCCTACCCGCCGAACGCCGTGTCCAGGCGGCGCATCTGGGCGGGCGTGAGACGCCATCCGGCGGCGGCGCAGTTATCCTCGGTGCGGGCCACGCTGTTGGACTTGGGTATCACCATCACGCTGTCGCGGGCGATGCACCAGTTCAGCGCGACCTGCGCCATGGTCTTGCCCACCTCCTCGGCCACGTCGCGCAGCACGTGCAGGGACCCGTCGTCGTCTGCGCGCGGCGGACGGGCGAGCGCGCCCTCGGCGAGCGGGGAGTATGCCATCACGGTGATGCCGTTGCGCTGGCAGTATGGCAACAGCTCGCGCTCGATCTCGCGCTCCGTCAGGCTGTAGAGCACCTGGTTGGACACGATGGGATGCTTGATCGCCGCCTGCGCTTCCTTCAATTCGGCGACGGAGAAATTGCTGACGCCGACGTAGCGCACCTTGCCCTCGTCGACGAGGCGCTCCAAGGCGCCCATCGTCTCGGCGATGGGGACGGCGGAGTTTGGCCAGTGCACCTGGTACAGGTCGATGCAGTCGACGTTGAGGCGTTTGAGGCTGCGGTCTGCCGCGCTCAGCACCTGGTCGTAGCGCAGCGTGCTGCCGAGCACCTTGGTGGCGATGAAGACCTGGTCGCGTATGCCCTCCACGGCCCGGGCCACGGCGACCTCGGTGTGATACATCTCCGCCGTGTCGATGAGGAAAGCGCCGAGCTCGACGCCGCGCCGCAGCGGGGCGGGTCCGCCGGTGTACTGCCAGGTGCCGAGGCCCACGACGGGGACCTTTTCGCCGGTTGCGCCTAGCTCGATCAGTTCCATTCGCGTACGTTCCTTTCGCGGCCGGTTCGCGCCTCGCCCGTCCGCTAGGCCATCGCGGCGGCGTGCAGGTCGTCGGCCATCTGTGTTATCTCGTTCGCCATGCTGAGCTTGGCGCGCCACTCGGCAGGGATGCCGGAGGCGCCGTAGTGGGCGCCGGCGATCTGGCCGTAGATCGCGGCGGTGGTGTCGGCGTCGTCGCCGAGGTTGGCCGCCATTAGCGCCCCTTCGCGGAAGTCGCGGGAGTTGTGGAATGCCCACAGCGCCGCCTCGAGCGACTTGACGACGTATCCCGACCCCTCAATGTCCGGCGGTTGCAGCACCTTGAACGATCCGTAGGCCACGGCCGCGACCCCTCCCGCCGGCTCGCTTCTCTGCCAGAGGCCCTCGACCGGTGAGTAGCCGTCCGAGAGCAGAGTCGGCTTGTCGACGCCGTTCAGGGCGCCGACCAGAAGGCCGCCGAAGTAGCGGCACGAGTCCACGGCCTCTTCCGTCGCGTGGGTCGTGCGGGAGCTATCGGCGCACCGCGCCACCGCCTCCGTGGCGTCGGCGGCGAAGAACATGGGCACCGGGGCGAGCCGCATGAGGGAGCCGTTGCCCGCTGTCCACGGTTCGGTCGAGCCGGCGTAGGGGTTGGACGTGGCGACGAAGCGCCTGAGCGCGTCGGACACGGTGTTTCCGATGTCGAAGCAGAATCCCGTCGGGGACATGTAGCCCTCGTCCCGCCAGCGCACGTAACGCCGCATCTGGTCGAGCGGGTCGAAGCCTCCCGATTCGATGAGGCTCGCGGCAAGGCAAAGCGCCATCGAGGTGTCGTCGGTCCACTGACCGGGGCGCAGCCCGAACGGTCCGCCGCCGGTCATGTCCTCGATGGGACGGAAGGTGCCGGGGCGCCGGAACTCCAGCGTCGTGCCAAGGGCGTCGCCGGCCGCCAGGCCCAGCAGGCAGCCGCGGAATCGGTCTTGGGGGGGTTATGCGGGTCATGGGTTTGTCTCCGCCGCTGAATTGCTGCCGACACACAAGGCGAGGACTTAGTTCATTCCCGTTCAGATGAGTTCGGCCTCTTGAAGTCCTTGAAATGCCCTCTCCACTTGATTAGCAGTGAAGCCGGGTTTCACTTTGCCTACCGTGGCCAGAGTGTCATCCTTGTCCCTGCCGCTTTTGGGTCCGCCTATCAAATGGATGGAAGCATAGAGCTCGAGCTCGTGGATCTTTAGCTTTCCTAGGACGTCTATCACACCCTGAACCGTCTTAACGTCCGCACCAGTGTCCTCGAACATATTGTAGTCCTGAAACCACCTGCCGTCCGTGACTTCTCCGGGTGTGACGTGATAGCCGAATCCGTTGGGATCCGGTCTTATCTTGACGTAGCCCAGCGCTCTGGAGAGAGAGAGAGCGTCGTCCAGATCATCCGAGTACGGGCCGAAGTAGTGCATCCTGAAACGGTACTTCAGCGGGATGCTAAGCGCCTCCTGGAAGAAGTATGAGATCTTCTGGACTTTAGTTTTGCCAACATCCCCAAGATGGTCGACTATTATTTGAATGAAAGCCAACCTTCTCACGTCCATGTCGAATTTGTTCATGCCTTTTCCCCTCTTGCAATTCAGGCCATTTGCATGCGACAAAAGTACCGAATCTCCTCCTCCAACTGCTGGTTGCCGCGGACATCGGCATACAGTCTGAAGTTGTCGATCTCCTGCAGGCCAGACAATGCTTTTGAGAGACTCGCAAGGGATAGCCAACGATTTCCCTGCTTGATAAGCCAATCATGGCTCCCTGTTCTGAATCGCTCTGGATGGTCGGAAGCCCTGTCTGTCCATATCCTCATTTCGGGATATCGTTGCTCCAGCTCGCCGGGCAGGCGCAAAATCGCCGAGTTCAGGATACCCGGGTCGGCGTGATCGCTTGTCTCGTACACAGGCTTGGGGTGCTGTCTGGTCACGAGCCGCCACGCCGCGTTTCTTTCATCTTCGTTCATCCTCTCCTTCAATGCGTGGAGAACTCGCCAGTCATCCCACTCAAGGTACTGCGCGAGTTGTTCAGGGTAGCGACCAGGTCCCCCATTCTCCTTCAAGAGTTCGCTGATGAATTCAGCGAGAATCAGATCGTATGCTCGTCGCACAGGGTGGAAGTACACCTGGGTGAACATGAAGTACCGTGCAAGGATGAAACCCTCTATCGAGTGTAGGCCACCATCTTCGATTCCTAGCCTGAGCGTTCTACTTGGATCTTCGTCGTAGAGGGTAATCGTATCCAAGATTCTGTCGAGGTCGAACCGGCCGTACTGAACGCTGCAATACAGTGAATCGCGCAGCAGGTAGTCCATCTTGTCGACATCCCACACGCTGTCGATCAGTTCTTTGACAAAACCAACATCATAGATTCTCTTGTCGTCCAGAATGTTGGCAACTCTCTCCTTGGACACACCCAACTCACCACATTGACTGTCTATAATGTTTCCAATTCCGCAATCCGGTGCAAGCACCGTGTCAACGCTGTAGTGCAAGTGCCTCTTGTCCTCTGGAAAAAGCTCGTCTTCACCTGTGTGGGAGAAGGGGGCGTGACCAATGTCATGCAAGAGCCCAGCCAGCCGGGCCTCGATGATTACCTGGTCGACTCTTTCGTCGAATTCGCCTTCAGACCATTTCTGGCGTTCCTTTAGCATCTCCCTGTGATTGGGATGTCGGAGCAGCTTATGAGCGAATCTCCCTGCAAGATGCATCACCCCGAGGGAGTGGCCAAATCGAGTGTGTTCGGCACCGTGGTAGATGTATGAGGAAAGACCCAGTTGCTGGATGCCACGCAGACGCTGGAAAGCAGCGGTGTCTATGACCTCTCTTTCCCAGTCGAACACGCCGATGTAGCCATGCACCGGGTCTCTGAAGGTCGTTGTATGCTCGGGTAGGGCCACTTCGGCTCTCTTAGCACAGGCGTTCTTTGCGGCAGTTTACCACTGTTGGCCGGCGCAGTTCAAATCTTCTGCGGGCCAGTTGTAAGTCCTTGTCAGAATGGCCTGTACCTGTTGGCTATTGGCATTCGGCGGTCGCGGCCGAAGTTTCGGGGCGTTATCTTGATGCCCGGCGGGGCCTGCCGGCGCTTGTACTCGTTGCGGTCCGCAAGCGTGATGGCCCGCTGGACGTCGGACTCGGCGTAGCCCATCTGCAGGATGTCGGCGTAGGTGCGGTCGTCCTCCACGTAGGCCTTCAGAATCGGGTCCAGCACCTCGTAGGGCGGCAGGCTGTCGGCGTCTTTCTGGTCGGGGCGCAGCTCCGCGCTCGGCGGCTTCTCGATGACGCTGCGGGGGATGACCTCGCCATCGGCCAGGGTGTTGCGATACTCGCACAGACTGTACACCAGCACCTTGGGTACGTCCTTTATCACGGCGAACCCGCCGGCCATGTCGCCGTAGATGGTGGCGTAGCCGGTGGCCATCTCGCTCTTGTTGCCGGTGGTCAGCACCAGCCAGTTGAACTTGTTCGAGAGCGCCATTATCAGGTTGCCGCGTATGCGAGACTGGATGTTTTCCTCCGCGACGCCCCAGGGCGTGCCCTGGAACCGCGGGGCGAGGGTGTCCAGGAACGCCTGGAAGGGCGGCTCGATGGGCAGCTCCCACAGCTCGATGCCCAGGTTGCGTGCGAGCGCCTGCGCGTCGAGCAGGCTGCCCTCGGACGAGAATCGCGATGGCATGGCCACGCACACCACGTTTTCGCGGCCCAGCGCGTCCACGGCCACGGTCGCGACGAGGCTGGAGTCGATGCCGCCGGATAGCGCGACGAGCGCCTTGCTGAATCCGCACTTGCGCACGTAGTCGCGGGTGCCCAGCACCAGCGCCGCGTACACCTCGCCATCGCCTTCGTACCGCGAGCGTTCGCCAGCGGGTATGCGGGGCAGCTCAGGGCCGGGCGTGCCCGGCGTCCAATCTGCGCCCAGGGCGAGGTCCGCGACGAGGAGGTCCTCCTCGAACTGCGCGCCCCGCGCGATGGCGTGGCCGTCCGGCCCGAACACCAGGCTCGCGCCGTCGAACACCAGCTCGTCCTGTCCGCCCACGAGGTTCACGTAGGCCGCGTGAACGCCGTAGCGCGACGCCAGGCCCGACACCAGGCTCTCGCGCTGGCGCAGCTTTTCGGCGTGGTAGGGCGAGCCGTTTATGGTGACTAACAGCCGGGCGCCGGCGGCGGTCTGGACCGGTACGGCGTCGTCCGCGTCCTCGAACCAGATGTCCTCGCAGACGTTGACGCCCACCGCGGCGCCCGCCACGTCGTGGGTGGGGCATGTGTCGCCGGGCACGAAGTAGCGGGCCTCGTCGAACACGCCGTAGTTGGGCAGCCGCCGCTTGTGGTACACGGCGGCGGGCCGGCCGTCGCGGGCGATGGCCGCGGCGTTGCGCAGTCCGCCCGAGTCGTCCACGAATCCGAACACCGCCGTGATGCCGGACGTGGCGGCGGCAATCTGCCGCGTTCGCTCCAGGTTCTCGCGGACGAACTGCGAGCGGAACACCAGGTCCTCAGGCGGATAGCCGGTGACGGTGAGCTCGGGCAAGGCGACCAGGTCAGCGCCCGCGTCGCGCGCCCTGCCGATGTACTCGATGGCCTTGCGCGCGTTGCCCTCCAGGTCGCCCACCGTGGTGTTTATCTGGGCCAGCGCGAGCCTGAAATTGCGCATGGGGCCTCCGGTCCTCATGTCATTCCGAGCGCAGCGAGGAATCTAAGGCCGCCGCGGGCGCTCAGTCCACTCCTCAGGCATCTTGCTTATCGCGCCTTACCACGCCTCTTTCAGAAAGGCATGAAGGTCGTCTGCGGCGTCGGCTCTCGGAGCGCCCCAGGAGAACGACGGCTCCTCGGCGTCGTCCTCGGCGATGGCACGCAGGTCTTCTTCGGGCACGCCGAGGTCCCTGACGCGGGTGGGCATTCCGACCGAGGAAAGGAAGCCGGCGACCGCTTCGACCGCCGCGTCGGCCGCGGCCTCGTCGGACATGCCGGCGACGCGCACGCCCAGAAGCTCCGCCAGCCGCGCCTGGCCCGCCAGCAGCGCGCCGCGGTTGCGGCGCATCGTGGCGCACAAGAAGGCCGCGCCGCCGGCACCCTGGCCGACGCCCTCGTAGCGGTAGCGGATCTGCCTGTCGAGGCTGGTGCTCATGCCGCCCCCGCCCAGGCCGGCGGCGTCCGACGCACGGTTGGCTAGCAGCGCTGCGGACGCCAGCTTGAGCCGTGGACCGGCGTCCTCCGGATTCTCCACCAGCAGCGGCATGTTGACGAGCGACAGGTCGAGCGCCTCGCGCAGGTCGGCGTGGCTGAAGGCGTTGAGGTTGCGGGACTGCAGGGCGCCCACGACGCCGTTGAAGGTTGTGGCGGCGGTGTCGAGGTAGAGGGAGAGCGGCGCGGTGAGCAGGGCGGCGGCGTCCAGTATTATCGTAGTGGGCCGCACCTTCGGGTCGAACAGCTCCAGCCGGTGGGGGCGCTTGCTGTCGAGCACCGCCGCGCCGCCCCGGTTCGCGCCGTTGGTGGGCGTGGTCAGTACCAGTATGTTGGGCAGCTTGGGCGCCACAAGGCGGGGACTGACGGGCGCCTGGCCCGGCGTGTGCTTGGTGCACAGGTCGTACACCGTGCCCTCTTCGGCCAGCATTATGGTTATGGCCCGCGCGGACACCACGGCGCTGCCGCCGCCGACTGCGACGATGAGGTCGGCGCCTGCCTTATCTGCGGCCTCCACGCCCGCGATCACGGAGGGGATGGGGGACTCGCGTCCCGCGCCCGTGTACGCGCCCGCGTACAGGTCGCCGAGGGTGCGGGCAACGTCGTCCAGCAGGCTGGTCTCACGGGCCACGGTCGGGCTGCACACGGCGAACGCGCGCTGTGCGCGGAGCCGACTTGTCTCGCCGTGCAGGTGCGTCAGCGCGTCCGTGCCGGAGAAGACGCGCACGCCGGGGTCTCGGTATCGGAAGGTATCGGCAAGGGTCAAGGCGGCCTCCAAAGCGGAGTCGGCGGGGCGCCGGGTGGTATGCGCGGGCGTGACAGCGGGATTATACATGGTTTTGGGGTGGGGCGACGCTGGAGGAGGAGACTATATCTGGCACTCGTGGGCACACTTGCACATTAGCCAGGGGGTGCCCCGTTGTAGCAAGGGTGGTGAGGTGGGCACTGGATTCACCGGAACAGTATGCTGGTTCCCGCAGGAAAATTTCTGCTTGCCCTCCTTGGTTGAGCGAAGTCATTTAGGCCAAAGGCAAGTTGCCGCGCTTCACCACCGTCGGTTCCTCCGTCCTTGCTTGCAGGACGCCTAACCTCAGTGTTGCCAGTCTCCTCCATTGTCCGGAGGGCCGTTCTAAGGTGACCTAAGTGAAAGCCTGTGGCGTCGGATTGCACGAAGGCTTCTACATCATCTATGCTCTGCCAGCCTTGTAATCTAAACTGCTGATTAAGGTCCACCTCGAGCTGGCTAAAGTCGACGAAAGCCTCGCCAAGCATTAGCTGACCTACCTGCCCGCCGCGGAATCGAAAATCTCCCATTGGCGCGACTCGCCAAATTGCCTGCTTCATCCTGTTGCAACCGAGTAGGTTGCCTGTGCCAAAGAAGATTGCGTATTTCAGCCGTGCCCCCTCGTACAGCTCAAAGTGAATGACGTATTTGGCGCCATTGCTCTTCAATTGGTCCTTGTACAGACTGAAGAGGAAGTCTCTTCTAGCGTCCTCGACCATGACCTTAGCCTTACGCCATTCACGACAACCAAACAACTCATCCAAGTGTCTTTCGAGATGCGGATGGTCCACAAACCTATTCATTGCTTCGTACATGAATGAAACATAGACTTCAGACTTTTCGTTTGCTAAGACTGTAGCAACGGTGCGCATCGGTGTATCGGAGAGGCCAAAAGGATCGATCATTACGAACGCGGGAGCCGATTGCTTTTGTTGCTGCTCGATCGCATCTAGGGCTCTTGGGAGAGTTTCGTCAAACTTCGAGTTGATAACTTCCCATGTGCAATTGTCAGGCAGCCGGTTGTAACGTGCCTTAAGTAGAGCCTTAAGGTAATTGCTTCGGTCCTCTTCTTTTTCGATGAACAGGTAGACTACTTCACCTCGCATTTGCTTTCTAGCGCGATGCTCAATCAATGCGTCTAACGCTATGACGGGTGATCCAGGTTCCCCTCCCTGGTATTCACCTGGCCCAGCGAATGCGTCAATAAACAGAACACGCTGGTTCCACCTAGTCAAAATGGGCAGCCACGCCTCCATGTAGTATTTTAGTACTAGGTGCTTGCCTCTGGTGTGCGGTTCTAGTGGCCATATCGTAGTTCTAGGAGGCATACTGAAGTTCCTTTGCAACTTCGGGCGCGTCCGTCCAGGTGCGCCCGTCGATGACGGCCTGGTCGCCGGAGCGCTTGCCGCGCCGCCCGCCGAGTTGCTTGAGGAAGAACGGCACTCCCGCCCTCTCGCATTGGTCGCGCAGGCTCCGCGCCCATTCCATGTCCATCGGTCGGGCGGCGGGGCCGCTCTCGCCTCCGGTGATGACCCACTGGACGTCGTCCGCCTCAAGCCAGGGACTGAGGTCGACCGCCCCGAGCAGCGGCTCGGCGGACACGAACCGGACGGACGCTGGTACGCGCGCGAGCACCGTTATCCGGGGGGCGTACTTCTGCGACTCCACCGACGTCCCCATCCACACGTTCTCGGGCCACGAGCTGCCGAACTCATTCCGGTACTCGTTCCACCACGCGACCGCCAGGCCCGGCCGCTTCGTCAGCACCTGGAACACGTGGCCGCGCTCGTCGGCAGCCTGCCGCATCACGTCGAATATCGCGTACACGAACTCGAAGGGCACGCGGGGATGGAATACGTCCGACATGCTGTTGACGAACACGCGGCGGGGACGCTTCCAGCTGAACGGCGCTTCGAGGCGCTCCGGCATAAGCTGTACGTGCTGCGGCTCGGCCTCGTACCCGCGAACTCCCATCGCCCTCAGGCGCGGGTACATGGCGAACATGTAGCAGTTGTCGCAGCCGGGGGAGACGCGGGTGCAGCCGGTCACCGGGTTCCAGGTCTCGTCAGTCCATTCGATCGTCGATGGCATGACTCACAGCCTCTCTACATCTTACGCCTTCGTTGTACATATGTTCTGCTATGTCAACACGGTTGTCAAGCCTTGGCTCAACATGGAAGCGTTCTCAGTTTACTAGGTGCGCAAGAAATCGTCTTTCCCGCGAAAGCGGGAACTCAGGAGGTCCGGGGCCTCCGTGTGATGGCCGCCCCTCTCACGAACAGCCTGTCACCACGCCCAACACTGTACCTACCGCCATCGCCTTGCGTTCTCCATGTTGCTTCGCCAGTGCCCTCTGAACGCCCCAGCGCACACCCCGGCCGCACCTCCTCGCCCACACCCGGCCCATCCGCTCTCCGTGCCCCGAAAAAGCGTCACTTTTCTGCGCCACCCGTCCCCGGCCATGCCCCATCCACCCCCACGCGCGCCCACCTCATCCCCACGACTGCGCAATTTCTCCCCACGAATCCGCCCCAATCCCGCATTCTCGCCAACCCTCTTGAAACATACGCACATCCGTGCTACCCTCGCTCACGCGAGGGACCGACCCCGCGGCCCGGAAACCCTACCCCCAAGTAGGGTTAGGGCCCCTGGCATCCGTAGGGGCGCCGAAAACTGGCCACCGGCCACCGCGCGCCCACTGTCCTACTCTGTCACGCGGCGCCACTTCTGTGTCCCGTCGGCCCCGTGTCTGCATGACAGCTTGGCGCAGGACAGCCGGCACTCGCAGCTACGAAACGCACAGAATGTCGCAGAAACGAACAGATTTCGCCTTCCCGCGTACCCTGTCCCCGTGGAAACGGGGAGCGGGAACACCGGTGTTGGTGGCACGAAGTAATCCGAAATAGGCGCCTCGGCACGGGGGCAGCGTGGCAAGCCTATTGTCCCCGGTCTCGCCCGGCCCTGGCAAGCCGTCCCCGTGTTGCGCCGTCAAAGCGGCGTGGTATACCATCGGCCCCAGCGCGCGACAGCGTAGACCACGCCGGAAGGAGCCGCGAAAGTGACTGACCTGATACTGAAAGGCGGCGATGTTATCGACCCATCGCGGGGGCCGCGCGCAAGGCTCGACGTGGCGGTCAGTGGCGGCCTTGTCTCGGAAGTCGCGCCGGACATCGCCCCGGACGGCGGCGCCCGCGTGATCGACGTGTCCGGCAAGCTGGTGACGCCGGGGCTGATTGACCTGCACACCCACGTCTACGAGGGCGTGAACCAGACCGCCCTGAACCCGGACCTCGCCGGCGTGCTTTCCGGCGTCACCACGCTGGTGGACGCCGGCAGCGCGGGCTGCTACACCTTCGGCGGCTTTCCCCGCTACGTCGTGCCGAACGCCCGCACGCGCATCTTCTGCATGGTGCACATCTCGCGCACCGGCTTGAATTACCAGCCGGAGATTTCGCGCAGACAGGACATCGACCTCGAGGAGACCGTGCGCGTCGTCCAGGCCAACAGGCCGCTGGTGCAGGGCATCAAGCTGCGCGCGGTAGGCCCCGCGGTGCCCACCATGGGCCTGGAGATGTTCCACCTCGCCAAGCGGGCCGCGCGCGACAGCGGCGTGCGGCTGATGGTGCACATAGGCGACAGGTTCGCCGGCGACGGCCCGACGCTGACGCAACGGCTGTTGCCGCTGATGGACGAGGGCGACATCATAACGCACCTGTTTTCCGGCAACCCGGGTCGCATACTGGACGAGCGCGGCCAGGTGCTGCCGGAGGTGCTGGAGGCGCAGGAGCGCGGGGTGTTCTTCGACACCGCGCACGGCAGGCAGAACTTCAGCTTCGACGTGGCGCGGCGCGCCCTGGACCAGGGCGTGCGTCCCCTGAGCATCAGCACCGACCTGACCATACCGGGCAGGCTGAATACCGTGCACAGCATGACCGAAATGCTCTCGCGATTCATGGCGCTGGGATTCTCGCTGGAGGACACCATACGAATGGCGACGCTCAATCCGGCGCGGGCCATCGGCATGGCCGACGCGCTCGGCACTCTCGCGCCGGGCCGGGCGGCCGACATCAGCGTGCTGGACGAAGCGACCGGCGACTGGCTGTTCCACGACACCGAGGGCAACACCCTGAGAGGGGACAAGGCGCTGTCTCCTGTGCTCACGGTCAAGGGCGGAGAGGTGTTCGCCGCCGACTGGGGGCCGCACCCCTGGGGCTGGCTGCCGGACTCGGCTTCGTAAGGGACTTCGTGATGACCAGAAACCCGATTGACGACGTAGACACCCTGGCGTTTGACATCTTCGGCACCGTGCTGGACCTGACCGGCAGCCTGGCGCCGCCAATCCGCGTGTTCCTGGAGGGCCGCGACACCGACCTCGATGCCGACACGCTCTGGGCGCAGTGGCGCGCGCGGCAGCGGGTGGACCAGTACCAGGACGCCCTGCTGATGGTGGGGCACTGCGGCTACCTGGAGTCGTGCCGGCGAGCCTTCGTGTACTGCCTGCGTGACAACGGCGTGCCGTACACCGACCCGGAGGTGGCGGAGTTCATGCGCTGCTACCAGGAGCTGAGCCCGTTCGACGACGCCGTGCGGGGCCTCGAACGCTTGCGCCGCAGCGGACGCTACCGGCTGGTGGCGCTGTCCAACGGCGAGCCGGACTTTCTCGAGCACCTGGCCCGAAACCGCATAAGGTTCGACTTCGACGCCATCATCTCGGTGCAGGAGGCCGGGGCCTTCAAGCCTCATCCGGGAGTGTACCGCGCGGCGGCGCGTATCCTGGAGTCCGAGCCTAACCGGATTATGATGGTCGCCGCCCACTCGTTCGACATCATGGGCGCGCGCGCCAGCGGCTACCGAGGCGCGTTCGTGAACCGATACGCCCTGCCTTTCGAGGAGACACCCTACCTCCCGGACCTGGTGGTGGACGACTTCACGGAGCTTGGCGACCGGCTTCTGGGTGCATCGGCCTAGGGCGCGAGAGCATGGCCGTTCACCAGGGCCTGACCGTGGCGGACGCGGACGAGTTCTACGCGCTGCTGCGAGAGGGCACCGTCTTCAGCCACTGCAACTTCGACGATGCGGAACTGTTGGAGCTGGACGTCACGGAGCTCGACCTGCGGGACTGCTCGCTGCGGCGCACCGACTTTCGCGACCTGGTCTGCGAACGGCTCCGGATGTCCGGCTGCGACCTGGAGGGCGCGCGATTCGACGGCGTCGACGCGCACGAGGCGGTGTTGGAGAACTGCGTGTGCCAGGGGGCGAGCTTTCGCGGCGCGAAGCTGAACATTTCGAAACTGCTCGACTGCGACTTTTCGGCGTGCCGGTTCGAGGGCGCGAACCTGTTCGGCGCGGACCTCACCGGATCGCGGCTGCGCGCGGTTGACCTGTCCGATACGAACCTGGATGGCGTCACCATGCAGCGCACCGACTTCAGTATGGCCTCTTTGCGGTTCAAGCGCATCGGCGGGGGCAGGCTGGAGGGCGTCAACTTCACCGAGGCGGACCTGACGGGCTGCGATCTCAGCGGGACGCGGTTCGACGGGTGCCACCTGGCGAGCGTGGACGTGAGCGCCGAGACGCGCTTCGACCGCTGCGACCTGCGCGGGGCGCACGTATCCAACGCCGCGCTGGCCACGGCCAGCATGAGGGGCGCGATAGTGTCGGCGGCGCAGGCGCGGGAGCTGCTGTTCGAGAGCTTCGGCATAGTGGTGGAGGCGTAGCCCGCAGGGGCGGTTCGAGAACCGCCCCTGCGGTGGCTCAGGTCGGCGCGCCGGCAAGGGCATCAGCCCCATGATGGTATAATGCCCCACACCACCGGCGGTCGCGAGGCCGCTACTATGGAGATGGGAGCGTGGGATGTCGGCGCCAGAACTTTCCAAGCACCTGCAACTGAGCGTCACGAACCTCGGCCCTATCGCAAAGGCCGATATTGAACTGCGGCCCATGACCGTGTTCGTCGGCCCCAGCAATACGGGCAAGTCCTACCTTGCGATACTCATCTACGCGCTGCACAGGTTCTTTAATGGCACTGCGCTCCATTCCGATCTTCACCGGCAATTCTTTCGGGATCACACCGTGTTCAGTTTTGCACAAGAACGGTTGAAAGGAAAAGAAGTTGCACTCGGCGATGTCGAACCGGTAATTGCTTGGCTTGAGAAGGCACTGTCGGAACCCTCAACCGGTCACAGTCAGAAGTCTGTTGATTTCATGCTACCGGACTACGCCGCGAAGCATGTGCGGCCCAGGCTTGAAGGCGTTGGTGATCTCTGTCAGGAATTGGAGGATGAGATAGGACGCTGTTTCGGTGTTGAAGACGTTTGGGGCCTTGTACGCAACCACATTTCGAGGGGTATGCGAGTAGAAGTGAATCGTCTTGATGAGGACGTGCCCCGATTAACTGAGGCGTTCGGATACAGCTTAACTATCAAGAGAGTGGACCGCGAATTTGTGCCCTGTATACCCGCTTGCGCCCCGTTGCGCTTGCAGGCAGGCAAGGAATGGATGACGGAAACCGCGGAAGTACTGGGCTCGCTGAGATCTGAAATGGAAAGCATGGGAGGCAAAAGTGCAAACGTTTCAGCCGTGATAGCCGGAGCGGCCTTACGAATGCTGTCGCAGGCGGTTGGCAACGGTATCGTTAGCCCCTTGCATAGTGCGGCCCACTATCTCCCCGCGGACCGCACGGGCGTGATGCACGCGCATAGAGTGGTTGTTGGATCGCTCATCGGCCAGGCGGCGCGCGCTGGTTTCGCGCGCGACGTGCCGCTACCGCGCCTGTCCGGCGTGCTGGCGGACTTCCTCCAGCAGCTTGTCGAGCTGGACACTCCGAAGCTCAGCACAATGCCCAAGCATAGTACGCCGCCCAGCGAGCCAATCGCCAAGCATCTTGAGAATGAGATTCTTCAGGGCGAGATACGCACGGCCAGGTCTCCTGTGGGCTATCCAGAGTTTTTGTACCGACCCGAGGGCTGGAAGGAAGACTTGGGGCTAATGAACACTTCCTCCATGGTGTCGGAGCTTGCGCCGGTCGTCCTATACCTCCGATACGTCGTTCGCCCCGGCGAAACGCTGATAATCGAGGAGCCGGAGTCCCATCTTCACCCCGCGCTGCAGGTCGAGTTCACGCGGCAACTGGCGGCGGTGGCGCTCTCCGGTGTGCGCGTCATCATAACGACGCACAGCGAGTGGGTGTTGGAAGAGCTAGCCAATCTTGTGCGCCTGTCCGAACTGCCCAAGTCGCGCAGGAAGGGTATCGGCAGCGCGCCCTACGCGCTTGGTCGCGACCAACTCGGCGTCTGGCGGTTTGAGCCAAAGAAGCGCCCCAAGGGGTCCGTAGTTCAGGAGATACCTTTCAACCCGGACATCGGCAACTTCGATTCAGGCTTCGACAGGGTGGCTATGGCCACCTACAACGACCAGGCGGAGATAATCAGGCGCGAAGAGAGGCTAAAGACGAATGCCGTACATCATTGACGCTATCAAGGTGGCACTGCCCACCGGCTGCCAGGCGCCGCAATGCCGCAAGGGAAGTTGCTCGCTGTCGATGAAGGACGTACCAACAAATCGCGTGCTCATAGATGTGGACAGCGACGACGCTCCGGTCAGGCGGAACCAGGAAAGGTGCGACTACATCTTCGTTGCACAGGCCAACGACACCCGCGTGGCGGCGCTGGAACTGAAGGGCGGCAAGCTGGACGCGAGCGAGGTCGTCCGCCAGCTTCGAGTGGGGGCGAGGCTCGCCGAACGCATTGTGCCCGCCGACGCTCCCGTGCGATTCGCCGCCATCGCGGTGCATGGAGGTGGGATACACCGGAAGGAACGCGTTGATTTGCTGAAGCCGCAAAACCGGATAACGTTCAGGGGCGAAAGCGGCCCGGTAAATCTGGCGCGCTGCGGCGACACCGTAGATTTGGCCTTGCGGAGCAGCGGCCTACGCCCATAATCGGAATAGGCCACAGTCCACCCCCGTGAATCACAAAGACCCATCAGAAAGGGGAATCACCATGTCGGTACGGATTGGCGTAGGGTTTGGCGGATGGCCGTTCCCGCACAAGGACCCGGGGCTGCTGTGGGAGTACGTGGACGCCTGTGAGGACCTGGGCATCGACTCGCTCTGGCTCAGCGACAGGATAGTTTCCGAGGCCATGAACGTGGAGCCTATGATCGCGCTGTCGTTCATCGCCGCCCGCACGCAGAAGCTGAAGTTCGGCACCAGCGTGCTGGCTCTTCCCCTGCGCAACCCGACGGTGCTCGCCAAGGAGGTGGCCACCCTGGACTTTCTGTCTGGCGGCCGCTCGCTGCCCGCGGTGGGCCTGGGGACCGAGGAGGAGCGCGAGTACGAGGCGTGCGGCTCGCGCCGCTCCCAGCGCGTGGGCCGCACCGAAGAGGCCATTCAGATTATGCGACTGCTGTGGTCGCAGGACAGCGTCACATTCCACGGGCGCTACTACACGCTGAACGACGTGACCGTTCACCCCAAGCCCGTCCAGGCGGATCTGCCGCCGGTGTGGATCGGCGGTCGCACGGAGGCCGCGCTGCGCCGCACCGCGCGGGTCGGGGACGGCTGGCTGGTGTCGCAGGCCACGCCCGACGAGGTGTGCGACGGCGTGAGCAAGATCAAGTCCTGGGCCGTGGAGTACGGTAACGACATCGAGGACGACCACTACGGCGCGCTGTTCAGCTTCAGCATTGCCGACAGCCACGAGGAAGCGCGCAGACAGGCCGAGCCGTACATGCTCCGCCGGCGCACGGACGTAGATTACGAGGCATTTTCCGCCTTCGGCACCGCGGACGACGTCGCCGATCTCATCGATCGCTACGTCGAGGGCGGAGCGACCAAGTTCGTCGCGCGCCCCGCCTGCCCACCCGAGAAGATGATGGAGCAGCTAGAGTTGCTGGGTCGGGAGGTGGCGCCCCGCTACCACGGGTGACCGCCAGCCGCTCGGAGGCGGCGGGCGAACCGCCCGCACGGGCGACCCCCGGGAGAGGTGATCGATGACCACACACACCATAAGCGTCGGCAACGTCGAGATTACGGCGCTCTCCGACGGCTACATCAGGTTCGCGCCGGGCGGTTTCTTCCCCTCGGTGCCGGCAGAGCGATGGGAGGAGTACCGCGGCGAGCTTACCGCTGAGGGCAAACTGGAGCTCAACGTCGGCTCGTTCCTGGTGCGCTCCGAGGGCCGCGTGATACTCGTGGACACCGGAATCGGCGAAGACGCTTCCGGCTTCGACGACGCCCACTCCGGTCTGCTGCCCCAGGCACTGGCCGATTTGGGAGTGTCCGCCGGGGACGTCGACGCTGTGCTCATGACGCACCTGCACGTGGACCACGTGGGCTGGAACGTCGCGACCGCCGAAGACGGCCCTGCGCCGGTGTTTCCGAACGCGCGCTACCACGTGGCGGCGGCGGATTGGCGCGCATTCGCCCGCATGGCGCGGATGAACGGCGCGCCCTACCTGCAGACCCAGGTGCTGCCGCTTGAGGAGCTGGGTGTGCTGGAGCTGTTCGAGGGCGAGGTCGCTCTTACGACCGAGGTGGTCACCCTGCCCACGCCGGGCCACACACCGGGGCACATGTCGCTGCGGATATCGTCGGCGGGGGAGACGGCTGTCATAGCGGGCGACGCGACGCACTTGCCGCTGCAGGCGCACGAGACGGACTGGTGCCCCCGCGCCGATCGCGACCCAAAGCTCTCCACGCAGTCGCGCCACGCGCTCATGGACCGGGTGGAGAGCGACGGCGGCCTGCTGATTGCGGGGCACTATCCGGCGCCCGGCTTCGGTCGGCTCGCGCGCAGGAATGGACGCCGCAGGTGGCTGCCGGCGTAGGAGGCCTGGGAAGACGCCACGCAGGGAACGGCTGGTAAACCGCGCCCACATCTCCCGGCTTATGTTGAATGCCTCTTGCGGGGCGCAGGGGGCGTCGCCTAGAATTCGTCCGGACACCATATCGGAGGAGTGCATGTACCCCATAGACCTGGCGGGCAAGAGGGCCATCGTGTTCGGCGTGGCCAACCAGCGCAGTATAGCGTGGGCCATCGCGTCTATTCTGCACCAGGCCGGGGCTACTGTCGCCCTCGCCTACCAGAACGAGCGTGTCCGGGCCGGCATCGAGCGCCTCGTCGACCCCTGGCAGGACGACGCGCCGCTGATCGAGTGCGACGTGAGCGACGACGCCAACGTGGAGGCGGCGTTCGACCGCGCGGGCGACGTGCTCGGCGGACTGGACGTCATCGTCCACAGTATCGCCTACGCCAACCGCGAGGACCTGGGCGGCCGTTTCGTCGACACCGGACGCGAGGGCTTCCGCATAGCGCTCGACATCAGCGCCTACTCCCTGGTGGCCATAGCCCGCTACGGCACCCCGCTGATGACCGGCGGCGGCAGCATAGTGACGCTCACCTTCCAGGCCGCGGAGCGCGCCTTCCCCGGCTACAACGTGATGGGCACCGCAAAGGCCGCGCTGGAGAACGAGGTGAGGCTGCTGGCCGCGGACCTCGGCGCCGACGACATCAGGGTCAACGCCATCTCCGCCGGCCCGCTGGACACGCTGTCGTCCAGGGTGATCCGGCACTACCGGGACATGAAGCGCGTACACGCCGAGCGCTCGCCCATGCGCCGCAACATCACCATGGACGAGGTCGCCAAGACCGCGCTATACCTGTGCAGCGACCTGTCGAGCGGCGTCACGGGCGAGATCATCCATGTGGACACCGGCTACAATGTAATGGGGATCTGAGGCCAGGGACACTGGCGAGGGGGCGGATATGGCTACGCGAGGGCAAAGGACCAGACACACCTATGAGGACTACCTCAACACGCCGGAAGGCGAACGCTACGAACTCCTGGACGGGGAGCTGGTGATGGTTCCGGCACCAAACATGACGCACCAGACGCTCGTGATTGAGCTTGCTGCGTTGCTCCATATTTTCCTAAAGCAGCACGCGCTCGGAAGGGTCTATGTAGCCCCGACTGACGTCGAGTTTTGGAGCGGCAACGAAAAGGAAGTTGTTCAACCGGACATCCTCTTCATCTCGGCCGAGCGGGATCACATCTTGACAGAGGCCAACGTGCAGGGCGCGCCCGACCTCGTAATCGAAATCCTGTCGCCGTACACCCAAAGCAGGGACCGGGGCTACAAACGCGACTTGTACGCCCGCCACGGCGTCGGCGAGTACTGGCTGGTGGACCCTGACGCCAAGAGAATCGAAATTCTGCTGCTCAGCGCCGGCGAATATGAGAGCGGGGGAAACTACGGACCGGAAGACACGCTGATTTCGCCGACGCTGCATGGGTTCAGGCTCAACCTGGCCGAGATTTTCGGGGCGTTGTAAGGTCCGCGAGGGCAGCGTGAGGCCTGCGATTTGCGGGGAGTGAAAATGGTAGAGCGACAGCACGGTACGGCGCGAACGCATAGCGACGATCCAATCACCTCGGAAGACGAGCGCTACGAACTTCTGGATGGGAAGCCCTCGCGCGCTCGGCTGCGGACGGCAGAGCGCCATCACGTTGTCGGACCTCTGCGGACGTTTGTGGACGTATTCGCAATCAAGTTCGACCTCGGCAGTGTGCTGGCCAGGCCGACAACAGTGGAGCTTTCGGAAACGAACGTTACCCGCCCGGACATAGTATTCGTCGCCAAAGAGCGGGAGAACATTCTGGCGGAGGGCGTCGTTGGCGGTGCGCCCGACCTGGTAGTCGAGGTTTTCACGCCATCCGTAGACAAGCCGGACGAGTCGAACAGGCGCGGACTCTACGCGCGGCATGGAGTTGAGGAGTACTGGCAGGTAGACGCGGACACCCCGGAGGTGAGCGTGTGGTTGCTGGGCAACAGGGAATACGAGCTTGCCGGGAGGTTCGGACCTGGCAGGGCGCTGACTTCGCCTACTTTGGGAGGGCTGTGCATAGTCGTTGGCGGCCCGCAGACGCTGTGGAGATCGAAGATCGTCTTACCCGAAGATCAAGCCCGTATTGATTACACCGACTATCAGCGTACACCCGATGATGAGCGCTACGAACTTCTGAACGGCACGCTGGCAACGCGCGATTAAGCCTGAACCCATTAAGAGGTGTTTCCATGAACTGGGCTGAGACTATAGCGCAGGCGCTGAAGGATGCCGAGGTGTCGCTGGTGGCCTACGTGCCGGACATCAGCATCAACCAGGTGACGCGGCTGCTGGAAGAGGACGACTACTTTCACGTGGTCTCGGCCACGCGCGAGGAGGAGGCCATCGGCATTGCGTCGGGGGCGTACGCCGTGGGACGCAACGCCGCCGTGTTCATGCAGTCCAGCGGCTTCGGCAACTGCGTCAACGCCATCGCGAGCCTGTGCATCCCGTGCCGCCTGCCCATACCGATGTTCATCAACCTGCGAGGGGAGGTGGGCGAGTTCAACATCGCGCAGGTCGCCATGGGCCGCACCACCAGGCCCATACTCGACACCCTGGGCATTCCGTACTACACCCTGGACAGCGACGACAGGCTGGGCCAGCGCGTGTCCGGCGCGCTGAAGCTGTGCTACGCCTCGCGCCAGCCGCTCGCGCTGTGCATGACCCCGATGCTCCACGGAGGCAAGCTTGCATAGATACTCCGCAACCCGCATGATGCTGGACCTGGTGGGCGACCTGCCGATAGTTGCCAACCTGGGCCCAACCACCGACGAGCTGTGGCACGCCGGACACCGCGACCGCAACTTCTACACCTATGGCTCCATGGGGCTTTGCTCGTCCATAGCGCTGGGCATGGCGCTGTCGACCGGGGAGAAGGTCATCTCGCTCGACGGCGACGGCTCGCTGCTCATGAACATGGGCGCCATAGCCACCATAGGCCGCGAGCAGCCCCGCAACCTGGTGGTGGTGGTGTGGGACAACGAGCAGTGGGCGCAGACGGGTAACCAGCCGAGCCACACCGCCTACGGCACCGACCTGGAAGGGGTGGCCCGCGGCTGCGGCATCGCGAAGACGGCGACGGTGCGTGAGGAGGAGGAGGAGCTTCAGACGGTGCTGATGCAGGCGCTCGAAGAGGAAGGCCCCTGGTTCATCGTCGCCAAGGTCGAGGAGGAGGCGGAGTACATGCCCGTCGCGCCGATTGAGCCCGAGATGACCCTCTATCGTTTCAGGAACACTTTCTAGTGGGTCGGGTGCGAAGGCGCAAGTCGAAGGTACCTTAACCACCTTAACTTGTATGTTGTCATTGCGCCGCATACATCCGTTGATGACGCTCATGCGAATAGCCGCTCTTGCTTTTGCCATCGCCGCCGCATCCTGCGGCGAGCCGTCGGCCACGCCCGACGCGCCGACGTCCACCGCCACGCCGTCCGCGCCAACCGCAACCGCCACACCCGTGCCGATTGCCACATCGCAGCGTACGGCCACTCATACGCCGCTGCCTTCCCCCACGCCACAGCCCACCGCCACGCCAACCCCCGAACCCACAGCAACGCCCACGCCTGAACCGACGGCCACCCCTACGCCCGTGCCGACTGCCACGCCAACCCCGACGCCTACAGCCACCCCTACGCCCGGGCCGACTGCCACGCCAACCCCGACGCTTACGGCCACCCCTACGCCCGTGCCGACTGCCACGCCAACCCCGACGCCTACGGCCACCCCTACGCCCGTGCCGACCGCCACGCCAACCCCGACGCCGACGGCCACGCCGCTTCCTCCGCCTGCCGACCTCGGCTTGAACTCGTTCTATGAGAAGTATCTGGACGCGGCCGGGCTTCCTATCGTCTCTTCCTCGGAAGTGCCCAACGATGCGCTGCTCCGCGCCAGGGATATCATCGACGACATGCTCAAGAATCGACCTGATCTGAGAAATACGATAGCGGGCCTAGGTGTCCGTGTCGCAGTCATGGCCGAATCCTCGGTACTCACGGACCTTCCGGAGTTCAGTGATTTTGACAAGACTTACTGGGATGATAGAACACGGGGCGGCGGTGTTGGGCCAACGTTCACCCATCCGGTAATTGCAATCGCAGAGGAGAACCTTCTCTGCTACGAGACCGATGTATTCCCGTTTGAAGATATTTTCGTCCATGAGTTCGCTCATGCCGTGTTCAATATGGGAGTCGAGCAGCAACCTGGGGGTGCGTCATTCCGCGCGGGCCTTGAAACCGCCTACGAAGACGCATTGGGCGCCGGACTTTGGAAGGACACCTACGCGGGGGAGAATCCTGACGAGTATTGGGCTGAAGGGGTACAATCGTGGTTCGGGCTGAACGACCCTCCCGGGCCGATCCACAACGAGATAGACACTCGCGCCGAACTGGAGGCCTACGACCCGGCCCTTGCCGGAATTATTCTGGAAGTGTTCGGCGATGCAACCGTTTCGGCCTCCTGCCATCAGGTCGCCGAGACTAGGCAACAGACCACCATGATTCGGGGAGTCGTGATCGGTCCGTCTGGAGAGTCATTGGAAGGAGTAGGGCTGTGGGCCTGGCAATCGAATAGAGACAACAGCGGGTTTGGCAGGACCCGGGCAGACGGGACTTTTGCAATAATAGTGCCCAATGGCTCTTTCACTCTGGACGTGTATGCGGGTCCAGGATGCAGTTTCGTGGGGTGGTACGATGGCGGCGGCATTACCACTGAGAGAGGTCAGGCTGTCCGGGTGAGCGTTCACGGAGCAAGTGTTGGCGGCATAGAGATCATGCTGCCGGCGCATCCTGACGACCTGTCTCGCATCGAGTGGTGCTCAACGTCCTAACCTCAGTCCCTTCCCCCTCAAGGAGGAAGGTTAGGATGGGGGTGAAGGCCCGGTCCCTTTCCCCTTTTACGACCTCACGCGGGGCGCAGCGTTGGCCCCGCCGGCTGCGGCGGCTCCGGGGGGCTGGTCTGCCTGCAGCGTCTCGCGGCGCAGCGAGGGCATGAACACCACTACCAGCGCCATGAACGCCAGGCCGGCTACCGCGTTCAGCCCTATGGCCATTGAAGGCGTCAGCCAGTCCGCGACCGCGCCGGTCATCAGCAGGCCCAGCGGCCCCCTTTCCGATGGCAGGTGACATGTGGAGGTACTACCGCCACGCTGATCTTCGGTGAGCGTGGCACGCCGGACATTACATCTTCGTCGCCAGGTGGGGGCAAGTCCCGCTTTGGGCTCCAACCGTGTACCACGAGGTGGGACACTACTACTTTGGCGGCGGCATAGGCCCCTCGTGGCTCGTCGAGGGGGGCGCAACTTTCATTGAGGCGCTCACGAGAGACGCTGTCGGTGTGGAAAGTCTCGAGGAGCGCAGGCGCCATGCCCGGAGGGACATGGAACGTATCTGCCACGCCGACGACTTACGCAACATCCAACAGTTGAACGCCTTGCAATCCCGCCGAACCACGGGGCCCCACACTTGCAACTACCACATGGGTGTGCACTTTCTGATCATGCTGACACTGACCCTGGGGGAGGAGGCGTCGTCCGCGGCGCTAAGGGAGCTGTACGTGCAGGGTCGCACGGAGGGGCAGGGCGCGAGTGAAGAGGAGATACTCCGCGCGTTCCTGAAGCACACGCCGTCCGGCCTGGAGGCGGAGTTCCGCGCGCTGTACAGGCGGCTGCACGGAGGGACATACGACGATGAGGGAGGCTAGGGCGGTGCTTTCACCCTCACCCATTCGGCAAGCTCAGGGCAGGCCCTCAATCCTCTCCAATCAAGGGAGAGGAAGGTTAGTGGTGGCGACGCCCCCTCACGCGGGGCGCAGCGTTGGCTCTTGCCGGCTGCGGCGGCTCCGGGGGCTGGTCTGCTTGCAGCGTCTCGCGGCGCAGCGAGGGCATGAACACCACCACCAAGGCCATGAGTACCAGGCCGGCCACCGCGTTTAGCCCAATGGCCGTGGAAGGCGTCAGCCAGTCCGCGACGGCGCCGGTGATCAGCAGGCCCAGCGGGCCCGTTCCGATGGCGAGGCTTACCACGCCAAGCGCGCGGCCGCGCATCTCCTCGCGACACACCAGCATCACGATGAGCGATTGCATCGTGCCGAAGCCCGCCCCGCCGAGTCCCAGCACCAGCAGTATTCCGAACGACAGCGCGTATGAGCGCGACAGCGAGAAGAGCAGCAGCGCTATTATGGCTATGGTCGAGCCGAAGAGGTACACCCGCCCGTGATGGCGCATGTTGCCGGACGAAGCTATCAGCACGGACCCCATAAGCGAGCCAAAGCCGTCCACGCCCATCAGCAGGCCAACCAACCCCGGGCCAACCCTGAGCACATCCACGGCGATAACCGGCACCATCTGCATGTACGAGAACACGAACAGGTTCATTATGATGGTGACGAGAATCGTCGCGACGATGGTGCGGTGCCCGCGCACGTATTTCAGTCCCTCCGCGAGGTTGCGCAACATGCTCTGGGCCGGCGCTCCCCGCGGCTGCCCGCCACCGGGCTGCTCCGGCGCCAGCTTGACCAACCACATGAGGAAGAGCGACAGGACGTAGAACACAAGTATGACGACGTAGCCCCTGGGAACGTCGACCAGGCTGATGAGGATCCCGGCCAGGGCGGGGCCGGCCATTCTGCTGGAGTGCATCGCCATCGAGTCGAGCGCGACGGCGTTGGTCACGGCGGCCCTGCCCACCAGGTTCAGGAGTATCGAACGGCGCGAGGGCGAGTCCAGCGCCCAGCCCACGCCGCTGATCGAGATGAGCAGGTAGGCGTGCCAAACTTCGAGCTGTCCGGACAGCAGCAACGCGGCGGTGATGCCGGCCCCCACCAGGCTGGACATCTGCACGCCCAGCAGAAGGCGACGCCGGTCGAAACGATCGGCAAGCGCGCCCCCCACCATGCCCAGCAAGAGCATGGGCGCCATGCCGAAGAACCCCACCAGCGCGACCTGGAACGCCGAGCCGGTAAGATCGAGCACGTACCAGATCAGCATCGTCATCTGCATCCACCGCGAAATGTAGGAGAAGAAGTTCGCGGGCCACAGGAAGCGGAAGCTGCGATTGTGGAAGGCGTCAAAGGTTCGAAGGGTGCGCACCCTTCCTATCGTCCTCTTCGGGGCGCCGAGTTTTTTGTAGTTAACCAACAATGCCGTTCGAGCCGCTGTAGAATGGTTAGCCAACGATACTGGCTTGGTACCTGCCGGGAGAGAAGCCGGCACTTCCGGCATGGAAATCCCCGAATCAACAAGGGGTGCGATGATGCGGCATTTTAGTCCCGCTGGTTGGCCATTGGAAGGCTACTTAGGGCGAGATTAGGCCAAACACCCGCCAGGGCCGCCGCCGGCGCCTCTCATCGAAGGCCGAATGGATTGGAACATGTTTGACAAGCTGACGAAGCTGTTCGCAAAAGAGGCGCTCGACGCGCTGTTCCCGTTCGTGTGCGTGGGCTGCGGCAGAGAGGGCAGGAGCATATGCGCCGAGTGCGAGCCGGGGCTGCCCCGGCTCGTGCCGCCGCGTTTCTGCGTCGTGTGCGCCGAGCCGGACGTGCTCGGGCGCTGCGGCTGGTGCCGCGGCGCGACCGTCGCCGTGGATGGCATACGCGCGCCATACGTCTACTCCCGGGACAGCCTCGTCCGGCGCGCGCTGATCGAGTTCAAGTTCGGGGACGTGCGCGCCATGGCCGCGGAGCTAGCCGGCCACCTCGCCGGGTGCATGGCCCAGTACGGCATCGGCGGCGATGCCATAGTGCCGGTGCCGTCCCATCCAAAGCGGCTGCGCGAGAGGGGCTTCAACCAGGCCGCGCTGCTGGCCGCCGAGCTGGGCAAGGCGACGGGAATGGCGGTGAGGGGGTCGCTGCTGGCGCGGACGAGCGACGCGCCGTCGCAGCTGAGCGTGGCCGGTCGCGTGAACCGCTGGAGCAACGTGGCGGGCAGCTTCGTGTGCGAGGACACGGTAGACGGGCTGTCGCTGCTGCTGGTCGACGACATCGTGACCACCGGCGCGACGATGTCGGCCTGCGCCGAGGCGCTCAAGGGCAGCGGCGCGCGGGAGGTGTGGGGCCTCGCGGTTGCGCGGACGCGCTCGGGGGGCTAGGCCGCCTTCGAGACGAAGCCGGCTATGCGATCAAGCGCCTTCTGGATGTTCTCCGCCGAGTTGGCGAACGAGAATCGCACGTGTCCCTTGCCGTACTCCCCGAATGACTCGCCGGACAGGCACGCGACCCCGGCCTCTTGCAGCAGACGGTCGGCGAACTCGGCGCTGCTCAGCCCGGTGCCCTCCACGTTCGGAAACACGTAGAACGCGCCCCTGGGCATGGGGCAGCGTATGCCGGGGATGGCGTTGAGGCCGTCCACTATCAGGTCGCGGCGGCGCTTGAACTCCGCCACCATGCCGTAGGCGTCGTCCTGCGGCCCGTCCAGCGCCTCGATGGCCGCCATCTGGGTGAAGCTCGCGGTACAGGACACGCTGTTGGTCACCAGCCGCGATATAGGCTCCACAAGCTCCAGGGGCATCACGCCGTATCCCAGGCGCCAGCCGGTCATGGCGTAGGTCTTGGAGAAGCCGTCCAGAATTATTGTGCGCTCGGCCATTCCGGGGAAGGCGGTTATGCTGTGGTGCTCGCCTTCGTACAGAAAGCGGCTGTAGATCTCGTCGGCGAGCACGAGCACGTCGCGCTCCACGGCCAGCTCGGCGAGTGCGCGCAAGTCCTCTCGGCTCATCACGCTGCCGCAGGGGTTGTTGGGCGAGTTGATGATAATCAGCTTGGTGGCGGGGGTTATCTGCGCGGCAACCTCGTTCACGTCGACGTTGAAATCGCGGTCTTCGCGCAGCGGCATGGGCACGGCCTCGGCGCCGGCGAAGTTGATCATCGACTCGTAGATAGGGAAGCCGGGGTTGGGATAGAGCACCTCGTCGCCGTGCTCCGCCAGGGCGAGCAGGACGAAGAACATGATGGGCTTGCCGCCCGGGGTCACGACCACGTTGTCGCCCGAAACGGAGATGCCGCGGGTGTCGGCGACCTCCCGGGCTATGCGGGCGCGCACGTCGGGCAGGCCGGGCGAGGGGCCGTAGTGGGTGAAGCCGCCGCCGAGGGCGTCGACACCGGCGCGCACCACGTTCTCGGGCGTATCGAAGTCGGGCTCGCCAATCTCGAGATGGATCACGTCCATCCCCTCGGCTTCCAGCACCCGCGCTCTGGCGAGCACCTCGAACGCCGTCTCGGTGCCCAGTCGGCTCATTCGGCTGGCCAATCTCATAAGCTGCCTCTCTGGGGCCGCGTTGGGGCGGGCTGTGTCTATCGCGATTGCAGGGCGGCTATTTCGTGCTGCGCCTGGGCCGTATCGAGCGCGGCCATGATGCTGTCGACGAGCTTCAGGGCCGATTCGGCGCTCAGCTCCACGGCGACGCGGGCGCCGAGCCCTTGGGTCTCGTTCACGAAGTCGATGTTCAGGGTGTGGTCCGCCGGCGAGTGGTAAGGGTGGTCGTAGTAGACCCGCGCCTCGTTCAGGCTGAACCAGCCTTGGGATCCCTTGCCGCTGCCGGTGATGTCGGCCCTCTCGATGTTGTAGGTGCACACGTGGCGTCTCCTGTCTGGGGAGTGCGCGCGCCAGCCCGCGTGTGGGGCCGTGGCGTCGCATGGTTAAGGTTACAGGCCGCGCGGCGGGGCGGTCAAGTGGCGGTTACGCGGCGCAGCAGGAGCTAGGCGTTCACCAGGACGATGCGGTCGCTGTAACGGCGAAAGTCCGCCGTGTTGAACGTCAGCAGCCGACGCTCTCCGTATGCCAGCATGGTGGCGACGATGTTGGCGTCGTGAAACTGCCGGCCTCCGACGGGAAATTCGCGACACAGCGTAATCAGCGCCTCGGTGACCTCAGGCCCGTCCTCGAGGATTTCGAACGTTTCTCTCATCCAGTCAATATCGTCGAGCGCTTCTTCCATCGGCGTGGCGGCCGCCCAAGACTGGGGCCCGGTGATGACGGCCAGATACTCCCTGATGATCTGACGGTTGATTCGAAGGGAACTCGCCTCTGTAGAGGCCCTTACCAGCATTGCCCTGGCGTGGAAGTATTCAGGGGCTTCGATGCTTCGAGACTGTACGAGGACGTTTGTGTCTATGAACATCTGGATTAGAGCCTGTCCTCGTACATATCCTCCCGCCTCAGGCTGAGGCCCCCCGGCCACGGGCCCATGTCACGGCCAGGCCACTCCGCATCGAGGATGCTGGCGGTCAAGGTTCTCGCCTGATTCTTCGGCCTGAACAGCAGCGTCTCCGCGACCAGGTCCACCTCGGCCGTCTGCCAGCCGGCGGCAATCCACGCCACGGCCTGGCTGAGCCTCCCGCCGCTTTTCGTGTTGGCCCACCAGCTATTATATGCGCGCGCAGTGGCGGGCAGCTCTGAGCTCATAATAGACTCGATGTTGCTGAACGAGGTTCGCCACTCCCGCCTGGGATGCGCTTCCAGGTACACGCGCAGCTTTCTGTACTTACTGCCGAACTCTAGGTTTGGCGGCAAGTAGTTACTGTGTGTCGCCATTCACTTCCACCTTGTCGGTTTTGGGCTTAGTGCCTCTGGGAGAATGATAGCTAGTTTGCATATAGCCGTCAACGTCAGCGAGCGGCTTGGAGCTTGTTTCAGATTACTTGGCGCTCCCAACACCGTTGTTCCCGCGAAAGCGGGAAGTCTGTTCGTTTCTGCGACATTCTGTGCGCCTCCTAGCTGAGGGTGTCGCCGGTCCCGCGCGAATCTGTAATGCCGACGCGGGTTGTCGGGACACAAAAGTGGCGCCGCGTGGCAAAGGAGGACAGGGGGGACTGAGCAGGGTCACTCAGCCGTGTCTTCACTGCCACAGCCCACAAGGGACGCCCCTACGGATGCCCTGGGGCCTTACCCCGTTTGAGGGTAAGGTTTCCGGGCCGCGGGTCCGGTCCCTCGCGTGGGCGAGGGTAGCACGGATGTGCGTGCCTTTCAAGAGGGGTGGCGAAATTGCGGGATTGGGGCGGATTGGTGGGGAGAAATGGTACAGCCGTGGGGAAGAGGTGGGACGTGCGCGGGATTGCATGGGGCTGGGCTGGGGAACGGGTGGCGCGCGAGGGTGACACTTTTTTCGGGGTACGAGGCGCGAATGGGTCGGGTGTGGGCGAGGGGGTGCGGCCGGGGTGTGCGTTGGGGCGTCCGGGGGACATTGGCTGAGCAATATGGCGAACGCAAGGCGATGGCCGTAGGTTCAGAGTTGGGCGCGGGGGCAGGCTGTTGGCGAGGGAGACGGTTTTGGGCGCACCTAGTAATCTGAAACAGGCCCAGTGGCTTGCGTGGTCTTCGCGCAATTTCTGCTCGTGAGCCTTGTGGGCATACTGCCAAGCATATGGTGGAAGCGACGGAATTGAGGATGGACCTTGCACAGCCACCCTCCCATAGAAAAAGCCCCAGGGGATCGGCCTCGCTCACGATTACCGGATTGTCCGGGAGCTGGGCATACTGCCAAGGGGCGAATGCACATTGGGTTGGTAAACTTAGGGCGAGCAGTCAACTTCGCAATCGGGGCCACAATTGAGGTTACCGAATGGGTAATAGTAGCGTTCAGTGTTGCTTGCTCATCGAAGCGCGAGTGGAAAGCAAGCCAACACAGTGATACCGTTGTGTTGTGATACCGCATACCAGCGAAGACGGGTTGCTCTCGCCAGGAATCCAAAGCGCATCTTTGAACGACTTCGCCGGCAGCTTCGGACATACCGACCACCGGCGTAAGCTGTTGGACGGCCTACGGGCGGCAATGATGAACCTGAAGAATGCGGGCTGCCAGACCACCTACGTCAATGGGAGTTTCGCTATAGGCAAAGAGGTTCCTGGCGACTTCGGCGATTGCTGGGAAGAGGCGGGGATCGATCCTACAATCCTTGATCCCGTGCTGTTGACTTTCGAAAATGGCAGGGCTGCCCAAAGGGCCAAGTACCGCGGGGTGGCACAAGCCGATCAAGTGCCGGCGGGCGGGCGCTAGAGCTAGGCACCCACCAGGACGATGCGGTCGCTGTACCTGCGAAAGTCCGCCGTGTTGAACGTCAGGAGCCGACGCTCTCCGTGCGCCAGCATGGTGGCGACGATGTTGGCGTCGTGAATCTGCCGGCCGCCAACGGGAACTTCCCGGCACAACGCAATCAGCGTCTCGGTGACCGCAGGCCCGTCCTCGAGGATTTCGAACGCGCGAGTTAGCCTGTCCAGGTCATTGAGCGCATCCGTCATCGCCACGGGAGCCGACCAAGATTGGGGCCGGGTGACGACGGCCAGATACTCTCTCAGGACCTGACGACTGATTCGTAGCGGTTCGGCTCCCTGGAGCGCCAGGTCAAGAGTCGCCCTGGCGTTCAGGTCCTCTGGGACATCGACGTTCATGTAAGCTACGAGCAAGTTCGTATCGATGAACACGTGCGTCAGATACTGTCCTCGTAGATGTCCTCACGTCGCAGCCTGAGACCCTGCGGCCACGGTCCAAGGCTGCGAGGCGGCAACAACTCGTCGAGGTCGACATTCCGGTCGGCGTTCGAGCGATGCCTGGGCCTGAACAGCAGCGTCTCCGCCACCATGTCCACCTCGGCCGTTTCCCAGCCGACGGCAGACCACGCCACGACCTGGCTGTGCCTCCGGCTGCTACTCTTGTTGGTCCACCAGCCACTAGACGCGCGCGCAGAGGCGGGCAGCTCAAAACCCAGAATAGACTCGATATTGCTGAACGTGGTCCGCCACTCCCGCCTGGGATGCGCTTCCAGGTAAAAGCGCAGCTTTGTGTACTTTCCGCCGAGACCTCGGTCCGGCGGCTTGAAGTTACGGTGTGTCGCCATTCAAGTCCACCTGTCTGGTTGTGTATCAGGGTCTTCGGCTTCTACGAGAATGATAGTCAATTTGCACGAAGAAGGCAACGTCAGCGCGAAAGGTGCCAGTCGGTCTCAGACGTTCAGGGAAGCGTATCCTACGCAAGCTCCAATGCCGATGTCGAGGTATTTCTGCGTTGGCACAGTCTTGCTACTGTTTCTAGATCTTCAACTGATGTAACTATACAGTGACTTTGTCGATGGTCAGTTCGACAGCAAGCTCGCTAACTGAGGTTGGCAAGTGATCATCAGAAAGTTACTCACTGTCACAACCAAAGACGTAGACGTGTAGGCAACCAGAATGAAGGACAAGACAATACAGCCTCCAGTTTTGAAGAAGCTGTGTCAGATTGCTAGGTGCGCGAGAAATCGTCATTCCGGCCCACGAGCCGGAATCCAGGGGGGAGGGGCCTCCGTGTGTTGTCCGCCCAGCAATCTGAAACAGGCTCAGTTCTGAGGTGCGTGTTGACACTGCGCCCTATGGTATGTATGATAAGCCGCATAATTAAGCCGCATAGCTATGGTGGAGACTGAGATGACACTGCCTATTCGCACTACTGTTGAAGATATTGATGTGGTTTGCGGTTATCTGGTGACCAAGCCCACCGGGGCCACCCTCGCCGAAGCAAAGGCTGTAGTGGCCAAGAAATACCTGGATGGGCGCAAGATGTCCGCGCTAAAGTGCTGGGGTCTGGTTGAAGAGGTGGACGACAAGATCAGAATCACTCAACTGGGAAGAGAGATAGTAAGAGACTCCGGGGCGAGTCGTAGTGAAGTCCTTCGAGACGTCGTCCGGAGTGTGGCTCCCTATATGGCAGTAGTCGAGAGGGTGGTTCATCGTCACGAGACAACTATGGCTGCTGTCGAGGTAGGCGCACACTGGTTTGAGCACTTTAGCAACGAAGCTGGTGATTCAGACAAGATCTTGAACGATCAGGCCGTCTGCTTCTTTCAAGTCGCCCAAGGGGCCGATCTCGGCACCTTGATTAAAGGACGAGGAGGAATGCCCACTCGCTTTGTGTTCGAATCGGAGATTGCTCGCGCGTTTGTCGGTCAGGTAGACTTTCAAGAGGAAAGGAATATACCGCAGCCTGTTGTTCCTTCATCGGACGATTATCTCGCCGACACGGATGAGCCGCTGGTTGAGGAGGCCGAGCACTCCAGTACTCCTTCACGGGGAAACCGGGTCTTCTTGACGCACGGAAAGAACTTAAAGATTCTGGACCAGGTCAAGGAGATTGTAACGTTCGGCAAGTTTCAGCCCGTCGTCGCTATGGAACATGAGACCGCCGCCAAACCTGTGCCTCAAAAAGTGCTGGACGAGATGAAGACGTGCGATGCTGCTGTCATTCACGTGTCCTCAGAACGAGTTTTGCTGGACGAGAGTGGCGAAATAGTTCACTCAATCAACGAAAATATTCTGATTGAAATCGGAGCAGCAATGGCACTATATGGCGACAGATTTGTCCTGTTGGTCGAAAATGGAGTGAGCCTACCGTCTAACCTGCAGGGACTCTATGAGTGCAGATATCATGGGTCAGAACTCAACATGGAGGCCGCGATGAAATTACTAAAGGCCTTCAATGATTTTGGGCAGGAGTAGTCTTTCCTTGGTTTCTGCTAGCCTCTTGAGCCCTTAGGTAATATGGGTGCGTCAAACATCTGTAAAGCCACTAGTGGACCGAAATCTTTGAAACAACGGGTATTAATTGCGATTGAACTCACCTGGTACGCGACAGTGCAGGTTTGAAACCCGTTCGTTACCCTTCAACACTAAGATGTTGAACCACTAGGTTGAATCCGTAACTCAAGGGGCGTCCAGACAGATCGTTCTCGTAGACAAACTCCCGATACCCAAAAGTATTCCCACGGGCAACTTGTGAATGATCAAAGAAAAAAGGAGGCAGGCCCGCAAGCCTGCCCCCGATTCCAATCTGGGCTGTCGACTGCGCGCGGGAGCGCGCGGAGGATGCCTACCCGTGCGGCTCCTCGTTGGTGAAGACGAGGCTGCCGGCGGCCATGAACATGCCGCCGACGCCCTGGCAGAACGAGACCTTGGCGCCCTCGACCTGGTGCGGCGCCTCGCCGCGGATCTGGCGCACGGACTCCTGGATGGCGTACATGCCGTACATGCCGGAGTGGGTGTACGACAGCCCGCCGCCGTTGGTGTTCATGGGCAGCTTGCCGCCGGGCGAGGTGTTGCCCTCCTCGACGAACGCGCCGCCCTCGCCGCGCCCAACGAAGCCCAGGTCTTCCAGGCCGTAGATGGGCAGGTGCGCGAAGGCGTCGTAGACCATCAGGTGGTCGACGTCGTCGTGGGATATGCCAGACTCCTCGAACGCCTTGCGGCTGGACGTGCGGAACGCGGCGGAAGTGGTCATGTCGTACATCTGGCTGACCAGCGGGGTCTCGACCGACTCGCCTGTGCCGAGGATGTAGACCGGCTTCGTGGGGAAGTCCTTGGCGCGGTCGGCGCTGGTGAGGATGACGGCGCCGCCCGCGTCGGTGACGAGGCAGCACATGAACAGGTTGAACGGGTAGCAGATCATTCGGCTGTTGAACACGTCCTCGACGGTGATGAGGTCGCCGAACATGGCCCGCGGCACCTTGTTGGACCACTTGCGCTGGGCGACGGCCACCGAGGCGAGCTGCTCGCGCGTGGTACCGGTCTCTTTCATGAAGCGCAGCACGCCCATGCCGAACAGGGTGGTGGGGCCGACGGTGCCGTAGGGAGCCTCGAACTGGCCGCCCCAGGTGCTGTCGCGGCGCGCGCCGCCGGTGAGGGCGCCCATGGGAGGCCGCGTCTCGCCGACGCGGCTGCGTCCGCTCTCGGCCATGGTGATGAGCACGGTGTCGCACAGGCCCTCGGCTATGGCAGCCGAGGCGTGGCGCACCTGTATAAGCCACGACGTTCCGCCCACTGAGGTGTTGTTCACCCAGCGCGGGACGATGCCCAGGTACTGGGCGAGCTCGGCCGGGGGCACGTTGCTCCCCAGGCCGTCTATCTGGTTCTTGTCGATGCCGCAATCTTCGATCGCGTTAAGCGCGGCGTCGACCGCGAGCTGCTGGTAGGTCATGTCGGGGATGACCCCGATCCGGGTTGTCTCGGACGCTCCGACGACCGCTACCTTATAGCGTAGTGACATGTGGTGTTCCTTTGTGTGCTTAGAGTCTGCTGGAGAGGAGGCTTATAGGGAATCGCGCCTATTGGCTAGGCGCTGGCGGGCTTCCACTTGGGGATGGAGACGTCTTCGACCGCGTCCTCGAACGTGACCTCGAGCGCCATGTCCAGCACCAGGTTTTCGGGGGTGTTTTCGATGCCGACGATGTTGGACATGATGCGGGGGCCGTCGTCGAGCTGGATGACGGCGATGGCGTAGGGGGCGTCTTCCTCGAATCCGGGAGGCGCCCGGTGGTTGATCATGTAGCTGTGGAGCGTTCCATTGCCGGAGTGCCTGGTCAGCGCGACGTCCCGCGAGAGGCACTCGGGGCAGATGAAGCGCGGCGGGAAGTAGGTGTGCCCGCAGGCGTTGCAGCGGGGAATCCACAGTTCGTGTTGCAGCGCTTTGTCCCAGAACTCCTGGGTCTCCGGCGTGGCTGCCGGCAGCGGCTTCCGGTAGGGTTGCTGTTCGGACATAGGCTTGTGTCCCTCCTGTTGGTGTTGTGCGTGGCCCCTCACCGCAAGCGAGACGAACGCGGGACGGGCGCCGCCAATTATATCAGGTTCGCGCGTCGCGCCGGTGGTGGCGGCCGAAGGCTTGGTTTCTCCCTCACCCCCGTATCGAGTACGGGGCAAGCTCTAAGCGTCGAACTCTGCGATGAGGGCCTCGGACGGGCGGCGCTGCTCGCGCAACCGGAGGGAGGCCCGCTCGGCCTGGCGCATCACGCGCAGGACGTTGCCGCCCAGTATCTTCAGCGCGTCGTCGTCGCTGTACTCGCGGCGCAGCAGCTCGGCGGTCAGCTCGGGGTACTTGGACACGTCCTCCAGGCCCACCGGGGTGGTGGTCACGCCGTCCAGGTCGCCGCCTATGCCCACGTGGTCTATGCCGGCAACGGCGCGGATGCGGTCTATGTGGTCGGCAACGTCGGAGAGCGTCGCCTGCGGCTCAGGGTTGGCGTCTTCCCAAGCGCGCATCGCCTCCGACGCGGCGTCGCTGCCGGCGCCGTGCTCGGACTCCAGCCTCTCGCGCTCAGCCCTTCGCCGTTGCTCGTGCTCCATGACGGGTTGCGATATGAAAGGCGGGACGAAGTTGGCCATCACCACGCCGCCATTGGCGGTCACGCGTTCCAGCACGTCGTCGGGGACGTTGCGCGGGTGGTCGTTGAGGGCGCGCGCGGAGGAGTGGCTGAAGATGACCGGCGCCTCGGCGGTGTCCAGGGCGTCGAGCATCGTGTCCGGGGAGACGTGGGACAGGTCGACGAGAATTCCGAGGCGGTTCATTTCGCGCACCACCTCGCGCCCGAACGGCGACAGGCCGTTGCTGCGCGGGTCGTCGGTGGCGGAGTCGGCCCAGGGCGTGTTGTCGTTGTGGGTGAGCGTCATGTAGCGCGCGCCGAGCCGGTAGAACATGCGCAGTACGGCGAGAGAGCTGTCGATGGAGTGTCCGCCTTCCATGCCGATGAGCGAGGCGACTCTGCCCGCGCGGAAGGCCCCTTCCACCTGGTCGGCGGTGAGCGCGAGCCGGAGCGCGCCGGGGTAGGCGCGGACGAGGTTGTGGACGACGTCTATCTGCTCCATTGTGACGCCGACCGATTCCTGCGGGCTGAGCGAGGACGGGACGTAGACGGACCAGAACTGGCCGCCGACGCCGCCCTCCCGCAGCCTGGGGATGTCGGTGTGGAGCTCGGGCTGGTGGTGGTCGATGTCGATCTTGGAGATGGCGCGGTCCACGAGCTCGCGGTAGCGCCACGGCAGGTCGTTGTGTCCGTCGATCAGGGGCACGCGGCGGTGCAGCGCGCGTGCGCGTTCGAGCATCTGGTCCGGCATGGGTGTACCTCCTGTTGACTGTGGCGGCCTCCGGCCGAGGCAACGTCAGCCGTGGCCGTCCAACCGTCTTCCCATATTCTTTTGTCGCCATCCCCGCGCGCCTGTCACCCCCATCCTAACCTTCCCCCATCGAGGGGGAAGGGACTGGTGACCCCGCAGTGTGGGGCTCTCGGTTGAGCCACATACTACGCTATAATGAGGCGCATAGTGTACGCTACACGACCCGTTGGAGACTTGCCATGGCAGCGAGCAAAGTGTCCCCGGTGACGACAGCGCTTCCGAGTATCTTCTACGAGGACCCGGAGTCGGTAGAGGACGGAATGCAACAAGCCCCGGTCATCGTTGAAATCGCCCACATGCTCACGGCTTACTTTAAGGGTGAGCCTGAGGTGTTCGTTTCGGCGGGCGGGTTCATCTTCTACGACCCTTCCAACGGCAACCGGCGCATCGCTCCAGACCTCTACATCGCATTTGACGTGGACGTGGTTGGCATTCGGCTGAACCTGCCCAACTACTGGATGTGGCAAGTCGGCAAGGCGCCGGACTTCGTTATGGAGGTGGCGTCGCCGAGCACGGCGTCCAACGACCTGGGGCACAAGCGCGACCTGTACGCCCGTTTGGGCATAGCCGAGTACTGGAGACTTGACCCGACCGGAGGCGACCTGTACGGCGAGCCGCTGGGGGGCGAACGCCTGGTGGATGGCGAGTACCAGCCTTGCGAGCTGAACACCGATGCGGATGGCAACTTCTGGGCGTACAGCGAGGTTCTCGGCCTGCGCTTCTACTGGGACTTTGAACTGGAGAACCAGTTCGACGTCCGCGACCCCACGACAGGGCGTTCCATAAACCCCGCGGCGGTCGAGAGAGATGCACGGCTGGCGACGCTGGATAGGTTACGAGAAGAACGACAGAACAGGCTCGCGGTAGAGAACAGGTTGCGAGAGGAGCGACAGGCTCGACTGACTGAGCGGCTGTCGGCCGAGGCCCGCGAAAGGGAGCTTCTGGCGGAAATCGAGCGCCTGCGCGGCCGTCTGCCGGAAGCCTGACGCCGTGTGGTTAGAGGGGCTTGGTAAAGGCTAGACCGGCCCGAACCAGTCGGTGAAGCGCGCCGCTTGCCGCTCGTCGCCCTCGAACGACAGACGCCCCCGGCGCACAGAGCGCGCGAACGGCAGCCGGCCCATGCAGAACAGCAGGTGGGTGTCGGTGTCGCACACGAAGGTCACGTCGGCGGGCGCGTCTCCGGCGTCCGCCACGCTGAAGCCGTCGCCCCGCACGACAACGTCGCGCGCCGCGGCGCCCTCGTCGGTGAGCGCGAAGCGGTAGATCACCGGCACGTCGAGCGGCTCGCCCGCGCGGTAGGCCGCCGACAGCCAGTTGGGCAGCCACTCGCACAGGAAGGACAGCGCGCCGGGCGGTAGCGTGGACGACCTGTCCAGCGTGTAGCGGATGTCCCAGCCGTGCACCGCGAGCTCCAGCGCGCGTATGTCGACCAGCCGGGAGACGGGCATCACGCCCGCGGGGTGGAACGCCGGCGCGTCCATGCCGTCGGCGTCGAGCGCGACCAGCACGTTGCTGAGCCGCCTGCAACTGGCGTTGAACTCTGGGAACAGGTCTTCGTCGTAGGTGTCGCGCAGCGACACGAGGTCGGCGGTGGCTTCTTCGCCGGTGAGCCTGTGGTAGCCCATCGGCGGCCCCGTCTGGCTCTTGAGGGCGCGCGCGATGCTGAGGGACAGCATGTTGGCGCCGGCCACGAGGTGGGTTATCACGTCGGCCAGCTTCCAGCCGGCGCACGGGCTGCCGTACTGCGCGGCGTTACGCCAGACGTCGTCCGGCAGGGTGTGAATGTGGGCGGCCAGGCCGTTGGACAGCTCGCGCACCAGGTTTACACGACCTCTCGCCTGCCGCGCGCGCCTGAGCGTCATGGAGTTAGACGCCCTTGTCGACCAAGAAGGCGGCCAGGTCCGCGGTGCGGCAGCTGTAGCCCCACTCGTTGTCGTACCAGCCGATGACCTTCACCATGTTGCCGCCCATCGACATGGTGGAGAGCGAGTCGATGATGCAGCTATGCGGGTTCTGGATGAAGTCGCTGCTGACGAGCGGCTCGTCCGAGTACTCCAGCACGCCCGCGAGGCTCGACGAGGCGGCCTCCGCGTAGGCGGCGTTCACGTCGTCGACGCTGGCGTCCTTGCTCAGCTCGGCCACGAAGTCGGTTACCGAGCCGGTGGAGGTGGGGACGCGGAAAGCCATGCCGTGGATCTTGCCGTTCAGCTCGGGGAGCACCAGTCCCACCGCGCGGGCCGCGCCGGTGGTGGTGGGGATGATGTTCATGGCGGCGGCGCGCGCTCTGCGCAGGTCCTCGTGCTGCTGGTCGAGGATCTTCTGGTCGTTGGTGTAGGAGTGGATGGTGCTCATCAGGCCGCGCTCGACGCCGAAGCTGTCGTGCAGTACCTTGACCATGGTGGCTATGCAGTTGGTGGTGCAGGAGGCGTTCGAGAGAATGTGGTGGTTTTCGGCGTCGTACTTGTCCTCGTTCACGCCGAGCACGATCGTGAGGTCCTCGCCCTTGGCGGGGGCGGAGATGATGACCTTCTTCGCGCCGCCCTCCATGTGGCCGGAGGCTGCGCCGGCGTCGGTGAAAAATCCGGTGGACTCGACGACCACGTCCACGCCCAGGTCGCCCCATGGCAGCCGGGAGGGGTCGCGGTCCGAGAGCACCCTGATTTCCGAGCCGTCAATGGATATGCCGTCTTCGGTGGCCTCCACGCTGCCCGGGTAGCGCCCGTAGCTGGTGTCGTACTTGAACAGGTGCGCGTTGGTCTGGGTGTCGGTCAGGTCGTTGACCGCGGCCACCTCGAGCTTGCCGGAATGCCGCTCTAGAATTGCCCTGAGCACCTGCCTGCCGATACGTCCGAAGCCGTTGATGCCTACCCTAGTCGCCATGGTGGAAGCCCCCTGTCGTGTTGCCGCCCGGTGCTGGCGGTAAAGCGCGGCGCCAGCCGGTGCCATTATAACCGCAGCGGCGAATGTATGATAGTACGCCAGTCGACGTTGTAACTCATATGCTTTGTTATGGTACACTCAACTGCTGAAAGACCATGCCGCAAGTTGAAAGATGGGCCATACAAGGGTGAAGCATGCAAAGAGTAATATACAACAATGTCGAGTTTGAAACGGAACACGAGGCCGTCTGCTCGGCACTCTTCACCAACTACGGGTGGAAGTGGGAAAGGCCCAGAAGTGCCCTAAGTGGATGGCTTCCTGATTTTCGACTCAACGGCAACACCGTTGTCTATGTCGAATGTAAGGGCGGCCTAGGATGGGACGATGTTAGGACCTTCAAAGAACTGCAGAGATATGAGGACGCGGTCAGTGGGACTAACTATGAAGTGCTTCTCATTCCCAAGTCTCCTGTAAAGTTGAAGAATCGCAAGGGGTATGTCTTCAGCACCCTTGGATACTTGTACGACAAAGAAGTGTGGTCATATGCCGAGCTCGGCAGATGGTCGGGAAGTGTGGGCTTCTGTCACAGCGCAAATGCCTGGAGGGATCGGATGTCTGGGCAAAGCACGAACCTATCGTCTGGAGACGGACATCGAGTTGACGTTGAACTTGATTGGCGCCACGCAACTGATGTGTTCAAGGGCAAGAGAGTGTCCTACTTTAAGGCATCGACCGACTCCCAGGTTGAGGAGTGGGATACGTCTCGCAACTAGAGAATCGGCGATAAGTCCTGACTTCGCGAATTTTGCACTTTGAGGCCGCTCGCTACGGGCCCAGGTGCCTACAGCAGGGCAATCGCATCTTAATATTCGGGCTTGTTCGAGGGTATCTTCGCTCCATGAAGGCCTGAAATCACCACAATGCTCGAACGCTTGATAGCCACTTCGGGCTTCTGAAACCGCGTGACGGCGGTGATGAGAGGTTCTTGGCGCAAGACTCACCCGTTTCCGAACATAAGAGTCTTTTAGATGCGATTGCCCTGGGTAATGGACTCATCCCAGTTGTAAGGGAGTCAGGCCGGCAAAAGTAACTGACGCACGACCGGCAAGAATGGTTGGCGTCGTTCAACGGATGACGACCAGGATGCAGACGGATTCAGGGACTGCCTGCACAGGATTACCTGGAGCGGCGCCATCGGCAACAACTACAGCTTCGACGAGAACAGTGATGTTTCAGGACTTTCCCTTGTTGTCGTGAGAGTTCTGCCGTTGGCCGAGAGGTCGGAGGAAACCCCAGGCTACCAGATTCTCGGGCTGGTGCCCACTGACACCGAACCTTAGGCGGGGTCGGCCGGCTAGTCCCTCCAAATAAACCATTTTGAGGTTACTAGACGATCGCGGTTCCTTGTACGCACTGTTCAGACAGTCGGCAGCACGCAGGGCGTATCACGACAGAGAACTGAGTATGGCGTCTGGGGCCGACGGCACTTGGTCGCCATCATCTACCAGTTGGCCGGCGCAGTCAGCCGGGGCCGACGCGGTGTATGAAGTTGGCGATGCCGGTCGAAGGTTCAATGGCCTGCCACTCCGAGTGTTTCACCTCGGCTGCCGTGGCCGCGCTCGCTGGAGGGCGCAGACAGGTACGATCACCACAGGCGCTCTGCATAGATTTGTCCTCCCTTGGGGCAGTCCGTGCAGGGAGCGTCGGCCCACAGCGCATTCAGACTGTTCTCTCTGGGTAGATCGATGCTGCCAGCACCCAGGTTGCGGTCGTATATCTCGCCATAGTTGCCCACGGCCCGGATAACGTGCTGGGCTACCGTGCCAAAGGAACCCAACAGGCCGAAGAGACGGTCGACTTTGGCGTCGCCGGTAACCGCACTGGGTACGTTGCCGGAGTCCACGCCATAGGCCTCGGCATATATCAGTATGGACATCACCGTCTTGACGACGTCGAACCACAGATCATCGCCAGGTGGGACTACTGGGCCAACAGCTTCTTCAGTGATGGTATTCGGCAAAATCAGGTGCGCGCCGGGGTCGGAGAGGGCTGAACCGAGCAAGGCCGCCAGATGAAGGCGGTTTGCAGTGGCTGCGTCGCACTGGCCATGCTCGTAGGCGAGCAGGACTGTTGCAGTATCCTCGAATGACAGCGGCTCGATGTCCAGGTCATTCTGGTCGGAGAACTCCTGCAGGTTCAGCGCGGCACTTGAGGCGTGGGTCACACAGACTCTGGCCCCCTGGAGGTCCAGCTCACTGGAAATGCCTGACTCCCTGCTGACCACAAAGCCCTGGCCGTCGTACAGCATCGCCTGGACGAGGTTGCCCATCTGGACATACCGTGAGCTCGCCCAGCCTGGCAATCGCAGCGAAACGTCAACCTCGCCGGACGCTATGGCCTCCTCTCGCTCTGCGGCTGTCATCGAGCGGATCTCGATGGCGTTCGGATCTCCTAGAACCCCGGTGGCCACCGCCCGGCACAGGTCTGCCTCGACGCCCACGTTGTTACCGGATTGGTCAAGATATCCGAGGCCGGGGATGTCGATTCGCCCGGCACAGATTACCTTGCCCCGGTCCTTGACCTGTTGAAGCCTGTTGCCTGCGGTCGTGCCAGCCTGTTCGGGGCCGCAGAAGGGCAAGCCCAGCTCCTCCAGGTCATTGTTCGATATGTGCTGCAACGCCGACGGAATGCACCCGGTCAGGTCATTCCCGTAGAGATAAATGGCCTGTAGGTTCCTCGGGTCTCCCAGCTCCGCCGGGATGCTGCCCGTCAGTTCGTTGCCCGAGAGGACCAGTAGTCCCAGGCTTGCCAGTTCTCCCAGCTCCGGTGGGATGGCGCCCGCCAAGCCGTTCTCGAAGAGGACCAGACTTGTGACGCGCCCGTTGGCGTTTGCCGAGACGCCGTACCATTCCCAAATGGGTTCGTCGGTCAGCCAGTTTCCGTTGTTCTTCCAGCCCGCCCCGCCCGCGGTATTGAACAACGCGGTCAGCGCGGCCCTGTCCTCCGCCGACTCGCCACTCCTGACAGGTATCGCAATCGCCATGGCAAGCTGCCCGACTGGGCAGAACTGCAGTCCAAGCTCTCGGAAGTCATTGCTCGGGACATTCTCTAGCCCTTCGGGTATGCACCCAAGCAGCTGATTCCCCGACAGGTGCAGCGCTTGGAGGCCGGTCAGGTTGCCCAGCTCCGGCGGGATGATCCCGATCAAGCGGTTCCCCGACAGGTCGAGCGATCTCAGGTTGGTCAGTTCGGCCAGCTCCGCCGGGACAATGCCACGCATCTCGTTCGCCGGCAGCTCAAGGGCGGTGACTCGGCCATCTGAGTCGACAGTAACGCCGTGCCACTCTCCTATGGGCCTGTCCGTCATCCAGTTGCTTCTCTCGCTCCACGTGGTCCATCCGTCCATGGCCTGGTATATGGCTACAAGGGCCTCCCTATCAGTTGACGCATCAGTGACAACGTGATGACCGCAGACCGGAAGGTCAAGCTCGGAGAAAGCATTTCTCATCGCTTTCAGCAAGCCTGAGGGCACGCAGCCGCTAAACAGGTTGTCCCAGAGCCAAAGGGTTGTCAGATTCGGCAGGTTCTCCAGTTCCGGCGGAATAGAGCCGCTCAACCGGTTGCCCGAAAAGTCAAGTTGACGCAGACTAGTGAGATTGCCCAGCTCGGGCGGTACTTCGCCCCTGATTTGATTGCCTCTTAGGAACAAAACTACCAAGTTGGTGAGATTGCCGAGCTCTGGCGGTATGGGGCCGCTCAAGCGATTGTGTAGCAAGTACAGCGTCGTTAGCCTGGTGAGGTTTCCCAATTCTGGCGGTATGGGCCCGTTCAACCCGTTCTCCGCTAGATCCAGTTTTATGACTCGACCGCGTTCGTTGGTAAAGACGCCAAACCATTCCCCGCTCGGTTTGTTGCTCAGCCAGTTGTCGTTACGGCGCCAGTTATCTCCGTCCGTGGAGTTGTAGAGGGCAACCAGCGCTTCCCTGTTCGGCAGGTATTCGACGGCGACCGGTGTTACTGCCACTACCACCACCGGAACCGCCGTGCGGGTCGGCGGAATCGCCGTAGGAACTGCCGTCGCCGTGGGCACGGGAGTGCTGGAGGGCACGACCTCTACGGCCGACACTATGAGCCGGGGAGCGCTGGTGGGCACGGGAGTGCTGGTGGGCGCGGCCGTAGGCGTGGGCAAAGGGGTGCTGGTGGGCACGGCTGGGACGGGTGTCACCGCAGGTGTCGGCACCGCGTCAGTGGAGGTTGGAGTGGCATCCATACCCGTCATCGCAAGGGCTGTGGCTGTCGGCTCAACCGGTTCAGGATCGCCGCACGCCGCCGCGGCTGCGACCATCAGCAGTGTCAGTAGGAGTAAGAACCAGACCGACCCCCAGTTACCGTTGCTTCCATCCTTCAACGTGGGGAGACCATCCTGTCGCCAACACGCACCGGATGCCAGGCTCAGCATGCTGGTATCTCTTCTACGCTGAACCCCACCGGAGCATGGATGGTCAGTGCCTGTGATCCTCATTGAGTCAGAATCTCTTTCACATGTCAGGGATTGTAATTCGATTGTCGATAGCCCCAAGCCTGGCGCCTACGCCCGCTCCAACCAGTGGTCGTACAGGTCGACGGTGATGGTGTCGTCCGCTGGGCCGGCGTAGTCGGACCACACGTCCGCCTGGGCGAACTCGACGCGATACAGCGCCCGGCGTGGCAGGCCGTCGCCGCCGTGGGCCAGCGACTCGGGGTTGCGGAAGACGCCGCACACCACCGTCACCCGGCCAGTCTTGCCCTTCACGAACCAGGGCGTCCGGTGGTGCACCGGGGGCGTTTCGTCGCGCACTCTCACGGGGTCGCCTGGCGCGTAGCGCCTCTGCTGGCTATCCACGCCTCACCCCCATCGCTCTTGCAGGGAATTCACCTTGCCGTCCACCTCTTCGGACGAGATCATGCCCTTTTCCACGAGGATGGTCTCCAGCGAGGCGGCCCAGCGTTCGTAGTAGGAAAGCGCTTCGTACTCATCGGGCGGCAGCGCCTCGATGCCGCGGCGCATCTCGTTCACGGTCATCAGGCCCCTGGCGCGCACGGCGCCCATCACCGCCGCCGTCTCGCGCTCCCAGTCGGCCCACTCGTGCTCGCCGCGGTCGATCGGCTCGTCTGTGGGCATTCCGCCCACGTCGTGTGGTCCAGTCATTGGCTCAGCTCCTTAGCGTGCTGGTTCACCACCCAACCAGGGTATCCATCGTGGTGTCGAGCGCGCCGGCGATTCGACGCCACGCCTCGGCGGAGCCTGCCTTGCGCCCGCACTCGATTTCGGATAGGTAGCTCGCCGACAAGCACGTCCTCTCTGACAATTCGCGGAGTGTTATGCCTCGGTACTTCCGAAAGGCCGCCATGGGGCTGGTGTCATCGAGCATGGCCATCCGCACCACCTCGTGTGGAATTCGTGTGCCATCGTCCGCTTTCATGGCGGCTACGATGTCCTCGAGGTCTTCGCAGCGCTGGAGGAGGGCCTCGTATTCGGCCTTGGGAATCGTGACGGTCTCTTCGCTAGTTATAGGCTTCCCTCCTGCGCCGCACAACGGCAGTTTTGCACAGGGTGAGCGGGACGGTCAAGCGAGCCGTGGCACACACCGCCAGCGCCGACCTGCTATAATTTTGGCTCGGAGGCTTCCCCATGCGAATCTACACACGCTCCGGCGACGACGGTACAACCGGGCTGCTGTTCGGCGGTCGCGTTGCCAAGACTCATGCCCGCTGCGAGGCCTACGGCGAGGCCGACCTCGCCGTGTCGGCCATGGGCCTCGCGCGCGCCTTTTCCAACGACCGGCGTGTGAAAGAGATACTGCTGCTGGCCCAGCGCGAGATGTTTACCGTGGAGTCGGAGCTTGCGACCGACGACGAAAACTACCACCTGTTCACCAACACGTTCCGCGCGATAACCGGGGAGAACGTGGCGCACCTGGAGCGGCTCATAGACGAGCTCAAGGAAGAGGTCGAGCTGCCCCCCAAGTTCATCATCCCCGGCGCGTCGCCCGCGTCGAGCGCCCTCGATCTCGCCCGCTCTGCGATTCGCGGCGCTGAACGCCGCATGGTCGCCCTCGACGAGCAGGGCATGATCGCGAACCCCGAGCTGCTGCGCTACGTCAACAGGCTTTCGGACCTGCTGTTCATACTGGCGCGGTACGAGGACAGGGAGCTGCCGTTCGACGCGGTGACCGGCACGCGGGTTTGAGGCCGTGAGCGCCCCTAACATCGCGGTTATCGACTACCAGGCCGGCAACCTGCGGAGCGTGCAGAAGGCGTTGGAGCGTTTTGGCGCGCGCGCCGCGATCACCAGCGATCCCGGCGACGTCGAACGCGCGGACGGCGTCGTCTTTCCGGGCCAGGGCGCCAACGACTCGTCGATGCGCCACCTCAGGGCCGGAGGGCTTGTCGCGCCGATCGAGGCGTTCATTCGCGGCGACAGGCCCTTCCTGGGCGTCTGCCTGGGCCTCCAGCTTCTGCTCGAAGGCTCGGACGAGGGCGTGGAGCCGGGGCTGGGCGTGCTCGCGGGCCGGGTCCGCCGGCTGGGCGACGGCCTGAAGGTGCCGCATATGGGCTGGAACAGCGTTGACTTCCGCGTCGACCACCCGCTGCTCGAGGGCATCCCGAACGGCTCCCATTTCTACTTCGTCCACAGCTACTACGCGGATCCCGCCGACAAGGGCGTGGTGGCCGGCTACACCAGCTACGGAGTGGACTTCTGCAGCGCGGCCGCGTGGCGCAACGTGTTCGCCATGCAGTTTCACCCCGAAAAGAGCGGCGACGTGGGGCTCAGGCTGTACCGCAACTTCGTCGAGCTTGTGAGAAACGACAGGAGAGAGAGGGCGTGGAAGTCGTCCCCGCGATAGACCTGCGCGGTGGCAGGTGCGTGCGGCTGTACCAGGGCGACTACGCGCGCGAGACGGTGTACTCGGACGCGCCCGGCGAGGTTGCCGAACGCTGGATCGAGGCGGGCGCGTCGCGTCTGCACGTGGTGGACCTGGACGGCGCGAAGGCTGGCGCACCGGTTAACCTGCCGGCCATCGAGAGTATAGCCGCCGCTGCCACCGTGCCGGTGCAACTCGGCGGCGGCATACGCTCGGTCGAGTCTGCGAGGGCCGCTCTCGACCTGGGCGTGGAACGGGTGATGACCGGCACTGCCGCGGTGAGGGACCCCGAGGCGGTGGCCGCGATGTGCGACGCGCTGGGCCCCGAGGCGGTGGTGGTGAGCGTGGACGCTCGCGACGGCCTCGTTGCCCTGGATGGCTGGACCCGGAGCAGCCGTGTGCGGGCCGCGGAGCTTATGCACCGCATGGCTGAGATGGGGGTGGTGCGCTTTCTGTACACCGACATAGCGCGCGACGGCACCCTCGCCGGCCCCAACTACGGCGCGATAGAGGGACTGTGCGGCGAGATTAGCGCCAAGCTCATGGTCGCGGGCGGCATCTCGTCGCTGGAACACCTGCTGCGCCTCCAGCGAATCGGGGTTGAGGCCGCCGTCGTCGGCAAGGCGCTCTACACCGGCGACGTGAGCCTGCCGGACGCCATGCGAGGCCTGAAGGGACTGTAGCCACGGCCTAACCCTAGCCAAACAGACTGATTGAGGACGTAATTCGATGCATGAGAAGTTCGACCACAATGACAAGGCGGAGCTTTTGTCGGCCGATCGCTACGAGAGCACCGACCCGCAGCGCCTGATCTCGATGCTGCCGATCCTGGTGTACCACGAGGTGGCCGACATCGGCTGCGGCCCCGGCTTCTTCACCATACCGCTCGCCAAGTACCTGTTCGACGGCAAGGTCTACGCCGTGGACGTTCAGCAGGAGATGCTGGACGCCACACAAGAGCAGGTGAAGGCGGTCAACCTGACCAACGTGGAGCTGAAGCTGGCCGGGGAGAACGAGCTGCCGCTGGAGGACGATAGCCTGGACGGCGCGTTCATCGCGTTCGTGCTGCACGAAACGGAAGCGCCAACGACGATGCTCGCGGAGGCTCGGCGCTGCCTTCGCAAGGGCGGCTGGCTCGCTGCGCTGGAGCACAAGCAAACTGCGGAGGACGGGCCACCGAAAAATCGGCGCCTCGACGAGGGGGAAGTTCGGGCGATGGCGCAGGAGCAAGGCTTTCGCGTCGAGAGCTCGCACAACATGAACGACCACCACTACATGCTCATCATGCGGAAGTAGGCCGCGGTGCTCACCAAGAGGATAATCCCCTGCCTTGACGTGGACAAAGGGCGCGTCGTCAAAGGGGTAAGTTTCGTGAACATCCGAGACGCGGGAGACCCCGCGGAGCTCGCGTCGTTCTACAACGGCGAGGGCGCCGACGAGCTGGTCTTTCTGGACATCACCGCGAGTTCCGACGCCCGCGAGATAATGCTGGGGGTGGTCGAGCAGGTGTCGGAGCAGGTGTTCATACCGCTGACGGTGGGCGGCGGACTCCGCAGGCTGGAAGACGTGCGCAGGATGCTCGAGGCGGGCGCCGACAAGGTGTCGCTCAACACCGCCGCGGTCGCCAACCCGCGCCTGGTCGCCGAGGCGGCGGACTTCTTCGGCAGCCAGTGCATCGTGGTCGCCATGGACGTTAAGCGCGTGGCTGACGGCGAGCGCGCCGAGGCCGCGGCCCGCGCGGGCGGCTCCGAAATCGCCGTGGACGGGGAGTCGGCTTGGGAGGTCTACACTCACGGCGGCCGCACTCCCACCGGAATCGACGCGCTGAAGTGGGCGCGCCGCGCCGCCGAGCTTGGCGCCGGGGAGTTGCTCGTCACCAGCATGGACACCGACGGCCAGCTTACAGGTTACGACCTGGAGGTGACACGCGCGATATCCGACAGCGTGGGGGTGCCCGTCATCGCGAGCGGAGGCGCGGGCAACCTGGAGCACCTATACGACGCGCTGGAGGCGGGCAGGGCGGACGCCGTGCTCGCGGCCAGCATCTTCCACTACGGCGACTACACCATCCGACAGGCCAAGCGTTACCTGAGCGAGCGCGGCCTGCCAATCCGCCCGCGCGAGCGCCCCGCGCCGTGAGAGGGAACGTGCTTGGTCTCCTCTCCCATCGGGGGAGAGAGGACTGGTCCCGCGGGCTTCGAGGCCGCGTTGGGGATTGACGCGCGTTGCCCCGGCTTTTAGAATTAGTCTGAGGTTTGCGAAAAATGGACTACGCTATAATTCAAACGGGCGGTAAACAGTACCGCGTCAAGCAGGGCGACACCATTCGCGTCGAGAGCATTCCCGGCGACGAAGGGGACGCCATCGAGTTCGACAAGGTGCTGATGCTTTCCCGGGACGGCAACGTGTCCGTGGGCGCGCCCACGGTCGAGGGGGCGCGGGTGACCACCGAAGTGGTGGGCAAGGGCCGCGGCAAGAAGATTATCGTCTTCAAGTACAAGGCCAAAACCCGCTACCGGCGCAAGAACGGCCATCGACAGAATTACACCGACCTGCGGGTGATAGGCATCTCCCAGCAGTAGTGGGCCGTGGTAAGACACGTCCGCACCCTGACAGAAAGGGAATGAAGCAATGGCACACAAGAAGGGCGGAGGAAGCACACGCAACGGACGCGACAGCAACTCCAAGCGTCTGGGCGTCAAGCGGTACGACAGCCAGTTCGTCAGCGCCGGCTCGATTATCGTCAGGCAGCGCGGCACCAGGATTCACCCCGGCACAAACGTGGGTGTCGGGCGCGACCACACGCTGTTCTCGCTCATCGACGGCACCGTGAAGTTCGAGTTCAAGACGAAGGACAAGAAGCGGGCCAGCGTCTACCCCGTCGCCGCCGTTTAGGGCCGACGCGGTCCGGCACGGCCGGACCGCTCACTTAAGGACAATTCGAGCCAAGATACAGATGAAGACCGACATACATCCAACCTACTACCCGGAAGCGACCGTAACCTGCTCCTGCGGGCGCTCCTACAACACCGGCGCCACGAAGCCCGAGCTGCGGGTGGAGATCTGCAACCAGTGCCACCCGTTTTTCACGGGCGAGCAGCGGATCGTCGACACCGAGGGCAGGGTCGAGCGCCTCAAACGCCGCTTCAACCTCCAGTAGGGCACGTCCTGAGACCTCCCCAAACCGCGCCCGCGCTCACGGCGTCCGGGAAATGAGCCGTGCGGACTAGGCCCACCTACGGCGGCCAGGCGGTTATCGAGGGCGTTATGATACGCGGGCAGCGCAACGTCTGCGTAGCTGTGCGCCGCCCCGACGGCACCGTTGCCGTACGACGGCAACCCCTCAGCCCGCTCTTCACCGGTCCCGCCCGCAGAGTGCCGCTCGTGCGCGGCATCGTCGCGCTCGCCGAAATGCTTACACTGGGCATGAAGGCGCTCAACTTCTCGGCGAACGTGGGGATGGAGGCGGAGGGCGAGGAGATGAGCGGGGCGGCCATGGCGCTGATGATGGCGGTTTCGCTGCTGTTCGCTGTCGGCGTGTTCTTCCTCGCGCCGCTGTTCGCCAGCCACTGGCTGGAGGGCCTGCTCGGCTCCTCGCTCGCGGCCAACATCGCCGAGGGCGTCATCCGGCTCGTGCTCTTCCTCGCCTACATCTTGCTGATCGGCCGGATGAACGACATCCGGCGCGTGTTCATGTACCACGGCGCGGAGCACATGACCGTACACGCCCAGGAGCGGGGCGACCCGCTGGAGGTGGCGGCGGTCCGCAAGTACCCCACGGCCCACCCGCGATGCGGCACGGCGTTTCTGCTCGTGGTGATGGTGGTGTCCGTGATCGCGTTCGTCTTCGTTGGGCGCGAGCCGCTGTGGTGGCTGGTCAGCTCGCGCGTGGTGCTGATACCGGTGATAGCCGCGGTGAGCTACGAGCTGATTCGCCTAAGCGGAAGGTTCGCCGGCAACCCGCTTGTGGGGCTGATCACGGGGCCCAGTCTCGCGCTACAGCGGCTCACCACGCGCGAGCCCACCGACGACCAGATCGAGATCGCCATCGAGGCGATGCGCCTGGCTCTGGACGCCGACGCTTCGTCGCCCGCAGACGGGCAGGCTTAGGGGCAGTCCGCGGACCGCCCCGTTTTCCCCGGTGTGTGAGTAGGAGCCCTACCTCCGGCGTTGGCGCAGCTCCTCCCAAACGTCCTCGGGGCGAGCGCCCGCGGCGGCCAGCAGCACGAGCGCGTGGTACAGCAGGTCGCCGATTTCGCCCACCATCGCCTCGCGGTCGCCCTTGACGGCGGCGATGGCGGCCTCGCCCGCTTCCTCGATGACCTTCTGGCTTATGCGGTCCACGCCGTCTCCGAGCAGCTTCGCCGTGTAGCTGTCCTCGGGCATCTCGCGCTTGCGGTCCTGTATCACCGAGAATACGTCCTCGATCACGCCCGGCCCGCGGTCTGTCGTGACGAAGTCGGGCAGTTCGTCGAACGGCGTGAAAAAGCAGGTGTCGTTGCCGGTGTGGCATATGGGGCCGTCGGGGTTGACCTTCAGCAGAATCGTGTCGCCGTCGCAGTCGAGGGACGCGGACTCTATGCGCATGTAGTTTCCGGAGACCTCGCCCTTGTGCCAGAGGTCCGACCGGCTGCGGCTGTAGAACCACACCTCGCCGCCCTCCAGCGTGCGCTTGAGCGAGCCGGGGTTCATGTACCCCAGCATGATGACGTCGCCGGTAGCGGCGTTCTGGGCTACCGCGGGCACCAGTCCCTTCTCGTCCAACTGTAACTCGGTCACGTTCTCACCTCTTCCGGATGACTTGCACCCGACCGCTCCGGGCTGCCTCGCCGCGCGATACGCCAGCTACCTGCGGCCGGGTCTGGTCTGCTGCAAGACCTTTTCGGGACGCCAGCGCCTGGCCGGACCGTCGTACTTGAGCACCGCGACGAATGCGCCGTCGACGCCGTACACCCTGCAGCGTTCGCCATCCTCGGCGCCGGGAATGCGTGATTCGGGCGGTATCGGCTGGCCGTGTCTTATGAGCTGTTCCATCTGTCGGCCCACTATCGCCGCCTTCAGTCCGTACAGGGCGGCGTCCGGCGCATGTATCAGCTCGGCCCAGGTGTCCTCTACGAAGCGCTCCTCCGCGTCGTCGAGCTGCACCGCGTCGGCGACGTAGAAGGCCCCGCTTCGCAGCCGCTCCAGGCTTTTCAGGTGCCCGCCGCAGCCGAGTGCCTGGCCCACGTCGTGGGCGAGTGAGCGCATGTAGAAGCCGCGGCCGCTGCCGACCTCGACACTGATAATGGGCGGCGACCAGTCCAGCAGCCGCGTCCAGTGCACAACCACGTCTCGCGGCTCGCGCTCCACCTCGATGCCGGCACGCGCCAGGTCGTACAGGCGCTTGCCCTGGCGCTTGAGGGCAGAGTACATGGGAGGCACCTGCTTGACCGTGCCGAGGTAGGGAGCGATGGCGGCCTCTACGTCTTCCAGGGAGACGCCGTCCGTTGGACGCCGCTCGACCACCTTGCCCAGCGCGTCGTAGGTATCTGTGGTGGCGCCCAGCTCTATCTCGGCCCTGTACTCCTTGCGACCGTCGACGAGGTACTCCATCATCCGGGTCGCCTGTCCGAAGCAGATTGGCACCACTCCGGTGGCTACGGGGTCGAGAGTGCCGCCGTGGCCCACGCGCTTCTGGCGGCTGGCGCGCTTCAGGCGGCGCACCACCTCCATGGAGGTGATGCCATAGGGCTTGTTGACGTTGAGGATGCCGTTTATCGCCGGCTCTTTCGGTTCTCTGGACATTCACCTTCACCCCTTCGGCAATCCATTCGGCAGGCTCAGGACAAGTCTCAGGGCAGGTTCTAATCCTCTCCCGTCAAGGGAGAGGGGAATGGTTCTCCGTGGTCTGGGTGTTCGGTTTGGCGATCGCCTCTTCTATAATGTCCGATAGCTGCGCGCCCCGTTCGATCGAGTCGTCCAGCTCGAATCTCAGGAACGGCATACTCTTCAGCGTGATGTTCTCTCGCACGGCCCGGTGGATGTAGCCGGATGCGGACTTGAGGGCGGCCATAGTGCCGCGCTTGTCGTCGCTGCCGCCCAGCACGCTGATGTAGACCTTGGCGTGCCTGAGGTTGGAAGAGGTGTCGACGTGCGTCACGCTGACGACCTTGGAGAGCCTGGGGTCGCGGAGGTCGGTGGCCATCACGCGGCTTATCTCTTTGCGCAAAAGCACGTTTACGCGGTTCATCCGCCGGTTCATGAGGAGCCTCTTCGGGTGGGAAGTTCGGGCGGCTGCGCGGGCGCGGCGCTAGCTCTCTTGTACGGTGCGGTAGGCTTCCAGCACGTCGTCTTCCTCGTAGTTGTGGAAGCCTTCCAGTGTTATGCCGCCCTCGAAGCCGGTGGCAACCTCTCTCACGTCGTCGCGGAAGTGTTTAAGGCTTACGATCGGGCCGACGTACAGCTCCTGGCCGCTGCGCAAGAGGTGGATCTTCGAGTCGCGGGCGATCCTGCCGTCGTTGACGTAGAAGCCGGCCGCTTGGGCCCTGCGGCCCAGGCTGAACACGGCGCGCACCGTGGCTCTGCCTTCGAGCACGTCGCGGTATACGGGATCCAGTAGTCCGGTGAGCGCCCGTTCCACGTCGTCCACGAGGTTGTAGATTATGCTGTAGAAGCGTATGTCCACGCCCTCCTGGCTCGCGAGGGAGCGGGCGCCGGGCTCGATCCTGTTGTTGAAGGCTATCACGATAGCCTTGGACGCGACCGCCAGCAGGATGTCGCTTTCGGTTATGCTGCCGCTTGCGGCGTGGATCAGGGTCACCTTGGTCTGCTCGGTATTGAGCCGCTCCAGCGCGTTGCGAACGGCATCTACGGTGCCCTGTACGTCGGTCTTGACGATCAGGTTCAGCGTCTTGACTTCGCCCGACTCTATCCTGGTGTACACGTCTTCGAGCGTGGGGCCGGAGCCGAACTTTAGCTCGCGCAGGCGTTGGCGCTCTTGCACGATCTGGCGCGCGGTCTTATCGTCGGGCGTAGTCTCGAGCACGTCTCCCGCCTGCGGCAGCCCGGACACGCCGAGGATTTCGACGGGCTGGGAGGGGCTGGCACTCTTGATGCGCCTGCCCCTGTCGGTGAACATGGCTTTGACCCTGCCGCGCACTTCGCCGAGCACGATGTTGTCGCCCACGTTCAGCGTGCCCGTCTGCACGAGCACAGTGGCTATCGTGCCGCGCTGCTTGTCGATGCGGGCCTCCACGACGACGCCGCGGGCGGGCCGGTGCGGATTAGCCTTGAGATCGCCGATTTCGGCAACCACCATCATGTTTTCGAGAAGGTCGGATATGCCGTCGCCCCTCAGGGCGGATATCGGCACGGCTATCACGTCGCCGCCCCACTCCTCTATCAGCAGGTCCTGTTCGGCGAGCTGGCGCTTGACGCGCTCGGGGTCCGCGTCGAGCCTGTCGATCTTGTTGATGGCGACGACGATGGGAACGCCGGCGGCCTTCACGTGGTCTATCGCCTCGATGGTCTGCGGCATTATGCCGTCGTCCGCGGCTATCACCAGTATCGCGATGTCGGTGACCTGCGCGCCCCGGGCGCGCATAGCCGTGAACGCCTCGTGCCCCGGGGTATCGAGAAAGGAGATGGGGGAGCCGTCGAAGTCGATCTGGTAAGCCCCAATGTGTTGGGTGATGCCGCCGGCCTCACCGCTCACCACGTTGCTGTTGCGCAGCGAGTCCAGCAGCGTGGTCTTGCCGTGGTCGACGTGACCGAGAATGGTCACCACCGGCGGGCGGCCCTCAAGCAAGTCGGGGTCTTCGCCGTCCGGCGAAATCACCAGCGAGCCGGCCCGCTTTTCAGGCTCGGCGAGGGGAAGCACGTCAAAGCCCAGGGACTCGGCGACGAGGGCGGCGGTCTCATGCTCCACCACCTCGTTGATGGTGTACATGAAGCCGTTGCGCATGAACTCCTTGATGACCTCGATGGGGTTGAGGCCCATCACGTCGGCAAGGTCGTGGATGGCGATGGCGGCGGGAATCTCGATCGCGGAGTCGACGGGCGCGGCGCGTTGGGCGCTCGCGGGAGCGACGGGTTGCCGCGCCGCGCCGTAGCTGGACCTTGCCGGTCGTCGTCCCCTGGTGCTGCTAGTCATACTTGTGGTCTCCGTTGCCGAACCGCTCGATTGCGCGGTGGCCAGGTGATGATTCCGATGCCTCTTCCACCCTCACCTCAGCCCTCTTCCATCAAGGGAGAGGGGGCCATAGGGAAACACCCTCAGGTATTCGGTAGTGCCTCTAGCGACTGGAGCAGTCGCGTCCAGTCGTCATCGGAAAGTTTCGTTCGCAAATTGTGTTCGAGCCGGCCGCGCTTCAGTGTCGTCGAGGCCGGGCAGTCGCCTGACGCGCACACATATGCGCCGCGCCCGGGCATCCGGCCCGACGGGTCTAAGACCACGCCTTGCGGCGCTAAGGCGATGCGCACCAGTTCGCGCTTTTCGGTCCTTTTGCCGCAGGCGACGCACGTCCTGACTGGCCGGTGGCGCGGTCTGGGCGGCATGGCTTAGCGGCGGCGCCTCTTGCCGGCCTTGGTGCGGCGGTTGTTCCTGCCGCTATCCCTGTCGCGGCGCGAAGGCGGCCCACCCCGCAGTCCGATGATGTCTTCAGCAAAGCGAATGCGGCCCGGCTCCGGTTCGGAGCGCCTTCGCCGTAGAGACCACACGTCGTCGGGCACGTCGCGCAGCGAGGATGTGCGGCCCAGCACGGGCGCGGCCGGCTCCGGGAGGGGTTCGAGCTCGAACACCGGCTCCGGCACGGGCGCCGGTTGCTCTTCCTCTTCTTCAACCTCGACCGGTTCGGTCTCCTCGACTTCGGCGGCCGGCTCTTCCTCGGCGACCGGTACGGCTTCCGTCTGCTCTGCCGAGACCGCAACGGGCGCTTCGACGAGCTCTTCGGCTTCGGCGACTTCGACCGGCTCGGCATCTGCCACAACCGTGTCGGCCTCGGCCGCGACGGGTTCGGGCTGTTCGGCGGGTTCCGGGACTTCCACGGCCGGCGCGGCCTGTCGCACGGCTGCGTCCAGCGCCTCCTCGACCTGCGCGGGCAGCGAGATGTCCACCGCCGGCACGGGCCTCGCGGGCGGCTTGGGAGCGGCCTGCGGCCTGGGCATCAGGTCCGCCTTGACGTTGCTCTTGATGTCCACTTTCCAGCCGGTAAGCTTAGCGGCCAAGCGGGCGTTCTGCCCCTCTTTGCCAATGGCGAGGGAGAGCTGCCGGTCGGGAACGACGGCGGTGGCCGTCTCGTTTTCGGGGTCGATTTCCACGCGCAGCACCTGGGCGGGGCTGAGCGCGTTCGCGATCAGCACGCCAGCGTCTTTGTGCCACTCGATTACGTCGATCTTCTCGCCCTGGAGCTCGTTGACGATATTCTGGATGCGCACGCCCCGCAGGCCTACGCACGAGCCCACCGGGTCTATGCCAGCCTGGGTGGCGCGCACGGCGACCTTGCTGCGGAGCCCGGCTTCCCTGGCGATGGCCATGATCTCGACCGAACCGCTGTAGATCTCGGGGATCTCCATTTCGAACAGGCGCTTCATCAAGAGTTTGTCGGCACGCGAGACGATTATCTCGGGCCCTCTTGTCGAGCGGGTGACCGACTGGAGGAGCACCTTCATCTTGTTGCTGACGCGATAGCGCTCGGTCGGGATCTGCTCTGCCGGAGGCAGCACGGCCTCGGCGCGGCCCAGCTCGACGGTGACGTATCTGGGGTCGACGCGCTGGACGGTCACGGAGATAACTTCGCCTTCCTTGTCGGCGAACTCCTCGTACACGAGGTCGCGCTCGGCCTCTCTGAGGCGCTGTAGCACTACCTGCTTGGCCGTCTGGGCTGCGATGCGGCCGGCGCTGTGGGGCACGCTGTCGGTGGGGACAACTTCGCCCACCTGGGCGTCGGGCCTGATGTTGCGGGCGTCGGCCAGCGTTATCTCAGTTTGCGGCGACTCTACGAAGTCGACGACTGTCTTGAGAATGAAGACGCTGACGTCGCCGGTGCCGGGGTCCAGCGTCACGCTCACGTCCTGCCCGGCCGTTACGCTGTCTTTCTTATAGGCGGACACCAGGGCGGCCTCGATGGCGGAGAGCACGATCTCCCTTGGGAGATTGCGTTCGGCGGCAAGCTGAGTTAGGGCAATTACGAAATCGCTCTTCATACTTTCGGCCACCTCCTACAGAGTAGACTTGTGCCGGTCGCCTGGAGTTAGTCCCTCGCGTATATCCCATTAAGTAAAGAAAGTGGGGGCAACCCACTTTCAAGAAAGTCCACCACTATTATCGGGGCTTAGTTTACCACCATAGACGGGCGCACACAACCTTTCTTCCGGAGGGAAGGGAAGGGGGCTGTCGAGTACGCCAAGCGCCGGGAATAGGTCAGGCTCTCACAGCCGTAAAGCCGTTGACAATGCGCGCGAGAACGCGCATATTGTAAACTATGACCAACTATTCAAATGGGAAACTGTAGTCGGTGTCGTTTCGACCGACGGTCAGTTACTTTGTCGTATTTGGCATCTTGACCGCTCTTGGGCTGGCGTGGATTCTGAGGTACGAAGTCTGGGAGAACAAGACCGACAGCTTTGCAGCCACTACCATAGCTGTGCTGCAGCACATGGAGTGGGTCGTGGTGGTAGGGGGAGCGGCCACCTATTTTGGAGTGGAGGCATATGAGATGCTTGCAGAGCGATTCAAGAAGCAACAGAGAATGAAAGGCAGGCAGGAAGGCAAGCAAGAAGGTGAGCAGGAACTCGCCAAGCGTTTGCTGAACATGTCCGACGATGAGAGGGAGTCTGAGATCAAGCGAATAGCCAACGGCGACGAGTAGCCTCAAGAGGCATCAAGTCTGAGAAGGCCCACCAAAGACTCTCGCTGGTGGGCCTCTCCTTTTTGGCCCCCCTCACACCACCAGACCCGCCCCTCGGCCCCACCTTCCCCCGTGCACCGACGGCTCCGCACACTACGTGGCCGCCAGCCGCCGCACGCCAACGTAGGTCGCCTCGGCGAATCCCGGCAGGCTCCCCAGCGCATTATTCGTGCTCGGCTCAGTCTGGCGCGGCAGGCCGACTCTTCGCATCTGCGATTTGCGCCAATGCACAACGCACCGAGCGCCTGTACCCAGCCGAATTGTACCGAGCCATCGAACGCGCACCAATCGTAGGGGCCGGTTTCAAACCCGTCCGCTGCCGCTAGTACCTTCCCCTTTGTTGGGGACCTGTGAGACTCGGGGTTACCCAATAGCACCGAGATTATTCACCAGTTCGTCTAAAGTTGAGTCGACATCAAGTGCTGAACGTCGCGCGAGTGTGAAGAGACGGTCCAGATGATGTGCCTGCTCGTCGGTGGCACGTCTATGCGCTGGGATCAGTCCAAATGAGTCAATCGTCTCTATGGCCTCAACCGTCACCCCTTGATCATTTAGAATCTCAAGCCTAAACCTCTCATCCCTGCCCAGACCCTGTTGCTCAACCAGTGAGACAACAACGGCGATGTCACCAACGGCGGCGACAAATCTGTCGGGATCAGCAGAAGTGCGCCACTTCAGCCTTCCTTCGTCAGTACGTTCAGTCAATCCGACCAATATATCGTCAATCTTGCCCATTTCAATTACCGCCTGTCTGTTCCCCCAGCCTCATCGTGCTGGCCATGTCCTCCAGATCAATCTGTATTGAATTCAGTTCTTGGTTCAATTTATTCTTATCGTTGACTCCCAAGCCGTCATCAATCCTAGATTCAACATAGTCTTCCATCACCCTGATGGATCCTTGGGCACTTACTAACCGCTCCCGCTGTGAAGGCTCCATCTCAGGGCAACGAGCGATAATGCTAGACTTCATGGCCCTCAGCGCCTGATACTGTTCTAAGGTCGCCTCCCAACGGTCTGCACTGTGGAGCAGCTTCAGGCGCTGAATCAAGGCGACAGCCCGCTCTAGGTCTACGACTAGCAGATGCCGCCCGATTTCTTCTCTGGTCTCTTCCGTCGCTAGCTCAGCTGCTTGCGCCGCGGACCTGGCTCCTCTAGCTTCACGAACAGGCCAATCACCGAAATGGCAACCCCCAAAACGCTAAACATACTGCCCCAGTGCTCACTGAAAAACTCCATCGTGCTGAGTTGATACCTTTGCGTCCGAGATAACCATTGGTCTAGTGTTCTTCAACAATCTACCTGCGATAGTTGTACCACTTCCTGCGCTGTACCGGCAAGAATTGGGACTACTTGAAGCCTGTGACTGTTCAAGAAGCCCTGCTTAACTGGTACAGGTCCGCCCTCGCGTCTCAGCATTGCCTAGCATTTGCCCTTGCGCTAAACTATCTGGCGTGCCGCCGGGGGAGTCTGGGCTCCCGCTCCGCAGGATTGCGGCGCGCTCGACGCCAAGCTGCCGATGCCGAGAGGACGCTAGATGATTTCAGAACTTGCGGTGTGGCTGATTCTGCTTCTGCCGCTCGCCTCGTTTGTCATCTGCGCCCTGGTCATTCGCCCGTTCCTCAATCACCAATCGCACCTCGCCGGGCTAGTTACGATAGCCGCGGTGGGCGTCGCCTTTGTGCTCTCTCTCTGGGCCTTCGCGAGGGTGGTGGACGCCCACGGCGTCGTCGACCTCCCCAACCATTCGTGGCTCGTCGTGGACAACTTCGAGCTGACGGTGGGGGTGCTGCTCGACCCGCTCACCGCGATCATGCTGGTGGTGGTGACCGGCGTCAGCCTGCTCGTGCAGGTGTACTCGATGGGCTACATGCGCGACGACCCGGGCTTCGCGCGCTACTTCGCCTATATGTCGCTGTTCACCGCCTCGATGCTGGGTCTGGTGCTCGCGAGCAACGTCATTTTGCTGTTCGTGTTCTGGGAGCTGGTCGGCCTCGGTTCGTATCTGCTCATCGGCTTCTGGTTCCAGCGGCCCGCCGCGGCCGCTGCGGCGAAGAAGGCGTTTCTGATGACGCGGCTCGGCGACTTCGGGTTCCTTCTCGCGATCATGTACCTGTTCTTCAACGCCGACGCGTTCGCGGCGCAGGGGCTGAACCCGCTCGTGATTGCGGACATCTACGAGGCCGTGGGCGGCGATCTGATCGCCGCGGGCGTGGCCGGCTGGATCGCCGTGGGTCTGTTCGCCGGCGCGGCGGGCAAGTCGGCGCAGTTCCCGCTGCACACCTGGCTGCCGGACGCGATGGAGGGCCCCACGCCGGTTAGCGCTCTGATTCACGCGGCGACCATGGTGGCCGCGGGCGTGTTCCTGGTGGCGCGATTCATGCCGCTGTTCGAGCTGTCCCAGGAGGCGATGACGCTGGTGGCGCTCATCGGCGGCGTCACCGCGCTGTTCGCGGCTTCGATGGGCTTGGTGGCCACCGACATCAAGCGGGTGCTCGCCTACTCGACCGTCAGCCAGCTCGGGTACATGATGCTGGCGCTGGGAGTCGGCGCGTACGGCCCCGCGCTGTTTCACCTGTTCACCCACGCCTTCTTCAAGGCGCTGCTCTTCCTCGGCTCGGGCAGCGTGAACCACGCCACGGGCACCTTCGACATGCGTTACATGGGCGGGCTGCGCAAGGTGATGCCCTGGACCCACGCGACGTTCCTGGTGGGCGCGCTGAGCCTCGCGGGCGTGTTCCCGCTGGCGGGGTTCTGGAGCAAGGACGAGATACTGGCCCACGCGCTGGCCGGGGACGGTGTGGGCCGGCTGGTGTTCGTCCTGGCCCTCGCGGCGGTATTCATGACGGCCTTCTACATATTCCGCGCGCTGTTCCTCACGTTCGAGGGGCGGTACAGGGGCGGCGCTTCCGCCGACCCCGAGGCGGAGCCGCACGACGCGCCGCACCTGGCCGAGGCGCCCTCGGTGATGGTGTGGCCGCTGCTGCCGCTCGCGGCGGCCTCCATCGCGATTGGATTCCTGATCAATCCGCCGTTCAACATCGGGATCGTACCGGCGCACTGGCTGTCGGAGTTCCTGGGTGCAGGCCCCGTACACGTGGAGGCGGCGAGGTTCGACTTTGTGACGGCGGTGGTGTCCACGGCACTGGCGGGCGCGGGCATACTGCTGGCTTACCTGATGTACGTAAGAGAGAGCTTGTCGCCGCAGCAAATGACCCAGCGCCTGCGCGGATTGCACCAGCTGCTGGTGCGCAAGTACTACATGGACGAGCTGTACGAGGGCGCGCTGGTGACGCGGGCGTTCTACGGCGGCTTGGCCCGCGCCCTGGACTGGGGCGACAGGGCGGTGGTGGACAAGGCGGTGAACTACGTGGGCTTGCTCGCCAGAAACGTGGGCAGGCCGCTGCGCCAGGTGCAGACGGGGCAGCTTCAGGGCTACGGACTGGCTATTTCGGCGGGCATACTGGTCATTTTCGGGGTTTACCTGCTGTTCCTGTGATTGGCGGGATGGAGATGGTCCGCGAACCCCTTCCCCCTTGATGGGGGAAGGTTGGGATGGGGGTGGTTGGCGAACCGCCCTCGACAACGGCTGAGACAGGCAAGGAGACTTGGTTGGTTGAAGTTCCGGGGCTGTTGACCCTAACGGTGTTCCTGCCCCTTGCGGTCGCGGTGATAATCGCGCTGTTCGGGCGGGAGGTCGTCTGGGCGCGCGTGCTCGCTGGCGCGGCGGTGCTGGCGGACTTCGCGCTGTCTGTCGCGGTGTTCGCGCTGTACGACCGGGGCGAGGGCGGCCTGCAGTTCGTCGACCGCTTCGAGAACTGGATACCCGTCGAGTCGTTCCAGGTGCAGTACTTCCTCGGCGTCGACGGGCTGAGCGCGCCGATGGTGCTGCTCACCGGGCTACTGGGAATGGTGGCCGTGTTCGGCTCCTGGAGTGTGAAGCATCGCGTGCGCGAGTACTTCGTGTGGCTGCTGGCGCTCCAGACCGCCGTGATGGGCGTTTTCACGTCCCTTGACTTCCTGATGTTCTTCATCTTCTGGGAGCTCGAGCTGGTGCCCATGTTCTTCCTCATCTCGATATGGGGAAGCGGGCGCAGAGAGTACTCGGCGATGAAGTTCGTGATATTCACCTTCATCGGCAGCGCGTTCATGCTGGTGGGCATCCTGGCGCTGTTCTTCTCGACCGATCCGCACACCTTCGACATGACGCTGCTTCCAGAGGCCATACGCGGGGCGAGCCTTGTGCTGCCGGTGGGGCTGATATTCGCGCTGTTGTTCGTGGCGTTCGCGATAAAGCTGCCCGTCTGGCCGCTCCACACCTGGCTGCCGGACGCGCACACCGACGCGCCGACGGCCGCCAGCGTCATGCTGGCCGGCGTGCTGCTGAAGATGGGCGCCTACGGCATGATCCGGGTTTCTGTCGCGATGTTCCCCGGGGTGGTGTCGGACGTCGCGTGGCTGCTGGCGACGGCGGGGGTGGTGAACGTGCTGTACGGCGCGGTGGTTACCATGCGGCAAACGGACCTGAAACGGCTGATAGCGTTTTCGAGCGTGAGCCACATGGGATTCGTGCTGCTGGGAATATCGTCTGTCGCGGGTGTAGCGGGGAGCGTCAGCAGCCTGGGACTCACCGGCGCGTCGCTGCAGATGTTCACCCACGGCACCATAACGGGATTGCTGTTCCTGGTGGTGGGCTTCGTGTACGACAAGGTGCACACGCGCTACATACCCGACCTGGGCGGCCTGGCCACGCGAATGCCACTACTTGCGTCGGCCATGCTCCTGGCCGGGCTGGCGTCGCTGGGCCTGCCGGGCACCAGCGGATTCGTGGCCGAGATCACGGTGTTCCTCGGCGCCTTCCCGGTGTGGGGCTGGCTGACCGCGCTCGGCGCGTTCGGCGTGGTGCTCGCGGCGGGCTACGTACTGTGGATGGTGCAGCGCTCGCTGTTCGGCCCGAGCGTGGACCGATTCAAGGGTGTGAAGGACGCCAGCGCCATGGACATGCTGCCCGTGGTCGCGCTCGCCGCGAGCGTTCTGATCGTGGGCATCTACCCGGCGATCATATCCGACGTTTTCGCTTTGGGCCTGGAGCCCTTGGCCGAAACCCTGCAGGAGGCCGCTCTGGCGAGCGTTCGCTGAGCACCCATGGCAACACTCGATCTGACTTTACGCGACTTCTACCTGCTGGCTCCGGAGCTGAGCATGGCCGGCTTGGCTGTGCTCGTGATAGTGCTCGACCTGATTTTCAGACGAAAGGGCGTTTTGCCCTGGGCGTCGGTGCTGGGGCTCGCGGTGCCGCTCGCGTTCAGCGTGGCGCTGTGGCTCGACCTGGGAGACGCCGCGTCGGCGGAGCGGACGAGCGGCCTGTTCGGCGTGCTGGTCGTCGACAGGTTCAGCCTGTTCTTCAAGTTCCTACTGGTGGGCGCGGCCGCGCTGGTGGTGCTGTTGTCCTGCGATTACGTGCGGCGGTTCCAACACTTCCAGGGGGAGTACTACGCGCTGGTGCTGCTGTCGACGAGCGGCATGATGCTGCTCGCGTCGACGGTGGAGCTGATCACCATCTACGTCGCGCTGGAGCTCACGGCGCTGCCCATCGCGGCGCTGGCCGCGTTCTCGCGGGACAGCCGCTCGAGCGAGTCGGGGATAAAATTCCTGGTGTTGAGCGCGGTGAGCTCTGCCGTGCTGCTGTACGGCATGGTGCTGGTGTACGGGTTCACCGGAACCACGTCGCTCGCCGGCATCGCGGCGCAGGTCAGCGCGGGCGGCTCGGGCAACGCTCTACTGTTCGGCGTGGTGCTGATGGTGGCGGGCTTTGGCTTCAAGATAGCGAGCGTTCCCTTCCAGATGTGGGCGCCCGACGTGTACGAGGGATCGCCCACTCCCATCACCGCGTTTCTCTCCGTGGCGAGCAAGGCCGCCGGGTTCGCGGTGATCCTGCGGGTGTTCTACGTGGCGTTCGCGGACGAGTCTCTCAACTTGGAGTGGGGCGCGATATTCGCCATGCTGAGCGTGCTGTCGATGACGTTCGGGAACCTTGTCGCGATACGCCAGACCAACATAAAGCGGCTGCTGGCCTATAGCACCATCGCGCACGCGGGCTACCTGATGGTGGGCCTGGCGGCGGTGGCGTCGAGGACGGAGGGAGGAGAGTCCGTCGGAGCGTCGGGCGTCATCTTCTACCTGGCGGGCTACGCGGCGACCAACCTCGCGGCGTTCGCCGTGGTGATAGCCGTCACCAGCAGGGTAGGGGGCGACCAGATCAAGGACTTCGCGGGCCTGGCCCGGCGGGCGCCCTACCTGTCCGCCGCGCTGGGGTTTGCGCTCATATCCCTGATAGGGGTGCCGCCTACCGTCGGCTTCATAACCAAGGTGTACATATTCGGCGCGGCGGTGGATGCCAACCTCGAGTGGCTCGCCCTGGTGGGCGTGGTCAACAGCGTCTTGTCGGCATACTACTACCTGCGCATAGTCAAGGAGATGTACCTGTCCGAGCCGGCGAGCGACGAGCGCGTGCCCTCCGGGCTGCCCTTGCGGATCGCGGTGCTGGCGGCGTTCGCGGGCGTGCTGTTCTTTGGCGTGTATCCGACGCCCCTGCTGGAGCTCTCGAGGGCCGCCGCGGCCGTCCTGGTGTCCTAGCATGGCCTCCGCTTCCGACGGCCTCATAGGCTTGGTCTACAACCGCCAGGCCCCGCAGGCGCCGGACTTCCTGGCGTCGCTGGCCCGCGGGCTGGGGCTGGACGGGCGCCACTGGGTCAGGCCGGCGGAGGCGATCGACGACGTGCGGGACGAGCTGGACGATACCACGCTGCTGGTGATAGCGGGCGGGGATGGCACCATCCTGCGCACCGTGCGGGCTATCGCCCCGCACACCATCCCCATCGTCGGCGTAAACATGGGTCGCGTGGGGTTCATGACCGAGCTCAGAGTGGAGGACGCGATCACGAGGCTGCCCTACTACTTCGCGGGCCACGCGCGCACCGAGGAGCGCATGATGTTGGAGGCGTCGGTTACGGCCGCGGGGGAGACCTCGCCGAGCCTGACGGTGCACGCGCTAAACGACGTGGTGGTGGGCGGCTCGGACGTGTCCAGCTTGCTGGACGTTCAGACCGAGATAGATGGCGTGCCTCTCACGAGCTTCCGGGCCGACGCGGTGATCGTGTCCACTGCCACGGGCAGCACCGGCTACGCGCTCGCCGCGGGCGGGCCGATCCTCTTCCCCGAGGCGCGCGTGATGCTGGTGCAGCCGGTGGCCGCCCACACCGGCCTGCGCGACGGCCTCGTGGTGCCCGACGAGTCGGTGGTGGAGCTGCGCCCGACCAACCGCAGCGGCGCGACGGTGATACCGGACGGCTTCGTTGACGCTCACATAGGCCCCCACGACAGGGTTCGGGTGACTCGCAGCCCTCACACCGCGCGCTTTCTCCGGGCCAACTCGCCCAGCGCCTTCTACACCACCCTGACGCAGCGCCTGGGGCTGGTGTACCGCTCCGGCCAGCCGGCGAGCGGGACGTAGGCTCCCCGGCGGACGGACCGTCCCTGCGCCCGACGTTGCTTCGATAGGGTATAATTGCGGCGAACTGACCTGGCCTTGCCATTGGCGGCCGGCGGCAACTTCCCAGTCTGAGATCGTTGCCTTGCGGACTCTGAGGCTAAGCCTGTATGAAGAGGAATACGATGGAGTTGTCAGACGTAGGCGCCATTGTAATAGGTGAAATCGCGATATTCGTTGGGCTCGCGCTGGGAATCGCCGCCATGATCTGGCAGATGCATATCCAGAGCAGCAGGCTCGAGACGAAGATCGACGCCCAGGTCCAAAGGTTCGAGGACAAATTGGATGTTCAGGTCCAGCGCCTGGAGGCCCAGATGCAAAGGATGGAGGCGAACACCAACGCCCAAGTCCAGCGGATGGAGGCCAATACTAACGCCCAGATGCAGCGGATGGATGCCAACACTAACGCCCAGATCCAACGGATGGATGCCAACGCCAACATTCTTGGCCGGCGGCTCAGCGAGAGCGAACGCGAGCAGGCGCGTCTTGAAGGCGTCAATAGCGTACTGAGGCGGCAGGCACACACCCACGAGGCGCCAGTGTCTGATTAGGCTTCGGCCGCGAGGGTGTTCGTTTCCGGCGAGGGTCGCCACGGCGCCGCGACCACGTTTCTCACTGATGAGACCATGAAAGAAACCAGACTGACTTCGAAAACGGTGTTCGAGGGCCGCGTCATTCAGGTGCGGGTCGACAGCGTGCGGCTGGCCAATGGGCGTGAGGCCGTGCGTGAGGTTGCCGATCACGCGCCCGCCGTGGTGATCGCGCCGATAGACGCCGACGGCAGCGTGGTGCTGGTGCGCCAGTACCGCTACCCGGTTGAGGAGGCGCTGCTCGAGGCGCCCGCGGGCATCGTCGAGCCGGGCGAGGAGCCGGACGACTGCGCCCAGCGGGAGCTGCAGGAGGAGACGGGCTACCGCGCCGACGACATGCGCCCCTTGGCGGGCTTCTGGACAAGCCCCGGCTTCTGCTCCGAGTACATGTACGCCTACGTCGCGCGGGACCTGGTCCCCAGTAAACTCGAGGCGGACTACGACGAGGACATCGAGGTCGAACGAGTCCCGCTTTCCGAGGTGCCCGAGATGATCCGGGACGGCCGCATCAGGGACGCGAAGACCATCGCCGTGCTGCTGATGGCGGCCCACGTGGACGACAACTCCAATAGCTAACCCCGAGGCCCCGCCCGCGCGGCCGATGCCACACAGGAGGATTTCCCCATGCCCAGCCTGGAAGAACTGCTCGCACAGGTGGACGCTGAGACCGACAACATCGTCGCGCTGGAACAGGCGCTGGTGCGCATACCGTCCGTCAACACCGGCTTCATGCCGACCGGGGACGAGACGCCCGTTTGCGAGTACGCGCGGGACTGGCTTGCCGAAGACGGCATCCCGTCCGAGATACTGGAGTCCGCGCCCAACCGGGGCAACATCATCGCCAGAATCGAGGGTAGCTCCGGCAATGTCGGCCTCTCGTTCATGTCGCACACCGACGTCGTGCCGGTGGAAGAGGCGGACAAGTGGCGGTTCGAGCCATTCAGCGCCACCCTTGCGGATGGGCGCGTGTACGGACGTGGCGCGTCGGACTGCAAGGGCCTGCTCACCGCTCAGCTCATGGCGATGAGGCTGCTCAAGCGCAACGGCGTTCAGTTCGAGGACAGCCTGATACTGGTGTCCGGGGCCGACGAGGAGCACGGCGGACGCTACGGCTTCGGCTGGCTCGCCGAGCACCACCCCGAGAAGATATACGCTCCCTACGCGGTGAACGAAGGCGGCGGAACGCCGATAGAGGCGGCGGGAAACCTGACCTACGTGCTCGGCGTGGGCGAAAAGGGCCGCCTGCAGGTGGAGATCGACGTCAAGGGGGTGAGCTCACACGCCTCCGTGCCGTGGCAGGGCACCAACGCGCTGTACAGGCTGGGCCAGGTGCTCTCCCGCATCGAGTCGTACGAACCGCAGCGCGACACCTCCACGGTGCTGTTCGACTACCTGTCCACCTTCGCGATCGAGCACCAGCCCTCGCCCCAGAACGTGGACGACATAATCGCCGAGGTGCAGGACGACAACCCGCGGTTCGCGTCGATGTTGCGGGCGCTGTCCCGCATGACGCTGACGCCGACCATGATAAGGGGCGGTATCAAGTCCAACAGCGTGCCCGAGTCGATCAGGCTGACCTGTGACGTGAGGACGCTGCCGCACCAGGACGACGCCTACCTGCGCCAGGAGCTGGACACCATCCTGAGCGGCATACCCGGCGTGTCCTACGAGATCGATTACATGGCGGTGCCCAACTCGTCGCCGTTCGAGTCCGAGCTGGCCGACGGCATCCGGGATGCGACGGCGCTGGCGCTGGAGCGCTCCGACATCCAGTGGGTGCCCGCCATAAGCAACGGCTTCACCGACTCGCGCTTCACGCGGCCGCTGGGCGTCACCACCTACGGCTTTTCCGGCTCGCACCCCGACGACGACCCGATGCTGAGCATGGCGCACGGCACCGACGAGTCGGTAGGCGTAAAGAGCCTCGTCAGCGGCACCAAGATCATGATCGCGCTGGCGTACAACATGCTGGGCGGGCGGTAGGGGCCAGCTTCAAACCGGCGCGCCGCTAGGGCGACCACGTGCGGCCGTCGCGGCGCACTTCGTCCCAGTTTAGCGTCGCTCCCAGGCCCGGCCCCTCGGGCTAGATGAGTCGCCTGCGCACTATGCCGAATGGAGGCCTGGGCTGCTAAGCCCGCTGGAGTGCCTCGTGTGCGGCGTACTCCATCGGTGGCTAGGGCTTTGGGTTGTCCTTCGTTCAACGCACGACATGTACGTTCTTTTCATCTGATAGGCGGTGATAGCTTGTACACTCGGTCGGGATGGACCCGACAGCAGCTGCTAGTAGCCTTTGCCTTGTACTGTCAGCTACCTTTTGGCAGGCTACACCACAGGAATCCCGATGTCGTCCTGTTGGCTGAAGCCATCGGGAGGACCCCGTCTGCTTTGGCCATGAAGCTCTCCAACATTGCCAGTCTTGACCCGGCGATAACGTCAACTGGTCGAGCGGGACTGAAAGGAGCATCCTCTAGTGATCGGGCAATGTGGGAAGAGATGCACGAGGATTGGGAGAACTTTGCAGTCGAGTCGCAGAGAGCAATCGAGGATGTCCAGTTAAGTTCAATGACAGAAGTCGAGGCAACCAATCATGAGGACGACTTTCCTGTCGGTGAAGATCGCAAAGTTCGAACTACAGCGCGTATTGGGCAACGCTTCTTTCGGGCAACGGTTCTGTCTGCATACGATGAGAGGTGCTGCATCACAGGTCTATCCATCACCTCGTTGCTAGTTGCAGGTCACATTGTCCCGTGGAGCCATGACAGGCTCAATAGGGTGAATCCCAGAAACGGCCTGCTGCTGACCGTCCTGCATGAGAAGGCGTTCGACAAAGGCATATTCACCCTCAATGACGACTTGACCGTTCGCATTTCACAGAACTACACCGGGATTAGCGACAGTTACTTCCTGGAGTCCATCGAGCGCTATGACGGGCAGGTTATCCGTCTCCCTCAGAAGTTCAGGCCAGACCGGGAGTTGCTAGCTTACCACAGGGCGCATATCTTTCAGGGATAGGCGCGTTGGGGCGGTGTGGGCTTGGCACCCAACCCTGACCTTCGCCCTTAGAAGGGAAGGAGGAAGGGGCTTTTGAGAGGGGCCTGTCCACAAGTGGCTATGGATCCACGCTAAAATGGTATTGCATGTTTCACGGTCAGATGCCGAACTACGAGGGCGGGTCCACTCCTCCTGGGGTCAGTAAGAGAGATTTCCTTCAGTTCATGAACATCGTGCCGAAACAGAGAATAATGGACGGATTCGACCGGAATATTGGTCCGCTACTTTGTACAGCCATCAACAAAGAAAGAAATGCCTTCGCTTTAGCAGCGCAGCGCGACTCGCCGGTTCCGATGGTGAAATCCCCAGAAGTGGCGCCTTGTACCGTTTCAATGTAATGCGACCGCAAAGTCGCAATGCATCGTTCCTCCCACCTGAGGTAAGTCAGAGGCATTTTGCCAGGTGAGGCTCGGACTATCTGTTGCTACTTTACGACCGCATCACACTTAATTGACATTGGTCTGCCAAAAGGGTTAGAGAAGGTACTGTGCCATGAAGAGACGCGCCAGCAATCCGGAGGGATTCGCCATCGGACGTCTTTTATTGGTATTGAGCAGCATGTCGCCTCTTTTCATTCTGTGGGCATTAAAGGGCACGTCAATAGTCCCAGACACAATCCTAGTCACCATGTGCGCGGCAGTCGTCCTACTGCCAATCCTATTTCTTTTCTGGCGCATCAGAAGGGCAAGAGTCAAGCAAGACACGAGAGAGATAGTAATCGGTACAACTGAGGACGTTAGGTACCACATACTCACATACATTTTTGCAATGCTCCTACCGTTTTACCGTCAGGACATATCTTCGGCGAGAGACTTGGTGACCGTGTGTGCGGCGTTGACGTTTATTCTTGTGTTGTTTTGGAAATTGCGACTACACTACATCAATTTTCTCTTGATAGCCTTCGGATACAAGACATTCCTGGTGCACCCCCCTGAAGACGACAACCCTTACAGCGGGCGAGACGATTTCGTTCTGATCACTCGGCGGCATAGTATTCAGTCAAGGCAGAGGATCATGACCTACATAGTGAGCGACACCGTTTATCTGGAGAAGGGCTAGTGACGGTTCGCCTTAACTTCAACCTTGGAAAGATAGAACATTCAGAGTTTGGTGTGGGTCGAGATAAAGATGACGCTCAAGCGTACTACTCGGTAAGGGTTGACGCGAAGGCCCGATACGCTCTTCAAGATATGGTAAAGCTCACATGGAACGAAATGGAAAAGAGCGTTGCAGGCAGCCCAACTCAGACTGAGTTTCAAGAAATGCAGTCTGAGTTGGGCCCTAGTCGATTCGTTCCGACTTCGGACGAGCAGACAATGCAAAAGCAACTGGCTGGGGGGCCCAAAACTTACAGCCCTTCCGAAAAGTATGCTGGCAAGGAGTACATTCTTCTTCAATTGGACAATTCTCTTGTGTCGCCATTGAGAGATCTCCACAGAGCAGACAACTTACCCTACGACAACCAGTTGTTCTATGAAACAGATTCTATATTCTGTTACTTCACGCGCATGCTTGACGATGGCGGGCGCCGCATAACCGCCATTCGACGTGCGTCGGGATTCAAGGGTGTTCTGAAGAGTCCCCTTCTTGCCCAGCTTACGGGAGATGGACTGGAACTGTACCAAGGCAAGATGTTCAAACTTGATAATGACTTTGACATCATTGTCGATTCGGAATGTGTTCACGTCTGGCGTCCCAACAGCTTTGAGTCCGTCGGCAGGCTCAAGCAAGACATTCTGGACGCTGTCCCTAACAACATAGATGCAATTGAGGACGAGATTGACTATATAGACTTTGGAGCAATTCACACTTACGCAAGAGAACGCATCATGGCTGCTCGTTATCTGGCTTCAATTCGGGCGCAAGTCTCGGAGGGTCCCATTAGTAAGGATGCTCTCGTGATTCTTTGCAGTTACACGAACGTCACAATAGAAGAGAGAAACGGAAAGATCTTTGTGCCCAAAGAAAATGTTATGAGCTTCTTGGAGGTTCTCGACCGCCGGAGGTACGGAATCGAACTCGTGGAGGGACAGCGTGAGCAGTTCAGAGCCAGCAGTCGGCAGCGAATAGATGTATGAGGACTACTGCGCCATCAAGTTGAGGCGAAGAGAGCATCTACTCTGAGTGTTTGGCTAATGTCTTGTCCCTTCCGCAGTGAAGAGGTTAGGATTAGGGATGCAACAACCCACTCCTATCAATTCCAGCCACAACCACAACAGGACGCCAACCGTCCGTCTGGCAAGGAGACGTTAGTGAACATGGCAAAGTACATTCCCTCACCCAGCGATTGAGAGTGCGAGCGGGTGGAACTCTGCGAGGCCGGCGGCGTCACCGAGGGCACGACCGTGTTCAATACGGAGTTGCCCGTCATTATCGTGACCAACCGAGGCAAGAGGCAACAAGACGGGCGCAATCCGCAAGACGCCGCTTATGCGTGTGAAGGACGGCGATAACTACGTGCTGGTAGGCTCAAAGGGCGGCGCAGCCACGAATACCGTCTGGACATGTAACCTGCGCGCGGACGGCGACATGGAGGTCCGGGACGAGACCGACGTACACACGATGCAGGTGTGTGAGGTGGAGGGCGACGAGGAACGAGCGCGGCTGTCAATGCTATCGGTGGCCACCTTCTCGCGCAACATGTAGTACCAGAACCGCACGTCGCGGAAGCCCCCGGTGTTCGTAGCCGAACCGGCGTGATAGGGCGCGGCGATGGCTGCCGTAACGCGAACCTGGCAGGCTGGGCTAGCCTTCCAGCAGTCCGCCGCTCCCCAGTACCCTCCAGAACGTCTCGTCGGCTATGGCGATTATCTCGCCGGCGAGGCTCCGCGTGACGTTTAGTCCCTCTGCCGAGTGTGCGCCGGCGATGTGCGCTATCTGCTCGGGCAGGCCGGCGGTGAGGGCGACGAACACCCCGAACACCGGGTGACGCATCGACGGCGCGCCCGTGATGCGGTGGTCGCTCCACCTGGCGATGTTGTCGGGGTCGTACTCCCATGTTTTGCCCAGGTCGTGGCACAGGCCCCCGGCTATCACCTCATCCAGGTCTACCCGGAAATGGCCCACCTCGTCTTTGAGCCCCTGCGCTATGGACACTCCAATGCGGGCCACCCCATTGAGATGGGCCGCCTGGCCGCGTCCCTTCAGCTCCGGCCCTCCCGGGCCGCCGGAGCACGGAATGTCGTTTATCCTGTCGAAGCCGCTCGACGAGAGAGACATCGCCCAGGCGTCATAGACGAGCTCGCGCAACTCCGCGTCCCTGATAGCCGTCGCGTACGTGAGGTCTTCGATGACGCCCAGCCGCTGAGTGCTGTCGATTCTGAGTTTCATATTTTCCTCCTCGCGGGTGAACTGTTGGCTGAACCGCTCGCGGCGGGGCGGCGCGCTGCGGCGTCAGGGCACCCACGCGCGGCCGCGGCTGCGGACCTCGTCCCAGTTTAGCGTCGCTCCCAGGCCCGGCCCCTCGGGCAGGATGAGCCGCCCGCGCTCGATGCGCTCCGGCGGGCTCATCAGCTCCGATCGCCAATCGGCCTCGTGCGCGGCGTACTCCATCGGCGTCGCGACCTCGCCGTCGCCGGCAATGGCCGCCGTGACGTGCGCGCCAGCGAGCTGCGCTACCGGCCCCGACGGGCTGTGCAGCGACACGCGCCCACCGGCCTCGACCACGCGCCGGCCCGCAGCGTATGCCGCCGCGATTCCTCCGCAGTACTTCACGTCCGGCATTGCCACCTCAACCGCTCCGATTGCAACCAGGTCCAGGAAGAAGCGCTCGCCATAGCCACTCTCCCCACCGGCGACGGGCATGGGCACCGCGCGAGCTATCCGCGCCAGTGCCGCGGCGTCCCGCGTCGGCTCGACAGGCTCCTCGAACCACCCTACGCCCAGAGATGCCAGACGCTCGGCGACGATCGGCGCGGTGCGCTCTTCGAAGCGGCTGTGGCAGTCCACCAGCACCGTCACGCCCGGGCCGACGGCAGCCCGCACGGCGGCGACGCGCTCCAGGCCGGGCCGCGCCCGCTCCAGGATGCGCTCGGGCGACGACGGTGGCGACACCTCGTCGAACGGGGCGCACTTCACGACGCCGAAGCCGTCGCGAACGGCCCGCTCGGCCGCCGCGGCGAAGTCGGAGGGTGTGCGCGCTGAGCCCAGCAGCCCGCGGTTGATGTTGGCGTACAGCGGAACGCTGACCGCGTCCTCGCCGCCTCCGAGCTCGCGGCACAGGCTCGCGCCGTTCCTGGCGGCGCGGCTGAAGACGATGGCGGACCGCAGGGCGCTGATGGCGGCCGCAAGTGCGCGGTCTTCTGCTATCCGGCCGCTGTCCAGACCGAGCGCGGCGTCCGGCGTCATCTCGTCGAACCCGTCGCGGCCGGCGAGCGCGGACACAAGCTCGGCGAGCAACGAGGCAGCCCGCGACGTCTCGGCGCCGCAGGTCAGCTCGACGACCGCCGTGGCGCCGTCGGCGTCACGGAGCTCCGCGAAGGTCCACTCCGAGTGCCGCGTCGCCCTGACCGCGGCGAATGTAAGCCCTTCGAACATCTGCTGACCCGCCATCGTCGCCCTGCTCGTGGTCGATTGCGCCGCGCGAACGATGCGCGGCCCAGGGGTGAGTATAGCACGGCCTACGCGCCGGTTGGCATGGCGTTCCGGCGGGTGATACACTCCAATAGCCACATGAGAGTTGATGGAGGGACCGCTTGGACGGCTTGATAGAGCACGAATCGCCCCCGGGGCCGCTGCGCGTGATGGTGGCGGCGTTCGCGGGGTGGCCGGACGCCGCCGAGGCGGCAACGCGCGGGCTTCGCTACCTGGTGCGAAAGCTTGGCGCGACGAAGTTCGCCGAAATCGACCCCGAAGAGTTCTACGACTTCACGCTGACCAGGCCCAGGACGCGCGTCAACAGCCGCGGCGAGCGCACCATCCGCTGGCCCCGCAACGACTTCTACCACGCGGACACCGGGGGCGAGTCCGGCGGCCTTCTGCTCTACGTCGGCACCGAGCCTAACCTGCGCTGGCGCCACTTTTCCGGCATTCTCACCGGTGTCGCCAAGCGGCACGGCGTGGAGCTGGTGGTAACGCTGGGCGCACTTCTCGACGCCGTACCGCACACGAGGCCGCCGCGCGTGACGGGCAGGGCGAGCCTGCCGAGCCTCACCCAGAAGGCCGAGTGGATGGGCATTAGAAACTCCTCCTACCAGGGGCCTACCGGCATACACACGGCGTTTCTGGCCGGCTGCGACGCGAGCGAGTTGCCCCACGCGAGTATCTGGGGCCACGTGCCGCACTACGCCAACAGGTCGCCCAACCCCATACTAAGCCACTCGCTGCTGGCCAAACTGCACAGTCTCGTGAGCTTCGACGCCGACCTCGAGGAGATTCGCAAGGCCGGCGAAACGTTCGGGTCCGAGCTTTCGCGGGTGGTTGAGAAGGACAACGACCTCGCCGCCTACGTGCGCCGGCTGGAGCGGCGATACGATGCCGCGCACGCCGAGCCGGAGGAGCTGCCCAACCCCGACGCGCTGGTGGAGGACCTGGAGCAGTTTCTCAAGAGCCAGCGCGACGCGCGCGACGGCGGCGAGGCCGGCTAGCAGCGATGGCGCCCGGCACGAAGGACAAGTACGCCTCGGCCAACGGGTTGCGCCTGCACTACCGCGACTGGGGCGGCAGCGGCCAGCCGCTGGTGCTGCTTCACGGCCTGGCGTCGACGTGCCGCATCTGGGACTTGGTAGCGCCCATCCTGGCAGAAGACTTTTCCGTCGTCGCCCTCGACCAGCGCGGCCACGGATTGAGCGACAAGCCCGACCACGGCTACGACTTCGCTTCGGTCAGCCGGGACCTGCGCGAGTTCGTGCGCGAGATGGGAATGGAACAGCCCCTGGTGGTGGGCCACTCCTGGGGCGGCAGTGTGGCGCTGGAGTTCGCGGTGCGTTATCCGGAGCTGCCCAGAGGACTGTGCTGGGTGGACGGCGGGATGATAGAGATTTCGGGCAGGCCCGGCGCGACCCTGGAGAATGCCAAGCGGGAAATGGCGCCGCCGTCGTTCGAGGGGGTGACGACCGCTCAGCTGCTGGAGCGCGCCCGCACGCGCCGCTGGCTCGGCGCGATGGACGAGCGGCTCGAAGGCACGCTGCTCGCCAACTTCCGCGTTCTGGACGACGGCACAATACGTGCGAGGCTGAGCCGCGAAAACCACATGCGCATTATCGAGGCGCTGTGGGTGCACAGGCCGTCCGAGCTGTACGCTCGCGTTCGCCAGCCCGTGCTCATAATGCCGGCGCGACGAGCGGGAGACCAGTCGCCCGCGGCGCGCCGGTTTCGGCGGGAGGAGTCGGTGGAGAGGGCCGCCGCGCTGCTGCCGGCCAGCAAGCTCGTGTGGCTCGAAGATAGCATCCACGACGTGCCGCTGCAGCGTCCGGAGCTGGTGGCCGGCGTGATCACGCAGCACTTCGAAGACGGCTTCTTCGGGTAGCGCCGCGGCCCCCAGTCCCTTCCTCCGCACTTCCTGCTCGGCCCCGCCACGCGTAGGGGCAGGTTTCAAACCTGCCCGCCTCGGCCCTGCCACGTGTAGGGGCAGGTTTCAAACCTGCCCGCCCCCGCTAGGCCGCCGTATGCATCTCCAGGAAGTAGTATGGTATGTGCCAAGTCCCCGAGTGGCCCAGGTCCACTATGGCCTTGCGCCTGTAGGCCTGCTTCACCACGCCCCGCGAGAGAAAGCGCGGGCCGCCACTCACTTTGCCCACGTACTGGACTTCCTGGCCGGGCGCCACGCTGCCGCAGTGCAGCACCACCGGCTGCCGCTCGGCGACGGCCAAGCCGGGAAGAGGCAGTTGCGGGAATGCCGTTTCGTGACCTTTGGTGATCATGCCGAGCTCCTTTCCGAGGCTGTGCTGTTCAGCGGTCCGTCCGTCTATAGAACATAATAGAACAGTACGTGCGTTCTTGTCAAGTTTTTGCGAATCGCGACAGGAGTGTCGAGACACGGGGTATGCGATAGGCAGTCGGGGCGGTCGAGGCTGTATAATTGAAGGCCGCTAGCGTAAGCCAGGATATGCGGCCGCGCGACCGCACTGCCCCAAGGTAGGAGAAGAGGCACCATCAGAGACACCGAGCCGCCGCCGGGACCGCCGCCGAGCGAGGAGGACACGCGAACCGCTGCGGCGCCACGGCTGACCAGGCGCGTGTTGTCCCGTTGGCCGGTGTTCGAGTCGTTCCAGTACGTCGACTTCCGGTGGATGTTCGTCGGCTCGCTCGCCTCCTACATGGCCATGAACATGCAGATGATCACGCGCGGCTGGCTGGTGCTGGAGCTGGCCGACGATTCGCCGCTCGCGCTCGCGATGGTCATGTCGTCGTTCTCGTTGCCTGTCACCGTCGTGGCCGTCATTGGCGGCGCGCTCGCGGACCGGATCCCGCGCAGGCGTATGGTCATCCTCAGCCAGGGCGGCAACATCCTGGTCACGGCGCTTGTAGCCACGCTTGACGTGACCAACGTCATCACATTCGAAATGCTTCTTGTCATCGGCGTCGTTAACGGCTCGCTCATGGCGCTGAACATGCCCAGCCGCCAGGCGATATTGTCGGACATCGTGCCTGAGCGCACGCTGATGAACGCCATATCGCTGACCAACTCCGCCATGAACATGACCCGTATCGTGGGGCCTGCCCTGGCGGGCGTGCTTATCATCTTCATGGGCACGCACGGCGTCTTCTACCTCATATCCGGCACATACGCTCTTGCCGTGCTGTCGGTGGTGATGATTCGCGCGGGCCAGACGCCCGCGACGCGCTCACGCAGAGGCCTTTATAGCGACATCGGAGCAGGAATAAGGTACGTCCGCTCGAACCCGCCGATACTGGGCGTGAACATGCTGATGCTGGTCAGCTCGCTGTTCGGCTTCGCCTACTTCGCGCTGATGCCCGCCTGGGGGCGCGAGGCGCTGGACGTGAACTCGGACGACCTGGGCTTTCTGCTGATGGTGATGGGCATTGGCGCGCTGGTCGGAACGCTCGCCCTCGCCGCGATGGGCAACGTCGGCAAGCGCGGGCTGCTGCTGCTGGCAAACTGCGCTGGCTGGGCCGTGGGGTTGATGGCCTTCTCGCAGATGACCTCTTTCTGGGCCGCCGTGCCGTTGCTGCTGTTCACCGGCCTCGTAAGCTCGCTGGTCATGTCCCTGGCTATGACCGTCGTGCAGGTGTACGCCTCGCCTGAGATGCGCGGGAGGGTGATGAGCCTGGGCATGATGACGTTCGGCATCCAGCCCCTGAGCGTGATTCCGCTGGGTTTCCTGGCCGTCAAGATCGGCACGCCGGACGCGCTCTTCACGACCGGAGTGCTGCTGCTGGGTGGGACGGTGGTGATGTTGCTGGTGTACCCCGGCTTCCGGCGCGTCGACTAGCGCCGGCGCGCGCGGCCGCGGAGCGCAACCAGGGCCAGGGTGAAGCTCACCGCGCCGACGACGGCGATCGACGCGAAGCCCCGGCCCAACGCCTCCGGGTCCCACCCGACCGAGATGAGCGACCTCAGCCCGGCCAGCAGGTAGGTGACCGGGTTGTACACCGCCACCGTCGACATCCATCCGGTGAGCGCCTCCAGCGGCAGGAACACCGTGGTAAGGAACACGAACGGGAAGAACAGCAGGAAGCTGGTGTTCACGGCAGCGGGGTTGCCCGTCTTCAGCGCTATCGCGTAAGGGAATCCGGCGTACGCCAGGCCCCAGCACCCTGCCATGACCACGAACATCAGCAGGCCGGCCAGGCCCGTCTCGAACCGCACTCCCACGATGAAGCCGAGCGCGATCACCGGTATGGACAGAATGACCACCAGCGCGAAGTCGGCTATCGTGAAGCCCAGCAGCATGGCCAGCCGGTTGACCGGCGTGAGCGACAGCTTGTCGAAATAGCCGCTCTGGATGTCGGTTACCACCGTTATGGCCCTGGATACGCCGGTTACGGCGAAGATGATTGCCACCGGTAGCTGGAACGCCTTGTAATCGATTTCCAGAAAGCGTTCGGTCTGGTCCTGCAGCGCTCCCACGTTGACGATGAAAAAGAACACGGGGATGGCTATTGCCGGAATCAGCGCCTCCATGTCCCGCGGTACGGCGCGCAGCGCGCGCCCGGCCACGCTCACGACGTCCCGCAGGAAGTTGGAGCGCCTGGCCCTTATCTGTGTCGTTGTTGTCGTCATAGCTCGCTTTCTCCCGCGTCCTCCTGGAGGCGCGCGCCCGTAACCTGCAGAAACACGTCGTCCAGCGTGGGTGTCCGCAGCGTCAGCTCGCGCACGGCCACGCCGGCCTCGCTGAGCGCCAGGGCCACCGCGCTGATGAGAGCCGCGCCGTTGGTCACGCCGATAGACAGTTCGGACTCGTAGGCGTCCACCTGCTGCACGCCCTCGATGGCGCCGAGGCGCTCGACCGCGCCGGCCGGCACGCCGTCCACACTCGCGACGATGACGTCGAGACCCACGGAGTGCTTCAGATCCGCGGGCGTGCCCTCTGCCACAAGCTCGCCGTAGTTGATAATGCCCACCCTGTTTGCCAGCGCGTCGGCCTCTTCCAGGTACTGCGTGGTGAGGAAGATGGTCACGCCGAGCTGCCTGTTGATGCGGCGCACCTCGTCCCAGACGCGGCTGCGGCTGATGGGGTCGAGTCCGGTCGTCGGCTCGTCCAGAAAGAGCACCTCCGGGTTGTGGACCAGCGCGGCGGCCAGGTCGAGCCTGCGCTTCATTCCGCCGGAGTAGGTGCCGATAAACCGGTCGATCGCGTCGCCGATGTCGATCAGCGCCGACAGCTCTGAGAGGCGCTGGTCGATCTCCCTTCGCCTCAGCCCGTACAGCCGCCCCTGCAGGCGCAGCAACTCGCGCCCCGTCTGCTTGTCGTCGAGCCCGGCGTCCTGTAGCGCCGCGCCGATGCGCAGCCGCACCTCGTGCGGCTCGTGAATCACGTCGTGGCCGGCGACGACCGCGCTGCCCGCCGTCGGCAGTGTCAGCGTGGTCAGCATGCGCACGACGGTGGTCTTGCCGGCGCCGTTCGGGCCGAGAAAGCCGTAGACCTCGCCTTTCGACAGCGTGAGGTCCACGCCCTTCACCGCCTCTACGTCGCCGAATCGCTTCATCAGTCCCGACGCGGCGACGGCGTAGCCGTCCACTCCGCTGTCGTTCGGAAATGCCATATTCGATCGCCTCTCTTGAGCGAGGTGGCGGGTCCTACGCCCCTCGCGCCGTTTTCCGGACGGACAGTGTACGCCCGCTCTTGCTTGCGGGGTCAAGCGCTGCGCTCGGCGTCCGGCGCGTCGCGAATCCCCTCTCCATGAAACCCGTGATGGAATCCCGTGCACCGGCGCTTGACAGCGCCAAATCGGGTAGCCATTATGATAGCACATATATTCTACATTGCGAAAGAGGTGCCAATTGCACGGCAGAATCAGGGCCACCGAGCTTTGGCGAGACCACGGCCTGCGCGCGCCTGTCGACCTGCGGAGTCTCACGCGGGCGCTCGGACTGCGTGTCGTGGAGTTCCCCTTCAGGGGCAGGGTGAAAGAGGTGATCATCGACGGCGTGATAGGCGTGCGGCCCGGGCTATCGCGCGCCGAGTTCCGGTGGCTGGTGGCTCACGCCACGGGCCACCACCTGCTGCACGTTGGCACGAGCTTCTATCTGGAGTCCTGGCAGTGGGTGAACCGTGCGAAGGCGGAGAGGCAGGCGGAGGAGTTCGCGGGGTGGCTGCTGGGCGGACCGGAGGGATGGCGCGGCAGCGCGTCGGAGCTTGGGATACCGGAGGCGAAGTTCGGGCTGGTGGCCGAGTTGACGTCCCCTTAGCTCCGCGCGAAATCGCCCCTACGGTCCGGATGCTGCGGTCTGTAGGGGCGGGTTTCAAACCCGCCCGGGATCGCCTAACCCCGGTCTGCCCGGCGAGTGCTCCGGACGTAGCGGGCGAAATCGCGCACCGACTCCCATTCGTTGGCGGTCAGGTCGCTCACCTCGTGCAGCCTAGCAAGCTGCTCGTCCTCGAGCGGGCTCTCATACTCCTCGGCGGTGATGTAGCCCGCCTCGACGGCGAGCGCGCCGTAAAGTAGGCCCAGCGCGGCCGCCAACGCCTTTAGCGTCCGCACCGTGGGCCGGACGCGCCCGCTCTCCAGGTGTCCCACGTAGCCCTGGCTCATTCCAAGGGCACGCGACAACTGCCGCTGCGTCATGCCCCTGCCGCGCCGCGTCTCCCTCACCAGGTCGGCAAGCCCCCCGTATGTGCGCTCCCGCTCTGTCATGCTGCTCCGTCGCCCCAGCCCTCGCCAGCCCGCGCCTTCCCGCTCGGCGCTCGCCCCTGAATTGTAGCCGACGGCGGGGCGCAGACGCTATTGACACGTATGTTCGGCGCTGCGTATAATGCCGTTCGTCAAATCGGGCGCGGCCCGCGACAGGATTCTCTTCGGCAGCGGCGCGGAGGTTACCAGGTGTTTCTACTCAAGAGCTGTCCCAGGTGCGGCGGCGACGTCGACGCGACGGACACCACGGACGTCAGGTGCGTGCAGTGCGGCCACCGGCCCCCGGTGGGCGCGCTGGTGGGGGAGCGGCTGCCCGGTCGCGGGTTCCTGCCCCTGACGGGACTGGAGCTACTGTGTCCGCGCTGCGATTCCGACTTCATCATCGCACTCGAGAAGCTGCGGGAGAGGGACAACATCGTCTACCGCTGCCGCACGTGCGGCCACATATACAGCCCCTGCCTGGCGGAGGCCGACAGCGCGCTGGCGTCGTAGCGAGGGCACCAGCCCACGCATCCCCACATTCGTGTCATTCCGAGCGGAGCGCAGCGGCGTCGAGGAATCTAAAGCCCCTTGCGCAGGCAAAGCGCCCCCTACGCCAACGGCCCTACTCCGACGGGACCTCTCCCAAGTGATGCTATCCAGCCCCGCCAATCAGCCTCATCAGATTCCTCGGCGGCGCTCGGAATGACAGCGGCGGCGCTCGGAATGACAGCGGCGGCGCTCGGAATGACAGCGGCGGCGCGCCGCTGCGCTTACTGGTATACTGAACCCCGCATGGCACGGCACGACTTCAATTTCAGCTTCACCCTGAGGGTCCGGTGGTCGGAGTGCGATGTCCAGGGCGTGGTGTTCAACGTCGCTTACGCGAACTACGTCGATATCGGCCAGGCGGAATACTTCCGCAACCTGGGCATCGCCATCTACGACCCCGAAGTGCGCCGATTCTTCGACTTCGCCACAGTGAGAATGTCCATCGACTTCTTTGCGCCCGCCCGCCTGGACGACGTGTTGCGCGTCTACTGGAAGATCCACCACATCGGCAATTCCAGCCTGACCGCGCGCTCGGAAATCTTCCGAGGATGCGAGGACGAGCCGCTCGCCCGCGCTGAAGTGGTCTACGTCAACTACGACGACGCAAGCCGCGCCTCGCGCCCCGTGTCCGACGGCCTGCGCCTGCTCGTGAACACCTTTGAGGCCACCGATGAAATCATCCCGCTCCACGAGCTTCCGGGCCTGTCCGCTCTAGCCACGCCGCGCCCACGCGCGGGCGGCGCCTGACCTCGAAAAATGTCGCTCTCGCCCGAAATACGGGACGCACTCGACAGCCTGGCCCTGTCCGAGCGGGAGTACGAGGCGATAGTCGAGCGGCTCGGCAGGGTGCCGAACGAGCTTGAGCTGGGGCTTTTCGGCTCGCTGTGGAGCGAGCACTGCGGCTACAAGCACTCCAAGCCGCTGCTGCGGCTGTTGCCCGGCGACGGCCCGCGCGTGCTGGTGGGGGCAGGCAGCGAGAACGCCGGCGCGGTGGACGTCGGCGACGGGCTGGCGGTTGTGTTCAAGATAGAGTCCCACAACCACCCGTCCGCGATCGAGCCATACCAGGGCGCGGCGACCGGGGTTGGCGGCATAGTCCGCGACATATTCGCCATGGGCGCGCGCCCGGTCGCGCTGCTCAACTCGCTGAGGTTCGGCGACCTGTCCGAGCCGCGCAACCGCTACCTGCTGAACGGCGTGGTGGCCGGCATATCGGGCTACGGCAACTGCATCGGCGTGCCCGACGTGGGCGGCGAGATCTGCTTCGGCCCCACCTACTCCGGCAATCCGCTCGTCAACGCCATGTGCGTCGGCATACTCGACAAGCGCCGCCTGGTGAGCGCCGCGGCCGACGCGCCGGGCAGCTCGCTGATGCTGGTGGGCGCCCGCACCGGACGCGACGGCATTCACGGCGCGTCCGGCCTGGCTTCCAGGTCGTTCGAGGAGGATAGGGAGCTGCGGCCAACGGTGCAGGTGGGCAACCCCTTCCTTGAGAAATCGCTGATCGAGGCGTGCCTGGAGCTCGCCGCCACCGACCACTACGTCGGAATGCAGGACCTCGGCGCGGCGGGGCTGACCAGCGCCAGCGTGGAGGCCGCGGCAAAGGGCGGCAGCGGCATAGACGTGGACGTATCCCGCGTGCCCCGCCGCGACGCCGGCATGGTCCCCTACGAGGTGATGCTGTCCGAGTCCCAGGAGCGGATGCTCGTCATCGCCAGGCGGGGCCGCGAGCCGCAGGTGAAGGCCATCTTCGACAAGTGGGACCTCGAGTGTAGCGTGATCGGCACGGTCACGGACGACGGCATCGCGAGGGTGCGCGACGGCGACAGCGTGGAGGGCGAGGCGCCCGTGCGTCTGCTCACCGATCCGCCGCTGTACCGGCTGCAGGGCGTAAAGCCCGGCTGGCTCGACGCCGCCCAGCGTCACGACCTGGCGTCACTGCCGCTTCCCAGCGACGGCGCGGCCGCGGCGCTGCTGCGTCTGCTGGCCTCTCCCAACGTCGCGAGCAAGCGCTGGGTCTATCGCCAGTATGACCACCAGGTGCAGACCAACACCATCGCGCCGCCGGGCGCCGACGCCGCCGTGCTGCGGATCAAGGGCACACGGCGCGCCATCGCGCTGTCCACCGACGGCAACGGCCGCTACTGCTACCTGGACCCCTACGCGGGAGGGCAGATAGCGGTTGCGGAGGCGTGCCGGAACGTCTCGTGCGCCGGTGCGGAGCCTATCGCGCTGACCGACTGCCTGAACTTCGGCAACCCCGAAAAGCCGGAGACCTACTATCAGCTCGAGGAGTGCGTGAAGGGCATCGCAGAGGCGAGCCGCGCGCTGGGCGCGCCGGTCGTGAGCGGCAACGTGAGCCTGTACAACGAGACGACAGGGCAGGACATCTGGCCCACGCCGGTAATCGGGGCGCTGGGCCTGCTGGAGGACGTTGACCACCGCGTGGGCATCGCCTTCGTCGGACCGGACCGGCTGGTGGCGCTGCTGGGCGCGCGCGAAGTGCGCGGCGACGCTAGAGACTTGGCCGGCAGCGAGTACCTGTACGTCGAGCACGGCTTGGTAGCAGGCCGCCCGCGCATCGACATGGGCCTCGAGATTAAGGTGCAGAGCGCCTGCCGGCGGCTGGTGCGCGAGGGCGTTGTCGAATCCGCCCACGACTGCTCGGACGGCGGCCTCGCGGTCGCCCTAGCCGAGTGCTGCATCGCGGGCGGTGTCGGCTTCCGGGACTGGTTCACGGTACCGGGCAGGTGGGACGCCGCGTTATTCGGCGAGCGACAGTCCCGCATAGTGGTGTCCCTGCCCGCCGAGCTCGAACCGGAGCTGCGCCGCATCTGCGCCGAGGAGAGCGCCCCTTGGGTCCCTCTGGGCCGCACCGGAGGCGACACCCTCGCGCTCCCCCACGCCGCGGACGTGCCCGTCGCACGCCTCGCCGACGTGTGGGACAACGCGCTGGAGCGCGCGCTGGCAGGGTAGGGGCAGGCTTCAACCCCGCCCGTGTATGCTCCCTTCCCCCTCGATGGGGGAAGGCTAGGATGGGGGTGACGCTAGGTCCCTTCCCCTCGATTCACGCGAGGATGACTGTTCGCGGTGGAAGTCGGCATGTGCTGAGGATTCACGAATAGTGAAGCCCACTTTAGCCTGAGGGTGCACCTGCTCTGCTCGTTGCTTGGGAACGCCGCATAGTGTATGTTCTCATCGCTTGAAGAGGGACGCGGGACATGGCAGAAGCCCTGGATTAGCCTCACGGGAGCAGGTAATGATTGCGAGGATACCCTTGGCGCTCGACCCTCAGCCGGAAGGGGGTTACACAGTCACATCACCGCTGATTCCGGAGTTGATCACTGAAGGGGACACTATATCGGAGGCGCTGGCGAACGCTGAAGAAGCTTTTGCGGTGGTCGTGGAGATCTACGAAGATGAGGGTCGGCCCCTTCCGCCAGGAATCTGTGTGGAAGACGCCAACGTACCGCTGACCATCGAAGCCGTCCTCTCCGTACCGTGACGTACCGGGAGGCTGCCTGAAGGCTCATGAGACTGGGGTGTTACGAGATTCCGAGGCGTGGAGGCGGCTCTCATAGAAGGTGGTTCAACCCCCAATCAGAAAGGAACACTCCGCTCCCCGACTGGGGACGGCGTGACCTGAAAATCGGCACCCTCCGCGCGGCAGTCCGTCAGTTGGGCATAGATTTGCAGGCGTTTCAAGACGCGTAGGTCTCTCAACCTGTGACATCGTTCGCCGCCGCGCCCAACTTGACAGTTTGGCCGCTTGTTGTTAGATTGTGACCAAAATGGGAGATTGTGCGGCGGTGGGTGCGGGGTAGTTTGAAGAGTTGAGGGGGACTGAACTTGCCGAGATACGATTACGAGTGCGACTCGTGCCACCATCGGTTCGAGCTTAAGCAGAGCTTCGATTCCGAGCCGGTCGCGACCTGCCCGAGCTGTGAGGGCAATTCGCGCCGCAAATTCCACGCTGTCCCCATAGTGTTCAAGGGCAGCGGCTGGTACGTGAACGACTACGGCAAGCGCAACGGGAGCACCTCCGCGCCGGCAGAGGCCAAGGAGTCCGAGAAGAAGAGCTCCAAGGCGGAGAGCAAGTCCGGCGGCGAGGCCAAGTCCGAAAGCAAGTCCAAGACGGGCGCGAAGGCCGAGTCCACGTCGGCGTAGCGGACGCGAACTAGGACATAATGCGCGCCCTGGTGCAGAGGGTCTCCGAGGCGTCCGTGAGCGTCGCGGGCGAGACCGTCGGAGCCATAGGCGCGGGGCTGCTGGTGCTGCTCGGCTTCTCCGCCGAGGACACGGACGAGGACGCCAGCTACATAGTCGGCAAGGCGGTCAATCTGCGCATCTTCGCCGACGACGAAGGAAGGTTCAACCGCTCGGCCCTGGATGTTGGGGCCGAGCTTTTGCTTGTCAGCCAGTTTACGCTCTACGCCGACACGCGCAGAGGCCGCAGGCCGAGCTTCTCGTCGGCGGCGCCGCCGGAGCAGGCCGAGGCGTATTTCGTTCGCGCGGTCGAGCTGTTCCGGCAGTCGAGGCTGCGCGTGGAGACGGGCGTGTTCCAGGCGCACATGATGGTGAGCAGCACGAACGACGGCCCGGTCACCATCATGCTTGATTCGGCGGACCGTACCCGGCCTCGACGCGGGTAAGCGGGGGCATTGATCGTCGTTCCCGTGGCCACGGGAACCCAGGGGGGCGCGTCAACGCCAGTGCCTACATGTCATTCCGAGCGTAGCCGAGGAATCTAAAGCCCTTGCACAGAAGCGACGTCAACTACACCAATTGGCCCCAGTCGGAGGGCGCATTGGCGTAGGGTTACATCTTCGCTGAAGATTCGCCTGAGATTCCTCGGCTGCGCTGCGCTTCACCCTAACCCTCTCCCATCGAGGGAGAGGGGACTGCTCGCCCCCTACGCGAAGTCCAGGCTTATGTCGAGCGCGAGCACGGAGTGGGTGAGCGCGCCCACGGAGATGAGGTCCACGCCGCTTGCGGCTACGGCCCTGACCGTGTCCAGGTTGATGCCGCCCGACGCTTCCGTGACGGCCCGCCCGCGCGCCAGCTCCACCGCGCGCGCCATCTCCGGCGGGGCCATGTTGTCCAGCAGCAGGATCTCCGCGCCGGCGTCCAACGCCTCGCGTGCCTCGTCCACGCTCTCCACTTCAACCTCCACGCGCACCGTGTGTGGCGCGTTGGTGTTGGCCTTTCGCACCACGTCGGCCAGGGTCAGGCCGTGGTCGCGCAGCGCCTGGATGTGGTTGTCCTTTATCAGGATGCCGTCGCCCAGGTTGCGGCGGTGGTTGTGGCCGCCGCCGCAGCGCACGGCGTACTTGTCCAGCGTGCGCAGGCCCGGCGTGGTCTTGCGGGTGTCGACTATGCGCACGTCGTGGCCCGCCACGGCGTCGACGTAGCCGCGCGTGGCGGTGGCGATGCCGCTCATGCGCTGCGCGAAATTGAGCGCGGTGCGCTCGGCCATCATGATGGACGCAGCCGAGCCGCTGACGGCGGCGATCACGTCGCCCGGGTGAAGCGGCGAGCCATCGGGCAGGCGCGCGCAGGCGTCCAGCGTGGGGTCGACTCGCCGGAAGACGGCGAGCGCCACGTCGACGCCGGCCAGCACGCCGTCGGACTTGGCCGCTACGACGGCGCTGGCCTGCAGCTCCGGCGGGATGAGCGCGTCGCAGGTGGGATCGCCAATGGACAGGTCCTCGGTGAGCGCGCGGTCGATGAGCGATTCGATCTCGGGCGTTATGTAGAACACGCTACAGTCGCCTATACGACGGCCAGCATTCTGTCCAGCGCCACGCGCGCGAACCCGGCCGTCTCCTCGTCCACCGTGATGGGGTTCACCACCACGCCCTCCAGCAGGCCGTCGAGCACCCAGGACAGGTAGGCGGGATGGATGCGGTACATGGTGGAGCACGGGCAGACCACCGGGTCGAGGCAGAACACCGTGCGGTCGGGGTGCTCGGCAGCCGCGCGGTTGACCAGGCTTACCTCGGTGCCGATGGCCCATACGCTGCCGGGCTCGGAGTTATGAATCGAGTTGATGATGAACTCGGTGGAGCCGACGAGGTCGGCGGCCTGCACGACCTCCATGGTGCACTCCGGGTGGACCACGACGTTGACGTCGGGGAACTTCTGCCGCGCCTCCTCTATCTGGGCCACGGTGAAGCGGGTGTGCACCGAGCAGTGGCCCTGCCAGAGGATGAGCCTGGCGCGGCGCAGCGCCTCTTCTGTGTGGCCGCCCAGCGGCTTGAACGGGTTCCACACGAGCATCTCGTCCAGGCCGATACCCATCTTCAGGCCGGTGTTCCTTCCCAGGTGCTGGTCGGGTAGGAACAGCACGCGCTCTCCGCGCTCGAAGGCCCACTCGAACGTGGCGGTGGCGTTGGACGAAGTGCACACGATGCCGCCGTTGCGGCCGCACAGCGCCTTTATGCCGGCGATGGAGTTCATGTAGGTGATGGGCACGACGCCGCCGTGGTCGCCCAGTACGTCCTGCAGGTCGTCCCAGCAGTCGTACACGTCGTCGATGCGGGCCATGTCGGCCATTGAGCAGCCGGCGGCGAGGTTGGGCAGGATGACGCGCTGGTCGGCCGAGCTGAGGATGTCCGCGGTCTCGGCCATGAAGTGGACGCCGCAGAAGATGATGTGCTCGGCGTCCTTCTGCGAGGCCGCGAACTGGGACAGCTTGAACGAGTCGCCGCGATAGTCGGCGTACTTGATAATCTCGTCACGCTGGTAGTGGTGTCCCAGGATCACCAGACTGCTGCCGAGCTTGGCGCGCGCCGCGCCGATGCGGTCGTCCAGCTCCTCTGGCGACATTCGCATGTAACTCACCGGCAGCTTCTGCCAGCGCACGCCTGCCTGGAACTCCTCTTCGAGCGTCTTGGAAGACAGCAGCTCGTCCGTCTGGCAGAACGCGGACTGCTCTATTTCGGTGATGGGTATTACTGGCTGCTTGAGCTTGGTAACCATCGTGTAGTGCTCCTTGTGCGCCGGGTGGGCGGGTTCGAAAGCCGCCCCTACGCGCCCGTGGTGGTGGGCGAGGCTACTGCGGCACGCCCTGCAGCGACCAGGGGCCGGTGCGCTCTATGCGTACGTTCACAAACTCTCCCGTGCGGTCTGTTTCGTCGTCGAAGAAGACCAGCTTGTCGTTCCTGTTTCTGCCGAACAAGCGGCCCCTTCTGCGCCCTTCGACCAGCACCTCGGTAACCTGGCCGTCGAGCCGCGCGTTTATGGAGGTCAGCGCCTGCTCCTGCACCTCTTCCAGGCGCTTGAAGCGGCGCTGCTTCTCCTCGTGCGGCACGTCGTCCGGCATCATGCGGGCGGCGATGGTGCCCTCTCTGGTGGAGTAGGCGGCCGCGTGCACCTTGTCGAAGCCGATGTCCCGCACCAGCTCGACGGTGCGCTCGAACTGGTCCTCCGTCTCGCCGCTGAAGCCGACGATGACGTCGGTGCTCAGGGATACGCCCGGTATGCAGGCGCGAATCCTGTCTATCAGCCGGCGGTAGTCGTCGTTGGTGTAGCCGCGGCGCATTGAGGCGAGCACCTGGTCGTCGCCCGCCTGGAAGGGCAGGTTCACGTGCTCGCACACCTTGTCGAGCCGCGCTACCGAGTCGATGATGTGGTCGCTCATGTCCGACGGGTGCGAGGTGAGGAAGCGTATGCGTTCAATGCCATCGACCTCGTTGGCGGACTCCAGCAGGTCGCCCAGGTCCTGGTCGCCGGGCAGGTCGTGGCCGTAGGAGTCCACGTTCTGGCCCAGCAGCGTAACCTCTTTCACGCCGCGCTGGGCGAGCAGCCGTGTCTCGCGCACGACGTCTTCGACGGTGCGGCTCACCTCTCTGCCGCGGCGGTAGGGGATGATGCAGAAGGAGCAGAACTTGTCGCAGCCGTGGATGATGGGGATGTAGGCCGTGACGTCGGGCCGCGCGGTGAGCGGGCCCACGCAGCCGTCGGGGTCTACGCCCATGCGCTCGCCGAGCAGGTCGAGCAGCGGCCCATACTGCTGCGGGCGCATGAACACGTCCACGTAGGGGAAGCGCCGCTCGAGCGCGTCGGTCTTCGGGCCGACCATGCAGCCCATGAGGGCGACCACCTTGTCCGGGTCGCGGCTCTTCTGGGGCTTGAGGCTGGTGACCATGCCAACGACCTTGTCCTCCGCGCTCTGGCGCACCACGCAGCTATTGAGCACCACGACGTCGGCGTCTTGCGGGGAGCCGACGGACGAAAGGCCCATCTGGCCGAGCGCGCTCTCGAGGCGCTCGGAGTCCGCCTTGTTCATCTGGCAACCTATGGTCCAAATGTAGTAACTGTTCATCTTCACCGGGTTTGCGGGCCACGTCTCGCGACCACTACACATTATGCGTAGAGATGCCGTTTGCTCACCTGCGCTCCCGCATCAGGCGCCCCGGGTGAGGACGGCATCCCTGTATTCGAATAGACTGGATTTGTCCTCTTGCCTGCCGAGCGTTTGTAGTGGCGGAGGGAATGGGATTCGAACCCATGAGGGAGATTTCGCCCCCTAACCGCTTAGCAGGCGGCCGCACTAGACCACTATGCGATCCCTCCGTTCGGCGGGCCTTTTGGTGCGCCCTAATATACCAGACGCGGGGAGAGGCAGGCAAGCGCGCACTTTGTGAAAATATGAACTATAGCGCCTTTGCTGTTGATTAACCACATATAGATTAAGAGATATGTGGCAATGCAATAGCAATGAGGGCGTTAATGCGCCGTTAACATTGGCTTTCGATTTTTGCTTGTGAAAGAAATCACTAAGAGCAGCTACGTTAGGGGCGCCGCGCCAGTGTTGGGGTGACGTGGTGGATGGGCGCTGACGGGGAAGCGCCGGGCGCCGGCGCGACCGCTAGCCGTGGGGGGCCGCGGCGGACTCTTCGAGCTTGCGCAGGTGGTCGTCCTCCTGGCTGCCGACCCAGACCTCGCCGCCTTCGAAGTACTCCTTCTTCCAGATGGGCACAATTTGCTTGATGCGGTCCACGGCGTGCTGGCAGGCCGCGAAGGCGCGCTCCCTGTGGGGCGAGGCCACGGCGACCACCAGGCTGATGTCGCCGATCTCCAGGCGGCCCAGCCTGTGGCTGATGGCGATGTCCTGCACGTCCCAGCGCTGGCGCATTTCGTCGGCGATCTCGGCGAGCTTGTTGTCCGCCATCGGCCGGTAGGCCTCGTACTCGAGGTGGAGCACGCGCCGCCCGCGCGTGACGCTGCGGGTCGTGCCCAGAAACGTCAGCACCGCGCCGTTGGTGTCGCGCCGCACCTGCGCCGTGATCTTGTCGGGTTCCAGCGCGTCGTGGGTTATCTGGATCATCTGGAGCTCCTCAAGTGATCCCGTGCCGCCCTGGCCACGTCGTTCCGAGCGGCCTGTCATTCCGAGCGGCCTCTTTCCTGTGACTCCGAGCGGCCTGTGACTCCGAGCGGCCTCTTCCCTGTCATTCCGAGCGTAGCCGAGGAATCCAAAGCCTCCGGACGCAAGGCCAAGTGGACGCCCCCCGAACCTGGACAGGCCGCTATCCGGCACCGCCGCTCACGGGCGGGATGAGCGCGACCTCGTCGCCCTCGGCGAGCGTGTGATCATGGCCGCGGAACTCCTGGTTGACGGCGGCCACGAGCTCCGCGGGTTCGGATATGAGCGACGCGTGCAGCCGCACCATCTCGCGCGCCAAGTCTCCCAGCGAGGCGTCGTCGGGCAGATCCAGCTCGATGTCCGAGGCGCCCACCTTGTCGCGGTAGCCGGCGAACAGCTTCACGTTGACCCTCAGATTTTCTTCCTCCCAGGGGCGGTCGCAGGCTAGGCCGAAGTCTCCTCCGCGGCCTCCTCGTCCACCGCGCCCTCTGCGAGCTCGCCTTCCTCATCTACCTGATCGAGGGCCTCGACCTCGATCCTGGGCGCGCTCACCCTGGCGATCATCTCATCGGCGCCCGTCACAAACGTAACGCGCGCGCCCACGGCAACGTCGCCCACGTAGACTGCCTTCTCGAAGTTGTCCAGCCCCGAAATGTCCACGTCGAAGGACGCGGGCACGTTCATCGGCAGCGCCTCCACGAGAATGCTCTGCAACTGGAGCAGCAGCGTGCCGTTGAGGTCCCGCACGGCGGGCGACAGTCCGATCACGTTCACCGGCACCTCGGCCTGTATGGTCTGCGACACGTCCACCCGCAGGAAGTCGACGTGAAGGATCTCCTCGGTCACGGGGTGGCGCTGCACCTCGCGGACGAAGCAGATGTTTTCTCCGGAGTCGTCTTCGACGCTGACGGAGAGCGGCACGTTGGTGCCGACTCGCGGCAGGAGCTGCTGGAGCTCCAGCGCTTCGGTCTGGAGGGATAGGGGCTCGGTGCCGCTGCCGTACATGTGCACCGGAACGATGCCCTTGCGTCGCAGGGTATTCACCTTCTTGCCGGTAATTTGTCTACGCGAAAGCGATAGGGTTTGAACGTCCATCTGGTCCATGCTCCTGGTCGGTGGGCGGATTTGCCGCGCGACCATCGGCTTTCGTGCCAGGGCCGTGCGCCGACCATTTTAGCACACGCCAATTTTCTTCGGGTAGGGCCGCGAGTTTCGCATAAGTCAAAAAAATGTTCGAAAAACGGTTGCTAGAACGCTTGACCGAATCAAGACGCCTGTTCTAGTATGGCGTCGCCGGCAACAATCCCGTACGTGCGACTACCAGGCCAGTGTCAGAGAAGAGAGGAGCAGACAAGATGATGAGACTCAAAGGTTGCCCCAGGTGCCAGGGCGACGTGCTGTACGGACAGGACGTTTACGGCCGCTTCCGGCAGTGCCTCCAGTGCGGCCACCTCGTGGACCTGGACAAGCCCAGGGCCGTGGTGTTGAAGTTCGCCGTGGGCGCGTACCCGCGCGACGAGGTCGCCTGATAACGGTCTAGGCGGACTCGGCGGAGCGGCGCGAGCGGACGAAGGGCGGCCAGAAGGTGACGGACACGGCGGCGGCGGCCAGCCCCAGCAGCGCCGCTACCAGGTAGGTGTCCCCGAACGCCAGCACGAACGCCCGCTCGCCCGCGGCCTCCGCTCCCGCGAGCGCGCCGGCGTGCCCCGCCTCCCGCGCGGCCAGCAGCGCGCTCAGCAGCGCCACGCTCGACACTGTGCCCAGGCTGCGCGACAGCGTCATGATCGCCCCGCCCGTGCCGAGCCTGTTCGACGGCACGCTTCCCATCACGAGGTTGGCGTTCGCCGCCTGGTGCAGTCCCATGCTCAGCCCCATCGCCGCGCTGCGGACCGCGATGTCCAGCACCCCCGCCGAGGCGTCCAGCCCGACGTATGAGAACACCGTCGCCGCCGTCATGAGCGCCGCGATCGTCGTAAGGTACGCGGGCGGCACCCGGTCCGACAGCCAGCCCCCAACCGGCGCCGACACGGTGATGGTGAGCGGCATCAGCATCATCAGCAGCCCCCAGGTCTGCGCGTTCTCCCCCATCACGTCGCTGACGAAGAAGGGCAGGATGAACCAGTTGACGAAGGCGCTTACCGTTATGAGGAACGCCGACACGAACGCGGGCGCGAGCACCCGGTGCCGCAGCAGGCGAAGGTCCAGCACGGGGCGGGCCGCCCGGCGCTCGGCGAAGCCGAATGCGGCGAGCGACGCCCCGCACGCCAGCGCGAGCGCCGCCGCGACGGGGGACCTCCACCCCAGGCTGCCGCCCAGCGCCAGCGCCAGCACGTAGGAGGCCGTTCCGATGAACATCGACGCCGCGCCCCAATAGTCGAACGCGTGGCGCGGCTCGTCCGACATCCTCTCGCGCAGCGCATATGCCGACAGCGCGAGCGCGGCCACCCCCAGCGGTACCCGCGCGACGAACACTGCTCTCCAACCAAAAGCGTCCACCAGTCCGCCGCCCACAACCGCGCCCACAAGCATCCCCAGCGTGCCCAGTCCCGCCATCATGCCCAGCGCCCGGCCCCGCTCGTTCGCCGGGTACAGGCCCGTGACCAGAGCGGGCGCGCACGCCATGAGCAGTGCGTTGCCGACAGCCTGCAAAACGCGCAGTCCGAACACCATCGGAAGCTGCGGGGCAAGTCCTATCAGCAGCACAGCCACGGTGTACACCGCGAGGCCCACGATGAAGAACCGCCTGAGGCCGTACACGTCCGCGGCGCTGCCCAGGCCGAGCTGGAGACCGGCGCTGCTACCCACGTAGAAGAGAATCATCCACTGGACCGTCTGGAGGTCCGTCGAGAAGCTCCTGGCGATGTCGGGAAGCGCGACGTTTAACGTGATGTCGAGGCTAGCGAGGAACACGCCGCTGGACGCGGCGATCAGCCCCAGCCGCCTCGCCGTCGATCCGGCTCCGGCGTCCGACGGCAGTTGCGCGTCGGGCCGTCCCGCGCTAGAGCGGCGCACGGTGCGGCAGGGCAATAATCGGATGGATGTGGCGGCTCATAATCGCGGCCTTGCGGGCTTCGGGGTGTGGCCCAAGATTATACAGGGGCGGCGGCGGCGCGCAAATCGCAATGCGAACAAATATTTTACACATTGTCTCAAACGTGTTAACATGTGCCGCGAAATGGGTGGGGCGGCGGGCGGTATCCCGCAACCTGGGAAGTACGGGCGGCGGCGCCTGGTTCGCCTTGAAGCGGCGAGAAACGGCGTGGTATCATGGCCCGACCTTGCGGGCGGCAATGACGCCCGTGTCCCCCGGCCCTGCCCCAGAGGCATGAACCCTGAACGGGACTAGCTGTTGGAGTAGCGCACCATGACTACAGAGAAGAGCAAGGCCCTCGACCTGGCGATGGGGCAGATCGACCGCCACTTCGGGCGCGGCACCATCATGAAGCTCGGCGACGCCAACTACGCGGACGTGGAGGCTATATCCACCGGAGCGATTTCGCTCGACGCGGCGCTGGGCATTGGCGGCGTGCCCAAAGGGCGCGTCATCGAGGTGTACGGCGCCGAGTCGTCCGGCAAGTCCACCCTCGGCTACCACATCATGGCGTCGGCGCAGCGCAAGGGCGGCGTCGCCGCCTACATCGACGCCGAGCACGCCCTGGACCCGTCTTATGCCGGCAGGTGCGGCATCGACGTGAACGAGCTGCTGGTTTCGCAGCCTGACACCGCCGAGCAGTCGCTCGAAATCTGTGAATACCTTGTCCGAAGCGGCGCCGTGGACGTCGTGGTCGTCGACAGCGTGGCCGCCATGGTGCCCAAGGCGGAGCTGGAGGGCGACATGGGCGACACCCACGTCGGGCTTCAGGCGCGGCTCATGTCCCAGGGACTCCGCAAGCTCACCTCCGCCATCAGCCGCTCAAACACCTGCGTCGTGTTCATAAACCAGTTGCGCGAAAAGGTGGGCGTCTTCTTTGGCAACCCCGAAGTCACCCCTGGGGGCAGGGCGCTCAAGTTCTACAGCTCCGTGCGCGTCGACATGCGACGGATGGAGTCCATCAAGCGCGGCACCGAAATAGTCGGCAACAGGGTCAAGGTGCGTGTCGTGAAGAACAAGGTCGCGCCGCCGTTCCGCGTGGCCGAGTTCGATATAATGTTCAATGAGGGAATCAGCAGGGAAGGGGACCTGCTAGACGTGGCCACCGAGATGGCCGTGCTGACCAAGCGCGGTGCGTTCTACTCCTACGGCGACACCCGGCTGGGCCAGGGCCGCGAGAACTCCAAGGACTTCTTGCGCGAAAACCCCGACGTCACCGAGGAGATAGACGCTGCCGTTCGGGCCATGTTGAATCCCGATACCGAACAGCCGGAGCAGTCCGACGAGGCCGAGGCGGCCCGCCCAGGCGTCGTCGCGGCGGCCAACTAGCCGTGGCCGTTACGCTCCGCGCGTTTTCCGCCTCTCGCGCCGGCCACCGCCGGCGTGAGCGACCAAGGAGTCCAACCCACCACAGCGAATGACATTCGCCATACCATGAAAGACAGCGAACCCGACGACAGACAGGCCCGCGCCGCCGCCCAGCGCCTTCTCGCGTCCAGACCGCGCTCCGAGGCAGAGATTAGGCAGCGTCTATCGCGCCGCTATCCCCCAAGCGCGGTCGACGGCGCGCTAGAGTCACTCAAGCGGGCGGGCCTTATCGACGATACCGCCTTCGCCCACTTGTGGACCGAGAGCCGCGTCACTCATCGACCGCGATCCTCCGCCCTCATCAGGCGCGAACTGCTTCAGAAGGGCGTCTCCTCCGATACGGCCGAGGCCGCGGTCGACGGCGTTGACGATGCTGAGAACGCCTACTGCGCGGCGGCACGGCTCGCGGAGAGGCTGCGAGGCGAAAGCCGCGAGGCCTTTAGACGCCGCATCTGGTCTTACCTGCAGCGCCGCGGATTCGGCAGCGCGGCCGTGCGATCCGCCGTGTCGCGGCTGTGGGACGAGACCCGGGACGGCGCGTCCGCACCACCTGCGGACGCGGACTGCCGGTAGCCGCATGGCGTCCACCGACGCGCCGAGAGCCGGGGTGCTTGCGCACCGGGCCGGGCCTTCGCCGGAGGTGTAGCCGTGTCCGACGCCGGTTCGCTCAACCTGTTCCTCATAGTCGTCTTCGTGCTCTTCTCGGGCTTCTTCTCGAGCTCCGAGGCCGCCTACCTGTCGCTGGAGAGGGTGCGGGTCGCCCACCTGGTCAACAGCAACGTGCCAGGCGCGCGCCGGATCGCCGGGATGCTGGCGCAACCCGAAAGGCTGCTCGCGACTATCTTGCTGGGTAACAACCTGGTAAACGTCGCCTTCACGGCTATTGTCACCGTTGTCGCCATAGACCTGCTCGGCGAGAACACGGGCCTGGTCGTGGCGACGGTGGCTGGAACGCTCGTGCTGCTGGTGTTCGGCGAGATCATGCCCAAGACTTTCGCCGTCCACAACTCGGAGCGGTTGGCGTTCGTGTACGCGCGCCCGCTCAAGGCGGTGGAGCTGGTGCTGTGGCCGCTGGTGATGGTGTTGCAGTGGATGACCAGGCGCACCCGGACCGTGCTGGGCGCCGGGACACCGCCGAGGGAGTCCATAACCGAGGCCGAACTGCGAACTCTGTTCGACATAGGCGAGGCGGAGGGCACCTTCGAGCCCGGCGAGGTGGACATGCTGGAGAACGTGCTCAGCTTCGGCGATAGCCAGGTCCGCGAGGTGATGACCCCCCGCAATCATATCGCCTCCATCGAGCACGGCGCGAAGCTGCGGGAGTTTCTCAGCGTGTACGCCGACAACAGTCACACTCGTTTTCCTGTCTTTCGGGGCGGAGGCGACAACATCATCGGCATCCTGTCCGTCAAGGACGTTCTGAGGGCCATGTCCACTGAGAAGCTGACGTTCGAAGACTCGGTCACCGACTTTATTCGCGACTGCTACTTCGTGCCCGAGACGAAGGGCGCCTCGGAGCTGTTCGAGGAGCTGAGGAGCACCGGTAACCAGATGGCCATGGTGGTGGACGAGTACGGCGGCCTGTCGGGGCTGGTCACGCTGAAGCGGCTGCTGGAGGCGGTGGTGGGACCCGTCGGAGAGGAGGGCGAGGCCCTGGAGGAGGAGTTTGAGGCCATCGACGAGAACACCTTCCAACTGGAAGCGTCGATGAGCATAGCGGAGGCCAACGACGAGCTGGAAATAGGCATACCCGACGGCGACTTCGACACCGTGGCGGGCTTCGTGCTCGCGGAGCTGGGACACATTCCGGCGGAGGGCGAACAGTTCGATTTCAAGCAACTGAAGTTCGAGATAGTGGAGATGAACAACTTCAAGATCGAGACCGTCAGGGTTACGAAGCTTCATCCCGCGGAGGACGGAGTTGGCGGCGAAACTGATTCTCGTTAGGCACGGAGAGACCATGCTGAACCGCGAAGGCCGCGTGCAGGGCCTGGGCGACGCCCCTCTCAGCGAACTCGGCGAGGCGCAAGCGCGCGCGGTCGCGGCCGCCCTGGCTCCGGACGCGCCGTTCCACCTGTACGCGAGCCCGCTGTCCCGCGCCGCGCAGACGGCCCGGCCCATCGCTGGTGCGCACGGCGTGCCCTCGACCACCATCGACGACCTGCGCGAGGCGGACGTGGGCGAGCTGGACGGGCTGACCATCGCGCAGGTGCGCGAGCGCTATCCGGAGTTCATGCGCCGCTGGGTCGAGGATGCCGGCGAAGCCACGATGCCCGGCGGCGAGTCGCTGCGCGGAGTGCGCTGCCGCTCGTGGGGCGCCGTGCGCGAGCTGGCCGCGCGCCACCCCGACGCTACGATCGTGGCGGTTACCCACAACTTCGTGATCCAGACCGTGCTCAGCGGGGCGCTGGGCGTTCCGCTCGACAACGCCCGCAGGATGCGCCAGGAGCCGGGCTGCATCACCCGGCTGGAGTTCGGCGCCAGCGGCGTCTCCCTCGTGTCGTCCAACGAGACGTGGCACCTTCGGGGCCTGGCGTCCGCCGCCGGCGCGACCCGACCAGCCGGGGAGCGCCCGGGCCGGTGAACGCCGTCGCCCGCCTGCGCGCCCGCGTCCGCGGGGCGCTGGAGGACGCGGGCCTCGCCCGAGGCAGTCTGCTGCTGGTTGCCGTGTCGGGAGGCCCGGACTCGCTGGCGCTGCTCCACGCGCTCCACTCCCTGACCCCGGACTTGGAATTGCGGCTGCACGGCGCTCACCTGGACCACAGGCTGCGCGGCGCGGCATCGGACGCGGACGCGCGCTTCGTTGCCGCCGAGTTTCGCCGGCTGGGTCTGGCCAACACCTGCGAGCGCGCCGACGTGGCGGCGTACCGCAGGGAGCGCAAGCTGTCGCTCGAGGAGGCCGCCCGCGACGTTCGCTACGCCTTCCTGGCGCACGTGGCCGAACGGCAGGGCGCTGACGCCGTGGCGCTGGGCCACACCGCGGACGACCAGGCCGAGACCGTGCTCATGCGCCTGCTGCGCGGCACCGGCCTCACCGGGCTGCGCGGGATGAGTGCGCTTAGCCGGCGAGCTTACGCCGGCGGAAGCGTCGCGCTGGTGCGGCCGCTGCTGGGCGTGACCCGCAGCGAAGTTGTCGCCTATTGCCGCGAGCTGGGCCTCGAGCCGCGGGAGGACGCTTCCAACGTCTCCACCGACATGCTCCGCAATCGCGTCAGGCTGGAGCTGATACCCTACCTCGAGACCTACAACCCCTCTGTGAGACGCGCGCTGCTGCGGCTGGCGCGGACGAGCGCGAGAGACCTGGCCTACGTCGAGGAACAGGTGGACGCCGCGCTGCCCGCCGTGGCGTCGCAAACTGCCGATGGTGTCGCGCTCGACCGCGGGGCCTTCACGCGGCTGCACCCCGCCATACAGGCGCACGTACTGCGCCGCGCCTTCGCGATGTGCCGGGGCGGCAACCGGGATCTGGAGCAGTACCACGTAGAGGCGATGGCGCGGTTGATCCAGGGGCGGGCGGGCACGTCGCTGGACCTGCCGGGCGGCGTGCGGTTCCTGGTGGAATACGAACGTGCCCTGCTGTCGTTAGGGCCGCGCGACGCCTGCCCGTTGCCGCCGCTGGCTGGCTGCCACGGCCTCACGATTCCTGGGGAGTCGTTCGCCGGCCCGTGGAGCGTGAGTGCGACGTTCGCGGAGGGAACTGGGCCGCACGAAACGGCGAACCCTCACAGGCTCGCGGACGGCCCGCCCTTTGCCGCGCGGCTCGACGCCACGCACGTCGGCACGTCGGCGTGGCTGCGCGCGCGAGTGCCGGGGGAGCGGTTCCAGCCGCTGGGGATGTCGCACACGAAGAAGATACAGGACTTCATGGTCGACGAGAAGATACCCCGAGAGTGGCGCGACCGGGTTCCCCTGCTGGTCACGTCCCGCGGTGTCGCGTGGGTCGTGGGCTGCCGCGTCGCGGAGTGGGCCAGGCCGACGCAGTGTGGCGGGTGGCAGCTCGAGGTGCGTATCGAACTGCGGATGTAACGCGCGCCGGATTGACGGGGTGGGGCTGAGCCTCTCTATATAATGCGGTTGAGGCGGGGGTTGTTGGTCTGGCCGGGGATGCGGCCCCGCTTGGACGCCGGGCGGCCGTTGATTTCGTGGATGTCTGCCGTGAAGCCGTTCGGCGGCGCGTTGGAGATGTACTCCCCCACTGTGAAGCCGTGCACCGGGGCATTGGCCTGTACGAACTCGCGGATCTTTCCCGCCGTGAACCCACCGCTCACGTAGATCTCCACGTGGCGGTGTCCGGCCTGGTCGAGCCGGGCTCTCACCTCGCGCACGAACTCGATGCTCACGCCGCCCCGCTCTCTCGCCGTGTCGATGCTTATGCCCCTCAGCCTATCCTGCAACACGCCCGCGACGTGCAGTGCTTCCTCCGCCTCGTCGCGGAAGGTGTCCACCAGCGCTATGCGTGGAATCTCAGAGGGCATACGCCGGTCGAAGGCCTCTACGGCCGCGAGGGTGTCGCCCATCAGCAACGGCAGCACGTGGGGCATGCTGCCCGCGGGCGTAACTCTCGCCAGCCTGCCGCCCAGCATGGTGGAGCAGGAGACGCAGCCCCCGGTAACCGCCGAATAGTCGAGCACCGCGGCGATGTTGGGGTGCACGTGCCTGGCGCCCATCGCCAGCACCGGCAGGCCGCCCGCGGCGTCCACGCACTCGCGGGCGGCGGCGGCCCAGCCGCTGCACGACGAAAGTGTGCCGCACAGCGCCGTCTCGTACAGTCCGAAGGTGCTGTAGGGCGCGTTGATGCGGAGGACGACCTCGTTGGTGTCCATATCAACGCCCTCATCCAGCGCCCAGACCTCGACGCCTGTTTCGGGAAGGACCTTCAAAAGCAGCGAGCGTACCTCCCGCAATCCGCAAAAGATGCCCGCGCGGCTGGGAGAAAACTCCATGCTGACGTGGGGGTTGAGCCCCTCGCCCCGAAGGATGGACAGCGTGCGATGCAGGAACACGTCGGCTGTGTCGCCGACAAGAATCGAGGGCCGAATGTCGAAGTCGGGACTAACCATCTGACGTGGCGCTCTTTCAGTCTCGTTTGGGGCGCGACCGCCCGGTTGGAAGGATGGTGTGAACAGGCCTTAGGCGGCCGGCTCGGGCCGCGTAACGGTAGCACCCAGGATCTTCTCCAGGTGGTCCAGGGCGTAGGCGTGGGCCGAGGGGTCAAAGCTGGCCACGCAATCGGCGGGCACCTCTACGGAGTAGTCGCGATTGCGCGCGTCCGACGCGGTGTGCATGACGCAGATGTCGGTGCACACGCCACATATGATGATCTTGTCCGGCGCGAACTCGGCGAGCCGCCGCTCGAGGTCAGTATCGTAGAACGCGCTGTAGCGCCGCTTCGGGATCACTACGCCGTCGTAGCCGGCGAGCTCCCCGATGACCTCGGCCTCCGCGGTGCCTTTCACGCAGTGCACCGGAAACATCTGGAACTCCAGGTCGTCGGGGTCGTGGTTGTCGCAGATGAAGAACACCGCCGAGCCTTTGGCCAGCTCGTCCTCGATGAGCCGCCGCACGCGCGGCAGGATCTCCCGCGCTTCGTCGCCACAATACAGGTTGTGGCCCGGTTCCATGAAGCCGACCACCATGTCCACCACCAGCAAGGCGTTGCTCATGCCTTCACCTGCATCTGGAGATGTTCTCGAAGCCGTCCGAGAGCGTTTCACCCCGAGGAGTGCCCCTCAAGATAACACGCCCCTAATATACGCTTGGCCAGTGGCAATCGCAACCGGCGGAACTGGGCCGTAACCGTTCAGAACGACGTGGGGGTGCGAGCGCTGCTCCGTGCGGCGAGCGCCCGGCTCGCTCGACGCAGCCCGCCGAACCGCAGCCGCAGCAGGCCCCGGAGGTCGCCCAGCGCCGTGCCGATAATCTTGACGCGCGTGTCGGGGTCGTCCGTCCAGGTGACCGGGCACTCCTTTATCCGATAGCCGTTCTTGTCCGCCAGTATCAGCAGCTCCGAGTCGAAGAACCATCCCAGGTCCTCGACGAGCGGCAACACTTCCTGGACCACCCGGCGGCTGACAACCTTGAACCCGCACTGCGCGTCCCTGAAACTGGTGAAGAACATGCTGCGGAAGAGCAGGCTGTAACACCGCGAGATCACCTCGCGCTTCAGCGGGCGGTCCACCACCACCGCGCCTGGCCTCAGCCTGGAGGCTATCGCCACGTCATAGCCCTCTTCGTCCACCGCGCGCGCCAGGACCGGCAGCGCCGCCAGATCCGTCGACAGGTCTACGTCCATGTAGCCCACTAGGTCCGCATTGCTGCGCGACCAGGCGCGCCGCAGCGCGCGCCCGCGTCCCCGCTGCTCAAGGCGCTCGCCAGCGGTTTGGGAGAACCGCAACGTCAGCCTGTCGATCACGCTCGGCGTGGAGTCGGTCGAGCCGTTGTCCGCGATGACGATGCGCCACTCGTATCCGGCCATCTCGCGCGACATGAAGCCGTGCAGGCTGGCAATGCTGTCGGGCAGCGACAGCTCTTCGTTCAGCACCGGGATTACCACGTCGAGGGTCGTGCTCATTGGCGGCCTAGTGCCTGAAGTGGCGCACGCCCGTGAAGACCATGGCGATGCCCGCCGCGTCCGCCGCCTCGATCACCTCTTCGTCGCGTATGGAGCCGCCCGGCTGCGCAATGGCGGCAACGCCGCCCTCGGCCGCCAGCTCCACGTTGTCGGCGAACGGTAAGAAGGCGTCCGACGCGAGTACGCTGTCCTTGGCGCGCTCTCCCGCAATGCCCAGCGAGAGGCGCACGCTGACGACGCGGTTGGGCTGGCCGGCGCCCATGCCCAGCAGCGCGCCGTCCCTGGCGAGCACGATGGTGTTGGACTTGATGTGCTTGGCCGCCTTCCACGCGAAGGCAAGGTCGGCCAGCTCGGACGCCGTTGGCGCGCGCCGCGTGACCGTCTTCCAGCCGGCGGCGTCTTCGTCGATAGAGTCGACCGTCTGGAGCAGCGCGCCGCCCGACACGGGGCGCACGTCCAGCGGCGCCGGACCGGAGCCGGGAGGCACACGCAGCACGCGGAGGTTGCGCCGCCTGCGGAGCCGCTCCAGCGCGCCGGCCTCGTAGGAGGGCGCGACCACTATCTCGTAGAACACGCCTCGCATTGCGCGCGCGGTGGCCTCGGTTACCGTGCGGTTGAATCCGACTATGCCGCCGTAGGCCGACACGGTGTCGCCCTCGAAAGCCCTGGCGTATGCGGTAGGCTGGTCATCGTGCACCGCGAGGCCGCAGGGGTTGGTGTGCTTCACCACCACGGCGGCGGGCGCCTCGAAGTCGTACACCACGCGCCAGGCGGCGTCGGCGTCCAGTATGTTGTTGAACGAGAGCTCCCGGCCGTGCAGCTGCTCCGCTCCAGCGATGCCGCCTGACGAAAGCGGGTCGGCGTAGAGCGCGGCCTGCTGGTGCGGGTTCTCTCCGTAGCGGAGGTCGTACAGCTTGGAGTATCCCAGCGTCGTCTCGTGGGGGAAGTCCGCGCCCCCGTCTGCCAGGTAGCGTGCGACGGCCGTGTCGTAGAGCGCGACGTGCTGGAACGCCTTGCGGGCGAGCCGCCGGCGCTCGTCGAGGGTTGGCCCGTCGGCGGACGCGAAACGCTCGCCGACCCAGTCGTAGTCCGCGGGATCGACGACGACCACCACATGGGTAAAATTCTTCGCCGCGGCGCGAATCATCGCGGGGCCGCCGATGTCGATGTTCTCCAGCGCCTCCTCCAGCGCGACGCCGGACTGGGCGACGGTCTCGACAAACGGGTACAGGTTGTTGACCACGACGTCGATGGCGCCGATGCCGTGCCGTTCCAGCTCGTCCGCGTGCTCCGGCAGGTCGCGGCGCGCGAGAATGCCGCCGTGGACGGCCGGATGTAGCGTCTTGACGCGGCCGTCCAGTATCTCCGGGAACCGGGTCACGTCCGACACCTGCTCCACCCGTAAGCCGGCGTCGGCCAGCGTCCGGTAGGTGCCGCCCGTGCTGATCTGCTCGAAACCGGCATCTTGCAGTGTGTGGGCGAACTCCACCAGGCCCGTCTTGTCGTATACGCTGAGCAGCGATCTCACGTGTGTTCTCCAGTTTTGGGGATGCTGAGGGCATTGGGAGCGGTCCGCGAGCCGCCTTTGCCCGCCGGCGTTACCATTTGCGTTCTGCTAGTCGAAGACGACGCGGCCCCGTCCGGTGTCGCGGACCACGCTCCCAATCGGCGACGCGCCGGGCGCGAGCGCGGCCACCTCGTCGGCGCGGGACCGCTCGCACACCAGCACCATGCCAACGCCCATGTTGAAGACCCGGAACATCTCCGCCTCGTCGATGTCGCACATCTGCCGGAGTGCAGCGAATATGGGTGGGGCAGTCCACGCAGAGCGGTCAATGCGCGCGGCCAATCCTTCGGGCAGCGCCCGCGGCACGTTTTCCACCAGGCCGCCGCCGGTGACGTGCGCGGCGGCCTTCAGGTGCGGCAGCGCGCGGCTGACGGCGGGATAGTAGGACAGGTGCGGCGCCAGCAGGGCGTCGCCCAGCGTCTCTCCCAGCTCGGGGTGGTGTTCCCACAGCGGAGCGGGGTCGTCGTCCAGCCCCAGGGCGTAGCGCACCAGCGAGTAGCCGTTGGTGTGCAGCCCATTGGACGGCAGGCCCATCAGCACGTCGCCCTCGCCGACGCGGGAAGGGTCGAGCAGTGCGCGCCTTTCGGCGGCGCCGACTACGAAGCCCGCCACGTCGAACTCGCCGGTGGCGTACATCCCGGGCATCTGCGCCGTTTCGCCGCCAATCAGGGCGCAGCCGTTGACCTCACAGGCGCGGGCCATGCCCTCGATCAGCGCCTCGACCACGCCGGGGCGCAGCTCGCCCAGCGCCAGGTAGTCGAGGAAGAAGAGGGGACTTGCGCCGGTCGCGGCGACGTCGTTCACGCAGGCGTTCACCACGTCCTCGCCGATCACGCCGTAGCGTTCCATTGCGATGGCCAGCTTGAGTTTGGTGCCTACGCCGTCGGTGCTCGACACCAGCACCGGCTCGTCGTAGCCGGCCAGCCGGTACAGGGCGCCGAATCCGCCGACGCCGCCGAGCACCTGCGGCCCGTGCGTGCGAGCCGCGATGGAGGCGATGCTTCGCTTGACGTCTTGCGCGGCGTCAAGATCGACCCCGGCGGCCGTATAGGTTCTGGCGTACATGGTGGTTCTGATTTAATCCGGCGGAGTCCTCAGCAAATCCTCAGGCAGCCCCGCTTCACTCATCACTAGGTGATATGCTTTTCGCATGATGCGGCTACTGAGAGGTCGACTCTCAACCTTCTTGGGCTGGATTGCCTTTGGGACCGGCACAGCAGCGCTAATCTACTTGGCCCTGTTCATTGACCCCGCGGCGCGCGCAGTCCTCGATACTCTTCTATTCGCAATGACGTTTGTTATCAGCGCGGGATTGTTCATAATCGCCGCCCAGACCTACAATCACTACATCCGGGGCAGAGAACGGCAAGAGCGAGGAGGCGATGAGGAATGATTTACCTCGCCGCGCTGGCAGTATTTGTGATTGGTGCCTCAACCTTGTACCTCGTGTGGCACTACCTCGCGCCTTTGAGGGAACCCCGCTCGGGGAAGCGCGACCGCAACTGATGTTACGCTGTCGTGTCGAAACACTTCGCAGATTTCCGCTCCGTACCCTGGGGGTGACGATTTTCCCAGTATGACGGTTCGTTGCCGCCCCCGCGTCACCCCACCTCGAGGGCGAGCTTGTCCATCTCGAGCTGCACGGGAATTGGATACTCGCCGGTGAAACACGCCATGCAGAACTTGTTTCGCGCCATTCCGATCGCGCGCAGCAGCCCCTCGTGGCTCAGAAAGCCCAAGGAGTCGGCACCGACGAAATCGCGAATCTCCGGCACGTCCATGTTCGAGGCGATGAGCTCCCGGCGGGTGGCCATGTCCACGCCGTAGTGGCAGGGCCACATGATGGGCGGCGCGCAGATTCGCAGATGCACCTCGCTCGCACCACCCCTGTGCAGCAGGTTCACCACGTGCGGCGTGGTGGTGCCCCGAACGATGCTGTCGTCCACTACGACCAGGCGTTTACCCTCTATCAGGTCGGGCAGCGGGTTCAGCTTTCTGCGCACTCCCAGGTCGCGCTGGCGCTGGTCCGGCAGTATGAAGGTGCGTCCGGCGTAGCGGTTCTTCACCAGCCCCTCGCCGTAGGGTATGCCGGACTCGCGCGCGTAGCCTACGGCAGCGGCGGTGGCCGAATCGGGCACGCCAATCACCATGTCGGCGTCCACTGGGTGCTCTTTCGCCAACTCCGCGCCCATGGCCTGGCGGCTGCTGTAGACCAGCCTGTCGTTAAGGTAGCTGTCCGGGCGGGCGAAGTAGATGTGCTCGAACACGCACATGGCGGAGATGGCCGCCGGCGTGCGGCGGTAGATGGTGCGCAGCCCGGACTCGTCTATCATCACCGCCTCGCCCGGCTCTATCTCGCGCACGAACTCCGCGCCGACGTGGTCCAGCGCGCACGTTTCCGACGCGATGACCCAGCCGTCCTCCAGCCGCCCTATGCACAGCGGGCGCACTCCCATGGGGTCGCGAATGCCCAGCAGACAGTCCTTGGTCATCACGGCGAGGGAGTAGGCGCCCCGGAGCCGGCGCATCGCGTAGGCGACGCGCTTGTCCCACGACACCTCCGGCGCCATTGCCAGCAGTTGGCCGATGACCTCCGAGTCGCTGGTCGAGGTAAAGCTACAGCCGGCCTCCGCGAGCTCGTCCCTCAACTCGAGCGCGTTGATGACGTTGCCGTTGTGCGCGAGGGCGAGCTCCACGCCCGGCCCCTTGGAAACGGTTGGCTGGGCATTGTAGATCTGGCTGGAGCCCGTGGTAGAGTAGCGAGTGTGTCCGATTGCGACGTTTCCGGGCAGGTTCGCGACCTCGTCCTCATGGAAGGCCTGGCCCACGAGGCCCATAGCGGTGCGAACGTGGATGCGCTTTCCATCGCCGGAAGCGATGCCCACGCTCTCCTGGCCCCTGTGCTGCAGCGCGTAGAGGCCGAAGAAAACGACGCGCGCCACGTCATCGCTGCCCGAGTAAACGCCGACGACACCGCACGCCTCGTGGGCGTAATCGCCCTCCGCGACGTCCGCTGACTCTGGCCTAGGCTGGGAGTTCCGCTGGCAGAGTGCCGTGAGACTCACCTCGCAAACCGAGCTAACCGAATCGGGCTTGTCAGTCAGATTGTAGAGCGTAGGGTTGTCGGCGCGCAAGTGGCAAGTTAGCCGCCGAGTAAGCGCGTCTGCAATCCCCAATCGGGCCCCATTTGTGGTATAGTAACCTTTTGGCTATAATTAGAATGTGCGTTCGGCTATTTGCGCGAGCGCCGTTCCGGTCGCACAGACATCACGTGGGGTTTTCGTGAAATGAGAGTTGTCTTTTTGGAGGACGTGGCGGGCGTGGCCCAGGGCGGCGACGTGAAAGAAGTGAAAAACGGCTTCGCCCGCAACTACCTCATTCCCAAGAGCCTTGCCGTGCCCGCCACTCACAACGCTCTGCAGCGCATAAAGCGCTTGGCACGCGAGGCCGATAGTGTGCGGCTCAAGCAGCTTAACGACATGAGGGAGCTGGCTGAGGCGCTCAACAAGGTTCGCGTCAAGGTCGAGATGCGCGCCGGCGCGAGCGGGCGCCTGTACGGCTCGGTGACCAACGCCATCATCGCGGACGAGCTGTCCAACATGGTGGGCGCCGAGATCGACCGCAGGACCGTGGTCTTGGAAGAGCCGATTCGCGAGTTGGGCCTGTTCGGCGTCAGGCTGCGGCTGCACCAGGACGTCGACGCACAGATCGAGGTGCTCGTGTACGCGATGGGCGCGGATCCGGACGCCGTGGATGCCGCGGACGAGGAGGCGGGAGAGGACGGCGAGGAGTCCAAGTCAGGCGACTCACAGCCTGCCGCCGAAGAGGCCGCGGCGAGCACGGCCTAGCCGCTTCCCGCGCCCGCAAACCCAGGCCGTTCGCGCGTGCGCCGCCGGGGCGCCAACGGCCGGCAAGCCCCATCTGCCTCGGCCATGCCGAAACCCTCGGGGTAGGCGAAACTTGTACGCAGAACGACTTCCACCGCACGACCTGAACGCCGAAGAGTCCGTCATCGGCTCGATCCTGATAGACAACGGCGCTCTCAACAACGTGTCGTCCTTTCTCAGGGCCGGCGACTTCTACGGCGAAAAGAACCGCTGGTGCTACGACGCGAGCCTCGCGCTCTTCGACAGGGGTGAGGCCATCAACCAGGTCACCATGGCCCACGAGCTCTCGCTCCACGACCGGCTGGAGGGCGTGGGCGGTCCGGCGTACCTGGGCCATCTCGTACTGACCGTCCCCACGTCGGTACACGCCGAGTACTACGGCCGCATAGTCCAGCGCACCTCCATCATGCGCCAGCTCATCCGCGTGAGCGGGGAGATCGCTACCATAGGCTACGATGGCGCGGCGGACGCCGACGTCGCGCTCGGCCGGGCCGAGGAGCTGCTGTTCCGCATACGCTCGGGACGTACCAGCCGGGACTTCGCTCACATCCGGGACGTGCTCGACAACTACCTTCAGGAAAGCGCCGCCATGCAGGGGCCGGAGGGCCAGAGCCTGGCGCCGGTGACCACGGGCTTCCTGGACATAGACCGGCTGCTCGGCGGCGGCCTGCAGCGCTCGGACCTCATCATACTGGCGGCGCGCCCGAGCCTGGGCAAGAGCGCCCTCGCCTTCAACATCGCCCGCAACGCCGCGGGCGAGGGGTCCACGGTGGGCATATTCAGCCTCGAAATGGGCAGCGACCAGATAGCAATGCGGCTGATGTCCTCTGAGGCCGGAGTCGAAAGCCACAAGCTGAGGATGGGCCTCGTAAACGAGCGGGAAGAGAGCCTTCTGCTCGACGCGATCGGTTCGCTGTCGGACCTGCCCGTGTACATCGACGACACGCCAATCCAGACCATCGTCGAAATGCGCGGCAAGGCGCTTCGGCTGCAGGCCGAGCACGGGCTGAACCTGCTCGTCGTGGACTACCTTCAGCTCATAAGCGGCGGCGGCAGGAGCGGGCGGATGGAGAACCGCGTGCAGGAGATGGGCGAGATTTCGCGGTCGCTCAAGGCACTGGCCCGCGACCTCGACATCCCCGTGCTGGCGTGCTCGCAGCTCAGCCGCGCCATCGAGCAGCGGCAGGGCCATCGACCCCTGCTGTCGGACCTTCGCGAGAGCGGCAGCATAGAGCAGGACGCCGACGTGGTGGCGTTCATACACCGCGAGTCCGTCTACACCAGCCGGGATGACTGGGAGAAACGCAATCCCACCGACCGCTACCCTGAACGGACGGCCGAGATCATCGTGTCCAAGCACCGCAACGGCCCGCTCGGAACGGTGCCGCTGGAGTTCTACAACGACGTGGTGCGCTTCGAGGGCTCCCAGAGGGCGCAGCAGGCGGTCGAGTACGCCTGATGACCGCCGAACGCCACGCGCCGGCGCCCGCCGAGACGCGGGTCGGCACGTTCGGAGGATTCCCGCGCGGGGTGCGCTACGTGCCCGTACCCAGCCCCGTTCTTGGCGAGCTCCTCACGCAGATAGACGACCTCGCGGAGCTGAAGTGCATACTGCGGGTGATCTGGCTGCTCCAGCGGAAGAGGGGCAGCCCGAGGTTTGTCACGCTGAGCGAGGTGCTCGCCGATCGCACGCTCGCGGCGGCGCTGTCGCCCGACGGCGCGCCCGACCCGGACGCGGTCCGCCGGGCGCTGGGGCGAGCCGTCGGGCGCGGCGTGCTCGCCACCACCGTCATTCCCGCGAAAGCGGGAACGGACGGCGCGGGGCGGCGCCTGTTCGCGCTCAACAGCGAGCAGGACAGGGCGGCGCTCGCGAGGCAGGCCGGGCACGGCGCGGAGACTTCCCTCTCCCGGGACCCCGCGCCGTGGGAGGCCGCCGTCGAGCGGCCCAACATATTCGCAATCTACGAAGACAACGTGGGCATGATCACGCCCATGATAGCCGAGGAGCTGGAGAGGGCCGAGGCCGACTATCCCACGGAGTGGATAGAGGACGCGGTCCGGGAAGCGGTCAGCCTCAACAGGCGAAGCTGGCGCTACATCGCCCGCATCCTGGAGCGATGGAAACACGAGGGCAGGGACGATGGAGAGTCTGGCAAACGCGCTGCAAAGACTAGCCGCTACTAGCAGGGCTCGGAATGGCAACGCCCGCGCCAACGGCTTCGAACGGCCGGAGCCGGAGTGCGCCCTCTGCCAGGACAGGGGTTGGAACACTCCAGACGTGCCGCCGGGCCATCCGGACTTCGGCCGGCGCACAGTGTGCGAGTGCCAGCAGCGACAGATCGAGATCGAGCGCCATGGCCGGCTGGTGCGCTACAGCAACCTCGCGAACCTCACCCGGTCCACTTTCGACACGCTCGACCCCCGCGGGCGGGCGGCCGATCCGGAAAGCCGCGAGCTGTTCGCAACTGCCCGCGAGGCCGCCGAGCGGTTCGCCGAGCGCGCCGAGGGCTGGCTGCTCATCAGCGGGCCCAACGGCACTGGCAAGACCCATCTCGCCGCGGCTATAGCCAACCGCACCATCGAGCGGGGCCGCCCGGCCCTGTTCGTCCACGTGCCCGACCTGCTCGACCACCTGCGCTCGGCGTTCTCGCCGCAGGCCGCCATCTCCTACGACGACCTGTTCGAGCAGGTGCGGAGCGCCCCGCTGCTTGTGCTCGACGAGCTGGGCAGCCACAGCGCGACACCCTGGGCGGAGGAGAAGCTGCGCCAGATAATCAACCATCGCTTCAACGCTCAGCTCCCAACCGTCGTCACGACCACCGCGCTACCCCAGGATATCGAACCGTACCTGCGGGCCCGGCTGGCCGATCCGCAGGTGGGCCGCACCGTGAGGACGCGGCGAGAGGCCGAGGCGTGGCGGCGCCGCTGGGGCGAGGTCGAGGCCGAGATGCTGCGCCGCATGACCTTCGATACCTTCGACGTGAAGGGCAACGAGTGCAGCCACGAGCAGCGGCTGAGCTTGGAGTCCGCGCTGGCGTCGGCAACCAGCTACGCGAAGGACCCCGACGGCTGGCTCACGCTGTTCGGAGAGACCGGCGTGGGCAAGACTCACCTCGCCGTAGCCATAGCGTCCGAGCGCATGAGAGCGGGCGACGAGGTGTTCTTCGCGTTCGTGCCGGAACTTCTGGACTACCTGAGGAGCGCGTTCGACCCTGGCAGCGCCGTCTCGTACAGCCAGGTCCTCGAAGAGGTCAAGTCCTCCAGGCTGCTGATACTCGACGGCCTGGGCGACGAGACGGCCAGCCCGTGGGGGCAGGAGAAGCTGTACCAGGTGATAGTGCGCCGCCACAACGCCAGGCTTCCCACCGTCATCACGACAAAGCTCGACTTCTCCGGGCAGTGGGGCAACATCGCCTCCCGCGTTCGGGACTTCTCCATAGGCCACCTGGCGCGGATGGACGCCAACGACTACCGGATACGAGGGCCGAGGGCCTAGCCAGGTGGCCTCGCCATACTGCACGTTCTGCGGCATAGTGTCCGGCCGGCTACCTTCCAGAATCCGCTACCAAGACGACGATATCCTGGTGTTCCACAACCAGCTCGACTGGGTTCCTTTGATGCTGCTGGTCGTCCCCAAGCGCCACGTGTCGCAGCAGGAGCTCTGGGCCAGCGGCGATCTGCTTGCCGCGATGGGAAAGCTGGCCGTCCGGCTGGGCGAGGAGTCCTGCCCCAACGGCTTCCGCGTGCTGTCGAACTTCGGCAGCGACGGCCTTCAGACGCAGCCGCACGGCCACCTGCACGTCATCGGCGGCGCCCCGCTCGGCCTGTACCTCCGCCAACGCGGGCCGTACCCGCACTAGCGCAAGCGTACCCGGCACGGCGGGCCGTCCCCCGCGCCGCCGCTTTGACAGCCGCCCCTCGCTGCAATACCATTTGCGCCATGGGCAAACCACGCGACATAGGCATCGTGGGATGCGGCACCATAGGCCGCAAGATGGCCGTCGAGATCGACCGTGGCACGGTCCCCGGCGCGCGGTTGGTGGCGATGAACAGCCGCGATATGCGAAAGGCGGCCGACTTCGCCGCCACGCTGTCCGCGCCGCCTCCGGTGCTTCCGCTCGACGAGCTGGCCGCCGCGTCCGACATGGTGGTGGAGGCCGCCACTGGCGAGGCGCTGGACGCCATAGCCAGGGCCGCCCTCGGCGCCGGCAAAGACCTGATGGTGCTGAGCTGCGGCGCGCTGCTCGGCAGGGACGACCTGTTCGAGATGGCTCGCCGGAACGGCTCCACCATCGTCGTGCCCTCCGGGGCCATCGTGGGACTCGACGGCGTGATTTCGGCTTCGGCTGGGCGCATCGACAGCGTCACCATGGTCACACGCAAACCCCCCGACGGCCTGCGTGGCTCTCCGGGCGCGGACTGCTCGGGCGTCGACCTGGACTCGCTCACCGAGCCGGCGTTGGTGTACGAAGGCCCCGTCGAGGTGGCCTGCCGGCTCTTCCCGGCGAACGTGAACGTGTCGGCCGCGCTGAGCCTCGCCGGAATCGGCCCCAGCAAGACCACGACCCGCGTGTACGCCGACCCCACCGTGACCCGCAACACGCACGAGGTCGTGGTGGAGGGCGAGTTCGGGCGGTTCAGCATGAAGATAGAGAACGTGCCCTCGCCCTCGAATCCCAGGACCGGCATACTCTCCGCGCTGTCCGCGCTCGCGACACTCAAGAAGCTGACGTCTCACCTTCAGGTGGGCACCTAGAACCAACGCCGGCATGGGGCCGGCGTACGGGAGATTCCAATGCAAGTAGAAGACATCGCCCAACTGCTGACCGCCGCCGGCAAGACTGTAACCGTGGCCGAGGCCTGCACCTGCGGTCTGCTGGGGTACATGCTCGGCTCGGTGCCCGGCAGCTCGCGTTACTTCCCCGGCGGCGTCATCGCCTACACCGGCGGGCTGAAGCAGAAGGTGCTGGGCGTGTCGGACGAGCTTTACGACACCAAGGGAAGCGTAAGCGCCGAGATGGCCGTCGCGATGGCGGAAGGGGCCAGGCGGCTGACCGGCTGCGACTACGCGCTGTCCACGACGGGCGTCACCGGCCCCGCGGGCGGCATGTCCGGAGTGCCCATCGGCACGTTCTACATCGGGCTGGTGGGCCCGGACGGCCTCGAAACCGCCGAGCGCATCCACGCCGACGCCAACGAGCGCGACGGCAACAAGCAGCAGGCCGCTCAGGCCGCGATCGACCTGCTCGGACGCCACCTGGCCGGCGGGTGACGCCGCGCCGTCCCGACACTGCAATTGTAGAGGCAACCTTCGCGGTTGCCCGTTGCCTGCTGAACAGCCTGCGACTACGCGCTGTCCACGACGGGCGTCACCGGCCCCGCGGGCGGCATGTCCGGAGTGCCCATCGGCACGTTCTACATCGGGCTGGTGGGCCCGGACGGCCTCGAAACCGCCGAGCGCATCCACGCCGACGCCAACGAGCGCGACGGCAACAAGCAGCAGGCCGCTCAGGCCGCGATCGACCTGCTCGGACGCCACCTGGCCGGCGGGTGACGCCGCGCCGTCCCGACACTGCAATTGTAGAGGCAACCTTCGCGGTTGCCCGTTGCCTGCTGAACAGCATCGGGTCAAGGAGATACACGATGAAGGCCATGATAACGACGGACGGCCTCATAGCGGTTCCTCAACTCGTGCTCAAAGAGCTTGGCGTTCGCCCCGGCGACGAATTGGAGATCGAGGAGATAAAGGGCGGCATCACGCTGAGACTGGCCGAAGGGCACGTCAAGCCCCCTGAGAAAGCAGTGGATCTCAGCAAGTACGGTACGCTGCGCGACGAGATAAAGGATGACTGGCCGCCTCTGGATATGCACCAGTTTCGAGAGGCCGGATACGATCCCGTCAAGTACCGGGAGAGGTTTGACCACGAGGAGTATCAGAAGAACTACTGCCCAGACAAGTACCGGGAGTGGTATGAACAAACCAACAATCGGGATTGATACGTCCGTCCTCGTCCGGCTGGTAACCGGTCAGCCGCCGGACACGCACGCCTATTGCCTGGAACGTCTGAACCAGTTGGTGAATGAAGGCATAGTAGTGATCGCTTCCAACCAGGTGATAGGGGAAGCCTTCGCTACCATACAATTCCGCTATGGCATGGCACGCTCAGACGCCCGAGCAGGATTATTGCGAGCGCTGACCGGCGATCTCATCGCCCCTCGGAACGGGCATGCTGTCCTTGACGTCCTCGTGGCCTCTGGCCGCCCCGGCCTGTTCGACCGCCTCATCGCCGACGGCTACGCCCAGACCGGATTGGACACGCTAACCCTGGACCGCAGCATGGCGAGACTATCCCGGGCGCAACTCCTCTAGCCGGCCGCATTAGATTTGCGACAGGCTCAACACGACGTCGAGTCTGAACAGTTGCCTACACACGCTGGAGCAATGCATGACTATCATCACCTACGACAAGTTCACCCTGCCCAACGGCCTGGACGTGATCCTGCACGAGGACCACTCGCTGCCCGTGGTGGCCGTCAACGTCTGGTACCACGTCGGCTCCAAGGACGAGCAGACAGGCAAGACCGGCTTCGCCCACCTGTTCGAACACGTGATGTTCGAAGGCTCCAAGCACCACGACCGCAGCTACTTCGAGCCTCTGCAGAAGGTGGGCGCGTCGCTCAACGGCTCCACCACCGCGGACAGGACCAACTACTGGGAGACCGTCCCGTCCAACTACCTGGAGCTTGCGCTGTGGCTCGAATCGGACAGGATGGGCTACCTGCTGGACGCGCTGGACCAGAAGCGGTTCGACGTGCAGCGGGACGTGGTGAAGAACGAGCGCCGCCAGAGCTACGAGAACCGGCCATACGGCATGGCCCACCTGCTGCTCCAGTCCGCGGTGTTCCCGGCGCCACACCCGTACAGCTGGCCGGTTATAGGCTCGATGGAGGACCTCGACGCCGCCGAGCTCGAGGACGTGCGGGCCTTCTTCCGCAAGTATTACGCCCCTTCCAATGCGAGCCTGGCCATCGCGGGCGACTTTGACCCCGGCGAGGCGAGACGTCTCGTCGAGCGCTACTTCGGCGGCCTCCCGCCCGGGCCGCCCATCAGCCGCCTGGGTCGCATGGAGTCGGACCTGCGCGGCACGGTCTCGCTGTCTATGCGGGACAGGGTGCAGCTCGCGCGGCTCTACCTGGTCTGGCCCACCGGCCCCATCTTCGGCCCGGACGAGGCCGCACTTACCATGCTCTCGGACGTGCTTGGCGACGGGCGCAGCTCCCGCCTGTACGATTCGCTCGTCTACGAGAAGCAGATCGCGCGGGACGTCGGCGTGTACAACCACGCCCAGGAGATTGCAGGCGAGTTTCATCTGCAGGTTACGCTGAACGAGGGCCACACTCCCGAGGAAGCCGAGGAGGCGCTTCGCGCGCACGTCGAGCGCATCATCGAGGAGCCGCCGAGCGAGGAGGAGCTGCAGCGCGCCAAGAACCGTATCCGGAGCGCGCACGTGCGCCAGCTCGAGCGCGTGGGCGGTTTCGGCGGCAGGGCCGACCAGCTCAACTACTACAACACGCTGGCGGGCGACCCCGGCGTCATCAACACCGATCTGGACAGTTACGACGCCGTGACGCCGGAGCAGGTCAGGCGAGCCGCAGAGGCCACGCTCACAGCCGACCACGTGCGCCTGGTTGTGACGCCCGAGAGGCCGCTGCGGGCGTCGGCGGAGTCGCTCGACCGCACGGCCATGCCGTCCGCTGCGGCGCCAGCGCGCTTTACGCCGCCCCGGCCGCGCAGGCTGCGGCTGTCCAACGGCATCGGCGTCCGGTTCGCGCCCAAGCCCGGCGTGCCGATGGTGTCCGTTCGCGCCGTCGTGCGGGCCGGAGCGACGATGGACCCGCCGGACAGGCCCGGTCTGTCCAGCTTCGCCGCGTCTATGCTGCCAGAGGGCACAGCTGACCGTTCCAGCCAGCAGATTTCGAGGCAGGTGGAGTTTCTGGGCGCCCACCTCGGGGTGGATGTGGCGCGCGAACACGCCGTCGTGTCCACCACCGCGCTCACGTCGCACTGGGAGGCGGCGCTCGACATTTTCGCCGACTCGCTGCGAAACGCGGCATTCCCGGAGTTCGACCTGAAGCGTATACGCGAGCGGCACCTGACGGACCTGCGCCGCGTCGCCGACAGCCCCGCCAGCATAGCCGCCAGGGCCTCGCGGGCGCTGGTGTACGGACCGCGCTCCGCCTACGGCCATCCGGTCTCCGGCACCGAGGACGTGATACGGCAGGCCGCGCGCGATGAGCTGATTGCGCACTACAAGGCGCTGTACGGTCCGGCCAACACCACGCTTGTCGTGGCCGGCGGACTGGACGAGGCGGACGTGGTCGAGAAGCTGGAGGCGGCATTCGGCGACTGGGGCGGCGATGCCGCCGCGCCCGCCGCGCCACCGGACGACGGCGACCTGCCTACGCCCGCCGAGACCGTCATCTACATCGCCGACAAGCCCGGCGCGCCGCAGTCCGTCATCCGCGCGGGGCACCTGGTCATCCCGCGCAGCCACCCCGACTATCACGCGCTCAACGTTCTCAACTACCTGTTCGGCGGGCAGTTCTCGGCCCGCCTCAACGCCAATCTCCGCCAGGAGAAGGGCTACAGCTACGGCTACACCTCGTCCATAAGCTGGTTCGCCGGCCCCTCGATGCTGCTCGCCGGAGGCGGCGTGCAGACGGCCGTGACCGCCGACGCGGTGTCCGAGACTCTCAAGGAGTTTCGCGAGATACGCTCCACCCGTCCGGCGACCGGGGAGGAGCTAACCGACGCCCTGGACGGCATACGGCGGGGTCTGCCCGGCCAGTTCGAGACGGTAGCGCAGACCGCGGGGCAGCTAACGCGCATGGTGGTGCACGACCTGCCGGACGACTATTTCGATACTTACCTGGACGCGCTGGACGCGCTCACGCTGGACGACGTGCGCCGCGTGGCCGTCGAGCGCCTGGACGACAGCCGGCTGACGGTGCTCGTCGTCGGCGACCGCGAAACCATCGAGCCCGGCCTGCAGGCGCTGGGCTACCCCGTCCGCCACGTCGACTACGAGGGCCGGTTGGTGTAGGGCGGGGGCGTCCCCTCGCCCCCGCAGGCCAACAAGGACAGGCATAGCGTGCAAGCCTTCCGAACTGTCCCTTCCCCCTCGCAGGGGGAAGGTTAGGATGGGGGTGATGGCTCGGGAACAACCGCAGAAGTCCCCTCTCCCCCGCGCGGAAGAGGGCTAGAGCCTGCCCCGTACGCGATACGGGAGTGAGGGGGCATCGGTTTCGTTGGTTCCCACCATTGTGGAGTTATGGTCCTATTCCGCTAATCGAGTGCGAGTGAAACATGACGCTCACCAGGGCAAAACTGAAACGCTTCACCGCCTTTGAAGACTTAGACTTGTCTCTCTCCCCCGGCATCAATGTTCTGGTCGGCGCCAACGGCACGGGCAAGACACATCTGATGAAGGCCTGCTACGCAGCCTGCGAAGTGTCCAAGTCAGGGGAGTCGTTTATCGACAAGCTTGTGAACGTCTTTCTACCATCTGGGCGTGGCCATTGGCGTCTTGTCAAACGCCAGAGAAGGGGGAGCAACGCAACCGTAGAGGTTTACCGCGGAGAGCAATGTCTTCGGACTTCCTTATCGAACCGCGCTGTGATTGCTCGCTACGCCGATACCCAACAGAATCGGCGGTGGGGTGATTCACGGATAGAAAGCGTGTACATACCCGTTAAGGAAATGCTGGCGAATGCGCCCGGCTTCCGGTCTCTTTACGGGAATCGCGAAATCCATTTCGAGTCGGTGTATTCTGACATCCTAGACCGCGCCTTCCTGCCAGAGCCTCGGCGGTAATCCCCCGTCTTCCAGCCCTTGCTACGCAAACTTCAGGAAGGCATCGGAGGAAGAGTGAGCATTGAGAACGAGGAGTTTTTCCTAAGCGCAAGGAAGGGGGGGTCTATCGAGTTTACACTTCTGGCGGAAGGGTTCCGAAAGCTGGGCCTGTTATGGCTGCTGATTCGAAATGGCGCGCTGTCGAAGGGTTCAGTGCTGTTCTGGGACGAACCGGAGACTAACCTCAACCCAAAGCTGTACCGGATGCTGATGCACGTCTTGCTGGAATTGCAACGCAACGGCGTGCAGGTCTTCCTGGCCACCCATGACTACGTCATTCTGAAGGAATTGGACCTTCAGAAGACCGACACCGACAAGGTGGCGTTTCACTCGCTTTATCACAGCGAAACGGACGGCGAAATAGCCTGCCACACGTCCGGCGACTATCTCGGCATTCATCCCAATGCAATAGCGGAAGCGTTCTCCGACGTTTACGACCGGGTGGTCGAGCGCAGCCTGGGCGACCTGGCGACATGAAGGTGCTGCAGGAAGGCAACCTGAGTGTCAGCATAGACGGTGAGTTGCAAGCGTGGAAGTTCGACGGCCCGTCTCACGGTCTGTCCCACTGCATGAAGGCGTGGATCTCATCGTGGAGTTTCCCAGTCACTATCTCTTCCTGGAGTTCAAGGATCCCCAACATCCAGAAGCAACCAGCCAAAGTCGGGAAAAGTTCATTCATGAGTTCATGGGTGGCAGTCTGGACGAAGACCTGAAGTACAAATACAGAGATTCTTTTCTCTACGAATGGGCCTCAGGAAGAGCGGACAAACCCGTCCATTACTGCGTACTTATTGCCGATAATGCGCTGACCGATGCCGAGTTGATAGCCCGCACGGATGCGCTGGCGAGAATACTGCCTCTGAAAGGCCCGGAATCAGGGTCGTGGACTCGAAAGATTGTTGAGAGCTGCGTGGTCTTCAACATAGAGTCGTGGAACCGTACGATGTCCCAGTATCCGATAAATCGACTTCCATTGACAACATCCCTATAACGTTATACGTTATAGGGAAGCTACAACCACACTCAAAGGCCCACACACATGCTCTCACCCATCACCCCAGGTGAAATCCTGCTCGAAGAGTACCTGAAGCCCATGGGCATTTCGCAAAACGCCATGGCGCGAGCCATCGGCGTCGCGCCGCGCGCTATCAACGAGATTGTGCACGGGCGAAGGGCCATCACGCCCGCCATGTCCATCCGCTTTGGGGCGTTCTTCGGGCAGTCGGACGTGTTCTGGAATGGGATACAGTCGGAGTGCGAGTTCCGCCGCCTCGCCAAAGACAAGAAGCGCCTCACCGATGGCATCCGCCCCGCGTCCACCATATCCCGCCTCACTTAGCGCCGCTGCCCCCTCACAGCAACAACATCTCCACCCGATTCAGCTTCTCCCCCACCGGTTCCACCTCGAAGCCCAGCGACTCCAGAGTGGTTACGCCCATGATCGGCGGATCTTCCGCAGCGCCGAAAATTACAGTTACGCCCTCATCGGCGTCCTCGTAGCCTATGTTGACCGTTCCGGTGTCGCGCGTTATCACGCCGCCAAATCCACGAAAGCGGCGGCCACGCCTTCTTCGCACGCCCAGATTGTCCAGGAGTTCGGATGGCAACACGCTGAACATCGCGCCCGTATCCACCAGCACACGGACGCACTCGCTCACGTCCGGGTTCGCCGGATTCGACACTTCAACGTCTACTCGGATGAATCCCATCTAGTATTCTCCCTAGCACGGCATGCGCCGCTTACACGTCCTGTAAACTGAAGAGCGAGGACGTGCAATCGTATCGCCCGTCCGACTTGCGACAGCCCAGTCGCCGCCACATCATGCAGCCTCGCTACCAATACCGGCCCCGAATCAGGCGCGCCCTCACATCTGAAGGCTCAAACCCTGCCCCGAAACAGCGCAATCGAGTGCCACTTGGGACATGTAAGTACCCTGAATTGGCTCATAGACGCGAAAAAACGTACCTGATTCGTGCCAGCGCTAACGACTGTGGAGTAGTATGCGATAGCCCTGCCCCGACTTCGCCAGCCCTCTTGATTCCCCAGCACATCCGTGCTACCCTCCCTTCCATGACGAACCGGCACACCCCAACCGGCAACCACGAACGCCTCTGCAGACCCCTTCGGCAGGCTGTGCCATTTCCGTGCCATTTCGTGGCCATTCAGCCCCGGAACCGCATCATACGAGGCTCACAACAGCCCAAGCTGCCATCTGTCCCAGCTATGCGATGACACAGAATGACCCAATATGACCCACATTTCGCCGAAATCCCCCTTCACTGGCCCGCTGTCAACCCACCCGCCACTCCCACCGGCCCGAGCCGCCTGTAACCCCAGCTACGAATTGGGCAAAATGGTGCAGTTTGGGGCACATTTCGCCGAATGTCCCCCTCGTGGGCAGCCCCCGCCAACTGAGATGCCAGCCAAACCAGTAAAGACTCGCTCGCCCGAAAGTGCTAGAATCATCCCACCCAACCGCGCGAGCGGACGCGAGGAGTTTCGACCATGAGACTGCAAGGCAAAGTGGCCCTCATCAGCGGCGCGGCCAGGGGCATGGGCGCGGTAGAGGCGCGCATGTTGGCCGCCGAGGGCGCGGCGGTCGTCGTCGCCGACCTGCTGGACGAGGCCGGGCGGGCGGTCGCCGCCGAGATCGCCGAGTCCGGCGGCCAGGCGCTGTACGTGCACCTGGACGTTACCGATGAGGCCGCGTGGCAGAGCGCCGTCGAGGCCGCGACTGGCCGGTTCGGCAAGCTGGACGTGCTCGTGAACAACGCCGGCATCGTTCGCACCGAGCGCGTGCTCGAGACTACCGAGCGCATATGGGACGACGTGATGTCGGTCAACGCCAAGGGCGTGTTCCTGGGCACGAAGGCGGCTATACCCGCCATGCGAGCGGCGGGCGGCGGCTCGATCGTCAACATCTCGTCCAGCGCCGGCCTCACCGGCAGCACGCAGAACGCCGCCTACCACGCATCCAAGGGCGCCGTGAGAATCTTCACGAAGGCCGCCGCCATCCAGTACGCGCCCTACAACATTCGCGTCAACTCGGTGCACCCCGGCATGATTGACACCGACATGCTCGCCGCCTCTCGCGTAGGGGACGTGCTGGAACAGCGGCTCTCCGTTACACCTCTGGCGCGCATCGGCAGGCCGGAAGAGATAGCCTACGGCGTGCTCTACCTCGCGTCGGACGAGTCGTCGTTCGTGACAGGCAGCGAGCTCGTGATAGACAGCGGGCGCACCGCCCAGTAGCGTATCAGGGGGGACATCGTGAGACTGGAAGGCAAGGTTGCGCTGATAAGCGGAGGCTCCCGCGGCCAGGGCGCGGCGGAGGCGCGGCTGTTCGCGAAAGAGGGCGCGGCGGTCGTCATAGCCGACGTTCTTGAAGACGAGGGCAAGCAGCTCGAGGCCGAGATCAACGAGACCGGCGGCCGGGCGCTCTTCGCCAAGCTCGATGTCACCTCCGAATCGGATTGGCAGCGGTGCATCGCCGAGACGGTCGAGCGCTTCGGCAAGCTGGACGTCCTCGTGAACAACGCGGGCATCTACAGCCAGACGATGATAGAAGACACGACCGTCGAGGAGTGGGAGCGCGTAATGTCGGTCAACACGACAGGTGTGTTCCTGGGAACCAAGCACGCCATACCGGAGATGCGCAAGGCCGGCGGCGGCTCCATCGTCAACATATCCTCCATCGCCGGGCTTATCGGCAGCCCGCGCGGCGGCGCCTATACCACCTCCAAGGGCGGCGTGAGGCTGTTCACCAAGACGACCGCGCTGCAGCACGCACAGGACGGCATTCGGGCCAACTCCATTCACCCCGGCCCCGTGGACACCGAGATGATAGCCCACAACATCGGCACCCCCGAGGGTCTCGCGGCGTCCCTCTCGCGCGTCCCGCTCGGCAGAGTCGGCACCGTGGACGACGTGGCATACGGCGCGCTGTTCCTCGCATCGGACGAGGCCTCGTACATGACCGGCTCCGAGCTTGTCATTGACGGCGGCGTGGTCGCGCAGTAGGCGCTCGCACGGGAGCAAAGGCATGACTATCCGCGGCAAGGTTGCCATCATCACCGGAGCAGGCAAGGGCATCGGCCGGGGCATTGCGCGCGCCTACACAAGCGAGGGCGCGATGCTCGTGCTGGTCTCGCGCACGCTCGCCCAGGTCGAGGACGCCGCTGACGAGGCCCGTGCGGCCGGCGCGCAGGCGTCGGCGCTCGCGGTCGACGTGTCCAAGCCCGATGACGTGCGCCGCATGGTCGAGCACACCCTCGAGCGGTTCTCGCGCGTGGATGTGCTTGTGAACAACGCCGCCATACTCGGTCCGGTGGGCCCGCTGCACCTGAACGACGCCGAGCACTGGGCGCAGGCCGTCAACATCAACGTGACCGGCCTCATGCTTTGCTGCCACGCGGTCCTGCCCCACATGATAGAGCAGGGCGGCGGCAAGATAATCAACCTTTCCGGCGCGGGCGTGACGCGAGCGTCGGAGACGATTAGCGCCTATGGCACGACCAAAGCCGCCGTGGTGCGTTTCACCGAGACTCTCGCGCTGGAGATGCTCCCCCACAACGTCAGCGTGAACGCGCTCGGCCCCGGCCAGATAGACACGGATCTGCTCGACCCGATGGCGTCTGAGGACAGCCTGATCGAGCCGGCGATGGGCGCGATGGTGCGGCGCACCAAGTCAGGCCGGGGCGCGCCGCTCGAAGAGGCCGCCGCGCTCGCCGTGTGGCTCGCCTCGGACGCCTCCGACGGCCTTACCGGGCGGCTCATCTCCGCGACCCAGGAGGACTGGCGCGAGCTCGGCCCCCGCATTCCCCAGATCATGGCCTCCGACCTGTACACGCTCAGGTTCAACTCCTAGTCGGGGTGGGGCGCAACTGGGAAACGTGCAAGGCGGCGCCGGCGGTCGGCGCGACGGGCGGGTTTGAAACCCGCCTCTACTTTGAAACCCGCCTCTACAAGGGGACCTCGTCGTGTACGCAGCCCGTTCTGGCGGGCGTGACGTGAAACCGCCGCCCGACTTGCTGTCCAACCTCCACGCCGTCGCACCGTTGTTGCGCCCCCGCCGGCTGGGCATAGTGGTGGACTTCGACGGCACCATCTCCGAGATAGCCCCCACGCCCGGGGAGGCGCGCGTGCTGCCGGCCGCCGCCACCGCCCTGCGCGGCCTCGCGCGCAAGCTGGCGCTGGCGGCGGTGATGTCCGGCCGTGCGGCCGTGGACGTGGCCGCGTTGGTTGGAGTGGACGGCCTGACCTACGTGGGCAACCACGGCGCGGAGTTGCTGCGAGACGGGCGGCTGGAATTTGCGTCGGAGGCTGATGCGGACCGCGAGGCCGTAGCCCGCGCGTTCGCGTTCCTGCGCGCCGCCGTGGACCTGCCCGGCATGGTGTGGCAGGACAAGGGCCTCAGCGCGACCGCGCACTTCCGGCTTGCTCCCGACCCGGAGCGGGCAGCACGTGAGTTGGACGGCGCTCTTAGACGAGCGCGCTCGGCAGCGCGTGGCGTCGAGGCGTTCTGGGGCAAGATGGCGCTGGAGCTTCGCGCCGCGAACGGGCCGAACAAGGGCAGCGCGACGAGGAGCCTGGCGCGGCGCTTCGCGCTGGACGGCTTGCTGTTCGTGGGCGACGACACCACCGACGTCGACGCGCTGAAGGCCGTGAGGGAACTGTCGGACACGGGCGCGCTCGCGGGACTGGGCGTGGTGGTCCTTCACGACGACACGCCGGAGGCTGCGCTGCGCGCGGCGGACTACTCGCTGGATGGCGTGCCGGAAGTGGGGAGGTTCCTGTCGTGGCTGAACGGCGCGGTGGTTCCCATTAGACCTCCTCTCCCTTGATGGGAGAGGATTGAGGGCCTGCCCTGAGCCTGCCGAAGGGTGAGGGTGAAGTGTTGGTGCGACTCTCTCTCACCCGAACCCCTTCGGAGTGTCAGACGTGCTCGCCTTTGATGGTGCGAATCGACGCGATCAGGCTGCCCGCGCCCCGGTAACGGATCTGCCAGAGGTGCATCTGCGCCCGTGGCACGTCCCTGCCGTGCACCTGGTAGTAGGCCGGGCCGCCTATGCTGCCGTGCAGCACCAGGAACGCGCCGGCCACCACTCCGAGCAGCGGCGTTATCATGTTGAGGCTGAACGACGCTACGATCGAGACTATGGTTACGATGGCGCCTACCATCATGCGCGGATGGTTCGACTTCCGCACCTCGTCGATCTTGTCGATCTGGGAGTACGGAAGCTCGTGCAGCTCCTCCACGCCGTTCCTCTCCAGGTGCAGGATCAGCCTTGTGGACGTGGCGTAGTACGGCCCAAAGCGCGAGACAATGCGCTCCTTCTGCCTCAGGTGGGTCTCGACGCCCATCGGTCGTGCTCCGTGCTCTACTTCCACGCCGCTAGAATATGGCCAGCGGGTTGCACGGCGAGCCGGTGGTGTTGGTAAGCCGCAGCGTGCCGATGGACAGCATGAACTCCCAGCGGTTGCGCTCCTTGCACGCCTGGGCCAGCTCTTCGAGGTTGGCGTTGTCCAGGATCCACATCCCCATCGCGACGATGCCCACCTGGTGGACCGGATTAGACATGGACGGATAGCCGGACGGCGAGACGTCGTTGCCGGTGTCGGTGCCCAGCATGGCGATTCCCCGCTCGTGGAACAGCGGCAAGCACGCCGCCTGGCACGCGGTGGAGCCGGCCTCGCGTGGCACGGGGCCTTCGACGTTGCGCCGGTGCAGCTGGCCGGTGCGTATCAGCAGCACGTCGCCCTCCTCGATGGTGAAGCCGCAGCGCTCTTCGGCCGCCAGGATGTCTTCCGGCATCACGCCTTCGCCGCGCTCCAGCCAGTCCACGCCCCGAATCTCGGGCACGTCAACCAGCACCCCGCGCGTCACTATGCCCTTGTGGGCAAGGTCGATGGACTCCACGGTGGCGCCCAGGCTGGTCGAAACCAGGTGCGCGGGGCGTCCGTTGTACAGCTTGCCCTCCCAGAAGAAGTGGGCGAGGCTGTCGACGTGGGTGATGGTGAAGCCGTGGAAGATCATGCCGAAGAAGTCGGTGGAGGCCTGGTTCGGCCTGGATGAGACCTTCTGGCCGCTGGCCCAGCCCTCGCCGCTCTCAACCATGAAGTGCATGGGCGGTATGGGCACGTCGGCCGCGGCTTCGAACAACACGGGCCGCGCGCACGAGACGCTCACGCCCTCGCGAACGAGCGACGTGGCTTGCAGCGTCTTTGCGGGGCTGAGCAGGTTGAGCGTGCCGAGCTGGTCGTCGTCGCCCCATCTGCCCCAGTTGCTGAGCGAGTCGAAGTACGAAAGGACTTCGGCCTCGGATGGTACGTGGTTACTCAAAGTGGCCTCCTTAGGCGGGTCGTGCCGACGCTGCCCGCGTCCGGGCGTCAGGCCCATCGCGTTGCCGGCATCTGGGTAGTATTATCCGCCCAAGTGCGATATTGGGCAAGCCCTCCAGCGCGCACCGTGATGCTGGCTAGACTATGCTGAAAGTTGCACCGTATTCGTCCTTGGTGACCTCGATCCGGACGGGGAAAGCCTCCTTGATCTGGTCGACGTGGGTTATCACTATGATCTTCTGGAAGTCGTCCTCGATGGACTTGATGGCCTCTGTCAGCCGCTCCTGACCCGATGCGTCCTGCGTGCCGAATCCCTCGTCTATGAACAGGATAGGCAGCGGGGCGCCCGACCTGCTGGCGAGCATCTGGGACAGCGCAATGCGCAGTGCGAAGTCGATCCGGAACGCCTCTCCCCCGCTGAACATCTCGTAGCTGCGTGTGCCGATCTCGTCGGAGATGAGGATGTCCAACTCCTCGGCCCGGACGTCCGAGCCCCTCAGCCGCCGGCCCTCCCTGAGCTCCAGCTTCAGGCTCATGCGGTTTTCAGTCAAACGGGACAGCAACCGGTTGGCGTCGCCCTGGAGTTGGGGGATGGAGTTTTCGATGATGAGTGCGGGGATGCCGTTCTTGCCGAAGGCCACGGCCAGCTCGTCGTAAATGCTCTTCTCGTCTACTAGCCCGCGCCGGGCGGCCTCGTCCGCGCGCGTTTGCGCCTCCAAGCCGGCGCAGTGGGCAATGTGTTCCTGTTGTATGCCACGCTGCACCTCGAAGTCTCGCAACCGGCCCTCCAGTTCGCGGAGCCGCCGCTCGGACTCTCCCAGCTCAGTCTCGATTTCCGGCAGCGCCGCCAGCACCGTCCGCGTCTCGGACACGCGGGCCTCGTAGTCCTCCGCCTCGGCGGTGCGCCTCGCCAGCGTCTGCTGCCTTTCGTCGAGCGACGCGCGGTCTGCCTCCAGCCGGCCCTGGGCTTCCCGCAACTGCCGGTGCAGGTCTTCGTAGGGTTCGAGGGCCGACGCCCTGTCCCTCTGCGCCTGGTGGGCGGTGGCGTCGTAGCCGAGCGTCTCGATTTCGGCGGCCACTCGCGTCAGGCCGGCCCGCTCTTTGTGGGCGTAGTCGCGGGCCTCGAGCGTCGCGCTCACGGCGTCCAGGGAGCGCCGCGCCTCGAGCAGTCGCGCCTCGGCCGCATACGCGCTATCAAGATCGCGCCGTAGCCGGACGCCTTCGTAGTCGACGCTCTGCCGCTCGGCCTCGAGCTCCGCCGCAACCCTGGATGCCCGCGCGTGGAGATCGGTCGCCCGCCGCTGTGCGGCGTCGCGGCTTTCGGCGTCGTAGCCCACCGAGTGCATTTCCCGCCTCAGCCGCTCGATGCCGCGCCGCTGCTCGCGGGCGTAGTCGCCGGACGCGAGAATGGCCCGCAGCCGCTCCACTTCCAGGGATTCGGATTCGATCTGCGCCCGCGACCTTTCGGCGTCGTCGCGTTCGCGGGCCAGTGCCGTGGCCTCGCTCTGGACGCGCCTCTGCTCGCTTTCCCGCGCCGTCTCCAGCTCGCGAACGCGGGCGACCAGTTCCGCGCTCTTCTCCTCGAGGGTTTGGCGTTCGGAGTCGTTGTCCCGGTAGCTCCGCTTAGCCTCGCGGCCTCGCGCCTCGTACTCGGCGCGCAGGTGCTCCACGCCGTCGTCACCCACTGGCTGGCCGCACAGTGGGCAGAGCGTGTCGCCCCGATCCAGCAGCTCGAATTTTCGCCTGGTATCCTCCATCTCTGAGTAGAGCGCCTCGTTGGCCTGCGCCAGAGACTGAACGCGCAGGGCGGCGGCCCGTTCCTCGCCGCGCATCGCTTCAAGTTGCTCCGCACCCGCTTCGTGCTGGTGTTGAGCGAGCTCGTTGAGCCGCTGGCGCTCCTCGATCTCGGGAATGCGTGCGGCGGCGGGTTCCAGCTCGTGCGTCACCCTGTAGGCGGCCTGGTCGAGCCTCATTTCGAGCGCCTGTTCCTCCAGCGCGATCTGGCTTTCGAGCCCGGCCACGCTGGAGTCGATCGCGCTCTTGCGATCGAGCGCGCGGTTGAGCCGGGCCAGTTCCGCGTCGGTGGCCTGCGCGTCCTCGGCCAGGGAACGCGCCGCGGCCTCGAGCCCCGGCAGCCGTTCCGTTCGCGTTCGCAGCGCTTCGAGTCCGGCCTCCAATTCGGGGATGCTTCCGGCTTCGGACTCGAGCATGTCCACGTCGTTCTGGTGCCGCCCACGTTGCGTCTCCATCTCCGCCCGCTGGACTTCGATCAGGGCGTTCAACTCGGCCTGCCGGCTCCGCAAGGCGCCCAGCGACGTCTGGGCGGCTTGGAGCCTCTCGACCTCGGCCCTCGCTGCATCCAGTGCCGCGAAGTTGGCCTCTATCTCGTCGGCGCGCGCGGCGATGGCCTCGCCCGCGTCCAGCCGCGCTCGCAGTTCTCGCGTCTCGCGCTCCAGTCGCACGGTCTCGCCCCTGGCGTAGGCCAGCCGGGCTTCCATGTCCGGAAGGTCCCGCCGCTTGAGCGACAACTCGGTGGCCGTGCGCTGCAGCGCCTCGTGTTTGGCGAGACGCTCGTCCCGTTCGGGGGTGAGCCCGGCGATGCCCGCGCGCGCGGACTCCAGCCAGCGCTCGTAATCGGGCTTGAGATCGATCTCTGGCTGGCGGCTCCTCATGCGCTCCGTGGCGATTCTTATGGTGTCCCTCAGCTCGGCCGCGCGGTGCTTCGCCCGCTCCTCGAGCTGCTCGTAGTATGAGAGGCCCAGCGCCTCTGCAAGGAACTCTTTTCGCTTGGAGGCCGTGTTCCGTGTGAACTGGTCGGCCTTGCCCTGCTGAAGATAGGCGGTGTTGATGAAGGTTTCGTAGTCGAGCTGGATTGTCCGGACTATCAGGGCTTCGGTCTCGCGAACGCTGTTAGCCGTCACGGGGCGGTAGCCGTCGCCTGTCGACGCCTGGAACTCGAGCACCGTGGCGCCCTGGCGTGCCCCCGCCCTGCGAGTGTGCTTTCGTATCACGCGGTAGACTTGGTCGCGCACGAGGATGTCGAGCGTGACCTCCATGTCAGTCTGGCCCTGGTGGATCAGCTCGTGTTGCTGGCTGGCCCTTGCGCTGCCCCAGAGCGCCCAGGTGATGGCGTCGAGCAGTGCGCTCTTGCCGTGCCCGTTTTCGCCGCACAGGCACGCGACGTGCAGGCTCTCGAAGTCCAGCGTAGGCACGTTGTCCCGGTAGCACATGAAATTTCTGACGCTCAGGCGTAGGGGTATCATATGCGTCCTCGTTTGGGGTAAAGTGGGCCAAGATAGGCTTGGCGGACATTATAGCCCAACCGAGGGACGCCACCGGGCGGATGGTATGAGGAAGGCGGGCGGGAGATGAGTCGCACCGATTTCGACGTCGTGACCGGCGCGTTCAGCTACACGGGCAGATACGTCACACAGCTGCTGCTGAAGCTGGGCCGGCCCGTGCGTACGCTCACGGGCCACCCGAGTGCCCGCCTCTTCGGCGGTGCGGTCGGCGCCGCGCCCTACAACTTCGACAGACCAGACGACCTGGCTCGCTCGCTGGAGGGCGCCCACACTCTCTACAACACCTATTGGGTGCGGTTCGCCCGTGGCGAGCTAACACACGACGTGGCGGTGCGCAACATCAAGACAATGCTGCGCGCCGCCGAGAGCGCCGGGGTCCGGCGGGTGGTGCACGTGAGCATCACCAACGCCGACGCGGACTCGCCGCTGCCGTACTTCCGGGGCAAGGCGCAGGCGGAGGAGGCGGTGCGCGCGTCGGCGATGAGCCACGCGATACTCCGGCCCACCGTGATTTACGGTCGGGAGGACTTGCTGCTCAATAACATCGCCTGGACGCTCCGGCGCTTTCCCTTCTTCCCCGTGTTCGGGCGTGGCGACTACCGTGTGCAGCCAATCTACGCGGGAGACCACGCCGCGCTCATGGTGGAGGCGGGCCGACGAGAGGACAGCTACGCCATAGACTCGGTAGGCCCCGAGGTGTTCACCTACGAGGGGATGGTGAGGCTGATAGCCGATTCCATTGGTGCGAGGGTGCGCGTCGCGCACGTGGGCAAGCGGCTGGGTATGCTGATGGCCGCACTAGTGGGGCTTGCCATGCGGGACGTGACACTGACGCGGGACGAGGTGGAAGGCCTGATGGCGGACCTGCTGGTCTCCCGTGGCGAGCCTACCGGCCAGACTCGCCTGTCCGACTGGCTCGCCGAGAACGGCGCGGACCTGGGAAGGGGCTACGTCTCGGAGTTGGACCGCCACTACAGGGCCGGTGCTCAGGCAGCGGGCAGCGGCGACTGGCGGTAATTGCCCCCACAATTGTCATTCCGTGCGTTTCGCTATTGTCATTCCGAGCGGAGCCGAGGAATCTAATCCCGTTGTCCGCAAGACCATCTGCCCCACTTGATGAAGGAGAAACGAGTTGACACAGAGCGACACCCAGGCGGTGCTGGCGGCGATAGACCGCGACGACATGCTTGAGCTCGCCAAGCAGATGCTCAGGATTCCGAGCTTCAAGACCGAAGAGACGGAGCTGGCCCGGTTCATGGCCGACTACCTGGGTCGGCGGGGCTACGAGGTGCAACTCCAGGAAGTGGAGCCCGGTCGATTCCAGACGATCGCCACGCTCAGGGGCGACGGCGGCGGCAAGTCGCTGATGTTCAACGGCCACCTGGACATAGACCCGCTGGCGTTCGGCTGGAAACGCGACCCGTGGGAGCCGAGCATAGAAGGCGACCGCCTCTTCGGCGCGGGCGTGCGCAACATGCAGGCCGGCGTCGCGTCGATGGTGCAGGCCGCGGAGGCGGTGCGGCGCTCCGGCGTCCGGCTGAAGGGCGACGTCGTGCTCGCGTGCGTCGTCGGCGAGCTGCAGGGCGGCGTGGGCTCTTCGTACCTATGCGAGCACGGGCCGCTAACGGACATGGCGATAATCACGGAGCCGCACGGCCCGGCCAACGTTATGACAGTCCACGGGGGTGTCGTCAACATAGCGGTGCACACAATCGGCAAGTCGAGGCACACCAGCCGGCGGCAAGGCTCGGTGGACGCCATTGACAAGATGCGCAAGGCCATTCCCGCCATGCGGGATGTCGAGTTCACGTGCGAGCGCCGGGCAGACCTGCCTGCGCTGCCGCTGGTGAACATCGGCGTAATCATGGGCGGAATGGGCCGGGACTACGACCTGAAAGGTCCGAACTTCGTGAGCGACTTCTGCACCGTGCTGGTCGACGTGCGCTTTCTGCCGGGCATGACGTCCGAGTCGGTGGTGGCGGACCTCGACCGCGTGCTGGGCGCGCTGAGCGAGGAGGACCCGGAATTCGTCTACGAGATCGAGGTGCCCGCGCCGCCGGTGTTCAAGGCGAACAAGGTGGTTATGGAGCCGTTCGACCTGCCGCGTGGCGAGTACATCGTTGAGGCGGTGGCCCGCCAGGTCCGCGCCGTGACGGGCCGGGAGCCTGACAACGTGGGCGTGGTGCTGCCGAACTCTTACACCGGCAACGACAGCTGTCACCTGTGGAAGGCCGGCGTGCCCTGCGTGCTGATAGGCCCGGCGGGCACCCAGGAGTCGCCGGACGTTCCGGACGAGTACGCGCCCATAAGCGAGATGGAGCAGGTGGCCAAGGTGCTCGCCCTAACCGCGCTGGACGTGTGCAACCTGCCCAAGTAGGCGGGGAGCGCCCTCAGGCGCAATGACCGTCGCGCGCTACTCGCCTTCAGGCGCGGCGGTTGCCTGGAGCCTAAGGCCCATGGCGCGCACTGCCTTCAGCACGGTGGTGAATTCCGGGTTGCCGTTGGAGGACAAGGACTCGTAGGAGCTATCACTCTCCAGCCCAAAGTCTTGCTTCATACGCCTTGCACGGTAGATGTCCTCCAGCACGTCTAATATCAGGCCTGGGTCGCCATCATCCAGCGCTGCGCTCAGGTAGGCGGCCATGTCCTCGGAGGTTTCCAGGTGCTCAGCAGGGTCCCACGGCTGTGTCCGGATTGTTTCCATTGCCGCCTCCTTGAGTCCTTCGGCCCAGTTCAAGCGCTCTTCGTATGTCCTGAACCTGACTGTCCTTGTCGCCTCCAGCTAGAAGGACTACCAAAGTTAGACCTAAACGGACGAAGTACACCCTGTAGCCGGGCCCGTAGTTGATCCGAAGTTCGGAAACGCCTTCTCCCACCGGCCTTACGTCCCCTGAACTGCCACGGGCCAAGCGCCGGATGCGGACGTTGATGCACGCCTTTGCCTGCCTATCCCGAAGCCGCCTGAACCAGCGAGCATAAACCGCAGTCTGGCGAATATCAATCATTATTGAATTGTAGGCAGCGGACTACTTTGAGGCAACACTTACGTTCGGCCCAGCCGCCCCACTTACGGCTTAACTTCCCGCAGATGTAGCGATACTGCCCAATCGTGAGTCGGTTTGGGCCAGTATACCCAGCGATCGCGCCCTTCCCGTGCAGGTGATGGCGGGAGCGCGTGCCGCTAGAGCGCGATCTCCTTGAGGCGGGGCGACACGGCCAGGCGGGCGTCGGTCTGGGCGAGAACGTCGTCGGCGGTCCAGCCGGGGGCGATCTCGATAAGCACCGCGCCGGCGGGGCCGATCTCGACCACGGCGATGTCGGTAACCACCAGGCTGACGCACTCCCTGGCAGTGGGCGGATAGGCGCACTCGCGCACCAGCTTGGAGTTGCCATTGCGGTCGGTGTGCTCCATCGCGGCGATCACGCGCCGCGCGCCGGCGGCCAGGTCCATCGCGCCGCCCACGTTGCCCACGCCGCGCTCCGGAAGCATCCAGTTGGCGAGGTCGCCCCTCTCGGACACCTGTAGCGCCCCCAGCACCGCCACGTCCACGTGGCCGCCCCGGATCATGGCGAAGGCGTCCGCCGAGCTGAAGAACGACATGCCGGGCGACATCGCGAGGAACTGGCCGCCCGCGTTTATCAGGTCGATGTCCTCTTCGCCCGGCTCGGCCATCGGCCCGTAGTTGAGCACGCCGCTCTCGCTGTGGTACATCACCGAGCGCCCCTCGGGGATGAACTGCGAGCAAAGCGTTGGGATGCCAAGCCCCAGGTTCACCACGTCGCCGTCGCGCAACTCGAGCGCGACCCTCATCGCGATGACCTCTCGGCTCAGGCGTTGTTTCTCCATCTCCGTCCGCCTCCGATGGGCCGTGGCTCTACGAGTAGTCGGTGGAGGTATCGACGCCGGTGAGAATGGACACTATCTGTCCAAGCATCTCCTCGGCCCTTCCTCTCAACTCCTCGGAGTCCAGCGGGGCGGTGGGGTGCTTGGTGAAGATGGTGGGGTAGTCGGGCGTTCCCCACATGCTCGCCATGCCCTCAGCCGTTCGGGTGAACAGGTCGGTGCAAATGGTAACGGAAGGAGTGCCGGCCTTTTCCACGTGGATCCCGTCGTGCACACTGCACGCGCTGCAGGACCCTCAATCGCCGACACCGACGAGCACGTAGTCGCACTCCTCGGCAATCTCGCTGATGACGGCGGGGTCGGCGGGCTTGGACGCGGAAGGCTTGCGGTGGTACTTGACGCTCTCGATCCCGAAGCGCTCGTCGAGCAGCTCCGTGACCGTGTGCAGCAGCTCCCTAGCGTTCACCTTGCTGTCATCGATGATGCCGACCTTCTTGTCTGTCAGGTCCCGGAGCCTGGGCGCGCCGGTGAAGTCGGCGATAATAGGCTGGGTGGTGGGATCGACCAGTGTAAGCCGCCCTCGAACTACGGTGGTCATGTCGGACTCCTTTCGTTTGGCTGCCGAGCCGTACGCGCGTTGCGGGCGCGCCGGCGCTCGCTGCGATTCGGTGGCCTAGAAGCCGGCCGCGCAGGCGCATCCGCCCGGGCCGCACCCGCCGCATCCACCGCCCCCGCCCGCGACCGGCGAGACGCCGCCGCCGTCGGAGGACGAGAACGATACGAACACGGACAGGCTGCGCTCGCCGTCCCCCTCGCAATCGGGGCAGGGTGCGTCGTCGTCCATGCGCTCCATGGGCCTGAGTCGCTCGAACCTGTACTCGCAACTGGTGCAGGTGTACTCGTATATTGGCATCGTCAAACCTCGCGAATTCGCTGGTAGTTGTGGGGCGCGGCGCGAGGCCGCGGGACATGGGCACATTCTAGTGTTTAGAGGCGTATCGCGCAACAGGTTCAGCGCTCATCGCACGTGTGCAGATGCCACGCTGGGGCGGGGCCGCGGCCCTCTAGTACATGATGAGATTTGCCGGAACGAGCCGTTGCTCTCCCGGGTCCACGGCGAGACCCAGGCCTTCCAGGGTATAGGCCCCAAGCAGGGGCGGAGCGTTATCCTCGCCGAACACCACAATGGTGGTGACGCTTTCGCCGTTTATGGACGCGCGCGCTTCGCCGAAGTCCAGGTAGATTCGCCGCCCGTCGGCGAGCAGAAACCTGCGCTGGCCGACCCGCTGTACTCCAAGCTCGCGCAGCAGGCGGCCGGGCAGCGTGGTGTACGCGGCGCCCGTGTCCACCGTCGCCTCGATCTCAATCGAGCGTTGACCGTCCATGTCCGAGACCCGCAGCGGCCAGGTGAAAGTACCCATCACTCGCGCTCCTGTGTCCCTGGATTCTCTCATTCTATACGCTTTGCCCGCGCGCCCTAGTACAGCGCCTCCGCCGCCCGCTCGCAGCTACGCTTTTCGGCGTCGGTGAGCGGCTCGTATTCCCGGCACAGCGCGACGTTCCGGCGCACCCTGTCCGGGTATCGCGCGCCTGGAATTGCAACCGAGACGCCGGGGTTGGACAGCACGTAGCGCAGCAGCAGCGCGGGCGTCAACTCGTCCTCGCCGCGTGCGTTGAGCGAGCGCAGGCTGCTCATGCGGCCCGACCCGCCCAGAGGCCTCATCACAATCACGCCGACGCCGGATCGCGCGGCCAGTCGTATCAGTTCTTCGCTTTCCGGGTAGAAAGCCGAGTATTCCAGCATCACCGCGTCGAACTCGCCGCACGTGATGGCCTTCTCCACTATTTCGAGGCTGTGCGAGGAGATGCCGACGTGCTGGACCAGCCCCCTTGCCTGCGCGGTGCGAAGCCCCTCCAGCGCGCCGTCCGGGGCCATGACTTGCTCCCAGGCGCTCGGCGTCGAGACGTCGTGAAGCTGGTACAGGCAGATGCTCGGGACGCCGAGGACGGCCAGGCTCCTGTCCACGTCAGCCTGGCTGCCGTTGAGGGTGTGGCTGAACGTTTTGGAGGCGATGCAGAATTCCGAGCCGCGCTCTCGGATCACCTGGCCGATGAGGTACTCGCTGCCCTGGTAGTCCCTGGCGGTGTCGACCAGGCGAATGCCCAAGTCGAGCGCGGCGCGGAGAGTGTCGGCGCCTTCGGCCGCCTGCGGCGTGTCCATCGCGCCCAGGCCGAGCTCAGGGAGCACCAGGCCGGTGCGTCCGAGCCTGCGCTCCTTGAGAGACATTGTTAGGAGTAGATCATCCACTCCAGCAGGTTCTGGTCCGGGTCTCGCGCGTACAGACTGAGCGAGGGATGGCCGCCGCCGCCCCGCGCGCCCTTCCGCGGGCCCGGCCCGGCGATGACCTCCACGCCCGCGTTGTCCAGCATGGCCTGGCACTCCTCGACCGTGCCATCCCACACGAAGCATATGTCGGTGCAGCCGGGCACGGCGGTCGGACCGCGCAGGCCGGCGACGAAGCCCTCCGGGTGGATGTTGATCTTGGAATCGCCCACCTGTATGGAGAAGGCGGGGACCTCGCCCGAGCGCCACTTATCCTCGTCGTTGATGTGAAAGCCCAGGCGCTTGTAGAACTCGATGAGGCGCTCGGCGTTCGCCGTCGGCATGGCGATGTGGTCGATGCTTACGGTTGACACGGGGGCCTCCTTGATGTAGGCATGTTGCGGAGCGGGCGGCAATGTGTGAGAGGCGGGCGCCGGCGATGAGCTTGGCCGCGGCAGCGGCGGATGGTGGGTGTTGGAGGCGACGGGCGGATTCGAACCGCCGAATAGGGGTTTTGCAGACCCCCGCCTTAACCACTTGGCTACGTCGCCTCGACGGTGGCTCTCATGGTGCCGAGGAGGAGATTCGAACTCCTACAGCCTTGCGGCCACAGCGCCCTCAACGCTGCGTGTCTACCAATTCCACCACCTCGGCCTGTCGGGGCCTGATTCGGCGTCGGCAGCGTGGCCGCTCAGGGCACGCCAAACCACGTCCGAGTATTATAGCCAAGATTTTTGACCTTGTCCATATCAGCAGAGCGGCGGAGCCTGCTCCGGCCTTGCGGGAATCGCGGCTGGACGGAGCCCATCGCCGGGGAGAAAGGCCGCTCGTGAGAGGGGTTATGGCCGAAATATGTCTCATACTGCCTCACTTTGTCTCTCTTCGTAGCTGTGAGCAGTGTGAAATCCTTGTCTTGGGAGTGTCACATAGGATTGCATAAGGGCTGAAAACGTCCCAATAGTCTCGAAAATGTGACAGCCGGCGTAATCGTCCTGAGGTGCCGCTTGTGCGTGGCGAATGTCGGTGCGGGAACGTCATGGCGGGGAGAGTAGCACGGATGTGCGATGGTATCAAGAGGGCTGGCAAGTCGGAGCCTGTATCAGTTTACTAGGTGGCACTATGTCCAAGCGCCCGTCCACCCCTGGGTTCCCGCTTTGGCGGGAATGACGATTGTGGGCGCGCCTAGTAATCTGAGACAGCTTCGGCAAGTCGGGCAAAGCTTCCGCACATTACTCCAAAGTCTTTATCGCTGACACAAAACAGGTACGTGATTTAGCGTCTACGAGCCAATTCCAGGGACTCATAGGTCACAGGTGGTACTCGATTGCGCGGTTCTGGGGCACAATTTCGGCCTTCAGATGTGATGGCACGGCTGATTTGGGGCCGAGAAGTCAGTATGCAATTGCTCTGCAAATCGGGGCCTGTGCAGTGGACAAACCTCTTCCGAGCGTCGCCTGTCGAAGCGTTGCACGCTCTCAGCGCGAGAATCCGGCTAGGCATCGTCCAGTTCTGCCTTGGTAATGCCAATGTCACTCAATCTAAGTGGCGGCCTCGGTCTCCAACGGCGATACTCCTGGCGGCAGAGCGTATCCCCGCTCTTCGTAGGTCTGGATGGTGGCCGCCACCACGCTTTCGAGAATCTCGATGGTCTCTTCGGGGGTGTCCCCCCATGCGACGCAGTTGGGGAAAGCAGGCGTCTCCGCCATATACTTGTCCGGTTCGGTCGACTCGGACGGGGGATACAGGGCGCACAGCAACCTGTAGTTCTTTCGTTTTGTGGTCACGGTTGCGCCTCCGCTATTCATTTCAAAGACGAACTCGATCAGTCTTATCCCGCGGTGGAACCACAACGGTCCGTGCTCAATTTGAGGATACAACCCGTTCGCATTGGGCGCAAGCCGGGCGTGGAAAGGCACCAAGAGCGCCGCCCTAGCTGGTACACTTGCCGCCATGCGCGATAGTGCTTCGATTCCCACATCCCGGCGGGGTCTCGTCACCTCGGTTCGCGGCGTCTTCTACGGCTGGTGGCTGGTCGGCATCGCGTCGTTCATGCTCACGCTGATGTCGCTCACGGTGTTCCAGGGGGTGGGCACTCTGCTGGTGGCGCTGGAGCGCCAGTTCGGATGGAGCCGCACGGCGCTGTCCGGGGCGTTCGCGCTGGCCAGGGCCGAGGGCGCGGTGCTCGGCCCCATCGAGGGCTTTCTGGTCGACCGCGTGGGCACCCGCCGCATGACGCTGATAGGCTACGTCATCATGGCGGTCGGCTTCGTCCTGCAGTCGCAGGTCAACTCGCTGTGGCAGTTCTACGTGGCCTTCATCGTCATCGCGCTGGGTTCGGGACTGGGTGGCTGGCTCGCGATGATCGCGATGGTGAATAACTGGTTCAACCGCCGCCGCTCCATCGCCATGGCCTCCGCTATGTCGGGCGCGCACTTCGGCGGACTCCTCGTCCCGCTCTTCGCCTACTGCATTGAAGTGTTCGAGTTCCGGGCGGTGTCGCTGGGTATCGGCGTGTTCATGCTGCTCATCATCGGGCCGGTGGTCAAGGTCATCCGCAACCACCCGGAGGAGTACGGCATGAGGCCGGACGGCGACCCTCCGGCGGGCGAGAGGGACGGCTCCGAGCGCGAGTCGGACGCCGCTATGGCTGACGGGCCGGAGTTCACCGTGCGGCAGGCGCTGCGCACACCGGTGTTCTGGCTTCTCACCGCCGCGCAGGTGGCCTCCAGCGTCGCGATCGTGTCGATTTCGCTGCACCTCTCACCCAAGCTGACGGACATGGGGATGTCTCTGACCGGAGCGGGGGTTGTGACCTCTGTGATGGTTATGGCTGCTCTGCCGTCTCAGTTCGTGGCCGGATTCCTGGCCGACCGTCTGCCCAAGCCGCCGCTGATAGCCTTTTTGATGTTCCTACAGTCGTCTGCGATTCTGCTGCTCGCGCTGAACGAGAACGAGACCGCCTATTTGCCCTACGTGTTCGCCATCGTCTACGGCATCGGTTTCGGCGGGCGCATGCCGCTCACCACGGCGATACGGGGGGAGTACTTCGGACGGCGGTCGTTCGCAACCATCATGGGCGTTTCGCAGCTACCGATGAACATCGGCATGATATTCGCGCCGCTGTACGCCGGCTACATGTTCGACACCACGGGCACGTACCTGGTGCCCTTCACCGTGTTCGCGGGGCTGAGCTTTTCGGGCGCGGTACTGATGCTGTTCGTCAAGCGTCCGGCGCCGCCGGCGCGGGTGGGGGCGCGGGGGTAGGGGGGCGGAGGAAGGGCGGTTCGGAGATCCACGCCAAGTGCGGTGTGCATTCCCACCTGGGCAACAATTCCGGAACGGAGGGAAGGAGCGAGACTAACATGTGGACGCTGAAGCTGAGTAGGTTGTGAGGTGGACCGCCGACTACAAGGCTACTAGCATTCATACCTGCAAGGCATTGAAATAGCCGGTACGGCCGGGGTTCGGTCTCCCTCGCCTTAAGGACGGAAACACACAAACGACCTGCCCAGGAGTGACACCACTCTTGAATCAATTGGCGGGCGGCACAGGTCACTCTTGCCTAACGTGACATCTGATGCTATTATGGGCGTGACTACAACCCCCCGGTGTCTGCTGGCTGGTGTAGTCTTGGATGTCCAGAGCGGGGCGGAGCCATTTCTTTCATTGCTCGGGAATTGGCCCCCCGATAAAACTCTCAACATTCGCAAAGGGCAGTACTTACGTGCAATAGGAATTGTACACCAAGGGTGCCATCGGCACCCTTATTTTTTGGACAATTCCTTAGGAGTCAATCGTTCGCCTGTGTGTTTTCAATTGGACAGGGGGGATTATGACAAACTGGGATGACATTGTTGTAGAAGCGCTCAAAGAGTTGCGAGCTGACGCTATCCTCACAAGAGGTGCGATACTACACAATAAAATCAGTCAAATCGCCAGGCGCGACGGCTTAGACTTTGATCGCTATCTAAAGGAGACTAGGCAAAAATTCTCATCCGCGATTGAGAATGTGGAGAATATTGAAGTCTACAAGCGACCAAATACGGACATGTATGTCGGGCTTGTAGGAGCAAAATGGCCCGAATCTGCGGCAGAACAGAAGCCAAGAAACTACCGTCGGTTTCGAGCTGACGTTTACGAGGCGTTCACGAGAATTAGCGAAAGTGACTTCTGGTATCTTCCCGATTCTGATGAGTTCAGAAAGGACGTCCCGCCAGGTGACACTCGAACAAGAGCAGCGGTGCCGTCTGTTACTTTGGAGAGTTTGCTGAGTCAACGGCGCAGCTTTGCAGAGGAAAGCGAGGCTAGTGAAGAACTGAAGATGGCGATTGAGCGCTCCCCAAACCCTCTGGGCGCCTTTCAAGCTGAGGTTGCCCGGTTACGACTAGGCTTAGCGTGGCACAACTACAAATCAGAGACATTGAGAAAGACCATTGAAGAATGGGCAGAGCAGAACGAGGTTGAGTTTAGCCCCCATTGGGTGGAGTCACAAGACGTGGAGCATAGTCGTCAGTCTCCACAGCAGCTTATGGCAACATTTGCGGTTTACATGACTGACGATGAAGTTAGGTCCATTTCTGTTCCATTTCGAGCAGTCGAGGCAATGTATCGTAGTATTGGCGGACCAAAGAGATGATTGTCTTCGAACGTTGAGGTCGGAGATGCCTGCCTTGATAGTTGCTGGAATACCCACGTCCGTAACTAAGCGGAACAAGATATATATGCCACAAGTTGATGATTGGAGCATTCACTTTATCCCTTCACGTGATAAGAGCAAACCTGACCTACAATCATGCTGGCGGAGGGTTTTGGAGAGAGCTCGTGAAGACGTTCAGGGAGCTCATGTATTTGCATATCATTACCGTGAGGATGAATATCCTCACTTCAACATGATGATGCGGAATCGTCATAGACTAGTGTGGATGGAACACGACACTCTAAGGTATTTCGGATCAGACACGTACACGGAATTGATCGAGAAACACATTGGCTTCGAGCGTAAGTGGCGCGACATGCTTAGGCCACAAGGGGTGGATGCCCCTGGGCTGTTGCCAGAGTGTTCCTTTTCTCCGAAAAAACACGATGACTTGTGGAACAGAATTCGCACGGTACGTCTGAACAAGGATGACTTGTACAGGGTATCCAAGATTAACGAGAGGTTTCGGGACGCCCATTATGGAAGAGGTCGATGGCAAGACAAGAGAGGCCTACAGTTTAAGGCTGACCCTGCCCATCATGGGTCGAATCCTCCTTATGGCAGTTTCAAGTTCACCTATCGTGTGCCTGACGGATTCCACTACGATGTGAGGGCGCCCATTGCCAGGAATGGATTCACTGTCCGTGATGCCGAGGGAGATGTGCATCGGTTCCAGAGCTACACAAATGTTGATTGTCACGGCTCCGTTAGAGGCGGCCGTTAGTACCCCTAACCCAAGAGAAATTTGCTCGCTGAACGTTCCCCGGGGGAGGTCACTGCTGTTGGCCCCAATAGAGAGGCCTCGGAGTTTGGCTGGCCGCAGCCCATTCTACGGCGCCTGCTGTCTAGGCGTGGGCTTGCAGAGCTGTGTTCTTGTATGAATGCGTGCTTTGTCGCTACCAGACTGTGTGTCGCCGTCCGCTGAGTCGATTCCTGTTTCGATCGATTCGAGGCAAACTTCCAGTTGATAGGCACCCTCATGTGCAGGGGCGCTCTCCCAGTACCTTCTAAGGGTTTGCACCACAACCAAAATGGCAGCTCGGCGTGGGATTGGCAGCGGAGGGTCAAGCGCCGGGTGAAGGCTAAGGGGTTATGCACTTCCCTGCGATCGCCTGCCAGAATTTGACAGTGGCCAATCGCTAAACTATAATGCGCGTTTGTCGCAACTTGTTGCGGTCAACTTTTCTTGTGCAAGCAGATAAGGCCAAGTCGGGGCCGCGAACCCGCAGAGGATACGCCATGCCGACAGTAAATCAACTCGTGAGAAAGGGCCGGAAGTCCAAGCATAAGAAGGACAAGGCCCCCGCCCTGCGCTATTCGTTCAACTCGCTGAAGAACAGGGGCAAGCGCGATTCTGGCTCGCCGCAAAAGCGCGGCGTGTGCGTGCAGGTGCGCACCCAGACACCCAAGAAGCCCAACTCGGCCCTGCGTAAGGTGGCCCGCGTCCGGCTCACCAACGGCATGGAAGTGACCGCCTACATTCCGGGCGAGGGCCACAACCTGCAGGAGCACTCGGTGGTGCTGATTCGCGGCGGGCGCGTGAAAGACCTGCCCGGCGTGCGCTACCACATAATTCGAGGAGCGCTCGACACATCGGGTGTGAGCGGCCGCAGGCGCGGACGAAGCAAGTACGGAAGCAAGGGGGACTAGCCGTGGCGCGAAGAAGAAGGGCCGAACGGCGCCTCGTTATTCCCGACCCGAGGTTCAATAGCGTCGAGCTGAGTCGCTTCATCAACAAGGTGATGCTGAACGGTAAGAAGACCACCGCCCAGCGCATCGTGTACAGCGCGCTCGACCACATCGAGCGCGAGGCGCACCGGCCCGGGCTGGAGCTGTTTGAGCTTGCCGTGAAGAACGCGACCCCCATGCTCGAGGTGAAGAGCCGGAGGGTGGGCGGCGCGACCTACCAGGTGCCGACCGAGGTGAGGCCCAGCCGCCGCATAACCCTCGCGATGCGCTGGATAATCCGCGGGGCCCGCGCCAGGAGCGGACGGCCCATATCAGAACGCCTGGCCCAGGAGCTGCTGGAGGCCGCGCGCGGCCAGGGCGCCGCCGTGAGGCGCCGCGAGGAACTGCACCGGATGGCGGACGCCAACAGGGCCTTCGCACACTATCGATGGTAAGAGAGATGCAAGCAACAGCCGTGCGAGAGCGCGATTCCGGCGAAGCCTCCCAGTCGAGGCTCGCCAACACGCGCAACATCGGCTTCATCGCGCATATCGACGCGGGCAAGACCACGGTGACCGAGCGAGTCCTCTTCGCCGCAGGCCGCATTTACAAGCTGGGCGGCGTGGATGAGGGCACCGCCGTCATGGACTGGATGGCCCAGGAGCGCGAGCGCGGAATCACTATAACGTCCGCGGCGACCACCTGCGCCTGGAAAGACTACGCCATCAACATCATCGATACGCCGGGCCACGTGGACTTCACTGCCGAGGTGGAGCGCAGCCTGCGCATCCTCGACGGCGGCGTGGTCGTGTTCGACGCCGTCGCGGGCGTTGAGCCGCAGTCTGAGACCGTCTGGCGGCAGGCGGACCGCTACAACGTCCCGCGCATCTGCTACGTGAACAAGATGGACCGCGTGGGCGCCGACTTTCATCGCACCGTAGACAGCATCGCCCACCGGCTCCAGGCCAACCCCGTGGTGATCCAGATACCATTCGGAGTCGAGGTCGACTTCAAAGGCGTCATCGACCTCATCGAGCAGAAGGCGCTCGTGTACCCCGACGAAACCGGCGCTATGCCGGAGGAGCACCCCGTTCCCGACGAGTTCATGAAGGACTTTCAGCTCTATCGCAACGACATGATAGAGAAGATCGCCGAGACAGACGACGAGCTTATCGTCAAGTTCCTCGAAGAGGAGGAGATCAGCGCGGACGAGCTGAAGCGGGCGCTCAGAAAGGCGACCATCGATTACCGGCTGGTGCCCGTGGTGTGCGGCAGCGCGCTGCGGAACCTGGGCGTCCAGCCGCTGTTGGACGCCATCGGCGACTACCTTCCTTCGCCGCTCGACGTGCGCCCCGTGGTGGGCTCGGACTCGAAAACGGGCGAAGAGGTCAGCCGCGCGCCAGACCCTGAAGGGCCTTTCGCGGCCTTGGCCTTCAAGACCGTCGCCGACGCCTTCATAGGCCGGCTGGTCTACTTCCGGGTCTACTCCGGCACGATAGAGACCGGCGCCATGGTGTACAACGCCAGCAACGGCAAGCGCGAGCGGCTGGGCCGCATCGTGCGGATGCACGCGCAGCGCCGCGAAGAGCTCAAGGTCGTGGGTCCGGGCGAGATAGCCGCCGCGGTGGGACTGAAGCAGACCTCAACCGGCGACACCATCTGCGACCGGCGCGAGCCGATAGTGCTTGAGACGATCAGCTTCCCCGAGCCCGTGGTTTCGGTTGCCGTCGAACCGCGCTCGAGGGCCGATCAGGACAGGCTGATAGACGCGCTCGCCAAGCTCTCGGACGAAGACCCCACGTTCAAGGTCGCCGTCCATCCCGAGACCGGCCAGACGATTATGTCGGGCATGGGCGAGCTGCACCTCGAGATTCTGGTGGACCGCATGAAGCGGGAGTTCAGCGTCGAAGGAAACGTCGGCACGCCCAAGGTGGCCTACCGGGAGGCGATCACCGCCCCGGCGCGCGCCGAGGGCCGGTTCGTGCGGCAAACGGGCGGACACGGCCAGTACGGCCACGTGTGGCTGGAAGTGAAACCGCTGGAGAGTGGCGCGGGGGTCGAGTTCGTAAGTAAGATAGTTGGCGGGACCATTCCAAGGGAGTTCGTGTCGGCGGTGGAGACCGGCGTCCGAGGCGCCCTCAATACCGGCCCGCTGTCCGGCTATCCGCTGGTGGACGTGCGCGTGACGCTCGTGGACGGCAGCTATCACGAGGTGGACTCGTCGCCTGTTGCCTTCGAGATCGCGGGGTCCATGGCGGTGAAGTCGGCGGTCCTCAAGGCCCGACCCGTTCTGCTGGAACCCGTAATGAGCCTGGAGATTGTGACTCCAGGCGATTTTTTGGGCGAAGTTCTCGGCGACCTGGGAAGGCGCCGCGCGAACATTCGCAACATCGAGGGACGAGAGACCATACAGTCCATCAAGGCGAGAATTCCGCTCGGCGAGAGCTTCGGCTACGCCGGCGCCCTCCGCTCGCTCACCCAGGGCAGGGCCAGCTACACGATGGAGTTCGACAGCTACCAGCAAGCCCCCGAAGAGGTACTCTAGGCGAGCGGGAAACGAATCGGGAGCAAAAAGACAATACAGGCGGGGACGTAAACGCAGCATATGGTGAATCGACAGAAAATCCGAATAATACTCAAGGCCTTCGATCACAAGATCCTCGACATGTCGGCCGGCCATATCGTGGAGGCCGCGGAGCGCACCGGCGCGCGCGTCACCGGCCCGGTGCCGCTGCCCACGTCGATAAAGCGCTTCTGCGTTATTCGCTCTCCTCATATCGACAAGGACTCCCGTGAGCACTTCGAGCTGAGGACGCACAACCGACTGATCGACATCCTGGAGCCGACGGCCAACACCATCGACTCGCTCACCCGGCTGAACGTGCCCGCCGGCGTGGACATCTCGATAAAGCTCTGACGGAGTAGGTTGGCCCCCTGGCCGGATTCGAGCGCCAAGCATGGACGACGCGCTACGAACTGACCGGGTAAGGCTCGCCACGCACCAGACGAACAAAGGTAGACCAAAATGACGGTATCCGCCCTTCTGGGCAAGAAGATAGGAACGACGCAGACTTTCCTCGAAAGCGGGGTGTCTCACTGTGTGACCGCCGTGCAGGCCGGTCCGTGCACGGTGACGCAGGTCAAGACAGTCGAGAGAGACGGCTACAACAGCGTGCAGTTGGGCTATGAGCAAGTGCGCAAGCTGAACAAGCCCCGGTCGGGCCATTTGAAGTCGGCGCAGGCACTGTTTCGCTTCCTGCGCGAGGTCAAGGCCGACGACGTGTCGGAGTACGAGGTAGGGCAGCAGATAGACGCGAGTATGTTCGAGCCCGGCGAGGTCGTGGACGCCATAGGCCTCACCAAGGGCAGAGGCTTCGCGGGCGGCGTCAAGCGCCACGGTTTCCACGGCGGCCCCAAGACCCACGGGCAGTCGGACCGCCACCGTGCCCCCGGCTCGATTGGCGCCGGCACTACCCCGGGGCGCGTGTTGAAGGGCCTGAAGATGGCGGGCCACATGGGCGATAAGCGCGTAACGATACGCAACCTCGAAGTCATGGCCGTGGACGCCGACCGGCACATCCTTTTCATCAAGGGTGCGCTGCCGGGTGCCCGCAACTCGTTCCTGATGATCCGAAGGGCAGGCCGTAAGAGAGAGCACGCGACGTGAAACTGAGACTACACAATTCGAAGGGCCAGGTGGTCGGCAGCGTCGAGGTCAACGACCGAGTGTTCGGCGCGCCCATGAACTCCGCCCTGGTGCACCAGGTGATGGTGGGGCAGCTTGCCAACGCGCGGCAGGGCACCGCCAAGGTCAAATCTCGCACGGAGGTGTCGGGCGGCGGCGCGAAGCCCCGGCCGCAGAAGTACACCGGACGCGCCCGCCAGGGGTCCATACGCGCCCCGCATTGGAAGGGCGGCGGCGTGGTGTTCGGCCCCACGCCGCGAAGCTACAGGCACGCCACGCCGGTGCGCATGAGGCGCAAGGCCATGCTGTCAGTGCTTTCGGACAAGGCCCGCGAGGACGAGCTGGTGGTGGTGGACGAGCTGACCCCGGAGTCCCCCAAGACGCGGGAAATGGCAAGGGTGCTGGCCGCGCTGGGTATGCGCTCCTCCGTGCTGCTCGTCGCAGACGGCGCGGACGATGCCACGCTGAGAAGCGCCAACAACATCCCGCGCGTGAAGCTGCTGCCGGCGGCCCTCCTGAATACCCGCGACCTGCTCAACCACCGTAGGATCGTGATGACGCTGGACGCTGTGCGTAAGGCCGAAGAACTGTGGGGCGCGCCCTTCACCCGGCACAAGCCGCAGACGGTGGAGGTGTAACGCGCCATGCACATACTCGACACTCTCAGAAGACCGATCATCACCGAGAAGAGCACCCTCATGCAGGAAAACGGCAGGTACTCTTTCGAGGTCGCGACCTCGGCCACCAAGCTGCAGATCAAGCGAGCGGTGGAAGAGGCGTTCGGCGTGCGGGTCATCAAGGTGAACACGATGAACGTGCCGGGCAAGCGCAAGCGCTACGGACCGCGCACGTCCATTCTTCCGTCCCGCAAGAAGGCGCTGGTGACGCTGGCCCCAGGTCAGACCATCACCATATTCGAGGGGGTATAGATGCCACTCAAAGCGCGTAAGCCCATAACCCCGGGCCAACGGGGAGCGGTGCTTCAGACCTCCGACGACATTACCACCCGAAAGCCGAAGAAGTCGCTGCTAAAGCCCATCAAGAAGCGGGGCGGCAGAAACTCCAGCGGCAAGATCACCGTGCGTCACCGCGGCGGCGGACACAAGCGGCGGTTCAGGGTTATCGACTTCAAGCGCGACAAGTCCGGCGTGCCGGGCGAGGCCGTGTCCATAGAGTACGATCCGAACCGCTCGGCCCGCATTGCCCTGATAAAGTACGCCGATGGCGATTGGCGCTACATCCTGGCCCCGAACGGCTTTCGAGTGGGCGATAAGGTGATGGCCGGTGAGGGCGCCGAGCTCAGGCCCGGCAACGCCCTGCCTCTCAAGGCCATTCGCCCCGGCACCATGGTGCACAACGTCGAACTGAAGGTGGGCAAGGGCGGACAGATAGTGCGCAGCGCGGGCGGCTCCGCGCAGGTGCTTGCGCGCGAGGGCAAGTACTCGCTGCTGAGGCTGCCATCCGGCGAGGTCCGCTACGTGCTCAGCGAGTGCATGGCCACCGTGGGACAGGTGAGCGCGATAGACCACAAGAACGTTAAGCTGGGCAAGGCGGGCCGCAAGCGCAACATGGGCAGGCGCCCCTCCGTGCGCGGTGTTGTCATGTCCCCGCGCGACCATCCGCACGGCGGCGGCGAGGGACGGTCCCCCATCGGCATGCCCGGTCCCAAGACACCTTGGGGCAAGCCCGCGCTGGGCCACCGCACGAGGGGCCGCAAGCCGTCGGACAAGTTCATCGTGCGACGAAGGTACCAGAAGTAGTCCTGGAGGGCTGAGCATATGTCTAGGTCGGTAAAGAAGGGGCCATACGTACACGAGAAGCTGGCCAAGAAGATCGACGCAGCGCGCCGCTCCAACAGCCGCGCCGTGATCCGAACCTGGTCGCGCGCGTCGGTGATCATGCCGGACATGCTCGGGCTGACCATCGCCGTCCACGACGGACGCAGAATGGTGCCCCTGTTCATTACCGAAAACATGGTAGGCCACAAGCTGGGAGAGTTCGCCCCCACCCGCACCTTCAGGGGCCACTCCTCGAAGTCGGAGCGCAGCAGCTCGCTGCGTTAGGAGCCGGCAGAGACCAGCGGTATCCGAAGACAGAATCACGGGCCGGAAGCGCTGCTGCCGGGCCTGGCAGGGAGCCGGTCGAAAATAGCAGGCCGCCTCCGGATGGAAACATTGAAGAGGACAAGATTAACGTGGCTGTTACAGCGACGGCAAAGAACACCGGCGTCTCGGTAAAGAAACTGCTGCCGATAGTAGACCTGGTGCGCGGGATGAACGTGGAGGAGGCCCTGGCCATGCTCCGGTTCATGCCCTCGCCCGTGGCGGCCCACGTCGCCAAGACCGTGAGGTCGGCCGCGGCGAACGCCGAGAACGAGCTGCTCACGCGTAGCGAGGACCTTCGAATCGTGGAGATATACGCAAACGAGGCCCCGCGCACCAAGCGCGTGAGAGCCAGGGCGCGGGGACGCATGGCGAGAATCATCAGGCGCAGCAGCCACATAACCGTCGTGGTCGACGAGGAGGAGGTCAACTAGCTTGGGTCAAAAGACACACCCCATTGGCTTTCGCCTCGGCGTGATTAAGGAGTGGCAAACGACCTGGTTTGCCCAAAGGCCAGACGACTACCGCAACCTTGTCAAAGAGGACATGGCAGTGCGGAGCATGATCAACGGCCGCTACCCCGACGCGGGAGTTTCCCGTACCGACATAGAGCGGGGTAGCAGCGACGCGACGGTCACCATCCACACCGCGAGGCCGGGCATCGTAATCGGCCGGGGCGGCCAGCGCGTCGAGCAGCTCAGGCGCGACCTCGAGCGCCTCACCACGAGGCGCGTGCGGCTGAACGTGCAGGAGATACGCCAGCCCGAGCTGGACGCCTACCTCGTCGCCCGCAACGTGGCCGACCAGCTTGTGCGCCGCATAGCCTTCCGCAGGGCCATTCGCCAGTCGGTCTCGCGCTCCATGCAGGCCGGCGCCAAGGGCATAAAGATACTGATTTCGGGCAGGCTTGGCGGCGCGGACATCGCGCGCAAAGAAAAGGCCATGGAGGGCAGGGTGCCCCTCCACACGTTGCGCGCTGACATCGATTACGGCCTGGCCGAGGCGGCCACCGAGTTCGGACGCATCGGCGTGAAGGTGTGGATTTACAAGGGCGAGATACTCAAGCCGTCGGCCGCCGCCGAGGAAGCACTCGACGACATGGCCCCGATAGAAGTGACCGTGAGAGCGGACGAAGAGACGGAATCAAATGCTCCAACCCAAACGAGTTAAATATCGCAACCAACATAGGGGCAGGCGCAAGGGCATGGCCGTCGCCGGAAGCACCATAAACTTCGGCGAATACGCCATCAAGGCCACCGAGGCGGCGTGGGTCACGTCGCGGCAGATAGAGGCCGCCCGCCGCGCCATGACGCGCTACGCCCGCCGGGGCGGCAGAATCTGGATACGCATCTTTCCGGACAAGTCCGTCACGGCCCGCGCGGCCGAAACGCGCATGGGATCCGGCAAGGGCTCGGTGGACCACTGGGTCGCGGTGGTGAGGCCCGGCAGGGTCATGTTCGAAATGGCGGGCGTGCCCGAAGAGATGGCGCTGGAAGCGCTGCGCCTCGCCTCCTCTAAGCTGCCCATGGCTACCAAGATAATCAGCAGGCACACGGCCTAGCAGACCCGCGGGACGTAACGGCATGGAGATAGACGACATCAGGACAATGACCGACGAGGAGCTTCAGGAAGACCTCGACGCCACCCATCGAGCGTTGATGAACCTCAGGTTCCGTATCGCCACCTTGCAGTTGGCGAACGTCAACGAAATACGCAAGGCTAGAAAGCGCATCGCCCGAATCCACACGGTAATTCGGGAAAGGGAGTTGGCAAGGGCCTGACATGAGCTTCGAAAGACGGAAAGTCCGCGTGGGCGTGGTGGTTGGCGACAAGATGGACAAGACCGTTGTGGTAGCCGTCGAGTGGCGGCGCCCCTACGCGCTCTATCGCAAGTCCGTGCGCCGGCGCACCAAGTTCAAGGTCCACGACGAGAACAACGAATACAGGATCGGCGACACGGTGAGAATCAGGGAGTCGCGGCCCCTCTCCAAGACCAAGCGCTGGCGCGTGGTCAAGCTGTTACAGCGCGAGGAGGTGGCCGAGATTCAGCCCGACGAAATCGCCGTCGAGGAAGTAGCCCCCGAGCCCGCCGCCCCCGAGCCTGTCTACGAGGCCCCGGCGGCGCAGGTCGGCGGGGACGCCGGCCAGGAGCCAGCATAACCATGATTCAGAAGTACACCCGCATGAGGATAGCCGACAATTCCGGCGCGAAGACCATCAGTTGCATAGGCATACCGGGCGGCAGCGGCCGCCGCTACGCCTGGCTTGGCGACGTCGTGGTCGCCTCGGTCAAGGAGGCCGCGCCCGCGGCCGCGGTTAAGAAGGGCGACGTGGTGAAGGCCGTGGTCGTCCGCGCGGTCAAGCCGCACCGCCGGGCCGACGGCTCGCACATAAGATTCGACGACAACGCGGCCGTGCTCATCAACGACGAACAGATGCCCAGGGGCACGCGCATCTTCGGCCCCGTGGCGCGGGAGTTGCGCGAAAAGAACTTCATGCGCATTGTCTCGCTGGCGCCCGAGGTGATCTGATGCGGCTGCGCTCCAACGACAACGTGCTCGTCATCAAGGGCAAGGATCGCGGCAAGCAGGGACGCATCCAGCGCACGGTGCCGGGCTCGGACAAGGTGCTGGTGGACGGCGTGAACGTGGTCATGCGCCACACCAAGCCGACCACGCAGGTCAGGCAGGGCGGCATTATCCAGAAGGAGATGCCCATACACGCCTCGAAAGTGATGCTCATCTGCAATCACTGCCAGCAGCCCACGAAGATAGCCAGCAGGCTCCTGGCCGACGGCACCAAGGCCAGAGCTTGCCGCAAGTGCCAGGAAGTGATCGAATGACGACTCAAGCCCGCAACCAGGGCCGGCAGCCGCGGCGGCGCGGCGGCGACGCGCCCGAACAGCAGCCCGCCGGCGCGAACGGCGCGAAGGCTCCGGCATATCCGCCGCGCGTGCTCACCAAGCTGCGTGACGAGATAGGTCCGCAGCTCATGAGCGAGTTCGGGTACACCAGCCCCATGCAGGTCCCGCGCTTCAGCAAGATAGTGCTCAACATAGGTATGGGCGAGGCGCTCCAGAACGCCAGGGCGATGGAAAACGCCACCCGCGACCTTACGCTCATTTCGGGACAGCGCCCGGTCACCACGCGGGCCAAGAGGTCCGTCGCAGGGTTCAAGATCCGCGAAGGCATGCCCATCGGGCTGAGTGTTACCCTGCGGGGACGGCGCATGTACGAGTTCTACGACCGGCTTGTGAGTTCCGCGCTGCCCAGAATCCGGGACTTCCAGGGCGTATCCCAGGAGGCGTTCGACGGCAGGGGCAACTTCTCGCTGGGTATCCGCGAGCAGGTCATCTTCCCCGAGATCGACTACAACTCGATCGATCGCATGCGGGGCCTGCAGGTGGTGGTCGTCACCACCGCGCGCACCGACCGCGAGGGATTGCGTTTGCTCGAGATGCTGGGTATGCCGTTCACGAGGGGCAGAGACGTCGCACGCGTGGCCTAGCCGCGCCCTAATCCAACGCCCCGGCCGGGGCGCAAGGTGAGTTCACTTGGCGAAGGTATCCAAGGTAGCAAGATGGAAGAGACCTCAGCCTTTCAAGGTGAGGTACAGGAATCGCTGCAACAAGTGCGGCAGGCCCCGGGCCTACATACGCCACGTCGGCCTTTGCCGCATCTGCTTCAGGGAAATGGCCCTGAAAGGCTTGCTCCCCGGCGTGCGTAAGGCGAGCTGGTAGCAAAGCCTGAGAGATCTCGGGGGAGAAGCTCTTTCTCGAGAGTGTCCCCCAGGAATAGTTCACATCCTCTCTCCTTCGAGGGAAGGGGATACGATGAAGGCGGAATATGGCAGTAACAGACGCGATAGCGGACATGTTGACAAGAATTCGCAATGCGGTCGTCGTGAGGCACGACACCGTTCAGGTGCCCGTGTCCAACATGAAGGCATCGCTCGCGAAGATACTCAAGGACGAGGGGTTCATCCGCACCTACGACATCGTGCGGAGCGGCGGACCGCAGCCTAACATCAGGATCTTTCTGCACTACCGCAGCAAAGAGGAGCCGGCAATTACCGGGCTCAAGCGCGTGAGCAAGCCGGGCCTTCGCGTTTACGTCAAGAAGAACGAGATTCCCCGCTACTACGGCGGCCTGGGCGTGGCGATAATGTCCACCTCCCAGGGAGTCATGACCGGCAGGGAAGCGTGGCGCAAGGGGCTCGGTGGCGAGCTTCTCTGCTACGTTTGGTAAGGGGGTTTCCATGTCCAGAATAGGCAACCAGCCCGTCCCCGTGCCCGCCGGCGTGCAGGTCGACATCGACGGCAGCGCCGTGACCGTGCAGGGACCACGCGGCTCGCTGAGCCAGTCGTTCAACCCCGCGATGAAGATTTCGCGGAATGAAGACGCAATCGTCGTCGAACGGCCGTCGGACGAACGCGAGCACCGCTCGCTTCACGGCCTGTCGCGAAGCCTCATAGCAAACATGGTCACGGGCGTTACCGACGGCTACACCAAGTCGCTCGAGCTTGTCGGCGTCGGCTACCGCACGCAGCAGAACGGCCCCGGCATATCGCTCAGCGTGATGCTGAGCCACACCGTGAGCATGGTGCCGCCGGAGGGCGTGACGCTGGAAGTGGAAGGCAACAACCGCATTCACGTGCGGGGCATAGACAAGCAGGCCGTAGGGCAGTTGGCGGCGCAGATTCGCAAGGTCAGGCCGCCCAACGTCTACACAGGCAAGGGAATACGTTACCTGGGCGAGCAGATAAGGCTCAAGCCCGGTAAGAGCGCCAGGAGGGCATAGCGATGCCACGCGCACGCAATGGCAAGGCGAGGCGTATCGCGCGGCACGCGCGCGTGCGCCGCAAGGTGGTCGGCACCTCCGAGAGGCCGCGGCTGTCCGTGTTCCGCAGCCTGCACCACATATACGCCCAGGTGATCGACGACTCGCAGGGCGTGACCCTCGCGGCGGCGTCGAGCCTCGAAGGCGAGCTGCGGTCAGACCGTAACGGGCAGAAGAAGTCCGAGGTCTCCAAACGCGTCGGCGCACTGGTGGCCGAGCGCGCGAAGAGCAACGGCATAGAGTCCGTCGTGTTCGACCGCGGCGGGTACAAGTTTCACGGCAGGGTGAAGGCCCTAGCCGATGCCGCCAGGGAAGGCGGCCTGGTCTTCTAGGCGCGCTGCGCCCAACACTGCCGCGGAGTGACTATGGTACATACTGATATGCAAACCGAAGAGCTGCCGCTTACCGAGAAAGTGGTGCGAATCTCCCGCGTGGCCAAGGTGGTCGCAGGGGGGCGCAACATGCGCTTCAACGCCGTGGTCGTAGTGGGCGACGGCGCGGGCCGCGTGGGCATAGGCATGGGTAAGGCCAGCGCCGTGCCCGACGCCGTGCGCAAAGGGGCGGCCGCAGCCAAGAAGAACATTATCACCGTGCCGCTCAAGGACAACACCATCCCGCACGAGATAGTGTCCAAGTACGGCGGCTCCATCGTCATGCTAAAGCCCGCTTCGCCCGGCACCGGCGTCATAGCCGGCGGGTCGGTGAGGGCGGTCGTGGAGCTCGCCGGCGTCACCGACATACTCACCAAGGTGCGCCGAAGCACCAACCCGGTAAACGTGGTCAAGGCCACCTTCAACGCTCTGAAACAGATGCGGGACCCCGAAGTGGAATTGGCCAAGCGTCGCCAGTTGGTGGAGGCGGTGAAGGAGCGTGAGCAGCGAATTCTCAGCCAGCGGCGACAGCCGCGGCCACAGACAAGCTAGAGCCGTCAGGATTCACACGACATGGGCAGAGTAAAAGTTACCTGGAAGAAGAGCGCCATAGGCTTCAACCGTACACAGCGCCGAACCATCGACAGCCTCGGCCTGCGGCGCCTCCATCATACCGTCATCCACGACGACACCCCTTCCATCAGGGGAATGCTCCACAAGGTGAGGCACCTGGTGGAGGTCGAAGCCGTGGAGGGCGAAGACGAAGGCTAGACGGCGCGGCGGGCCGGTCACGAGCCGGCCGTAACCGTACCGTTTCGGCGCCCAATCACCAGCCAACGAGTCAGGTCCACAATGCAACAACACCAACTACAGGCGCCCAAGGGCGCGAGACGAAAGCGCCAGCGCGTAGGTCGCGGCGACGGCAGCGGACGAGGCAGCTACTCCGGCAAGGGAATGAAGGGACAGAAGTCCCGCAGCGGCGGCGGAGTCCGGCTCGGATTCGAGGGCGGGCAGCTTCCGCTCATCAAGTCCCTGCCGATGATGCGCGGGTTCACCAACATATTCCGCAAGGAATATAGCGTGGTCAACCTGGACTATCTCGCGCACTTTCCCGCGGGCACACGCATAACCCCCGGCCTGCTGGCCGAAACGGGCGCGGTTCGAAGGAACGCCGGTCTGGTCAAGATACTCGGCCGCGGCGACCTCGACGTCCCGCTGGAGGTGGAGGCGCACCGGTTCTCCAAGTCGGCCAGGGCGAAGATCGAGGCCGCGGGCGGCAACGTGAGGGAGATCGCGTAATGCGCCAGGCGCAGGCCGCGAGAGCCCAGCAAGGCTCCCGGCCGCAACTGATCCAGTCGATGATCGACGCCATGCGGGTCCCCGACCTGCGCGGCAAGATCCTCTTCACGCTGGGGATGCTGGTCATCTTCAGGTTCGTCGCGCACGTGCCCGTGCCCGGCGTGGATACACAGGCCCTCTCCCAGGCCTTCGAGCAGCAGGCGCTGCTCGGCTTTCTAGACCTGTTCAGCGGCGGCGCGCTCGCCAACCTGAGCGTCGCCGCGCTGGGTGTCTATCCTTACATCACGTCGTCCATTGTGATGCAGATACTGACGCCCGTCATACCGAGCCTAAAGGCGCTTTCACAGGAGGGCGAGAGCGGGCGCCAGCGCCTCAACCAGATGACGCACTATCTGGCGGTGCCGATCGCGTTCCTGCAGGCGTGGGGGCAGCTAACCATCCTCAGGCAGTCGGGCGTACTGCCCGGAGTGGAATTCGGCCTTAACATCCACACCTTCGCCATGGTCGCCTCCATGGTCGCGGGCACCATGTTCCTGGTGTGGCTCGGCGAGCTGATCACCGAGCGCGGACTGGGCAACGGCATCTCGCTGATCATATTCGGCGGCATAGTCGCCACCTTCCCGCAGGTCGTCGGACAGGGCTTCCTGGACAGCGACAACGCTTCGGGGTTGCTGCTGCTGGTTCTCATCGGCCTCGCGATAATCTACCTGATAGTGCTGTTCAACGAGGCGCAGCGCCGCGTCCCGGTCCAGTACGGGAGAAGCGTGTTCCGCGGAGGCCGGATGCAGCGGCAGAGCGGCGCCACGTTCCTGCCTTTGCGGGTTAACTCCGCGGGCATGATCCCGCTGATTTTCGCGTTCTCCATCATCATATTGCCGGCGACCATCGCGAGCTACTTCCGAAGCCCGCTCAGCGACGACTTCATATCGCGCTTCGCTCGCTTTATGTCCGACACGCTCGATCCCAGCAATCTGCCCTACTGGATCGCGGTGTTCTTCCTGGTCGTCATTTTTACGTTCTTCTATACACTCGTAATTTTCCAGCAGCAGAACCTGGCCGAAAACCTGCAACGAAATGGCGGGTTCATTCCCGGCATTCGTCCGGGCAGGCCGACTCAGGAGTATCTCAATCGTGTGCTTGTGCGCATCACGTGGGGCGGAGCCCTGTTTCTGGGCTTCGTGGCCATCGCGCCCTACTTCGTATCGCAGGCGACGGACGTCCGCGCGCTCACGCTCAGCAGCACGAGCCTTCTCATTATGGTAGGCGTGGCGCTGGACACGATGCGGCAACTCGAGGCGCAGCTGCTAATGCGTAACTACGAGGGCTTTATCAGATAATCCTCTAACGGCTTCCTCCCCCACGATGGGAGAGGAATAGTGATTCTCCAAGAACCTCCGCTCCCTTGATGGGAGAGGATTGAGGTGAGGGTGAAGGGACAAACCGAACAGTGAGAGTTGTCCTTCTGGGGCCGCCGGGAGCGGGCAAAGGAACCCAGGCGCAGCGCGTAGCCGACGCACTGTCGGTGTCGCGCGTGTCGTCGGGCGACCTGTTCCGCGAACACCGGGAGCGCGGCACCGAGCTGGGACGGCTTGCCGGCTCGTACATGGACCGCGGCGCGCTCGTCCCCGACGAGGTCACCATCGACATGGTGATGGACTGGATAGACGACCCGGACCGCAGGCGCGGCTTCGTGCTGGACGGCTTTCCCAGGACACTGGCGCAGGCGAAGGCCCTGGACGGCCGGCTCGGGCGGCAGGAGCCGATTGACACCGTGTTGTACATGGACGTTGCGACCGAGGAGCTCACGCGCCGGCTCACGGGCAGGGTGCTGTGCCGCGAATGCCAGACGCCCTACCACGAGCGCTTCTCCCCGCCCTCCCGCGAGGGCGAGTGCGACCACTGCGGGGGCGATCTGTACCGCCGCACCGACGACATACCGGAGGCGGTGGGCAGACGGATAGAGGTGTACAAAGACCAAACGGAACCGCTGGTCGCATACTACCGCGTGCGCGGCAACCTGGTGGAGATACACGGCGAAGGCTCGATGAAACAGGTGGGCAACGCGCTGATGTACGCATTGCGACAGGCCCGGGCGGCGCCGACGAGGCAGTCGTGAATCGAACCAGAACAAGAGTGATGAAATCGATGCGTCCAAGCGGCATTACGATCAAGTCCGATAAGGAGATCGAGCTGATGCGGCAGGCTGGCAAGGTGGTCGCCCAAGCCAAGGTCAGGGTGCGCGAGGCCGTACGCCCTGGCGTGACCACGGGCGAGCTCGACCGCGTTGCCGAGGACGAGATTCGCGGCCTCGGCGCGACCCCGTCGTTCAAGGGCTACGCCCCTTATGGCATGAGTCCCTTCCCCGCGACTATATGCGCGTCGATCAACGAAGAGATCGTTCACGGCATACCCGGAAACAGGGTGCTCAGGAGCGGCGACGTATTGAGCGTGGACGTGGGCGCGATAGTGGAGGGCTTTCACGGCGACAGCGCCTTCACCATGGGCGTGGGCGAGATTTCAGAAGAGGCCCGGCGCCTTATCGACGCCACCCGCGAGGCCCTGGAGCGGGGCATTGCGCAGGTGCGCGCGGGCGCGCGGGTGGGCGACATCTCCCACGCCGTGCAAAGCTACGCCGAAGGTTTGGGATACGCGGTGGTGCGCCAGTACGTGGGCCACGGCATAGGCCGCGCCATGCACGAAGAGCCGCAGGTACCCAACTACGGCTCGCCCCGGCGAGGTTTCGTGCTGCGCAAGGGCATGGCCGTGGCCATAGAGCCTATGCTCAACCTGGGCGGCTGGGAGACGGCGCAGCTCTCGGACGGCTGGACCGTCGCTACCGCAGACGGCAGCCTGTCGGCCCACTTCGAGGACACGGTGGTCATAACGTCAAAAGGCGCCGAGGTTCTGACTCGGCTCGATCAGTCGTAAGAGGCCACAGACAACGGAGACCAATTATGAAGGTATCGGCATCGGTCAAGAGGCGTTGCGCCAAGTGCAAGGTTGTCCGCAGGCGGGGGCGTGTGCTCGTGATCTGCGAAAACGCCAAGCACAAGCAGCGGCAGGGCTGAGGCGGGCGCACCTCGTGCGGAGAGCCAACACGGCTGTCCGCGGTTGGGGCGCGACCGCCGGAGGACGAAAAGTAAGAGGTGGACAATGGCGATAATTTCGGGCGTCAACATACCGGACAACAAGCGAGTGTCCATATCGCTGCGCAGCATCTTCGGAATCGGACCGGCGCAGGCCGATGACATCGTGAAGAAGGTCGGCCTGGAGGACAACCCCCGCGTGCGGGACCTCTCGGACGCCGACCTCAACCGCATACGCGAGATAGTGGACCGCGAGAAGATGGTCGAGGGCGACCTGAGGCGCGAGATCAACATGAACATTCGCCGCCTCATCGACATCAACTGCTACCGCGGCCTGCGCCACCGCCGCGGCCTGCCCGTTCGCGGCCAGCGCACCAAGACCAACGCCAGGACCAAGCGCGGCGCCAAGCGCACCGTCGCCGGGCGCAGGCACAGCGTAACCCGCAAGTAGCCAGCCGAAAGAGAGCGAAACATGCCAAGGAGAGCGCGAACGAGGCGCAGGGAACGCAAGTCGGTCCCGGTGGGCCGGGCGTACATCCAGTCCACGTTCAACAACACCATCATCACGCTGACCGACCCACGCGGCAACGTTCTCGCGTGGGGAAGCGCCGGCACCGTGGGCTTCAAGGGCTCGCGCAAGTCCACCGCCTTCGCCGCCCAACGCGCGGCGGAAGACGCGGCCCGCAAGGGCATGGAGCACGGACTGCGCCAGGTAGAGGTCTTCGTGAGAGGGCCGGGCGCCGGGCGCGAGGCGGCAATCCGGTCGCTGCAGTCGGCGGGATTGTTCGTCACCAGCATCCGCGACGTTACGCCCATACCGCACAACGGCTGCCGCCCCAGGAAGCGCCGCCGCGTCTAAGCCCCGCGGAAGCGCCGCGCACGGCCAAGAAAAACACCCAACCGGATTCGGGGGAATACACGACGATATGGCAAGATACATAGACCCGGTCTGCCGCCAGTGCCGGCGCATTGGCGAGAAGCTCTTTCTGAAGGGGGACCGCTGCTTCACGCCGCGCTGCGCCATCGAGCGCCGCAGAAGGCCTCCCGGACCGCAGCCCGCCCGTAGGCGCCGGCCCTCGGACTGGGCGTTCCAGCTCAGGGAGAAGCAGAAGGCCCGGTTCACCTACGGCGTGCTCGAGCGCCAGTTCAGGAACTACTTTGAGATGGCGCGGGACCGCCCCGGCGTGACCGGCGAAAACCTGCTTCAGATTCTGGAACGCAGGCTTGACAACGTCGTCTACAGGCTGGCGTTCGTCGACTCGCGCCGCCAGGGGCGCCAGCTCGTCAACCACGGCCACTTCTTCGTGAACGGCGGACGCATGGACATCCCCTCCTACCTCGTCAGGCCGGGCGACGTCATTTCCTGGAAGCGCGTCGGCGACTCCACGCCGGAGTTCATCGAGATACTCACCGACGGGCTGCCCAAGCGCCCCGTGCCCACCTGGCTCAGGTTGGATCCGGCAAAGCTGACAGGCGAGGTCGCGGCCCTGCCCGACAACACTGAGATCGACACCGGCATCGACGTCCGGCTTATCGTCGAGTTCTACTCCAAGTAGCGCCTTCTCCGACTCGCCAATCCGGCTATCCTACAGGACAGGAGACAACACCATATGGTGCTAGACTTCACCCCCATCGAAACCCAGGACGAAGACGGAGAGAGAATTGAGGCCCCGAGGATTGAGGTCGAGGTCGCCGATGTGCGCTATGGTAAGTTCGTTATGGAACCGCTGGAGCCGGGGCACGGGGTTACCGTCGGAAACACCCTGAGACGGGCGCTCTACAACTCGCTGCAGGGCACCGCCGTAACCTGGGTGAAGATCGAGGGAGTGGTACACGAGTACGACAGGATGCCCCACGTTAAGGAGGAGGTGCTCGAGTTTCTCCTGAACGTCAAGGGTATCCGGCTGCGCTCCGAGGTCAACCGGCAGGGCAAGCTCAGGCTGGAGGTCGCCGGCGAAGGCGAGGTCTGCGCCGCCGACATCATGGCGCCTTCGGACATCGAGGTGGTGAACCCCGAGCTTCATCTGGCCACGCTCGACTCGTCCGAGGCCCGGCTGTCAGTCGAGTTCAACGTGCAGCGTGGCAAGGGCTACGTGCCCGCCGGCCAGGGCGCCGAGGCCGTGCTGGTTAAGCAGCAGGAGGCCGACGCTCCCGGCGAAAAGGTTGTGCTCGACCTGGGCAGGGGCAACACGTCCGCGATAAACATTGAGGCCCGCGACATTGGCCAGCTCCCCCTGGACGCGGTGTTCACCCCGATCACCAAGGTCGAATACCACGTCGAGAAGGTCCGCGTGGGCAGGCGCGCGAGCTTCGCGAACTTCGAACGGCTCGTCGTCGAGGTGTGGACCGACGGCTGCCTGACGCCGGTGCAAGCCGTTAAGGAGGCCTCACGAACGCTGGTAGACCAGTTCTTCCTGTTCTCTAACGTCGACAGGATTGTTGAGAGCGCCTCCGCCGCCATGTTGCGCCTGCCCGTCATCCCCGCCGAAAAGTACCAGTATCCGGTGGAGCAACTCAACCTCTCCTCCCGCACCCTCAACAGCCTGAAGCGCGCCGGCGTGAACGTCGTGGGCGAGGTGCTGGAGCGGACGAAGACAGAGCTCCTGGAGATACGAAACTTCGGCGAGAAGTCCTACTCTGAGCTCATGGAGAGCATGATCAGCCGCGATCTGCTGCCCCAGGAGATGGAAGGCTACTACGACGACGTCGCGGTCGGCGCCAATGACGACGACTACGATGACGTCGAGTTGGAGGAGGTGACCGAAGGCCTCGAAGCGGAAAACGCCGCGGCGCCGGCAAATGGCGACTCCGCCCCCGACGAGCCCGAGGCCGCCCCGGCCACGGCGGAACCTGCAACCCGGTCCGAATGAGGAGAACCTGAAATGAGACACCGAGTCGCGGGCAGAAAGCTGTCCCGCCCCACCGCGCACCGTATGCTGATGCTGCGCGGCCAGGTGACGGATCTGCTGCGCTTCGAGTCCCTGCGCACCACCGACGCGAAGGCGCGGGAGATAAGGCGCATGGCCGAAAAGACGATCACCCTGGGCAAAAAGGGCACCCTGCACAGCCGCCGCAGGGCGCTCGCCCTACTGACGGACGAGGGCGTCGTGCGCAAGCTGTTCGACGAGCTCGCGCCCCGCTACGAGGAGCGCAAAGGCGGCTACACCAGGATAGTCAAGCTCGGCCCGCGCAAGGGAGACGCCGCGGAGATGGCGGTTATCGAGCTGGTGCCCTAGAGGAGTCTTCCACCGAATGCGGCTGGCCCTCATAGTCGAATACGACGGCGCCGGCTATCACGGGTTCCAGCTTCAACCGAAAGCCCCCACCGTGCAGGGGGCGCTTGAGGAGGCGATACACAAACTAACCGGCGAACGGGTGAGAGTGAAGGCGGCCGGCCGCACCGACGCCGGCGTCCACGCCGTGGGGCAGGTGGTGGCGTTCGACACGAGCTCGACGCTGCCGCCGAACACGGTCCTAGAGGCGCTCAACCACCACCTGCCTGCCGACGTCGCGGTAAGGGAGGCCCACCCCGTGGGTCCGGACTTCGACCCCCGCCGCCGCGCCCTGGTCCGTACCTACAGGTACACGGTGCTCAACGACAGGGTGAGGTCTCCGCTGCTCAGGCGGCGCGCCTGCCTTCTCGGGCACCACCTGGATGTGGACCGTATGCGCGATGCGGCGGCCCTGCTCGTCGGCGAGCACGACTTCGCCAGGTTCTCGGGCCCGTTGGCCGACAGGCGAGCGAGCACCGTCCGCCGCGTGTACGATGCGGAAGTGCGTCGGGAATGCCGGCTGATAACGTTCGACGTTTCGGCCAACGCCTTCCTGCCCCACCAGGTGAGGCGAATGGCTGGCGCGCTGGTCGAGGTGGGGCGTGGCAAGCTCCCGCTGGAGGGCTTCGCCGAACTCCTGGACGGGGATAGAGGATGCGGCGGCGCGCCCTCCCTTCCGCCGTACGGGCTGTGCCTGATGCGGGTAGAGTACGCCGACTTTCCGCCGCCGGCGGAGCCGGCCCAGGCAAGCGGGCCTCGGGCGAGGCTGCGAAACTAAAACTGTGTGAAAGGGTCGCAAGAGTAAATGGCAACAAGTGGCAAGACACACCAGACCCGGGCCGCCGACCTGAACCCGGAGTGGCACGTGATCGACGCGAAAGGCAAGACGCTGGGCAGGCTGTCTTCGGAGATAGCCACGCTGCTCCAGGGAAAACACAAGCCCATCTACGTGCCGTACCTGAACACGGGCGACTACGTCGTCGTTGTCAACGCCGAGAAGGTGCAGGTCACGGGCAGGAAGCTCGAACAGAAGAAATACTACCGCCACAGCGGATACCACGGAGGACTGAAGGAGCGCAACCTGTCGCAGATGCTCCAGAACTCGCCCACCAGGGTGATACAGCAATCTGTGAAGGGTATGCTTCCCAAGAACGCGCTGGGGCGCCGAATGCTCGGCCGGCTGAAGTTGTACACCGGCGAGCAGCACCCGCACGAAGCGCAGGTAGGGGCCGGTCGCGCGGCGAAGGAGTCCTAGTTGAACGAGCAGATGCACTACTACTACGGCACCGGCAGGCGAAAGTCCGCCGTAGCGCGCGTCCGGGTGTACATGGAGCCCGGGCCGATCCTGGTGAACGGCAAACCGATGGAAGAGGTGTTCCCCTGGAACTCCTGGCAGCGCCTGGTCACCCAGCCCTTCGAGGCCACCGGCACGCGCGCCCAGTTCCGCGTGGTGGCGAAGGTGGTGGGCGGAGGCGTGGTCAGCCAGGCCGGCGCCATGCGCCACGGCATATCCCGGGCACTCACGGTCGCCGACCCGAACCTAAGGCGACCGCTCAAGAGGGCGGGCTTCCTCACGCGCGACGCGCGGGAGAAGGAGCGCAAGAAGTACGGCCTCAAGCGCGCCCGCAAGGCCCAACAGTACACCAAGCGCTAGCCGGCCCGCCAGGGTTGGCCGCGCACGTTCCGGCTTTGCCATGACCATGTCCGCCAAGCGCAACGGCCCCGCCGCGAAGAGCGACGGGCAGCGCCTGTCGATGGCCACCGAAAACTACCTGCTCTCCATCTACCGGCTGGACGAGCAGGGCGTCCGCGTCACGTCCTCCCAGCTTGCCGCGCACCTCAAAACGCTGCCGGTGGGCGAGGGCATGGGCACGTCGCTGCCCTCCGTCGTCGGCATGGTGCGTCGGATGGTGCGCGAGGGGCTGGTTCGCAAGGCCTCCAACAAGTATGTGGTCCTCACCCGTGAGGGCCAGCGCTTCGCGGAGGGAATCGTGCGGCGCCACAGGCTGGCCGAGCGCATGGTCGTCGACCTGCTCGGTCTGGAGATCCAGAAGGCGCACGTCGAGGCGCACCGCCTCGAACATGCCATTTCCGACGAGCTGGAGAGAAAGATTTTCGACCGGCTCGGCGGCCCCACCACCTGCCCGTTCGGGCACCCCATACCGGGCAGCGGCTACGTCGCGCCCAAGCACGCCATCACGCTCGACAGGTCGAAGGCCGGCCAGCGGCTGGTCATAGACCGCATCCCCGAAGACGACCAGTCTCTGCTCGAGTACTTCGTCGAAAACGGACTGGTGCCCGGCCAGGAGATCGTCGTGGGCGAGGTGTCCACCTCACGTGGCGTCATCTCGCTGGAGTGCGGCGGCAACGAGATAGTGTTCAGCTATCGCGTGGCGTCGCTCGTGTGGGTGTACGCCCCGCCCGGCCGCTAGACCCTCCGTGTTGGCCGTCAGCCCGCTGCTGGGACGCCCCTGCAGGGCGCGCCAGGCGCCTGGTCGAACCGGGCCGAGAATAGAACCAGGTGGGTTTGAGACATGCCAGCAGGCGACTCGATGTCCGTCACGGCAGCGCTGGCGCTGCTCGGACTCACGCGACCCACGGATGTCGCCGCTGTGGACGCCCACTATCGAGCCTACGTCCTCCTCAATCATCCCGACAAGGGAGGAAGCCACGATGCGATGGTTAAGGGGAATCTGGCTCGCGCGATTCTCCTGGCCTGCTCTGAGGAAGAGCTGAAGACCCAACGCACGGTTGCCGCGAGACACAGCAGTTACCTTTCCGATAGGGAAGTGGCGTTCTACACAGCTTACGTCGAGGAGGTCCTGCGGACCCAACGGCCACAACATGGCGGGGACCTCTACCTTCACCCCTCAGGTTGCGCCTGTGTCGAATGCGCCGAGATGCGCCGAAGGTACGACCTGCCCTATTCGCAAGAGAAATTCGATGCGTGGCTCAAGTCCGACCGCCGGGGCTCTCGAAGGAAGAGGGTGATACTGCTGGCAATCGCGGCGGTGCTCGCTGTCGCGGCCATGTTCGCTCTGTGGCCCGTAGAGTCCTACGGAGACGGACTCGTCTACGACCTCAAGTGGAGAACTGACGTGGCCACGGAGGACGCTCTGCAGAGGTTATCGAACACATTACGCCCGTAGCGGCGGGTTTCACGCCGCCCAGCGGTAGGGGATGACGGGCGTCGCGCCGTAAGGGGCGTCGCCGCTAGGGACCGCCGATGCGCGCCCTCAGGAACTGCACCAGGATCCACCGCTCGTCCTCCGACAGCATCTTCATGAACTCCGGCATCGGCGAGGTCGTTTCGCGGTCCCGCAGCCGAGCCGACAGGCCCTGCCTGCCGCCCAGCGATATGAACCCGAACAGCTCGCCGTCAGTGGCCGCCACGGTGGTGGCGTCGTGCAGGTTCGCGGGGACAGGCTCCTTGTCCCACGCCAGCTGGCCGTCCGCGCCCGTGATGGTGGCGGCCAGACCTTGCCCGTCCAGCGCCGCGCCGTGGCACACCGCGCAGTTGACGTCGTACAGGTCCGCCGCGTCCGCGTCGTCGTACGACTGCGCGGACGCCGTGGGGACGGCCAGCGCCCGGTACTCCTCGATCGACCCGTAGCGAACCTCCCGGCCTGTCACCGGCACCGAGTCCGGCGGCGGCAGCAGCCTGGGAATCTCCTGCTCCTCGTAGGAGGGCTGGTAGTGCATTTCGGTGAACACCTGCACGGCGTGGGTTCCCGTCTCGGGGAAGGCCGGCAGCGTGAAGTTGATCGACTCGCCTATCTTGGTCTCGCCGGTGTTGTTGTTGTAGCAGCCCAGCGCGGCCAGCGTCAGCGCGGCCAGTGCGGCCAGCGCGACGATACCGGCCCGCCTTCCGAAGCGGCCCGCGCCCTTGTGCCTGCGTGCGCCCATGTCGTAAGCGGCCATCAGGTCAGTTGCTCTCCCAGCCGCGCGTGATGTCCTGGGCGCCGGCGTTCTTCAACAGTTCTTCGGCCGCTTCGATGCGCGCCTCGTCCACCGTCACGGTGATTCCGATGTATCCCTCGGTGACACGTGTGTCGTACGCGCCCATGAACAGCCTCGGCAGCCTCGACTCGAAGACTATGCCCACGATGGTGAAGAGGATCGCTCCGAGCATGGTGCCTTCGTACATGATTATTGCCATGGGAGGGATGCCCAGCACCGGCTTGCCGCCGGTCACCAGCGGGTAGGCTATCTGCGTCCCGGCGGTCAGCATCAGGCCGACGATGAAGCCGCAGGCGGCGCCGACCAGCGGCCACGTGAACAGCTTGTGGACCGGCTCGGCCTCGCCGAACGTGCCATCCGGGTACGGCGTGCCCGTGAGCACCTCGTACTCGGTCTGGGTGTAGCCCTCCGACTTGAGCGTGTCCATCGTGTCGGCGACCACGTTCTCGTCCGTGTACATCCCTATGATGCTTCGCAATGCCATGGGGGCCTCACTCTCGGATGCTGGCGGCGACCGTGCGCCTGCCTATCTTGATTTCGTCCCTGAACACCATGCCCTCTTTGATGTCGAACAGCGGTATGATCGGGAACACCTTGGCGAACACGAGCATTCCCAGCGCGACCCACGCGAACGTGCCCGCCACCATGAGAATCTCCACTAAGCTGGGGTGATAGGTGCCCCAGTTGAACTCCATAGGTGTCTTTCTCGCCATGCCCGGGATGATGATCAGGAAGCGCTCCAGCCACATGCCCACGTTGACCACCACCGTGGTGAAGAACATCAGCGCGGGACTGCGCCGCACGCTCCTGAAGAGCCACATGGGCACCGGGATGAAGTAGGCGGTCAGCAGGAACAGCAGGAACAGCCACATGTAGGGCGGCTGGAACACCTGCAGCTCGCGCAGCACTATCTCCGGGCTTTCCAGCGTGTACAACGCGAAGACCCACTCCAGGAAGAAGAAGAAGAACCACGTTGTCGCCACGATGATCAGCAGGCGGCCGATCGAGTCGAAGTGGTCGGGGCGTATGTAGTCGCCCACCTTGTACAGCCACACCATCAGCGCCATGAGCATCGCCACGGCCGACACGCCGGAGTGGATCGCCCCGATGATGAAGTAGGGCGCGAAGATGGTCGAGTGCCAGCCGTCAACTCCGATCTGCACCGCGAAGTCCCAGGAGACTATGCTGTGCACCGAGACGAACACGGGCAGCACCAGCGCCGACAGCAGTATGCCGGCCACGGTCTGCATCTTCCACTGCCGCGGCGTTCCGCGCCAGCCCAGACACAGGAACGAGTAAATTCGCTTGACCCACGGATTGATGGCTCGGTCCCTCACAATCGCGAGGTCGGGCAGCAACGCCACGAACACGAACAGCGAGCTTGCCGTCAGGTAGGTCATCACCGCGCTCGGGTCCCATATGAACGGCGAGCGTATGTTGATCCAGACTCCCCTCGCGAAGTCGTAGGGGAACACCCACAGCGCGGCGCGCCAGGGCCGGCCCACGTGCACCAGCGGCGCGGCCATGAGCGCGGCTGTGAGCGAGAATACCGTCATCACCTCAGCCGCGCGCGTTATCGGCCTGCGCCACTCCGCCTGAGTCAGGCGCAGTATGGCGGAGATCATGATGCCGGCGTGGCTAATGCCGATCCAGAAGACGAAGTTGGTCATGAAGAAGCCCCACATGACCGGCCGGCTCAAGCCGGTTACGCCAACTCCCTTGTTGAGCATGTAGCCGAACGCGCCCGCGGCAGTTATGAAAACGAGCAGCAGAAACAACACCGACGGGAGCCACCACTTGGGCGTTCTCAGAACGGAGTCGAGCAGATCTGCGTTGATTTGCTTCTGCGTTAGTTGAACGTGTTCCTGCATTGCTTCTCCGGGGACCTCCCCCTCGGTCTCGCCCTATGGCGCCGCGCGTCGCAGCGGGGGCGATTGAGCATCAGTCGCGCTTGCCCAGTATCTGAACTTCCGTCCGGAAGAACGGCTTGTGGAACCTGTACAGCAGCAGCTCCCGCTGCTCCCAGACGTTTACGACAGGGAACACCCTGGTCGCGAGCATGAAGACCAGCAGCGACCCCGCGATGGCGCCCACTATGATGAATATGTCGGCGGCGTCGGGTATGTTGGCCGGCAGCGCCTTCACCACGTCCAACTCCATCGCGTGCTTGTCGACGTGCGAGTCCCCGATTCCCGGCACCGTGTAGGCCGAGACGAACACGCGCACGCGGTCGAAGAACGCGCCCGCCAGCACAGATACCGAGATTATCGTAGGCCCCCATATGCTCTTGCGCAACGGGTTCCATATCATCGTGAACAGCGGTACGAGGAAGCTCAGGATGAACGCGGCGTAGAACGAGGGCAGGTATGGCCCCACCATGATGAGCTGGAGCACCGCCTGCTCGCTCGGCTTCTTTCCGTACCAGAGGATGATGAAGCTCGAGAACCAGAACCAGAACCACAGCAGCGAGAGCGCGAACATGAGCTTGCCCAGCCCCCAGAACTGGTCGAGCGTGAAGTACTCCTTGTAGCCGCCCCACTGGCGCAGCACGAACATCGTCAGCACCATCGTCGCCGTCCCCGCCTGCAGCGCGTTCGCGGCGTGAGTGGCGGGGTACAGCGCGTCGATCCAGCCCGGCACCAGCGCCATGGCGAAGTCCACCGTTATCAGGAAGTGTACGAACACCAGCATCATGAAGTAGAACGCGCCGAGGATGCCTATGCGGTGGTATTGGATGTTCCACTGCTCGGACGTTCCAATCCAACGGCCCGCGAGCCTGCCCGCCAGCCGCCGCCGCCAGCCGCTGCCGTTGTCGCGGATCAGCGCCAGGTCGGGCAGCGCCGACACCCAGACCAGCGCCACGCCCACAGCCACCAGCCCAAGCAGGGCCAGGGTCGCCCAGATGTGCGGGGAATAGCCGGGCACCTCGCCCGGGTGGAAGAACCACAGCGAGCGGCGTCCGTCTTCCAGGCTCGGTAGCAGCCACAGCATGGGAATGAAGAGCAAAAGGTTGAACAGCCCCACCAGCGACCACAGCTCGGCGGCGCGCGAGAACGGCCGCCGCCAGTGCGCCTTGGCGATGCGCGGCGCGATGGCGGCCATGGGCGCCGCCTGCGCGGTAGTCAGGATGAAGGCGAACATCGCCGCGTAGTAGCCCCAAACGGCCTTGTCGCTGACGCCGTCCATCAGCCGCATCACGAACCCGATGATGCCGAGCACGAACAGGATTCCGAGCGCCGCCGTTACGCGCCAGAACATGTCGCTGGTGCGCTCGTGCCTCGCCAGCAGGTCGGCGGAAACCTCCGCGGCCGTGCTGGGCACTCCGTGGCCGCCGTGCGGCCCGTTGCCGTTGGCGCTAGCCATGCGCGACTTCCTCGACCTGCTTGTCGACCTTCTTCAGATACACGACGCTGGGATGGGTGCCCAGGCCCTCGAGCATGTGGTAGCCGCGGCCCTCTTCACTCAACTCCTTGTCGCGCATCCGCGAAACCTTGCTGTCCGGGTCGTTGAAGTCCCCGAAAAACAGCGTGTCGGTGGGGCAGGCGTTGACGCAGGCGGGGTTGAGGCCCCGGGAGCCGTCCTCGAGCTCCTCGCCGTCGCGCGCGGACTCGCGCTTCGAGCGCTGTATGCGCTGAATGCAGAAGGTGCACTTCTCCATAATTCCGCGGCTTCGCACCGTGACGTCCGGGTTGAGCTGGTTTTTCAGCGAATCGGGCCAGGCCGGCTCCCAGAAGTTGAAGAAGCGAGCGTGGTACGGGCAGTTGTTGGAGCAGAAGCGGGTGCCCACGCAGCGGTTGTACACCTGTACGTTGAGCCCCTCCGGGTTGTGGTAGGTGGCGAACACCGGGCAAACAGGCTCGCACGGGGCATCCCCGCAGTGCTGGCAGAGCACGGGGATGAACCTGGCCTTCACGTCCGGGAACTCGCCCTCCCAGTAGCGCTCGATCCGGATCCACTCTATTGCGCGCCTCTGGTTGAAGTGGCCCTCCTCGTTTATGGGGATGTTGTTTTCCGACTGACACGCCACGACGCAGGCCTGGCACCCTGTGCACTTGTCCACGTCTATTACCATTCCCCAGCTTGGGTTTGCCATATGCTTTACCCTTCTTTACCTAAGACCACTTCCTGTTGTGCTCCTCTCCCTCGATGGGAGAGGTTCCAAACTGTCCTCCTCTCCCTCGACGGGAGAGGATTGAGGTGAGGGTGAACGTGTCGCCGCGGCTCACCCCCATCCCTAATTGTCCTCCTCTCCCTCGACGGGAGAGGATTGAGGTGAGGGTGAACGTGTCGCCGCGGCTCACCCCCATCCTAACCTTCCCCCATCGAGGGGGAAGGAACATCTTGTATGCCCTTTAGCTGTCGAAGCGTGTGATCTGGATGACCTCCCGGTGCTCGTCCTCCGGCCTGGATGGCACGGTGTTCTCGAACTTTGGCAGCCTGATCCACTCGCCCGTCTTTTCGATGTTTACGCGGGTCGCGGCCCACGCGAGCGCGCCCGTCTCGCTGTCCTTCACCGACGGCGAGAGAATCGAGAGCACGTTCGCTCCACGCCCCTCGGCGTATCGTCCGCCTGCCGTGTGTCCCTGGCCTATCGGTATCGACACCACGTCGGGCGACACGCCCGGGTGCGGATAGGCCAGCGCTTCGAGCGAGCCGTTACCGGAAGTTACCCGCACGACGTCGCCCTCGGATATGTCCATGTCCCTCGCGATCTCCAGGTTTATCTCCACCCACGTCTGCCAGGTGGCCGTGGTGACCGGGTCGGGCGTAGCCTGCAGCCAGGGCAGGTACGCGCCGGGACCCTCGCCCAGCGAAGTCGAGGCGAACGGGATGAGGTTGAACTGGAATCGGTCGTCCGTGTCGAAGACCGGCTCCTCGGGCGCGGGAAGCGCGGGCAGTTCCGCCAGCGCGGGCTGCGCCCTTGCGCTCACGTCCCACCAGCCGCCCCGCTGAAGCACGCCGTGCCAGAATTCGGCGAAGCCGCTCGCCTGAACGGAGCCGCGGTTGAGATCGAATAACTGCTGGGCGCCCTCCCGCAGGATGTCCCTGAACGTGTCCGCCCCAAGCTCCAGGTCCAGCTCCAGGCCCTGGGCTATCGTCATCAGGATGTCGGCGAAGTTGCGTGTGCCCAGGTGCTCGCCCCGGCCCTCGAAGAAGGGGCGCACCACCGGCTGCTGGAAGCCTATCATCTCGTAGCCCGGCCCCGCCGTGGGAACGTCGCTGCCCCAGTCTTCCAGGTAGTTGTGCTCCGGCAAAATCAGGTCGGCCATCGCGGTGGTGTCGTCCATGAACCCCGAGAAGCTGAAGATAAAGGGCACGTCGTAGCTGGCGTCCCTGAATCCGGAGGCGTTCGGCAGGCCGTACATGGGGTTGGCACCCTTGACCATCAGCACCTGCACGTCGCCCTGCTTCATCTCGGCGATCAGCTCCTGCCAGTCATCGAACGTCGCGGCCTCGGGCGTGGCCGCGAGGCCCTCGATGGGCGGGGCAGGGTTGGGGATGACGCCGCCATCCCGGCCGAAACTGCCGACGAGATGGTTCAGCGAGTAGATCGCCGTGAGATTGAACAGCCCGTTGGAGTGCGCCGCCGCGCTGCCGCCGCCGATGGCAAGCCCGTTGCCGGCGGCCGCGAAGTCGTGAGCGATTCTGCGCGCCTTCACGGCGGGCACGCCCGTCCGCGCCTCTACCAGCTCTGGGGCGAACTGGTCCAGCATTCCAGGGTCGCCGCCCGTCAACTCCTCGACGGAGCCCGGTGCGGCCAGGCCGTCGGCGACGATCACGTGCGCCATGCTCAGCGCGAGCAGGCCCTCCTGGCCGGGGCGCACGAAAAGCCACTCGTCGGCGTTGGCGGCCGTCATCGAAAACCGCGACTCCACCTGTACGAGCGTGCCGCGCTCGCGCTCGCCCTGCCTGAAGTGGCCGTAGCCCCGCGCGTAGCGCACGGGGGAGACCCACGTGTTCAGGAAGTCGGAGCCGAACGACAGCACGTAGCCCGAGTTGTCGATGTCGAAGTCGGGCAGGCGGTCCTCGTTGAACACCTGCTTGATGGCCCTGCGAAGGTTGGTCTGCTCGAGCACCTCGTAGGTCATGTGGCGGCCACGGTAGCGCGCCATGAAGCGATCGACCACGTTGCCCACGTGGGCGCCCGTCGGCTCGGTTATGAGCACCACGGACTTCTGGTTGCGGGCGGCGCGCTGGTTATCGAGCTGATAGGTGAGGCGGCCGATGGCGTCGGTCCAGCTTATCTCCTCGTACTGGCCCGATCCGCGCTCGCCGGTGCGTACCAGCGGCCCGCGTATGCGGTCGGGGTGGTAGAGCGCCTGCAGGCCCGCCTCGCAGCGTGCGCTGTGCTTGCCGCGGTTGATCGGGTAGTCGACGTTGCCCTCGATCTTCTTGGCCCGGCCCTCCATCACGCGCACCACGAGCCCCTCGCTGGTGGGGCAGCTGCGGCAGAGCGTGGCGTACCAGTTGGAAAGGCCCGACACCATGTCTTCCGGCATCTGCAACGGGCCCTGTACGTACTGCTCCTGCTCGGGGACGCCACAGGCCGCGAAGATTATCGCGCCTGTCGCCGAGCCTCCGGCGAGCGTTAGGAATTGTCGTCTTGTAAGCGCCATGCTTTAAATCAGCCTCTAATAGTGGCACGTGGTGCAGTCGGTTGGGGCTTCGTATTCTCGGTGGCAGTCCACGCAGTCGCCCATCTTCAGCGAGCGCACCTGCCTCACCTTCTCCATGCTGCCCACGTCGCCGTGGCACGTGGAGCACACCTCGGAAGCCGACACGTTGTCGCGTGCGGTGAAGAACCTGATGTGGGCCTCGTGAACGAACTGCACGTGGTCGGGCAGCCTGTGCACGCGCACCCAGTTCACGGGTTCGCCGCGTTCGCCGTACTCCCTCAGCTTCTCCACCTCGGCCAGGCCGTCGCCCACTGTCATGTGGCAGGTGAGGCACAGGCCGGTGGCCGGAACGGTGGCCGCCGCGTCCTTGGTTGCGTTGCGGTGGCAGAAGGTGCAGTCCATGCCCAGGTCCTGGACGTGTGTTGTATGCGGGAATGCGATCGGCTGCTCCGGCCCCTCGTCGTAGCCGAATATGACCGGCCTGCCGAACCAGGCCGAGATAACGAATATCCCCACCAGAACGGCGACGACCATTGCGCCCAGCCCCACGAGGCCAAGCAGCCCAAACCCCAACAGCTTCTTCAGGGGGGGCTTGCTGACTTGAAAGTCACCCGGAATCAAATCAGGTCAACCTCACATTTTGTGGCCCAACCCGCCGGTTAGATCCAGTAGGACTCGTAGATGCGTCTGAGCACGCCGGCGTAGTCGATGACCTGTACGAGGAAATAAATGGCGATGCAAAATGATGCGATGGCGAAGGCGTAAAAGACCGGCCGGACCCTCTGCACGGTTGCGGGAACGTCGCCGGAGGCCACCAGGGAGGGTATGAAGCTGTGGCCGAGCAGCATGTTGGTAGCGAAAATCACCACGAACAGCACCACGAGCCACAGGTTGATAAGCAGCTTGCTTATCTCACTCCACTCTGAAGGCCCCAACGCCGCTGGATCCATTTAGTACAGTTCCTAACCCAAAGCTGGAATCCGCTCCCCGCCAGCCGCCGCGTGAAAATTATCACACGTCAAGCGGGAGTGTCAAGACTATTCGGGACTTGACAACCGCTGCGTGGACGTATTTCACTTGGTACAATGGAGCCACGGCTCACGGCACACGAAAGCTCTTTTCGGCCATAATGAAGGAGGTGAGACGCCCCATGATGGAAACAGGCACGCAGGCGCCCACCAGGCGCGTGGCTCTCTTTATCGACGTAGACAATGTATTGATACTGGCCCAGAACTCCGGACTGCCTTTCGAGCTATCCCTGATTATAGACCGGGCGCGGCAGCAGGGCACCGTTATGTCGTCGAAGGCGTACGCGGACTGGACGGCGAACTTTTTGAGGCCGGTCCTCGGCGACTTCCGGGCCAACGCTATCGAATTGGTGCAGCTCCCCACCTCCAACTCCAGCAGGGAGCACAAGAACACCGCCGATATCCAGCTGACCGTCGACGCGCTCGAAATGGTGTTTTCGCCAGTCCGCCCCGAAACCATGGTAATTGTCGGCGGAGACCGGGACTACGTGCCCCTGGTGCAGAAACTCAAACGTTACGGCGTTTTCGTCATGGGCATGGGCGTGGAAGCCGGCGTTAGCAAGGTGCTCGTGGAGGCGTGCGATTCGTTCGTGTTCTACGACGACCTTGTGCCGCCGCCCAACGAGGCTCTTGGGGAAGCGACCGAACCTATGCCGCTGCCCGATCCTGTCGAGGCGCACGCGCTCATGCGGCGGGCCGTCGAGGCGCTGAGCCGCGAGGGAAGAGTGGCCACCGGAGCGTCCGTCAACGCGATGATGAGGCAGCTCTCCCCCGCGTTCGACATAGCCCGCTACAGGCAGACCATGAAGGAGCTGGCCCTGAGCGCGGAGTCGGCCGGATTCGTCCGCCTGACGGAGAACCCCGGCACCGACTTCACGCTCGCCGTGGGAACTATGCCGTCGGCGCCCACAATCCTGAGGCCGCAGGCAGTCTCGCGCAGGTACGACTTTTCGACGGAGGCGTCCATCACCGCCAGCTATCGGGCGATCCTCCAGAACCAGAGAATCCCCCTGCTGCAGTGGCGGATACGCGAAGAATTCCTCAGACTCGTCTGGAGCTACTTCGACGAGCGGAACCCCAACGGCATACACTTCGACGCCATACGCGAAAACCTGGAGTACCACGCCGAAGACCACAACCTGGGCGTGACGCACCAGATGATTCAGAAGCTGCTCTACACGCTCAACTTCGGCCGCTGCTTCGCCTACGGCAACAACGCAGCCACGGGCGCGGTCATCCTCATCCCGCAGGACCTCTACGTGCCCATTCACGCCGCCGTCGACGCGGAAGAGGCCGTGAGGCGCCTGCACAGAAGGTATGTCGAAATAATCGGGCGCAACGCTCCGGTCCTCCACCCCGGGGCGGCCTACGACCTGCTCTACGGCGACGAGGTGGACGATGAGGACGAGGCGCGCGAGCGGGCAAAAGAACTGGAGCGCCTGTGCAACAGCATCAAACCGGTGGGCGGCTTCGGCCAGGCGTTCCTGAACAGCATCCCATACAGGGGGGCGCCCCCCGGCTAGGCGTCGGCAAGCCTGTCGCCCCTTCCGGCTTCCCACCACGCCACGCCTGTGTGTTACATTTACACCCACCGCGAGGGCGAAACGCGCCCATCCGCGAAACAAGGAGGTAACCTGGCTATGGTCGTAGAGAACGTCGGAATCTCCCAGCCGGTCCATGATGTCAGGATGATGTACGGCCTCGACGTGCCCATGCGCGACGGCGTGTACCTCTCGACCGACGTCTACCTGCCCGATGCCGAAGGGCCGTTTCCGGCCATCCTCATCCGCACGCCCTACAACAACAACGCCGAGGGTGTAGTACAGGACTGCATCTACTTCGCCTCCCGCGGCTACGCCGCCGTTGCGCAGGACGTGCGCGGACGGTGGGACTCCGAGGGCGAATGGTACCCCTTCGTCCACGAGGGGCAGGACGGCTACGACACCCAGGAGTGGATAGGCGTACAGCCCTGGTGCGACGGCAACGTGGGCACCGCCGGCGGCTCCTACGTGGCGATGGTGCAGTGGCAGGCGGCTCCCCTGCGCAGCCAGTACCTGAAGGCGATGGTGCCGCAGGTTGGATATTCCAACTTCTACCACAACTGGGTGTACACCGGCGGAGCGTTCCAGCTCGCCTTCAACCTGCGTTGGGGCGCGATCCAGATGCACACGCGCACCAACCAGGTGCAGTACCTCTGGATGCCGGCGACCAACCACCTGACCACGCTGCACTGGCACTTGCCGCTTGTCACGATGGACGAGGCGGCGGGGCGGCGCTCGGAGCTTTGGAAGGCCTGGATCGAAAATCCCAGCTATGGCGATTACTGGCGGGACCTCCGACCCGTGGAGGAGCGCTACGCCGACATCTCGGTGCCCGCATACGGCATAGGCGGCTGGTACGACGTGTTCCTGCAGTCCACGCTGAACAACTTCATGGGCGTCAACAAGAATGGCCGTCCCCCCGGCAAGGGCAACCAGCGGATCACCATCGGCCCCTGGATTCACAACTGCGGAAACAAAGGCGCGAACATGGTCACCGGCGAGGTCAACTTTGGCGAAGACGTGAAGGTGGACCTGCGGCGCGAGCACGTCAGGTGGTTCGACTACTGGCTCAAGGGCATGCCGAACGGCATTACCGACGAGCCGCCCGTCAACGTGTTCGTTATGGGCAGGAACAGCTGGCGCCGTTCCGCCGACTGGCCCATTCCCGGAACGCAGTACACTCCCTACTACCTGCACAGCGGCGGCAACGCGACATCTTTGTTCGGCGATGGCGGCCTCAGCGTCGACGCCCCGCAGGACGAGCCTGTCGACAGCTTCAAGTACGACCCACAGCACCCGGTTATGACCATAGGCGGCAGCACCTGCTGCTCGGAGGACGTTACCCCCGTGTCGATGGGGCCGCGCGACCAGCAGCCGGCCGAGTGGCGCCCCGACGTGCTGGTGTACACCACCGACCCGCTCGAAGAAGACGTGGAGGTGACTGGGCCGGTCTCCGTAGTGCTGTACGCCTCGTCGAGCGCGCCCGACACCGACTTCACGGCCAAGCTCGTCGACGTCCACCCCGGCGGGAAGTCTATCAACGTGGCGCAGGGCATCCTGCGCGCGCGCTACCGCGACTCGTGGGAGAAGCCCGAGCTCATGACGCCGGGCGAGGTCTACAAGTTCACCATCGACCTCTGGTCCACCAGCAACTGTTTCGTGGCTGGGCAGCGCATAGGCGTCGAGATTTCCAGTAGCAACTTCCCCCAGTTCGACCGAAACCCCAACACGGGCCACCAGTTCGGCAAGGACAGCGAGACGCAGATAGCCACCCAGACGATCTATCACGACAAAGAGCGGCCGTCCCACATCCTGCTGCCGGTGATACCGGCGGGCCACTAACCACTAACCACTGACCACTGAAAACTTCGGAGTATTGAAATGAGCCGCGTGCCAATCATTACCAGCAAAGACCAGGTCCCGGCGGACAAGGCGTCCGTCGTAGACTCGATAGCCTCCAGCCGGGGCCAGATCAGCGGCCCGTTCTCGGTGCTGCTCAACTCGCCCGAGGTGGCCGGACGCGCCGCGCACCTTGGCGCCTACATTCGCTTCGAGTCCACGCTCGGTCCCGCGGACCGGGAGCTGGCCATCATCTCCACGTCGCGCGAGTTCGACTGCGACTACGAATGGTCGGCCCACCGTGGCCTGGCGCTGGAGTCCGGCGTTCGCCCCGAGGCGGTGGACGTGGTGGCGCAGCGCGGCCCGCTCGACGCGCTGACCGACGACGAAGCGGTGATAGTGTCCTACGCGCGCGAGCTGTTCCGGTCGAAGCGAGTCTCCGACGCCACGTTCGATGCGGCCAAAGCTCGCTTCGGAGACCAGGGCGTGACCGAGTTGACGGCCACCATGGGCTACTACGGCATGTTGGCCTGCGCGCTGAACGCCTTCCAGGTCGAGCCCGCCGCCGGGGCGCCGCGCCTTCCCTAGTACTCGGGCGCCCCGGGCGGCCCGCACCGGGGCGCGGCCTGGATACTTCGGACGGTACACAACGACACTGAAGGGCGTCGCCACGGAGGTAACCTGACACCGTGCTGATTCTCAACCCCAACGCGTTCAGGGCGCTCGCCAGGGGGCTGTTCTTTCGCGTTGACGCGGAAACGGCCCACGGCGTGAGCGCGGCGGCCCTCAGGCAGCACTGGCTGTGGCAGAGGCTGGCGCCGCTGCTGAGCGTGCGCGACCCGGCGCTGCGCACGGAGCTGGCGGGCCTGCCCTTGCGCAACCCCGTGGGCGTCGCGGCGGGCTACGACAAGAACTGCGAGATGTTGCCGTCCCTCGCCGCGCTCGGCTTCGGTTACGTCACCGGCGGCACTGTCACCCTGCAGCCTCGACCCGGCAACCCCTCGCCGCGCGTGCTGCGATACGAAGAAGACGAATCTCTCATCAACGCCCTGGGATTCCCCAACTGGGGCGCCGACTACGCGGTCAGCCGGCTGCGGCGCGACCGCGGCCGCACGGAGGACGCGCCCGTGGTGGTGAGCGTGTCCGGCGTCACGCCGGAGGAGGTCGTGGCCTGCCACCGCGCCGTAGAGCCCCACTGCGACGCGGTCGAAGTCAACATCAGCTCGCCCAACACCCAGGGAGTGCGCGTGTTCCAGCAGCCCAACGCGCTGGCCGACCTGCTAGACAGGATAAACGAGCGCCGCTCCAAGCCCCTGTTCGTCAAGCTGCCGCCGTACCCTCCCGGCCGGCCGGAGGACGACGGCGCGAGGCAGCGCGTGTTAGCCCTCGCGGTCGTGAGCGAGCACCTGGGCGTCGATGCGCTCACCGTCGCCAACACCTGGCCGGCCCGCGACTCGCGGCTGGCCGTGGGGTCCGGCGGGGTCAGTGGCAGAGTTGTGTTCGGAGACACCCTGCGGATGGTGGCGGACATCAGGTCCGAGGTCGGCCCGCGCCTCGCCATCAACGCCTGCGGTGGCATCTCGTCCGCCGAAGCCGCCTGCGCCGCGCTGCTAGCCGGCGCGACGACAGTGCAACTCTACACGGGCATGGTCTACCGCGGCCCGGGAATCGCCAGGGAGATAAACAGCGGCCTGCTCGAACTTCTGACGTAGCGGGCGCGGCTCACGAGGGCGGCGCCGCCCTCAGCGCCATGATGAGCACGAACAGCGCCACCGGCAGCACTATGAGCCACAATATCCTGCGAGGCGAGAGTTTTATGGCACGCTCCTCGGTCCGGAGTTCAGGCGGCGCGGTTCATTGACTGGTGTACTCATCCCCTGTGATCGTCGAGGCATCGCACGTCCACCGGGCGGCTGGCGATGCGCCCCTGGGCTGTTCCACCTTGCCGCCGCCCGCGCCGCGCGCGTATTCTACAACGCGGCGCCCACTCACATACAGGAGGACCGCCCCCAATGGGGTACAAGCTGATAGCCCTGGACATAGACGGCACCATTCGCAGCGCCGAGTACCCGCTGTCCCCGCGCACCCGGCGCGCGATCGCCCAGGCCAGGGCGATCGGCGTGCTGGTGACCCTGGCGACCGGCAGGATGTTCGAGTCCGCCGTGGTGTCCTCATCCGAGCTGAGCATCGAGACGCCGATCGTCTCGTACCAGGGCGCCCAGGTGTCCGACCCCACCACCGGCGAAGTGCTGTGGCAGGTCACGCTGACCCCGCGCATGACGTCCGACGCCCTGGACGCGCTGGACGGCTGGGGACTGGACGTGATGGCCTACCACGGCGGCGACGTGTACGTGGCCGAGTCCTCGCCCTGGATCGAGGGCTACGTCGAGCGCAACGACGTGGTCATCCACGCCGTGGGCGACCTGCGCGAGAGTGCGCATCTGGGCTTCACGCGGCTGGTGGTGGTCGGCGGTGAAGACGACATCCGCCGGCTTGAGACGAGCCTGATCGGCCGATTCGACTCGAGCCTCCACGTCACCCGGTCGCTGCCCCACTTCTGCGAGATCCTCAACCCCCACGGCGGCAAGCACAAGGCGCTCGGCTGGCTCTGCCGCCAGCTCGGCATCCGCCCCGACGAGACGATCGCTTTCGGCAACGGCTACAACGACGTCCACATGCTTAGCTGGGCCGGCCTTGCTGTGGCTATCGACGGCGCGGTGGACGAGACGCTCGCCGTGGCCGACAGGGTCGCCCCGCCGATAGAGCAGGACGGCGCGGCCCAGGTGATAGAGGAGTTGCTAAGCGCGGGGCTGCTGGGGCCATGACGGCGCTGCCGCGAAAGCGCCCGGTCATCGTGGTGTTCGGCAGCATCATCATGGACCTTACGGCCCTCGCCGAGACCATGCCGCAAGCCGGCCAGACGGTCGTGGGCGAGCTGTTCTACACGCTGCCCGGGGGCAAGGGCGCAAACCAGGCGGTCGCGGCGGCAAGGCTGGGCGCGGACGTGAGAATGGTGGGCCGGGTCGGTGGTGACGCATTCGGAGCCGCCCTGATGGACGGCCTCCGGTCGGAGGGCATCGACGTAGGCGGCGTGGCCGTGGACCCCGACAATGCCTCCGGCGTGGCGATGATCCTGCTGGACGCGCGCAGGGAGAACCGCATCGTGGCCGTGTACGGCGCAAACGCCGCGTGCGACGAGACGCAGCTCCGCGCCGTGGAGCGCGCCCTGGACGGCGCGGACGCGCTGCTGCTGCAACTGGAAACACCGCCCGCGCTCACGCTCGAGGCCGCCGCCGCGGCGCGGGCGCGCGGCGTTCGCGTGGTGTGGGATCCCGCGCCCGCGCAAATAGCCCCGCCTGGCATCCACACCGCCGCCGACGTGCTGACGCCCAACCAGACCGAGGCGTCGATGCTGGCAGGCGTCGAGGTCCAGGACCCCGCCTCGGCCCGGACCGCCGCGGCGCGGCTGCGGGCCATGGGCGCGCCAGTCGCTTTGGTCAAGCTGGGTGAGCAGGGTGTCTACTACGCCTCGGCGGACGAATCGGGCCACGTGCCGGCGTTCGCCGTGGACGCGGTGGACACCGTGGCCGCCGGGGACGCCTTCGGCGCGGCGTTCGCGGTAGCCGCCGCCGAGGGCATGTCGCTACGCGAGGCGGTGCGCTTTGGCGCTGCCGCGGGGGCGCTCGCCGTCACCGTGCCCGGAGCCCAGGCGGCCATGCCGGGCCGCGCGGACGTCGAGGGACTCCTGGCCGGCGCGAACGAGCAGGGCGGGTAGGGGACGGCGCGCGGGCCGCCCCCACGTCGCCTAGCCCAGCTTGCGCAGTTTCTTCAGGCTCTTGGGGTAGCGAGGCGGGTCCATGTGGCTGCCACGGATCGTGTAAGCCACCTCGCCGACGTAGATGTCGCCGCGGGAGTCGACCGCGATGCCGTGCGGCGCGATGAACTTGCCCGGCTCCTCGCCCTCCTCGGCGTCGCCGAAACGGGCCAGCAGCTCGCCGTCCCGGCTCAGAATGCTCACCCGGTGGCCCAGGCCGGGCGCGTCGTCCACCCCGCCCATCCCGTTGAGCTCGCCGACGTAGATGTTGCCGTCCGGGCCCAGCGTCATGCCGTCGGGCCGGTGGATGTTGTTCCACATCGAGACGAAGTTGCCGTCGGCGTCGAACACCTGCACGCGGTGGGCCTCCCTGTCGGCCACGTACACGCGGTCGTCGGAGTCCACGGCCACGTTGTGCGGCCGGATGAACTGGCCCGCGTCAATGCCCGGCTCGCCCCAAGACAGCACGTGCTCGCCTTCCGCCGTGTACTTGTGCACCCGCGAGTTGCCGTAGCCGTCGGTGACGAAAATGTCGCCCGTGTTCGGCGACACCCCCGCGTGCGTGGGCCGGTTGAACGGCTGGCCGCTCCAGATGGGCGCCGGCTCGTTGGTGGTGCCTATCGTCAGCAGCAGTTCGCCATCAGGGGAGAACTTGGTGATGGTGTGGATGCCGTCGTCGGCGCACCACACCGAGTCGTCCGGGCCGATGAGGATGCCGTGCGACCGCTTGCCGAAGATGCCCTGGCCGAACGTCCGCACGACGTTGCCGTCCCGGTCGAACACGATGACGGGGTTGTCGGGGTTGCGTGTGAAGGCGTAGACCTGGTCCTTGGAGTCCACCGCCACGCCGGGCGTCTCCAACAGCGTCATGCCGTCGGGCAGCTTCTCCCACTCGGCGAGCGCCTCGTACCTGAAGTTTCCTTCGCCCAGTATCGCGGCCATGGTCAGCCTCCTTGCAATGTGCGGATTAGGCGCGGCGCGATGCGCAACCGCCCCGAAGTGATTCGGGCGTATGCTAAAGCCAGCGCCGTCAGGGTGTCAACTTGGCGCGGCGGCCGACCCGGAAGTGTTGTAAAATGGTCGCAACTCCCGCCGGGGGCGTTGGGGTTCGTCCACGCGAGGAGACGCCATGCCGCGTCGAACAGAGCCCATTGCCAACAACGCCACGGTCCGCCGGCTTGCAGCCAAGCGGTGCTCGGAACCGTCGGTGCACGGCGGCAAGGTGCGGGCCAGGGGCGCGGTGCTGGTGGTTTGAGGGTGCGGTGCAGGGGCGATAATCAGCAGGTGAAGATGTGCGCGGCGGCGTGATACATTATGGCTCGTCAGGAGGGGCGATGCTCACAGACGAACAGATTCGTGAACTGATCGCCGTACCCAAGAGGATAGCTGGGCGAGAGCCCCGGAACGGCTTCAGAGTAGAAGACCGTCACAGGCGCTGCGAGCTTGAACTGTCGTCGGATTCTGGTGGTTCCCGTAAGTTTGATGTGTTCATTCGGCAAAACATCAGGTTCGCTGGAAACTTCTCCATCGGGCTTCGTTGCCAAGTTAGTGACACGAATAGAACAATCACAGTTACGCTCGCGCGCTACAATGGCCCCCACGGCGAAACCGCAAGATCGCAAGATGGGCATTACGCGCTGCCCCACATTCACTACATCACCGAAGCGGAAATCGCGCGAGGCCACCATCAGCCACAGGAAAAGTTGCGGACGGCTACGGACCGATACACCACTTTCGTCGAAGCGCTTCACGCTTTCTTCGCAGACATCTCGGTTTCGAAGTACCTCGATCATTTCCCTGAATTGCGACAAGGGCGATTGTTCAATGGACATTGAATCTGCTCGTGATTTGTTGAGTTCTACGCCGGCCGTCGGATTCGACGTGTTCGAGCGGGAAACTGGGGATTGCCAACTGGTAGTTCCAATGCTACATGAAGACAACGATATGTTGGAAATCTTTGTGGCTGACAGTCCTTTGGGCGAAGGATACGTCCGCATTTGCGATTATGGAATGGCGCTAATGCGTCTCTCTTACACTTTCGAGATAGGCACCGCAACGCGCGAAAGCATCTTCAAGAGCATTCTGATCAACAACGGCGTATCCAACGACGGAGGAAATCTCTACATCGATACGCCGCTGAACAGTTTCTACGAAGGCGTCTTAAAATTCGCGGGGTGTGTGCAAAAGATCTGCAATATGCGCTACTGGGGGCGTGAATCGGTCCGAGGCGCGTTCTATGAAGACTTGGCCTCTTACGTTCAGACAGTTCTGGCGCAATTTTCGCCCGCGCCTGATGTCGCACCGATCGAAGAGTATCCCATTGTCAGCGTGGATTGGCGGCTGACTTGGAACTCTCGAGATCTTTATCTGTTCGGAGTCCGAGGGAACGGCAAGGCGAGCAGTACGGCTCTTTGCCTTTCGGAACTCAAGAGGTCTGACCTGCCCTTCATTGGGCTAGTGGTGCATGACGATATGGAGAGTCTGGGCAGACGAGAGCAGTTTTATCTCACCAGAAACGCGGACAAGCAATATCCTGACCTGGACACGTTCAGAGGCGACGCGATGCGGGACATTCTTCGGATAGCGGGTAATCCGGCCGCAAAGCATGACGCATAGTGAGGCACCCTGCCTCCCCGCGCCTAAGTCGAGCCGCCTGCCTATTCTCGAGTGGCAGCGACTCCTGGGTCCGCCGCAACCGCGGCCATCACGTGCAAAATCCGTCCGATGGCTCCCAGGCGAGCGTCCACCACGTCCAGCCGTGAGCGACGCCGGACGTCCAGCGTCCGATCTACCTGCGGCACGTGGTACCCTTTACAGTGGGCAGGACATTTCCGCCTTGCCGACACCCTGCTCCCTCATCCCCTGGTACGGCGCCACCTTCACCGAAGTCAGCGACGGCGGCGTGGCGTAAGTCTCGCCCCCCCTTGATTCCCCTCGTACATCCGTGCTACTCTCCCCTCCACGAGGGACCGAGAGGGACCGACCCCGCCAGCGAGGGACCGACCCCGCCAGCCGCCAGCCGCCGACGTGGCATCCGACACCTCCCGGCCACCTGTCTCATTTCTGGCACATTCTGTAACTTTCCTGCCCAAGTCCGCCTCGCCAGCGTGTCAGGCCGTCGTGAATCGGAAAGCCTCCCAGCTACGGGATGACACAGAATGGCACAGAATGGCACAACTTTCGCGGAAATCTTCGCCCACGTGTGGCCTACGACCTTCCCTCGCCTGCTCACGCCCGCCCGGGCGACCCCACCCGGACGCCTTGCCGGATCCGGCGGTCTCCCGGCCCAACACCACCTTGAAGAGTACCTTTGTGGTAGACTATTAGTTGGAGTGGCGGCGCTTCCGCAGCTCCGATAAACCGACCTGGGAGGGTGAGATTCACAGATGGCAAAGCAGCTAGAGTACAGTCAGGACGCCAGAAGCCAACTGATGCAAGGGTTCGACGTTCTCGCTAAGGCCGTCGGCATCACGCTGGGGCCAAAGGGCCGCAACGTCATCCTGGACGACGACTTCGGGCCGCCGCAGGTGTGCAGCGACGGCGTTACCATCGCCAAGGAAATCGAGCTCAAGCAGCCGTTCCAGAACATGGGCGCCCAGCTTCTCAAAGAGGCGGCGAGCAAGACCAACGACGCCGTCGGCGACGGCACCACCACCTCCACCATCCTCGCCCAGAGCATCGTGCGCGAGGGGTTCAAGAACATCACCGCCGGCGCCAACCCCATGGCGCTCAAGCGCGGCATCGAAAAGGCCGTCGCGGTGATGAAGGCCGAGCTAGAGGCCATGGCCCAGCCCGTTGAGGGCAAGGAACAGATAAAACAGGTGGCCGTGCTAGCCGCGCACGACGAGGAGATGGGCGGCATCCTCGCCGACGTGATCGACGAGGTCGGCAGCGAGGGCGTAATCACCATCGAGGAGTCCAAGGGAGTCGGCTACGAGGTCGAGTACGTTGAGGGGATGCAGGTGGACAGGGGCTTCAGCTCTCCCTATTTCGTCACCGACGCCACCAAGATGACCGTCGAGCTGGACAACCCCTACGTGCTCGTCACCACCGAGAAGATCTCGTCCATGGCCGACCTTCTGCCACTCCTCGAAAAGCTTACGGCGATCAGCCGCACGCTGGTCATCGTGTCCGAGGACGTAGAGGGCGAGGCGCTGGCGACCCTGGTCGTTAACAAGCTGCGCGGCACGCTCAACTGCCTGGCGGTGAAGGCCCCCGGCTTCGGCGACCGGCGCAAGGCTATACTTGAAGACATGGCGGTGCTCTTCGGTGCGAACGTCATCAGCGCCGACATAGGCCGCAAGCTCGACTCGGCTGAAGTGGCCGACCTTGGCCGCTGCCGAAGAGTGGTGGCCGACAAGGACAACACCACATTCGTTGAGGGCGCCGGCGACGAAGACGCCATCTCGGCGCGCATCGGCCAGCTCAAGTCGCAGGCCGAGGACACGTCGTCAGACTACGACCGCGAGAAGCTGGAAGAGCGCGCGGCGAAGCTGGCCGGAGGCGTCGCCGTGCTCAAGGTGGGCGCGTACACCGAGGTTGAACTGCGTGAGAAGCGCCAGCGGCTCGAGGACGCGCTCTCTGCCACCCGGGCAGCCATCGAAGAGGGCATCGTCGCGGGCGGCGGCACCTCCCTGGTGCGCGCGGCGCAGGCGGCCGGCCCCAAGCTGCAAGCCGAGGGCGACGAGTCGACCGGCGCCGCCATACTGCTGAGGGCCGTCGAGGCCCCGCTGGTGCTCATAGCCGACAACGCCGGTGTGAGCGGACGCGTTGTGCTCAACAGTGTGAAGCAGGGCTCCGGAGACTACGGCTTCGACGCCGAGACCGAGCGGTACGGCGGGCTGTTGGAAATGGGCATTGTGGACCCGGCCAAGGTCACCCGGGCGGCCCTGGAAAACGCCGCCAGCGTGGCCGGCATGGTGCTGACCACCGAGTCGCTGATCACCGAGCTCAACCCCATGAAACTGCCCGCCCCGTTCAACGACTAGCCACGGGCGCTACCATTCCAGGGGGAGTTTCGGGTTTGGCTACGAATGAACGCTCGAACGGCGACGTCCGCTACACCATAGAGGCCGGCGGTGTGAGCAAGAGCTTCGGCTCGCGCACCGCGGTCGACAACCTGACTTTCAAGATCGCGAGTGGCGAGGTGGTAGGATTTCTCGGCCCCAACGGCGCGGGAAAGTCCACCACCATGCGCCTGCTCACCTCGTTCTATACCCAGGACAGCGGCTCGATACTGATTGACGGCGTCGACACGCTGGCCCACGACAGGGTTACGCGGCAGAGCATTGGCTACCTGCCCGAAAACAACCCCCTGTACGGGGACCTGCTCGTGCGGGAATACCTCTCTTTCGTAGCCGACCTCCGGGGTATGGCCGGCGCCGAGCGGCGCGAGAACCTCGACCGCACCGTCGAGGAGACGGGCCTCCAGGAGGTCTTCTACCGGCCCATCAGCCAGCTCTCCAAGGGCTACCGCCAGCGCGTCGGCCTCGCCCAGGCAATCCTGCACAGGCCCTCCATCCTCATCATGGACGAGCCTACCGAGGGCCTCGACCCCAACCAGCGCCTGACCATTCGCGACCTGATACGCTCGCTCGGCCAGGAGCGCACGGTGCTGCTGAGCACCCACGTGATGCAGGAGGTTGAGACCACCTGCGAGCGCGTTCTGCTGATCAGCCGCGGCAAGCTCGTCACCGACAGCCCCGTCGAGGATCTGCTGGTGCGCGCCAGGGGACAGCGGCAGATTCACCTCGAGGTCGAGGGCAACGAGGTCGAGACGGGGCTGAAGCGTCTGCCCAACGTGGGCGCCGTGGACCGCCTCGCCCCCGTGGAAGGCCGCAAGCGCTACGTCGTGTCCGTCGAGGGCGATGATGACCTGCGCCCCCAGATTTTCGGCCTCGCCAAGGATCGCGGCTGGGTGCTGTGGGAGCTGCACGAGGACAGGGCCCGCCTCGAAGACGTGTTCCATTCCCTCACGGCCGAGGACGGCGGCGGGGACACAGAGGACGCGTAGAGAAAGGCGGATGCGTTCTCTCACCGCGCTCATACGCAAGGACCTGCGAGGCTACCTCGACCAGCCCACGGGCTACATCCTGCTCGTGGTGTTCTGTGCGGTAGTCTCGTTCCTCTACTTCTTCACGCCGTTCGGCACGTCCACCGAGGCGTCCACCCGTAGCCTGTTTACGGCGCTGCCCTGGCTGCTCATGGTCTTCGTGCCGGCCTCAACCATGCGGCTGCTGGCGGAGGAGCAGCGGGACGGAACCCTGGAGATTCTGCTGACCCAGCCCATCCATGGCTGGGTCGTGCTGCTTGCCAAGTTCCTGTCCGGCTTCATATTCGTCGCCGTGCTCATCCTGTCCACCGTCGGCATACCCATCGCCCTGTCCACGGCGGGCGACGTGGACCTCGGCGCGGTGGCCGCGCAGTACGTGGGCAGCCTGTTCCTGGCGGCGGCGTTCGTTTCGTTGGGCCTGTTCACCTCAAGCCTCACCCGCAACCAGGTGATAGCGTTCATCCTCGGGCTGCTGTTCATAGGCGCGCTGCTGCTGGTGGGCCTCGACCAGGTGGCCGACGGCCTGCCCGCCGCGGCGTCCGGCCCCCTGCAGACGCTGAGCCCGGCGACGCACTTCGACAGCATCGCGCGCGGAGTCATCGACCTCCGCGACGTGCTCTACTTCGCTGCCCTGGTCTCCACCATGCTGAGCGCGACCTACCTGATGATTCGGGGCAAGAGCCTTAGCCACCAGTCGCCGCAGTACCGCAACCTGCAGGTGGGTGTTGCCGCCCTCATCGTGCTCAGCCTGCTTGTGGGCTGGTTCGGCTCCACCATAGGCGGCAGGCTGGACCTCACCGAAGACAAGCTCTTTACGCTCAGTCCCGCGACAAAGGAAATTCTCGGCGAGCTGGACGACCTGCTGACGATCGAGCTTTTCCAGTCCAAGGACCCGCCCGCCCACGTGGCGATAGTCGCGCGGGACGTGAACGACTTCCTCGACGATCTCGCGGCCTCCTCCGGCGGGCTGGTGCGCATCGTGCGCAAGTACCCGGACAGCGACGAGGCGGCGGGGCGCAAGGCGCAGCTTACCGGCGTGCCGCAGATGCAGTTCAACGTCCAGAGCCAGGGCGAGCTGCAGATCAAGACGGGCTACCTGGGCATGTCGATGACCTACGCCGACCGGCGCGAGGTGGTGCCCTTCATTGGCACGGTGGACGGGTTCGAATACCGTGTGGCGAGCCTCGCCTTCGCCATGATCAAGCAGGAGCGCAAGAGCGTGCGGTTCCTGTCCGGCCACGGCGAGAAGACGCCCAGCGACGGTGTGCAGACTCTGGGCGCGGTGCTGGCCCAGCAATACGACGTCTCCGTGTTGCAGCCTTCGGAGGACGGTACTCTCGACCTGGGCGGCGCCGACGTGCTGATAGTCGCCGGACCTACCGGGCGCATCGAGGACTCGGAGCGGGCGGCTCTCACCGCCTACCTGGACGGCGGCGGCAAGGCGATGCTGCTGCTCGACCCCGTGGACATAGACCTGCAGCGGCTGACGGCGCTGCCCAACCGCAATAGCTTCGCGGACTTCGTGGAGAGCTACGGCATGATAGTCGAGGACGACATAGCATTCGACGTGCGCTCCCACGAGACACTGCCTTTCGGAACGCAAGGCGGCAGCGTCGCGATCCCCTTCCCGTACTGGATGCGCGCCAAGACCGTGGACTCCAAGGTCGCGGGCGACGTCGAGTCGGTGGTGCTCCCATGGGCGAGCAGCGTCGGCTTCCTCACCGAGTGGCCCCATGAGCGCATCCTGCTGCTCGAGACCTCTGAATGGGGCGCGATTGATCTGAACTACCGAAACAGCCCCGACGTCAGCCCCAACGCTCCTGCGCTACAGCAGGTCACGCAGGGCGACCTGTTCACCGCGCAGATGAGTGTCGCGGTCACCCGCCCGGCGCCCGGGGGCGAGTTGCGGCTGGTGGTGTTCGGCGACTCCAACTGGATAGAAGACTCAGTGTCGGGCCAGTACCAGGAGAACCTGGGCCTGGCGCTGAACCTGGTGGACTGGCTGGCGGAAGAGGACCTCTTGAGGGACGTACGCACCAAGGTCATCAGCTCGCGCCAGCTTCTATTCAGATCCGACCTACACCGCAACGTGGTCCAGTACTCCAACGTCGCCGGCGTGCCGGCGCTGCTGGTGGTGATCGGGCTGGTCCAGTTCGTGAGGCGCAGGAACATCTCCCAGAGGGTGTGGGGCGATGAATAGCAGGCAGGTAGTCATTGTGCTGGGCCTTCTCGTCGCGATTGCGGTCGCCGGCCTCGTCGTGCGCGTCGTGACGTCGGAGCCAGAGGAGGTGGTGCTGTCTGGCCTGCTGCCCATCTCGCAGGACGTGGTGGACAGTGTAAGAATCAGCACGCCCCAGGACGGCCTGGAGGCGACATTGGAAAGGCGCGGCGAGGGTGCCTCCTGGACGGTCCAGAACCAACCCGCGTTCCAGCCCAAGCTGGATGCGTTCTGGCAGGCCGTGTCCGACATCGAAAGCATCGCGCAGCTCATCGCCATGAACCCCAACAACCACGAGCGCATGGGCGTCTCCGATGACACCGCCACAGTGGTGTCGTTCCTTCTGGGCGACTTCGAGCAGGAAAAGCTGCTGATTGGCACCTGGAGCCCCCAAGTGGGCCTGTGCTACGTGCGGCGCTCCGGCAATGACGAGGTGTACGGCGTACCCTGTCCCAGCCCGATTACGGCGATGGACATATTCGACCCGCGGCCGGACGGATGGCTCGACCCCGTGATACTGAACATCCCCAGGTCCGAGATCGAGACTTTGACCTTCGAGTATCCCGATGACCAGTTCGACCTCACGTTCACCGGCGCCGACTGGGCGGTGGGAGACGAGACGGGGGAGGTTCCGGCGGACCTGGCGCGGGTCGACTCCGTGCTGCGCGTGATCGAGCTGCTGTTTGCGGAGGGCTTCGCCACCGCCGAGGAGTCCGAAGGGCTGCGGTTCGACAACCCCACCGCGTCGGTGAGGGTGGTCACCAGGAGCGGAGCGTCCAACCCCACCACGCGCATCAGAGTCCTCGAGCGCGACGACCTCTCCTACTACGTGAAGACGCCCATCCGGAGCACGGTGTTCATAGTGAACAGCAATCTGCTCGACCTGCTGCTGCTTACGCGAGAGGAGTTGTCGTCTGAGGACGCTGGCTAGGCGCCAGCCGGCCTGCCCGGCCGCCGCCGGGGACGGTCCGCGAACCGCCCCCGAAGGAGATTCGCGTTGCTTAAGTCATACGTCTTAATCGAGATGGTCGAAGGGCAAGAGGCCGGTCTTGTCGAGTACCTGACGGCGCGGCGCTCGATCAGGGAGGTGCGCAGGGTCTCCGGGCCGTACGACGTGGTGGCGGTCGTCGAGGCCGAAGACGAGGCAAGCTTCAAGGACATCGTCGACAGGGACATCCACACGCGCTATGGCGTGCTGCGCACCACGTGCTGCGTTTGCCTGGAGGAGATGGCAACCTGCGGCTAGGCGCCGCTCACCGTATCCGGCGGCCCGAACACTGAGCGCCTGGTCAGCCCCCGCTCTCGGTCTGGTTGTTCGCCCCGCCGTGTTCCTCGCACTCCACCCACTCGTTCTCGCGCCGCCGCTCCACGTGGCCCCGAATGGCGTAGGCCAGCACCATGGCGCACAACCCGCCCATGCCCAGCGTGAGGGCCGTGTGACCGTCGAATACGAAGTAGTTGAATATGGCGAGCGCCAGGTAGCCGAAGACGACGTTAAGCAGCGAGGAGAATGGCAGCCTTTGCGCGCTGAAGGCGACAATGGTCGCGATGGCCACGCTGATGAAGCCCGTTACGGGGAACAGGGCGATGATGATGCCGCCCAGCGTCACAAGTGCGTCTCCACCGCGAAATCCCGTGAAAATCGACTTCCAGTGGCCAATGATGGCCGCCGCCGCCGGCAGCAGAATCCAGACGCTGCCCTTGTCCACGCCAAGCAGGTCTGCCACAATCACCGCGAGGACGCCCTTGCCGAAGTCGCCCAGCACCACGATGGCGCTGGGAACGTTGCCCACCTGCCGGCGCACGTTGGTCGCGCCGGCCAGCCCGGTACCCGCAGAGAAGATGTCGACGTCGCGTCGCCGGCTCACCCTGTCGGCGATGGGCAGCGCACCGAGCAGGTAGCCTATCCCCGTCGCCAGCAGCAGCACCGGCAGGGTCGTGTAAAACGGATCGATGGTCAACGCGCGTGTCGCTCCCTCTATCTATGGCAATGCTCGAGATATGGGCAGGCCGTTCGCCGCTCTTCCCGAAGTGGCGCATCTCAATTATACGACGATTATAGAGAAGTTGAAAATAGCCTTGCGCGGTTCGTGGCGCAGAGTATTGCTATCTGCGCACTTGCCGCGCGCCGTGTGTCCGCGCTCACCCTCGCACTTTTGGCACTTTTGACAAATTCGAGACCCAAATTAACGTTGAAGTACCCCCGGTACCGAAGATAGCGTCATGTTAGAGTGGAGCAACGCGGCGTCGCGAAACCCGCTGGCACGCCGCCAGAGCACCGCATCGCGACAGCGCGGAAGCGGCTCGCGGGCGACGCCAAAATCATTGAAGTCCTCTCTTGTTGGTGATACAATTGGCATACTTGAGCGGGGCCCCTTGTCTGCTCCTCACCCGCCAGTCGCTGCAACCCGCCGGTGCCTGCAAGCAATCTTCTCGTTGCTACCCTATCCTTAGCAATGGGATACGAAAAGAACATTAGTTCCGCACACGACGCCCTTCATACAGGCCGACCACTTCGACGCTGCAGCCAGCGGCGCGGCCCGACGGGAGGCACGCCAGGAGCTCTTCATGGCAAACGAACATGTCAATGGCGCCAACGGCGCCTCCAGTTGGTACACCGCAAGCGACATCCAGGTTCTCGGCGGCATGGAGGCCGTCCGGCGTCGTCCGGGCATGTACATTGGCAGCACTGACCAGCGCGGCCTGCACCACCTGATTTTCGAGGTTGTCGACAACAGCGTCGACGAGTTCATGGCCGGCTTCTGCACCAAAATCGAGATATACATCTCTGCCGAGGGCGTGGTGCGCGTCGTGGACAATGGACGCGGCATTCCCGTCGACATTCACCCGGCGACCGGAATTTCGGCCGTCGAGACCGTGATGACCACCCTGCACGCCGGCGGCAAGTTCGGCGGCAAGGCCTATGCCGTGTCAGGCGGCCTGCACGGGGTGGGAGCGTCGGTAGTCAATGCCCTGTCCATCAAGCTCACTGTGGAGGTGTACCGGGACGGCAAGGTGTTCACCCAGGACTTCTGCCAGGGCGAACGCACGACCGAGCTGTCCTCACGCGACCTGGACAGAAGCGAGCGCGACCGCATCGGCACCTGTATTTCGTTCGAGGCCGACTCCGGTATCTTCGAGATCATCCACTACGAGTTTGCCACCCTGGCACAGCGCTTCAAGGAGATGGCATACCTCAACAAGGGCCTCGAGATAAACTTCCGCAGCGACTTCGATGCCGACCTGTGGCCCAAGAACGAGGTGACCTACTACTTCGAGGGCGGCATGTCCAGCTTCGTGCGCAATCTCAACCAGAGCCGCGAAGTACTCCACAAAGACCCTATCTACGTGGAAAAGCAGGTCGACGGCACCATCGTCGAGGCCGCCCTCCAGTACAACGACAGCTTCACTGAGTTCGTCCACTCATTCGCCAACTGCATCAACACCGTGGATGGTGGCTCCCACCTGACCGGCTTCCGCTCGGCGCTTACCCGAGTGCTGAACGACTACGGACGCAAGCAGAAGCTGATCAAGGATAACGAGACCAACCTGGCGGGCGAGGAGACGCGAGAGGGGCTGACCGCCGTGGTGGGGGTCAAGCTGACCGATCCGCAGTTCGAGGGGCAGACCAAGACCAAGCTCGGCAACCCCGAGGTGCGTAACCAGGTCGAGAGCGTGGTGGCTGAGGCGGTGCAGTACTACCTCGAAGATCACCCGCAGGACGCCCGCCGCATCATCGAAAAGTGCCTTACCGCCCAGCGTGCCCGCGAGGCGGCGCGGAAGGCGCGCGACCTCATCATCCGCAAGAACGCCATGGAGGGCGGCGGCCTGCCCGGCAAATTGGCCGACTGTTCGGAGAAGAACCCCGAGCTGTGCGAACTCTACCTCGTGGAAGGCGACTCAGCCGGCGGCACCGCCAAGATGGGCCGGGACCGCAGTACACAGGCCGTGCTTCCGCTGTGGGGCAAGATCCTGAACGTGGAGAAGGCGCGCGCGGACAAAATGCTGAGCCACGACGCCATAAGGGCCATGATCACCGCCATAGGCGTGGGCCTCGACGACGACATCAACCTCGCCAAGCTGCGCTACCACCGCATCATCATCATGACCGACGCCGACGTAGACGGCTCCCACATCAGAACGCTGCTCCTCACCTTCTTCTTCCGCCACATGGAGCCGCTCATAAGCCACGGCCATCTGTACATAGCCCAGCCGCCTCTGTACAAGATATCAAGCGGCAAGCAGGAACACTACGCGTACAGCGAGGGCGAACGGGAGGGCGTGATGACGCAGCTGAACGGCAGGCGCAACATCACCACCCAGCGCTACAAGGGCCTGGGCGAGATGAACGCCGATCAGTTGTGGGAGACCACCATGGACCCCGAACAGCGCACGCTGCTACAGGTGTCGATCACCGACGCCGCCGTGGCCGACAACGTGTTCTCGGTGCTGATGGGCGACGTGGTGGCGCCGCGCCGCAACTTCATCCAGACCCACGCGCTCGAGGTCAAGAACCTGGACGTTTAAGCTCGGGCGCGCCGTCGTGTTCGCCAGCGACGACGTGCGGCGCGCGCAGGTCGGCTTCGGACTCCCTACGGCGGACCAGGGATCGACCACGCGGTAAAGCCCTCGAACGGTGTGGACACGCCGGTCGTGGAGTGGCCCTCGAAGAGTGAGGCAATCGCATCTACTCTCCCAGGATCCGTCAGGTCGCTCAGGTCGAGATTTGCCACCAGTGACCCGTTTATGAGCAGATAGCCGCGGTCGCCGAGCGCGATCACGAGAATGTGATTGGCCTTCCCTCGTGCCGTGGTTATCACGTCTGACGGCTCGAACCCCCGGTTTTCCCAGCCACTCTCGATGTATCGGCCGTGAAGCCATGCCCCTAACCCGGTAACGACGATGGCGTGAAATCCACCGTCCTCGCCGCTTCCGAAACGGAAGCCGCCGCTCCACTGGCTCTCGGCGACAAACAGCGGATTGAACAGGCGCAGCTCGACTATGCCGTCCGCTATCCGTGCTTCGGTAGCGTGAACGTCGATCTCGTCGCTGCCGCCTTGCCTGATGGCTCCGTCTTCGGGGCCATGCACAAGGTCCACCGGACGAACGGCGAAGTCCCTGTACACTGTGGTGCTCCCAGGGTGTTCGTGCCCCTCGAACCACACGCCGATCAGGCTGACCGACCCGCTCCCGCCAACCGCGCTAAGGTCCAGCTCCGCCTCGTAAGCGCCGTTGATGAACAGCCAGCCTCTGTCGCCCAACGCGATCACCCGAACGTGGTTTTGCGCGTCGCGGCCCTTCCTGACGTTGCAGGAAAACCCGAGCTTTACGTCCGAAGCGCCGTTCGGTCGCCCACCGTTGCGGAGATGATGGTACCAGTAGCCGTTGCTGGCAATTGTCAGAGTGTGATAGTGCTCGGCTGTCTTGCGTATGAAGAATCCGTGGCTCCAACTCCTGCTCTGAGCCGAAAGCGTATCCACGAATGTCGCCTCTATCACCGAGTCAGTCAGGTCGACCCGGGCGTCCAGCTCCGGGATGATGCTGTCCTCGTTGTGGGCCAGCTTACCGCTGGCCGGGCCGAATCCGCGCTCAGCCACCTCGGCGAGCGCGGCCTGCGGGACGGGCGCGGTCGATGGAGAGGGGCCGCACCTCATCGCCGCGTGGCGCTCGACCAGGACGTCATAAGTCACGGCGAACCCGATTCCCTGCGCGTCGAAATCCCTGCCCGCTATCCTACGTATGACGGAAGTGTTCATGCCGACGACCTCGCCCCTGTTGTTGAGCAGGGGGCCGCCACTGTTGCCCGGGTTGACGGCGGCGTCGGTCTGGACGTGTTTCACGCCGTCGAACCATCTAACGGCCGACACGATGCCCCGCGTTATCGTGATAGTTCCCGATAGATTGAGAGGAAAGCCTAACGCGATAACGTCCTCGCCCTCTCGCAATGCCGTCGCGAACGCCAGTGGGGTCAGGCCGTTGCCGCCATCCACTTTCAGCAGGGCGATGTCTCGCTGCTCGTCCGCGGAAACCACTCGCGCTCTCAACCTGGTGTCGTCGTCGAATATGGCGGTCAAACGCGACTGCCCAGCGACAACGTGCTCGTTGGTGAGAATGTAGCCGGCCGTATCGACCACGAACCCGGTGCCCGCAGTTCTTTCGCCCACAATGCGCAAGACGCTCGGCCTCGCCTTGGTGACGATTTCCTCGACAGAGAGGCTGTTCCTCTCAACGACCTGGGCGGGCAGGGTGGGCGTCACTGAAATGGGCGAGGGCGTCGGCGCGACAAGCGGAGTGGCAGTGGGTAAGGGCGTCGGCGTCAGGGTCGGTATCGGTGTCAGTGTGGGCCGAGACGCGATCACCGTCGCCAGCACGCTGGCGGCTGCCGTCGAGGCTATGTCGGGCTGTGCCCTCGGCAGCGCGGTGGCGACGACAGCCTCGACGGTGGCGGCGATGTTCGCTGTGGGCGTGGGCGATTGTGCGGGCAGCGCAGCGGCGACGGCGGCCTCGACGGTGGCGGCGATGTCGGGCGTGGGCGTAGGCGATTGTGCGGGCAGCGCAGCGGCGACGGCGGCCTCGACGGTGGCGGCGATGTTCGCTGTGGGCGTGGGCGATTGTGCGGGCAGCGCAGCGGCGACGGCGGCCTCGACGGTGGCGGCGATGTCGGGTGTGGGCGTGGGCACGTGCACGGGCAGTGCTGCGGCGACGGCGGCCTCGACGGTGGCGGCTATGTTGGGCGTAGGGGTCGCCGGCGGTGGATTGCCGCAGGCGGCGACGCCCAGGGCCGCTGCCAGGATTGCAACCGCGAGGAACGGCCGGACGCGGACTATCGCTCTCGTGTCACGCACCGCCGATCTCTACTCAACACCCTCACGCCGCATTTGGACTTGTCCTCCAGAACACTCTCACCCATGCACCCCAAAAGTTCTTCCCAAACGGAATGGCGTAACTTCAGTCAGGTATCTTTACGTCAGTTACAGAACATTACATTTGGGGCGGCGAGGCTGGCTAGGCGCGTTTTGGGGCAAGGTTCCTGTAATCCTCGGTCGCGCCGGGAATGGCGTGCGAGGGGCGGGTCTGGGTCGAGATGCGGAGGGGCGACGTTCCGGCAGACAAGTGGAGGTGTGGAGGGAGAGTGGAGAGGGGAAGGGGGCGAGGCGCCGGTGTGCGAGGTCACGTCGCGGAAGAGTGGGCTGGAATGAGGATCGGCTCTAGCCCCACATGCCGGTGCTGAAGTAGCGTTCGCCTATGTCGTTGAATATAGTCACCAGGTGGCCGCCGCGCTCCCGCGCCGCCACCTGGTATGCGCCCTCTATGTAGGCCCCCGACGACTGGCCGGCGAACAGGCCCGCGGCGGCGAGGCGGCGCGACATCTCGTATGAGCGGTCCACGTCCACGTCCAGCATCTCGTCCACGACCGACCAGTCCAGCGTCTGCGGAATTATGTGCCCTTCTTCCAGAGGCTTCAGGCCCTCGACGCCGGGCCACTCCGGCGGGTTGATGCTGATGACCCTGGTGTTCGGGTTGTGCTCCTTGAGCCGCCTGCCCACGCCCGAAATGGTGCCGCCCGTTCCGACGCCGGCCACCAGGTGCGTGATGTCGGGCGCCTGCCGGAGTATCTCCTCCGCGGTGGTGTCGTAGTGGGCCTGCGGGTTGAAAGGGTTGCTGTACTGGTCGCAGTAGAAGTAGGAATCCGGCGACTGCTCGTAGCGCCGCTTGACCTCGTATAGCGACTCGTCGTACCCCAGCATCGGGTCCGTGTAGATTATCTCGGCCCCGTGCGCCAGGAGCCGCTTCTTGCGCTCTTCGCTGGCGTTCTCAGGCATCACCAGCGTCACCCTGTACCCGAGCACCGCGCCTATCATCGCGTAGGCGATTCCCGCGTTGCCCGAAGTCGCGTCGATGACGGACTTCTCCCTGGTCAGTTCGCCCGACAGGATGGCTTCCACCAGCATCCTGAGCACGGGCCGGTCCTTGATCGACCCGCCGGGGTTCAGGTGCTCGCACTTGGCGCTCACCGTCGCGTCGCCCACGTCGAAGGGCAGGTCCAGCCCCACCATCGGCGTGTTGCCGATGGCCTTGAGCGGGGGATACTTCGCCACGAACTCTTCGTACTCTCTTGATTGGGGCAATGTGGCTCTCCAAGTAATCCTTCGTGCTGGCAAGAGTATATCCAGCAATTGGGGCATAGTCTAGAGCAAGCGTCGTCAGAGGCCTTTGAATTATACTTACGCCAAAGACCTAAATCGGCCCGGGCCACTCGCGGGCGTGGGCCGGCCCAGGGGTGACGTACACCATGGCAACGACCACTGCACAGGCGCGAGCTCAGGAGCTTCGGGCACAGATAGACCGCCACAACTATCTCTACTACGTGCTGGACAGCCCCGAAGTCGCGGACGGCCAGTACGACGCGCTGATGAAGGACCTGCGCGAGTTGGAGCAGGCGCATCCGGAGCTGGTAACCCCGGACTCGCCGACGCAGCGGGTGGGCGCGGAGCCCGCGGAGGGCTTCGAGCCGGTGGAGCACGCCCGGCCGATGCTGAGCCTTGCCAACGCCTTCGACGAGGAGGAGTTCTACTCCTGGCACCGCCGCGTCGCCGCGCTGTTGGAGCGAGACGACTTTGAGCTGGTCTGCGAGCTGAAGTACGACGGCCTGGCAGTGGCGCTTACCTACGAGGACGGCCGGTTGGTGCAAGGCTCCACACGCGGCAACGGCCTGGTTGGCGAAAACGTGACCTCCAACCTGCGCACGATAAGAAGCATACCGCTTCGGCTGCTGGGCGGCAGCCCGCCCTCACGGCTGGAAGTGCGTGGCGAGGTGTACTTCCCCAAGTCGCTGTTCTCCAGGTTCAACGAAGAGCGCGTCGCCCGGGGCGAGCCCGCCTACGCCAACCCGCGGAACACCGCGGCAGGCTCGCTGCGCCAGCTCGACCCGCGCGCGACCGCCACCCGTCCGCTCGACGTGTTCATCTACTCGCTAGGCCACGCGGATTCCGCCGCCGTGCCCGAAACCCACTGGGACACCCTGCAATTTCTCAAAGAGCTTGGCTTCAAGGTCAGCGATCACAACCGCCTCGTGTCAACGCCCCAGCAGGCCGTCGACTATTACAGGCAGTGGGTCGAGCGGGCGGAAACACTCGACGTCGCCGCCGACGGTGTGGTCGTCAAGGTCAATCGCCTCGACTACCAGGCCCACCTTGGCGTGGTGGGCCGCGAGCCGCGCTGGGCCGTGGCCTACAAGTTCCCGGCCACGCAATCGGTGACGCGGCTGCTCGACGTGCGCTTCAACGTGGGTCGGACGGGCAGCATCAATCCCTACGCCGTGCTCGAACCCGTGGACATTGGCGGTGCTACCGTCAAGCAGGCCACGCTCCACAACGAGGCCTACGTGCGCTCCAAGGACCTGCGCGTAGGCGACTGGGTGATAGTCGAGCGGGCCGGTGAGGTGATACCCCAGATAGTGTCCGCCATCGCCGGACGCCGCAAGGGCTGCGAGGTCACGCCGGAGTTCCCCGCGAACTGCCCCAAATGCGACCAGCCCATAGTGCGGCCCGAAGACGAGGCCATGTACTACTGCGTCAATGCCTCCTGTCCCGAGCAGCTCGTCCGCTCGGTTGAACACTTCGTGAGCAAAGGGGCAATGGACATTGAGGGCCTCGGCGGCAAGCAGGTGCAAATGCTCGTCGAACAGGGCATGGTCGCCGACGTAGCAGACCTTTACCGGTTGGACAAGGAAGCGCTTCTGGAGCTCGACCGCATGGCCGAAAAGAGCGTCGCCAACCTGCTGGAGGCCGTAGAGCGCAGCAAGCAGCGCCCGCTCGCGCGGCTCGTCGCGGCCCTCGGCATCCGGCACGTTGGCTCCGAGGTGGCCGCGCTGCTCGCCCGCCACTTCCCGACTATCGACGCGCTGAGCGCCGCGACCCAGGAGGACTTGGAGTCGGTGCCCGCCATCGGTCCGAAGATCGCCCAGAACGTGATGGCCTACTTCGGCGCCGAGAGCAACCTGCGCGTAGTCGAAAAGCTGCGCTCCGCCGGCGTGCGCCTTGCCGACGACGCTCCCGCCGAGCTTTCGGATCAACCCTTCAAGGGTAAGCGCTTCGTGGTAACCGGCCGGCTACAGAGCTTCAGCCGGTCCCAGATCGAGGGTCGCGTAAAGGAATTGGGCGGCGCCGTCAGCGGTAGCGTCAGCCGCCGCACCGACTTCCTGATCGCGGGCCAGGACGCCGGCTCCAAGAAACAGGATGCGGAAGAGCTGGGCGTGGCGGTAATCAACGAAGAGGAATTCCTGGCCATGGCCGAACGAAAAGCACAGGGGAGTGTATCCTGAAGCCGGGTCGTCCACTCCTGGCAAACGTTTGGGTTCCTGGCCGGGCAGACGGAACAGCAGGGTGCGGACCGAGGTCGCACAATCTATATCGAACACCTGGACCTTGTCAACTTCCGCAACTACGAGCGCCTGGAGCTGTCGCTCGGCCAGGGCATGGCGCTCGTATCCGGGGCGAACGGTCAGGGCAAGAGCAACCTGCTGGAGTCGGTGTACCTGCTGGCAATCGCCAAATCGCCCCGCGCCGCCTCGGATAGGGAGTTCGTGCGCCGGCAGCCCCCGGACCTTGCGACGCACACCCGCGTTGCGGCCAGACTCGTGCGCGGCGCCGAGTCACTGCGCGTGCAGATCGACCTTGCGCAACTTCCGCCGCTTGCCGGGCCCGATGCCGGCGTTCCGACCGGCACGGTGGGCGAGGGGCCGCTCCAGAAACGCTACCGAGTCAACGGCGTCGACCGGCGAGCGTCCGAGATGGTGGGCCAGCTTAACGCGGTGCTGTTTACCGCGAGCGACCTCGAGTTCGTCTACGGTCCCCCGTCCGTGCGCAGGCGCTACCTCGACATACTCATCTCCCAGCTGGACCGCGGTTACCTGCGCTCCCTGCAGCGCTACCAGAACATCGTGCGTCAACGAAACCGTCTGCTGCGCATGGTGCGCCTTGGGAGGTCGCGCCCCGACGAGCTGGACTTCTGGAATCAGCAACTGGTGGTAGAGGGGCAGCGCGTAACCCAGGGACGCGGCAGCGCGGTGCAAAGCCTGTCGCGGCTTGCGCGACCGGCTCACGAGGAGCTGTCCGGTGGGGTCGAAAGTTTCGATCTGGTGTACCGGCCCAGCGTCGACGCAGGCGAGGACGAGAGCGCAGAGGCGTTCGCGGACGCCTTTCGGCGCGTCATCGAGGAGCGGCTCGACCGGGAGATCGCCCAGGGCGTTACGCTCGCGGGGCCGCACCGCGACGACGTGCTTGTGCTGGCCGGCGGCGCGAGCGCCGCGTCCTACGCCTCTCGGGGAGAGGTTCGCACAGCGGCGCTCGCTATCAAGCTCGCGGAGGCAGCCCACATCGCCGAACGGCGCGGCCAACAGCCGGTGCTGCTGCTGGACGACGTGCTGTCGGAGCTGGACGCCGCACGCCGCTCCCACGTTCTGTCGGCAATTTCCAACTACGAACAGTGCATAATCAGCACCGCCGACCCCGGCGCCATAGAAAGCCGATTCCTCGCCGGCATGTCCCGGTTCGTCGTCGACCGGGGGCGTGTATCGCGCGAGTGAAGACCTCGCCGGACAACTTGCAGGAGGCCACCCGATGGATGAAAACCTCGAGAACGCGCTCGACCTCGCGGCCAGGCTGATAGTGGAGTCGACCTATGTGGTCGCTCTCACCGGCGCGGGCCTGTCGGTCGACAGTGGCATCCCCACTTTCAGGGGAGAGGGCGGACTGTGGACGCGCATAGGCGAACCGAGCATGACGGGCTACCAGGAGTTCCTGGCGGATCCCGCCGGTTACATGCGAAAGCAGCGCGATCTGGAATCCGGCCCGGAACGGAGCCACTTCCGCGCGGCCATAGAGAGCGCCGTGCCCAATGCGGGCCACTACGCCCTGGCGGAGCTCGAGTCGATGGGAGCGCTGCGCATGATCATCACACAGAACGTGGACGACCTGCACAACGCGGCGGGCTCCAAGCACGTCACCGAGATCCACGGCAACCGCACCAAGATGAGGTGTATCGGGTGCGAGGCGCGCTGGGCTCGGCGACAATTTGAAGAGATGCACGAGGGCCGTCCGGACTGCCCGGAGTGCGGCGCGGTGGTCAAGTCCGACACGGTGATGTTCGGCGAGCCGATACCCCGCAGCGTGCTCGCCCGGTGCTTCGCGGAAACGGAAAGGTGCGACTGCATCATCGTGGCGGGAACGTCGGCGACCGTGTACCCTGCCGCGAGCTTCCCCGAAACGGTGAAGGCCTACGGCGGGCTACTGATCGAGGCTAACCCCGACGACACTCCGCTCACCCCTCTGGCGGACGTTGTGCTCCGCAGCTCCACGGCCCGGTCGCTGCCCGCGCTCGTGGAGCGAGTCCGCGCTCTCACGCGGGCCTAGCATGGAAATGGGCAGAGGCGCACCGCGGCGTTCCCGGTGGCTTCCTGCTCGATAGCCACTTTCAGGCGAGTGGTATAGAATCGGCGGCGTGTTTCGACACGAGGCATCAGGGCCGCCGAGTAGCGAGAGATAGCATGAGAGACCGCGTCACGTGAACATATTCGGACGCTTCAGGAGCGGCGAGAGCCGGCAGGACGCGCCGGCGACGCCGTCCCGTCGTCCACGTGCGCGTCGCAGGCGCATATTCTACGGCTGGTGGATTGTGCTTGCCGGCGGGCTTGGCATGGCCTTCTCTGCCGGAGTCAACTTTCACGGCTTCGGCAACTTTATCATCCCGCTGCAAAATCAATTCGGCTGGAACCGCACGCAGATCTCCGTCGCATTCTCGCTGGCGCGGCTGGAGTCCGGGCTGTTCGGCCCGGTCGAGGGCTGGCTCGTCGACAGGCTCGGGCCGCGAAGGCTCATCTTTATCGGCGTTCCCATCATGGCCCTCGGTTATGTCGTCTTCAGCCGCGTCGACAACTTTCTCCATTTCGTGCTCGTGTATGTGCTCCTGATCTCGCTGGGCAACAGCATCGGCATGGGCATGCCCATGACTACGGCCGTCGCCAACTGGTTCAACCGCAAGCGCGGCCTGGCATTCGGGATAATGTGGTCTGGCGTCGGGCTCGGGGGGCTGTTCGTGCCGGTGCTGGGCTGGTTGGTCGAGCGCTACAGCTGGAGCACGGCTGCGCTCATAGTGGGCATATTCGTGTTCGTGATGGGCACGCCCATCGGGCTGGTCATGCGGCACCGCCCCGAGCCTTACGGCTACATGCCCGATGGCGACCGGCCCAGGCGTCAGGCGGGCGGCGCGGGCCAGGCCAGGGTCATGTCCCCCGACCTTTCAGCCGACTTTTCGGCGCGGGAGGCGATGAGCACGTCCAGCTTCTGGTACCTGACGCTGTCCGTCGCCGCGCGATCCCTCGTCAGCGGAGGCGTCGGGTTGCACCTCGTTCCCTACTTCGAGGGCCTGGGCGCGTCGCCGGTCTTCGCCGCCTTCCTCGCGGGTTCGGCAGGCTGGATGAGCATACCGGGCAGGCTCGGACTCGGCGCGCTGGGCGACTACGTTAACAAGCGTTACGTAATGGCGGTGTCACTGGTGCTGATGACGGTTGCCATAGTGATGATGGCGCGTGCGACCGACATAGAGAGCGCATTGCCGGCGCTGTTGGTGTACGCGGCGGCGCAGGGCGGAATATCGGTGTTGCCGCAGGCGCTGTTCGCCGAGTACTTCGGGCGGCGCTCCTACGGCACGATACAGGGCTTCCGCAGCAGCATACAGATGATCGGAATCATAATTGGACCCGTGATATCCGGCTTCGTATTCGACCAGACAGGCAGCTACGAGATGGCGTTCCTCGGCTTTTCGGCAGCGACCATCCTGTCTATGGCGTTGGTTCTGCTCGCCCGCCAGCCCACGCGGCCGGCGGCGGCGGCGAAGGCCGCGCCTTCCGGCTAGGCAGACTTGGAGGGTGGCGTTCGGGGCGCGCAGTTGGTAGGAATTCGCCGTAAATTGCGCATAAAAGCCTATGCTTAGCCCCAAGCTTGTGGTAGTGTTATGTAGGCGCACGCCAAATCTCTTTTTTGGGTAAGGAGGCAAGAGACCTTCCATGGCAAAATCCAAGCTACTGGTTTTCTTCGCTCTTATTCTGTTATTTTCCGTTCCTGCCGGGCTGGCGCAGGCTGCGAACGGCGATGGCGTTAAAGGCACGGCGGCCGTATCCGACGGCAACACACTGGGAGACGTGCTCACGGTCACCTTGGAGGACGTATCCCTGCCCGCCGAGGGTTCCTATCTGGTCGCATGGCTCATTTCCGACGACGGCTCGGTCAAGACAAACGTTGGCGCTATCACGGTTGCCCTCGACGGCAGCGCCAACCACACCTACGTCTCGAGCGCTGGCGACAACCTGCTGGCAAGCTACGGCGGGTTCGCGATTACGGTTGAGTCGGCGCCTGACGCGTCAGCTCCCAGTATGGAAATCCCGCTCATCGGCTACCTGGCCGGTGACGAGAACCTGGCTCTCGCGCGGATGCTGGTCGTGGAGTCCGACGACGACCCGGCGGCCGGTTCTGTGGCCAAGCTCAGGAATCAGGTCATGGCCGCGCTCCAGGCGGCGGAGAAGGCCAGAATGGCCGATTCCGCAGCCGACCTGAACAGCTACACCCAGATGGCAATCGACATCATCGATGCTGACGACGGCGTACTGGCACTGGCGGACAGCGCCAGCATGACCGTGGCGGAGTACGAGGGCGCCGGTGGCGTCGCGACTGCCGTCAACAACGTCAGCGACTGGGCGACGGAAGCCAAGGCGAGCGCCGGAACCGCCATGTCCGCCGCGGACCTGCAAGTCGCCAAGAGCGTTCTGAGCAGCGTAACCGGACAGCTTGGGTCCGCCTTGAATGGCGTTAGCGCCTCCGGACTCGGCGGAGCGAACCAGGCGTACGTTGCGGCCCAGGGCCTTGCCACCTTCTCGGTGGAGACGCCCAGACCGCCCGAGGTGATTATTGTAGAGCCCGATCCGATTCTGCCGCCGGAGCCGCCCGTGGTTGGCGAGCCCGCCATTCCCATGATGGCGCAGATGGCAATGATCGCCGCGATCGTGCTGCTGGTGTCGGGTTCGGCAGTGGTTGCCACCCAGGTAATCAGGGGACGCCGCAGCTGAGCGCACCCCGGCCAGTAGAGTAGACACCTAGAGGAGAGGCCCCGCCTGGTCACAGGCGGGGCCTTATCTGTGTCTGCCGGTCACCTCTTAGCGTAGCAGCCAATTCCGACCTGTGCTAGACTTCGCCTTGGCAAGTGTCTGTCTAACTGTGCGGGTAGGTTATGCGAACTATCCTCAAGTCTATTCTCGCGGCGGCGCTGCTTCCGGCCGCGGCCGCTATTCTGAGCTGCGGCGAGCAGATCCCGCCAACCACGCCCACCCCCACCCCTGTCGATCCTGCGGCGCTGGTGAGCCGGGCGGCGCAGGCTTTGGGAGACCTCGATTCGTTTCACTTCGCGCTGTCACACCCCGAGGGCGGCACGCCCATGCTGGAGGCGCTGCTGATACACGACGCGGAAGGCGACGTCGTCAAGCCGGACAGGCTGGCGGTCGAGTTCGGAGGAGTGTTCGGAAACATCTACATAACTGCCAGCTTCATTTCCATCGGCGAGGACAACTTCATGACCAACCCCTTTTCGGGGAACTGGGAAGTGGTGCCCGCCGAGATCAATCCCATCGCCTTCTTCAGCCCTGAAAGGGGCATTATCAACATAGTCGGCAGCATTTCGAAACCTATGCTCATCGACAGCGACGAGTCCGGGTGGCGTATCGCCGGTCTGCTGCCGCCCCAGGCGCTCGAGTCCATCTTCGGCGACACCATCAGCTCGGATGACGAGAGCGACTGGGTGTCGGTGGAGCTGACGCTGGACGCCGAGAGCTACCTGATGCGCAGCGTGAAGATGGAGGGCCGGGTTACCGAGCGGGAACCGCCGGGCACCGTTCGCGAGATTACGCTGTCGGGTTTCAACGAGCCCCCCGAAATCGAGCCACCGCTTTAGGGCTGGCGTCCGTTGTTCAATCGAAACGCCTCGCGTAAGCAGGCCGCCCCCCGCCGATTCGCCCCCTACGTTGCCCTCATTCCTGTCTGCCTGGGCGTGTTCGTCGCCGCCGACGACCAGACCGTGGTGGTGACCGTGCTGCCGCAGATAATGGCGTACATGAAGGTCGACGTGGTGAAGGAGGTCGATCAGGCGAGCTGGATCATCACCGGCTATCTGCTTGGCTACGTGGCGGCCATGCCCCTCATAGGCCGGGTGTCGGACGTGGTGGGCCATCGCCGCGCCTACATTGCGTGTACCGTGCTGTTCATGGCGGGGTCCACGGCGGTGGCGCTCACGACCGAGCTGTCGTGGCTCGTCGCCATGCGTGTATTGCAGGCCGTGGGCGCCGGCGCGCTGGTGCCGATTTCCATCGCGATCGTCGGCGACCTGTTCCCGCCGGAGCGCCGCGGGCTTCCCCTGGGAATCGTGGGCGGCGCGGCCGAGGCTGGAGGAGTCATCGGCCCGCTGTGGGGCGGCCTGATTGCGCGATACCTGGAATGGCAGTGGATCTTCTGGGTCAACATACCACTGAGCCTACTAACGATAGCGTTCGTGCTCTGGCTCGTGCGGCCCAGCCCGCTGTTCCCGGGACGCATCGACTACGTCGGCGGCGCGCTGCTGGCCGTCGCCCTGGGCACCGTGACGCTGGGACTGGCGCGCATAGGCTCCCCGGACACGCTGATGACCGCGTACCTCGGGGCGTCCGCCGCGGCGCTCGTGCTGTTCGTGTTGCGCCAGGGGCGCACGGATTCCCCGCTCATACCGCTTGCCATATTCAGGCGCGCGGCGATCAGCGCGGCGAACATTTCCCACCTCCTCGTAGGCGGCGCGCTCATAATCGGCATGATAACCGTGCCCCTGATGGCGAGCACCGCGCTGCAGTTGACGCCGTTGGAGGGCGGGCTGCGGCTGATGCGCATGACGGCGGCGATGCCGTTCGGGGCCGTGCTCGGCGGCATAATGTGCGGGCGACTCGGCTACCGCGTTCCAACGGTGGCCGGGATGGCGCTTTGCGCGCTGGGCTACTGGCTGATGAGCGGCTGGGAAATCGACGTTGGGGACCCGCAGTTGACGATTCACCTGGCGACTGCCGGCTTCGGATTCGGGCTGGTCATAGCGCCCATCACGCTCGCCGCCACCAACCCGGCTCCCCCCGGTATGCGCGGCGCGGCCGCGGGCCTCGTCACGGCGATGCGCGTGGTAGGCATGACCCTGGGTCTGGCGGCGCTGGCCGCTTGGGGCGCCGGCCGGTTCCAGGAGCTGATAGCGGGCCTTCGAATCATGCCGTCGGCGGGTGAGACGGCCGCGCAGGCGCAGGAGCGTTTCAGCTCTCAGCTCACCGACGCGGGGCTGAACCTGTTCAGCAGCTTCTTCCTCATCGCCATGGCGGCATGCCTCATCGCCATAGTTCCGGCGCTGTTCATGTCCCGGGACGACGCCGATGACGTTTCGCCGCGCCTCGACGCACGGGTGCTACCGGATACCGGAACTGACGTGGCGGCGGCTCCGCGCAGCCCGACGGCCTGAACCGCCGGGCTGCCGCGACTTCGACTCAGCCCGTGAAGAGCTTGTCGTCAGCGGTCTCTTCCGGTTCCCAGCCGAGCATCTCTTTGGCGTGGGAGAGGTCCCTGTAGTTCCAGGTGTTGTTGGAGACCGCGAAGAAGATGTCGAAGTCGAGGTCGTAGGGCGCGTCGATACACGCCTTGAGGTGCGTCGAAATGTCGCGGTGGCTCAGATAGATGGCGTTTTCGCGCGTGGTGCGCGGTCGGTTGCCGGTGGTGACGGAACCGATGCGAACGCAGATCATGCTGATGCCGTACTCGTCCGCGAAATGCCGGGCGAGCGCCTCGCCCCAGACCTTCGCCGCGCCATACAGCGCCTCCGGGCGAACGTCGTGGTGGGTGAGCCTGCGGAAGTCGGGCGGCACCTTGTCGTACTCGCCGGCCGCTATGTGCGAGTAGGGTGGCACGCGCTCGAATCCGCGTATGGCGTTGCCGCTGGACGCGAACACTACCCGCTTGACCCCGGCCTCGCGGGCGGCCTCGAATACGTTGTACGCGCCCAGAACGTTGCCGGCGTGTTGGCCTTCCCAGTCCTGCGCTCCGAGATAGGCCGCCAGGTGAACGACGACCTCCTGGCCCTCGAAGGCCGGCCGAATCGCCTCCAGATCGGCTGTATCAGCCTGCACGGTTGGAATGCCATCGACAGCACGGCGGTTCAGCGCGGTCAATTCGTACCCCCCCGCTTCGAGCAGATGGTCCTTCAGCAGACCGCCGATTAGCCCGCTCATCCCGGTTATCAACACTTTCTTCATGGGGCCGGCCTCCTCTGATGAAATGCCCAACCGCGGTGCGCTCCCGAATTGGACGCGCGTGGTGGGTTCTTTCAATGTTAGTTTGTGACAGACACAGTAAACTGGCGGCGGAGGAGTATGTCAAGGCGGCGAGACGGCCTACTACCAGGGCTGCCCGAACGGGAAAGGCGTCGCCAATTCGCCCCCGATACATACCGCGCGAATTCGTATATACTATGTGGCGTCGGAAATGTTTGGGTTGAAGCAGCATTGGAGGTGCGTAAATGGCCGATTATCCCGATTCTCAGTCCCTGGTTAGCACGCAGTGGGTTGCCGACCACGGCGGCGACGCGAACGTGCGCCTCGTCGAGGTGGACGTGGACACAGTTGCGTACGAGCAGGGGCACATCGCCGGAGCGGTTGGCTGGAACTGGGAGACACAGCTGCAGCAGACGGTGCGGCGAGATCTCATAAACAAGGAAGAAGTAGAAGGGCTGCTCGGCGAGTCGGGAGTCGACAACGACACGACGGTGGTGCTGTACGGCGACAACAACAACTGGTTCGCCGCCTGGGCCTACTGGCAGCTGGCCTATTACGGCCACGCAGACGTTCGCCTGATGAACGGAGGCCGCGCTCGCTGGGAGTCCGACGGACGCCCGCTTACGACAGACGTGCCGAGCCACGCGGCGAAGAGCTACACCGCGTCGGAGCCCAACGAAGACATCCGGGCCTACCGCGACTACGTGCTCGCCGCGACGAACGAGGGCAACATCGCCCTGGTAGACGTCCGGTCGCCCGACGAGTTCAGCGGCGCGCTGTTGGCTCCGCCCAACCTGCCGCAGGAAGGCGCACAGCGCGGCGGGCACATCCCCGGCGCTTCGAACATCCCGTGGGCGTCGGCGGTTGACGGGGACGGGACTTTCAAGTCCGCGGAGGCGCTCAGGGAGCTGTACGGCGCCCAGGGTATCGACGGAAACCGCGAGACGATAGCCTACTGCCGCATCGGAGAAAGGTCGTCGCACACCTGGTTTGTACTGTCGGAGATTCTGGGCTTCGACAACGTGCGCAATTACGACGGCTCCTGGACGGAGTGGGGAAGCATCGTTGGGGCGCCAATCGAAAAGTAACAGTCTTGGGGCTGGGGACCCATTCCCCGGCCCCTCGGTTCCGAGGCGTTTCGCACGCCTTGGGACGCCACCCCGCCGGCAACGGCCCGTAGACGCGGTTTGATGAACCGCCCGCACGGGCCGTTGTTCTTTTGCGGCGGTACTTGCGGGTGGCCGTCAGACCTTCGAGTACTCGGGTCTAGCCGTCTCAGTGCCGTCGGGAAGCGATTCGACCACGAAGTCGTCAAACAGGATGGGCACCTCATCCCGTAGCATCCGCAACACCTTGATAGCGAGCTGCCTGATCTCCCAATCGGCGAAGGGCGCGGCACGCAGTTCGATGAAGTGGCGCCACGCCCGCACGTTCGCGGTCACGAAAATCTTGGTCTCGGTCGCGTTCGGCAGCACGGCCCGCGCCGCCTGCCGCACAGCCTTTCTGCGGTCGGTGTTGGACGAGAAGGAGGAGCGCGGCAACAAGGTATCCAGCGCCTGAGTCAGGTCGGCGTAGCTGCCGGCGGCTGTCTCCAGCGCCGCTTCCAGAAGACGGCGCGCCTCCGCGGCCTCCGGGCCGTCGTCTGCGAGCGCGGGCGGCACCACGAACGCCGCCTCCGTCTCGTCGACGTAGCGCTGCGAACGCTGGCTGTAGGCGAACCCCGCGCGGTGCCTGACCAGCTCGTGTGTCAGGCTGCGGGAGACCCCCGTAAACACGAAGCCGTAGTTGACGTGCTCGAACACGCTGCCGTCGCTCGACGACAGCAGGTTGTGTATGAAATCTTCTATGTGCCGGCGTCCCCGGCCGTAGCTCATGTAGCACAGCCGCGCCGAAATCTCGATCGCGGCCAGGGCGTCGTCTTGCCCCGCGCGTATGCTCTCGGTAAGCGGGGGCAGGTGCTCGTCATTCAGGAATGCCTCGACTGCCTGCCAGTCGACCGAGGGGCGTGTTACGAGGTAGACGTTCGCGCCGGTAACGTAGCTCACTCCGAATGTCCTCAGTGCTCGCGACTTCCCGCGACCCGTGCGTTTTCGGGGTCGCGGGAAGTCGCCATTAGCCGCGCCGCGGGCCGGTCATCCGGCGCGGCGCGGCATGGCGGCTCGGTGAGTGCTCTCTACACTACCAGGCTCAGCGGGTTCTCCAGCCGCTCCTTGACGTCGATGAGGAAGCGGGCGCCCTCCGCGCCGTCGACGACGCGGTGGTCGGCGGACAGCGTGGCCGTCATCATCTCGGCGACTGCCAGCTCGTCGCCACGCACAACGGCACGCTTCGAGACCGTGCCCACCGCGAGCACGGCGGTTGCCGGCGGGTGGATGATGGCGACGAAGCTCGACACGTCGAACATGCCCAGGTTGCTCACGGCGAAAGTGCCGCCGCTGTATTCTTGCGCAGTGAGCGCACCGCTCTTGGCGCGCTCCGCCAGGTCCTTGATGGTGGAGGCGATATGACCCAGGGACTTGTTCCCGCAGTCCATGATGGCCGGGACGATCAGGCCCTCTTCCTGCGCCATCGCGATGCCCACGTTGATGCTGTCGTTAAGCTGTATGCCCTCGTCAGTGTAGTAGGCGTTGAACATGGGGTGGGCCTTGAGAGCTTCGACGCACGCCTTTACGACCAGGTCGTTCACCGTGATGCGCAGGCCGGATCCCTCCATCGCCGCGTTGATCTGCCGGCGGAGCTGCATGACCTCCGTCATTTCGATGTCGGCGGCCACGTAGAAGTGGGGCTTTTCCTGCTTGCTGCGAACGGTAACCCTGGCTATCTGCTGGCGCATCCGGGACAGTGGTACCAGGTTCTCCTGCAACTCGGGCTCCGGCTCGACTTCGGCGACGGGTTCCGGCTCAGGCTCCGGTTCGGGTTCCGGCTCGACTTCGGCGACGGGTTCCGGCTCAGGCTCCGGTTCGGGTTCCGGCTCGACTTCGGCGACGGGTTCCGGCTCAGGCTCCGGTTCGGGCTCTGGCTCGACCTCGGCGACGGGTTCCGGTTCGACCTTAGCGACGGGCTCCGGCTCGGGCTCGACCTCAGCGACGGGCTCCGGCTCGGGCTCGACCTCAGCGACGGGTTCTGGCTCGGCTTCGGGTTCCGGCTCGACCTCGGCGACGGGTTCCGGCTCGACTTCGGCGACGGGTTCCGGCTCAGGCTCCGGTTCGGGCTCTGGCTCGACCTCGGCGACGGGTTCCGGCTCGGGCTCGGCGACGGGTTCCGGTTCGACCTCGGCGACAGGTTCCGGCTCCGTGTTGAAGTTCAGAACGTCAACCCTGGTAACCCTGCCGCCCGGGCCGGTGCCTTCGATCTGGGACAGGTCTATGCCGCGCTGGTTCGCGAGTCGCCGGGCCATGGGCGAAGCGCGTACGAAGAGGCTTGCGGTGGCCGGCGGCTCGGAAGGCTCCGGTTCGAGTTCCGTCTCCGGCTCAACTGTGCGCTCCGGCTCGGGAGCGGCCACGACGAGCGGCGTGGACGGACTGTTCATCGCGTCGATCGCGTGCCCTTCGGGCGCGGTCGCATGAAGGCCGATTATTGCGATGGGCTGGCCAACCGGCACGGAGTACCCCTCGGATACCAGGATCTTCTGGAGAATGCCGTCGGTGTACGCCTCAAATTCGACCACGGCCTTGTCCGTCTCGATTTCGGCTATAGGCTCGCCCGCTCGTACTGTGTCTCCCTCGGCCTTCAGCCAACGGACTATGACTCCCTCTTGCATGTCATAGCCCATCTGCGGCATGGTCAATTCGGTAGTCATTGACGCTCCCTTCAGGTATCTATGCTGTTTTTCCACGGCCAGAATCGGGGACGCTGACCGTAACGCTATCAGCGTATCTTAGTGGCAGTTTCCGTCGCGGTTCTAGCAAGAGAATGGAGACGTTTTGTGAAATGTTCAATACTAGTCAAATACCGGCACGCCCGGACACCTCACGCGGCGCTTCGGTTGGAGACGAGGGAGGGCGCGGAAGGGAAGGGAAGGGAGAGCGCCGGCTAGATGCCGAAGGCCCTCTCGATTGCCGCGACCACGCGCTGAGCGTTGGGAATTGAGGCGGCTTCGAGGGCGCTGGCGTAGGGCGCGGGAATGTCGTCGCCGCCGACCCGGACGACGGGGCCGTCAAGGTAGTCGAACGCCTCTTCCTGTATGGTGCTGACGACCTCGGCGGCGAACCCTCCGGTGCGCCAGGTCTCCTCCACCACTACGGCTCGGTTCGTCTTCTTAACCGACTCGACCACGGTCTCGGTGTCAAGCGGGCGCAGCGTGCGCAGGTCGATGACCTCCGCGTCTATGCCCTTGGTCGAGTTCAGCAGTTCTGCCGCCTCCAGTGCCACGTGCACCATTCGGGAATACGCTACCAGCGTCACGTCCGCGCCGGGCCTCATCACGTTGGCCTGGCCGAACGGCACCCGGTATCGCTCGTCCGGCACCTCGCCGCGTGTGCCGTAGAGCAGCGCGTGTTCGGCCAGGAGCACGGGGTTGTCGTCCGCGACCGCGGTGGAGAGCAGGCCCAGCGCGTCACTCGGCGTCGAGGGTGTCGCCACCTTGAGGCCGGGCACCGACGCGTACCAGCCCTCCAGGCTCTGCGAGTGGGTAGCGGCAAGCTGAGCGCCGCCGCCCGTGACCGTCCGTATCACCAGCGGTACCTTGAACTGCCCGTTGGACATGTAGCGCAGCTTGGCAGCGTGGTTCACTATCTGGTCCATGGCCAGCAGCGTGAAGTTGATGGTCATCATCTCGACAATTGGTCTCATGCCGGCCATGGCCGCACCGACGGCGGCGCCCATAAACACCGCCTCGGATATGGGAGTGTCCCTGATTCGTTCGGCGCCGTACTGATCCAGGAATCCCCTGGTTACGGCGTACGCGCCACCGTAGGCGCCTATGTCCTCGCCCATCAGGAAGACGTCGTTGTCTTCCAGGGCCTCGCGCAGTCCCCTGGCTATAGCTTCACGCATCGTCAGTTGAGACATGGGCGACTCCTACTGACCCCCATCCTAACCTTCCCCCTGCGAGGGGGAAGGGACTTTTGGGCAGGCTCAGGCGTAGACGTGGTCGAACCGGGAAGAGAGATCGGGTACGGGGCTCTCATCGGCGAATCGTACCGCCTCCTGGACGGCGGCCTCGACCTCGCGATCGATACCCACGAACTCCTCCGCGGTGATGAGATCCTCGCTTAGCGACATCGCCTTGAAGGAGTCGATGGGGTCGCGGGTGCGCCACTGGTCGACCTCGAGCGAGGCGCGGTACGCGGACGGATCGGACATCGAATGGCCGCGGAACCTGTACGTCATGGCTTCGAGGAACACCGGTCCTTTGCCCTCACGCACGCGCTTGACGGCCTCTGTCGTGGCGTCGCGCACGGCCAGCACGTCCATACCGTCGATCTGCGCGGCGGGTATCCTGTACGACTCGGCGGCCAGGTAAATGTCCTGGCCGCCGGCGTGGGTCAACTCCACGTGGGTGCCCATGCCGTACAGGTTGTTTTCCAGGAAGAAGATCACCGGCAGCCCCCAGAGAGAGGCGAGATTGAGCGCCTCGTGGAACTCGCCCTGGTTGACTGCGCCGTCGCCGAAGAAGCACACCGTGACCCGCCCGTCGCCGCGGTACTTGCTGGCAAGGGCGAGACCCGTCGCGATGGGCAACTGGCCGCCGACGATGGCGTAGCCGCCCATGAAATTCGTCTCCGCGTCGAAAAGGTGCATCGAGCCGCCCTTTCCCCCGCTGCTGCCCGTGGCCTTGCCGTACAACTCGGCCATAACCACGTTCGGGTCCATGCCCTTGGCCAGCGCGTGACCGTGGTCGCGGTAGTGGCTCACCACGTAGTCCGTCTTATCGAGCGCGGACATGGCGCCGGTGGCGATGGCCTCCTCGCCGATGTACAGGTGCAGGAATCCCCTTATCTTGCCCTGTGTGTACAGTCGTCCGCACGCCTCCTCGAATCGGCGAATAAGCAGCATCATCCGGTAATACTCGGTCATCTGGCTCTGTTCGATTTTGGATGCCGTGCGCATGGTTCAATCCCAACTGGCTAAAGGGAATCTTCGAGCTTCGAGTTCCGCTTCTGGCTTTCCGCGGCTCAGACGTGCACCGCCACGCCCTCGGCTGCGAGCGCGGCCTCCTTGATAGTCTCGGAAATGGTCGGGTGCGGATGCACGAGCCAGCCAAGCTCCTCGGTCGTGCCTTCCAACAGGTTCACGAGCGACGCTTCGCCCAGCAGCTCGGTCACCTCGGGGCCTATCATGTGCGCGCCGAGGATCTCTCCGGTTTCAGCGTTGACCACCAGTTTGACCAGGCCGAGCGTCTCGCCCATCGCCATCGCCTTGCCGCTGGCCGAAAGCGGGAACTTGCCGATCTTGACGCTGTGGCCGCGCTCTCGCGCCTGGGCCTCGGTCAACCCGAAGCTCGCCACCTGGGGCTTGCAGTAGATGGCCCGGGGCATTGTGGAGTAGTTCAGCTCCGGAGGCGACAGCCCCGCAATGTGCTCCACGGCGGCCACGCCCTGCGCGGAGGCCACGTGGGCCAGCAGCATCTTGCCGGTCACGTCGCCAATGGCGTACACGCCCGGCACGTTGGTCCGCATGCGCTCGTCTATGGAGACGAAGCTGTTGATCGTCTCGACGCCCACGCGCTCCAGGCCTATGCCGGCAGTGTTGCCCTTCACACCCACGGCAACCAGTACTCGGTCGCACTCGATGGAAGATGCCTGGAGGCCGGCGGATATGCCCACCGTCGCCGTGCCGCCTACCACGTTCACGCTGCTGACGCTCGCGCCGGCGAGCACCTTTATGCCCTGCCTGCGAAACGCCCGATCGAGCTGCTCGCTGACCTCCTCGTCCTCTTGTGGCACGATGCGCGTCAGCAACTCTACGATGGTGACCTCAGCCCCGTAGGCCCGATAGATGTAGGCGAACTCGGCGCCGGTCGCGCCGCCGCCCACGATTACGACCCTTGCGGGTACGTCTCGCATCTCCAGGGCGTCGCGGCTGGTGACCACCACCTTGTGATCGATGGGAAGGTTGGGCAGATAGCGCTGGCTCGCGCCGGTGGCGACGATAACGTTATCGGCGGTCAGGCTCTGGCCCGTTCCGGCTATCGAGACTTTGTTCGCTGTCTCGAATACGCCGGTGCCCCTGACGACGGCCACGTTGTTCTTCTTGAACAGGTAGCCGATGCCGTTGGTGAGCCGCCTGACGACCGTGCGGCTTCGGTCCACGGCGTGGCCGAAGTCGAACTGCAGGTTGTCGAAGCTGATGCCGTACTCTTTGGCATGGCGGAATGTGTCGAGCACCTCGGCGTTACGGAGTAACGCCTTGCTGGGGATGCATCCCCAGTTGAGGCAAACGCCGCCCAGTTCGCGGTTTTCCACCACCACCGTGCGCATTCCGAGCTGCCCGGCGCGAACGGCGGCAATGTATCCGCCCGGCCCAGAACCCAGAATCAACACGTCGTAATCGGCCAACGTGTCCCTCCATTAGAGCGACGCCCGCGCGTGGGAAAGCGGGCAGCGCGAGTCCCTTTACAATACACCAAACGGCCCGACAAAGCGAATTGGCGGGCGCGGGTTGCGGGCCTGTTTCAGATTACCGGGTGCCCCCAACTCCGTTGTTCTCGCGAAGACGGGACAGCGAATTCTGTTAGTTTCTGCGACATTCTGTGCGACTCGTAGCTGAGGGTGTCGCCGGTCCTGCTCCAATCTGTAATGCCGGGCGCCAGTTGTTGTGACACAAAAGTGGCGCCGCGTGACAGAGTAGGACAGGGGGCGGGTCGGTGGCCGGTGGCCGGTGACCAGTTTTCGACGTCCCTACGATGCCTGGGGCCTTACCCGTGTGGGGGTAGGGGTTTCCGGGCCGCGGGGTCGGTCCCTCACGTGGGCGAGGGTAGCACGGATGTGCGGGTGTTTCAAGAGGGTTGGCGAAATTGCGGGATTGGGGCGGATTGGTGGGGAGAAATGGCGCAGTCGTGGGGATTGGTGGGGCGTGTGAGAGGTTGGATGGGGCAGGGGTGGGAACGGGTGGCGCAGGAGAGTGACGTTTTTTCGGGTACGGGGGAGCGAATGGATCGGGTGTGGGCGCGGGGGTGCGGCCGGGGTGTGCGTTGGGGCGTCCGGGGGACATTGGCTAAGCAATATGGCGAACACAAGGCGATGGCCGCAGGTTCAGAGTTGGGCGCGGGGGCAGGCTGTTCGCGAGGGAGACGGTTTTGGGCGCACCTAGTAATGTGAAACAGGCTCGGAGCGTTCCCAGCGGTTGACATCGACGCACACACACCACTACCATATCTATGGAGCCGAGGTAGCTCAGTAGGTAGAGCACAGCACTGAAAATGCTGGTGTCGTCAGTTCGATTCTGACCCTCGGCACGTGTCGGCCCAGCGGGCCGCTGTCATGGAGCAAGAGCGGAAGTGGCTCAGTGGTAGAGCATCTCCTTGCCAAGGAGAGGGTCGTGGGTTCAAATCCCATCTTCCGCTCCAGCCTCCCCAATTCGTAGCTGACAAGGCGCGGTTTCTGCCTTGACGCCGACATTTTTCCGACATTGGCACTGAAAAAGAGAGTGCTGAGGTGCCGTAAGTGGGAACCGGACTGCATTTCGTTTTGTCCGCGGCCGTGCTCGGAGCGCTGGTTCTGCTGGCGTGCGAATCAACGCTCGAACCCACGCCAGGGCCAGCGGCCGCACCGCAGCCGACCTACACGCCATTGCCGACCTACACGCCGTTTCCGACGCTGGAGCCAGCATCCGTGGCCGCGGGCACACTCACACCAGTGCCCACCCCGACGCCCGAACCCAAGCTGAGCCTCGACCCAGGAACGTACACGGTCGGCAGTGAAATAGCCCCTGGCATCTACGCGGGCCACGCCGGAGCGGCCCTGTTCAACTCCTGTTATTGGGAGCGGCTGAGTGGGGTGTCCGGCACCTTCGATGATATTATCGCCAACGCCAACGCGACCGGCCAGTTCTACCTCGAAGTACAGCCTACCGATAAGTACCTCAAGACCGATTGCGAGATCACTCCCCTTGAAGACTGGCCGGCGCCGGCCCAGCCATTGACGGAGATTGGGCCAGGGATGTACCTGGTCGGCCGCGACATTGCCCCGGGCACCTATCGCGGCGAGGCTGGGAGTGACGTCATGAGCTCCTGCTACTGGGAACGTCTCAGCGGACTCTCGGCGGAATTTGACGACCTGATTGCCAACGACAACTCGACGGGCCAGTTCTATGTCAGCGTCGACCCCTCCGACCATACCTTGAGCACCGATTGTAAACTCGCATTGACGGAACCGTCACCAGCCGTGACGACTGAACCAACTCCCACGTCGACGCCGTTGCCCACTGCCACGCCCACGCCTGTGTCCACTGCCACGCCCACGCCTGTGTCCACTGCCACGCCCACGCCTGTGTCCACTGCCACGCCCACGCCTATGTCCACTGCCACGCCCACGTCTGTACCCACCGCCACGCCCACGCCTGTGCCCACTGCCACGCCCCTCGGCCCTCCATCAACGCCGTTGGAGCTGATGCAGCGGGTTCAGGCCGGGATCGTCAGGGTTGAGGCGGGATACCGCAGTTCGGGCTCGGGCTTCATCTTCGCGATTGAGGAGACCACCGCCTTCATCGCCACCAACCACCACGTCATCGAGGACGCCAACGCCATTGACGTGTACCTCATCGATGGCCAGTCCTACGAGGCGCTTCTGCTCGGGTGGGACGCGGACAGGGACGTGGCCGTCCTCGCGGTCTGCTGCTCCTACGACTTCACCGCCTTGCCCTGGGAGCCGATCAGTCCTGGCGTGGGAACGCAGGTCGTGGCCGTCGGCTATCCTCGCGGCTCGGTGGTCGGCGTCACCGCGACCGTCGGCGAGGTCGTCGAGTCCGATGCGATCAGCACACACCTCGATTTCATCCCTCACTCGGCGCCGCTCAACCCCGGCAACAGCGGCGGCCCCCTGTTTTCCATGCCCGAAGCCAGGGTGCTGGGTATCAACACCGCGCGCGGCACCGAGACGCTCAGCTTCTATGCCGTGCCCTACCAGGCCATCGAGGAGCCGATGAAAGAGTGGCGCGCAAAGCTGGTCATCGCTCCCGTGCCCACTCCCACCCCGACGGTCATCTTTGGCGCCGTGGCAGCCGGAGCCAGCACATACACCGTGAACGAGATACGAGACCCCGCGCCCGCAAGAAGGGATGTGGACCCCGGCAAGCGGCTTATAGCAATCGACATCACGCAGCATGCTTTCCTTGGTGACGACCCCTACAACCCGCTCTACTTCTCAGTGCAAGACGGCGATGGGTACGTGTATGATCGCGGCGGATATGCGGACATTGAGCCCCGATTCAGTTCTGGCGATTTGGCTCGGGGACAGAGTGTGCGTGGCTGGGTAAGCTTCACGGTTCCCCAATCGGCCGTCCTCGCGGCGGTAATCGTAGAGGGTAGTTACTCCACGCCGAACGTCGTCATCGCGGATCTAACACCCTCGCGCTGAAGCTGCCGCATCATCGGCTAGATCACGCCACGCGTATAGCTGATCTCGAGCAGCAGGCACGGGACATAGCAATCGAGCTGGAAGAAAACGAAGGAGGGTGAGACACATGCCAAGAATAGACGCAGACACCTTGACAAGGATCGAGAAGCAGTTCGAGGAGTACAAGAGAGAAGTCAGGGATTCCACGCTCTCACCTGCCTCAGAAGGCTACCTCATCGGTAAGGCGGAGTTCTTCATTCGTTGGCTGAAGGACGACTACACGCCCGGGCAAGGGCATCGGAGGTAAATGCCGATGACCGACGACGAGCTCTTCGCCCTAGCCTACCGCATCAACCGCCCGCGTCGCCCTCCGCCGCCATTACGCCCTGCTCACCGAACTCCGCGACCAACTCGACAGAGAGCTAGGCTTTGGGGAAGAGGCAAATGCCGACCAAGAGGTGGGGAAGAACCGTGCTGCTTCTGGACACGCTCGTTATTGGGATTGCATGCACAATCTCAGTTGCAATGGGATATGTAGCCGGAGCATATGTAAGCCGAGAAAGATTCTGGCCGCTCCGGCTGACCTATAGCTGGGGAAGAATCCTGCGAGACATGCTCGTAGCCGTGATTACATTTGCGACTGCATTTGCAATCGGCGCTGTATCAGTGCATTGGGTGTTCTCAGCGGTCATGGGTCGGTAATGCCGACCAAAATGCCCACAGCTTTGCACAACCCGCCACAGACCGATTGAGGCTCATCTAGCTACGAAAACATCGTCTATGGCCCTCGACACGCCAGAATGTTCGAATCCCATCTTCCGCTCCAGCCTCCTCTCTTGGGAGGCAGGCGCCGGCCCTTTCTGTTCGCCGTCTCGGCTCGCATCCCGCAGAGTCTTTTCGTTCTCACCTTTCCCCTGAGGAAAAGGGCTGACAGGCGTAGGTGTTGGGAATGGCAGTGGTCGCGCCCGCGCCGTCACCCCCATCCCTTCGGCAGACTCAGGGCAGGCTCTAACCTTCCCCCATCAAGGGGGAAGGGACAATTCGGTAGGCTTACTCGCAATGCCAACACGTTCATTCGATTGACCGTCGACGGTCGGCCTACCTATAATCCGCGTTGTCAGAGAGAACACCCCAAGGAGGAACATCCATGCCCCAATTCGACATGAGGCCCGTGGAGGTACGCCAAGACGTGCTGGACGGGTTGAAGGCGCTGCCCACGGCAACCGTCTACAGCGCGGTGCGACAGTTCGGGTCCCCCTTCAACGTGTGCGAGGGACTCGTAAACCTGACGCCTGGGACACGACTGGCGGCGCGCGCTCGGACTCTAAGGTTTCTGCCCATACGCGCCGATCTCATCAGCGAGAGACCGGCAGGAGAACACTCCACCGAGTATGTCGCTATGGGACGCTGCGGACCCGGCGACGTATTGGTAGTGGACATATCCGGCGTGCGAAAGGACGTGGCGGCCGGAGATGTCAAGCTGCTTCAGCTTGCGATGAACAAGGCCGACGGCATCGTGGTGGACGGCGCTATCCGAGACCTCGACGTGATGGTCGACGAGGGCTATGGACTGGCCGTGTACGCGAAGCACCGCAGCTTCCACGGCAATCCCGAGTACACCCCCGCGGAGGAGAACGTCCAGCTCCAGTGCGGCGGGGCGCTGGTGCGTCCAGGGGACGTGATGGTCGGGGACAACGACGGTGTGCTGGTGGTGCCCTCCTGGATGGCGGAGGCGGCGCTCGAGTGGGCGATCGAGCATGAGGACGCGGAGAACTACGTCAAGGAGAAGATAAGGGCCGAGGGCGTTCCCCCGGGCAAGTACTACCCACCGACCGCTGAGACCATCGCGGAGATGCACAGGGTCCGAAGGGACAGCGGGTAGCAGCGCGTGACGCTGGCCCTGTAGCTAGCCTCAAACCACATCCCAAGGCCCTCCTGACAGAATGGGACCCCACCCAAGACTATGAGTCGCCCTTAACCGTCATCTGAAGGTCTTGACTGGATCGAATACTGAGTCGCGACCTGGGCAGGGTGAAGGCATATGTACTCCGGGCCACAATGCGGTTAGAATGCGGAACAACATCGTGAGCCTGAGAATACGTCCCGACATGCGCCGAGGAGGGCTTCATGGTCTCCGAAAAGTCAAACAGGTCGCTGGTGGTCGTCGAGCTCACCGGCGGCAACGACTGCCTGAACACGGTCGTTCCGTACGACGACGAGCTCTACTACGATTACCGCCCCACCGTCCACCACAAGCAGGACGAGGTACTGAAGCTCGACGGCCGGCTGGGGCTGAGCCCACAGATGGGCCCCATCAAGAGGTTGTGGGCCGATGGCAATGTCGCCGTTATAAACGGCATTGGCTACCCGGAACCCAACCGCTCCCACTTCAGGGCCATGGACATCTGGCACACCGCCGAACCCACGAAGGTGATCGGGGAGGGTTGGCTCGGACGCGCGATCAGAGACCTCGATCCAAGGGGTGAGAACGTACTCACAGGCCTAAACCTCGGCCGAGGGCTGCCCAGGGCGCTGTCGTGCGTGGGGGTGCCGGTGGCGTCCGTAGGAAACCTCGAGACCTACGGGCTGTTCCCCGACATTCAGGACGAGCAGGCGCGGCTGGACACTCTCAACACCTTTTCACAGATGTACGGCGGGGCCGAGGGAAGGGACGTCGTGTCCGAGTTCATCGGACAGACCGGCGAGGCCGCCCTCAAGGGAGCGGACATCCTCAGGTCGGCGCCTGAGAGCTATGTTTCGGAAGTGGAGTATGAGGCGAATCCGTTCGCTCAGAGGCTTCGCGACGCGGCCCAGGTAATCTGCGCCGACCTCGGGACCCGCATCTACTACGCCCAGCACGGCAGCTTCGACACCCATGGGGGCGAGCTTCCCGTTCACAACAAGCTATGGCACGAGGTCTCCACCGCGATTGGCGACTTCATGGACGACCTCAAGGACCATGGCCGGGACCGAGACACGCTGGTACTGGTCTTCTCGGAGTTCGGGCGCCGAATCAAGGACAATGGTTCCGGCACCGACCACGGCTCCGGCGGCGTCGCCTTTTGCATCGGCGGCTCCGTGGAGGGCGGTCTGTACGGGGAGTACCCCTCACTCAAGACGGCCGACCAGCTCCAGGGCGACCTGTACTTCAACAACGACTTCCGCTCCACTTACTCGACAATACTGGAGAGGTGGCTTGGGCTGGACCCGGTACCGGTTGTCAACGGCGCCTTCGAACAGTTCGACATTATTGGGCGGTGAAGAGATGGTCAGCAGGCAAGAGATAGATCTAATGGCGCATCTGATGCGCCGCGCAGGATTCGGCGCCTCCAGGGATGAGCTCGAGGAGTGTCTGGCCAGGGGTTACGAGGAGACGGTGGAAGAGCTGCTCAATCCTGAGGACACACAGCGCCTCGGCGACGACGTAATCCGAAGGTACCACGTCGACATTCACGAGTCCCGCATTCCCGACCCACCGGCCATGGAGTGGCTGTACCGGATGGCCACCACCAGCAGTCCTCTTGAGGAGAAGATCGCCCTCTTCTGGCATGGCATCTTCGCCTCGAGCTTCAGCAAGACCCAGCAGGCCCGGTCGCTGGCGGTCCAGATCGACATGTTCCGGCGATTCGGCCTGGGCAGGTTCGACGCCCTTCTACTGGAGATATCCAGAGACCCGATAATGATCATGTGGCTGGACAACCAGGACAATCACAATGGGGCCATCAACGAGAACTTCGGCCGCGAGCTGCTCGAGCTGTTCTCCATGGGAATCGGAAACTACACAGAGGACGATATCAAACAGTGCGCCCGGGCATTCACGGGCTGGACTGTGGGCAACGCGGAGTACATGGCCGCGAGGGCCATGAAGGCCTCGATCTGGCCGTACGGCGCAATCGCCTGGCACTTCGAATACCGGGACTACGACCACGACCACGGCGAAAAGGAGTTCCTGGGAGAGAGTGGGCCATTCAACGGAGAGGACGTAATCGAGATAATCGCTCGCCAGCCCGCGACCGCCAGGTTCATCGCCAGGCACATCTACGACTTCTTTGTGGCGGACGAGGCCCCGGTCCCACAGTGGCCCTACACTCCACCACTGGACCCAGACGCCATCGAGACGTTGGCGGGCGTATACGTGGACAGTGGTCACGACATACGCTCCATGCTGCGAGTCCTATTCAACTCCGATTTCTTCAAGGAGGCCCAGTTCGCCCGCGTGAAGTGCCCCGCCGAGTTCGTAGCGGGCACAATGCGGCTCGGAGGCGGAGTTACCGAGCCGACGCTGGATATGAAGGAGGCCAACGCGGTGGTTGGGTACATGGGGCAGAGCCTGTTGGCGCCGCCGTCGGTGGAGGGCTGGCATGAGGGCACTGAGTGGATCAACAGCGGAGCGCTAGTGGAGAGGGTGAACTTCGCGGCAAAGCATTTCAACGACGTCGAAAAGCCCGGTGTACAGCAAATCATCGACCGGTTGGCCAACGAGATTGGAAGCACGTTCACTCCCGAGGAGCTGGTTGATAGCTGCCTGGACCTTATGGGCCCGCTGACAAAGGTGGAGGAGTCGACCCGCAACGCGCTGGTTTGTCATGTCAGCAAGAAGGGCGATGTAACCCTCCGACCTCGGACGGCAGGGGGAGAGTCCGACAGCCGCGTCGCGGAGCTGTTGGGCCTCATCGCGGCGACAAAGGAGTTCCATCGGGCGTAGCCTCACGGCGCGAAGCAGCGGGCCACGGTACCCATCCGGCAAGGAGCGACAACTGAGCGGCGACAATCGAGCAAATGCCCCTGGTCTGAGCTATCTCAAGACCATCGGCGTAATGAACAACAACCCGACCGGCAGAGGCTTCGGGCACCCTGTGGACCTCGCCATCGGCCAGGGCGGCCGCATCTACGTGCTAAATCGGCACGCGGCGCTCGCTCGAGTCGGTATGTGCACTCTCGACGAGGAGTATCTGGGTGAGTTTGGCTCCTACGGCCACGAAGCCGGGCAGTTCTGGCTGCCGACGGCTATCGCTGTCGACAACCGGGAGAACGTCTATGTCGCCGACGAGTACCATCAAAGCGTCACCGTGTTTGACAGGTCCGGAGCGTTCAAGAACAAGTGGGGAGAGCACGGCAGCGGCGACGGACAACTGGACGGTCCCTCCGGTCTGGCCATCGACGCCGACGACAACGTGTACGTCGTGGACCAGAAGAACTGTCGCGTGCACAAGTTCACCGCCGACGGTCGGCACCTGCTGCAGTGGGGGGAAAGGGGTGAAGAGGAGGGACAGTTCAACCTCCCCTGGGGCATAACTCTAGATACGCAGGGCAACGTATACGTCGCTGATTGGCGCAATGACCGTATTCAGAAGTTCACAGCCGACGGCCGCTTTCTGGGCGCTTTTGGAGAGCCGGGAGAGTGCGAGGGTCAGTTCCACAGGCCCGCCAAGCCGGCGGTGGACGCCGAAGGGTACATCTACGTCGCCGATTGGGGTAACGAGCGCGTGCAGTTGCTGGCGCCGGACGGCGCATTCCTGCAGAGTCTCCGGGGCGAGGCCACGGTCTCGAAGTGGGCGCAGGAGTTTCTCGACGTCAACCCGGACGAGAGCACCACGAGAGACCAGTCCAACCTGGTGCCCGACCTACCCCCCCACTTCAACACGCCCTACTTGGTATCGACGCAGACGGAGCCGTACTTCTGGGGTCCGGCCTCCGTTACGCTCGACGTTGATGGCAGGCTCTATGTCACGGAGTCCTCCAGGCACCGGGTCCAGGTGTACCAGAGGGTCAGAGGCTGACCGTTGGGCCACGCGGCGGACTAGCGTAGCCTGATCTCCACACCCGCCGCGACCTCCTGCAGCCGGTAAATGATGTGGGTGTCCAGGTCACCCCAGCCGCGGTTACCGCACTGGATGGCGACCTGCTCCACAATGTTCGCAACCGGCATTGGAACGCTCAGCTCCCGGGCCAGCTCGTTCGCGAGTCCTATATCTTTTCTAGCCAGGGCCTGCCTGAAGGAGGGAGGCTCGAACTCCCCCCGGAACACTGTCCTCTCCAGGCCCTCTCTCTGAGTGCCCAGAATCATTCTGCTGCCAGCCTCCATGAGGGCCTCCAGGTCGAGCCCGGCCTTCAAACCCAGAGTTAGCCCCTCTGCAACCACCTGCCTCACGGCCAGGGTGATCATGTTGTTGACCAGCTTGCAGACGCTTCCCATGCCCAGCTCGCCCTGGTAGACGACCTTGTCGGCAAAGGCCTCGAACACCGGAAGAAGGCGCTCGAACACCTCCCTATCTCCGCTGGGCATGACGATCACCTCCCTGTCCTTAGCGGCGGCTGGACCTGTCAGTACCGGGGCATCGAGCACGTGGGCGCCCTTCCCTTCGAAGACGCCCGCGATCTCGCGTATGAGGGAAGGCCGACTGGTGGAGAGGTCCACGTAAACGTCCCCCTCACCAATGCCGCCGACGATCCCCTCTGGGCCGAGGGCGACCTGCTCCACCTCGAGAGGCCCCGGCACCGAGCTGAGAATCACTTCGCTGGCGGCCGCGACCTCTCCAGGGGAAGCCGCAAACCGAGCGCCACTCTCGAGAAGAGGCCTCGTCGCGCCCTCCACCACGTCGAACACGACAATGGGGAACCCAGCCCTCTGGATGTTTCGCGCCATTGGCGTTCCTAGGTTACCAAGCCCTATGAACCCTACCGTCTGCATGCTGGCCTCCTATCGTCTCGTCAAGCGACTTGCAATCTCGCGCTGCTTAGCGCGGCCATTCTTTCTCGCCGCCAGCTATCCTTGTCGGCCATGGCCACAGCCATAGCCTGCTCCGGGCTAACCAGGAGCCGAGCGTATCGCCACAGCAAGAAGAGGCTGTTCAGGTTTCTGTCCAACGATCTGTTCGACTCGCTCAGCGTCCAGACATCCATATGCCGAGTATCGTCTCCGCGGCGCGTCTGAAAGGGCCGACTCCCATAATTATAGACTGGTCAGGTGTGCTTATGGGGGTGTCTGGGAGTCCCTCACCTCGGCTTGGAGTTCTACCTCGCGGCCGACAAGCCGCCACTCAGATACTTCGGACTCCCCAGCCCCTCAAAGTGGGTATGCGTGAATCGCATCCTCCCTGCGGCCTTGACGCTCCGGCAGGGCTGACTTAAGCTTTGGCCATTCCCCGCGAAAGGAGATCGACGTGACACTGTACAACTCCGAGTCCGGCGACATCTCGATGGTGCTTACAGGCGAGTCCCTGATAAGCCGGAGAATGCGCGTTTTCGAGGAAGAGCGTTTCACGAGAATGAGAGAGATCATCCAGGGCGGCGACGTCTCCTTCACGAACGCCGAAATGCTGTTCCACGACTACGCCCACTCGCCGAACGCACACCAGTTGGGCACCTACATGAGGTCGGACCCTGCCAACATCAAGGAGCTTCAGTGGCTGGGGATCAACCTGGTCTCGTGCTCCAACAACCACGGCTACGACTTCGGCGAGGGGGGCGTGCTGGAGAACATCCAGCAACTGGACGACGCAGGGCTGGCCCACACCGGCAGCGGTCGCAACCTTGCGGAGGCGAGGGCGCCGGCCTACCTGGACACGGACGCGGGCCGCGTCGCGCTCATTTCGGTCACCGACTCAGGCCCCGCCGAGAGCCGCGCCGGCGAGCAGCGCCGCGACATGCTCGGCCGCCCGGGCGTAAGCTGGCTGCGCAGCACCGCCGAGTTCACCGTCGACAGGCCCACGCTCGACGCGCTGCGCCGCATGAGCGAGGAGCTGGGATTCGAGGACCAGAAGCGCGCCCGCGGTTTCGACGGCGATTCGGATACGGTGTTCCACCTGATGGGCCAGCCGATGTACAGCCCCAACCCCACGCTGAAATACGTGCTTGGAGAGTCGTTCAGCAAGCGCCGCGTGCCCGACCCCTACGACATGGAACAGATATTGCAGCGGGTCTCGGATGCCCGGCGCATGGCCGACTGGGTGATCGTGACGATGCATAACCACGAGGGTGGCGAGACGGGCGCGGACCCGGGCGACCACGCCGTGGCTCTCGCCAAGGCCGCCATCGATCACGGCGCCGACGTGTACGTGGGGCACGGCCCGCACCGCGATCGGGGTATGGAAGTCTACAAGGGCAAGCCGATATTCCACAGCCTGGGCGATTTCGTGATGCAGAACGACACCGTGGAGCTGATGCCCCAGGACAACTACCTGCGCCAGGGTCTCGGCTGGGACGCCGTGCCCGCGGACTTCTACGACGCTCGCTCGGCTCTGGATACGAAGGGAATGCCGGCCGACCCGCTGCAATGGCGCAGCACCATGGCGCGGGTGAAATTCGAGGACCACAGGCTGGCGAGCATCGAGCTCATCCCGCTGGACCTGGGATTCCTGCGCTCGCGCGGATCGCGCGGCCGACCGCTGCTGGCCGGGGGCGAGACCGCGGAACTGGTGCTCGAGGGCATGAGGGACATGTCGTCCAAGTACGGCACCAGCATCAAGATCGAAGACGGCGCCGCGACTGTGGAAGTAGGCTAAACGCCGCCGCGAACAGTACCGCAAAGGCGACCGGAGGAGGTGCGCCGTGGCCACGACCGAACAGCTTGTAACGGCGGACGAACTGCTGGTCATGCCGGAGGTCAACTGCCGGTACGAACTGGTGAGGGGAGAGCTTAGGGAGCGGCCATTCTTGGGATTTCAGCAGGGCGCAATCGCCGCAACCATAGCCACAGGACTAGGCTTGCACGTGGACGAAGACGGGCTTGGTGGGACGTACGCCGCGGGAACGGGATTCCTGCTCGAGTCCGCCCCAGACCATGTCCGCGCGCCGACTGTCGCCTTCGTTCGGCAGGGGCGGGTTGACGCGGCAGCCGACGTCGCCGGTTTCTTCCCTGGCGCGCCGGACATCGCCATCGAGGTGATCTCGCCCAGCGACCTCTACACGGAAGTCGACGAAAAGGTTGCCGACTACCTGGCCGCTGGAACGCTGGCGGTCATCGTCATCAATCCGCGCCGACGCACGGTGAGGGTACACCGCCCGACGTCGGACACGGTCGAGTTGACCGAATCCGACACGCTGGAAGTCAGCGACATCGTGCCCGGCTGGCAGATGCCGGTGAAGGACATGTTCGAGTGAGGCGGAGCGAGTGGACGGTCGCTATAGGGATCACACGGTATTCCCGAATCTTCCGGTCTGGCACGATCATTACAATTGTATTTCACGAACCGCATCGCAGAAGTCGCTAAGCCGTTTCTTTTCCGCCTCGTTGAGTGGGTCCCTGAAGTGCATTAGGCGATTACGAAAGTCGCGTGCCTCGTCCAAGGCTTTGATGAATACGGCCCTGTCAAATACCAGGCCGAGCTTATCCCAATGCTCTGGGCTCCCCAGCACCATCTGCAATTCTCCCATTGTCAGATCATCGAGCTCCGCGACTGGTCTTTTGCCGAAGATACCGTGATCACTTAGGAACTTGATTACTTTGTCCTTACCCAGTCGCGTTCTAACAAGTGCTCGAAGGCGCTCTTCGATTTCCTCAATTCGTTTGAAGGGGTCGACCAACCCGGCGAACTCCTCAGCCAAATCCCAAGCCGTGACAATCCCCTGGAGTCTCTTATTTTGGCCAATCACCAAGACGACATCGTCTTCGATCAACTTGAGGAGTATCTGGCTTAGATCGTCACTGACATTAGCGAAGGGAACTTCTCGGTCAAGGCAATCACCAACCGTCTTGGGATCGCCATTTATCAACGCCTTGGCAATTGATTTGAATGAAACGGTTCCTTTGACGTCCTGTTGGCGGGGGGTTGCACTGTTGGCGACCAACAACTGAGAGTATTTGCTCAAGACCATCTTGGTATAGGCCTTTTGGATCGATTCGTTTGGCGACACCCACTCGATTTCTACCTTTGCTGACGCCAGTTCGGAAACCCTGAAGGCAGGCTCAGGCAGATTGATGTCGTTGTCGCCCTCTTCTACTTCATCCTCTTCTTCTGAAGTAGAGTCGGGGCCGTTTTCGCTCCGTGTGTCTTCTTCAGCCTCTGGCTGTTCTATTCCACTCTTGGACCTTAGGCGGAAGATAATGCGCTCCTTGAGTGGCATGTCGGAACTGATGGGAGGAACGGCCACGAGTCCGACGCGTTCCAGTGTCTCCCCGATCTCGTTGATAGCAGTGGCTCTTCGCCTCACATACCCAAAGGCGCGGAGGACGTTCTCTCCCTTCCTGTTTTGACGGCGACCTTCCTCCAACTGTGTCTTAATGTTCTCCAGATACTCTTGTCCTGTCATTATCGCTCCAAGCGGATCGTCTGGATGAATCTCTTGCCTTCCATGGACTACTCCCGTGTGTGCGTCAGATTCCGCCTGCAATTCAAACGGGGCATCGCCACGCCTCCGAGAGGCGGCGATACCCCGCCGCTGGACTGTGCCAGAGCTACCCCGCGGCTACTCCCGCAGGAACCCCACACGCTCGTACTCGCCCTTTACGACCGGCCGGGCGTCGACCTCCAGCCAGTCTTCCAGTATCTCGGTGTAGATGCTGCGGAAGTCGAGATTGAACTCCAGGTCGCCTTCCACCAGCTTGTCGGCGTCCAGCGAGGGGTACTCGCTGTAGTGGCCGCCCGCCACGGCGTCGCCGATAACGAACGCGACGCCGCCGGAGCCGTGGTCGGTGCCGTTGCCGTTGTCCTTCACGCGGCGCCCGAACTCCGAGAACACGAACATCAGCACGTCCTCGCTCTTGTCGTGCTCCTTCATGTCCGTGTAGAAGTCGTAGATGCCGCCGGACACGTCGCGCAGCAGGCCCTCCTGCAGATTTATGCCGTTGGTGTGCGCGTCGAAGCTGCCGTGCTGGGTGTAGCAGATGCGCGTTCCCACGTCGGCCTGCAGCACCTGGGCCGCGCCCTTCATGTTCTTGGCGAACGAGTTGGTCGCGTACTCCACGCTCGACGAGTAGGACGCCGGCACGGTGCTGAGTATGTCCGCGCCGCGCAGGGCGTCCAGCCCCGTCTGGCTGAGGAAGTCCATCACCGGGCCGCTGCCGATGGCCTGGGAGTACATGTTGCGGAAGGTGTCCAGCGCGGCGTTGCGCTGCTCGTCCTCGCCGAAGTGGTTCATCAGGCCGTAGGTGGCGAGGTCGGTGACCGACGCGACCGGCGCGCCCTTGGCCACCAGCGCCCTGGGCAGTCCCGCGCTGAAGTTCACCGCGGCCACCACGTTCTCGCCGTCCGGGTGCATCTGGCGCACCGCGTTGCCGAGCCAACCCTCGTCGCCAACCTTGGTGGGTTCCGCCGTGTGCCATATGTCCATCGAGCGGAAGTGCGAGCGGTTGGGCACGGGGTAGCCCACGCCGTGAATGATTCCCACTTTGCCCTGCTCGTACAGCTCCTTGATCGGCTGCATGGCAGGGTTAAGCCCATAGCCGTTGTCCAGCGGGATCACCCTGTCCTCGGTAATCCGGACGTTTGGGCGGCTGTCTATGTAACGTGAGTCGTTGTACGGTACCACGCAGTTCAGGTAGTCGTTACCGCCGGAGAGCTGCACAACCACCAGCTTGCGCTTTCTGACTTCAGCCATCTGGACCATCTCCTAACGATTGAATTGGTTTTGCCCCCGCCGGCGCATTGCCCCGGCTGCGCTGTCTTCGGTTCCGCGCTTTCGCGGTCGCGTGCTAAGCCCTTTCGTAAACCTGGAAGCGGTGCCTGAGTGTCTCGAGCACGTAGGCCCTGTCTTCTGTGTCCACCACGACCTCCACCGGGTCCCAGAAGTAGGGTTCGATGCGCGCGGAGATTTCGTGGACGTCATCGGAATCTACATCGAACACGGGCACGAACTTCTCGCGCGCCCTGTGCTCGTCGGCTTGCGCCTCCAGGTACTCCAGCGCCCATGGGTTGGGCATCGCTTCGCCCCGCAGATTGGACAGGAAGCGTCCCTCGGAGTCGAGCACCTGCACCCGCTGGTTGCCCCAGTCGGCCACGTACACGTTGCCGTCGGAGTCGACGGCCACTCCGGAAGGCCGGCTGAACTGGCCGTCGCTCGTGCCCGCCTCGCCGAACTTGGCAAGGAACTCGCCGTTCGCGGTCAGCTTCTGCACGCGGTCGTTCCGCCAGTCGGCCACGTACACGTTGCCTTCGGTGTCCTGGCAAATGCCCCACGGCAGGTTGAACTGGCCGTCGCCCGCGCCGTGCTCTCCCCACTTGGAGATAAACTCGCCGCCCTTGGTGAACTTCTGGATGCGGTGGTTGCGGTGGTCGACCACCAGCAAGTTGTCGTCGTCGTCGAAAAGCAGCCCTGAAGGGCCGTCGAGCTCGCCGTCGCCGCTGCCGCGCTCTCCCCAGTAGCCGACGAGGCCGCCGTCGCGGTCGAACACCGTTATGCGGTGCAGAGAGTCGTCGGCCAGGTACAGGTTGTCGTCACGGTCCAGCGCGAGAGCCGAGGGCCATATCATCTGGCCCGGCTCCCTGCCATACTTGCCTATCTGGCCGAAGTACTCGTGCTTGCGGCTCACCATCTGTATGCCCACTATCTCAAGCGCGGTCGTGTTGCTGCGGCTGGCGACGAAGATGCGGCCGTCGCCGCGAATCGCCATGGCGGTAGGCATCATGAAGCCGCGCCCGCCCTGGTCGGCGCAGAAGCCGATGTTGTCGGTGTACTTCAGCTTGAAGTCTGTTGCTGTGGTCATACTCATCTCCGTTTGTGCGGGCGCCTATTCGTCGTAAAGCGGTTCCATCAGCGATAGGAAGTGTTCGACGGACGCAATGTTCCGCTGAACGGTGTACAAAGGCATCCAGCCTTCGTAGTAATTGGCGTGAAGCGTTTGGGCCACCTGGAAGTTCCGTCGCAGGTCGGTTCGCCCGGTCTCCCTGACGAGTCGGCTCACGGCGGCGATCAACTCCCTGTGATTGTAATGACGCAGCCCGCGCGTATCGGCTGCCGCCTTGACCGCGTGCGCCGCCGCGCCCCATGCCTTCTCGGACGCCTGGGGCAGGTCGCGCCGCTCGAACTCGAGCTTGGCGTGGCGCATGAATCTGCGGCTGGCCTCGGGGTGGCTGAAGCGTATTGCGGCGAGGCGGAGAATGTCGTCGCCGGTGTATGGGGCGACGCCAAGTTGTGGGTTTTGTCGCACGTCCTCCACCGTTTCGGGCGCGATTGCGGACCCGTCAAGTTCGCCTTCCTCTATCAGGCGCAAGGTCTTCTTGAGGATGGCGTCGTGGCCCTGGGCGAAGCGACGGCCAAGCTTGTTCCAGCGCGCGCATCCGCACATGCAGTATCGGGTTCCAGTGGCTTTCGTATTCGCCTTGCTGACAATCATACTCTCTCCCGTCGCTACGCCATCTGGTACTCCTGGGTGGCGACGATGATGGAAATGAGCGCCGCGACGGTCTTGGCCGCGGCCTTGGGGTCGTCGTCGAAGCCGGCGCGGCTCTGGGAAGCGGCGAAGTCGACCAACCCGGCGTGTGTGCTGTCGAGCACCTCCAGCGGCCCGAGCACGTCCAGGCAGGCGTCCACCAGCTGCTCCGGGTTAGGCTCCGCGCTGCCGGCGGATTGAGCCACGCGTTCGATAATGGCCTTCACGCCGGGCCGGCTTGGATCGTTCAGCATCTTGCTGGCGAAGTTGACCCTTTGCACGTAGGCGCCGGTGTTTATCCACTCGCTGCCTCCCTGCCAGCCCTCCACGCTGGGAGGCGCCAGCAGGCCCTGGCCCATGTTCGAGCAGGCGGATGAGGCGGCGTACGTGTCCTGGGACGGCAGCTCGACGCCGCCGGCGAGGCGCAGCGTGCCCACCACCATCTCCGCGGGGCTCTTTATCCTTGCGAATTGGGACGCCTCGGCCTTGAAGAAGTCCGACGTGAACAGCGCCCGCAGCATGGCCCCTATGCTGTAGCCCGAGTCGAAGTAGGCCTGTACCAGAACGTCGATGGCCTCCGGGTCTCGAGGCGGCGTGTGCGGCCACTGCGGCACCGGCAGCTCGTCGGCCACGAAGAAGTGGTACAGGTGGCGGGCTATGAAGCGGGCGGTGGCCTCCTGCTTGCAGATGATCGCGACGGCGTCCTCGCCATTGAAGTCGCCCGTCTCGCCCAGCAACGTCTTCTCGCCGTGGTCGTGGTCGTCGTCGTTGTACTCGAACTGCCACGAAATGTAGCCGTAGGGCCGGGCGGTGTTGTTGCGCATCTTGATGGACATGTAATCGGGGTTGACGACACTCCAGCCGGTGAAGGCCCGGGCGCACTCCTTTATGTCGTCCTCGGTGTAGTTGCCGACGCCCATCGAAAACAGCTCCAGGATCTCCCGGCCGTAGTTCTCGTTGATCGATGCCGCGTGGTTGTCCTGGTTGTCGAGCCACATGATCATGGCGGGGTCGCGCGAAAGCTCGATGAGCAGGTTGTCGAACTTGCCCATGCCGTGCTGCCTGAACATGTCGATCTGCGACGTAACGACCCGCGCCTGGATGAGCTTGGTCGCGCCGGTGGCAAAGAGGCGATGCCACAGCAGGCACATCTTCTCGCGCAGTGGCGATTCGGTCTTGACCATGCGATAGACCCACAGGGCGGACGCCGCGACGGGCGACCTGAGGTCGGACTGGTCGACGTGGTACCTGCGTATGAGGTCGTTGGGCAGTTCGTCGGTGCTGGTGGGATTGAGCAACTCTTCGAGCATGGCCTCGTATCCCATGCTCATGGCGCGATCCAGCTCGTCCGGAGTCGCGCCGAAGCTCGCCCGCCTCAGCAGGTGCGCCATAAGCTTGGTGTCTTGCCTGGACTGGACTGTTGTCATAGCGGCTCTCCGTGGCTGTGGATTCCGGACGCCGGGCACCGTTCGGGCAGACGCGCGTCGGACGGCTGGCGCCATCGCGGCTGGTTGTCGAATGATACCATACTACGCACGCGCCTCAAATGGGAGATTCGGGCGACGTCCTGTGTCGGTTTACCGAGTGCCCCCAGCACCTCAGATAGGGCGTTGCACCTCGTTTGTGAGTCTAACGGACGCGAAATCTGTTCATTTCTGCGACATTCTGTGCGAATCCTAGCTGAGAGCGCCGGCGGTCCCGCTCGATTCTGTAATGCCCGGCGCGTTTTTCTGTGACACAGAAGTGGCACTGCGTGGCAGAGTAGGACAGGGGGGCGGGGTCAGCGGCCGGTGGCCAGTTTTCGACGTCCCAACGGATGCCTGGCGCCTGATCCCGGTTGGTTGCAGCGTTGCCGGGCCGCGGGGGCGGTTCCTCGCGTAGGCGAGGGTAGCACGCATGTGCGTATGATTCAAGGGGGTTGGCGAGAATGCGGGGTCAGGGCGGATTGGTGGGGAGAAATTGAGCAGGAATGGGGGCTGGTAGGGCGTGAGTGGGGTTGGATGGGGCAGGGGCGGGAACGGGTGGCGCGGGAAAGTGACGCTTTTTCGGGGTGCGAGGGCGCGAATGGATCGGAGTTGGGCGAGGAGGTGAAGCCGCGGTTCGCGTAATTGGGGACATTATCTGAGCAATATGGCGATCGCAAGGTGATTACCGTCTGTTCGGAGTTGGGCGTACCTGGTTGTCTGTAATAGGCTTATGGGGCGCGGTGGTTCAGACTCGCCGCTCCACGTCAAGTCCTGCTGGCGGTGATACACTTGTACCCGCACATTGGGTTGATGTGCGCCACCAAAGATTCTTTCAGGATACAGGTAATGGCCAAACAGGAAGACTTCCTCAACCGGGCTTTGGCCAAGTTGCTGACCGGGCTGAGTATCCCAACGGACTACGAACAGAAAGTCGGACTTCGACGCCTGGATATGGTGGCGGACGTTGACGGGCTCCGCGTGGTTCTCGAGGCGGAGAAGGGCTTTCACCGCAAAGCGCAGGCCATCAAGGACGCCGACGCGCGCCTGAAACAGAGGCTGGCGACGGCAGTCTTTGCGGTGTGCTACCCGGATGGCGCGACCGAGCAGAACCTGGCCGATGCGACGCTGACCTGGACGCTGCGGCTTAAGCCCGACGAACCATCTGGCGACTGGTCCACTGGTGGCGTCCCGCAGCTTGCGCAAGCCGTGTGGCAGGCGCCCGGCTCGCGGCGCGGACGCCGCCGCTCAGATGCTCAACGAGGGGCTCGACGTCGTAGTGCAAAGGATGAGTTCCCAGGCGCGCCGTCACCTGGCACAGGCGCTCGACCTTCCTCCCACTAAGCCCGGCGGCGGCGAGCGCGCCGAACGCTACTTCGTGGCAGCCAAGCGCGGGATGCTCGTTGTAGCTACCGCGATTCTGTTTCACTATCGCGTCCAACCCTATCTGCCGGGACAGCCGCCCGATGGCTTCGATGGCGCCTGGCCTCCAGACAGTGCGTCGGTCTGCGCTGAGCAGGAATCTTCCATCAGCGCCTTCAGTGAGGCTTGGCGGGGCATACTCGCCGTCGATTACCGCCCGGTCTTCGAAACGGGCCGCGCGGCGCTGACCGCGTTGTCGGCAGACCCGGACACGGGCCAGGCGGTGAGCCGTCTCGCCAGGGTAGTGGCACACGTCTCCGAGCGCGTCGCCGGCCTGCGCCACGATCTGCTGGGCCGCATCTTCCATCGCGTGCTGGACACCGCGCGCTACGACGGCTCGTTCTACACGTCCACGGCCGCTGCCACCCTGCTGGCGTCGCTGGCGTTGCGGGCAGAGGACGGCGACTGGTCGGATCCGAATTTCGTAGCGTCGCTCCGCATCTGCGACCCAGCCTGCGGGACGGGAACGCTGCTGATGGCCGCCGCCGAACGCATTCGAGACCTACGGGCCGCCGCCGGGAGAGTCGATCCGGAGGACGAGGAGGCGCTGGGGCTTGTCCTGGTCGAGGACGTGCTTTGGGGATTCGACGTCAACCTGACAGCCACCCACATGGCCGCCAGTACCCTGGGGATGCTCTCGCCGACCACCAAGTTCAACCGTATGAACATCCACCGCACGCTGCTGGGCGTCTTCTACGGCCAGCCCTATCTTGGGTCGCTGGACTTCCTTCACAGCCAGGCGCGGCTGGCCGCCTGGCCCACGACTACCCGGCAGGTGGAGAGTGAAGCGGGCATGGCCGAGCCGCCGCCGTCCATGGACCTGGTCGTCATGAACCCGCCCTTCACCCGTGACAGCCTGCGCCACGACCAGTTCAGCCGTAAGGACGAGCAGGCTATCAAGCAGCGCGAGAAAGAGGTGTTCGAAAATAGGCCCACCTACATGGCAGGAAACAGCGGAGCCTTCCTGGTTCTGGCGGAACATCTTAACAAGAGTGACAAGGGTACCATTGCCGCCATCTTGCCTCTTGTCGGGATTACCGATAAGTCGGGGCTAGGTATCCGGAAGTTTCTTGGAAGCCGCTATCACGTTGATACAATAGTAAGTTCGCACGACCCGGAACGCATTTTCTTCTCTGAGAACACCAGTATCGGAGAGATTCTATTGGTCTGCCGGCGCTGGAAGGGCACAAAGGGCAAGCCACGGACTCGGGTGGTGAATCTGGCCCGAAACCCGGCAACGCCACTGGAGGCCCTGGACGCCGCCGTAAGGATAGAGCGTATCACGGCAACTGGTAGGCAAAACTCCCACGACTTCGCCATCCAATTCGTGGATGCCGAACGCATTGAGCAAGGCGACTGGTTCGCAGTCAATTTTCTTTCGCCATTTCTGGTGGACGCCTACCGCAAGCTGTCCGAACAGAGTCCGGCGTTGGTTCCCACAGTTCCTCTGCGCGACCTGGCAGACGTGGGTCCGGCAGGGCAAAGAATTCGAGATGCGTACAGCCGCTCAGACATGCCTACTTCTTCCGGAAGGCGGGCTTTGTGGTTCCATAAGACGGACGTCACGCAGTCCATGCGAGCCAAAACCGACGTCTATATCACGCCCAAACCCTCGCGTCTGCACCTGGCGGAAAAGTACTGGGAGCAGCGCAGCCAAATGCTCCTGCCGACCCAACTGAGGCTGAACCTTGCGCGCGTTTCGTCGGTGATGCTACCGGAGGAGGCTCTTGGATCTCGCTGGGTGCCTTGCCGTCCACATGACCCTGAGCTCATCAAGGCGCTATGTATATTCTGCAACTCTACGCTGGGGCTGTTGTCGCTGTTACGCTGGGGCTGTTGTCGCTGTTAGGTGCGCGTGACAATAGGGTGCCGTCTTACCCATCCTTCTCTCTGGACACTCTGCGCTCCATGCCAATGCCAAACTTTGTGGAGTTGGAATCGGCCAAGCGTGACCTCCTGAACAATTGGTTCGACTGGCTCAGCAGTCAGCCACTGCTGCCTCTACCTCGAATGGACGAAGACCCTGTGCGCCGGCAAATCGACGACGTGGTGACCAAGGCGTTGGGCATCGACGCTGAGTGGGTGTCCCGAATCCGCCGGGAGCTGGCCCGCGAGCCGTCGGTCACGAACGCGCGGTACGTATGAGGCGCGGCGTGATGGCTTTGCCAAAGCCCGCGGATGGAATTGACATTAGTAGTGTAAATGCTATAATTACCTTCGCTATTAATGGGCCACTGAGAAGAGCCACTTCGCGCTCTTCCCGCTTTGACGGGATAGGTGGCCCGATTCTTTTGGCTTCAGTAGTAGTACGTGCTTCCTTTGCTGAAGGCGTCAAATTCGGAACGTATCTTGTCGCGGATCACGTCGTAAGACCTTACGTTGTTCCTCATCAATGAGCGAAGATCGCTGGTGAGTACTCAGAGTTGATGATGCGAGTCTGAACAAGGCGCCTTCACCCCCATCCTAACCTTCCCCCATCAAGGGGGAAGGGACTTCTGGCAATCACCAACTCTGAGCAGCTACGGTTTTCCCAGCGACGCCCCCATGGGGACTATGGGCCAGTCGCCCGAATTTGGTACACTTCCCGCTATGCGATTGCGGCTTCCTCCTCCTTTGCGGGCGCGCGCCATAGGTTCGCGCGGCGTCTTTGGCGCTCTGCGGGGCGTCTTCTACGGCTGGTACCTCGTTGGCGTGGCCAGCATGATGCTCACCATCATGTCCCTGACCGTCTTTCAGAGCACGGGCACCTACTTCGTCGCGCTCAACCGCGAGTTCGGCTGGAGCCGCACCCTGCTCTCCGGCGGCTTCGCCTTCTCGCGCATACAGGGCGCGGCCATCGGGCCTATAGAAGGCTTCCTCATCGACCGGTTCGGCAACCGCACCATGTTCATCTTCGGCTTCTCCATGATGGGCGCGGGTTTCCTTATGCTGTCCCAGCTTCGCGAAGGCGTGGTGCTGCTGGACGTCCTCCCCTTCTCCGCGGTGATGCAGTACTACATCGCCCTGGGAGTCATCACCATCGGATCCGGGCTGGGCGGCTGGCTCACCATGATGTCCATGGTCAACAACTGGTTCTCCCGCCAGCGTTCTTTCGCCATGGCCACCGCAATGTCGGGCATACACTTCGGTGGATTCCTGGTGCCCGTTCTGGCCTTCTTCATCGACCACGAGGGCTTTCGCCCGTCGATGATGGTCATCGGCGTGCTGGTCCTCGCCATCGTCGCGCCAGTGGCGTTGGTGATGCGAAACAAGCCGGAGGACTATGGGATGCGGCCGGACGGCGACCCGCCTCAGAGCGCGACGGCGCGTGTGCAGGGCGAGGGAACGTCCGCGGCGCCTGGGTCCGACTTGGACAGCGAGCCGGAGTACACCGCATGGCAGGCGCTCAAGACGCCTGCCTTCTGGGTGGTCACCATCGTTCACATGTCGTCCACACTTTCGCTGGTGGCGCTGTCGGTGCACCTCGCGCCCAAGCTCACGGACATGGGCATGTCGCTCACCGGCGCCGGTTTTGTAGCATTCGGCTACACACTCATAGCGCTGCCGTTTCAGTTCCTGTCCGGCTACATCGCGGACCGCCTGCCCAAGCCGCCGCTCATATGCCTGTTCCTGCTCACGCAGGCCGCCGCGCTGGTGGTGATAGCCTACGCCGAGAACGTATTCATGGCCTACGTGTTCGCGCTTCTGTGGGGAATCGCCTTCGGCGGTCGCGGCCCACTGCTCACCGCGATACGCGGCGACTAGTTTGGGCGCAAGGCGTTCGCCACCATCATGGGACTGTCTCAGCTTCCCACCAGCACAGTTATGGTGATAACGCCGCTGTACGCAGGCTACGTCTTCGACGTGAGAGGATCGTACTTCATCCCGTTCATGTCGTTCGCCTTCTGCGCTCTCGCCGGCGCCGTGCTGATAATGTTCGCCCGAAAGCCGGACGCGGGCGCGCACGAGCCGTACCCCATCGTTGCGATGTTCGGATGGCTGGGGATAGGCTCCGGACGACAGCAGGCGGCGCGGGAAGACGAGCGATAGCGATGAAGACGCTTGGGCGCGAGTTGGTGGAGCCGTTCGGCCAGTTCTGGGAGCTTTACGGCGAGGAGACCGGCATAGCCTGGGAGCTGGTCGAGGAGGGCCACAGCGCCGTGTTCGGCGCGCTTGGCGCGGATCTGACCGCGCCCGCACTGCCCGGGTGGACCAGGCTGCCTGACGACGACCTGGCCTACCACGCCGCCCACGAGCTAGCCCACGTGCTGCTGCGCCGGCGCGGCTTCCCCCACACCGCGCGGGGGCGCGGCTACGGTCCACTTACGGCCGAGGCCCGCATCGGCGGCGACATCGAGGAGATGGTGATCCACCCTGCCCTGGACGCCCTCATCATGCCCCTGGGATTCAGCAAGCGCAGCATCCAGGCGCGCATGTTGAGAGGGGCGCTCAACGGGGTGCTGCACAGCCCTCCGCCCGCGAGCGGCACGCCCTGGTTCTACACCTGGGCCTTAAGGTACTGCGGACTGAAGCTCGACCTGCCGTCCCAGGACTGGAGGCCGCTCGCCAGGCTCTACGAGGCCAGCAGCCTCGCCGTGTGCGAGCTGGGGCGGGACCTTCTCGGTATCATGCACTCTGTCGGCTGGGGTACGCGCGAGCAGGCGTTGCGCGCCATGGTCGACGTGCGGGACACTCTCGGACTCAGCGTCGACGACCGCGTGCTGGTCATCGACCCCGAAACGGGTGAGCGGCACTAGCCGGACAGGCGAAAAAAACGCTTCTTGAAGCCTTGTGCTACAATGCGGTGGCACAACAGACTACGAGGAGGTGCCGCCATGCCGAAACCCGGTGAGTACAACTTCACCTGGCTAAATGCCACCAGGGTCATTTTCGGCAACGGCAGGCTCGCCGACCTCAAGACGGTGGTCGATGGCGTGGCGGGAAACGACTCGCGCGTGTTCCTCGTAACGGGACGACACAGCCTGCGCGCCCGCGGCGTTCTTCAACGGATCGTGGGCGAGATAGGCCTGTCCCGCGTGACCCTCTTCGACGACACGCCTCCATTTCCGTCACCCGAGGCGGTGGACGACGCCCTCGCCAAGTGCCGCGAGTCCGGCGCCGACGTAGTCGTGGCCGTGGGCGGCGGCAGCGCTATGGACCTTGCCAAAGTCGTCGCCATTCTAACGCCACACAAGGGCACCGCGTTGGACTACGCCAACCGCAAGCGTTCCATACGTGGGCGCGGGCTGCCCTTCGTCGCGGCTCCCACCACGTCCGGCAGCAGCAGCGAGGTGACCTCCGGCGCCGCGCTGTGGGACATGGTGGGCAAGCGCTCTCTGGGCATCAGCAGCCCACTTATGTTCCCAACCGTGGCCGTGGTCGATCCCCAGCTCACCATGAGCATGTCCAAGAAACTCGCCGCGGCGTCCGGCATGGACGCCTTCACCAGCGCTTTCGAGTCCTACTGGTCGCTGGAGTCCGAGCCTCTATCCGACGCGATTAATCTCAGGGTCATCGCCGACTACGCCGTGAACCTGGAGCGCTCCTGCCTGCAGGGCGACCTCGACTCCCGCACGGCGTGCTCGCTTGCCGCCACGATGTCGGGTATCGCCTACTCCAACAGCCACCCCAACGTCTGCCACGCCGTGGGCAGCCCTCTAACCCTGTTCTGGGGCGCCGAGCACGGCCAGGCCGTCGGCGTGACGCTCTCGTCGTTTCTCAAGTGGAACGCGCCGGCCATTCCGCAAAAGCTCCCGGCGCTGCTCGGCGCGCTCCGCGTGGAAGACCTGGACGCGGCGGCGGCGCGCATCGAGCAGATCATGAGCCGCTGCGGTCTCAAGACCAAGATATCCGCGCTCGGCGTCGGCCCCGACGACATGGACACCCTGCTTGACAACGTGCGCTGGGAGCGGACGACCGTTCTACCCAGACCCCTCGAACGCGAGGACGCCCGCGCCCTGCTGGAGCAGCTCTTCTAACCGGAGAGCCGGCGTTTCCTGGCCGCAACCAGCCCAGCCGGCCCGTTCGAGGCGATGTTCGCTCGCGCATCCCCGGATGGCCGCCGTAAGCGCAGTCCTGGCGCACCTCGCGTTTACACCAAACGGCGCTTGCTGTATCCTTTTCGTGGACGCCTCGCCGTCACGCCATACTACGCCACGGAGCGCTTTCGTTGATATTCCAAGCCCCCCGCGGCACCTCGGACATTCTGCCTGGCGACCAACCCTATTGGCGCTTCTTCCAGGACAGGGCGCAACAGATCGCCCACAGCTTCGGCTACCGGCGTATCGACACCCCCATGTTCGAGGACGCGCGCCTGTTCGTGCGCGGCATCGGCGAGGTCACCGACATCGTGGAGAAGGAGACCTACACCTTCGAGGACAGGGGCGGCGACACTCTCACGCTGCGTCCCGAAGGCACCGCGCCCGTGTGCAGGGCATACCTGGAACACGGGATGCACAACCTGCCCCAGCCCGTGCGCCTCTTCTACCTGTGCCCCGTGTTCCGGTACGAGCGGCCCCAGTCGGGCAGGTATCGCCAGCACCACCAGTTCGGCATCGAAGCCTACGGAGACGCCGACGCTTCCATCGACGCCGAGATCATAGAGTTGGGCTGGCGATTCCTTGAGTCGCTCGGACTTCGCGACCTCTCCCTGAGCGTGAACTCCATCGGTGACGCCGAATGCCGTCCCCAGTACGTGCGACGGCTGCGCGAGCACTACGCGCCCCACGCGCACAGGCTGTGCGACGACTGCCGCCGCCGGCTGGACCGCAACCCGCTGAGGCTGCTCGACTGCAAACAGGATGGCTGCCAGCCGATCATTGATGAGGCCCCGCACAGCGCCGACCACCTGTGCGACGACTGCCGCGGCCACTGGCGCGACCTGCTCGACTACCTCGGCCAGGTGGGCATAGAGGGCCAGGTGGACCACCGTCTGGTGCGCGGCTTCGACTACTATACCCGCACGGTGTTCGAGGTCACCCCGCCGGTCGAGGGACGCATGAACACCCTGTTCGGCGGCGGACGCTACGACGGCCTGATTAAGGAGATCGGCGGCAGGCCGACCCCGGGCGTAGGCTACGGCATGGGCATCGAGCGAGTCATAGCCAGCCTCAAGCGGCAGGGCGTCTGCATACCTCAGGAGACGGAAACGAATGTCCTGGTGGCGCACCTGGGCGACGCCGCCAAGCGCGAGGCCGTGAGGATCGCATCCGAATTGCGGCGGGATGGTGTCGCCGCCACAGTCGGCCCCGCCGGCCGCGGACTGCGCAGCCAGCTCAGGTACGCGAACTCCATCGGAGCCACCCACACGATCATCATCGGCGACGACGAGCTGGCACAGGGCGTGGTGCAGGTTCGCGACCTCGCCAGGAGCGAGCAGCGCAGGATCAGGATGGCCGATGGCCTGGCCGAGGCGCTGACCGGCAAGGACGCGCCCGCGCCTGAAAGCGACAGGCAGAGCAAACCGGCATGAGAGACACGCTCGCGGCCATAGAGGCGCGCTACGAGGAAATCGACCGCCAGCTCGCGGACCCGGAGTTTTCCACCGATTACACGCGCATTCAGAGCTTGGCGAAGGAGCAGGCGACCATACGCAACCTCGTCACGCTTTCGCGCGAACACCGTGGCCTGGCAGAGGAGCTGGCGGGCATTCGCGAGATGCTGCGCGACGACTCGGACCCCGAATTGGCGGAGCTCGCCCGCGAGGAGCTGGCGGAGCTGGAAGGGCGCATGGCAACCACGGAGATCGAACTCCAGATGGCGCTGCTGCCCTCGGATCCGAACGACGAAAAGAACGTGATGATGGAGATTCGCGCGGGGACGGGTGGCGAGGAGGCCGGCCTGTTCGCCGCCGAGCTATATCGCATGTACGCGCGCTACGCTCAGAAGAGCGGCTGGCGCATCGAAGTGATGGACGCCAACGAGACGGGTCTGGGCGCCATAAAGGAAATCGTCTTCATAGTGCGCGGAGACAGCGCGTTCAGCCGCCTCAAGCACGAGAGCGGCACTCACCGCGTACAGCGCATTCCTGTAACGGAGTCGGGCGGACGGCTCCACACTTCGGCGGCCACCGTGGCGGTGCTGCCTGAGGCTGAGGAGATCGACGTTGACGTGCGCGCCGAAGACCTGGACATCGACATCTACCACGCCAGCGGCCACGGCGGCCAGAACGTGCAGAAAGTCGCCACCGCCGTGCGCATCACCCACCGCCCTACTGGCATAGTTGCCACGTGCCAGGACGAGCGCTCCCAGTTCAAGAACAAGGAAAAGGCCATGTCGGTGCTGAGGTCGCGCCTGTTCGCGCGAGAGCAGCAGCGCCAACATCAAGAAGTCAGCGCGTCGCGCCGCTCCCAGGTCGGGTCGGGCGACCGCTCGCAGCGCGTTCGCACGTACAACTACCCGCAGAACAGGGTCACAGACCACCGCGTGGGGCTTACTACCTACAACCTGGACTCGGTGCTCGAGGGCGACATCGACGACTTCGTTCGCGCCCTGTCCGAGCAGGAGCAGGCTCAGAGGCTGGAGCGGGTGAGCCTCTGACGGCTGGCGAGCTTCACGCTCGGCTTGCCCGCGTCCTCGAGGCAAGCGGCATCCCCGACGCCCGCCTGGAGGCCGAGGTGCTGACCCGCCACGCTCTGGGTGTGGACCGCGCGCAGTACTTCGCCGCGCTATCAGACGCCGTATCCCCCGAAATCCGGCTTGTGGCTCTAGCATGCGCCCGCCGCCGGGCGGAGGGCGAGCCGCTCGCGTACATCACCGGACACAGGGAGTTCTACGGGCTGGACCTCCACGTGGACCGGCGAGTGCTGATTCCGAGGCAGGAGACCGAGACGCTCGTGGATTGCGTCATCGAGCACTGCGCCGCCCGGGATGGCGCCGGGGACGTGACCGTCGCCGACGTCGGTACTGGCAGCGGCGCGATAGCCATTGCGGTGGCCGTGCACGTTCCGCGCGCGAGAGTGATAGCCATCGACGTGGACGCGGGCGCACTTGAGGTGGCGGACGCCAACCGGCAGCGTCACGGCGTAGTAAGGCGCGTGCGGCTGGCGCGCGGCGATCTGCTGGCCCCGCTGGCCGCGCCCGTGGACGTAATCGTTTCCAATCCGCCCTACATACGAAGCGCCGAAATGCCGCGTCTCCCACGCGAAGTGCGGAGCGAGCCGACCGGGGCACTCGACGGGGGCGCCGACGGCCTGGCGGTGGTCCGCCGGCTTCTGGAGGACGCGCCGCGGCGGTTGAACGCCGGCGGCCGGCTGTTCGTGGAGATAGCCCCGGAGCAGCTTGGCGAGGTGCAACGGCTCGCTCAGCGCAGCTTCCTTGGAGAGCGGGTAACGCACCGTGAGGACGCGCTTGGCCTGCCGCGCGTGGTGTGCGCGACGTGGAGTAGGCGGCCGGAGGACTCACCCCCATCCTGACCTTCCCCCATCGAGGGGGAAGGAACTTTGGTGACCGCTACTCGAACCCCAGCTGGAGGTGCTTGCCCTCGGTCTTTATGGACGGAGCGACCATCAACTCTGCGTTGTGATGCATCTCGCGAATGGTCGACGAGCCAATCATCCCCATGCACACCTCGAGAGCGCCTATGAGGTTCTGCGTCCCGTCCGTCCTGGAAGTGGGGCCGAAGAACAACTGCTTGAGCGTTCCCTTCACGCCCACGTTAACGCGGGTGCCCCTGGGCAGCGCCGGATGTGGATTCGCCATGCCCCAGTTGTGGCCGGCGCCGGGAGCCTCTTCGGCCTGGGCGAGCGGGGTGCCCAGCATAACGGCGTCTGCGCCGCAGGCCAGCGCCTTGCACAGGTCGCCGCCCGTTCGAATCCCACCATCCGTTATGATCGGAACGTATCTGCCCGTGCGCTCGAAGTATTCTTCTCTGGCCGCGGCGCAATCGAGCGTCGCCGTCACCTGCGGGACACCGACGCCCGTCACCTCTCGCGTGGTGCACGCCGCACCGGGTCCTACGCCCACCAGCACGCCGTGGATGCCGGTTTCCATCAGCTCGAGAGCTACCTCGCGCGAAACGCAGTTGCCCACCAGCACGGGCACGTTCACCATCTCCAGCAGCTCCGGAAAGCGCAAGCCTCGGGCGCTCCGGGATATGTGCCGCGCGGTGGTGACGGTGCTCTGCACCACGATCACGTCCGCGCCGGCCTCGGCGGCCAGAGGAACCAGCCGCTTGGCGCTTGCTGGGGTAACAGAAACGGCGCACTTGGCGCCGTTGTTCTTCGTCTCTTCTACCCGCTCCCCAATCAGTTGCTCCTTGATCGGGGCCGAATAGACCTTTTGCAGCCGAGCGGTGACCTCGTCCCGCGAGGTCTTTACAATCTCGGCGATCACCCCGTCGGGGTCATCGTATCGAGTCTGCACTCCTTCCAGGTTCATCACCGCCAGCCCGCCCTGCTCCTGCATCCTGGCCGCGAAGCTGGGCGAGGAGACCGCGTCCATGGCTGCGCCGAGCACCGGGATGGAAAGTGTTATGCCGTCTACCGAAAATGCCGTGTTCGTCAATTCGGGGTTTATGGTTACGCTACCCGGGGCTATCGCTACCTCGTCAAAACCGTACGCACGCTTGAGTTCTTTCAATTCGGCGCCCCCTCACATCAATTAGCGCGGGTTACATTTTGCAAAATATAGCAAAATATGGCCGCAAGCGTCAAGGCGTCCTCCCCATTTGTCAGGGTCTTTTCATTATCGGGAAATGTCATTCTGAGCCGAAGGCGAAGAATCTAAAATCACTCGACACGGACTCGGCTCTAGTATGAAGAAGGGGATGCAGGCAAGGACTTTAGACCCTTCGGCTACGCTCAGGGTGAAAATGAAAAGACCCTGCCCCATTTGTCCAGGCGCATGGGGAGGGAGGGGTATCCTGTGAGAGGATGGTATTTGCGCCGCACGAACCGATAATGGGCGCTCGATGCCGTCGCAGGTTCGCCTGGGGAAGCCCCAAAGCCGTTTGACCGGGCTCAGATGCTGGGTTACCCTGAAAAGGGGTAAATCGTACCCGCAGGCGACGCCTTTGTCGTACCTGGGAGGTAAACGTGGGAACATTCAAGGCACGCATCGGCATAAGCAACGGTAACGGCGGCACCCCACATTGGGTCGAGGCGGACGTGGACACGGGCTCCACGTACACCGTGCTTCCAGAGAGGCTATTACGCGAGCAGGTGGGCATTCAACCCACCGGGTTCAGGACGTTCACGCTCGCCGACGGCAGAAGGGCGCGTCTTCCCATCGGTGAGGCGCGGCTCTACGTCGAAGACGACGTGTCAACGAGCCGCGTCGTATTCGGTAGGGAGAACCAGTACCTGCTGGGCGCTACGACCCTCCAGGTGTTCGGACTGATTGCCGACACCACTAACCACAGGCTGATTCCCGCGCCGAGGCTTACCATCTAGCGAGCTTCGGCGGGGCGTTTCCGCACCTTGCTTTGAGCGAATTGGAAGCCATCCCGCAACGCCTGCGGCTCACGAGGCCGCGTCCCCCCAGCTCACTGGCGCGAGGTTCATCTCCTCCCGCACCTCGTTGATGGTCATGATGCCGCTGGCGACGTATTTGCGCCGCCGCTCGGCGCGGTCGTTCTCGGACTCCCTGAGCGCGTCGATTTCGGACACGTCGAACTCCACAAGCAGGGACGGGTCGCCGAAGTTGGGTAGCAGCCATTGCTGTAGAGCCTCCTGGTAGAAGATGAGCTGGGGCAGAATGGTGTCTTCCCAGAATACCCTTCGCGCCGTCCGGAAGTTCGAGAACGTAATGCGTTCGGTGTCCCCCAGCATCGGCTTGGGAACGCCGAACACGCGGCAAACGTCCTCCAGGCTCCATCGCAGGCTCTGGATGTACTCCATGTCCTTGGGGCTGAAGCCCAGGTTGGTGGCCCTCATGCCGCTGCTCAGCAGCGCCGGACGCCGCACGCGGCCGACGCCCTGGTAGCGCGCCTCCCACCGCTCGTAGAACTCCTTCGTCTCGAAGTCCGTAGGCGTGTCCATCGTCTCGATGATCATGCCGGGCGTACTGTCGTTGCTGAGGTTGTTGCGGTTGGCCCACAACGCCTCGATGCCCATGTCGGCGGACAGGCGCAGGGGCGCCATGGGAGATAGGCCGGCCAGCTCCTCCAGGGGGTTGAAGTATCTGATCCAGACCACGTCCTCGGCGACGTAGGGCACGAGCGTGTGTCCGGCTCCAACGTAGACGAAGCCCTTGACGTATGCGCTCTCGTCGGGGACCACGCGCATCCTGTCCGAGCGCAGCGGCCAGATCTCGACGACCTCGCCGCCTCTGCGCTCCAGCCCCCAGAAGGCGGCGCCCCACAACCCAAGCGAGGTCTCGGTGGCGCGCCACAGCTCGCCGCGCGTCCAGAACGGGTTGGGCCGGTCGAGCAGGCGTTGCGCCGGGTGGTCCGGCCCGACCGGTGTCGCCGCACGCTCCCGCGCCGCAGGCTCGCCGGCGCCGCGAGCGACGCTGCGCCGGTAAACGCTGAGCGGCGCGCGAACAACCGCGTCCTGCCGCACGCGAATGGCCGAGTAAACGAGCGCCGAACGCGGGTAGTACTCACCGTAAGTCGCGGGCGCCCACGGCGACGGGAGGCCCAGGCCTTGCTCCCACGCCTCTGCCGGCGGACGAGCCGCGTGGCCCGCCCGCTCGCGCCGGGGCAGTCGGGGCAGAGCCTTGCCCAGGGTTGCCATAAGTCCCATCGTTACACCTCCTGGTTTGCTCTGAAGGGAGGACGCTTCTCGCGACCCTTCCGTTGCTCGCCGCGCCGCCTACGTAAACAGCCGCACGCCGTCGCGCTCGGCCGCGAACGTCATCGCCAGCGCGTCCGCCTCGTCCGGCGAGCGCGCCAACTTCCGCTTGCTCTGCAGGCGCTTTCTGCCGCGCTCGTCCTCGTCCCACTTGCGGCTCGACACCTGCTCTATCAGCGCCTGGTCGTCGTCCGTGTCCAGCGTCTCCGCCAGGTAGCACTCGCGCATCATCCACCACACCTCTGCGATCCGGTTAGCGAACCGCGTCTTCTTGCGTGCTTTCGAGGCGCCGATGAACCTGACGAGGCGCGTGCTGCCGAGGCCGATCTCGCGCAGTCTGTCTACCACGCCCGCGCCCAGTCCCGTCTCGTCCACCACCAGGGTCTCGACGCCGTGCTCGTCGCAGTAGTCCTTGAGCAGGTTCGCGGTCGTCATGGTGTCGTTGCCCTTCTTGCGGTAGACGATTCTCGCGCGCTGGCCCTGTCGCCTCATAACCACGGTGTGGTCGTTGCCGTAGCGCGCGACGTCGCAGGCGATCACCAGCGGACCCTCCGTCTGGGTGTTGCGCTTGCCGGCGGCCCTCGCGGCCCACAGGGGCACCACGTAATCGGAGAGGTTGTCGGGGAAGCGGCCCAGAACGCCGCCGACGTACAGGGGGTCGTCCTCTCCCCACTCGGCCTTGCGGTCTTCTATGTCCTCGGCAGTCACCAGGCCCTCGACGGGACGCACCCCCTCGGCGAGGTTGGGCGTGTCGAACGCGCTTATCTGCACGGTCGCGTACAGGTGCTTGTGCGCGTGGTGGGAGTCGTAGAACGGGCCGGACATCACGAAAGGGTTGCCGGTCATGAGCGGCCGACTGGGGTTCAGCCGGCGCAGCGCGTTCACGTCCGGGGCACGCACGGCGTGAGCCTCGGTGATAACGACAAGCAGGTTAGGGGAGTGGAAACCCTGCAGGTTGAAGGGCGAGTTGGACGCGAAGCCGAGCGCGAAGCTCTGGCCGTCCACCTCGTAGCGCGACGAGCGAAACATCTTCCCACCCAGCCTGTCCGCCGCCCTGCCGTGGGCGAAACGCATCTCGTTCCACACGATGTCGTCCACCTGCCGAGTCGTAGGGCCGGTGACGATGGCCTTGGCCGGCTCGCGGGAGTGCATCCACCACAAGACGCAGCGCACGGCGGTCCAGTCCTTGCCAGAGGCATTGCAGCCTACGACGGACACGCGGCGCGAGCCGGCGAGGGCGCGCAGCATCTGCTCCTGCTTTTGGTAGGGCGATTCGCACAGCACCTGGCGCACGAACTCGACGGGGTCGTCGGCGAGGTCCTGGTACACGGCTTCGCCGCCCCCGGAGGGCGGCTTCGCCGCTGGCTGATCCGTATTTCGCAAAGATATGATGGGAGTGCTCCTGTGGTGGCTGGGTAAGGCTACTCGAGGCAAGGGGAGGCCAAAACGCGGCGGGGACGCACCCGTCGCCGGGTCCGTCCCCTGGCTGCGCATAATAGAACGGATGAGCGCCGCCTGTCAAGAGGGGTTGGGTGGAGGCAGTCTGCTCCGTTCTTGTGTGATCGCCGCCGCATAGTGTACTATCCGAACCGCAATAGCAGTTGTTAGTCTACTCTATGCTGAAGATAGGGTCGGAGGAGTCGGCAGGAGGATCGATAGATGACGCAGGCCAACGACACCTACGGCGAGTACGATCGCCAGACCGAGTTTCGTCGCGAAGAACAACACCTGGAGACAGTGGTCGGCACTATCGACGCCACGATCAAGAATCAACAGGATCGCGAGTCGGTATACGCGGGCGACGCGAAGGCGGCCGACATCGTTAAGGAACTGCTCGATACCAGCAACGAGAAGAAGCATGAGGTCAGAAACCGCCCCTACTTCGGAAGGATTGACTATTTGACGGGGGCGGATGGCGACATCAAGACCATCTACATTGGGGATATCAATATCAATCATGAAGACCCTCGCTACTTCATATCGAGCCGCAACGGCCTTCCTGAGGTACGTGTCGGGTTTGCTGCCCGGCCTCGGAGTCCAGAGGGTGAGGCAGACTACGGTTAGCCAGTGGCTGCTCAGCAAATTCTCTGCGCGGGTGACGCTTAGCACCCGCGACAGGGTCTTCGACGACCTGATGAACAATCGCCGCAAGCTGACGGGCGAAGAGATAGAAGCCCACCTGTTCAAGACCGGGCTGAAGATGAAGAGGTTGATCGATAACTACGTGGGCCGCCTGGGCCGCGAGGTACGGTCCCGGGTCGGCAACCAGTCGGGCATCAGCGTTGCCGGCTACGCCGGTGCGTCCGACGTGGAACTGAGTGCATCTTCGCTGAAGAGCCGTGTCAGGGAAGCCTTCGAGGCGCATGCTGAGCCGAACGTCGCCAGGGCGTATTTCGCGAACGTCCTGGTAGGGGAGTGGACGATGTCCCTTCCGCCGCGCTTCCCTCGCGAATTAGAGATGTTCGCCGAGGGCCGTAGGCTTGTGGAGGAGGCCCTGAATCCGGTGTGGGAACGCATCGACTTCCGCACTGAATACGTCAAGCTGATGTCGTCGCCAGCCGAGATAGCGTCCCACGCGCTCAAGGGCGACGTTGACCCTGTTCTAGCAGGTGAAATTGCCAAGACTGCGCCTTCAGGGGCCGGCCAGGCGCTGGGCAACACCGACCTAGCCGCAGCTCTTTATCTCGACTACGCCCTCAACGGCTACCAGAGCGAACGCCTCGAGCACGTAGTCGTGGATGAGGCGCAGGACGTGTCGCCGTTGGAGATAACTCTGATGCAGATGCATTCGGCCAACAAGAGCTTCACCATCCTGGGAGACCTGCGCCAGAGCGTACTGCCATACAAGTCGGTCGCCAACTGGAACCAGATTGCCAGCCTGTTCGACAGGGACGAAGTGTCCAGGCTCGACAGCCGTTTGACCTACCGAAGCACCAGACAGATCACACAGTACGCCAACCGCATACTTCAAGGGCTGCCCGAGCGCACCAGAACGCCGATCGCATACGGCCGCGGCGGCGCAAGGCCGGCGCTGGTCAGGTCGATTAACGCACGTGGGATGGGGAAGGCGATAGCCGAGGCCGTTCGCGATCTGACCGCGCGCTCCGACATTCGCACGGTAGCCGTGTTAACCAAGTGGCAGCAGACGGCCCGCGACCTTGGCAAGGTATTGATCGAGCACGGCATCGGAGAAGTCGGAGTGCTAAATCGCGAGGAGGAGATAAAGACCGACGTTGTTGTCAGTCCCATCATTCTGACGAAAGGGCTGGAGTTCGACGCCGTAGTCGTAGCCAACGTAGGCAAGAACAACTTCAACGAGACGGAGTTTGACCGAATGTTGCTCTACTTGGCCTGCACTCGCGCTCGGCATCACATGGAAATCCACTGGCATGGCACGCGCTCGCCAATTGTCCCGGACGTAGAGCGGCTGAGGCGGTGAGGTGCCCGAAGGCCTTCACCGTCGCCCCTGCCCAACTGCCATAACGACTAGACTGACTCAGCTTCGAGCCCGCGGTTTCGCTTGACAGCCCGGCCGCCGTCTGCTAACTTGCAGTCAGCCATTTATGATCCCCAACTGCTTTGCCGCATCAGCGGCCTTCCGTTCGGCTCCCGCCGGCTTGCCCCGGTGGGTTGGTCACGCCTTTCTCCATACGCGCCACGAGGCGCGCCTCTACAACCCTTCTATTCACTTGCACGGCCACTAGGCCTGTCTCGGATATTTCACCCTTAGCCTAAGCAATTGAGGAGTGTGATTGCGGATGGTCTCAACCACTTTGCGACTTGGCAACGGCGCCTCCGACGAAAGGGTTTCCTACGCCCGCATCCCGTCTGTGTTCGACGTTCCAAACCTGTTGCAAGTCCAACTGGGCTCCTTCAACTGGCTGAAGACGGACGGACTCCGCGAGCTGTTCGAGGAGATCTCGCCCATCGAAGACCAGACCGGGGACCGGTTCGAGCTGACCTTCGAGGACCACTACTTCGACGAGCCGAAGTACACCGAAGCGGAGTGCCGAGAAAAGGAAATCACATACACCGCCGCGCTGTACGTTACGGTTAGCCTGAAGATCAAGGCCGCAGGCGCGGGACAGGGCGAGATCAAGGAGCAGACGCTGTTCCTCGGCGACATCCCCATGATGACGAGCACCGGCACGTTCATCATCAACGGCGCCGAGCGCGTGGTCGTCAGCCAGCTCGTCAGGTCGCCCGGCGTCTACTTCACCGCCGACCTCGACGCCAACACCGGCAGGCCGCTCGCGTCCGCCAAGCTCATACCCTACCGCGGCGCCTGGATGGAGTTCGAGACGAGCAACCGCGACGTCATCTCCGTGAAGGTGGACCGCAAGCGCAAGACCCCTGTCAGCACTCTGCTCAGGGCCCTCGGCTTCGAGACCGACCGGCAGATTCTGGAGCTGTTCGAGGACGTGGACACCAACGACGAGCACAAGTTCGTCGCAACCACCATCGAGAAGGACCCGGGAGTCACCACCCAGAACGAAGCGTTGATCGAGTTCTACCGGCGGCTGCGTCCCGGTGAGCCTCCGAGCGCCGATAACGCCCGCACGCTCATCGACAACCTGTTCTTCAACAAGCGCCGCTACGACCTGGGCCGCGTGGGACGCTACAAGCTCAACCGCAGGCTGAGCGGCGGCCAGGACGTCGATGTTCGCACGCTCAGCGTAGAGGATATCGTCGGCCTCCTCAGGATGATGGTCAAAATCAACAACGGCGCGGAAGGGCCCGACGACATAGACCACCTTGGCAACCGCCGCGTGCGCGCCGTGGGCGAGCTGATTCAGAACCAGATTCGCGTAGGCCTGCTGCGCATGGAGCGCGTGATCAAGGAGCGCATGACGACGCAGCTCGACGCCGCGAACACCACGCCCGCCGCGCTCATAAACATACGGCCCGTGGTCGCCGCCGTCCGCGAGTTCTACGGCGGCTCCCAGCTTTCCCAGTTCATGGACCAGACCAACCCCCTGGCGGAGCTCACCCACAAGCGCAGGCTTTCCGCGCTGGGCCCCGGCGGCCTCTCGCGAGAGCGCGCCGGCTTCGACGTGCGCGACGTCCACCACTCCCACTACGGGCGCATTTGCCCCATCGAGACTCCGGAAGGCCCGAACATCGGCCTGCTCGGCTCTCTCGCGACTTTCGCCCGCACCAACGACTTCGGCTTCATCGAGACTCCCTACCGGAAGGTGCTTAGACAGGTCTCCAACAAGGCGCCCGTGATCGAGGGCCGCAAGATCACTGGCGACGTCATCGCCGCGGACGGACGGACTATACTGAAGGCCGGCGGGGTCATCTCTAAGTGGACCGCGGGCAGAATCGGTTCGCAGCCCGAGAACATGCTCTCCGTCGTTCCGTACGTCTCCGACGAGATCACCTATCTGCCCGCTGACGAAGAGGAGAGCGTACACATCGCCCAGGCCAACTCGCCAATCGACCATCTGGGTCAGTTTCTCGACACCGCCATAGAGACCCGCATGGGTGAGCACATGACGGTGGAATCCCCCGACAGCGTAGCGTTCATGGACGTTTCGCCCATCCAGCTCGTGAGCGTGTCCACCGCGCTCATACCGTTCCTCGAGCACGACGACGCCAACCGCGCGCTGATGGGCTCGAACATGCAGCGCCAGGCCGTGCCTCTGCTGCGTCCCGAGGTGCCCCTGGTTGGCACCGGCATGGAAGAGCGCGTCGCGCGGGACAGCGGCCAGGTGGTGCTCTCGCGCACCAGCGGCGTGGTCACCGAGGCGACTGGCGAGCGCATCGTGGTGGCCGGCTCCGACGGCGGGCGGGAGGAGTACCGCCTGCTCAAGTTCGTTCGCAGCAACCAGGGCACGTGCCTCAACCAGCGGTCCATAGTGTCGCGCGGCGACAGGATCGAACCCGGACAGGTGCTCGCGGACAGCTCCTCCAGCGGACGCGGTGAGCTGGCCCTTGGCCAGAACGTGCTCGTCGCCTTCATGAGCTGGGAAGGCTACAACTTCGAAGACGCCATCGTCATCAGCGAGCGCATGGCCAAAGAGGACAAGTTCACTTCGGTCCACATCGAAAAGCACGAGGTGGAGGCCCGGGACACCAAGCTGGGCCCCGAAGAGATTACGAGGGACATCCCCAACGTGGGCGAGGAAAGCCTGCGCGACCTGGACGAGGAGGGAATCATCCGCATGGGCGCCGAAATCGGCCCTGGCGACATCCTCGTCGGCAAGATCACCCCCAAGGGCGAGACCGAGCTCAGCGCCGAAGAGAAGCTGCTCCGCGCCATATTCGGCGAGAAGGCCCGCGACGTCAAGGACTCCTCGCTAAGGGTGCCCCACGGCCAGGGCGGCAAGGTCATCGGCGTTAAGGTGCTCGACCGGGATGAAAGTACCGAGCTGCCCACCGGCGTCAACAAGCTGGTGCGCATCTGGATCGCCCAGACCCGTAAGGTGACCGAGGGCGACAAGATGGCGGGCCGACACGGCAACAAGGGCGTGATAGCCCGCATTCTGCCGGAAGAGGACATGCCCTTCCTGCCCGACGGCACCCCCGTCGACATCATCCTCAATCCCATTGGCGTGCCCTCCCGCATGAACCTCGGCCAGGTGCTCGAGACCCACCTCGGCTGGGCGGCCCAGAATCTGGGCTTCCGCGCCGTAACGCCCGTTTTCGACGGCGCACAGGACATCGCGATCGAGGACGCGCTCGCCCAAGCGTGGATGATACAGCAGTCGGGCGCGGCTAGCCCTGGTCCAAACGGCAGTAACGGTTCTCGCATCATCGACATCAGCAAAGTGACGGACTGGCTGGCCGGCTTCGGCTACGATTACGAGGACGTGTTCCAGAGCGGCGAGCTGGGCGCGGCCCGCGCCGCCTGCCTGGACGTTTGGCTCAAGACCGAACGGGGCATGGACACCGCCAGCATGTCGCCGGACGAGATGCGCCAGGAGGCCGCGAGGCTCAACCGCGAGGAGCGCGTGGCGGCGCCTATCATGGGCAAGTCCACCCTCATCGACGGCCGCACCGGCGAGCAGTTCGACCAGCCAATTACCGTGGGCTACATCTACATGATGAAGCTGATACACCTGGTGGAAGACAAGATCCACGCCCGCTCCATCGGCCCCTACTCGCTGATAACACAGCAGCCGCTGGGCGGTAAGGCCCAGTTCGGCGGTCAGCGCTTCGGCGAGATGGAGGTGTGGGCACTCGAAGCCTACAGCGCCGCCCACACATTGCAGGAAATGCTCACCGTCAAGTCCGACGACGTGGTAGGCCGCGTCAAGACCTACGAGTCCATAGTCAAGGGCGAGGACGTGATGCAGCCGGGCATACCCGAGTCGTTCCACGTGCTGCTCAAAGAGCTGCAGAGCCTCGCCCTGTCTGTCGAGCTTCTGCACGAAGAGCCGGACGCCATGCTGCTGGACGACGAGGCCATGGACATGGTGGACGGCCTCGACAGCTACGGCATGGACCCGTTCCCCACGCTGGACATGCTGGGCGGTGACGAGGGCGCACTGCCTTCCATATTCCCCGAACCCGCCTGGCCGGGCGACCTGCTCCTCCAGCCCCCGCCGGAACCCGCCGAGTCTCCCGTCGTAGAGCCTCCCGTTGCGGAGGCGCCGGTTGACGAGTCTCCCGTTGCGGAGGCGCCGCTCGTGGAGCCTCCGGTCGTCGAGCCGTCCGTTGTGGAACCCCCGGTTGACGAGCCTCCCGTTGTGGAGCCTGCGGCGGCCGAACCGGCCGGAGACGACAGCTAACCCATCCACGGTGCCCTTCCGCTATCCGCGGAAGGGCTTCTCTGGGAACCTCCATAGGAGAGTGCTAAATGGCGCAAAACGGCAACGACTTCAACGCTATACGAATCTCGTTGGCCTCGCCTGAACAGATAAAGACCTGGTCGTACGGAGAGATTACCAAGCCGGAGACCATCAACTACCGCACGCTTCGCCCCGAGAAGGATGGGCTGTTCTGTGAGCGCATTTTCGGCCCCACCAAGGACTGGGAATGCTACTGCGGCCGGTACAAGAAGATACGCTACCGTGGCGTGATCTGCGACCGCTGCGGTGTGGAAGTTGCGCGCGCCAAGGTGCGCCGCGAGCGAATGGGACACATAGAGCTCGCCGCGCCCGTCGCCCACATCTGGTTCTCCAAGGGCACCCCCAGCAGGCTGGGCCTGCTGCTGGACCTGTCGCCGCGCAACCTCGACCGCGTGCTCTATTTCGCGCAGTACCTGGTGACGAGCGTCGACGAAGACATGCGCGCCGTGGAAGTGGACCGGTTGCAGAAGGAGCTGGACGAGGCCCTGGACGAATACGACACCGGCGCCGATGAGCAGCTCGGGCCGGCGCGCGCCCGGTTGGCTGAACTCCAGGCCGCGCTCGAGGCCGCAAAGGCGGAGCGCGAGGCCGCGGCGCGAACGGACGAGGAGCCGGTGCGCGTAAGGCTGGCCGACCTGGAAAACGACGAAGAGAGCGCAGCCGAAGTCAAGGAGCTACAGGAAGTCCTCAAGAATGCCGAGTCGAGGCTCGAAGGCGAGAAGGCGGAGCTCGAACGCGAACACGCCCCCGAGATCGAAGAGGCCGCCGCCCGCCTCGCGGAACTGGAACAGCAGGTCGAGCAGAAGCGCGACGAGCTGGAGGACGACCTTGTCCGGGAGATCGAGGACCTGGAGAGCATAGGCGTCGGACAGTTGCTCACCGAGAGCCGCTACCGCGAGCTGCGCTCCAAGTTCCCCACCGTGTTCAGGGCAGCCATGGGCGCCGAGGCGGTGCGTGAAAGGCTTATGGCGATCGACCTCGACGCCGAGCACGACAGGCTGCAGGAGGAGTTGACCGACAAGTCGGGTCAGAAGCGCAAGAAGGCCATCAAGCGCCTGCGCGTGGTGGAGGCCTTCAGGAAGAGCGGCAACAAGCCCGAGTGGATGGTCCTGATAACGCTGCCGGTGCTCCCTCCCGAGCTGCGCCCCATGGTGCAGCTCGATGGCGGACGCTTCGCCACAAGCGACCTGAACGACCTGTACCGGCGCGTCATAAATCGCAACAATCGCCTCAAGCGCCTCATGGACCTGATGGCGCCGGAGATCATCGTCCGCAACGAAAAGCGGATGCTGCAGGAGGCTGTAGACGCGCTAGTAGATAACGGGCGCAGGGGTCGCCCCGTGTCCGGCAGCCACAACCACCGCCTGAAGTCGCTGTCCGATTTGCTGCGAGGCAAGCAGGGCCGTTTCCGCCAGAACTTGCTCGGCAAGCGCGTGGACTACAGCGGCCGCTCGGTGATCATCGCCGGCCCGGACCTCAGGCTCAACGAGTGCGGCCTGCCGCGCCGAATGGCGCTGGAGCTGTTCAAGCCGTTCGTGATGCACGAACTCGTGATGAAAGGCTACGCCCACAACATAAAGAGCGCCAAGCGCATGGCCGACAGGGCCACACCCGAGGTGTGGGACATCCTGGAGACCGTCGTGATGGACAGGCCGGTGCTGCTGAACCGCGCGCCAACGCTCCACAGGCTCGGTATCCAGGCGTTCATGCCAAGGCTCATCGAGGGCAGCGCCATCCAGGTGCACCCTCTCGTGTGCGCCGCCTTCAACGCCGACTTCGACGGCGACCAGATGGCAGTGCACGTGCCGCTGTCCAGGGAGGCCGTTCTTGAAGCCACCCGGATGATGATGAGCACCTACAACATGCTCTCGCCCAGCTCGGGCCAGCCCATTGTCGCGCCGACCCTCGACATGGTGCTCGGCTGCTACTACATGACCATTGCGGACGACGAAGGCTTCGAAGGCAAAATTCCCAGCTTCGCCGGCTACGACGACGCCAAGCTCGCCCACGAGATGGGCATAGTGGAACTCCGCCAACTCATCAAGGTGCGGACCGGAAGCGAGAACGGGGAGACCGAGAAACTCGAGACCACGGTAGGCCGAATCATCTTCAACGATCAGCTGCCCGCCGAGCTCCGGTTCCAGAACAAGGAGATGGACAGGGCCGCACTGCAAGACATCACGGCGACCTGCTTCCGCAAGCTGGGCAACGAGGCCGCGGTTGACATGCTGGACGGCATCAAGGCGCTGGGCTTCCACTACGCCACCAAAGCCGGCATAACCATCGCCATCAACGACATCGAAGCCCCCGCAAAGAAGGCCGAAATCCTGAGAGACGCCGCAGAGAAGGTCAATGACCTGCACGAGCAGTACTTGGATGGCCTCATCACCGAGGAAGAGGAATACGAGAACGTCGTGAAGATCTGGACGGATGCCAACGACGAGCTGACAACCGCAATCCAGGACAATCTCAAAGACTACGGCGGCATCTACCTGATGGCCCAATCCGGCGCGAAGGGAAACATCGCGCAGATAAAGCAGATGGCCGGCATGAGAGGGCTGATGTCCGACCCGAAGGGCCGCATCATCGAACGGCCCATCAAGTCCAACTTCCGCGAAGGTCTGAGCGTGCTCGAGTACTTCGTCTCCACGCACGGCGCGCGTAAGGGCCTGGCCGACACCGCTCTCAGGACCGCTGACAGCGGCTACCTGACGCGGCGCCTCATCGACGTCGCCCAGGAGATCATAGTGCTGTCGGAGGACTGCGAGACCGAAAGCGGTATCTGGATAGCCGACGACTCCGAGGACAGCCAGCTCCCGCAGTTCCCGGACCGCGTTCGGAGCCGCCACCTGGCCGCCCCGATCCCCCATCCGGAGACAGGCGAGATACTGATGGACCGCGACGCCCTCGTGGACGAGGACTCTGTGGCGCGCCTGCGCGAGAACGGCGTCACAGAGATCATGGTGCGGTCCCCGCTCAGGTGCCAAGCCGAGCGCGGCGTATGCCGCATGTGCTACGGCTTGTCCCTGGCCACTATGCAGTCCGTCATGCTGGGCGAAGCCGTGGGCATCATCGCGGCGCAGAGCATCGGCGAGCCGGGCACCCAGCTCACCATGCGCACCTTCCACACGGGCGGCATCGCCGGTGTGGACATCACCAGCGGCCTGCCCAGGGTGGTGGAGCTGTTCGAAGCCAGGGTGCCCAAGGGTGAAGCCGTGCTGTCGGAGATAGAGGGCGAAATCGACGTCATCGAGACGCCCGGCTCACGCGCCATCCGCGTATCCAGCTTGCAGGAGTACAGCGACGAGTACGAGCTGCCCGAAGGCTACGAGCTGCAGGTGAACGACGGCGTCGCCGTCAGCATCGGCGAGACGCTCGCGATCGCGGTGGCCGGCGAGGATGAAGAAGCCGGCGACGACGCGCTGGCGCTGCCCGCCGACAAACTGGTCGCGCGAGAGTCGGGCATCGTCAGCCTCGGCGAGGGCCGGCTGACCATAGCCGGAGTCGACGAGGACGTGCGCGAATACACCATCCCCGCGGCGGCGCGCATTATCGTGAGCAGCGGGGACACGGTACAGGCTGGAGACGCGCTCACGTCGGGCAACCTGAGCCCGCAGCGCATACTCGCCATACTTGGACGCGAAGAGGTGGAACGCTACCTTACCGACGAGGTGCAGAGGGTCTACATCACCCAGGGCGTGGCAATCCACGACAAGCACATCGAGGTCATCATCTCACAGATGCTGCGCAAGGTGCGTATAGACGCCACGGGCGACACCGAACTGCTGCCCGGCGAGTACATGGACCGCCAGCAGTTCAGGGAGACGATGGACGGCATACTTGCCGAGGGCGGCGAGCCGGCCACGGCAAGTCCTGTGCTCCTGGGCATAACCAGGGCCTCCCTGAACGTGGAGAGCTTCCTGGCGATGGCCTCCTTCCAGGAGACGACCCGCGTGCTAACCGAGTCCGCCATCAACGGCGAAATCGACTACCTGCGCGGGCTGAAGGAAAACGTCATCATCGGCCGGCTCATCCCCGCGCGGCTCGACAACACCGAGGAGGGCCGCGAGCTGCTCGGCATCGTCGATGAGGAGGTCGCCCCGCCGGAGCCGATCGGCATGCTGTCCCAGTTCCCGGGAGAAGGCCCTTCGCCATTCGGGGACTACGACCTGCATGACACGCTGGAGGGTGCCGCGGCCCCCGCCGGCGACTAGGGCCGAACCGTTCGGCAAGTCCCTTCCCCCTTGACGGGGGAAGGTTAGAGCCTGCCCCGTACTCGATACGGGGATGGGGGTGGAATCCAGGCTATCCGCCCCGCGCGTCCGAGCCGGTTGACCTGTCGGCGCGCCGTTGCTAAACTTTATTCGTGCCGGGCGGTTAGCTCAGCGGCCTAGAGCGCTGCGTTGACATCGCAGAGGTCATAAGTTCAAATCTTATACCGCCCACCACCCACACACCGTCTCACCCGGCCCACAGCGAGGACGCCAATCGACAGCGCCAGCGGCTTGACTCCCAAGCAGTCCCCCGACGCGGAGCCGATCCGCGAAGACGCGCTGATGCGCCTCGTGCTCGACGCCGTCTCCCCCGACCTGGGACTGTCCTCGCTGCGCGGGTTCAAGATGGACCTGTCGGCCAACAGAGGATTCCACAAAGTCTTCTTCTCCGCCAGGTGCGAATGCAAGACAGTCGCGCTGCTCAGCGTAGAAGTATCGGAGGAAAAAACGCTCGCGGACGTGGAACGCGCGCTTCCATCGCTAGTAGGCAGGCTTGAAGCTCAGGCCCGGTCGTTCTACAATATGAACTGTGAAGTACATGCCAGGATGAGGCTCGGCCCGGCCGCAGGCGGCCCCCGCTAGCCTGGCCACAGGAGGTTTGCAATGCCGCCACGAAAGCGACGCGAGCTAACCCAAGAGGAGGCGATGCAGCGTGCCGTCAAGTTCTCGGAAAGGTACGTCGAGCGCGGGCCGTACGAGTTCTTTCCAGAGGGCGAAGTCGTAACCGTAGTCCAGGAGGGACTGGCCGAGAACGAGCGCCAGTACGGTTATCGATACTGCCCTTGAATGCCGCTGAGCGGCGATCCCGTTGAGGATCGTAAGAAGATCTGCCCCTGCGAGCGTCACCACGAGGACATCGAACGCGACGGCTTCTGCATTTGAATGTTCTTCGTGAGCGAAGAGTTTCTTCGCAAGTACGAACAGGGCGAAGACGTTGTGCAAACGGTTGATGAAGCAGTGCCGGTCGGTGAGGAGCTGTTCAGCGACACCGGCGGCAAGCGCAAGTTCAACCAGCGCCGGCGCGAAGGCGCGCAAGGCGACCAGGAATAGCGAAGGAGTGTTTCAAATGGAAAACATCGTACAGGTCTACAGCTCGACTGGTTGAGGCCCCTGCCACATGGTGAAAGTGTATCTTTCACGCAAGGGCGTAGAATTCGACGACTTCAACGTCTCCACAGACCGCAACGCGCTCAAGAACATGATAAGCATGGGCTACCGCACCACGCCTATAACCGTGATAGGCGACAACAAGGTGGTGGGCTACAGCCCGGCCAAGCTGGACGAGGCGCTGCAAGCCGCCGGCATAGCCTAGCGGACCAAGAGGGTCGGCGCGCGGTTTTGCCGTTGACCCTCTGCCCCTCCAGGCTGTAAAATCAAGTGAGGTGGGCGTGCTGTCCACCTCACGTGTGTGGCCCCGTGGTGTAGTGGTTTTAACATACTGCCCTGTCAAGGCAGAGATCGCCGGTTCGAATCCGGTCGGGGTCGCCACTCTCCCATCATCCCACCCATTCCCGCACCCGCGAACGGTTGGTCACGTCTGCGAGTGGGGGAACTCACTGCTCGCGAGGTACAGCACCGATGCACATCCAGAAGCTGGCCGACAGCCCCCGTAACCACCGTGGCGGGCAGGTATCGCATCTGCTGCTCGCCCCCGGGCAGTTCGGAGCGCAGAACCTGCTCGTGACGTGGGTCAAGGGCGGCCCGGGCAGCCAGCAGGCGACGCACGCCCACGCCGACAGCGAGCAGGTCTACGTGATCATCCAGGGCGTGGGCGCCATGAACGTGGAAGACGAGACCGAGGAGGTAGGCCCCGGCACGCTGGTGTATGTGCCGCCTGGAGCGTCCCACTCCATACGCAATATCGGCGACGAGCCGCTGGTATTCGTCTCACCCACGGCCCCGCCGTTCCGGGTTCCCGCCGAAAACAGCCCCTGGAGTCCGCCCGCGCCCTAACCCAGGCGGCCCGCCGCGAGTTCAGGGCGCATCCGAAGTCCCCTCTCCCTCAGGGTGAGGGCGAACCCCCTCAGCAGCCCACCGGCGGGCGTGCCCGCTAGACAGCGGATTCCTCCTCGCCTCGCTGCTCGAACAGGAACTCCCGAATCGCCTCCTGGTAGCGTTGGTACAGGAACCCGCCCGCCAGCAGCAGCGCGCCCAGGCACATGAACGCCGCCACGCGGTAGCCCTGCTCCAGCGCGAACGAGTCCACCAGGAACAGCTTGACCACCGGCACCGCCAGCAGGGCGAGACCCGCTATCCGCACCGCCCGCACCCGCCGCAGCACTCCTACGGCGAGCGCCGCGCTCGCGTACACCGCCAGCACCAGGCTCAGCGCCAGGCTCTTCGCGTGGAACTCCGCGTCGCCGGACACCTCGATTATGCCGCTGTCCACCAACGCGAACGCCTCGGCGCCCAGTATCCACAAGGTGAGAAAGCTCGCGCCGGCCAGCACAGAGGGAACCAGCAAGCCCCGCTCGCGCTCTGAGGCATCGTCCAGGCGTCCGCGCAGCATCACGGCCGCGGCATAGAGCGCGGCGATGCCGCAGGCGAACGCCAGCATACGCCCGTTGAGAAACGCCCTGAACTCGTCCGTATCGATGGCGGTTTCCCCTGCCACCAGACGCACCGCCACCACCGCGAGCAGCGCGCAGCCGGACCACCGCATCTCCCGCAGACCCCACACTCGCCACAGCCACAGCATGGCCAACGCCTGGACGCTCCATGCGATCGGCAGCCACGTGCTGCCAAGCTGCGTCGCGAACAGCGCCGCAAGCATCACGTTGGCGCCCGCGAGCACGGATGGGAACTCCGCACCCTCTCTCGCGTGCAACGCCTCCCTGTTTCGCCACAGCAGGTAGGCAGCCGCGTAGGTCGCCGCAGCCGCTGCCCCGAAGGTCAGCGCGTAGGCGTTCGCGAACGGCGTCAGTTCCTCGTCCAGCGCCATCGGCAAGCCAACGACCAGCAGCCACAACGAGCTCAGCGCGAGCGCGAGCAGTCCCGACAATCGCGTTGGCAGCCTTCCGAACTTGAGCGACAGCGCGACGAGTACGACCCCCTGCACCGACCAGGCCGCGCTGAACCATGGGCCGCCCAGCTGCACGGGCGCGGCCGCCGCAAGCAGCACCGCCGCGATGCCCAGAGCCATCAGCGCAAGGTAGAACTGCTCGCGGCCACGTCGCAGGACGAGGGCGCACAGCAGCACGTAGAACAGTGACAACAGGAACGTGAACAGCCCCATCCACTCGCGGTAGTCGTCCCACATGATGGGGTAGCTCAGCAGAAGGTAGGCCCCCGCGTTCAGCACCATGATGGCGTGGTCGAACGACTGCGGGACCCTGCGCCACAACACGTGATAGAGCATCGTCGAGGCCACGAACGTCAGGAAGATGGCGGTCAGAATCGCCTGGGACGCGGCAAGTTCGATGCCCAGCCTCTCGTAGCTTAGCCACGTTGCGAACGACGCGAGCGACGCGACGAGCGCCAACAGCGTGAACCATCGCCAGTTGCGGAAGGTGGACAGCGCCAGCACGCCTACGTTGACCAGCAGCACGTAGACCATCACCTCGTAGCTCGTGCCTGCCGCGCCCTGGGTGGCCTGATCGTCGAACGCGCCTATGACGAACGGAGCGAGAAACGCTCCCGCGATGCCAATAATAGCGAGCGACGTCGACTCGTGCCGCAGCGCCAGCGCTGCGGCCCCCACGCTGATGAACGCCAGCACAGCAATGGCGGGATAGGTCGCGATAAGGTCGTAGAAGGAGTAGGCCGCGAACACCGACAAGTAGAGTATGGCGACCCCGCCGCCCGCGAGCGCCTGCGAGTAGATGGCATATCGTTGGCGCCAGTACTCGCCAGCGCCAATCAGGGCCAGACCGCCCACGACACCCAGCAGGACGCGCTCGGTCTCTCCAATCCAATCGTTGTCGAAGGCCAGCTTCAGGAAGAAGGTCGTACCGACGATCAGCGCCAGGGCACCAACCCGGGCGAGCCAGTTGCCGCCGAGAATGATCTCCCAATCGACGGCGTGAACAATGCTGCTCCGCTGCGCCGCCGGCGCGGGCTCAGGCGCGTGGACGGGTCTCGACATCGGCCACGGCGCGCTCGCTGGCCTAGCGGCCGCTCCCGCCGCCTCCCGCGCCTCGGCCGGCTGCGCCGCCAGCCCGTGCGCCGCCATTGCCCGGCGAAGCTGCGCCACCTCGGCGCTCAGCCTGCGAACGTCCGCCTGCAGCGCCTCCACCGCGTCGTCCGGCTCGGCGTCGGCTGCGGGCTGCTCAGCCGCCAGTGGCGATCCGCAGAGAATGCAAAACCTGTTATCGTCGGCGTTCTCTCCGTCGCACACGGCGCAGCGCACTCGCTCACCTCCTGACCTCAGCAGTAGGGCCACGATAACACGACGCGCCACCCCATGCCATTCCGGCCCCGAACGCGAAAGGCCTGGGCTTGGCGGCAGCGGCGGGTTGCAGACCCGACGGGGGGTCAGTGCCCACGTCGGGAGCGATTCACGGATGCCCCCAGCGGACGCCGAAAGTGTTATCATCGTGTGCACGGTCCGGCCCCGGCGAGTTACTGCGCCCGGGCGCTCCCCGTCCTGGTGGGGGCCGCGGGCCGGCGACCCTGCGCCGCCAGCGCTTAGCTGGCCGCCGACTGTCCGGAGGCCCATGCCCCTTATACTCAAGCTCTACAACTGGCGGCTCCGCACGCCCTTCTACTACGGTTGGCTGGTGCTGGGCGCCGCCTCCTTTGCCACCATTGGGGCCACGGGGGTCGCACAGGTGGTGCTCGGCGGCATACAGGACCTCATATTCGAGGACATGGGCTGGGACCGCAGCACCGTCGCCTACGCAGTGACCGCCGGCACCTGGATAGGCGGCGGCATATCGCCGTTCATCGGCAGTCTCGCCGACCGCTACGGCTCTCGCTGGATGATGTCGGCCGCGTCGCTCCTCACCGGCGTGTGCCTGTTCGCGGCAGCGGGCGCCGGCGGTGTGGTTCAGTTTTCCATCGGGTACATCATTGCGCGCGGCCTGGGCAACACCATCCTCATATCGGTGGTCCCGCGGACGCTCGCCGTCAACTTCTTCCAGCGGCAGCGAAACTTCGCGATCGGCCTCATCAGCATGGCTCGCCCCGTCGCGGGCGCCGGCAACATCCAGTTCTTCGCCGTCATGGCCAGGGCGGGCTACTCCTGGCGCGTCGGTTATCGAGCCCTCGGCGTGTTCGCGCTGCTGTTCACCCTGCCACTGCTGCTGATACTTCGACGCCGCCCCGAAGACATCGGCCTGCTCCCGGACGGCGTCGCCGCGCCCCGGGCGTCGAACCCTCGGCTCGCGCGTGCGAGCGGCGCGGTGCGGCGCGCAAGCGGCGACAGCGAGCGTAGCTGGCGTGTCGGGGAGGCGGCGCGGACCTTCTCCTTCTGGGCAATCGTCGTGGCGGAGTCGTTCTCTATTCTCACGTCCGGCGCGCTCGGCTACCAGATTGTGCCCTACCTGCTGGACTCGGGCGTGGCCCGTCCGCAGGCGGCGCTCGCGCTCAGCATTTCCTCACTGCTGGGCGCGTTCGCCAACCCCGCGTGGGGACTACTTTCGGACAAATACTCGCCGCGCAAGCTGGCCATGGCCGTGCTGGTGCTGGCGCTCGCGGCCACAGTGCTGCTGCTGGCGATCGAGCTGGAATGGCTGAGCGGGTTCGGCGTGAGCGCGAGAACCCACGGCGCCATCGTCGTGGTGATCTGGGGGGCCGCTTCCGGGGGTGTCGGCATACTCGGCAGCATGATGCTGGCACAATACTTCGGCAGGGCGCACTACGGCGCGATTCTCGGGCTGGTCGGGCTGTTCCAGACCGCATCGCTCGGCGCCGGCCCATCGCTCAGCGCGGTGCTCTATCGGCTGACCGGCGGACGGCAAATGGCGCTGTTCGCATTCGGCACCTTCGCCTACACGTTTGCAACGCTCTTGATGTACACCGCCCGGCGACCACGTGCGCCGCGCGGGATGGCCCAGGAGCACAGCCCCGCCGCGTAGAGCGTACCCGCACAGGAGGCTTGGCATGGCAGATTCTTCAGAGGTGGTCGTAATCGGGGGAGGCGCGGCAGGCTGCGCGGCCGCCTTCTGTCTCGCGGAGGCCGGCATACGAACGACAATCGTCGAACGCGAGGGAGTGGCGTCGTATGCGTCGGGCTACTCCGCCGGCGGCCTCAACCCCCTTCAGGGCGCGGGCATACCCGGCCCGCTCGCGCCGATGGCATGGCAGTCCTTCCGGATGCACCTGGAGTTGTGGGAACGGCTGGAAGAGGCGTCGGGCGTCGACTTCCACGCCCGGCGCATCAACTCCGTCGACGCGGCGTTCGACGACTCGGAGTTCGCCGGGCTTGAGGAGACGCGGGCGCTGTTCGAGGCCGCTGACGGCTTCTCGGCGCAGTGGGCCGACGCCTCCGAGCTGCTGCGCGACGAACCGCGGCTGGCCGGCGACGTGCTGGGCGGCCTGCGGCTGTTCGGCAACGCCGCGCTCGACAGCCACCTCTTCACCAAGGCGCTGCGCCGCGCTGCGGAGTCTCTTGGCGCGACCGTGCGGCGCGCCGGCGTCACCGCGCTACAGGCGCGCGGAGGTTCGGTCGAGGGCGTGCAGTTGGACGATGGGCAGATCGCGTGCGACGCGGTCGTAGTCGCCACCGGCCCGTGGAGCGGCGACGCCGAGAGTTGGCTGGGCGTGCCCATTCCGGTCGAGCCTCTCAAGGGCGAGATCCTGCGGCTGCGGCCGCCGGGCGGCCCCCTGAGCCACGATTGGGCCGGCGCGGGCGCGTCGCTCTACGCCAGGGCGGGGGGCCTGGCGTGGGTGGGCGCGACCGAGCAGCGAATGGGCTGGGACGTCAGGCCCAGCGAGTGGGCGCGGCGGAAGCTGTCCGCCGGGGCCGCGAGGCTGATGCCCTCTTTCGCCGATGCCGAGTTGGCGCTCCACACCGCCTGTTTGCGTCCCGTCACGCCGGACTGGCTGCCGATACTGGGTAGAGCGCCGGGGTGGGACAACGCATACCTGGCGACCGGAGCGGGCAAGAAGGGCATACTGCTCGCGCCCGCCATGGGCGGCGCCGTCGCCGAGCTTGTCGAGGGAAGCCGGCCGTCGCTCGACCTCTCGCCGTTTGCCCCGGAGAGGTTCGCCTGAAGTCCGGCTATTCCCCCATGTGGCGCTTGTACCATTCCAGGGTGCGCTCGAACCACTCCTCCCGCATCTTCGGGTGGCCGTTCCGGAAGAAGCCGTGCGAACCCGACGGGAACCTGACGAACTCCACCTCTTTGCCCAGCCGCTTGAGCGCCACGAAATACTGCTCGCTCTGCTCCATCGGGCAGCGCAGGTCGTCCTCACTGTGCATAAGCAGCACCGGCGTCTCCACGTTGGGCGCGTAGGTGAGCGGCGAGTGCTCGAAATATGTGTCGAGGATGTCCTTCCTCATGCCGCCCATGTTGGCCTCCATGAACCACACTCCGATGTCCGATGTCCCGTAGAAGCTGGAGTGATCCGTAACGGGCGCGCCGACGATTGCCGCCGCGAACCGGTCAGTGTGTCCCACTACCCAACTGGTCATGTAGCCGCCGTAGCTGTATCCCTGCACACCCATGCGAGACGTATCGACGTAGGGGCGTGACGAGACTTCGTCCACCACACCCATGATGTCCAGGTAGTCCTCGCCGCCCCAGTCCTCCTGTACGGCCGCCATGAAATCCACGCCGTAGGTCGACGAGCCCCTGGGGTTGACCGTGAGAACGATGTAGCCGGCCGTGGCGAGCGTCTGCTGGCGCAGGTCGAATGCGTGGTAGAACGCGCCGTGCGGCCCGCCGTGTATGTCCAGCACCAGCGGGTAGCGCCCGGAAGGGTCGAAGTCGGGCGGGAACCAGAGCCAGCCGTGGACCTCGTTCCCCGCGCGCTCGATCGAGAGCCGCTCCGCGCCCGCCGGCGGGTGTCCGGCAAAGTACGCCTCGTCGTAGGCAGTCAACACACTCTGTGCGCCATCGCCCGTGTCGATGAAGCGCAGCTCGTCCAGCGCCGTCGGCGAGCTAGCGGACACCACGGCGCGCTGTGCCTGGGAATCGAACGCCGCGGTGTTGTACTGCCCGCCCCCTCCGGCCAGCACACGATGCCCCTCGCCGGAGACCGGGGCATCGCAGATGTAGGACTCGCCGTGCGAGTCGGCAAGGAACACAATCCTGCCATCGTCTGTCCAGACCAGTTCGGGTGAGGGCGAAGTCGGGGGCGCGCCCGCCTTCAGCGTCAGCGTACCGTCGGTTATGCGCCGGGGTTCGGTTCCGTGTCGCAGAAGGTACAGAACGCCGCCGTTGGATGCGGCCAGCTTCTCGTTCTCCGAGCCTACGGTGACGATACTCTCGCCGTCGGGTGACCACGCCGTGCCGCCGACGAACGCCAGGCCATCGGACCATCGTTCGATCTCGCCGCCGCGTGCGGGAACGACGTATATCTCGGTGAAGCTGCGAATGTCCCTGTCTTCGCGCCGGCTGGATACGAACGCGATTCTGCTGCCGTCTGGCGACCATGCCGGTGAGCAGTCGTCTCCCTCGCCGTCCACAAGCTGCCGGACCTCACCGCCCTCCGCATCGACCGTGAACAGGTGGCGGAATGCGTTGCCGCGCCAGCCCACGGAATCGGCGCGGTAACGGATCCTCGTTACCACGCGCGCCTGCGGGTACTTGGTGTGGTCGTGGTCGTCTGGCAGCCTGTCTGGGTCGACGTCCGAGATGAACGCCAGCGTCCGCGAATCGGGCGACCAGGCGAACTCTATCACGCCGCCGGGCTCGGAAGTGAGCCTGCCCGCCTCGCCTCCGTGCGCGGGAATCAACCACAGCTGCCGCCGTCCGGCGTCATCGGGCCTCAGGAAGGCAACCGATCGGCCGTCCGGCGAGAACTGCGGGCTTCCGTCACTGTCGCCGGAGGTGAACGCCCTCGACTCGCCGTCGGGCAGGTCCCGCATCATTATGCGAGAGCGGTACTTCATCGCTTCCCTGTCCACGCGAGTTTCCACGAACACAAGCCGCCTGCCGTCCCGCGAAAGCCTAGGAGCTGACGCGCCCACGTGCTCATATACGAATTCCGGCCCGATTGGCTTGCCCATAAGCTCTCCTCCTGCTCGGCGTAATCCTGGCTACTGCCGGGGCGACGGAGCGGCGAACGTCATCACCCTGGCCGGATTGCCCACCAGGATTTTCTGTATTGCCTCGGGAGAGAATCCCCGCTGCTTCATCCGCGGCACGATGTGGCTGAGGATGTAGAAGTAGCCATGCCCGCCGTACACCGTCAGCCTGTCCTTCGAGTCGATGTCGTGCGCGACGACGATCTTGTCCTCGTAGCCCTCAGACGCTATCCAGTTTATGTCGTCCATGCGCTTGGCGTCGCCCGGCATGTCGATGGTCGAGTTTGCGCCGTAGTACGACTCCTCCTTGCCGAAAAGGTCCCACTCCATATAGATGCCGCTTTCGGCCATCCGCTTCAGCGTGGACTTCTCGAACACAGTGCGGTCCAGATGGCCGATGATGGTGCGCCCCAGGTCGGCGCCAACCTCGCTCAGCACCTCGATTATCTCCAGCGGCGCGTGTTCGTTGCGCCCCGGGTGGATCAGCAGCGGCGCGCCCGTGATGCGCTGCGCCCTGCCGGACGCGCGCAACACCTTGCGCTCGTTGTCGGTGAGCGGCCAGGTGCAGCCGACCTCGCCAATGACGCCGGACCTTATCCCAGTGCTGTCCACGCCCTCCACGATGTCCTGGACGATCTTCTCCACCAGCTCCGACTCGTCGCGCTCGGACATGTCGGCGGGGTGCGCGGCGTCGACGTAGAACGAGCCTCCCATGACGATCTTGACGCCGGTGGCCCTGGAAATGCGCGCAAGGCCCACCGGGTCGCGGCCAATACCCATGCTGGACGGCTCGACGATCGTGCCGCCGCCGTACTGCTTGAAGAGGTTGGCCTCGTCGATCGCCAGGTCCACGTCCTCCAGCCCCGACACCGCCGCGACTCGCCCGAAGTGGTACTTCCGGTACGCCAGCGACTCCAGCGAAACCGGCGCGTCGTACAGGTTGCGCGCGCTCGCCTCCGCCGGCCTGTCCACCATGTGGGCCGTGGCCACCAGCAGGTGGTCGTGCGTAAAGGTCACGCCCAGCTCGCCGGGGTCCACCAGCCCCAGCACGGTCTGCACCTTGCCCTCGATATTGAATCCGGCCATTATGTGCCTCCTCTACGGCCTGGAGTGCCGTTACTGCCTGTTTCGTACTCTGGCCCACCTGTCCCGCAGCGTAACCGTGCGGTTGAACACGGGCGCTCCTGGCCTGGAGTCTTCCGAGTCCACGCAAAAGTAGCCCTGCCGCTCGAACTGGAACTTCGCGCCCGGCTCCGCGTCCGCGAGGCTCGGCTCGATGCGGCACGAATCGAGCCGCACGAGCGAGTCCGGGTTGACGTTCAGGTCGTCGTCCGGGTCCCACCCGGCATCGTCCTCATCCAGAAAGAGGTGGTCGAACAGCCGCACCTCGGCGGGCAGCGAGTGTTCCGCCGACACCCAGTGCAGCGTCGCCCTCACCCTGCGCCCGTCCGGGGCCGAGCCGCCCCTCGTCTCGGGGTCATACTCGCATCTAAGCTCCACCACCTCGCCCGTGCCCTCGTCCTTGACCACCTCTACGCACTTGAGAAAGTAGGCGTAGCGCAGCCTCACCTCACGGCCCGGAGCCAGCCTGTAGAACCGGCGCGGAGGGTCCTCCATGAAGTCCTCCCGCTCGACGTACAGCACCCGCGAGAAGGGGACCATACGTGTGCCGGCGCTCGCGTCCTCCGGGTTGTTCTGGGCTTCCAGGTACTCCACCTGGCCCTCTGGGTAGTTCTCTATCACTACCCGCAGCGGGTCGAGAACGGCCATCCTGCGCTCCGCCCGAACGTTCAGGTCTTCGCGGACGGCGTGCTCTAGCTGCCCGACGTCGATCACCGAGTTGTGCTTGCCCACGCCCACTCGCTCGCAGAACGTGCGAATGGACTCCGGCGTATAGCCCCGCCTGCGCAGACCCGAAATCGTGGGCATTCGCGGGTCGTCCCAGCCGGACACCTGGCCGCTGTCGACCACCCGCAGCAGCCTGCGCTTGCTCAGCACGGTGTGGCTCACCTGTAGGCGGGCGAACTCTATCTGTTGTGGGTGGTATAAACCCAGCTCCTCGAGCAGCCAGTCGTACAGAGGCCGGTGGTCCTCGAACTCAAGCGTGCAGATGGAGTGTGTAATGCCCTCAATCGAGTCGGAAAGTCCGTGCGCGAAGTCGTACATCGGATACACGGCCCAATCTTCGCCCGTCCTGTGGTGCGGCGCCCGCCGGATGCGGTAGATGACCGGGTCGCGCATGTTGATGTTGGGCGACGCCATGTCTATCTTGGCGCGCAGCACGTGCGAACCCTCCTCGAGCTCTCCGGCGCGCATCCTCTCGAACAGGTACACGCTCTCCTCGGGCGAGCGGTCACGGTGAGGGCTTTCGCGTCCCGGCTCGGTCAGCGTGCCCCGGTACTCGCGCATCTCGTCGGGGCTGAGCGAATCGACGTAGGCCTTGCCGCTCTTGATGAGCTTCACGGCCATCTCGTAGAGCTGCTCGAAGTAGTCGGAGGCGTACAGTTCCCTGTCGGACCAGTCGAAGCCGAGCCATTGTATGTCTGCCTGCATGGCGTTCACGAACTCGGTGTCCTCGGTCGCCGGGTTCGTGTCGTCGAACCGCAGATTGCACATGCCGCCGTTCTCCGCGGCTACGCCGAAGTTCAGGCATATCGACTTGGCATGTCCAATGTGAAGGTAGCCATTGGGCTCGGGGGGAAACCGCGTGTGAACGCGCCCGTCGTACTTGCCCGACTCGTTGTCCTCGGCGACGATTCTTCGGACGAAGTCCGAACGCGCCTCGGGTGTTTCCAAACTCATTCGCTCTCCTGTTGGTATGTGCCGGCCCTGATGGCCGGCTTTGGTCTGCCCGCCCTATTCTAGGCCATTTTCGTGTGTGGCGCATGTGTGTGTTAGACTTAGGTGCGCGACACGCTGCCTTCCCGTGAGGCGTGGCGTCCCAACCAAACTCTTCCCCGGCTCGCCTCGCCCCCAGCGCAGCCCGGCGGCCCCACTGTGATACAAGTGAAGATAAGCCAGATTCTTAAGTCCGAACGCAGCATCTCATTCGAGTTTTTCCCGCCGAGAACGGAGCGGGGCAGCAGGTCATTCTTCCGCGCGTTGGACCGGCTCTCGGTTTTCCGGCCGTCATTCGTGTCCGTGACCTACGGCGCGGGCGGCTCGACGAAAGAAGTCACCGAGGAGATGGTGGTCCGCGTGCTGCGGGATACGCCGCTGCTGCCCATGGCCCACCTCACTTGCTCAGCACAGACCAGGTGCGAGGTCGACCAGGTGCTCAGGCGGCTGGAGTCCGCCGGCATCGAAAACGTCCTGGCGCTGCGTGGTGACCCCCCCAAAGGCAGCGACCGGTTTGAGCCTGCGGCGGACGGGTTCGCGCACTCGACGGAACTCATCCGCCACATTCGCGCCAACTACGATCTTGGCATTGGCGCCGCGTGCTATCCCGAAACGCACCCCGAGGCGGCCAGCCCTGGCGCGGACCTCGAGTTTGCCAAGATGAAGATCGAACTGGGCGCGGAGTTCCTGGTGTCGCAGCTTTTCTTCGACAACGCCGATTTCTTCGACTTTCTCGACAGGGCGCGGCAGGCCGGCATAGAGGTGCCTATAGTCGCCGGAATCATGCCCATACTGAGCGCCCCCCAGATACGGCGGATGACTGCGCTGTGCGGGGCCGGCATACCGCCCGCGCTGGACCAGAAGCTGTCCAGGCACGAAGGCGACGATGACGCGGTGAGCGAGCTGGGAATAGAGCACGCCACACGCCAGGTGAGGGAGCTGTGGGACAACGGCGCGGACGGCGTTCACTTCTACGCGCTCAACCGCGCCCGCTCGGTGTCCCAGGTGCTCCGCGACCTCCAACTGCCCGGCCACACCGGGGAAGGGTAGGGGACACGCCCGCCGAACCGCCCCGCCGGAGGCGAGGCAGTCCCGCCCCTACTCCTCGAAGCGCTTGAACACCAGGCAGGCGTTCTGGCCGCCAAACCCGAAGCTGTTCGATAACACCGTGTCCACCCGCGTCTTGCGCGAAACGTTGGGCACGTAATCGAGGTCGCAATCGGGGTCGGCAAACTCGTAGTTGATGGTGGGGTGTATCTCGTTGTGGGCGATGGACTGGATGCAGGCCACGGCCTCGACGGCGCCCGCTCCGCCCAGCGCGTGGCCTATCATCGACTTGGTAGAGCTGATGGGCACGCTGTAGGCGCGTTCGCCGAAGAGCGACTTGATCGCGAGCGTCTCGACGTGGTCGTTCTTGGGTGTTGACGTGCCGTGGGCGTTGATGTAATCGACCTCGTCGATGCCCACGCCCGCGTTCTCCAGCGCCCAGCGCATCGCGCGCGCCGCGCCGGCCCCGTCCTCGTCCGGCTGCACGGCGTGAAAGGCGTCCGAGGACACTCCGTAGCCGGCCACCTCCGCCAGCACGTTCGCGCCCCGGTCGATGGCGTGCTCCAGGCTCTCTATCACAAACACGGCCGCCGCCTCGGCGGGCACGAAACCGTCGCGCTTGGCGTCGAATGGGCGGCTCGCCTTCTCCGGCTCGTCGTTGCTGCGTGTGAGCGCCTTTATCACATTGAATCCGCCCAGCGCAAGCTGGCATATGCCGGCCTCGCAGCCGCCGCCCAGTATCACGTCCGCCGCACCCCTGCGCACCGCCTCCGTGGCCTCGCCTATGGCCTGATTGCCGGCGGCGCAGGCCGTTATCACCGTGGAGGTGTAACCCTTAAGCCCGTACAGGCGGCTCACGTTGGCCGCGGCCATGTTGGGCAGTATCATGGGGATGAAGAACGGGCTGACGCGCATACCGCCCCGCTGAAACATGATGCGGGCGTTCTCCTCTGTCACCGGAAAGCCCCCATTGCCGTTGCCCATCACCACGCCCAGGCGCTCCGGATTCTCCCTCGACAGGTCCAGGCCGCCGTTCTCGATCGCGAGCCCCGCCGCGGCCACCGCCATCTGCGAAAACCGCGCGATTCGCCGCGACTCCTTGCGGTCCATGAAGTCGCCGGCGTCGAAATCCGTCACCTCTCCGGCTATCTGGCAAGGGTACTCGCTATAGTCGCACAGCACGCCCGGGGCTATGCCCGACTTGCCGGCCACCAGGTTCCCCCAGTACTCGTCGATTGTCATGCCAAGAGGCGTTATCGCCCCCATGCCCGTAATCACTACTCGCCGTCTGTTGTTGTCCATAACTCTCACACCGTGTCCGGGGCACCCCTGGACGGGGGCAGCTTGATTGTCGGGTACAGCTCGGGGGATATGCCTCTCACGTACTCTATGACCTCCGCGGCCACCGTCAGCGAGCCGGTGCCCAGCACCAGATCGCCGTCGCCTGCCATCTCGAGCGCGTGGCGGGTACCCTCCCCCACATCCTCCGTCCGGTACGCGACCGGCAGCCCCCTGCTCTCGAACAGTTCGGCCACGCCCTCGGAGGGCGCGGACCTCGGATGGCGCGAGCGCACCGCCACCACCACCGGCGACAGGTGCGCGATAGCGTCTGCCATGCCCTCCGCGCTGTGCCCGCCCAGCGATCCGAATATCAGGATAACACGATTGAATCGGAAGATGTCCCTGACCGCCTCTGCCAGCCGGGCCATAGAGTGGGGATTGTGGGCGCCGTCCACCACCAGCGTGCTGCCGTTGGTGGACAGGACGTCGAGGCGCGCGGGCCAGCGGACGTCGGCTATTCCGCTCACGATGCTGCTCTCGGGCACGGCGTAGCGGTCGGGCAGAGACTCGACCGCCGCTACGGCGGTTGCGGCGTTGGCAAGCTGGTGGTCGCCGAGCAGGGGAGTGCGAAGCCGGTAGGTGCCGCGCAGGCCCTCGACTACGAACGACTGGCCCGTAAAGTCGGAGTCCAGCTTGGAAACCGACAACTCGGTCTCGACGCGGACGAGCGGCGCGCCCCGCTCTTCGGCCACGCGCGCGATAACCTCCATGGCCGCGTCGCTGTTGGGCGCAGCCACTACCGGCACGCCGGGCTTTATGATGCCGGCCTTCTCGAAGGCGATCTTCTCTACTGTATCCCCTAGGATGGACACGTGGTCCAGGCTGATGGAGGTTATCGCGCAAACCTCCGGGCGCACTATGTTGGTGGAGTCCAGCCTTCCGCCCAGTCCGACTTCCATCACCTGGAAGTCGGCGCCGATGCTTGCGAAGTGGACGAACGCCATCGCCGTCAGCGCCTCGAAGGTGGTTGCGGGGCCGTAGGGGCCCTCCTCGTCGAGGCTCAGCACCGTCGGCCATATGCGGGCCACGATTGAGGCGAAGTCGTCCTCGCTGATGGGCGTCATGCCGACGCGGATGCGCTCCGTGGCCCGGTGCAGGTGCGGCGACGTGAACAGGCCCACCGTGTGCCCCTGCGCCGCGAGTATCGACGCCACCATGGCGGACGTGCTGCCCTTACCCTTGGTGCCGGCGACGTGTACGGTGGGCGTTGCGAGGTGGGCGTTGCCCAGCCGCTGCATGAGCAGCTCCATCCGTTCCAGGTGAAAGGTCGAGTGGCCGGGCCTGGTCTTCGAGCGCTCGAAGTCGGCGAGGCCCATCACCATACCCAGCGCCTCGTCGTAGGTCGGAAGGCCGTCGGGTGGGCCGAGGTCCCGGACTCTGGCATTGTCGGCGGCGGAAATGGCAAGCCCCTCCACGGTGGCGGCGCGTCCCTTGCGCCGGGCGCTGCTCATCAACAAGAAACTTTATCCTAAGACGGAGGGTTTTACTAGGGGGTATCCGCCTGGCGCCCCTGGGAGGCCGTGGCCGTACCGGGCGCGGTGGCCGGCTACACCCGCGCGCGCGGGCACGACAAAGCCCCCTCCGGTTGGGGAGGGGGCTCTGCTTTCATTATCCTTGTCGCCCGGAAGGGCAGGCGCGGGCGTCGTCTACGATATGGGCGCCAGCACCCTGGCCGCCGCGGCGTTGATGCCGCCCTCCGACGCGCCGTTGCTGGGAAGCACCGAGTTGATGCGCTCGAACAGGGACGCCGCACGCTCTACGGTGGGGTCGCTGATCATGCCGCGCAGCTGCGAGTGCCGCTTGAGCAGCAGCGCCGCCGGCCGGTAGGGATCGAATCGCCCGCCCGCGATGCGCTGTCGCCTGAAGTACGAGTCCAGGCGCTGCACTATGCGAGGGTTGGACTCGGTGATCGACTTCATCGTCACCGGCTCATGCAACTCGCCGGCGTAGGCCTCGTTGACCAGCTTCAGATAGAAGGTGGGCTCGAAGAGGTCCTCGATGTCGGCGGTCCGCACCTTGGCTACCTCAACCCACTTGATGGGGTTGTGGCGCTTCACGGCGGCGTTGCGGTTTATCTGGTCGAGCTTTACGCGGTTCTTGGTCGAAACGTCCATCATCACCGCCACGCTCACGTAGTTCTCGCCGAGCGTCGAGATGAACGTGGGCAGGTTGTCGGCGCCGCCCACCGGAATGACAACCCAGCGTGGGTCAAGCCGCATCTGGCCGGTGGATGCCACCGCTTCCCCGAGCACCTGTATGTAGATCAGGTCGGACGGGTAGTTCACCATCAGGCAGTGGGGCGCGAGGAACAGCGTCTGGGCCATCTGGTATCCCAGGGCGACCTGTATGGGGAACACCGTCTCGCGGTCGTTGCTCAGGGTGTCGTCGCTCACGAACGTGCCGCGGTCGTCCACGTCCTGCACCGTGCGTACCGAGCTCAACTTGTCGAGGTTGATCATGAACGGCGAGTGCGTAGAGTAGACCACCTGGTTCTTGGGAGCCAGCCGGTCGCTGATGAAGCGCAGGAAGTCGCGCTGGGCCATGGCGTGCAGGTTCAGGCCGGGCTCGTCCAGCAGCAGTATGAGGTCGGCGTCCTCCTCCTCTTCCAACGTCGAGAAGTAGGACAGGAAGGAGAAGAACCAGACGAACCCCTTGGAGCGCTCGTCGAACGGCACCGACACGCGATGCCTGTTGTTCCAGATGCGGACGTGCAGTATCGTGCCTTGATTCAGCGGCGGCGGGTCGTTGGGATTCGCCGCAGACAGGTCGAACTCGACCCTGAGCTGCTTGTTCTGGTTCCAGAACTCGAAGATCTCGTCGGAGATCTCGATGGAGGCCGACTCCAACTCCGCCTTCAGGTACTCGTAGCTGATCTGGTTCTCCAGGTCTTCGAGCTTCGCCCCCACCAGCTTCAGAAGCGATAGGAAGGTGCGGTCGGCATCGTCGAGGTACTCGTCGTTCTCCACCCGCCTCCTGATATCCTGTATGGAGATCCGACCCCGCATCGCGCTGTAGTCGTCGAAGTACACGAATCGGGGCAGGAACGCCGTCATGCAGTCGTCGACCATCGCTCGCTTGAGGCCGCCTGAGAATCGCGTGTTGATTTCCTCGAGCATCGACTGCACGGAGGCCGGCTTGACCGGCAGGTCCTCCAGGCACTCTGTCAACTGTTCCAGCGTGTTCGAGTCCCAGGCGTGGTGCTGTATCTCGACCGGTAGGTTGGCGCTGGCTAGGATGCTCTCTATCACCATGCGCTCATTCGCCTGGAAGTCCCAGTGCAGCTGGTTGTCGTACCCCTTGGATATGACCATTGTGTCCGACTCGAGCACGCCCTCCCCGAAGACGCTCTCGACCTCTTCCACCTCGCTGCCCGTGAGCTTGAACTCGGCCGTGACGACGGTTGCGGGGCGGTCGGGATGAATGCGCTTGTACCGCACGTATCCCTTGCGCGGGTAATCCTTTATGTCGAAGTCGCCGCTCACGCCGGTCACGGGACTGAGGTGCCTCAGCGCATGCAGAAACGCGGTCTTGCCCGACTCGTTCTTGCCCACCATGCATGTCACGTCGTCTATGGTGACCCAGCCGGTGTCCTCGATGCTCTTGAAGTTGGTCACCCTTGCCCGAGTAAGCTTCATCGGTCCGTCCCTCCTAATCCCGATTCCCTATGTAAATCAGTTCGTTGCCGGTAGACACTCCCGCTGCCGCACACGCCGGCGTGCGGGAGCGCAGTGCGGGAGTGGCAGACCGGCCATTGCTTCACGGTAGCTGGGTTGGCCGCCTGCGTAACATATCCTTAACCAGCCTGTTCAAGACCTTATTGTATGAATCTATACTTGTTCAAGGCTTTTTCTGGTACTATTCTCGTAAGTAAGACAGATACGACTCGCGCGCATGGCGAGACTGTAGAGCGTGCGAAAGGTGTGTCTCGTCTAGCTGCGCAAATCGGGAGCACAGGCATGGCCGGGCTCGCGAGTGGCGGCCCTGAAGGCCGCACCCGGCGCTAATATGGGAGAAGAAGGAGTGGGGGACTGCTTCCCGCGGCGGGGTGCCGGGGATTATCGCCCTGGTCAGGTGTCGTCGCTATTCTTGATCCGCGACTCCAAACGCTGCAGCGCCTCCTGGGTGGCGCGCAGCTCCTGCAGCAGCTCATCCCTGCTCACGGGCCGTTGGAGGTCCCGCAGCCTGTCCAGCTTCGCCTCGTCGAGGTTGTTGACGATGATCGCGATGAACAGGTTGATGACCACGAAAGTGCCGATGATCACATAGCTCACGAAGTAGATCCACGCGAGCGGGTTCACCTCCATCGCCTTGTACATAACCCTGGCCCAGTCGTCCAGCGTAAGCATATTGAACAGAGTGAGCACCGACTTGCTCAGGGATCCCCAGGCGTCGGGATCGTTCTCGTGGAACATGTAGTAGCCCATGATGGCGTATATGTACACCACTATGCTCATGAGCATAAGCACGTGAAAAACGCTGGGGATGGAACGCACCAGCGCCGCGACTATCAGCCGCAAGTCGCGAATGGTGGTTATCAGCCGCACCACTCGCAGCAGCCGCGCCAACCGCGCTATGAGGGCAAGCTGGCCCGTCGCCGGGATGAGGGCCAGCACGATCACCAGGAAGTCGAATACGTTCCAGCCGTCCTTGAAGTACCTCAGCGGTTGCGGCCAGAGAGCGAACAACTTCAGCGCCGCCTCGGCTATGAAGATGCCCAGCGCGACATGGAAACCAAGCCGCAGCCAGTCCACGTACTCGAGCTCGATTCTCGCAGAGGTCCCCAGCCCCAGCAGTGCGGCGTTTGCCAGTATAACGCCGATGATGAACAACTCGAACACGTTGGAGCTGACGATGCGGTCAGCGCGCTGGGCCCATCGGTCCATCGTTTTGCGTCTCTGGCTCCTGTGAGAATCTGGGGGCGGTTCCGCATGTTCACTATCTCAAAACGCGCTTGGTACAGTCAAGCCGGACTCGCCGTTTGGGATGGTCCCGGCGTCCGACCTCTCCAGAGAGCCCGGAAACGTCCCCCCACTCAGGAGATGTTCGCCGCCGCCTGGCGCCGTGAGACGAAAAGTCGCTTGACTGCTAGCCAAGCGGACAAATAGAATTGCCCCACCATCAGTTGGCAACGGAGTTCATGGAAGGCGCGCAAAAAGTGTTACAAATGGAGTCCGCAGGCGGCGTCGTATTCCGCGAAACCGCCGGCGGCGTAGAAGTCGTCTTGTGCGGGGTGCGCAACCCCCGGCTCTGGAGGCTGCCCAAGGGCACGCCCGACCCGGGTGAGTCCCGCGAGCAGACGGCTCTCAGAGAGGTCTGCGAGGAAACGGGCCTGGAAGTGGAGCTGCTCGACACTATCGGCAGCATTGAGTACGAGTTCGCCCGTCCGGGCGACGGCGCCATTTGCCACAAGACCGTACACTTCTACCTCATGGCTCCCACCGGCGGCGACCTGTCGTTGCACGACAACGAGTTTGACGTGGCCGAGTGGTTCGCCCTTGGGGACGCCCTCGGCTCGCTCACCTACAAGGACGAGGCCGATATTGTTCAAAAGGGTATTCGGGAAGTCGCCCAAAAGCACTGATACCGAAATGCAACCCGTCGAAAGCGGCGATAAGGTGGTCCTGCGCGAAAAGGTGTTGAGCGACGCCGAGGACGACTACGCCTGGCGTACCGACGAAGAGCTGGCCACGCTGGATGCCACGCGCCCGCTGCGAATGGCGTTCAACGACTTCGTGCGCTACACTCGTGAAGAGATCGATTACCCCAGTCCCCGCTCGCGACGCTTGGCCATCGACACCCTCGATGGCAAGCATATTGGCAACTGCATGTACTACGACATCGATCTCAACCGGGGCCAGACCGAGCTGGGCATCATGATCGGAGACCGCGAGTACTGGAGCAGGGGTTACGGCACCGACTCGGTCAACACCTTGCTGAAGCACATCTTCAGCTCGACCTCCATCAGCCGCGTGTACCTCCACACCCTGGAGTGGAACCAGCGGGCCCGCAACTCCTTCGCGAAGTCAGGCTTCAAGGAGCTAAGGCCCGTGCGCCGCAACGGCTTGGACTTCATATACATGGAGGTGTGGCGCACCGAGTGGGAGCGCATCGCAAACGGGCCGCGCGCTCCTTCCGCCGGGGGAGATCCCGACCATAGCTGAGCGCCTCGCCCGTGAAGTCTCGCGAGACATCCCTCCGCAACAGAGGTGTCCCGCCTCTTCCGTTGTCTTGACCGCGTTCGCCCCACGGCTTATATTTACGCCCAACGCGAGGACGCTCCGCCGTCCTCTTTCTCGCACTCGCTCGTAGGAGGTCTATACCCATGGCGTTCGGCAGTGGAGACTACACCTTTGAATTGGATGAGAATTGGGGCAAGCTACCGGAAGGCTATGAGTTCTTCCAGGTCGCGGACGTTGCTGTCGACAAGGACGACCAGGTCTACGTCTACAACCGCAGCGCCCACCCGCTGATGGTATTCGACCGCGAGGGCAACTTCGTTAAGTCTTGGGGCGTGGAGTTCGCTAACCCACACGGCATCCACATATCGCCCGACGGCAGCATCTTCCTTGCCGACCGCGACGCCCACGTCATACTGAAGTACTCGCCCGATGAGCGGCTGCTGCTCACCCTGGGCACCCGCGACAGCCCGTCCGAAACCGGCTATACGCTGCCCGAACGGGTGGTGCACCGCGCCGCGGGACCCTTCAATCTGCCAACGGGCATCGCCGTTACGCAAGGGGGCGCCATCTTCGTGTCCGACGGATATGGCAACGCCCGCGTTCACAAGTACGACGGCTCCGGCGCGCTGATCACCTCGTGGGGCGCGCCCGGCAGCGCCAACCCCGTAGACTTCAACCTGCCGCACGGCGTGACGCTCGACAACGAGGGCAATCTGATCGTGTGCGACCGCGAGAACAATCGCCTCCAGTTCTTCGACCAGGACGGCGAGTTCCTTTACATGCGGCAGGGCTTTCGCCAGCCGGCCGACGCCGTGGTGGGGCCGAACAACGAGATTTACGTCGCGGAGCTGGGGCACCGCCTGACCATAATCGACGACGACGGCAAGATTCTGGCCCGGTGGGGCGACGACAGCAGCCACGACCCGGGCCAGTTCGTCGCGCCGCACGGCATCGCCATTGACTCGCACGGCGACATCTACGTCGGCGAAGTGCTGGAGGGCCAGCGCATCCAGAAGTTCGTGAAGCAGTAACACGACCCCCGCGACACCACCGCAAACGGAAACTAGAGCCGACCCGGCAGGATCGGAGGCTTTACTATGACAACCACCGGCGCCAATCTGCCGGCGCTGCCCGCAACCGCCATCGAGGAAACTCCCTGGTACGAACTCATAAATGACGCCCCGGAGCCGCCTGAAGACGCGATGCAGCAAGACGACACGATACTTGACGTGATGTCCATACTCAGAGCGCGCTACGAGAATGTCCCCGGCGCGTTCTGGTGCAGCCAGATCAATGTCATCTACGATTCGTACACCCCCGGCTCAGTCGTTGCGCCGGACGGATGTATCGTGCTCGGCCTGAAGACCGACGCCAAGGCCATAAAGCGCAACCGCCGCAGTTACCGCATAGACGAGTGGGGCGTGCCGCCTGCGTTCGTCCTCGAAGTGGGGTCTCCCAGCACTGCCGGCAGAGATTTGGGAGTCAAGCGTGAGTTGTACGCTCGGATGGGCGTGCGGGAGTACTGGCGGCTGGACAGGATCGGCGAGAGCTACCCCGAGCCGCTGGTAGGGGAGCGCCTGGTGGACGGGGAGTACGTCCGCCTTGAACTGCACACCGAGTCGGATGGCGCAGTCTGGTCTCGCAGCGAGGTGCTGGGCGTGGACTTCTTCTGCCGAACAGAGAATGGCATCAGCGATTTCCAAATACGAGACACTGCCTCGGGCGAGTGGTTGAATACACTTGGCGACGAGATAGCGGCGCGACAGGCCGCAGAGGCGCAAGCACAAGCCGCCGAGGCACAGGCCCAAGCCGCCAGGGCGCGCAATCGAGAACTTGAAGCGGAACTGGAACGCCTGCGCCAGCAGCTTGGCCAGGAATAAACGATGCCAAGTCTCTCTTTTGCAAAGCACTGACAAACTCTGATGGAATCGGTCTCCACGACACACCCACATTCGGAGGCTTGACCATGACAACCACCGGAGCCAATACGCCGGCGCAGCCCACAACCGCCGCCGAGGAAACTCCCTGGTACGAACTCATAAATGACGCCCCGGAGCCGCCTGAAGACGCGATGCAGCAAGAAGACACGATACTTGACGTGATGTCCGTACTCAAAGCGCGCTACGAGAACGTCCCCGGCGCCCTGTGGTGCAGCCAGAGCAACGTCATCTACGATTCGTACACCCCCGGCTCAGTCGTTGCGCCGGACGGATGTATCGTGCTCGGCCTGAAGACCGACGCCAAGGCCATAAAGCGCAACCGCCGCAGTTACCGCATAGACGAGTGGGGCGTGCCGCCTGCGTTCGTCCTCGAGGTGGGGTCTTCCAGCACTGCCGGCAGAGATTTGGGAGTCAAGCGTGAGTTGTACGCTCGGATGGGCGTGCGGGAGTACTGGCGGCTGGACAGGATCGGCGAGAGTTACCCCGAGCCGCTGGTGGGGGAGAACCTGGTGGACGGGGAGTACGTCCGCCTTGAGCTGCACACAGAACCCGATGGCGCAGTCTGGTCCCGCAGCGAAGTACTGGGCGTGGACTTCTTCTGCCGAACAGAGAATGGCATCAGCGATTTCAAAATGCGGGACACTGCCTCGGGCCAGTGGTTGAACACGCTTGGCGACGAGATAGCGGCACGACAGGCCGCCGAAGCGCAGGCCCAGGCCGTCAGGGCCCGCAATCGAGAACTTGAAGCGGAACTGGAACGCCTGCGCCAGCGAATCGACCGGCAATAAATGGAGACCCAATCGACGCGAGGCTGACTTGTCGGCTGGCTGGTGTGCCGACAATCGACCCGCATCCGACCAGCCCTAGGCCCCATCGGAGGCCCGACCATGACATCCGCCAGAACGAATACGACTGCGGACCTCGCGTCGCCGCCCGCCGCCGCGGATACTCCCTGGTACGAGCTCATTAACGACTCCCCGGAGCCGCCTGAAGACGCGATGCAGCAATTCACCACGATAACCCATGTCATGTCCACTCTCATGACGCGATACGAGAACGACCCGACCACGCTGGTGTCCGGTCAGACCAACGTCATCTACGACTCCGCCGTACCCGGCTCGGTAATCGTTCCGGACGGCTGCGTTGTCTTTGGGGTGGATGCCGAGACGATTGAGACATACCGCAGCTACAGAGTAGACGAGTGGGGCGTTCCACCCGCGTTCGTCCTTGAGGTTGGGTCTCCGAGCACGGCCGGCCGTGACCTGGGCGAAAAGCGCGAGATATATGCTCAGATGAGAGTCCAGGAGTACTGGCAGTTGGACAGGTTCGGCGAGAGCTACCCCGAGCCGCTGGTGGGGGAGCGCCTGGTGGACGGACAGTACGTCCGCCTTGAGCTCCACACCGAACCTGACGGCGCCGTCTGGTCCCGCAGCGACGTGCTGGGCGTGGACTTCTTCTGCCGAACAGAGAATGGCATCAGCGATTTCAAGATGCGGGACACCGCCTCGGGCGAATGGCTGAATACACTTGGCGAAGAGATTGCGGCCCGACAGGCCGCCGAGGCGCAAGTCCGCGCCGCTGAGGCCCGCGCCGCAGAACTCGAGGCGGAACTACAACATCTACGCCAACAACTAGGCCAGCAAGAGGCGAACCCGCCAACCACCTAACGACCAATCACTGACCACTGACACACTGACATACCAAGGAGCAGCGCATGAACGGTGACCAGGCTATCGTGAAGATTCTCAAGGCCGAAGGCGTGGAATGGCTTTCCTGCTTCCCGGCGCAGACGCTGATAAACGAGGCTTCAAAGGAAGGCATTCGCCCGATCCTCTGCCGGCAGGAGCGCGCCGGCGTCAACATGGCCGACGGTTACAGCCGTGTGAACAACGGCAACAAGATCGGCGTCTTCACGATGCAAACCGGCCCCGGCGCCGAGAACGCCTTCGGCGGTGTGGCTCAGGGCTACGCGGACTCTGTCCCGTTCCTCACCATACCCGGCGGCAACCCCGGCCCGCGCCAGGGCGTTCACCCCAACTTCGAGGCCGTGCCCAACTACCAGGGCATAACCAAGTGGGCCGGGGTGATCAACATGGTCGAACGCATACCGGAGATGATGAGCCGCGCCTTCACCCACCTCAAGCACGGCAGGCTCGGCCCCGTGATGCTCGAACTGCCGCGTGACGTCGCCCTGGCGGAGTACCCGGGCGAGACGCTCGACTACACGCCCGTCAGGAAGTACAAGTCCGGCGCGGCGCAGGAAGACGTTCGGGACCTGGTAGCCGCCATGCTCGCGGCGAAGTGCCCCATCATCAACGCGGGACAGGGCGTGCTATACGCCGAGGCCACGCCGGAGCTCGTTGAGTTCGTCGAGCTGACCAACATCCCCGTCATGACGACGCTCGCGGGAAAGAGCGCTTTCCCCGAAGACCACCCCTTCTCGCTGGGCACGGGCGCGTCCTCGGGCACGCTCATGGCGGGCCACTTCCTGAACAAGACCGACTTCGTGCTGGGTCTTGGCACCAGCTTCACCATATCCAACTTCAACGCGCCCATGCCCGCCGGCGTGACCTTGGGCCACGTCACCAACTGCGCCGAGGACGTGAACAAGGACTACCGCGTGCAGCTCGGCGCGATAGGCGACGCCAAGCTGGTGCTCGGCCAGATGATAGAGGAGGTCAAGCGGCAGATCGGCGAGCACGGTCGCGGCGACGTGGAGGGCGTGGCGGACGAGATTGCGAGGGTGCGCGGCGAGTTCATGGCCGAGTGGGGCCCCCGGCTGTCCTCCGACGAGGTGCCCATCAGCCCGTATCGTGTCATCAGCGAAATTGCCAACGCCGTTGACGTGTCGAACACCATCATCACGCACGACTCCGGCTACCCGCGCGAACAGATCGTGCCCTTCTGGCAACCCGTCCGCCCCAGAGGATACCTTGGTTGGGGCAAGTCCACGCAGCTCGGCTACGGGCTCGGACTGGCGATGGGCGCGAAGATAGCGAGACCGGACATGACGGTTGTTAACCTGATGGGCGACGCCGCGTTCGGAATGTCCGGCATGGACATCGAGACGGCCGCGCGTTCCAACATCGGCACGCTAACGGTGATACTCAACAACGGCGTGATGACGCACTACCACGACCACTTCCCGCACGCCGCGGAGCACTGGGGCAGCAACAAGCTGGGCGGCCACTACGCCAAGGTTGCCGAGGGCCTCGGCGCCTATGCCGAGCGCGTAGACGCGCCCGACCAGGTCGGCCCCGCCCTGCAAAGGGGCCTTGAGGCAACCCGGAACAACCAGCCGGCGGTTATCGAGATGATAACCAAGGAAGAGGAGACGATCCCCCGCTACTGGCGCTAGGCCGCTACCCCACGCGCCCCGGGCCCGACAGTATCGCCCGAACATCGTCGGCGTACTTCAGCTCCGAGTCGTCCTCCGGCTCGTAGCCGAGTACCCGCCGCGCGTTGGTCAGCGACCAGAACGCCCGCGTGTTACCGCTGATGCCGTAGACCACCTGCCAAGGTACGCTGTGCTCGTTGTCGATGTTCGGCGTCTCCATAGCCCGCTGGAACAACTGCGTCAGGTCGCGCGCGCTGATGTACGCCCCCAGGTCGCGCTTGTATCCCACCGGATCGCCTCGGTACAGCTCGGGGTCCAGCTCCCGCGGCGCGCCTATGCGCACCATCACCACGCCCATCCTGCGGCCCACAGGCGTGCCCGTCACGTGGCTCTCGCCGCCGCCGCCGGCGTTGCCGAAGCCGCCCAGCCCACAGGCGAACAGGAATCCCAGGTGCTCGTAAGTCGCCTTCGCCCAACCGTAGAAGTTGTCCGACAGCGGTAGAGCGTAAGGGTCGAGCGACTCGAGCTTGCGCGTGTGAATCAGGTTGTGCTCATACCAGTCGGCGGCGTGGTTGGAGCTGGCCATCACCACGCGCGACACACCGGCGTCGTAGGCGGTGCGCAGCACGTTGTAGGCCATCTCCACGTTGGCCTTCTCGTCGAAGAAATGGTCGAGAGGGTCGCCCGACCTTCGCTTGTAGCCCAGGTGCACCACCGCGTCCACGCCCTCGAACAGCCCCGCGTACTGCGACCGGTCGGGGTCGATCAGGTCGGCGATATTCACGCCCTCGACGCGACCGCCGCCGGGGTTCTCCGATTTGACGTCCACGAGCGTCATGTCGTAGTTCTCGCGGAACGTCGGCAGCAACTGGTTCGCTATGTATCCGGTGCCGCCGGTCATCAGCACCTTTTGGACGTTGTAGGACAAGGCGCGCTCCTCTCTCTACACTACTGCTGGGGCGGGTTCAGCCGAGCCGTTTCACCATCTTGACGTGCTCTATGCCCACTTCCATGAACGGTTCACCGCACGTGCTGTAGCCGTGGCGCTCGTAGAACGCTCTGACGTAGGTCTGGGCATGTAGCGTGACGCTGGCCGCCCCGATCAGGGCCGCACGCTCTTCCAGGAAGGCCAGCACAAGGCCGCCAATGCCTTCTCGCCGCATCGTCTGATCCACCGCCATGCGGCCTATCCGCGTTTCGCCCGAGGGCAGCGTGTACATGCGGCCCGTGCCGACTACCGCACCGTCCGTGACGGCTGCCGCGTGGACCGCCCCGGCGTCATGCTCGTCGAGCTCCTCCGCGAGTGTGGTGCCCTGCTCGCGCACGAATACCAGCTCGCGCAGGCGGCGCACGGCCTCCCACTCTTCAGGTGTCTCTACAAGCTTAACGCGAGTGTCCATACGTGGAACATCATTGACGAGGGTGTTTCCAGTGACGGGTTCCTATGGATTTCCTCTCCCTTGATGGGAGAGGATTGAGAGCCTGCCCTGAGCGAAGCCGAAGGATTGCCCAACGGGTCAGAGTGATGGCGAGATCCCCTGGACCTCCTCTCCTCTGACGAGAGAAGGCACTTCGGAAGCCCGCTCTAGGGCATGTACATCTGCGCGGATGCGGCCACGGACAGCTCGATGTCGTAGATGGCCTGCGTCATCGCCTGGCCGATGAGGTCGAGCTGGCGCACCTGCGCGATGCGCTCCGACGCGCGGTCCAGCTCCTGGCGCGGCAGCAGCCGGTTGAATATTCGGCAGGCGTCGACGAGGCAGATCAGCATGACGTCCCGGGGGTCGGGAATGTCGTCGCTCAGCAACACGCCCATGATGCGCAACTTCACCTCGCGGTCGGCCTGGCCGTCCACGAGCGGGTAGCGCCTGGTGCGGAACACCCAGAGCATCCGGTCGTCTTCACGCTCAAGGATGCCGTGGTCCACCAGCCGGCTGAGGGCCTCCTCGTGAATCGCGGCTGCTCGCTCGGCGGTGCGCTCGATCCAGTAGCGTGTGGTGTGCTTCTCGCCCGCCGCGATGTCGGCCAGCGCCTCGTCGAGCAGGTTGTCGCCCGTCGGCGTGGCGTCCAGAAGCACCAGTCCGTCGAGGTCGGTGTCGATGCGGTCTTCCATCGCCAGGTCCATCAGCACGCCGCCCGCGAGGGCATAGTCCAGCGACCACCTGGGCACGTTAATGAACCTGCCCCCGTCGTCCCTGAGCAGCAGCAGTATTATCTCTTCAACGAATCTGAGCATGGCTCTCATCCTGGCGCGGTTAAGGGTTGGCCTGCCACCGGTTCTGTATGAATTGCGTATTATGCAAAATGGTAGCACATCGCCCAGTACCGAACAACACGCCGCGATTATCCGAGCCTGTTTCAGATTACTTGGCGCCCCCAACACCGTTGTTCCCGCTCCCCGCCCATTCGGCAAGCTCAGGGCATGCTTCCACGGGGACAGGCTTCGCGGGAAAGCGAAGTCTGTTCGTTTCTGCGACATTCTGTGCGCCTCCTAGCTGAGGGTGTCGCCGGTCCCGCGCGAAACTGTAATGCTGGCGCGGGTTGTCGGGACACAAAAGTGGCGCCGCGTGGCAGAGGAGGACAGGGGCGACGGAGCAGGGTCACTCAGCCGTGTCTTCACTGCCGCTCACCCTTGTCAGACCGCACACGGGCGGTTCACGAACCGCCCCTACCGTGGCGCGGGCGGCGGGGCGCGGGGGTTGGTCGCTCGCGTGGGCGAGGGTAGCACGCTTGTGCGTATGTTTCAAGAGGGGTGGCGAAATTGCGGGATCGGGGCGGATTGGTGGGGAGAAATGGCGCAGGCGTGGGGATGGGCAGGACGTGGGTGGTGTTGGATGGGGCAGGGCCGGGAACGGGTGGCGCGGGAAAGTGACGCTTTTTTCGGGGTATGTGGGAGCGAATGGGTCGGGTGTGGGGGAGGTTGTGCGGCCGGGGTGTGCGTTGAGGCGTCCGGGGGACATTGGCTAAGCAATAGGGCGAACGCAAGGCGATGGTCGTAGGTTCAGAGTTGGGCGCGGGGGGAGGCTGTTCGCGAGGGAGACGGTTTTGGGCGCACCTGGTAATCTGAAACAGGCTCATAGTGCGCCTCACCCTTGACAATAGCTATTGCGTGAATATATATGCAACCACTGATTGAGTATCCAGGTGGACAACACAGATCGGAGCACGACAAATGATGCGATTCAGGATAGACGGATTGGGCGAAAACGACGCCTTTGTCGAGGTCGAAGCGACAACGAAAGGTCTCCGGCTGGGCGTTGGGTACACCGATGCTGCGCGGCGCGCCCTCGTAACGGACGTCACGCCAGATCAGTTGTCAGCCCTCGCCAAGGCCCTGGAAGCGGTCGTGCTCGTGGCAGACGACGTCGATTTCGACTACGACGAGGATGACGAGTAGGTCCGACGATTCCACACTGTTCGCCGGAACGAACTTCAAGCTGGTCCGAACTGCAGCAGATTCCGAGACGCGTACGTTCCTTCCACGACGCGGGGGCACGCAATTCCGACAAGCGTGGTAGGAACAATCGTGGTATGTCGGTTAAGATCTCCGGTGGTAATCGCCTCACTTAAGCAGTGTGGGAAACGCAAATCCTGCATGTGCACCCTGCGCTGGTGAAATGGCTGACCCCTACGGTGGCCTCTCCCACCCTGTCAGCCCTCTGAAAGATCAGGTCGAATAACGCTGTCTCCGAATTCTCGAGGTATCGCCGTAATGCGTACGCACACAGGTCAGCGAGTTGGACCATGTTGGTCAATTGGCTGTCAACGAACATCGGCGTCTCAATCACGTGCTCTATCTGCGTCCAGAGCGTGCCCCTACGAAGAAACGATTTCATCAATTCCGTGTGCCGATGCGCCACCGTCTCGTTGTTGTCGTGAATGAGGAGACCGTAGCCAGTCTGGCGGTTCTGCAAATAGCGCTCAAACCGAGAGACAATCTGCTCAAATGCCTGTTCGTGAATTGAAGTTCCGGCAATCGCTGGATCAAAGTGAACCTTGTCGATGCACTCCGCGAACAGTCGGACAACTCCCCAACCCGCGATCAGCCTCGCAATGTCAGTCACGGCGTCGCGTCTCTCACTTAATGTGAGGTGAACGTAGGCTTCAGTCTTGTCAAAGTTTTTCTTGGTCTGCTTTCGCAGCTTGGGGTTCTCCCGTTGCAAACGGAGTAGCTCTGCGACTCACTTCCTGTACACTTGCGAACGTCTCGTGTTCGGAGACATTGACTCGAAATCAGGTATAGACTGCTGCTCACGGTAGGCTCGCATCATCCAAGCAACGTGAATTTCGGTATCCTGTAGGCCGTAACTGCGTTTGATTTCTTCCAGTTGTGTGTGGTGCTGTTTCCAGTATGTGTCAGGAATACAAAGTCCTGCCAATACGTAATGCGAAGTGCTGCCAGGAACGTCCGGTGTTCCAGATTCGTCAATGTAGCAAAGCTGCAAGTTGAGGGGCCTCCGACAAAAAAAGCGACTAGGTTCCGGGCGCAAGCCCCGATAGGAGTCGCAAAGCGACTCCTCCCAGTCGCAATTACATTGTCGATAATGCCGTTGGTGGTGTCAAGTGATCCTGCCCTCAGCACGCTTGGATAGGCAAGTACGGAGGATGGAGCCACATACGCGGCGCCGGAGCGCTGGGGCTTCATTTCACCGCGAGCCTGTTCTCTGTCACGAGTGATGGCACTCTTCGGTCACGGAAAGGGATGCTGTCCCGCGCCGGTCAAGGACAGGCAACAAGACTGCTCCCACGTCGCCCGTACACCACGCCTCCACCCGGCCTACCCAATCTTCTCCAGCGGCGCGAACCCCAGCAGCAGCCGCTTGACGCCGTGCCCCTCCTTGAACGCCACCGTGAGCTGGAAGTCGCCGCCGGAGGGAGTGCAGCTCATCACGATGCCGTCGCCGAAAGCGGGGTGCCGCACCTTGTCGCCGGTCGCGTAGGCGGCAGCCGGCACCGCGGGCGCCGCCTCGCGCCGGTCTCGCACCCTCCGCCGTGCCCGCGCCACCGCCGGCCTCGCCTCGCTGCTGCCGTGGGCCGCCGGCCGCCCCCTCGCTGGTCTCTCCGGTCTCGCGGACGGCGCGGCGGCTTGCGCGGCCGGTTTCTTGGGCGCTTCGCTCGGTGTCGCGCCTTCGATCAGGTCTCGCGGGATGTCTTCGAGAAAGCGCGAAGGATCGCTCGGCCCCGAGCCGCCCCAGAAGCCCCTGCGGAACGCGCGCAGCAGGTACAGCCGCTTCTGGGCGCGCGTGACCCCCACGTAGCACAGCCGCCGCTCCTCCTCGATCTCTTCGGGCGTGCCCATGGAACGGGAGTGGGGCATTAGGCCCTCCTCCATGCCGACTATGAACACCACCGGGAATTCCAGTCCCTTGCTCTGGTGAAGCGTTATCAGGGTTAAAGCGTCGGGCTGTTCCTCGAAGCTGTCCACGTCGCTCACCAGGCTCACGCCCTCCAGGAACGCGGTCAAGGCCTCGTCCACTCCCAGGTGCGTATACTCCCTCGCCGAGCCGCGAAACTCCTGTATGTTGTCCATGCGGTCTTCGGCCCTCTCCGAGGTCTCCGCAGACTCCTCGAGGTAGCGCTTGTAGCCCGTTTGCTCCATCACCGCGTCAATAAGCTCGACGAGGTCTAGCGTCCGGCTCTCCTCGGTCAGACCGCCGATCATGTCGCGAAACCTGGTCAGCGCCTGCGCCTGCGCCGGGCGGAGAGGGAAGGGGCCGCCGCCGGACTCGCCCATGCTCTCGATGGCCGCGTACATGGACGTGCCCCGGTCGCGAGCAGCCCGCGTGAGATTGTCAACCGTGCGCTGCCCTATGCCCCTGGCCGGCACGTTGATGACCCGTTCCAGCGCCACGTCGTCGTGGGGATTCGACACCAGCCTCAGGTAGGCCGCCACATCCTTGATCTCCCGGCGCTGGTAGAACTTCTGCCCGCCTACTATCTGGTACGCCACGCCGAAGCGCCGGCAGGCCTCCTCGAGAGCGCGAGACTGTGCGTTGACTCGATACATCACCGCGACGTCGCCCAGCGCGTAGCCCCCGGTCCGCTTGAGCCTGTCCAACTCGCGCACCACGTACTGGGCCTCGTTCTCCTCGTTGTACTCCTCGCGCACGACGATCTGCGCCCCCAGCGCGTTGTTCGTCCACAGGCCCTTTTCCACGCGCTGCGAATTGGCGGCTATCACGTTTTGCGCCACGTCCAGAATGGTGCGCGTGGAGCGGTAGCTCTCCTCGAGCGTGATGCGTTTCGCCGTGGGGAAGTCGCGCTCGAAGCTGAGGATGTTGCCCACTTTGGCGTTGCGCCACGAGTATATCGACTGGTCGGGGTCGCCCACCACGGCAAGGTTGTTGGACCCCTCCGCGATCTTGCGGGCGATGGCGTACTGGGCGACATTCGTATCCTGGAACTCGTCGATCATGAAGTGGACGTAGCGGTCCTGGTACTTCTCGGCAACCCTGGGGAACTGAGCCAGCAGGGTGTGGGTCTTGAACAGAAGGTCGTCGAAGTCGAGCGCCGAGCTCTGCGCGAGCATGTGCTCGTACTGCTCGTAGACCCGGTGGGCGACCTCGTCCAGGTAGTTCTCCTTGTTCAGCCCGAAGCCCTCCACGCCGACCAGCTCGCTCTTGGCCTTAGAAATTATGGAGAGCACCGCTCCCGGCGAAAACGCCTTTGGGTTCACATCCACCTCGGACATGGCGCGCTTGATGGCGGCGGTCTGGTCGGCGGCGTCGTAAATGGCGAAGTTGCGGTCCAGCCCCATCACCTCGCCGTCTGTTCTCAGCAGTCGCGCGCAGAACGAGTGAAATGTGCCCACGGTAAGGCCGGAGCTTCGTTGGTGCCATCCCAGCAAGGGAGCGGCAGGATCGTCTTCACTCTTGCCGAACAGCCGCGTCTGCATCTCTCGCGCGGCCTTGTTCGTGAAGGTCAGGGCGGCTATGCGGTAGGGGGATACACCCGCTTCGCGGATGAGGTAGGCGATCCGGTGTGTAATGACGCGGGTCTTGCCGCTTCCCGGTCCGGCCACGATGAGCAGCGGCCCGCCAATGGCCTCCACGGCCTCGCACTGGCGTTCGTTCAGCCCGGCACAAGCGGCGGAAGGCATGGCCGGCCCCCTAGTCGACGAAGATGGGGTTGTCGCGCGTTATCGTCCGCGTCTCGGCGGCCAGGGCGGCCCGCATGTACTTGGGCAACGAGAACATGCCCCTATGCGTTATGCCGTCGTAGTAGCGAAGCTCGCTGTCGACTCTCCGCTCGATAAGCGCGTCCACCTCGTCCGCTCCCATCGCCGTCGGGTCCGGCCCAAGCGAGCCAAGCGCGAAGCCCCAAGTTGAGCCGAACGATGGCACGAATGCCTCGCAGGCGTGGAACTGCGGGAAAATGCCGCCGATGGTGTTGGCCACCGCCGAGAAGCACTGCTCGTAGAAGGCCGGCCCTGTCGGCCCGGACTGCGCCACCATGATGCCGCCCGGATTGAGGCGACTTCGCAGCAGCCGGTAGAACTCTACGGTGAAGAGCATCAGGGCAGGGCCCTCTTCCAGCGGATCGGGCACGTCGATGATGGCGACGTCGAAGCTGCGGTCCGTCTGCTCCAGGTAGGCGTAGGCGTCGGCATGGATGAGTTCGAGGCGGGGGTCGTCGAAGGCCCCTCGATGGAAGTCGGGCAGGTGTTGCCGGCACAACTCGACCACCTCGCGGTCGAGGTCCACCATCACCGCGCTCTGGACCGTGTTGTGCGCCAGCGTCTCGCGGGCCGTCGCGCCCTCGCCGCCGCCGGCGATGAACACGTCGCGTGGATTGGGGTGCGCCAGCATGGCCGGATGCGTCAGCGCCTCGTGGTAGATGAACTCGTCCGCCGCCGTGGACTGTGTCTTGTCGTCCAGAACAAGGCTGCGGCCGAAACAAGCCGTGTCCTGAACCGCGACGTGCTGGTATGCCGTCCGGCCCTCGTACAGCATGCCGACCACACGCTCGGCCTGCACCAGGTCGGGGGTGATGGTCTCGTAGTGCCACGCGCCTTCTCTGAGGCGCTCCTGGACGCTCATCGGGGCACTTCGACAGGCGACGCGACTCGCCGCTGGATGAAGCCCCGCTTGACTTCTTTCAGGGTGGGATTGGCGCACTCGAACCTGTCTATCAGCAGCGCGGCGGCCTTGTGGGGGCTGAAGTCCTCCCCGCAGGTGAAGATGTCAACCGCCGCGAAGCCGTATTCGGGCCACGTGTGTACGCCCATGTGCGACTCCGCAATGGCCAGTATGCCCGTTACGCCCACAGGCTGAAACTTGTGAAAGGTCTCGCCGACGATGGTCGCTCCGGCCTCGCTCGCCGCGCTTATCAGGGCCTGCCTTACGTGTTCGACGTCGTCGAGCAGTGCCGGGCTACAGTCCTCCAGGTCGAGCAACAGATGCGTGCCTAACGCATTCAATCACCTACCCTCCGTTCGTTCCAGGATTGTTTGGCTGGTGCGCTAAGACTGAAATTATACATGAACGAAGGGCAAGATGCGAAACGCGGAACGCGCAACTAGTCCGCCACCTCGATGATAGCCTCGATCTCGATCGGGATGTTGTTCGGCAGCGAACCCATGCCCACGGCGGAGCGGGCGTGCTTGCCCTTGTCACCGAAAACCTCGACCATCAGGTCGGAGCAGCCGTTGGCTACGGCGGGCTGCTGGGTGAAGTCGGTCGTGGCGTTCACCATGGAGAGCAGCTTGACCACACGGTTGACCCGGTCGAGGTCGCCCAGCTCGCCCTTGAGACGCGCCAGGATGTTGATGCCGGTCAGGCGCGCGGCCTCGTAGCCCTCCTCCACGCTCAGATCCTGCCCGACCTTGCCCGTCGGCGAGGTGCCGTCCGGCCCGGCCGCCGGGCCGAGGCCCGCGAGGTACAGCAGGTTGCCGGTGCGAACGCCGGGGACGTAGTTGGCCATTGGCGCAGGGGAGTCTGGCAACTCGATCCCCATCTGTTCTAGTTTAGCTTCGATCGCGGACATCGCTTCCTCCTATCTGGTGTGGCCACTGGTGTGACCGCCGCCAATTCTATCTCAAAACAGCCGATTTGTGAAACCGGGCGCTGCCGGCGCAGGGTCTTTCGGTTGTCCCATCCTGTCACCCTGTGTCCCATCACCCTGTGTCCCATCACCCTGTGTCCCATCACCCTGTGTCCCATCTGTCCCATCCTGTCACCCTGAGCGTAGCCGAAGGGTCTGAGATGCTTCGACAGGCTCAGCATGACAATCGAAATACCCTGCCGTTCCGCTTTGTGCCGGGCGCGCCGCCCATGATACATTCGGCTTGCCCGACACCAGCGGCACAGGGCCGCGCAATCGAGGAGTATCCAATGACTACACGTGACGACGCCATCAGGCTCAAGCGGGTGAATCACCTGACCTACAACGTGACGGACAAAGACCGAGCGCTGCGCTTCTGGGAGGACGTGCTGGGAGTGAAGCGGATACCCAGCCAGGTGGACCGCGACCACATCATCTGGCTGCAGCTACCGAGCGGGGCCATGGTGCACCTGGTCGAGACGCCCGACGCCCCCTCGGCGCCCTCGCATCACGGCGCGTTCGAAGTGGACGACGTGGAGGCGGCACAGGCCGCGCTGCGCTCCCGCGGCGTGGAGACAACGGACATCACGACCCGCAACGACGGCCAGCGCGTCATCTTCATCGAAGACCCCGACGGCAACCGCATCGAGATCTGCACAAAGTCCGGCTTCGGCGTGCTGGTCTAGGACCGGCCATTTCCGCCTCAGGCCGGGCGAACGTAGGGGCGGTTCGCGAACGACCCCTCCAATTGTCCCTTCCCCCTCGCAGGGCTGACAGGGGTAGGTTTTTGGAACTTCAGCGGTTGTGCCTGAGCCATCACCCCCATCCTAACCTTCCCCCTGCGAGGGCTTACAGGGGTAGGCAAAGCACAAAACCAGTATAAGAACTTGGAAAACGCATGGGGTTCTGGCATCTTTTTGTTAGCACACAGAAAGGTTGCCAGATACACCCATGCGCTTCCCATCAGAATGTTACCAGATGCAGCGGACTTTGGAATACTACATGCCGCACCTCAGAGAGTCTCAGCTGAGAGGGCTGGTGCTGTGGGTGTACGGCACGATTCTGGCCGGCAGCGGCTGTCAGAACGCTGTCGCCACGGCGCTTTTGTTCTTGGGCAGCTTCAACAGCATCCGCCAGTACCTCAGGGAATGGCTGTATAACGGGCAAGACCGAGCCAACCCATGCCGAGTGCAGTTGGACGTGAGTGCGTGCTTCGTTCCTTTGTTGAAGTGGCTGCTCGACTTGTGGAAGTCGGACAGAATGGTGCTTGCCATAGACCCGACGATGAAGGGGGACCAGATAAACTCTATCGTGATAAGCGCAGTCTACCGAAGCTGCGCCATTCCCCTTGCCTGGAGCATCATGCCGGCCAACAGACCCGGCAAGTGGATGGACGTTGTGGTGGACATGCTCGAGGTACTGTCCGAATCGATGCCCAAGCAGATGACGGTGCTTGTAATGTGTGACCGGGGGCTGAGGAGCCCGAAACTGTGGGATCAGATACGCTCTGCGGGATGGCACCCTTACATGCGGCAGTCTGTCAACACCGTGTTCTGCCCTGACGGGGGGACTCGGCTGCCAGCGCGGACACTCGTACCGGGTCCGGGTCACGCATACGTCGGGTATGGTACGGCTTTCAGGAGGCCGAGCATACGCCGCCGTGGAACGATGATCGTGGTCTGGGATAGAGACCAGGACGAGCCATGGGTGGTAATGACCGATCTGCCGCCCGAAGAAGCCGGAGTGTGTTGGTACACGCTTCGCTTCTGGATAGAACTGGGCTTCAGGATGCTCAAGGGCGTCGGGTGGCAGTGGCAGAACACACGAAGGACCGACCCCGAACGGGTGTCGCGGCACTGGCTCACTTTGTCTGTTGCGACCATCTGGACGCTGGCGTATGGGACCAGAGTAGAGGACGCCATCGACCTGGGTGTAGCCCCCGGTCGCCTCAGAGCGCCGCCGAAATCTCTTGCGTCCAATCATCGAAGCGCAACAAGCAGGCCGAGACGAATCGTAAGCGTGCTGCGGCTGGGCGCAAACTGGCTGAGACGGCTGCTGCACAAGGGCAGACTCTGGCGCAGAGTCTGGCTGCTTCCCGAACCATGGCCAGAACCGCCGCCAGACATGAAGATCATCTGTCAGCTTGGAACCTGAAACACCAAATGCCTACCCCTGTCAGCCCTCGCAGGGGGAAGGTTAGGATGGGGGTGAGGCCGCTGAGCCCACCACCCTGTGTAGAGGCAGGCCTTATGCCATTCGCTCCAACGGCTTTCAGATGTAGTAAGATGAACTACGACCCTGAGACGTGGGAAGGTGAGCGATGACAATGGATGCCAGGCTCGGTACGGTGGAAGGTCGAGTGGAGGAGCACGCGGCGGCAATAGCTGACCTGCGGGAGGGCCAGCGTGAAATCCGCAATATGCTGGCCTCTATGAACAGCCAACTGAATAGCCGAATCCACCGTTTATTCCTCGCCATTCTGGGCATAGGCGCGGCGCAAATCGCGCTGCTCATCACGCTCATATTTCGCAACTAGAGGAGAGGTGGTCGACAACAAGCCCAAACATCCCCGTCCACAAGTATCCCTTCCCCAACCGCCCCTACGGCGTGCCTGCCCGGGTCTCGTGCTTCAGCCCCATTTCGTGTCCTTCGTGGGATAAACGAAGATGGGACGCCGCCCCCCTATGCGAACGCCAGCACCCGCGCCGGGTTGTTCACCAGTATGTCCCGAATCTCGTCGCGCCTGAATCCCCTCCGGCGCATTCGCGGCACGATCCGCTCCATGATGTAGCCGTACCCGTGGCCGCCGTACTTCGTCAGCCGGTGCTTGGTGCAGATGTCGTGGGCGATGACTATCTTGTGGCCGAAACCCTCATCTATCAGCCGCTTAATCGCGTCAAGGCGCGAGGAGTCGCTGGGCATGTCGATGTTCGACAGAGGGTAGTACGAGGTCTCGACGCCGAACAGGTCCCACTCCAGGTAGCAGTCGGCCGCCGCCAGGTCGATCAGCGATTCGATGTCGAACATGGTGCGGTCGAGGTGGCCCATGATTACTCGCGACAGGTTCGCGCCGGCCATCGTGAGCACGTCCAGAATCTCGAATGGCGCCTGGTCGCTGCGCCCCGGGTGTATGAGAATGGGCGCGCCCGTCACAAGCTGCGCGGCCGCGGCGGCCCGCAGCACCTTGCGCTCGTTGGGCGTCAGCGGCCAAGTGCATCCGATCTCGCCGATGATTCCCGCGCGCACTCCCGTAAAGTCCACGCCCTCCCTGATGTCCTCCACGATTCGCCGCGCTATCTCCAGCTCGCTGCGCATGTCCATGTCCGCGGGGTGAACGGCGTCCACGTAGTAGCCCGCCCCCATGATGATGTTCACGCCGGTCGCGCGGGAGATCCGGGCGAGCGCGAGGGGGTCGCGCCCTATCCCCATCGTAGTCGCGTCGACGATGGTGCCGCCGCCGTGCCTCGCGAACAGGGCGGCCTCGGCGATGGCGGTGTCCTCGTCCGTCAGCAGCAGATTGTCGCGGTAGCTGTAGTAGTCCTGCCGAACACGCCCAAGGTTCTCTATGGTGATCGGCTCGTACACGCGTCCCAGATCGGACGCCTCCTCCGGCGGCGTGAACATGCACAAAAAGTTGATGAGCAGATGCTCGTGGGTCATGGTGGGGCCGAGCGCCTCGGGCGATACCGGCCCGAGCACGGTTTGCGCCATTCCGCTAAGCTCGCTCAACGACATGTCCATTCTCCCTGGCTGTAGACTGAAGGGCGCCGTCGCCCGACTCGCCCCGTAGGGACGCCTCGAATCGCCTCAGCTGGTCTAGCTGGGGCGGCATGATGTGGATGAATGGGCGCGTTTCGCGTATCAGCGCGACCGCCTCGTCCAGGGTGTACCCCCGGCTGATGAAATATGCGGCGGCCATGGTGGGTGCCCGGCCTATGCCGCCGCCGCAGTGTATGTACACGCTCTCGCCCGAGGAGACCGCCCCTTGCACGAACTCGACGCCGCGCCGGAGCTGTTCGAGCGTGGGCGCCTCGTCGTCTACCGTGGGCAGGTGGCAGTAGTGCTCCGGCGCAAGGCCGTGTTCGGCGTCGTCGAACTCGGTCCGCATGTTGACGCAGTAACGCACGCCCATGGCAGCAAGCCGGCGCAACCCGGCCTGCCGGTGCTGCGGCCCAACCAGCACGCCAGGTGCGACGAGGCTGTACTTGACCATCGGCGCGCCGGTCAGCGCCGGTATGCCGCGGCCGTACAGCCAAAGCAGCGTGGTCTTCAGCCCGTCCCGCTTGAGCCGCCGCGCGAAAATCGACGGCGTCCTCGCCAGTATCCCCATCGGTCCCGTCTAGCTCCAGCCGTATGCCGGCCCCGCGCCGGCGCGTTCCTCGTCAGCCGCGTTAGTCGTGATCGTCGTCATCGTCAGCCGCCAGGTAGGGGTTGCTGTCCTCCCTCATGCCCATCTGCTCGCCATACGACGTGCGAATGCGCGAGATGCGCAGCTCGGCGGAGGTCAGGATTTCGTTGCAAACGCGGGCCAGTTTAACGCCGTCTTCGTAGAGCTTTGTGGCCTCTTCCAGGCTGAAGCCCCCGGATTCGAGGGCGCGCACGGTCTCTTCCAGCCTGCCGAGCGCCTCCTCGAATGTCAGGCTCTCGATGTCGGTCTTGCCGTTAACTTCCAGTTGCATCGTCGTCTCCAGGGCGCACGTCGGTAACGCGGGCTTCCGCCGACCCGCGGCCGAGCGTCAGCTCCAACGCGTCGCCCGGGGAAAGCTGTGAGTAATCGCTCACGATTCTACCACTTTCGGGTGCTGTGACTATCGAGTATCCCCGGCGCAATATGACGCGGGGGTTGAGCGACGTGAGCCGCGATTCGAGTCCGTCGAGCCGCTGCGCCTTCACCTCGGCGTTGTGGTTGGCGTGCGTCCCCGCGGCCCGCAGCGCGTCATCCACGCGCTGCCTCAGACCGTCCAAGTCCGGGCACGTGCGGCCCAGCCGCGCCCCTAGCTGCCGTGCCGTCTCGCGGCCCATTGCCGCACGGCCCTTCGCGCCGGCGTGCAGCGCCTGTACCGCGCCAATTATCTGCCCGGCGAGCTCGACCGCGCTCGGTACGGCCAGCTCCGCGGCGGCGGAGGGCGTGGCCGCCCGCACGTCGGCCACCATGTCCGATATCGTTACGTCGGTCTCGTGGCCTATCGCGCTTATCACCGGAGCGCGGCAGGCATACACGGCCCTCGCGACCGGTTCCTCGTTGAAAGGCCACAGGTCTTCGAGCGAGCCGCCCCCGCGCGCGAGGATCACAACGTCCGTCGCCGGCGCCTCGTCGAGCGCGTCGAACGCCGCGACTATGTGCGCCGTGGCCTCGCCGCCCTGCACCTGCGTGGGCGCCAGCACCAGCTCCGCGATGGGATAGCGCCGCCCGACCACCGTCTGTATGTCGTGCCACACAGCCCCCGACGGCGACGTGACCACGCCTATCCGCTGTGGGAACCGGGGCAGGCCGCGCTTGCGCGACTGGTCGAACAGGCCCTCGCTTTCCAGCTTGAGCTTTAGCTGCTCCAGCCTCATCTGAAGCTCGCCCACGCCCTCGGGCTGCGCGACGTCGGCCACAAGCTGCACCTCGCCCCTCTGGGCGTAGATGGACACGCGCCCGTGCACGATGACCGCCGCACCGCTGACAAGGTGCTGCATCCCCCGCGAACGCTGGCGGAACATTACGCAACGCAGCTGGGACATCTCGTCCCTCAGCGTGAAGTAGGCGTGGCCGGACGCCGCCCGGGTTACGTTGGCGACCTCTCCGCCGATCCAGACGTCGGCGAGCAGATCGTCCCCTTCGAGCAGGGCGCGCAGATGGGAGGTGACTTGAGAGACTGCGTAAATGGGCATGGTTTGTGCGGGCCGCCTTCCGCCGGTGCGTGCCTTACCGTCATTCCCGCGAAAGCGGGAATCCAGGGTAGGGTACTTCAGCTACCAAAACGTTGCGTCATTGACACGATGGCCGCCCTCAGCCGAAGCTGCGGACGCGGCGGCTACACTCGGGACAGGTAGCTGCCGGAGCGCGTGTCGACCTTTATCCGGTCGCCGCGGTTGACGAACAGCGGCACGTTCACCACAAGGCCGGTCTCCAGCGTGGCCGGCTTGGAGCCGCCCTGCGCCGTGTCGCCCTTGAAGCCGGGGTCTGTCTCGGTTACCTCGAGGTCCACGGAAACGGGCATCTCGATGGTGACCGGGTTCTCACGGTAGAGCACCAACTCCACGTTCGTCTGCTCTACGAGGTACTGGAGCTCGTCCTTGATCTGGTCGTCGGACAGGGGAAACTGGTCGTAGGTCTCCACGTCCATGAAGTAGTGGAAGTCGTCGTCCTGGTAAATGTACTGGGCGCTGCGTCTCTCGACAGCGGCCAGCTTGAAGCCCACGTCATAGCCTGAGAAAGTGCGCTCGGAGAGCCGACCGCTGACCAGGTCGCGGAACTTGATGCGCATCACGGGGGCGCGCTGCTGCATTTTGCTGCGCTCGTAGTCGACGACTATGAAGGGATTGCCGTCCAGCTCGACGGCCATGCCCTTGCGCAAATCTCCATAGCTTAGCGTCATCGCGGGGCCTCCTGTCGGTGCGGCTAAACCGCCCTCTCCCGCTTGTGGGTAGAGGTGATGATGCGGGCGCGGCCGTTCTCAAGCACGACGTTGTCTTCGATTCTCACGCCGCCCCAGCCGGAAAGGTATATGCCGGGCTCGATGGTGAAGACCATGCCGTCTTCGAGCACCTGGTCGGACATCGAACTCACGCGAGGCTCCTCGTGTACTTCCAGGCCGATGCCGTGGCCCAGGCTGTGGCCGAACGCCTCGCCATAGCCCGCCTCGGCGATTATGTCGCGCGCTACGGTGTCCAACTCTTTGCCGGTCATGCCAGAGCGCACCAGATCCTCAGCCTCGAGCTGCGCGCGCAGCACGGTGTCGTACACCCGCCGAAACGTCTCGTCGGCCTCGCCAACCAGGACGGTCCGGGTCATGTCGGACGTATAGCCCTCGTAGACGCAGCCCATGTCGATCACGATGGCGTCGCCGTCGCGTACCACCGTGTCGTCCGCGCGGTGGTGGGGCAGGGCGCCGTTGGGGCCCGCGGCCACGATGATGTCGTAGCCCAGCTTCTCGGCGCCGCGCTCGCGCATCGCCTTCTCGAGCTCCCAGGCGATCTCCTTCTCGGTGATCCCCGGCTCGATAGTCGGCGCGACCTGCGCGAACGCCTCGTCCCCGATGTGGATCGCCCGTGTCAGCAGGGCCAGTTCGTCTGCGTCCTTGATTGCCCTCAGCTTCTCCACTATTCCGGACGTGGAGACCAGCTCCGGCTTGTTCACGCCCTCGGCCTCCTCGATGGCCTTCAGGAATGCCGCGTTGGTGGCGTAGGTCATCTCCGTGGACTCGAAGCCCACACGCCTCGCCCCCATCTCCGACGCGAGCTGCGGCAGCCAGCCGAGGCTCGCGCGCACCTGGTGAACCCGGAAGCCGGGCGCCTGGCGGCCCGCCTGCTCGACGTAGCGGAAGTCGGTCGCCAGAACGGCGTCGCTCTCGCTCACGAGCAGGTAGCCGGCAGAGCCGGTGAAGCCGGACACGTAGCGCCTGTTCTCCGGCGTGGACACCAGTATGGCGTCCAGCTCGTTCTCTTGCAGGACTGCCCTCAGCCGGTTCAGGCGTTCGCTCATCGTTCGTTCACCCTCTGTTCTTGATTTCGCCGGCGAAATACTCCAGCGCGTATAGGTATCCCTTCCACCCCAGGCCGGCTATCTGGCCCACGGCAACGTCCGCCAGAACGGAGCGGCGCCGGAACTCCTCCCGCGCGTGGATGTTGGACAGGTGCACCTCGATTATGGGAAGCCGCGAGTCGATCAGCGCGTCGCGCAGCGCCAACCCGTAGTGCGTCAGCGCGCCCGCGTTGACGATGATGCCGGAGGCGTCGGGTGCGTTGACCTGCACGTAGTCAATGATCGCCCCCTCGTGGTTGGACTGGAACGCCTCCAGCTCCACGTCGAGGTCGCGCGCGGCCTCCTCCAGCGCCTCCAGGATGTCCTCCAGCGTCTTGACGCCGTAGTACGACGGCTCGCGCGCGCCCAACAGATTGAGGTTGGGGCCGTTTATCACGAGCACTCTCATCACGCCGGCCGTCAGCGCCGCCTAGCCGGCGGACGCCCGCGCGGCAATGGAGTCGAGCGCCGCGAACTCTGGCGAGCCTGGATCCGCTTCCTTCCACCCCTGCTTCACGCTGTCCACACCCTTGAGCGCGTCCTCCGCGTTGCCCGTGCTGGCCTGCGCGCTGCTCAGCCACAGAGTGTCCCGCACCGAGGTGCGCTGGTTCAGGCGGGCGCGGAGCATGTCCTCCGCCTTGTCGAACTGGTCGGAGCGCAGATAGGCGGCGAGCAGCGTGTCCTCGAACACCTCGCGCTGCGCGTGGCTTCCGCCCAGCCGCACCAGTTGGCCGCGGATGGGGGCGAGCAGGCTCGCGCACTTGGCGTAGTCGCCCCGGGCGAATGCCCGAATGCCCTTTACCAGCGGCAGCGTCATCTCGGCCGCCTGCGCGTTGCCCTCTGCGCCGCACTGGCGGATGCCTTCGATCATGCGGCCCAGGCCTTCGTCGTCGCCGCTGCCCGCGTAGGCGAATGCGGCGTGCGCTATGGCGAAGCCCGGCCCGCGCCCGGCGATGGCGAACTCGGCCTGGTCGCGTACCTCCTGCCAGGGCATCGCGGGAGGCGTGTCGCCGTAAAGCTGCATGCGCCACATTATCGAGCAGCTATCGCCTATGGAGCTCGTGTTCTTGGAAACAACCGACGGGCGTATGGCGTCGCCGTACAGCCCCAGCACGTTCTGGTAGCGGCCCAGCGCAAGCTGGAACAGCGCGTGGTGCCAGGACAAGTGTACGAAGAACGGACCCCGCCTGTCGTAGTCCTGTATCCACTCGCCCAGGAAGCTCTGGCCCGTGGCATGGTCGCCGCGCTCGAAGAACACGTGCGCGACAGAGTGGGAGGCGTTGCCGTTGTCCGGCCGCTGCTCCAGCGAGCGCTCGGCGTACCGCAGCGCGTCGTCGAGCAGGCCCGACTCGTGATGGGCGAAGGCGAAGTTGCCCAGGAACGACCACTCGTCGCCGTAGGCGTGCTCCACACTCTTGAGCAGATCCAGCAACTCCGGTGGGTAGTTGGGCACGCCCGCCGCGCCGCAGCCCATGACCAGCAGCCTGTGACCCGCGTTTAGCGCCATCGCGTCGTTAGGGTACTCCCGCAGGTGTTCTCGCACCCGCTCGTAAGCCTTGCGACCTTCGCCGCCCACCCAGAGCGCGACGGTGTCCGCGTAGCCCTGCACCCGCCTCGACTGCGAGCGAGCCAGCTCGGCGGCGCGCTCGGCGGCCTGCCGTGCCTCCTGTTGCTGGCCGGCGTGCTGCCGCAGCACCGCGAGCGACGCGTAGGCTGTCGCGAAACCCTCGTCCTCCTCGATTGCCGCCAGGTACTTGGCGTCCGAGCCGAAGTTGCGCGAGAGCGCGAGGTCCACGCCCTCCGAGTAGAGCTGAGCCGCCTTCGCGGAAGTGGTCCCCAGGTCCACTCCAAAACGGTCTTCGAATCCCCTCTGCATCGTGCTCACCTCCTTCACTGAGCGTTGCAACATCCATGGAGCCGCCCGCTGCCGCTGCTCGACAGTCGGGTCCGGTCCGCACCCGCCAATCATACAACTTTATGGTACACATTTGCGCCCCGCCAGTCAGCACTTTGCGCCAAATCGCTAGCGCAATAGGAGGACACGAACCTGCTATAATTCCAAAAGAAAAAGGGAACTGTAGTTCTAAGCGATGCCATCAAGGGGCCCCTTTGAGCGAGAACTGATGAGAGGAAGGGCATGTCCGAAGACAAGATAGATCCCCAACTGGAAAACTTGGATGAGTTGCTCCAAAAAGCCGCCAGCCGCCCCCTAACCCTGGAGGAGATCAAGGAGCAGAGGATTTCCCTTGCGATGGGCATGTTGTCCCACGATAGCACGACAACACGCGAGGAAATGGAACGAGAGGCCAAAAGGTTCTACGGCTAAATGAACCTGATCGATTTGGGTGGCACTGAAAAGAATCCCATTTGCATGTTCTATGGCTGGGCCACCTTGATTATAGGAGCACTACTGAATATGGACAGCTTGCTTGAACAAGGTTAAGGAGAACTAATGACTAACGAAGAACGCGATTCAATCGGGGAAGGGCTAGAGAGGTCAGAGGGGCTGATTCAGGAATTGGAGCGAACAATTGAGGCCTGCAGGAATTACGGCATTCCTAATCCTCATATCACCTATCCAGACCTATTTGAGGTAGTCACCGGAGTTCTTCAGCAACAGCAAGGGTTGCTGGTGTTACTGGACTACCGAGTCACCGAACTTGAAGAACGGGTGAGGTAAGGAATGAGAACGAAAATCTCGCGGGAGAAGGAAAGGAAGAGCTTTGAGAGAATCTAGACTATTGGATTTGCTTCACGTCATTGAACAAGAAGGTCAAGCACCATCGGATATGACTAAGGAAGAAGCGAATTACTGCATCGCCCAAGGTCTGATGGAAAGGCCAGCGGAAACTGAAGGCATGACGATTCGTGAAATTGTGCCAGGCCATATGCCTATTGACGTAGAGGAAGTCTGGTACTTGCTCAGACTCACCACGAGAGGCGAGAAGCGGTCGTGCGGAGCAACAAAGGAGGAGTAGAGCCAAATGGGATACTACGTTCAGTTCGATAAGCAAGGGCCAGTGGATGCTAAGTCAGTGGAAGAGGCGCAGAAGAAGGCGTCGGAAGCCTTGATCGCTGCTGTGAAGAAGGCGAGTGATGAGGGAAACCCGGTAGAGGCTTTAGTAACTGCAGGATTCAGCGTGAGCGTTAGGTGGCGATAAGAGGTGCTGGCAAGATGCTATTTTCAGTCTTCTACGGACTTTATGGAATCTTGGCTCTGATGGCGGGATTCGAAGTTGGCAATTCAATTGCCATGATTGGCGGTGTAGCACTGCTATTCATGGGATATCTGTCTCTAGCGGAAGGAAATAGACAGAGGAATTAGGCCCCTGCGAAGTTAAGCCTGTGCCCGCACAAAAAAGTGGCCCCGCACAAGGCGGGGCCACAAGTGAGAGGTGCTCCAGGGAACACCTACCTGGCGCACCTCTTTCTACTACTATCCAATGCGCATCCTCCTTTCTCGAGACCCTCCACAAAAGCTGTCATCCACATCCACTACGTCTCTGCCCTAATTATAGCGCAAGAATCCCATCCGTAAAGGGCAACCCCCCGCACGCGCCGCAAACTAACCCCCACTCCGCTAGCTACCCACCCCCACTCCCGTTACCCTCCGCGTCATGGAGCAACACGAGTGGCGTGAGCTGATGCGACGCTTCGAACAGCACCTGCGCGTGGAGCGCGGCCTGGCCGGCCTGACCGTGCGCAACTACAGGACGGACCTCGAGCCGCTGTTCGACTTCATGCTCAAGAATGGCGTGCCCGATCTGAAGGCGCTCGACCGCGCCGCGTTGCGCGCCTACCTCGCCTGGCTCATCGAGCTCGGCTACGTCCGGCGCAGCGTCGCCCGCAAGGTGAGCGCTCTCCGCACCCTGCTGCGGTGGCTGGTGCGGCTCAAGCTCATCGACGCCGACCCGCTGCCCCGGCGCGGCGTGATGAAGCTCGACTCCAGGCTACCGCGCTTCCTCTCCCAGAACGAGGCCGCCAGGCTGGTGCAGGCCGCCGAGACCTCGGACCCCGGCAAGATCAGAGACCGCGCCCTGCTCGAGCTCATCTACGGCGCCGGCCTGCGCGTGAGCGAGGCCCGCGACCTGGACGTGGTCCACCTCAACCTCGGTGCCCTCGAGCTGCGGGTCGTGGGCAAGGGGTCCAAGGAGCGCGTCGTGCTCATCGGCGTCCCCGCGCGCGACGCGCTGTCGCTGTACCTGCGAGACGTCCGCCCGACGCTCGCCACCGACGACAGCGACGGCGCCCTGTTCCTCAACCGCTTCGGAGGTCGGCTCAGCCAGCGTAGCATTCAGCAAAAGGTGCGCTCCTACGCCGCCCAGGCCGGTCTGGGAGGCTGGGTGCACCCGCACACCCTGCGCCACTCATACGCCACGCACATGCTCGAGGGCGGCGCCGACCTCCGCGTCGTCCAGGAGCTCCTCGGCCACGCCAGTCCAGCCACCACCCAGATCTACACGCACGTCACCGGCGCCGAAGCCCGTCGCGTGTACGAGGCCGCGCACCCGCGCTCGTCTCCCGACGAGCGGCCCGACGACCCCAAGCAATCCCCGTGACCGGGACCGGCGGGCCGCCCCTGCCCGTTTGAAAGCCCGCCCTGGGATTGCTATAGTAGCCGTCATCTGGCGGCCGGACGCCGCGACTCCGCTGAGAGGGTGAGGCCATCATGCGCTGGGTGAGGTACGAATCAAACGGACAGGCCGTCTACGGCATTGTGGAGGGCGACCGCGTTCAGCCGGTGTCCGGCGGCCCGTTCGGCGACTACGAGCGGTCCGGCGAACCCGTCGGACTGGACTCGGTAAAGTTGCTTGCTCCCCTGATTCCCCGCACGTTCTACGCGGCCGGCATAAACTACGAGGAGCACGTGCGAGAGGCGGCAACGCTGCTCGGCACCGAGCCCAACCTGCCCGAAAAGCCCGACATCGGCTACCGCGCCAACAACGCCATCATCGCGCACGGCGAGCCGATAGTGATTCCGGCCGACGCCACAGAGCGCGTGCAGTACGAGGGCGAGCTCGTGGTCGTCATCGGCAAGCAGGCCAAGAACCTGTCGGAGGCCGACGCGCTCTCCTGCGTGCTCGGCTACTCCATAGGCAACGACGTGAGCGAGCGCACCTGGCAGGCGTCGGACCGCACGCTGTGGCGCGCTAAGAACACCGACACCTTCAAGCCCATGGGGCCGTGGATCGAGACCGACGCGGACCTCGATTCCATGCAGACCACCGTAAGGCTGAACGGCGAGGTGGTGTCCCAATTCCCCACCAACGGCATGATCTTCGGCGTGGAGACCTACATCAGCGCGATGAGCCGCTACCTGACGCTCTACCCGGGCGACGTGGTCTGGATGGGCACCGACGGCGCTACCCAGAACATGAAAGCGGGCGACGTGGTCGACGTGGAGATCACCGGCGTCGGCACACTCAGCAACCCGGTGGCAGGCGAGTAGGGGCGGGTTTCAAACCCGCCCGCGTCGGCGTGGTAACCGGCCACTGTCGCAATAGACGTCCATCTGACTACAGCGAAAACGCAGAGGGAGACGCTACCCATGGCAACGATAAACTCCGTTCTCGGCCCGATGGACACGGCGGACATGGGTTTCACCCTGTCCCACGAACACGTCATCGTGTCGTCCGCAGGCATCCAGTACGTCTACCCGGAGTTTATCGACCGCGAGGGCACCATCGAGCGCGCCATCGCCCAGCTCAGCGAGGCCCGCGCCGAGGGCCTGCGCACCATCATCGACGTGACGACGATCGACCTGGGCCGCGACATCAGGATGCTCGAGCACGTGTCCCGCGAGTCCGGCGTCAACCTCATCTGCGCCACGGGCACCTGGCGCGACATCCCGCGCGTCTTCTGGACAGCGACCCCCGACATGATAGCTCCCCTGTACACCCGCGAGATCGTGGAGGGCATAGAGGGCACGGGCATCAAGGCCGGCATCATCAAGGTCGCCAACGACGTGGGCGGCGTAACGCCGGAGGGCGAGATAATCCTGCGCGCGGCGGCCAGGGCGCAGAAGGCGACCGGCGTCCCGATTTCCACCCACACCTGGGCGCCCGAGCGCGTGGGAGAGCAACAGGTCCGCATTTTCGAAGACGAGGGCGTGGACCTCAACCGCGTCTACGTCGGCCACAGCAACGACACAACCGACACCGACTACCTGATCGGCCTGCTGGAAAAGGGCGTGTGGATCGGGCTGGACCGCTATCCCGGCGGCCGCACGCCGGGCACGCCGGACTGGGAAGGCCGCACGCAGACGGCCATGCGGCTGATAGAAGCCGGGTTCGGCCATCGCATCATGCTGGGCCACGACTGGTCCGTCACGCTGAGCATCGCCAGCCGCGAGATGCAGGCGGACCGGCGGCGCTACAACCCTGACGGCTACCTGTTCATAACGCGCAAGGTGCTGCCCCGGCTGCTGGAGCTAGGCACCACCCAGGACGACGTGGACAACATCATGGTAAACAACCCGCGCCGCTTCTTCGAAGGCGCAGAATAGGGGAACGCCCCTAACTCAATGTCATTCCGAGCGCCCCCTTGCGTCGCGGTTCCTGCGTAGGGGCAGGTTTCAAACCTGCCCTGGGCCGCTCCGTCTGCCGGCGCCCTCGCCCTCGCCTCGCGCCTCTACCCCAGCGCCTGCCAGGCCGCCCCCGCCAGCGTCACCGCGCCCGCGGCTACCACGAAACCGCCCAGGTTCACCCGCTGCGCGAACGCCAGCAACGCCCTTATCGTTGCGAGACCAACACCGCAGGCCACCGCCGCGGCCGCCAGCGCCGGCCACGTGCTCGCCGCGCCACCGTCCACAATCGCGAACAGCCCCGCGCCCAGGCTCGCGGGAATACTCATCAGGTAGCTGAGCACCAGCGCCTCACCTCGCTCCACGCGCCTGCCCAACAGCGCGGCCACCGTCAGGCCCGAGCGGCTCAGCCCGGGCAGCGCGGCCAGTCCCTGCGCCACCCCCGCGACCAGCGCATCCACTGCCGTCGGCTCCTCGCGGTCGGAAGAGGATTCTAGTGGACGGCGTAGCTGCAACACGCCCGACGCCATCATCAAGATGCCCACGACGCCCATTCCCAGCGCCCCGAGACTCTCAGAAAGCTCGCCAAGCGTGAGCAGCAGCGGGAGACCGATGGCCGCGCTGACGACGGTCGCGATAGCGAGGAATCGGAGCCGCGGCGATGGGCGCAGCGGAGCGGAAGCCGCATCCCGCAGCACACCCCACGCCTCGCGGCGAAGTGCGAGCAGCGCGGCGCACGCGGTGCCGGCGTGAAGCCACAGGGCGAAGGCCACGGCCTCGCTCAGCGGGCGGTCGAGCAGGGCGGACTGGGCGACGGTCACCACTCCCTGCGAGCTGACGGGCAGCCACTCGGTCAGCCCTTGCAGAATGCCGAGCAGTAGCGCCGCGTCCATTCCTGTGGCCGGCGTCTAGGCTTCGCGCGAGGCGTGCGGCACCGTAAAGGTGAACGTGCTGCCCACGCCTTCTTCGCTTCTAGCGCCCACCTCGCCGCCGTAGGCGTGCACGATGTGCTTGACGATGGCGAGCCCCAGTCCCGCGCCTGAGTCGCGGCGCGCCCGGTCCACCTTGTAGAACCGCTCGAACACGTGCGGCAGGTGCTCGCGCGGGATGCCGACGCCCGTGTCGCTAACGCCAATCTCCACGCGGTCGCCGGCGTCTCTGGCCCACAGTGTAATCGCCCCCCCGGAAGGGGTGAACTTGAGGGCGTTCTCGAGAAGGTTCACCAGCACCTGTAGCAGCTTCTCCTCCTCCGCCCTCACTCGGGGCAGCGCTAGCGGAAAGTCGGATACCAAGCCGACGTCCATCGCCGCCGCCTGCAGCCGGAACTGCGAGGCGGCCTCTTCCAGCACGGCCCCCAGGTCCACGGCCGTGGGGCGCAACTCCGCCTGGCCGCTCTCCAGGCGCGAGAGGTGAAGCAGGTCGTTGACCATGCTGGTCATCCGGTTTACGTCTCGGTGAGCTCTTCTCAGGAAGTCCTGCGCCACGTTGCGATCGTCGATCGCGCCCCCCTCCAGCGTCTCGATCATCGCTTTAACCGACGCCAGCGGGCTGCGCATCTCGTGCGACACGTTGCTGACGAACTCCTTGCGCGTCGTCTCGGCCTGCCGGATGCTCGTGAGGTCGTGCAGCGTCAGCAGCACGCCGCCCTGCGGCCCCTGGCTCAGCGGCACGGCGGTTGCGCTGAGAAAGCGGCGGCGGTGCAACAGCTCCACCTCGCCCTGGATAGGCTCGCCGGTCGCCAGCGCGCGCGCAATAAGCTGCTGCAGCTCATGGTCCCGCACCACCTCGATGAGGCGGCTTCCCGTTACGCGGCTCATGCTCGCGTCCAGCAGCTCGCCGGCGGCCTCGTTCATCAGGGCGATTTCGCCGTTCGCCTCGACCACAATCACGCCGTCCCTCATCACGTCGAGCACGGCGGAAAGCTTGTTGCGCTCTGCAGAGAGGTCGCCGACCATCTCGCGCAGCGATGCCGCCATGCCGTTGAACGCGGCCGCCAGGTCCTGGGTCTCGTCCATTGAAAGCGCGCGCACGCGGTGGTCGAGGTCGCCCCGGGCGAGCCTGCGCGCGCCCTCCGCGACCGACTTGACCGAGCGCGAGGTGCGGCGCGCCAGGTAGAATCCAAGACTGACGGAGAGGCAGGCGACGATGAGCGCGGCCAGGATGATGGTGGCGATTATGCGGTTGACGCTGGACTGCGCCCGCGAGACGGGCACCTCGGTGATCACGATGCCCACCGGTCGTCCGCCCGCCTCGACCCGCGCTCCCACGTAGAGCGTGTCCTCGCCCGTTCGCGGGTTCCTGCGCGTCACCTCGCTCGCGCCCACATTCGCCGCCCAGCGAAACTCCGGCCGGTCGGCGAAGGCCTCGCCGCTCGCGAGCGCGTCCCCCGAGTCTGCGAGCACCCCTCCGTTCAGGTCCAGCACCGTAACGCGGGCGTCGATAATCTCGCTGGTGCGCCGGGCAGTCCGGTCCAGCCCCTCGAGGTCGATCGGTTGCAGCATCAGGTGGGACACGCCCGCGCTCAGCAGCCCCGCCTCCTCCTGAAGCCGCTGCTCGAGGTTGGCGTAGAAGGCGTCGCTAATGAAGCCGACCAGGTAGATGCTGACGACGCCCATCGTGACGAATATGAGCGTGGTGTACGCGAGCGCGATCCGCCACTGTAGCGACCGTGGCAGTCTCAGCCGTCGAATCGGTATCCTACTCCCCTTATAGTCACGATTCTCCGAGGCTTGCCGGGTACGGGCTCTATCTTCTCCCGCAGCCAGCGGACGTGCACGTCCACAGTCCGGGCGTCGCCTATGTAGTCGTAGCCCCAGAGGCGTTCGAGAATTTGCTCCCGCGTGAACGCCCTGCCCATGTTCTCCATCAGCAGCGCGAGAAGGCTGAACTCGCGCGGCTTCATCCGGAGCGGCCGCCCGTCCAGCCTTGCGGTGTGGCCGTCTACGTTCACCTCCAGGCCATTCACGCTCAGCACGCTGCCGGGCGCCGTCTGCGCGTCCCGACCGGCGGGCGTCCTGGAGCGCCGCAGCAGGTTTCGCACCCTGACCACGAGTTCCCTCATGCTGAACGGCTTCGTAACGTAGTCGTCCGCGCCCAGCTCCAGGCCCACCACGCGGTCGATCTCCTCGCCCTTCGCCGTCAGCATGAGTATGGGCACGTCGCTCTCGCGGCGCAGTATGCGGCACAGCTCGAACCCGTCGAGCTGTGGCAGCATGATGTCGAGCACCACCAGGTCGGGGTTGTCCTGGCGTGTCAGCGTGAGGCCATCTTCGCCGTCCTGCGCGGCCAGCACCCGGTACCCCTCGTGTTCGAGGTTGTACCTGATTGCCTCCAGAATGTTCTCTTCGTCCTCGACGACGAGCACGGTCTGCGCGGGCATGGCAGGCTCCAGAATGGTGAAATACGGCCCCATTATAGCGCGAATAGCGCCGGCAGGGTGGACCGGGTTCCTTCCTCCTCGACGGGGAAGGTTAGTGCCTGCCCTGAGCTTGCCGAAGGGATGGGGGTGACAACGAGTCCCCTCTCCCTGGGGGAGAGGGCTAGGGTGAGGGTGAAAGCGCCTGCCCCCGCACGCCCGTCAGCGAATGACGAACGGTGAGACGCTGACGCCGGTCTGCGGGTCCAGGTCCACCACGATGACCGTCCTGGTCTGGGAGCCTGACGGCGCGCCGGAGTAGTAGGCCGTTACCCCGTTCTGCGACACCTCTCGCAGCGCGTGAACGTGCCCCAGCGCCACGTAGTCGCAGTCCGCGTCGGCAATCTCGGCGGTGGTGATCGGCGACGACCGGAACTCGTCTATCGGCCCGTCCATGAACAGCCCGTGCGCCATGGGCACGTACCAGCAGCCCTGTGGTCGGGCCGGCAGGCCGGCCAAGGGTCGGTTGCCCGGGTGGTGGTCGTACACGGGACGCCCCCACACGGCCAGGCCCAGCTTCTCCAGAAACACCATGTCCGAGCCGTCCGTGCGCATGAGTTTGAGGTTCGGGGGCAGCTTGGGCGACCTCCAGGCAATGGTCAGCAGCGTGTCGTGGTTGCCCGGCAGCACCACTACCGGCTTGCCGAGCGCGCCCAGGTCGGCGAACACCCTGTCCACCGTGGCGTCCGAAACGCGCTTGTTGTCGAAGAGGTCCCCGGCGATTAGAAGCGCGTCCGCCTCGTGCTGCCGCGCCGACGCGAGCACGGCGTCGAGGCCACGCAGGGCATCGTCGGCGTAGACGTCGCTGCCGACGTGCAGGTCCGAAGTGTGCAGCAGCCTGACCGCCGGACGCCTCTCGCTCTCCCCAAGTTCGGATGTCGCCAATGCCGTGAAACGCTCCCAAACAGCCGATCGTTTAAAATCACGCCCATTGTATGCTATCGTGAAATTGGGAACAAGCAACTTGAAGGTTACGTGCGCCGCGCAGTCACCTTCCCACCACGCTGTAGGGGCGGGCTTCAAACCCGCCCGCTGGTGGCGACCAGTCCCTTCCCCCGGAGCATCTCTTGAGCGATCACGAACTGGTAGAGACCACCGACCAACTGGCGCGGGCGGCACACGTGCTATCCACGTCGGCGAGCGTCGCCGTGGACCTGGAGGCCAACGGCTTCTTCAGGTACAGAGAGCAGATATGCCTCGTGCAGCTCGCCTCCCCGGACGCCGTGTACCTCGTCGACCCGCTGGCCGTCGGAGACGTCGCGCGGCTTGGCGAGCTGATGGCAGACCCCGCAGTGGAGAAGATCTTCCACGCCTCGGGCTACGACATACGCAGCCTGGACAGGGACTGGGGCTTCAGAGTGAACAACCTGTTCGACACCTCCGTCGCCGCGGCGTTCGTCGGCTCGAGTCGCCTCGGGCTGCAGGCCGTGCTCGAGGAGCACGCCGGCGTCAGGCTCCCGAAGCCGCGCAGCCTCCAGCGGTCCGACTGGACGATCCGTCCGCTGAGCGAGGAGGCTATGCGCTACGCCGCCGGCGACGTGGTGCACCTCGCGCGTCTGCGGGCCTCCCTCGCCGAGCAACTGCAGCAGCTTGGTCGCACTCGGTGGGTGCGGGAGGAATGCGAACGCACAGAGCGGGTCCGGCACTCGGAACCGGACCGTGAGGGGGCCTTCCTGTCCGTCAAGGGAAGCCGCGCGCTCGACGGGCGCGGGCTGGCCGTGTTGCGCTCGCTGTGCCGGCTTCGCGACGAGCTGGCCCGCGAGTTGGACAGGCCGCCGTTCAAGGTGATGTCCAACGACGCTCTCTTGAGCGTGTCAGCGGACCCGGGTGCTAAGCTCGGTGAGGTGAAAGGCCTCGGCCGGTTCAGGCGGCGGCCGGGCGTGCAAAGACTCAGGGACGCCATCCGGGAGGGCCTGGACGCGGACCCGGTTCGCCCGCCGAGGCAGGCACCCACCCGCGAGCGGTTGAGCCCGTCGGAGCGCGGCAAAGTGGGCGAACGGATGAAGCGGCTCAAGCAGTGGCGGACGTTGCTGGGCGCGGAGTTGGGGCTGGACCCGAGCCTCCTCTGGCCTACTGCGAGCCTGACACGGCTTGCGCGCAGTCCCGGCAGTCTTCCTGCCGAGCTCGAAGGGCCGGACGTGCGCCTCTGGCAGGTGAAGGAATTCGACCACTCGCTGCGAGGCGTCCTGTCCTCGCTCGGCTAACAGTCCGCACGACCAGAGGAGGCACGGCTTGAGAGCTGCGACATACGTCATCGTCCTGCTCGCGCTGCTGGGGGCCGTCGCCGTCTTCGGCGCGAGCGGCGGGGCCTTCTCCACCACGGCGCCGGCGCCCCCCCGGACCACCGTCGATCTGGTGGCCTTCGTCGACCTGGATGGCAGGGTGATGACCGTTGAGCCGGACGGCAGAAATCCGACGAGACTGAGCCCCGAGGAAGGCTTTTACACCTGGCCCGCCTGGTCGCCCGACGGCCGCAGGGTCGCCTTCTCCGGTGTAGCGGCCGCAGCTGGCGGCCGCAGGCCTCTGACGCTGTTTGTGGGTCGGGTGGGAGACGAAGCGGTGGGTGAGTCACGCGCCGTGTACGTGAACGAGATGGGACTGGGGCCGGTGCTTGCCAGCATGCCCCACTACATGCTGTGGTCGCCCGACAGCCGGTGGCTCAGCTTCATGGCCAACACGCCCAGCGGGCTGTCACTGCTTCTGGACGACCCGGACGACGATGACGAAGCCAGGCTGCTGCTGACCGGCGCCCCGCTGTACGCCTCGTGGTCGGCGAACTCGGCAGACCTGCTGGCGCACGCGGGCATGGGGCACCACTTCGTGGACGTGGACGAGGATGCCGCTGTCAAAGATCTGGATATTCTGGCGGCGGGTTATCGCGTGCCGGCGTGGCGGCCCCGCACGGGCAGCGTGGCCTACGTGTCCGAGAGCCCGGACGGCGCCGGGACGCTGTACCTGGACAATCCGGCCCAGGGACGGCGCAGGGTGTTGGATGAGGCGCGCGGAGTCACCGCGTTCCTGTGGTCGCCCGACGGCGATGCTCTGGCGGTCGCACACTCGGGGCAGATCTCCCGAGTGGCCGGCGGCTTCGTGTACCAGGGAGTGAGGCTCGTCTCGCCGGAGGGCGAACGGCGCGACGTGGAAATAGACCAGATAGTGGTCGCCTTCTTCTGGTCGCCCGACGGCGAGAAGATCGCCTTCGTGACCTTCGCCGAGGGTGGGGAAGGGCTGCGGTGGAACATCCTGGACGTGGCGTCCGGCCGGCGCTGGCCCCTGGTGGACTTCGTTCCCACGCGGGACCAGCTTAGCATGTTCTTGTTCTTCGACCAGTTTTCCTACTCCCACCGGGTCTGGTCGCCCGACTCGCACGCGCTGGTATTCGCCGGTGGAATCGTCGGAAACGTCGGCGTGTCGGCGTCCTTGTCCCTCCAGGACACCCCGAAGGTGCTCGTGCTGCCGGTCGAGCCGGCGTCCACCGCGCAAACCCTCGCCGACGGCATACTGGCCACTTGGTCCCCCCGCTAGCCCCGCCCCACTCGCGATGTCGCCCCGCCGGTATAAAACGACGGTTGCTATGACGGTTGGCATGTTGGCATGTATGATATAGTAACCAGGTAGTTGGGGAAGGCTTGGGCAGGTCAGGCAGGGAAGTGGATGCGGCGGTTTCTCTCTGAATCCCCTTGGGATGACGACACTGTCATAGGACGTCTTCAAGAGTATCTGGGGGTCCCGGCTTGAGCATACGGAGGCGGTGCGGGTTCTGGACGGCAGCGACTTTCCCCAAGCAGGGCAGGAAGTCCGCCGGGGTGGCCCGTCAGTACTGCGGCAGGCTGGGCAAGGTGGCCAACTGCCAGGCCGGAATGTTCCTGGCCTATGTCAGCCCGAGGGGACGGGCCCTGGTGGACAAACGGCCGTATCTGCCGGAGAGCTGGACCTTCGACAAAGACCGGGGGAGTCGGCAGGGGTTCCGGAGGAGAGGCAGGTTTACCGGTCGAGGACGCAGTTGGCCTTGGAGATCGTGGGGTGGGCACAGGATTGGGGCCATCTGAGGGCTGGCTGGGTTGCCGGGGACGACGCCTTCGGGATGTCGCCGTCATTCCGCGAGGGCCTGGCGGCCCTGGGGATGCGTTACGTCCTGGACGTTCCGGCTGGCTTTACGGTGTGGCCGCCGGAGCCGGAGCGGACCAGTCCGGCATATCAGGGACGGGGGAGCGCCCCGCAAACCCAGGCGTAGCCGCATCGTCGGGACCGTCGGCAAGGAACTGCGCGCCGTAATGCCCTGGATGGCTCCCAAGTAGTGGCCGGCAGACGGTGTTCGGCGGCGGGCCGGAGTTAGAAGACACTCCATGTAGAGTAGATAGGAGATAGCGCGATGACTATGCGGAACAAACGGAGCATGATCGACGCCCGTTGCAAGGTGCTCCAGCCCGGCTGGGGTCCCAAGGAGCACAACGGCGAACTCCAGATGCTCTACGACGTGCTGAACGATGACGAGAGCATCGAGGCTCTGGTTAGCGGCGTGTGGGGCCCGGATAACGTGTTCCGCGCCAACGCCAACCGGTGGGACAAGATGAGGCAGTACGACGGCATAGCCGTTGTAACCGGAAGCCGGGTGGTTTTGCTGAAAAAGCACGGCATGAACAAGCTCAAAACAGAAATGCCGCTACATACCCTGAAATCGGTCGACGTAGACGGCGAAGGCGAAGTGACCCTCACCGGGCGGAGCTACAGCGACTGGTCTGGCGACGGCGGCGCCGGGGCCTTCAAACTGCGGGACGTCAAAGACGGATCCGTCCGGAATTTCGCCGACCGGGTGAGGGAACTCCAGGCCGCTCCGCCCCCACCCGCCACGCCCGCTTGGTCTACAGCATCGACCGGGGCGGCCCCGCCGCCGGCCAGCCACTACGCCAATATGGACAAGGCGGAGCGGATCGATGCCCAGTGGCGAGAACGCTCCACCACGTGGGGGCGGAACAACCCCAGCGTGCCGGAACGTCTGATAGCAGGGCTGTTCAGCACCTTCACCGGAGAGAACCCCACCACCTATCCCGGCGAACTCCGCATCCTCAAAGAAGTCCTGGAAGACGACGAGAATATCGAGTACTGGATGGGTGGCCGCTGGGGTGACGCCAAAGAGTTCACCACCCTGAGAGGCGTAGCGGGCCGGATGGCTGTTGGCGCCGTTCTAAACGCCACCACCGGACTAGGAGGGATGGGTTTCGGGGCTCGACGCCCTGAACTCGGGGTCCACAACGGAGTCGTCGTGGCCACCAACCGGCGGGTTCTCATGCTGAACTCCGGCATGGTTACAAGAGACGTGGTTGAGGTTTCCTATCGAGGCCTGGAAGTGGACTATAACGAGGGGCTGACCTGCTCGGGCTTGAAATTCTCCGGAAGCACGGACCAGGACTACGCTTACTACCTCGACCACAACGGCAAGAAGAACATAAAGAGCCGGGCCAGGCCGCTGTTCGAATGCGTGCTCCGGCAAGTCCACGCCGCGGCAAACACTGCTGGCGACTAACCGTGGTAGGGACACGGAGATGGCGAACCAGGGGAGGCACGACCCGGACGTCGTCGTGGTCCCCGGCCGCCGCTCGTTTTCGTATTCAATGGCATCTTCGGCGAAAACGTGAACAAGCTGTCATACGGTGAATAGGAGATAGCATCATGACCACACCGCTCCAACCCTCATCGTCCCCCTATTTCGGCGCAGACTCGGCCGACACCATCTTCACCGGCGCCATGACCCGGCTCTACATGTGGATGACGGCCGGGTTGGCCCTCACCACAGTCGTCGGCTTCGCAGCCTATCAGGTGGGGATCGGATTCTTCGGCTTTCTGGTTGCCTTCGTACTGTGGATCGGAATTCTGTTTGCGATGCGTTGGGCTTCAGAAAAAGTGTCCACACAGACTCTACTAGGAATCTATCTGGCGTTTACGGCTGTGGGCGGAGTGGTGTTGTCCGGGGTAGCTGCCTACGCGGTCGATACGCTTCTGTTTGCGCTGGCGCTGACGGGAGGCGTATTCGTCGCGATGAGCGTGATCGGACTTACCACGAAGAAAGACCTGACCAACTTGGGGCCCATCCTCGGGTTCGCGCTGTTGGGCCTGGTCATCATGATGATAGTCAACATCTTCATCGGGTCGAGCTTCATCGGCTGGGTGGTCACTCTACTGCTCTTACCTGTATTTCTGGGCTTGACAGTCTACGAGACCAAACAGGTTAAAGAATTGGCCCAGGAAGCCGCCATAGAAGGCGACGAAGAAGCTGCGGGCAAGATAGCGATAATGGGAGCTGTGGGACTGTATCTGAACTTCATCAACCTATTCCTGATTATCCTGCGAATTACAGACTTTTTCGGCGGCGACGACTAGAATTACAACAACGATTTATCTAGCAGGGTGATTTCTCGCTCGTGGCCGAATACGAAGGATCAGACGCCATATTTGGCAATCCGTCGTTGTAATACTAGACAGAGGTGGACATGCTGAGGAACTTTTGGATTGGTTGTCTGCTCGTCGTGCTCCTGGCGATGGCGTGCGGTGGGGGTAAGAGTGTGTTCTCGTTGGAGGTCGGCGACTGCTTTGACGAATCTCCGAGCCAGGCCGCCGCCGAGCTGACGTCGGAGGTCGAAGAAGTCCCATGCTCGGAGAGCCACGATAACGAGGTCTACGCGGTCGGCGACCACCCTGCGAGCAGCGACGCGCCGTATCCCGGTGGCGATGCGCTCGATGATTACGGCATCGGCTACTGCCTCAGTGTGTTCGATAACTACGTCGGAATCGAGTACGAGGATTCCCGCCTCGCCGCCGGCTACTTCTCCCCGGAACGGGACGGATGGGAAGACGACGACGACCGCGCATTCACCTGCTTCCTCTACGACCTGAACCACGCCAAGCTCACGGAGTCAATGAAGGGCAGCCGCGAGTAGCCTCGCCGCGCGTTGGCTTGGCCCCGCCGCCTCGGGGATTGGGAGGTCGACCTTCCCGCCCCTACTAGACCATGGCGCGCGAGGCGGCTTTTGGCCTCTACACACATCGTCCGGCGCGGTGTGCCCCCCGTGCTCGGCCGCGGCCGCTGAGAATTATGGGTTTCTAGCACTATCCTCTCCCGCGGTTGCACAGGTTGAGCACGGTGTCGGCTCTCATCCCTCAACAAGGAGGACAACGCTGCAGCGGCTACACCGCCACGACGGTAGGGTGATGTGCCCTACGATGTTGGCAACAGTTCCCTGCGCTCCGCCGGCGACACGGCGAGCGGATACGATCACATAGTGGTTGGAGCGGGGTTCGGCGGGAGCCGTACTTGCGGCAGAGCCTACCCCGGCCCATGTCGTATCGAGGGCGGCGGCGGTGGTAGAATAGCCCCAAAGCGTCCCCCCAACCCAAGCGAGGAGCGTCCCCAATGGCCGGTGAAGCCGACAATCCGCAGAGCGCCAGCACGCCCCCGGCGCCGCCCGCCGAACGCAAAGAGCGATTCGCCACCGTATCGGGCATCCCCGTCGAGCGCGCCTACACGGCGGACAGCCGCGAGCGCGAGCGCGAGCCGGACGAGCCGGATGTTCCGGGCAGCTATCCCTTCCTGCGCGGCGTCCACGCCACCGGCTACCGCGGAAGACTGTGGACCATGCGCATGTTCGCCGGATTCGGGACCGCCGAGGATACCAACCAGCGGTTCAAGTACCTGCTCGAGCAGGGACAGTCGGGGCTGAGTGTCGCATTCGACATGCCCACTCTGTACGGCTACGACACCGACGACGCGCCCGCTCGGGGCGAGTTCGGCAAGTGCGGAGTGGCCGTCTCCTCCCTCGCCGACATGGAGGTGCTCTTCGACGGCATACCTATGGACCAGGCCACCACCTCGATGACCATCAACGCGCCCGCGGCCATCCTCTGGGCCATGTACATCGCCGCGGCCGAAAAGCGCGGCATCCCCGCCGCGGCCCTGGGCGGCACCATTCAGAACGACATCCTCAAGGAGTACACCGCCCAGAACGAATACATTTTCCCGGTGGAACCCTCCATGCGGCTGGTGGTGGACACCATCGAGTACGCCTCTGAGAATCTGCCGCGCTGGAACCCCATCAGCATCAGCGGCTACCACATACGGGAGGCCGGTTCGACGGCTGTCCAGGAGCTGGCGTTCACGCTGGCCGACGGCTTCGAGTACGTCCGGGCGTGCGTGGAGCGCGGGATGGACGTGGACGACTTCGCCCCACGGCTCAGCTTCTTCTTCAACGTACACCAGGACTTCTTCGAGGAGATCGCTAAGTTCCGGGCGGCGCGCAGGATATGGGCGCGCGAGATGCGAGAGCGGTTCGGAGCGAAGAAGGAACGCTCGTGGTGGCTGCGCACCCACGCGCAGACGGCCGGTGCGACTCTGACCTCCGAACAGCCGGAGAACAACATCGTCAGGGTGGCCATCCAGGCCCTGGCGGCGGTCCTGAGCGGCACCCAGTCGCTGCACACGAACTCGATGGACGAGGCCTGGGCGTTGCCCAGCGAGAGCGCCGCTCGTCTCGCCCTGCGCACCCAGCAGATCATCGCGCACGAGACGGGCGTCACGGACACCGTAGACCCCCTGGGCGGCAGCCACTATCTGGAGTGGCTCACGGACCGGCTCGAGACCGGGGCCTACGACTACTTCCGCCGCATCGAGGAGGCGGGAGGCGTGAGAGCCGCCGTGGACGACGGCTTCTTCGTACGCGAGATAGCGGACGCCGCGTCCGATTTCCAGCGCGAGCTGGAGCGCAACGAGCGCGTGGTGGTTGGCGTCAACGAGTACACCGGCGACGAGGCGCTGGACATTCCGCTGCTGCGCGTGGACGAGAAGGGCGAGCGCCGCCACCTGCAGCGGCTCAACCGCGTTCGGCGCGAGCGGGACGGAGAGGCGGCGTCGGTCGCGCTCCGGCGCCTCCGCGACGCCGCCTCCGGCGACGCCAACCTCATGCCCTACATCCTCGAGGCGGTCAGGTCCTACGCCACGCTGGGCGAGATGATGGGCGTGCTCCGCGAAGAGTGGGGCGAATACCAGCCCACCTGGTACTAGCGCGAGGCCCGCGGCGCTTCGACAGAGGCGATGGGCTGGTACTGCGGCAAGTCCCGCATGGGACTGAACCCCACCGGCAGCCTCCCTCTGAAGTCCACCAGCAGCCGGTGGCTCAGCGGCGCGTCTCGGTTTACCTCGACGCCGGGCACGGAGTCTATCCGCTTCCACCGGTCAACAGGCGGCGGACGGTTCCACCTTTTCAATTGAGACTTCACCGCCGTCTAACGCGTCGAACGTGATTCGGCTGCCCCAGAGTAGAGCCATTCCGAGTAGCGGGTCACCTTCCGACCTCAACACCAGCACCTCGGTGGTCTGTTCATGCCATGCTACTGCGGCAAGGTAGACGTCAAACTCGAAAAGTTCTCCATTGGCCAGCTCGAAAGTTCTCTGGCCCACAGACTGTAGACCGAGCATCTGGACGATGTCGGTCGGCAACGACAGCGAACCATTGAAACCGGTATCCAAGACGGCCTCCACGGAGCGGGAATGACCGTCGTCGCCCATGATGTCTACTGCTATCCTGGCCTGCTGGTCTTCACCCACGGATCCCCTAATCATGGCCTGGTGGCGTTCGGAATCCGCCCGTGTGACTGTAAGCGGCGCGATGGCCAACCCGCACTCCATATGTCACGGCATTCGGCCTTCGATTCAGAAGCCGCCGGGTTGCCGCGGCGTCGGCGTCGGCTATCTCGTAGTCGCCGGTCTCAACGTCGATCACCACGAAGATGCCCTTCTTCAACGGGCCGACTTGCGGCAGCACCCGTTCCTTGAAGATGGCTTCGCCTCGGGCTGCTATTCCTCCAGGTTTGTGTTCGCGGCCCGCCATGCCAACCTCCTCTCGACGTTTGTGAATCGCCCACTTGACACTTGAAGAATACCTCATTGGCCTCTGACAGTTCAACGACCCAGCTCTCCACTGACCACCGACCACTGAGTTATTGACTGTTACCACCGCCGCAAATATAATCGCAGCGCCAGCCGGCCCACAGCCGGCCGCCACGCCCAACCAGCCCGGAGGGTCGCGCTGATGCCCCCGCAGTCCCAGCCCGAGTACGACATTTTCCCGCAGCGCGACGTTATGGTCACGCTGCGGGACGGTGTACGCCTTGCCACCGACCTGTACTTCCCCGCCAGAAACGGCAAGCCGGTCGAGGGCAGATTCCCCGCCGTCATGGAGCGGACGCCCTACAACAAGGAGACGCAGCGCAATCGCGCCGCCGCCCGGTACTTCGGCAGCCGGGGCTACGTCGTCATCTTCCAGGACAACCGCGGCAGGTTCAAGTCCGAAGGCTCCTTCGTAAAGTACCTCAACGACCCACAGGACGGCTACGATACCCTGGAGTGGATCGGCAACCAGCCCTGGTCCAACGGCCGCGTCGGCACCTTCGGCATCTCCTACGGCGCCCACACCCAGGCCGCGATGGCCGCGACCAACCCGCCCAACCTCGCCTGCACGTTCATGGACTGCGGCGGCTTCACCAACGCCTACGACAACTCCTGCCGCAACAGCGGCACCCTGGAGCTGCGCCAGGTCTGCTGGGCCTTCACCCACGCGCGCAACAGCAAAGAGGCGCTCGCTGACCCCACCGTCAAGGCCGCGCTGGAGGCCGAAGACCTTCGCGAGTGGTTCAAGCGAATGCCCTGGAAGAAGGGCCAGTCCCCCCTGCGTTGGGCGCCCGACTACGAGGACTACGTATTCGACATGTGGACGCAGGCCGACTTCGGGGAGTACTGGCAGCAGATAGGCATCTGCAACGAGTTGTACTTCGACCAGTACGCCGACATCCCCCAGCTTCACCTGGGAAGCTGGTACGACCCATACACCCGCACGACCACCCGCAACTACACGGGGCTTGCTCCTACTAAGAATGGCCCCATTCGCATGGTGCTGGGGCCGTGGACCCACGGCGCGCACGACGTGAGCTACTCCGGGGACGTGGACTTCGGTCCGCTGTCGGTGGTGTCGGGCAGCCTGGCCGACGACTACAACCACATGCGGCTGCGCTGGTTCGACCGCTGGCTGAAGGACATGGACAACGGCGTTGGGCGCGACGCGCCGGTGAAGCTGTTCGTCATGGGTGGCGGCGACGGCCGCAAGAACGCCGACGGCCGCCTGAACCACGGCGGCCGCTGGCGAGACGAGCAGGACTGGCCGCTCGCCCGCGCCAGCGACACCGCGTTCTACCTGCACGCCGGCGGCGCGCTGTCTGCCCAGGCGCCCCGCGCCGGTTCGCGGCCTAGCGAGTACCTGTTCGACCCCAACAACCCGGTGCCCACCATCGGAGGCAACATCTCCTCCGGAGCCGACATAATGGAGGGTGGCGCGTTCCACCAGCAGGAAGAGCCACGCTTCTACGGCTCGCGCGAGCCTTACCTGCCCCTGGCGTCGCGCCACGACGTGCTCACGTTCCAGACGCCGCCGCTCGAGGAGGCCGTGGAGGTCACCGGCCCGGTCGTCGCGAAGCTCTGGGCCTCCTCGTCGTGCGTCGACACCGACTTCACGGCCAAGCTCGTGGACGTGTACCCGCCCAGCCCCGACTACCCCCAGGGCTTCGACATGAACATAACGGACGGCGTGATACGCGCCCGCTACCGCAACTCGTTCGAGCGGGCACAGCTAATGGAGCCGGGCACGGTGTACGAGTTCACCGTCGAGCTGTACCCCACCAGCAACCTCTTCGCCAGGGGCCACCGCATCCGCGTGGACGTCGCCAGCAGCAACTTCCCCCGGCTGGACGTTAACCCCAACACCGGCGAGCCACTGGGACTCAGCAGGCGCACCGAGGTCGCGCGCAACACCGTCTACCACGACGCGGACCGGCCCTCCCACGTAGTGCTGCCGGTCGTGCCAGGGCGCTGAGCGTGCTCGCCCATGGTTCGCATCGATCCACGCTGCCTGTTCGCGGTATTCGCCGACGAGTACCGGCCCCGGTCCGGCGGATTCGACCTGTTGAACGTCCGCAACCACGTTGCTGTCATCCCCGCCCATTCGGGGCATACGGGGGTGAAGCGCCATCGCATGACCCTGTTCGTGATGGTGTACGCCTCCGAAGGTCGCCATACCCTCTCGTTCTTCCACGAAGGCTACGAGTACATGAAGCCGGTGAGCTTCGAGATACTGCCGCAGCACCGGAACGTCTTCACCCAGGCCGTAACCCAGGAGTTCCCGGTGGTGTTCTTAGACGAAACCGCCCTGAACGCCTACCCCATACTCCTGGATGGTGAGCCGCTGACCACGGCTTTCCTGGTTTCCGATACGCTCTGAAGCGCTCTCACGCACCGAATAGCACATAGATTCACACAGGGAGGAGAGTCATGAAAATCGTCGCCGTACTGTACCCTGGTGGCCCCGAGGCAAAGAACACTCCCGAGCTGTTGGGCTGTGCCGAGAACGCCCTGGGCCTGCGCGAGATGGTGGAGGGCGCCGGCCACGAGCTGGTGGCTATCACCGACCCGGGCGAGGAGCTGGACAGCCACCTGCCCACCACCAACGTCATCATCACCACGCCTTTCTGGCCCACCTACGTCACCAAGGAGAAGATGGAGAAGGCCCCCGGTCTGCAGGCCGTCCTCACCGCCGGCGTAGGCTCCGACCACGTGGACCTCGCCACGGCCGCCGAGCGCAACGTCACCGTCGCCGAGATTACCGGCAGTAACGTCGTGAGCGTCGCCGAGCACGCCGTCATGCAGATACTCACCCTCGTGCGCAACTACTTCCCGTCCTACAACGAGGTGGTGTCCGGCGGCTGGGACATAGGCAAGATCGCCGCTCGCTCCCACGACCTCGAGGACAAGACCGTCGGCATCGTGGGCATGGGCCGTATCGGCCAGCGCGTGGCCGCGCGGTTGAAGCCGTTCGACGTCACCATGTACTACTACGACCTCATGCACCTGAGCACCGTGGACGAGGCCGCCCTCGGAGCGCGATATATGCGGCTCGACCCGCTCCTCCAGACCTGCGACGTGGTCACCATTCACATATCGCTCACCCCCCAGACCAGAGGCCTGTTCGACAAGGACCTGCTGCTCAGCATGAAGAAGGGCGCCTACCTCGTCAACACCGCCCGCGGCGCCATCGTCGACACTGACGCGCTGGTCGAGGTGATGGAGCAGGGCCACCTGGCCGGATACGCCGGCGACGTCTGGTATCCACAGCCCGCGCCTGCCGACCATCCCTGGCGCTCCATGCCCAACCACGCCATGACGCCGCACGTGTCCGGCACCAGCCTGGAGGCGCAGAAGCGCTACTCCGACGGCATTCGCGACTGCCTGCAGCGCTTCTTCGCCGGCGAGCAGCTCGACCGCGATTACCTGATAGTGGACGGCGGTCGGGTGGTAGGCGCCGCCTACAGCTACGCCTACGAGCAGTAGGGGACAGGTTTCAGGGCCTGAGTCCGGCGGCGGGCTTTTCTCCAACTGTCATTCCGAGCGCACTCCCGGTGTCATTCCGAGCGCAGCCGAGGAATCTAAAGCCCTGACCCGCAAGGCTGGTTGCCAAATGGCGGGCGGGCCAAGACTCCTCTGCGCTACCGCACGGATAAGGAAGGCGTCCGCGCCATGAAATTCCCATGGGCCAACACCCTGCTCCTGGTGCTCATCGCCGCCGAGCTGGTCAGCGGCTTCTTTGGCCTGGTGTCCGGGTCCCCACGCGAGTGGTACTTCATCGTCGCGCACCGCGTAAGCGGCTACGGAATCATCGTCATCCTGGCCTGGAAGGGCGCGAACGTCCTCTTCTCGCTGCGCTGGAAACGGTCCGCCACGCCGCGCACGGCCTCCGCGGCACTGATGGCGCTGCTCGCCGTGACGCTCGCCCTGGGATTCGCGTGGTCTTTCGTAGGCCCGTTCGGCTGGGGATGGTTCAGCGGCGTAAGCTGGCACATCTACGTCGGCGCGGCGCTCGTGCCCCTGCTCGTGTGGCACGCCCTGTACCACACGCGGGGATTCCCGATCGGCTTCTGGGCCGACCGCCGCACCTTCCTCAGGCTGGCCGCCCTCGCCGTCGCCGCGGCCGCCGCGTGGCAGGCGGGCGAGCTTAGCGCGAAGGCCGGCGGGCTCAGCGGCGCGCGGCGCAGATTCACCGGCTCCCACGAGGCGAACAGCTTCTCCGGCAACTCCTTCCCCCTCACGTCGTGGCTCAACGACGCCCCGGCTCGCGTGGACCCGGCAACGTGGCGGCTCACCGTAGGCGGCGCCGTCGAGCGTGAGTTCTCGCTCGCCTACGACGAGCTTGCCGCCGACGCGGAGACTACCGCGACCATCGACTGCACCGGCGGCTGGTACTCCACCCAGGTGTGGCAGGGCGTCGCGGTCCCGGACCTGCTGGCCCGGGCCGCGCCCACCGATGCAGCGTCCAGCGTCACCTTCACCTCGGTTACAGGCTACTACCGCCGCTTCTCTCTCGACGAGGCCCGCGGCTACATCCTGGCCTCCCACGTAGGCGGCGAGACCCTCGCCCACGGCCACGGCTTCCCGCTGCGTCTGGTAGCCCCGGACAAGCGCGGCTTCGAATGGGTGAAGTGGGTAGTCGACGTCTGTGTGAACGAAACCCCCAAGTGGCTCCAGCCCCCGCTCCCCATCCAGTAGCCCCTCGGTCCCTTCCCCCTTCTGCCTCGTAGGGGCGGGTTTCAAACCCGCCCGCGGGCCCTCCCCAACCCCCATGGAACCTTTCCGCCCCGCCCGCGTATTATCTGGTGAGAGGACTCTCAAACTCCCGGCTGGAGGCAGGCTATGACCGAAGCCGAGGCCATACGGCTCTGCCAGGAAGGCTCCCCGGACGCCTTCCGGCACCTGGTCGAGCAACACAAGAACACGCTCTTCGGCACCGCGGTGCTCATGACCGGCAACAGGGCGGCCGCGGAAGAGCACGTCCAGGAAGCCTTCCTGTCGGCGTGGCGAGGCATTAGCGGGTTCCGTCGAGGTAGCCCGTTCAAGCCCTGGGTCGTCCGCATCCTGGTCAACCGCATCGTGTCGAGCCGCAGGGCGCGCGCTCTGCCAACGGCCCCGCTCGAGGACGCCGAGCGCGTCACCGGCGCAGCCGATGTCCTGGAGTCTGCGATGTCATCGGAAAGGCGCGACGAGGTTCAGGCGGCGCTCAGCCGCCTCAGCCCGCAGCACCACCAGGTGGTCGTGCTTCGCTATTTCGCGGAGCTGTCACTGCGGGAGGTTGCCGATGCGCTCGGAGTGCGGGAGGGCACAGTAAAGTCCAGGCTGAGCCGCGCGCTCAGCCGCTTACGAGAAGAACTTACGCAGACTTGCGACAGGGAGGCGCGGCGATGAGCACCAACGATCCGATCGACCGCGGAATGGAACGCACACTCAGAGACTACTTCGCCGCCCGCTCTCACGAGCTCGAAGCCCCCGCGGACACCTGGGCGCGCCTGGAGCGCCGCCTGGAGCCTCCGCGCCGGTTCGACTGGTTTGGAGGAAATATGTGGAAGATAATAACAGCAGGGGCGGGGACCGTTGCCGCGGCAGCGTTGGTCGTTCTTGTGTTTAGCTTGATTTACCAACCGACCGGCCCCCAGGGAGAGCCGGGCCTCCCGGGCAACCCCGGGAATCCGGGCCCGCAGGGACCATCAGGGCCTGAAGGACCGCCGGTGCCCAATACTGCCGACGCTCAGACAATGCAAGCCCAAGCTCTCGCCTCCGCGCTTGCGGAGATGGCGCAGCCCACCGCAGCGCCCGGGTCACAGGCACCGGTTGCGCCGGCAGCCGCCCCCACGACTGCGCCCGCGTATCGCCAACCCACGGCGGCCCCCTCGACAGCCGCGGCCGCACCTGCGGCGCCGGCAGCCGCCCCCGCTCCCACGCCCGCGCCGCTGGCCACTGCCGCCCCCGTGCCCATGGTTGCCGCGCGGCCCGGGATCACGGTCGAGGAAGTTAAGGCTGCGATTCGGGCCGCCATGGTTGAAGCGCAGCCCCGGATCACGTCCGAGGAAGTTGAGGCCGTGATTCAGGCCGCTTTTGCGGCAGGCCAGCCATACGCCACACCGGCTCCTGCCCTCGCGCAGGCAGCCGCCGAGCCGCCGCCCGCACCACGCGCGCAGCCCGGCGCAACCACTTTCGCAGACTTCGCGCGCCAGCCCGCTGTCCTCGCCTCCGAAGACGCCGTGTCCACTTTCAGCCTGGACGTGGACCGCACGTCGTACTTCCTCGCCCTCGAATGGGCGCGGGCGGGCTACAACGTCGAGCCGGACTCGGTCCGCGCCGAAGAGTGGGTCAACGCCTTTGATTACGGCTACCAGCCCCCCTCGGACGAATGGGGATTCGGCGTCGAGACCAGCCTCGTGGAACACCCTCTGGACCCCGGCAAGCTGCTCGCGCGCATCGGATTCCAGGCACCGCACCTGCCCGACGACAGGCCGCTCAACGTCACGCTCGTGCTGGACGCCTCCGGCTCCATGGCGAACGGCAACCGCGTCGACATCGCGCGCGCTGCTGCGGAGGCCATCCGCCAGAGCCTGCGCCCCCAGGACCGCATCGCGGTCGTCCACTTCACAACAGATGTCCTCTACAACCTGACGGTCGATCACCGGGTTTCTGACGACTCCGCCGTCGCCAACTCTATCGGCTGGCTCGCCCCACACGGGAGCACCAATGTGCAGGCTGGCCTGGACGAGGGCGTGCGCCTTGCCGACCAGGCCCGCCGTCAGCGCCCCGACGCCTACAACTACGTCATTCTCATGTCCGATGGCGTCGCCAACGTGGACGCCACCGACCCGTTCGGCATTCTGGAGTCGGCATACGACCAAGACGCCTCGAACCCGCTGCGGCTGATTACCGTGGGCGTCGGCATCGAAAACTACAACGACTATCTGCTGGAACAGCTCGCGCAGCACGGCAACGGCTGGTACCGCTACCTGAACACCGTCGACCAGGCGCGCGCCACCTTCAGCCGCGAGAGTTGGCTGGCCCTGTCCACCCCGTTCGCCGACCAGACGCGCGCCCAGGTGACCTGGGACCCCGATCTGGTGTACTCGTGGCGCATCGTCGGCTACGAGAACAGGGTCACGCCGGACGAGACCTTCGCCGAGGACCGCAAGGAGTTCGCCGAAATCTACTCCGGCGCCGCGACCACCGTGCTGTACGAGCTGGAGCTACGCAGCGACGCCCGGCTGCCCCGCGGCGAAAACGTCGACCTGGGCCGCGTCGAGCTGCGTTGGATCGTGCCCGACACCCAACAGTCGCGCAGCCAGCGCGCGGACGTGACGGGCAGGGCGGGCGTCGGCTTCGGCTCCGGCGCGATGCTGCGCCTGGCCGCCATAGTCGGCCTCGCCGCCGACCGCTACAGCGCGCTGCCCCAGGCCCCGGCCGAGGGCCACTACGTCATACGCGAAGACCTCGACAGACTGAGGGATCACCTGGACGTCCTGAGGCCCGACTTGGGTCACATCGACGCATACCACGACTTCACGTACCTGCTGGAGCGCATCACCGACAGCGTGCAGGCCCGCCCGCCCAAGCCCTCCGGCTACAGCAACTAGCGGGCGCGACATTCCGAGCGTCCGGAGCCTATATACCTTACCAGTCAAAGAAAGTGTCGGGGAGGTCCCTCCGCTGCCTCCCCGACAGAAGAAACCTCCATGAAGATAACGCTCACGCTCGCCTGCGTCTTGGTTCTCGCCGCGCTCTTGGTTGGGTGCTCCAGCGACGAAGCCGGCGAATCGCCCGTCGTGGCCCGGGTCGTCGTGCCCACGCTCGTGCCCGTGCCCACGGCCACGGAGACTCCGAGGCCGACTCAGACCCCGACCTCGACGCCGACTAGTACCCCGGAGCCCACGGCAACGCGGACGCCCAGGCCGACACCCACGGCAACGCCGACCCGTACGCCAACCGCCACGGCGACATTCATTCCCACGCCGACACAGACCCCCAGCCCAACCCCGACCGCCACCTTCACCCCCACACGCACCGCCACGGCGATGCAAACCCCAACACCAGCCCCGACCGCTACGGCCACCTTCACCCCGACGCCGACGAACACGCCGACGCAGACCCCAACCCCGACCGCCACGGCGACCGCAACGCCGGTTCCCGTGGCGTCGTCCGCCCCGCCGACGTGGGTGTTTGCCGGTGACATCCCCGACGAGCACAAGGCCGCACTCCGGGAGGAGATGGAGCAAGTCCGCGCCTTCTTCTCCGACGCGCTTGGCGTCGAGGCGACCGGATTCACCGTGCTGGTCGGCATGAACCACGAGGCCATGGCCTCAGCGTACATGGGCCTCACCGGTCAGGACCTCCTCGAGTACCGCGCCCGGCGCGGTTGGGTGCGCGGTTGGGCCACGCACACCAGGACGGGGGGCGCTCTCTTGGCCCTGGTGTACGTCGACGGCTAATCCCCCGAGGAGATCATCGCCCACGAGTATTTCCATGTGTTGCAGGGACAAGCCGAATTGGGGTTCGAACAGATGCCGACCGGCGAGAACGCATACGGGAGTCTATCGGACGCCGCGTGGCTCGTGGAAGGCATGGCCTCCTACGCCGATTACGCCTACACCCCGACCAGGCCCGGCCGCCGCGCGTTCCTGAACACGAGATACACGCCATACCAAGACCTGCTTTGGCAGCGCGTGAAGGAGCCCGATTCCTTGGGCGACCTCGCCGAGGAGCTGGAGGGCATCGAGGAGTGGACGAATTACTCCAGCGTGGGGCACTCGTATCCCCTCAGCTTCTTGGGTTCGCTCTTCCTGGTCGAGGAGGCCGCGGCGGGCGCGAATTACGCGAACTTCTGGCGGCTCCTGAACGAACAAGCCGACTGGCGCAGCGCCTTCGAGGAGGCGTTCGGTCTCCCCTTGGACGGCTTCTACGCAGCCTTCAGTGAGTGGATCGACGCGCGTATCCCCACCTCGCCCTCCAGGGTTCGGTTCAAGGTGCAGTTGCGGTGGCCCGGCCCGCCCGCGCAGATCGGAGGTGCGCCGCTTATCAAGCTGGAGGACGGGCGGTGGGCGGCTGCCGGCAGCACGGTCACGGAGTCCGACCCCAGCGGCATTTTCTACGTTCTGTACAGCAGGGTTGGCTCCGGGTCCGGCATCTTCTCCCTGTGGTGGAGGGAGAACGACTGGTGCACGGAGCACTTGCTCGGCTACTACAAGGACGGGAGTCTCACCACAGACCGCAACGAGGCCACGCTCATCGAGTTCACCGGTGAGTCGGAGGACGCGGAGTGGGCCCTTCCCGAGCATCCCGGGAACCTGCCGCGCCTGGGCGAATGCCGGGGCTGCAATTGTCCAGGAACCAACTAACGCGCGTTGACTAGGCGTCCTCCGCTGGATACGCTACTGGTGTACGCACACCCAAACGCCACGCCGACCGGTTCGTGCGCTCATCGCACGGCAAGTTTCAGCCCCGGCCCACAGGCAGGCAGCCCGCAAATGGGTCACCCGGCAGTTCGGTGGATTGCCGTAGAGTCGCCCGTAAGGCTCGACATCTTCAACCGCCCCGCACCGCTCGGTCCCTTCCCCCGTCGAGGGGGAAGGGACCGAGCCTGCCCCGTACTCGATACGGGGATGGGGGTGACCGCGTCCCTTCTGCCGCCGCTCCCCCTACATCCCCAGAAACCCCCGCGCCGCCTCGATGAACTCCTGTGGCTTGTCCACCGTCACCACGTGCCCCGCGTCCGCCACGTCGACCCAGTCGAACGCCGCGCCGACCCGCTTCATGCGCTCCAGCGTCTCGTCCGCGACGAGGCCGCTCTCGGAGCCGCGCACCTCCAGGATGGGGCAGGGGATAGTCTCCACCGCCTTCCAGTACCGCCCTATAAGGTCCGGGTCGGTCATGTCGGGCAGCGGCCGGTTGAACAGCTCAGGGTCCGCCTTCCACGTCCACGAGCCGTCCTCGCGCCGCTTCGTCTTGTCCTCGATGTCCTTGCGCAGCCTGGCGTCGCTCGCCCACGGGTTGCCCTCGCGCGTCCAGGCGACCGCGTCGTCCAGCGTCGCGAACTCCATCGGCGTGGGCGGCCGGCTCGCGCGTGAGGCCGCCGAGGCCGGGTTCGGCTCCGGCGCGATGTCCACTATCACGATCCGCTCCACTCTGTCGGGGTTGTCCGCCGTGTACAGCAGCGAATGCCAGCCGCCCATCGACAGCCCCGCCAGCGTGAACCTGGACAGCCCAAGCGCGTCGACGAACGCCGCCAGGTCCTCCACGAACCTGTCGCGCGCGTAGCCGTCGCCGGCCCGTCCGCTGCCGCCGTGGCCGCGCTGGTCCACCGCGTACACGTGGTACGCAGACGATGCTGCCTCCGCAAACTCGTCCCAGATGTGCGCCTGGCCCGTGTGGCCGTGCAGGCACACCAGCGGCGGCTTACCCTCGCTGCCCCAGTCCAGGTAGCGAAGCCTCACCCCGTTCACCGTCACGTACTTCTCCCGAAAATCGTCAGTCATGTGTCTCCTTCCAGTTTCCCCGTCAATTCGCGCCCTCCAGTCCCTTCCCCCTTCAGCCTGTAGGGGCGGGTTTGAAACCCGCCCGATGGCCCCGCAGTCCCTTCCCCCTTGATGGGGGAAGGTTAGAGCCTGCCCCGTGCTCGATACGGGAGTGAGGGTGAAACGGCGCATTCCCCACACCCCTCACTATGCTACCGTACTGGCCACAACATACCAAAACACGCCCCGGCACGGAGGAATCGCGCCCCTTGAACACCGAATCCGAACAGCCGGCCGTCGCCGCCGAGACAGACGCCCCAAGCCCCCGCTTCCACGAGCTGGACGCCCTGCGCGCCTTCGCCATGCTGCTGGGCGTGGTGCTTCACACGGCGCTATTCTTCATGCCCGACGCCTGGTCGAAGGCCTACTCCGCCGAGGGATACCCCGCGGAGGTCTCCGGCTTCTACACGCTCCTCTTCTACGCCATCCACGGATTCCGTATGCCCGTCTTCTTCCTGCTCAGCGGCTTCTTCACCGCGCTGCTCTGGCAGCGCAGGGGACTGCGCCCGCTGGCCGTGCAGCGACTCAAACGCATAGCGCTTCCCCTTGCCGTCGGCGCATTCACGGTCATTCCGGTCACCACGATTACATTCCTCTGGGCCTTCGACGTCTTCCGGGAGGTCGAGTTCTCGATCTTCTGGTGGCCGTTCATCTGGCTGAGCACCCTGAACCATCTCTGGTTCCTCTGGTTCCTCCTCTGGCTGTGCGGCGGATTCATCGTGGCCGCGAAGCTGGGCGTGAGGTTCGACCACCCGATTGTCTGGTGGCTCGCCATTCCGCTGACGCTACTGCCGCAGCTTTTGATGACGGAACCCGTCTTCGGCCCCGACACCTCCGAGGGACTGGCCTTCGATCCGGTCGTGCTGGCTTACTACACGCTCTTCTTCTTGTTCGGCGCGCACCTCTACCGCCGCGGGATACAGGCAAGCCGGTGGTGGACGCTTGCGCTCGCGCCCGCGCTGACGCTGGTGTTCTGGGCCGGCCTGACGCTGCTCTACGACGTGAAGGAAGACTGGGCGAAGCCGTTGGCCACCGTGGCGCAGGCGGCTTTCGCCTGGCTGATGTGCTTCGGGCTGATGGGCCTGTTCAGGCTGATAGCCCACCGGGAGCGGTTCTGGGTACGCTACCTGTCAGACGCTTCCTACTGGATCTACCTGTGGCACCTGCCCCTGGTGGTGGTGGCGTTCGAGCTGATCGCCGGTTGGCGCATCGGCTCCCACGCGAAGTTCGCCCTGATAAACCTGGCCGTCACCGCCTTGCTGCTCGTCGTCTACCAGCTCGCCGTGCGCTACACGCCGGTGGGAACGATGCTTAACGGCCCCCGCACCCGCCGCCAGAGAGCGGACGCTCTACCTCAGTTCCGCTAATGTGTGGCGTAGCCGATGCAAAGCGTAGGGGCCGCCATTGCCCAGTTCGTCATTCCGGCCCCCGAGCCGGAATCCAGGGGCAGGCGTCCACCGCCCCTCAGCGCTCGTACACCATCTCCCCGTCCACGTATGTCTGGTCCACGTATATCTCGCGTATGTGCTCCGGCGCGATGCTCGTCGGGTCGTGGCTCAGCACCAGCAGGTCGGCGCGCTTGCCCACCTCCAGCGAACCCACCTCCGACTCCCGCGACATGGCGTAGGCCGCGTTGGCGGTGTACATGCGCAGCCCCTCTTCCGGCGTCACCGCCTCGTCCGGCCCGGCGGGCTCGCCGCCTCGCGTGCGCCGCGTGACGATGGAGTACAGTCCCAGCAGCGGCTCCAGCGGCGCGCAGGGGCAGTCGGAGCTTGCCGCCACTGTCAGGCCCTCGTCCAGCATCGACCTGAACGGGTGGGCGCCCACCCCGCCGCCCAGCTCCTCGGCGCGCTGCACCGCCGAATCGCCGCCGGTGTAGACGAACGGCGGCTGCACCACCGGCACGACCCCCAGTGACTTGGCGCGCCGCATCTGCGACGGCGTGGGGAAGCCGTAGTGCTCGATGCGGAAGCGCGGCTCCTCGGCGCGGCGCTCCCTGAGCGCGGCCTCGAAGCTGTTGAGCGCCTGCTCGATCGCCCAGGTGCCCAGGCAGTGAATCGCCACCTGCATCCCGCGCCCGTGCGCGTTCACCGTCAGGGCGTCCGCCTCATCCTGCGTGTAATAGCGTTCGCCGAAACGCTCCTCTCCGCCGTGCGGGTGGAAGCGTATCAGCGCCGCGCTCGGGAACACCGGGTCCATGAACATCTTCATGGTGCCGCCCCGCAGCCTGTCGGACACGTTGCCGTCGCCCAACTCGCCCCGCGATGCCTCCTCCGGCGCGGCGAAGAAGCCCTGGCCGCCGAGCATCTGGTGTACCGTCATGGGCAGCTTGCCCCTGCTCTCGGCGGCGCGGTACATGCGCGCGGCGGTGGGCGTGACGAGCGCGTCGCCCACCGAGGTTATGCCGCACGCCAGGTGGCGGAGGCAGTTCTGCCGTACCAGCTCAGCCGCGCCATCGTCGCCGTAGTAATCGATGAAGTTGCGCATAGACAGGTTGTACACCGGGTCAATCGCCCCTTCCCACAGGGTCCCGTCCGGCTCGCCGCGGTCGTCGTGCAGGATCTGGCCGTGCGACGGGTCGGGTGTGTGCCTGTCTATGCCGGCCATCGCCAGCGCGGCGGAGTTGGCGTAGCAGGCGTGCACCGAGCCGTCCATCACGCACACGGGATTGTCGGGCGCGGCCTCGTCCAACTGACCGCGCGTCAGCCGCGCGCCGTCCGGCATCATGCGGCTGCGGAACCCCCAGCCCCACAGCCAGCGCCCGCGCGGGACATCCTTGGCGGCGTTGGCGATGGCGTCCAGTATGCTGTTCACGCTCATGTGTGGCGGCACGCTGCAATCGACCGACACCGGCTGGAACGTGGTCAGGCTGAAGTGATTGTGCGGGTCCACGAATCCGGGCAGCAGCGTTCGCCCGTTCAGGCGCACCACCCGCGTATCCGGGCCGGTGAGCTTCGCTATCTCCGCGCTGGCCCCCACGGCCCGCAGCCTGCCGTCCCGCACGGCCACCGCCTCCGCCCGGCTGTTTCGCCCATCCATCGTTAGCACGTTGCCCCCCGTCAGCACCAGGTCCATACCGCACCTCCCACCATAAGTAATGTCATTCCGAGCGCAGTCGATGTCATTCCGAGCGCAGTCGATGTCATTCCGAGCGTAGTCGATGTCATTCCGAGCGTAGTCGATGTCATTCCGAGCGCAGTCGATGTCATTCCGAGCGCAGTCGAGGAATCTACCGCCCCAGTTCGCGGCTACCCCTTGACGCTGCCCGCCGTGAGATGCCATATTTTAGCCCCATGCCGACCACGCCCGCCACTCGCAGCCCGCGCCTGTAGGGGCAGGTTTGCAACCCGCCCGCCCGCGTCGCCACAGTCCCCTCTCCCTTGAGGGAGAGGGTTAGGGAGAGGGTAAGAGGGAGAAACGCCCCACGGAGGTCCGACATGACCAACGCCAACATCCCCGACGACGCCCCCGCATCGCGGCTGTTCCCCGAATTCGACGGCCTCTACGACCTCATCGCGCGCGAGGTCGACGGTCTGACAGACGAGCAGCTGGACTTCGTGTCGGGCAGATGGGCGTGGAGTGAGTGGAGCATCCGTATGCAGCTCAGCCACATGGCCTCGGTGACGTTCAGGTGGATGCTCATTCGCTGGGTCGACGCGCTGTTCCCCGGCGGCCACGGCGTTGACGACGTGCGGACCCTCGCGGACTCCCCCTCCGACCGCCGGCTCGACGACACCGTCTACCACGACCTCGGCGTGATCATGCCCAAGCTGCGCGAGGGCATCGACCTGGTGCGGTCGGTGCTGGCCGACCACGACGCCGGATTCGCCAGGCGCGCCTCGATCGCCTACGCCGGCGGCGCGACGTGGGCCCCCATGGCGAGAGCGCACCCCACGGGCCTGACCACCGGCGAGGACGGCGGCGAGGGCCGCATGACGCTCGAGGCCACCATCCGCCACGTCTACTTCGAAGAGGTTACGCACCTGTACAACATCCAGCGCCTCAAGCGCGCCCAGGGCCTGGAGACGGTCGTGGACGTCCCCCGCGTGGGCTACTGGGTGCTGGACGGCTGGGACAGAAGCGAGCCCTAGCCCACGCTCAAAGTCCCCTCTCCCTCCAGCCAGTAGGGGCGGGTTTCAAACCCGCCCGCCGGCGCTCAGTCCCTTCCCCCTCGACGGGGGAAGGTTAGAGCCTGCCCCGTACTCGATACGGGGATGGGGGTGACGGCGCGCCTGCCCACTCCCGCGCCGTCGCCGCCATCCGTTCACGCACGTCCTGCCCCACGTCGGGCAGCCTGCGCTCGCCGGCCGCGCCCCCGGACGCGCGCGCGGCCTCGGCAATCAGCTCCACGCCCCCCAGGAAGTCGGCCAGCGCGATGTACTCCGCGCCCACGCCCCCATCGGGGTCGCGCAGGTCCGTAGTCGCGTTGTGGTAGTTGCCCAGCGGGAAGGCAATACCCGTCACGCTGTACCCGTACATCGCGAAGGCCGTCGCCTCGCACGTGCCGCCGCTCATGAGCTGCCGCTGGCACCGGAACTCAGGCGTGCGCTCCAGGATGCGCTGCCTCGCGGCGATCAACTCCCGCTCCGCGCGTCCGTCGAACGTGCTTGCGGCGTCGCCCGTGCGGATGACCGGACCCCGGCCCTGCGCCACGCCCGGAATGACCGGGCTGGACTCGATCGACACCACCACGGTGTCTCCTGGCAGCGTGCCCGCCTGCGCCATCAGCCGCGCGCCGAACAGGCCGCCCTCCTCGCCGCGCGTGAACACCGCGAACACGTCGGCGTGCGCGCCCTCTGTCGCCAGCCACTCCACCGCCGCCAGGATGCTCGCACAGCCCGCGAGGTCGTCCAGCGCTCTCATGCGAATCGTGTCGCCGTCCAACTCGAAGTCCGGCAGATCGAACACCACCGGCACCGGCTGCACGAGCGTCGCCTCCTCCGGCAGCGTCGCGACCACAAGCCGGTCCGAGTCTCCGCGCTCCGGCCCGCCGTAGGGCGTAAGCTCGCACGGCACGCGCCGGCCGTCGGGAAGCAACGCCAGCGCCGGCGTCGGCTTGCCGAGCGACGCCGCCGGCACGCCGCCGAGCGCCCGCGCGACGTAGCGCCGCCCCGAACCCTCGATTATCTCGAAGCCGGGATGGTCCATGTGCGAGACGAACGCGATGGGCCGCCGCTCGTGTGCGCCGTCGGGGCTGGCGTATCGCGCCAGCACGTTGCCGAACTCGTCGCGCCACGGCTCCAGGCCGCTCTCCCGCAGCGTGCTCTCCACGCTCTCGGCGACTCCCCGCTCGTGGAACGGCGCCGCCGGCCGTGCGCCGAGCCGCGCCAGTATCTCCAGCGCCCTCTCGTCCTCGCGCCGCGAAATGAGGCCGCTCCTGCGTTCGTCCGCCGCTCTCGCGTTGGAGCTCAACTTTCGTCGTCCATGAGCAACAGGTGGTCCACCAGGCGCTCGGCCCAGTCCCGCAAGTTGTCCTCGATGTCGGCGCCGCATCGCGGACAGTCCATGTCGCCGAAGCGCAGCCGTGTCCCGCACCGGTTGCAACTCTCGACCTCGTACAGGCTGTTCACAACCTTCTGAATCTGCTCTTCCGTAGCCATATACAGTGTTTCCCCAGGAAAAAGTTCTTGAGACTCTAAGGCCGGTAAAAGCGAGCGCACCCGCCTCCCGGCCACCGTCCAATGATACTTGGCAGAACTGAGCGTGACAATTCCCTCGCGCGCCCCTTCCGTCTTTCCGCACCCCCCAATCGTCATTCCGGCCCGTGAGCCGGAACCCAGCGCAGTGGCGTATCCCCTCTCCCCTGGGAAGAGGGCTAGGGTGAGGGCGACCCTCCGCCCCCCCGCTGGCGCCGCGCCCGTCGCCGCCCGTACAATGCCCGCGTGAGCACCCGCAGCGACAGCCGCCAGCCCCACCCCGACGACCCCCTCCCCAGCGTCGGCCCGCGCGACCGCAGACGCCTCCTGACCGGCGTGCTGCGCCGCGTGTCCAGGGCGTTCTACCTCACCCTGCGTGTTCTGCCCCGCGCGCTGCGCACGCCCATCGGCCTCGCGTACCTGCTCGCCCGCGCCGCCGACACCATTGCCGACGCCCGCGCCGCAACGCCCACACGGCGCCTGGTCGCGCTGCGCCGCTTCCGCTCCATGCTGGCGCGTCCCGCGGGCGCGGAGGACGCCCGGGCGCTGTCCGCTCTGGCCGCCCGGTTCGCCGCCTCGGACGCGGAGCGGACGCTCGCCGACTCGCTGCTGGTACAGCTCTCCCTGCTCGAGTCGCTGCCGCGGGAGGACGCCGCCCGCGTCCGCTCCGTGGTGACCACCCTCACGCGGGGCATGGAGGTCGACCTGACCTCTTTCCCGGGCGAGGCCGCCGGCGCGCCCGGCGCGTTCCGCACCTTCGACGACCTGGACCGCTACACGTACCTCGTGGCGGGATGCGTCGGCGAGTTCTGGACCGAGGCGTCCGTCGCAAAGACGCCCGCCCTGTCCGGCTGGGACGTCCGCTGCATGTCCGACCTGGGCGTCGGCTTCGGCAAGGCGCTTCAGCTCACCAACGTGCTCCGCGACGTCCCGGCCGACCTGCGCGCCGGGCGGTGCTACCTGCCGGCGGACTGGCTGGCCGCCGAGGGCCTGCGCCCCGCCGACCTGCTCGACCCGGCGAGCGCGGACGTGGCACGGCCCGTGCTCGCGCGCGGCATCCGCGCCGCCCTCGAGCGCTACCGCGACGCGGAGGACTACGCCCTCGCCGTCCCGCGCCGGTGCGTGCGGCTACGGCTCGCGGTGCTCTGGCCCGCCCTGATGGGACTCGCCACACTGGCCCTGCTCGCCAGCAACGACCGCTGGCTAGACCCGTCCCGCCCCTCCAAGGTCACCCGCGGGTGGGTTTACCGCACCATGGCCCTCTCGGCGCTGTCCGTCGCCTGCGACCGGGCGCTCCGCCTGTGGTTTCGCCGTCTCCACGCCCAGGTCGAGTGTGCCCTCTCGGACCTTTAGGTCCCTTCCCCCGCAAAAACGTCCGTAGGGGCGGGTTTCAAACCCGCCCGCCGCGCCCCGCCGAACCGGCCCACCGCCGCGGCCGCACCCCCCACGCCCCTGTGGTAGAATGCCCCCACGGTGGCGGGCCTCAAACCTGCCCGTTCCCGCCGCGGCACGGCCCCGGCAATAAGGAGGCAGCAATGACCACACGAACCACCCAACCTAACGTTGCGGCCACATACTTCCCCGGCCCCGGCAACGACTGGGAGCGCCGGACGCCCGAGCAGGTGGGCATGGACCCCGATCTGCTCCAGCGGGCGATCGACTACTCCACCGAACCCTCCCGCGAGGGCCACCTGCGCGACCTCGCCGAGCAGATCCGCCAGAACAACGCCGGCAAGCAATACGACGACGGCGCGACCCTCGGCCCGACCAAGACCCGCGGCGCCGTCACCGGCGTCGTGCTGCGCAACGGCTACCTCGTCGCCGAGTGGGGCGAGCCCGAGCGCGTGGACATGACCTTCAGCGTGACCAAGAGCTTCCTGTCCACCGTCGCCGGCCTCGCCTACGACCGCGGCCTGATTCGCGACGTCCACGACAGGGTCGCCGACTACGTGAACGACGGCGGCTACGACTCCCCCCACAACGCCAGGATCACCTGGGACCACTCCCTGCGCCAGATAAGCGAGTGGGACGGCACCCTGTGGGACAAGCACTACTCCGCCGGCAACCACGAAGACCTGTTCCGCCCCGTCGAAGAGCCCGGCACCGCCTACGAGTACAACGACGTGCGCGTCAACCGCTTCTCGCTTTCCCTGCTCCGCCTGTGGAAGCGCCCCCTGCCCGAGGTGCTCAAAGAGCACGTGATGGACCCCATCGACGCCTCGGACACCTGGAAGTGGAACGGCTACCGCAACTCCTACGTCGACGTGGACGGCCAGCAGATGTGGTCCGTCAGCGGCGGCGGACACTGGGGCGGCGGCATGTGGATATCCGCCCGCGACCAGGCCCGCTTCGGCCTACTCTCCCTCAGGCGCGGCGAGTGGAAGGGCAAGCAGCTCCTCTCCCGCAAGTGGGTCGACTTAGCCACCACGCCCACGCCCATACAGCCCACCTACGGCTTCATGAACTGGTTCCTCAACACCGACCGCGCCCTCATGCCCAGCGTCCCCGAAAGCAGCTTCTACCACCTCGGCGCCGGCGCCAACAAGATATGGGTCGACCCCGAGCACGACCTCGTCGCCGTCCTCCGCTGGGTAGCCACCGAGCACTTCGACGGCTTCGCCAAGCGAGTCCTTGCCTCCATCCGCTAGGGGCGGGTCTTGTGCCCGCCCGATGGGCTGTAGGGGCGGGTTTCAAACCCGCCCGCTGGCCTCGTCATTCCCGCGAAAGCGGGAACCCGGGGGCGGAGGCCGTCCGCCGCCCCTTCCCGCCCGCCGCCCCTGTCATTCCGAGCGCAGCCGAGGAATCTAAAACCGCTGAGAGAGACCCAACCATGCACAAAGTACGCCTCGCCATAGTCGGCTGCGGCACCATCTCCCAGCTCAACGCGCCCGGCTACCTGGCGCACGAGCGGTGCGAGGTCGCGGCGCTGTGCGATCCGGTGCCAGAGCGAGCCGAGCTTCGCGCCAGGGAGTGGGGAATATCGCCGCGCATATATACCAGCTACGACGACGTCCTGGCCGACGACCGCATCGACGCCGTGGAACTCCTGACGCCGACCTTCCTGCACCCCGACCAGTCCATCGCCGGCCTCGAGGCAGGCAAACACGTCTCTTGCCAGAAACCGTCCGCCGGCTCGATCCAGGACATTCGGCGCATGGCACAGGCCGCCGACCGCGCGTCCACGTTCTACAGGACCACGGAAAACTTCCTGTACTACCCGCCAATCGTCAAGGCGGGCGAGTTGATACAGGACGGCGCCATCGGCGAGCTGTCGCTGGTCCGCATCCGCACGCTCAGGGGCGACGTCCGCAAAAGCCCCATTCCCTTTACGGAAGGCGCGTACATATGGCGGCAAGACCCCGATCGCAACCTGGGCGGCATGATATTTGACGATGGCTGGCACAAGGTGGCCACCGCCATCTGGTGGGGCGGAGACGTCGAGAAGGTGTCCGCGATCATCACGCGCTCAGACGACGACTTCCTCATGGAGCTGCCCGCCTCCGCGACCTGGAAGTACGCCGGCCGTGACACCCTCGCCTCTATCGAGTACGCCAGCGCCCACCACATGCCCATCAGGACATCCTACTACGCCGCCGACGAGTTCATGGAGATTATCGGGTCGGAAGGCGTGCTGTGGGTCACGCGCTGCACGGGAGAGATGCTCGACCTTCCCCCGCTCGTCCTGCACCGCGGATCGGAGTCCGTCTCATTCCAGTTGCCCATGGACTGGCTGGAGAGCTTCAACGGCGCGGCCGCCGACTTCATAGATGGCATTCTCCAAAACCGCCAACCCATGATGGACATCCGCTTCTCCGAAAGCGTCCTCCGCGCCATCATCGCCATCTACCAATCCTCCGACACCGCCCAATGGGTCCACCCCTCCACGCTCAACTAAATCCCTTCCCCCTTGACGGGGGAAGGCTAGGATGGGGGTGGCCGCGCCACGACGCTAGTCCCTTCCCCCGCGCACCACTACCATTCCGAGCGCTCCTTTCCCCCATTCCGAGCGCCCCTTTCCTGTCATTCCGAGCGCAGCCGAGGAATCTAAAGCCTGCCCTAAGCCTACCAAAGGGATGGCGGCAAAGATTGGGAATCCCCCTACCTCCGGTACACATCCCGCCGGTGGCCGAACCTGACCAGCACCGCTACGCCACTTCCAACCTCCATCACCAACCTGTACTCCCCTATACGAATCCTATAGCTGCGCCCGCTTTCCGTATTGAGCCTTCGCACCCCGGACATATCGGACAGCGAAGCCGCCGCCTCCAACTCCTCGATTGTACGCCCGACCCTGCGGAGCATGGCTCCGTCACGCAGCCTCCGCAGGTCTCTTGCGAAACCGGGCGTGAACTCAACCGCCGCCCTCGCTACGCAGTATCGCCATCACCTCTTCGCGGCTCACCCTCTCGTCCGTGCTCCCTTCTATTGCCCACTGCGCCAGCGCCGCGTCCTCCTCCTCGTCGGTGGCGTGTATCAGCCCGAGGCTGCGCTCTATCGCCGTGCGCTCCTTCTCCGTCAGCCCGTACAGGTCGTACACCAGACCGTCGATCTGCCACTCCAGTTCGCGCGTGTCCGCGTCGGGGTCGGCGTCCTTCGCCTCAAGTATCTCGTCCACCAGCCGCACGAAGGGCGCTTGCTTCGCCTTGCTGACCTTCGGGATGGGGATGCGCTCGACGGTGCTGCGTATCCAGCGCGTTACCCCCATGCCAGAATTCAAGGCCGTATTCCGCATGAACCACGTCGCGAGTGCGGAGTTTAGTACGCCGCAAAGATACTTCATGGAATGGCCCGACATGAAGAACGCGGTGTTGACGCAGAAAGTACCGGTATCGTCATACGAGAAACGTCCCCTTTCTGTCAGGTCCATCCAGAAGAGCTTCTCAAGGGCGAACTCTTCATGATAGGCACAACTCCGCAGATTGTAAGGCGTAACGCCCCTGTCTTGCCGCTTCTCAAGTTTCGGGTAGTACTGAGTCAAATGAGACTTCAAGGCCGGATAATTCGAAGCGTCAGTGGCCGGAATGTCGCCATATCCATTGTGCGTGTCGACCAGCCACTTTCGCGCCCATTTTGCTTTGTATCGCTGAATGTCCTTACCCCGCAACACCGGTTTGAGCAACTCAGCCGACTTGGAGTCCATTTGAATAAGGTGCTCTCGTTCGTCGTCGCTAACAATGAATGCATCATTTAACCCAGTTGTGATACCTCGACGGATCGTAACTTCCCAATCCTTGAGCGGCGTGCCCTGAACCCGCCCTCTACACCGAACATGTACTTGGCGTCGAACCAGTCGGCGCTCTCGTTCTGGTCGTAGGGGTCCCACCGCGCGACCTTGCGAGCGTCGCCCGCGGGAAAGTCGGCTTTTCGCAGCGCTTTGGCCAGCTCACCGCGCAACTCGCGGTCCCTGTCTCGCAGGCGCATCTTGCGCTGTCGCGTGTCCGCGTGGAAGTGACCTTCGCGGTTGTCCCGAAGCTGTCGCCGTAGCTGCTCCACCGGCCCGGCGTCTTCCAGCGATAGCTGGGGCGAGGAGTTGAGCCTAATCAGTGTGTCGGCGGCCACGAAGCGCGTCTCCAGGTTGGGAAGCGGCTTTATCCCGTAGTTCTCGCTGTCGTCCGTCTCCTGATCTATGGCCAGCGAGATGAAGAAGCGCAGCTTGGCAATCTGCGTCGCGACCGGCTGGATGTCAACGCCGTAGATGCTGTTCTGGATGAGGTACAGCTTGCGCCCGAAGTCCGAGTCCCGGTATCGCTCGAATGTCGCGCTTATCTCCTTCAACTCCTCGTCGCGCTCTTGCTGGTCGTCGGTTCCGAAAGCCGCCTCGGAGCGTCGCCCGGCATGTTGCCTCTGCAACTGCTCCCATCGCTCGTTGCGGGGGTCGAGCCGACGCAGCGCAAGCGTCAGCTTGTGCAGCACGGCCATCGGGAATGCCCCGGAGCCTACGGCGGGGTCCAGCACCTTCAGGCCGGCGATAGCGCCCACCAGCGAATCACGCTCCACGTCCGTCACGCCGCCCCAATCGTTCTCGGCCTCGCTGCCGTCCTCGTCCAGGTAGGCCAGCAGACGGCGCAGCTTGCCCTCCCACCCCTTCGTGTCGCCTTTCGGGGATGCCCTCTGCGCGAGCGCGGCCACCAGCGCCTCATCCACCATGTAGTCCACCACCTCGCGTGGCGTGTAGTACGATCCGGTCTGCTTGCGCGCGGTCTCGCGGGTCTCGGGGTTGTAGGCCGCCAACAGGTTCTCGAACACTTTGCCCAGCAGCTCAGGGTCCAGCGCCACTTCCTGCTCCGCCGGTGTATTCTCCTCCACCGTGAACTTGTAGCGCTCGAACAGCGTTATCAGCCCAGGAGCCTTGTCCTCTTCGGCGAAGAACAGCGCGTTGGGGATGGAGTAGCCGCGCCGCTGGGACTTCACGTCCGAGAAGCAGTCGATGCGGTAGCCCTTTCTGCTGGTGGACTCGAAGCTGTCCAGACAGTCGAACAATCCACCGTTGATGAAGGGCGTTTGCTCGAAGAGCGCCAGCAGGCCATCGGGGTCGGCAATCTCGCTCTTGTACCGGTATCGAGTGAAGTCGCGGTGCGTGGTGATGTCCACGCTGCTGAATCCGCGGCGCGAAATTTCCGTGTTCAGCGTCGCGAAGAACAGGTTTTGTAGCACGACGCGGTAGTACGAGTCGCCGCCCCGCTCGTAGTCCTGTAGCAGCTTTCGCACCTGGTTCTCGACGAACAGGTCCTCGGCCACCATGCCCTTTTCCTTGACGAACCAGACGAACATCAGCCGTGTGATGAGCCGCATCACGTGCTCTTCCGACTTGAGCGTCTTGGGCTGCTTGGTGGGGAACGTGGCCTTCTTGACCGCGCGCTCGAACCATGCGAACAGGTCGCGGTAGAAGCGGCGGTTGAGCTCCTCGGTGTCCAGCGCGTCGAGCCATGCGGCCAGCAGCCCGTCGAAGTTCTGTGACCGTCCGCGCCGGTCCATCCATCGCCGCCGCTCATCCAGCGATAGCTCCGACAGGATGTCCAGGTGCGCCCGGTGTGGGTCGTCCAGCTTTATCTCTCGGATGAGTGAGACTTTTCCCAGCACTTCGCGCCCCTCGTCCCGCAGACTGGGACGGCGATGCACAAAGGCCAGGGTTAGCAGGTTGGTCGGCGTACGGAACAGCACCACCGTGGGCGCGTTCAGACGCTTGTTGACTTCGCGAGCGAACGAGGCGTAGTCGCCGCGAGCGTAGTTTTCGTCCCTCAACTCGACGGCGACGAACAGGAAGCTTTGGGCGTTGCCGGAATTGAAGCCGGGTGACTCGAACAGCGCGGATTGAACACTATCCGGAATTTCCTCGTCCGTGACCTGGAAGAGCAGGCGCGTTGACTCTGCTTGCTCGACGAAACGCCTCTCACTCGCGGTGTCCAGATTACGGGCGGGAAGCTGCCGTATGGAGTCTGGCACCCTACCGGATTGCCCCAGCAGCGTGCGTGTGCTCCTGTAGCCCAGCTTATCCAGCAGGTCGTTGGCCGCCTCTGAGAAGTCCCGTCCGGCAACACCGGCGAGCGCGGTTCGTATGGCGTCTACGTTCATTGCTCTTTCCTCTTGGTCCCGGTCACTTTTTTATTATGACCAGCCAGGTCAACAGTTCAAAGTCCTCGAGTCCGCTCGGCGTCTCTGATTCGGGAGCTAATATGAACCCTGGCGTGCCATGGATGCCAAGCCCGGCGCTCTGCTGCCTTCCGTGCGCGCCTGCGATCTGCTCCGCCGCACGTTTGAGCAGCCCATAGTAGTGGCTCATATCCTTGCCGCGATCGGTCGAACTGTCAAACCTGTCGCAAAGCGCGTTCAGCGGCTCCGTCTTCCCGGCCGCGGCCTCCTCGAATGCGCGCAGCACCTGGTGGGCCTGGCTGCATCCGTACCGGATAGTGCCATCGTTACGGACGTACACCAGGTAGTGCGGATGCACCGGGCTGGCGACGCCGCGGCTTGCCGACGCTACCCCGGCGTTGCGCTGCCGCAGCAGGAAAATCACCCCCGGCTGTGCGTCGTCGTCCACCACGGCGTACACGCCGTTGGGCAGCGCCTCCAGCTCGTCGCGGTTGCGCTCGAGGTAGCGCAGCAACTGGGCGATGAAGTGGTCCAGTGTGAAGTCGCTCATCACGGGCGCGTCGTCCAGTTCGTCCATGTCCAGGATCTCTTCCTTAAGCCTCAACAACTGCTGGTCCCTGAATGCCAATTCGAGCTGCGCGCCAACTTCGGCCTGCTCAACGGTGAAGGGGTCGTCGCTGCCGGTGGCGGCGACGTCGGCCAGCGCCATGCGCGCCTGCACGCGGCTTTCCAATCTCAGGTAGGCGTCCATGTCCCGAGTGGGCCAATAGTTGACCATGTGGACCGCCTGGTTCGGGCTGCCGATGCGGTCGATCCGCCCGAAGCGCTGGATGAGCCGCACCGGGTTCCAGTGGATATCGTAATTCAACACGGTGTCGCAGTCCTGCAGGTTCTGGCCCTCCGAGATGCAGTCCGTGGCGATGAGCAGGTCGATATCCGGCTCGTCCGCCTCGGCCTCGGCGCGTTTGCGGGCGACGGGCGCGAAGTTGGTCAGGATGGCTTGAAACGTGTTGGCCCCCGCGGTGGTGTGGGTCTCGTCGCCGGCCACCATCGCCATGTTCACGCCAAGCTCGTCCGCCAGGCCTGCCAGGTTGTCGTACAGGTATAGCGCCGTATCCTTGAAGGTGGTGAACACCAGCAGCTTGCGGTTGAGCTTACCGTCCGTGCGCATGGTGAGGTTGACCGCCTTCTTTCGCACAGCGCTCTTGATGGCCTTCAGCTTGCCGTCGCGCTCTGGCGTGACGCGCGACACTCGTTTCAACACCGAGCTTAGCGTGACCTTGTCCCGCCGGAGGTCGTCCAACCAGCGCGGCAGGTCCAATTCGCTGAGCCGGTAAGGGGCGCGGCCGCGGTTGACGAAGAAGTCCTCGTCTTCCTCGTCTTCTTCCGGTGCTACGTAGCCCTCTTGCAAGGACGCGCCCGAATTGAGGCCGTTCTGACGGCGCTCTATCTCTTCGATAAGCGAATCTATCTTGCCGATGGTGCGCTCCAGGGTCAACTTTAGTGAGCGTGGAGAGCTCTCCAGTCGCTTGAGGAAGTTGGTGCGAATCATGCCGACCAACTGGTGCTCCCGCTGCTCCTGCGTGAAGTTGGACGAGCCCCCCGCCATTTCGAGTTGCCGCCCTTTCACGGGCTGCTTGAGGTATTCGGAAGGCTGGTACACTGCCAGCATGAACTTGCCGATACTGCCCGCCAACTGCTTGTAGCTCAATTCGCGCTTGAGGTCGGTTGGCGGGTATTCGTTGATGGGCGCCGCGTGCGTCGGAAAGCTGCCAATGCGCTCCATCTCCTCGGAGTAGGACTGCTCGATATGGCGGCGGGAGCGCGCGATGGACACGCCGCCTAGCAGCCGCAGAAAGTCGGCGCCGAGCTCGTTCAGCAGCTTTCCCTTGTCACGCCGCCCCTTGCCGCTCTCGGACTCCCACTTGCTGAACTGCCTCTGCGCATCTCCCATAACTCTGCCGACGTTGCCCACGCCCAGGCTCTGGCGGAAGCTGTCCTCGCGCCTCTCGGTCATAAGGTAGATCTGGTTTCGCAGGTCGATCAGCGATGTGTTCACCGGCGTGGCGGAGAGCATGAGCACCTTGGTCGTCGCGCCGGTGGCGATCACCTTGTTGAGAAGCTTTTCGTAGCGCTGGCCGCCGCTGTTGCGAAAGTTGTGCGACTCGTCGATGACGACAAGGTCGTAGGCGCCCCAGTTGAAGCTGGCGAGCTCTACGCCGCCCGACGTGCCAGAGTCCCGCGAGAGGTCCGTGTGGGCGAGCAGCGCGTAGCCGAAGCGGTCTTTGGGAAACGGGTTCTGGATATGGCCATTGCTCGCTCGGTACAGTGACCAGTTGTCGGACAGCTTGCGCGGGCACAGCACCAGCACGCTTCTATTTTGCTGCTCAAAGCGCTTGATGACGGCCAGCGCGGTGTAGGTCTTGCCCAGCCCCACGCTGTCGGCGAGTATGCAGCCGTTATGCTGCCGCAGCTTGGCTATCGCTCCCTTTGCGCCGTCCTTCTGAAACTCGTACAACGCCCGCCACACCTGGCTCTCGTAAAATCCGGTAGATACCAGCCCCTCTTCTTCGGCCTGCCTCCGCTCCATTTCGTCACGAAACAGTTCCAACAGCGTCTTGAAGTAGATCAGTTCCGGCGCATGATTGCTGCCCACGCGCTTCAGCGCGTCCAACACCTTGCCCTTAACGTCCTCCGTCCGCGTCTTGTCGTTCCAAAGCCGGTCGAACCACGCCTGCAGCTCCGCCAGTATCTCGGCGTCGCTCACCGCCAGGTTTATCTCCAGGTTGGGCCGGTCGCTGCCGCCCAGCCCGCTCCTGGTAAAGTTGGAGCTGCCAACAACGGCATCGACAGGTTCGCCGTCCGCACTCGCGAGGTACATCTTGCCGTGAAGGAAGTTAGACTGGCTCACAGACCGTATGGAAACGGATTTCTTCCGCACCCAGTCGGCGCATCGCTCGGCCAGATACTTCTGCTGCAGCGAGTGGTTCGGCTCCAGCCCCTTTTCCGTGGGCGTGAATGACTTGGGCTCCTTGGCCCCCGGGTCCAGCTCATCCACCGAAATGGGGTCGCCGTACAGGAACCGCACCGAGCCGAGCCGGTCCAGTTCGTCGGCCAGCAGTTGGTAGCCGTAGATGCTGAAGTAAGCCGACACGAAGTCGAAAGCGTCTGCCCCTTGAAGGCTGCGCCGCAGACGCTCCGCGACGGTTGCGCCGTCGTTGTCTATGACGTGGCGAAATGAGTCCATTCGGAAGTCCCCCATCCCGCGCGCTCGAGGCGCGTGGTCAATGCGAAAAGTTGGAATGCTCCAGGGCAATTGGTTCAGTATAGATGAAGGAATTGCAAATTTACACTCCGCCGTCAACCCCAGCCCCATCGCATCCCAACCTCCCGCCCCCAAGCCACCCGCCCCCCAAAATTCCGCCCCAAAACCGCTCAATCAAGTCCCACCAGCGACACGTCAGTCCCCCATAACTGTCCCACAGACGCCAAAAGCCATACCCATTTCGTCTCACCCCCAACGACTCTGGCGTAGCATCCCATAGCCCCGGCGTCCGCCCTGCGACACCCCCTTGACCTCACCCGCACGCCCGTGCTACGCTCCCCCTAACAAGGGACCGACCCAGCCCACTGGCCACCAGCGCGCCTCCCATTCGTCATTCCCGCGAAGCATATCCCCGTGAAAACGGTGAGCGGGAACCCAGGGGCCGGGCCCCCCGCGCACCTGTCCCATTCCCGCCACCTTTGGCGACATTCGCACCCCATTTCGTGCCCCCAAGCGTCCCAAACAAGGCCCCGGTGTCACACCCCCCAGCTACGAAATGGTGCAGAATGGTGCAGTTTGGGGCACTTTTTCGCCACCCCCCCCCCCCCGCCTGTAGGGGCGGGTTTCAAACCCGCCAGTTGGGTGGGCGAAAGGCCCCCCAGCCGCTTTGTCATCCCGCGCCCTTGCGCGTATAATGGCCCGCAGCCATATGGCAGGCCGCCCGCCGCCGCCGGCCGCGGAGCACGCCCCGGAGTTCTGGAGTACAGGAGAATCGAGCGATGCCTCAAGCCCTAGCCTTCTTCCGTGGCGGTGTCGTGCCCCTCGCCGACGCCAAGGTGAACGTTATGACCCACGCCTTGCACTACGGCACAGCGGTGTTCGAGGGCATCCGGGGCAACTGGAACGAAGGCCAGGGCAAGATAATGGTCTTCCGCATGAGAGAACACTACCTGCGCTTCCTCCAGGGCTGCCGCATGTTGATGCTGGACATCCCCTACAGCGCAGACGAACTCTGCGACATCACCACAGACCTCGTCGCCAAGTGCGGCTACCGCGAGGACCTCTACATCAGGCCGCTCGCCTACAAGAGCGCCGAGCGCGTCGCCAACCTCAAGCTCCACGAGCTCGCCAGCGACTTCACCCTCATCGTCAACCCGTTCGGCGCCTACATCGACGCCGAAGGCGCCATCCGGTGCTGCACCTCGTCCTGGCGCCGCATCGACGACACCATCATCCCCCCGCGCGTCAAGATCTCCGGCCACTACGTCAACAGCATCCTCGCCAAGACCGAGGCGGTGCTCGCCGGCTTCGACGAGGCCATCATGCTCACCCAGGACGGCAACGTCTCCGAGGGCAGCGGCGAAAACCTGTTCATGATCTCCAACGGCGTCGTCCACACCCCGCTCGTTGCGGACAACAACCTGGTGGGCATCACCCGCGACTCCGCCATCACCCTGGCCAAGCGCGAGCTTGGACTCGAGATTGTGGAGCGCAACATCCGAAGGAGTGAGCTGTACCTGGCCGACGAGGTTTTCCTCACCGGCACCGCCGCCCACGTGACGCCCGTGGGCGAGCTGGACAGCCGACCCATCGGCGAAGGCGGCATCGGCCCGATAACCGGGCAGATCAGGGACAAGTACCTGGACGTGATACGGGGCAACGACCCCGATTACTCCGACTGGTGTACGGCAGTAGCCCTGGAGAGCTGGTAGGCCGGTTTGTCAGTGGTCAGTTTGTCAGTCTGTCGGCCCTGCCAGCGGATCACTGACAACTAACCACTGACAACTAACCGATGTTTACCTTCGCGACCGACTACTACATTCTCGTGGCCGTCGCCGCGACGGGGACCCTCCAGCTAGCCGCATCCTTAGGCAGACTCGACGGACTGCTGTTCCTCAAGCGGCCCATCCTGGCCAGGCTGCTCGGCCTCTCCCTTATCGTGGGGGCGTTCGTGTGGTTCTTCGCCGTCGAGGACAGGAATATCAACGACTACGAAGGAGGGCTGGACGCCCCGACGCAGGCCCTGTTCTTCTTCCTTGGCTCATCGTCGTCGTTGGTCTTCACCCTGCTGGCGTCGTCCCTGGTAAATCTAGGCATGAGAGGAGGGACGGATGAGCCGGTGGAGGGCCTGGAGGCCCTGAGGCGCCGCAACTACGCGGACGCCCTGGCCCGCAGCATCGGACACTGGCTTGGCAAATGGAGAGCGCGGACGAGAAGCTGTTCCTCTGGATAAACGGGATGGCGGGCGAGTTCTCGCCCGTGGACATGATGATCACCTGGGTGGTCAGCGACTACCTCATACCCGTGGGCATGGCCCTCGCCCTCATCGCGTTCTGGTACACGGGCCGGGACGCCGAAACGCGCTCCCGCCACCAGGTGGGCGTGTTCGCCGCGCTCACGTCGATGGGCCTGTCCAACTGGGTCGTCTACGTAGTCAACTGGTACTACTTCCGCCCGCGCCCATTCGTCGAGTTCCCCGATCAGGTAAATCTGCTGTTCTACGCCCCCACCGACTCGTCGTTCCCGTCCAACGCGATCGCGGCCGCGTCCGCCATCGCGATAGCCGTGTGGTGGGTGGACCGCCGCATCGGCGCGGCGTTCCTGGCGGCGGCCGCGCTCTACGCCTTCGCCCGCGTGTTCGCCGGCGTGCACTACCCGCTGGACGTAGCCGGCGGCTTCGCGATAGCCGCCGTGGTCACCTTCGTCGTGTTCACGCTTTTCCGGCTGGTCCGCCCGGTGCCGGAGCTTGTGCTCAGAGTCGCCCGCGCCCTCTGCCTGGCCTAACCTGAGAGTCCCCTCTCCCTCAGGTAGAGGGTTAGGGCGAGGGCGAGCGAGGGCGCGCGCACCGCTTTCGCGCTCGCCTAGCCCGCCCGCTGCACGCCCATCGAGGCGAAGTCGTCGCGCCGCTGCCGTGTCAGCTCCACCATGTTCGCGGGTATCGGGTTGGCCTTGCCGATGGCCCTGGCGTTCATGAACAGAATCGCCGCCTCCTCGATCACCACGTTGGCCCTCACCGACGACACCGGGTCGGCCGCGAACGCCAGCACGCCGTGATTGGCGAGCAGCACGCCGCCGGTGTTGGGGTTCTCCCGTATGGCGCGGGCGATGTTGTCCACCGACTCGCTCGAACCCCTGGGGCCGTAGGCGGCCAGCGGCACGCCATCCGTCATGTCGAAACGGGCCATCGCCTCGTAGATCAGCGGTATCGGCTCGTAGGCCACCGCCAGGCTCGTCGCGGCCGGCGAGTGCGTGTGCAACGCGCCGCCCGCGTCGGGCCGCAGCCGGTACACCACGCCGTGCATGTCCACGATCTCGGCGGAGGTCGGCTCCACCGCGCCCTCCACCAGCGTGCCGTCCAGCTCGTAGAGCGCTATGTTCTCCGGCCCCAGCTCGGACAGCGTGCCTCCCGCTGTCAGCAAAAAGGCGTCCTCGCCCGGCAGCCGCGCGCTGATGTTGCCGTGCTTGCTGAGGGACATCACGCCGCAGCTCGTGACGAACCGCCCCGCCTCGATAATCTTCTGCTTGTATTCCGAAATCAACGCCGAGTCCATTTCATACCTCCTCAAATGTGACCGTAATTCACTCGTAGGGGCGGGTTTCAAACCCGCCCGCTGGCGCTCACCCCGGCAAGCTCCAGCACGGCGGCGCCGTTGCCGCCCTCGACCACCAGGTCGGTCGCCCCGTGAAACGCCATGAACCCCCGCATGGCACGCGAGAAGGACGTTGCCAGCTCCTCGTCGGGCTCGACCCCCGGCTCCAGGTGCAGCGCCTTGAGCCTCAGCGTGCCGGTTGCCCGCTCGAGCTTGGGGTCGAACCGGCCCACCAGCCGGTCGCCGTGGACGATGGGCAGGCAGAAGTAGCCCCACCGCCGCTTCGGTGCCGGCACGTATGCCTCCAGCCTCTGCTCGAAATCCCAGAGCTGCACGTCCCGGCCCGGAGCCCAGAACAGGCTGTCGAACGGCGTCAGGAACGTCGTCGTGCTCGGAACAAGCCCGCCGTCCGCGGCCCGCTTGAGCGTGTCCATGCTGTCGCGGTGCACGATGAACCGCTCCGCTTGGCCCGACGTGGTGAGGCACGACACCTCCACGAAGACGCCCTCGTCCATCAGCGAGCGCAGGTGCTGCCGGGTCTCGCCGACCTTCATGCGGGCGTAGTCCACAAGCTGGCGGGGAGTGCAGATGCCAACACGCCGCATCGACCACTCCAGCAGGTGGCGGATGGCCTCCTCTTCCGTCGGCTCGCTCGTATCGACCCAGCTCGGCAGCACCCGCTCCCGCAGGTCGTACACACGCTGAAAGCTCACGCGGCCGGACACCATCAGCTCGCCCAGGTCGAACAGGTACTCCAGGGCGCGCTTGGCCGGCTTCCAGTCCCACCAGCCTTTTCTGGCGTCGACGCGCTCGTCGGAAAAGTCGGAGACCCGCACCGCGCCCTCTTCGCGCACTCGCCGCCGCACCCCGTCGACAGTCTCAACGTTGCCCGGCTCTTCCAGCCAGCGCCGCCGAGACCTGAACGTGCCTTCGGCGCAGTGGCGCATCAGGAGCAGCCGATACCGGTACTCGCTGAGCGGGATGATGCTCGCGGCGTGCAGCCAGTACTCGAACAACCGCCGACGGGCAGGGTCGTACACAAGCGCGTCGAGGTCCTCCGGATCGTACGCGCCAAGGCGGCTCCACAGCGCCACGTAGTGGCTGCGCCGCACCATCTGCAGCGTGTCTATCTGAAGGCAGCCCACGCGCTCGACGGCGGCGTACACCTGCTCCGGCGTGGAAGGCGTGTCCAGGTCCGGCTGGTCCGCCAGTCCTTGTGCGTCTAACGCGAGCGCCCGCGCCGCGCTCAGCGGATAGGTTGCCTTTGTACTCATGGAAGCGTCACCGTTGGCAATGCCGTTCCACTGGCTATGCGCTCTTGAGCGTGCGTACGCCCAGATGCACAAGCCAAATGGCCCAGACGATGTAGATGGCCCAGACGATGTTGCGCATGGGCTGGAAAAGGTCGGGCTCGAACGTGCCTGTCAGCATCGCGGCCAAGGAAACTACCGAGAACGCGGCGGTGATCCAAGACGCCCACTTGTTGGCTCGGCCCGCGGCGGCCGTTCCCAGGCAGTAGCAGAAGAAGCCCACCGCGGCGAACACGCCGAACAGCTGGGTTATACTAACGTCCATCGCGTACAGCGCGTTGGCTGTCGCCTGGTCGGGACTGGAATCTAGCCCGGTGTTGGCGATCTGGTGGTTCAGCGACTGGCTCGTAACCCAGCCGGTGATGGTGATGGCGAGCAGCACAAGGCCGGCACGCCAGATGGCGCTGCTCTCGCCGCTACCCCTGGCGTCGCTCTCCACCACCCACGTGCCGAACAGCGCGAACGCGAGCGAGAGCGGCACTACGAACGCGCTCAGGTGCGTCATGAAGGTGTTGGAGGATAGGGCCTCTATCTTCAGCCGGGTCTCCTCCACCAGGTTGTCCGCGTTCACGTTGTCGATGATGAGGCCGCCCGGCTCCAGGCCAAAGAAAATCAGCGACAACACGGGTGCGGCGATCAGCGTGATTGCGCCCCAATTGAGCTGAGAGTTCATCGTGATTACCCTCCTCCCGCGCTCGACCATGCTCGGCCCATGGTACACCAGCCGATGGGGTGGCCAACAGCCCCGCTTCCCGCAACACGCTCATCTACCCTGACGTCACCCAGTTCCGGGCCGCACGAGCATTGACACCGCGCCCTGCTCTGGTGTAGAGTGTATCGTCAAATGGCGGTCGTCGGGATGAGAATATCCTGGGCGGCATGCCACAATCGCAAACGAGCGTCCCTTGGTGGTTCTGGCGAGGCGGTCCCACCCGTTCCCATCCCGAACACGGCAGTGAAACGCCTCAGCGCTGACGATACTGCGCCCGCAAGGACGTGGGAAAATAGGTCACTGCCAGGGGGCTCGCTGCATTGTGGCCGGTCGAAACTCGCTCAAGGCCCCGTTTTTCCCAATCCCTTCCGATTTGCCGATGCGTTTCGGCTTTACACGCCCAAGCTATGCACATATAATTGTGAGTGTTGGGCAATGCCCGAATTAATACGGCGGTAGTTGTTTTGTTGAGTTCGAATTCTCCGGAGGAGCAAGGCCAAGTCCAAGACATGGGGGAATTCATTGACTCCGTTGAGTCACTGAAGCCTCTGCGGCGGGGCGACGTTGTTGAGGGCATCGTGATGCGCGTCGATTCCGAAGGCCTGCTAGTCAGCATAGGACACAAGGCCGAGGGTATCGTTCCTCAGAGAGAGATGCGCTCGCTCAGCCCGGAGGACTCGGAACGACTGGAAGTCGGCTCCTCCGTCGTGACGTTCGTCATCCGTGACTCCACCGACGAAGGCTCTGCCATCCTGTCCATCGACAGGGCCATTGGCGAAAAGGCCTGGCACGAGTTGGAAGCGATGATGGGCAACAGCGACACCGTGCAGGGCACCATACTCGGCTTTAACCGCGGCGGCGCCATAGTGGACGTTGAGTCTATTCAGGGCTTTGTCCCCATGTCGCAACTGGTGAGCGTGCCCCACGACCAGTTCCGCGAGTACCAGCGCAGGCAGGAAGAGTCCGACACCGAGTCGGAGAAGACCGGCGAGAAGCAGCCAGTTCCGGTTGATCCCCGTGCCGAGTCCGTCGGCAAAGAGCTCCAGCTTAAGATTCTGGAGATCAACCGGGCCCGAAACCGCGCCATCTTCTCCGAACGGCAGGCGGTGCAGGAGCAGCGCGAGGCCCAGAAAGCGCGGCTCATCAAGGAGTTGACCGAGGGCGACGTCCGCAGCGGCAAAGTTACCGGTATCAGCAGTTTCGGCGCATTCGTCGATCTGGGTGGAGCCGATGGGCTTATCCACATCTCGGAGTTGTCCTGGCACCCTGTCAAGTCCATCGAGGAGATCGTCAAGCTCGGCGACGAGATCGACGTGTTCGTGCTGCGGGTCGACGCGCAGAACAAGAAGATCGCCCTGAGCCTCAGGCGTTTGCAGCCTGAGCCGTGGGAGACCATACACGAAAAGCACGTTGTCGGTGACATCGTGGACGCGACCATAACCAAGCTGATGAACTTTGGCGCTTTCGCCCGGGTCGAGGGCTCTGTCGAGGGCTTGGTGCACATCTCTGAACTCAGCACGAGGATGATTGGTCATCCGCGAGAGATAGTTCGAGAGGGTGAGACCTTAAAGCTGAAGATTCTGAAGATCGAACCGGAGAGAAGGCGATTGGGCCTTAGCCTGAAACAGGCTTTGGAAGAAGGGGAGTTTGGAGGATTCTAGGCTCTATTCTGTGACAATCGCAAACTCCCGATAGGAGAAAAGACGTGGCGAGTAGGTTTGAGAAGTTCTCCGAGAGGGCGCGCAGGGTGCTCTCTCTGGCCCAGGAAGAGGCCCAGAGATTCAATCACAACTACATTGGCACCGAGCACATCCTCCTTGGCCTTGTCCGTGAGACGGATGGAGTTGCCGCCAAGGCGCTAGCCAATTTGGGTATTGAGCTGGACAAGGTGCGAGCCGCCGTCGAATTCGTCATGGGGCGCGGCGAGCGCAGCAGCCCCGGCGAGATTGGCCTTACGCCGCGTGCCAAGAAGGTGATTGAACTCGCGGTCGACGAGGCGCGCAGACTCAATCACCACTACATCGGCACGGAGCACCTGCTCATCGGCCTCATGCGTGAAGGCGAAGGCGTGGCCGCCGGTGTCCTCGAGAGCCTCGGCGTCAGCCTGGACAAGGTGCGCGGCGAGACCAGCCGCATTCTCACCCAGAGCCCACAGCAGTCCCAGGCATCGAGCCGCTCCACCCGCGCCAAGACGCCAACCCTCGACCAGCTCGGCATTGACCTGACCAAGCGGGCGCGCGAGGGGGAGCTGGACCGCACCGTGGGCCGGGAGACGGAAATCCAGCGCGTCACGCAAATTCTGAGCAGGCGCACCAAGAACAACCCCGTCCTGATCGGCGAGCCCGGCGTCGGCAAGACTGCCATCGTCGAGGCGCTCGCACAGCGCATCGCGGAAAACGACGTGCCCAACACCCTCAAGAACAAGCGACTCGTCACGCTCGACCTTGCGGCGACCATCGCGGGCACAAAGTATCGCGGCGAGTTCGAGGAACGCCTGAAGAAGGTAATCGAGGAGATTCGCACCTCCAAGGACTGCGTTCTCTTCATCGACGAGCTTCACACCATGATCGGCGCGGGTGCCGCAGAGGGTGCCGTCGATGCCGCCAACATCCTCAAGCCCTCGCTCGCCAGGGGCGAAGTGCAGACAATCGGCGCGACCACGCACGACGACTACCGTAAGTACGTGGAGCGCGACCCGGCCCTGGAGCGCAGGTTCCAGCCCGTCAGGGTCGACGAACCGACCGTCGAGGAGACCGTCGAGATCCTCAAGGGCATCAAGGGCCACTACGAGGAGCACCACCAGCTCGTCATAAGCGACGACGCCATAAGGGCCGCCGCGAGCTTGGCCTCCCGCTTCATACCGGATAGATTCTTGCCGGACAAGGCGATCGACCTCATCGATGAGGCCGCGTCGCGGGTGCGCATCAACACGAACACACCTCCGCTGTCGCTGAAAGAGGTCTCCAAGGTGTTGGAGCGTGTCCGCAAGGAGAAGGACGACGCCATTGCGGCGCGCCAGTACGACGAGGCCGCCGAGCTGCGCGACCGTGAGGCCAGCCTGAGCGACCGCTTGGGCGAGCTCGAGAGAGAGTGGCAGGATGAGGTGGGTGGAGAGGCTGTCGTCGTAACTGAAGAAAACATCGCCGAGGTCGTCGCGATGTGGACGGGTATACCCGTCACCCGCCTCGCCACCGAGGAGTCCGAACGCCTAATCCACATGGAAGACGTGCTGAACGAGCAGGTCGTGGGGCAGATCGAGCCCATCACCATGATATCCAAGGCCGTGCGCAGGGCGAGAGCCGGGCTGAAGAACCCCAAGCGCCCGACCGGCGTGTTCATGTTCCTCGGCCCCACCGGGGTAGGCAAGACCTACCTGGTGCAGAAGCTGGCCGAGTTCATGTTCGGCAGCGAAGAGGCCATGATCCGCATCGACATGTCCGAGTTCATGGAGCGCTACTCCGTGGCGCGACTCGTTGGCTCACCGCCCGGCTACGTCGGCTACGACGACGGCGGACAGCTCACCGAGGCGGTGCGCCGCAGGCCGTACTGTGTGATTCTGCTGGACGAAGTCGAGAAGGCCCACCCCGAAGTCTTCAGCATCCTGCTGCAGATCTTCGACGACGGCCACCTCACGGACGCCAGGGGCCGCCGCGTCGACTTCCGCAATACCATCATAGTCATGACAAGCAATATCGGGTCCGACCTCATCCGGCAGGACCGTGGTATCGGCTTCGCCCACAGGTCCGGCGACGCGAGAGGAGCGGAGGCCGCGTACGATCGCATGCAGAACAACGTCAACGAGGAGGTCAAGCGCTTCTTCCGGCCCGAATTCCTCAACCGCATCGATGGTTCCGTGGTGTTTCACGCTCTCACCCGCGACCACATGTTGGCGATTGTTGACCTTATGCTGGCCGATGTGTCGGCGAACCTGGTCGAGAAGGGCATCAGCCTGGAAGTCGAACAGCAGGCGAAGAACTGGCTGGCGGAGAAGGGCTACGACCCGAACTTTGGCGCGCGCCCTCTGCGGCGGGTCATCCAGGACAGCCTGGAGGACAAGCTCTCGGACGCCATCCTCATGGGCGACGTCAACGTGGGCGACACTGCTGTCATCGACATCGAGGACGGCGATTTGATTGTCAACGTGCATGCGCCGTTGCCCGACGCCCGCTCGCTTAGCCTGGCCGCGCCCAACCCCTAGACGCGGGCCGACGAACTCCGGGCGCGCTCCCGTGTGCGGCGTAGTCGCGCCTGCGAGCCGCCCGTGAGGCCACTGAATATGCCCAGGGCCAGACTCAAGTCCGCCTTCGTATGCGATAGCTGTGGCAACGAGACTCCCAAGTGGGAAGGCCGCTGCCCCGCGTGCTCTGAATGGAACACGCTTTCCGAGGTCGCCGTAGCCGATCGTGTCGCGGCCGTCAGGGCCGACATCCCCTCGACGCTCGCCCGCGAGCTGTCCCAGGTCTCCACCAAAGAGTTGCCCCGCATCGAGCTTTCTCTTAACGAGTTCAACCGCGTGCTCGGCGGCGGCGTCGTTCCAGGCTCCCTCGCGCTGCTGTACGGCGAGCCTGGCATAGGCAAATCAACGCTACTCCTCCAGTTGGCGGCCGACGTTTCGGCCTCGCACGGTCAGACCCTGTACGTGTCGGGCGAAGAATCGGCGCCGCAGGTGAAGATGCGCGCCGACCGACTCGGAATCGACGGGCGTGGCCTGTTCCTGTTGCCAGAGACCAACCTCTCCGCTGTGCTCGCGCGGCTCGACGCCCACAGGCCCGCCCTGGTCGTGGTCGACTCCATCCAGACGCTGCACGACGACGGCCTCACGGCCGCCCCGGGCAGCGTGGCCCAGATTCGCGAGTGCGCCCAGAGACTGATGGAGTGGGTCAAGGCTACCGGCACGCCCGCGTTCCTGAGCGGCCACGTGACAAAGGAGGGCGACGTCGCCGGCCCCAGGCTGCTCGAGCACCTGGTCGACGTTGTGCTCTACATGGAGGGCGACGCCAACGGCGCTTGGCGTCTGCTGAGGAGCACCAAGAACCGCTTCGGCTCCACCAACGAGATCTGCGTGTTCGACATGGCGCCCGAGGGCCTGAAAGAGATAAAGGATCCTTCCCGCACCTTTCTCGCCGGGCGCACAGACGGCGCCGTCGGCTCGGTTATCGTGGCTACGATGAAGGGCAGCCGGCCCATGCTAGTGGAGGTGCAGGCGCTGACCATGCCCTCGATGCTCCCCCAGCCGAGGCGCGTGGCGACCGGCATCGACTTCAATCGGTTGCTTCTGGTGTGTGCCGTGATGAGCCGCCACGCCGGCGTCGCCCTCGCCGGACAGGACATCGTGGTCAACGTCGCGGGAGGCGTTCGGCTCAGCGAGCCTGCCGGCGACCTGGGCGTGGCCCTCGCCATAGCATCCAGCCTGAAGAACCAGCCCATAGCCCCCGGCATCGCCGCCGTGGGCGAGCTCGGGCTGACTGGTGAGGTGAGGGCGGTGTCGCAGCTCGAGCGGCGCGCGCAAGAGGTAGCCCGCCTTGGCCTCGGACCCTGCATAGGGCCAGGCGGCCCGGACGATGACGAACGCCCCGGCGCTCCCAGCGGGCCAGCCGTGAACCAGGTGCGAACGCTGGCGGAGGCGCTGCGGCTTGCACTCCCAACCCAGGAGCGTGTATCGGCAAGGCCGCAGCCGGCCGTCGCCGGGTTCGGCGGTCAGCGTTGAGCGTCGCGTACTTCGATTCCATAGGCGGCGCGAGCGGGGATATGATCCTCGGTGCGCTCGTCGATTGCGGCGTGCAGCCCGCCGACCTCGAGGCGCAGCTCGCCAGGCTCGACGCGGAGGGGTTCGCCCTTGCCGTGGGCCGCGGCAGCCGGCGCGGAGTGAACGGAACGCTCGTTACAGTCGAGCTGACCGACGAGGCCAGGCGTCCCCGCCACTGGCAGGACTTCATACGGATCGCCCGCGCCTCGGACTTGCCCCGGGAGGTCGTCGACCGCGCGTGCGCCGTCTTCAACAGGCTCGGCGAGGCGGAGTCGCGCGTGCACGGCACGGCCGCCGAGCAGACACGGCTGCACGAGCTCGGCGAGCTTGACACGCTCGTCGACGTGGTGGGCGCCGTGGCGGGGCTGCATCTGCTCGGCGTGGACCGCGTCTACTGCTCCCCGCTGCCCACCGGCTCCGGCGTAATCGACAGCGCCCACGGGCTGTTGCCCGTGCCCTCGCCCGCCACGGCTGCCCTGTTCGCCATGTCCAACACGCCCGTGGTGTCCGCGCCTCGCAACGCCCGCAGGACAGGCGAGATGGTGACGCCAACGGGGGCGGCCATTCTGACGACGCTCGCGGAGTTCCGGCAGCCCGAAATGGCGCTGACGCGCGTGGGCTACGGGCTTGGCTCGCGAGACCCCGAGCAGTACCCGAACGCGCTGGGCCTCTGGCTCGGCGAGGAGACCGGGGCGGCATACTCCGAGGGCGTTACGCTTCTGGAGACGAACATCGACGACATGAGCGGCGAGATGCTCGCATACGCCCAGGAGCGGCTCTTCGCGCTTGGCGCGAGAGACGTCTGGTTCACCCCCATACAGATGAAGAAGAACCGCCCCGGTACCATGCTTAGCGCCATAGTTCCAAGGGATGCCGAGGCGGACGCCCTCCGGGCGATGGCAGCAGAGACGTCGACGCTGGGCGTGCGCGTGCGACCTCTCAGGCGGTACGAAGTCGAACGCGAAGTGGTGAGCGTGGAGACCGAGTTCGGCATTATGCGAGTCAAGATCAAACGTCTGGACGGGCGCACCGTGTCCGTTGCCCCCGAGTTCGACGACTGTCGGCGCGTGGCGCTGGAGCGTGCCATGCCGCTGCAGCGCGTGTACCGCGAGACACAGCGTCAGGCCGAATCCAAGCTGCTGTAGGCGGACCTCTCGACTCGTTGCTGCGCCGCCTGCCATGGCAGGTTTCGAAACCGTCTCCGCGAAAAACAACCATGACTTGCTTGACCTGCCTGGTCGCTTCTGCTAACATGTGAAGCCAGCTTCGGGCTAGTTGTCGACGTGTGACGGCTAGCCTGTTTGGTGTTGGAGCATCGAGGAGGCCCCTGGAAAGCAGTCCGAGACGAGCGCGGGCGGCGTCCGCGACCGCATTCGGGCGGATCGTGCCCCAGTGGCGCAACAGGCAGCGCAGCCGATTTGTAATCGGCAGGTTAGTGGGTTCGAGTCCCCTCTGGGGCTTTTCGACTACGCTTCAAGCCGCCCGCCCGGACTTCGAACACCCCGTCGCGACATTGCCGATTGCAGCCACACAGCGCCGCCAGAGCGCGCGCGGTGTGGCCGCCAAGTATTGGATTGAATGTAGCGCTATGCTAAAATTGTAGCCGTGCTTGGCCCCAACTTTGGGGGGGTGGGTGAGTGGCTAATACCACCAGACTGTAAATCTGGCGTCCGGAAGGACTACACAGGTTCGAATCCTGTCCCCCCCACCAGCACAGATCAGACGCAAATCACAACACACCGCCCACATAGCTCAGTAGGTAGAGCGCGTTCTTGGTAAGAACGAGGTCAGCAGTTCGAATCTGCTTGTGGGCTCCACAACCAGGGAGGGCAAAAGTTGGCAAAGGTAAGGTTTGAGAGGACAAAGCCGCACGTGAACGTGGGCACGATTGGGCACGTGGACCACGGCAAGACCACGCTGACGTCGGCGATAACACGCGTGCTTGGCGAGCAGGGCCTGGCGAACTACCGCCCGTTCGATAGCATCGACAACGCCCCCGAAGAAAAGGCGCGCGGCGTTACCATTGCCATCCAGCACGTGGAATACGAGACCGATGGCCGACACTACGCGCACGTCGACTGCCCCGGCCACGCCGACTACATCAAGAATATGATCACCGGCGCGGCGCAGATGGACGGTGCCATACTCGTGGTTAGCGCCCCCGACGGGCCTATGCCGCAGACGCGTGAGCACATTCTGCTCGCCCGCCAGGTCGAGGTGCCCGCTATCGTGGTGGCGCTCAACAAGGTGGACGCCATGGACGACGAGGAGCTGCTGGAGCTGGTCGAACTCGAGCTGCGAGACCTGCTGTCGGAGTACGGCTTCCCTGGCGACGACATTCCCGTAGTCCGTGTCAGCGCCCTCAACGCCCTCGAAGCCGAGGACGTGGGCCGCGACTCAGAGTGGGGTAAGGGTATCTGGGATCTGCTTGAGGCCGTCGACGAGTACATCCCCATACCGGACCGGCCAATGGACCAGCCATTCCTAATGCCTGTGGAGGACGTGTTCGGCATCAAGGGCCGCGGAACCGTCGTCACCGGCCGCGTCGAACAGGGCATGGTCAAGGTAGGCCAGCCCATCGAGGTGGTGGGTATACGCGATACGAACGCCACGGTGGTGACCGGCGTCGAGATGTTCCACAAGACGTTGGACGAGGCCCAGCCCGGCGACGCCGTGGGCGTGCTGCTGCGCGGAGTGGACCGCGGCGGCATCGAGCGAGGCCAGGTGCTTGCGGCGCCCGGCAGCATAACACCGCACACCGAGTACGAGGCCAACGTGTACGTGCTCAGCAGGGAGGAGGGCGGGCGGCACACGCCCTTCTTCAACGGCTACAAGCCGCAGTTCTACATCCGCACCACCGACGTGACGGGTGAGATAGAACTGCCCGAAGGCGTCGAAATGGTGATGCCCGGTGACAACATCGAGATGAAGATCAAGCTCATCACGCCGGTCGCCATGGACGAGCAGCTGCGGTTCGCTGTCCGCGAAGGCGGGCGCACCGTTGGCTCCGGCGTGATCATCAAGGTCATCAAGTAGGCGTTATGGCTCGCAGAACAGAAGCAAGATTAGTCATAACCCTGGGCTGCGTCGATTGCAGAGAGCGCACCTACACGTCCTCGAAGAACAGGCGAAGCGACCCGCAACGGATTGAGCTCCAGAAGTTCTGCCCGCGATGCCGCGCACACACCCTGCACCGAGAGGTGAGGTAGCCGCATGGTGCGGAACGCGGGGGCATCCCGCCGTGTTACAACGGAGGCGGCGCGCAGAGCTCTCAGCTTCCGCATGTTCGGAGACGTTGTTTCCGAACTGCGCCGCGTTACGTGGCCCACGCCCCGGGAGACCTGGCGACTGTCGCTCATGGTCGTCGCCGTGTCTGCCGTCATTGGCGCGTTCCTCGGCATCGTCGACCTGGGATTCGGCGAGCTGCTCACCTTTATCCTTGGAAATTGAGCGATATGGAAGAGCCTAGACAAGAACAAGACCCCGATGCCCGCTGGTACATAATCCACGCCTACTCGGGACAGGAAGAGCGCGTTAAGCGAAACCTCGAGCAGCGCGTCGCCACGATGGACATGAAGGAGAAGATCCTCCAGGTCGTCGTGCCGACCGAGGACGAAATTGAGATCAAGGGCGGCCAGCGCAGGTTCGTAGCCCGCAAGATCTTCCCGGGTTACATACTGGTGCAGATGAAGATGGACGACGAGGGCTGGTACGCTGTACGCAACACCCCCGGCGTGTCCGGCTTCGTCTCGGTCGAGGACGAGGTTGAGCGTCGGCCAAAGCCTGTGCCACTCGAGGAACGGGAAGTCGGACTCATCCTCAATCAGATGGTCTCCGACAAGCCACGCGTGCGCGTCGGCTACGACAAGGGCCAGAAGGTGCGGATAACCGATGGTCCGTTCGTGGACTTTATGGGCACTGTCGACGAGGTGTTCTCGGACAGGGCAAAGGTGAGGGTGCTCGTGTCCTTCTTCGGGCGCGAGACTCCCGTTGAGTTGGATTTTTTGCAGGTGGAACGGGCCTAGCAGGCCCCGCCTTCCGCCGCCCGAGTGGGGCGGCCCCTGCCTGGAGAGAGGTGGCAGCTCTTGGCTAAGAAAGTCAGGGCCATAATCAAGCTACAGATAAGCGCGGGCAAAGCGACGCCCGCGCCGCCGGTCGGCCCTGCCTTGGGCCAGCACGGCGTCAACATAATGGGCTTCGTTAAGGAATACAACGAGCGAACCGCCTCGCAGGTGGGCACCATCATCCCGGTAGAGCTTACCGTCTTCGAGGACCGCTCGTTCAATTTCGTTATCAAGAGTCCCCCTGCGTCGGAACTGCTCAAAAAGGCCGCCGGGGTCGAAAAGGGCAGCGGAAGCGCCCGCACCGATAAGGTCGCCACCATCAGGCGCGACCAGGTTCGGGAGATCGCCGAGTCCAAGATGAAGGACCTCAATGCCGCCGATATCGACGGCGCGATCAACATCATCGAAGGCACCGCGCGCAGCATGGGCATTCAAGTCATAAGATCGTAGAGACTTCCCCTGGGAGTGTCTTGAGGGGTCGGGCATAGGAGCCATACGATGGCAAGCAAGCGAGGAAAGCGATACAAGGAGGCCGAGGGCCTCATCGAACAGGGACGCAACTACGCCCCGGACGACGCCGTGGCCCTCGTCAGGCGAACCGCCACGGCGAAGTTCGACGAGACGGTAGAGGTCCATCTGCGTACCGGCGCAGACCCGCGCCACGCCGACCAGATGGTGCGCGGAGTGGCGCAACTTCCCCACGGCGTGGGCAAGCCCATCCGCGTCATGGTGTTCACCAGCGGCGAGGCGGTCTCGATTGCCGACGGCGCCGGCGCCGATTACATCGCCGACGACGAGATCATCAAGAACATCGAGGGCGGCTGGTCCGATTTCGACGTCTCGATTGCCACGCCCGAAGTGATGGGCCGCATCGGCAGGCTGGGACGGCATCTGGGCCGCAAGGGGCTTATGCCCAACCCCAGAACGGGCACCGTGGTTCAGGCCGAAGACCTGCCTCGGGCTATTTCCGACGCCAAGAAGGGCAGGGTGGAGTATCGCCTCGACCGCACGGCGCTCATCCACGCCCCAATCGGCAAGGCCAGCTTCGACGAGGAACAGCTCATGGACAACCTCACCGCTGTCATGGACGCCATAGTCCGTGCGCGCCCCAGCGGCGTCAAGGGGCAGTTCATAAGGTCGGCGTACCTCACGGCAACCATGGGGCCGGGCATCGAGATGGATGTTGTCGGCGCCACCGCCCTGAAGGTAGAATAGCCACGACTCTACGCTGACCGCGTCATATGGCGCGGATGCGGCAACAACCGAATACGCCGAAGACAGCGGGTTCCGCCACCGCGGATTAAACCAACCGGCCCGCCCAGGCCCAACGAGAGACGCAGCGCCAGTCCGCGCGGCGTCCACCGCCCTGGGCCGAGGCCCGGGGTTCTTTTTTCTGGCTCCCGGGCGGACCCTGAACAATCGCCAAGAATAGAGGTGCAGATTGCCCGCAGAACGCAAAGTCCAACAGGTAGAAGATATGCGCCAATGGATGGAGAATTGCACGGTCGCCGTCTCCACCGACTACACGGGCATCGGCGTGAGCGTGATGACCGGACTCAGGCGCGCGCTCAGGGACAAGGACATCGAGTACCGCGTGGTCAAGAACAGGCTCGCGCATCTGGCCGCCGACGCCGCGAACCGGCCCGGCTTCAAGGAGATAATCTCCGGCCCAACGGGAATCGCGATAGGGTACGGGGAGCCGACCGAACCGGCCAAGACGCTTTCGGAATACATACGCGCCAACAGGCTGCGCATCGCAGTACGGGGCGGGATGCTGGGTGACCGGGCGCTGAGCGCCGAACAGGTGAGAAGCCTGGCCCTGCTGCCCTCGCGCGAGGAGATGGTCTCGCGGCTTATGGGCCAACTGAACGCTCCCGCAGCGGGGCTGGTCAGGGTGCTCAACGGCCCGATTGCCGGCCTCGCCAGGGTGCTCCAACGCCACGTGGAGAACTCGGAACAGTAGGAGCCGGGTAGACAACGTCGCAAAGAACAGGCAGTAAACAGTCGAACGGAGGTAAACCGCTATGACCATGACTAAGGATGAAATCGTAGAGGCAATCAAGGGGCTATCCGTGCTCGACCTCGCCGATCTGGTGAAAGAGCTCGAGGAGGCCTTCGGCGTTAGCGCCGCCGCGCCCGTCGCTATGGCGACCGTCCAGGGCGTTGCCGCCACCGCCGAGGCCGCCGAGGAAGAAGAGGAGCAGACCGAGTTCAACGTGCTCCTCCAGGATATCGGCCCCAACAAGATCAACGTCATCAAGGCGGTGAGGCAGGAGACCACGCTGGGCCTCAAGGAGGCCAAGGAACTGGTAGAGAGCGCGCCTACGACCATCAAGGAGGCCATCAGCAAGGAGGCCGCCGAGGCGATCAAGGTCAAGCTCGAAGAGGCCGGCGCCACGGTCGACGTCCAGTAGCGGCCAGTCAGACGGCATTTCCGAAGTCCCTTCCCCCTTGATGGGGGAAGGTTAGGATGGGGGTGAGTCGCGCTAACCGCTTCACCCCCAACGAGGTTCCGCACCGACATGGGCCGACGTAGAAACGCGCAACGCTACGAACGCATGAAGCGCCTGAACCCCGATTACAGGGGTTTTCGGGGCTACGCGAACGAGCCCGACAAGCCGGGCAACACTCCGCTCGTCGCTGTCACGTGCTCCGCTTGCGGGCGCAAGCGGAACGTGGCGGTCGGCGTTGCGCAGGAACAGGGCGACGGCTACGTGTGCGTCCGCTGCTCCGAATAGGATCGCCCCGGCTGGCCCGCCCCCCGGGCGCGTGAGGCTCGCGGCCCCCCCATTCGTGGTCGCGTACCACCCGGTGTGGCCGGTGCGGTGCCCTAGAACCCCCGGGCTTCGGCTTGCCTGAACACGTCCACACCGGCGTGAATGCGGCCCGTGTCGCCGTCTACCATCAGACCCACCGGCACGGCGAAGTTGCCCTGCGCCGGCGTCTCCTGCACAACTTCCACGCCGTGGCCCATGTCGCGCAGCGCGTCCACCGTCCCGGAGTCTATTCGCGAGTCGACGTACGTCTCCCTGTCCGCCGCGTCCACCCTCGGCGCGGCGATCGCCTCCTGAATCCCCATGCCGAAGTCGATCACGTTCATGATGATCTGTGCGTTGCAGTTCATTATCTTGCGTCCGCCCGGAGCGCCGACGCTCAACATAGGCTCGCCGTCACGCAGCGCCAGCAGCGGCACCATGTTCGCGAGGCCGCGCTTGTAGCCCGCGATCGAGTTTGCGGCGCCCGGTTTGGGGTTGAAGACAACCATTCCGTTCGTGAGCAGCAACCCCGTGCCTGGCACAATGACGCGCGACCCGAAGCCGCCGACCGCCGTCTGCGTGCACGACACCATGTTTCGGTCGGCGTCGATCGCCCCGTAATGGGTCGTGCAGTCGCCCACGCTAGGCGGCGACGCGGCGGCTTCCACGAGCGGGCGCGATTGCGGGTCGAACGCCCACGGGTCGTGCAATGCCTCGTCCGCGTACTCCACCCAGGGCTGCTTGTCCGACCGGCCCTCCAGCGCCGCGCGCTCGGTGTCTACGACTGCCGCAACTGAGCGAGCGTACCCGTCCGACAGAATTCCCCGCATGGGCACCGGCCCGAAGTCTGGATCGCCCAGGTAGCGGTAGCGGTCCGCGAAAGCATGGCGCGCCGCCTCGACGAACAGGTGCAGGTACTCCGCCGAGTTGTGGCCGAGGGCGGCTACGTCGAAGTTGTCGAGCACGTTCAGGATCTGCATCGCCGTCGTGCAGCCGCTGGGCACCGGCACACCCACTATCTCGACGCCCCTGTAAGTTACACTCGCCGGCTCCAGCACGACCACCTCGTAGTCGTGGAAGTCCGCCGCGCTCAGGCAGCCGCCGTTCGCGCGCATGTACTCCTCGACGGCGTGGGGAACTTCGCCCTCGTACACACCCGCCTTGCCGTGGCGCGCCACGCGCCGCAGCGTGTCGGCCAGGTCGCGCTGGACCACCTTGTCGACGCCCAAGCGGGGCGGCAGCCCGTTGGGCAAGAAGACCCTTGCCGGCTCGCCATACTTCTGGAAGTCGTTCATGGCCTGGCCGATCGCAAACACGTTCTGCCAGTCCGGTAGGTAGCCCTCGCTGGCATAGTGGATCGCCGGCTCCACGAGTTGTTCCAGCGGCAGCGTGCCGAACAGTTCGTGCGCTTTGCACAGCCCGGCAATTGTGCCCGGAACTCCGGCCGATAGATGGCCGACCGCGTTGGCGTGGCCCTCCACCTCGTATAGCCCGTTCCCGTGCTCGACCTGGCGCAGGATATTGTACATGTCGGGCGCAGCCGCTTTTGGCGCGCGGTGCGAAAAGTCCAGAGCCGTGGTCCGGCCGTTCATGTGCACCAGCATCTGGCCGTGCCCGGCCACGCACGAGCTCTGCGGCTCTATCACGGCAGCACAGAAGCCCATCGCGACCGCGGCGTCGACCGCGTTGCCGCCCTGCCGCAGCACGTCGATGCCTACCTCCGAGGTGAGCGGACGCTCGCTCGCGACCGCGCCGCCGTCGGCGACAACCTCGTCCTTCCACGGCCTCCAAACGCTTCTCAGTGCCATGCTGAAACCTCCTCGCAACGCGCTTTACTCGGCGGCATTATAGGCCATACGCCCCGCTCCGGGCCAATCGCGCCATTGGGCGCCGTCCCTCACACCCAGGGGGTGGGCCTCGGCCCCTCCACTTCCAGGGGAGGACGACGTCCTGACCGACGCGCCGTATCCTCTGGCTGTTCGACTCGCTGTGTTAGAATGGCGCCGTTATCCGCGGCAATGAGTCGGGCGGCGCAACCTGCCCCGGGAGTGAATACCGATGGACCTGATAGTTATCAACGGCAGAGTCGAGACGATGGACGCCGCCGGCAGCGTGTTCGAGGCGGTGGGCGTGAAGGACGGCAGACTCGTCGCGCTTGGCGCCAACTCCGACGTGCTGGCGGGGCGCACCTCCGGAACCACGGTCATCGACGCGGCGGGCAGGGCGGTGCTCCCGGGCTTCATCGAGCCGCACAACCACATGGTGGGTTTCGGTACCAGCCTGCTCGAGGTCGACGTCAGGACGCCACCGAACCGCAACATAGGCGACATAGTGGAACGACTGCGCGAGCGGGCGGCCGTGACCCCGCTGGGCGACTGGGTGCGCGGACGCGGCTACGACGACACCGGCCTCGAGGACATGCGGCATCCCAACCGCAACGACCTGGATAACGTGTCCACCGAGCACCCCATCATGATAGTGCACAACTCCGGCCACATGCTGGCGGCCAACAGCCGAGCGCTGGAGATGGCCAACATCCACGCCGAGACCCGCGACCCGTCGGGCGGACTCATAGGGCGCTTCCCGGGCAGCCCCCAACCCGACGGCATGTTGTACGAAACGGCCCAGTCCGCCGTGCAGGAGATCGTGCGCACCTACGACGAGCAGGAGATTCGCAAGGGCTTCACCATGGCCCAGGACGAGTACCTGCGCCAGGGGGTTACAACCATACACGACGCCGGCGTGGGCCGCGGTCGTGGCGTGGACATCCTGAAGACCTACCAGCAGGCCAGGCGCGAGGGATTCCTCAAGTTCAGGGTCAACATGTTCATACAGTGGGCACTGCTTAAGGAGCTGGACTTCGCCCTGCAGTCCGGTTTCGGCGACGAGTGGGTGCGGGTCGCCGGTTGCAAGATAGTGTCCGATGGCTCGATACAGGGCATAACGGCGGCGCTGCGCGAGCCGTACTTCTGCGACGATAGCCAGAAGGGCTGGCTCATCTACGAGCAGGAAGAGCTGAACGAGATGGTGATGACGCTGCACGAACGGGGCTACCAGATCGCGACCCACGCGAATGGCGACGCCGCGATAGACTCGACGCTGATAGCCTACGAGAATGCGCTGCGAGCCATCCCCAAGGCCGACCACCGCTTCCGCATCGAGCACTGCCAGGTGTGCCACCCCGAGCACATAGACAAGATGCGGGAGCTTGGCGTGATTCCCGACTTCTTTGCCAACCACGTATTCTATTGGGGCGACCGGCACCGTGACCGGTTCTTGGGACCCGACCGCGTGCGCAACCTGGATCCGGTAGGCTCGGCGGTGCAGGCCGGCATCAAGCCGCTGCTGCACTCAGACTGCCCCGTGACGCCCGTCAGTCCGCTCTTCTGCATACAGAGCGCCTCGGCCCGCGTGACTAGCTCGGGCGAGGTGCTGAACGAACCGGAGCGAATATCCGTGCGGCAGGCCATAGAGACGATGACGGTCAACGCTGCGAGGGGTTCGTTCGAGGAGAACGTGAAAGGCAGCCTGGAACTGGGTAAGCTGGGCGACCTAGTGGTGCTGAACCAGGACCCGTTCGCCGAAGCGCCGAAGGACATCGGCCAGATCGAGGTGGTGGCCACCGTGGTGGGCGGCCAGGTCATGTACAGCACGAACGAGTTGTCGATAGGGTAAGGGATGCAAGGCCCCTTGGATGTACGGAGGCGCGAACACACTGGCGAAAGTTCGCTTGACGCTGGCCCCGAGAGCACGATAGATTGGGGTTCACGGAGGGGCTACTGGGGGAAGCTATGGCTACTACCGCAAGGCACAAAGAAATCAGCGCAATCTTCCTACGGCAGGCCGAGGAGGAGTTCGAGAAGGGAGACCTGCTCCAAGCGTCGGAGAAGGCTTGGGGCGCGGTGGCGCACTACCTCAAGGCCGTTGCGGAAGTGAATGGCTGGGACCATTTTTCCCACTACCACATCCGCAAGAACGCTGACCGTCTGCTCAGCATAGCCGACGATTATGGCCCAAACGTGGACAAGCTGTCGACGATCGAGCAACTCCATATCAACTTCTACGAAGAACGCTTCACTAGAAACCAAGTCCGGCGCGGCATTGACAACTCCCGAACGCTGATAGGCGTCTTCGAGGACGCCGAGGCCAGGCTGACCGAGGACGCCCCCTAGTCCACGCCCGCCCTGAACTGCCCACGCAGGGCGACGAAATCAGAAGGTTGACAGGGGTATAGGCAGACGGTCGTGAGAATGCGTTGTACCAGCGGTACAGCCTACGGTAGTACCCTCCGGTTGTGCGCGTCCGGGCTGTTCCTGTCTTTGGCTCTGGCCTGTGCGCCCCTACGACCGATCCGACGACAAAGCCGACCGCCGCCGGTGTTCGCGCCAGCGACGGCGAGTCTCTCGGCCACGGCTACCGCCGACGAGACGGCAGACCTGTCGTGGCTGGCTGTGAGTGCCGCGTCAGGCCACCACGTCCAGCACCGCCTGAGCGGCGACGGCTGTGGCGCGCTGGACGACGGCCAAGTCGACCCCTGCGAGACCCACGTACACCGTGTGATGGCCATGTATGCCCTGTACCAAGGCAGGTGATCGACAGATGACGCGTACAACACGAGTGCCCACTGGGTTGGGAGTAGGGTTGGTGATGCTGGCTTTCCTGCTGACGATCACTGCGTGCGATTCCGGCGAAAACGGAAGTGAGGGGTCAAACTCATCGCCCCCCATTTCGCAGTCAACGTCGCCAACCAGTACGCCTGCCGAGACTTACATAGAAGCGATACCGCATGAGCTTCACCCATGCGGCCCTTCTCATATGCCATACAGTAAGGAAGCGCAAGAAAATGTCCTTCACTGGACCCGAGACGGCTCCCACCTGGTGTTCAATGATGACGACACCATACGGGTACTGGGCCTTGAAAGCAGCGACCTGCTGCAGGTTGCCGACGTGGACCTGAACTACCAAAGTTTAGTCGACCCGCGCGGGTCGGGGCTAAGGTTTCTATACGGATTTCACGCTGACGTATCCCCCGACGGTTCCCGCATCGTCTACTCCACCTGTGAATATCCCGACAATAGGTTAATCGAGCGCCGGGAGGGAATTGGGGTTTGGAACACCGAACCTCGCCTTGAGGCACTTGAGGCCTACGAGCTCGGAACAGTCGACGTCAGGGGCCAAGAGAGGAATCGGCTGACGCAGGCCCCCGGATTAGGGCCTGTTCACACTAGGGGCCTGGACATGTTATCATACATGTATGGAACTTACACAAGCTCATTACCAACTCATCGAACCGTACCTACCCGTGCAGCGTGGCAATGTGACCATTCCAAACATACGGGTGCTCAACGCTATTCTGTACGTCGCAGAACACGGTTGCAAGTGGCGAGGGTTGCCGAGTCGTTTTGGCAACTGGCATACCGTCTACATGCGCATGAACCGTTGGGCCAAGAGCGGAGTGCTCGACCGAGTGTTCGAACAGCTTCAGCGAAAGGGCATTGTGAAGGTCACAATCGAGGTAGCTTCACTGGACAGCACCTCCGTCAAGGTGCATCCCGACGGCACGGGCGCGGCCAAAAAAACGGACCACAGTCCATCGGCAAGTCCCGAGGCGGATGGACGACCAAGCTTCATATGGTTGCCGCGGATGATCGGACACCCTTAGCGTTCTCGCTCTCTCCGGGCCAGGCCCACGATGGACCGGAGGGGCGCAAACTGCTCAACCGGCTGGGGCCACAACGAGGGAATCCGCCTCTGGTGATGGATCGCGCATATTCGGGCGACCAAACACGCCGATTGGCGTTCGATATGGGGTTCACGCCTGTTGTTCCACCCCTGAAAAGTCGCGTGAACCCTTGGGAGTATGACAAAGAACTGTACAAGAGGCGGAATGAAGTGGAGCGCCTGTTCCGTCGATTGAAGGGGTATCGAAGAGTATTCACGCGCTATGACAAGCTCGATGCGCTCTATGCCGGCTTTGTCTTGTTCGCAATCATCTTCGACGCTCTACGTAGTGTGAACAGGCCCTAGTCAATCACCCTTCGTGGTCACCCGACGGTAAGCAAATTGCCTTCGTGGCTCACATAGGGGAATTCAGTACACTGCCGTTGAACCAATACCATTACCCAACTTCCTATTACCAAAAGAACGCAAAAATTGCTCTGATTGCGGCCGACGGATCTGAATCGCCGGAAGGAGAGTTCAGGCGTATTGCATCCACGGGGCGGGTCGCCTTGTATCCGCCGGTATGGTCCCCCGACGGTCAGCGGTTGGCTTATCTCGCCTATGAAGGCGAAGAGTATCCGTTTGACATCGTTCTATATGTGGTCGGCCTCGACGGGTCGGACTTGACCAGAATCGGTCAAGCCACGGCGCCCGCCACTTGGTCCCCAGACGGCAAGCAGATTGCTTTTGCATCTCTTGATGGAGAGACGCCAGTAATCCGCAGGGTCAGGCCTGACGGTACGGGCCTACATACCATCTGGCCCGGTAAGCCTGGCAACGAAGCGACGCACATATCCCAAATTGTATGGTCGCCCGAGGGGTCTGCGTTGCTCTTCGTGTTTGGTTCAGTTTACGTCGTGAGCACGGACGGTGACGGGCTACGTTGTCTGGCTCCCAGTTGGCCGCCTATTGCGGCCGCCTGGTCACCCGATGGGGCTAAAGTCGCCATCCATCGTCCAGGTAGAGAAATCAGCACTATGTCCAGCAACGGAACCGATGTGCGTATACTGGTGGAGGTGGACTTTGATAGTCGTCTCCGCATAACAGACCCTTCACAGGACCAGGATATTTCTGCAGAGGTAGAATGTCCATGAGCAACTGCTTCGTGGAGTCACGTTGGCCGTTGGCCCTGGGAGCAATTGCGCTGCTCTTCTCGCCACGATTCTAGCAACGGTCGAACAGAATTGGGTGGACAGGTTCTTTGTTCTGACGACTCCTGCGAGCCTCGTGACGTCAGGGGGTTTAGCCAATTCTGCAGCAGCGCGGGCGGCAACGGAGTCGCGCTCAGCGGCGGCGCACGTATATTGGGCGTCCGCTCCCGTCTGGCTTCGGGAAGGGCTGGCGGTTTTCTTCGAAAGGGCCTCGGAGAACTCACGCGCCGGCGCGCCGTTGGAGGGATACGACACGTCGTGCCAGGAATCCGACAACCTGTCTTTCCTTGACAGCCAGCGTCTCGACGATTCGCACTGCCACTACAAGTTGGGGTGGGGGATGTTCTATGACCTGTATGACAGTCTGGGCGAAGAGCGGTTCCGGCATGGATTGCGGAAGCTGTATCTAACGTTGAGGAGTGAGACGCTCACGAGTGATAGCGCGTGTACAGGCCTAGGCCGTGGGGAATGTTCCGTAAAGGCAGCGTTTGTGGGTGCCGCTGGCCCGGAGCTTGCGCCAGTCGTCAACGATGTTGTTGACCGATGGTACTACGGTTCGGAGGGCGGTCGTTAGAGACGGCTAGTCCACGCCTGCCTTGAACTGCCCCCGCAGGCGCGGGTCCAGCACGTCTCGCAGGCCGTCGCCAAGCAGGTTCAGCCCGAGCACCGTGACGGCAATGGCCACGCCTGGGAACACCATCAGGTAGCCCTTGTTGTTGATGTACTCCCGCGCGTCCGAGATCATCCTGCCCCAGCTCGGTACGTCCGCGCCCACGCCGGCGCCTAGGAAGCTCAGTCCCGCCTCTACCAGGATGGCTGTCGCAAAGGTGAACGACGCCAGCACCAGTATGGGAGCCATGATGTTGGGCAGAATGTGGTAGCGCATTATCCTGAACGCTGACGACCCCATGGCGCGTTCGGCGTCGATGTACATCAGCTCCCGCACGGCGAGAGTCGAGCCGCGCGCTATGCGCGCCGTGCGTGGCAGATAGGTCACCGTCAGCGCGATTATGACGTTCACCACGCTCGCGCCCAGCGCGGCCATCAACGCGAGCGCGAACACCAGCGAAGGGAAGGCGCTCAGCCCGTCCACGATGCGCATGATAACGGCGTCGGCGCGTCGATTGTAGCCCGACACCATCCCTATGGCCGCGCCGACCGGTATGGATATGGCGACGACGGTCGCGCCGATGAACAGCGACAACCGCGCGCCGGCAAGCGTCTGGCTGTACACGTCCCGCCCCAGGTTGTCGGTGCCGAAGAAGTGCTCTCTGGACGGCGCTTGCAACCGATCGGCAGGATAGAGCCGTGTGGCTTCGTGAGTCGAGATGACGTCCGCGAACAGGGCTAGCAGGCTGAGAGTAATGAGGATCGCAAGGCCATAGCGCATGTAGGCGCTGGCCCACACGCGCTGCATGTTGCGCCTGACACGCTCCTTGAGCGGCCGCCGGAGCGATACAACTTCAGTGGTCGTAAGTTCCAACTGGTCCTCCGTCCAATGCTCTGCCCAGCCTCGGTCCTTCGAAAGTCCCCTCTCCCCCGGTAGGAGATAGGACCCACATGCAGTCCCCTTCGGATACGAGCGCCGGCGCTAGTAACGTATTCGAGGGTCCATGTAGGCGTAGAGTATGTCCACTATCAGGTTGAAGATTATGAACAGGCCGGCAACCAGCATCAGAACGGCCTGGATGAGAGGGTAGTCCTGGTTTATCAGCGCCGCGGCGATCAGCCGACCCAGGCCCGGAATGGTGAACACGGTCTCGATGACCACCGCGCCGCTGAGCACGCTGGCCATCCCAAGGCCCCAGATGGTGACCGTCGGAATCAGCGCGTTGCGCATCGCGTGACGCATCAGCACCACCTTGGACGCCAAACCCTTGGCGTAGGCGGTGCGGATGTAGTCTTCGCGCAGCACCTCCAACATACTGGAGCGCGTCAGCCTGGCCACCAGCGCCATGCGCAGGAAGCCCAGCGCGAAGGCGGGCATGATCATGTGGCGGAAGAAGTCCACCGGGCCGTCGCTGATTATTGACTTGAAGTCGCTCACGGGAAGCCACCTCAGCTCGACTCCAATGCCGAATATGAGCATCAAGCCCAGCCAGAAGGCGGGTATAGATATGCCGAGCAGCGCGAAGAACATCAACCCCTGGTCGACGAAGGTGTTCGCCTTCCACGCCGCCAGGATCCCTATCGGTATCGCAAAGCTCAGGGCGATGATTTCCGACGCGATAGCGAGCGATAAAGTAGGCTCGATGCGGTCGACGACCGCCGCCAGCACCGGTTTGTTGAGGAAAATCGATTCACCGAAGTCGCCCTTGAACATTCGGCCGATAAACAGCGCGAACTGGATGTGCAGCGGCCTGTGCAACCCGAGGTTTACCCTCAGTTGCTCGATGTCCTCCAACTTCGCGTTCTCGCCCGCGAGCACAGCCGCCGGGTCGCCGGGCGTGAGGCGGAACATGAGAAACGAGATCAGCGCGACGAAGAAGAGCACGGGCACTGCCGCGACAAACCGTCGGATGATGTACGCGGTCAAGCTGTTCCTCCCGCCTTGCCAGAGCGGCGTTGCGCCGCCGAATCGCTTCTAGCCAATCGAGAGCTCCTTAGAGGCATACATGACCTGCCCGCCAACGATTGTGGCGGCAACATCTATTCCGCTGAGCGTGTGACCCGCCTCGACGAACGGGTCGTGCTCAAGAACTACCACGTCGCCCAGCTTGCCCAGCTCCAGCGAGCCTTTGAGCCGCTCCTCGTACGCGCCGAACGCCGCGTTCGAGCCGACGGCCCGGAGGGACTCCTGCACGGGCGCCCGCAGCTCCGGCATGAGCACGTCTCCCGTGTCCGTCATCCGGCTGACGGCGCTCTGCACGCACATCAGCGGGTTGACGGGCGTTACCGGGCTGTCGGAGTGGAGCAGCGGACGCAGGCCGGCTCGGATGGCCGCTCCCACCGGGCTTATGTGCGGGCCGCGATCCGGCCCCAGGAAGATGTCCCGGTGCCGGTCGCCCCAGTAGTATATGTGGTTGGCGAAGTAGTTGGGAATTACGTTCAGCCGCCTCATGCGGTTTATGTGGTCGGGCCAGCACATCTGGCAGTGCTCCACCCTGAACCGCTGGTTCGGGTCCGGCTTCGCCGCAAGCGCGTACTCGTAGGCGTTCAGCACCTCGTCTATCGCGGCGTCGCCGTTGGCGTGGATGATAACCTGGTAACCCCGCCGGTGCAGGTCCAGCACCATCTCGTTCAGCTCTTCCTGCTCGTAGATCAGCCACGCCGACTCGTTCGGGTCGCACCAGTACGGCGAGCGCAACGCTCCGGTGACGCCCTGTATGGAACCGTCCGACACTATCTTACACCCCGCCACGCGCAACCACTCGTCCCCGTCGCCCGTCTTCACCGAAAAGTCCATTTCCTTGAGCAGGTTGTAGTGGATGAACATGTTGACGCGCAGCTTGAGGTGGCCCTCGTCGTACATGCGGTTGTACAGCTCGTAGCCGTTCGCGCCGCGGCGATTGCTGACGGCCGCGTCCTGAACGGACGTCACGCCCACCTTCAGGTTGTCCTCCACGGCCTGGATGAACGAGCTGCGCAGCTCGTCCTGCGTGTAGGCGGGAATATGCCTGGTCACCAGGTCCTGCGCTGGCATCTCGCCAAGCACGCCGTTGGGGTCCGCCGTCCCCGGGTAGCGGTACACACGCCCGCCCGCGGGGTCCGGCATTTCCGAATGAACTTCGCCCAGTCGCATGGCGTAGCTGTTTGCCATCGCCACGTGGCCGTAGCGGGTGGACACGAACACCGGGTGGTCCGTGGTCACCTCGTCGAGATCGGCGTTCGTCATAAACCGCATCTCGGCCACGGCAGACTGGTCGAAGCCGCGGGCAAGTATCCACTCGCCTGGCGGCGTGTTCTGGGCGCGCTCCCTTATGCGTTGGATCACGTCCCTGATGCTCACGTCGCGCGTTGTGGTGGCGTCGACCCCCAGCAGCGACGTCGCGTAGCCAGCCAAGTGGTTGTGCGGCTCGATGAAGCCGGGCAATACAGTCTTCCCCTTGGCGTCGATTACCGTAACGCCGGGCTTGCGGAAGTCCTTCACCTCGTCATTTGAGCCGATGGCAACGATGCGACCGTCCTGTATCGCGACGGCTTCGGCCAGCGTGTCGCGGTAGTCCATGGTGTGGACTGCGCCGTTGATGATGACGAGGTTCATGGCAGGCTCCTTGTGTTCGGAAGTCCGGTCCTCCCTGCCATCAGGGGATTTGGGTCAGGGTGAAGACGCAGAGCGTCATCGATCGAAGTAAGCGGAGGCCGGCTAGTCCGCCGCCGGCAAGATGCGGCCCTGCGGCACTCCGCCGCGGTTGCGGGTGCCGCGCCGCCCGCCACTGAGACGAGCGGCGCGTCCGTGGTTTACCTGTCTTCCGGTACCTCTTCGAACCAGAGGCCGAAGTACACCGGGTTGCCTGAGTAGGTGTAGTTCTGCACGTTCTTGCGAACGCCCACCAGCGTCGCGAAGTTACCCCACGAGAAGAGCGGGACGTCGTCCCACCACCACTCGGCGAACTCGTCGGCTATGCGAGAGACCTCTGCGGGGTCGGTGGTGCGCTGTCGCTGAGCCATCAGCTCAATGCGCCTGTCGGCCTTCAGGAAGCCGCTGGCCGGGTGCTCCCAGTCGTTCCAAGTGGGGGCGAGCAGGTCGGTCTGGTAGAACGGGTTGAACCCGTTGTACATGATGTTGTGTTGCTTCTCCCAGCGCACCTGTACGTGGATGGGCCAGGTGTTCTCTTCGGCGTCCACCTTCCACAGCCCGCTGTCTTCCAGCTGCTGAATGACGACCAGGGTCGCCCTGCCGCCGCTGGATTGCTCCGGCGGGTTGAAGATGTACTTGATATCGACAGGAGTCTCGTAGCCGGCCTGCTCGATCAGCGACTTCGCCTCGTCCAGGTCGACCTTGCTATAGATGTCCCAGCCGGTGTCGCGCCACCATGTGGTCTGGAACTTGTAGAACGGGCTCTGGTTCAGCACGTACAGCCCTTCCGGCGCGCGGCCCTGCAGAATCTGCTTGGGGTTGAGCGTCCACGCCACCGCCTGCCGCATCAGGTTGTTGTCGAACGGCGGTATCGTGGCGTTGAAGGTGGACTCGTTGCGGCCGGTCATCGCGATGAACGGATCCACTTCGGGGTCGTTTTCCAGCGTCTCAATCTGGTCGAGTCCCGGGCTGGAGATGTCGTAACGGCCGGAGAGAAGGCCCGCGAGCCTCGCACCGGCGTCGGGCACGATGTTGATGTCGATGCCGTCGAACCAGGGAGTCTTCTTGCCGGCGTGGAAGCTGAGAGGCTCGTCCCGCTCGGCATAGTCCCCGTGGCGGGCCATCTCGATCTTCACGTCTGCGGCCCATTCCACGAACTTGTACGGCCCGGTGCCGATGATGTCGGCGTTCTCCATACGCGGCTTCTCCTCACCCTCCGCGATGTCCTTGTACTTGTACTTGGCGATGATGTCGGCAGGGTGAATGACCGCCTGGCGCGCCTCAGACATGCTGAGTGCGGCAAGCATGGGCGCGAACGGCTCGGTGAGCTTGATCTGCACCGTCTTGGAGTCCGTCGCCTCTATAGAGTCGAGCAGGTTCAGAATGCGCTTGCCCCACACAGTGTCCCAGTGGAACCAGCGGTCCAGCGACGCGACCACGTCGTCGGCATCCATTATCTGACCGTCGTGGAAAGGCACGTTCTCCCTCAGCGTGAACGTCCAGGTCGCGCCGCCGTCCTCGGCAACGAACGACTCGGCCAGCATCGGCTTGGCGTCCAGCGCGGAGTCGAGGGCGAACAGTTGCTCCATCATCTGGTTGGCCGGATGCGTCACGGCGCTGATGGTGTCGGACATGGTGTCCATGGTGAAGGGGTTGCCGCCCTGGTTTGCTTCCAGGGTGCCGCCAAAGTTGCCCTTGGCCATCGCCGGCGCTTGGGTTGGCGCCGGGGCCGCCGCGGGCGCCGCCGTGGGCGCAACAGCCGGGGCCTGGGTCGGCGCCGCTTCCGGCGCTATCACGGTTGTAGGAGTGGGATCAGTAAAGCCCGGCGGCGTCGGAACCGTCCGAACCGCAGTAGGCGCCGCCGCCGGCGCGGGTTCCTCTTCGTCGTCCGAGGCGCTGCAGGCGAGCGCGGCGAAGAGTGCGAATACGGCCAACACGCCCACTAGCATAGTTGCTTTCGGCCATCTGAAGGTCATGTTCTGCTCCTTAGGGGAATAAAGACATGTGGGTTCGCCTGTGGAGGCCGAACCAGCCAAAGCTCCGGCAAATTACACCAAAACGACTAGAGAATGTCAACTTTCATCCAGATGGTGGGGCTGGGACACAGCCGTTATCGCTCTCCAGAGAGTACCACCTCAGCCTCGTTCTTGACACCAAAACTTGCCACACTTAGACTACGCCAGAGTCCAACTATCTCCCAAATTTCCAAACCACTTCGCCGAGGTGACGCAGTTGGCAAGCCAGAACGACCGGCCCGCCCCCAAGTTCTCCTGGTTCATCCCCATTGACGGTGACGGAGAGCACATCGGCACGCTTCAGGCCGAGCGCCCGCCCACGTTCGACTACCTGAGAGAGGTTGTGCAAACCGCCGAGGACGAGGGTTTCTACTCTCTGCTCATCCCGACCCGCTTCGCCAACGGGCTGTTCGACGAGGGCGAGCCTCTGGCCGAGACGTGGACCATGGCGACCGCGCTGGCCGCCGTGACCAGCCGCATACGCATACTCATCGCGCTGCGCCCCGGCTTCATCTCGCCAGGGCTGTTCGCGCAGATGGCGTCCACGCTCGACCAGATAAGCGGCGGCCGCATCGATATCAACGTCGTGCCGGGCGGAATACAGGGCGATTTCGAGCGCTTCGGCGAGACCAGCGACCACGCGAGCCGCTACGCCAGGGCGGAGGAGTTCATAGCCGCCTGCCGCGCGATGTGGTCGTCGGACGGGCCGACGATGTTCGAGGGCGAACACGTGAACCTCAACGGAGCGTACTGCTCGCCCGGGCCTGTGGGCGACGGCCCCAAGTTCTACCTGGGCGGCGCGTCCGACGCGGCGCTTCAGCTCGCCGGACGCCAGTCCGACGTTTACCTGGCGTGGATTTTGCCGCGGGACGTGCTCGGGCCGTTCTTCGACCGCGCACGCGCCAAGTTCGACGAGGCCGGCAGGCCCGCGTCCTTCGGCCTGCGGACGCACCTGATAGTGCGAGACACCGAGTCGCAGGCGTGGGACGCCGCGGGGGACCTGCTGTCCCGGGCGGCCAACGCGGTGAGGGAGCAGCGCCAGGCGCAGTTCGCGGGCACCGCCATGGTGGGCCAGCGCGCCCAGGCCCAGGTGGTGGCCGACCACCGCGTCGGCGAGCGGCTCTGGAACGGCATATCGACGGTGAGGGTGAACTGCGGCACCGCCATTGTCGGCGACGCCGAGCAGGTCGCCAACGAGCTGCTGGACTACTGGCGGCTTGGCATAGACGAGTTCATCCTGTCGGGTTTCCCCCACGTGGAAGAGTGCCGCCGAGTCGCCGCCGAGGTCGTCCCCCTGGCGAAAGAGTTGATCGCCGCGCAGTAGGGGCGGGTTTCAAACCCGCCCGCTGGGTGCGGGTGTTCTGCCAGTTCCCTTCCCCCTTGATGGGGGAAGGCTAGGATGAGGGTGAAAGAATGACACTCAACTGTGGTCATTCTCCACTCCTACGCCTCGCTCACGTAGGGGATGGTCTGCGGCCCCTGGGGCAGCACACACACGGCGGCCTCTGGGCCGAAACCACGCAGCAGCGACGCGACGGTGTCGTCCACGCTGTCTATCGGGCGCATGTGCGCCGCTAGCACTTCGTCGGGCGTCACGCCGCCGGCCTTGACGTACACGTCCGCTCGCTGCTGTATCTGGGCCTGTATCTGCACCTGCCACTGATCGTGCCGCTTGATCTCGCCCGATCGTATTGCGGCGAGCAGCTCGGCCGGGCCGGCCCCCTGCGCGAGAATGTCCTTGTATGCTCCGTGGCTTGGCACGCCGTCCACGCACTCGGCGGCGCACACGATGGCTCCGCCGTCCCTAACCACCTGCGCCGCCGCCGAAATGCCCTTCACCGCCTGGTAGAGGTTCTGGTCCAGCGGGTAGCCGCTGTTCGTCGCGACAACCACGTCGTAGCGGCGGCGAACGGCCCGCATTGCCCGGCGGCTCGCGTCGTCGCACGCGGCGGCGTGGACGGCGAACAGCTCGCCCGCGTAGGCGCTGGTGATGGCATGGTCGCGGTTGATCGTGACGTCCACGCTGAACCCCACGCCGGTCAGACGCGCGATCTCGCGTATGGCGTCGTGTATCGGGTTGCCCTCCGTTACGCCCCACGTGGAGCGTGGATCTCCTATCATGCGGGCGTCGTGCAATCGCATGGTGGTGTCGAAGCCGGCAAGCCCGGGCGCGACCATCTTGGGGCCGCCGCTGAAGCCGGCGAAGAAGTGGGGCTCCACGAATCCGGTCGTGATTCGAAGGTCGCTCTCCACCCAGTGGCGGTTGAGCCAGATGGGTATTCCGCCGCCGGTCTCTCCAGCGTGTACGAGATTCTGTGGGTCGAAGGCGTCGTGATTGATCACGGGATGCTTCGCCACCACCTCCCGTCCCAGCATGGACTCGAGCTCGTCGGGTGTGTTCGCACGGTGCGTGCCGGTTGCCACCAGTATCTTGACTCGCTCCGCCGGAAGGTGTGACAGGTCGCGCAGCAGCACCGGCAGCACTGTCGCGCTGGGCATGGGCCGCGTGACGTCGCAGACGGCGATGGCCACGCTGCCGGCGGACCGCGCGAGCCGGCTTAGAGGCGGCGTGCCTATCGGGTTGCGAATGGCGGCGAGCAGGGCGCCCGCGGGGTCGGGCAGTCCGGGCGCGTAGCGAGGCTCTATGACGGTGGTGCGGTCGTCGGGCAGCTCCACCGGCAGGACTCCCCGTCCGTAGGCCAGCTCAACGCGCACTGCTGGCTACTCCCTGCGCAGCAGGCTCTCGCACAGGTGGGCGGCGTCGACCAGGTCGGGAATCGTCACGTACTCCCGAACTGTGTGCATGCCGTGGTCGGCCATCCCCACCACCACGGCGCTGATGCCGTGGCCGCGGAACACGTTGCCATCCGTGCCGCCGCCGGAGGGCCGCAGCGTCGGCTCCAGGCCCAGGCTTCGCAGCACGTCCATCACGTGCAGGGTCGCTGGATCGTCCTCTGTCAGGGTGTACGATTCGAACTCGGTGTGGACGTGGGCGTCGATTCTGGCGTCCGGGTGCAGCTCCCGCACCTCTCGCAGGGCGTCGTCGAGCTGCACCTGGATCGCGTCCAGCGCCTCCAGGTTGCGGCTTCTGAACTCGCCGCTCACTTTGGCGTTTTCGGGTACGGCGTTGCGCACCGTGCCGCCCTCTATCGTGCCCACGTTGAACGTCGTCTCGTCGTCCAGCCTGCCCTGCGGAAGCCGTGTGATGAGCTCGGCCGCGAGCCGGATGGCCGACAGACCCTTTTCGGGCTCGACGCCGGCGTGCGCCGCGCGTCCCGTTATCTCGAATTCGAACCCTATGTAGGTGGGGCTCGACGAGGTTATCTGGCTGGGAGGGCCTTCGCCGTCGAAAACCACCGCCTCTTTTACGTGTATCAGCGAAAAGTCCAGATTGCGAGCGCCTACCAGCCCAATCTCCTCCTCGCGGGTGAAGGCGACCTGGTAGGGAACGTGGGGGACGTCATCTTCCTTGATAGACCTGATGGCCTCGAGAATGGCGGCCACGCCGGCCTTGCAGTCCCCGCCAAGGATTGTGGTCTCGTTCGTGCGGATGCGGTCGCCCTCGACCACAGGCTCGATGCCGCGCCCCGGCTCGACGGTGTCCATGTGCGCCGAAAGCAGCAGCGGTTCGCCCTCACCGTCGGTGCCGATTACATTGCCGTAAGCGTCCCTTGTGACACTCAGTCCCAGCTCCTCCAGCGTCGCGGCGAGGTGCCGGGCGATCTCCTCCTCCTCGCTGGAGGGGCTGTCTATCTTCGCCAGCTCCACGAACGTGGCGACCAGCCGGTCTCTGTCTATCATTGCGATGCTTCCTCGTCGGCAGTGTCGGGGCAGGGCGGCCATAGTATGCCTGCACCCGACCCGTAGGGCCTATTCTATGTGCTGCATGGCGGGTGTCAAGCGCGGTGCATGCACAATCGTCATTCCGGCCCCCGAGCCGGAATCCAGTGGGGCGGGGGCCATCGGGCAAGAAGACCCGGCAGTCTAAAACAGGTTCATGCCGCACGATCGGGTTGCCGTGCCCGAACGTTTATGCTAAAGTGTGCCCAGATGTTCACTGTAGGTTCGCGGATGGCGCGCGGCGAGATAAACGGAGGCAGTCGATTGGTCGTAAAGGAGGCCCCGGTAGCGTATCATGCGCGTATTCTCGACTTTCCCGTAGACCAGAGGCCGCGCGAGCGGCTCAGGGAGATTGGGGCCAAGTACCTGAGCGACGCCGAGCTGATGGCCATACTGCTGCGCACCGGAATAAAGGGGCAAAACGTGGTCGCGTTGTCTCAGCAGCTCCTGGTACAGGTTGGCGGGCTGAGCGCACTGTCCGACGTGGCCTTCGGGAGGCTCTGTGAGCTCAAGGGCATCAGCGAGGCCAAGGCCTGCCAGCTCCTGGCCGCGGTGGAGTTGGGCCGTAGGGTCGCCGACGCCGAGCCGGTTTTGCGAAGAACCATAAGCTGCCCGCAGGACGTGGTGAGCGAACTGGGTTCGACGCTGAACGGCCTTAAGCAGGAGGAGTTGTACGTACTGCTGCTGAACACCAAGAACAAGGTGCTCGCCAAGGAGACTGTGTACAAGGGCAGTGTGAACTCCGCCGCGGTGCGCGTCGCGGAGGTGCTGCGGCCCGCGATTCGCGAAAACTGCCCGTCCATCGTAATGGCCCACAACCACCCATCCGGCGACCCGACGCCCAGCCCGGAGGACGTGGCCGTTACGCGGCGCATCCGCACCAGCGCCGAGGCGATGGACATCGAGTTGCTGGATCACGTTATCATAGGTTCGCGGGGCTTCGTCAGCCTGAAGGAAAGAGGGCTGGGTTTCTGACTCACCCCCACGCCCGCGGCGGACGGAGTATGAAGTCCAAATTTGGAGGTGTCACATGCCCAGGGGAGACGCGCCGCTAGGGGATATCGCGACAAGAGTGCTGTTCGAGAACGACCACGTGAAGATATGGAACCTGGTGGTGGAGCCGGGACAGGCCAGCGACTGGCACCTGCACCCCCGCGACTACGTGACCGTGGTCGTGGAGGGCGGCAGCCTGACGTCGCAGTACGAAGACGGCGAGACGGCGCAAAACCCGTCCGAAGTGGGCACTTGGCGCTACCATGGAGAGCACCAGGTGCACCGCGTCATCAACAACTCCGACACGCGCTACGTGAACGTGCTAGTCGAGCTGAAGGACTAGCCGAGGACGCGAAAGGGCCCGATTACGCGCGAACCGGCGTCTGTAGGGGCGGGTTTCAAACCCGCCCGCCGGTCGTAGCCGCTGCCGCCGCGCCGTCTAGCCGAACGCCGGGATTACCTGTTCGCCGAACAGCTTGATCGACCGCATCACCTTCTTGTGAGGTATCTGGTCGCTCTGCATTATGAGCAGCGTCTGGTCGGCGCCAATCTCCTCGTGCCTCCGCACCGAGCGTATGCAGCTATCGGGGTCGCCCGCGACGATGACGCCGCGTTCGCACAGTAGGTCAGCGGGCAGGCCGCCCAGCATCGCGCGAGGTACACCGCCCCCGCCGAGGTCCTCCTCGCCGCCGAGGAAGCGCTGGAAGTTGGTCTGCAGGTGATCGGGCACTCCGCCCCACGACTCGAGCAGCCGCTCGTAGGTCTCCTGCCGGTCGGAGGAGTAGGGCCGGTTCGGGCCGAAGAACTCCTTGATAGCGCGAGCGCCCAACTCCTGGGCCTCGGCGTTGTTGTCGCCGCAGTGGCCCAGTGTGAAGCTGGCCCACTGGTTGTTGACGGCCGAGCCGACCGGATTGGCGCTCTTGATGTCCTCGCGGTACTTGTCCACGTACTGTTTCATTCCGGCCGGCGCGCCCGACCCGAATGAGAGCACGCCGATGCCGTTTTCCGCCGCCATTTCATAGCTCGATGGCTGGGTGCAGGCCATCCAGATGGGCGGGTGCGGGTCCTGCTTTGGCTTGGGCAGAATCTCGCGGGGCGGGATGTTGTAGAACTTGCCCTCCCACTCGAAGTTGCCCTCGGTGCGCCAAATCTCGGGCACCATGCGCAGCGACTCTTCCATAATCTCGCGGGTGTCCCTCGGGTCCACGCCCATGCCGAGCTGCTCGTATGGGCTGCTCCTGCCCACGCCGAACTCCACTCGGCCGCCGGACAGGTGGTCCACCATGGCCACGCGCTCTGCGACCTGCGTGGGCCGGTGGTGCGGCAGAATCACCACGCCGAAGCCTAGCCTTATGCGCTTGGTGAGCCGGGCGAGCGCGGATATGATCACCTCGGGCGCCGAGGAACCGGAGAACGTGGTAAGAAAGTGGTGCTCCACGAACCACAAGTAGTCGAAGCCAACCTCGTCCGCCAGTTGGCACTGCTCGATCGTCTCCTCGATCAACGCCGTATAGTCGATCTTGAAGTCCTCGTGGGGTCGCTGCATCTCGTAAAGTAGTCCGAACTTCATGGCAAGCCTCCTCGCGGGCGGCGCGTCTGGCGGGTGTGCGGGTTTGTAGTACGCGGCCAAGTGTAAAGTTGGGCGCATTGCGTGTCAAACCTGGCCCGTGGCATGGCATCCAACGACAGAGACGGGATTCAGGCCTGTCCAGTCGCACACTGCGCGGCTGGTCCGCGTTTGCGGACTGCGCGGCCCGGCTATATCATAGGCTCCTGTGGAGCGGCGCGCGCGGCGGCGGCTCCTCGACAATATGCCGCTCCCGTTGCAGGGCGGATCAAGGAGCATTTCATGCGTGTGCTTGTGATGGGAACGGGCGCAGTGGGCGGCTACTTCGGCGCGGCCCTCGCCAGGAACGGCGAGGACGTCGTGTTCGTTGCGCGCGGCGAGCACCGCGAGGCGATAGAGGCCAACGGGCTGCGCGTGGAGAGCGTGGCAGCGGGCGATTACACCGTCCAGTCGCCGGCGGTCGAGCAAGCCCCCGGCGACTGGACGGCCCAACTCGTGCTCTTCTGCGTCAAAGGTTACCACAACCCCCAGGCGTTCGAGGTCATCCGTCCCGCCGTGGGCGATGACACGACCATCCTGACGCTTCAGAACGGAATCGGAAGCGCGGACCAGCTCGCCGGGGCGTTCGGGCGCGACAGGGTCATCGCCGGGGCCGCCTACATCCACGCGTTGCGCGCCGGGCCGGGCCTGATCGCCGAGGTCGGCGGCCACTGCCGCATCGTGTTCGGCGAGGCCGATGGACGCGACTCGCCGCGCGGTGCTGCCATTCGCGACGCATTCTCCGCCGCGGGCGTCGACATAGAGTTGTCAGGCGACGTTGCCAAGGCGCTTTGGAACAAGCTCGTCTTCATCTGCGCGCTCAGCGGCATGGTCTGCATCACTCGCGAGCCATCGTTCACAGAGGTGCTGGCCCGCCCCGAGACCCTGGAGCTGACCTGGCGCGTGATGCGTGAGGCGGCCGCGGCGGGCCGGGCGAGCGGCGTCGCGCTGGACGACGACCTCGTGGAAGCCACCATGGCCGAGTTCCAGGAAACCAGCGAAGAGCTGACGTCTTCCATGTTCCTGGACCTGCAGTCCGGCAATCCCCTGGAGGTTATGCTGCTGAACGGCGCAGTTTCCAGGATCGGCAAAGAGGTCGGCGTGGAAACACCCGTCAACGACTTCATTACCGCCTGCCTGTCTATCGCCAACGCCAAGGCGCAGAAGAGGGCGGGCCTGTAGCCGGGGCCGCACCGCGGGACACGAGTGGCCTCGAGCGGCAGCACAGGAGGATAGAGTGTCGTACTTTTTCGACCCGTCGGAGATAGAGCGCAAGGAGCTGGCCCCCGGCGTCACGCTGCGGCCCATGTGGGGCGACAAGATAATGATGAGCATGGTGGAAATAGCGCCCAACGCGGTCGTCCCAACGCACACCCACCCCCACGAGCAGGCGGGGATTGTGCTCCAGGGCGAGTTCGAGTTCACGGTAGGCGGCGAGACCAAGCGGCTGCGCCAGGGAGACGCCTACGTGATACCGGGCGGCGTGGAGCACGGGCTGGTCGGCTGGGATGGCTGGTCGATGGCGCTCGACATCTTCAGCCCGCCGCGTGAGGACTACAAGTAGCGCAGGGGGCGTCAAAAAGGGCGGCCTCTCGCGGAGAACCGCCCCTCTATTGGTCGTTGGCGTCAGCCTGCCGCGCTTTAGCGCCGCAGGCGTCGCGTGGGGTTACGCGCCGAATCGCACCTCGGCTACGGGGTCGCTGTACTCCACCCCCTTCGTGGCCCAGTAGATCGTGGCTATCTCGTCGACGGCGGCGACCAGGCCCTCGGCGGCCTCGCGGCTCACGCCCTGCTTGTTCTGCGAGCACAGACCGGTGGCGGCCATGAACTTCGCCGGCAGGTCCGGGTGGTCTTCGAGGTGGTTGGGCTTGAAGTAGTCGTTGCCGAGGATGTTGAGCTCGCGCTTGCAAAGGTCGGCGTGCTCCTCCTTCGCCGCCACGTAGCGGGAGAAGGTGTTGTGGGTGGTGACGTCATGGTCGCCGCCCAGCGACTCTATTCTCACCACCATCTTGAGCACGGTCTGGGCCGCGATCTTGGCCGCGATGGGGTCGTAGATGCCGCAAGGAATGTCGCAGTGGGCGCGCGCCGTGCGCACCGGGGAAAAGCGCTTGAGAGTCGACGCAATGTTCATAGCAGTATCCTTCCTTTTCTGTTGATGATTGCAACTATGAAGATACAGGAACAGGCCGCGTCTCGCAACCCCCGCGCACCTAGCCGCCGCCTCTGTGCAGGCTGGCAAGACGGAGCCGCGAGTGGCGGTGCGGCCCCAAAACCGCGGCTGCCGGCTGCCCGAAAAAGGAGCGTATCCTGATTAGACTCTACCTCATTCGGGGCCGCAGTATGGAGCCCTGCTATCGGTCCGGCGAGCTGCTGTTTGTCGGTCCATACGGTACTTGAGCCGTCGCGAGGGGCGACGTGGTCGTCCTCCGCAACCCCGGCGATCCGGCGGTGCACGACCTCAAGCGCGTGGTGGGTCTGCCCGGCGAGTCGGTGCGCCTGGCGCACGGCTCGTTGTACGTTGACGGCGCCCACCTGCCGGAGCCGTACCTCGGCGGGCTGCCGGCCTCGGTGGGCCTCGAGTGCCGAGACTGGTCGCTGGCTGAAGATGAGATCTTCGCGCTGAGCGATAACCGCGGCAGGGGAACCGACAGCCGCCACTTCGGCCCGGTGCGCCGCTCCGCGATCGTGGGCAAGGCCTACTTCAGAATCTGGCCGGTGCGTGGGTGGGGCCGCGCCCGCCGCTAGCGCCTCGCGCCAATCGCCGGGCGGCGCGGGCCGGACCGGGACAACGGGAGCCGACACGTGGAATCAGCGAAGCGCCGCCTGTTCGGGCGGCTTGCGACGGAGATCGACGACAGGCGCGTGCTGCGCGCCCTTGAGCAAGTGCCGCGGGAGCTTTTCGTGCCTGAGGAGGCCGCGCATCTGGCCTACGAGGACGTGGCGCTGCCCATCGGCTACGGCCAGAGCATCTCCCAACCCTACATCGTGGCGCTCACCCTCAGCGCCGCGCGGGTGCGCCCCAACGACCGGGTGCTCGAAATCGGGGCCGGCAGCGGATACCAGGCTGCGGTGCTATCCAGGCTCGCCGTCAGCGTTGTGAGCGTGGAGCGCGTGGAGCCGCTGGCGCGGAGCGCCGAGCACCGCCTGCGGTCGCTCCGGTATGCCAACGTGGAGGTGCGCCTGGCGGGGAGCGGCCTCGGCTGGCCCGAGGGCGCGCCGTTCGACGTGATCGTCGTCGCGGCCGGCGCCCCCAAGATTCCCAACGAGCTGCTCGCGCAGTTGGCCGATGGCGGCAGGCTGGTCGCGCCCGTTGGATCGATGCACTCGCAAGAGCTGATGAGGGTAGTCAAGTCGTCCGGCGGTCTGGCCGTCTCCTCGCTCGGGGCCTGCCGTTTCGTCCCCCTCGTGGGCGCGGGCGCTTGGCCCGAGGATGAGGCATTGTGAGCACCCGCGCGCCCGCGTCGAATTGCCTTTGAGCGCCCGCGTGGGCTATACTTTGGCGCACATATTCCGTCGCTCCCGCCACTTCGGAGAGAAGTTCCCCACCTGCCATGGACTACGAAATCGTAATAGGGTTGGAAGTCCACGCCCAATTGCTTACCAGGAGCAAGATGTTCTGCTCCTGTAGCGCCGGCTACCAGGAAGCCGCACCCAACACCGTAGTCTGCCCCGTATGCCTGGGTATGCCCGGTGTGCTTCCGGTCATCAACCGGCGCGCTGTGGAGCTGGTTGTGCGCACGGGTCTGGCGCTGGGGTGCCGGATTTCGGGGCACACCAAGTTCGACCGCAAGAACTACCCTTATCCCGATCTGATGAAGGGCTACCAGATTTCCCAATACGACGTGCCAATCGCTCTCGACGGCGGCCTGGAAATCGACGTGGGCGGCCAGGGCAAATGTGTTGGGATTACCCGCGTGCACCTGGAGGAAGACGTCGCCAAGCTGATGCACCGCAGCGAGCCTTTCGGAGAGGGCTACAGCCTGCTGGACGTGAACCGCGCGGGCGTTCCGCTCATGGAAGTTGTGAGCGAGCCGGACATGCGCTCCCCGGAGGAGGCCAGGGCTTACCTGACGCGGCTGCACTCGATTCTTCGTTACATAGGCGTGAGCAGCGCCAACATGGAAGAGGGCAGCTTCCGCTGTGACGCCAACATAAGCACACGGCCCAGGGGCGCTTCCGAGCTTGGCCCCAAGGTCGAGGTCAAGAACATGAACAGCTTCCGCTCGGTCTACCGCGCGCTCGAGTTCGAGACGGAGCGGCAGGCATCCGTGCTGGAGCGCGGCGGCCGCATCGAGCAGGAGACCCGCGGCTGGAACGACGAAAGGGAAGAGACGCTATCGCAACGCAGCAAGGAGTACGCTTCCGACTACCGTTACTTCCCCGAGCCGGACCTGCCGCCGCTGCAGATCGACCCTGCGTGGGTCGAGAGCGTTCGTGAGCTGCTGCCCGAGCTTCCCCACGTGCGCGAGCGGCGCTTCGTGGAGCTGTACGGTCTCTCGGCCTACGACGCAGGCCTGTTGACGGCGTCCAGGGAGATGGCCGACTACTTCGAGGCCGCCCTCGGCGCACCGCCCCGCGCGGAGCTCGCCAAGCCGGTGGCCAACTGGATTTCGGGCGAGCTGCTCAGGTTGATGAATCTGTCCGGCGAGTCCCCGGAGGACGTGAAAGTGCGGCCGGCGCAGATCGTCGAGCTGGTGGGATTGGTAGACTCCGGCGTCTTGTCCTCCAGCATGGCCAAGGACGTGTTCGAGCAGATGTACTCCACCGGGGCGTCGCCTAAGCGGATCGCCGAGGAGTCCGGCACAAGCCAGATCAGCGACACCGACGCCATTGGGCTTGCGGTGGCCGAGGCCATCAGCGCCAACCCGAAGCCGGTGGAGGAGTACCTGGACGGCAAGGAAACGGTTATGCGCTTTCTGGTCGGCCAGGTCATGCGGATAACCAAGGGAAGGGCGAACCCCAAGCTGGCGTCGGATGAGCTTAATCGCCGGCTCGATGCGCTGAAGCGCGAGAGAGTATGAGCGGCGCGGGCGATGCGGCCCCATTCGACCGTCCGGTGTCGGCCGGCGTAGGCACGGCCTCGTGGTCACCGTCCCCGCGCCACGCGGTGCTGAAGCTGTTGTACCCCGGCCTGGGCGTCAAGCGCTGGCTACTGCTCGGAGCGACCGGCATATCCCTGTGCTCCATCGGGCTGGCGTTCCTGATGCGCAAGCTCTTTTCCCTGGGCTTCCCCGACTTTCTGCCGCTGTACCTGGAGGGCGTGTTCATGCTCGTGCTGGGTGTAGCGGTCTTAGCGCTGGCGGTGTACGGCCTCTACCGCTCGGTGGGGCCTCTCGTGCTCGCGTCCAAGACCATAGACGGCCTTGCGGATGCGATCTACACGCGGCGATCGAGGGAGAAGGGGCCGCGCGTTGTCGTGATCGGAGGCGGCACCGGCCTTTCGCGGCTGCTCAGGGGGATGAAGGCGCATTCCGACAATCTCACCGCGGTCGTGTCCGTTGGCGACAACGGCGGCAGTTCAGGGCGCCTCCGAGAGGAGCTGGGCGTGCCGCCCCCAGGCGACTTCCGCAACTGCCTGGTCGCCCTCTCGGACTCCGAGCCACTCGTCAGGGAGCTGTTCCAGTACAGGTTCGACAGGGGCAACGGCCTGCGGGGCCACAGTTTCGGTAATCTGTTCATCGTGGCCATGACCGACATAACCCAGAACTTCGAAGAGGCCCTCAGCCACTCCAGCAAGGTGCTCGCCGTTCGCGGCGACATTATACCGGCGACCGCGGCAAGCCTTACGCTGTCGGCGGAGCTGAAGGACGGCGCTGTGGTTCACGGCGAGTCGCAGATAGGGGAAAGCGGAGGCGCGGTCGAGCGGCTGATGATCGAGCCGGCTGACGCGCGCGCCTCGCTGAGCGCGGTGGACGCGATACGCGATAGCGACGTTGTAGTCCTGGGCCCCGGCAGCCTGTACACCAGTGTGCTGCCCAACCTGCTGGTGGGCGGCATTACCGAAGCGCTGAAAAAATCCGAATCCCTCAAGATATACGTCTGCAACGTGGCGACCCAGAAAGGCGAGACCGACGGCTACAGCGTGGAGGACCACCTCGAGGCCATCCAGGCTCACACGTTCGACAACATCGTCGACTATGTAATCGCTAATAGCAGGCCCATTGATTTCGGGGACCGCTTTCTGGGCGAAACCGTGGTCAGCGACGGACGTCCAGTGCGCCACGCGAAGATAGTATTCCGCGACGTGATCGACACGGCGCACCCGGTGGGCCACGACTCAGCGAACCTGGCGCGCAGTATAATTGAGCTTTACAATGACAATTCCTAGCGGCATGGCGAGAGGCTAAATGACGGCGCTCAACATCATCCAGATACTGCTATCCATACTGCTGACCGTGGTCATCCTCGTGCAGGTGCGCGGGCAGGGAACTGGCCTCTTCGGCTCCGCGGAGGGCTCGTTCCGCACGCGCCGCGGAATCGAGCGCACGCTCTTCCAGTTCACCATTGCGCTGGTGGTTGTGTTCATTCTCATCTCCATCGTGAGCGCAAGCCCCAGGATTCTGAACATACTGGGGATAACGTGAGGTGGCCGAAGCCGGCATAGCGGCTCTGCCCATAGCCACCCTCACGACCGACTTTGGCACGGCGGATGGCTACGTCGCCGCGATGAAGGGCGTCATGCTGGGCATCAATCCCGGCCTGGCTCTGGTGGACGTGTCTCACGAGGTGCCGCCGCAGAACGTGCCCCACGGCGCGTTCGTGCTGGCCGAGGCGGTCCGCTACTTCCCCGCCGGCGCCGTGCACCTGGCCGTCGTGGACCCCGGCGTGGGCGGCAGGCGCAAGCCCTTGCTGCTGGTCACTCCCGACGCCTCCTACGTGGCGCCCGACAACGGTCTGCTCACCCACGCGCTGGCGCGCTACGGCTCGGGCCACGATCCGCGCGCTGAGTGGCTATCGCCGATACGCGCTCCATTGCCACCGGGTTGCCGCGCCTTCGAGCTGGCCAACGCCCGCTACCGCCTCCCCGAGGTGAGCCAAACGTTCCACGGCCGGGACGTGTTCGCGCCCGCCGCGGCGTACCTGTCTGTGGGAGTGCCGCCTGAGGAGTTCGGACCGCCGGTCGGTGAGATGATCTGGCTGAACGTGCCGCCACCTGCAGAGGGCGATGGTGAAATCGAGGGCCGCGTGGTCCACGTGGACCGCTACGGCAACCTCATCAGCAACATCGCCCTCTGCGACGGCGGGGCGGGCGGCGTTGTTGTGGAGATGGAAGGCCTGCGCGTAGAGGGCCTCAGCCGCTCATACGAAGAGGCCGGCGGGGTGCTGGCCATAGTGGGCAGCCACGGCACCGTGGAGATTGCCGTCCGTAACGCCAGCGCCGCCCGACAATTCAGCGCGGGCGTCGGCGCCAGGGTGCGGGTGCGTCGTTGAAGTATTGTGCTACAATGGCCTGCGACCCAAAGGACTTCCTGTAGGCCGAAGGGCCCCCAGCGAGAGTCGATGGCATCTCTAGAACGTATCGAGTACCACAACGCTACTGGCCGTGATTTCATGGCGAAAGTCTTGAAATACCTGGACGAAGGCGACTTGGCGCAGGCGACCGAGAAGGGATGGGGCGCCGCCGCGCAGATGGTGAAGGCCGCGGCCGAGGCCCGCGACTGGCGCCACAACGGCCATGCCGAACTCTACCGGGTGATAAATCGATTGTCGGACGAGTCGGGCTACGAGCAACTGCGGACGCTCTTCCACGCCGCCAGCTCACTTCACATCAATTTCTACGAGGGCTGGATGCCGCGAGAGATGGTGGAGAATGGCCTCAATCAGGTAGTTCAGCTTGTCGGAAAGCTGGAGCGCCTCCAGTCCTGAACTAAAGGCCCCCTACTCCACCACCACCGCCGTGCCGTAGGCGAGTATCTCGGACGCGCCGTTCATGATGCCGGAGGTCGTGAACCGAGTGCCGACAACGGCGTTCGCGCCCTGCTGCTCCGCCGATCTGGTCATGCGCTCGACCGCTTCGTCGCGGGCCTGCGACATGAGGTTGGTGTACTCGGGTATTTCGCCGCCCGCGATGCTGCGCAGGCCGGCCATTATGTCGCGGCCAATCGCGCGGGCGCGCACGGTGTTGCCCCGTACCATGCCCAGAACGCTGACTATGCGCTTGCCCTCGATTTCGTAGGTGGTGGTTATCAGCATGTGCTAGCCTCCTGCGCTGCCGTTGCCTTTAGATCGAATCGGGTTCTCAGGGCCGCCGCCTAGCCCAGCTGCTTGCCCGGGTTCAGGATGTTTCGCGGGTCCAGGGCGCGCTTGATCTTTTGCGCGGCGCTCATGCCCGCGCCCAACTCGCGCTCCATCAGGTGGGCGAGCTTCACGCCCACGCCGTGGCAATACTCCATCGTGCCGCCCATATCCTGCGCGAGAGTTAGCGTTCTGTCAACGACTTCGGCCATGTCCGCGGAGGTCTGCCCGCCGCCGTCATCCTCTTCCAGGAACAGGAACGACAGCATCTCCGGGCGCGCCCACAGCGACCACTCCCTCACAATGGCCCGCCTTTCCCGCAACAGCTCCTGGCAGCGGCGGCGGTACTCGAGCACTCTGGACACGGGCAGCGCGACGTGCAGGTACTCCATGCGATACTCGCTGCGGGCCCGCCTGGCGCCGGCCACGTCGCCGCTCTGCAGCACCTGCCGAAGATATCGCTCGCCCGGTGCGTGGCGCGTGCGCCAGAAGTGTTCGGCCTCGCCCTCGATGGCAGGGCGCCCGCCCATAGACTCGCAAATCTTCACGGCTCTGCCGTCGTGTGCCTCGGCCTCCTCGGAAAAACCCTCGAACGCAAGGTACACGGTGGCGTCGGTCTCTACGGACTCGCCATCGCGCCAAAGCTCCTCGCCGTAGTCCAGCATGGCGGGTTGGACACCCTCGGCGTACATGGCCACGACCGCCTCGAATCCGGCCTCGAAGCTGGGGAATTCTATAGCGCGCAATATGCGCCGTTCGGGCAGCGGGAAGGCACGCAGCGTCGCCTCGGTGATGACGCCCAGCGTGCCCTCGGTGCCAATGAGCAGGTGCGCGAGCGACGGTCCGTAGGAGCGCTTGGGCACCTCCTGGGTGCGCACGATCTCGCCGTCGGGGAGCACCGCTTCCAGACCCATCGCTTGGTCGCCCATCGGCCCGTACTTTGCCGCGGTGTAGCCCACCCCGTTCGTGGAAAGCGCGCCGCCCACCGTGGCTATTGGGCGGCTCCAAGGGTCGTGGCCCAGCAGCAGTCCCTCGGAGCGCAGCGCCGCCGCGGCTGACTCCAGTACGACGCCCGCCTGCGCGCGGATGGTCATGTCGCGTCGGCTCACGCGACAAACGCGGTTCATGCGCTGGAGGTTCAGCACGATGCAGCCGTCGTTTGAAACCGCGGCGCCCATAACCCCCGTGCCGCCGCCGTATGGCACCACCGGCACGTCCAGGCGGTTGGCGAGCCTGAGCACGCGGGACACGTCTTCGGTGGTGGTGGGCCAGGCGACCGCCTCGGGCCGGGCGTCCAGCCGGTGCACCGCACCGAACGCGCGGTAGTCGCCCAGGGCGTCGCCGGCGTAGTCGTCGAGGTGCTTCTGGTCGGTGGAGACGTTGCCGGAGCCGAGCAGGCCAGTCAGGTCCCGAAGCAGGCCGGTGTTCACCGGTGTATCTTCACGTGCGTGCCGGCTACGGTCGGCCGGCGCGCCAGGTGGTGCCCTGCGGCTTGTCTTCGAGCGTCACTCCCAGGTCGGCGAGGCCGTCGCGGATCTGGTCCGCGAGAGCGTACTGCCTGGCCTCCCGAAGCAAGGAGCGCACATCTATCAGCAACTCGACGTACCGCTCGACATCCGCGCCCCCGCCTCGTTCCGGGGCGTTCAGCGTCAGGCCGAGGAGACCCGCGAGCTCGCGCAACTCGGACTGTGCGTCCGATATGTCCGCGCCCTCCTCGTGCCCGCGGTTGATGGACCTTGCCAGGTCGAACAGGGCGGCAAGCGCCCTGGGCGTGTTCAGGTCGTCGTCCATGGCCTCGACGAAGCGCTCTCGGAAGGGAACAGCGTCGACGGCCGCGCCGCCGGCCGCCGCGCCGCCCTCCAGGGCAATCGCGTTGCGCAGCCGTTCTAAGGCGCGCTCCTGGGCCGCCACGGCGCCATCGTTGTACACCAAAGGGCTGCGGTAGTGCGAGCTGAGGATGAACAGCCGCAGCGCGTCGCCGCTGTAACTGCCCAGCGCCTCCCTTATCGAGATGATGTTGCCCTGAGACTTGCTCATCTTGTCTTCGCCGAGCCGCAGCAGGCCGTTGTGCAGCCAGAACCGGGCGAATGGCTCGCGCTCGGTGAAAGACTCGGATTGCGCGATCTCGTTCTCATGGTGCGGGAAGACCAGGTCCTGGCCGCCGCCGTGGATGTCGACCCGTTCGCCAAGGTACGCGAGCGACATGGCGCTGCACTCGATGTGCCATCCGGGTCTGCCGGGTCCCCAGGGGCTGTCCCAGTACGGTTCTCCCGGCTTCTGCGCCTTCCAGAGAGCGAAGTCCATTTCGTTCTCTTTGGACTCGTCGATCTCGACCCTCGCGCCGGCCATCAGGCTGTCCAGGCTCCTGCGGCTCAGCTTGCCGTAGTCGGCGTCGGAGCTTACCCGAAAGTACACGTCGCCGCCCACGGCGTAGGCGAAACTCTTCCCTTCGAGCCCTTGGATCATCTCGATGATCTTGTCTATCTCGCCCGTAGCGCGCGGGTAGTTGTGTGCGCGGAGCACGCCCAGCGCGTCCATCTCGTCGAGGTACGCTTCGATGTTTGCCTCGGCGAGCTCGCTCATGGAAGTGCCGTTCTCGGCGGCAGCCTGGATCATCTTGTCGTCCACGTCTGTGAAGTTCTGGACGTGCAGCACCTCGAACCCCTTGAATTCGAGGTAGCGCCGCACCATGTCGAACGCGACGGACGACATGGCGTGGCCGAGATGCGAGGACGAGTATGGCGTGATGCCGCAGACGTACATTCTGACTTTGCCGTCTGCGGTGGCGAACTCTTCCCTGGTGCCGGACAGGGTATTGTACAGTCTCATACTATCTTTTCGACGGTGGCTACGGCGAGGCCCGCGATTCCCTCCGACCGGCCTGCGAATCCCAGCCCGTCGGTGGTCGTGGCCTTGACGTTTACATCCTCGCAGGACACGCCGAGCGCCGAGGCAAGCCTCGCGCTCATCCTGCCGAGGTGGGGTTTGAGCTTGGGGCGCTGAGCCACAATTGTAGCATCTACATAGGTGGCGCGCCAACGCCTGGCGGCCAGGATGGCGACGGTCCGGGCCACCAATTCTATGCTCTCGATTCCCTTGTACCGCGGGTCGCCGGGCGGGAAGTGGTCCCCAATGTCCCCCAGTCCCGCCGCGCCGAGCATGGCGTCTATGACAGCGTGGGCGAGCACGTCGCCGTCGCTGTGGCCATCCAGTCCCAGGCGGTAGGGCACATCCACTCCCCCGAGCACCAGCCTGCGTCCCTCCGCCAGGGGGTGAACGTCCACGCCGATGCCGGTGCGCGCCGTCATGCTCCGCCGGCCGTCGCCGACCATCGGGCCAGAATCGCTTCGGCAGCCGCGTAGTCCTCTGGCGTGGTGAGCTTGATGTTGTCTCGCGCGCCCTCGAACAGGCGCACCCTGCCGCCCACGTCCTCGACCATCGCGGCGTCATCCGTGAAGAGACCGTCCGCATGGGCGTGGGCCTTGGCGAGCAGGTCGCGGCGGAACACCTGTGGAGTCTGCACGCTGCGTAGGCGTTCCCTGTCGAGCGTGCCCGCCGAAAAGCCGTCCGGGTCCACCCTCTTGATGGTGTCCGTGACCGGCACGGCGGCGACGGCGGCCCCGGTATGACGCGCCGCGCACAGGCCGCGGACGAGCATCTCGGCGGTGAGGAACGGGCGCGCGCCATCGTGGACGACAACCCACTCGGCGTCCGGCAGCCGGCTCAGTCCAGAGGCCACCGAGTCTTGCCGCCGGTCGCCGCCGGGCCACACGCCGGCGACTTTGCTCCAGCCGCGTTCGCACGCCAGCGTTTCGCACCGCGACACCCTGTCCGACGAGACGACCAGGACAATCGCGTCCACGTGGGGGCTCGCCTCCAGCACCTCGACGCTGAACGCCAGGGCTGGCTTGTCGCGCGCGCCTGGAAGGGGGTCGAAAATCTTGTCCCCGCCGCCCATGCGGTCGCCGCGACCGGCCGCGACCACGATGGCCGACGCCGTCGGAATGCTGCCGCCACGTTCTATCGGGCCGCCTTTGGACACCTTCAGGCTCTCCGTGGCCTTGCGAACACGATGCATCCGGACGATGTCTGGAGCACACGCGTTATCACGACCTCCAGGTCGCTGCCCTTGTACTCCGCGCCGCCCTCGACGACCATCATGGTGCCGTCGTCCAGGAATCCCACGCCCTGGCCCTCTTCCCGGCCGTCCTGCAACACCGTGACGGTGGAAACCTCGCCAGGCAGGAACGCGGGCCGCAGCGAGGTGGCGAGCTCGTTGATGTTGAGCACGGTCACCCCGTGGAACTGCGCCACACGGTTGAGGTTGAAGTCCGTGGTTATGATCGAGGCGTTGAGGCTCTTCGCCAGCTCCACGAGACGGCTGTCGACCTGCTGGCCGTCGGCGTCTTCTACTTCCATGATTTCGATCTCGACGCCGCCGCCGTCGCGAAGCCTGTTGAGCACCTCGAGCCCGCGCCTGCCCCGGTTGCGGCGCAGTCCGTCGCTGGAATCGGCAACCCGCTGGAGCTCGTTCAGCACGAAGTTCGGCACCACGAGGCAGCCCAGAACGAACCCGGTGTGGCTTATGTCGGCTATGCGCCCGTCGATGATTGCGCTGGTGTCGAGAAGGATCCTCGGGGAGGCAGGCGAGCTGCCGTTGATCGAGACTCCGGTGGAACCGTGAGGAAAGAAGCCCTGGAAGAGGTCGCGCCTGGGCGAAAGCATGAAGGCGCCGCCAAGGTAGGCGAACAGCATCGAGAGAGCGGCCGGCAGCGCGATGCCGAACCAGCCGGGAAGCCGCGCCACTGGTATGGCCAACAGCAGCGCAAGCAGCAGCCCGATCGCCACGCCGGCGACTCCCGAGACGAGCCGAGAGGTTGGCACGCCCTCGGCCTGGGAAGCCAACACGCCCGCCAGCCTGCTGCCCACGTATGGCGTGGCCGCGATGCCCAGCAGCCCACCGAATGTGGCCAGTCCGAACACCCAGTGAACGTAGTACTCCGGCCCCCAGGTGGCGCTTATGTACTCTCCCAGCCTCCAGCCGCCGGTGGCGAGCAACGCCCCGCCCACCAAACGCCCAAGTGTCTTGACCACGGCCATGTCACACCATTGATCACCGGCGCAGCAGCGACACTTCCCTCGCCCGCTCCTGGTTGCGGACAAAGCATCGAAAAGCTGTAGTATAGTGAATGGAGCTAGGTTAACACCGACTTCTGAGACCTGTCAAAGCTGGGCCGGACGCCGTTTCGCCACGTACCGCGCGGTCCGACGCGGCCCTATGCCGCTCGCTCCCCGGTAGATGGCGCGGCCGCTCCGCTAGAAAGGAGACCGACGGCATGCTGCCTCGCCGCTCCCGTCTGCTGAAGCTTATCGCGCTGGGATGGCTGGTGGTGCTCGGGGTCGCGCTCGCCGCCACGCCCCAGGTGCGCACCGCTTCCCACACGCTGCTACTGGTCCCGCAGCTTCTGCCTGCGATTCCCGTCAAGCCGCAGCAGTGGTTCGTCGGCGAACCCACGCGGCGGCCGGTGGTCTACGCGAGCGGCGGCAGTGAGGAGAATGCTGATCTGTACGTTCCCGCCGCCGGCGGCAAGCATGGCGCGGTGCTGCTCTTCCTGGGCGTCAACCCGGCAGGCAAGGACGATGAGCGCGTCGTGAACTTGGCCCGGGGCCTTGCCCGAGCCGGACTGGTCGTGATGATTCCCTGGTCGGACAGGATGACCCAGAAGCGGGTTCATGTGGAGGAAGTAGAGAACCTGGTGGCGGCGTTCCGCCACATGCAAACCCTGAAGGAGGTGGACCCCAACAGGCTGGGCATGGGAGGTTTCTGCGTCGGCGCGTCCCTGGCTGCGGTGGCGGCCCAGGACGACCGTATACGCGACGAGGTGCAGTTTGTGAACTTCTTCGGCGGCTACTACGACGCGAGGGACCTGGTGAAGTCCGTAGTCACTGAGAGCCGCTTCTACGGCGACGACTCCGAAGCGTGGGAGCCCAACCGGTTGAGCGTTGAGGTGGTGGCTTCGCACCTGGTGGAGGCGGTGCCGGACCCCGACGAGAGGGCGCTGCTCTCGGCCAGGTTCGAGGGCGGGTCCACCGACGCGGTCGTGGACGGGGAAGCGCTCTCGCCGGAGGCTCGCGTGGTGTGGGCGCTGCTTTCGGGGCCCACGCTCGATGAGGCGGAAGGGCTGTTGGCGCAGCTCCCCGAGCGGACGCTTGCGCATCTCGCCGCCATCTCCCCAAGCGAAGGCATAGACCGGCTCAGCGCGCGCACGCTCATCATGCACGACAGGCAGGACGAGCTGGTGCCGTCCGAGGAGTCGAGGCGCATGGCGAAAGCCATGCGCGACGGCGGGAACGTCTACTACACCGAGTTCTCGTTCTTTCGCCACGTCGATCCAACACGGTCCGCGAGCCCCGCTGTGTTCGCGAGGGAGGCGTTCAAACTCTACCTGCACCTGTACAACGTGCTCCGCGAGGCGCGCTGAGTTTGCCGCCGCGGATTTAGTGGTACAATGGCCGGAATATCTGCCTGCCCGTGCGAGCGGCCCGCGCTCGCGGCGGGACGGTTCCACCCGGACGGGGTACACGCCAATGGGAAAGAACTTCTGGATGATAGTCGAGACCCTGGAGAACTACGAGGTCGCCAGGGAAATTGGTTTCAGCGAGTACGCCTTCGGCTCCAAGTACCGCCGACGCGCCGAAAGGATGCAGCCGAACGACCGCTTTCTGTTCTACGTGAAGGAACTGCGCAAGTGGGTCGCCACCGCCACTGTCACGTCCCCTTGCTACGAGACCAACCGGGGCATCTGGAAGCCCAACGGCTCGATGATGCACCGCCGCTACAGCGTGGAGTTGAGCCCCGACATCGTTCTGACGGAGAAGGACTTTATCGACGCGCTGGTGCTCGGCCCCAGGCTGGAGTACGTAAAGCGATGGGCTCCCGAGGACTGGCCCCTGGCGTTCTTCGACGTGCTGCACCTGCTGCCGCAAAGGGACTTTCGCCTGATAGAAGGCGAGATGAGGCGGCTGCTGCCCAGGAGACGCAATCGCGGCAACCGCCGGTCCCCGCAAGGCCCCGGCCGGTCCTACGGCGAGTTGCAGGGTGGACAGCCGCGTCGGAACTCCGCTAGCAGGTCCGCCGACCGAGACTGAGAGAGCCGTCTCTCAGGCAGCCGTCCCGCTCAGCGGCCCATGCGCGTCCGGCAGCCCGCCCTCGTCGTACAGCTCTCTCAGCCGCTCCAGGAACTCCTCCGGAATGTCCTCGCCGTCCGACGCGGCGGCGAACTCCTCCAGCTGCTCAGCGGCGGCGACGTTCGGCAACGCCGACGCCACCAGCGGCTCCGCCAGGACGAACCTGATAGCCATCTGGCCCATCGTTAGATCGAGGTTGCTGGTCAGGAAGCCCAGTCCGTCGAGCTCGCCCGCGCCGGGCATCGGCGCGCCGTGCTCCAGGTCGCCCTCGCGGTCCTCCGTCGCGTCCGGCGACGTGCGGGCCGCTGCCAGGGCGCCCCGCGCGTGCGGCTCCCTGGCTATGAGCCCGGTGTTCGTCTCACCCGCGATGGGGAACAAGTCGCGTGCGGGTCGCTGCTCCAGCATGTTGTACACCAGTTGCAGCGCGCGCCCACTCCGCTCCTGCATGGCCGCCTCGGCCTCCTCGTCCCACGGCACGCCCGGCTCCGGGGCGAAACCGTAGTACCTTATCTTGCCCTCCCGTACCAGGTTGTCCAGCGTGTCGAACAGCTCGTCGTCCTCCAACTGGTACATGGTAGGGTTGTGAAGCTGGTACAGGTCAATGTAGTCGGTGTCCAGCCTACGCAGGCTCTGCTCGCAGGCGTAACGGACGTAGCGGGGGCTGAAGTTCTGCTCGCGCGGCCTGGGAGTAGGGTCCAGGACCGTGGTGTACATGTCATAGCCGACCTTCGTCGCGATTACGATGTCGTGGCGCTGGCGCATAAGCGCCCTCGCCAGCACGCTCTCGCCGTATCCGTCACCGTAGGTGTCGGCGGTGTCGTAGAACGTGACGCCCAGGTCAAACGCCCTGACCAGCAGGCTGACGGCCTCCTCCTCATTCACGAGCGACCCGCCTCCGGCCGCAAGCGTCCAGAGGCCGAATCCGACCTCCGACAGTTCGAGTTCGGTGTTGCCGAGCGTCCTGTATCTCAAGCCACAAGCTCCGTCGGGTTCGCGAGCGTCCAGGCGCGGGCCGGGCGCCTCGCGTAGCCTCGCATTAAGGCATCTACTCGGATTATATGCGAACCCCTCGATGGGGGACAGCCCACGAATGCCCCGTGTCACGCTTGCGTCCAACTTCGCGTGTTTCCTACACTGGGCCGGCTACACTGTGATACCAGGAGGGATCGATGGTCAAGAGCGAAGCGCAAACGGTGCAGGACTACCTCGCCGAACTGCCCGACGATCGCCGGGAGTCGATGCAGGCGGTGCGCCAGGTGGTTCTCGACAACCTGCCGGACGGCTACCGGGAGATGATGCTCTACGGCATGATCGGGTGGGCCATCCCCCTTGAGGTCTACCCCGAGACCTACAACGGCCACCCGCTGGCCTACGCCTCGCTGGGCAATCAGAAGAATTACATGTCTCTGTACCTGATGAATGTGTACGGCGACCAGGTAACCGAGGAGTGGTTCAAGGAGCAGTTCGCCGCGCGTGGCAAGAAGCTGAACATGGGCAAGTCTTGTGTGCGTTTCAAGCGGGTGGACGACCTGCCGCTCGACCTGATAGGCGAGGTCATTTCCCGCACTCCGGCCCAGGAATACATCCGCTACTACGAGCAGTCCAGGGCCAACATGAAGAGCAACAAGAGGCGCGGCAAGCGCTAGGCGGGCGGCGTGTCCTTCAGGCCGCTGCCCGTGATGGCAACCAGCACGCAATCGTCCGCGCCCACCACTCCGCGCGCTACCAGGTCCTGCAGCCCGGCAAACGCCGCCGCCGAGGTCGGCTCGGCGTAGATGCCCTCCTCCGCGGCCAAAAGACGCTGCCACCGCGCGATGTCGTCGTCGCCCACGGCCAGCGCCTCACCGCCCGACTGCCTGAGCACGTCGAGCACCTGCGCCTTGCGCGGCGGCGCCGCGACGGATATGCCGCCCGCGATTGTGCGCCCGGCATCGGCAGGAGACCACGCGCTGCCCTCGTAGGCGGCGGCGACAGGCATGACCGCCCGCGCCTGCACGGCGTGGACACGCGGCCTGCGCCCGATAAGTCCCGCGTCAGCCAGTTCGCCGTAACCCTTCCACGGCCCAGTCGCCAGCGACCCGTTGCCCACCGGCGCCACCAGGTGCTGGGGCGGGTCGTCGACCAGCTGGCGCGCCGCCTCGTACGCGAACGTCTTGGTGCCTTCCAGAAAGTACGGGCTGAGGTTGTGCGAAGCGTAGACCATCCCTTGCGATTCGCAGAACGCGACCGCCGCGTCCGCCGCCGCCTGGCGCGGCCCCTCTATCAGGTGCGTATGCGCGCCGTACACGCGGATCTGGCTCAGCTTGGCCGCGGGCGCGTCCGCCGGCGCGAACACGTGCGCCTCGATGCGCGCCCTCGCCGCGTAGGCCGCCAGCGAAGCGCCCGCGTTCCCCGACGAGTCCTCCACCACCGCGGTCACGCCCAGCTCCGCGGCCACCGAGACCATCGCGGCGGTGCCCCTGTCCTTGAACGAACCCGTCGGATTCTGGTACTCCGCCTTGCCGTAGACACGTCGCACGCCCAACAGCGCGGCTACCGAGCGCAGCTCGACGCAGGGTGTGCCACCCTCTCCGAGCGTAACGGCCGCGGCCGGGTCGTGGTAAGGCATGGGCGGCCCGTCTCCGGCGTCGCGGTCCGGCGGCGCCGTGTAGCGCACGTCGAGCGGACCGCCGCAGCGCTCGCAGGCCAGCGCGTACATGTCGGCGGCGTGCGTGGTGCCGCACGCGAAGCAGCACAGGTCGAAGTGGGACATCTGCGCCCCTCTCAGGCGTGGATTGAGCCGGTCGCCCGGATGCTACCGGCGGGCAGGGGAGTTGTCAACGCGGACTCTCCCACCGCGGTCCCTGCGGGCGGATGCGGCGGGATGCGGGCCGGTCGCCGATGCTTGACAGAGTGCTTTGGCGTTGGATAGGATTTCGTCAGGCCCCCCTTACGGGATTTGCCTGATGCATACTCCGCCACCGGCCCGCTACCCTTTCTTCGGACCGGCGGCGCGAACAGGCGGAGAACCATCCTCAGGGAGTGGCGCTTTTGGCGTATAGTTAGGGCAAGTACGCTGGCCCAACGAACCATGGGCCGGGATTGAGAGGTGGAGGATGCCGGAGAAGTACAAGAAAGAAGTAGAAGAGATTCTCGAACAGGCTGGTGTGCCGCCGGGCCGCGGAATGGCCCACCGCCGCGGGCCAAACTTCAGGCAGCTCATCTGGATGTACGCCGGAAAGGCGCTGGGCGGCCGCACGTGGGCCATCACGCCCGGCCGGGTGATGATCGCGGCTGTGGTCGTGCTGCTGCTGGCCCTCGTGCTGCGCGCCGGCCCCATAATGGGACTCGTGGGCCTGCTGCTGTTCATAGTGGCTTACGCCATGTTCTTCATGCGGCCCGGCAACCGCGCCGAGAAGCGATGGCGCGGCCGCGCGGTCGAAGAAGAAGACGGCGGCTGGTGGGACCGCATTCGCGGCAAGTAGGTCAGTATAGCCTGATCCCTGCCCCCCGAAATGGTAGGGGCGGGTTTCAAACCCGCCCGCCGCGGCCCCTTCCCCCTCGACGAGGGAAGGCCAGAGCCTGCCCCGTACTCGATACGGGGATGGGGGTGAGGTCGCATTCGATACCCACCCCCACCAGATGCCGCGCTACCGCATCGGACTAGGCGTCGTCCACCGGGAACTCGCGCTCCATCTCGCCCATAGACGTGTCCAGAATGTCGATGATGTCGTCCACGATCTCCTTCGTGATCGTGAGCGGCGGAGACAGGACGATCGAGTCGCCGGCGCGGGTCGCCAGTCCGCTGTTTCTCAGCTTCTCCGTGAACGTCTTCGCATACTCGCCCTGCGGACCGCCCGGGTACGTCTCCTTGGTCCTGCGGTTCTTCACCATCTCGATGGACATCAGCAGGCCCATGCCACCGCCCACGAAGCCCACCGACGGGTGGTTCTCCTGCAACACGGACATTGTGCGCTCGTACAGGTAGTTGCCCACGTCGTAGGAGTTCTGGACGAGGTTGTCGCGCTCAATTATCTCCAGATTCTTGAGCGCCGCGGTCATGACGGCCGGGTGGCCGCCATAGGTCACTCCGTGCTGGAAAGCGGAGTTGGAGCCTTCAGCGTTGTCGAAGGCGTCGGCGACCTTCTTGGAGGCCACCACGCCGCCTATCGGCAGCTCGCCGCCCGTTAGCGCCTTGGCCACGGTCATGATGTCGGCCTGGACGCCGAAACGCTGCATTCCGAACCAGCTTCCCAGCCTACCGAATCCGCAGATGATCTCGTCGGCTATCAGCACCACGTTGTGCCGGTCGCAGATTTCGCGCACCTCCGGCCAGTACTCCTCGGCGGGAATCTGTGACCCGCCGGGAATCGGTGTCGCGATGAAGGCGGCCACGCTGTCCGCGCCCTCTCCCTTGATGATGTTCTCCAGCGACCTCGGACTCTGCATGCAGCAGTTTCCATTGTCGCGGTCCTGGTAGCCCCACGGGCAGCGGTAGCAGTAGGGCGGGTCGACCTGGATGTTGCCCGGCGGGGTCATGGCCTCGAACAGTCCCGGGCTGCGCCTGCCCGCCGATCCCACGCTCATGGCGCCCCTGGTGGAGCCGTGGTACTGGCCCCTTCGGGAGATAATCTTGGTCTTCTGCGGCCTGCCCGAAATGTACTGGTACTGCCGCGCCATCTTCAGGGCGATCTCCACGGCCTCGGAGCCGCCGCCGCAGAAGAACGACCTCGTCATGTCCCCCGGTGCGATCTCCGCCAGCTTACGCGACAACAGAATGCCCGGTATGCTGCTATAGGCGCCGGAATTGCTGTAGGCGAGCGTGGTCATCTGCTCGGCGACCGCGGCGGCCACCTCCGGGTGGCGGTGCCCGATGTTCTTCAGGAACAGGCCCGCCATGGCGTCAATGTACCGGTTGCCCTCTATGTCGTAGACGTAGCAGCCCTCGCCTCGCGCCATGATGTTGTAGCCGCCCGGCGCGACCAGGTCCGCCATCTGGTGGTTCTGCGTCCAGAAGTGGTCCAGACCCCACTGGACGAGTTGGTCGATCTCCTCCCTGCTGTAGCTGTCCTTTATCCACCATGCCTGCTTGTCGGTGTTTGGAGTTACCATGCTGCGTTCACCTCCTGCCGGCCCGCGCCGATTCTGTGGCTTTCAGGCCGTGGGAGGAGACGCCTGAGCGCCCTGTCCCGCGACCGATCAGTAAGGCGAATATAGCCCTTTAGGGCGCAAATCACAAGCGCGCGCGCGGTTCGCGAACCGCCTGCTTTGCGCCGTTGCCTGCGTTCGGATATAGTTAGTCCCGCGGTTTATTCCGATACCCAAGAGACTGCCGCCGCACTGCGGCAACACATCCGAGGAGGGACCCATGACCAAGTTCGCGAGGTATGAGGCTCACGGTGAGATCGCCTACGGTGTGGTGGAAGGCGACGTCGTGAAGCAGCTTACGGCGTCGCCGCTGGAGGACTACGAGGTTACCGACCACACCCACACGCTGTCGGAGGTCCGGCTGCTGGCTCCGGTCGTGCCGGGCAAGATAGTCGCCATAGGCCTCAACTACAAGAGCCACCTGGGGGACAGGACGCCCCCCAAGGTGCCCGAGCCCTTCCTCAAGTCCACGTCCTCGCTCGCCGGGCCCAACCAGGATATCGTCATCCCCCGCGATGCGCTCGAGGAAGGCGTGACAATCCAGGAAGAGGGCGAGCTGTCCCTGGTCATCGGCAAAAGGTGCAAGCGCGTCAGCAAGGAGGACGCCATGAGCGTCGTACTGGGGCTGACATGTGGCAACGACGTCAGCGCGCGTCAGTGGCAGCGGGGCGACCTGCAGTGGTGGCGCGCCAAGTCGTCCGATACCTTCAGCCCGATTGGCCCCTTCATCGTCACCGACCTCGACCCGGGCAACCTCGACCTCGTGGCGCGCGTCAACGGCAAGGTCGAGCAGGAGAGCAACACCTCCGACCTGCTCTACGACGTCCCGACTATCATCGAGTTTGTCACCAGGGTCGTTACACTGGAGCCGGGAGACGTCATTATGACCGGAACCCCGGGAGCGCCGGGCAACCTGCATCCCGGCGACACGGTGGAGATCGAGATCGAGGGGATCGGCGTGCTCAGCAATCCCGTCGTAGCCGAGGCGTAACCCCGGCTGAAGCTCGTCGCCCACCTACGAGTCCCTTCCCCCTCGACGGGGGAAGGTTAGAGCCTGCCCCGTACTCGATACGGGGATGGGGGTGAAAGGCCAGCCAATCCCCCCTTGCCAGTCTGTAGGGGCGGGTTTTCAAACCCGCCCCCTTTGTCGTCGTGCGACCAGGCCCAGAGGCCTCCGCTCAGAAGAGCATAATACTGCCGATGGTGAGCCAGTAGAAGACTATGTAGGCGCCCGCGACCACCATCAGCCACGATCCCACGGTCCCGACGTAGGGCATGGCCTTGCTCAACGCTCCTCCCATCGCCTCCTTGAACAGCGACATGCCGACGGTAAGCGCCACTATCACCACGCCCATGCCGGCGGCGTACAGCAGGAACTGGCCGAACGACTTGGCCAGCGTGGACGCCGCTAACGAGGTCCCGATAACGGCGAAGAATGGACCTAGCGCGCAGCTCAGCGAGGCCACGCCGTAGCTGACGCCGAACAGGAAGTAGCCCCGAACGTTGGTCTCGCCGGGATCACCCAGGCGGTCCGCCACGCGCTGCGCCAGGTCCGAGTACAGCTTGCCACCGCCGACGAGCCAAGCGCCCAGCGCACACAGCGCGACGCCTATCGCCAAGCCAAGCCAGGGCAGCACACCCGCGACCACCGAGCGCGCTCCCAGCCCGATTACGAGGCCCGCCGCGCCGAACAGCAGCACGAACCCCGCGGTGACCGTAGCGCCTACCAGGACGCCCTTGCCCAGCCTGGCGAGCACGCCCTTGCCGGAATCAGACTCCTCGCCGCTGCCCAGGTACAGGCCCATGTAGGCCGGCAGCAAGACGAACCCGCACGGGTTGAACGCCGCCGCGATGCCCAGCCCGAACGCGAATCCCAGCGGCGCGAGAGCGCCCAGGTCGTTGGCGAATCCGCCGGTGCTGCCGGACAGCGATTCGATGAAGAAGTTTATGGAGTCGATGCCCTCTGCGTTCCTCATGCGCACGATGGCCGCTCCCGCGATCGCCGCGCCCAGCGCCAACACGCCGATGAGCGTCGGCAGCGCCGCTGTGCGCCAGTACCCGAGCCAGCCGCCCAACTTGGAAACGCTGTTCACTTCTGCCTCCCGTCTTACCGCCGACCGGTTCCCTTCCGGGCGCCGGCCAATTCATATGGTTCCACTACAAAAATCGTAACAGCAAGCCGCCCGGAGTTTCAACTATCGCGGCCCCCGACCCGCAAGAGCCGTCATTCCGAGCGTAGCCGAGAAATCTAAAACCCCTGCTGGCAAGACCTCCTTGAACCCCACGCACATCCATGCTACCATCCCTTCCACCACGAGGGACTGACCCCGCGACCCAAGAGTCCCTCCCCCCTTATTATCGGGGAAGGTTAGACCCTGCCCCGTACTCGTTGCCGGGATGGGGGTGAAGATGCCTGCTTGGGACCTCCGGCGACCTGTAACATTCTGTCGCTTCCATTGCCAAATCCGTCCTCACCCGCTCCAATGGGCCCACCCTAACGCCTGCTGGGCCGGGACCATCCACAAGCGCCAGGCACTTTTCTTGACAGCATTGGGCTTCGCGCTTAAACTTGCGTCACAGTCAGCATTACCTACTGGAGGAGATACTCAATGACCCAAGAGCAGGACTCTGTCATCACCCAGGAGATGCGCGACGCGGTTGGTGTGGAGTCTGACCCCGTTAGCCACGAAGTAGAGAAGGGCGCGATCATCAAGTTCGCCCAGGCGATAGGCGACGACAACCCCCTGTTCAATGACGAGCAGGCTGCCCGCGCGAGCCGGTACGGCGGACTGATAGCGCCCCCAACGTTCCTGCGCTCCACGCCGTCCGGCCCCATGAAAGTGAGCATCAAGAGCCCGTTCTCGGCCAACCTGGACGGCGGCAGCGAGTGGGAATACTTCGTACCTGTGCGGCCCGGCGACACCATCACCGTTACCCAGAAGTTCGCCGACGTGTACGAGCGCAACGCCCGGGCGTTCGGCAAGATGATGTTCACGATTCGAGAGACCAAGTACGTCAACCAGTTCGGCCAGACGGTCGCGCTCCAGCGCGGCACCGGTATAAGCTACAACCCGCCTTCGTAGCGGGCGCCGTCCAGAGACCGGCCCGCAATCGAACTTCAAAAGTTATCCCGCGAGGAGGAACTGATGGGAGACCAGGTTTACTTCGAGGACGTCCAGGAAGGGATGGAGATTCCCACGCTGCGCAAGGACCCGACGACGCAGCAACTCGTCAAGTACGCTGGCGCGTCCGGTGACTACTACCAGATTCACTACGACCAGACCTTCGCCCGGGGCAACGGCCTTCCCGACGTTATCCTGCACGGCGCGCTGAAGAACGCCTTCCTGGGCCAGTTCGTCACCGACTGGATCGGTCAGGACGGCTCTCTCAAGAAGCTGAGCTGCCAGTACCGGGGCATGGACGTTCCCGGCACGCCCGTGTTCGTAAAGGGCAGCGTGACCAAGAAGTCCTCCGACGACGGCGAGAACCTCGTCGAGTGCGAGCTCTGGATGGAGGACCACGAGGGCGGCAAGACGACCCCCGGCTACGCCACCGTCTCGCTTCCCAGCCGCAGCGACTAGCCCACAACCCCCACGTCGGTGCGTGAACCGCCCGCGCGGCTCACGCACCGACCACCCTTCAGGGCAAACATCCTCGCTTCGACGCATCCTTCCCACCACCGGGGCTGGGTGCCTGTGCACCAGCGAAAGGACCCTAGATGAGCAGTGGTCCGTCCGATTCTGGCGCCACCGGAGAGGTGCTACTAGACGCGCACTTCGATAGGCGCGTCATGTCATACGGCAGGCTGTTGATCACCGGCTTTCTCTTCATAACCGTCGCCGGCATCCTGCTGGTCCCATTCTGGTTGATATTCAGTCTCTGGTATCTGCCCGAATTATACCGGCGGCAGTCCGCGCGCCTGACGGCGCGCGCCATCGAGACCCGCAAGGGAGTCTTCTTCCGCAAAGAGGCCACCATTCCTCTGAACCGCATAATGGACGTGCGCCTTCACGACGGCCCGCTTATGCGCTTCTTCGGCCTTCGCGGACTGCGGGTGGAGACGGCGGGCCAGTCGGGCCAGAACGCCAGCAGCGAGGGCGACTTGGTGGGAGTGGTGGGAGCCGTGGAGCTACGCGACGCCATTCTGCGCCAACGAGAGATGGCGCTCGGCGGGGAAGCCGCCTCCGCGCCCGCCCAGGCGGCGGCCGGCTCGGTCGAGACGACCGAGCTGCTGGCCGAGATTCGCGACATCCTCACTCGCATCGAACGCCAGGGCAGGTCGTAAGGGGCCAACCTGGTCCCTTCTCCCTCGATGAGAGAGGGCTAGGGTGAGGGCGAAACCAGGGCACGCGGAATCCCCCTTAATCCCCGTCACCCCCCAATCCCGGCCTGACGGCCCACTGGTAGACGGCAGCGCCTGCGGGCCCGCCCACGAGGGGACCTACGATATAGGCCCAGAAACCGGCGGACGGCCCGGGTATGGCCTGCCCACCCCAGCCCGCGAAGAAGGCCACCAGCCGCGGCCCGAAGTCGCGCGCGGGATTGAAACCACCCTGCGTGAGCGGTCCCAGCAGGCTGATCAAGACTGCCACGGTGAACCCCACGAAGAACGGCCACATGCTGCCCCGCGCTATCCGCCCGTTTCGCCTGTCGGTGAGCGCGAAGATCATGAAGACGAGAATGGCCGTCCCGAGCGCCTCCACCGCCGCCGCGCCTGCCGGCGAGACGAGCGCCCGTGCGGCGGTGTCCACGCCTATGGCGGCCGGGTTGGGGAAGTACTCGCCGAACACCATCGCCGAGTGCTCGCTGCCCTCCTCGCCGCGCGTTATCCCTTGGTCCGCCTCGAAACGGTCCAGAAACGGGCCGAATACCGCAAGCACCACCAGTCCCGCGACCACCGCGCCGGCAAGTTGCGCGGCCCAGTACGCGGGAATCCGCCTCGCCGGGAAGTCGCGCCCCCGGAAGAGCGTCATGGCGAGGCTGACGGCCGGGTTGAGGTGCGCCCCGGACACGGACGCCGTGGCGTAGATGGCCAGCGAGACGCCAAATCCAATGACCGCGGCGACCTGCCACAGCCCGACCTGGGCGCCTGTGAGCGTGGCTGCCGCCACGGCGCCGGTGATGAACAGTACGAGCAGGAATGTGCCGACGAGTTCGGCCGTCATCTGGTGAAGCAGTTTCAAATTCAATTCCTTGGAATCACGGCGCCACGACGACGTTTGCGCGGGGCCGCAAAAAAGCGCCCCAGCGGTTGCCAGGGCGCCATTGAATTGCGCTCCGTCGTCTGTGTTGCCGGAGGTCAGATTGCGAAAGACGCGAGCAACTCCTCGGGCGTCTTGGATTTGGCTTTGCCGGACATTTCGTTCGCGCGCTGGTCGAACGTCATGCGCGACTCGTCGCGGTACAGCACGCCAACCGGCACTCCAGGCGTGCTGGCTATCTCGAAAGCCGCCGCCTGATTGGTCTCGTCGTGGTCGTCAGGTATGTCCCACGCCAGGGGCGCGATGCCCTTTCTGGGATTGCCCTTCAGAACCTCGAACGTGTTGTTGTAGGTCGTGCAGGGCGACTGCACGTGCACGACCGAGAAACCCTTGTGGTTCATTGCGTCCTGGATCATCAGTCCGAGATCTCTGACCTTTGTGGATATTGTGGATGCGACGTACGACGCGCCGACCGTGAGGTACAGCCTGAGAGCGTCGAGCGCCTCCTCAGGCTTGCCGTACGGCGTCGAGCTCGTGATTGTGCCCAGATCGGTGGTGGGAGAGCTCTGGCCCTTGGTCAGCCCGTATACCTGGTTGTCCATGATGACGGCTGTGACGTCCAGGTTGCGCGCGGCCTGCGGCCCTATGTGCTCGAGACCGATGCCCAAAAAGTCGCCGTCGCCGGCCACGATCACCACGTTCAGGTCGGGGCGGCCCATCTTCACGCCCATGGAGAGCGGGAGGGTCCTGCCGTGAATGCCGTGCAGGCCGTAGGGCATGTCGCCCTCGAGCAGGTGGATCATGTTGCCGGAGCAACCTATCCCTGCCACAACCACCGTGTTTTCGGCCGGAAGCTCTGTCTCGATGTACCTCTGGGACAGCGCGGACTCAAGCGCGCGGCGCACGCCGAAGTCGCCGCAGCCGGGGCACCACTTGAAATCGTACTCGGGATTCTTCGCGCTCATGCGGTTACCCCCTCCTTTTGCAACTGTCCTACTCGCTCCCCGACTTCCCGCACCAGGTCCTTATCCTTGAACGGCAGCCCGGTTATCTGGGTTATGGACTCGGCGCGCACTCCGTAGGAGCGGAGGATAGACGAGAACTGACCCTGGAAGTTGAGCTCCGGAACGAGAATAAGCTCCTTGCTCTTCAACTCTTCCAAGAGCCGGGGTGGCATCGGGTTGAGGAACATGGTGTAGTACCAGGCTATGTCGTGCCCGGCCCTCCTCAACTCTCTGTAGGCGGCGAGAGCCGGGCCTTTCGAGCCGCCCCACGGCAGCAGGGCGATGGAGGCGTCGACGTTGTCGCTCTCGTAGTCTCCGTCTTCCAGCAGCTTGATCTTGTTGAAGCGGCGGTTTGTCATCTGGATGTGGCGTTGCGGCAGGTGGGTCGTGTCGCCCATGCCGTCATGCTCGCTGCCGTTGGCGACGTAGCTGCCCGGGTTGCCCGGGATGGGCATTGGCGAAAGTTCCCAGCCGTCGTAGCGGTTGTAGCCGTTGGAGCCTTCGTACACCCTGCGGCTCTCGACCTTCACCTTGCTAAGGTCGGGCGTGGGGATGTTCTGGTTGCGCTCGGACAGGGCGTGCTCGCTGAGCAGCACCACGGGGCCCTGGTAGCGCTCGGCCCAGTTCACCGCGTGCACGGCGGCGTAGAAGCACTCTTCCACAGTACCTGGCGCGATGATGGGCAGCTTCACGTCGCCGTGGGCCGGGTACATAGCCGCCATGAGGTCCGACTGCTCTGTCTTGGTGGGCAGGCCGGTGGCCGGTCCGCCGCGTTGGATGTCGGCCACAACCACGGGTATCTCGGCCATCCACGCGAGCCCCAAGCCCTCGCTCATCAATGAGAATCCCGGGCCGGCGGTGGCGGTCATCGCCTTCTTGCCGGCGAACCCTGCGCCGACTATGGAGTTGATTGACTCGATCTCCGAGCTGGCCTGGTAACAGAACCTGCCCGGCCCAACGAGGTTTTGCTCCATCCACACCAGTATGGACGTGGCGGGCGATATGGGGTAGCCGACGTAGAACTCCAGTCCCGCTGTGAGTGCGCCCAAGGCGATGGCCTGGTTGCCGTTGAGCAGGATCTGGTCTATCTCCGGAGGGATGGACGGAGCAAGTTCGCCCAGGCTGAAGCCGCTGCGCTCCGCCTCTATTCGTCCCAGCGAGAGAGCCTCGATGTTCGAGCTTATGATCTGCTCGTCGTTGGGGCGACCTCTCGTGAAGCGTTTGGTTACGAACTCCTCGAGGATGACCTGGGGCATCTGCACCAGGTAGGCGAGCGCTCCGATGACCACCATGTTGGCGGCCCGGTTGTTGCCGGTGGACCTGGCAAGCTCGTCGAAGGGCATGCCGAAGCTGTTGCCCGTGTACTCCAGGTCGAAGGCGCCGGTATCGTATATGACCACGCCGCCCTCGCGCACCTCCGATATGTGCGTGTCGTACGCCTCGCGGTTGAAGGCTACGAGCACGTCGAGATCGTCGCCTGAGCTCAGCACCTCGGCATTGGCTATGCGCGTTTGGGTCCAGGTGGGACCGCCCATTATCTGCGAGGGGAAGGTGGCGAAGGTCTGAGCGTGGTAGCCCCTTTGGGTTGCAGCTTGAGCGAGACCCTCGGCAGAGGTCACGACGCCCTGGCCGCCCTCTCCCGCAAATCGCACCACAAAGTCACTCTTTCTCAACTACTACCTCCGGAAAGCCTGAGAGCGGGCGACCTCCACGGGCAGTCGACGGAGCCGCGGCCCGTATTCGCAAGGAGATGTTCGCAGCTTCGGAAAGAGCTTGAAGGACCCATCAGTTATCGGCGTCCGAGCTGCCCCGCCGCCCATACTTTCGTCTTATGCCGCCAGGAAATGTACCGTGTGCAGCGTTCCTTCCGACGGCCAACTTGACTTGACTGTTACCTTTACAGCTTGGACAAATATAGCAGCACGGCCCCGCGCTGTCAATTTTGGCGAGGGACGGGAAGCCGCCCTTATAGCGTCCGCGCCGGAGGGTCGTGCGGCCCACTTATTCTTCAACGATGAGGTTGAAGCCGGCAGGACAGACGACCAGGAAAATGGCGTCGAACACCGCGAGGAAGGGTACCCACAGAGCCGGGCTTTCGCCGGCAAACACCGCGCCGGTCGCCTCGACCGCCGCGATGATGGCCGGCAGAGCCACTGGCAGGAAGAGCACCGGCAGCATGATCTCGCGGGACCTGGTGTTCACGGCCATGGCTGAGAAGAGCGTGCCCACCGCGGCTATTCCCAGCGTGGCCAGCAGCGCAATCGGGATCAGCCACGGGTCGCCGGGCGACAGGTTGAACAGCGCCAGGAATATGGGGAAGACCACGACCTCGACCGCGACCATGAACAGGAATATGGACAAAACCTTGCCGAAGTAGACCGCGTCGCGGGCGACAGGCGCGAGAAACAGTCCGGTCATAGCGGCGCCGTCGCGTTCAATAGCGAACGAACGGCCCAGACCCAGCACGCCGCTGAAGGCTATGGCGACCCACAGGATGCCCGGCCCAACCGTTGCCGCCGTGCGCGGCGTCGGGTCTATGGCGAAGTTGAAAACGACGACGGCCAACAGCGCGAACACCAGCAGCGAGATCGCGATCTCCTTGGTGCGCAGCTCCAGCAGGGCGTCCTTCCAGACCACGGCGAGCACCGCCCTCCAGTAGGCCCTCAAGCGTCGGACTCCCCTGTCAGCTCGGCGTATCGCTCCCGCAGCCCGGCCGAGCCGAGTGGGCCGGCTGCAGCGTCGTAGGCGATGCGTCCCCGCGAGAGGATGACGGCGCGGCGTGCCAGCGCCGCACCGCGCTCGAGGTTGTGCGTGGTCAAGATGACCGTGCGGTCCGAAGATGCGCTCTCGGAGACGATGCGCTCCAGAATGGCCAGCGCCTCCTGATCGAGGCCGCTCTCAGGCTCGTCCATCAGCAATATGGGAGGGTCGTGCAGCAGCGCCCGGGCTATCGAGAGGCGCTTGCGCATCCCGTGTGACATCGTGCCAACGCGCTGCGAGAGCCTGGAGGCCATGCCGAGCCGGTCGGCCGCGCTCGCCGCCCTGTCCTCAACGGCGTCCAGGTTGAACATTCGAGCGAAGAGCTTGAGATTCTCCATGCCGGTGAGCTGCTCGTACAACATCGCATCGTGGGTGACGACGCCGATGGCGGCGCGCGCCAGCTTGCCGTGCCGGGGCACCTCGTAGCCGGCGACGCGGACGCTGCCGTTGTCCGGACGTGTGAGCGTCGCGAGCGTCTTGATTAGCGTTGTCTTGCCGGAGCCGTTGGGCCCTAGTATGGCCAGGGTTTCGCCCCAGGGGACCTGGAGATCCAGGCCGCGCAGCACCGCCACGCGCCCGTAGGACTTGCGGAGGCCCCTCACTTCGATGGCCGGAGTGGACGGTCCGTCCGCTTCAGCTCGTGGTGTAGTGTCGTACCGGTTCATGGGGGTATTATATGAAAACCGGAACGGAACCCCACAACCCCGGCGAGAAAGAGGCGTCGGGCGGACCATGCCTCTGTTCGATCAGGCTACACCTGGCTGACCTGACAGGGGTATCATGGGGTATCGCCCCGGACATTCCGACCGGGGCGCGTGGGGAGATCAAGAGAGGACCAGAGGAGTCGTAATGCCTGCCATCGAAGAATTGCGCGAACAGTACGAGGGGCTGGAGCTCAGGGCGCGGACGGACACGGAGGCGGCGGTCGACGCCGCCTGCCTGATGGTGTTCGACTACGAATACGCGGGCCGGGACGCGGAGGTTGTCATCGACACCGACGAGTTCACCGCGGTCTGCCCGTGGACGGGGCTGCCGGACCAGGGGACGCTCAGGATAAGCTACGTGCCGGCGAACTCCTGCATCGAGCTGAAGTCGCTCAAGTTCTATCTGCTCTCGTACAGGAACGTGGGCATCGTGCAGGAGCACGCGGCCAACCGCATTCTGGACGACCTGGTGGCGTGCTGCCGTCCGGTACGCATGAGCGTGTTCCTGGACTACAACGTGCGCGGAGGGCTTCACACCGCGGTCACGGCGGAGTACGAGGCGCCCTAGGCCCCGCCGCCGCGGCGCAAGGTCAGGTTACGGCCTTGGCAGTCAACCGCATGCGGCCGGCGGCGTGCGCCATCGACGCGGCTGCCACCATTTCGGCGGCGTAGTCCAGGCCGAGCTCGCTGATGTTTACCACCATGTGGAACAGCTCCGGCGCGTCCGGGTTGTCCAGTCCGAGGAATCGCCTGAAGTAGTAGGCGCGGGCCTCGTCGCGGGCGGCCATGATGCGTTCGGCGTCGTCGCGGCTTATCCTCTCGCGCTCCATGATAGTGGCGACCCTGTCCTCGTACTCCGAGATCACGCCCACCCGCATCACGTTGGGCATGTCTCTGAGGATGACGTGGCTTCCTCTTCCCACTATCACGGTGTTACCGCCCTCGGCCATTTCCTCGAGCACGGTGTGGACCGCCTCGATGTAGGCCTCGTCCTCCAGTTCGTGGCCCTTGGTGATGGTGGGCTGGGGCAGGTCCTCGTACTCTTCCGTGAGGAACGCGGCGACGCCCGGTCCGAAGTAGGGGTCGCCGCCCGCGCCCGACACGGCGGACCGCTCCAGAATGCGCTGGAGCAGCCGCGAGAACCGCTCGCCCCTGGTGGGTGGGCGTTCCTCGCGCTCGTGCAGCGCCTCCACGGTAGCGCCGACCTGGCGGGCGACGTTTGTAAGAATCAGACGGTCGACGTAATCGGCCTCCAGGCGCTGCGCCACCAACGGCCCCAGCGACCTGGGTCCGGCTCCGGAGAGTCCGGCCAAAGTTACTACGGTCATAGCTCACCTCTCCAGCTTATTGTTTCGGTTGCAAGCCGCGCGGGCTGTCCGCGCGGGAAGTCTACTCCTGGCCTTCCTGGCTTTGGAGCTCCTCGACGTGAGCGTCCCAGTGCGACCGGATGCGCTCGAGGCGCTGTACGGTGGAGGCTTCCGAGCCGTCGCCGCGCACCATGATCACCGCGTCTGGATCCGACATCTGCCTTGTCGCTGCCGAAAGCCGCGTCTGGAGTTGGCGCGCCTCATCCGCCAGCCGGGCGATGCTTTTGCCCGACGCCCTGCCTACGGCCCGGGCGTTCATCTCGTCGGTGGAGGCGTAGATGCGGTAGGGCGTCTGGCCCGAAGTGACCGCCTCAATGCCCTCGACGGTGGCCTGGTGCCAGTAGACCATGTGGACGAGAACCTCGCGGGGCGTCCACAATTCGATCTTCACCTTGGATTCGGCGCCGGCGTCCTCGAAGTACGACAGCCCCGTCTCCACAGACTGCTCTACGGACGATATGAGGGACTCCAGGTTGTTTTCCGTGGTCATTAGGGCACCTCCCAGAGTTCTAGTGGTTGGTTTGACTGCGCGCATCAGTCATGGGCGCTAGTACTCGATAATCGAGTAGGTCTCGTAGTTCCGCAGCCTGTCTCTGCCGCCGAGCTCGGCAAGCTCGATGAGCACGGTGACGCCCGCGACGCTCGCGCCCGCCGTTTCGATCAGCTCCCCTGCCGCGGCAAGCGTGCCCCCGGTGGCGAGCAGGTCGTCCACGATCACCACCCGCTGGCCACCGGCGAAAGCGTCGGTGTGCACCTCCAGGGAGTCGGCGCCGTATTCGAGCGTGTAAGACACGGTGTGTGTGGTGTAGGGTAGCTTGCCCTTCTTCCGAATCGGGACGAGCGGCTTGGCGAGGGACTGCGCCAGTGGCGCGGCGAACAGGAAGCCCCGCGACTCGACGCTCGCAATGGCGTCGGGCCGCACGCGCTCGCAGAAGTCGGCCATGCGGGAGAGGGCCGCGCTGAACGCCGCGGCGTCTTTGAGCAGGGGCGTAATGTCGCGGTAGAGGATGCCCTCATGCGGAAAGTCCTCGATCTCCCTGATGTAGTCTCGGAGTTGCATCGCGCCAAACACGCTGTAAACAGGCTAATACTTGGTTGAATGATAGTTGGCGGTGGTAGGGCGGTCAAGTAGCGGCTGACTTTGGGGCCTGGGCGGGCCCCGTATCGAGTACGGGGCAGGCTCTAAAGCAGGTGTGGGAGGGCCTTGGGCAGCCCGTGGGCGAGGTTTTCGGCGAAAAGTGTGTCATTTTGTGCCGTTCTGTGCCATTCCCTAGCTGGAGGCGCTACCGAAACGAGGTGAACTGAGACGCTGACGAGATGGAATTGAACGTAAGAGTTACGGGATGTTAAAGGAATGGGACAGGTCGCCGGAGGTCCCGGTTTGGCATGTTCACCCCCATTCGCGTATCAGGTGCGTGGCAGGCTCTGGCCTTCGCCCATCGATGGGGAAGGGACCGCGGCGGGTAGGACGCGGCCCCGCCCCTGGGTTCCGGCTCGGGGGCCGGAATGACGGAGAGGTGGGGGAAGGGACATTTGGGTCGCGGAGAGAGTAGCACGGATGTGCGCAAGATTCAAGAGGGAGTAGGACGGACAGGTGCTCGCCCGACAAGGACCGCCTGAGGACTGGTTTGCGGCCACTGCCGGACATGGTCGGCTACGCCTGGCTTTCCCGTGGCGACGTCTCGGCACACCGCGCCTCGCGCCTCCACCGGCTCGGCGAGGAGCCGAGTCACTCCGCGCTGTCGCCAGGCGTCGGTTTTGCGACGTTTGTCGAGTGAGGAGCGGCATCTCACACGACATGATGACAACTCACGCTAATTCAGATTCTATCTGACGCACTTCTTACATTAGCTATGCTAGGATAGGGCTGGCAAACCTTCTCCGTGCGGAGAGACCGGTGTTGCGGTCGCTTGGCGAAAGCCTGGGCAGAAGCGAGGCATAGCTGAATGAGACCAACTTTCAAACTGTTCACGGCTGCGTAGGCGACCCTCTTTCCAGCTATGCTAATCGTTGCGTACGCTCCTACCGCGGCGGCGCAGGAGCCACCCAAGAATCTCACTCCCGAGGCCGCGGGCCGGGATGGTCCCGGCCAAGGGGAGGCAGACGCGCCTGCGCCGACCGGACTCAGCGTGACGTCATCCACCGATGCCAGCGTGAGCTTGAGTTGGAACTCGGTGAGCGACGCCTACCGGTACAAGCTGGAGCGGAGCACCAGCAGCAGCGGCCCCTGGACGGACGTGGGCTCGGAGACCAGCGGCGCCAGCAGGACTGCGACCGGCCTGGACTGCAACACGACCTACTACTTCAGGGTGAGCGCGCGGGGCGATGGGCACCCCTACTCGACAAGCTTTGGGGACACGTCCTCGAACGTGTCCAGGACAACCTCGGAGTGCCCAGACGCGCCCGCCCCGACCGGACTGAGGGCTACTTCGTCCAATCGGACCAGCGTGAGCCTGAGGTGGAACTCGGTGGCGGACGCCTACCGGTACAAGCTGGAGCGGAGCACCAGCGGCAGCGGCCCCTGGACGGACGTGGGTTCGGAGACGGGGGAGACGAGCGGGACGGCCTCGGGCCTGGACTGCGGCACGACCTACTACTTCCGGGTGAGCGCGCGCGGCGACGGCTCGCCGTACTCGACGACCCTTGGCAGCGCCTCGTCCAGCGTGTCGCGGGCGACTTCGGCATGTGCGCCCACAATCGGGGTCGATGTTCAGAGCCCGTTCGTGGGACAGGCGGTTACGATGACAGTATCGACGACAGGGTCGAGCGGCACTGTGTCGTCGTACCAGTGGCAGGAGTGGAGCGCGGGTAGCTGGACGGACCTTGGGGCGACGACGACTTCGGCCACAAGGAGCGAGTCGTCCAGCGTCGCGGGGTACCGGATATTCAGGGTAGTGGTCGCGTACACCTCGGGGACGCCGGTGGAGTCCTATGCGATTACGATCGAGTGGAAGGCCATGACGGTCAGCGTCACGTCGTCTCCTGAGTTTCCGCGGTCCGGGCCGGCGGCGACGAGCACGGTGACGCTGACTGCAGGGGGCGACGTGCCGTCGGGGGCCGAGTACCAGTGGCAGCATACGACCTCTTCCGGCTGGACGGACCTGGGGGCCACGACGACGTCGGCGACGAAGGAGGTGACTTCGGCCAGGCGTGGGACGCGCAAGTTCAGGGTCGAGGTGAGCCACGCGGAGATGACGGTCCAGTCGGAGCCGGTGTACGTCACCTGGGACGAGTGGGACATCGTGGCGGGGATGGTTGGGGAGTTGTCGGCGGGTGTGGCGTCGTCGAGCGACTACTTGAGGGACCAGACCGCGCTGATGGGGTGCATGAGAGCGACCAGCACCAGCCCCGGCTCAGGCGGCGGGCGGTCGGTGCCGAGACCGCCTCTCGCCGCTACGATTGTCACGTTTGACGACCTGCTGGCGAGTTACACCGGCGACGTGAAGGCCAAGATGGAGGACACCGGCTCGGACGGCTGCGCCACAGAGTCTAAGGCAAGTCTGAACAAGCCTCTGTTGTGAGCGACTGTTGTTGTGTGGGGTCCTGGGAGGGCGTTCCAGACGGTTTTTCCGTCATTGGGGGCCTGCTCGAGGTGATTTTGGGGCTGTTTCGCCACCTGCGGCCCATGAACTCGGGGCCGAGACTGATTATGGGCGCACTTCGCCCTAGGCGCCCGGCTCAGCCGGCCACCAACCCCTGTGCTCGCTTCAGATTGTACAACCCCATGAGCACCGCAAGCCGTTCGGTGTTCTTAGCCAAGCCCCGATACCTCACTTTGGCGTAGCCGAAGGCGCCTTTGGCGCCCCAGAACGGGTGCTCCACCTTAGCCCTTATCGATGACTTCACCTTCTCAGCTATCGCCCCAGCACTGCCATGCTCCAACTTCCGCCGCTGCCCCGCCTTCATCGCCACGTACCACCCAGCCGACGAACCCCGGATATCCTCCCGCTTGTGCACCCCTGTGTACCCGGAATCCCCCCATACCGCCCGCTCCTCCCCGTGTAGCAACCTGTGAGCCTGGGTCACGTCGTGCACGTTCGCAGATGTCGTCGCCATGCTGTGCACAAGCCCGCTCTCCGCGTCCACTCCTATGTGCAGCTTCATGCCGAAGTAGTACTGCTGCCCTTTCTTCACCTGGTGCATCTCGGGGTCGCGCTGTTTAGCCTTGTTCCTGGTTGACGACGGCGCACTTATGATGGTGGCGTCTACGATGCTTCCGCGCTTCAACATCACGCCTTGGTCCGCCAGGTAGCCTTTGATCTCCTCGAACAGCCCCTGTCCCAACTCGTGCCTCTCCAGCAAGTGGCGAAAGTGCAGTATGGTGCTCTCGTCAGGTATGGCTTCCGACAGCTTCAGACCCACGAACCGCCGTACCGATTCCGCCTCGTACAAAAGGTCTTCCATCGCCGGGTCGCTCAAGTTGTGGGTCACCTGCACCACGTGAACCCGCAGCATCACCGACAGGGGATACGGCCTGCGGCCTCTGCCGGCCTTGGGGTAGTGTGGCCTGATGCGCTCTTGCAGCCTCTCCCACGGCACAAGCGAGTCAAACTGCTCGAGAAACCTCTCCCTGCGGGTCTTGTGGCGCTTGTGCTCGTAATCGAGGTCGGCGAAGGTGGGCTGGTCGGCCATGGCATCATCCCCCTACAATTGGCTTGGTCACCACCATTATGCCACTAACTTAATCGCAAGCCCGCCAAGGACTTGTTCAGAGTTGCCTTAGTTACAATGCTTGTCGGTGTAACATAACAGGTGGTGCAACTACAGGGGGCAGGTCACTCCTTCATGCGGACATTTTCGCTTGACAGTTAGCGAGGACATAATCGCTGAGCAACTACACACGCGGCGGAGTAAAAGCGTACCACTCGGGCGTCGATCGTTCACACTTCACCGTGCGGCCTACGGACTCCGTCTCCTGGCATCGTCCGTGTCCGTAGGAATTCACTCGTTCCTGAGCGCCTGAAGTTCGGCCTCGTCGAAGGGACTCTCTCCCTTCCTGAGACTCTCTACCCAGCGCTCGCGGGCAGGGCCGTACTTGTCATAGTAGAATCTCGATTGGGTCTTCGCCAAGTCGAGGAACTTAGTGAAGTCCTCCACCGCCTTCTCGTAGTCTCCCAACAGCGCGAGAGCCAGTCCTCGGCTGTCGTACGCATGATAGAGGTTGGGGTCGAGGCTGAGGGAGCGATTACAGTGCGGTAGAGCCTCGGCCGGACGCCCTGTCAGGCTCATGTACCAGCACAGTTGGTTGAACGCACCAGCGTCGTCGGGAGCGAGCTCAATAGCTCTTTTGGAGTCTCTAAGTGCGAGGTCGTACTCCTCCAACTCACCGAAGTAGTCATACGCCCTGATCATGTACTCACGAGCAAGGTCTGCGTTAGGCCCCATAGTCCCCTCAAGACCGGGGTCCAACTCGAAGGCCACGTCGAGATCTCCAAGCGCCTCATCGGCGAACCCCATACTGGTAAGGGCATTCCCCCGGTTGTAGTAGTAGACAGCGACGGAGGGGTCAAGCTTAACGGCTCTGTCGAAGTCCTGGATTGCCCTACCGTGATCACCCAGTCGGCTGTAAGCAAGCCCCCTTCGGTCGTAAGCAAGGGCATTGTCAGGGTCGAGCTCAATAGCTCTGTCAAGGTCCTCTATCGCTCTGCGAAACTCAGCCGGGTCGCTGCCGGCCGGGGGAATTTCTGATACCTGCTCACTCTGCTGTACCTCATTGCCCGGTTTGTCAAGCTCGCCAATACCTTCCTGAGTGGGTGTTTTGGTTGGTGCGAGTCTTGCAGGCTCTTCCGTGGGAGTCGGTGCCGGCGTAGCTGAAGGTACTAAAACGGGCGCAGTTGTAGGAATCTCAGCAGCCTGAACTACCGGAGTCGAGGATGTCGGCGAGACAATGGTCGCTGTTGGGTCGACACGCGACCTCTGTCCTAGGGGCAAGGATGTCGGTACGGCGGCGGCCGGGGTCGTAGCGACGTCCCTATCCGTCATCGTAGATGTCGTCGCTGTGGGCACGACCGGTTCAGTATCGCCGCAGGCCACAACAGCCATTATCGACAACAGCAACAGCAGGAGTCTGGCCGCTGGTCTGGTCATGTCCGCGCCGCTGGCCAACTGAACCCTGAGGGTATCTCCGTGGTCAAACATTGTGACATTCACTAAGATCGGCTCCCCCAACGTTCTAGTTTGTGAGCGGGCGCGAGCCTGTATCATCTTAGTCGGTGGTCGGTCCGAGAGGACGGCGCCGCCATCTTCTCGTCACTCCCGCGAAAGCGGGAGTCCACAGATTGGAACGCAGAGTTGGTATCGACCCAAAGTTCATACCGACCAAACTGGTACAGGTTCAGCGGGCGCGTCACAGATGACAAAGGACTGATTGGATGGCACCATACCGCGGAAGACTGGCGCATGCAAATATGGATGCGCGTCTTGCCAGTAGAGTCTTCGGAGGCGGCCCGCGTTGGGCTGCCTAGGACTAACGCCCACATCTCCTCACATGGAGAGAGTTGATAGTATGCATGCCCGTAGGGTTGAAACAAACACCAAGCATCGGCATTCCCAAGCTGGATCGGCCATTCTGAAGAGGCTTCCGTCTGACTACTGGCATCCTGAATGAAGCGAAGGGGGAAGATGCCCTTATGCGGGGACGTAGCGCTTCAAGCGTGACCACTCCAACGCCTAGATGGAACGACCATGGGTTGCTGGTCCGGCTATGAGTGGAACGGTCAGCGTCGGTAGGCGGTCCGTATGGGCTTCAATGCTCCTCACGCTGTCGCTGGCTATTGCCACCGTGGCCTGCGCCGACCCTGAGCCAGCCGTTTCGAGCCCTACGACTGCGCCTCCGATGATGGAGAAGGACGGTACCGCTACACCGACCTCAATGGCGACTCCGGCGACACTACAGGATGAAACAACAGGCAGAGCCGCGTTGGTGGCGCTCTACAACGCCACGGACGGGGCCAGATGGAAGGACAATACCAACTGGCTGAATGAGGCTCCCGTCGGGGAATGGCATGGCGTAACAACCGACATCGGGGGCCATGTTACGGAGGTGAGTCTCTATGACAACCAACTGACCGGTCCTATCCCAGCTGAACTGGGGAATCTGCCCGGCCTGCAGTCGCTGATTCTCTACGCGAACCAGCTGACCGGGCCTATCCCGCCGGAGTTGGGCGACCTAGCCAATCTGCAAGAGCTGAATCTCTCGGGTAACCAGTTGGACGGGGCTATCCCACCGGAGCTCGGAAACCTGACCGGCCTGCAGTCACTAATCCTTATACAAAATGAACTTATCGGACCCATCCCGCCGGAATTGGGCAACCTGGCCAGCCTGCAACTGCTGGCCCTGGACATTAACCGATTGAGTGGTGAGATCCCCCCGGAGTTGGGCAATCTCGCCAATCTGGAAGGGCTGTCCCTGAGTGGGAATCAGCTGAGTGGTGTGATCCCCCCGGAGTTGGGCAATCTCGCCAATCTGGAAGGGCTGTCCCTGAGTGGGAATCAGCTGAGTGGTGTGATTCCGGCTGAGTTGGGCAATCTCGCCAACCTGGTAGCACTGCAACTCTTGGAGAACCAACTGACCGGGCCTATACCCCCGCAGTTTGGCAACCTGTCTAAGCTGCAACATCTGAGCCTCACGAGGAACCAGATGACTGGCGAGATCCCTCCAGAGTTGGGCAATCTGACCAGCCTGAGAATTCTCTTCCTTACATGGAACGAGTTCACTGGGTGCATACCTGCGGAGTTGCAGGATTGGGCACAAGTCGCATCCGGTCTGCCTTTCTGCGGGGAAGCCGACCAGCCTGAGTCGGTTGTAGCCACACTCGCGTCTGCCACCGATGCGGACAGAGCCGCACTGATTGCGCTCTACAATGCCACTGGGGGAGCGGACTGGCGTATCAACGACAAGTGGCTGAGCGAGGCGCCAATCGGGGAATGGCTGGGCGTGACAACCAACTCCGACGGCCGTGTCACGGATATTGACCTCAACAACAACCAACTGACCGGGCCTATCCCGCCCGAGTTGGGTAACCTGACCATGCTGAGATCGCTTAACCTCTTCTACAATCGGCTGACCGCTATTCCGCCCGAGTTGGGTAACCTCGCCAATCTGGAGGAGCTGCAACTCTCAGGGAATCAGTTGACCGGACCCATCCCCCCTGAGTTGGGCAACCTCGCCAAGCTGCAGAGGCTGGACTTTACACAGAACCAGTTGACCGGGCCTATCCCATCGGAGCTGGGCAACCTTGCCGACCTGACAGGGCTGTTCCTCCACATCAATCAACTGACCGGGGAGGTCCCAACGCAGTTGGGCAGCCTCGCCAACCTCCAACGGCTGAGCCTCTCAGGCAACGAGTTGACGGGATGCATACCCACAGGATTGCAGGGCGTAAAGATCGTCGATGCCGTGTTCCTAGACCTGCCCATCTGCGGGCAACCTGATAGACCGGCTGGAGTAGCCGTAGCGGTTGCCGTTCCCGTGTCGTCCGTCGGTGAAGCAAGTGGTGATTCGAGTACCGACAGGGCAGCTCTGGCGTCGCTCTACAACGCCACCGGTGGAGCGAACTGGAAAAACAACGATAAGTGGCTGAGCGAGGCGCCAATGGGGGAATGGCACGGCGTAACAACCGACTCTGACGGCCGTGTCATAGGAATTGACCTCAACAATAACCAACTGACGGGGGCCATTCCGCTGGAGCTGGGCAACCTCACCAATTTGAAAAGGCTGAACCTCTCAGGCAACGAGTGGACGGGATGCATACCCACAGGATCGCAGATAGATGAGATCGTTGTGGACTCGCCCGTGTCCCTCTGCGGGGAATCTGATCGGGTCAAGGTGGAGGTAGTAGCTGAACAGGTTGCCTCTTCCGCGTCGTCCAGCGATGCGGTAGATGGAGGTTCAGGTACGAAGCTATCGGTTAGCCCGAAGATAGTCTACCTCGATCAGGAGTTGGCCATTTCGGGTTCGGGGTTCCCGCATAACGAGCGCGTATTCGTCTTCCTCGACCTGGGCGGGAACTTTGAGCCTGTCCTAGGGTTAGTTGACTCGGATGAGGATGGGTCTTGGAGCCTGCGTCTCAGACCCCTCGGGGGACAAAATAGCGTGAAACGCAACGCGGCTACCATTCTGGCCCATGGCACCGTCACGGTAAAGGCGCGGAGCAGGGATGGCGGCACTGCTAGCACGCCTCTCCACGTCATGGGCGGCGAAGCCCCTGCAAGCGGTGATCCGAGCAGCGACAGGGTTGCGTTGGTTGCGCTCTACAACGCCACGGACGGAGCGAACTGGAAGAACAACGACAAATGGGTGAGTGACGCTCCGGTAGGAGAATGGGCCGGTGTAACCACCAATGACAGTGGACGTGTTACCAAAGTGTCGCTCGAAAGTAATCAGTTGACCGGTACCATCCCGCCAGAGTTGGGCAACCTCGCCAACCTCGAATGGCTGGTCCTTGAGGATAACCAACTGAGTGGGCTGATCCCGCCGGAGTTGGGCAACCTCGGAAAGCTGCAGGTGCTTTTCCTTGGACAAAACCCGTTGGGCGGGGCCATCCCCAGTGAGTTGGGTAACCTCATCAATCTAATAACGCTGTACCTCATAGATAACCGGTTGACGGGCACGATCCCAGTGGAGTTGGGCGAGTTGACCCTCCTGAAGAACCTGTTCCTCAGAGGTAACGAGTTGACCGGGTGTATACCCGCAGGCTTGCAAGACTTACAGTACGACGACTTCGACTTGCTCGAGCTGCCTCTCTGCACCAATGGCCAGGAATAGTCGTCGCACGATAGAAGAATGGGCGGGTGATTGGCGTCAACTATTCTTGCGAGTCCTGTTGCCTCACCACTAGATGTTACCGAAGATTTTTCAGCTTCTAACTGACGCCCACGGGTCCGATGTTCACTCGTAATGCCTCTTCGATCTCACTGTGTTCGGCTGAAGCATACACCAGGTTCTTGGCTATGACTCCACGCCACAGTCGAACTCTGCGCTGCAAGGTCCGCAACTGACGCCTACTGTATCGGCCTGGGTAGCGACTCATCAGACGATCAAGCAGGTCTGCGGCCGTCGTGTCCGGCTGTTGCTGTCGGCGGGGGCGGAGTCGGCGTCCGTGGGGGAGACGGTGGCGCTGACGGCGTCGGCGCATTCACCGGGCTCGGTCGCGCACTACCAGTGGCAGCAGGCGACGTCTACGGGCTGGACGGACCTTGGCGCCACGACGACTTCGCCGACAAAGCAGGTGACTTCGGCCACGCGTGGCACGCGCAAGTTCAGGGTGGTGGCGAGCCACGCGGTGGTTGCGTCGGCGGAGTCTGCACCTGTGTACGTCACCTGGGACGAGTGGGACATCGTGGCGAACATGATCGGGGAGCTGTCCTTGGCGGTGGCGTCGTCGACCGCCTACTTGAGGGACCAGGCCGCGCTGATGGGATGCATGAGAGCCACCAGCACCAGCCCCGGCTCGGGCGACGGCCGGTCGGTGACAGGCCCATTGCCCGCGACGATTGCCACGTTCGACGACCTGCTGGGGAGCTACACCGGCGACACTTCGAGCCGAATGTGGAGGACCCTTACAAGGTAAACCCCGATGCACATCTCCTGGCGTTGCGAACACTGAGTGAAGCCGATAGAATGACGCACCATCGGGCAGGGCCGAACTCCTATCCCCAAACCTGTAGAGCGGGGCCGCACAATGGTCGCAATCGGTCAGGCAATAACCCAGAATCGCCTGTATTCGGTGGCTTACGAGGCGAACAAGCGCGCCGCTATCGCCGTGCCGCAGGACGGCATCGAGGCGTTCGAGCAGGCGTTCCGCCGCGAGACGAAACCCATGGCCAGCTTCATTCTTGGCCAGGTGCTGGAGAACGCCCAGCTCGCCATCGCCGAGGAGCGGCCAATGTGCGGCGACACCGGCCTGCCCCGCTACTACGTGAAGGTGGGCAACGAGGCCAACATCGAGGGCGGCTTCGTCGCGCTGGAACATACGCTGAGGCGGGCCGTCGCCGACGTCACGCAGGACGTGCAGCTTCGGGCCAACCGAGTGCACCCGCTTACGCGGCAGAACCCGGGCAACAACGTTGGCGTGTTCGCGCCCAGCGTGGACTACTCCTTCGAGCCGGACGCCGACTGGATCGACGTCACCGCCGTCCACAAAGGCGGCCTGTTCGGGACCGACTATCGAATGCTGTTTCCGGCCGATGGCACTGACGGCATCAAGCGTTTTCTGCTGGACAATCTGGCGGCATTCGCGCGGCGGGGGCTGTCGTGCCCGCCCGTGGTCGTCGGCGTGGGGCTGGGCGGCTCCAAGGACCAGAGCGTCGTGCTGTCCAAGGAGGCGGCCTGCCTGCGCACGATGGGCGACCGGCACCCCGACCCGGAGGTGGCGGCGCTCGAGGACGAGCTGAAGGTTCTCGCGAACCGCACGGGCTTTGGCGTGATGGGCGTGGGCGGCGACACGACCGCGCTCGACGTTCACGTGGAGATTGCCTACACCCACACCGGGGGGCTGCCCATAGCCATATCCCAGTTCTGCCTCGCGTACCGCAGGTCGACGGCGCGCGTGTACGCCGACGGCAGCGCCGAGTTTCGAGACGACCCGCTCTGGTTCACACCCTACTACCGCCGCGCCGGCCTCGAGTAGCCGAGGGAGTTTGAGCGCCAAATGATGGACAAGGCCAAGTACGTCGACGCGCCGCTTTCAGACGAAGCCGTGCGCGATCTGCGCGCCGGGGACGTGGTTTATCTCAGCGGCACGGTGTTCACGGCCCGCGACGGCGTGTACCGGCACATGCTCGTCGAGGGCAACGAGCCGCCGGTGGACCTGCGCGGGCTCACAAACGTGACCTTCCAATCGTCGCCCGCCGGCGTCGAGGTCTCTCCCGGCAACTACAACGTCGCCTCGTTCCAGGCGACGGCGGGCTTTCGCTACGCGCAGTACATGCCGGCGCTGCTGGAGCGGTTCGGCATCAAGGCGGTAGTGGGCAAGGGCGGCATGTCTGAGCAGCTCTACCAGGACCTGTTCGTGCGGCACGGCGCGGTGTGTCTTTCGACGATGGGCTACGGCCTGGGGGCGATTTACGGCAAGGCCATCAAGAGGGTGCTCGACGTCATATGGGAGAAGGAACTGGGCATATCCGAGGCGATCTGGATTCTGGAGCTCGACAAGCTGGGGCCTCTGCTGGTGGAGGGTGACGCGCTGGGCAACAGCTACTTTTCGGGTGTGAACGAGCAGATCAACCAGAACCTGAACGAACTCTACGAGGGGCTGAGAGAGCCTGTCTACCGCCGTATCGGCGAGGAACGGCGGCCGGACAAGGAGCTGTTCTAGGCAGGAGACACCCCCATCCCCGTATCGAGTACGGGGCAGGCTCTAACCTTCCCCCGTCGAGGGGGAAGGGATTTTGGAAGCGCCCTCTTACGAGGAGGACTCGCGATTGGCGGCTGGAATCAGGAACGCGCTGCTGCACCCCGGCGTACCGCGCGAGCTGCACGCGAGGACGCGAGTGGGCTGGTGGGCGTGGGCGCTCCAGCGGGTGACGGGCGTGGTGCTGGTCGCGTATCTGCTGGTGCACATCGCCGTTATCTCCACCTCGATTCTGGGTGTAGCGGCCTTTGACTCCACGCTCAGCTTCGTGCAGCATCCGGTGTTCGAGGCGCTCAACGTGGCGTTGATAACCATCGTGCTGTACCACACTTTCAATGGCGTTCGGGTGGTGCTGTTCGACGTCGGCATAGGCATTCGGCGGCAGGCGGGAGGATTCTGGGCGTGCGTGGCGCTCACCGCGCTGGGCGCCGGAGCTTCGTTCGTCCTGAGCGTGCCGCTCATTTTCGTGTAGGTGGCGAGGCGAGGTGGACAGGCGATCGTTCCAGGCGCCCGCGTACCCCGGCCCATCCGCGTCGGGCGTCCAACCGGACGAGCGGCCGGCGCACGGGGAACAGGGCTTCTGGCTGTGGTTCCTTCAGCGAATCAGCGGCGTGCTGCTGCTCTTCTTCGTGCTGGCGCACGGGACGATCACGCACTTCGTGCCGATTGCGGACGTGAGGGCCGGCCTCCAGGAGGAGCCGGTGACCCACGAGGTGGTCGAGCGGCGGCTGGCGCAGGGGGCCATGCTCGCGTTCGACTTCGCGCTCCTGGGACTCGCGCTCTACCACGGACTGAACGGGATTCGCGGCATTCTGCTGGAGTGGTCGTTCACGGCACGCCGCAAGACCGCCGTCACCGCTGTCCTGCACTCAGTTGGATTGGGCGCCTTCGCACTTGGAGTGGCCGGGCTGTTGGCCTTCGTGTTGTGAAGGCGTGCGTCACACAATGCCTTCTCCATCGGCGGAGGATGGTTACAATGGAGATGAGTCGCGCCAAGGTCTTCACCCTCACCTCAATCCTCTCCCGTCAAGGGAGAGGAGGTCCATAGGAGAAAAACATTGCCTAGATTAACCGCGGGCCAATCGGTGGTGGAGGCGTTGAGGGCCGAGGGTGTGGAATACATCTTCGGCGTCGTCGGCTCCGCGTTCCTCGAGGTGTTGGACGCCATGTACGGCCGCACCGACATTCGTTTCGTAGGCTGCCGCCACGAGCAGGGCGCCGGCTTCATGGCGATGGGCTACGCCCGCGCCACGGGCCGCCCGGGCGTCTGCCTGGTGCAGAACGGGCCTGGTGTGACCAACCTGCTCACGTGCGCGGCCGGCGCACGGGCCTGCCACGCGCCCATGGTGATTCTGGGCGGCGCGCCCATGGCGGAGCAGATGTACAGGGACTCGTTCCAGGAGCTGGACCAGCTCAGCGTCTTCCGTCCAGTCTGCAAGGCGGCGATCCAGGTCAACCGCGCCGACCGCGCGCCGGAGATCCTTCGCCACGCTTTCCGCGTGGCGACTTCCGGCAAGATGGGGCCGGTCTACGTGGACCTGCCGCGCGACCTGCTGAACGCCCGGGACGTCGACGTGCAGATACTCGACCCGGCGGCGTATCGCCCGGCGCAGCGCCCCGAGGGCGACGCCGAGCGCGTGCGGGAGGCGGCAGAGTTGTTACGCCGCGCCGACTCTCCCGCCATGATCGTGGGCGGCGGCGTTGTCTGGGGCGAATCGCACGCGGAAGCCATCCGGTTGGCAGAGCAGCTCGGCGCGCCCATAGTCGCCTCGTACGAGCGCAACGACGCCGTGCCGAACGACCACCCGCTGTACGTCGGGCCGCTGGGCCGCGCGGGCGCGCCCGAGGCGGCGGAGGCGACGCTCGCCGCGGACGTGGTGCTGGCGCTGGGCACGCGCCTGAGCCACTTCACGTCGTTCTACGACGGGCGCTACTTCGCCGAGGGCGCGAAGTTGATACAGGTGGAGATCGACCAGCACGAGATAGGCCGAAACATGCCCGTGGACGTGGGCATACTCGGCGACGCCGGCGCGGTGGCACGGGCGCTGTCCGCGTCGCTCGAGGAGGCGGTGCTGCCCGCCGCGCTGGAGCGACGCCGCGCCGCCGTGGCGGAGCTGCGCGGCAAGCGGCTGCGAAGGCTGGACGCCGAGGGTGGGCTTGACACGCTGCCCATGAAGCCGCAGCGCGTGTACGCCGAGCTGAGGCGGGCGCTGCCCGCGGACACCGCCCTGGTATTCGACGCCGGCGGGTCGCCGGCGTACGGCTACGACAGGCTGCACTTCACCGCGCCGCGCACCATGTACGGCACGCTGGACCTGGGCTGCATCGGCGCGGCTCTTCCGCAGGCCATCGGCGTCAAGATGGGCAGGCCGGGCGCGCCGGTGGTAAGCGTCAACGGCGACGGCGCGTTCTTCATGAACGCCCAGGAGCTGGAGACGGCGGTGCGGTGGCGCGTGCCGCTCGTCAACATCGTCATGAACAACGGCTCGTGGGGGTCGGAGAAAGCCTACCAGAAGCTGCTCTACGGCGAACGCTACATCGAGGCGGACATCGGCAATCCACGGTACGACAAGCTGGCCGAGCTTTGCGGAGGGCGCGGGTTCTACGTGGAGAGGCCGGAGGACATCGGCGAAGCCATGGCCGAGGCGCTGGCTCTGGACACAGTTTCGGTGATCGAGATTCCTATCGACCCCGACGAGCTGCCCTATCCGGCGCGCGCTGCCGACGTGTTCAAATCCGACGACTGAAGTCAAGCCAGGGCTTGGCGGGGGTCGGCCCATCACTCTAGCATGCGATGGAGGGAAGCGACGACATGGCACAGTACATCATGCTCCTCACACTGACGCCTGAGGGCCGCGGCAAGATGCTGACGGATCCCGACCACTTGCTGCGAGCCGAAAGCGAAATCAACATGCCGGACGTGCAGACGCTGGGTGTGTACGCACTGCTGGGGGACTATGACTACGCGTGCATTCTCGATGCGCCGGGCAACAGGGAAGCGGCCCGGTTCTCGCTGGAGCTGGGAGTGAAAGCAGGGGTGTTGATTACGACCATGCCCATCATACCGCTGGGCAGCTTCGACCAACTCGAGCGCGAAGACGCCCCCGCGGAGGAGGCAGCTCTGGACCCGCAGCACGACGGTTGACGAGCAGGTGCTCCGGGCGAGCGTCATGCCACGCCGGCAGAGGTAAGTGGCCGCGCCTTCCGTGCCGAAGAGGTCAAGCCGAAACTGTCCAGATGAAGTCGATGCGCCGCGTTGTTGAATATGGTAGCTTTTGGGTGCAACCCTCGCCTGAGAGTGAGCGGCGTTGAGGCAGCGGCGGGCGAGAGATTAGATGCCTGGAGTACGATATGGCACGGCGATCACGCGCCCGACAGTCCAAACGACCCATCGAGTCCTATGACCACCGCGACAAGGAACGGTTGAACAACCCTCCGGTGGGTCTCGTCACGCCTGCGACGGACCAGGACGCGGGACGCAAGACCTACTCCTACGACCCGCACCTGGACCCGCAACTGCAATGGGCGGGGAAGGCCGAACACACCTCTTTCGAGGTGCCCACCGTCTCGCTGCACGTCCACGAGCGCATCGACCCCCGCACCATCATCGAGGCCACGCGCAAGCGCAACGGCTCCGCATCCGAGCAGGGCAGCCTGTTCGAGTTGCCCGAAGAGAACCCGCCCGTCCGAAACGCCATCGAATTCTACCGGCATCGGCACAACTGGACCAACCGCCTGGTGGCCGGCGACAGCCTGCTGGTGATGAACAGCCTGCTTGAAAAAGAGGGAATGGCCGGCAAGGTGCAGATGGTGTACATAGACCCGCCGTACGGCATCCGCTACGGCTCCAACTTCCAGCCCTTCGTCAATCGCCGCGACGTGCGGGACGGCCGCGACGAAGACCTGACCCAGGAGCCGGAGACCATCAGGGCCTACCGAGACACGTGGGAGTTGGGCATCCACTCCTACCTTTCCTACTTGCGCGACCGGCTGCTGTTGGCGCGGGAGATGCTGACCGAAAGCGGGTCATGCTTTGTGCAGATTGGGGATGAGAATCTGCACACGGTTCGGTGCATAGCCGATGAAGTGTTCGGACCCGACAATTTTGTATCTTTGGTTCCATTCAACAAGACGACCGGATTCTCAAGCATACGGTTGGCCAACGTAACTGACTACCTTCTGTGGTACGCCAAGAGCAAAGATAGCGTAAAGTTCAGGCAACTCTACCGCCAGAAACAGGCTGGTGAACAGGGTGCAACCGTGTATCGCCCATTAAGTAGTTGGGCTGTCAAGAATAAAGCACATTTGTTTTCACCGGAAAACTCGGAGCGCCTTGCGACGTTAGCTGATCTAACGTCGCAAGGCGCTCCGAGTGCCCCCCACAGACCCCTCACATTTGAAGGCGAACAGTTTCTTCCACCTTCGGGGTTACATTGGAAAACTACTATTGATGGTATGGAGCAACTGTATCAACTGAGGAGAATAGCCCTTAGTGGCCGCTCTCTCAGATATGTCAGGTACCTTGACGACTTTCCCGTGTATCCAATCAACAACTTGTGGCAAGACACTGGTACTGGGCAATTTACCGAATCCAAAGTCTACGTTGTTCAAACGAATACGAAAGTCATTGAGCGTTGCATACTAATGGCCACCGACCCTGGCGACTTGGTGCTTGATCCGACCTGCGGCTCCGGCACCACGGCCTATGTCGCCGAGCAGTGGGGGCGCCGCTGGATCACTTGCGACACCTCCCGCGTTGCGATATCTCTAGCCAAGCAGCGGCTGATGACCGGCCTGTTCGACTACTACGAGCTGGCCTATCCAGACGAGGGCGTGGGCAGCGGCTTCAAATACAAGACCGTGCCTCACGTCACTCTGGGTTCCATCGCCAACAACCCCGACATCATGGAGGGCATGACCCAGAAGGAGATTGACGCGGCCATCGCCCGCCACGCTCCCCAGGAGACGCTGTACGACCAGCCGCTGGTGGACACGAGCAAGCGGCGGGTGACGGGTCCATTCAGCGTCGAGGCCGTGCCCGCGCCGGCCGTCAAGCCCATCGACGACGTGGACGACGCCGAGCCGCCGCCCGCAGATGACACCGTGGCCCGCTCTGGCGAAACGCTGCGCCAGTCCGACTGGAGGGACGAACTGCTGAGGACCGGCATCCGGGGAAAGGCGGGGCAATTCATACGCTTCGCTCGGTTGGAGCCTCTGCCGGGCTGTCGCCACCTGCACGCCGACGGCGAGACGCTTCCCAATGACGATGGCGCGGACAACGTGGCGGAAGGCGCGGCCCGTCGGGCGCAGCGCGTGGTTGTGTCATTCGGGCCTGATCACGCTCCGCTGGAACAGCGGCAGGTGAACCAGGCCCTTCAGGAAGCCGAGACGCTCAGGCCCAGCCCGAAGGTCATCGTCTTCGCCGCCTTTCAATTCGATCCAGAAGCGGCCAAGGACATCGACGAGACCAACTGGCCGGGCATGACCCTACTCAAGGCGCAGATGAACGCCGACCTGCTAACGGAGGACCTGAAGAAGAAACGCGCCAGCAACGAGAGTTTCTGGCTCATCGGCCAGCCGGACGTCCTGGTGCATCAGATAAGAAGAGGCCAGAACACGGGCAAGTGGCAAGTTGCGGTGCAGGGATTCGACTACTACAACACCAAGACCGGCGGCGTGGAGTCGGGTGGCGAGGACAAGGTTGCGATGTGGATGCTGGACTCCGACTACGACGGGCGCAGCCTGTACCCGCGGCAGGTGTTCTTCCCCATGGCCGGACAGAGGGACGGGTGGGCGCGGTTGGCGCGCAACCTGAAGGCTGAGATAGACGAGGACCTGATAGAGGCCTACCGGGGCACGGTCTCGCTGCCGTTCGAGGCGGGTGAGCACCGGCGTATCGCGGTGAAGATTGTGGACGACCGGGGCATCGAAAGCCTACGGATTATCAATTTGTGAGGGTGGCTGAGATGGCAGGCCGTCAGAAGAACAGGGCAATAGAGCGGCTGGAGAGGGCGCTGGCTGCGATTCCTGAACTGAGGGAGAATCGCGGCCTAGCTCGTTCGTCAGAGTTCAAGAAATGGCACAGGGACACTGAGGTTGCCATCTCACATACGTTTGGAGAGGGAACTCGCCACGTCAAGGACTTCACAGATGTAGGCTATTGGCCAGTGTCATATTTTGCGGATAGGTCCTCCGACTATCAGGGGAACTATTTGAACGGCTTGGATTCGGCGACTTCTGTTCTTCAGTCCATGATTGATGAAGTTGAGGAGTATTGGGAGGACGACGACAGGCCAGCTGTAGATGCTCCCGATGCGGGCCATTTGCAGGCGGTATCCAACGAAGTATTTGTTGTTCACGGAAGGCACGATGGTGCGAAGCAGGCGGTGGCCAGATTTCTCGAAAGGTTGGAGCTATCGCCGATCATCCTCCATGAGCAGCCAAACCAGGGTCAGACAATCATCGAGAAGTTCGTAGAGTACTCGAAAGTTGGATTCGCGGTAGTTCTGCTTACTCCGGACGACGTGGGTGGCCCAGCGGACGGAAGCGATGTTCAACGCGCTCGCGCAAGGCAGAACGTGATTCTCGAGCTCGGGTTCTTCCTGGGAAAACTGGGCAGGGAGCGAACGTGCGCTTTGCTCGTGGATGATGTGGAGATACCTTCGGACTACGACGGGGTATTGTACATCCCGATGGATGGGCAGGGAGCTTGGATGATGAATCTTGTCAGAGAATTGAAGGGAGCCGGGCTCGAGGTCGATGCGAACCTTGCTTTATGAAGGTGGTGGGCTAATCTTGTCGAGACGACCGGGCCAACAGTGAGGAGACGCTGATGGAACACATGGAGAAAGTCGCTGAACAGGAAATGGACAATCAGCCCGATGATGCCGATGTCCGCGCCGTTGGTCCTGCTAGCGGCGCAAGCGCTGACTTTGCCGAAGAGCCTCAGCAGGTGGTGAATGCCAAGCTGCCTCAAAATCACGTCGACGGCGACGGCCACTACAAGAGCGGCGCGTCTCACCGTAGCGACCGCACTCTGTACGAGATTCTGGACGACTTTGCCGAGAAGATTCCCCAGGAGATAAAGGGCCAATTCCCCGACGATTTCATTGAGAACATGGACCGCTACCTTCACGGCGCGGGCAAGCGATGGCCGCCGTCTTCGTAGATACGGCGTTCTTTGTCGCCAGCCTGGTGTCACGGGACCAATGGCGCCAACTTGCGATGGACGCACGCGAACGCCTGAGCGATACACCTCTGTTGACTACTGACGAAGTGCTTGTAGAGGTTCTGACCGCATTTTCCAACATGGGCATCGCCGGGCGCAGATTGGCAGCGGAGTTGGTCAGGGAAGTTTTGGAAACCAGTAAAGTCCGCGTAATTCCCCAATCCCGCCAGTCCTTTCTGAACGGATTGGCACGCTATGAGAATCGTTCCGACAAAAGCTACAGTATCCAAGACTGCATCGCCATGAACGTCATGGAGACCGAGGGAATCACGGAGATTCTGACCAGCGACCACAACTTCGAGCAGGAAGGTTTCACAATCCTTATGAAGTCGAGCATGTAGGGCCAAGAATGGAACAGTCCACGATTGACAAGCTCATCATCAACAAGCCCTATGCGGAGCCCAAGTGCTACTGGCGCTACAACCGGGAGACTCGAAAGTTCTCACGTGAGCCGGGTCGCCGGCCTGCGGGCTACCTGATAGCGTCGGCGAACTCCAAGACCTTCGACGACCCAGGCGTGTTCGTCGAAATCCCGTTGGTCAACCAGATTCGACCTCGCGTGAAGGAGTGGCGCGACGCCGGTTATCCGGGCGTGACCTCTATCACCAAACGGCTGCTGGAGCACTGGACGGACCCGGAGGAGTTCGAGAATCGCCGTTTTTTCTTTTGCCAGCTCGAGGCGGCCGAGACACTCATCTGGCTGGCGGAAGCGCCCTCAAGCGAGAAGGTGGGCATAGACGTCCCGGGCGATGGCGGGGCTTTCCGCCGCCTGTGCGCCAAGATGGCCACGGGGACGGGCAAGACGGTGGTCATGGCGATGGTTATCGCCTGGCATATTCTGAACAAGGTCACTTATCCGCAGGACACCCGCTTCGCCAAGAACGTGCTTGTGGTGGCTCCGGGCCTCACGGTGAGAAGTCGGCTTGCCGTTTTGGAGCCGTCACACGCTGAGAACTACTACGAGGCTTTCCGGATAGTGCCCCCGCCTCTTCTGGACAGACTTCGCCAGGGAAGGGTTATTGTCCGCAACTGGCACGTCCTCAAATGGGAGACCGAGGAACAGATTACCAAGAAGAGGAGCGTGGACAAGCGCGGGGCCAAGGGCGACGAAGCATATGTCCGCGACGTGCTGGGAGACATGGCACGCGCCAAGAACTTACTGGTCATCAACGACGAAGCCCACCACGCCTGGCGCGTTCCGGCCGAGTCCAAGGTCAAGGGCGTCGCTAAGGCGGACATCGAAGAGGCGACCAAGTGGGTCGGCGGTCTGGACAGGATTCACCGGGCGCGGGGCATACTCACTTGCTACGACTTCTCGGCGACACCGTTCGCGCCATCTGGAAAGACGAGTTCGGATGAGGCGTTGTTCGACTGGATTGTTAGCGACTTCGGCCTGAACGATGCGATAGAGTCCGGACTGGTGAAGACGCCCCGTGTTGTCGTGCGTGACGATGCACTGCCCGACACCAAGACTTACCGGTCCCGGCTGTACCATATCTACAACGACCCTGAGGTGAGGGACGATCTGAATCGCAAGGCCAAACCCGAAGAGCCTCTGCCAGATCTGGTCGTCAATGGCTACTACCTGCTTGGATACGACTGGAGGGAGACCGCCAGGGACTGGCAGGCGAGTAGGGCAGCGACGCCCCCGGTGATGATAACCGTGGCCAATCGTACCGAGACGGCGGCGCGCGTCAGACACGCCTTCGAACGCAAGCGAATTCTCATAGACGAACTCTGCGATGCTGAGCGCACGCTGCACATCGACTCCCGAGTGCTCAAGCGCGCGGAGGAGTCCGAGGAGCCGATAGCCCAGATAGCATCGAATGGAGACGACGATTCCGGCCGAAAGCTCACGGCGGCCGAGCGGGCCGAGCGGCTCAGGTTGATCGTCGATACTATCGGCAAGCAGGGGCAGCCTGGCGAGCGGGTACAGAACGTCATCTCGGTGGGGATGCTCTCCGAGGGTTGGGACGCCAAGACCGTGACCCACATCATGGGACTTCGGGCGTTCACCAGCCAACTGCTTTGCGAGCAGGTGGTCGGGCGAGGTCTCAGGCGGACTTCTTATGAAGTAAACGAAAGTTCGGGTATGTTCGAGCCTGAGTACGTCAACATATTCGGTGTGCCGTTCACTTTCCTACCCCACGAGTCAGACGACTCCGGTGCGCCCAAACCTCAACCGCACAAGACCCCGGTCGAACCGGTGGCCGATAAGGCCGCGTTTGAGATCAGGTGGCCCAACGTCGTTCGTATCGAGCACATGTACCGCAACCGCCTATCGCTCGACTGGGAGCGGGTGGAGCCGCTGGAGCTGAATGCTGCCGATACTGCCCAGGTCGCTGAGCTCGCGCCGATAGTGGACGGCAAGCCGGACGTGTCCAAGCTGAGTAGCATCGATCTGGAAGACTTGACCCGGGAGTACCGGACGCAGAAGATAGTCTTCGAGACGGTAAGCGAAGTCTTCGATCTGATGCAAGTGTCCTGGTCGGGCGACCGGGTGTCGTTGATCGCCCAGCTTGTGAAGCTAATCGAACAGTTCGTCAGTTCGGACAAGCTGTTGATTGCGCCACCGCTGTTCTATCAAGACGATTTGGCCCGACGCCTCATTATCACACTCAATATGACGAAGGTTGTGCAGCACATCCGAGATGTGCTTCGCCACGAGAACGTGGAGCGGATCGAGCCTGTGTTCGACCGGGACCACCCGATTCGCTCAACGGCCAACATGGCGACCTGGTACACGGGCAAGCCATGCCATTTGGCGGATCGCAGCCACATCAATATGTGTGTCTACGACAGCACCTGGGAAGCTTCTGAGGCCTTTGAGCTTGACCGCAACCCTTTGGTCGATGCTTGGGTCAAGAACGATCACCTGGGATTCGAGGTGCTCTACGTGTATCGAGGCGTAGTGAGGAAGTACCGCCCCGACTTCATCATCCGTCTGAAGACGGGAGGTATGCTCGTGCTGGAAACGAAGGGCCAGCGCGACACGCAGAGCGACTCCAAGCGCCGCGCACTGGAGCAGTGGACGCGTGCCGTCAACCAGCACGGCGGTTTCGGGCGCTGGTGTTCCGACATTTCCTACAATCCTCGCGACGTGAGGAGCATCCTAGCGAAACGCGCTAGGGTTGCCCCCGGCAATCTGAGGTGACACCTCCAGACCCGGCACCCGCCAGTTACACGAATCGACAAAAGAGGAGGCCGCTATGACCGCAAGAAAGGGATCCGCGCTGCTTATGGTGTGGGCCGACGTGCCCGCTGACAAAGAGGACGATTTCAACCGCTGGTACAACGAGGAGCACATGGCCGAACGGCTGGCGATTCCGGGCTTTCTCAGCGCGGCTCGCTACGAGACGGTGACGCCTGGGGCGCCCAAGCACCTGGCCGTGTACGAGGTGGAGAGCATCGGCGTGTTCGACTCGGACGAGTACGGGCGTGTGCGCGCCAACCCCACGGAGTGGACGAAGCGCGCCGAGCCACAGGTGGTCGCGACCACGTACATCCGCAACACCTACGAGCAGATTTTTCCGTCGGAGGTGTCCGCCGACGCCGCCGACAGCGGCATGGCCCCCGCGCTGCAGATAGGGCGCATGACCGTGCCGCCGGAGCTCGATGACGAGTGGAACGAGTGGTACAACAGCGTGTACGTGCCCAACTACATGAAGGTGCCCGGCTGCATCCGCGGACGGCGATACCGGGCGGTGGTCGGCGAGCCGAAGTACGCGACGGTGTACGAGTTGGATCGCCCCGACCTGTCCCAGACGGCCGAGTGGCTGCGCCAGCGCGCTATCCACCCCGACAACGATCGCTGGCAGCAGACGATGGAGCACGCGCAAGGCTCCCCCGGCGTGTGGGTGAAGACCTTCGAGTTGGAGTAGGCCTGCCAGGGAACGAGTGTTGAGCGTAGACGAGGGCTTTAGATTCCTCGGCTACGCTCGGAATGACACGGTGGGCGCGGCTCGGAATGACACGGTGGGAATCGCTCGGAGTGACGTGGACGGAACCGGCCGGAGTGACGTGGACGGAACCGGCCGGAGTGACGTGGACGGAACCGGTCGAAATGGCACGGTCGTCGGTGGTCGTGTCGCTCAGACTGAACGGTTGCTCACTTAGCCAACGGCTTGAAACAGTTTTCGCCTAACCCATACAATGGTTAGACGTACTTAGCGCCGAGGCTATTGTTTGGCTGGGGGCAACCGTTATGGATATTCAAGTACATTCGAGAAACGTCGAGCTTAACCCCGAGGCTCACGACTATATTCGCAAGAAGTTCGATCGCCTGCAGCGCCATCTGCGCCGCATGTCCGACGCCAAGATCGAGGTATCCCGGACGAGCGCGCGGGCCCAAGCCGATAAGATCATCGTCCAGATGACGGTTACCGCCGGCGGCTCGACACTGCGCGGCCAGGAGAGCGGCGTGAACCTGTTCGCGGCGGTGGACGCCGTCGCGGACGTGCTCGACCGCCAGATTCGCCGGCTGAAGGGCCGCGTGTACAGGAGCGCCCAGGCCCGCAAGGCCGCGGGTCGGGCCGAGGCCGACGCCATCGTCGCGGCGGAGGATTTGGATTTCGCGGACGACGAGGACGAGGAGCTGTACGAGCAGCTTGGCAGAGTGGTGCGCACCAAGCGCTTCGCGATGAAGCCGATGTCCGTGGAGGACGCCGCGATGCAGATGGAGCTGCTCAGCCACGACTTCTTCCTCTTCTACAACACCACCAGCGGCGAGTACAACGTAGTCTACCGGCGCAGCGACGGCGACTACGGCGTAATCGAGCCTGAGCTTGCCTGACCACGAGGAGCTCGCGTTTCCAAGCAGCAGAAGGTCTAGATGAGCACTATAGCAACCCAGGACCCGCAAGTCGCCGAGGCGCTGCACAACGAACAGCGCCGCCAGCGAGAGGTCATCAACCTGATCGCGTCGGAGAACTACGCCAGCGCCGCCGTGCTGGAGGCGCAAGGCTCGGTGTTCACCAACAAGTACGCCGAGGGCTACCCGGGGCGGCGATACTACGCCGGATGCGAGTGGGTGGACGTGGTCGAGAGCCTGGCTATCGACAGGGCGAAGCAGCTGTTCTCCGCGAAACACGCCAACGTCCAGCCGCACAGCGGCGCGCAGGCCAACATGGCCGCATACTTCGCGACGCTAACCCCGGGCGACACGGTAATGGGTATGAGCCTGGACCACGGCGGACACCTCACGCACGGCAGCCCGGTCAATTTCTCGGCCAAGCTCTACAACTTCGTCTCCTACGGCGTGGACCGCGAGCTGGAGACCATTGACTTCGAAGAGGCGGAGCGCGTCGCAAAGGAACACCGGCCCAAGGTGATAGTGGCGGGTGCGACGGCCTACCCCAGGGTGATAGACTTCGCCAGGTTCCGAGAGATAGCCGACGAGGTCGACGCGCTGCTGATGGTCGACATGGCCCACATAGCCGGCCTGGTGGCCACGGGGGAGCATCCCTCGCCCATGCCCGACGCGGACCTGGTGACGTCCACGACGCACAAGACGCTGCGGGGTCCGCGTGGCGGCCTGGTGCTATCGTCCAGGAAACTCGCGCGCAGCGTAGACCGTGCGGTGTTTCCGAACACGCAGGGCGGGCCGATGCAGCACGCGATAGCGGCGAAGGCGGTGGCCTTCGGTGAGGCGATGACTCCCGAGTTCGCCGCCTACCAGCGATCTATCAGAGCCAATGCCGTTGCCCTAGCGAACGTGTTAGGGGAGGGCGGAATGCGCCTGGTGGCGAACGGCACCGACAACCACATGGTGCTCGTGGACGTTACGCCGTTGGGGCTGACCGGGCGAGAGGCGGAAGAGGCGCTCGGCAGGGTCAACGTCGTGGTCAACCGCAACGCCATTCCCTACGACCCGAGGCCGCCGCGGGTGGCGAGCGGACTGAGGCTGGGCACGCCGGCCATCAGCAGCAGGGGGTTCGGCGTGTCGGACACGGAGCACGTGGCTCGGCTGATACTGCGGGCGCTGTCCAACGTGGGAGACGAGTCTGTCGAGCGCGAGGTGCGGGACGAGGCGCAGGAGCTGGCAATGCGCTTTCCGGTGCCGGGGATAGACGGCTAGTCCACCCAGGGGATGAACTCGCGCCACTCGTCGAGAATCTGCCTGTGGTGGAACAGGTAGTAGGGGTTCGGCTTCATCGCCCGCGGTACTTGCAGCAGCCGCATGTTTGCCTGCTGGGGCGTCCTTCCCGCCTTACGATGGTTGCAGGGTATGCACGCGCTCACGACGTTTTCCCACACGTGCGGACCCTTCTGTGAGCGGGGCTTGATGTGGTCGAGCGTCAGGTTCTTGGTCTCGGTGCCGCAGTACTGGCACGTGAAGGCGTCCCTGTAGAATACCGCACGACGCGAGAGGCGGCGGGTCACCATGGGCCGCTTTACCATGTAGATGAGCCGGATGACCGACGGCAGCGGGAACGAGCGGGACACGGTGCGTACGTCACCCCGCCCGTTCACCAGCATCTCGGCCTTGCCGTTTCCGAGCAGCACCACGGCGCACCTGGCCGTGCAGATGTTGAGGGGCTGGTAGTTTTGATTGAGTATCAAAACAGGCGAGTTGAGTAACACCCTGCATACCACCCGAATCGACGCTTAAGAACTACTGCCGGTCCTCTATCCTGTTCTCCAGCGTCTCCAGGGCCACCATGAAGTCGCTGGGAACCAGGCCGAGGGCGTTGCCCGGCAAATGGGTGTACACCCTGACAACAGCGGGAGCGACGAAAGAGCCGGCGACCGAGTCTTCGACCGCGGTGCGGGTCTCCACTATTTCGGGAATCTTGGCGACCGCGGCGCCCGTTACACCCTCGCTGGGCAGCTCGGTATCGTAGGTTGCGCGGACCAGTGCGAGGAGCAGGGCCGACGCCAGGATAAAGCCTATCAGCAGGCCCACGGCCGCACCGCCTACGCGGTCCGCAATCGTCGAAATGCCGAGCGTCGCGACCGCGGAGAGCCGTTTCACCCACTTTGCCCCGTTCTCGGCCAGCGTCAGCGCCGCCGCCATTAACAGGACGTAGAGCAGGGTGGTGATTACGGTTTCGATGGTCTGGACGCGGTCGAAGAAGCCGCCGACAGCGGGAGAAACGAGCCCGGCGATGTACCAGCCGATCACCACCCCAAAGGCTATGACGGCAGCGCCTATCACCCCGGTGCGCAACCCGATAATGGCTCCGAACGCGAGCACAACAAGGAATGCGATGTCGATCCAGTTCAATACTGCCCCCTTCGTGCTGCGAGACAGTCTACCATAAGGCCGGCGGGGGCGGGAACGGCGGCGATTGGGAGTGAAAGTCGTCGAGTCGAGGGCGGCTCGTCCGCTCTGCATGGTTACTCGATGCCAACTGCGATAGACGCACATGGCCCTTGTCGGTTATGCTGTATGCGGCGCGGGCGCAGCCGCCGGCGCCGTATCACGCAGAAGCGGAGCCGAGCATGACAATGAGGCATTTTCAGGCGTGGCAGGGTGGCAGTCCCATCGAGTGCCGCAGGCGCCCGCTTGATCCGTTGATGCGGCCCCAGATGACATAGCCTCTGGCGGCGCACGCCTCCAGAGCCGTACCCTTTAGGTGCAAGATGAAGCAGGGAGTGCTCGAAAGGTACAGGGAATACCTGCCGGTAAACGACTCGACGCCAATTCTCAGCCTGGGCGAGGGTGATACGCCGCTCGTCAGGTCGCGCGCAATCGAAGGCATCACCGGCTGCGGCGAACTTTACTTCAAGCTGGAGGGCTGTAACCCCACCGGGTCGTTCAAGGACAGGGGGATGGTCGTCGCCGTGGCGAAAGCGATGGAGGCCGATTGCAAGAGCATCGTCTGCGCCTCCACCGGCAACACCAGCGCCTCGGCGGCCGCATACGGCGCATATTGCGGCATGTCGACAACAGTGCTCGTGCCCAAGGGAAACGTGGCGCGGGGCAAGCTGACCCAGGCCATTGCCTACGGCGCGCGCGTCGCGCTTATCGACGGCAGCTTCGACAGCGCGCTCAAGCTCGTCAGGGTGCTCTCCGAGCGTCTCCCCCTGGTAGTAGTCAACTCGGTCAACCCCCACCGAATACAGGGACAGAAGACGGCCGCGTTCGAGATTATCGACGATCTGGGGGGCGCACCGGACGAGGTTTTCGTTCCTGTTGGCAACGCCGGCAACATCACCGCCTACTGGCTCGGCTTTACGGAGGCGCACGCGATGGGCTGGGCGTCGTCCAGGCCTAAGATGATGGGCGTGCAGGCCGAGGGTGCGGCTCCCATAGTCAGAGGGAAGCCCGTCGACAACCCCGAAACCATCGCGTCGGCTATCAGGGTTGGCAGCCCCGCAAGCTGGAAGGGCGCGCTGCGGGCCAGGGACGAGTCGGGCGGACACATAGGCATGGTTTCCGACGACGACATAATCGAGGCGTACCACCTTATGGCCAAGCGAGATGGCATCTTCTGCGAGCCGGCGTCCGCCGCCTCCGTAGCGGGCCTCATGAAGCGCGCCAGGCAGGGCGAATCGTTCGAGGGCAAGCGGGTGGTCTGTATCATCACAGGCTCCGGGCTGAAAGACCCGGACATCGCCGAGCAGATGAACACCCCTGTCATGGAAGAGTTCCCGGCCGAGTTGGAAGCCGTCGAGCGGGCGCTGGCTTTTGTGTAGGAGCTTCACATCCGCCGTCCGCTCCGAGAGGCCGTCGGCGCCGGTCCTTTTCCCGTATTCTCCTCTTCCCCTTACCGCTACCGCGCCGCCGCTCGCGCCCGCATCGCACTCTCTGCTTGTGAATGCCCGGCACGCCCCCGAACATGCTCTGGAGATGGCCTAATGGCGTACGACGTTCAGGTTGAGAGCTTCGAGGGAATCGAGGCCGAGTGGGAAGAGATTCTGCCCCTGTGCGGCGCGAATACCATTTTCTTGACGCCCCTGTGGCAGCAGCTTTGGTGGCGGCACTTCGGTGGAGGCGACGGCCTGCGTATTCTGCGCGTAAGTGAGAACGGCGAACGGCTCGGCATCGCGCCGATGATGTTCGGGCCCGACGGCTCGGTCTCGTTCCTGGGAGGCACGGACCTCTTCGACTACCACGACTTTCTGGTCATAGAGGGAAGGGAGCGGGCCTTTTTCGGGGCGCTCTGGGAGTACCTCCAGGGCCAGAGTTGGCAAACGCTCGACCTGCTGTCGTTGCGGGAAGGCTCGCCGACGCTGGAACTGCTGCCGGAGATGGCGGGCGGGGCCGGCCTGGACGTGGAGATCGTGGAGGAGGACAGGTCGCCGCGGAGGAGTCTGCCCGAAAGCTGGGACGTGTACGTGGCGTCGCTTCGAAAGAAGGACCGGCACGAGTTGCGCCGCAAGCTGCGCCGCCTCGAGGCGTCCGACGGCGCCCGCCAGTACACGTTCGGCAGCCCCGACGAGGTCGCCGCCGGCATGAGCGACTTCTTCACGCTTATGAGGGCGAGCCGCGAAGACAAGCACGACTTCATGACCGCCGACAGGGAGCGTTTCTTCCGCGATGCCGCCGGCGAGCTGGCGTCCAGAGGACAGTTCAGGCTCTACTTCATGGAGGTGGGCGGCAAGCGCGTAGCCTCCTGCATCTGCTTTGACTACGCCGGTTCGTATCTGCTATACAATAGCGGTTACGACCCGGCCTATTCCGCCCTCAGCGTTGGACTTCTCAACAAGGCGCTCGCGCTCAAGGACGCCATAGAGGTGGGCAGGGAAGAGTTCGACTTTCTGCGCGGCACCGAGCGCTACAAGTACAACCTGGGCGGGGAGGACCGGATCGTGTATCGGATGGTGGTGCGACGCTGACGCGCCGCCGTCCGGTGCCCATTGCCGGCGGTTCCCCCATCGGAGAGTCTCAATGGTAAACTTGGCGGCCCTGAGCTTTCACGGTTGTCCGGTGGCACGTCTCGGCGAGAAGGACACCGGCGGCATGAACGTGTACGTGCTGCAGATGGCCAGGGAGCTTGCGGGCAGGGGACACAGGGTCGACGTGTTCACGCGCTGTCACGATCCCCACGACGACCGGATCGTAGAGCTGTGCGAGGGGGCCCGCGTCGTTCATCTCAGCGCCGGGCCGCTAACCGAGTCCAAGACGGCGCTCTTCGGGCACATACCCGAATTCGTGGACAACCTGCTGGACTTCGCGCACTCCGAAGGCCGGCCTTACGACCTCATTCACAGCCACTACTGGCTGTCCGGACGCATCGGCATAGAGGTCAACCGGCTTTGGCGGGTGCCGCACCTGACCACCTTCCACACTCTGGCCCTTGCCAAGCTGCGGGCGCACGCAGGGGAGGACGAGGCCGAGATGCGCCTCTCCGTGGAGGGCGACGTGATGGAGGCGGTGGACGGCGTGGTCGTATCCACCGAACAGGAGCGGGACGACCTGCGCCGGTTGTACGGGCTGGACTCCGAGAGGGTGCACGTCGTTACGCCGGGGGTGGACCTCGACCTGTTCCGCCCGGGCGACAGGGCGGGCGCGCGGGAGCGTCTGGGGTTGAAGGGCGAGCCGACGGTTCTGTACGTGGGCCGGATCGAGCCGCTGAAGGGGCTGGACTTGCTGCTCGAGGCGGTCGCCATGCTGGACGCCGGCGACTCCAGGCTGCTGATAGTGGGAGGCACCCCGGGGCGCGACACCGAGCTGGAACGGCTGAGGCGGCGGGCACATGAGCTGGGCATCGGGGAAAGGGTCACCTTCACTGGCGCGCTGAAGCAGGCCGACCTGCCCGACTACTACCGCGCGGCCGACGTGTTCGTGCTGCCTTCGTACTCCGAGAGCTTCGGGCTGGTGGCGCTCGAGGCGATGGCTTGCGCCACTCCCGTCGTGGCCTCGCGCGTTGGCGGGCTGAAGACGTTCATACGCAACGGGCACACGGGCTATCTCATCCCGTGGCACTGCCCTGAGCCTTTCGCCCAGCGCATCGACATGCTTCTCAGCAATCCTCCGCTGCGGGAGACGATGGGTAGAGCGGCAGCCGACCACGCGCGGCACATGAGCTGGGGCGCCTCGGCGGACAGCCTTTCGCGGCTGTACTCTTCGCTGCTCGAGGCGCCCGTGGAGAGCCTTGCGAGGTCGTGACGCGTGAAGGGCGACCAGGGAGGGCTGCCCCCCAAGCCGGAGGAGGAGGAGGCGCCGACGGAGCGGCGCGCTCTCTACCAGCGCCTGGAAAGCCACTTCTGGCGGCGCATCTTCGCGGGCCTGCTCGCCCTCATCCCCTTGCTTATCACCATTCTGATAATTCGGACCGTCTTCACCTTTATCGACAACATATTCAGGGGCGACGACGGCCTGCTCACGCCGATCATGAAGTATATTCCCTTCGATTTCCCGGGCATTGGGGTTATCGTGACAGTCGTGCTCCTGTACACCGTCGGAGCGCTCTACGCCAGCCGGATTGGCCAGATGGTGCTGGGATGGCAAAAGGCGGTGCTCACCCGCATTCCCATCGCGAGGCGAATCTACACCGTGGCCCAGCAGGCGGCGGACGCGCTCTCCTCGGGATCCCAACACCAGTTCAGCCGAGTCGTGTTCCTCGAATGGCCGCGGCCGGGAGTGTTGGCCATGGGGTTTGTAACGGCAAGGTGCGTAAACCCGAAGGACCCCGATTCTGAAGTGCTGGCAATTTACATCCCCACCATACCCAACCCGACGTCGGGAATGCTCGCCTTTGCCAGGGACGATGAGGTGACGGACGCCAACCTGAGCGTCGAGGACGCCATGAGGGTGGTGTTCTCGGGCGGCATCGTAATGCCAGAGGTGTTGCAGGCAGTTCAGCCGGAGGCGTTGACGGGCGAAAGGAAAGAGGGGAAGCGCGGCCCTACTTAAGCCGCTTTTCGTACCACAGGGTCTGGCTCGCTGACTCGAAGCCGAGCTTGAGATACAGTGCCCGCGCGGGCATGTTCTCGTAATCGACTTCCAACTCGATGGCTTCCACGTCCATGGAGCGCAGGTAATGCATTCCCGCCAGCACCACGGCCTGGCCCAGGCCACGGCCCCTGTATGCCGCCGACACGCCGGTCATCGACACCCAGCCTGTGGTGCCGGAGCGAAGCGTCCAGTTGTAGCCGGCCACCATGTCGTCCTTCACGATGAACACGATGCCGTCGGGGTCGCAGCGCTTGACCCGCACGCGCGCCCTTATCTGGTCGACGGTGTTGGGGGAGAATCCCCAGTTCTGACCAAAGGCCTCGTTCTGCAGGGTGGTCAGTATCGGCTCATCCTCGCAGAGCCGAAACGACCTCAGGGAGTAGCCGCAGGGCAGATCCAAGGGAGGCAGCTCGGCGCGCTGCCAGCGCATTTGCCAGAAGCGCTTGACGGGATAGAAGCCTTCGGATTCCAGGACGTGGTGCGACGCGGCGTTGTGGGCGGGCGTCTCGGAGTGGATCAGCGACACGTCCAGTTGCCGCGCTCGCTCGATGCACGCGCCGAGAAGCAGGGGGCCCGTGCCCCGGTTGCGGTGGGAGGGCAGCACGCCGCTGCTGGCCACCACGCGGTCCAGCGGCGTCTCAGGCGATAGCAGGGTAAAGCCGACCAGCCGTCCGTCGTGCTCGGCGACGAAGCAGTTGTCTTCCGGATCGCACATTGGAAGCGAAAGGAACTGCCGCATGTACTCCGGGTCGTACTCCTTGTCGGTGCCCGTAATTCCACTGACGTCGTTGAACAACCGCCTGAAGTCCTCGATGTCCTCCCAGCGAAAGCTCCGTATCTGAGTGTACGACGTCATGCATTGCCCCCAGAGGCGGATGGCCGATCCCCGGCCCGAATGTGCGAAATTGTAACAGAGCGGCCCTCGGCGCGACAATTGGGGCGAGGGAGGCGGCGCGGCCGTCACTCCCCATCCCCGTATCGAGTACGGGGCGGGCTCTAACCTTCCCTCATCAAGGGGGAAGGGATACATTGTTTACCTGCCTGCCTTGCAGGATGGCCTTGGGCACGGCGTCCACGAGGTCGTGGGCTTTTTCGGCGCCCAGGATGGCGCTTGCCGCCTCTACGCCTTCGGCGAGGCCGGGCCAGCGCGGGCCCGCGGGCGCGTGGGTGTCCGACGCCATCAGGTGGGCCAGGCCGCGCCTCAGCAGCTCGCAGGTGAAGTCTCGCACGCAGAGGCCGAAGTGGCCGAGCAGGCTGCCCGCCGTAATCTGGCCCAACATGCCGCCGCGCACGAATTCGGCGAGCAGTTCTGTGTCTTGCTGGAACGCCTCAATGCGCTCGGGATGCGCCAGAACGGGCACTAGCCCGGCTGCCTGTACGCGGTGCAGCGTCGGTGCGATGAAGGCGGGGCTGCCGAAGAAGGGAAGCTCGATCAGTACGTGGCCGGTGCCGTTCATGGGCAGGGCGCGGCCCGCGCCGATCTCTGCGGGGAGGTCGACGTCGAGGTGGTTCTCCATGCCCAGCAGCACTTCCAGTTCGATGGCCTCGGCGCGGACCCTCGCGTTCAGCTCATCGAGCAGCGTCTTGGCGTGTGCCACGGAGTGTTGTTCGGTAACGTCCTTGCGGTGCGGCGTGGCGAGAATCGCCCTCGTGCCCTGGGCGGCGGCCACGCGCGCCATCTCCACGGATTCATCCGTGCTCTTCGCGCCGTCGTCCAATCCAGGCAGGATGTGGGCGTGCAGGTCGTACAAGTGGGGTTAGCCGTGAATCTGCACGCGGCGAAACGCCTCGGCGTAGGGAACGTCGGCCCGTTCCCCGGAGCGTTGGGCGTGGCCGCGGATGAACTCGTCAATCTCGCTGGGGTCGTTGTCGCCGAGCTGGCTCGCGTGCTTCTTCAGGGCGTCGATCTTTGCCTGAATGGTGTCGGTAACGTCGACGTAGGTGTCGGGAGTCTCGGTGCCCCAGAACAAAACGTCGGCCACCTTGTAAGGCTCCAGGCCCTCGGCCTCGTGTTCGGGATAGTGCAGCCTGTCTCGCGCGTAGGGAAAGACCGCGTCCATCGTCACCTGGCCGCAGATGCGGTGGTCGCGGTGCAGGTAAAAGCTGGTGCGGAATGGGTCGGGGCAGAGGGCGATCTGCGGGCGGTACCGCCTGATCTCGCGCACCAGGTGGCCGCGAAACTCCGATGTGTCCTCCAGGCCGCCGTCGGGATACCGCAGGTAGACTACCTCTTCGACGCCGAGCGCCTCCGCGGCCTCCGCCTGCTCGCGTTCGCGAATCTCCGCCAGCCTCTGCGACGTCATGTCGGGGTCGCCGCTGCCCTTGTCGCCGTTGGTGCAGAGCACGTACAGCACGCGGGTACCCTCGCGTATCCACCGGGCGATAGTGCCGCCGCAGCCGATCTCCGCGTCGTCGGGGTGCGGCGTGACGACGACCGCCCTGTCGGGTCTGTCAACCATGTTGCACGACTCCTCTGTGCCAGCGATTGGCGCGCCGCCATCCCACGGCGGCGCGCGGCAACGCGGCTAATGATATGTGGAAGCGGGAGCCTCGGCAAGTGGCCGCGTCTCGGACAGTCGCTCTTCCTTCCTCTCCAAGCTGGGGAGAGAGCATCGCCAGGCTATTGCACTTGTTCTAAACTTAGATTAGCATATGTTCTAATCTTTTCTTGCCGACGGGATGGCCCCGCGCGCCTGCGGACTCCGCCGCCCGCCGTGTCCAGAGGGCCACTTATGCGTATCTCATCCGCCGCGCCCGGCGACATCGAGGAGCGGCTCCGCCAGGCGCTCGATCAGAGGATGCCGCCGTCGACCAGCCGCGTCCCGGCGCACTACCGCGAGACCACAATCTGCTACGCGTACATGTGCCCATACGCCTACGGCTGCAACGAGAAGAGCTCGCGGCCCGCGCAGGTGCTGGCTCGCCGCTGCATGAGGTACATGCCCGAACCGTTGCGGGTGCGGCCCGGCATGTCCGACCTAGCCCTCGACGTGCTCGCCAGGCAGCGGAAGTCCGGCGTCGCTCTCTCGCCCGCGACGAACACCATACTGGACAGGTTCAGGCCGAACGGCCCTCTGCGCTCCAGAGCGTAGGCGGCCGCCAAGGCAGACAGGAGGACTTCGCAGTGGATTCCGGCATGTTCGATCTGAGTGGCAAGACGGCTGTGGTGACCGGCGGCAACGGCGGCATTGGGCTGGGCATTGCCCTGGGTCTGGCGGGAGCGGGCGCGAACGTGGTTGTGGCGGCCCGAAACGAGGACAAGACTTCTGACGCGGTCTCCCGCATAGAGGCCGTGGGCGTGAACGCGCTCGGCGTGCGCACGGACGTTGCGGACGAGGCGTCCGTGGCGAACATGGTGAAGCGGACCGTCGAGCGGTTCGGCAGTGTGGACGTGCTGGTAAACAACGCTGGAGTCAGCGTGCGCAAACCGCCCCAGGACTACGCGCTGGAGGAGTGGGAGCGGGTGATCGACATCAACCTGAACGGCCTCTTTCTGTGCTGCCGCGCCGTCTATTCAGGCATGGCCGCCCAGGGCGGCGGGAAGATCATCAACATCGGCTCGATGACCTCGATATTCGGCAGCGACTGGGTGGCACCCTATTCGGCGAGCAAGGGCGGAGTGGTGCAGCTCACCAAGAGCCTGGCTGTCGCGTGGGCAAAGGACAATATCCAGGTGAACGCCTTACTGCCCGGCTGGATTCACACGGACCTCACGGCGCCCATCCTGACGGACAACCGGCCGCGTTACGACTTCATCGAGTCCCGCATTCCGCAGGGGCGCTGGGGCGAGCCGGACGAGATGGCGGGCACGGCCGTTTTCCTGGCCGCGCCCGCGTCCGATTACGTTACGGGCGTTTCGGTGCCGGTGGACGGCGGCCACAGCGTGTTTTGATGGGGGGAGGGAACTTCACCCCCATCCCTTCGGCAAGCTCAGGGCAGGCTCTAACCTTCCCCCATCAAGGGGGAAGGGACAGTGCGGAGCGCTCTAGTCGTCCGAGGCCACTGCCACGCGCCGCGTGAGGCCCAGCCGTTCGAGGTCGGCGACGAGTACGGCCCGCTGCTCCGGCGTCAGGGGCAGCCCCGGCGGGCGAGGGTCACCGCAGTCGATGCCGAGTCGCTCGGACAGCACGGCCTTCAGCGTGGGGTGCATGCCGAACTGCCGCACGGCAATGGCTACCTCGCTGGCCCTGTCCTGCGCTTCTTCCGCCCGGGCGATGTCGCCGTCGTTGTAGGCGCGCCAGATTTCGACCCACAACTCCGGAGCCACGTTGGGCGGCCCGTCGATGCAGCCCGTCGCGCCGATGGTCAGCGCCGGCAGCATCATCATGCAGTTGCCAACGAAGCATTCCAGTCCCATCTTGGCGAAGGCGCGTATGTTGTGGACTATCGGCGCGGAGTGTTTCAGCCCGCGGAGCTGCGGCACCCTTTCCAGGATCCTGGTCATCAGCTCGGGCGTAATCTCAACGCCGGTCGACTGCGGCAGGTTGTACACGAAGAAGGGGATGTCGGCCGCGGCCGCCACCGTCCGGTAATGCTCGACGATGGCCTCGTCGGGCTGGCGGTAAAAGAAGGGCGGCACACAGCAGATGGCGTCCACGCCCGCCCTGGCGGCGTGCTCGGCCATCGCAGCGGCGCGCCGGGTGTTGGGCGCGCCGACGTGCATGATGTTCTTGATCCGCCCCCTGGCCTGATCGGCGGCGATCTCGGCGATGCGCATGTTCTCGTGATCCTCGAGCAGCACGCTCTCGCCGGTGCCGCCCGCGACCCAAAAGCCGTGAACGCCGGCCTCGATATTGAACTCGATTACCTCTCTAAACGCCGCCTCGTTAAGCTCGCCGTCCCTTGTCATCGGCGTGATGATGGCGGGGTATACGCCCTCGAATTCTGCCATTTGCGTTGCTCCTTTCAGTAAGGGACTTTCTATTCAACAGTTGCCGATTGGTTCGCGGGAATTGTAGCACATAGTCTGCGCGGGCCTCAGGCGCGCAGCAGGCCCAGTATGGCGGCCGTGGTTGCCAGCCACAGCAGTATGGCGCAGAGCAGCGGGACGTCGGTCACGATGACTTCCTCTGGCCGCTCGCCGAGACCCCTGGAATGCACCAGGTACAGGTAGCGGAACAGCCCGTACACCACGAACGGGATGGTGAGCATCATGGCGTGGTTTTCGGGCAGGTTGGTCGCTGTGAATGTGTACAGCGAGTAGGCCACTATGGTCGAGGTGGCGACTACGCCGATGAGCTGGTCCAGCAGGGGTAGCGTGTAGTGTCCCAGGGTGTCCCGCTGGTTCGCGGCGTCGTCGCCGGACGCCGCGAGCTCGCCGCGGCGCTTGGCGAGCGCGATGAACAGCGATCCCAACCCCGCGCAGATGTAGAGCCACGGAGAGACGGGCACCTCGATCGCGACGGCGCCCGCCACCGTCCGCAACACGAAGCCCAGGCTGATGGTGAACACGTCCAGCAGAATGAGACGCCTGAGGCCCAGGGAGTAGGCCGCCATCGCGCCCAGGTACACGACGGAGACCACGCCGAACAGGGGCTGCAACGCGAACGCGCCCGCAAGGCTGGAGAGCGCAAGCGCGAATGCCCCGGCCCACGCCGCGCCGGCAGGAAGCCGGCCGGACGCGATTGGCCTGTGGCGCTTGACCGGGTGCTCGCGGTCGTTCTTCCTGTCGAGGACGTCGTTGGCCAGGTACACCGCGCCGCTCAGCGCGCAGAATACCGCGAAGGCCACCGTCGCGTCGAAGGCCAGCCAGGCCGCGCCAGCGAGGTCGGTCGCCTCCCACGCCTCGTTCAGCGTGAACAGCAGGGCAAGGTATACGACGAGATTCTTCGTCCACTGGCGCGGTCGGACCGCGCGGACGAACTCTAAGGGCAGGGCTGCCGGCGCGATGCGCGGTCTGTCTGGGTTGGCCTGCTCCATGGGGTGATGATAAGAGCGCGCCCGCGCCCCGTCAACGACTGGCGCGTTCTCTTGGAGGGCGCGTCCGCGGGCTGGGTCCCCATTGCTCCCGCCAGGACTGACCGGTGTTGACATGGGCGAACCCGTTTCGGTATCATGGTTTAGCAGTCTAAACGGCAGTCTGCTAAAGTGTGTCGTATGGGCCTAAACAGTACCAGATTCAAGGAGGATGTCCCAAGATGACGATAGAGACGGGAGTTACGTTCAAGCCCCTTGGCAACAGGGTTGTCATCGAACCCCTGGAGTCCGAGGAGCAGGTGAGCGCCGGCGGGATCTACATTCCCGACACAGCGAAGGAGAAGCCCCAGGAGGGCAAGGTGGTGGCCATCGGCCCCGGCAAGCTTACGGACGATGGCAATCGAGTCGCAATGGACGTCGCGGTCGGCGACGTCGTGGTCTACTCCAAGTACGCGGGCACCGAGTACAAAGAGGGCGACGTCGAGTACCTGGTGTTGCGCGAGGACGACATTCTCTTCAAGAAGTAGTGTCATACGGTTCGCGGGCGTCGCTGGGCGCCCTTGGTCCGAATGTCGCCACGGGGCGGCCGCGTAGAGCAAGAGACAAGGGAAAAAAGGAGAACAATGCCAAAGCAGTTGACTTTCAGTGAGGAAGCCCGGTCGGCCATGAAGCGCGGCATCGACCAGATGGCCAACACGGTGGGCGTTACGCTCGGCCCGCGCGGCCGAAACGTTGTGCTCGACAAGAAGTTCGGTCCTCCGCAGGTATGCAGCGACGGCGTGACCATCGCCAAGGAGATCGAGCTCGAGGACCCGTTCGAGAACATGGGCGCGCAGCTTCTCAAGGAGGCGGCGAGCAAGACCAACGACGTGGCAGGCGACGGCACGACCACCGCGACGGTCCTTGCGCAGGCCATAATCCACGAGGGCTTCAAGAACATCGCAGCCGGCGCCAACCCCATGGCACTCAAGCGCGGCATCGAGAAGTGCGTTGCCACGCTTCGGGACGCCATCGATGAGATGTCCACGCCCGTCGAGGGCAGGACCCAGATCGGCCAGGTGGCCTCGCTTTCGGCCCATGACGACGAGATGGGCACCCTCATCGCCGACGTGATGGAGAAGGTTGGCAAGGACGGCGTGATAACCGTTGAGGAGTCCAAGGGCCTCAACTACGAGCAGGAGTTCGTAGAGGGCATGCAGATCGACCGCGGCTTCATTTCCCCCTACTTCATAACCGACCAGGACCGCATGGAAGCCGCCATCGACGACGCCCACATCCTGATAACCGACAGGAAGATCTCCGCGGTCGCCGACGTACTGCCCGCGCTCGAGAAGATTCTCCAGGTCGGCAAGAACGTGGTCATAGTGGCCGAAGACATCGAGGGCGAGGCGCTCGCCACGCTGGTGGTGAACAAGCTTCGCGGCACCCTCAACTGCCTGGCAGTGAAGGCCCCCGGCTTCGGCGACCGCCGCAAGGCGATGCTCGAGGACATGGCCATTCTCACCGGCGGGGTCGTCATCAGCGAGGACATCGGGCGCAAGCTCGACTCGGTAACCTCCGAGGACCTCGGCAGGGCGCGCAGGGTCGTCTCCAACAAGGAAGAGACCACCATCGTGGACGGCGCCGGCTCCGAGGACGCCATCCAGGGCCGGATCAAGCAGATTCGCGCGCAGACCGAAGAGACCACCTCCGAGTTCGACCGTGAGAAGCTCCAGGAGCGGCTGGCCAAGCTCTCCGGCGGCGTCGCCATCATCAAGGTGGGCGCGGCAACCGAGGTCGAGTTGAAGGAGAAGAAGAACCGCGTAGAGGACGCCCTGTCCGCGACGCGCGCGGCTGTCGAGTCCGGCATCGTTCCGGGCGGCGGGCTCGCGCTCATCCGCGCCAGCTCCAGGCTCGACGATATTGACCTGAGCGGCGACGAGGCGACCGGCGCCAGCATTCTCAAGAGGGCGCTGGAAGCGCCGCTCAAGCTCATCGCCGAGAACACCGGCGTATCCGGCGACGTCATCCTCTCCGAGAGCCGCAAGAGCGAGGGCGACTGGGGCTACGACGCCGAGGTAGGCGAGTTCTCCGCGCTGCTCGAGCGCGGCATCATGGACCCCGCCAAGGTCACCAGGGCGGCCGTCGAGAACGCCGCCAGCGTAGCGGCCATGGTGCTTACCACCGAGTCGCTGATCACTGACATCAAGGAGAAGGACTCGGCCGCGCCGGCAATGCCGCCGATGGACTACTAGTCCACAACCGCAGCCACTAACAGGGCCCCGGACGAGTCGATCGTCCGGGGCCTTTTTTTCGGCCCGCGCGCTGCAACCGCCCCCACTGAGTGTGTTAGCATTACGCCAGCCGCCGACGGATTGGCCCGGCAGGGCAGATGGAGGAGGACGATGCCGGTTCCGCATCCGTTCCCATACCAGGGCAGCAAGAGGGCGATAGCGAACGCGATACTCCGCTATTTGCCGCACGATACCGCTCGCCTCATCGAGCCGTTTTGTGGATCTGCCGCCGTATCAATCGCGGCATCGGCAAGTCGGCTCGCCAGTGAGTTTTGGCTTAACGACCTCAACGAACCGTTGATGCGGCTCTGGTCTTCAATCCTCGATACGCCGGAAGAGCTGGCCCAGGGCTATTCGATGCTGTGGATTGCGCAGCGGCCCGACAGAGAGGCGTTCTTTTACGAGGTGCGCCGGCAGTTCAATAGGTCCCCACGGCCGGACCTGTTGCTTTACCTACTCGCGCGTATAGTCAAGGGATCAGTCAGATATAGCGCCAGTGGCGAATTCAACCAGAGTCCCGACAACTGCCGTTCGGGAATGCGCCCACCCAAAATGCGCCGCCAGATTCTGGGCGCCTCGTCCTTGTTGGCAGACAAGACGACCACTACGTCCAAAGACTTCCGAGAAGTTGTCCAGCAATCATCGGAGCGTGACACTCTCTACATCGACCCGCCGTATCAGGGAACGTCTTTCACTCGAGACCATCGCTATCGCCAGGGGCTACCCTTGATTGAACTGGTTGAGGCGTTATCGGAGATGAACGGTAGGGGTTTGTCGTACATCCTTAGCTATGACGGGCGCACCGAAGAGAAGACCCACGGCAAGCCCCTGCCGAGCGAGCTCGGGCTCTTTCATCTGACTATTCCCGCCGGACGCTCCACGCAAGCGACACTGCTAGGCTTAGACCTCGAGACTGTCGAGTCACTATACTTGTCCCCGGCATTGGTAGAACGCTTAGGATATGGAATGCTCAGTTCAGAATATTCCCCCGAGTGGGGCCAGAGGGAGTTTGCCCTCGGATGAGCAATGAGGGCTTGCCCAAGGAGTTCTCGCGACCGCTGAAGATGCCCGGCAGGGCATGCCGGAGTACGTTAAGAATGTGCTGCGTGAGCACGTTCTCAATCTGAGCAAGGAGTTGGAATAGTTCCCGTATGTTCACCCACCTTCACGTTCACACCGAGTACAGCATGCTGGACGGCCTCAGCCGCATCGATGGGCTGGTGGAGCGCGCCGAGCAGTTGGGCATGGACAGCCTGGCCATCACCGATCACGGCGGAATGTACGGCGCCGTCGACTTCTACAATAAGGCCATTGCCCGCCACATCAAGCCAATCGTGGGCTGCGAGATGTACGTGGCGCCGGGCAGCCGCCACGACAAGATAGCCGGCGACAAGAGCCCCTACCACCTCACGGTGCTGGCCCAGGACGCCGAGGGCTACAGCAACCTCATCAAGCTGGTGACGAAGTCTCACGTAGAGGGCTTCTACTACAAGCCCCGCATCGACAGGGAGCTTCTCGAACGGCACCAAAAGGGCCTGATCGTGCTCTCCGGCTGTCCCAGCGGCGAGGTGCCCGGCCTGCTGGCACAGGGCAGGCACGACGAGGCCGCAGAGGCCGCGGGTTGGTACCGCGAGCTGCTCGGCGAGCGATACTTCCTGGAGTTGATGGAGCACGGAGGTGTTCCCGACCTGCCCGTCATAAACCGCGGTCTGCTCGCGTTGCGCGACAGCGTCGGCGTTCCCCTCGTGGCGACCAACGACTCTCACTACGTGGACCGGGAGGACGCCCAACTCCAGGACATCGTGATCTGCATTCACACCAACACCAACATCAACGACGAAAAACGTCTGAAGATGGAGGAGGCCTCCTACTATCTGAAGAGCCACCAGGAGATGGCCGAGCTGTTCAAGGACGTGCCCGAGGCCTTGATCAGCACCGAGAGGATCGCCGAGATGTGCGACCTCAAACTCGACTTCTCCCAGCTGCGGCTGCCGCAGTTCCCCACGCCCGAGGGAATGACGGCGGACGAATACCTGGAGCGGCTTTGCCAGGAGGGTCTGCGCCGCCGCATAGCCAGCGTGACGCCAGCAGAGGAGGAGAGGCTGCGGTACGAGCTGGACGTCATCCGGCACACACAGTTCGCCGACTACTTCCTGGTGGTATGGGACATCGCCAAGTTCGTGCGCGAGCGCGACATCTTCTTCGCCGTGCGCGGCAGCGCCGCCGCGAGCCTGGCCCTTTATTGCCTGGGCGTGACCGACGTGAACCCGCTTGGGTTCGACCTGGTCTTCGAGCGCTTTCTGAACATGGAGCGCAAGGAGATGCCGGACATCGACATGGACTTCCAGGACGACAGGCGTGAGGAGGTGATCAACTACGTGGTGGCCAAGTACGGCCGCGAACACGTGGCGCAGATCATCACATTCGGCACGCTTGGCGCGCGCGCCAGCATCCGCGACGTGGGGCGTGCGCTGGGTATGTCCTACGCCGACGTCGATAGGGTGGCGAGGCTGGTGCCGTTCAGGCCGAACATCACGCTGCCCGACGTTATGAGGGAGAACGCCGAGTTCGGCGAAGTCTACGAGGCGGACGAGAGCATACGGAACCTCATCGACACCAGCATGAAGCTGGAGGGTCTGACGCGCCACTCCAGCACCCACGCCGCGGGCGTGGTCATATCGGGAGAGCCGCTGGACGACGTTGTGCCGCTGCAGCGCCCCACCAGGAACGACGGCGAGGGTGTGCTGACGACGCAGTACTCGATGGACCCGATCGCGGAGCTCGGCCTGCTGAAGATGGACTTCCTCGGCCTCGCCAACCTTACCGTGCTGGCGAAGACGCGGGACCTGATACGCGAGACTCGCGGCGAGGACATCGTGCTCCAGGACATCGCCCTCGACGACGCGAAGACGTTCGAGCTGCTGTCGCGCGGCGACACCGTGGGCGTGTTCCAGATGGAAGGCTCGGGCATGACTCGGTACATCAAGGAGCTGAAGCCGTCGTCGCTGGGCGACGTCGCGGCCATGATTGCGCTGTACCGTCCCGGGCCGATGGAGCACATAACGGCTTTCATCGACGCCAAGCACGGGCGCGCCAGGGCACGCTACCTGCATCCGGCGCTGGAGGACATTCTCAGAGAGACCTACGGCATAATCGTGTACCAGGACCAGGTGTTGCAGATATTCCGCACGTTCGCCGGCTACTCGCTCGGCGCGGCGGACATCGTGCGCAAGGCGATGGGCAAGAAGATCGCCGAGATCATGGCCGAAGAGGAGCAGCAGTTCATCCAGGGCGCGCTGCAAAACGGGCACACGCGCGAGCTCGCGGAGCAGCTCTTCGCCCTGATAACTCCCTTCGCGGGCTACGCTTTCAACAAGGCCCACAGCGTGAGCTATGGGCTCATCTCTTACTGGACGGCGTACTTCAAGGCCAACTACCCGGTGGAATACATGGCCTCGTTGCTCAACGCGAACAGCGCCAACACCGACAGGATAGCCAACGCCGTGAACGAGTGCCGGCGCATGAGAATCGACGTGCTGCCGCCGGACATACGTGTGGGTGAAGAGGTGTTTTCCATAGAGGCCGGGGAGAGTGGCAAGCCGGCGATCCGCTTCGGAATGGCGTCCGTGAAGAACGTTGGCGGCGCCGCCCTCGAGCCGGTCATCGCGGCTCGCAAAAAGGAGGGCCCGTTCGAGTCCATAGAGCACATGTGCCGGGTTGCAGACTTCAGCGGCGTGAACCGCAAATCCTTGGAGAGTCTCATCAGGGCCGGCGCCTTCGATGCCTTCGGCGAGCGCAACGGCCTGCTCGGCGAGGTCGACCGCATCATATCGCTGGCCCAGAGCGAGGAGCGGCTTAGGAACTCGAGCCAGACTTCCATGTTCGACATATTCGGCGAAAGTGTGCCTACGCCCCTTTTCGACCTGCAGGTGCCGGCGGTGCCCACCAGCGAGGCCGAAAAGTGGCGATGGGAGAAGGAGTTGCTGGGGGTCGCGGTGTCGAACAACAGCCTGCTCGCATCGCTTTCCGGCGTCGACGATCCGAGCGTGCACGTCTTGATGAGCCAGGTCGCGGATGCGCCAAAGGGCACGACGGTGCGCGTCAGGGGACAGGTGGCCTCGGTCGATCACAGGAGCACGCGCGAGAACAAGCCTTTCGCGATAGCCTCGCTCGCGTTGATGGACGGCCTGCTGGAGGTGTTCGTGTGGCAGGAGGCCCTGCGGGACACGCGCGACCTGTGGCAGGAGGGCAATCTCGTCACCGTCACCGGCACCGTGAGGGTGCGGGAGGACGAGGTAAGCCTGAGCTGCCGGGCGGCAGAGGAGTTCCGCATCGGCGACGAGCCGGCAGAGGCTGCCGCGCCGCCACGGCCGGCAACGTCTCCGGTCGCCGAGCCGGCCTCGTCGTACAACGTGTCGGCATCGCCACCCGTGCCGCCCATGGCATCGCCCACCCAGCCGACCGCAGCATTGCCTGCCCAGCCGACCGCAGCATCGCCTGCCCAGCCGACCGTCGAGCAGCCGGGCGCGAAGCGCCTGACGGTACTCTTGCGCGAAACCGGCGAGCCGACCGACGACGGCAACCGCCTTCAGGACGTGAAGAGGGCGCTGCTCAACTTCCGTGGCGAGCACGAGGTGGGCCTGCAGATAGTCTACGACGGCAGGGTGGTCAACATGGACTGGCCGCAGGTGCGCGTCAACGTATGTGAAGAACTTCAGACGGAGCTGCACGAGGCGCTGAGCGGACAGGGCGAGGTGTACGTGGGGCCGGCGTCGTGGTGAAGTGGGCGCGCCTGACGACTGCGCCCAACCAGCTGACCGCCGAGATGTGGCGCGACCTGCTGCTGGGTGAGGGCATTCCGGCTATGGTGCGCGGCGGCGACACATCGTCGTACTTCGGCGTTACGCCGTTCCCGCGTCCCATCCTGGTGGACGAGAGCCTGGAGTCGGAGGCGAGGCGGACCCTCGAAGGCTACCTGGGCCGCGAGCTAGACGCCTAGCCGGCGCACTCCGCCTTCCAGATCCAGGAGCCGGCGCTTCAGGTCCAGCCGCCTTGCGCCGCTGCCGTATCCGCGCAGCGAGCCGTCTACCCCGATCACCCGGTGGCACGGCACCACTATCGGAAGCCTGTTGCGCGCCATGGCCTGCCCGGCGGCCCTCGAAGCGCTGGGGCTGCCTGCCCGCGCGGCGAGCCACTTGTACGTGCGAGTCTCCCCCGATGGAATGGAGCGGCAGGCCAGCCACGAAGCGTGCTGGAAAGGTGCGGCGTCCTCCACGTCTATGGGGATGCCGGCGAAGGACTCGCGCCCGTCCGCGAAGTAGCGGTCGAACAGCGCCTCCAGTTCGGCGAAGCGGTCCGGCGCCTCGAGGGCGTCAGCGAATTCGCCGCCCAGCTCCTGGACGCACTCGCCCGGCTCCCACTGCGGCAGAGTGCAGCGCCGTAGGCCCCGTTCCGACGCGATTGCGCCGACCCAGCCCAGCGGCGTCTCGAAGACGGCGCGATACAGCACCGCTACGCCCTGGCCCGCAGCGGCACAAGCCGCGTTACGGCGTGCCCGAGCAGCCGCAGCCGCATCTCGCGCCAGGCGCCGTCGATCTCGTCTTCCTCGCCCTCGACTTCGCCATCGCCGACCTCGCCGCCGTATCTTCTCAACGCGAATGCCCAGCCGATGCGCCGCGCGGCCTCCGCGATGGCGGGCGCGGCGGCTCCAATACTGCGGGCGTACTCCAGCGGCGTTTGGTTGTCGGCTCGGCGCACGCCGGCGACGGCTCCCAGCCGGCTCATCTTGGTGTAGGCTCTTTCGGCAGGCGTCGCGCCGCCCAGGTTTCGCGTCCACGCCAGCCAAAGCACGAGCCACACGGCACCGATAACGGCCAGGACGATAGCGGCGGGACGTAGCAACCCCAACACGTCGATGGAGAGGCCCCCGGAGCCCTCGCGATCGATGGGCGGCACGCCGAAATCCTCCAGCGCATCATTGAACAGGTCCTCCAGCGCCTCGTCGATGGCCTCGGCGTCCTCGCGGCCCGTTCCCAGGTCGACGCCCCTCAGGTCGGTGATCAGGCGCCGCTCGTGCCTGGACCAGTTGGGGGTTGGCTCGAAGTCGATCCACCCGTAGCCGGGGAAGTAGACCTGGACCCAGCCGTGGCTGTCCAGGTCGCGCACCACGTGCATTCCCGTGTCGCTGTAGTACTGGCCCGGCGCGTAGCCGGCGGCCAGGCGCGTGGGCACGCCAACCGACCTCAGCATTACCGCCATGGCGGAGGCGTAGTAGTCGCTGTAGCCGGTCTGCGTCTCGAACAGGAAGTGGTCCACGCCGTCCGCGCCCGCGGGGGGCGCGTCGATGCTCTGGGAATAGACGAACCTGTCGCTGCGCAGGAACTCCTGGATCGTTACCGCCTTGTCCAGCGGAGTCTCGGCGTCTACCGTGATGCGCTCGGACAGGTCGCGCACTCGCTGCGGCAGGTCAGGCGGCAAGGCCAGGTAGTGGTCCCGGATGAAGCCGTGGTAGTCGGCGCCGGCCTGCCGCAGGTCGTCGTCGGTCGCCACCGAGACGTACGAGACCATGGTGTATGGATGGTTGCTGGGCAGCGGCTGCGCAAAGCTCCACGAAACTATCTCGGGGGCGATCGGCTCTTTTCTGGCGACGGTTACAGTCTCGACCGCCCTTGGAGTGTCGATGGTTGCGTGCCGATAGGTGACGTCCTCCAGCACGAGGTCGGACGGCAGATTGCGCGATATGAGCGACTCCTCCACCGACGTCACCGGGCGGTCTTCCAGTTCCTCCCTCAGCGACTCCGCCAGCTCCCGCATGTCTTCGGGAAGCGCCTCGTCGGTCGAAGGGTCGAGCAGGTCGAGCGTGTACTTCTTGGGTGCGAGCGTTTCCAGGATGGCGCCGTGGCTGACCCAGTCCAGTCCGCCGCCCGAAAGGAAAGCCCTGGACTCGAAGTCCAGTTGGAGGAGCTGCTGCACGGGCTCGCGCTTGAGGTCGTCCACCCTCGGCGGGGGCACTATCTGTGGCCCCACCTCTATGGGCTGCGTCTGGCCCGCGACCCAGCCCGCGGGGGTGTACTCGCTGTAGGTCCGGGAGACCCAGTAGGACGGATAGTCGGTCTCGGCCCAGAACACCGGCTCACCGCCGAACGAGATGGAGCCCAGGAAGGGCAGCGTGTCTCCGAACAGGCGGCCGGGCAGATCCTTGCGCGAAGGGATGGCAGAGAACAGCCTCGCGAACTCGCCCTCGAGCGCGCTCACGGGGGAGCGCGCCGTTCGCCACATGCCCGCGAGGGTCGGCGACACGAACACGTGCAGCGGCAGCAGGGATGCAACCACGAGCACCACTATGCCGAACACGAAGGTGTTGTTGATGGTCATCCAGCCGTTGGAGGGCTCGTAACCAATGCCGACTTTGGACCACTGCTGTTGCTGCAGAACAATGCTGAGCCGCACTATCAGCAGGATAGCGATGAAGGCGAAGAGGAAGAAGCTGGCTGAGTAGCCGGCCGGCAGGAAGCTCAGGTTTGTGAGGAGCGCCGTGCCCATGAGCACCACGCCTACCCAAACGTTGTTACTCCTGAAGACGAACCAGGAGCTGACGTAGGATATGATCCACGCCGCGGCCAGAAGGGTCAGCGAGACCGGTAGCAGATCGGTGCTGATGCCGCCTGTCGTTGCGGCCTCGTACCAAACGCCAAGCCGCTCGAACGCGAGGCGCTGCTGTTCGAAAAGCGTCTCGCCTCCGGTGATGGAGCCGGTGCGCCACATCACGATGAGAAAGCCCACCACCAGGCCTATGGGGTGCAGGAACACGGCGTGAATCCGCAGCTTTGCCAGTGCGAGACCCAGCGCGGCACCCCAGAACATCACGGCCAGCATCGACGGAGTGCGGGCCCAGCCCGCCGAAGAGACCGACTGCCCCAGCACGAGCAGGGCCAGCATGAGCAGCAAGAACGTCGACCAGCCCTGGATGGGGGTGAAGCGGTCGTACAGCCTGAGCAGCCGATTGCGCTGCCGGGTGCCCTTGCCACCAGTGCCAGTGGGATATAGTACCGACGTGGTCCCGGAGGCCACTATGCGACCTCCCGCCTGGCGCGTTCGGCATCGGCGGCCAGGTAGGGCCGGCTCATCGCGATGGGTATCGACTCGCCGCTCCGGACGGCGTAGGTGGGAATTCCGGCCTCCTGCAGCGCGGAGGCCACGCCGAGCGTTGGGAAGACGCCGCCGAAGGTAATCCCGTCGAGAAGCACGGCGACCACCCTGACGCGCCGCCGGGCCAGCTCACGCAGCCCCACGACCCAGGCCGGCCTATGCGAGGGCGTGATGACGACCAGAGTGCTGTGATAGCCCCACAGCGCCTCCTCGAGCGGCAACGCATCCTCCAGCGCCACCCTGCCCTCGGCCTTGCTGCGCGCCAGGAACTCCATCACGCGGTCCATCTGCCCAGCGCCGGTCTCTGCCGGCAGGTAGTAGCGCTGGTCGCCGTAGGACACCAGGCCCACCGGCATGTCCGACGCCAGGTACTTTCTCGCCAGCGACGCGGCTATGGAAACGCCGTACTCGTCGGTGCTCTCCTCCAGCTCGCCCGCTTGCACGTCCCTGTGAAGGTCCACCAATATCCACACGTCGCTGGACTGGCCCAGGTCGAACTCCTTGGACATAAGCCGCCCCAGGCGGGCCGTGCTGTTCCAGTGGACGCGGCTGATGCTGTCGCCGAAGGCGTAGTCGCGAACGCTCGATGCGTGCGGGCTGAGGTCGTGGCTGCGCCGCCTCGACGAGCTCTCGCCCGTGAGGTCGGCCCCAGGTATCGAGAAGCCCGGCATGTCGTACACGCGGGGGTAGACCACCAGCTCGTCGGTGCCGCAGAATTCTCGGCTTCGCTGAAACAGCCCCAGGAAGTCGGTGTTGGACACGCGCACAGGGCCCATTGTGTACACGCCCCGCTTGCGCGCCGGGGTGAGGGTCCGCCACGAGCGGAAGCTCCTCGAGCCCAGCGTGAGCGCCATCCCGCTGGAGTAGCCGGGCAGGTCGGTCAGGTCTTGAACCTCGAGCACCGGCTTGGGCACGCTGCCCAGGTTGCGTATCGTGATGCGCTCTTCAACGTCGTCACCCACGCGCACGCGGTGGCTTCGCCGTTCGACCTCCACGTGAAGAGACCGCACGCTCATCCAGTTCCACAGGAAGCCGAACACCGTGGCGATGCCGAATATGTACAGCAGCCTATAGAACAGCCCGAATCCCGTCGCCATGCCCGTGACCGCGGTAACGCCCATGAGGGCGGCGACGAGGTAGAACCGGTTCAGGACGAACACCCTCAAGGCGTCGATCGGTTACCTCCTGACCCAGCCCCTGGCCTCTGCGCCGGGAACCGGTATCTCGTCGGCCAGGTTGGAAATGACCTCGCCGCCCTGGACGCCACGCATGCGCGCGGCGGCGGATACGATGATACGGTGGCCCAGCATGGGCACGGCGAGCTCCTTCACGTCGTCCGGCAGCACGAAGTCGCGCCCCCGGATCATCGCCAGCGCCTGCGCGGCCCTGTACTGAGCGAGCGAGCCGCGTGGAGAGCTGCCAAGCGCCACGTCCGGGTGTTCGCGCGTCGACTCGGTGATCGTCACAATGTAGCGTTTGATGGCGTCGTCGACGTAGACCTGCTTGACCGCCTCCTGCAGTTCGACAATTTCCTCCGGGCCCGTCACCGGCCCGAGCGAGTCGATGGGGTGCGCCATGCGCTGACCCTCGACGATTGCGAGCTCCTCCTCCATGGAGGGGTAGCCCAGCCTGATCATTAGCAGGAAACGGTCGAGCTGCGCCTCCGGCAGGGGGAAGGTGCCCTCGTACTCGATGGGATTCTGGGTGGCCATCACCATGAACGGGCGACCTATGGGGTGCGTTTCACCCTCCACGGTGACCTGGTGTTCGTCCATCGCCTCAAGCAGCGCCGACTGTGTCTTGGGCGTGGCGCGGTTGATCTCGTCGGCGAGGACTATCTGGGAGATGATCGGGCCCTGGCGGAACTCGAACTCCCCCGTCTTCTGGTTGAAGATGGACACACCGGTGATGTCGGTGGGCAGCAGGTCGGGCGTGAACTGGATGCGCTTGAACTCGCTCCCGGTCGAGCGGGCGATGCTGCGTGCGAGCATGGTCTTGCCCACGCCCGGCACGTCCTCGATGAGCGCGTGGCCCTGGCACGTGAGCGCTATTACGCCCAGCTCCACGGCGCCGTCCTTGCCAATGATGACCTTCTTGACGTTATCGACGATGCTGTGGGCGACCCCTCGTGCCCTTTCCAGTTCGGTTGCTAGTTGCTGCAAAACGGCTCTCCTATGCGAGATGGACGGGCAACCGGAGCGGGGCTCCAGCGTCGTCGAAAAGGGTTGCGCGCGGCCCGGTCTGCAGTTTGCGCCGCCGGGCCGCGCGGGCCGGGGTCGTGGCTACACCACGAGCGGGGTCTGCTGCAGGTTGGCCCATTCCGCCATGGACGCGTCGTAGTTGCGCGCGTCGTCGTAGCCCAGAAGCTTGAGAACGAAAACTCCGTGCGCCGCACGGATTCCGCCCTGTCAATACGTTACGACTCGTTTGTCCGGCGTAACTCCCTTCGCTTCGAGCATGGCCCTCAGCTCCGAGGCGGGCTTCACGGTCTGGTACTCGCCCTCTGAGAGGAAGTTGAGCCATTCGAGGTGGACGGCGCCGGGGATGTGCCCGCGCCTGTCGTTGCCACGGTTGTTCGAGCCGTCCCACTCGCCGTCCGAGCGCACGTCCAAGAACACCACGTCGGAGTTTCCCACACTGGCGACGCCGTCGTCGAGCCGGCAGATTACGCTGTCGTCGACCCTGGGCGTGAAAGTGGCCGCGCGCGGCTCCGCTGGCGCGGCTGTGATGGGCCGCCCCTCGCCGAACCACTTGGCCCAGCCGCCATTGAGCATCTTGACGTTCTTGTGGCCGTAGTAGTTGAGCACCCACCAGAAGCGGGACGCGCTGAGGCCCCAGCCGCTGTCGTAGGTCACTATCAGGTCGTCGTCGCCCAGCCCCATGTCGGAAGCGAGCTTGGCGAAATCGTCCGCCTCCATCACGCGGGGGCGGTTGGGGTCTTTGATGTATGGATGTACGCTTATCCCCACCGCGCCCTTGATGTGGGCGCGCCGGTAGCCGTCGAACGGTTCGCAGTCCACGATGCGAAGGTTGGGGTCGTCCAGGTGGGCTTCGAGCCACTCGGTCTCGGCAAGCAAATCGGGGTTTGTGTAGCCATCTCCAGCCACGGAATCACCTCAAGGCGCCGGTAGTATCGTGTGCGGCGGCGTCTAGGTGGGATTATACAACAAAGGCGGGGGGCGGCGCGATTGTGGGGAGAGAAAGCCGCGTTTAGGATGCCACGGCCGCAGCACGTCGGCGATTGGTCAGTCACCCTCGTCAGCCGAGAATACCTCAGCCAATAACAGCCTGGACGGACGCCCCTGGCGGTCGAATGTCAATAAACCTGAGACCATCATGTTATCTTCCTCAGGCTCCGCAATCTGAGGCACGGCTTCTCTCGGAACAACGAGCTGGAAAGGAGTATGTTCAACGTCTAGCCGCTGAGTTCGGACTCACTTGCCTCAAGTGCAACAGGATACGTTACTGTCTCATGTGTGACGCTGACAGCGCCCTTTGACATTTCCTGAAGCGCATTCCTGATTCTGACCATGGACTTGCGGGAGAGAATGTGCGTTACGCTGGAATCCGACAAACGGCTGGAAAGTGCTACCCTTTGAATCGCGCTCCTTGGTGTAGGTCCGATGCGTTGCACCTGGCCGAGGAGAAGGTGTTTGAGGCGGCTATCGTCTACTTTCGCATTGAGAGTTTCGATTCCTTCGCTTGATGAGGCCCAGTCGACCACTTCGAACATCAGTCGCAGGCTCCGTGTAACCTGCTCCAAGTTAGACTCCGGGAACAATCTGCTTGGCTCCGGTAGGTTCAATTTCAGCCTTAAGCTGCCACTGGCTGCGCCAACGAACTGGATTTCGGCGGGCCGTGTGACGTACCTAGGCAATGGGCCTCTGCCAGGTGGTTCCCCAGTCATCAAGTAAGCCGTTACTGCCCTCATGGCGCCGCGGAGACTGGTGAGGAATACCGACACTGCTCTGGCCGGTGCGGTTCTAATCCCGATCGTAGGGCCACTAAGAGCAACTTCTATGTCGCAGGGCACTTCTTCAAATCCCATGGCGGCGTCCAACTCGGCCCGCAGTCGAAGGATCTCCTGGTATTGAACTGCGGCGATGGCATCAACGGCCTCCGGAGAGGCTTTGGATGACTGGCGCAGGGAAAGCAGCCCGTGCTCAAGCTTCACAATCTGCTGTGCGGTGACCATGTAGTTCGTGTCAACGCGAGATTTGAGGTCGCTCATAGAGACATCCCTACTCTCAAGAGTCCTCTGACGTTCCCATCGTGGTCCGTACTGAAAAAGCTCAACCTCTGCCTGTAGATTTCAGTATCGCTTCCGTCCACCAGATACGGGTCGCAGCCAAATTGCTCCCTAAACTCCTCCCAGCTGGGCTCGAGTTCCTGCGCCAACCGAGTAAAGGCTGGTCCGCTCACTCTGTCGTTTGCTGGTACTACCAGCAAGTCAATGTCGTCGGGTTCGTGCTTGGCGGTGAAGAAGCTGCCATCTATGATGACACTCTCCACCACACGCAGTCGGCTCCAGTGTTCCAGACACTGCTCAAGGCTGTCAATCAGAGACTCTTTGCGAACGGAAAAACCAAACACGCGCCGGATCTCCGGCAAGGAGGCGTCGTACAGCCCATGCGGTAACATGCCCCTGCTGTCGAAGGGTGGAATCAACGGTTGCGGGTCACCTCAGTACCAGACGGGGACACGCACACGCCCCCTAGTGGTGGCAGCCGCGGGCGGTGATGGGCATTACCACCTCGACGACGCCGTTGCGCACGCCGATCATGTTGTCCCAACGGTTGACCATGATGTCGGACTGGCCGCTGAACAGGTAGAAGTTGTCGCCCACCTCCAGCGGCATTGGGCCGTCGGAGCGCAGCACCACGTGGTGCTCGTGCAGCGCCTCGACGCGGACTCCGGCCGGGCCGCCGAGATCCGGCAGCACGCCGTTGGGCGAGCCCAGCGCGCGGTGGCCCACGTCGCCTATGGCGACTCCCGGCCGCGGCGTGCTGATCACGGTGCCAAGCACGCGGCCCGCCCGCTCGAACTCGTCCATGTAGGTGTAGTTCGAGCCCATCAGGGCGTAGGTGCCGCCCTCGACCTCCGTGACGCCCTCGATAGTGGCGGCGACGTCGTAGCTCCACGACTCGCCTGAGGAGACTATCTCGACGGGTATGCCCTCGGCCTCGATGGCGTCCCTGACGTCCAGGCACATCTGGATGTACCTGCGGCCCTCTATCATGCGAGTCTCCTTGTCGGGCCGCCCGGGCAGCGTCTGGTGGCTCATCACGCCCTTGAAGGTGAGGCTGGGCAGAGAATGGGCGAGCTTTGCCAGCTCCACGCCGTGGTCCACCGCGCGAATGCCTCCTCGGCCCATCGACGTGTTCACCTCGATCACCACGCCTACGGTGGCGCCGCTGGCCTCGGCGATCTCGGACAGCAGCCGGACGTTGCGGGGGTCGTCCACCGTGACCTTTACGTCGGCGCGGCGGGCCAGGGCGCATACGCGTTCCAGCTTGTCGGAGGTGGGCACCTCGCTGGTGATGAGAATGTCCTCTATGCCGCCCTCGATCATGGCCTCGGCCTCGGCGGTCTTGGCGGTGCACACGCCGCCGACGGTGCCGCCGGCGCGCATCTGCATACGGGCAAGCATCGGGGTCTTGATGTCCTTGGAGTGCTCGCGCATCTTGCACACCGTGTCCGCGTAGGTGTCCGCGACTATGGCGAAGTTGTGCTCCACGGCGTCGAGGTCCACGAGCAGGCAGGGCGTGTCCAATTCCTCGATGGGCGTGCCGGCCGGCGGTCTGTAGTTCTCCATGTTCCTCCCCCGTTCGGGCGGCGTCTGCCGTGCCTTTGCCGGCGGCGCCTGCGGTCTAGCGGTAGCGGCCTCGCGCGGAAACGTCCCAGACGACTTCGAGCTTGCCCCCGCGCACTCCGTTCACGTAGTCGTAGATGTTGGCGGTGGTGCCTATTTCCCATGGCGTGAGCCACACCTTGTCGCCCAGGTCCACGCTATCGCGCGCCTCCGGCTCCAGCATCAAGAAGCCGTGCTCGGCGCTCATGCGCGCTATCTCGGCGCCGTCGATGTCCTCCACCGCGGGCAGGCCCGTGTCGACTCCGATGGCCTTCTGTCCGCAGTCCAGGAAAGCCCTGTCCTCTTCCGGCCGGCTCATGACCGTCGTCAGCACGCGCGCGGCCTGCTTCAGGTGAGGCCTGCGGAAGCTGTAGCGGTAGTCGAGCAGCGCGTACGACCCGGCGGGCACCTCGGTCACTCCGGCCATGTCGCCGACCACGTCGTAGTTGTGAGTGCCGCCCGCGCTCACGGTCTCGACGTCGATGCCCGCGCGTTCGACCATCTCACGGGTGTCGAGCAGGCGCTGCACGCAGGCCCTGGACTCGGCGGCGCGGTCGTCCGCGTCATCAGTCAGTATCGCGCCCTCGTAGGTCATGAGACCGGCGAAGCGCAGGCCGTCCGCCTCGTGCGCCTGGCGGGCGAGGGACACGGCAGGCTCGCCCGGAGCGACGCCGCAGCGCTCGAGCCGCGTGTGGACGTCCACGAGGACGCCGAGGACGACACCCGCGTCCTGCGCTGCCCGTGACGTGCGCTCCACCACGCGGGGGTTGTCGACCGCGACAGTCACGCGGCAGCTTCGCGCCAGCGCGCACAGGCGGGCGATCTTCTGCGGCGTGACGACCTCGTTGGCGACGGTGATGTCGGAGATACCCGCCTGTGCGAAGACCTCCGCCTCGCCCACGGTGGACACGGAGACGCCACCGACCGTGCCGGCGGACGCCAGCTGGCGGTGGGCGATGCCGGGGCAGCCGTGCGCCTCGACGTGGGGGCGCAGCTTGGCCTCGCGCTCTCGAAAGAACGAGTGGACCGCCTCTATGTTGTGGGCGAGCGCGTCCAGATCGACGACTAGCGTGGGGGTGTCCAGTTCCTCAGTAGGGGTGCCGATGGGCTTGAAAATCGGGCGTTCCATGTGCATTCCTGTCTGGTGGGCCGCTGAGCGCGGCCGGCCTTTACGCTGGCTGGCAGAATAACACGCACGCGGGCGGCGCGTCTATTGCGCACTTGGACGCCGATGGCCCGCGTGATAACATTGCGCCTCGAGACACGCACCACCGCGCAGCAAGGGAGGCGAGGCATGAAGGCGATCACCGGCGCCACTCTCATCGACGGCAGGGGCGGGCCGCCGCTGCCAGACGCCACCGTGCTTGTGGAGGGCGGCAGCATCGTCGCCGCCGGCGCGTCGGCACAGGTGGACGTGCCGGGCGACGCGCCGGTGATCGAGGCCCATGGACTGACGCTGCTGCCTGGGCTGATCGACTGCCACGACCACCTCGCCAACTTCGGCTACGAGATCGCGAGCCGCTGGGGGCTGACCGAGACGCAAGCGCTGCGGAACATGCGCGTGGCGTCCGTTCTGCGTCAGACGCTGGAGAGTGGCTACACCACCGTGCGCGACGCGGGCGGGCTCGCCGCCGGGTTCCGGGACGCGGTGGACGAGGGCCTCGTGCCGGGGCCGAGGCTCCAGGTGGCGCTGAACATCATTTCGCCCACCGGCGGTATCGGCGACCACGTCAGCGCCTCCGGCTACGGTCACCCCGCGGAGCCCGATCCGGCGCTACCTCCCGGCGTCGCGAACGGCCCCGACGCGATGCGAGCGAAGGTGAGGGAGATGGTGCAGATGGGCGCGGACGTTATCAAGACGGCGACTACGGGAGGCGCTAGCTCCAGGGCCGGGCTTGGACCCAAGGACATGCTGATGACTCGCGCCGAGCTGGAGGCGCTCATCGACGAGGCGCACGGCCTGGGCCGCCGCGTCATGTGCCACGCGCTGGGAGGGCCGGGGCTGCGCGCCGGCGTGGAGCTGGGCGCGAACTCGATAGAGCACGGCGCGTACCTGGACGAGGACCCAGACCTGTTGGCGCTGATGGCGGAGCGGGACTGCTACCTGGTCCCAACCTTCGGTGTCTACACCTTCCACGCCACGCGGGGAACGCCCCACGGGCGCGAGCGCTCCGCCGAGCTCAGGGAACACCACGTCAGGAGCCTCAACATGGCCCTCGAGGCGGGCGTGAAGGTGGTGGCGGGCACCGACGAGGGTGGCTGGGAGCACGGCAACAATGCCCACGAGCTGAGCTGCCTCGTGGAGGCGGGCATGTCGCCCATGCAGGCCATCGTCGCCGGCACGAGTGTGGCCGCCGAGTGCCTGGGCTTGGATGGCGTCGCAGGGTCGATCGAGCCGGGCAAGGCGGCCGATCTGCTCCTGGTGGACTCCGACCCATTGCTCGATATTTCCACGCTCGAGCGCGGCGAGAGCGTCGTGCTGGTCATGAAAGGCGGCGAGGCCATTGTGGACCGACGGCCCGACGCCTGAGGCGTCTTCGCCGATTCCGCCCGCCTCGACCCGGAGCGCTCGGATTGCCCAACCCTTGGAGGCTGAGCTCGAGGGCTACGGCGCACAGGGGTTGGACTTGCTGGACGGTGAAGGCGTGGAGCGCGTGATCCCGCTCGATGGCGCCGCCGACGGGGCCGCATCCCCTCCGCTGCTTCTGCTCACCGACAAGCGCGTAATCTACGTGAGCGGGCAGGAGGGCAAGCGGCGCAGGGCCATGTACGCCTCGGTGAGAGACGTCCAGGCGGTGGAGATCGGCTACCACGCCCGCGGCAACTCCGCCTACGTGTGGGCCGGGCTCGCGCTGCTGGCGGCGTTCTTCCTGTTCTTCGTCATCGAGAACACGCTCGGCAGGATAGCCGGACCGGTCGTAGTGGCCGGCCTGGGCGTCTACCTCGTGGTGGACAACCTGCTGACCTCCAACAAGCAGTTCGTGGTGTTCCGGGCGGCCGGCTGCCAGCTCCTGGTGGACCTGCACGGCGACGGGGCGACGGACGCCGTGGACGAGTTCATAGGCAGGCTGTTCCAGCTGAAGGAGGGGCCGCCGCGAACTCCGGAGTTCGGTTGGGTCGACCGCTTCGCGCCGCGGTAGGGGGTGCCGTTGTTCTGGATGTTGAGCGTGATACAGTACCGCTGCACACCACTGGCCAGAGGCTTGCTTGAATTGGAAATAGAAGGATAGGCCTATCATGCAGACCAATATCCGCAACCCCCAAGCTCTCTTTGTCATGCCCATCCGCTATACAATTCCAGCCTTTCAGCGCCAATACGTCTGGACGCAGGACGACCAGTGGGAGCCGCTCTGGGATGACGTGCGAAACATTGCGGAGAACTACCTGGAAAAGTTGGCAGCCAGTGGCAACAACGCACTTATGGCTCAGCAGGAGACTAAGCCCCACTTTCTCGGTGCAATAGTGCTGCAACAGGTTCCGATTGCAGTAGGCGAGATTGCTAGGTGGGAAGTTATAGATGGTCAACAGAGATTGACTACACTGCAACTGTTGCTAGACGCAGTCCAGTTCGTTCTTGAGGAAAAGCGCATTAAGCAGCCTGCCACTCGCCTTGCCAAACTGGTCTTGAATGATAGAGACCTCGTCGGAGAAGAGGGAACCCACATCTTCAAACTCAGGCCGACGATAACCGACCGTGACGCTTTCAGGCACGCCATGGATAACGGCCTAGCGGTAAACGAACACGAGCATTCACTCATAGTACAAGCCCACGAGTTCTTCCAGCAGGAGGTTCGCCACTGGCTGGGTGAAGCCGAAGAGTCCGTCGAGCGGGTTGCTGCGCTAGAGACTGCCTTAACGGCAATGCTGAATCTTGTTGTGATAGATCTCGACCACCACGAGGATCCCAATGTCATTTTCGAAACGCTGAACGCTCGAGGCACACCGCTTGAACAGTCAGCCCTGATCAGGAACTTCGTTCTCTCCCGACGGCCAGGCGACGAAGAGTGGAAAGAGGTGTGGGACGACCTCAATGATCGTTGGTGGCTTCAAGAGGTTCAGCAGGGACGCCTTCATAGGCCGCGCATAGACATGGTTATCAACTACTGGCTCGCCATGAAAACTGGCAGGGAGGTTACGGCCCCCAGAGTCTATACCACCTTCCGAACATTTACCCAAGACAAACAGATTGAAGAGGTGATGCAGGAAGTCAAGCGTGACCTGGCAAACTACCGACGTTTCCAGCAGAGTCCCGGCACCAAACGCGATGAGCAATTCCAATATCGCACAGGCGTGATGCAGGCGGGTGTCATTACGCCCGTACTGTTGAAGCTGTTGCGGGCCGAGTCAGAGGTTCGTGAGAGGGCGTTTCGTGCCTTGGACAGCTTCCTCATCCGTCGAATGATCTGCAGAATGACGACCAATCATTACAATCGACTAATGCTTGAGTTGTGTGTGAAATTGGAGGATGCCCCGCTGGGGCAAGCCGACAAGGTAATAGCCAGGTTCCTGAGGGAGCAAGACGCTTACTCCACAGAGTGGCCAGAAGACAAGACCGTCTCCGACTCTCTGTTATGGTCACCAGTTTATCGGCGGTTGACAAGAGGTAGGCTGAGACTGGTACTAGAAGGCATCGAGAGTGCGCTACGCACACCAATGTCCGAGACGGGCGACGTGCCGAGAGATCTCACCATAGAGCACCTGATGCCGGTGAGTTGGAGCAAAGAGAAATGGCCCCTCCCGGCCTGCGTGGATGAAGAGGAGGCGAGCGAAGCGCGGAACGGTCGGATTCACACCATCGGTAACCTTACGCTCGTAACCGGTAGGCTCAACTCCAAGCTGTCTAATGCGCCCTGGTGCCAAAAGCGAGAGGCAATTCAGAAACACGCCGTGTTGAACCTGAACGGAGAGTTGGTCACCAAGTCCGCTTGGGATGAAGACTCAATCCGAGCGCGCAGCCAACAAATGGCCCAACTGATCGCCAAATGCTGGCCAGGTCCCGACTCCAACGTGTGGGGCGTGTGACGCGCCGACAATTCGGCTAGCCCAGGCTGAGGTTGGGCACCACGTCTACGTCCCAGTCGTATCGCGCGCCCTGCCTGAGGTGGAAGTACGCCGCCGCCCCTATCATGGCGGCGTTGTCGGTGCACAGCGCGGGGCGGGGCACGACAACCTCGACGGGGCAGCGCGCCGCCATCTCGCGGCGGAGCAGACTGTTGGCGGCTACGCCGCCGCCGAGCAGCACGCCGCGCACGCTGTGACGCTTCACCGCCTCCAGTGTGCGGCGCACCATCGTGTCGACAATGGCTTCCTGGAACTCGCGTGCCACGTTCGCGACCTTCTGCGGGTCCGCGGCCCGGTCGGGATGCGGTGGGTACAGGCCCCTCTCCTCCGCGCGGCGCACCAGCGCGGACTTTAGACCGCTGAAGCTGAAGTCCAGGGAGTCCCTCACTCGCGGGCGGGGCAGCCGCGGCTCCTGCCCGTCGCCGCGTTCCGACACGCGCTGGATCTCCGGGCCGCCGGGGAATCCCAGGCCCAGCACGCGCGCGGCCTTGTCGAATGCCTCGCCAGCCGCGTCGTCCCGTGTGCGGCCCACCAGCGTGAACCTGCCGTGGCCTTCCATCAGTATCAGGTCGGTGTGGCCGCCCGACGCTATAAGGCATAGCAGGGGGAAGCCCGGCCCCGATTCGGGGTCCGCGTCCTCGAGCCAGGCCGCGTAGATGTGGCCCTCGAGGTGGTTGATGCCCACGAACGGCAGCTCTTTGGCCATGGCGTATCCCTTTGCGGCGTTCACGCCAATTAGCAGCGCGCCCGCGAGACCGGGGCCGTGTGTGACCGCCACGCCGTCCAACTGGTCGAGCTCGACGCCGGCTGAGTCCAGGGCCTGCTCCACCACGGGCACGATGGTTAGGAAGTGCTGGCGCGCGGCCACCTCCGGCACGATGCCGCCGAAGCGCGCGTGCATCTCGACCTGCGTCGCGACCACGTTCGAGTGGATGTTCCTTCCGTCCTCGATGACGGCGGCGGCCGTTTCGTCGCAGGACGTCTCTATGCCCAGAATCTTCATGGCTTCCATTTTAGCAGGCGGGGGGTTGGCTGTGCTTGCGGCATTCCGCCTCATGGGATATAACAAGGGCGGCGCCCAAGCCTAACGAAAGCAGGGAGAGTGAGCCAGATGAAAGCAGCCCGAATCAGCGGCCCCAAACAGTTTGAGATCATGGACGTTGATATGCCCGAGGTGAAGGAGGGCGAGTGCCTCGTAAAGCTGGAGCGCTGGTCGATCTGCGGCAGCGACATTCGGCACGCCTACGGCCCCGTCCACCCCGAAGAGGAGTACCCGATGCGCGTCGGCGGGCCCTGCCACGAGTGCGCCGGCACCATCGTCGAGAGCCGCTCCGACCAGTTCCGGGTGGGACAGCGTGTCATCGTGCTGCCCGGGGGCGAGGGCCCGGGCGGCCTGGTAGAGTACATCTCGGGCGGCGCCGGACGCATGGCCGCGCTGCCCGACGACGGCGACCTGACAGAATGGGTTATGTGCCAGCCCTCGGGCACCGTACTGTACTCGTGCCAGCAGATGGGCACCATCCTGGGCAAGCGAGTGCTGGTGATAGGGCAGGGAGCCATCGGCCTGTCGTTCACGGCTATCTGCGCCAGGGCCGGCGCGCGCCAGGTTATCGCGGCGGACCTGCTGGACTACCGGCTGGAGTACTCCAAGAAGTTCGGCGCGACGCACACGATCAACCCGAGCCGCGACAACCTGGATGAGGCGGTTGCCGAGATCACTGGCGGCCAGATGCCCGACATTACGGTGGAGGCCGCGGGCTATCCCGACGCGCTAAACAACGTCATCCGGCTGGTCCGTCAGTTCGGCCGGGTTATCGTGTTCGGCATACAGGAGAACGCCGCCGAGGGCGCGAGAACACCGCTGAACACCCACTGGCTCATGCAGAACGCGCCCATCATCGTGCCCACGACCGGCGCGCGCAGCGGAGACCCGATTTCGCATATCAACAACATGGTCGCGCTGCGGGACCGCGGTTGGTGGGACCCCGCGGAGATGATCACCCACCGTATGAGCTTCGACGAGGTGGGCAAGGCCTACGAGCAGTACGAAAACAGGCAGGACGACATGGTGAAGGTCGTCCTGAGCATGTAGGCGGAGGAATCCTCATCAACCCTCCCCCGCCAAGGTCTGACGAGGGTGAGCATTGAGAATGCTGATGGTTGCGCCTCAGTCGTCACCCCCATCCTAACCTTCCCCTATCGAGGGGGGAAGGGACTCTGAGACGCGCATTTCCCGCCAGGGGAGAGGAGGCGTCCACAACGGGCGGGTTTGAAACCCGCCCCTACGGTTGCCATCGGGCGAACTTGCGGGCCTAGTCCGCGGCCATCCGCTTTACCACGTCGACGACCTCGGCGGCGGGCACGGAGGCCGCCTCGGACTCGTTGCGGCGCTTGACCTCGACGACGCCCTGGCGCAGGTTGCGTGCGCTTACGACCAGCCGCAGGGGCAGGCCGAGGAGGTCGGCGTCGTTGAACTTGACCCCGGCGGACTCCGCGCGGTCGTCGTAGAGGGTCTCCACGCCCGCACGGCGCAACTCGTCGTAGAGCGCCTCCGCCGCAGCCGCCACGTCCGCGTTCTCGACGTTCAGCGCGGTCAGGCACACCTGGTAGGGGGCGATGGGCGCGGGGAACACGATACCGCGGTCGTCGTGGTGCTGCTCGATGGCCGCCGCCAGCAGCCTGCCGACGCCGATACCGTAGCAGCCCATGATTATTGGCCGCTGCACGTCCTGCTGGTCGGGGAAGTAGGCCTCGAGCGCCTCGCTGTAGCGTGTGCCCAGCTTGAAGATGTGGCCCACCTCGATGCCCCTGCGGATGACGAGCGGCGTCTCGCAGCGCGGGCAGGCGAAGCCCGCCTCGGCCAGCGCGAGGTCGGTCATCACGTCGGCCTCGAAGTCTCTGGGAAAGTTCGCGTTGACGAGGTGGTAGTCTTCCCGGTTCGCGCCCACCGCGAAGTTCGCCCCCATCTCTATCGAGTCGTCGGCGAACACCCTCACGCCGTCCAGGCCGACGGGCGAGGCGGAGCCGGCCACCAACCCGGCGTGCTCCACCTCTTCGGGAGTGGCCAGCCGCAGCTCGTTGGCCCCCAGCGCGTTCCTGAGCTTGATTTCGTTGACCTCGAGGTCGCCACGTATGACGACGAACACCACCTCGCCGTCGGCTGAGTAGAACACCGCCTTGAGCGTCTTCGAGGAAGGTATGGCGAGCAGCGACGCGAGGCCCTCGATCGTCTTCACGCCGGGCGTGTGCCTCTCTTCCAGGGGCAGCGGGTCTTCGGCCGGCATGGATGGCTTCGTGAACGCCGCCTTCTCGACGTTGGCGGCGTAGCCGCACGGCTCGCAGAGTATTATGGAGTCTTCGCCCGAGTCCGCCAGCAGGATGAACTCATTGGAGTCCTTGCCGCCTATCGCGCCGCTGTCGGCGTCCACCATGATGGCCGAAACGCCGATACGGGCGTAGATGTTCCTGTAGGCACGCGCCATTGCCTGGAAGCTGTCGTCCAGCCCCGCATCGTCCACGTCGAAGCTGTAGGCGTCCTTCATGTCGAACTCGCGCACACGGATGAGGCCGCCTCTCGGCCTGGGCTCGTCGCGGAACTTGGTCTGGATCTGGTACAGCATGAGGGGCAGGTCGCGGTAGCTGAACACGTTCGCCGTGACCATCTTGGTGAGGATTTCCTCGTGGGTGGGGGCGATTACGAGCGGGCGCTGGCGCCTGTCCTCCAGCCGGAACAGGTCGGGGCCGTAGGCCTCGTCGCGGCCCGACTGCTGCCACAGTCCGCGCGGCTGCAGTGCCGGCAGCCTCAGCTCCTGGCCGCCCTCCGCGTCGATCTCCTCGCGTATAATTTGTTCGATCTTCTTGAGCGAGCGCCAAGCGAGGGGCAGGTATCCGTAGACGCCGGAGGCGGCCTGGTAAATCATGCCCGCCTTCAGCATGAGGCGGTGACTCGCCAGCTCCGCCTCGGCGGGTTCTTCTCTCAGGGTCTTTCCAAAAAGCTTAGACCAGCGCATAACCGTCCCCGTGCCGTCTGGGCACTGTAGCTTAGCGTCACTCCTCCAGCAACCGCAGGAGCTTGTCCGTGTCAACGCGGATCCCGTTGCGCCGCAGCACCACGATGAGCGCGATAATCAGCAGTTCTGATTGGCGATGTGCCGCTTCAGCCTGGCGATGTGCCGCTTCAGTCTGCGCCCACGCCGCCCGCGTGTCCTCCCACGCCCACGCCTCCTCAGTCTGCGCCTGCATCGCTTTCGCCACCTCTGCCTGCGCGTGCCACATCTCGGCAATATCTGCCCTGGTTTCGGCGGCGATGGCGCGCGCCTGAGCCGCGACCCGTTCCGCGCGTTCGCTTCTCACGTACATATCTGCGAAGACCATCTTACGCTCCGTAGTCTAGCGTCACTCTTCCAGCAACCGCCGGAGCGCGTCTGGGTCGATGCCGTTCCCGTTGGCATTGAGCGCCACGATGAGCGCCGCCATCAGCCGTTCCGAGCGGCGTTGCATCGCCTCAGCCCGCGCATCTGCCGCTCGCGCGTCCTCCCGCGCCGCTTCGACCTGAGCCTGCATCGCTTTCGCCACCTCTGCCTGCGCGCGCCACATCTCGGCTATCTCCGCCCTGGTCTCGGCCAACTCTGCCTTGGTCTCGGCGGCTGCCACTTGCGCCTGCGCCGTGGCTCGTTCGCCTCTCACGTACATATCTGCGAAAACCATGTTCGGAATCTCCAACGCCAGGAATGTCAGAAAAGCCACCGAGGCCCCGGTGGAGATCGACTCAGCCCAACTCGACCCGAGCCACAAGCCGTAGTATAGCAGAGTGGACGCGCCGCCAAGCAAGGCAAACGAGGGAGACGCGAGCCGTCGCGCGAGCGCGTATCTCTCCGCCTGGCGGCCCTGCCTCGATTGTTTGCGTCGCCGGGCGCGGGCGCGTCTCAGACGCCATCTCGCCCAGCAGTAGCGTATTCGCTTTCTCAAACGGCAACTACGATTCGGTCGCCCCGGCTAATCTGACAGACACTCCAGCAGTTCAGCCGCCACCGAATAGTCAGCCCGCGGCACCGATTTCGGCTTCGGCCCGGCGGACCTCTTCCATGAGGGCGTCCAACATGTCCGCCTCTTCCACTATGCGGGACTTCTGGCCCTTGCGGAATATGATCGCCCGGCCCGCGCCGGCGGCGATGCCGACGTCGGCGTCCTTCGCCTCGCCGGGCCCGTTCACCTCGCAACCCATGACGGCGACCTTGATGGGCGTCTTGGTGCTCTTGAGCAGGCCGTCGACATCGTTGGCGAGCTTGCGGATGTCCACGTCGGCGCGGCCACAGCTTGGGCAGGCGACCATCACGGCGCCCTCCTTGCGCAGCCCGAGCGCCTTGAGTATCTCGAAGCCGGTGTAAACCTCTTCGCGGGACTCGTCGCTGAGCGAGACGCGAATGGTGTCGCCTATGCCCTCGTACAGCAGCGTTCCCAGGCCTATCGCGCTGCGAATACTGCCCGATTTGGCGGTGCCGGCCTCGGTGATGCCCAGGTGGAACGGGTAGGGCACCAGCCGCGCCATCCGGCGGTAGGTCTCGATGGTGGTGTCCACGTCGAAAGCCTTGAGCGATATCTTGATCAGGTCGAAGTCCAGGTCCTCCAGGATGCCAATCTCCCAGAGGCCGGTCTGCACCATGTGGTCGACAATCGAGTACTCGCCGGCCTCGGTCTCGTCGGCCTTGGGCAGCATGTTCACGCCGTCCCTGTGGCGGGACAGGCCCCGCGTGACTCCGATGCCGCCCACAGGCGGCAGGCTTCCGAAGTTGACGCCGATTCGGATGGGTACCTGGCGGGCCTTCGCCTCGCGCACGACCGTCTCGACCTTTTCGCGGTCCCTTATGTTGCCCGGGTTCAGCCGCAGGCAGTCCACGCCGCTTTCCAGCGACTCCAGGGCGAGCTGATAGTGGAAATGGATGTCGGCAATGAGCGGGATCGATATGCGACGCTTGATTTCGGCGAGCGCACGCGCGGCCTCCATGTCCGGGACGGCGCAGCGAATCAGCTCGCAGCCATCCTCCTCCAGGCCGTGGATCTCGGCGACGGTGGCCGCCACGTCGCGCGTGTCGGTCTTGGTCATGGACTGGACGGTGATTGGGGCGTCGCCGCCTATCTTGACGTCGCCAACGTGGATTGCTTTAGATACGCGGCGCTGTCGCATTGGCGCGGTTCCCCCTCATCCTAACCTTCTCCCGCCAGGGGAGAAGGGACTTCGCTACGCTTACTAGACTATCTTATGAAACTGTCGCCATTCAAGATGCGGGATATGTCGAAGTAGGTGATCACCACGACCAGTCCTATGAGCATTCCGAAACCGGCGAGGTGAATGATCCCTTCTCGCTGGGGCGAGATTCGCTTGCCGCCCCGCGCCCACTCCAGCAACACGAACATGAGCCGTCCGCCGTCCAACCCGGGAATCGGCAGCACGTTGACTATGGCGAGGCTTAGGCTGATGAAGGCGGTCAGCTCGAGCACGGGCAGCAGTCCGCCCGCGTTCGCCGCCTCCCCCGTTATCTGCGCGATGCCGACGGGGCCTGCGAGGCCGGGGTCTTCACCTCCGGCGATCCAGCGGTGCAGGCCATTCTTGGTGATGGTCAGGATCTCCCAGATGCTGCCGAACGACATGGGCACTGCCCGCCAGACCGGTTGGCTTCGCTTTACGACCTTGGGGTTGGCGGTACCTACTATGATGCCTACCGCGCCTTGCGTGAGTGTGTCGCCTACGACCAGCGAGGCATCGTAGCGGCGCGCCTCGGTCAGCGACACCTCGTGCGCGGGATCCGCCACTTCGTCAACGATGAGCAGTTCCGGCGGGTCCAGCCTGGGTGTGACGGTGACGACGTCCACGGCGGCGTACTCCGGCGACGCGCCCAGGCCGCTGATGAGCGCGCCGCGGCGCACCGACAACTCGCTGGGGGCACCCAGCCTGGCCATTATCTTGCGTATCAGGTCCGCGTGGTTGTCGACCGGCTGACCCTGTACGGCGACTATGGTGTCGCCGGCCCGCAGCCCGGCCTCTGCCGCCGGCGAGTTGGGGGCGACGCCGCTTATCGTGACCGCCCCGACGACCGTGTCACGCCCGACTACGAGCAGCGCCGACAGTATGACCACGGCCACCAGCAGGTTCATGAACGAGCCGGCTACCAGCACAATCGTCCGTGCGAGCGGGCCTTTGCGTGCGAAGCTGTCCGGCGCGCTCGGGTCCTCCTCGCCAAGCATTCGCACGAATCCGCCGAGGGGAATGGCGTTTACGGAATAGATGGTGCCGCCGTCCTCGTCCGCCGGGTCGTGTTCTTCGTAGTCATGGGGGGAGTCGCCACGGCCGAGCAGCCGGCGAATTGGCCCTGGGACCACCAGCCGCAGGCGGCCTGGGCCCACGGGCCTGACGCCAACCAGGCGGGGCGGGAATCCGAAGCCGAATTCGATTACGCCTATGCCGAACCGCTTCGCGGCAACGAAGTGGCCCAGCTCGTGGACGAAAATCAGGAACGCCAGAACGGGGATGACGAGCAGCCAGGATGGTAGGTCGAACACCTTCGCCTCTAGAGGGCCGCGGCCCGCGCTCGCGCCATCGCCGACTGCGCTGCTGCCTTGATGTCGGGAATCGAAGGCTCAGCCACGTCGCTATGGCCCGCGAGGGACTCCTGTATCAAGTCGGGAATCTCCGTAAAGCCGATGTTGCCGGACAGGAACATTTCCACGGCGGCCTCGTCGGCGCCGCACAGCGCGGCCGGCCAGGTGCCGCCGCGCCGCGCAACATCTATCGCTATGTTGAAGCAGGGGTATCGCTCCGGGTCCCACTCCTCGAAAGTGAGCGGGCCGGACCCCGTCAGGTCCAGGGTGGGCAGGTTGCCGTTACGCACGCGGCGGGGGTAGAACAGGGCGCACTGTATGGGCAGGCGCATGTCGGGCAGACCCATCTGCGCCTTGACCGAACCGTCCAGGAATTCCACCAGGGAGTGCACGACGCTCTGCGGGTGGATGACGACCTCGATGTCGTCCCAGGGCACGCCGAACAGCCAGTGAGCCTCGATCACCTCGAACGCCTTGTTCATCAGCGTTGCTGAGTCGATGGTGATCTTCGCGCCCATGCTCCAGGTGGGGTGCCGCAGCGCGTCGGCGGGCATGACGGCGGCCAGGCGGTCTATGGGCGTGTCGCGCAGCGCGCCTCCCGACGCGGTGATGAACAGCCTGCTGACTTCGGGCGCTTCGCCTCTCATGCACTGCCAGATGGCGTTGGGTTCGCTGTCCAGCGGCAGGATCGCCGTGCCATGGCGCGTGGCGAGTTTTGTCACGATCTCGCCCGCCATGACTACCGTCTCCTTGTTGGCCAGGGCAACGTCTTTGCCGGCCTCGATAGCCGTGCAGGTTGGCGCGAGGGCCACGTCGCCCGTTGTCGCCGTAACCAGCATGTCCACGTCCGGGTGCGAAGCCATGTCGTCCATGGCGCACTCGCGGCAGCCGTGGGAGAGGATGGACTCCTTTTCGTGGGAGGTGCCCTCGCAGGAGACCAGGTCGGGGGAGAACTCCCTCACCTGCTCTTCCAGCAGCGCCAGGCTCCTGCGGGCCGCTAGCCCCACTACGCGGAATTCGTCGGGGAAGGCGCGCACGACGTCCAGCGTCTGTGTGCCGATCGACCCCGTGGAGCCTAGGATGGCGAGTCTCTTCTTCGTTGGGGTCATAGCACGAAGTAGTATACCACGACGACGTTGAGCGTAACGGAGTCGAGCCTGTCGAAGAGCCCGCCGTGGCCGGGCATGAGCCGGCCCGAGTCCTTGACGCAGGCTATGCGTTTGAGGCGCGACTCGGTCAGATCGCCGAGCTGTCCGACGATGCCGAGGGCGCCTCCCAGCAACGCGGCCTGCCACCACGTGGCGGGTAGCCCCAGGACCGCGTCGAGAGCCATGCAGGCGGCAACGGCGGCGATCAGCCCGCCCGCCGCGCCTTCGCGGGTCTTGGCCGGGCTTATCGCGGGCGCGAGCGGCGTTCTGCCCACCGCCTTGCCTACGAAATAGGCGCCGGTGTCGGTGGCGAAGGTGGTTAGCAGCAGCAGCAGTATCCACTCGCGCCCGGAGTCCGCCGCCCGCAGAAGCGGTGCGTGGAAGAGCAGCCCGCCCACGAACAGGGCCGGGGCGAGCGTTGCCAGCCATCGGGTGGGGCGGCTATCCGGGGTCCCGCGCCTCAGCAACCAGGCCAGCGCAAGCGCCGACAGCAGCAGCGCCAGCGATTGGGCGAGCGTGGCCCAAAACGTATCGGGCGGCAACAACTGCGCCGACGCGACGAGCGCGGCGGCAATGCCGGCGGAGGCCGCTTCGAGCGGCCGGTCGCCCCAGTGGCGTGCCATGCCGGACAGTTCCCAAGCGCCAAGCGCGGCTGCTGCGGCGCACAACGCGGTGAAGGGTAGGGGGTTATCGACCCAGACTACGAGGAGAAGCAGCGGCAGGCCGACGACGGCCGTTGCGATGCGAGTTGCCATTTACGGCGCGGCCCTGTTGGGACGCGGCACTAATGCCGGCTCTCAGCCGGCGCCCGACCGAACCGGCGCCGGCGTTGGCCGTAGGCGGACAGGGCGGCGAGAGCTTCGTGCTCGCCGAAGTCCGGCCACAGGACGTCGGTGGTGTAGAACTCGGCGTAGGCCGACTGCCACAGCAGGAAATTGCTCAGCCGCATCTCGCCGGCGGTCCTGATGATGAGGTCGGGGTCTGGCAGGTCGCGCGTGTGGAGATACCGTTCGAACAGCTTGTGGGTGACGTTTTCGAGCGGGACGCCGTCGGCGACAATGCCGCGCACCGCATTCAGTATCTCGTCGCGCCCGCCGTAGTCGAACGCCACGCTGAGCGTCATACCGGTGTTGTGCTGAGTGAGCTCCTGGCTCTGGCGGATGAGCGATTGAAGTTCTTCCGCCAGCCGGTCGAGCCTTCCCAGGTGGCGAATCCTGACACCGTTGTGGTGAAGGTCTCGCACCTCACGGATGATGACCTCGCGCAGCAGGTCAATCAGCACACGCACCTCATCGCCGGGGCGGCGCCAATTCTCGGTGGAGAAGGCGTAAAGCGTCAGGTATCGGACGCCGTGGCGGGAAAAAGTCTCTATGACGGTCCGCAGGTTTTGGGCGCCGGCGCGGTGGCCGTCCGAGCGCGTGCCGCCGCGGCTGTGCGCCCAGCGGCCGTTGCCGTCCATGATGATCGCCACGTGCTGCGGGGGGGCAAGTTCCGGCGCGACACCGGAATCTTTGGCGACGGCTTCAGCCATAGCCCGGCTCAGACCTCCATCACCTCGGCTTCCTTCTGTTCTCGTTGGACGCCGTTTTGGCCGACGTAGTTGTCGGTCACCTGTTGGAGTTGAGTCTGCGCGCGCCTGCCCTCGTCCTGCGAGATGTCCTTGCTCTTCTCCATGCTACGGAAGGTCTCCAGGCTATCGCGGCGAATGTTGCGCACCGCTACGTTGGCATCTTCGACCTTGCGGCCCACGAGCTTTACCAGATCGCGGCGGCGCTCCTCGGTGAGTGTGGGAATGTTGATGCGAATCACGTTGCCGTCGTTGTTGGGCGTCAGGCCCAGGTCCGAACGTAGAATGCCCTTTTCGACGTCTTTCATCGACTGCTTGTCCCAGGGCTGGATCATCAGCACGCGCGCCTCGGGCACGGAAATCGAGGCCAACTGGTTGAGCGGGGTCGGCACTCCGTAGTAGTCGGCCATCAGGTTTTCGACCAGCGCGGGCGACGCCCGGCCCGTTCGGATAGTGCTTAGATCCCTCTTCAGCGCCTCGGCCGACTTGCTCATTCTCGAATCGGTGTCCGCTAAAACCTCTTCAACCGTTGCCATGGCAATACTCCCCCGTCTGAATCTGCGTTCCGTCCCCAACCGCGCGACGGCGGACGGGCGGGCGCGTATCGGGCTACGCTGTTTCTCCGCGGAACTCAGCCGCCCGCGTTCACCACTGAGCCCACGCTTTCGCCCTGTATGATGCGCTCCAGGGTTCCGGGCGTGAACAGGTCAAAAACGATTATGGGCAGGTTGTTCTCCATGCACAGGGAAAGGGCGGTGCTGTCCATCACTCTCAGCCGCCTCTCCAGCGCCTCCAGGTACGTGAGGGTGTCCAGCTTCTCAGCGGACGGGTCCAGGTTGGGGTCTGTGGCGTACACGCCGTCCACGCCGTGCTTGGCCATGAGCAGCACCTTCGCGTTGATCTCGATGGCTCTGAGCGCAGCCGCGGTGTCGGTGGTCATGAACGGGTTGCCAGTGCCCGCAGCGAACAGCACCACGCGATCCTTTTCCAGGTGGCGAATCGCGCGGCGGCGTATGTACGGTTCGGCGACCTCCTGAATGGTCAGGGCCGTTTGGGTCCTGGTGGGGATATCGAAAACGCGCTCCAGCGAGTCCTGCAGAGCCAGGGCATCTATCACAGTGGCCAGCATACCGGCGTAGTCTGCGGTCGCCCTGTCCATACCGGAGGCCTGAGAGCCCCGCCAGATGTTGCCACCGCCGACCACGACGCCGAGTTGAACGCCCATGTCCCGCACGGCTTTTATCTGGCGGGCCATGTAGCTGACGGCCTCGGGGTCTATCAGAGCGCCGCTCTCGCCCTTGAAAGACTCACCGCTGAGCTTGAGCAGAATGCGGCTGTATTTGACTTCGGCCATGTTGTGAGCGGTTGCTGGCGAGCTACTCGCCGAGGGCGAATCTGGTAAACCTTCTGACCCGTATGTTCTCCCCGAGCTTGCCGACAGACTCTTTGAGAAGGTCGTCTATCGTCTTGCTGGGGTCCCTAATGAAGGCTTGCTGCAACAGGCAGGCTTCCTGGGGGTTGACTTCCACACCCTCCGGAAGGTCCGACTGGTCGATATGTAGTGGGTCCATGGCCGCCACCTGCATGGCGAGGTTGTGGGCCAACTCGCGGAACTCCGGCGTACGCGCTACGAAGTCCGTTTCGCAGTTGACCTCTACGAGAACGCCAATGCGGCCCCCGCTGTGGATATAGGACTCCACAACGCCGTCGTTAGTTGCCCGGGACGACTTCTTTACGGCGGAGGCTATGCCCTCCTGCCGGAGTATGTCTTGCGCCCTTGCAACGTCGCCTTCGGCCGCTTCCAGCGCCCTCTTGCAGTCCATTACACCGGCGCCGGTCTCTTCCCTGAGCGCCTTGATCGAATCAACGCTTACCAACGCCTGGCCTCCTACGAATTGTTGGGGGCCGCCGGTGCGGCTGCCTGGGTAACATCGGTTGGGGTTGCCGGTTCCGGCTGTGCGGCCGGAGCCGCTTGAACGGCCTGGGCAACCGGCTCGGCCATGGCCTCTTCAAGCTGGCCTTCGGTATCCTCGCCCATCTCCTCGACGTCGATGGCGAGCCGCTGGTTGTTGCCCTCGACGATGCCGTCGGCAATCCGGCCGGTGATGAGCCGGATAGAGCGGATGGCGTCGTCGTTGCCAGGAATGGGGTAGTCGATCAAGTCGGGATCGCAGTCCGAGTCCACGAGCGCCACTATGGGCACGCCCACGCGGCGGGCCTCGGCGACGGCGATGGACTCCTTGCCCACGTCGACCACGAACAGCGCGCCGGGCATCTCGGTCATCTCCTTGATGCCGCCGAGGTATCGGTTGAGGCGCGCGATGGACTCCTCGAGCTTGAGCGACTCCTTCTTTGGCAGGGAGCCGAACTCGCCGCGATCGCGCCGTGTCTCGAGCTGCACCATGTAGTCGATCCTGGACTGTATCGTCCTGAAGTTGGTGAGCGTGCCGCCCAGCCAGCGCGTTGTTATGTGGAACGAGTCGCTGCGGGCCGAGTCGTTCAGGATGGTGTCCTGCGCTTGTTTCTTGGTGCCCACCATCAGGATTCGCTTGCCCTCGGCGGCCGTTCCGCGCATGAATGAACAGGCTTCTTCGAGCATACGCAGCGTCTTTTGCAGGTCTATGATGTGGATGCCGTTGCGCTGGGCGAAGATGTACGTTTTCATCTTGGGGTTCCACCGGCGCTTCTGGTGCCCGAAGTGTACACCTGCCTCAAGCAGGGACTTCATGGTGACCGGGGCAGACCCCGACTGCATGACTCCCGCCTGTACCATCTGTTGCTGCATATACTCTCGCCTTCCTCCGCGTGTGTTTTTTTCTGGCGCGCAGGCACCTGCGCCGCCGGGAACGGCTCGTCGGTATCGTGGCAGAGTATACCATAGCGCGCGCGGACTGGGCAATGTATCAGAACGCACCCAAATTCGCCGCCCGCGCGCGCATGTCAAGCGCTCGTCAAGAGTGTGAAACAAATGACAACCCGTTGTGTTATTGTCGCGGCAGACGAGAGCTTCCGGCACGGGTGGCGGCACAAAGAGACCCAATACTGGAAATGTACGGGCAGCCAATGGAGTTCCGTCAAGACCATCGGTGCGAGCGGTTGGCGTACCACGGGCACGCCCGGAAACCTCGCCTTCCACACCCTCGACCAAGACGTTGACCTGCCCGGAGGGGCGTGCGTCAAGCAGCGCCTCAAGTTAAGATGGTACATGATGTTCGGCGACCCCTCCGATTGGGATTGGACAGGGTACGCCGGGCGGTGGGACGAGCACTATCTGGAGTAGTCCGCGCTCCGTGAGGAACGAAACGGACACACAGAAAGGAGCCGAACATGATACGAAGGATAACCAACCACAAGAAAGTCGCCATCGCGTCGTTCGGGGTGCTCAGCGTGGCACTCTGCGCCCTCGCCCTCGCCCTCGCGAACAGGACGGGTCCGAAGTTGCCCGATCCCCTGCCTCCGATGACGCTCACCTACGAGGTCTACTGACGCTCACCTACGAGGTCTACGGCGCGAACGTGTCGGTCGGCGACAGGAGCATCCCGCGCTTCAAGGAGCTAAGGCGTCTCGAATACCGGTCGCAAACCGACTGGAAGGAGACCGTCGTGGAATCACCCACCCTCGACCTGGGTAGGTACGGCACCGCCAGCAACGCGGGCTCGTACCGGCAGCTCAAGGACAACGTGTTCACAGAATACGACGCCAAGATGAACAGCACCAACACGAGCACCCAGGGGGGGAGTGTGCTCATACCGAACAGTTCCCTATCGGTCATCTACGCACCGCCCACCAATCCGCTCGGACCTGACACCGAGCGCGCTGTGGTGACCACCAACGTCCGTGCGTGCTTCAACGGGGACTGTGCGGACAACGCCTCCGGCGTCAAGTACACCAAGGGCGACACGACGCTGGTGGTGCTCGAAGGCGACGGCTTCATCCTCCCCGTCGAGGACGGGGATTACTTCACCCTCAAGTCCGCGGATATACAGGCAAACAGGCCGTAAGCCACGCGGGAAGGGAAGAACCCCCCATATCCGAGGCCCCGGTGTTTCACGACAACCGGGGCCTCTCTCTTTCCCCCAGCCGCCCCCGCCCACCATGCAACCGGCCTCGACCGCGCTGGCGGGCGCGTCTTGACACCCCAACCGGCCCGCTTATACTTCCACACATGCTCTTTCGATGGATACCGCTCCGAAGGCTGGCGACGTCCATCGCGGCGGCCCTGTTCGTAGCGCTCGCGGCTGCCGGCTGCGGCGCCGTGGACCCCGACGCCAGACCGCCGATGCCGGACGTGAGGGCCGTGCTGGACAGGAGCGGCGACGACGCGATCACACTGCCCCTGAGAATCGACCGGGACGTCGGCGACATCCCAGAGTACGACCGCGGGGAGTGGAGGCACTGGCTGGACGAGGACGGCGACTGCCAGGACGCCCGGCAAGAGACGCTCATCGCGGAGGCCGACGGGCCGCTGACCTACGAGACCGAGGATAGCTGCCGCGTCGAGTCGGGCAGGTGGGTGGACCCGTACACCCTGGCCGTGTTCGAAGACCCGAGCGACCTGGACGTGGACCACGTGGTGCCACTGGCCAACGCCCACCGCTCCGGCGGCTGGGCCTGGACGCGCGAGCGCAAGGCAGACTTCGCGAACGACCTGGACTTCGAAGGCCACCTGGCGGCGGTGGACCCGTCCGCGAATCGCTCCAAGGGAAGCCACGGCCCCGAAGACTGGCGCCCGTCCAATCGGGACCATTGGTGCGAATACGCGATGGACTGGGTGAAGATAAAGGACAAGTGGGAGCTGACGGCGACCGACCGCGAGTGGATTGCTCTGAGGGAGATGCTGGACACCTGCGAGGAGGACGTGCAAGTGGACATCATCTCCCGCTCAGTGCCGCCCGCCCTTTGGTCGACTCAGACGGGCTGAGGGCACGGGAGAGTTCGCCGCGGCGCTAGTCCTCCATCCAGCCAAACCTGCGGAAGCTCACGCGGCCCATCTCGTCGAACTCGACGCCCTCGTCCTGGAGCAGCAGCCGTTGCAACTCGCTGCCGTGGCCGGCGCTCCGCGGGCTTATTCCGCCCTTGTAGTTGATGACGCGCTGCCACGGCACGTCGCTGTCGTGGTCCAGCGAGGCGAGGCAGTAGCCCACCATGCGTGGTGTGCACCCGCCCGCTATCAGCGCGACCTGGCCGTAGGGGATCCGGCGAACCACGTCCAGGATTCGCTCGTAGACGGGTCTCTCTCCGTGCTTTCCTGGCATAAAACTTCAAGGTCTCCCGCGTTGTGGGGCGAGCGCGCCCCTGTTCGGGCCAATTTTACCACGCCGGGTGCGCCGCCTCGCTCTCGATCGTGGTAGAATCGGACCGGACCGTAGAGCGGTCGGCACGCTTCATCTAAGTACTATTTTGGGGGAGTGCGAATTGGCAGAGTTTGACGCAGAGCGCCTCGCGAAATTCCTACTGCCTGCACGCATCGCCGTGGTGGCGACCGTGGGCAGGGACGGAATGCCGCAGGTGACGCCGGTGTGGTACGGGTACGAGGACGGGCGACTGACGGTAGCGGCCAACGAGAGCAGCGCCAAAGTGCGCAACCTGCGGCGCGACCCCCTCGTTTCGGTGTGCGTATACGCGGGCGAGCGGGGGACGGAGTACGCCGCGCTCTACGGTCAAGCCGATCTCGCACACGGCGACGGCGTCTGGCCGCAAGTGCGTGCCATCGTGGAGCGCTACGAGAAGCCTGAGAATGTCGAGGAATACATGAGGGAACTGATGGCCGAGCCTTTTGCCATCATCACACTCGCACCTGACAGGGTGCTCTTCGGGCCTTAGCTTTGGTGTCGAACTCCCGCGTGGCAAGCTTCTGTTGGTTGGGAACAACTTGGGAAAGGAGAGTGGGCCATGACAGGGGAAAGCGCACAAGACCAGGGATTCTTCGGTCGATTCTTACAGCCGCACACCGACGAGTTCTACCTTGTGTTCCGTATTGCCTTCGCGGTGCTTGTCGGACTTCACGGCGCCCAGAAGGCGTTCCTGCTCTGGGACTTTCCCGCCGGCGCGAATCCGAACGGGCTCGGCCTCCTCGTCGACATAGCCGGATGGGTGGAGCTTGCGGCAGCCATCTTCATCGGGTTCGGCATTCTGACCCGGTTGGGGGCCGGAGCGCTGGTGGTGATGATGATCGTAGCGTACTTCGGGGTTCACGCCGCGCTCAGTCCGGTCTGGCCCTGGCCGCACCTGTACCCCAACCCGCCCGACGGCGGCAACGCGTTCGTGGCGCACGGGGGCGAGGTGACGATACTATGGTTCATCATCGCCGGCATCATCGGAGTCCTCGGCAGCCGTAAGTGGGGCCTCGAAAGGCACTTCTTCAACAAGGAACACCTGTAGGCAGGTATTTGATCCCGCTCGGCGCTCCGGGGGCAGACCCTGCGTCTGCAGTCCGAGCGCGGGCCATCGATAGGTCGTTATGACAGCAACCGGATACGACATAGGCAGCTATCTGGACACCGCGCGAGAGTTTGCGTCAAGGGTGGCGCTACACGCCGAGCGCATCGACGATGCGCGCGAGCTGCCCGATGAGTTGGCGCACGACATGGCGGACAAGGGCTTCTTCCGGTTGCTGGTGCCCCGCTCGCTCGGCGGCGCCGAGCTGGACCTGCCCGACTACTTGTGCCTGGTGGAAGTGTTCGCCGAGGTCGACGCCAGCACGGCCTGGACCTTCAACCAGAACAACGTCTGGGCGACCAACTCCACGCGCATGCCGCTGCAGACGGCGCGAGAGATATGGGCCGACCCGCGCGCCGTCGTCACGAACGGCCCGCCCCTCCCAGGGGCCAGGGCGGAGCCGGCGGACGGCGGCTACCTGATTTCGGGCCGTTGGACCTTCAGCACCGGCAGCGACCACGCCACGTGGATAGCCGCGATGGCTCCGGTAGCGGCGGATGGCGAGACAGGACCGCCTGCGGTCGACGACCAGGACGCCCCCGTGATGCTCGTGCCGAAGAGCGCCGTGAACATAGTGGACGACTGGCACGTGAACGGGCTGCGCGGCACCGCCAGCTACGGGTTCGAGGTCGACGGGTTGTTCGTGCCGGACGTTCGCACGTTCAACATGGCCGGGCCGCCCAGGGACGGCGGCCCGCTCTACATCATTCCCAACACTCTGTTGTTCGCGTCCGGTTTCTCCACAGTGGCGCTGGGCGTGGCTCTCGCCAGCCTGGACGTGGCCATAGAGATCGCGGGCGGCAGGGTGCCGGCTCGAATGCGCGGCAAGCTGCGGGACTACACCACCACACAGCGGCAGGTTGGCGAGGCGATGGCCACCTGGCGCTCGGCGAAGGCCTTTCTGCGCGAGGCGGTCGGCCAGATCTGGCAGAGCGCCCAGATCAACGGCTCGCTCACGGTCGAGGACCGTATCTCGCTGCGGATCGCCACCACCCACGCCATCCGCCTTGCCGCGCAGGTGGTGGACTCGGCGTACAACCTGTGCGGCTCCGGCGCGATCTTCAAGGGCCACCCCATCCAGCGGCGTTTCCAGGACGTCCACGTCATCACCCAGCACCTCCAGGGCCGGATGACCCACTACGACACCGCGGGCCAGTTCTACCTGGGGCTGGAGCCGCGGGGGCAGTTTTAGGGGCACCGGCAGGGGCGGCCGACCATGCTCAGACCGTCGAGTGGCAAGGGCGTTGCAACGTCCCTCAAAATGTGCTTCAGGTTGCCAAATGCTCGTGAAATATGCCGATCAAGACTCTCGGCTCCCCTGTGCCACCAATTACATGAAAGTGAATGCGATTCCTGTGAGGCTCAATTTTGGAATGCCACTCGCAGCGATATACATGTCCGCGAAATTCAACATCGCGTTGGCGCATTAATCTCTCACTGCTGCGAGTGCCGCCTTCAATGCTGACCTCTATCCCTAATCGGCTCGATATTTCTTTAGACATGCCGTTCTCGGCAGCGTAAAGCTCTGGAAATCTGTCGTTAATTCGTCCGAGATGGTCTACTACCTTGGGTCGTAACGTACGATAGGCACCTTGGAAATTTCGAAAGCTGATGCCTGCTGCAAACACTAGCCGAGGAAACGCCAACTGCGCCCGTTCAAAAAAATCCGATGCAGATACGTTTTCCCACTCGTATAGCAGCCTGAAAAATCCGGGTTGATCCTCAGAAGACACTGAGAAATAAATGCCAACTGGCAGGGGTTGAGACGGTCTGTCGACGCAGTGGACGCCAGTTGCGAAGCGATGTGAGGTCGTAATGACCGCAGTCCGGTGCTGCAGAATCGACCGGTCGTAAGCCCAGCATATCCCTTGTCCCTCACGCGGACTACCGTCGACAATGACCTCGGAATTGACAATAGCAGTAGTGGGTTGACGCCAAGCCTTACATCGATCTAGTACCTAGTCAACCTAATTTTGTATGAATATAAGAACTGGTACACTCTGATGAACTCGCTTTCATATGGAGGGTGCTGAAATGGGTCGAGAGAAGTATGTGGTCCAACTGACGGATGATGCGCGGGAGTCTTTGCAGAAGTTCGTCCGAGGGGGCACGAGTTCCGCACGAGAGGTTGCCAGGGCGCGGATCTTACTGAAGGCTGACGACGGCTGGACTGTGCATCGGATAGCCGAGGCGCTGGACGTGTCTACAGGTACTGTTTACCGTATCAAAAGGCGCTTTTGCGAAGCAGGACTACAGGGCGCAGTGGTGGATCGGCCTCGTCCTGGCAGACCTCCCAAGCTGGACGAGAAAGGTGAGGCACACCTGATCGCCCTGGCTTGCAGCAGCGCACCTGACGGGCACGACCACTGGACGTTGAGACTGCTGTCAGACAAGGCTGTGGAACTGGGTCTGGTGGACTCCATATCACACGAGGGCATTCGCAAACGTCTGAAAAAAACGAACTCAAGCCATGGCAGAAGAAAGAGTGGCGCATTCCGGAGGTGAGCGCCGACTTCGTTGCTTCCATGGAGGAGGTACTGGACGTGTACCACGAACCGCATGATCCCAAACAGCCCGTGGTGTGCTTCGACGAGTCCTCTACTCAACTGTTGGCGGACGTGCGCGAACCCACTGCGGCACGACCCGGCCAGCCCGAGAGATACGACACCGAGTATCGACGACAGGGAACACGCAACCTGTTCATGTTCATTGAACCCCTTGCGGGTTACCGACATGTGGCCATCACGGAACGGCGGACACGACAGGACTTTGCACACCAGATGAAGTGGCTTGTTGACGAAGCCTATCCAGAAGCCGACACGGTCCGGGTTGTCCTCGACAATCTCAACACCCATAGACTCGGGTCCCTGTATGTGGCTTTTGTGCCTGACGAAGCCAGACGCATCGCTAGACGTTTGCGGTTCCACTACACTCCCAAGCATGGAAGCTGGCTCAACATGGCCGAAATCGAGCTCAGCGTGTTCAGCCGCGGCTGTCTGAGGCGCCGTGTTCCTGATGAGACTGTCCTGAGGCGGCGTGTACATGCACTCCAAGATGAACGCAATACGGATCGTGCCAGCATCGACTGGCGCTTCTCGATCCAGGATGCTCGCACTAAACTGCACCGACTCTATCCCTCCAATAATTAAGTTGACTAGGTACTAGTAGCGAAAGTAGGCGAAACGACTGGTCGCGGTCAAGGACTAGACACTGAACCAGTGATTCCGCAACGTCGTTTCCATTGAGGCACTCCACCCCTCCCCAATTCTCCATGACCTGGATGCGCTCCCCCGATATCCGAAGAGCATCTAACTGGTCTATCAGCGCTGTGAGGCAGTCTTCACGATCAGTGTGAGGAACATCGTTTAACGAGAGAGCGCCCTCATCGACAACGAATCTGCATTCAGTCAAAATGACGGCCCCGCGATACCGCAGCCAAGTCTTCTAAAGCTTGATCGAAGAAGCCCGGTGGCCAGACCGATAGACCTCCCTTGCCATTGAGAGTGATTTCGGTAACGCTCGATCTTGCAGCACCAAAGAAATGGATTGCGACATCATCAGCACTGACTAATTGTTCGGCGGCAACTGCGATACGGACACCATTGAGTACATGGTCACTATGTGTTTCGACAATCGTCTGAACCCCAGACGCGGCTAACCGAACCAGAAACTTCCCGATCTCCGATTGTGCCTTCGGGTGGAGATGCGCTTCCGGATTCTCAACGATGAACACTCCTCCAGGAGTGCTACTCAGAGCGGCGACAATAATTGGGAGGCAGTGGGTCAGACCGAAGCCAACATTTGCTGGGCGAACCCAGTCGGCTGTCACGTCGAGATCACGGAACTGGAGTGCGGCGGCACTTGTCTGAGGCAACCAAGATGAACGTACTCTGGTCGGATGTACGATTGACGAGAGCCATGCCTGGGATTGTGACAACAATGTTGGCGCGAGTGGAACCTCGGCGGTAGAGGGGTGTAGCAAGGCGTCCGGCACTCTACGGCGGTCAAACAGAGCAAGCATGTGAGCCGTGAACTCTCCACGGACTCCGACATTCACGCGAGTTCCGCCGCTGGGAGCGACCGCAAAAATGTCTCGGGGTCCGACGCGCTCAGCACCCAAGTAACTATCAACCCGCCACCTACGACTCTCCCCTCTGCCAGGTGTGGGTGCCAGCACTTCGAGTGCGACCGAGCGCTCCTGATCAGCTGGGGGAATCAACTGAATCCGATCGACGCCACTTTCTGTGTGGACTCCCAATTCGACGTGCTGTGCTAGCGCTTCCCGATTGAGGACGTCTGTAGCTTCGCCAAGTTCAAGGCCCATCACATGGTTCAACTGAACGGTCGGACCGTGCGTCATTGCCAGTTCTGCCAACCGGAGCGCCTGAAGGATCGAACTCTTGCCGGAGCTGTTGACGCCCGACAACAGTACAAGTTGACCAAAGCGGAGGGTCAAGTCCGTAAACGCTTTGAAATTGTGAACTTCGAACAGACGAATCATCTCTCTGTCGCCAATTTGATAAAATTGCGAGTCTTCTGGAACCTCATCTTAACTGCTCGAACGTCACCCGTGGCACTTGAAATCGACTGAATGTACTTCGTGTCCGATGCCATTCCTTGTCGCGCCAATTCTCTAATTCTGTAAGCGTTCTTCCGCACAATGGATTGTTCAGTTCGCGCGAGTTCGACCGTCCAGGTCTCGAAGAGGGCTCGATTGATCGGAGCAAGCCGATCATTACCAGTTGGCCACTTGCGGAAGGCATATCTGCCAAAAACTTCGTTGGCGAGTGAGAGACCACGTTCAAAGGCTGCCCTGATATCAGCTAGGGATACTCTGAACAAGTCTGGTGTATTGTGGCATAGTAATATGCCATACACAAAGCAGAGATGTTTGGGGTGAAGACACGATGGACCAGCCAACATTTGCCGACTTGGAATACGAGAGCAAGAAGCGCAAGACCCGGCGGGAGATATTCCTTGAGCGCATGGACGGTCTGATCCCGTGGGAACAGCTCGTAGAACGCATCCGCCCGTTCTATCCCAGGGCAGGCCGGGGCCGGCGACCCTATGAGTTGTCTGTGATGCTGCGGATTCACTGCGTGCAGATGTTCTACAACCTTAGTGATCCTGGTATGGAGGACATGCTCTACGAGGTCGAGTCGGTGAGACGGTTCGCAGGGTTGAGGCTGTCGGGCCCGCTCCCGGACGAGACGACGATCCTGAACTTCCGCCATCTGCTGGAAGAGCACGAGTTGGGACAGGGTCTGTTCGAGGAGATCAACCGTCATCTGGAGTCCCAGGGGCTGCGGCTTCGGGAGGGAACGATCGTGGACGCGAGCATCATCGAGGCGCCATCGTCAACGAAGAATCGTGCAGGTAAGCGAGACCCTGAGATGCGTCAGACGAAGAAGGGGAATGAGTGGCACTTCGGGATGAAGGTACACATCGGTGCGGACGCTGAGACGGGAGTAGTACATAGCGTAAGAACGACACCTGCGAACGTTCATGACGTGACGGAGGCTCACCGGCTGCTGCACGGTAGAGAGAATCGGGTGTGGGGCGATGCGGGGTATCAGGGAGTCGACAAGCGATTGGAGAATCGCGAGTTGGATGTGGACTGGCAGGTAGCGATGAGACCCGGGAGACGTCGGCAACTGGAGCCGGGAAGCTATGAGGCGCTTATGGAGAAGCGCAAGGCGTCGACCAGGGCGAAGGTGGAGCATCCGTTCCTGTACGTGAAGCGGCACTTTGGATACGCCAAGGTGCGTTACCGAGGGTTGGCAAAGAACACGCAACGACTGACGTTGCTACTGGGGATGACGAACTTGATAAGGGCGGAGCGGTACCTGGCAGCCTGAAGGGGGCGAAGTGCGCCCAAGCTGGACAAACGAACGTCGATAGGCCTTAGCAGAGCCGTTTCAGGACCACAAGACCTCTATCGACACACCGTAGGAGGAAGAAACACCTCGGACAGTCCACTTACTGTCCATCACATACGAGATACCCTCAGTTGTTCAGAGGTTCCCTAGGTAGAAATCGTCAATCTCGCGCTCGTCATCGAGCGAACGAGTGGCGCGTAGCAGAAAGGATTCAAGACTGTCATTCCCAGAGTATCCTTCTGGGCCGGTGCACCAGAAGGCCACGAAACGCAGAGCAAGTTCGCGGTCAACCATCCTCTGGTGGTCCTTTAGCCTGCCGTTGGTTGCAACTCCAAATGCGATGGTCGCCGCCAACTCTTTGAGGTAAGCACGGCTTCGTTGCTTCGAAACGCAGTGCCTGATCTCCTGTGCCCTTAGCGGGGTTCCACCCGTATTGATCCGGCGGAAGATGTCATACATTACCTCGGCTGGTGTCGATGGCTCGATTACGTGAGCAACGATTTGAGTATTGTAAATGCGCCGTTTCCAAACTGCAGGTAAGTCCTCAAACCGCTTCCCTTTCACGTCCCCAAGATACTCAAGGCCGTTAAGTGGAAACCCGCCGCCCAGTTCAGGTTCACTAGTGACGAAATCATTTATGGTCGAGAGTCTCTGCACTCCATCAACGACCTGCATGATACCGGCGGCGTCCTCTGCAAAGTAGAAGGCGGGGAGTGGTATCTGGAGTAGAACAGACTCGATCAGTTGTACCTTCTGCACTGGCTTCCAAACGCGGAGGCGTTGGAAATCAGGGGCAAGATCGAGGCCTCCGTCAGCAATCATATCTATCATGTTGCGCAAAGAGAAGCTGCGTGTGCTGACCCGGATATCCTCTGGGTCCCATGGGTGGTCAATATCGTGAAATTCGTCGTCGTCTGGTTCGACTTCAAGGTAGTTCTCTTCGAGCGTCTCTGTTGCCAATTTGATCCCTCATCTAGAACCGCAATAATGTGAGCTTCGCGGCAGGCTACATATCCGCACAATTCTAGGCCAAATATACAGCATCATCCTCGCGCGTGCGACCACTTGAGCGACGGTGAAGCCATGCATGCCATGACCTCGATTGCGATCTCCTTCGCCGCCCCGCGTCTACGCACGGCAGGCCGTCCTGTCTGCGGCAGGCGGTCCTGTCAGTCGGAAGTGATGGACTGTCCCTGGATCGGCGTTGGCCACAAGGAACAATTCTCCCAACAGTCGCTTGACCATCAACTCTGCCATCCCCTTGATTCCGCCGCACATCTGTGCTGCTCTCCCTTCCATGACGCGCCGACACCCCCAACCAGCAGCCCCGAACGCTCGGCCCCTCTCCCAGCTATGATGCGACCCAAAATGACACAGAATGCCCCACATTTCGTTGAATCGCCCTATCGAAGGCGGGCTGTCGACCCATTCGCCGCTCCCAAATATCCAAGCCGCCAGTACTCCCAGCTACAAAATGCGACAGTTTGCAACACATTTTTCGGAAAACCCCCCTCTCAGACGGCCTCCGGCCCAACCCCAGCCGCCGTGGCCGCACCCTCATCCCTGCCACTCCGCCCAACGACACCAGCCGCTTGGACGTCTCAGGCTCGCGCGCGTCCCACGCTTTGCAAATGGCCCCACTCTTGCATTAACATTACGCTACCTTCGAACACATAGCGGCGCGACGCGCTTACGTCCGCGCGGACGCGCAATGGAGGCAACAGCTTGGCCAACGCAATTGTCTTGTACACCCACCCCGACTGTTCATTCTCGGACGCCCTGAAGGATGAACTGGACACCGTCGGCACGGAATATGATGAGATCAACCTCGCGCTTCGTCCGGAGGCTTGGCTCGATCTCGAGAAGCTCACCGGCGGCGAGCGCATCACGCCCGTAATGATCGAGGGCGATGAAGTGAGCGTCGGCTTTCACGGCGTTGGTTGAAGCTTCTAGTATTTCGGGAGCCGTTGGCTCCCACTAAGAGGGTGTCTAAAAAGCGTGTCATGAAGGAGCTAGACGACGGATCATGAGATGAATCATAGCTATGTGGATCCAGGCCTCGGTTGTCTCGGTCAGGACTTCGTAGTCCTTGCTCAACCGACGAGAGCGTCCCAGCCATGCAAATGTTCTCTCAACCACCCATCTCCGCGGCAACACCTCGAACTGATGGCTGCTTTTCGGACGCCTCACAATCTCCAGCGCCCAACCCGACAAGGACATGACCCAATCAACCAACTGGCCCGCGTAACCAGCATCAGCCCAGATCAATTGCAGGCGTGGAAACCTTCCTACCAACTTATTGATAACCAGCTTTGCACCATCTCGGTCTTGGATGTCAGCGGGGTGGACCACGACTGCCAACAGCAGTCCTATGGTGTCCACGATGATATGCCGCTTGCGGCCCGTCACCTTCTTACCGGCATCATAGCCACGAGGCCCCCTTTTTCCGTCGTCTTCACGCTCTGGCTGTCTATGATCGCCGCGCTGGGAGAAGTCTGTCGTCCATCGGCTGTCCGTACCCTCTCGCGCAGGGCTTGATGGACCTTCTCCCAGGTTCCGTCCTTTCGCCAGGTGCGGAAGTAGTGAAACGCCGTGCGCCAAGGGGGAAGGTCGTGAGGCAGCATCCGCCACGGGCACCCGCTCCGAAGTACGTACATGATGGCGTTCACCACCTCCCGGCGAGGATACTTGACCGGACGGCCTCCTGGTTTAGGAGCGGGCAACAGAGGCTCTAGCAGTTGCCACTCGGTGTCACTGAGATCGCTGGGGTAGGCTTGTCTGTTCATGGGAATGGTTTATATCATCCCCCACTCCTGTGTACAGGTATTATATGACCACTTATTAGACACCCTCTAAGACGCTAGCCCATTTGGTCTCGAGGAGGAGCGCATGGTAGGCGCCACTGCAACGGGTGTGAACGTGGGCGACACTGCCCCGGATTTCACGCTGCCGACTCTCGACGGCGGCGAAGTCAACCTTTCTGACTATCGCGGCCGCAAGGTAATCCTGTTCTTCTGGGCATCCTGGTGAGCGTGTCGTGAACAGCTGCCGGTCTGGCAGCAGGTGCACGAGCGGCACGGTGACATGGTCGAGGTGCTATCGATAGCGGTGGACGCCCAGGGCGCTGAGAAGGTGCGCCCCTTCGTGGAGAAGGCGGGCGCGCGGTTCACCACTCTGGTGGACGAGCGGAACCTGCTGGGCCAGGTGTACGGATTCAAAGCTATCCCAAACGGCTACCTGATAGACGAGTCCGGCGTGGTGCGCTACAAGCGGCTGGGCGGGTTCGACGTGCGCCGCGCTGACACGGCGCGGGTCGTCGAGCGCTGGTGCGTCGGCCAGGACCTGGACGAGGACTCCGGGCCGGTTGCCGAGCAGGGCGGCGAGAGCGACGATGCCAGCATCCGTTTCCGGCGCGGCCAGGAGCTGTACTGCCAGGGCAGGGTGGCCGAGGCGATGGAGCAGTGGCGCGAGGCCGCCGCGCTCGAGCCGACCAACTGGATCATCCGCAAGCAGATCTGGGCGGTGGAGCACCCCGAGCGCTTCTACGACGGCGCGGTGGACTTCGACTGGCAGAAGGAGCAGATAGCGCGGGAGGCCTAGTCCAACACCGCTATCGCCTCGATCTCAACGTCCAACCCGGGCTGGGCCAGGGCGGTGATCTCCACTAGGGAGTTGGCCGGATTCTGGCCCTCGAAGTAGCCGTACATCACGGCCTGCTGTTCCGCGGACGCCGGAAACCACTCCCTCATGTCGGTGACGAACGTCGTTATCTTGACGATGTCCGTGGCCGTGCCGCCCTCGGCCTCCACGATTCGGATCAGCCTGTCCCAGACGACCTTGAACTGCTCGATGGCGGGACCGCCCTGAGCATCCGTGCCCCTCGCCGTGCAGCCCGAAATGTACAGCGTGCCGTCCACGCGCACGGCCCTTGCGAACGTCGGCCCGGCCGGCGCGATGTCTGGATATTCCCTGCGGGTCTTTTCCATGTGTCGGCCCTCCTGATGATGGTGAATTTGGCACGACGCTCGTGCTATAGCTTGACTGCCTTGATAGAGTACATCAGCGGCACGGTGTCGGCTCCTTCTGGAAGTCTCCACCAGCCATCGTCGCACAACTCCAGCATGGGAAGCTGCTTGTAGGCGCTGAACGGGAATTCACGCAGGTGTTCGATTCGCAGGCCGGCCCCAATCAGCGCGTTCACCACGTCGGACAGCGGGTGGCTCCACTCGTAACCTCGCGTCGTCACGTCCGCCGTCGGCTCCGCGTAGCTGCCCGTGCTCTCGAACTCCAGCGGCTCCTCCGAGTGAAAGTAGGGGTACCGAATACGCAGGTCGGCCCGGCCCTCGTCGTCGTCGAACACGCCCGCGAAGGGATGGAACTCGACGATGTTGAACGCTCCGCCGGGCCGCAGGTAGCGCGCCGCCACGCGCGCCCAGGCGGTGAGGTCGGGAAGCCAACACAGGACGCCGTAAGAGGTGAAAACGACGTCGAACCCGCCGGGCTTGTCCAGGAGTTCCGGCAGGTCGTACAAGTTCGCTGCCAGGAATCGCGCGGGTAGGCCGAGCTCGGCAGCCAGGGAGCGCGCGACAGCGAGAGAGGCTTCGGAGAAATCGACGCCCGTGACGCGCGCGCCCAGCCTCGCCCAGGAGAGCGTGTCGACTCCAATGTGGCATTGCAGGTGCAAAAGGGAGCGGCCCGCAACGTCGCCGACCTCTTCCAGTTCCACCCTCTTCAGCGAGGACTCTCCGGCCCGGAATCCCGCCAGGTCGTAGAATTCCGACCGCGCGTGGATGGGGGCCAGGACGTCCCACTGGCCGCGGTTGGCGTTCATGTACTCGTTCATCCGGCTACTCACCTGTCATGATTCGATCGCCCTCTCGCGCTCCTCGACGCGACCATTCTAGCGGAGCGGGGACGGCTTTTGAACTGCGGCGGCGCGGTTGTGTATACTTTGCCCCCCAGTACAGCGCGCAGGAGCCTCTGGCGCTTGATCACTCCACACACGCAAGGGGCGACACCATGTTACTTCGCAGAGTGCTCTCCTTTGCGGTGGCCGCGCTCGTTGTCCCCCTGTTAGTTCTGGTGTTCGCGATGGCCTCCGCGTGTGGCACAGTGCTTCAGACGGACTACCTCGCCGATCGTCTACAGGAGGCCGGGGCGTACGACTTTCTCCTGGACCGCCTGCTGCCGACAATGCTTGACGACGCCCGAAACGCCGAGTCCCTTTCGGCGGACGGAACCCTGGCAAGCAACCCGCTGGTCGTGCTGGGTGTCTCCAATCGCCACCTGGTGGCGTGGACGGCCAAGGTAGCACCTCGCGAGTGGTTTGATGAGACGGTGCGCTCGGCGGCGACGGAAGTGTGGGGATACGTGACCGGCCGCAGCGACGAGTTCGCCGTCAGCCTGCGCCTGCCCACGGACGACGCGGTGCTTGCCTCGGAGACCTTAACCCTTCTGAAGAGGTCCGACCTGTACGACTACGCGATCGAATCGCACCTCGCGCCCGCCGCGGAAGATCTCCTTGCCTCCGACGTTCTGCCGTTCGGTGCCGGCGTGAACTCCATGCGGGTCGAGTCCGCCGTGCGGCAGGTAGTGACGAAGGCCTGGTTCGACGCCCGGGTCACGGACGCCGTGTCCTCTTTCACGCCCTACGCTACCGGACGCGAAAGCGGCTTCGACCTGCGCGTCGATCTGGCCGAGCTAGGGCCGGTGGCAGCGGCGGAGTACAAGCGGGTGCTGTTCGATACGGGGGCCTACAATTCGCTGTACGATTCGGTCGTGGAACCGGCGGTGTGGGCCGTACACGGCGAGCGAATCGACCTTGCGCTCGGAGTGGCGCTCTACTCCGAGGACGTGGTGCTGGCCATACAGGACGCGGGCCAGGGGCGGTGGGTGAGAGGCGAGGTTGATAAGGCCGTGGACGAGACCACGGGTTATCTGTTTGGGAATACCGACGGGTTTGCGTTTCTGGTGTCGCTCGACCCAATCTCCGATGAGGTGACGTCGAGGCTGGAAGAGGTTGCCCACGGCAGGATTCTGGCGCTGGCCACCGTTACCGGAGAGAGCGCCGCGGACGCGCAGGCCAGGCGCGCTGTCGTCGATCGCACAGACGCTATTCTGGCGAGCGTCGGGCCGATGGTCGTCGAACTGCTGAGCAGTGAGGTGAGATTCACGGAGCGGGACCTGCGGGACGCTCTGTCGCGCGAGGACAATGAGCGGCTCGACGACCTCCGCCTGGTCATGCGCGACGGCTTCACGTACACAGAGGAAGACCTGCGCGACGACATTTGGCAGCGGTTCGACGACCCCAAAAGTGTGGAAGAGGCCATCGAAACGGTTCGCGAGCTGTTCTCCGACGGCTGGACGTACACCTACTTCGATCTGCTGGGCGACCTGTCAGCGGACTCGGACACCTCGTCGGGTATAGAGCCTCTGCGCTACACGCTTTCGCGCCTGCGCATCGCGGCGTGGGTCGTGTCAGTGCTGGCGGCGGCCGGACTCGCCGCCGTGTGGTTACTGGCCGGAGGTGCACGCCACATAAGGGCCGCCTGGGTTTCGGCTGCGCTCGCGGCGGGATTCCTCGCGACGCTGTTGATCTTCCTGGTGGGAAACTTCGTCGCTGACGCTGCCATAGAAGCCGCACGTGCCGCTGCGATGAGCGACATCGACAGGCGCGGCGACTTCGCCGACACTCTGGCCGTGGCGGTGCCCTGGGTGTTCAACGTTCTGCAAAGCGGTGTGGGCGGCTACACGTCGGGCGTCGCGCTGGCGAGCGCCGCACTTGCGGCCCTGTCGCTGGCGGCTCTGGCCGCGTCGCTGCGCTGGCCGAAGATCGAGCCGCTGGTGCGGCGATACGCCTGGCCGCGGCGGGGGTGAGTGGTTGCTACGCGGAACGGGGGCTAGGGTTTGGCGCGGAATGATGTATAATGGGCGTGAACCCGCCGTTTCAGTTGATGGCGCGGCGATAGGAGACACGCTTAGCGACCCTGGGAGTAACCGCAAATGCAGCAGATGACGAGACGCACGCCACCTCAGCCACTTACGATAAACATCAGCATGGAAGCCGCCACCCACGTGCGCGAGTTCGCGGCGCAGGCCGGCAAGCCCGGCTTGAACCTGCGCGTCGGCGTGAAGGGCGGCGGGTGCTCAGGGTTGACCTACGTGCTCGACCTGGTGGAGGAGCCGGGCGAGAACGACAAGACCGTCGAAGAGCACGGCATCAAACTGTACGTCGACAGGAAGTCCTACGTCTTCCTGGCCGGCACGGTGCTTGAGTACTCGGGCGGACTCAACGGCAAGGGCTTCGTGTTCAACAACCCCAACGCAAAGACGACCTGCGGCTGCGGCACGTCCTTCAGCGTATAGGCAGGGCGAACCGCAACCCGCCGTTCGCAGAGAGAAGGGCCCGTGTCCACCAGCGCACAAGTCGAAGCACACCCCGAGCGCTACACCTCGCACCATGAGGAGTACGACGCCCTCACGCGCGCCGCGGGACTGGCGCGCCGGTCCCACCTTGGCCGCCTCGAGCTGACCGGCGAAGACACACTCGACCTGCTGAACAGGCTCAGCACCAACAAGCTGGAGGATCTGACGCCCGGTGAGGGCATGGGCAGCGTGCTCACCTCCGCCAAGGGCAGAATCGTGGACCTGCTGCTTGTGCTGATGCTGGAGGACCGGCTGCTGCTCATCGTCGGCCCGAACGCGCGCGAGCGGGTGGCGGAGTGGATCGACTTCTACACGTTCGTCGAGGACGTGACGGTGCGGGACGTCACTCCCGACACCGCCATGTTCTCTCTCATCGGCCCCGGCGCCGCCGGGCTCGTGGAAGAGATAGCCGGTGAGGACGTGGCGACACTGCCACTGTACGGCGTGCGCCCGGCGAGCGTTGGCGGCGTTAATGTGACCCTGGTGCGTGACGACTTAGGTGAGCTGCCCGGATTCGACGTTATTGCCCCCGCGGGAGACGGCGAGCGGCTGTGGCGCTACCTGGTGGAGCGCAGCGCCGGCGACGGTGCAAAGCCCGTCGGCACCCTCGCCCTGGAGTCCGTCCGTGTTGAGCAGGGCGTGCCCGCGCCCGGCCGCGAGCTGTCCGAGGACTACAACCCCCTGGAAGCCGGGCTGCTGCAGCACATCAGCTTCAGCAAGGGCTGCTACATCGGGCAGGAGGTCATCGCGCGGTTGGACACCTACAAGAAGGTGTCCAAGTACCTCGTCGGGCTGTCGTGGGACTCGCCGGAGCTGCCGCCCGCGGGAGCGAGCCTGACCGTAGACGGCAAGCGCTCTGGTGTAGTGACTTCCGCTGTGGGGTCGGAGCGGCTCGGACGAGGCATCGGCCTGGGGTACGTGCGCAAGGCCCACGCTGAGCCCGGGTCGGCGCTCACGCTCGAACAGGACGGGAGAGAGGTCGAGGTGCGCGTAGAGGCGCTGCCGTTCAGATAGTCAGCGAAACGCCGCCGTCGACTACCAGCACTTGCCCCCTGATCATTCTCGCCGCGTCGGTGCATAGAAACGCCACCACGCAGGCGATGTCCTCCCCGGTAACCGACCTGCCGTCTAGCGTGTTCTCGGTGGCGCTCACCATCTCGTCCCGGTTGGGAAACGAGTCGAACGCGCCGGTCTCCACGTATCCGCCGGAAACGGCATTGACGGATATGCCCTTTTCGGCCAACTCGACGGCGAGGTAGCGCGTCATCGACTCCAGGGCGGCCTTGGACACTCCCACTGAGAAGTAGTAGGGAAGCACCTTCTGCGATCCCTGGCTGGTGATGTTCACCACGCTTCCTCCCCGGTTCATAAGCTTGGAGGCCTCGATAGCGCACAGCCATGGAGCTTTCGCGTTGATGTCCATCGCCCAGTCCCAGTGCTTTTCGCGCAGCTCGCCAGCGGGCCGCTGGACGCCTGAGGCGGCGTTGTTGACAAGCACATCAAGCGCTCCGAACTCGGCCTCGACGCGGGAGAACATCTGCCTGATCTTGTCTGAGTCGCCCAGGTGTGCCCGGATGCTGACGCAGCGAACGCCCTCGCTCTCGACGTCGCGCTGAGTTTGCTCGGCGGCCGTGGAATTGGAGCGGTAGTTGAACGCCACGTCGGCGCCTCGCCGCGCGAACTCCAGCGCGATGGCGCGCCCGATGCCGCGAGACCCGCCCGTGACGAGCGCGGTCTTGCCCTCGAAGTCTCTCATCTCGCCCGTCCGGTCCGGCGGTAGAAGTGCCATGTGCGAGCGGTAGCCTCGCTAGATGGACATTCCGCCGTCTACGCTGATCACCTGGCCCGTTATGTAGCTGGCCTTCTCGCTGGCCACGAACGCCGCGAGGTGAGCCACGTCGTCAACCTTGCCGAAGTGGCCCTGCGGTATCCAGGTCATGATCCGGTCCTTCTGCTCCTGCGTCAGGCCTGCCACCGTGTCGGTGCTGATGTAGCCGGGTGTTATGGTGTTCACGGTGATGTTGCGTGTGGCGATCTCCTTGGCCAGGGCCTTGGTGAAGCCGATGAGGCCGGCCTTGGAGGCGGAATAGTTGGCCTGGCCCACGTTGCCGCGTATGCCGACCACCGAGCCGATGTTGATTATGCGTCCCCAGCGCCCGCGCATCATGCCGCGCAGCGCCGCGCGCGTGCAGTAGAACGTGCCGGTCAGGTTGGTGGCCAGCACGCGGTCCCATGCCTTGTCGGACATTCTGATCAACAGCCCGTCGTCGATTATTCCGGCGTTGTTTATCAGGATGTCTATGCGGCCCCAGGTACGGTTCACCTCGTCGACCATCGTTGTGACCTGCTCTATGTCGCTCACGTCGGCGTGGATGGCGAACGCCTCGACGCCGGCGTCTTCGATGCTGTCGACAACGTCGTTCGCCGCGTCGGCCGACGTGTTGTAGTTGACGGCCACCTTGACGCCCTGTTCCGCCAGCCGCAAGGCTATGGCTTTGCCTATGCCCTTGGAGGCGCCGGTGACAAGTGCGGCTTTTCCTTCAATGTCCGATCTGTTCAACTCGCCTCCTGAATAGCAAAACGTTCGATTGGACCAGGCGGGCGGGGTTTCCGCGCTAGCTCGCGACCGTGCTCCTTATCCTGGCAAGCTCTTCGTTCAGCCCGCTCACGAACTGGCTTTCCACGGTCCTCTTGGCCGTGGCGATGGCGCGCTTGACGCCGGTGCGCCTGGCGCGGCCGTGGCCCACGATGCTTACTCCGTTGACTCCGAACAGCGGGCCACCGCCCCAGGTCTCGACAATGTTGTTCAGCTCGTACACCTTGCTGACGACGCGCTCCAACTCCTCAGCGGGCAGGCTGTCGCGCAACGCGCCGCGCAGGTGGTCCGCCAAGGCTTGTCCCAGCCCTTCCGTCAGCTTCATCACGACGTTGCCGACGAACCCGTCGCAGACGACAACTTCGGCCCGTCCGAACGGCAGCTCGTTGGGTTCGATGTTGCCGATAAAGTTCAGTCCGCTCTTCTCCAGAAGCTCCGTGGTCTCCTTGACCTGGTTGTTACCCTTGCCCGCCTCGCTGCCCACGCTGAGCAGAGCCACCCGGGGCCGTTCGATGCCCCAGAACTTGCGGGCGAACACGTCGCCTATCGCGCCGAACGTGAGCAGCTGCGCCGGGCGCGAGTCCACGTTCGCTCCCACGTCGATGATGGCCGTCCGCGGGGCGAGGCCCACCACCGGGCCGCCGATGGCCGGGCGATCCACGCCCTCCGTCATGCCGAGCACGAAGGCGGCGGCGGCCATCGTGGCGCCCGTCGATCCCATAGACACGCAGGCGTCTGCCAGGCCGTACTTGACCAAGCCCGTCGCCACGATGACTGACGCCCTGGGATTCTGGCGCAGGGCGAGCGCGGGCGATTCACCCTCGCGCACGTAGCCTTCGGAGGGCACGATCCTGATCGGCAGACCCTCGACGTCGTGGCGGGCCAGCTCCTCCCGTAGGACGTCCTCGTCTCCCACCAGGCGCACGTCGACGTCGAATTCCGCGACGGCCTCAACCGCGCCCGCGACGAGCTCAACCGGGGCGTGGTCGCCGCCCATCGCGTCCAGGGCTATCTTGGTGCGCCTTCGTTTGCGGCTAGTCAAATTGCGGTCTCCGCTGGGGCGGCCTCTTAGCCCGCCGCCGGTCGATAACGGAAAAGTGTGTGCACAATCTTAAGGGTGCCGTCCGGCCGGAACGGTCCGATCCGGCCAGGCGGGCGCGCTGCCTCACAAGTCGGCCGAGAGGCTGGCGTCGCCGCTTATCACCACGTCGCCGTTCTGGTTCTTCACGCCCACGCCGCACCGGATTACGGTCTGCCCGCTTTCCTGCGCAACACTCTTCACCGTGCCGTGCGCCGTCAGCGTGTCTCCAGGGTAGGAGGGCGCGCGCAGCCGCAGCTTCAGCTTACCCGTGGTGGGCCAGCTATCGCCGTAGGCGCGCGTCATCATCTCGGATACGAAGGCTATGACCATCATACCGTGGGCGATGGTGCCTCTGAACTGGGTTGTCGCGGCGAACTCTTGGTCCAGGTGAATGGGATTGAAGTCTCCGGCGGCGCGCGCGTATCTCTCGATGCGCTGCTGTGTGATATGCTGTTCGATGGCGGGCAGATCTTCGCCCTGTGTCGTGTAGCGTCGCATTTTCGCTCGATGGGCCGCTACATCGGCAGCATGACGGTACTCTTGCCGGTCAGAGCCGCCCGGCCGTCGGTGTCCGCTGCTTCCAGGCTCACCACGAGAACGCGCATTCCTCGCCGGACCGAGTTTTGCAGCACTTCGGCGCGGCATTCGAGCGTTTCGCCGACCGTTACGGGCCGTACGAACTCCAGCTCCTGGGCCAGGTGCAGCGAGCCGCCGGGCAGGTCGAGCGCGCGAATCACGCCGCGGAAGCTCAGCGCCGCGACGGCCATCGCCGGCGCGAGCCGCGGGCCGCCGCCTCGCGAAACGGGCGTCTCGTCGCCCACCGCGTCCACGTAGCGCGCGACTGTCTCGTCGTCCAGCGACAGCGTTTCGCTGGCCAACTGGCTGCCGGGCGAAAGAGCAGCATAATCTATCGGCAAGTTTGCCCTCGTCCAAAACGTTTGTAGGATTATAGTGGGGCAGGCGTGGCAAATCAACGAAGGCGCGGTGATGGGGCTGGCCCATTTCGCAGTCGGCCTGTTTTCATCGCCGCCCAGGATGATGCGGTTGACTTGAGACCTCCGTGGCAGTTCAAGTCTGGGCGCAGCTTACCGTTTCGGATTCGGCGGCCACCCTCGTAGTGACTTGCACGTCGTGTACGGGTTGGCCGAGGCCTTGCGTGTAGTATGCCGCCGCCTTAAAATGCCCAGCGAGAAGTGGTTTTGTCAGCGGAGTGAAGGAGATTCTAAGTGACCAACATCTACGAGCAACTGGGAGCCAGGCCAATACTCAATGCCCACGGCAACAGGACACTGCTCGGAGGCAACACGCCCAACGCCTCGGTGCGCGAGCTGATGGACGAGTCCGAAGAGTTCTACGTGGACATGGGCGAGCTGATCGAGAAGGTGGGCGAGCACATATCCGACATGCTCGGCGTCGAGGCCGCGCTCGTAACGCCCGGATGCGCGGCGGCTCTGTCGTTCGGCGCGGCGGCGTGCATTACGGGCGATGATCTCGAGAAGATCGAGCAGGTGCCCGACGTCACCGGTATGCGGCACGAGATCATCATCCAGCGCCAGTTGCGCGTCGCATACGACAGGACGATGACCGTTGCGGGCGGCAAGCTCGTCGAGATAGGCGACGAGGACGGCACGAGCGCCGAGCAGCTGGAAGAGGCAATCGGCCCGAACACCGCCGCCATCCACTATCTCGCACCCGGCGACCGAAATCCCGGCGCGCTCCCGCTTGAAGAGGTGATCCGAATAGGCCACGCCCACGGCATACCCATCATCGTGGACGCCGCCGGACAGGTCTACCCGACGGACCTGCTCAGCAAGTACGCAAGTATGGGCGCCGACCTCGTGGCGTACGGCGCCAAGTACTTCGGCGCGGTCAACTCCAGCGGTATGCTCACCGGCCGCAAGGACCTGGTGGAAGTGGCGCGGAAGCACAGCTCCATCGGCTTCGAGTCCGACGGCATACGCTCTATCGGGCGAGGCATGAAGATCGACCGGCAGGAAGTCATCGCGGTGTACGCCGCGCTGCGAGAGTGGCTCACAATGAACCACGAGGACAGGTTTGCGGCCTACGAGGCGCGCATAACCACGCTGAGCGGCGACCTCGCCGGTGTGGGCGGCATCGGAATGGCCAGCTTCCCGGCGGACGGCCCGGCCGACGGACTGCGAATCGCCGTCGACGCCGACGCGGCGGGTAAGAGCGCCGCCGACGTGGTGGCGGAGCTGCAGGCCGGCAATCCCAGCATCTGGGTACGATACAACGCCGACGACCCCGACGCCTTCGTGGTGAGGATGGGTACGCTCAAGGATGGCGGCGAGCAGACCATCGCCGAGCGACTGAGGGAGATACTCTAGCGGGCCGCCCCTCTCCCATCGAGGGAGAGGGGACCGGTCATCCGTGGGCAGACAAGCGAGAGGTGGATCATGCAGGCTAACGACGCATACACGCTCATAAGAGGCGGCCGCGTTATCGACGGCTTGGGCGGCACGCCCGTGGAAGACGGCGCGGTGCTGCTGCGCGGCGACAGGATTGCCGCCTTGGGCCGGGCGAGCGAGGTTGCGCCTCCGGAGGGCGCGACAACGGTCACCTACGACTACCCGGGCAAGACAATCATGCCCGGCATGGTCGACTGTCACACACACCACAACGGATTCGGCGACGGCCGCCCCGGCGAGGACGTGGCTGCCCAGCCCGACGAGGTGCTCATGCTCCAGTCGGCGCGCAACGCCAGGGCAAGCCTCGTCACGGGCGTGACGACCATTCGCGAGAACGGTCCCAAGAACACCACGATGTTCAGGCTGCGCGACGCGGTGAACCAGGGTATTCTCATCGCGCCCAGGATGGTGCTGTGCGGCCGGCCCGTCGCCATCGTTGGCGGACACATGGGCTACTTCGGCACAGAGGTCACCGGCGCCGTCGAGGCCAGGCGCGAGACGCGGCGGCTCATCCAGGAGAGCGCCGACTACATCAAGATAACCGCCACGGGCGGCAGCACCCGCACCTCGTTTCCCCTGCGGCCCTCGTTCACGTTGGAAGAGCTGCGGGCCATCACGGAGGAGGCGCAGAACTTCGGCAAGCTCACCGCCACACACTGCCTGTCGACGCAGGGCATAGTCAACTCGCTGGATGCCGGCGTCGACATGATCGTTCACTGCACGTACATGGAAGCCGACGGCACCAGCAACTTCCGCGAGGACGTTGCCGAGCGCATCGGCGAGCAGGGCGCGTTCGTCAATCCCACGCTGCACGTGGGCCGGGCGAGGGCCTGGCGGCTCATGCACAAGCGGGAAGAGCAAGGGCTGACCCCCGAAGAGGCGGCGAGGCTGGACGATGGCTTGCGCTCCTACGACGCCCGGATCAACGACTGTCGCCGTATGCAGGAGATGGGACTCAAGGTCATCACCGGGTCGGACTCGTCCTGGGGCGACTACATGCTCGGCAACACCTTCTACGAGACCGAGTGCCTGGTGGACGCCGGCTACTCCGCAATGCAGGGAGTGCTGTCGGTCACCAGTGAGGCGGCCAAGGCGCTGGACCTGTTCGACGAGGTGGGCTCGCTGGAGCCGGGGAAGGCTGCCGACGTGATAGTGGTGGACGGCAACCCCGTGGAGGACATCGGCGCGCTGTGGAACGTCGAAGACGTCTTCTTCGGCGGGCGGCTGCTCGACCGCGGAGCGCCCGAATCGGTAGACGCGTTCCGGCAGGTGCGGCCCGACAGCTCGCCCATCTAGCCCCCAGCGACTTGGCGGGCACGCCCGCGAGGTGGAGGTAACCGCCAATGTCCGACGGCAATCCCGACTTCACGCTTCTGCGCGTGGCGCGCCTCATCGGTGGCGGCGCGGGCCAACCGGTGGAGCGCGGCGCAATTTTGATCCGCGGCGGCGAGATAGTGGCCGCCGGCCCCGAGGAGCGGGTCGTCCCGCCGGAGGGCGCGAACGTGCGCGAAGTCCACTACGAGGACAAGACCGCGCTGCCGGGCCTGGTGGACTGCCACGTACACCTGACCGGGTTCGGCGACGGCCGCTCGGGCGACGAGCTTGCGACGCTTCCGGACGAACTGCTCACACTCCAGGCCGCACGCAACGCCGCCGCGCATCTGCGATCCGGCGTGACGACGGTGCGCGACTGCGGCGCGAAGAATCGGACCGCCTTCATGCTGCGCAGCGCCTACGAGATGGGCATCGCCGCAGGTCCGAGGCTGTCACTCGCGGGCAGGCCGCTGGCCATAGTCGGCGGCCATCTGGGCTACTTCGGCATAGAGGCCACCGGCGAGGTCGAGTGCCGCGCCCACGTCCGCCAGCTGGTGAAGGAGGGGGCCGACTTCATCAAGATCACCGCCACGGGAGGCAGCACGCGCACCTCGTTTCCCACGCGGCCGTCCTTCAGCCTGGAGGAGCTAACGGCCATCGTGGAAGAGGCGCACAGCTTCGGCAAGCACACCGTGGCGCACTGTGCCTCCACACAGGGCATGGTGAACGCGCTGGACGCCGGCATCGACACCATCGTTCACGGCATGTTCGTCGAGCCGGACGGCTCGTGGCTGTTCCGCCCGGACCTGGCCGAGCGCATCGCGAGGCAGGGAGTTTTCGTCAATCCGACGATACACAACGGGCGCGGGCGCATGTTGGCGCTGGAACAGATACGCGCCGCGCGGGGGCTTTCGGACAGGGAGCAGGCGGAGCTGGACGGGCTGCGCCGCCGCGACGAGGAGAGGCTGAGCGCGTTCGCCGCTATGCGGGACGCCGGCGTGCGGCTGGTCTGCGGTTCGGACTCGGCATGGAGTGAGTATCCGATGGGCGGCTTTCAGCACGAGATTGCTACGCACGTCGAGGGCGGCATGTCGCCCTCGGAGGCCATACTCTCCGCGACATCGGCATCGGCGCACTCGTGCTGGATGGACGGGGAGGTCGGGACGCTGGAGCCGGGCAAGCGCGCGGACGTGCTGGTCGTCGACGGCGACCCGTCGCTGGACGTGAGCGCGCTGTGGAACGTGGCGGACGTTTACCTGGATGGCGAGCGTGTGAGCGGGACGGCCTTCAGCGTTAGCTGATAGCCGGCGCTCCGCAGAACACCTCGTAGTCGATGAGCTCCGTAACGGTGGGGTTGTCGCCGCAGAGCGGGCAATCCGGGTTGCGGCGCATCTTCAGTGTACGGAAGCTCATGTCCATCGCGTCGATGATGAGCAGCCGGCCCGAGAGCGATTCGCCCAGTCCCATGATGAGCTTCACCGTCTCCGTGGCCTGGATGGTGCCCACCAGTCCTGGCAGCACGCCCAACACGCCGGCCTCGGCGCAGCTCGGCACCTCGCCGGGGGGCGGCGGCGTCGGGAACAGGCAGCGGTAGCAGCCCTGCCCGGGTATGTACACGGTCGACTGGCCGTCGAACAGCAGGATGCTGCCGTCCACGAGAGGCTTTCCGCACAGGTAGGAGGCGTCGTTCACCAGGTAGCGGGCCGGGAAGTTGTCCGCGCCGTTGATGATCACGTCGTAACCGGAAATGATCTCCATCGCGTTATCGGAAAGCAGCGGCTCCTCGTGGATGACGACGTTCACATCCGGGTTGTACGAAAGCAGCGTCTCTTTCGCCGACTGCACCTTCGGTCTGCCTATGTCGTCGTTCTGGTGCAGTATCTGGCGCTGGAGGTTGGTCACGTCCACCGTGTCGAAGTCGACGATTCCGATGGTGCCGACGCCCGCGAGCGTGAGGTATATGGAGATGGGAGAGCCCAGGCCACCGGCGCCGACCATCAGCACCTTGGCCTCCAGGAGCTTGCGCTGCCCGGCGCTGCCCACCTGGGGCATGATGATGTGGCGGCTGTAGCGCTGGACCTGGTACGGGGTTAGCGGCTGCGTGGCGGTAGACGTGGCCATCTTGCGATTTCCTCCGGGGGAAGTAAGGGCTAAAGCCCGCCGCGGAACTGGCCGGCGCCGGTCGCCGAAATCACGCGGTGGGCTGTTGGGTAATCGTGGGTCGAGTATAGCACGCGGATGTTGGCGCTTCAACCGCGATTGGCGCGGCGCGCCTACATGAAAGCGGGCATCACCTTTTCGCACAACAGCCGCAGCGAGCGGGAAATCTTCTCGGCCGGGATGAGCTCGCCCGCGTTCAGTTCGGCCACCACGCCGGACAGGCTCAGCGTCTCTCGCATCTTGTGAAGCTGCTCGATCACCATCTCCGGCGTTCCGACCGCAACCTTCTCCTTCTGAACCTCTTCCCACGTCAGCCCCGCCAGCTCTTCGCCGCGCTCCGCCCGCTGCTCACGCGGGTCCGTGCCGGCGCGGGTAACCGAGCTGGCGAGCTGCGCGCCCAGCCGCCGGAACTGCTTCATGAAGCTCGCTTCCGGGTCGGCCAGCGCCTCCTCCCTGGTGTCCGCGACGTACACGGGAACGCGCAACGACACGTCCGCCGGCCCCTCGTGCCCGGCATCCTTCCAGGCCTTCTTGTATGCGTCGACCTGCTCCGCGACCTGGCTCATGCCCTGGCCCCTCACGCCGATGAAGACCGGATAGCCCATCTTGGCTATCACGGGGAATGTGTCGGGCGTGGTGGCGGCGACGCGAATGGGCGGGTGAGGCGACTGGTAAGGCTTGGGCACCAGGCAAACGTCGTTGAACGAGGAGTACTTGCCCTCGTAGGAGAAGCGCTCGTTGGTCCACGCGGTCAGGATGATGTCCAGGTACTCGTAGAAGCGCTCCCTGCTCTCGCCATACGGGATGTTGTAGCCCTCGTACGCGCCGGGCAGACCGCTGCGCCCCACGCCGAAGTCGAACCTGCCCTCGCTCACGTGGTCGAGCGTGGCCGCCTGCTCCGCGATGCGAAGCGGGTTGCCCAGTGGCAGCACGTGCACCGACGTGCCGACACGGAGGCGCTTGGTGCGCGCCGCGATGGCGGTCGCGAGGATCAGCGGAGACGACAGCACAGACCTCGCGGGGCTGAAGTGCGACTCCGCCAGCCACACCGCGTCGAGGCCGAGGTCTTCGGCCATGTCGACCTGCTCGAACGACTCGTTGAACGACTGGGCCTGGCTCTCTCCGGGTCGGCAGTGAAACTCCATGAAAGACCCGAACTGCATCTGAGACCTCCCTGACGCTCGGCCCTTCGAGGGCCGGATAGCGGTGTGCTTTTAGGATTGACGGCGCGCGTCGGCTCGCACCCTCGGTAGACTACGCCCAAGCGGGCATCCGGTCAAGTTTGTCGCCGCCGCGGGCGGTCTCCTGAGCCCTGCATCCATGATTGACATCCGGCCCTCCCACGCTTCAGAATAGTTCGCCGGGGCGTTGACTAAAGAGTCTTCAGACCCCGTTCAACTCGGACTACGATATGAGGTTTTGATGGAACGAACCGATACGGACGCCATGGTTTTCGCGACGGGCGTCCACAAGATTTACGACAGCGGCAAGGGCGTTCGGGTTCACGCGCTGCGCGGCGTCGACCTTACGGTGCGCAGGGGAGAAGTGGTCGCCATAATGGGCCCCAGCGGTTGCGGCAAGACGACGCTGCTCAACTGCCTTTCGGGCATCGACGACATCAACGAGGGTGACATAGACATCGACGGCGTGTCACTGCGGGAGATGGACGACAACACCCGCACGGACTACCGCGCAAAGCAGATGGGTTTCGTGTTCCAGCTCTACAACCTGCTGCCGGTGCTCAGCACGGTCGAGAACGTGGAGCTTCCCATGCTCATCTCGGGCGCGAAGTCCGCGGAGGCGCGGCAGCGGGCGCTCGAGGTGCTGGCGATGGTGGGGCTGGCCGACAGGGCGACGCACAAGCCTGCCGAGCTTTCGGGCGGCCAACGTCAGCGTGTCACCATCGCTCGCGCGCTAGCCAACGACCCCGCCATCATCTGGGCGGACGAACCAACGGGCGACCTGGACAGCGAAACGGCGCAGGAGATAATGGACCTGATACTGAAGCTCAACCGCGAAAACCGGGAGACCTTCATCATTGTCACGCACTCGCCCGAAATCGGCCGGCAGTGCGACCGCATCGTGCGGATGAGGGACGGCCTGATAGTAGACGACGGTTCTTCCCGCTAGCGGCTCACAGGAAGCCGCGTATCTTCGCCACGCGGGCCACCCGCTCGACTCCGATGGTGAAGGCCGCCTCCCTCAGCGTGATGCTCTCGCTGTTGGCCATCCGGCTCACGTTCTCGTACGCGGCCGTCATCGTGCCGTGCAGCTCTTCGTCCACGCGCTCCTTCACCCAGTGGTGCTGGTACAGATTCTGCACCCACTCGAAGTAGGAAACTATGACGCCCCCGGCGTTGGTGAGAATGTCGGGCAGTATCGGCACGCCCCGCTGGCTCAGTATGTCGTCCGCGTCCGGCGTCAACGGGTGGTTGGCGGCCTCGACCACCACCTTTGCCCGCACACGGGGAGCGTTGGCCTCGGTAATGACGCGGTCGATCGCGGCGGGTATCAGAAAGTCGCACTCCAGCTCGAGCAGGTCGGCGTTGGAGACCCGTTCGGAAGCGCCGAATCCCGCCACTCCGCCCGTCTCTTCGACGTGGCGGGCAAGCTCGCCGACGTCCAGGCCCTCGGCGCGGTGCACGCCGCCGTGCACGTCGCTGACCGCTATGACCTTGCAGCCCTCCTCCCACAGCAACCGCGCGCTCCACGAACCCACCTGTCCGAATCCCTGCACCACCACGCGCGCGCCGGGGAGCGCGATTCCCAGGTCGCGCCCTATGGCGCGAATAACGTAGGTTACGCCTCTGCCGGTCGCCGAGTCGCGGCCCACGGAGCCTCCGAGTTCCACGGGCTTGCCCGTCACGATGGCGGGGGTGAGTCCGTGGATCTGGCTGTAGGCGTCCATCATCCACGCCATCACCTGCGCGTTGGTGCCCAGGTCTGGCGCCGGGATGTCCCTGTTCACGCCGAGGAAGTGTTCGATGTTCTGGGTGTAGCGCCTCGTGAGCCGGTTCAGCTCGCCCTCGCTGAGCGCCGTGGGGTCGCACTTGACTCCCCCTTTGGCCCCTCCGAACGGCACGTCTACGAGCGCGTTCTTCCAGGTCATCAGGGACGCGAGCGCCTTCACCTCCTCCTGGTCCGCGGACGGGTGGTAGCGCACGCCGCCCTTGTAGGGGCCGCGCACGCCGTTGTGCTGAACGCGGTATCCCTCGAAAACCTCGATGCGCCCGTCGTCCATGCGCACGGGGACGGCAACCTTCAGCTCGCGCCAGGGGCGGCTCAGCAGCTCGCGCACGCCGTCGTCCAGGCCCAGCCGATCGGCGGCACGGTTGAAGAAGACGGTTATCTCGTCGAAAGTGGTGTCTTTCACAATTGTTGCCATGTCTGGAATTGGTGTGCTCCTCTCGCCGCGGGGCAGTCGACCTGCCGGACTAGGCGCCTGCCAGGTCGGAGTTGAATGCGTCGCTCCAGCTATTCTCGGTGTGCTGCCGGACCACGCCTGCGAGCGACTTCCATCGCGACCGGCGCTCGGTCAGCGACATGCGCAGGGCGCGGTAGGTGGCCTCCGCCGTGCCATCCACGTCGTAGGGGTTGACGATAAGGGCGTCGGTCATGGAGCTCGCCGCGCCGCAGAACTTGGAGAGCAGCAGCACGCCCGGCGTGTCGCCCTGCGAGGCCACGAACTCCTTGGCCACCAGGTTCATCCCGTCCCGCAGCGGGGTCACCATGCACACGTCGGCGATTGAGTAGAAGCACGCCAGCTCGGGCTGCGGGTACGATCTGTACAGGTAGCGAATGGGCGTCCAGTCGGCTTCGGAAAAGCGCCCGTTTATCTCGCCGACCAGCTTATCGACCTCCGCCTTCTCGTTGATGTACTCCGGCACCCGCGTGCGGGAAGGAGAGGAGATCTGCACCAGGCTCACCCTGCCTCGAATCGACGGGTGGCGTTCCAGCATTCGCCGGAACGCCCTCAGCCGGCCCGGTATTCCCTTGGTGTAGTCGAGCCTGTCGACGCCCAGTATCAGCTGGTGCTCGGAGGACAGGGGAATGGACAGCTGGCTCGCGAGAGCCTCGACCTCGACGGCTGGCGGCTCGCCGAATACGCTCACGTCGATGCCGACATTGTACACCCCCAGGCGGGTGGCGCCCTCCTCCCCGGAATACACACAGTCGCTGACGCTTCCTTCCAGCTCCAACTCCAGCGTATCGGCCAGGTTGCGGCGGTAGCCCTCGGTGTGAACGCCCACCAGGTCGTAGCTCATCAGGCTCTTGAGTATGGAGGGCGACCACGGGAGTATGGAAAAGACGTCCGGCGACGGAAATGGAACGTGAAGGAAGAAGCCCATTTTGCCGCGCCAACCCAGTTGACGCAGCTCTTCGCCCACGTTGAACAGGTGGTAGTCGTGGACCAACACCAGGTCGTCCTCCCTCAGCATGGGGAAGAGCGCTTCGGCGAAGCGGCGGTTGATGCGGCGGTAGGCGCGGTAGGTGTCGTGGCGTATGACCACGTGCTCGGTGAAGCTGTGCAGCAGCGGCCACAGGGTGCGGTTGGCGAAGCCGGTGTAGAAGAGGCTGACGTCGTTGTAAGAAAGATTGATCGTCGCGAGCTCGATGTTGCCGAGGCTGGTAACGTCCGGGCTCGTCTGCCACTCGCCCTCCGCACTTCTGCCGCTCCAGCCCAGCCACAGCCCGCCCGCCTTCTCCATAGCGGGCCTCACGGCGCTGACGAGTCCGCCGACCGGCACGGAGCGCCCCTCTTCGGGGGACACCTGAGACGGGGATGGGACGCGATTGGAGACGACGACCAACCGGGAATTGTGCGCCATATCGCTCGCCCCAATGCAGATTAAGAAGGAGTGTGGGACGACTGCACGAACGGGGCTCCGCAAGCCCAGAAGCGCGGTGTCCCCCTAACGGCTATCTTACTTGGCGTGCGGAAGGGGTGTCAAACGAGATGCGGGCGGGCAGAGGTGGAGGGAAAGGCAAGGGCCCCCGCTGGATTTGGTTTTCGCGTAATCTGCTACATTTTGCACCATTCTGCATTTTCCGTAGCTGGCAGGCTGGTCGATCCGTGCCATATGGGTGTCCCTTCGTGTACGAAATTGCGTACTCTGGGGCCGAAATTGGGTGGAAATGGTACAGGTAGGCGGGGCGCCGATCGCCGCGCCTTCACCTCCATCCCGTCGGCAGGCTCAGGGCAGGGTCTTCCTCCACCAGGGTGGAGGGGACCTTGAGGTGGTGGGTCTGTCCTTTGTTGTGGAGAGAGTAGCATGGATGTGCGAGAGAATCAAGAGGGTTGAGAATTCGCTTAGGGCAGTCGGATACTACTCAATAGGTGCCAGGGCTGACACAAAACAGGTTTTCAATTGCGCGTTCGTGAGTAAGCTCCGAGGACGCACAGGACGCGAGTGGGGCTCGATTGCGCGGTTTTGGGGCGGAATTTCGGGTTTCGGGTGTGAGGGAACGGCTGATTTGGGGCCGAGAGGTTCGTATGTGATTGCGCTGCGAGTGACGATGGGGCACCCTGATTGCCGAATTGTTATTCTGGTACAATGCGCCTTCGGTGAGCACTACTGGGGTACAGGCCATGACTACGCAGATTGACATCAACGACCCGAAGTATCGGGAGGCCGCGCGGCAGATGCTGTGGCGGCACGACAACTTCGAGGCGGAGGCCAACGTCACCAGCGCGGTGCGGGACTTCCTCATCACGACCGGACTGGCCGCGAGCGAGGAGATCGTCGAGGAGAATCCGCCCTCCGAAGGGTCGCGCAGGGCGGTGGACCTGACGGCGCTGGACACCTTCATCGAGGTGAAGCGGCGCATCAGCGTGGCGGTGAGCGGCTACCCCAACGCCGAGTACGTCCGGCAACTGGACGACTACCTGGACCAATCCGCGAGGGACAACCGCGTGCGGATGGGCGTGCTCACCGACGGCAGGCACTGGCTGCTTCGTTGGCCGGGCGCGTGGGGCAAAAAAGCCGCCAATCACCGCGCAAGTTTGGAGCGTATGACGTCCTCAAACTCGGTCAAGGTGACGGGTGAGCCGCCCGTCAGTCCCTCCGTAGCCCGCTCGAGCGTGGTCACGTGAACGCTGTCCCTAACGAGCTTGAGCCGCTTAGTGACGTCGTCCTCTTCAAAGGATACGGTAAACCACGCTATGTCGCCGCTGGACAGGTCGTCTACCTCTTCCATGCGCCCGATTGAATCGTAAAAGTGCTTGTCAACCACTACCGCCATCTTCTTGCCCCAACGACGCAGCGTTGGTACCTTGATTTGCAACTGGGGCATGAGCCGCTTTGGCCCACTGCTTCGATAATCGGGGCGACGTATGTGACTGGGGAAAGGTGGCCGCTCTTCATCGTAGGCTAAGACGTTGCGGAACTCCTCATTCATTCCTCTGCCGGAGAAATACACTGCTTGAATCTCGAGCGCGCACCAATCGAGCGTCGTTGCGCCAATCTGCTGGTTTGCGAGCACCATGTCGATGCGTCCCACGTGAGTCCTACCGTCTTGGGCCCTCAAGAAGCCAATCTCGGTTGCTAAGGCGGGAGAGGAAGTCCCCAGAACGGTTTCACCGACCCACTGAAAGATGGTCTTGTTCTCTTCAAATCGGTGAGGACAGAGCACCCTTAAATCCGCGTCGGCACCAATCGCTGGAACAGCCGCGCCACCGGCATCCTCGTATGACCTGAATGAACATACACCGCCTTTCTTAGTGCATGGTCCGCCGTTCATCCGGAAGGGGCATGGATGGGAACCGCCGCCAGCGGCGTAGGCGTGGCGCTCTTCCCGCGTCAGCGCGACGTACGAGCGTCCATACCATTCTGCGATGCCGAATCGTCTAGGGCCTCTCACGGCGCCAACTTGTGTGAGGTGATTAGCAGTTCGTATATCACGGCATGGTGCGTGTTCTTCATCGGCACCTTGGCGACATGAAATCCGCGGCAGCGCGCCATTTCTATCACGTCGGGACTTTCGTCGTAGGTCATCATGAACGCGCCCTGGACGCGTGACATCCTATTGAACAGGTCGTCGTGGTCGATTTCGTTGTAGGTGTACAGGCGCCTGCCTGCGCGCTTGCCTGCGGCGGTATAAGGCGGATCGATGAAGAAGACGGCTTCTTTGGCGTCCTTCAGCAGTTCCACCAGCCTCGCGCCATCACCCTGGAAGAAGTCGAATCGCTTGGAGTATCTGCCTATCGCTCGGATGCGCGCCGCCAGCGTGTCGGCGTACCATCGGGATGCAATGCCGTTACCGTTCTCGCCTCGCTTCATCGTAGAGGCTCCCTTAGCTAATATCCCGCCCCTGCTAACCCTGTTACGCAAGAGTGTGCGGAATGCGGCGTCCATACCGGACGTGCCCGTCTCCGCAAACGTTGTGCTCACGTTCTCTGGTGTGACCTCGAATCGCTCCACGCGGTGGGCCAACTCCTCAGAGTCATCCAACATACACAACCAGAGATTGGATATGTCGGGGTCTCGTTCGCAGAGTGCTGCGCGTTCTACGCAGTCCTCCATAACCGCCGTCAGAGACGCGATAGCGCCGCCAGCGAAAGGTTCGACGAACAGCTTTGGGCGAAAGTCAAGCCCCGCCAGGAACTTCCGTATTTCGGGCACGAGCCACGTCTTGCCGCCCGGATAGCGTAGTGGGCTGCGCTGTGGAACGGAAGCGACGTTTACCGCCTTGTCGGACAATACGGGAATCGCGCGTGCAAACGCCAGTTCAGGGCCGCTCGTGGGACGTTCGTCCCAAGGGGCGGTTGAGGCAATGTGCTTTTGCGTTGCGGTCATCGTAAGTCCGTTCTGGAATTGCCGTGAGTCGCAGGCCAATAGCAGTCTAACGGTGAAGCTGGGCCTAGAGAAAGGCTTTATGGGATTATAGAAGCAACTGCTTTGCGATATCAAACGAGCGGGGCGCGGAGGTGGGGGTGACGACCGTGCGGCGGGATCTGCGGGCGGTGGAGGCGGCGGTGGGGCGGCTGCTGGGGGGCGGGTAGGCCTGGGTGCTTATGGATAGAGGTAGGATTTTGGTTCTCAAAAGCGAGTCTACTTGTTCCCCCTGCGCCAATGCACAATCAGAAAAATCACTGCTGCAATGAAGCCCAAGATTACAATTGCAATAAGTACTCTGGAGGCGATGCAGTAGACATCACCAAAGGACCATATCGGGCTTTCGTCAAAGCAATCGAATAATGACCACACTTGGAACTATTCCTTCTCAATCGAGAAAATGCGCTAGGGAAACGCCACTTTACGGCGGTCGGAAGCCCATGGGGCCCCGGTCTTCAACTCCCACTGTCAACTCGTTCTCTTCTATGATGTCGTAGGCCAGTCGCACCACATGTTCGGCCCTGTATATAACGGACGGATTTGCAAGTCGCAGAAGTGGAGTAATCTCGGCGAGAGCACTAACTATGTTCCCAAGGATTGGATCAATCTCTGATTCCAATCGCGCACTTTCGGTGCCCCGGAGCGGATAGATGTGCTCGGTTGACACTCCGTCGGAGGTCGTAACACGAACGTGAAGGGAAAACTCAGTGTTGTCGGATGCACCCCCATCGCCAATCATCAAGCGCTTGGCCTTACCAGCCTGTCGAAGGCCCTATCGAGAGTCGCCTGCAGGTCGTCTTTTGTCGGTTTTCCAGGACGACGCAGGACGCCATCGATCTTGTAGCTACGCAGCAATTTGGCGAGCATCGATAAAGTTAGGCTCGACTTCATGTCAAAGCTCGGTTCGTCGCTGAACTCGTCTAACCGGGCAATGGCCTGGTCTATGTCGCCATATTTCTCACTGCGACGGACTGCCGCGGGATCGAAGTAGTCCCTGTCGTCCCAAATCTTAAGCAGTACCCGTCGGAAGTGTTGCTTTCCCTCGTCGTCCGTGGAGTATTCGCAAGTTGGTTTGCAGTGAAGCATAATGCTACTCCTTACATGCATCATTCCCCCTCCACCACCACGCTCCATGGAAGGCAGACCGGGCGGCAACGGTCCAATGAATTTCGATTCATCAGATTGATGGTAGCACCTTCAGACTCCACACGTATACGGGGAAGGGCGTTTGGAACCCTGCGGTTGGGGGAGGCTGAAGTGGCTTCGTTTGAGCTTGGATGATGAGAAGGAGAGGCAGATGAGGCCTAAGGCGGATTACCCACAGGGTTGGGACGAAGAGCGCGTTCGAGGCGTCCTCGACCACTACGAGAATCTGACCGAGGATGAAGCGGTCCGAGAAGATGAGACCGCCTTCGAGGACTCCGGCCAGACAGCGATGGCGATTCCAAACGAACTGGTGCCGAAGGTGCGCGCGCTTCTCGCGGAACTCACCAGGTAGGGGCGGGCGGTGGAGGATGCGGTGGGCGGATGCTGGGGAGCGGGTAGGGGGTGACCTCGCCTAGCGCTCCATGAGGCGCAGCAGGCCAGCCCGTCCCAGTCCGGTCTGCTTAGAGCTCAGGATGGCCGATAGCGTTCCCCTGGGAATATCGCGAGACGTATCTTTGACTACAGCAGTTCTTCGGCGTCCGTCGACCAGCTTTACCAAGAACACTCCGTGATTAGAACGCCGTTGCTCTACCCATCCGTCTCTCATCAACAGACTAATGAGTTGCCTGCCCGTCAGGGCAGGTATTTCGGCCATCTAGGCGCTTACCAAGGGGCCTTGGGTCTGTTCAACGGAGCCAACGAGAAAGACACGCGGCTGAAGAAACGGGCCAACGGAAGGGGAGGGTTGCTTAAACAGTCGAACCCACGAATCACCAGAGCCTCGGATCGTGTGCTCTTGCGGCACTTCATCTGTGTGAATCCGAATGCCCCACTCTTCAAAGAAGCGTTCCCGCTCGCCGATCTCCTCGAGAACGGTTAGATGGTCAGAAACCAGTTCTTCCAGCTCTAACTGACATCGTTCGAACGTATCGGCAAACGTACTTGTGCCCAGTTCCAAGCACACACCGACCCAATCTTCCATTTCCTTTTCGAAGCTGAACGTCAGAGTTACGTATCCCACCGTAGCTTCCATAAATGTGTGCCTCGCTCATGCTATGGCCGGACGTCGAACTACATGGTTGCACCGCTAGTAACGTCTGTCAAGGGAGTGGGGGACTTGGTGGTCTCTCTCACGTGCCCTCTTGCTAGCCCTCTCCCTCATTGAGAGGCGATGCTCGGCGCGCGCATCTGTCACAGCGCCGTAATCTCTTGCGCCAGTACTACTGTGCTTGTTATGGTGACGACGCCGATGGCCGCGAAGCGGAAGACGCGCTCGTTCATGCCGCGGGCGATTCTGCTGCCCAGGAAGAAGCCCACGATGACGGGGGCCAGCACCACCGCCGATATCGCGAGCCGCTCGGTGGTGTATAGCCCGCTTGCCGCGTAGCCCACCATGGCCGTGGGCATTACGAACATGAACAGCAGCGACATCGACCCGCGTATGGTGTCGCGGCGCCACTCCCGCGCCAGCATGTATAGCGCGAGCAGCGGGCCGCCGATTCCGAGCGCCGTGAGCATGAGGCCGACGAGGAAGCCGACGATTGGCCCCACGAATTTCGGCATGGGCGCCACGCCCCGAAAGTTGAGCGCGGTGACGATGGTGAGCACGACTATCAGCACGACTATGCTGATGCGCAGCGGCCGCTCGGCGGAGGCCGCCAGCACGAACGCGCCAATCAGCGCGCCCACAAGCCCGGCGAAGGCTATTGGCAGGATCTCGCCCCGCTCCAGGTGGCGGCGGTTCTGCCACACCATCAGCGCCGACAACGGCACCTCGACCGTGTTCAGCATCACCACGGCCGTCTGGGCGTCGTAGACGAGCAGCAGTATCGGAATGGCCACCATTCCGATACCGAAGCCTATGGCGCTGAAGACGGTCGAGCCGACCAGCGCGGCAGCGGAGGCGACCGCCAGCCGCGCGAGACTCAGCGAGGCCATCGCGCCACGCCTGACCCGGGAGCGCTAGCAGGGCGTCCGGCGGACAATCCGGGCTAGGGGACGGCCCGGCCGGCCAGGACGCCGGTGCAGCGCTCGTGGTCGACCGCGACCTGCCCGTTGACCACCACGAACGGTATGCCGGTGGGGAACTGGAACGGGTCGTCGTAGGTGGCGTTGTCCATGATGTGGTCGGCGTCGAACACAACGAGGTCGGCGAACCAGCCATCCTCGACGCGCCCCCGCCGCGTGAGACCGAAGCGGCGCGCGGCGTTGTCGGTCATGCGCTGCACCATCTGCTCCAGGCTCATGATGTCGAACTGGCGCCTGAGCCGGCCCAGGAAGCGCGGGAAGCATCCGTAGGCGCGTGGGTGCGGCATACCGCCCATGGGTATCGCGTCGCTGCCCACCATGTAGTCGTCGCGAGACAGAAGCTCCACGCAGTCGCGGCTGACCTGCTGCCACAACCGCACGCTGGCGGGCGGAGCGCCCCGGAAGCAGATGCGCAGTGACTCCTCCACGAGCAGGTCGCACAGCGTCTCGCCCTTGGACTTGCCGCGCTCGTCGGCCACGTCAGGCAGGCTCATGCCCACGAACTGAGTGTTGACGGGCAGGTGTGAGAAGACCACGTCGTCGAGCGAGCCGAAGTAGTCGTTGTCTAGGTAGTCGGCCAATCGCCTGCGCTCCGCGGAGTCCTTCAGACGGCGCAGCACGGCGTCCGGCCCGCCCTCGTGGGCGTAGCTGGGCAGGAAGCTCAGCGGATAGGTGCTGCCGGTGGGATAGGGATATAGCTCCAGGCTGCAGTCCACGCCCTCGGCCTTGGCCTTGTCGATAAGCTCCACGCGCTGGGCCACCTGGCCGGCGTTGGACGCCTGTGTGCGGTAGTGCGAAAAGTGTACCTTCACCCCGGAGCGGCGCCCTATCTCCAGCGCCTCCGGCACGTCGCCGCCGCCAAATGCGCGGTCGGTGTTCACGTTGCGCAGGTGGGTCACGTAGACGCCGCCCAGCTCGTTGGCGGCCTTGCACAGCTCGATCAGCTCGTCGGTGTCGCTCCACGAGTTGGGGAAGTACGACATGCCGGTCGCGAACCCCACCGCGCCCTGCTCCATGCCCTCTCTGACCAGCCGCTTGGCCTTCTCCATCGCGTCGCCGACCAGCGGCGCGTCCTCGAACCCGACCGTCTCCATGCGCACCGCCGCGTGGGCGACACAGTAGGCGGTGTTGATCGCGACCTTCTTGTCGTAGTGGGAGCGAAATGCGGTCACGCTGCTAAAATCCAGGTCGTCGGGCGGCTCGCCCAGGATGCCCGCCAGGTAGCCGCGAATCATCTTGTAGTTGTCGGGCGAAAGGGGCGCGTAGGAGAGGCCGTCCTGGCCCAGGATCTCGGTGGTGATGCCCTGCCGCAGGCCGTTGGCGTGCTGGGGGTCGATCAGCAGCGCGCCCTCGGAGTGGGCGTGCGTGTCGATGAAGCCGGGTGAGACGACGAGGCCGGTGGCGTCGATGACGCGGGCGGCGTCGGCGGAGGACAGGTCGCCGATGGCCGTGATGGTCTCGCCGGTGACACCTACGTCGGCGCGGTAGCCTGGCCCGCCGCTGCCATCGACTACGGTGCCGCCTGAGATGACGAGGTCGAACATTGGGGAGCCTCCTTGCGAGGTTTAGCCGTGCCAATTGGGCCTGTGGGTCGACGCGGCCCGAGTGGCCCCAAGCCGACCCTTCCGGCGAAACGTAAATGGCGCCAGGGACCTCTAGTGTACGCCGACAAAGAGGTGACTGCGCAATCCACAACTATGCGTTTGGTCTACAAGAACCCACGCCTGTCCGCTACTGTACGCCTTCATCCCCAAAACTGTCCATTCCAGGCAGACGCAGTTGACGGGCGGGCAAGTGCCTTTGAACCTTGACTATCTCATACTCGGTCTTGATGCCTTGCATCGTCTGCCACTGCATGGTTCGCATGTCGCATACCAGCACGTCGTTCTTTGCGAACGCCACTTCGTTATTGTCGACCCTATCTTGAAAATCGGTATCTTTCATTGAGACCGAAAAGGTCGCCTGTCCGTCTGTAAGTCTCCACCTGTTCCCTTCCTTGAAGGCTAGGCTTACGATTGAGAATCCGTGGGTCCTTACTTCGTCAAGGATAAGCTGCTGGACCTCCGGAGCGTCGAAATAACCTATCTCGTCTGTCGTAACTGACTCAATTACTTCGTTGCCATCGCGAATCTCAAAAGTCTCAATCCCGTCCTCCTTTATTGGACGAATCACGCCCGCAATTGAATTGCGCACTTTGCCATCCTAATACATCCGCAAAAGTTCAGTGGGTACATCGTATGTTTCGTTATCCACAGTGAGGCGAAACATACCTTCGTTGACTCTCTCGATCGTGGGATTGCGTCCCTTCAACCACTTGATGAGCCTAAAGAGGCCAATACCAAGAGTAGCTAACCCTCCGCCACCAAAGAGCAACTCCTTCATGTCTGCGGCAGTTGAAATGACATCGCCAATCGTCTCAATGCCAAGATTCTGTAGAATCTCAAAGAGGATGTGGAATGACCCACTAGACGTGGCACGAACACTTATGTTTACTGTTGCTCTCTCTCCATTCAGCAATTCGTTTGCCGATTCGAAAAGTGAGCCTACAGAAAGCATTGCTGGCGCGAGATCCCGAACGTTCATCTGACCATCCACTAGTGCGGGGCCATGGAAGGAGAGATCCAGTTCGATTGGCGTTACATTAGTTGTGGTCATCCGCGTGACTCCCGATGGAGGTAATTGCACGCTTGGCTCCGCTCGACAAACAGAGTTGAAATGTCCTTGGTACAAGGACCTGCCACTTTACAGTGAGCAGCCTTTTGGAGCTGAATTCGAAACTCCTCACTCTCCAGGCGTGTACGTCGCGGGGCTGGCTAGGAACTTGTTGCGGCAGTCCAGGCTGCACAGGTAGTACCACGTGCCCTCGTGGAAGCGGCGCGTGCCCTTCGTCGGGTCCACCTCAGGCGCGCCACCGGGCACGGTGCCCACGGGCCGGTTCATCTCGTCGGTGTCCAGTTCGAGCCCGCAAACCGGGTCGTACACTATCGCCATGCCACGCTCCTTACGCCGATTGCCGCGAGGGGACGCCCAACAGCTCGTTCGCCACGACTTCCAGGTGTTCGTCCGAGGTGCCGAGCCTCAGCGCCATGCCCTGCATCTGCCGCGTGTACATCTGTAAGTCGAACTCCTGCATGAAGCCGACGCCGCCGTGAAGCTGGTGGGCAGTGAGCGTTACGAACTGGCACGCGCGGTTGCAGAACGCCTTCGCGATGGCCGTCTCACGGCGCGCGGGCAGGCCCCGGTCGAGCAGCGACACGGCCTCCTGCGCCGCGAGCATCGCGCCGTCGCAGTGGATGGCCATGTCCGCGCAGTGGTGCTGCACCGCCTGGAGCGAGCCTAAAGGGCGCCCGAACTGCACCCGCATCTTCACGTACTCGACCGTGCGCTCCAGCACCTTCTCAGCCATGCCCGCCATCTGCATACACGTCAACGCCGTAGCCGCGTCCAGCGCGCGCCGCAGGTGCGGCCAAGCGCCGCCGACCTCGCCGATGACGTTGCGGTCCGGCACGAGCGTCTCGTCGAAGGTCACTTCCGATTGCTTGTCGCCGCCGATCGTGTCCAGCGGCGCTATGCTGACGCCGGGGTTCGTGCCGGGCACGAGGAACAGCGAGACGTCGTCGGCTTGTGGGCCGGTCCGCGCCGCGCACAGTATGAAGTCGGCGACATTGGCGTACTCCACGAACAGCTTCGTGCCGGACAGCACGAAGTGGTCGCCCCGGGGGCGCGCCTCCATGCGGATGGCGTCGGGCGCGTACTTGCCGGACTCTTCGAGCAGCGCGAGGCAGAGCAGCGCCTGGCCCTGCGCCACGGCGGGGATGATGCCGCGCCGCTGGTCGTCCGTGCCGGCGTACAGCAGCGCCAGGCCGCCCAGGGCCACCGTCGCGAAGAATGGGCCGGTGTACAGGCCTCTCCCCATTTCGTCGAAGATTACGCCCAACTCCATCAGGCCGCCGCCCGCGCCGCCGTACTCCTGGGGAAAGGCGGCTTCCACCAGGCCTGTTTCGACCATCTTGCGCCAGACTTCTGGGGAGTGGCCGCGTTCGTCCTGCTCCAACGCTCTCGCGAGGGACGGGGGGAACTCCTGCTCCAGGAAGTCCCTGGCCAGGCGTTTGAGCATCTGCTGTGCTTCGGTGAGGGCAAGGTCCATGGAGGCCGCGCTCCTTGTTGGCTGGCTGCCGTCCGGCCGTGCCGCTAGCGGGGCAGGCCGAGCCCGCGCTGGGCGATGATGTTGCGCTGTATCTCGTTGGTGCCGGCACCGAAGCGCATGAGCGGCGTTTGGCGATACATACGCTCGAACCTGCCTTGCAGATATGCCCATTTCGAGCCGCGCTTGAGCTGCCCGCGCGGCCCCATGATTTCGAGCGCGACGGCGGACATGCGCTGTGCCAGCTCCGAGGACCATACCTTGGCTATCGACGCCTCTTTGGTGGGCACCAGCTCGTTCTCGATCATCCAGGCGTTGCGATACGAGAACAGTCTCAGCACGTCCACTTCCACGGCGAGCTCGGCGAGCTTTCGGCGAACGACGGGGTCTTCGGCGAGGGCCGTGCCGTTGCGGCTGGTGTCCCGGGCGAACTGGGTAAGCTCGTCCAGGCTGCGCTTGAGCGGGCTGATCGGCGCGACCGCCGCGCGCTCGTAGTCCAGCGCCATCGCCACCACGTAGAAGCCGCGATTCTCCTCGCCCACCAGGTTCTCGCGGGGCACACGCACGTCCTCGAAGAAGACCTCGTTGGTCCGACCGTCGCCCATCGTCCACAGCGGGCGTATGGTTATGCCCGGAGAATCGAGGGGCACGATCATCAGCGAAACGCCGCGATGCTTGGGCTCGTTTGCGTCTGTTCGCGCGGCCAGCCAGATGTGGGTGGAGTAGTGGGCGGCGGAGGTGTAAATCTTCTGGCCGTTGATGACGTAGTCGTCGCCGTCGGCGACGGCCCTTGTCTGGAGCGAGCCCAGGTCGGTGCCTGCGGAAGGCTCGGAGTAGCCGAGGGCGAACTCGAACTCGCCGTTGAGTATGCCCGCCAGATACTGCTGGCGTTGCTCTTCGGTGCCAGCGCGGAACAGCGTAGGCCCGACCGAGGTCAGGCTCAGGCCGCCGTAGGGCAATCCGTGGTAGCCCAGCTCTTCGGTGAGGATGAATTGGTACAGCAGGGGCTTGCCGCCGCCGCCGTACTCTTTGGGCCAGCTGATTCCGAGCAGCCCTTTTTGGCCCAGCAGCAGCTTGAACTCGCGGCCCGCCACCGACGCCGCGCCGTCCGCCGCGCCCTGAATCTCGGCGATCATCTCGGCGGGCACTTCGTCGCGAATGAACGCGCGGACGTGTTCTCGGAACTGCTCCTGCTCTGGTGTAAAACGAAAGTCCATCGCGTATCCCGCTCCACGTGCTCGCCCGCGCCGCCTGATGTGAGGGAGGCTATCAGCAGGCGCGAAGGGGTGTCAAGGCGTGCGGATCAGCGCCCGAGGTCCCTTGCGGGCGTGGGGCTCGCGAACCGTACCGGCCCTGGCGGCTTCAAGTTCGCTTGCTCTTTCCCGCCCCAGAGATTAACCTTTCCCCATTAGAGGTATTGTTTCCATCTCGGGCGCAGCCCTCTGTCCGGTCGCCAGAATCCCCTAGATGGAGTTGGCCTGCCATGTGGGTCTACATAGTGCGGCGTCTGCTTTGGCTCCCCGTGCTGCTGCTCGCGGTCTCGCTGGTGACATTCGCGCTCGGCCGCTTCGGGCCGGGCGACCCCGTGCAGGTGATATTGGGCGCGCGCTACGAGGAGGAGACGGCCAACCGGCTGCGCGAACAACTCGGTCTGAACCGGCCTTTCTTCGTGCAATACGGTGACTACATCTGGCGGGCCGTGCGCGGCGACCTGGGCGAGAGCATACGATTTCGCGGCCGTCCGGTGAGCGAACTGTTGGGCGCGAAAGTCTGGGTATCGTTCCAGGTCAGCATCGCCGCGTTGATCGTAAGCGTGGGCCTCGGCCTGCCGCTCGGATTCTGGGTCGCGCACAAACAGGGGCGGTGGGAAGACCCCACCACGGTGAGCATATCGCTCGTACTGATGTCCATTCCCATCATGGTGTCCATCCCGTTTATGCTGTGGGCATTCTGCCTCAAGCTGAGCTGGCTGCCATGCTCGGGATGGGGCGGTTTCTGGGACGTCCGCATGATTATTCCGGCCATTACAATGGGCATACCGGGCGTGGCCGGGCTGGCGCGGCTGATGCGGGCGAGCACGCTGGACGTGATGGGGCAGGACTTCATACGCACGGCGCGCGCGAAGGGCCTGTCGGAAGTGGTGGTGGACGTTCGCCACGTGCTCAAGAACTCGCTCATTCCGGTGGTCACCGTCATCTCGCTTTCGCTTCCGGGGCTACTGAGCACCGGCATCATCACCGAGCGCATTCTGGGCATTCCCGGCTTGGGCAATCTGGCGATAGATGCCATCTTCAACAGGGACTACCCCGTGATTATGGCCATAACCCTGGTCGGCGCGTTGGCCTTCGTGCTGGCCAACCTCGTGGCCGACATTGTTTACACGCTGATAGACCCCAGGATTCGCTACAGCTGATCGGGCGCCGGCGCACCGGCAGAGAGAGGACGGGACCGGTTTGGCAACGGGTCAACTGAGCCTCGAACAGGAGTTGGGCCGCCCCACCAGGGGACACCTTTCCCTGGCTTGGGCGCGCCTCGTTCGCAAGCGAATCGCGCTCGCGTGCATGGCGGCGCTCGCCGTCGTCTACCTGCTGGGCATATTCGCGCCGGTGGTCTCCTTCTTCGCCCCCTACGGCTACACGGAGCAGGACTACACCGCGATACGCAAGCCTCCGAACACGTCCCACTGGGCCGGCACCGACCTGAAGGGCCGCGACGTGCTCATGCGCGTCGTATGGGCGGTGCAGACCACCGTCATCATCACTGTTGTCGTGGTCGCCACGGGCGGGCTAGTGCTGGGCGTTACGCTCGGGCTGGTGGCCGGATACCTGGGACGGCGCGTGGACTCGATCATCATGCGCACGGGAGAGCTGTTCAGCGCCTTCCCCGACATTCTGCTGATAATACTCATAGCCGCGACGCTGGGCGGCCGCATTCGGAGCATGGTGTGGTGGATAGAGGACCACACCTTCCTGGACGGGCTGGCGAGGAGCGGCGTCGCCGACTACCTTGTCATATCGGTGGCGCTGGTCTCGTTCGGTTGGATCGGCATGGCGCGGCTGGTGCGGGGCCAGGTGCTGTATCTCAAGGAGTCGCAGTTCGTGGACGCGGCGCGGGCGGTGGGCACGTCCACGCCCCGCATGCTGTTCGTCCACATATTGCCCAACGCCATCAGCCCCATAGTGGTGACGGTCAGCATGTCGATGGGCGCCCTGGTCGGCGCGGAGATCATCCTGAGCTGGCTGGGGCTGGGCGTTCAGCCGCCCAAGCCCAGCCTCGGCACGATGCTGCTGGAGGCCGGCTCGCTGAGCGCGCTGCGCGAGGTGCCGTGGATGCTGCTCGCGCCCGGCGCGGCGGCCTGGACCATCGTGCTGGCCTGGAACCTGCTGGGCGACTCGCTCAACGACGTGCTCAATCCTCGCACGCGGTGAGGGGCGCGCAAACAGTTGAAGAGAGGAAGAGAACATGACTGAACTTCTTGAACAAGCCTTTGCGAAAGCATCCGAACTTCCGCAGGAAGAACAGGACAGGTTCGCCCGATTCCTCCTGTGCGAACTGGAGTCTGAACTGCGTTGGGCAGAATTGTTCAGCCGCCCAGAATCCGAGGACCTGTTGGAGCAACTGGCTGACGAGGCCGTTGCGGCGCATCGTGCAGGACTGACACGACCTCTAGACTCGGACGAACTCTAACTTTGCGTTCGTTCGCGCTTGAGAGCTTTTGGGATGAGTATCGACTCCTTTCAGTCCACGTAAGACGACAGGCGAGGGAGTCATACCGTTTCTTCGCGTCAGACCCCAATCATCCCAGCTTACACTTCAAGCGCGTCAGCCGACGGCGGCCGGTCTATTCGGCGCGAGTGAGCGACGACTATCGCGCGCTTGGGGTACTGTACGGGGGCGACATCCTATAGTTCTGGATTGGGCCGCACCGGGAATACGACAGGATACTCAGGAGAATCTAGGGTCGCGCTTCGGCAATCCGCGCTTGTCGTAAAGATAAGCGCCATGTTCTACTGCTGACGGCCCGTCTCGCAGCGACTCGGCGAAACGTTTAGAGATGGCCCGCATCCGCTTGAAGACGCTTCTGGATGTCCCGCTCGCGCTCGAGGCGTTCCTTTATCGCGACCGTCACCGCCTCGGCCTTTGTCTCGCCGGTAAGCTCTGCCAACTCACTGGCCAGCCGGCTGGTATCTTCTTTCTCGATGCTGAGGCTCATCGGACTTCCCATTCAGGTCAAGATGAATTGGACGCTTTTACTTTACACGCTCCCGCAGCCGTCGACAACGTGGCTTGAGTGCGCCGCACCCACAAGGCGCGCCATCTGGCCGCCTACAGCGTCAAGTAGCCGTTCTTCGCGTCCCAGTCTGCCAGCGCCGGATCGCGCTCCGTCGGGTCGCCGTACCCGCCGCCCCCGGACGACAGGCACAGGATGGTGTCGCCAGGTCTGACGACCACGCCCGTTTCCTTCGAGCCCAGAACGCGCTCCCTGCCGTTGGAGATGATGCTGTAGATGTGGGGCAGCCCCGGCTCGCCTCCGAACAGGCCGAACGGCGGGTTGACGGTGCCGTCTCCCGCGGTGTTGAGCCGGGCGTCGCCCGCGCCCTCGTACACCATCTCGCAGACGGCGCCAAGGCCGCCGCGCCGGGCGCCGTCCCCCGCGGAGCCGGGCCGCAGCTCGTGGCGGCGGACGAACAGGGGGAAGCGCTCCTCGGTCACCTCGACGCTCGGCGAGCGAATGCCCCCGGCGACGTTCACCTCGCCCACGTTGGGCCAGCCGTCGTGTGCGTAGGACGCCCCGCCGCCGCCACGCGCCATGAAGAAGTGCCAGATGAAGGCGCGGTCGGTGCGGGGATCCACACCTGTAATGGCGAACCTGAGCCTTCGCGAGAAGCCCGCGTTCACGGCCAGCGGCACGGCCGGCGCGAGCGCCTTGAACACCGCTTCCACGATCTCCTCGGCGCAGTGGTTGGTGCTCATGCACACCGGCGCGGGAGGGTTGGCGTTGACCACGAGCCCCCTTGGAGCCGTGACTGTGACCGGGCGCATCGAGCCTTCGTTCTTGGCCACGTCCGAGGGGGCCATGTACATGATCGCGGCGTGGGCCAGCGAGCGGGTGTTGGCGTAAGCGCTGTTGATGAAGCCTGTCACCTGTGGGCTGGACTCGCTGAGGTCGATGTCCATCGACGAGCCATCTATGGTCACGGTGGCGCGTATGGGGATCATCTTCGAATCGAAACCATCGTCGTCGACCAGCGACTCGCCGCGGTACACGCCGTCGGGCCAATCGGAGATGAACTGCCGCACCTGCCGTTCGGTGGCGTTGAGAATCTCGGTGATGATGCGCTTCAGCGAGCCCGGCTCGTAGACCCGCAGCAGCTCGCCGATGCGGCGCGCGGCGATGTCCACCGAGCCAATCTGCGCGTTCAGGTCGCCCAGGAAGTTCTCGGGGTGACGCACGTTGGCTGAGAGCATCTGAAGCAGGTCGCGCCGCGGCTCGCCCCGGTCGTGGATGCGCAGGGGCGGGATGCGCAGCCCCTCGTGGTAGATCTCGCTCGCCGACGGGTTGTAGCCGCCGTGCGTTGCCCCTCCCACGTCGCTGTGGTGCGCCCTGTTGACCGAGTAGAAGAGCAGATCACCGTCGTGGAAGATGGGCCGTATGACGGTTATGTCCGGCAGGTGGCTGCCCCCGAAGTAGGGGTCGTTGAGCGCGAACAGGTCCCCCGGCGATATGTCGTCGCCGAAGTAGTCGCGCACCGCCGCGCCCGCGATGGGCAGCGCGCTGATGTGCACGGGTATGCCCTCGCCCTGGGCCACGAGCTGGCAGTCGGCGTCCAGCACCGCGGTAGAGAAGTCGCGGCTGGAGTTGAGTATCTGCGACATCGAGGTGCGCAGCATCACCTCCATCATTTCCAGCGCGATTGACTCCAGGCGGTTCTCGACCACGGCCAGAGTGACGGGGTCGGGCGTCGCGGTTGCCGTCCGCTCGCGCCCACGCCGGTCCCCGGCGGCCACACGCATCGCAACGCCCCCGAAGCGGTCGAGCGACGCCGTGTCGCCCTCGTCGACGAGCACGGTGGTGAAGTCTGATTCCAGGATGGCCGGCCCCTCGATTTCGGCGTCGCGGGTAAGCTCGCTTATCGCGTACACGGGCACGTCACGCCATTCTCCCAGGAACACGCGGCGGCTGCCCTTCGGGGCGGTCGCGCCGTCCGCGGGCGTCTGCGCCGAGAGGTCCGCCTTGGGCAGCCGGCCCAGCGCCGACACCCGCAGCGTGACGAGGCGAATCTCCTGGTCGGACTGGCGGTACGAGTACAGCTCCTCGTAGCGCCGGTGGAAGTTCGCCGCCCATTCCTGTAGCAGCTCTTCTGGGGGTAGCGACAGGTCCGGGACAGGAATGTTGACCTCGTATATCTGGTCGAGGTAGCGCATGTCGGCGGATATGGTAATCGCCGTGTCCTCGTCGCCCACGCCCTGCGCCTTCAGCCTGTCGCGTCCCTGCGCCTCCAGCCGCGACACAATCGCGCGCACGGTGTCCAGGTCGATCCCATCCAGGCTCGCTGGGTGGGAGAGGGAGGCGTCGTACTGCAGGTCGGTGCAAAGCATCCCAAGCGCGGAGAGCACCGGCGCTGCCGCCGGCACGTACACCCTTTCAATCTGGAGCTGGCGGGCCACGGCGCTCACGTGCAGGCCGGACGCGCCGCCGAAGGCGAGTATGGCGAAGTCCCGCGGGTCGACCCCGCGCTTTACCGACATCAGCCGTATGCCCTCGGCCATTGTGGTGGAGACAACCTTGTGGACGCCGAGGGCTGCCTCCAGCGTGTCGATGCCGAGAGGGCGCGCGACGCGCTCCTCGATCGCCCGCTCCGCCAATGCGACATCGAGCCTTTCACGTCCCCCCAGAAAATTGCCGGCGTCCAGGTAGCCCAGCAGCAGGTTGGCGTCGGTTACCGTTGGCTCTTCGCCGCCGCGGCCGTAGCACACGGGGCCGGGGTCTGCGCCCGCGCTGTCGGGGCCGACGCGCAGGATGCCGCCGCCGTCGACGCGCGCGATGCTCCCTCCGCCCGCGCCGAGCGTTTGTATGTCTATGGCGGGCACGGCTATCTTCCAGCCCGCTTCGAACTTCTCGTTGGTCAGGTGGGGCGAGCCGTCCTCGATGAGCGAGATGTCCGCGCTCGTGCCGCCCATGTCGAAGCCGATGACTTTCGATTCACCCAGGCCCTCGCCGTACCTCGCCGCGCCGCTCACGCCGCCCGCAGGTCCGGACAGGATGGCGGCGACGGCCAGGCGACTGGAATCCTCTATGGAGGCCACGCCACCGTTGGACTGCATTATCAGGATGTCGTTTACGCGGCTGAACGTGCTGAGCCGCTCTCTCAGGCGCATCAGGTAGTCGCCGAAGACGGGGCCGACGTAGGAGTTGATGACGGTAGCGCTGAGGCGGTCGAACTCCTTTATCTGCGGGATCACCTCGTGGGACAGCGAAACGTAGGCGCCGGGGAACCTGTCCCTGATTCGCTCCGCGGCGCGGCGCTCGTGTTCGGGGTTCAGGTACGAAAAGAGGAAGCAGACCGCCAGCGCGTCGACGCCCTCGCCCGCGAGCGTGTCCAGCGCCTCGTCCAGCGCGGCCTCGTCGAGCGGCTCCTCCTCCTCGCCGTTTGCTCGCACGCGCTCCGGCACGCCCAGCCGCAGGTAGCGCGGCACCAGCGGCTGCACCGGCTCCATGCGCAGATTGTAGCGGTCCTCCTTCAGTCCCTCGCGCATCTCGAGCAGGTCCCGAAAGCCGTCGGTGGTGATGAGCCCGACACGCGAGCCCTTTCGCTCGACCAGAGTGTTGGTGGCGACGGTGGTGCCGTGTATCAGCATCTCGGTTTCGGCGAGCAGCCCTTCTATAGACAGGCCATGGGCGGCGGCTGCCTCTTCGAGACCCCGCAGCACGCCCTCCGAGGGGTCTCGCGGGGTAGATACGGTCTTGAACTGACGAGGGGGCTGCCCGTCCGGGACTACCACGAAGTCGGTGAAGGTGCCGCCTACGTCGATGCCAATGCGGAACATGTGAGCTCCTTGGATTGTCGCGGGGTTGTCACGTGGAGAGGTGATTGTCGGCTTGGCGCCGCCTGCCGCGCGCCGGGCCGGCGGACGCGGCTAGTATATCACTTCCGATGGAAGACCCATGCTACGTCGATTGACAACCTCACCAACGCAATTTACTATCGTGGCGTCATCCATAACTGGAGGGATTCATGGACGAACAGGAGCGCAGGTGGGAGTATGCCGTCGTGGAAATCGGCCAGGCGTCGCCCGAGGTCCAGGTGGAGGTGACGGGCGAGTTGATAGCGGCCTACGCCGGGGCGGTTCGTAACCACAACCCCGCATACAGCCTGGACGAGGGTGCTGTGCCCGACAGCGCCATGCCGTCGACCATCTTCCGCGTCGCGCCGTTGCGCCGGGGCGACATCGCGGCCAACAACGGTTTCGTGGCCCAGGAGCACGCCAGGGAGAACCCGTTCCAGACGCCGTTCGCTAAGTGCGAGGTGCGCTGGTTCGCGCCGATGCGCGAGGGCGACACGATCACGAGCTTCGGCCACGTGGTGGACAAGTACGAGCGGCGCGGCAACAAGTTCGTGACAATTCGGGTGGAGGCGAGCAACCAGGCAGGCGACAAGATTGGCGAGTACGACTACACGTGCATATTCGAGTACGCACAGGGGCAGAAGAGGCCGGATTAGAGCGCGGCTCACCCCCATCCCCGTATCGAGTACGGGGCAGGCTCTAACCTTCCCCCTGCGAGGGGGAAGGGACTTTTGGAAGGCTCATTCCCGATGCCTACTCCTGTCAGCCCGTCAAGGGGGAAGGGACAATTGGGAAGAGACACATGGAGGTGCCATGATATGGCTACAACCGCAGGCAAGCTTACATTCGACGACATAGCGCCGGGTGACGCACTTACGCCCTTTACGATTGGCGAGACTCAGGAGACCATAGACGGCGCGCGCCTGTCCGAGGGCGAGGACATGGAGATGCCCCGAAACATCCACACGGACCCCGAGTTCGCCAAGGAGGGCATGTTCGGTGGCACCCTCAACGCGGGCGTTACCACTATGGCCTACCTGAACCAGATGCTGGAGCACTGGCTGCCCAACGGGTCGCTGTACGGCAACGGCCGCCTGCTGTTCAAGGCGATAGAGCCGTTCCGGCCGGGGGACACGGTGGAGTTTACCGGCACGGTCACCGGCAAGCGCGTGGAGGGCGGCCAGAAACTGGTGGACTGCGAGATAAAGGGAGTCAACCAGGGCGGCAAGCTTATAGGGGTCGCCGAGGCGACACTGGCGGTGAGCGATTGAGCCTTAACGACTCCGAGGTCGTAATCCGCACCAGGGGCCTAACCAAGAGCTACGGCAGCGTGGCCGCCGTGGTGGACGCGGATATGGAAGTGCGGCGCGGCGAGGTGTTCGGATACCTCGGCCCCAACGGGGCGGGCAAGACGACCACCATACGCGTGCTGCTCGACCACATCAGACCCACCAGCGGCTCGGCCACGGTGTTCGGCATGGACACCCGCGCCAACAGCGTCGCGATCAAGCGCCGGGTAGGCTACCTTCCGGGCGAGTTCTCTCTGTACGACAGCATGACCGGCGAGGAAGTGCTCACCTACATGGCCAACCTGCGCGGCGACGTGGACTGGGACTACACCCGCGACCTGGCTGACCGCCTGGACGCGAACCTGGGCCGCGAGTTCTCGCAGTTGTCGCGCGGCAACAAGCAGAAGGTGGGGCTGATACAGGCGTTCATGCACAGGCCGGAGCTGATAGTGCTGGACGAGCCGACAGGCGGCCTGGACCCCTTGGTGCAGCAGACCTTCTACGACATGATCGACGAGGTGAAGGCGGACGGACGCACGGTGTTCTTCTCCTCCCACAACCTGCCGGAGGTCGAGCGGGTCTGCGACCGCGTGGCCTTCATCAGGGGCGGGCGGCTCATCGCCGTCGAGGACGTCAACGACATCGTACAGAAGGCGTTCCACAGGTTCGAGGCGCGCATAGCCGACGACTTCACGGCGGAAGAGTTCCAGTCCGTGCCAGGTGTCGCCGCCGTCAGCGTGAGCGGCGATGCCGTAACCTTCGATGTCATCGGCAGCCCCGATGCGGTTGTCAAGACGCTCGCGCGGCACAGCGTGACCAAGCTGTTCACGCACGAATCCGCCCTGGAGGACGTGTTTCTCGCCTACTACAGCGAAGGCGTACCCGATGCTTAGCAACATTTTCCTCAAGTCGCTCCGGGACCAGCGCCGCTCCATGTTGTGGTGGGAGCTCGGCATTATCGTAGCGTCGCTGATAACCTGCGCCACCTATCCGAGCTTCAAGGACAACACGCAGCTGGACGACATCCTGGGCGATTCCGAGTTTCTGAAGGCGCTATCCGGCGGATTCGAGAGCCTGAGCTCGGGCGAGGGATTCGTGAACACGCAGTTGCTGGCCGTGTTTATTCCGGTTCTGGTGATGATTTTCGTCATCCGCCTCGGCACGAACACGATAGCGGGCGAGGAGCGCGACGGCACCATCGACGTGCTTCTGGCGAACCCGGTGAGCCGCACGTCGGCGCTGGCCCAGAAGTTCGGCGCGCTGCTGGTGTCCAGCCTGGCGCTCGTCGGAGCGGTCTGGGTCTCGTTGTTGGTCGGCTCCGCGCTGTTCGACATGGGCCTCGACCTCTGGCGTCTGACGCAGGCCTGCGTGTCGCTCGCTCTACTTGGCTGGGCGTTCGGTGCACTTGCGCTGGCCGTCGGCAGCGCGACGGGCAGGACGGGCACTACTTTCGCCGTCAGCAGCGCCGTTGGAGTGGCGGCCTACCTGCTGCACACCTTCATTCCGCTGGTGGACGCGCTGGAACCACTCAAGTATCTCTCACTGTTCTACTACTACATCGCCGTTGACCCGCTCACCAACGGCATCAGCATCGCCCACGCACTGGTGCTTGCGGCCGCGACGGCGGTGCTGTTCGCGGTGGCGGCGTACACATTCCAGCGCCGCGACCTGGCGATTTAGGGCTTGCTGCCAAAGAAGGGCCATCACATGACCCAACACGACAGAATCTCGGACGTAATCCGCGAGTTCGACTCACAGGGTTACCACCGCACGGGCACGGCCGCCGACGTGGAGTCCGCGCGGTGGCTGGCTGAGACGTCCCGCGCGTACGCCACTAGCGTCGAGCTGGAGGAGGTCGCGCTCGACCGTCTCGTTCTCGGCGCGTGCCGCGTCGAGGCCGGTGGGCGCATTGTACGGGGGCTGCCCCTGTTCGATGGCGGCTCGACCGGCTCGAACGGTGTCGAGGGCAAGCTGGGGCCGGTCGGCTCGGACGCGGAGATCGGCCTGATCGAGGTGGGCGCGGGTGAGTACCAGGACGACTTCGACTCCGAGCGCGAGTCCCCGCGCCATTCCGCCTATGTCGTCGTGACCCGTGGCGTCAGCCCCGGCCTCGCCTGCCGCAACGCGCCGCGCTTCCTGTCGCCGTTCGGCCCTCCCGTTCTCCAGGTGAGCGGTGAAGCGGCCGGCTTGCTGAACGATGCGGTGCGAGACGGCTCGCGGGTGAGGCTGATCGCGTGCGCGACGCGCAGGCCCGCGCTGTCGTACAACGTCGTGGCGACGCTGCCGGGCCGGGACCGCACGCTGCCGCCGCTGGTGGTTATGACGCCACGCAGCGGATGGTGGCAGTGCGCGGCTGAGAGGGGCGGCGGCATCGCGGGCTGGCTGGAGGTGATGCGCCGTCTGTCCGGAGCAGCCCCCGCCAGGGACGTCACGTTCGTCGCGACCACCGGCCACGAGCTGGGCTTGCTGGGCGTGCACCAGTTCCTGGTTGGCAGGGAGGAATTGGTGCGCGGCGCGCAGGCGTGGATTCACTTCGGGGCGTCCATAGGCGCCGCCGTCAGTCCCGGCGTGCGCCTGGGAGCGCCGGACGCTTCGTTGGAGAGCGCGGCGCGCGCGGCGCTCGAACGCCGCGGCGCGCCGGACACGCCGTTGGCAGGTGAGGGCGAGATGGTCGGCGCGGAATCCAACGTTGTGTACGCCATGGGCGCGCGCTGCGTCGCGATGGCCGGCGGCCACGCCTACTTCCACATGCGCAGCGACCGCTGGCCCGGAGCGGTCGACGTCCCCGCAGTGGCGGCCTACGCCAACGCATTCGCCGACGTCGCCGCCGAAATAGCCTGCTGAGGCTGCTAACGTCAAACCTGAGCAACCGACAAGATTAACCGAATGGAGACAGCATTGCCGATACGACCCACCCTCCTGGACGTGATGGAAGCCAGGGCGAGAGTCGCCCCCTACGTGTCGAGAACGCCTTTGCACCGCTACCTTTCGCTGGACAAGCTGCTGGGCGCAGAAGTGTACGTCAAGCACGAAAATCACCAGAGGCTGGGTGCGTTCAAGATGCGCGGCGGCTTCAACTTTATCTCGCAGCTCAGCGAGGAGGACCGCCGCCGCGGCGTGATAACCGCGTCCACCGGCAACCACGGCCAATCCGTCGCCTACGCCTCGAGCGTGTTTGGCGTCAAGGCGGTCATCGTCGTGCCGGAGGGGGCGAATCCCGACAAGGTGGAGTCCATACGAAACCTTGGCGCCGAGATCGTGTTCTACGGCAGGGACTTCGACGAGTCGCGCGAGTACGTGGAGCGCGCCTCCAGGGAGGAGGGGTACCGCTACATCCACTCGGCCAACGAGCCGGCGCTCATCGCCGGAGTCGGCACATACGGCCTGGAGATAATGGAGGACCTGCCGGACGTGGACACAATCATCGTGCCGGTCGGCGGCGGCAGCGGCGCGTGCGGCGTCTGCATCTCGGCGAAGGGCGTCAACCCGGGCGTGGAGGTGATCGGCGTGCAGGCGGCCAACGCCCCGGCGGCCTACCTGTCCTGGAAGGAAGGCCGCGTCGTCGAGTCGGAGATGAGCACGGTCGCCGAGGGTCTGGCGACGCGCCTGGGGTTCGAGCTGACGCAGGAGATACTGCGCGACATGCTGGACGACTTCGTGCTCGTTAGCGAGTCGGAGATGAACGAGGCCATAGTGCTGCACCTTCAGCACACGCACAACCTGGTCGAGCACGCGGGCGCGGCGTCGCTGGCGGCGGCGGTGAAGTTGGGGGACCGGCTGGCCGGCAGGAAGGTCGTGCTCGTCGCGAGCGGCGGCAACGTGACCCTGGCGCACCTGCGGGCGGCGCTCCAGGAGGCGGACGCGAATTAGGCCCCGCCGGGATGCCGCGCTAAGCCTGCTCCCGCCGCGACTCGATCAGCCTGATTCGCGAGTCCAGATCGCTGAGGTTGGCGTACTCCTCGCGCAGAATGAGAAAGCACCTTTGCAGGTACAGGTGCGCCAGTTCGGCGTTGGCGTTCCCTCCGGCCTTGGCGACCTCCAGAAGCCGCGGGATCTGGTGGTTATCGGGCAGCAGCCTGGACATGGTTAGAATGTCGGACTCGGCCTCTTTGACCATTACCTCTTCGCCGCCCTCCATCGCGTAGCGAAGCCTGCCCACCAACTTGGTGAGTTCGCTCAGCTTGTCGCCATCGTTCATCAGGCTGTACATCACCTCGTTGATGCCAAAGCCCTCGGCCTCGTCTACCGCCTCCACGTCCTCTTCCTCCGGATCGAGGCTCGCGCAGGCGTCGGCGTACTGCTGTAGAGCCGCGCTCACCGTCGACATGGCGGTAACCACATTCGACGGTTCGATGGCGCCGGCCAGGATCACGTCGTCCTCGCGCTCGGCCGCAAGCTCTGTAAGCTGGTCGTAGCTCTCGATCTTCTCGGGGAACGGCGGGAAGGCGAACGCGGAAAGTTCGTGGTCCGCGTCGCCGAGCTGGCCCATCAGAAATGGCGGGACGTACTTGGCGAGGTCGATGGAGATGGGAAGTACCACGAGGTACGTCGCCCACATATCGCCGGGGCAGGTGGAGTCGGTGAACACCAGGAAGGCGTGGCCCCTGGGATTATTTGGGCTGCCCTTTTCAAATGTCAGATCCATAAGCTCTTTGCAACCTCTCGGTCAATGATGGGACGGTACCAACATTATACGGCAACGCTCGGCAATTTGGGGTGCTGGCCGGGAGGCCGGATCGCGCCGATACGCTACTCGAAGAAGCGGCTGAACACCTCGTTGCCCAGCATTCGCCCGCGCTGGGTCAGCCGCAGCCGACCGCCGCCGGCGCTAAGTAGGCCGTGCTCGGCGAGCTCGGCCACGGCCTCGCTGTATGCGCTCCGGGGAGTTTCGCCGAATTTGCGTTCGAACTCCGAGTCCTCTACGCCGCGGTCCAGCCGCAGCCCCATCATCAGCGTCTCCGCCATTGCCAGCCGGCGGTCTATGGTCTCCACCTCGTGCACGACAGGCATCGACGCCAGCGCGACGCTGTCCAGGCGGTCGGGCCGCCAGGCCGCGGCGGAGTCACCGTTCAGCCTGCGCACGTACTCCCGGGGCGACCGGATGTTGGAGAAGCGGCAGGAGGCGTAGTGGGAGTGCGCCCCTGGGCCAACGCCAATGTACGGCTGGTTGAGCCAGTATGCGAGGTTGTGCGCGCTCTCGCGGCCCTCGACGGCCCAGTTCGAGATCTCATAGTGTCGGTAGTCCAGACGGGCCATGGCCTCCTGCGCCAGGAGGTACATGTCGGCGGCGAGGTCGGCGTCCGGGTCGGGCAGGGCGCCGTCCGCGACCCAGCGCTGCATGGGTGTGCCGTCTTCCAGGGTCAGGCAGTACATCGACACGTGTGGCGGCGCAAGCTCGCCGGTGCGCTCCAGGGTGCTCCGCCACTGTTCGAGAGTCTGGTGGGGCAGCCCGTACATCAGGTCGATGCTCACGTTGTCGAAGCCGGCGTACTCAGCCAGGGCGTAAGCGTCCGCAGCCTCCTGGGCCGAGTGTCTTCGCCCGAGCAGCCGCAGCAGTCCGTCGTCGAATGTCTGCACTCCGATGCTCAGGCGGTTGACGCCGCAGCTCAGGTAGGCCGCCAGCTTGCCCTCGCAAAGGTCGCCGGGATTGGATTCGAGTGTGATCTCGGCGTCCGGGCGCACCCTGAACGCGCTACTCACCGCGGCCATCACCTGCTCTATGCGTTCGGCGGGCAGATACGAGGGAGTGCCGCCGCCGAAGAATACGCTGGACAGCCCCGGGCGGCCCAGGGCGTCGCCCCACATGGCGATTTCCCGGCAAAGGGCGTCGCAGTACGACGGAATCAGCGGCTCAATGGCCGTGTAGGTGTTGAAGTCGCAGTAGGGGCACTTGGTCTCGCAGAAGGGTATGTGGACGTAGAGGGCGAGCGGGGATGCGGGGGGATGGCCGGGGGGTGTGACGGACTGCGGGCGCTCAGACATTGCTAAGAAAGTGTATCACGTCGCCGTCCCGCACCCCGTAGTCGCGGCCCTGCTGGCGGAGCAGGCCCTGCCTGCGGCTCTCGGCGTAGCCCCCGCAGCGGGTAAAGTCGTGGAAGCCAACCACCTCGGCGCGGATGAAGCCGGCCTCGAAGTCCGAGTGTATCTTGCCGGCGGCCCTCGATGCGGGTGTGCCCCCAACCACAGGCCAGGCCCTCAGCTCTCGCTGGTTGCCGGTGAAGAACGTAACCAGGTCCAGCGCCTCGTAAGCGAGCTCGATCACGGCTTGGAGCGTCGGCTCGGGGGCGTCCATCATCGCGCGGAACTCGATCTCGTCCTCCGGCTCCATCTGCGCGAGCTCCATTTCGAGCTTGCCGCGAAGCGCGAGGGCGCGCAGATTCGGCCAGTCCAGGCCGTCGCGAAGGCCGCGCTCCAGCGCCGCCAGGTCGTCCGCCGCCGCATCCTCCGAGGAGTTGGCGGCTACGATGCATGGCTTGGCGGTGAGGAAGCGGTAGCCCGCTATGGCCGGTGCCTCGGCCTCCGACAATCGCTGGCTGCCGACGGCCACGCCGGTCTCCAGCCCCGCCTTCAGGCGCGCCATGAGGTCCAATCCGCCGTTGATCTCCGCTCGCTCGGCAGCCTTGGCGCCCTTGAGGCCCGATTGCAGGCGCGCGATTCGTCGGTCGATAATTTCGATGTCCGAAAAGACCAGCTCGTACAACATCGCCTCGGCGTCTCGGACGGGGTCCACGCTGCCCGTGGGGTGCGGCACCGAGGGGTCGTCGAAGGCGCGGGAGACGACCATCAGTGCGTCGACAGCCTGGAGATCGTTGAGGAACTGGCCACCGATGCCGCGCGTTTCCCCGAAACCCTCGGGCGCGGGGGGAAGGTCTACGAAGGCCACCTCGGCCTGTACCACCTGCCTGGAGCCGAACAACTCGGCGAGCGCGTCCAGCCGCGGGTCGGGCACTTTCACCACGCCAATGCTGGGCCTGGCTCTCGCGCCGGGCTGGGCGGCGTGGCCCACGAGGGCCGAGAATACTGTAGTCTTGCCGCTTGTGGGCAAGCCCACGATGCCGACTTGCATATGGAGTTAGATGTTCCCGGCCTGCGCCTAGTCGTCGACTCTGCGGTAGTCGCCGTCGATCACGTTGCCGCCGCCGCCGCTCCGCTTGACGTCGTCGGCGCTGGGCGCGGTCGGCGAGTTCAGGCCTCGCAGGTGCTCCAACAGGACCTCGCCCGGCACCATGCCCAGGAACATCACCGACGACAGCAGAAGCGCCAGGATGTCGTCTATCCACCCGTGCAATGGTATCATGTCGGGCACGAGGTCGAACGGGGAGACGATGTACACGGCGGTCGCCAGCACGAGCAACTTGGCGCGAAGCGGGACGCGGCTGTCCCGCAAAAGTCGGCCAAGCAGCCGGGGGATTCCGGTCCACGACAGCAGCAGCAGTAGCGCTCTGCCCAACATCGCCTCGCTTTCCTCCCGTGGCGTTTCGCCCATTCTAGCACACGAGGCAAGCAACGTCTTGGAGTCCGTCAGTGGATGACTTCAGCAGGAGTGGGAAGTGGCAATCGAAGAGAGGGTTCTAGGCGACCAAAGTCTGTCCGAGGAATTACTGAGGGTCATAGAAGGCGCAGTTGCGGAAGGCGAGCCTATTCGGGGAATATTGGCCACATTGGCGGGCAACGCTGTCGTAGCTACCGACCAAAGGCTTCTGTTCCCAACAGAAGAGACGGTTGAGTTGGAGTTGGGCTATGAAGATATTACTGGTATCGAAATTCGAACAGGTTGGTGGTCTCGAGGTATTACCTTCTTGACTTCGGAAGGTGGTGTCCAGTGCGACGTATCAGACAGAGACGCAGTAGTCGCCATGGCGGACATCATTGGGGAACGAGCGCCACACATCGATCTCCCGGAAAGCGATGAGGAAAGCGGCGGGTTCATGGGTAGAGTGAAGGGAGTGTTTGACACCGCAACCGGGCAGGATATTCGCAAGTTCGAGGAGTTCGTGGAAGCGGCGACTACAGTGTTGGTTGGCCTTTACCGCGATCAAACGGCTACGGCCGAGAAGCAGTTGCAGCTAGAGGACGGCATAGAAAGCGTGCGCGAGTCGCAGGAGACGATTGCCGCGAAGTTGGATCGACTGGATGAGGCAATTGGCGAGCTACGTGAACGGATCGACGCTTCCACCAGTTTGGAGGCGCACGAAGCAGGGACGGGAGCATCTTCCGTAAATCGAGTTGTTTTGGCAATTTGCCTTGCTGCCATCATCCTGTCGGTTGTAAGTATTGTTCTGAGGTTCGTCTGATGGAGTTTAATGACATCGGTGTATTGGCATCGTCGTACCCTCCTTCCGAGCGAGAGTCTCTCATGGAGATTGGCGAGTATTACCAAAGACGGCACGAGCGCGAGGTGCTCGAGCTGGCGGCCATTGCGGCCGACGTGGGCATTGACGACCTTACGAATCTCGGGCTCGAACCTGATGAGCACCCACTTCTGCAAGAGGCGTTTGAGAGGCAGTTTCCCGGCATGAGCGTTGAGTCACTCGCTGGTAGTAGCCCTGAGTACCTTCAGGGAATAGTCAACGGTGTAAAGGGCAAGTATTTTGAAATTCTCATTCGCGACCGTTTGGAGAGCGGTGGCAGCGTGGGAGGAGTTGTCCTTGGAGATGGAGAAACCGTCCAGCTTGCGGAGTCAGCAACTCAGCCTGGCTTCGATCTCAGGATCTTGGATCGCGCTGGCGAGCAGGTTGAAGCCCTACAAGCAAAGGCGACTACGCGGATAGGTTACGTGAAAGACCACCTTGATAAGTATCCTGGCATCAAGGTCATAGTTCCAGAAGAACGTGGCCAGTTCGCTTCAGAAACGCCAGGCGTGTTGTCCGCCGAGGGCCTTTCGAATGAGGAGATGACCGAGGCTGCAAAGTCCCAGGTGCAGGAGTGGGGTGAGTCCGACCTTGTCAACGCACTACACCACGGTGCAGAGTACGCGCTTGACGCTGTACCCGTGGTGTCTATAGGCGTCGCCGTGATTGTCGAGGGGCAGCGGGTACTGACGGGTCGTTCCACGGTGAACGAGGCGTTCAAACGAGGTGGCCGTCGAGTCGCTGAGGCCTCAGTCTGGACCGCGGCGGGTGCTGCGCTGACCCACGCCAGCGTTGGTGAGCCAGTATCGGCTGCCGCGATGGTTGGCGCTCGAATGTACGCCGGCCGAGTCCGCAAGTACAGGAGCCTTGCCGATACCCTGGACGGTAGTACCGAGGAACTCCGGCGTCTGATATAGGCTAGCCTCGCGGCCACAATTCCTGACCACCAGCACCTGTGTGCCCTTCGGGCATTCGAGGATGGCTTTCCATTTTGAGCAGTTACTCAGAGGAGTACCGCCGCTTGCTATACGTGCTCTACGGTGACGACGAGTTCTCGATTCGCGAGGAGTTGGCCGCGCTGAGGGAGCGGGTTACTCCCGAGGAGATGCGTGACTCGAACGTAACGGCGCTGTCGGGCGCGGACGCGACCTTCAACCAGGTCGCACAGGCCTGCTACGCCGTGCCCTTCATGGCGAACAAGCGGCTGGTGTCCGTCGACGGGCTGCTGGGCCGGTTCGAGACACGAGGGCGCGGCGGCGGCACGCGCGGCAGGGGCGCTCGCGCCGCGCTGGGACAGTGGGACGGCCTGGACGGTCTGCTGCCCGGTTTTCCGCCAACCACGGACCTCGTATTTGTCGATGGTCCGCTCGCCGAGACCAACCCTCTCCTCGTCAAGGTGCGCCAGCACGCCACGCTGCGTGGCTTCCGCACGCCGAGGGGTGACGGCCTGCGCCGGTGGATCCTTGACCGCGCCTCGTCGCAGGGTATGGCCATCGCGCCGGACGCGGCCGCAGAGCTCGCCGACTCGGTGGGGGGCAACCTGAGGGTAATCGCGAGCGAGCTGGAAAAGCTGGCCGTGTACCGCTGGCGCGAGACCGTATCCCGTGACGACGTGCGGCGGGTGGTGGTTTACTCGAGGGACGCGAACATCTTTCAGACGGTGGACGCGGTAATCGAGGGTCGCGCCTCGGCCGCCATGGCTCAGGTTCTGCGGACGCTGGACTCGGGCGCCGCGCCGGCCTTCATCATCGCGATGCTCGCGAGGCAGGTGCGCCATCTGCTGCTGGCAAAGGAGATGCGTGGGCGAGGGCTGGCCTCGGCCGAGATAGGCCGCTCGTTGGGCATACCGGAGTTCGCCGCGCGGCGGGTGATGGGGCAGGAGAGCCGGCTGAGCTTCGGGCAGCTCGCGGCGATGCACCGCGAGCTGCTGGAGGCGGACGTGAGCATCAAGCGTGGCGAGGCCGGCGAGCGGCTGGCGGTGGAGATGCTGGCGGCGTCGCTGGTTGCGGTGAGCCGGGAGCGGGTGGGGCGGGCGCGCTAGTTGTAGCCGATGGGGTTGTAGCAGGCCACCCAGTGGCTCGCCGCGACCTCGTCCAGCGGCGGCCGCGGGCTGGTGCGGCACTCGGCGGTGGCCTTCGAGCAGCGGTGCAGGAAGGGGCACTGGTCCGGCGGGTCCACCATCTGCGGCGGCGCGCCCCGCATGGGCGTGAGCGCGCGCTGTGGCGCGTCGAGCCTTGGCAGCGCCTGAAACAGCCCCCACGTGTAGGGGTGATAGGGGCGGGCGAAAAGGTCGCGCGTCGTGGCCTGCTCGACAACCGTTCCTCCGTACATCACCACCACTCGCTCGGCCATCTGCGCGATCACGCCGAGGTCGTGCGTGATCAGCATGATGGCGGAGTGGTTCTCCTGGCGCAGCCGCCGTAGCCGTTGCAGCATCTCGGCCTGCAGCGTGACGTCCAGATTCGACGTCGGCTCGTCGGCGATGAGCACGCGCGGGTTGAGTGCGACGCCTATCGCCATCATCACGCGCTGGGCCATGCCGCCGCTTAGCTGGAAGGGATACTGGTCCAGCATCCGGCGCGCGTCGGGGATGCCCATCTGCTTCAGAAGGTCCTCGGCCGTAGCCCGCGCCTGCCGCTTCCCCATGTCCGTGTGCTCGAGCATAATCTCTTCGACCTGCCGGCCGATGGGGATCACTGGGTTGAGCGCAGCGCCGGAGTCCTGGAAGATGAGCGAAATCTCCTGGCCGCGTAAGGCGCGCAGCCGCTCGGTGGACATGTCGAGCAGGCTCTCACCGTTGTAGGTGATGCTGCCTTCCACTATCTTGCCCGGGAAGGGCACGAGCTGGAGTATGGACAGCGCGGTCACCGTCTTGCCTGAGCCGCTCTCGCCCACCAGGCCGAGGACGCTGTCCTCCTCGAGGGTGAACGAGACGCCGTTGACGGCCTTGACCGTGCCCTCTTTGGCCAAGAAGTAGGTGTGCAGGTCGCGCACTTCCAACAGAGTTTCCGGCATAGTTCCGTCCTGGGCTAGAGAGCGACCTTGAGGCGCGAGCGCTTTTCGAGGGCCACGGGGCTGAACCGGCCGGCCCTGAGCTCGTGTATGAACTGCTCGAGGGAGTGGATGGGGCGCTCGAACTCCGTGGCGTAGGTGCCCACGTCCGCGAGCTTGTGGGCGTCGCTCGCGCCGGTGCCCTTCAGGCCGAACCTTTGGGCGATGCCGCGCGAGAACTCGTTCTCGTGGTCCGAACCCCTGCTGTTGAGTACCTCCACGGCGTCGACGCTCCTGAACACGTCGTTGCGCGCCGCGCGGTCCAGCATCTCGTCGTAGGCCGCGGCGCCGCTGTCCGCCTCTTCCCTGTATGTGCGCCTGTAAGGGTGCGCTACCACCATCACGCCGCCAACCTCGTCCACCATCCGCTTTACCATCGACGCGCGGTGCATTCCGAAAATGTACTCTGAGAGCCCGTAGACCAGCAGGTGCCCCTCTTCGGTAGTCACCTCACAGCCCGGAATCACCAGGTAGTTGAAGTCTCGCGATAGCTGGTGGATCTCCTCGGGGTCCCAGAAGCCGTCGTGGTCGGTGATGCAAATGCCGTCGAGGCCAAGCCTCTTCGATTCCTTGATCAGTTCTTCCGGTGTCAACTCACTGTCTATTGAAGTGGGGTAGGTGTGAGTGTGTATGTCGATTATCAAATACGTCTCCGGGCCGGGGCGCGAGGTGTGCGTCAAGTGTCGCACCGCGCTCGCCGCGCTGTCAAGACGAACGCGCGCCAGTGTGGCCGCGCGGAGACCTCAGTTCTCTTGACGACCTCAGATTGGCGTGGACTGCGAAAGCTCGCATCACAAGTGCTGAACGTGCCCACTTACCAAACTTGAGTATAACCGTATCAAAGGCTGTGATATAATGCTGACATACGCCAAGCGAATGCGCGTTGGCAGTGGGCAGGCCCCACCGAATCCGCAGCCGCGTGCCCGCCCTGGCAGCACAAGGAGGCGAACATGGTACTACGTCCGGAACGGTTCACGGAACAGGCGCGCGAGATGCTCGGCAGGTCCCAGGAGATCGTGCGCCGCTACAGGCACATCCAGTGGGACTGCGAGCACGTGCTGCTGGCGCTGCTGGAGCAGAAAGACGGCGTGGCCACCGACGTGCTGGCGGATATCGGCGCGACCGTGACCGAGCTACACGACCGGCTGGAGTCCATGCTCGTCCAGTGGCCCAAGCTGGGACGGGACTCCAACCAGATATTCCCGTCGCCGAGGGTGACGGACATGCTGACACGCGCTGATGCCGAGTCCCGGCGCTTCAAGGACGATTACATCGGAGCCGAGCACCTGCTCCTTGCCCTGGCACAGGAGGAAGGAGACGGGGCGCCGGCGCTGCTGCGGGAGTTCGGAATCGACCAGGAGCGGGTCTACCGCTCGCTCCAGGCCGTGCGCGGCAGTAACAGGATAACTGATCCGAGAGCGGAGGAGCGCTACCGCTCGCTTGAACGCTACAGCGTGGACCTTACACGGCTCGCGGAAGAGGGCAAACTGGATCCCGTGATTGGGCGGGACACTGAGATAGCGCGGGCGATGCAGACGCTCATTCGCCGCACGAAGAACAACCCCGTGCTCATAGGCGGCGCGGGCGTGGGCAAGACGGCCATCGCCGAGGGCCTCGCGCAGGCGATCGTGTCCGGCAACGTGCCCGACGAGCTGAAGGGCAGGCGCCTGCTCGCGCTGGACATGGGCGCGCTGGTGGCCGGCGCGAAGTTCCGGGGCGAGTTCGAGGAGCGGCTCAAGAGCGTGATGGACGAGGTACGGCAGGCGAAGGGTGAGATCATCCTGTTCATCGACGAGCTCCACACGGTTGTGGGGGCGGGCGCGGCTGAGGGCGCGCTGGACGCCAGCAACATGCTCAAGCCCGCGCTGGCTCGTGGCGAGCTCCAGTGCCTGGGGGCCACGACGGTGGATGGGTACACCAGGCATATCGAGAAGGACGCCGCCCTGGAACGCCGCTTTCAGCCCATTCTGGTGGAGGAGCCGGACACCGAGACCGCCCTGGAGATGATGCGCTCGCTGCGTCCCAGGTACGAGGCGCACCACAAGGTGAAGATCGAGGACGGCGCGCTGGATGCCGCCGTGCGGTTGGGCAGCCGCTACGTGACCGAGCGGCTGCTGCCCGACAAGGCGGTGGACCTGATAGACGAGGCGGCCAGCAAGGTGCGCATCGAGTCCCAGATGCTGCCGCCGGAGCTGCAGTACGAGGCGTCGCGACTGCGGCGTCTCGAGGACGAGGAACAGGCGGCCTCGCAGTGCGCGGACTACCAGAAGGCCGCGGAACTCCGCGTGGAACGGCTGAGGCTGCAACAGGAGTTCGAGCGCGTGCAAGTGGAGTCGGCCCGCGGCGATGGCGGCGCGAATACGGTCGACGCGGAGGCGATAGGCGCGCTGGTCTCGACCTGGACGGGCATACCCGTGGACAGGCTGCTCGAAAGCGAGGCCGAGAAGCTGGTGCACATGGAGGAGCGGCTGCACGACCGCGTCATCGGCCAGGACGCCGGCATCGCGGCGGTGTCCGACGCCATACGCCGCGCGAGGGCGGGTCTGAGCGATCCCAACCGCCCTTATGGCAGCTTCATTTTCCTCGGACCCACCGGCGTGGGCAAGACGGAGCTGGCCCGCGCGCTGGCCGAGTACCTGTTCGACGACGAGGCGAACATGGTGCGCATAGACATGTCGGAGTACATGGAAAAGCACACCGTGTCCAGGCTCATCGGAGCGCCGCCTGGATACGTGGGCTACGACGAGGGCGGCCAGCTCACGGAGGCGGTGCGCCGGCGTCCCTACAGGGTGGTGCTCTTCGACGAGATCGAGAAGGCGCACCCTGACGTGTTCAACGTGCTGCTCCAGATTCTGGAGGACGGCCGCCTGACCGACGGCCACGGCAGGACCGTCGACTTTCGCAACACTCTCATAGTCATGACGAGCAACCTGGGAACGTCGCAACTGAACCGGCCGACAGCCGGTTTCCTGCGCGACGAGGGCGCGGCCCCCCGGATGCGGGCGTCCATCGAGGACGCGCTGAGAAAGGCGTTCCGCCCGGAGTTCCTGAACCGCGTCGACGACATAATCATCTTCGAGCCGCTCACACCGGAGCAGATTCTCCGGATCGTGGACCTGATGCTGGCAGACGTGGCCGGGCGGCTGGCGGAGCGCGGCGTGAGCATCGAGCTGACCGCGGACGCCAGGCGCTGGCTCGCGGACAAGGGCTACGACCCGGTGTACGGGGCCAGGCCCTTGCGCCGCGCGGTGCAGCGGCACATGGAGAATCCGCTGGCGATGAGGGTGATTTCGGGCGACTTCGCGCCGGGCGATACGGTGGTGGTGGACGAAGACGGCGACGGCCTCAGCTTCCGCATGCTGCGGGCCGAGGCCGCCGTGCCGGCGTAGTGCCCGGGCGGGCGCGTCACAAGATCGCGCCCGCCTCCTTCATGGCCGTGATGTCGTCCCAGCCGTAGCCCAGATCGAGCAGCCTGGACTCGGTGTCCTGGCCCAGCTCGGGCGCGGGCCGCGCGGGGCGAGCGGGCGTGCGGTGGAATCCCATCGGGGCGCTCACCACCTCGAACTCTCCCTCCTCGTCGTGCGTGAGCGCGGCGGTGTAGCCGTTGGCCCTCACCTGCGGGTCATCGACCACCTCATCCAGCGTCTGCACCGGCGCCCAGATGCAGATCTCCGCGTCCAGGCGCTCGGCCCACTCCGCCCTCGCGCGAGTCCGGAAACGCGCTCTCAGCAGGACTGTCAGCTCGACGCTGTTGTCGATGCGCCGGTTGTGGTCGCTGTAGCGGGGGTCGTCGACCAGGTCCGTGAGGTCCATCGCGCGGCAGAAGCCCTGCCAGAAGCGTTCGGACTCTATCATCACAAGCTGCACCCACTTGCCGTCACGCGCCTCGTAGAAATTGAAGAGGGGATTGGCGGACTGCTCGCGGCGGTTGCGCTGGGCGGGTTCGCGGTCGCGCAGGGCGGCTACCGCGTCGGCGCCGATGACCCACAGGCCGGTGTGTAGCAGAGCGCAGTCGATGCGCTGGCCCTCTCCGGAGCGTTCGCGCTCGTACAGCGCCATGCCAATCGCGGCGGTCATCGCCAGGGACGTCGTCTGGTCGCCCATGCCGGGGCGCTGCTGCACCGGCGGCTCGTCTTGCTCGCCCAGGGTTCCCATGATGCCGGAGCGCGCCCAGAAGGCCGCGTAGTCGAAGCCGGAGCGGTCCCGTTCGGGGCCTTCCATGCCGTAGCCGGTGAGCGCGACGTATATGATGCGCGGATTCGCGGGGCGCACGTCGCCGTAGCGCAGGCCGTAGCGCTCCTGGCGGTGCGGCGTGAGGTTGGTGACCATCACGTCGCATCGAGCGGCCAGCTTGCGCACGACCTCCTGGCCAAGGGGGTGGCGCAGGTTGACGCCCATGCTGCTCTTGCCGCGGTTGAGAAGCTGGAAGCCGGTGTTCAGGCCGCTCTGGTAGGGAATGATGCCGCGCGTGGTTATGGCGATGTTTCGCACCGGGTCGCCGGTCTCTGGGTGCTCGACCTTCACCACGTCCGCGCCCATGTCAGCCAGCATTGCGCAGGCCGAAGGCGCGGCGACCCAGTTGGCGACTTCCAGCACCTTTATGCCGTCGAGCAGTCCGGGCATGGGGCACCTCCGTGGTTGGGATGGGAGCTTGGAGCGCGGTGGCGTATGGCTAGGTTAAGAAGAGGGGCGCGGCCTGTCAAGAATTCTTTGATGAGGCGGGCGGCGGGAGTTGGCGGGCGGCTGTCGCGTCCTTGACCGGCGTGGGGGCGCGACGCCGCGGGGGCGGCCTCTCGGCCAGGGCTAGACGGGCCAATAGATTATGCACTATAATCATGTAAATATTAAGTATTATGTGATATATGAAACGAACAAATGGACGTATGAGTGATGAATAAATCCATTGTCGAGTTGGCGGTGTGGGCGGCGATCATCGTCGCGGTCACGTTGTTGGGGCGCTGGGCGTTCTCGGTGGACACGCACGCGCAGGAGGGCGGTGGGCCGACGCCGACGGTGACGCCGACGACGCTTGGGGAGGAGAGGGACGAAGAGGAGGAGGAGCGGGAGAACTTTCCTAACTGCGAGGAACCCTTCAACGCGGACCATCCCAGTTGTAGTGGCTACGTTACGCAAGTCGACCGGACCGCTACGGCCGAGGCGAGGCAGACCGCGACGGCGGAGGCGCGAAGGACCGCAACGGCGGTGGCGCAGAAAACAGCGACAGCGGAGGCGCGTAGGACTGCGACCGCCGTTGCGAAGACCGCGACCGCCGAAGCTAATCGCCTAGCCACAGTGGAGGCCATCAACGCCAGAAGAACCGCCGTCGCCGCAAATCGAACCGCCACGAAGGTTGCCATAGAGGCGACACTGACGGCCATCGGTGATAGGCGCGCGACCCAAACCGCTGTGGCGGCCGACAAAACCGCTACCGCGCTCGCAGAGGACGGAGGCACTGAAAATCCCCGCCCGGTAGGTCAACCCGGCAGCCCCACCATACCGATACGCCCGACCATCACGCCCACTCCCACGCCCACCCAAGTGGCGGGAACAAAGCCCACCACAACCCCGCCGTTCACAATCTACCTCGGCTATTCCAACCCCTACGGACAGACTTTTGCGTTCAACAACGAACTCCGCTGGTACATACTTGCCGGCGGCACTATCAACCTCACCCTGGTGCCCAACAACAACGTGAGTCTCTCGGACTACGTAATCAACGTGGTGTTCAACTCAGACCAGACCGGCATCTATCAGGACACCAGAAGGGATGCGACCTGTCCAGCGCACCCAGCGGGCAGCTCAACCCTCTTCTTCCCCGCGGCAGCCTCCACCTTCATCGACGCGGTTCGCTGCGAAGTCGGTACCCGCAACAATGACGGGATTGTCATCCAATACAAACGCAACGGCTCCAACCCCGTCCATGCGATTGAGTTTACAGGGCGAATCCCCCCGGGGATGCATTACGCCGACCTGGACGCGCCCTACGCCATCTCCAATGCGACGTTCGACGGAGCTGTCCCGTCCTACATGGTGCTGGACCCCGACCACGACACGAACCCTGGCTATCAGGCCGATGCCAACGCCTACATGCTCCAACAATTTGTCGACGCAAGCGAAGTCTGGAATGACGAGGCCGGCGGCAGAACCATCTTCCGGGAATCGTCATCGTCCGTCTTTGACGTGGATGTCAGGGGGTACTGGCATGGAGGCTCGACCGATACACTATGTGCTGGCCGCAACCCGGACATCAATCCGTTGGGATGCACGATAAGCAGATATATGCGCGGCGGCAACGCCCACTTGGTCGGGGCGCAGGTTTGGATAAGGTGGCCTCCCAACGGGATCAATGACCTCAACGAAATCACGCTCTGGACAGACGACCATTCCAAAGTCCAGTCAAATCCCGACCTCTACTCATACATGCCGATGATGCTGACCCACGAATTGGGGCATGTGATAGGTCTGGACCATCTGCCGGACGGCAACATGATGGGAGGCAACGTCTGGGGCGATCCGCCAACGTCCCTGCAGCCTGCCGACCAATACGGCTTCGAGCAAGTCATCAAAGTCCTCCACGCGCACCGATAGGAGACACAAATGAGAACACTGCTGACGTTGCTTGCCATGCTGATTCTCGTGGCCTGCGGTCAACCGGCTGACACGACAACCACGCAGGGCGGAGACGCGCCCGCCGCCATGTTGGAGCCGTCCCCGACGCCCTACCTGCCCCCCGTACCCGTGGCCACTCCCACGCCCTTGCCTGAATACGGATACCAACTGTTCTCGTCGGGGTACAACATATCGCACCGGGGCAAGGCAACGGCTTCGGTCGAGGAGCGAACTTATCTGTCTGACGTGGTGGTGAAGGCTCGGCTGGTATCTGCCGGCAGCGACGTTCTGAACTTTACGGCCATCCAGTACCTCAAGGGCACGGGGCCGAAGAAATTCAAGGTTCGGGCAGAGACCGATGGCCGCAACACCCAGTGGGACGAACAGGACGCAGTCCTGTTCCTGCGGACTCTGACGGGCCAGACAGAGGACTTCGAGTTCACAGACTCGACCACCTGGGACTATCTTTCGGCTCAACACTCGTCACAACGATACACCGGAGTCCTGCCGGAGGGCTACACCATCGGGACGCGAAACCCCGTATGGCTGCCGGTCGGCTCTGGAACCGCGGCACGATCGCCATCGGCAGGCAACGACATCACGGACGTTGACGCTGTCGGCGCGCCCGTGTCGCTCTCCCTATCGGCCCTTACCGACATCGTTGACTGGACTTCGGGGTCTACGTCGGCGGCACGGACCACACGGCGGAGCATACCTGGCGGAGCATCCTCTTCCGGCGTCACTCCGGAGCAGTATGCCCAGTGCATCAAGGGGTCATTGGGAGACATTCGGCGATGGCGTGACTTCGAGGCACACAGTGGGGACTCCCGGAAGGTAACCGCGTGGGCCACGACCACGACTTCGGGCGCACCACAAGGTACGGCCATCATTAAACACGACCGGACCTACTACCCGGCCGAAACTGTGGTCGGGTATGACAAGATACTCGTCAGAGGACCCGGTGCGGACCAGTTTGTCTCACGGTTGACAGACGACGACAATTCAGCCCGAACCGGCTATGTCAACATTGTGTCGACAGTTCGGCCCCTGCCCGCCGGAACCTACACGTTCCACTTCGACAGCTATCGCTACGCCCATCAGATTTGCGAGTTCAACCCCCAAGACGTTTACATGCTCACGACTGTGAATGTCACCGCCCCGCCCGGCACGGTGCACGAGGCGTTATTCGACCCGGCGACCACCACGGCGGGCGTGGGGTACCTGGCTACGACGTCGACGACGACGGGGGTGCTGGAGCCGGTGGGGTTCTCGGTGAGAGGTAGAGCTATCACCATCACCGGCCTTACGTGGCAAAACGGCCGGGTGGTGCTGACGCTGGACCGGTTCGGGTCGTGGCTAGACGGTTTCAGCTTCATCGAGCCGGACGGGACTGTCGGTCTGCGTCTTGCCGAGGTGGACGCGACCAAAGACTGGACCGCCCGGACACTGACGTGGGAGGTGTCGGAGCAGCCGTGGGAGCCGGGGGACGAGTTGATGATGCGGATGGGGCCGATACCGCTGCCGGCGGTGCGGAACGTGACCGCGGAGAGAGGCTCGGACAGGGAGGTGGTGTTGAGCTGGGAAGTGCCTTACAGGGCGGGGGTAAGCGGGTACAGGATATGGCGGCACCAGCCGGGGAGGGACGAGGGGCCGAAGGTGTATGTAGCGGACACGCGGAGCACGGATACGACGTTCACGGACGAGTACTCCCCGTTGCCCAACCTGACGGAGTACAGCGTACAGGCGATCGACAGGAGCTACAACGCAGGGGAGAGTTCCGAGTCTGTTCGGGTAGGCAGCCAGTAGGAGGAGGGCGCCCGAGGGGCGGTGGCTGATGAAGTAGTTCTAAGTCGAGTTCGTGCTGTGGGCGGCGATCATCATCGCGGTGACGTTGTTGGGGCGCTGGGCGTTCTCGGTGGACACGCACGCGCAGGAGGGCGGTGGGCCGACGCCGACGGTGACGCCGACGACGCTGCTCGACGAGGAGGGGGACGGCGAGAAGGAGAAGCGGGAGGATCTGCCGGACTGTTCCGATCCCGGCAACGCGGGCTATCCTGAGTGCTGGACGCCCACGCCAGCCCCTACATCTACGCCCCGGCCCACATCTACGCCGCACCCTACGTCCACGCCGAAACCCACATCGACGCCGCCTCCCACATCGACGCCAACCGTTGTGACAGGTCCGGCAATACCGTTCATACCAACCGAAGTGCCCTGTCCACCTGGTTGGACTCGCGGTCCGTGCTATGCGCCGGGTGGCACGTGGACACCGACCCCAAAGCCGACAGCGACCAACACGCCAACGGACAGGCCTACGTCAACGCCAACTTACACGCCGACGCCTACCGAGGAGGAAGACGACGGTGGCGGGACACGACCTACGAAGACTCCCACGCCAGATGGGCCCACGCCTACGCCATGCAGCACGGGCGGTTCTTCGACGAGGGATTCTGCATCAACTTCTCGGTGCGCGGCGCCCGTAAGCGGCACGACGACCACCAACGAGAAGCAAAGTCCGTTCATCGCCACGGTGTTTCACAACGGGTCCCACATTGAAGACGGCGCGTCAGCTCAGTGGGGAGTCTTCAAGTCCGGTGACGTGGTCGTCAGCATTGATGCCCGGGGATCCGGCGTAACCACAAGGGGGTATGAGTTCAGGCTCGAACCTAACCCCAGTAATACGGGGTTCTACGTAGCCCCGGCTATAGCGGAATGCTATATAGGTGCTGAGGGCGCCGAGGCATCCGACTGGAGCACCGATTCACGCCAGACTGTCAAGCTCGTAAGGTGCCGGCTTGGGGACGCCAACAACACGGGATTCACTGTGGTTGCCAGACGGACCGGAACGCGAGAGAGGATAGTGGCTGAACGCACGGACAAGAGGCCCATCCAACAGGCATGGCACCAGGACGGAGGCCAGGCCCTTTACCACCGCGACCTCTACTATCCTGACGGAACGAAGCCGAGCTACGTGGGATTGGGGAACTACAAGCCCACTGTGTTCAACAACTCCATCGACCGTGCCGAGGAAGTCATTAACGGCGTTTCGTTTGGTACCGCCATCAAGGAAGCCCCCAGCGAGTCCAGCGCCAGCGTCACGGTTCGGGCATACTGGACGACGCAGAACCCATGCTCGACAATCCGCGACTCCTACGGGTGCTTTGATTTCAGCGGACCCTACCCACACATCGCCACCGGAACCCTCTGGATAGCCGTCCCACCAAGCGAAACGTTCACGACATCTACAGGCGAGTCAGGAGTCACCGAATGGACTGAAGACCCGAATATTTTCAAGACCGAACTCACTAGTACCTAGTCAACCTAATTTTGTATGAATATAAGAACTGGTACACTCTGATGAACTCGCTTTCATATGGAGGGTGCTGAAATGGGTCGAGAGAAGTATGTGGTCCAACTGACGGATGATGCGCGGGAGTCTTTGCAGAAGTTCGTCCGAGGGGGCACGAGTTCCGTACGAGAGGTTGCCAGGGCGCGGATCTTACTGAAGGCTGACGACGGCTGGACTGTGCATCGGATAGCCGAGGCGCTGGACGTGTCTACAGGTACTGTATACCGTATCAAAAGGCGCTTTTGCGAAGCAGGACTACAGGGCGCAGTGGTGGATCGGCCTCGTCCTGGCAGACCTCCCAAGCTGGACGAGAAAGGTGAGGCACACCTGATCGCCCTGGCTTGCAGCAGCGCACCTGACGGGCACGACCACTGGACGTTGAGACTGCTGTCAGACAAGGCTGTGGAACTGGGTCTGGTGGACTCCATATCACACGAGGGCATTCGCAAACGTCTGAAAAAAACGAACTCAAGCCATGGCAGAAGAAAGAGTGGCGCATTCCGGAGGTGAACGCCGACTTCGTTGCTTCCATGGAGGAGGTACTGGACGTGTACCACGAACCGCATGATCCCAAACAGCCCGTGGTGTGCTTCGACGAGTCCTCTACTCAACTGTTGGCGGACGTGCGCGAACCCACTGCGGCACGACCCGGCCAGCCCGAGAGATACGACACCGAGTATCGACGACAGGGAACACGCAACCTGTTCATGTTCATTGAACCCCTTGCGGGTTACCGACACGTGGCCATCACGGAACGGCGGACACGACAGGACTTTGCACACCAGATGAAGTGGCTTGTTGACGAAGCCTATCCAGAAGCCGACACGGTCCGGGTTGTCCTCGACAATCTCAACACCCATAGACTCGGGTCCCTGTATGTGGCTTTTGTGCCTGACGAAGCCAGACGCATCGCTAGACGTTTGCGGTTCCACTACACTCCCAAGCATGGAAGCTGGCTCAACATGGCCGAAATCGAGCTCAGCGTGTTCAGCCGCGGCTGTCTGAGGCGCCGTGTTCCTGATGAGACTGTCCTGAGGCGGCGTGTACATGCACTCCAAGATGAACGCAATACGGATCGTGCCAGCATCGACTGGCGCTTCTCGATCCAGGATGCTCGCACTAAACTGCACCGACTCTATCCCTCCAATAATTAAGTTGACTAGGTACTAGGCGGAAATTCTTCTTCCTCCCGAACATCTTGGCACACGAGTTCGGCCATTCACTCGGATTGGAACACTCACCGACCTTGTACCTCAACATAATGTCAGCCGAAACCAAGACGAAGGGCTGGCCTGGGCCAAAAAGCTCACCAGGCCCCTCAACGAGCGACATAGTGGGGTTCCAGCAAGTAACGAAAGACCATGACCACTAGGAGGAAGGCTGTGAATCCTACGAAACACATTCTGCCTGCCGCTATGCTGTTTCTCATGTGCGTGGTATCGGGCATAGGCTGCGATACCACGCCTGCCTCCGGTGCCCCAACACCAACGCTTTCGATTCCGCTCTCGACGGAAACGCCATCTGACGGTCTTGCCGTAGTCGAGCTGTCTCCTTCGGCAACTCCGACCCCAGTGCCGTACATCAAGCCAGAGCCACACGTCCTGTACATAGACAGAAGCCACTTGGGAAAGGCCACAGCCTCCATAGAGGAACGCATATTCCTGTCTGATGTGGTCGTGAAGGCGCGGCTGACATCAGCAAGTGACGGAAACCTGCGGTTCAACGCCATCCAGTACCTCAAGGGAACGGGGCCTACACGATTCATTGTCAAGGCGTCCACCGAAGGGCGTGATACCCAATGGGACAACCAGGACGCCATCCTATTTCTCGAGCGCCTTACCGGAGAGACAGAAGATTTCAAGTTCATCGAAACAACATCGTGGGACTATTGGGAAGAACCGGGTTCGCCGGAATATCAGAGTAATCCGTCAATAGCCTCGACCTACACCGGTGATCTGCCGGAGGGCTACACTGTCGAGACTCGAAACCCCGTTTGGCTTCCGGTCGCAACATCCAGCAGTGCGTCAGGTGGTGAATCACGCGGTTCATCAAGCCAAGGCAACGGCAAGTCGGAATCGCCAATAGGCCCTGACAGCATTATTACAGAATATAGCGACGGCGCGCCCCAAAACATCACGCTGGAGAAACTCCAGCAGACAATCCAATGGGCGACTCCCCCGGTGAGCGGCGGTGCGTCTGGCGGAGGCGTTGGATCAGGGAGACTCTCAAGCAACAGCGCCTCAGCACCTTTTCCCAAAGCGTCCCCCACCGAATACACCACAGAAGAGTACACCAACTGCCTGCGAAGCGCGGTGGATTGGATACGTTGGGAGCGCGACATTGAGGCACACGCAGACCCTAACCACGAACTCAAACAGCCTGTCCAACAAGAGCACCATGTGGAATCCGGCATACCAGTACGGCTCTTTAGGCACTACACAAACAACATAGGAACAACCGAAGACGGCAGCTTTTCAGACGACCCTCGGTGGACGCAGTGGTACGACAAGAATTGGCTAACCGGCGCGGACGCCGACCTGTTTGAAGCAAGGATTGACGACGACGACAACGACGCGAGAACCGGCCATTTCGATGAGATTGTGGCCCGCCGCCCGCTACCAAGCGGAACCTACCGGTTTAGATTCTGGAATCAACCCTATGGGTGGTACATCTGTGACTTCATACCTGACAACTACGGAGACTTCACCATAGTGGCTACCGCCCCCGAGGGCACGGTGCACGAGGCGTTTTTCGACCCGGCGACCACCACGTCCGGCGTCGGCTACCTGGCCGGGTCGGCGACGACCACGGGGGTGCTGGAGCCGGCGGGGTTCTCCATGCGCGGCAGGGACATCAACATCACGGGGCTGGAGTGGCGCAACGGGCAGGTGGTGCTGTCGTTCGACCGGATCGTGCAGCTCTCGGATGGCCTCAGCTTCATCGAGACTGACGGGACCGCCGGTCTGTACCTTTCCCAGTATGACGATACCGAAGACCTGAGGGCGCGGACGGCGACGTGGGACGTGCCGGAGCGGCCGTGGGAGCCGGGGGACGAGCTGATGCTGCGGATAGGGCCGATACCGCTGCCGGGTGTGCGGAATCTGACAGCGGAGGCGAACTCTGCCGGGGAGGTAGTATTGAGGTGGGAAGTGGCATACAGGGCGGGGGTAAACGGGTACAGGATATGGCGTCACCGGCCGGGGAGGGACGAGGGGCCAAGGATCTATGTATCGGACACGCTGAGCACGGATACGACGTACACGGACGCGAACAGCCCCGTTCCCAACCTGACGGAGTACAGGGTACAGGCGATCGACAGGGTGTACAACGCAGGGGAGAGTTCCGAGTCTGTCCGGGTAGGCGGGCCGTAGGGAGCGTCCCAGGCAGTTTTTCGACTAGTGGTTGACAGACGACTCTATAATGACATACTTTTACGGTGCGATTAGAGTGTCTATGATATATACCATATAAATGAAACATCTATGATACGAACAGTAGAGCATATGAACAATGAATAGATCCATTGTCGAGTTGGCGGTGTGGGCGGCGATCATCGTGGCTGTCACGCTCCTGGGGCGCTGGGCGTTCTCGGTGGACACGCACGCGCAGGAGGGCGGTGGGTCGACGCCGACGGTGACGCCGACGACGCTGGGCGACGTTGGCCAGGAGGGTGAGGAGGACGAGGAGGAGAAGCGGGAAAACGCGCCCAACTGCGAGGAGCCCTTTAACGCTAGCCATCCGAGTTGCAGGGGATACGTTACCATGGCGGACCGGACGGCCACCGCCGTTGCTGCGAATAAGACCGCGACGGCGGAAGCGCGAAGGACCGCTACAGCCGAGGCGCGAAGGACGGCGACCGTCGTTGCGAAGACGGCAACGAAGATAGCGAGGGACCAGACCGCCACTGCGCTTTCAATGAACAAGACGGCTACTGTACAATCCAGAAGAGAGACGGCGACCGCCATCTCAGACAGAAAGACTGCTACGGCCGGCGCCACAATCACCGCCGTGGTTGCTACAGTGACCGCGTGGGCAGAGGTGGACGTGACCGTCACGCCTATATCATCGAAACCCCCTAGTGACGGGAACGGCCCAAGGCCAACACCGACCCCAACGCCCACACCGAGACCGGGAGGCCCCATTACCTCTCCAGTTGTCCCGCCGCCACCTGCAGGCAACCTGTTGGCCGCGCAGTTCGGCGCGACAGTTCGGTTAGGAGCGCAACACATCACGGCCAATGATGCAGGTTTTCGGTTCGACATCAACGATGTGGCGGGGTTCGTCTCCATCGACATCGTTCAAAATGACATGAACATCAGTGTCGGGGACTATGAGTTTCGGTTTGAATCCAACCCATCGCACACCGGCTACTACATCATCAGGAATCATGACGAGGACTGCGGTCTGGCGAACCAAGGTGATGAAGCCACATCCTGGAGCACCAACACAGGTCCGGTCGTCCGGTTAATTCGCTGCGGGTTGGGCGAATCGGGCAATACGGGCTTTCATGTCTTGGCCCGAAGGCTCGGCACAGTCAATGGAACTGTCATTCACCAGACTGGCGAAATAACACAGGCTTTGCATCGCGACGGCCAGACCACCTTCTACCAAGATCTGGACTATCCTGAAGGCGCCAAGACCAACTACGCGAGCCTCGGTCATTACAAGCCCACAGTTATCGCTCGCGCTGTCGCAGAAGGCAAAAATGGCGTGGACCGTGCGGTAATTGGGCTATCACCCTTGCGCGAAGTCACGACCGACGACGCGCATGTCACGATCAAGGCATTCTGGCGAGACGGCGGCACACCCCGTACCTGCTCCGTTGACGCTGTGGCGTGTTACTACATGACAAACACCTATCCGCACCTGAATGATGACAATCTCTGGATCACTGTCCCGCCCGTCGCCTTCGACCCTGTGACATTCCCGATGGAAAGTGAATGGACGGACTCGTCGGCTGTGTCGACCGACCCAATGACCAACGGCAGATACTTCTTCCTACCGAACATTTTGGCCCATGAGTTCGGCCATGCGCTAGGCCTCAAACATCTGTCCAGAGTAGAAGCCCACATAATGTCTGAGTACACCAAGATGTACGAGTGGGCAGGCCCATCTACCGGAGACCTCAATGGCTTCCGAGAAGTAGCGAATCCTCACTAGCGCAATACAGGTACAAGACCATATGAAAGTCCCAACAGTTTTCAGACTAATCCTGACGCTGAGTGTGATGGTCGGAGCCGCCGCCTGCAGCTCGGGCTCACCACTTGAATCAACCCCGACGCCTGTCGTGCTACTGACGGCAGACCAGAACCCGACACCCGCTCCAACTGCTGCACCCGAGCCGACCCCAACGCCCTATGTCATCAACGCGAAAATCCCGACCGGACACTACGGCAAGGCCGTCGCTTCAGTTGAAGAGCGCGTGTTTCTGTCCGACGCAGTAGTGAAGGCCAGGTTTGTGTCGGCGGGCAGCGACCTGTTGCGATTCCATGCCGTTGAGTACCTCAAGGGAACGGGGCCTACGAAGTTTAGCGTCAAGGCCGAGACGGCCGGACGGGCAACACAATGGGACCGCCAGGAAGCCATCCTGTTCCTCACGCGGCGAGCCGCCACCGATGCTGATTACGATTTCACCGATACCACCGCATGGAATTACATGGTCGGAACTGACGTGGAGAGCGAACTCGCCACCACGAGTACCGAGTACACGGGCGTCCTGCCCGAAGGCTACACAGTTAAATCCCGCAACCCTGTTTGGCTTCCCGTCGAAACTTCCGCCATGGGTAATGCCAGAAGCATCAGTGAGTCCGGCGCCGGAATTGTGACGGAGTACGCGGCGGACGGAACGCCCAGGACGACCAGCGAGCAGGCCATCCGGCGGACAGTCGACTGGCTGGCGACGCCGCGGTCGGGAGGCGGGGCAAGCCTGCCTCGCAACATCGGGTATAGAAACGCCCCTCTTAAAGTGGGCACAAGAGAACGCGACCTCTGCATACGCTCATCGCTATATGTCATCCGGGATGGGCGCGATTACGAGGCGCATCATGGAAAGCCCCGACCTCGCGGCGCCAAGACATACGACGTAGGCCCCAGTACCAATTGGGGCGGATACCACCTCTCCAACACCTTCACGAGGAGTAACTACGGCCCCTTCCGACTTGGCACCGAGACATACGACAGGAGGGCCCTAACCGGTGGCAACGCCCACCTGTTCAGGCTTGTGACGACCGACGACGACCGAAACGCCGCCAACGGCTACACTGTAGAATTCACCTTACGACGCCCACTGCCTGCCGGAACGTACAGGCTTGAGTACGATTCTGTTTTCTATCTCTGGAGTCTCTGCGATTTCGACCCCACTCTCCTGAACGCCGACATAACCGTGCGGGTCACCGCCCCGCCCGACACCGTGCACGAGGCGTTTTTCGACCCGGCGACCACCACGTCCGGCGTCGGCTACCTGGCCGGGTCGGCGACGACCACGGGGGTGCTGGAGCCGGCGGGGTTCTCCATGCGCGGCAGGGACATCAACTTGACGGGGCTGGAGTGGCGCAACGGGCAGGTGGTGCTGTCGTTCGACCGGACCGTGCAGCTCTCGGATGGCCTCAGCTTCATCGAGACGGACGGGACTGCCGGTCTGTACCTTTCCCAGTATGACGCGACCGAAGACCTGAGAGCGCGGACGGTGACGTGGCAGGTATCGGAGCAGCCGTGGGAGCCGGGGGATGAACTGATGCTGAGAATAGGGCCGATACCGCTGCCGGGCGTGCGGAACCTGACAGCGGAGAGAGGCTCCGGCAGGGAGGTGGTGCTGAGCTGGGAAGTGCCTTACAGGGCGGGGGTAAGCGGGTACAGGATATGGCGGCACCAGCCGGGGAGGGACGAGGGGCCGAAGGTGTATGTAGCGGACACGCGGAGCACGGATACGACGTTCACGGACGAGTACTCCCCGTTGCCCAACCTGACGGAGTACAGCGTACAGGCGATCGACAGGAGCTACAACGCAGGGGAGAGTTCCGAGTCTGTTCGGGTAGGCAGCCAGTAGGAGGAGGGCGCCCGGGGGGCGGTGGCTGATGAAGTAGTTCTAAGTCGAGTTCGTGCTGTGGGCGGCGATCATCATCGCGGTGACGTTGTTGGGGCGCTGGGCGTTCTCGGTGGACACGCACGCGCAGGAGGGCGGTGGGCCGACGCCGACGGTGACGCCGACGACGCTGCTCGACGAGGAGGGGGACGGCGAGAAGGAGAAGCGGGAGGATCTGCCGGACTGTTCCGATCCCGGCAACGCGGGCTATCCTGAGTGCTGGACGCCCACGCCAGCCCCTACATCTACGCCCCGGCCCACATCTACGCCGCACCCTACGTCCACGCCGAAACCCACATCGACGCCGCCTCCCACATCGACGCCAACCGTTGTGACAGGTCCGGCAATACCGTTCATACCAACCGAAGTGCCCTGTCCACCTGGTTGGACTCGCGGTCCGTGCTATGCGCCGGGTGGCACGTGGACACCGACCCCAAAGCCGACAGCGACCAACACGCCAACGGACAGGCCTACGTCAACGCCAACTTACACGCCTACGCCGGTTGGCGTAAGGCCGCCCAACGACGGCAGTTCCGGCGGACCGACCCATACGCCAACGCCAACGCCGACACCCCGGAGAAGCGGAGGGCCGGCCCGTCCGCCCCCGGCTGGCAGCACATACGCCAATGCGTTCAGGGCGAACGTTCATTCACACAACGTCCCGATTGTTGATGAAGAGTGGCTCATCTTCGAGCACGAACTCCTTCAGGTCGATATCAGTGTCGTGCCGACATCAGCGTCTTCGGTAAACATCGCAGACTTCCAGTTTCGGATTCTGTACAACCCGTCGAGCACGGGGTTCTACGGCATACAACGATTCGACTTCAGTTGTGCGCCAGGCAACGAAGGCAGCGACGTGAGCCTCTGGACGCAAGCCTCAACGCTTTACATGCTCGTGATACGGTGTGGATTGGGCCAAACTACCAACTCAGGCTTCGAGATACAGGGCCGACATGCCACGACGCTCGCAGAATTCCGCGTCGGGAGAACCGGAGAGATACCGCAGGCGTGGCATCAGGAAGACCAGCAGGTGACCTTTGAAGTTACGCTGACCGGCGTGGTTGGGATACGCCCCAGTTGGGCCCCCGCAGACAGCTTCAGTATCAACGTCGCACATAGGTCTGCCAAAGAAGCCGCCGATAGGCTGAACAGCCGCTTGGGAAGTGTCTTCTCAGAGGTGCCCGACGGCGAAGTCACAATAAAGGGGTTCTGGCTTGGCTGGGCCGAGTGCAGTAACCCAGACGCCTTCGCCTGCTACACGATAACGGGCAGAAACTACCCGCACCTGGATGGGCGCACTATGTGGGTGAAGTACCCGCCTCGGAAAGAGAGCATCCGTGATCCCAAAGTCGTACCTAAGTGGACGAACAACCGCAATCTCGTAACCCGTAAGTCCACCAGAGGCGACTACTACTATCTGCCACAGGTGGTGGCCCACGAGTTCGGCCACTCTCTTGGCGTGCTCCATCTGCCGTTTGGCCACATGATGGGGGGATACATGCCGGGGGACCTGTGGACGGGCCCGACCCCGAACGACAGGAGGGGATTCGAGCAGACCCTTCAGGCCCACAACCACAGGTGAGGGAGCCCCATGAACACAACGAAAGCCGTATTGATGGCGGGGTGGCTGGTAGCCCTGATGGTGGTGCTGGCTTGTGGCCCCGATGCAGCACCGGACCAGGGCGATCTCCCCACAACTGCTGAGGTCTCCGCGGGCAGCTACCTCTACACGGACTTCTACGGGGCGGCAACGGCCTCGGTGGAGGAGCGGGTCTATCAGGCTGATGTTGTCGTAAGGGCGCGGTTCGTATCGTCGGCCAGCACGACGCTCATGTTTCGAGCGATTCAGTATCTGAAGGGCACAGGGGAGACTAAGTTCATCGTCGAAGCCGCGACGGAGGGCCGCAACACCCAGTGGGACAATCAAGACGCCATCCTGTTCCTGAAGCAACATGCGGGCAAAGGCGCGGACTTCACGTTTGTCGATTCCACTGACATGAGGTTTTTCGGGGTCGTTCCCGGCGACCCCGATTTCACCCCTCCGCCGCGCGTCCCGACGTACGAAGGAACATTGCCTGAAGGATACACCGTCGATACACGCAACCCCGTATGGCTGCCGGTTGAAGCGTCAGGGTCTACTCGAGAGGGAGCGTCTACCAGGTCGCCCGGTCAAGGAACTACACCCAGTGGCAACACCATCATCACAGATTACGACTCTCGCGGCGCACACCAGACAGTGACTCAGAAGGCCCTGCAGAGCACAATCGACTGGATGGGCGCAGTGTCTTCGCAGGGTGGAGCTACGCCAGGTCAGACACAAGGACGCTCAAGTACCGAGAACCCCTCCCCTTTCACGCAAGACCACTTCGACAACTGTGTCCTCGCGGCTCTAAGAGACATTCGGATCAGCCGTGATTGGGAGCAGTATCACAACGAACCCTACTACGACGACATTCCGTCAGAAGAGCAGATGGATTCGGGGAGCGCGCGCGGAACACAGGTCTACGGCTTTGACCTTACGAGCGACCACGGCGGCGCTCTGCCGGGCAATCAGCGGTATGACAGGCACGAACTGAGCGGAGACGACTCCCACCTGTTCGAGTCGACCATAACCGACGCTGACAACAACTCGCGCAACGGATACTCCTTTTGGATAACGAACCGCAGGCCTCTGCCTGCCGGAACCTACAACATCAGGAGCCACGGCCAGGCCTACTACTTCTCGGCGTGCGACTATCGCACCGACCCTGACTACAACGACATCATTGTGAGCGCCACCGCCCCGGCCGGCACCGTCCACGAGGCGTTCTTCGACCCGGCGACCACCACGGCGGGCGTCGGCTTCCTCGCCGGCTCGGCGGCGACGACGGGGGTGCTGGAGCCGGCGGGGTTCTCCATGCGCGGCAGGGACATCGACATCACCGGGCTGGAGTGGCGCAACGGGCAGGTGGTGCTGTCGTTCGACCGGACCGTGCAGCTCTCGGACGGCCTCAGTTTCATCGAGACGGACGGGACTGCCGGCCTGTACCTTTCCCAGTTTGACGCGACCGAAGACCTGAGGGCCCGCACGGTGACGTGGGAGGTATCGGAGCAGCCGTGGGAGTCCGGGGACGAGCTGATGCTGAGAATAGGGCCGATACCGCTGCCGGCGGTGCGGAATCTGACAGCAGAGGCGAACTCTGCCGGGGAGGTAGTATTGAGGTGGGAAGTGGCATACAGGGCGGGGGTAAACGGGTACAGGATATGGCGACACCAGCCGGGGAGGGACGAGGGGCCGAGGATCTATGTATCGGACACGCTGAGCACGGATACGACGTTCACGGACGCGAACAGCCCCGTTCCCAACCTGACGGAGTACAGGGTACAGGCGATCGACAGGGTGTACAACGCAGGGGAGAGTTCCGAGTCTGTTCGGATAGGCAGCCAGTAGGAGGCGAGTGCCCGGGCGGCGGTGGGTGAAGTGCGGGGACGTTGGCGACTGCTGCCGCTTGCTGGGGCTACCTCCATTCCATATAATGGACGGCGCATCGAACAGCGTACTGAGACTACTCGCCCCGGCACCGCCGGTGCCGGGGGCCACCACGGAGGACAGCGCGGCTATGGACAAGAAGACGGACGGCAAGCGCAGGCTATCTCGCAGGGACTTCCTCAAGGGTTTGCCCCTGGGCATCGCCGGTGCGCTGGCCGTGGGAGCGCTGCTGCCCAAGGTGATCCGCAGGGGCCGCCGGTCCGAGCTGCCGCCCGACTCGATCTTCACTCCCGCCGACGGCTCGGACGCCACGTAGGGGGTGTTTCGCGGGCCTTTTCACCCCATCCCCGTATCTGGTACGGGGCAGGCTTTGACCTTCTCCCATTGAGGGGGAAGGGACTGCGGCACCGCCGCCACCCCAGCGGGCGGGTTTCAAACCCGCCCCTACGATTGCCTGTCGAGGGGGAAGGGACTTTTGGTGGCTTCGAGCTTGGTGGCCAGCCAATCCACCAGCAGGGGTAGCAACTCCCCGTGAGCCTCTCGCAGGCTGTGCGACGCCCCCGGCATGAACCGCAGTTCCTTTGGGTGGCGCGCCCACGAGTAGATCTGCTCGGAGCAGTAGGGCGCCAGTCGCTCGTCTTCCGTGCCGTGCACCAGCAGCAGCGGCCTGGGGCTGACGCGAGATGCCCCCGTCGCGCCGTAGGTCTGGCTCGCCAGGGCCGCCACCGCGACGACCCGCTCGCTGCGGGGCGCGGCCGATATGACCACGGCGCCGCTGAAGGAGTGGCCCACCACGGCGACCCGGACGATTCCCTCGCCCTCGAGCCAGTCGACCGACGCCAGGGCGTCGTCGACGCACGAGGGCAACTCGTAGGGTGCGCGGTAGCGCAGCAGCAGAGAGGACACGCCACGCCGAAGCAGTGCACGGGCGACGTCCGCTGGGAGGCCGGCGGCGGACTCGGCATCGCGCCATCCGCCGGCCCAGAGCACGGCGCGGTCGCCGCCGCCTGAGCGATACAGCAACGCCTCGCCCTCGCCACCGGTGGAGGGTATCGCAATCCTTCGCGGGGTCATCGGATCATCCCCGACCTACGCGGGCGGTTCGCGAACCGCCCCTACGTATGGAGGATTGCCACGCCTGGGCGGGCGGGCGGTCAGCCGAACAACATCGGCGGGTCCTCTTCCAGCACCTCGGCTCGGCAAGACTCGCTGATGCGCTCCCACATACTGCGCTGGTCGTCCTTGAGGTAGACGAGGTAGCCCTCGGCCTCGCGCGAGTAGTCGATGCCCGACTCTTCCAGCGCGTCCATGAACGCCATGCGCAGCTCGTAAGGCGGCGGCTTTACCAGGTAGGTCGGCACGTCTGCTGTGTGGGGCGCCGATGCGTCGCGCGGCTAAAGCTCCAGCAGCCTCGCCATGCGCGCCTTGTGGTACTGGGCGTCGCCCAGATAGTGCTGGAGCGTACGCGCGCGCTTGGTGTACTGCGTGAGGCCGTACTCGAGGTCGGTGCCGATGCCGCCGTGGACGTGGTGCGAGGAGTCGCAGGCGCGGGGGAAGCCGACGCTGACGACGGACTTCGCCATGGACACGCTGACGGGCGCGCTGGGCATTCCCTCGTCGAGCTGCCACAGCGCCTCGAAGGAAGACCACTTGGCGGAATCGGCGTCGTTGAGCGCGTCGATAACGTGGTCCTGCACGCGCTGGAAGGTGCCGATGGGCACTCCGAAGGCTATGCGTGTCTGGCTGTAGTCGCGGGCCATGTCGTAGACGCGCTGGGTGCCGCCGGCCATGAACACCGAGATCAGCGCCGTGCCCCTGTCGCGCACCGCCTCCACCGCGGGCCATGCCTCGCCTATCGCTCCCAGGGCGTTCGAGGCGGGCACCTCCACGTTGTCGAAGTTCACCTCGCACACCTTGGGGCCTATCCATCCGGTCTGGACGCGCACGGACACGCCGGGCGAGTTGGTGTCCACCACGAACATGCTGATGCCCTCTTCGCCGGCGCCCTCGCTGGTGCGGGCGACGACTATCATCTGGTCGCAGACGTTGGCGTCGGGAATGAAGAGCTTGGCGCCGTTGAGCACGTAAGCGCCGTCCCGCCTGGTGGCGGGAAGCTGCACCACACCCGGCCCCCAGCCGTAATCGGGCTCGGTGTAGGCGAAGGCGAAGATCTGCTGGCCGGACGCGATGGCGGGCAGCATGGCCTCTTTCTGCGCGCTGCTGCCGGCCTCCAGGATGGCCTGGGCCGCGAGCACCGCGGAGGAGTGGTGGGGACTGGGGCAGGCGTAGTAGCCCATTATCTCGTAAACCACGCCCATGTCGGTGAACGAGTTGCCGGAGCCGCCGTACTCTTCCGGGATGACCATGCCGGCGTAACCCAGTTCGGCAATCTGCTGCCAGATGTCGCTCGCGAAGCCCGACTCGCTGTCGTCGATTTCGAGCACCCTGGACTTTGGCATTTCGGCGTCTATGAACTCTCGCGTGGAGTTCTGGAGCAGGTTCTGGATTTCGGTAAGGGTCAGGTCCATCGCTAGCCTCCTGGGTTCATGCCGGTCTTTCGAGTCCGGTTCGTCGGCGCGTTTCGGGGCGGTGGGCGCCGTAGGCCCGTGCCGCAGAGATTATATCCCGTATCTGCGTGCGGGCGCCACCGGCGTTCTGCGTCTTCACTCATGCCAACCCTCTCCCATCAGGGAGAGGGAGTTATTCGGAGGCTTAGAGAGGGCCGGCCCGTGCGGGTGAGGAAGGGGCAAAAGCTGCCTTTTCACGGGGATTTCCGCGAAATTTGTTTCATTTCGTTTCATTCTGTCTCATTTCCTAGCTGAGAGTGTCGGCTGTTCGCGACAACTTGAAACGCTGGCGACACGGAATTGGGCAGGAAAGAGACAAAATATGACAGAAATGAGACAGGTCGGCGGGAGGTTCCAAACGCACATTCACCCGCATCTAAGGAGGAAGGGACTTTTGGGTCGCGGGGGTCGGTCCCTCGTCAAGGGGAGAGTAGCACGGCTGTGCGCAGGATTCAAGGGGGGGCCCGTCACCCCCATCCTAACCTTCCCCCATCGAGGGGGAAGGGACTGTGTGCCCCCATGCCACGGCGCCTGAGTGCAGCCGAGGCTAGTCGGCTGCTTCGATGTGGTATCCCGCGGCGTGCGTCGCGCAGCGGTTGCCGTGGATGCTCACGTACTCGTAGGCGGCGGTGGCGGCGAGCGCGCCGGACGCGGCGGCGGTTATCGTCTGCTTCAGGTCGCCGGAGGCGTCGGTCAAGTCGCCCGCCGCGAACACGCCATCGACGTTGGTCCTTCCGTGCTTGTCCACCCGCACCTCGTTCAGCTCGTTGAGCTCTAGTCCGAGTTGTTCGGCCAGCTCCACGCGGGGGTCCGCGCCTATCTCGATAAACAGGCCGTTCAGGGCAAGCTCGCTCGAGCCGGCGTGCGCACGGTCGAGCACCACGCCGTCCAGGCCGTTGTCGCCCAGAAGTTTGACGACGTTGGTGTTGAAGAGAGTGGTGACGTTATCGCTGGATTCGAGCTGCCGCAGGTTGACGGGCTCGGGTCGCGTGAAGCTCTCTCGGCGGTAGATCACGTAGACCTGGCGGGCGTACTTGGAGAGCAGAGCGGCGCCCTTCACGGCGGAGTCGCCTCCGCCCACGACGCCCACCACGTTGTCACGGTGCAGGGGAGCGTCGCACGTCGAGCAGTACGACACGCCGCGCCCTGTCCATTCGACCTCGTGCTCCAGGCCCAGCGTGCGCCGTTCGCGGCCCACCGCCAGAATTACGGACGCGCCCAGATACGTGTTGCCCTCGTCGGTGGTCAGCTCGAAACAGTCGGACCTGCGCTCTATCTTTGCCGCGTCCTCGTCCACGATGGGCACACCGTACTTCTGGGCGTGTTCGCGGAACTTCATCATCAGCTCGAAGCCGTCGATTTCGGGGTAACCGGGGTAGTTCTCGATTAGGCCGCCCGTCGCGGTCTCGCCGCCGAACACCGCGCCGAATACGACGGGGCTAATCTGGTAGCGAGCCGCGTACATGGCGGCGGCGTAACCTGACGCGCCCTGGCCGGCAATCAGTACGTCGTGGATCGTCTCGTTAGCCATCTGGTCTTCCGCTCCCGTTGTGTTCTGGATTTCTCTTCAGGCGTTCTCGGCGGGCCCGAACCGGCGCATCAGCTCGCCGATGCGGACACGATCGACGTTGCCGCCGCTGAGCACGCACACCACCGTCTCGCCCGCGGGCGCCTGCACCTTGCCGGTGAGCAGCGCGGCGAGCGTGGACGCCGCGGCCGGCTCTGCCACGACCTTGCAGCGCTCGATGATCTGGAACATCGCCTCGACTATCTCCGCGTCGCTCACCACCACAATCTCGTCCACGAAGTGGCTCACGTGGGCGAGCGTGTGTTCGCCGACGAACGGCGCGGCGAGGCCGTCGGCCACGGTGTCCACGCTGTCCAGAAATACCGGGCTGCCCTGGCGCAGGCTCAGTGTCATCGTCTGGGCGCCCTCCGGCTCCACGCCGACCACTCTGGCGTTCGGCAGCGACTGCTTGATGGCGGCCGCGACGCCGGAGACGAGGCCGCCCCCGCCGATGCCGCAGAGCACCAGGTCTACGTCGGGGCAGTCTTCCACTATCTCTACGCCCACTGTGCCCGCGCCGGCTATCACCGCGAGGTCGTCGAACGGGTGCACCATCGTCAGGCCGCGCTCCTCCTGTATGGCCGACATACGGCCCAGGATGTCGTTCGCCTCCAGTACCACCTCCGCGCCGTAACCGCGCGTGAGGTCCACCTTGACTTGCACGGCATTGGCCGGCATGACGACGGTGGAGGAGACGCCCGACAGCGAGGCCGCCCAGGCGAGCGCCTGGGCGTGGTTGCCGGACGAGACGGTCACGACGCCGTTGGCCTTCTGCTCGGGGGATAGCTGCGACATCTTGTTCAGCACGCCACGCACCTTGTAAGCGCCCGTCTTCTGGAACATCTCCAGCTTGAACAGGACCCGCGCTCCGAACAGCTCGCTGAAGTAGTCGTTGGCTACCAGGGGCGTGGCCGCGATGCGGCCGTCAATGACGCGGCGCGCCGCCGCTATGTCGTCGAGTCCTATCATGTTTGCACTCCGGCGCTGTGGTATTCTCATTTCGATGATACACAATTTAGCGGACGGGAGGGAAACGATGGCCGAAGTGAAGAGGACGATGCTGAATCCACACCCGCCCATAGGCACCTATTCGCACGCGGTGCGCGTGAGCGGGGGCGAGCTGCTGTTCATCGCGGGGCAGGTCTCGGTGGGAGAGGGCAGCGCCATTGTCGGTGAGGGCGACGTCGCCGCGCAGACGCGGCAGGTATTCGCGAACCTGGGCAGTGTGCTGGACAGCGCCGGCGCCACGTTCGCGGACGTGGTGGAGTTCACGACGTATCTCGTGGGCAGGGAGTCGTTCGAACCATTTGCCGAGGCGAGAACGGAGATCTTCCCCAAGCTGTTTCCCACCGGGGACTATCCGCCGAACACGCTGCTCATCATCAGCGGGCTTGCCAGGCCGGAGCTGCTGGTGGAGATCAAGGCGGTGGCCGTGCTGGGGTAGGGCGTGGCTGGCGCGGCTCTGTCACCCCCATCCCAACCTTCCCCCATCGAGGGCTGACAGGGGTAGGCATTTGGTGTTTCAGGTTCCAAGCTGACAGATGATCTTCATGTCTGGCGGCGGTTCTGGCCATGGTTCGGGAAGCAGCCAGACTCTGCGCCAGAGTCTGCCCTTGTGCAGCAGCCGTCTCAGCCAGTTTGCGCCCAGCCGCAGCACGCTTACGATTCGTCTCGGCCTGCTTGTTGCGCTTCGATGATTGGACGCAAGAGATTTCGGCGGCGCTCTGAGGCGACCGGGGGCTACACCCAGGTCGATGGCGTCCTCTACTCTGGTCCCATACGCCAGCGTCCAGATGGTCGCAACAGACAAAGTGAGCCAGTGCCGCGACACCCGTTCGGGGTCGGTCCTTCGTGTGTTCTGCCACTGCCACCCGACGCCCTTGAGCATCCTGAAGCCCAGTTCTATCCAGAAGCGAAGCGTGTACCAACACACTCCGGCTTCTTCGGGCGGCAGATCGGTCATTACCACCCATGGCTCGTCCTGGTCTCTATCCCAGACCACGATCATCGTTCCACGGCGGCGTATGCTCGGCCTCCTGAAAGCCGTACCATACCCGACGTATGCGTGACCCGGACCCGGTACGAGTGTCCGCGCTGGCAGCCGAGTCCCCCCGTCAGGGCAGAACACGGTGTTGACAGACTGCCGCATGTAAGGGTGCCATCCCGCAGAGCGTATCTGATCCCACAGTTTCGGGCTCCTCAGCCCCCGGTCACACATTACAAGCACCGTCATCTGCTTGGGCATCGATTCGGACAGTACCTCGAGCATGTCCACCACAACGTCCATCCACTTGCCGGGTCTGTTGGCCGGCATGATGCTCCAGGCAAGGGGAATGGCGCAGCTTCGGTAGACTGCGCTTATCACGATAGAGTTTATCTGGTCCCCCTTCATCGTCGGGTCTATGGCAAGCACCATTCTGTCCGACTTCCACAAGTCGAGCAGCCACTTCAACAAAGGAACGAAGCACGCACTCACGTCCAACTGCACTCGGCATGGGTTGGCTCGGTCTTGCCCGTTATACAGCCATTCCCTGAGGTACTGGCGGATGCTGTTGAAGCTGCCCAAGAACAAAAGCGCCGTGGCGACAGCGTTCTGACAGCCGCTGCCGGCCAGAATCGTGCCGTACACCCACAGCACCAGCCCTCTCAGCTGAGACTCTCTGAGGTGCGGCATGTAGTATTCCAAAGTCCGCTGCATCTGGTAACATTCTGATGGGAAGCGCATGGGTGTATCTGGCAACCTTTCTGTGTGCTAACAAAAAGATGCCAGAACCCCATGCGTTTTCCAAGTTCTTATACTGGTTTTGTGCTTTGCCTACCCCTGTAAGCCCTCGCAGGGGGAAGGTTAGGATGGGGGTGATGGCTCAGGCACAACCGCTGAAGTTCCAAAAACCTACCCCTGTCAGCCCATCGAGGGGGAAGGGACAGAGGTGCGGGCCGGCGGGGTGCCGGCGAAATGTGGTATAATCGAAGTGCCGTCACCGTCTGTCCCGGCGCCTGTCGGGAATCGGGGCGCACGCACCCCTATGGAGCCAGCCAAAGTTACCCAATACCCGAGCATCTCCAATGCTCCCAGCAGCGCGGTGGTGCGCGGCCTCCTCGAGGAACGCGAGGAGCGGCTGTCGCCCTACGCCGTCCGGTCGCGCGACAGTAAAGGACGCGACGCACTAGAACAGCCTTCGAGGCTGCGCACCGAGTTCCAACGAGACCGCGACAGGATTCTGCACAGCAATGCCTTTCGGCGTCTCAAGCACAAGACGCAGGTCTTCGTCGCTCCCCAGGGTGACCACTACGTTACGCGCCTTACGCACACGCTGGAGGTGTCGCAGATAGCCCGCACTATCGCGAGGGCGCTGAACCTGAACGAGGACCTCACCGAAGCGATCGCGCTCGGCCACGACCTGGGTCACACCCCCTTCGGACACATAGGCGAGGACGTGCTGAACGAGCTCTGCGCCGGCGGATTCGCCCACAGCAGCCAGAGTTTGCGCATCGTGGAGCGGCTGGAGAAGGACGGCGCGGGACTGAACCTCACGTGGGAGGTGCGCCAGGGCATAGAACGGCACTCCAAGCCGAGAGGCGACTTTCTGAGCGAGGGCCTGAGAAGCGACCTGTCGCTGGAGGCGCAGATCTGCCGCATATCGGACGCCGTGGCGTACCTGAACCACGACCTGGTCGACGCATACCGCGCGGGAGTCCTGGCTGTCGAGGACCTTCCGACCGAGGCGTCCGAGGTGCTCGGCGAAAGCCACTCGGAGCGCATCGACACGTTGGTGTGCGACATCGTGGAGAGCTCGTGGGACGCCACCGGATGGCGCAAGGGCGCGGAGCATTCGCCGCCATCCATCTGCATGAGCGCCCCGGTGCGGGAGGCGTTCGTAGCCATGCGCGAGTTCATGTTCCGCTCGGTGTACCTGCCCGTGGACGAGCGTCCGGAGGGCCGCGCTGCCCGCCGCATAGTGCGGACGCTGTACGAGTACTTCCGCCGCAATCCAGATGCAGTGCCGGCAGAGTACGCCGCGCGAACGGCCGGCGACAGGGCCGCCGTGGACTACCTGGCCGGCATGACGGACCGGTACGCCATGCGCGCAGCGGAGGGCATAGAGCCGGGAATAGCGGACGTGTTCCGCTCCAGGCTGCTGTAATGCCCGCGGTATCGGCGATGGACAGGATCCGCGCGCGTGCCGTGCGCAACAGCCAGAAGCGAATCGACGAGCACCTGGAGGCGATGCAACGGGACGCCCACGGTCTCGAGTTCGCGCCCTGGCTGGTAGAAGTCGACGGGCTGTGGAAGAGCATATTCGGCAACATCAACCTGATGAGCGCCGGCCCTCAGAGGGAAGCCCTGGAGTCGATACGCGAGCTCTGGACGACCTACATCACCCACTACGGCGTGCGCTAGCGAATCGCACGCGGGCCCGCCGACGCAGCCGCCCAACGAGGCCAGAATGACAAACTCGCTCGAACCGGATATGGACCACGCCAGGGAGACTTCGCTCATGGCGCACAGCGTGGTCATCAAGCTGAAGGAGATGGGGCTGCCTCTGGACTACGACGAGGATCTGGCCCGGGTGTCCACGGACCTGGGCGACATCTGGGGGGCGCACAAGGCACTGTGCGAGGGCTTGGAGGACCTGCTGAAGACTTCGCGAAACTGGGAAGATGTCGGCGACAGCCTGGTAGACCTGCGGGCCAGTCTGGAACATTTTTCCTGGCACCTCGGCAACGTTCGCGGGCCGCTGACGAAGATTACCAGGTACGCATACCGCGCGTCCCAGGACGGCGAAGAAGAGGGATAGGGAACTTTGGAGCGCATTTGAGCGTAGTAGATGACATAAAGGCCCGGCTGGACATCGTAGACATGGTGTCCGGCTACGTCGCGCTGCAAAAGGCTGGCCGTAACTTCAAGGGGCTTTGCCCGTTTCACACGGAGAAGACGCCTTCGTTCGTGGTGAGTCCAGAGCGGCAGTCGTGGCGGTGCTTCGGCGCCTGTGCGACCGGCGGCGACGCTTTCTCGTTCGTGATGCGGTCGGAGAACCTGGAGTTCGGCGACGCCCTGAGGCTGCTCGCCCGCAAGACCGGCGTGGAGCTTGGCCCGTCGTCCGGCGAGAGGCGCGACGGCCTGTACACGGTGAACGCAGAGGCCGCACGCTTCTATCAGGACGAGCTGAAGTCGGAGCGCGGAAGGGGAGCCGCGGAGTACGTGCGGCAGCGCGGACTGTCTCCCGAGTCGGTGGAGCGCTTCCAGCTCGGCTTCAGCCCGCGTGGTGACTTGCTGAAGGCTCACCTGGCGCGGCTGGGTCTGAGCGAAGACGACGCCCTGAAGGCGGGCCTTCTGCGGCAAAATGAGGACGGCGGCGCATCCCGCGACTTCTTCTACAACCGGATAATGTTTCCGATTCACGACCGGCAGGGGCGGGTCATCGGGTTCGGCGCGCGCGCGCTGGGCGACGCGGTCCCAAAGTACCTGAACACGCCGCAGACGCCCATCTTCAACAAGAGCGACACGGTGTACGCGCTTCACCTGGCGTCTGAGCGGATGAAGTCAGAGGGCGTGGGCGTGGTGGTAGAAGGCTACATGGATGCCATTTCAGCGCATGAGTTCGGCTACGGCAACGTGGTCGCCTCGATGGGCACCGCGCTCACCGAGCGGCAGGTGACGCAGCTTCGCACGTTGGCGTCGTCGTTCGTGCTCGCGCTCGATCCCGACGCCGCCGGGCAGGAGGCGACGCTGCGGAGCCTGGAATCGTCGTGGCGCGTCATCAGCCGGCAGCGGCCGCCCTCCGGGTCGGCGCTGGGCGGCGGCATGATCTGGCGCGAGCCAATCACGCTGCGAGTCGCTCCGCTGCCCGCGGGAAAGGACCCGGACACGCTCATTCGCAGCGACCGAGAGGCGTGGGAGCGGGGCATCGACCAAGCGACGCCGCTTGTGGAGTACCTGATACCCGCGATGGCGTCGCGGTTCGACCTCAGCACCGGGCAGGGCAAGGCCCAGGCGGCGGAGGCGGTGTTTCCATTCATAGCCTCGACGGGCAACGCGTTCGACCAGGAGCGATACACGCGGCTGCTCGCCGACGCGCTCGGCGTCTCCAGGGACGCGCTGGCAGCCAGCGTATCACCCGCGCGCCGCGCGCCGGCTACGCGTGCTACGGGGCGAAGCCAGGCAGTGCCCGCGCCGGGGATGAGCACCGACAGGCTGGCCGTCGATTCGAGCCGCTCGCTCGACGACTACACGCTGGCGCTTCTGCTGAACAAGCCGGATCTGAGAGAACACGCCCAGGACCTCTCGCCCGATCTGTTTCGGCATACCGAGGACCGTGAGTTGTTCCTACGATGGCGGGAGTGCGGCACAGTAGAGAAGCTCGAGGAGGAACTGGACGAAACGCTCAGAGAGCGGCTCGCCCACCTGATCGGCAAACGGATGGAGCCCACCGACCGGCGGCAGTTGGAAGCCGCGCTCCGGCAGTGCCTCGACAGGCTGCGTATCCGCCAGCTGCGGGAACGCCAGGAGGCCCTGCTCGCGAGCGACGAATCGGGGGTGCCCACGCCCAGGCATCTGGAACCGGAGATCGAGAGCGTAAACGCGGGCATCAGGGAGCTTTCGGGCTAGCGAGAAATGGAATAGAGCGCACGACCGCCGCTCGACGCGGGCGGCGCGTGGCTCTATGCTTTGAGTAAGCGAGCTCAGATGCAGGGATGCATCTGAGCGAACGAGAAGACACTAGGAGGGTGACATGAACGGAGCTATGGACACCTTCAAGCAGGCGACTTCCCCTCAGGACATGTCCAGCATGCCCAGGTCCCGCGAGGACGGGTTTCTGCCGGTCGATCCCGACGGAGGAGTGACCGGGACGGACCCCGCGGCGGTGGCAACCACAGCCACCAAGATTCCGGACGCCGCCGCGGCCGCCGCCGACGCTTGGAAGCAAGAGGTGGACACGTCGGAGATGATCGACGACCCCGTGCGCATGTACCTGCGGGAGATCGGTCGCGTGAGCCTGCTGAAGGCGCCGGAGGAGCGGACGCTGGCGCGCGAGATGGAAGCGGGCAAGCACTTTGACCTGCTCGACCAGGGAATGGGCATAACCGCCGCGGACAGCGTCCGCTACTGGCAGTACGTGCTTCAACTGCTCAAGAGGATAGGCGACGCGCAGCCGCTGGAGAACGCGCTGGTCGCCTATCTCGGCATCGAGGACGGCCCACGGAGCATACGCGAGCTGATGTCGTCGCCCGAGATGCGGGACGCCCTGGATGGCGAGCTGCCCGAGGACATGCTCGCCTACATAGCCGAGGTCATAGGCAAGGACCCCGACGAGGTGAAGCTCGACCTGCGAGCCTTCTCCCTCGACACGCGGCTCCTGCCCGACGAGGTACTGCACGTGCTGGAGGACGGGCCTTCGGTGCCGGACGAGAACCGGTCCGCGCTGGACAACGCGCTCTCCCGGTACAACGGCCCCGGCGAGCGGTACGGCACCGTCCCGGAGATGATGGCCGACCCGGAGTCCAGGCGCATGGTGCTCTACGGCGAGCTTCCCGAGGAGTTGCTCAACTTCGTCGCCGAGCTGCTCAACCGGGAGCCCGAGGAGGTCAGGGCCGATATTATGGACTACGCCCTGGACCTGGCCAAGGGCAGGCCCACCGGCGCCGACCTGCACAGGCTCATAGAGGCCGATGACGTGGTGGAGGCGCTCAAGACCTACGAAATCCTGTTCAAGCGCCACGTGTCCACCATCAGGGAGCGCGGCGAAGGGGCGCAACGCCACCTTGCCGAGGCCAACCTCAGGCTGGTGGTCAGCGTCGCCAAGAAGTACATCGGCAGGGGCATGTCGCTTCTCGACCTCATCCAGGAGGGCAACATCGGCCTGATTCGCGCGGTCGAGAAGTTCGACTATCGCAAGGGCTACAAGTTCAGCACCTACGCCACATGGTGGATAAGGCAGGCTATAACCCGAGCCATCGCGGACCAAGCGCGCACCATCAGGATTCCCGTCCACATGGTCGAGACCATCAACAAGCTGCTGCGCGTGAGCCGCAGGCTCGTGCAGGAGTACGGGCGCGAGCCGACCAGCGAGGAGATAGGCGAGGGCCTGGAAGTGATGCCCGACAAGGTGCGCGAGATCATGAAGATCTCGCAGGAGCCGGTCTCGCTGGAGACGCCCATCGGCGAGGAGGAAGACAGCCACCTGGGGGACTTCATCGAGGACAAGAGCACGCTCACTCCCTCGGACGCCGCCTCGTATCAACTGCTCAGGGAGCAGGTCGAGGACATCCTGTCCACTCTCAGCGACCGCGAGGCGCGCGTGCTGCAACTGCGCTTCGGCCTGGAGGACGGGCGTAACCGGACGTTGGAAGAGGTGGGCCGCGATTTCGGCGTGACCCGCGAGCGCATACGCCAGATCGAGGCGAAGGCGCTGCGGCGGCTGCGACACCCCACGCGCTCCAAGAAGCTGCGCGACTTTCTTGAGTAGCGCCGGCGAACGGCGGCGTCGCGCCGCGCGACGCCCAGAGGGCGTGCCGGCGGTGGACGCGGCCCGAAAGTCGCCTTTTGCCACAAGGAGTGATCGATGACCGACCGCGCCACGCTGACGGGTAGCCACCTTATCGCCAGGGCGCTGAAGTTGGAGGGCGTAGAGAACGTCTTTACGCTGGCGGGAGACCACATCCTGCCGGCGCTGGACGTGATGGCCGACGAGGGCTTTCGCTTCTACGACACGCGCCACGAGCAGGCCGCCGTCCACATGGCCGACGCCTGGGGCCGCATAACCGGCGGGCCGGGCGTCGCCATGTACACCACGCCCGGGTTCGCCAACGCCATACCCGGACTGTCCAACGCCACTCACTCCGAGAGCCCGCTGCTCTCCATCAGCGGCTGCGCCGAGTCGTTGGAGCTGGGGCGCGGCGCGATGCAGGAGATAGATCAAATCGGCATGGCCGCGCCCACAACCAAGGGCGCGTGGATGGTGCCCGACGCCCGGCGCATACCGGACATGATCGCCCACGCCCTGCGCGTCGCCTACAGCGGCCGGCGGGGGCCTGTGCACCTGACAATCCCGGTCGACGTGCAGCAGCAGACGGTGTATGAGGACGAGGTCAGCTACTATGCCCCGTCGGAGTACAGGGGCGCTCCGCCGCCTACGGCCGACTCGGCGCAGGCGCGCCGGATCGTGGAGCTGCTGCGCGCGGCCGAACGACCGCTCATCATCGCCGGCAGCCCCGCCGCATACGCCGAAACGGGCGAGGTGCTCCAGCGCTTCATCGAGACCACCAAGCTGCCGCTCATGACCGAGGGCGACGCGCGCGGCCTGGTCTCCGACGACCACCCGTACTGCTTCGGGTTCTACGACAGCGGCCTCAACCGCGCCGCCAGACTCATACGCGAGGCGGACCTGGTGATGCTGCTTGGCCGCAAGCAAGACCTCATAGTCGGCTACGCCCTGCCGCCCCAGATAGCCGCCGGCGCCAAGGTGGTGCAGATCGATCCGTCGGAGGCGGAGATCGGGCGCAACCGCGGCGTGGCCGCGGGCGTGGCCGGCGACATCGAAGCGGTGCTGGAGCAGCTTACCCGGGAGGCCGAGCGCCATAGCTGGCCCACGCTGCCCTGGCTGTCGAGGCTCGGCGACGAAGTGGGCGCCCAGCGGGAGCACCTGGAGTCGCTTGCCGCCGCCGAAAAGCCCATGCACGCGCTGTACGTGCACAAGGCGCTGCGCGACCACCTGCGGGAGGGCGACTTCGTGGTGTACGACGGCGGCGACTTCTGTCACTTCGGTAGGGCCTTCACGCCGGCCCGTACACCGCGTAGCTGGTTCTACGTCAGCACGTCCGGCATGTTGGGGCCGACGCTGCCAACGGCGCTGGCCGCCAAGATCGCGCGGCCCGACAGGCGAGTGGTCATGCTCACCGGCGACGGCGCTTTCGGCTTCAACGGAATGGAGTTCGATACCGCCGTCCGCCACAATCTCGCGGTGGTGGCGGTCATGGGCAACGACTCCGCGTGGGGCATTGACCGCCAGATACAACTCGGCGTGTACGGCAAGACCGTCGCGACCGACCTGCTTCCGACGCGCTACGACCTGGTGGTGCGCGGCCTGGGCGGCCACGGCGAGCACGTGGAGAATCCCGAGGAGCTGGCGCCCGCGCTGGAGCGCGCGTTCAGGCTGGAGCGGCCCGCCCTGGTGAACGTGCGGGTGCGGCGCGAGGTCAGCCCGCGCGGACAGTCCGCCATCGACCGGTGGACGAGCGACGAGGTTGTGCCGCTGTAGCGCTCCGGACCTGCCCGCAAACCAACATATTCGACCCGCGAGGTTGACACGTGCCCCAAGACGAAATCTGCTTCATGACGGCCCTCGAACTGGCGCGCCTCGTCCGGGAGCGAAAGCTGTCGGCTCGCGAGGTGATGGAAGCCCACCTGCGCCAGATAGACAGGGTGAACCCCAGAGTGAACGCCATAGTGACGCTGGTGCCGGAGCGCGCCCTGGAGGGCGCGGACGCCGCCGACGCCGCGCTCGCGCGGGGCCAGGACGTTGGGGTGCTGCACGGGCTGCCGGTCGCCCACAAGGACCTGGTGCCCACGAGGGGAATCCGCACCACCTACGGCTCGCCCATCCACAGCGACAACGTGCCCGACCACGACGGCCTCATCGTTCAGCGCCTCAGGGCGGCCGGCGCCATAACGATGGGCAAGACGAACACGCCGGAGTTCGGCGCCGGCTCCCAAACGTACAACGAGGTGTTCGGCGAGACGCTCAATCCCTACGACACCACCAAGACGTGCGGCGGAAGCAGCGGCGGCGCGGCCGTCGCGCTGGCCTGCGGAATGCAGCCGATAGCCGACGGTAGCGACACGGGTGGCTCGCTGCGCAATCCGGCCAACTTCTGCAACGTCATCGGCTTCCGCGTCTCGCCGGGCAGGGTGCCCGCCTGGCCCGGCGGCGGCGGCTGGAGTCCGACGTCGGTGCAGGGACCGATGGCCCGCACGGTGTCCGACGCGGCGCTCATGCTCAGCGCCATCGCCGGCCCCGACCCGCGCGTGCCCATTTCCATCACCGAGCCGGGCGAGCGCTTTCTCGAGCCCCTGGAGCGCGACTTCGCGGGCACGCGAATCGCCTGGAGCCGCGACCTGGGCGGCCTGCCCGTAGACCCGCGAGTCACGTCCGCGATCGACGCCCAACGCGGGGTTTTCGAGTCGTTGGGCTGTGTCACCGAGGACGCCGAGCCCGACTTCACGGGCACCGACGCGGTGTTCAAGGTCTGGCGCGGCTTCGCGCGGGCGATGGGCCAGGCGCAGCTGCTGGAGACCCACAGGAACCAGTTGAAGGACACCGTAATCTGGGACATCGAGCAGGGCCTGAAGCTCACCGGCCCGCGGGTCGGGTGGGCCGAGACCAAGAGGGCGGAGCTTTTCCAGCGCGTCCACAGCTTCATGGAGACCTACGAGTTCTTTGTCTGTCCTGTCAGCCAGGTGCCTCCGTTCGACATCAAACAGCGCTACGTCACCGAGATCAACGGCGTGCAGATGGAAACCTACATCGACTGGATGAAGTCCTGCTACTACATCACGGCCACCGGCCACCCCGCCATATCGGTGCCTTGCGGCTTCACGCCGGAGGGCCTGCCGGTGGGCGTCCAGATCGTGGGCAGGTATCGTGACGACTTCGGGGTTCTGCAACTCGCCCACGCATTCGAGCAGGCGACCGGATTCTGGAAGCAGCGCCCAGGAGTGGCGACGTGAGCGAGGACGAACCGGACCGGCCTGTCGTAGCGCCCATAGAGGCCACCATCGGCGAGCTGGTGGGCCGCTACTCGGTGATTCTGTTCGACTCGTTCGGCGTGCTTGCCGATTCGTTCGGCTCATATCCGGGCGCGGTAGAGTTGATCGAAGAGCTTAACCGCACTGGCAAGCCCTACTACGTGCTGACCAACGACGCCTCGGCGCTTCCCGAAACAAGGTCGGGTCGATTCAGGCGCATGGGGCTGGACATCGCGCCTGAAGCCATCATCACGTCAGGGTCGTTGCTGGTCGACTACTTCCGCCGCGTGGGGCTCGTAGGGGCGCGCTGCGTGGTGATGGGCACGGACGACAGCCGCCGCTACGTCAGGGCCGCCGGCGGACTGATCGCCAAGCCTTCGGAACCATTCGACGCCATAGTCATAGGCAATCAGTCGGGCTTTCCATTCGTCGAGACGATCGACGAGGTGATGTCGGCGCTGTTCAGCCGCATCGACGCGGGCGAGAGTATCCGGCTGGTGCAGCCCAACCCCGACCTGATATACCCCACTGCGTCGGGCGGATTCGGCATAGCGAGCGGGAGCGTCGCCTTGCTGCTCGAGGCGGCGCTTGAACTGCGCTACCCGGGCAGAGCGGGGCTGCGCTTCGAGCCGCTTGGCAAGCCGCACCCGGCGATGTTCGAGGAGGCGAGGCGGCGCGCCGGAACCTCGGACATGGTGATGATAGGGGACCAACCGGAGACGGACATCCGGGGCGCGAACGGCTTCGGCATCCACTCTGCGCTCGTCGACACGGGCATCGCGGAGAACGTCGCGGCGCCGCTGCCGGCGGAGGTGCGGCCGACGTACTACCTGCGGGGGTTGACGTAGGGGGCGAACTGCTTGTCCCTTCCCCATCGCACGGCTGGCAGGGGTATGTTCCAGGCGTGAGCCTTCCCAGAAGTCCCTTCCCCCTCGCAGGGGGAAGTGCCTGCCCTGAGCTTGCCGTAGGGTTAGGATGGGGGTCAGTGCCGCTACAGTTCGCCCATCTGACGGAGGCGTTCCAGCAACATGCCTGTTATTCCGGCAAACTCCCGATCAGGGCCAGATATGTCCGCCGCGAAGGCTTCACGATCAGGAGTCGGTAGGGCACTAAGAATGGCCGTCAAATCCCTGATCCAACCTATGCGAGAGTAACGCAAATCAAGCAGGTTCAGTCCTAAGTCGTCAATCGTGTTCTGAGCCTTTCTCTTGCCAGACTCGGTCAGTTCAGCCTTGGCAATGACGTCTCCCGTCCTGACATCGACCTCAAAATAGATGTCCGGGCGTTCGTCAGGCGGGATGGCACAAGGGTCTACGTACCCTGAGTCAGGCCAGAGGTTGGCCTTTGTCTTGTTGCAGCGTTTACAAGAGAAAACCCAGTTCGACCATTCGTAAGCCAGTTCGGGGAATTTGCTCAAGGGGCGGAAGTGGTCGGTGGTTGGCGCCTTGGTTGGGTAATTGGCCTGGCACCGCGTTTCGCAGTAGCCGCACTTGCCGAAGAATCTATCGGAGAGCTCGTCCCTGAAATCCCGCCAGTGGTTGTCCAAGTCTGGATGGCGCTGCCCCATCCCTTTGCGGACGTGGTCCACCCAGCCTTGAGTGTAGCGTCGCCGGTATTCCTCGACTTGGCCAGGTTCGGGGCCCCTGTCTACCCAACGCACTCCGGGTTATGCCTCGTTAGGCGGCGTGTCGGCCAGCCGAGCTTTCAGAAAATCCTGCACCATATCGGCGAATCTGTCGCGTTGGGCATTCAGCAGCCCTCCCTGGGCGAGAATGTCGGCGCCTGCTTTTGTACGAAGCTCATCCATCTCGGCCTGCTCATGGTCGTCCAGCCCTTCGAATGCATCCTTGCGGCGCAGCACACGCAGCCTGGCCGCGTTGGTAGCGGTCAGTTCATCCGTAGGATCTTGAACGCCCATGAACGTGCGGAGAATCTCGTCTGCCGTCCAACCCACAATGTCTTGTTCGTTGGTGGAGGCGACGACTGTGCCATCATCGTTTCGGCTGAGCAGGTGGACCTGACCGGTTTTTAGGCCAGCGATGACGAATGGCGAGTGAGTGGTCGCGAATATCTGCAATCCCGGAAAGAACTTCAGGAGCGCCGGTATCACGCGCCGTTGCCAGGCCGGGTGGAGATGGTTTTCGATCTCGTCGATAAGCAGAATGGCGGGGTGCAGTTCCCATTTGCCCCTGAAGTCGTAGAAGCTGGCGATACGCAACGCCAAGTACCATATCCACAGTAGCGTTCCTTGTGTGCCGGAACTCAGGTCGCCCATAAAGACAGTGCCATCAGGCTCTTGAGGTGTCGATACAGCCATGTCATGGTGCACGGTCGCTACCGAAAAGTTATCTCTGTCACGCAAGTCGACAGGCATGTATTGAATCCAATCCTGTTGCCGGTCATCTTCAGCTAGAGCGTCAGTGCAGATTGATTGCGCGCATTCATACGGAAGTTCGGATACTTTAATCATTTGATTGAGTGTTCCGCGACTGTACCTTCCCGTCTGAAAGCTCTCATTTATCACTTTGGCAGCGCGATATACGACGCTGCCATCAAACATGCTCATTGATTCCGAGGACTCGATGATCTCAGCCAAGTCGTCCCCTTCGCTGCGTTCGCTTAGCATTCCTTGTATGCCAGATGCATCAGTGCTAAGCGGAATGTTGAGCCGAGAAGCGGGAATGTATATCAGTGGCAAGTCATCCAACACTTCCAATGGAGACATGCCAATATTTTCCAGCCTTTGCTGTATAAGTTCCTCGGTGAGTTCCTCAGCCTCCTCAAGCAGTTCTTCAATTACAAGGTCCCGAAGTCTGTGCCCTTCTCCAGGATAGGCATCAAAGTCAAATCTGGGCCGCTTGTCCTCATCCAGATCGTGCTCCCTCTCTGCTAACTTTCTGAGAAGCGTGGACTTTCCAGTTGCGTTTGGCCCGATGAATACGTTAACCCGCTCGTCGAACTCAAACTCTACAGATTCCGAGAATGGCGGGGTGTCACCAATTGCGGCCCACTTGAACACTGATTTCACCTTCTCGCAATGCTTCGCCAAGTTTGTATTGGGTTGCCAAGTTAGCACAGTTCGCCGACTTTGAGCAAGAGCCTGTCGCAGATTACTAGGCGCGCCCAAAACCGCCCCTCTCGCGAACAGCCTGCCCCCGCGCGCAACTCTGAACCTACCGCCATCCCACTGCGTTCGCCATATCGCTCAGCCAATGTCCCACGGACGCCCCAACGTACACGCCCCGGCCGCACCCGACCCATTCGCTCTCCCATACCCCAAAAAGAGCGTCACCCTCCCGCGCCACCCGTTCTCGCCCCTGCCCCATCCAACCCCGCTCACGCCCCACGTAGTCCTCACGTCTGCGCCATTTCTCCCCACCAGTCCGCCCCAATCCCGCATTTTCGCCATCCCTCTTGAAATATACGCACAGCCGTGCTACCCTCGCCCACGCGAGGGACCGACCCCGCGGCCGGGAAACCCTACTCCCAATCAGGGTGTATGCCCCAGGCATCTTTAGGGGCGTCCCTTGTGGTCTGTGGCAGCGAAGACACGGCTGAGTGACCCTGCTCCGTCACCCTGTCCTATTCTGCCACGCGGTGCCACTTTCGTGTCCCAAAAACCCGCTCCGGCATTACAGACTGGCGCGGGACCGGCGACACTCCCAGCTACGAAAACAACAGAATGCAACAGAAACGAACAGATTTCGCCTTCCCGCGAAGTCTGTCCCCGTGGAAGCATGCCCTGAGCTTGCCGAATGGACGGGGAGCGGGAACAACGGTGTTGAGGGCGCCTCGCAATCTGCAACACGCTCTTCTTCCGCGCCGCGCGGTGCCGCCCTAACTCTGCCAACCCCCGATTTTGCGGATGTGTGCTAGAATGACCGGCGCCTATGGAATCGTACGAACTAAAACACTGGATAGCCTTCAACAAGATACCCGGCATTGGCCGGTCGCACTTTGCGCTGATGGAGAGGCGTTTCGGCGGCCTGTCCGAGGCTTGGCGCGCCGGCGCGGACGAGTTGCGCCAGGCCGGTGTCGACGCCGGGGCGCTGGCTCAGGTGGCCGAGCGCCGTCCCGCGATAGACCCTGACCGCGAACTCGCCCGGTTTGCCGAAATCGGCGTCCGGGCAGTCACGTGGCACGACGACGAGTACCCGCTGCGACTCAAGGAGTTCACCGACAGGCCTCCTCTGTTGTTCGTGCGGGGCGAATTGCTGCCCGAGGATGAGCGCTCCATCGCCGTGGTGGGCACTCGCAGGGCCACGCCTTACGGACGCGAGATGGCCCACCGGCTGGCTACCGATTTGGCGCGCGCCGGCATTATGATCGTAAGCGGACTCGCGCGTGGGATAGACGGCATAGCCCACCGGGCGGCCCTCGACGCCGGACAGCGCACCATCGCGGTGATGGGCAGCGGCGCGGACATCATTTACCCCGCGGAGCACTCCAACCTTGCGTCCGACATCGCGTCCAACGGGGCGCTCGTGACGGAGTTCGCACTGGGCACGCGTCCTAACGCGGGCAATTTTCCGCGTCGCAACCGGATCATGGCCGGGATGACGCTGGGGACTCTCGTCGTCGAAGCGCCGGAGGGCAGCGGCGCGCTGTTCACGGCAAAGTACGCGATCGAGGACAACCGTGAAGTCTTCGCAGTTCCCGGCAACGCGCTCTCTCCCAGCAGCCGCGGCGCGAACAAGCTCATCAAGGATTCGGCAGCCAAGCTGGTCCTGGATTCCAACGACATTCTCGAGGAGCTCAACATCAGCTCTGTCGGCGCGCAGATGGAGTTGGCGGCGCTGATACCACAGGACGAAAACGAAGCCGCCGTGCTGCGTTTCGTCTCCTACGACATCGCCCACATCGATGAGATAGTCCGGAGCTCGGGGCTTCCCATAACCACCGTGAGCGGCGCGCTCTCGATGATGGAGCTCAAGGGTCTGGTAAAGCAGGTCGGGGGCATGAACTACGTCAGGATTATGGAGCCGCCGGCACAATACACCACCGCAGCAGGATAGCATGGCAAAAAATCTGGTAATTGTAGAATCACCCGCAAAGGCCCGGACCATAGGCCGATTTCTGGGCAACGGATACCTCGCGATAGCCTCGATGGGGCACGTGAGGGACCTGCCGAAGAAGAAGATGGGCGTCGAGATCGACGACGACGGCTTCCGGCCCGAATACATGGTCATGGAAGAAAAGAAGAAGGTGGTCTCCCAGGTGGCGAAGGAGTCCAAGCAGGCGGACACCGTGTACCTCGCCACTGACCCCGACAGGGAAGGGGAGGCCATTTCGTGGCATTTAATGGAGGCGGCGAATATTCCCGAGTCGAAGACGCAGCGCGTTGTGTTCCACGAGATCACGCGCGACGCCATAGAGAAGGCCTTCGCGGCCCCAGGACCGCTGGACCGCAACCTCATCAACGCGCAGCAGGCGCGCCGAATACTGGACAGAGTGGTCGGCTACCGGCTAAGCCCGGTGCTGTGGAGCAAGGTGCGTCGGGGCCTCTCAGCCGGCCGCGTACAGTCGGTCGCGCTGCGGCTGGTCGTCGACCGTGAAGAGCAGATCGACGCCTTCATCCCCGAGGAGTACTGGAACATCACGTCCAACCTGGCCAAGCGCGGGGAGAGCGCCGACCGCCGCATAAGCTTCCGGGCCGGCCTGCACTCGATGAAGGGCCAGAAGCGGAGGATCAAGGTATCCAACGGCGACCGCGCGAGTGAAATTACTTCGGACCTCGACGGCGCCGAGTACACCGTGGACGCGGTGCGAAAGACCAACTCGCTCAGCAAGCCCAAGGCCCCGTTCATTACCAGCACCCTCCAGCAGGAGGCGGCTCGCAAGCTGCGATTCAGCGCCCGACAGACGATGCGCGTCGCTCAGCAGCTCTATGAAGGCATCGACATCGGCGCCGAGGGCGAGGTCGGCCTCATCACGTACATGAGGACGGACTCCACCAACGTCGCCGAGAGCGCCGTTCAGGGGGCGAGGCGCGTCATCGAGAAGAAGTTCGGCGCTGAGTACATGCCCAAGTCGGCGCGCACGTACCGTCGCAAGGTGAAGGGCGCGCAAGAGGCCCACGAGGCTATCCGGCCCACGTCGATCGAACTCGAGCCCGACGCTCTCCAGCGCCATCTGAACAGGGACCAACTCAGGATGTACCGCCTCATCTGGCAGCGAATGCTCGCGAGCCAGATGGCAGACGCGCGGTTCGACTCCACGGCGGTGGACGTCGTGGCTCCCGGCGCGTCAGGCGCCGTGTACCTGTTTCGGGCCAATGGCCGCGTGCTCAGGTTCAGGGGGCACCTGGCGCTGTACACCGAGGGCATGGACGACTCTCAGGCGGACGAAAACGAGGAAACGTCCCCGCTGCCCGCGCTCGAGCAGGGCGACGCGCTCGATTTCCTGGGCCTGGCCGCCGACCAGCACTTCACCAAGCCGCCGCCCCGCTTCACTGAGGCCACACTCATAAAGGAATTGGAGCAGGCCGGCATAGGGCGCCCCAGCACTTACGCTCCGATAATGTCGACCATAATGACCCGCGACTACGTGCTGAAAGACCAGGGGCGATTTGTGCCCACCAAGCTGGGCAAGGCGGTCGTTGGGCTGCTCAAAGAGCACTTCCCGGACATTATGGACGTGGGCTTCACGGGAGAGGTGGAGAAGTACCTGGACGACATATCCGAAGGCAAGCGCCTGTGGGAGCCTACGCTCAGGGAGCTGTACACACCATTCGACGCTTCGGTCGAGCGCGCCCTCAAGGAGGCCGTGCGCGTCCCCAGGGAGCTTATCGACGAGGAGAGCGACGAGGTCTGCGAAAAGTGCGAGCGGCCCATGGTGATCAAGTCGGGCAGATTCGGGCGCTTCCTCTCGTGTAGCGGCTTCCCGGAGTGCAAGGAGTCCAGGCCGCTTCTGACGCGCGTCGGCGTGGAGTGCCCCGAGTGCAGCAGCGACCTCGTGGAGCGCCAGCAGAAGAGCGGCAAAAGGCGACGATTCTTCGGCTGTTCGAACTATCCCGCCTGCGAGTTCACCTCTAACCAGAGGCCGGTACCCGAGCCGTGCCCCGATTGTGGCAAGATGCTTGTAGCGTCCGGCAGGACCAACGCCAGGTGCGGAAGCTGCAGCTACTACGGCCCGAGGCCGGAGGTCGAGCTCGCCGCCGCCGAGGTGTAGCCGCCGTGCCTGGAACAATGGTGGGTGCGACGTGGCGATAGTGGACGGCGTGGCGGGCGTGATCGTCTGGACGGGCGATCTCGATCGGCTTGCGGCGTTCTACCGCGATACGCTGGAACTGACGCCCCACTCGGTGCGCCCGGACTTCGTGGCGTTTCGCTGGGGCGACATGCGCCTCAGCGTGGGCGCGCACTCCGGCGTCGATGGCGACACCCGCGAGCCGCACAGGGTGATGATCAACCTTGCCACGTCCGACATCCAGGCGGCTTTTGACAGCCTGACGGCAAGGGGCGTGCGTTTCGTGCGGCCTCCCGAGCAGGAGCACTGGGGCGGCTGGGTCGCTACGTTCCAGGACCCCGACGGTAACACGCTCCAGCTTCTACAGCAGCCTGTGGCGTAGGGGGCGTCGGCCTCCACCCTCACCCCCGTATCGAGTACGGGGCAAGCTCTAACCCTCACCCTCGAGGGTGAGGGGATTGGCCGCTCGCATGCGCCCCCCTACACCGGCGGGCGCTGCTCGAACCAGCGGGCGCTCTGCTCGTAGGCGTAGGATGCCCTCAGCACGGTCGGCTCGTCGAACGGCTTGCCCGCTATCTGGAGGCCGACGGGCAGTCCCGCGGACGTGAAGCCGCAAGGGATGGATATTGCGGGCATACCCGTCAGGTTGTAGGGCCCGGTGAAGCTGGGGCCACGCGGTACGCCGAAGCGTTCCACGGCATCGAAACGCGGTGGCTGCGCGGAAGACGTGGGTGACACTATGACGTCGTAGCGGCGCATGGCGTCCGCGAACTCGCGCTTGATGACGCCGCGCACACGCTGGGCCTGCACGTAGTCGCCCGAGCCGAACATCCCTCCCACCCGGAAGCGGGCGCGCACCATTTCGCCGAAATCGCCGGGCCGGCTGCGCAGGTTCGCCTGGTGGTATGCGAATGCCTCGCTGAGCATGATGACCGGCTGCGCCGCGCCCGCGTACTCCAGGGAGGGTATGGTAATCTCTTCGACCTTCGCGCCCATGTCCTCGAATACGCCGAGTGCGGCGTCCACCGTGGCCAGCACCTCACTGTCGACATCTTCGCTGTCGGGGAAGAAGAAGTGGCGCGGCACGCCGATGCGCATCCCTGAAACGTCGTTGACGAGTGAACGCGAGTAGTCGAGCACGGGCGCGCGGCTGGTAGTCGGGTCATTCGGATCGTAGCCCGCTATGGCCTGGAGCATGATGGCCGAGTCCTCGACGGTCCAGGTCATCGGGCCGCAGTGGTCCAGGCTCCAGCTCAACGGCACCACGCCGTAGCGGCTGACGCGCCCGTATGTCGCCTTCAGCCCCACCATGCCGCAGAACGACGCCGGGCCGCGTATTGAGCCGCCCGTGCACGAGCCGAGCGAGCCCATGCACAGACCAGCAGATACAGCGGTGCCGGAGCCGCTGCTGGAGCCGCCCGGAATATGATCGAGATTCCAGGGGTTTCGCGCGAGCGGGAAGCCGTTCGTAGGGTCTGGTCCGCCCAGCGCGAACTCGTGCATGGCGAGCTTGCCGAGCAGCACGCTGCCGGCCTCCCGCAGCCTGGCGGTGGTGGTGGCGTCCTCGGTGGGCACCCTGTCCGCCGTCACGCGGGAGCTGGCGGTTGTCAGCACGCCGGCGGTGTCGTACAGGTCCTTGAGGGCGATGGGCACGCCGTGGAGCGGGCCGAGATAGTCGCCGCGCAGAATCTCCGCCTCCGCCGTCCTCGCCCCCGCCATCGCTTCGTCCGCCAGAATGGTGATGAAGGCGTTGAGCGAGGAGTCCAGGCGATCGATCCGGTTCAGGAACGCGCGCGTCAGCTCCACGGGAGACAGTTCACCGCCGGCGAGAAGCGGCGCCGCCTGCCCGATGGTTAGGTGGCATAGCTCTGTGTTGCTCTGTGTCATCGGCCGACCTCGTTGGGCGTGAAGACCACTGCCAGGTCCTCGGCATCGAGCGGAGCTTCGTGGAGACGCGCGGCCTCCGTCGCGTAGCGGTCGTAAACGGGCTTCAGTTCTCGCAGTTCGTCGTCGGAGAGGCGAAGGCCGGCCCTCTCGGCGACCGCTCTCAAGGCGTCGAGCGGCGCCTCTACAGTATCGCGTGTCATCGGAACCTCCGTAGCGTCGGCTTGGGCGTAGGGTAAGGGGCAGCGGCCCCTCGCGGTTGATTCTACCCGTGCAGGCCTCCGTGGGCAAGCGGGGGCGGTTGTTCGTGACTGTTCAGGTCCCTCGGCTGCCTCGCATGTAGGGGCGGTTCAGGAACCGCTCGCACTGGTGTTTTGTCGGGAAATTTCCGAAACGTTTGCAAAACTATTGACACTTCATTGTGAAGGAATCTACAATAGTTAATCATGATTGGGCCACGAGGACATCGCCCCCGTGGATGCTGGCTCTTTACCGGAATATTTACGGCCGGTTAGGGGCTTGCGTGTCCGAGATTCTGACAGATACAGCTTAGTTCAAGGGCAGCCCAGCTTACCCCAGCCGGCGAATCGGCTGGGGTTTTTGTTGGCCTCGCAGTAGTGCGCGATGCGCCGCAATCCCGGCACAAGGAAGGACTCATGCAACCCTCACCAACGAGAGATGTAAACGTGAGCAGCACCGAACCTCTTATAAGTCCTGTTTCGCTCGTCAACCGGCTGCCCATTACGCCCCCGGCGGAACGGTCGGTGCTGGAGGGACGGCGCCAGATCAAGGCGATACTCCGCGGCGAAGACAAGCGCATGATGATGATCGTGGGCCCCTGCTCGATACACGACGAGCGTGCCGCCCTGGAGTACGCCGAGCGTGTGTACGATCTGTCCAAGAGGCTCGAAGAGCGCCTGTTGGTGATCATGCGCGTCTACTTCGAGAAGCCGCGCACCACCGTTGGCTGGAAGGGGATGATCTACGACCCCCACCTCAATGACACCTACGACATTGGCGAGGGGCTGTACCGCGCCCGCTCGCTGCTGCTTAGGATTGCCGAGATGGGCGTCTACTGCGGCACAGAGTTTCTGGATCCGGTGGTGCCGCAGTACCTGGCCGGCCTGGTGTCCTGGGCCACCATCGGAGCGCGCACGACCGAGAGCCAGACGCACCGGCAGATGTCGAGCGGTCTGAGTATGCCGGTCGGATTCAAGAACGGCACCGATGGCAGCGCGCAGATCGCGGTGGACGCAATGATCGCGTCGCTGTCGCCGCACGCCTTCCTGGGCATAGACCACTACGGCCAGACTTGCATAGTTCACACCACGGGCAACCCGGACGGCCACCTGGTGTTGAGGGGCGGCAGGAGCGGCCCCAACTTCAACGCCGAGACGGTGGCCGAATCCAAGCGGCTGCTGAGCGATGCGGGTGTCCGGTCGCAGCTTCTCGTCGATTGCAGCCACGGCAATTCCAACAAGGACCACACGCTGCAGTCGGTAGCGATGCGGGACGTCGTCGCGCAGCGCATGGCGGGCAACGAAGACATCATAGGCTGCATGTTGGAGAGCAATCTGTTCCCGGGCAACCAGAAGCTGGTAAGCAGCCCGTCCGAGCTCCAGTACGGAGTGTCGATTACGGACGCCTGCATCGGATGGGACGAGACGGAGGAGCTGCTGGAGTCCGCGTACGACATGATGGGCGAAGCAGAATCGCCCTCGGTGGTGAAGGCGCCCGCGGCAGTAGAGGCGGACTAGGGGTCCCTATTCGCACACGCCGGGGACAGCTCAGTTTCGCAGCAGCATCCCCGGCTGGCAGCGGCGGCAGTAGCTGGTGATGCGCCTGTTGGCGGTGAGCTGGCTGATGGTGTTGCCGCACCTGGGGCAGGGCGAGCCGCCCTTGTTGTGAACCAGCAGAAAGTCGCGCAGCTTGACGTGCATCCGTTCGCCCATCCGCTCCCGCAGCACCTCGATGGCGCGTTCGACCACCTCCGGCAGCTTTCGGTGCAGGCGCTTCAACTCGTCCTCGCTGAGAGCCTTCACCTTGCGAAACGGGTATATGCCCGCCTCGAATAGCACCTCGTCCGCATAGGCGTTGCCGACGCCCGCGACGACGCGGCCTCGTGTTATCACGCCCTTGATTTCGCCCCTGAAGGGACGAAGCCGTTCGCGGAACTCGTCGAACGAGTGGCCGTCGAGCACGTCGAGCCCTTGCTCGTGCAGGCCCGGAACTTGGTCCAGTTGGTCTTCAGCCAGGTAGTAGGCCCTTCCCATCTGGCGCTCGTCCAGGTAGCGGATCTCGCGGCCGTTGGACAACGTGATGGTGAAGAAGGTGCGCTTGAACCGGCGTTCACCCGGTGCGCAGTACTGGAAGGCGCCCGCGAGCATAGGGTTGACGACAAGCCGCCGATCGCCGGACAGCCGCAGCGTGAGGAATTTGCCCCGCCGTTCGACCGCTGCCAGCTCGCGCCCTGCGGCGTCGGCGGGCATGTCCCCGCACAGCGAGCGAAGCACTCCGGGCCGCACCACCTCGGCGCGCTCGACCTGGGCGCCCACGGCGCGGGCCTCCAGGAATTCGCGGACAACCTCCAGATCGGGCGCTTCCGGCATTGTGACCTCGCGTTCTTCCGGGATGATCGAAACGTCGTTGTTTCGGGCAGATTAGCAGCTTGGGGAGACAGGATTAAAGGGAAGGGTAGGGCGTCGGCGGCGCTGGATTCCGGCTCGGGGGCCGGAATGACGGGGAGCGGGGCCGGAATCGCGGCTTGCGTTCGAGAGGCTGGGGGCGTTACAATTTTGACCGAACCAACAATGGACAATACCAGCCGAAACAGGACTATCTGATTATGGAAGCGCCGAATCTCATCAGCCTCGAGCCCAACCCCAACATCGAGGAGTTCAGCCCGGGGGACACCGTCCGCGTCAGCGCGAGAGTCACGGAAGGCAACCGCACGAGGACCCAGGTCTTCGAGGGCGTGGTCATCCGCGACAGGGGAAGCGGCCCTGGCGCGTCGTTCACGGTGCGCAGGGTAACTCACGAGATTGGCGTGGAGCGCACGTTCATGCGCCACTCGCCGAACGTCGAGGGAGTCAAGGTGGTCCGGCGCGGGAAGGTCCGGCGCGCTCGGCTGTACTACCTCAGGGGCCGGTCCGGAAGGGCCGCGCGCATCAAGGAGCGGCGCTACTAGCCGGCCTTGAGCCAGGCGCATCCCCACGACAGGACGCATTCGTCGCAGCGCGGACGCTGCGCCTTGCAGGTATCCCTGCCGTGGCGGATGAGGTACATGTGGAAGGCAAACACGTCCTCGCTCGCCACCATCGGCTCGAGGACGTCGTGCGCCCGCTCGGCGTTGGTGCGCTGATTGATTAGGCCCAACCTCTTCGACACACGGTAGATGTGCGTGTCCACCGGCATGGCGGGCATTCCCAGAGCGAAGCACAGCACGATTGCCGCGGTCTTCGGACCCACGCCCGGCAGCGCTTTCAGCCACTCCTTCGCCTCGGCCATAGGCATTTCTCCCAGGAACGACAGGTCGAACGAGCCTACGTCCTGGGCTATCTTGTCCAGAATGGCCTTGATCCTGGGAGCCTTGACGCGGGCCAGGCCCCCCATGCGTATGGCGTCTTCGATCTCGTCGACCGGCGCGTTGGCGACGCCTTCCACGCTGCCGAATCTGGCCATCAGGTTGTTGAAGGCACGCTCCGAATTGATGTCGGAGGTGTGCTGGGACAGGATCGTGTACACCAGCTCGGACGCCGGATCGTATCTGTGCTCCCACTCGACCGGCCCGTAGCGTTGCGCGAGGCGTTCCATCACGTCCTGAGCTGTGACCTGGGTCGCCTGGTTGTGAGACATTTTTCCAAATCGTCCTTCGGCGTCTGCGTGGGCGCGAATGGCTGCCCCATGCACCGGGGAGTCCGCCGTTCGCCACGCGGCAAGCCTAACACAGTCGCTCTGCCGCAAACAGGCCGCGACCCGGCCGGGGCGAGAGAAATTTGGGCACGTATGCCCTATACTTAGCGGGCTGCCCGTACCCCTGCGGCCCTGTACGGCGCGGTGCGCTCCCGTGACGCCTCTCATAGCGCCGGCATTTGGACCGACCACGTCTAGGGGTGGCAACCACAACTCATGCGCTTTGTAACGGAACTTGCCATACGCAGGCGCGTAGTCACGGTGCTTTCAATCGCCCTGCTATTGGCCTTCGGCGTGTTCACCTACCGGAACATGCCCGTAGAGCTGTTTCCTGAAATCGAGTTCCCGCTCATAACCGTTACCGCAATCTACCTCTCGGCCGGCGCCGACGCCGTCGTGCGCGACGCTACGGCCCCGATCGAGACGGCGATGCTGGGCATCGACGGTATCGACTCCGTGCAGTCTGTGTCGAGCGGTTTCCTCGCGGTGGTATCGGGCAGCTTCGAGTTCGGGACCGACATGGCTAAGGCGGAGCAGGCCCTGAACGCCAGCCTGGACGCCATCGACTTCCCCTCCACCGTCGAGCCTCCCAACGCTGCGCGAGTCACACCGGACGCTTTCCCCGTGCTGCAACTCGGTTTCAGCGCGAACGGGGATGTCTCGGAGCTTCAGCGCGTGGTTAAGTCCAGCGTGGCGCCGGCGATTGCCGGCGTGGAGGGCGTGATGAGCGTCGCGGTGTCCGGCGGTACGGAGACGCGGGCGCTGGTGGCGGTTTCGCCGGACGCGCTGATGGAGAACGGTGTTTCGCTCTTCCAGGTGTCGCAGGCGCTCAGCCAGAACGAGGTCGCGTTGCCCGCCGGCGTGCTACTGGATGGTGGCAGGGCGCTGCCGGTGAAGGCCGCCAACTCCTACGATTCGATGGATGAGCTGGGCGGCCTCGTGGTGGGCGCCCGCCAGGGGGACGCGCCGGACACGCCGCCCGTACCGATCGAGCTGCGCGACGTTGCCGACACCCAGCTCGGCCAGGGCCTGCCCACCAGCATCTGGCGCACCAACGGCAGGCCCGGCCTGGGCGTCGGCGTGGTGAAGGAGGCGGACGCCAACACGATCGACGTCACCTCCGCCGCGCTCGTGGCCCTGGACGAGATCTCGCTGCCGGCCGGAGTCGAGGTCTCGATGATATCCAACTCCGGCCCGGCGATACAGCGCCAGATAAACTCGCTGCAGCGCGAGGCGGTGCTCGGCTTCGGTATCGCCTTCATGGTGGTGTTCTTCTTCATGCTGACGCTGCGCCCAAGCGTACCGTCCGGGCTGCTGAACACTCTGCGGCCCACCCTCGTTATCGCGACGTCCATTCCCCTGAGCGTCTTCGCCGGCGTGGTGTTGCTGAGCTGGCAGGACTTCTCGCTCAACTTCATGACGCTGGGAGGACTCGCCATATCCGTGGGCCGCGTGGTCGACGACAGCATCGTGGTTCTCGAGAACCTCTACCGGCACATCCAGGGAGGCCGCGAGCGATGGCGCGCCGCGCTGCAGGCCACGGTGGAGGTCGGCCCGGCCATCACGGCTTCCACGCTGACGACCATAGCCGTATTCGTGCCACTCATCTTCCTCGAAGGGCTCGTGGGCTCGTTCTTCTTCCCGTTCGCGATCGCGGTGAGTTTCGCGCTCGTGGCGTCTCTCGTCGTGGCGCTGACCGCAATTCCCGTGCTTGGCGCGTACCTGCTGCGCCCCTCCGACGAGCGGGTCAGCTTGAGTGACGAGGAGGACCTGGTCGAGAGGGAGAGTTGGATGCAGCGCGCACACGCTCCTGTGCTCAGGTGGGCGCTCTCACACAAGGCCGTCACCATCGGCGTCGCGGTCGCGCTCGTGGCGGCAAGCCTGGCCTTGATCCCGCTCATACCGGTGACGCTGTTCCCGTCCGGCGGCGACAGGATCGTGCGGATCGAGATGGTGATGGCGCCTGGAACATCTATCGAGCAGACTGTGCAAGAGGCTGCTAAAGTCGAGCGCCAGGTGGGCGGCCTGGCGACCATCTACGCTACGCAGATAGGCAGTCCGACCGGCAGGGTGGGCGGCTCGCCCGGAGGATTCGGCCGCGCAACCATATTGCTGCAACTCGAGGACGACGCGCCAGAAGACACCGCGGCCCAAATTCGCGAGCAGCTCGAGGGCGTACCCGGGAGGACCATATCGGCAAACGAGCTCAGTACAGGGCCGCCACAGTCGGGGCTGGAGGTCACCATCACCGGTGCTGACTACGACGACATTTCGTCGGTCGCCCTAGAGTTGGCGGACAGATTGAGGGCGTTAGAGGGCCTGGTGAACGTGTCCGACGACACCGCCGAGGAGAGTGAGGAGATCATCTCCGACGTGGATCCGGCGAAAGCGGCCGGGCTGGGCCTGACCGCGCAGTCCGTGGCGTTCCAGGTACGACAACACCTGGCCGGTCAGTCTGTCGCCACGCTGAACCTGGACGGCGACGAGGTGGACGTTGTGCTGATAGGGCGACCGGGAGGCGTGGCCGACGTCGACAGCCTGAAGAGGCTCACGATTGCGGGGCCGACCGGAGCGGCGCCCCTGGGACAGATCGCGAGCGTAACGGTGGCCCGGGCGCCCGCGAGCGTGACCCGAACGGACGGCCTGCGGTCAGCCCGCATCGTCGCCGAGAACACGCAGGCCATGGGAAGGCTCGTGCAGCAGGAGATCGACGCGCTGATCGAGGGCGGCCGAACACGGCTCAGACCCATCCTGATGACGGCGATCACCACCAGCTTCGCGCTGCTTCCCCTGGCGGCCTTCGTATCGCACGCGGGCGGCATCATCAGCGCTGAGTTGGCAACGGTGGTCATAGGCGGCCTCATCACCTCCACGGCGCTTACGTTGATTGTGGTGCCGGTCGTCTACATGTTGGTTAACGAGACCATACCCGGCCTGTTTTCCCGGGGCTCCAGGAAGCCCGCCCCAGTCGAAGCGAGTTGATTGGATTGGGCAAGCTCCGTTCGGTCTTTCAGGGTTTCCACTACGATCTCCAGACTTTCCGCGGCGACATCTTCGGTGGCGTCACGTCCGCCGTGGTGGGGCTGCCCGTAGCCATAGCCTTCGGGATCGCGTCCGGTCTCGGCCCCTTGGCCGGGCTCTACGGGGCGATTGCCGTCGGGTTCTTCGCCGCGGTGTTCGGAGGGACCCGCTCGCAGATTTCCGGCCCGACCGGCCCTATGTCCGTCGCCATGGCGGTCATCGTCACCGCCAACGCCGACAACCCGTCCAGGGCGTTCACGATAGTCATAATGGCCGGACTGATTCAGGTCCTCCTGGGGGTGCTCAGGGTAGGGCGGTTCGTGTCGTTCACGCCCTACTCGGTGATATCGGGGTTCATGTCGGGGATCGGCGTGATCATCATGGTCATGCAGACACTGCCTTTTCTCGGCGCTCCCGTGGCCGCTGCCGGCCCTCCGACGGTCGTGTCAAAGTGGCCGGAGACTCTCGCCAACGTCAATTTCGGCGCGCTGGCCATTGCCGTAATTACGCTGGCGGTGGGCGTCGTATGGCCGTCCAGGCTGGGGAGGTACGTGCCCCCCACGCTGGCGGCGCTTGTAGTAGGCACGCTGCTGGGGATCTTCTGGCTGACCGATTCGCCGGTCATCGGCGAAGTGCCAACCGGCCTGCCGAGCCTCCAGCTGCCATACCTGTCTGTCGACGCCATTGTGAGCGCGGTGCAGCCGGCCCTGGCCATCGCGTTGCTCGGCTCCATAGACAGCCTCCTAACCTCGCTCGTGGCCGACTCGATGACCCGCACGCGGCACAACCCCAACAGGGAACTCATGGGCCAGGGCATCGCCAACATGGTGGCGGGGTTCTTCTGGGCGTTGCCGGGCGCCGGGGCCACCCTGGGCACAGTAGTCAACCTGAGGGCCGGCGGCCGCACGCAGATCTCGGGCGTGGTACGGGCCGGGATACTGCTCGCTCTCGTCCTGGGGCTGGGCAGATACGTGGAGGCGATCCCACTCGCGGCGCTCGCTGGCATACTGATGAAAGTCGGCTGGGACATAATCGACTGGCGCTTCATCACGCGCATCCACCGCGTGCAGAGAGAACACCTGGTGGTAATGGTGGTAACCCTGGGACTCACGGTGTTCGTCGATCTCGTCACCGCCGTAGCCATAGGCCTGATCACCGCGGGAATGGCAAGCGCGCGCCAGTTCGAGCGGCTGGAGCTGGACAGCGTAATCTCGGTGCCGCTGCTGGACCAGACCTTCCTGCAGGATGGCGATCCGGACGCGGACGACTTCTCCGCCCGCGTCGGCCTGGTGGCGCTGAGGGGCAGTTTCACCGTCGCATCCTCCATTCGCCTGATAAACACCCTCAGCATCGACATACGAGATCACGAGGTCGTCATCCTAGATTTCTCCGCGACCGTGTACGTCGACGACAGCGCCGCTCTCGTCGTCGAGCAGATGATAGATTCCGCAGTTGCAGAGAATACATCCTGCATAGTTCTCGGCCTCACGGGCCAGCCTGAGGACAACCTCAATGCCCTGAACATCCTGCGGAGCATACCGGCAGACCAGTTTGCCGAGACGCTCGACGACGCCAGGGAGATTTCGAGGCGGCTGCTCCAGGTGTAAGAAGCATCGCCGGTCGGCGCGACGGGCATGAACTCGGCGGCGAGGGGAAAGCGGCGCTGGTTCTTTTCCGATTTCGAGGCGTGGAATCTACTTGACAACCGCATTTGTCAGCCTTAACTTCACGATACAGAGCAGTGCCCACCTGGCGCGCTGCGAGATAGAATATCCGAGGGACGGCCCGCATGAACGTGCCGCCCTTCTCCAGAACTGACTTACCACTCGAGCGGGCTTCGGACCGCAGGAGTGCCTCCCAAGGAGGCTTGCGATGACCATCCAGAGTTGCTTCAAAGAGCTGGCCGACCAGTCGAAACCGCTGCGCCATTCCGGGCTGCTTCAGCTATCGGGCCTGACGTCGGACGAAATTGCCGAGTTCAAGACGGAGTGGAGCGGAGTGTGCGTCGACCGCAGGCGCGAGATACTGGCCCGCATGATCGAGTTGAGCGAGGACAACCTGGAGTTCGACTTCGTCTACGTGTTTCGCGCGTGTCTGGCGGACGCCGACGCTCACATAAGAGAGCAGGCGACGCGCGGCCTGTGGGACTCTGACGACCGCGTGTGCATTCGTCCGCTCATCGCGCTGCTCCGCAAGGACCCGTCGCCGAGGGTGAAGGCCGCGGCTGCGGCATCGCTGAGCAAGTTCGCGGCGATGGCGCAGGACAGCAAGCTCATGGCGCGCGACGGTGAACGCATACTCTCGGCGCTGCTTGCGGTAATCGGAAATGAGGGCGAGCACCTGGATGTGAGAAGGCGCGCCATCGAGGCGGTGTCGCATTTCGACACCCCTGAGGTTGGCGAGATCATCCAGTGGGCGTACTACGACGGCGAACCAAAGCTGAGGCAGAGCGCGGTCTACGCCATGGGGCGAAGCTCGAATAGCCGATGGCTGCCGTTCGTGCTCCGCGACTCCCAGGACGACGACCCGGCAATTCGCTTCGAGGCGGCCAACGCCATAGGACAGCTGGGCGACGAGACGAGCGTGCCCCACCTGATAGTGCTCGTCAAGGACGAAGACGACCAGGTGCAGCTTTCGGCGGTGCACGCGCTGGGCGCCATCGGGGGCGTGTTGGCCAAGCAGGCGCTGAACCAGTGCATGAAGCTGGGCGACGAGGCGATGGAGGAGGCGGCCAGGACCTCCCTGCGCAGCATCGAGTTCGACGAGGACCCGCTGGGCTTCCGTTTCCAGTAGTGCTCAGCATACGCCCCACGAGTTTCCCCCAACGAGCCACCTCTCACTGCCCCGGCGCCCGCGCGCCCCTGTCGTAGGCGTCGAACGCCAGCGCGGCAGCCCCCAGCAGGCCGGCGTCGTCTCCCAGTTCCGACACCACGACCGGTACGCCTCGCTCGTATGGCACGATGGCGCGCTCCTCGATCGCGCGAATCGCCCAGGGCATCATCAGGTCCATGCTTCCCAGGACGCCCCCGCCGAGCACCACGCGCTCGACGTCGAGCGCGTTGAGCAGGCCGAGAATGCCCACGCCCAGATGTGTGCCCGCGTCGCGCATGATCGACAGCGCCAGCCCATCGCCGGACCTGGCCGCGTCCGCGACCGCCGGGCCGGCAACGCGCTCCAACTCGCCTCCGGAGAATTCCAGGATGGAGCTGCTCTCTCCGGACGCCAGCCTCTCCCTGGCTATGCGCCCAAGCGCGTCGCCGGACGCCAGCATCTCCAGGCAGCCCCGGTTGCCGCACGGGCACAATGGGCCACTGTGATCGATGGATATGTGGCCCACTTCGCCGGCAAATCCCCGCGCGCCGGTGTAGAGCCTTCCGTCGATCACGATGCCGCCCCCGATACCGGTGCCTATGGCCATGAACAGCAAGTGACGCGCTCCCCGGCCGGCACCGTATGCGTACTCGGCCAGGGCCGCCGCGGTGGCGTCGTTCGCGTGTGATGAGACCAGCCCCAGCCGCCGCTCGAAGGTCGGTTTTGCCGAAAAGCCGTCCCATCCCGGCAGGTGGGGCGGATTGTACATGGTGCCGTCGTCCGAGTTCGTGGGGCCGGCCTGCGCCACGCCGATGCCGACTATCGCCCGCCGGTCCACGCGCGCCGCGGCGGCCTCCAACTCCCGCACGAAAAGGTCCAGCAGATAGTCCCGTCCGCGGAAGGCCTCGGCCAGCACCGAGTTTCGGTGTACCACGTTGCCGTCGCGGTCGACAAGTCCCACTCGAAGGTGGGTGCCGCCAAGGTCCGACGCCAGGGCATACTGAGTCATTGTTCTCCTCGTGCAGTCGGGGCGCGGGGCGCTCCGTTGGTGTGGAAACATATTATAGTGTCGTGTACGTAACGTGGGGTATGCTAGCCGGAAATTTGGCGCGACACTCCCACACCGAGCGGCGGCACGGAGGCGCGAACTGTGCGGTATAGGCTCGAACGCCTGGCGACGCGGATTCGCGAGGGCGCACAACTGACGGCCTGGCGGCGCATGGAGGGAGGCTCTTCCGCGCTCACGCTCGAACTGGAGTTGTGCCTCGCTCACGGCGGCACGGAGAGCGTGGTGGTGCGCCGGTACGGGGAGCGTGACCTGCGCCAGAACCCCCGCGTCGCGGAGTGCGAGTTCCGGCTGCTGGGCATCGCCGCGCGGCTGGGCTTGCCGGCGCCCAGGCCCGTGTTGCTGGGCGAGGCGGACGATGACTGGCCCACGCCCTTCGTGGTGGTCGAGCGCGTGAACGGCGAGACCGACTTCGCGCCGACTGACTTCGACGAATACCTTCGCCGGCTGGCGGACGCGCTCGCCGCCATCCACGGCGTGGACCCGCACGCCGCGGGTCTTGGCTTCCTGCGCTTGCAGGCCGATTCGATGGCAGACATGCTGCGAGAACTTTCCGCCAAAGCGGGCGCCTCACTGTCCCTGCGCCGAGTCTCGGACGCGCTGCGGGCCGTGTGGCCCCTGCCCGGGCGCAACCGCCCGGCGCTGCTGCACGGCGACTTCTGGCCCGGCAACGTGCTGTGGAAGCAGGGCGAGGTGGCAGCCGTGATCGATTGGGAGGACGCGAAGATCGGCGATCCTCTATCTGATCTGGCGAACGCCAGGCTGGAGCTGTTATGGGCCTTCGGCTGGGACGCGATGTCCGGCTTCACCCGCATGTACATGGACTCAGCGCGGGTCGACGACACGGGCCTGCTATACTGGGACCTGTGCGCCGCGCTGGCCGCCGCGTCCAACTTCGGCGGGATTGCCGGGGGATGGGCGCCCGCGCCAGTGCCGGGCCGGGCGACGGACGAATCGGAGCTGCGCGAGAGGCACCGGCAGTTCGTGGACGACGCGTTCGCGCGGCTTTCGCGTCCAGCGTGAAGGTGCCTGCAGGTCCGGCTGGCGTAGATCCAGAGGTGCCCCGGCCGCATTCAGGTTACGCATTGGCGGCGACCGAAAGGAGCAATGTAGATGAACTTCAGTTCGCGGCGGTCGAACCTTGTGGCGCGCAACGGCATGGTGGCGACGACCCAGCCACTGGCCGCGATGGCCGGCACACGGATGATGATGCAGGGTGGCAACGCGGCGGTCGCGGCGGCGGCGGCGCTGAACGTGGTCGAACCTCATTCCACGGGCGTCGGGGGCGACGCCTTCGCGCTTGTCTGGCTGGCGGACGAGAAGTGCGTGCTCGCGCTGAACGCGAGCGGGCGCGCGCCGGAGGCCGCCTCCCGTGACGAGTTGCTGGCTAAGGGCATGGCGGGTATTCCGCCGACCAGCGCCTATTCCGTCACCACGCCAGGCGGCGTCGGCGGCTGGGAGGCCGTGCTGGAGCGCTGCGGCACGATGACGCTGTCGGACGTGCTGGCGCCGGCCATCGAGTACGCGGAGCGGGGATACCCCGTGTCCGAGGTCATCAGCGGCCACTGGGGCGCGAACGTACCCAAGCTGCGCCAGCACCCATCAGGGGCTGAGCTGCTGTTGGACGGGCGCGGACCAGCGCCGGGCGAGGTGGTGCGCCTGCCCGAGCTCGCCGGCACGCTGCGCGCCATCGCTGAGGGCGGCGCCGAGGCTTACTACAGGGGGCCGCTCGCCGAGCGCATTGCCGATCACGTGCAGAAAATGGGTGGGTGGCTCACGTCGAGCGATATGGCCGCGCATCGGCCGGAGTGGGTGGAGCCGGTAAGCGTGGACTACCGCGGCGTCACCTGCTGGGAGTGTCCGCCGAACAGCCAGGGTGTGAACACGCTGATGGCGCTCAACCTGGTCGAGGGTTTCGACCTGCATGGAATGGGCTACCAGTCCGCTGAGGCCTACCACCACATGATCGAATCCATGCGGCTGGCGTTCGCGGACGGGCTGCACTACGTGGGCGACCCATCGGCTGTCGACGTGCCCGTAGACCGAATGCTGTCGAAGGAGTACGCGGAGGAGCGCAGGCGGCTGATCTCAGCCGAACGCTCGATGGCGTTGGCGCCCGCCGGGGCGGCCGCCGTCCACTCCGACACGGTGTACGTGGCGGCTGCCGACGGCGAGGGCAATGCCTGCTCGTTCATAAACAGCGTGTTCCAGGGTTTCGGATCGGGGATCGTCGTGCCGGGAACGGGCATCGCGCTGCACAACCGCGGCGCGTCGTTCTCGCTGGACGCGGACCACGTGAACTCGCTCGAACCCGGCAAGCGGCCGTTCCACACGCTGATTCCGGGAATGGCGACGAGAGACGGCGAGCTGTGGCTGTGCTTCGGCGTGATGGGGGCGATGCAGCAGGCGCAGGGCCACCTGCAGACGATAGTGAACATGGTCGACTTCGGGCTGGACCCGCAGGCCGCGCTGGACGCGCCGCGCTTCAGCGTGCAGCTGGGGCAGGGGGTCGCCGTCGAGAGCATCGCGCCCGCGGACGCCATCCGGGGGCTTGCGTCCCGCGGCCACCGCTTGTTTGTCGAACAGCCCAACGGACTGCTGTTCGGCAGCGGGCAGGTCATCGAGCGCGACCCCGAGACGGGCGTGCTGCGCGGCGGCAGCGAGCCGCGCGCGGACGGCTTCGCCGTAGGCTGGTAGCGGCTACTCCAGGTCCGCCATCACCATGTCGGCGACCGTGTTGCCCATGCGCACGCTGTAGTTGGTGCCGCGGTCCTCTGGGTATATCTGCGTGGTGTTCGCCAGGTACAGCCGGCCTATCGGCGTGCGGTGCGAGGGTATGCGGGACGAGTAGTTGACGCCGATGATTGGCTGCGCGGCGTCGACGCGGTGGTGGTAGCTCTCGATCACCCACGAGGGGTCGAACTCCGCGTTTATCTTGCGCAGGTGTGGCAGGTACGCCTCCATCAGCTCGTCGTGGCTCATCCCGTACATGGGATCGTCGGTGGTCAGGTAGTTGGAAAGGTAGACCACGTGGTTGCCGCCGTAGTGCTCCGGGCCTATCAGGTTGGTGTGCTCTATCACGCCCACGAACGGAATCGACCGGTCGGCGACGTTAAGCCAGTACACCCGGGACAGCGGCCTGCGCAGCACAAGCACGATGAGCACGGCGGCCATGTAGTCCACGCCAGCCAGCCGGGCCAGGTAGTCCGGCGGCAGCCCGGGCGCGACGCGCGGGAAGATGTACGATGGCGTAGTGGCAATCACGGCGTCGTACTCCCGCCGCCGGACAGACCCGCCGCCGGCGGACACTTCCAGCCCCCGGGCAACGCCGTCTTCCACCACGACGCGGTCGACCGAGGCCGAGAGGGTTACGGCTCCGTGCTGCTCCTCGACCCGCCGCGCCAGCACCTCGAATATCTCGGCGAAGCTGCCGATGGGGTAGCCCAGCTTCTCCTTGACCATGCCCTTTCCCCGCGACGCGACTCGCGTCTGCACCTTGCCCCACACCCAGGGCATGCCGACCTCGGCGTAGTGGGCCTCGCCGAACTTGCCGCGCAGCATAGGTCCCCAGAACACCTCGTAGGGCCGCCGTCCCGCGTACTTGCGCAGCCATGCGTCGGCGGTGACGCTCTCGTAGCCGCGCCAGTCCCTCTTGCGCTGCAGGTACAACGTCACCAGGCCCAGGCGGAACCGGTCGACCAGGCTCAGCGGCGTAAACCTGAGCAGGTCCATAGGCGTTACGAAGTCGTAGATCCTTCCGTCGTGCAGCGTGCCCACGGTGGAATCGATCCACCGGATCTGGTGTCCCAGGCCTAACTCTCGGACCAGCTCGATAATGTGGGTGTCGTTGGTGAACCAGTGGTGGTAGCCGCGTTCGAGTCTCGCGCCGCCCACGTCGAACGTGGAAGCCTGCCCGCCCAGGAAGGGGGCGCGTTCGAACACTTCGGCGACGTGGCCGTTCCTGCCCAACCGATAGGCGGCGGCGAGTCCCGCAGCCCCCGCGCCGATGATGCCCACCCTCATCGCGCGGCGTCCTCGTCCGGCCCGGCGGCGACGTGCGCGCCCGCGGCGTCGCGCGCCGTGGCAGCGCCGCCACGGGACAGCCTGTGCAGCGTGACGTTGCTCGTCCACAGGTATACTTGGCCGAGCACGATGGTCGGCATGAGCAGGGCGAAGTGCGAGACAGCGGCGAAGCCCGCCGCTGTCGACTTGTCCACTACGGCCAGCGGAAGCAGCACAAGCGTCTCCCTCGCGAGAATCTCGAACAGGCCGATTCCGCCCGGCGCGGACGGGATGGAGCTGCCGATGTTGGCGACGGCGGTGACCAACACCACCGCAATCGCCAGGTCCGCGAGGTTCGCGTAGAGGCCGTCGAGTCCGAACGCGAACCCCACAAAGAAAAACAACCCCGCCTCGAACAGCCATATCGGCACCGAGAGCGCGAACAGCCCGGCCAGCTTTTGCGGGCTGCGGAGAGGCAGCAATCCCACAATGAACATGTCCAGCAGGCCCTCCAGCCTGGCAGCAAAGCGTGCGGGCAGCGGCCGGATGACGGCCAGGCCGAGCGCCCTCGTCCACGCCGGCTGGAACGCGAAGAGCAACAGCGCGCCGAACGCGCCGACGAACAGCGCGCCCAGCCCGACGACGAACAGCGGCCAGGCTATCCTCGCGCTTTCGCCAATCGCCTCGACCACGTCCGACAGCGGCACGACAGCGGCGATTGCTGCGATGAAGAAAAGCAGCGTCAGGGCGTCCATTACGCGCTCGATCAGAACGGTCACCAGCGCCGACGTCTTGCTGATGTGCTCGCGCTCCCCGACGTAGTAGCTGCGCACCAACTCGCCCAGCCGCATGGGCAGCAGGTTGTTGGCCATGTATCCCACGACCACCACCGGGAATAGCCGGCGTACCGGTATGCTTCGGATGTGGCCGAGCATCAGCTTCCATCGCAACGTGCGGAAGAGAAGCGAAACGAAGTACATGGCCACGGCGGGTCCGAGATACCAGTAGTTTGCGCCGGCCAGCTCGCTCCACAGGCGGCGCAGGTCGACGGTTAGCAGGAAAATGCCGAGGAACGCCACGCTCAGGCCCAGTCCTATCCACAGCTTGCCGTTGCTCAGCATGGGGTGGCTACTGCTCCGCCTGGTATTCGATGGGCAGATCGCGCGCCACGTACAAGTAGGAGTCCTCGCTGCCCAATTGGTCGCGCACGCCTTCCCTGTGCATAAAGTAGTCCATTGCCCTGCGCCACGCCTCCCGGTCCGTGAGCGAGCCGATGATCTTGCCGGGCGTCAGTCCTCGGTAGGTCGTCTCGGGGAACCACCAGCGATGGCGGACGCGCTGCGCCTCGCGGTAGTCAGCGGACTCGAGGGTGTCGTTGACCTGGGTCCGGTTGTTGCGGTGCACCACCACGACAGGCGGCTTGTCCGGCCCGTCCATCTGTTCCGGTTCGAACGCTACGAAGTTCACCCTCTCGCGGCCTCGCAGGTACCACACCCACGGCCAACTGAACCCGCTGGTGGTGTCGATGGCGATGGTCTGGCCGGTGCCGGCGCGCTCCAGCTCGCCGAGCAGCCGGGGCACGTCGGGGGACGTCTGCGTGTACACCAGCATTTCCACCGGCACGTCGCCGTTGTCGTAGGTCGCCCGCGCGCCCGTGCGCACCGTCAGCACCAGCAGCACCGCGACCACGGGCAGCAGGGCGAACGTCGCCGACGCCCGCCATCCGTACCGCCTGGCGAAGAAGACACCCACTCTCGCCAGGGCGAAGAGCCCCGCGACGATAAGCGCGAGCGCGACCGGTCCGGAAGCCGAGCCTTCGCCGACGCCAAAGAAGGCGAGCTGCCAGAGCAGCCACAGCGCCAGCGGTACACCGACGGCCAGGGACACCGCTCCGCTGCGCACCAGCCAGCCCCAGTTGATAGCCTCGACCACGTCGCCCAGGAACTTGCCCGCGACGAAGATCAGCGGCAGGGTCACGTTCACGAGCAGCCACGGCATCTTCTCGGCGGCGACGGTGTAGGCGCCGAAGGTCGCGACCGACCATAGGAGAAGGAACCAGGTGAATGCCTCGCGGCGGATGTCATACTTCGCACCGCCGAAAAGCGCCATGAACAGGCGAATGAAGAAGTAGGCGCCGGCCACCAGCGCCAAGAGCAGCGGCAGAAACTCGTAGAGCGACGTGATGACGAAGTAGTAGTGCCAGGGCTGGTTGCCTCGCGCCACGTCCTGCTGCACTATCCAATAGCCCAGCGACCTCCAGACTCCCGTGAGGAGGCCGCCCGGGTTCGTCAGGAACGTGGAGTACAGCAGCGCCCATATCATGTAGAAGATGGCCGCGCAGCGCCACCAGATGGGCCACCTCCACCGTACGCCCGCGTAGACCGACACCCCCAGCAGCGCCGCGACCAGAAGGGCGGCAATCACCAAGCCTCCGCCGGTCGGGGCGCCGATCACAGGAGATCCCACCGGGCTGGCCAGCACCAGGCCGCTGCCTTGCAGTAGCCGGGTGCCCTGCAGCAGCCCGGCTGTCGCGGCCCACTGTGGCAGCGTCAACGTCGCCAGTAACACCAGCAGCGTTCCCTCGCGGGTGCCCAGCGCGCCACGAGACCGCCCGATGGCACGCCAGACTCCACGGACGAGAGTCCACAGCGCTCGCGGCGTGGGCGTCCGGCCGTCCGCGGTAGGCACTTCCATGTGCGCTAGCCCCGGCAGTACGAGCCTGGCGAGCAGGAAAGTGCCGAATACTGCCGAGATGATGAACGCCGTCTCCTTTGTGGCGAAGGCCAGTGCCAGCAGAGCGGCCGCGGTGTAGAGATAGCGGTTCTTGCCCTCGTCTATGTAGCGCCAGGCGCAAGCCACCAGACCGAGCGTCCAGACGGCCATGAGAATGTCGTTACGCGAGAAGCGGCTGAAGTACAGTATCGCCGGGGACGCGGTGAGCATGGCGGACGCGAACAGGGCGCCCAGCCTGCCCATGCGCCGGCGCAGCAGGAAGGGCATTGCTACAAGCGCGATGCCGGCCACGGCGTACACCAGGCGCGACGTGTAGTCGCTGTCGCCAAGCACCAGGAAGACCGCGGCGGTCGCCTCGAACTGGAATGGCCCGTGCATCATCGGGTCGTGCGTGTAGCCGGAGCCGTTGGAAAGGATCCATGAGTAGTAGGCGTGGAGGCTCTCGTCGTGGTGCACCGCCCTCGACCCCAGGTCCCACAGCCGGCTGGCGGCCGCCGCTAGCAGCAGTGCGACGTAGGCGGCAAGCTCCCACCACCGCACCGGCGGCGCGGCGCCGTGGTCTGGCTCCTCCGGTGGTGATTCCGCGGAGGGCGTGATGTCGATCTCGCCCGACTCTTCCTGCCGTGCGTCGGTGGACTCCGGCTCGCGCACTTCCGTGGCGTCGCCGGCCGCCATCGAATCCGCAACGTCGTTCCGCTCAGGCGCACCCCGCCGCGGCGCGGTGATCGGCTCGACTTCTATGTTGTCGTTGTGTTCCAAGCGAACCCCTGTAGACTATGCCCGCCCGCGGGACGCTCCGCCCGTCGGAATATCATCGCTCCTCCTGAGGCAGCCGGTAGATCGACACGCCGCCCTGGCTGAATGCCAGGTCCATGAACTCTGCGAACTTCGCGGAGCCCTCCTCGCCGTACTTGTCCCGCTCCCTCTGCCCCACGTACACGAGGTCCGCTCCATACTTGTCGAGGATGCCGCGCGCCACGGAGACGTCCAGCGTCCTGTAGGCCAGGTCTACGTCGACATCCCTCTCCGAGATGAGCGGCGACGCCCCCCGCCACTGCGCCTGATGTCCGGGCCAGTTCAGCGGCGTCGGCACGCCCGCGCCGCGGGAAATCAGCCCCGCGTCGTGCCATTCGCCCACGGCCTCCAGCATTACCGAGCCCCCGGCGTGATCCCGCAGGTATTCTATGGCCTCGAACTCCGCGGGGCTGCCTATGCGCAGGTAGGCCAGCCCGTCCAGCGTTCGCTGCCCGCCCGGCGGGCCTGCCTTGCTCGCGGCGGCCGCGGGCGCGTAGTAAAGCGCGCCCAGCAGCAGCGCGGCGAACACGCACGCCCACAGCGTCGTCAGCGCGCGCCGCCCAGGGCGCTGCGCGGCCCGGAGCGACGCCCAGAAGTATATTGCGAATCCCGAAATCGTGGCAAGAATTATCCAAGCCTGATAGTAGAGTTTGAAGACCGTGTTCATCCGCTCGCTGGGCGGGCCGAAGGAGTCGTTCACGTACAGCAGCTCCGGTCCCATAATCAGCAACAGCCCGAACGCGGCGGCCAGCATGGAGAATGCCGCGGCGCCGCCATTGTTCTCCCGCGCGAGCCAGAGCGCCGAGTATGCCGCCATACCGATCAGCGCTGCGAACGGCAGCACGTGGATGAATCGGCCCGCGACTCCGCCCACCCCGCCGTCGTTGGCGAGGTACAGCACGGCCCACACGACAAATGGGACTAGCGCGGCGGCGAGCGCCGCGGCTGTCATGCGGACCCAGTCCGTGGTCAGCGTCGTCCGCCAAAACAGTACGGCCACCATCGGCGCGACGCCGACCAGCAGCGGCGCCCAGATGGCCAGCAGGTGCACCGGCCGCGATGACGCCCACGACACCGCGCCGATCCCGCCGACGCCGGCCCTGAACGTCAGGTAGTAGGGAGCGAATAGCAGCAGGGTCAGCGCCAACACGACCAGGGCCGTCGCTCCCGCGCTCAGCACCGCTGGCCAGGACAGGCCCAGCCCGAAGGCGTAGGCCCGCAACAGCGCCGCGCACGCGATCAGCGTCCAGAACACCGGCAGATCCCACGTGTTCGTGAACGCCAACGCCCCCAGCAGCAGGCCGAGGACAAGAATTTCCAGCGCGCTCCGCCAGTGATGCCAGAACAGGCCGGGGTAGGGCGTGAGCCAGAAGTTCAGCGCCGCGCCCAGGAACAACGCCACCAGCGGTAGCGACATCACGTGCGGGTGGAGGTCGCCCAGCATGAAGCTGAAGAATGGGAACTCCTGGATCGTGTAGTCGATGCCGCCGCCGCTCTCGGTGAAGGTGTTGATCACGCGCGTGGCGCGGAACCACCACCAGTTCTCTTCGGGCCGCCACGACTGCGTGATGCTTTCGATGGGCCACCCCAGCCCGTCGATGGCGATCCAGTTCCAGAATCGCTCCGAGCCGACCGCGTTGGCGTGCATGAACTCGAACACGCCCGCGAGGTTGCCCGCGAAGACGACGAGCAGCGCCGCGACGCCTCCGCCCGCGAGCGCGGCGGGCAGGCGGCCCGATTCGGCCCGCACCAGGTTGTATGTGACGCCCGCGACGCCAAGCGCCGCGAGCGCGGGGACGAGCGCCATCGCGAGGTTGTACGCCACGGCGGACGTAACGCCTGCGAACTGGGCGAGCGCGCCCATCGTCCAGTATCCGAAGTAGTAGTAGCTCACCGGCTGGCCGCTCAGCCAAAGGTCCTCTGGAGTCCCGGTCTCGGTACGCATCGAGGCGTTCAGGAACATCAGGTCCATCGGTTGCTCGGTGTGATCGATGGAGGGATCGAAGGATCGGAAGATGGCCCACGCGGCGAACACGCCGAGGAACAGCGCCTCTGCCGCGATTATGGAGACGCGCTCCCGCGACGCGAAGTCGAGCAGCTCGCGGCGTTGCTTCCAGGCGCACCAGCCCGACAGGCACACCAGGGCCAGCACCAGCACCGCGATGGTGGCCCCGGTGCTGGGAAGAATCCGCGCCTGGCTCAGCCCCCAGGACAGGTACGCCACGAGAACGATGCCGAGAGGCTTGCTGAGGCTGTAGCCCCTGTCGGCAAGCCTGGGAAACAGGAAGTGGGCGAGCGGAAACGCGGCCAGGCCGATAACCTGGACCGCCAGCAGCCACGAAAGAGCGTCGAGCATGGATCAATTATATACTCAAAGCAGGCAAGGGACGCGCTGTAGCGAGCGGGGACGCATTGCCATTCCGGCCATTCAGGACGCGCGGCTTGTGGTAAGCTACCGCCCACGCGAGAGTAGGAGAGGCATCCGCTATGACGAGAGACGAGATCGATGAGTTTCTGGCGCGTCCGCTGGTGGGCGTGATTACCACGCTGGACACCGAGGGCCGGCCTCGCGCGACGCCTATCTGGTACTCGTGGCAGGACGGCGCGGCCTACATGTTCACCGGCCGCGACTCGCTGAAGTGGCGCAACCTGGAGCGCAACCCGTACGCGAGCCTGTGCGTCGACTGGCGCGAGCCTCCGTACGCGGCGGTCACGATGGACGGCCCGGCGCGGGAGGTGGGGGATTCGGTGTACGAGCTGGCGCTGAGCATGGCGCGCCGCTACTACGGTGAGGTGGAGGGCAGGGAATTCGCCGAGTCCTACCGCGACAACCCGCCCGGCACTGTCGCATTCGCACTGACGCCGCGTCGCATCGCGTCGTTCCGCTCGTAGCGGAGGCGGCGCGGCGCACTGGTAGACCTGTGAGCCACTGTATAGAATGGGTGCCGGAAGGCACAGGCTTTTCGTGAGGCTTGATGATGGACTATCTCGACACGATTCTCCTTGGCGACTGCGAGGATATCCTTGCTAATCTCCCCGATGACTCAATCGACCTGATATTCACCTCGCCGCCCTATGCGGACCAGCGCAGGCAAGTTTACGGGGGCATTCATCCGGACGCCTACGTGGACTGGTTCATGCCCAAGGCGCATCGGTTCCAGCCCCTGCATGACATCGCAGTTGACGCGGTCAGCTATGTCGTAGACCTTGAGAGTGATAGGGCAGAAGACGAAAACCAAACGCTGTCTTTGAGACAATTATTCAGGACAGCGTCCAAGTATGATCGCTTCTTGAAGCGACATGACAAACTGCTCAAGCAGAGCATCATGTTGAAGGCAAGTGTACCGCCCGCGGTATGAACAGGATGAGTACCGCGGCGGCAACAGATGCCAAGACACCACTGCTGCAATTCTGAATTGGAATTCAATGTGGCCTACTAGACTGGTCCAGTCGTCACCACCCCAAGTGCAACATGATCACGTCAACCTGCCACGGCAGACCCCTGATCCATCGCATGATCTGGTGCGCGTCCGTTGAAGTAAGGCCACTGGAGTCTATATACTCCATCGCGTGAGCGGCCATCGTTTCGAACGCCATTTCTATGAAGACTTGCCCTTCCGATGACACTTTCCAGCAATCGCCGTCGCCGTCATTGAAAGCGATCAGTTCCCTGGCATACCTGTAAGCCGCCCCGGACGGTCGCGCCCGCGAATAGTCGATTTCAACAACACCTACGTCCAGCGCCATGATGAACATCCCTCGTCAAGTTTGGTCCTGCATCCTATCGGACCAGGCAGAGTATGTGAAGGTCCCCATGCCCTCATATTCGCTTATGTGCTAACCTGCTCCCAAGCCCTACGACAGGAGCGCCCGCATGACCCCAACTGAAATCGACGAGTTTCTGGCGCGCCCGCTGGTGGGCGTGATTACCACTATGGACGCCGAGGGCCGGCCTCGAGCGACGCCTATCTGGTACGCGTGGAAGGACGGCGCGGCCTACATGTTCACCGGCCGCGACTCGCTGAAGTGGCGCAACCTGGAACGCAGCCCGTACGCGAGCCTGTGCGTCGACTGGCGCGAGCCTCCGTACGCGGCGGTCACGATGGACGGCCCGGCGCGGGAGGTGGGGGATTCGGTGTACGAGCTGGCGCTGAGCATGGCGCGCCGCTACTACGGTGAGGAGGAGGGCAGGGAGTTCGCCGAGTCCTACCGCGACAACCCGCCCGGCACTGTCGCATTCGCACTGACGCCGCGTCGCATCGCGTCGTTCCGCTCGTAGCGGAGGCGGCGCGGCGCACTGGTAGACCTGTGAGCCACTGTATAGAATGGGTGCCGGAAGGCACAGGCTTTTCGTGAGGCTTGATGATGGACTATCTCGACACGATTCTCCTTGGCGACTGCGAGGATATCCTTGCTAATCTCCCCGATGACTCAATCGACCTGATATTCACCTCGCCGCCCTATGCGGACCAGCGCAGGCAAGTTTACGGGGGCATTCATCCGGACGCCTACGTGGACTGGTTCATGCCCAAGGCGCATCGGTTCCAGCCCCTGCATGACATCGCAGTTGACGCGGTCAGCTATGTCGTAGACCTTGAGAGTGATAGGGCAGAAGACGAAAACCAAACGCTGTCTTTGAGACAATTATTCAGGACAGCGTCCAAGTATGATCGCTTCTTGAAGCGACATGACAAACTGCTCAAGCAGAGCATCATGTTGAAGGCAAGTGTACCGCCCGCGGTATGAACAGGATGAGTACCGCGGCGGCAACAGATGCCAAGACACCACTGCTGCAATTCTGAATTGGAATTCAATGTGGCCTACTAGACTGGTCCAGTCGTCACCACCCCAAGTGCAACATGATCACGTCAACCTGCCACGGCAGACCCCTGATCCATCGCATGATCTGGTGCGCGTCCGTTGAAGTAAGGCCACTGGAGTCTATATACTCCATCGCGTGAGCGGCCATCGTTTCGAACGCCATTTCTATGAAGACTTGCCCTTCCGATGACACTTTCCAGCAATCGCCGTCGCCGTCATTGAAAGCGATCAGTTCCCTGGCATACCTGTAAGCCGCCCCGGACGGTCGCGCCCGCGAATAGTCGATTTCAACAACACCTACGTCCAGCGCCATGATGAACATCCCTCGTCAAGTTTGGTCCTGCATCCTATCGGACCAGGCAGAGTATGTGAAGGTCCCCATGCCCTCATATTCGCTTATGTGCTAACCTGCTCCCAAGCCCTACGACAGGAGCGCCCGCATGACCCCAACTGAAATCGACGAGTTTCTGGCGCGCCCGCTGGTGGGCGTGATTACCACTATGGACGCCGAGGGCCGGCCTCGAGCGACGCCTATCTGGTACGCGTGGAAGGACGGCGCGGCCTACATGTTCACCGGCCGCGACTCGCTGAAGTGGCGCAACCTGGAACGCAGCCCGTACGCGAGCCTGTGCGTCGACTGGCGCGAGCCTCCGTACGCGGCGGTCACGATGGACGGCCCGGCGCGGGAGGTGGGGGATTCGGTGTACGAGCTGGCGCTGAGCATGGCGCGCCGCTACTACGGTGAGGAGGAGGGCAGGGAGTTCGCCGAGTCCTACCGCGACGAGCCGTCCGACACCGTGGTGTTCGCGCTGACGCCGCGCCGCATCGCGTCCTTCCGCTCGTAGCGGAGGGCGTCAGTCCGCGAACAGGCCGTCGGCGAAGGCTTGCGGGTCGAACGCCGCGACGTCGCCGGGGCTCTCGCCCGTGCCCACGTACAGCACCGGTAGACCCAATTCGTCGGCGACGGCTATGGCTATGCCGCCCTTGGCGGTGCCGTCGAGCTTCGCGAGGAACACGCCGTCGCACTTCACAGCGTCCACGAAGGCGCGAGCCTGGTACAGCCCGTTCTGGCCGGTGGTGGCGTCCAGGGTTAGCAGCACGCGCTGGGACTCCTCGCCGATCTGGCGCGAGAGCGCCCGCCGCATCTTCTTCAGCTCCTCCATGAGGTTGGACTTGGTGTGCAGGCGGCCCGCCGTGTCGATGATCACCACTTCGATGCCGCGGGCCCTTGCCGCGCTCAGCGTGTCGAACGCAACGGACGCCGGGTCGGCGCCGGGCCGGTGCGCCACGACGTCGATGTCCAGTCGGCGGCCCCACACCTGCAGCTGATCGATCGCCGCGGCGCGAAAGGTGTCGGCGGCGCCGAGCAGAACGCTGCGGCCATCCTCCCGGAAGGCGCTGGCGAGCTTGGCGATGCTGGTGGTCTTGCCCACGCCGTTCACGCCCACCACGAGCAGGGCCAGCGGCGGCTTCTCGGCAACCATAGGCTGCGCGGTCCCGTTGGCATGAAGCAGCAGGGCGATCTCCTGCTTGAGCAGATCGAGGGCCTCCGCGGGATCGGAAACGGAATCCTGCCTGACCCGTGCGCGCAGCCTGTCGAGAATCTTCTGGGTAGTCGCGACGCCCACGTCTCCGAGGATGAGGGTCTCCTCTAGCTCGTCCCAGAGGTCGTCGTCGATGCTGGATCGCCGGAACAGCGTCGCCACCTGGCCGAACCACGAGCGGCGGGTTCTCGCGAGGGCTGCTTCCGTCCTCTGCTTGTCCTTCTCTTTGTCTCTGCCGAATAGACTTCTGAGCAACGCTTTCACCAATCTGCCAGTGTCGTGTGCGGGTAGAGGTTAGCACGACCCACTGTGCCCAACAAGCCAACAGGGGCACCCCACGCGATGCGGAGCGCCGGCTTCAGATTTCTCGGCTGCGCTCGAAATGACAAAGGCGCTCCGCGCTATGCGGAGCGCCGGCTTCAGATTTCTCGGCTGCGCTCGAAATGACAAAGGCGCTCCGCGCTATGCGGAGCGCCGGCTTCAGATTTCTCGGCTGCGCTCGAAATGACAAAGGCGCTCCGCGCGATACGGAGCGCCGGCTTCAGATTTCTCGGCTGCGCTCGAAATGACAAAGGCGCTCCGCGCGATACGGAGCGCCGGCTTCAGATTTCTCGGCTGCGCTCGAAATGACAAGGGCGCTCCGCGCGAAGCGGAGCGCCCCTGTTCATCATGTTGGCCGCACTAGGGGAAGCTATCGGGTAGCCGGGGCCTTGGGCCCCACGCTAGCGGAGCGAGAACCCCGCCTCCTGCTTGGCGGAGTTCAAAAAGTCCCTCCTGGCCTCTTCGTACGTCGGCTCTCCCGGCAGGCCGCGCTGGTGGATACTGTTCAGGTAGCCATCGAACCCGGCCGGCTGCTTCGTCTGGCGAACCATGTCTACGAACCTCTTGAGCAGCATGTGTACCTCCTTTTGGGGACCATCCCCTTACCGCTAGTTCACCGCAAATCGTTCTGCTGTCTGAAGTGTATTACCGAACACAGTATCTTGAGAAGATATGTAATACTATAATGATAATGTTGTTTCACAATACTAAGTGGTGAGAGAGGCCCGGATATGGAACTGCGCGAACTGAGGAGCTTCTGCATGGCCGCGCGGCTGAGGAGCATGTCGAAAGCGGCGGAGCGGCTGGACCTGGGCCAGCCGACCGTAACCAGCCACGTGCGCAAGCTGGAGGCGGAGCTGGGCATGACCCTGTTCGACCGCCTGAAACGCCCGATCATGCTGACGCTTGCGGGCGAGAAGCTCGCCGACCTGGCAATGCCGCTGGTGGAGGGCATAGACTCGCTCGCGACGCTCACCTCGGCTGCCGAGGTGGCCGGGCCGGTGTCCATCGCTTCCACGCCCAACATCATCCCTCACACGCTGCTGAGGGTCGTCAGGGCCTACCTCGATCTCCATCCCCACGCACACCTGCGCGTGCGTTCGGGCACCAGGCCGGCCGTGCTCCAGATGGTGCGGGACGGCGAGGTGGACATGGGGATCGTGCAGCACGCCGAGAGGAGCGACGACCTTGCGTTCGAGGGGCTTTTCGTCTACGAGAACGTGTTAATCGCGCCGAAGGATCATCCCCTGCTCTCGGAGGAACTGGCGTCGCTGGCGCAACTTGCACCGTATCCTCTCATCCTGATGGGTGGAGAATCGCAGACGAGGGAGTTCCTGGAGAGGGAGCTGACCCGCCGCGCGCTCGATTACGATGTGCTTCTCGAGCTCGACAGCATGGACATGATCAAGAAGTACGTGGCGCTCGGCATGGGCGTATCGGTGGGGCCGCGCCTGGCAATCGAGCCGGAGGATGAGCATGACCTGGGCGTGGTAAGCCTGGCCAACCTGCTGCCCGTCGACCAGGGCGGAATCGTCGCGCTGGAGGGAAAGGCGCTGTCCACGCCCGCGAAGAGGTTCATCACCACGATGAGGAACGAGCTCAGGGGACACCCGGTGGGCCGGTGATTCCGGTACAGCGCAAATGGCGCCGGGCTGTTCGGGTCCGGGCTAGTTCAGCTCTCCCTCGGGCCGGAAGCCCACCAGCTTGGCCGTGACTACCTGGCGATAGTCGTACAGGGGGCGGTTGGCGCACGTAACAAGGGTTATGGTCGCGTCCGTCGAGTCGTACAGCCGCAGTTCGGTATGGTGTACGACGCGGGACTCGACGACCTGGTACAGGTACACGCCGCCGTCGCTGGCAACGCTCACGTACACGTGATCGCCGTTGGTGAGCAGCCGGGAAAGCTCGGGTAGCCGGTTGAAGACGTTTCCCTCTCCGCGCACAGGGCTTTCGAGGTGGCCGAAGAACCAGCCGTTGCCCAACTCGCCCGGATTTGCGGTGCCTGGTATGTGGCCGACCACCTGGTTCGGCGTCTCGTACCTGAGCCTGTCGCCGAGGTCGAGCAGTGCCAGCTCGCTGACGTCGGATCTGACACCTATGGCCGGAATGGCCAACCTCAGCGCAGGGGTGTTAGACCCTTTCGACGCGCGCTCCAGCTGAGACGCCGGTATGAAGCCGTCGGTCGCGCTGGTGTCGAGCACCGTGTAGGCGTCGGTGCCGGCCCACATCGGCTGATGCCAGTACTTCGGGTGGACCTGTGTCGTTGGGAACGAGGCGTAGTTGCGCACTCCGGCGAATCGTACGGGCGAGGCGTCGGGTGCGGCAGAAATCTCCGCCTGGACGTCCGACCACGAGGGCTCGACGAAGCTGCCGACCGGTGAAGTCGTGTCGTGGTACGGATACAGCGGGAGCTGGGTCTGCGGGCGTGGCGGCTCCAGAGCGGCGGTGGCGGGGGAGATCTCCGACTCGCTCGCACGGGCGACGCTTGCGCTAATCTGCGGCAGCGAGGGCGCGCCCTCGAACGAGGCGGTCAGCTTGTCCAGTTGCGACGTCGAGTAAAGCCCCAGAGCGTAGTACGCGCCAACCGCGGCGAGGAGAAGCGCGCCCACGGCGAGCATGGCAACGCCGAGGGTGGTAACGAGCGTGGACAGGCGGCGTAGGCGCGCCGGGGCCGGATTGCGTTCTTCCATAGTCGAACTGCTCGCTCCTTCGGCGGCGAGCCGCCGCCGAAGGACTGTACAACGTGGGTCCGGTTTGCCCGCGCTGGGTGTGGGGAGGCTATCGCATCCTGGGAGAGTGCATCGCTCCGCTGGCGATAGGCTCGTTGAGGTAAACGTCGCCGTTGCGGATCTTAATGTTGAATCCGCAGGTGGGGTTGCTGCACACCCAGGCCTTGTAGTGGATGGGCGCTCCCTGGCTTCCAAAGTCACTCAGCGGCAGCAGGCTGCCTTGGCCGCAGTCCTGGCATTCGGGCCAACCATTTTGTTCCAACGTGTCTTCCTCACTTTCCGCCTCGTGTCGTAGGCGGCGGCAAGTATACCATCCAAAACCTCGGATTGCCAAGCCCCGCCAAGCCCAGTTAGGCTTGTGCTACAATGTGGGCGCCCAAGCCCGTTCACCCGGAGGTGATGCCCCGATGACATCCAACATCGTGCTCTCCAACAAGGAATTCAACGTTGTCGGCAAACGCCCGATTCGGCACGACGGTTACGACAAGGTGACCGGTAAGGCGCTGTACGGCGCCGACGTGGACCTGCCCGGGCTGCTGCATGGCAAGGTGCTGCGGAGCCCCCACGCCCACGCGAAGATAGTCAAGATAGACACCAGCCGGGCGCTGGCGCATCCTGAGGTGAGGGCAGTGGTGACGAGCGCCGACCTGCCCACACTCCCCAACGGCCCTGTGGCCATGGGGCCAGGCCCGAAGCCGAACGGCAGGGAGCTGAGCAACAACGTTCTCGCCGGCGAGAAGGCACTGTATAAGGGCCACGCCGTCGCCGCGCTCGCCGCGACCAGCGCACACGCCGCGGAGGAAGCGCTCGCGCTTATCGACGTCGAGTACGAGGTGCTGCCGGCCGTCACGGACGTCGAGGCTGCGATGGCTACCGGCGCGGCCCAACTCCACGAGAAATACAGCGGCAACGTGGCGAGCCACAACCAGCTTCAGCAGGGCGACATTGAAGAGGGCTTCCGCAAGGCGGACGTCATCGTCGAGCGGGAATACCGCACCAAGACAGTCCACCAGGGTTACATCGAGCCGCACACGGCCACCGCGTGGTGGACCACGTCGAACAACCGGCTCACTATCTGGTGCAGCTCGCAGGGGCACTTCGGCATCAGAGACCGCACCGCAGGCGTGCTCGGCATACCCTACTCGGACGTCAAGGTGGTGCCGATGGAGATAGGCGGAGGCTTCGGAGGCAAGACCACAATCTACGTCGAGCCGGTGGCCGCCGTACTGTCAAGGCAGTCGGGGCAGCCGGTGAAGGTCACGATGAGCCGCGCGGACGTGCTCGAGGGTTCGGGGCCGACGTCCGGCTCGTACATGAAGGTCAAGATGGGCGCCACCAACGACGGACGCCTGACCGCCGCGCGGGCGGAGCTGATGTACGAGGCCGGCGCTTTTCCCGGCTCCCCCGTGGGCGCGGCCTCCATGTGCATATTCTCCCCCTACGACGTGGAGAACATCCTCATAGACGGCTACGACGTGGTCAACAACAAGCCCAAAACCACCGCCTACCGCGCGCCGGGAGCGCCGGGCGCGGCGTTCGCCGCCGAGACTGTTGTCGACGAGCTCTGCGAGAAGCTGTCCATAGATCCGCTGGAGTTCCGTATCGTCAACGCCGCCAAAGAGGGCACGCGGCGGGCCAACGGCCTGGTCAATCCGGTCATCGGCTGCGTGGAGACCGCCCAGGCCGCCAGGGACCACGACCACTACGGGGCCGAGCTTTCCGGCCCGTACCGCGGGCGCGGCGTCGCCTCCGGCTTCTGGGTCAATGGCGCCGGCGCTGCCTGCGCCACAGCCAACGTGAACTACAACGGCACGGTTAACCTGACCATCGGCTCGGTCGACATCGGCGGGAGCAGGCCGGCGTCGGCGCAGCAGTTCGCGGAGGTGCTCGGCATCCCCGTAGAGGACGTGAATCCGCAGGTAGGCGACACCGACTCGATAGGCTACACCTCGATGACCGGCGGCAGCGGCGTCGCGTTCAAGACGGGCTGGGCGTGCTACGAGGCGGCGATGGACGTGAAGCGCCAGATGATCGAGCGGGCGGCGCTGCTTTGGGAGACCACACCGGACCAGGTGGACCTTGAGGACGGCGTGTTTCGGCACCAGTCCGACCCCGAGCTCAGCATGGACTTCAGTCAGCTCGCCGGGCTGCTGCCGGACACAGGCGGACCTGTCGTGGGCAGCGCGAACCTCGACCCGAAGGGCGCCGGCAGCGCGTTCGCCACGCACGTGGTGGACGTGGAGGTCGACCCGGACACCGGCAAGGTGACCATTCTGCGCTACACCGCGTTGCAGGACGCCGGCAAGGCCGTTCACCCCAGCTACGTCGAGGGACAGATTCAGGGCGGCGTAGTGCAGGGAATAGGCTGGGCGCTCAACGAAGAGTATTTCATGGGCGACGACGGCCGGATGCAGAACGCGACCTTCCTGGACTACCGCATGCCCACGTCGCTGGACCTTCCCATGATCGACACCGTTATCGTGGAAGTGGCGAACCCGCTGCATCCGTTCGGCGTCAGGGGAGTGGGCGAGGTGAGCATAGTTCCGCCTATGGCGGCCATCGCCAACGCCATCTACCGGGCGACGGGGTCCAGGCTGACCAGCCTGCCGATGAACCCCGCGGCGGTGCTCGACGCCCTGCGGGAGGGAAACGGCTCGTAGGGGCGGTAGGCCGGCCTCCTCTCCCCTGGCGGGAGAGGATTGAGGTGAGGGGGGAGCCCTCCGGGCCGCGAACGCGGCAGTTAGTGCAATCCTGGGTCTTCACCCTAACCCTCTCCCATCGAGGGAGAGGGCATTGGCAGCCGCGCGCTTACGGCGCGGGTTCGACTGCGAGCCGGTAGCTCGCGCGCTGGTGGGTGTGGCGCGTGGATGGCGACACGACAACGACGGCTCGTTCGATTCGCGATCCGAAGCCACGCACGACGGCCTCTCCTGTCCGGTCCAAGTCCAACGGCAACTGCCGGACGGTGGCCGGGCCTAGTGCCGGAATCTCGACAATCTGCACTATGTACGACTGGGGCAGTGTGTTGTCGATGAGAGCGAATCCCCGTGCGTCCCACGCGCCTTCCCGCTCGGCGTCGTCACGGTAGCCCAGTTCAGGTATACCCAGGTCGTCGATGAGCAGGCCATCGAGGTACACCGCGTCGTCAGTCACGTACTCGAACCGCACCAGCACATTGGCGCCCGCGTAGGGCGTTAGGTCAAGCTCCTCCCTAACCCAACCGGCGCTCGATCCGGTGTAGCCCGGACCGTAGCTGTTGCCGACGGGGTCTGTCGTGGTGCTGTGGGCGCCCTCGAGTATGTTCCACGTTCGCCCGCCGTCAGCCGAGGCTTGCACGTAGGCGTAGTCCCACCCCTCCTCGATGTCGAACCATGCCCAGAACTCCAGTGTCGCGGCTTCCAGCCCTGACAGGTCGAACTCCCGCGTCAGGGTCGAGTCCACGGAGTCACCGCGGTTGCTCCACCAACAGCGGCTTCCGCTGCGGCAGTCCGCCGCCGTCTGCCGCACCGTGGGCTGTCCCTCGAAACGTATGCGCGCCCTGCCATCACTGAGGCGGAGCTCGAAGTAGCGGGACGAGAACTGGGCGAGGGTTCCTTCGCGGTCGCCGAATCCGGCAATGGTGGACACCCTCAGCGTGTGGACGTCGCGCGAGGCGTAGCCGTAGATGCCCTCATCCGCGTCGAGGTAGTTGGCGACAACCCAATCTCGGAACACGTCCTCGAAGCGCAGGCCGAACTGGGCCATGTACGTGTCCACGCCCTTCTCGCCGTCCTCCGAAAGCCGATACATTCGCCCGACGCCGTCGTAGCCGCCGTAGTGGTCGGCCAGGTAGTTGACGAACAGCTCGGCGGCTCCGTAGTGGGGCACGGTAGCCCTGCCTGAGTCGGGCCAGAAGTTGAGCTGCGTGCCCGGGGACACAAGAAACCTGTCCACGAACGATTCGGCGTAGCCCGCCTGGTGGGTAGCGTATTCGGCCAGCCCTTCGTTGATCCAGGACTCCTCGCCGCCGTCCTGGTTCCAGCTCACGGCGTGCTGGAACTCGTGCGTCAGCACTCCCATGTACACTTCGGTGCCGGGTTCGATGTCGGAGTTCATGTAGATCATCTCGCGCTCGTTGCTTCTGGGGTGGGTCGTCTTCGTGTACTCGTCGCGCGAGCCGAAGTAGCCCGCGGCCGAGACTAGCGGCGTGTGAAGCACCGTAAAGCGTGGGTCGTTGTCGACTCCCGGGTTCCAGACGTCGCCAGTGGCGTCCGTCAGCAGCGGATGAACCCGCTCCTCGAACTCCGCCGCCGCTCTGGACAACGCAACTGTCGAGATGTCGGCGTTGAGGTCCACGTACCAATAGGCGTGCTCGGTTACGATGGCGATGCTGGCCTTGATGGCGTATGAGATTGGCTCGTCGTCCACTTCGTCGCTTATCCAGAAACTGTCTGTGTGTCCCACCTGCCGCGACGGCGGCGTGATCGTCGCGGTGCGCGCCAGCTCGCCGCCCACGCCGGGGCGCAGCCGTGCCGCGAGCTCGTGCAGGTCGCGGTCCGGCGGCCGCACGTGAGGGGGCATGGTCAACACCTGCGCCGGTGGGATGGGAAGGGAGGTCGCCCGCGGCGTCGGCGCGGGCGCGGCGGCGGGCGTGGAGGTGGCCAGCGCCGGCCTGTCGGGAGCCGTCGGTTCGTCCGCGGACTCCGACCCTCCGAGTGAGCACGCCACGGCCGCAACCACGGCCAGGGCGACAGCGCAGGCCAGCGCAACTGATGCGGGGCGGGGCCGAGCGCAGGGGTCGGCGGTCATTCAGTCCACCTCAGTTGAAGCGGTTCATTGCAGTCTCGATGCCCTCGGTCAGCAGGCAGGGCAGCAGTTCCACCGCTCGCTCCAGGGCGTCGTCGACGGCCGCGCGTTCGCTCCTGGGCAGCCTGCCGAGCACGTGGCTCACACGGTCCGCGCCGCGGACGGCGTTCCCGACACCGATGCGAAGCCTGGGGAAGTCCTGTGTGCCCAGTGCGGCAATGATTGACTTTATGCCGTTGTGGCCGCCCGCGCTGCCGCTGGGGCGCAGCCTCAGCTTGCCGGGAGGTAGCGCTATGTCGTCGTACACGACCAGCAGCGAGGACGGGGGCACCCTGTACCGCGCGAGCAGGTATGTGGCCGCCTGCCCGCTGAGGTTGACGTAGGTGCGGGGCTTGGCTAACGCGACTCGTAGGCCATCGACATTGCCCTCGCCGGTTAGCGCGTGGGGATTGCGCCGCTGGAACTTGATTGAGAACTCGGAAGCCAGGCGGTCCATATACCAGAACCCGGCGTTGTGTCGTGTGTTCTCGTACTCTTTGCCCGGATTGCCCAGCCCAATCACGACCGAGGCAAGGGCCGGCCCTCGGCTGAAGCGCCGTGCCAGAAAATTGCCAACCAATTTGCCGGTTCTTCCTCGAGACGATGGGCGGGCGTGAGAGACTCCGCGCCCGGCTCTGCCACGCCGCGTCATTCCAGGCTACTCCGCCGCGAAGTCGCCGCTTCTGCCGCCGCTCTTGCTCACGAGGCGAACGCCCTCGATTCGCATTCCGCGGTCCGCGGACTTGCACATGTCGTAGATCGTGAGCGCCGCGACGGTCACCGCCGTCAGCGCCTCCATCTCGACGCCCGTCTTCGCTGTTGTGCGGGCTGTCGCCTCGATGTTCACCCAGCCCGCTTCGGCATCGAACGCGAACCCGACGTCCACGCCGTCCAGCGGTATGGAGTGGCACAGCGGTATCAGTTGCGGCACCTGCTTGGCGGCCATGATCCCCGCCACCCGGGCGATGCCGATCACGTCTCCCTTTTCGAACCCGTTGGTGCGGATTAGCCGAAGGGTATCGTCGGCCATTTCCACGCGGCCCCGGGCCACGGCCACGCGCTGCGTCTCCGGCTTGGCTCCAACGTCGACCATCCGTGCCGCGCCAGATTCGTCCAGGTGGGTCAGCCTCGGCTGTGGCGCGGGCGTCACGGCTGGCGCCGGCGAGGTCTCCCTTATTTGCGGGCGAGAATCGGCGCCGGCCTGTGTTTTCGCCTCCTCCACCGCCAGCCTGTCAGCCTCTTCGTTGTATCGATTGCCGACGTGGCCCCGCACCCACTGCCATTCGACGTCGTGCCGTGCGACCTCGGCGTCCAGCATGGCCCACAGGTCCGTGTTGGCCCTGCGCTTCCAGTTTCGCGTCATCGTGTTGACCACGTACTGGCTGTCGGAGAATATCTTGACGGACTTGCCCTCTGAGACCGCTTCCAACCCCTTTATCGCGGCCGTAATCTCCATGCGGTTGTTGGTGGTGCGCCGTTCTCCACCGCTGACGTGGGAGGTAACCGAGCTGTCTATCAAAATGGCGGCCCAGCCGCCGGGGCCGGGATTGTCCAGCGCTGAGCCGTCTGTGTAGATTTCTATCAAGGTCAGACCTGCATCGCTTGACGGGGACGGGCCCGCTGTCGGGCGTTCCCGACTATCCGCCTATCTTGTACATCTCCACCTTGTCACGGCTGCGCATTGTCTCCGTGAGTGAGGAGCGCTCCTCGGAGTACCGGTCCTCGCGCACGCGCCAGACACCGCCCGCGAGCGACGCCAACTCCTCGTCGGTCGCGCCGTCCCGCAGCGGGCCGCGCAGGTCGGTGCCCGCGCTTCCGAAGAGGCAGGTGAAAATCTGGCCCTCCGGCGACAGTCTGAGCCGCGTGCAGTCGCCGCAGAACGGCTTGGTGACGGAGGCTATCACGCCGATTTCGCCTCCGCCGTCGGCATAGCGATAGCGCAATGCCACCTCGCCAGGGTAGTTGCTCTCGATCGGAACGAGCGGCATCTCGGCGTCTATCAGCGCCACTATCTCGTCCGCGGGCACAACGTCGTCCATGCGCCAGCCGTTGAGCGTGCCAACGTCCATGTACTCGATGAAGCGCATTATGTGTCCGCGGTCGCGAAAGTACCGGGCGAGGTCGACAATGGTATGGTCGTTCACGCCGCGTTGTACGACGCTGTTCACCTTGATGGGATGGAAGCCCGCGCTCTCCGCGGCCTCGATGCCCTCCAGCACGCGCTCGACGCCGAAGCCGCGCCCGTTCATGTGCCGGAAGACCTCGTCGTCCAGGGTGTCGAGGCTCACCGTGATTCTGCCAAGGCCCGCTTCTCTGAGCGCCTGCGCCTTCTGCGGCAGCAGGTAGGCGTTGGTCGTCATCGTCAGGTCGTCCACGCCATCCACGCGCGCCAGCCGCTCGACCAGTTTTTCCACCTCGTTGCGCACCAGTGGCTCTCCGCCGGTCAGCCGCACCTTGCTCGCGCCCAGACCGGTGAACACGCGCGTAAGCCGCTCGATCTCCTCGAACGTCAGGAGCTGGGACTTCGGCAGGAACTGGTAGCGCTCACCGTAAATCTCCGCCGGCATACAGTAGGTGCAGCGGAAGTTGCATCTGTCGGTTACGGAGATGCGCAGGTCCCGAAACGGGCGCCTGAATCTATCGGTGATCATGGAGGTATTCTACCAGATTGTGGAAGGGGATACTTTTGGGCACGCCGCCCTTCGCCCGCTAGTCGCCCGCCGGGGCGCTCTCGGCCAACTCGAGGAGCTGGCGGGCGCGTCGGACGACCGGCACGTCTATCACCTGGCCGTCGAGCGAGGTGGAACCCCTGCCGTTGCGCTCGGCCTCTTCGAATGCTGCGACCACGCGGCGGGCGTGCTCGACTTCTTCGGGCGACGGTGAGAACGCCTCGTTGATAATGTCTATCTGCGCGGGGTGAATCGCGAACTTGCCCTTGAAACCGTAACGCCTCGCCTGCTGCGAGTTCTCGCGCAGCCCGTCCGGGTCGCGGAAGCCGAAGTACGGCGTGTCAAGGGCAAGCACTCCGGCGGCCCTGGCGGCGATGCAGATCACCTTGCGCGGGTAGTCGACCTCGGAGCCGTCCTGCGTGCGCTCGATGGCCATGTCGTTGGTGAAGTCCTCGGCGCCGAACGCGACCGCCACCACCCGCGGCGAGGCGGCGCAGATCTCGTAGGCGTTCACAATGGCCATTGCGGACTCGATCCAGGGGATGAGCATAACCGAGCCGACGTCCACTCCCGCGCTGCGCTCCAACCCCTCGATAATGCCGGACACCTGCGCGATGTCCGCCGCCGACTGGATTTTGCCAACGGAAATGCCGTCGATGTCGGGGCCAACCACCGCCGCGAGGTCGTCGGCGAACAGGCCGGTATCGAGCGAGTTAACCCTCGGTACGACCAGCGCGCCCGTCTCTCGCATCCGCGGCAGAAACGACGCCGTAACTGCGCGGGCGTTCTCCTTCTCGTTGGTGGGCACGGAGTCTTCCATGTCGGGAATGAAGGCGTCCGGGCGAAGTCCGGAGGCTCTCTCCAGCATATTGGCGCGATTGCCTGGAACGAACAGCAGGCTTCTGAGGACCGTCATGTGTCCACTCCTTGCGTGATTGCTTCGTGAGGGTGCGCTCGCGGCCTGGCGACCACTTTGACCGATGCGGGCAAGTATAGCATGGCGGCAAGCGAGCGGTTATTGGACGCGCGTCCCGCTTCCAGTTCGGCCGCAAAGAGGTCACGCCGGTGGCCACTGGCTGGGTCTTGGCGATTCGTGGCCCGCGTTGGCCTTTTACATACCTTTGGGTTATACTCTACTTGGGCAAGTGTCCCTTGGAGAGTTCGTCTTTTCCTGTGCTTTGGGCACGCTCGCCCAGAACGTGTGTGGCGCAGCGCGCGGGGTTCGCGCTCCCTGTTACCCCGCAAGGAGAGGCCCATGGCGAGTCAAGACTTCGGCTTCAGCAAGTTTTCCAGCAACGAATTCTACTCGGCGCTGAACGCGCGCCTTGTCGACATGGCGGTCGTCGGCTCCGAGCAGCGTATCGTCGACCTCGCCTGCGGCACTGGCGGCGTCACGCAGCTGATCCTGGAGAGACTCATAGGTGCCCGGGACTCGATGGTTATAGGCATCGACCAGTCCGCGGCGGCGCTGAAGCAGGCCATGGACGACCTCGTGGGCGCCTACGGTGCGGCCGTCGACTTTGTCCACAGCGGCGTGGAGAGGTTTTCCGAGGCGGTGAAAGAGTCCGTGGACACGGTATTCTTCTGCAACGCCATACACTATATGCCCGACAAGGACATGATCGTACAGGAGATTTCGAGGTCGCTGAAGCCGGGCGGCAAGTTCGCCTTCAACACCTCGTTCTTCGACGGCGGCCAGCTCCCCGAGTCCCTCGGCTTCTACCGCAAGTGGATGTTCAAGTCCGCGAGGGTGCTCCGCCGCGACTATGGCCTGTCCCCGGTCAGGTCCGAGAAGGTCGAGTCGCGCAGGCAGCTCACCGCCGACCAGTACCGCGAATTGGTGGAAGGCCACGGTTTCATGGTGGTGAGGCAGGAAATCGACACCGTCAACGTTCCCATCGAGGGCTGGCTCGACATAAGCGACTTCGAAGACTTCATTGTCGGCACCATGCCGGGAGTGCCCCTGGACAAGGCGAGCGCTGCGCTGAAGCGCGGGGTGCACCAGACGTTCGAAGAGATGCAGTTGGAGTACGTGCCCCGAAACTGGCTTGGCATAGTTGCCGTTCGAGTCTAATCCAACGGCCCGCGGGCAAGATGAGTAACCAAGCCATCGCGACGCTATTTTTGACCGACGCGGACGTCGGCGGGCTCCTCAGCGTCGAGGAGTCCATCTCCGCAGTCGAGCAAGTGTTGCGGCTGCAGGCCGACGGTGATGCGGCCAACAGGCCCCGCGGTCACGACTACGCCGGCCCCGGTGCGTACCAGGCGTGGATGCAGGCCGCCGCCTACGGTCTGGGAGTGTGCGGCCTCAAGACCTACTCCATCGTCGGGGACGCAGGCCGCTTTTTCGTCTACCTGTACGACGTGGAGGGCGGCCCTCCCCTCAGTATCATGGAGGCCAACCGCCTCGGCCAGCTTCGCACCGGAGCGGCCAGTGGCGTGGCGGCGCGGCACATGGCCAACGAAGACGCCTCGGTCGTCGCCCTGCTCGGCAGCGGCCTGCAGGCAGCCAGCCAATTGGAGGCACTCTGCGCCGTCCGCCCCATAGAGCTAGTCCGCGTGTACAGCCCCACGCCCGGAACAGGGCCGCTCTCGCCGAGCGCATGACAGCGAAGCTCGGAATTGCCGTGGAGGCTGTCGACTCGCCGGAACTGGCGGTGCGCGAGGCCGACGTGGTCGCCACCATCACCACCTCTACGACCCCGGTGTTCCGAGGAGAGTGGCTGCAAGACGGAACGCACGTGTCCGCCGCGGGCGGCGCGCATCCCTACGCCACCGAGTTGGACGAGTCCACTATCAGACGCGCCGACGTGATCGTCGCCGACGACACCGATCAAGCTCGCATAGAGTGCGGCGAGTTCATGATGGCCTCGGCGAGCGGCGCGCTGCTGTGGGAGCGCGTAAGGGAACTCTGCCACGTGGTATCCGGGCGTGTGCCCGGACGCACGAGCGACCGGGACGTCACGCTGTTCAAGTCGCTGGGCATGGCGCTCTGGGACGTAGCGGCGGCCAAGGCGGTGTACGACAGGGCCACGGAGTGCGGCGTGGGAACGCGGCTGTGATCGGACGCTGCCATGGATCTTGAGACCCGCCCCGTCACACGGGACGAGCTCTATGCCTACATCCGCTCGACGCGGCGCGTATTCGGCGATCCCATGGACGAAGACAGCATTCGGCTGGAGGCGTCTATCGTGGAGAGGGCGAAGTCGCGGACTCTGGCTGCCTACGATCGCGGCGATATCGTGGGCACTACGACCTGCCACTACTTCGACATGAACGTGCCGGGCGGCAGGCTCGCGCTGGCCGGCGTTTCGGACGTGACCACGCAAGCCACGCACCGCAGGCGTGGGGTGATGTCGCGGCTGATGGGGCGGGCGCTGAACGACGCGAAGGAGGAAGGCCAGCCGCTCGCGGCACTGTGGGCGTCGGAGAGCAACATCTATGGGCGGTTCGGCTTCGGCATGGCGATGCTCCAGGAGAACTGGACTATCGAGCGGAAGGACACCGTCTTCACGCTGGAGGACGACTCGCGGGGCGAAATTCGCTTCGTGGAGCCGCGTGAGTCGGCGCGGGCATTCGCTGAAGCATACGACAGGTTGTGCCGTCTGCGCCCCGGCATGATAGACCGCAACGACCTCCTGTGGGATGTTGCGCTGCTCGACACCGACGAGTTCAGGCGAGGTGCGAGCGAGTTCTACCACGCCGTCTACGAAGAGGGCGGCCGAGTGGACGGCTACCTGCTGTACAGGCTTGACGGCAGGGGACGTCTGTTGCGCGTGAGCGAGCTGGTCGCGGCTACGGACGCGGCCTACTCCGCTTTGTGGCGGTTCTGCTTCGGCATAGACCTGATGAACACCTTCCGCGCGGAGAATCAGCCGATGGACGCACCGTTGCCCTGGATGCTTGCGGCGCCGCGCCAGTTGCAGCGCGGGACGGGCGAGGAGTTCTGGCTGAGGATCGTGGACGTCGAGGCGGCGCTGGCGGGAAGAGGCTACGCGACTGAAGACGGGATTTCCCTTGAGCTGCGGGATCCGCTGTGCCCTTGGAACGACGGCGTAATCGAGCTGGAGGGCGGGCCGGAAGGGGCAGTCTGCAGGCGGTCCGGGAGTGACGCGGACCTGGCGATGACCATCGCCGACCTGGCCGCCGTGTACCTGGGCGCTGTCGGGTTTTCCACGCTCGCCCGCGCGGGCCGTGTGGACGAGCACACCGAGGGCGCTCTTCGCCGCGCCGACACTATGTTCGCCACCGATTTGAAGCCCTGGTGCCTAGTTCAGTTTTAGCCCGCCCTGTTGCTGTATAATGTGCTGTCAGCAAGCGTCCGAAGGTCGGCGGCTGAGGAGGATAATGATGAAGCTGGCTAGCGGGGAAAGAGAAGCCGGGCCCTCAGATGAGGGCCATAAGCGCTCTGAGGGCCCACGATGGGTCCGCTCGTTCCACGATTACGCCGGCGAATCGAGGGAGCTTCTCGGCGGCAAGGGCTACGGCCTGGCGGAGATGACCTCGCTCGGCCTGCCGATCCCGGAAGGCTTTACCATTACGACCGAGGCGTGCCTGGCCTACTTCCGCGGCGACAATCGGGCACCCGAAACGTTGTGGGGTGAGGTCGAACTGGCGATACGCGCTCTCGAAAGCAGCCGCGGACAGCGCCTGGGCGACCCCGACTCTCCGCTGCTGGTCTCGGTGCGTTCGGGCGCGGCGGTGTCGATGCCCGGAATGATGGACACTGTGCTCAATCTCGGCATCAACCGCGGAGTCGCCGAGGGGATCGCGCGTCGAAGCGGCAACCCCGCATTCGCCTACGACCTGTATCTTCGATTCATCCAGATGTACAGCGGAGTGGTAATGGGCGTTGACTCTTCCCACTTCTCGTGCGTCAGGGACGAGTGGCTGGGCCACGCGGGCGTTGCCAGCACCTCCCAGCTCGACTTCGAGAGCCTGGAAGCCATCATCTCCGAGTACCAGGGCATCGTGTTCGACGCCACCGGCGGAGAGGTGCCCGAGGACCCCGAGGTGCAGCTCAGGAACGCCGTGCTCTCGGTGTTCGACAGCTGGAATTCGGCCAGGGCGGTGGACTACAGAAACCACTACGGCATTTCCCACGACATGGGCACCGCCGTCAACGTGGTCGCGATGGTCTACGGCAACATCGACGCCCAGAGCGGCACCGGGGTCTGCTTCACCCGCGACCCGTCGACGGGCGAGCGGACGCTGTACGGCGAATACCTGGCCAACGCCCAGGGTGAGGACCTGGTGTCCGGCGCTTCAACCCCCGGCGACATTTCGGAGCTGTCACGCGCCATGCCGGAGGTCTACTCGCAGATCCTGGATTGCGCGCAGATCCTGGAGAAAAGGTTCAGCGACGCGCAGGATATCGAGTTCACGGTTGAGAGCGGCAAGCTGTACCTGCTTCAGACGCGGGCCGCGCAGCGAAGCCCCAGGGCGGCCGTGCGCATGGCCGTCGAGATGGCCGATGAAGGTCTCATCTCTAAGGAGCAGGCGCTGAAGAGGGTTAATCCCGACCAGGTGTACAATCTGCTGGTTCCGCGTCTCGACCAGAGTGCCGCGGCGGCGGCGCGCGCGGAAGGGCGGCTCGTCGCGGTCGGTCTCGGCGCGTCGCCGGGCGGGGCTACGGGTCGCCTGACGTTCAACGCCGACGAGGCGCAGCGGCTTGCCAACGAGGGCGTGCGGGTGGTGCTCGCGAGACCCGAGACCAGCCCGGAGGACGTGCACGGGATGCTGGCCGCAGTGGGCATCGTCACGAGCCGGGGCGGCACGACGAGCCATGCGGCGGTCGTGGCTCGCGGCCTGGGCAAGCCCTGCGTCACCGGCGCCGAGACCCTGACAGTCAACCCAGAGCGCGGGTACATCCAGAGCGACGGCGTGGTTGTTACCGAGGGTGAGGACATCAGCATTGATGGCGCGACGGGCGAGATATTCAGTGGCGAGATAACCACCCTGCAGCCCTCCATTTCCAGCGAGAAGCACATGGTGGAGCTGCTATCGTGGGCTGACGACGCCAAGCGGCTCGGCGTGTGGGCGAACGCCGACTATCCGCGAGACGTGCGGGCCGCGCTTGAGTTCGGCGCGGAGGGCATAGGCCTTTGCCGCACCGAGCACATGTTCTTCGAGCCGGAGCGCCTGGACATGGTGCGCTCGATGATCCTCGCGGCCCACGACTGCGCTGACAGTCCGAATGGCGAGTGCGACAAGGGGTTTCACGCCAGCCTTGCCGCCTTGGAAGGCTATCAGATAGCGGACTTCGAGGCGATTTTCAGGGTGCTGGAGGGCCGGCCCGCCGTGATTCGGCTGCTGGACCCGCCGCTTCACGAGTTCTTGCCCAGCTTCGTCGAGATTCTGGAGGACGTGGTGGAACTTAGGGCCGCCGGCGGGCCTCCCGAGGCCCTTGCCACCAAGACAGCCCTGCTAACCCACCTGGAAGAGCTGCGCGAGGTCAACCCGATGCTGGGTCTGCGCGGCTGCAGGCTAGGCCTCAAGTTCCCCGCCATCTACGAGATGCAGGCCCGCGCGATTATCGCGGCGGCCTGCAACGTCTCTTCCGAGGGAATGGCCGTACATCCCGAAATCATGGTACCACTCGTGAGCCACGGCAACGAAATGAAGCTGTTGCGCAAGAACCTCGAGGCCACTATCAACGCCTACTTCGAGGAGACGGGCCGATCGGTCGAGTACAAGATCGGCACGATGATAGAGCTTCCCAGGGCGGCGCTTACCGCCGACGAAATCGCAGAGACGGCCCAATTCTTCAGCTTCGGCACGAACGACCTGACGCAGACCAGCTACGGGTACAGCCGCGACGATGCTGAGGGCAAGTTCTTGATGAAGTACCTGGAGCGCGGAATTCTTCCGGAAGACCCTTTCCAGACGCTTGATCGGCGGGGCGTGGGGCAGCTCATCGAGATCGCGACGCGGCTGGGCCGAGAGACCTACCCCGACCTCAGCGTGGGAATTTGCGGAGAGCACGGCGGCGACCCGTCGAGCATCGAGTTCTGCCACACCGCGGGCCTCGACTACGTGAGCTGCTCTCCTTACCGCGTGCCCGTCGCGCGGCTGGCCGCGGCGCAGGCGGCGTTGAACCACTCGCCCGCCTAGCGAGCCGCACGGATGCGGCGCCCATTGACTAGGGCCTGTTCACACTAGGGGCCTGGACATGTTATCATACATGTATGGAACTTACACAAGCTCATTACCAACTCATCGAACCGTACCTACCCGTGCAGCGTGGCAATGTGACCATTCCAAACATACGGGTGCTCAACGCTATTCTGTACGTCGCAGAACACGGTTGCAAGTGGCGAGGGTTGCCGAGTCGTTTTGGCAACTGGCATACCGTCTACATGCGCATGAACCGTTGGGCCAAGAGCGGAGTGCTCGACCGAGTGTTCGAACAGCTTCAGCGAAAGGGCATTGTGAAGGTCACAATCGAGGTAGCTTCACTGGACAGCACCTCCGTCAAGGTGCATCCCGACGGCACGGGCGCGGCCAAAAAAACGGACCACAGTCCATCGGCAAGTCCCGAGGCGGATGGACGACCAAGCTTCATATGGTTGCCGCGGATGATCGGACACCCTTAGCGTTCTCGCTCTCTCCGGGCCAGGCCCACGATGGACCGGAGGGGCGCAAACTGCTCAACCGGCTGGGGCCACAACGAGGGAATCCGCCTCTGGTGATGGATCGCGCATATTCGGGCGACCAAACACGCCGATTGGCGTTCGATATGGGGTTCACGCCTGTTGTTCCACCCCTGAAAAGTCGCGTGAACCCTTGGGAGTATGACAAAGAACTGTACAAGAGGCGGAATGAAGTGGAGCGCCTGTTCCGTCGATTGAAGGGGTATCGAAGAGTATTCACGCGCTATGACAAGCTCGATGCGCTCTATGCCGGCTTTGTCTTGTTCGCAATCATCTTCGACGCTCTACGTAGTGTGAACAGGCCCTAGCCGAATCACCCTCCGCTGAACAGGCGCCAAACACGAGAACGCAGGTCGCACCCTGCCTGAGGCCGCCATGCCAGAACAGACCGCGCCGCCCAGGCTCGAAATCTTCGGCCTGACCGGCATCCCCGAGGTAAAGCCGGGCGACCCGCTGGGCGCGCTCATCGCAGAGTCCGCCGAACGCCAGGGCACGCCGCTGCGGGATGGGGACGCGCTGGTCGTGACCCAGAAGATAGTCTCGAAGTCGGAGGGCAGGGTCGTGGACCTCCGCGACGTGACGCCCTCGCCATTCGCTCGTAGTTGGGGAGAGCGGGCGGACCGCGACCCCAGGATCATAGAACTGGTGCTGAGCGAGAGCCGCTCCGTCGTGAGGATGGACGAGGCGAGGGGCATCCTGATAACGGAGACCCACCACGGCTTCGTCTGCGCCAACTCCGGCATCGACACCTCGAACGTGCCCGGCGACGAGATGGTGGCGCTCCTGCCCGTGGACTCGGACAAGTCGGCCCGCGAAATCCGCGGGGACATTGGCCGCCACGCCATGGGGGCCGACGTCGCGGTGGTCATCTCCGATACCTTCGGGCGCGCCTGGCGCGAGGGGCACGTCAACTTCGCCATCGGCTGCGCGGGCATAAGCGCGATCAAGGACTACAAGGGCACTCCGGACGCTCACGGCATGATCCTGAAGGTGACCGCGATCGCGGTGGCCGACGAGCTGGCCGCGGCCTCGGAGCTGGTGACCGCCAAGGCGATCGGCGTGCCGGTGGCCATCATCCGTGGCTACGAGTACGACATTGCGCCCGACGGCGTAGCGCCGCTCATCCGCGACAGCTCGCGCGACCTGTTTCGGTAGGGCGCGTCGACGCATTCACCCTCACCCCAACCCTCTCCCTGAGGGAGAGGGGGTTACGGAATCACCCCCATCCTAGCCCTCTGCTTCAGGGACAGCCCCTTAGATTCCTCGGCTGCGCTCGGAATGACATGAGGCGGAGTCCGCTAGACCGGCCACTGCTCCATGCGGTAGGCGGCGTCCCAGAACATGTACTCGTACTGGCTGCCCCGGATGAACGCCAACTCCATCTGTTCGAGCTCACGCTGTCCGCTGACCTCGGCTTCGCGGTCGATGAACGAACGGAGCCACTCGGCAAGTTCAGCGAACTCCGGCGCGTTGTACATCTCGATCCAGCGCGCGAGCAGCGGCTGCCCCTTCGGGAGCCCCCTGTCGTACAGCATCTGCCCGATCTCGCTGTAGCCCCACGAGCAGGGCAGGATCGCTGAGGCGATGACGCCGGCGTTCTGGGAAAAGGCAGTCTGTAGCAGAAAGCGGGTGTACGCCAGCGTGGTGGGCGACGCGCTGGTGCTCCGCAGCTCCTCCTCCGAAATGCCGAAGTCGCCGCAGAAGCCCACGTGCAGGGCCATCTCGGTGTTCAGCGTCTCGTGCATCAGCCGGGCGAACCAGCCCATGTCCTCGAGGGTCCTGGCCTTCGCGGCGGCGAGGGCGACGGCCCGGCTGAAGTCGACCAGGAACACGTAGTCCTGCCTCATGTAGTACTTGAACTGGTCGAGCGAGAGCGAACCGTCGCCGATTCCCGTCACGAAGGGGTGGCTGTGCTCCCTGTCCCAGATGGGGGCCCCCTTGCGCCTCAGTTCGTCCGAAAATCCCATGCGTGGCCTCCGTGGGGAGTGATGCGGCCGGCAGGCCGTGGGGTAGGGTAGCACGAACCGGCGCGCGCTGTCGTTTGTGGCGCTGGCGCGGGGGCCGGCGTCGGGCAATCATGCGACACTTCGGCGAGTCCTCCGCGCCGCTGAAATGCCGAGTGGCGGGCGGATTCTTGGGGGTCTTTTGCCGAAAACTGTCTCATTCTGTTGCATTCTGTCTCGCCTCCTAGCTGAGAGCGATGGCTGCTCGCGACAACTTGATACGCTGGCGAGACGTAATTGGGCAGGAAAGTTACAAAATGTGACAGAAATGAGACAGGTCGGCCGGGGGGCGAAAGCGCTGCGTCCGTGGGTGTCGATTGGCGGTGGCGGTTCGTCATGGAGGGGAGGGTAGCACGGGTGTGCGTGGACATCAATAGGGGTGGACAGGTCGGGTGGTGTCTGCCGGGGGTGGATTGGGGCGCGAATTGGCGTGAGGAGGGGGAACTGTGGGAAAAGGTGGTGCGTTTGAGTGGCAAGGGGTAGCACGCGTGGGATGCGAGTGGTCGGAGGAGTTGCGTTTGGGTGGAAGGTTTGGGGCGGAAGTGGACGGGGTACTGACTGGTGGGAGGTTGACGGGAGCGTGCGAGGTACTGGTGACTCTCAGCGTAGGCGGATGTTGCAACGCGGCTGCCAGTCGCTGACCACGCGGGACTCGAGCTCGCGCGTCTGCGGGTTGTCTTCGGTGAAGGCCACGCTGAAGCGCACGTCGTCACCGAACATTTTCAGCTCTCGTTGAAGCTCGTCATTGGTCTCGTTGTAGAGGTGGGACAGCAGGCGCTGCCGCACACAGGTGGTGGATATGCCGACGTACAGGCATTCCGGCGGTTCACCGACGGGCAGCCAGAGGGCATACACCCCCTGCCGGTCACGGGACAGTCGTCGGACCTCATCACTCTGGAACGGGCGCAGGTTCCGCTCGAGCTGGTACTTGAGGGCGAACGGGTTCATCGTGGCTGAGCTATGCCCCTACAGCAACCTCGGGTTCTGGGCCTGCTGCATTCTGGTGAGAATGTCCTGCCAGGACGTTACGACGTTGTTGAAGGCGACGGCGTTGGACGAATCGCTTTTCCGGTCGAAGTGGTTGTAAAGGATGCGTGCCAGTCGCTCGACGGACTCGGCGTCTGCGCCTAGACCAACCATCTCGCGGGCGACGCTGGATGCGCCGTCTACGCCCTCCCCCGCCTCGCGGTTCAGGTGCCACGCCATTCTCATGCAGCCCTCCCAAGCGGTCATGCCGCGTGTGAGTGGTCTGTCAGGGCCGAAATCGTCCATGCGCCGCAGCTTGACTCTGCCCGCCTCGGCCGTCAGCAACCCGCTCATGGAGTCGGACTCTATCGCCACGTTGCGGGCCTGAGAGAGCACTTCAGCCTCGCCAAAGCCGCCCTCGGCGAACCCATGCCCCTTCAGCCAGTCGACGCAAAAGCGGCTCTCGGTGTCTATCTCGCCCTCCTGAGCCTCGTAGTAATCATCGATCGCCTGGTTGATAGCGGCGAGCGCGTCGCCGACGGTGACCGGCTCGCCGCTGATTGTGTTGACGCTGCTGTAGCGTGAGTATATCTACATGCCCGGCCCGATGGCGGCCTGGGCTAGGTCGGTGGGCGCGATGTGCCCCTCGCGGGTGAGATGGTCCAGCGCGGTCGGCATTTCCGCCTGGAGCATGCCGAGAAACTCGCGGCGTGTGGCAGTGGGAGCGTCGTCCGGGCGGGGGCGGCATACGAGGATGACCGATGAGGCAAGAGCGTTTGAACCTACTTCGCGGAGGCGGCCCCTTCGTTCCGTACGAACTGGCCATGTTCCAACTATCTGAAATCCAGACTCCACCAATGCCGTCAACATCGTCTCCCATCCCGTGGATGCCATGCCACTTTCTTGTTCCTCCTGCTGCTTATAGGCATAGAAGAGGGAAGAGGGAAACTCCGGGGAACAGTTTTCCTGCATCAGTCGCAACGCCTTGCCCATGAGATTCCTAAAACGTTCTCTCGGGCGGTCAAAACTCGGTGCCGCAACCATTTCCTCTGCTTTTGGTGTTGCAATGCCCGCGAATATCTCCGGATATGTGCCGCGTAGCATTGGACGCAGCCACACGTAAAAGAAGTCAGACAGGTCCGCGTACCCCATGTTGGCATAGTGAGGGGGATCCGTGACGATTATGGGGCCAGCACTGGTGCGAACTGTAGTCGATGCGTCATCTTGCCAAACTGATCCAGTATTCACATCGGCGGGCAGTCGCGAGACAACATTAGCGACGCCATCAACTACTGCAGTCCAATTGCCACTTGAGTCAGAAAACGGGTTTATCTCAGAGAAATCCCAAACCATGTTAAGCGTGGGCCTCGCAAACACTTCGACCGTGGCCTCTTGGTCGCTTCTCCATCTAGCAAAGCTAGAGCAGACTCCAGCGCTTCTACTCACTGCCAAGGAAAGGTAGGTACACACTGCGTCTGCATAATCGGTCGAGCCTCCTCCTTTGACAACCAATGTACGCGCATCTTCGATGAGTTCCACAAGTGTAGCTAGTACCTAGTCAACCTAATTTTGTATGAATATAAGAACTGGTACACTCTGATGAACTCGCTTTCATATGGAGGGTGCTGAAATGGGTCGAGAGAAGTATGTGGTCCAACTGACGGATGATGCGCGGGAGTCTTTGCAGAAGTTCGTCCGAGGGGGCACGAGTTCCGTACGAGAGGTTGCCAGGGCGCGGATCTTACTGAAGGCTGACGACGGCTGGACTGTGCATCGGATAGCCGAGGCGCTGGACGTGTCTACAGGTACTGTTTACCGTATCAAAAGGCGCTTTTGCGAAGCAGGACTACAGGGCGCAGTGGTGGATCGGCCTCGTCCTGGCAGACCTCCCAAGCTGGACGAGAAAGGTGAGGCACACCTGATCGCCCTGGCTTGCAGCAGCGCACCTGACGGGCACGACCACTGGACGTTGAGACTGCTGTCAGACAAGGCTGTGGAACTGGGTCTGGTGGACTCCATATCACACGAGGGCATTCGCAAACGTCTGAAAAAAACGAACTCAAGCCATGGCAGAAGAAAGAGTGGCGCATTCCGGAGGTGAGCGCCGACTTCGTTGCTTCCATGGAGGAGGTACTGGACGTGTACCACGAACCGCATGATCCCAAACAGCCCGTGGTGTGCTTCGACGAGTCCTCTACTCAACTGTTGGCGGACGTGCGCGAACCCACTGCGGCACGACCCGGCCAGCCCGAGAGATACGACACCGAGTATCGACGACAGGGAACACGCAACCTGTTCATGTTCATTGAACCCCTTGCGGGTTACCGACATGTGGCCATCACGGAACGGCGGACACGACAGGACTTTGCACACCAGATGAAGTGGCTTGTTGACGAAGCCTATCCAGAAGCCGACACGGTCCGGGTTGTCCTCGACAATCTCAACACCCATAGACTCGGGTCCCTGTATGTGGCTTTTGTGCCTGACGAAGCCAGACGCATCGCTAGACGTTTGCGGTTCCACTACACTCCCAAGCATGGAAGCTGGCTCAACATGGCCGAAATCGAGCTCAGCGTGTTCAGCCGCGGCTGTCTGAGGCGCCGTGTTCCTGATGAGACTGTCCTGAGGCGGCGTGTACATGCACTCCAAGATGAACGCAATACGGATCGTGCCAGCATCGACTGGCGCTTCTCGATCCAGGATGCTCGCACTAAACTGCACCGACTCTATCCCTCCAATAAGTAAGTTGACTAGGTACTAGTGTGGACAACTGTCTCTCTGTGAAGAGTTCGTACCAACTAGTGAAGCCATACGCCTGAACCCTGAATCCTAATGCCTTGTCAGGCAGGAAACCTGTGGGGTGCCACTTTGGCTTCGCCGAGTTGGCGATCTGCGCTTGTTCCGTTGTGGGAGAAAGAAACAGCCGGTTGTGTTCGCCCTCGGCTACGATGGCAGTCATCACTTTGCCTGCATTGCCAGCTTTGAATTGCTCGCGAACATAAGCTTGAGGGACAGTACCCCGGCAAAGCACGCATACCACACCCTTGCCATAGGGAATCACCGTATTCTTGAGAGAAATGCCCTCGTCGTGTTTCTGTACGACAAAGGACACCGCTTTAGAAGCCCGGTCTACTACGGCCTTTTTCCAATGCCTATTGTTGGGCTTTTTGGACAATTGGAACGTGGTCATCAACGGCATCTGGATACCACAGACGGGATTTGGACATGGCACCGTGCGCGCCCAAAGCCACGCTTCCACTGTGGACTGTCCGCCGTCCGGCAGCTTGGCCTTGGGGTATAGGTGGCCAATGCGCCTCAAGGCCTCGTTACGCATCCACTTGCCGTAATAGCGTATGTCGTCTGCGAGACCTGCGGCCCCCCGCCAGGGGATCTTTTCGGGCTTCCGGTTCTTGCCCCTGCCGACGAACTTTCCCGTTGTCATGCCCAAAGGATCGGCGTCGGGGTTAACGGGCGGATTGCCAGCAAATGTTGGCGGCAGCTCAATTAGCGTCTTGTTGATGAGGGCTGCCACGGGATTGAGATCGGAGGCAATCGCTCGCAACCCTGGTCTTTGGGCCTCCAGCGGGATGGATCCGCCGCCGGCGAAGGGGTCGTAGATAGGCTGTGCTCTGGTATTGAGATAGCTCAGGACGGCGGCGGGATTCGACTCGTCAGGCGGTTCATCTTCGCGTGAGCGCGCCACCGAACGGGCTATCTCGTAGCGAGCATTCGCGACCAGCTCACGCACTTCTGGATTGCCATCGTTGGTGCTTTGTGACTTTATTAGATTACGAATCATGTCGTGCAGCCGCTCGCGTTCCTTACGTTGCTGGGTCTCTGTCGGAAACTCTTCCGGGCATTCGGACGGATCATCTACCATGCTAGCAAAGATGACGGCGCGGCAGGCAGCGAGCGGCTTACGCGACCACCATTTGTGAATATTTGCATGACTTTGGCCCGCGGATTCGCGGTTGATGTCGTCCAGCGGCAGGCTCACCTCTATCAGTTTCTTGCGGTAGGCGGGCTGGCTCATTCTTCACCTTCCTCGAAATCCAGGCCGAGTTGTAGGCTGTTCTCGCGGACGGCACGTGCGATGCTTTCCGAGAAACCGTTCGCATTGGTGGCCGATATTGTGACGCTGATGGTAACCTCACCGCCCCCGTCCATCAGGGTGCGGACGATTTCATCGCGAATCGGGCTGATGTCGTCCAGGGACAGTTGGCCGTGGACGACCTTGTTGACCAAGATACGCTTGACGGCTGGCGCCCTCGGTTGCTGTGGAGGCGGAGGCGGTTCTGGGGGCTTGCCACCTCCTCCATTCTCGTCTTCATCGTCCGAGTCGCCGTTCTCGACGCCACTGCGGCGCGTTGCCAGTTCGTCCTTGACCATCTGGGCCATGACCGGGTTGACGAGAACCCCGTCGTCGCGTTCGGCGACGCCCAAGGTATCATCCCCAAAGATCAGGTTCCGATACTCCCGAGTGTCCGCGGTATACCTCTCGGCGTAACCGAACTTGGCTTCCGGCACTCCTTCTCGAACGCTCGCTAATAGCACGCTCTTGTTGCGCAGACGCTGCATGTAGACGTTTGCTGCCATCAGATCCCACAGGTCGTCGATGCTAATGTGGTCGAGCCTGTTCCAGATGTGCCGTTCGAGAATTGCGTGAAGGGCATCGGGGGATAGCTTGTCCGCCAATGCCTCCTCTTCTAGGAACTTGGCGAAGGCCTTTTCCACAATCTCGCCAGTGTCCTGGGCGCCTATCTGCCACCGCGAAAGGTTGAACCTGGATGAGTCGTGTGGCTCCGGCTGGAAGGGCGCAAGCGCCCAGCGGTAGGCGTTCACCAGCGCCGAGCGTACTTCGCGGTCGTATCGTCTAACGCTGTTGAACACCTGCGTGCGGCGCGCACCAGCTAGATTCTCTATGCTGCGCTCTCCGGTGCGTATGGAATCCCATGCGAGGTAGTTTCTGACCACCGTATCGAGTTGGCGCACCTCGTCTCGCCTGGTCGCGAGGAAGACCAGTGTGTTCTTTCGGATGCGGGGCGCGTCGCCGCGGTTCATGAGCAGGTCGAGCGCGAAGGCACTGGCCTCGTCGTCCTCAGCGGTCCGGCTCGGTAGCGACTTGTCGTGCGGCAGAATGACCAGCCGTACGCTGTCCCGATCGGGAACGTCGCCGGAGCTCACAGGGAACAGGACGACGTCCGACCGGCGTGATACGGCCTCTTCCATTGACATGCGAATCTGGTCGGCGATCTCGCGGGCGGTGACGGTGTCGGCGCGGTCGGTGGCCAGCTTGTTCAGATTCTCTTCGACGTGGAAGTAGTACCTGCCGTCGGCGCTGTAGAGATGGTACAAGTCACCCGTCATGCGGGCCAGAGCTTCGTTGTAGACGGGTACCCCTTGACCGGGCTGTACTACTCCCAAGTGGATGCGGGCAGCGTCTATCCCTCTGACTGCGCCGCCTGGCGCGCTGCCCAGTACAATTGCTCGAGCTAGACGTCTGGAAACGCCGTACCTACCGAATCTCTGCGAGGACTTGTCTATCACGTCGGTCCTGGAGTTGTCGCTATCGGCTTCCGAAAGAACCGAGCGCCACTGATCGCCAAGGATGCTGATGAATTCGCCCCGCAATCCCGGGTCGTCCAGTGGGAGGTTGGCCGGCATTATGAGGGGCGAACTGTCGCCGTCCAAGTATAGTCTGCTAACGCACTGCGCCAACAAACGCAAGACGCCGCGCGTGCGCTGGAAGCGGTGAATGGACGACCAATCGGAGTAGAGGCGGTCGAAAATCTCCGGATGTATGGGGTAGCAGACTTTCATGCGCTCCAAGTAGTTTTGCTCCCCCGCTTCCTGCGGGTAGTCCCTTCGGGACCTGCTGTACATCCTCGAGAACGCCTGACAGGCCTGGTCACGCTTGGCGTGGTCAATGTCTGTTCCGAACAGACGTCGGCGGACGACCTCAAAGGCTTCATTGACTTCAAGGGGCTCCCATACGGCTTCTATGCGCCCCAGAATGCTATCGAGCCTGCTTAGCGCGTACATTCCAGCTTCACCCCCCGCCTCCGCGGCACTCTCCGGCAGGGTGACTACGAGCGCCACGTTGTTGGTTCCGCTGACCGATTCGGTGAGGTTCTGGATGAAGGTGTATATGTTGTCTTGGGCGTCGCCTGCGTTCCTCACGTATGCCACGAGTTCGTCTATGAGGATGACGCACGGCCCAAGGCGCTGGAACAGTTCGCCAAGCTGCCGACCTCCGGGCGCAACGCGCTGCCTTGCGGCGTCGCCGATTATGTCATAGGCCGCTAGCCCGCCCAATTGGTAAGCCATTTCGCCCCAGAGTGTGTTGAGCGGGTCGCCATTCTCGGTTGTGGCGGGATCCGTGGTCGCAAGGTGAGTGCCAACCAGCACCGCAACCCGAGCGTTGATGCCATCCGGCTCTAGTCCGGCCTCTTCGACGATAGCGCGTATCTGAGAAGCGGTTGTTGCCGATTCGCCGGACTGCGCCGGATTGGTCAAAGCGCCCAGGTTCTTGACAAGATGATACAAGGCTATCAAGCTGTGCGTCTTGCCGCCTCCGAAGCCTGTCTTGGTCTGAATCACCGGATCACCGCCATTGCCGGCTAGACGTCTAAGTGTATTGAGCAGCAGCTTTTGGAGACCGGGAGTTATGTACGTACGATCGAAGAAGCTGACGGGATTGCCATATTGGGTGGCATCTGCGCTCCCGTCGTGGACTCGTTGCAGGTTTGCGGCGAATTCAGATTCTTGGAAGGTACCGAGCGAAACGTCCGGGTTGGGAAGTATCACATCTCGCCACGGTGCAAGTTCATGTGGGGACAGCGGCTGCGACGTATGCTCAGTGGCAGCGGGCTCTTCTGCTTCGGATTCGGGTTCGACTGGCAGGGCCGGAGTCCGAACTTGTACATTGAAGAGGCGGTCCCTTATCTCCTCGACAGCTTGCTTTGCATCCGGCGCGTTTATCTTTCCCAACATGTCGGCGATGTGGAAGAAGTGCGCCCTGACATACTCGGGATCCATGTCTTGGGGAGCCCTGTGGGCGACACTGTTGCGCGCCTCCTTGATCTGCCAGAGCGCGTTTAGCGCACTCATGTCTGAATTGAACGAGGTAGAGAAGATCTCGCGCCAGTTGTTCCTGACAATCGCCGGAAAGTCGTTCTCGTCTATTGTTGCTTCAGAATTGCCTGCTTCTTCCGGAGGAATCCTCCTGTATGGCAACGAACGGTTTATGAGTTCACTTACGCTTGCGCCCGTAACCCTTCGGAGGTTTCGGACTATGAACGGGCGCATGGCGTCAAGGTACATGCCCAACGCCTTGTCCAGCGCGTCTCTGTTAGGTCTGCTGACGGTGGTCATTGCGAGTACTCCGCCTAGGCCATGTGGAGGTGCATAGCCGCTAATGTCGGCATTTTAGCACAACACGTTGGCCTTAGGGAACGTCTGGGTCTTCCTTCATACACGTGCCACACACGCGCTCGCGCACCAAACCTGCTAGACTTGGCGGCAACACTGCCACAGGGAGGTGAGCACATGCCCACCGTCAAGGCCGATCGGCTCGAGGAGATCGCCAACAGGCTGCTCCAGGCAGCGGGCGCGAGCGAAGAGGAGGCGGTTATTGTCAGCCGGCACTCCATCGGCGCTAATCTCGCCGGCCACGACTCCCACGGGATTATCCAGATTCCCACCTACATCGACCGCGTGAAGCAGGGCCACATCGTGCCCGGAGCGCCCTTCGAGGTGGTGCGGGAGACGAATACCACGACAGTTATCGACGGTCACTGGGGCTTCGGCTACGTCGTGTCCGAGCGCGCGATGAGCATGACTATCGAGAAGGCGCGGCAGAACAGCATAGCCGCCGCGACGGTGTTCAGGCAGAGCCACGTCGGGCGCGTGGCGGACTACCCGATCATGGCCGCGCAGGCCGGCATGATCGGGATGATGACCGCGGACTCCGGGCGCTCGGCCAAGTCGGTCGCCCCCTTTGGCGGGCGAGAGGCGCGGCTGGGCACGAATCCCATCTGCATCGCCATGCCCAGCGATCTCGACGGCCCGTTCTTCATCGACATGGCTACCAGCGCCGTCGCCGCCGGCAAGCTCGCCGTGGCCACGGCCCGCAACGCGCCCATACCCGAGGGCTGGCTGCTCGACAAGGACGGCAACCAGACCACCGACCCGGGCGCGCTGCGACAGGGCGGCGTGATGCTGCCGCTGGGAGGCCCGGAGGGGCACAAGGGTTACGGCCTGTCCGCCACGGTCGAGATCTTTTCCGGCATTCTGACCGGTCTCGGCTTTGGCATCGACCCGACAGGGCGCCACAACGACGGCTGCTTCATGGCCGCGTTCAGCGTGGACGCCTTCCGCGATCTCGCCGATTTCAAGCGCGAAGTCACCGAGTTCGCCGCCTACCTCACAAGCACACCGCCCGCCGAGGGATTCGACCGCGTCTACTATCCGGGCGAGCTCGAGCACCTGCGCACCGCCCAGAAGCTGCGGGAGGGCGTCGAGGTCGAGGATTCCACGTGGCAGCGGCTGCGCTCGCTGGCGGAGGAGTACGGGCTGGCGGGGGAGCTGGCGCTTGGGTGAGGATCTCGACTCTATCCCACGCCCCCTCACCCCCGTATCGAGTACGGGGCAGGCTCTAACCCTCTCCCGCCAGGAGAGAGGGGATGTTGGAAGGGCCATAGTTGGGTCTCGTTTTTCACCCCCATCCCTTCGGCAAGTTCAAGGCAGGCATTAACCTTCCCCCATCAAGAGGGAAGGGACTTATGAAAGCATCATGGCACAGCCGTTTCTCATAGACATACCCGAAGCCGATCTGGACGAGCTGCGCCGCCGGATCGCTGCTACACGCTGGCCCGACGAGGTCGACGGCGCGGGATGGGACTACGGCACGAACCTGGACTACCTGCGGGGGCTGGCCGACTATTGGCTAACCAAGTTCGACTGGCGCGAGCAGGAGCGCCGGCTGAACGAACTGCCGCAGTTCACGGCGGACGTCGACGGCCAGACGCTTCATTTCGTGCACGTCCGCGGGCAGGGGCCCAACCCCATGCCACTGCTCATCACCCACGGCTGGCCGAGCACCTTCTGGGAGATGTACAAGCTCATCCCATTGCTGGCGGACCCAGCGTCCTACGGGGGTGATCCCGCGGATGCCTTCGACGTGGTGGCGCCGTCCATGCCCGGCTACGGCTTCTCGGCCAAGCCGACGTCGCCGGGCATGAGCTACCGCCGTGTCGCGGACCTGTTCGCCAGGCTGATGACGGATGAGCTGGGCTATTCCCGCTTTGGCGCGCACGGCGGCGACTGGGGCGGCGCGGTCACAGCGAGCGTCGCGCACGCCCGCCCGAAAGACATGATAGGCGCCCACGTGACGCTGGTGATAGGCGCGCCGCACCTCGGCCCTGGGGCCGCTCCGCTCTCGGATGGCGAGAGAGCCTTCCTCGCGGAGCGCGACGAGTGGCGCAGCGAAGAGGGCGGCTACGGCCACATCCAGGGCACGAAGCCGCAGACGCTGTCCTACGGCCTGGGGGACTCTCCCGTCGGTCTGGCGGGGTGGATCGTGGAGAAGTTCCGGACGTGGAGCGACTGCGGCGGAGACGTCGAGAGCGTCTACACCAGGGACGAGCTGCTGACCAACATAAGCATCTACTGGCTGACGGGCACCATCGGCTCGTCGGTCCGGCTGTATTACGAGTCGCAGCGGGACCCGCTGCGGCTCGGCAGCGGAGAGCGCATTCTGCCCCCGGCGGCCGTGACGACATTCCCCAAGGAAATCTCGCATCCCCCCAGGGAGTGGTGCGAGCGGATATTTGCCGATCTGCGCCGCTTCAGCGAAATGCAGTCCGGCGGCCACTTCGCCGCGCTGGAGACGCCCGGCGCGCTGGCCGACGAGATTCGCGGCTTCTTCCGCGAGCTGCGCTGAAGGATGTGCCTCGTTCTTCACCCCCATCCCTTCGACAGGCTCAGGGCAGGCACTAACCTTCCCCCAATCGAGGGGGAAGGGACTTCGAAATCACTAGCAAACTAGAGAAGGAGGTCAAAGTATGGACACTGTTCACGAGCAGTTGACCAACAGCCGCACGATCGCGGTTGTCGGAATCTCACTCAATCCGGAGAGGCCCAGCCACTACGTCTCGAAGTACATGCAGGAGCAGGGCTACCGCATCATCCCGGTCAACCCATTGATCGACGAGGTGCTGGGAGAGCAGGCCTATCCCAACCTGAAGTCGGTCCCGGTACCCATCGACATGGTTGACGTGTTCCGGCGCTCGGAGACTGTCGGCCCCGTAGTGGACGACGCGATCGAGGCGGGGGCGAAGTACGTCTGGATGCAGGACGGGGTGGTCAACGAGGAGGCGGCCGAGAAGGCGAGGGCGGCGGGCATAAGCGTCGTGATGGACAATTGAACGCTGCGTGAGCATCGCCGCCGGTTCGGCGGCGCGGCGGGCGCAGGGGAAGACGTGACCTCCGAGCGCTAGCAGGGCAAGGGGGGCGACGGTGCTTGGCTGCCACGTCGCCCCACCGCCCGAACCCAAAGAGAGGGACCCATGGGTTCTTTGCACCTTGACGATCTTTCAATCAGAGGGTTTCGCGGCATCAGGGATCTCCACATATCGAATCTTGGCCGTGTGACGCTAATCACGGGCCGGAACAACACGGGGAAGTCCTCTGTGTTGGAGGCGCTGCGCCTCTATGCCAGCAATGCCTCGCGCTCCTCGATAGTGGACATTCTCAACTATCGAGAGGAGTACAGGAGATGGGACTACGAAGAGAGCTACCCGACAGAGGTGGAGACCGTTCTGTTGGTTTCTCCGCTGTTCCATGGTTTTCCGCAGCACCTCGAGAGCTTTGAGCCTATCACTATCTCGGCAACTGGAGAGTCAGGGGGTATGAAGCTGGCCATAAACGTGGCGTGGGCTATTGAGGAGCTCGGCGTACTAGGTCGGAGAAATCTGATTGCAACTCGGCCCTTGCTGCCGGGTGTGTCAACAGGAGTCATTGCAATACACCTTGAAACAGAAGTACACAGCACTCTAAGGTTGCTCGAAGACTTTTTGCTACGTCCTCAGATAAGGCGTAGAGAGTACTCTTCATCAGAACGACCTGGCAAAAGAATGCCCTGCATGTCTGTCAGCCCTCACGGCAAAGAGACAACCGGCGAATTGGGATCTCTGTGGGATTCAACTGCCTTGACTGATTTGGAACAGGAGGTTGTGGAAGCGCTTCGGATCATAGATCACAGCATTTCTGCTGTTTCGATGGTTGGGAGTGAACCTTTTCTCAGAGCAAGACTAGCGGTTGTCCACGCCAGGAACATCTCTCGGCCCGTGCCCTTGCGAACCTTTGGCGACGGAGCAAACCGCGTATTCGCACTCGCACTTGCCCTTGTTAACGCACGCGGTGGCTTACTGCTCATAGACGAGTTTGAGAATGGCCTGCACCACAGCGTACAGACGGATGTGTGGCGCATGATCTTCCGCCTGGCCGAGCGGCTGGACGTGCAGGTGTTTGCGACAACCCACAGCCGAGATTCGGTGAGGTCCTTCCAGGAGGCGGCCGCGGAATCCCCAGAAGAGGGTGTACTCCTTCGCCTTACACGTAAGGGCGATGACATAGTTCCAACCGTGGCGAACGAGGAGGAGCTGTCAGTCGCCACTCGCCACGACATCGAGGTGCGCTGAGTTGCCTAACAGGCTGCTCGTGGAAGGAACTGACGACCAGCACGTCATCCGGCACATCTGTGGAGTTCGACACATAACGGAGTCATTTCAAATCGTGCCTCTTGAGGGCGTAGACGCCGTGTTTGAGAGGATGCCCATCGAGCTCAAGTTTGCCCAAGAGGGAGACATCGTAGGCATAGTAGTTGATGCCGACGAAGACCCGAAAGCCCGCTGGGACGCAGTCCGGGGTAGATTGGCAGAGGCGGGCTTCTCAGATGTGCCGGCTCGTCCCCAAGCAGGTGGCACCATCCTCGATGCACCCGGCAGTTTGCTCCTGGAGAGGGTCGGCGTGTGGATCATGCCCGATAACCGCAACTCTGGAAAGTTAGAAAATCTCTTGCTCTCCATGATTCCTAGGGATGACCACCTTTTTGATCATGCATTAGGATGCATAGAGTCCATCGCTAATCCGCGATTTCGGAAGATCGACATGGAGAAGGCCCTGGTTCGCACCTGGCTCGCGTGGCAGGCTAACCCCGGCAGGCCGTACGGAACGGCAGTTGCGGCGGGGTTCCTGGATCATAACGTGCCGGAGGTCGACGCATTCGTTTCCTGGCTGAACAGGCTGTTTCCGTAACCGAGGCCACGCCACTCTTCGGGTGCGCCTCAGCGCCACTACTTCAGCGCGATGGGCTGCTCGAACAGGGCGTCGCCGTGCCAGAAGGTGGTGAGTGCCTCCGGAGACAGCGCGGTCTCGCCGTTGGGGGCGCGAAAGTAGACGTACCCTTCGGCAGTCTGCCCGGCTTCCAGCGTGGCGTCCGGAAGCGAATCGGGCAGGTTCGCATCTTCGTTGTACGGCGGCTCGCAGTCCAACAGGCGGTGTATCCGGCCGTTCGTGTCGGGGCTGGAGGATAGCTGGAATTCCAGGGAACGGAGCGAAAGCTCGTCCTGGAGGGCGGTGATGCGAAGGGGAAGCCGTAAGGTACGGTCGTCGTAGGACTCTGGCGTTGCCAGGGCCCTTACGTCGTACGAGGGCTTGTCCCTGCCGGGATCGGGCCAGTTGGTGAACGTGGTGACCCTCACGGTCTCACCTATCGCCGCTTTCGGCGGAGTGGGAATGTCTCCCCACTGCCCTCTGCTCAGCCTGGCTCCAACCCCATCTACGCGGGGGTCGTCCCACAGAGTGCCGAGGCTGCCGTCCTCGAAAGTCGCACGCTCTGGTATCGGCACGCTGCGCGTAAGGTCGGACGCGATTATCTGCTCCGAGCCGTCGAAGTAGTGCAGCTCCACGAAGGGCCTGTCCGGCATCGTACTCTCGCCGCTGCCGCCATCGGCGCGGAAGTAGAGATGCGTTTCGTGCGAGCCGCCCTTGACAAGGACCACCTCCTCGAACTCAGGTGACGACGGCGGTGGCGAAGTTTCGAGATTGGTCCAGGTGACCCGCTCGCCCTCCTCGTCCGGTCCGGTCTGCACAGATGCGAGGAAGTAGCCCCCGATGGACGACAGCGACCACCGAGGGATAATCGCGGTGATGCGGATGGGCACGCGGACTGTTGCTTCGTCTACGCTTTCGCTCGGGGCGAGCGCCATCACGGCGAACGGCGGCTCCTTCAGGTCGGTCTGAATCTGTACCGCCTCACTTATCCGGGCGTACGTCTCGGATTCTGCGGCGGCGGATCGCTTCCAGGCGTTCTGCCGCTCAACGACTTCCGCCATCGCCGACTGCCAGTCCGCATCCTCGGTCGGCTCGTCCAGGTCCACGACGACCGGACGCCAGCGCCCCTCGCTGAAATGGCATCTGACCAGTACGTGCATCGGAGAGATCAGGCCGGGGTTGTCTTCCCTGAGGGTTTGGTCTACTGCCCGCGCCGCCTCTTGCGGCACGCCCAGCAGCAGCCCCAGCGCGGCGTCGGGAACTCGCCGGAACGAGACGCTTGGCCGGACGAACGCGATGGCGTCATTGTATCCGCCTCTTTCGACGAAGGCCACGTTGATCCTGATTCGCCGGAGCGCCGCGGCCTCCTTGGGGGACATGTCACCCGCGGACGCCGCGACGTGCTCCTCCACCAGCCCTGACCACCCATCTTGCAGGCCCCATCCAATCTCGTATTCCGTGTGTTCGGAGGGATCGACGGACGGGCGGCGAGGAATGTCCTTCCGCAAGGCCACGATAAGCCAGCGCGGCACCATCACGAAGACGAACCATTTGAGGAAGAGCTTCATGCCTGCCATGCCATCTCACGCCGACTGGTCGGAGATCGTGTTGCCAAGGACGATTGCACAGAGGCCTCTGTATTCCGGCTCGTGGGCCGGAATGACGGTTTCGGGCGGGAATGACGGTTTCGGACAGGAATGACGGTTGTGAAGCGGTCTAGTCCAGCCTGCACGCCGCCAGCAGCGCGTCGAGGTCGTCCTTCGTGCTCATGGTCGCGCACAGCTCGAATATGCGATCTGGAGTGCCGCCCGGTGCGACGTCCTCCAGCAGCCAGGTCATCTTCGCGAGCAGCTCGTCGTCGGACATCGGCGCGTCGGGATGGCCTTTCGGCTGGTGCACCACGGCCTCCTCGGCGCGTCCGTCTCGCAACTCCGCCACTAGACGCACTCCCATGATGCCGTGCCGGGCGTGCGCCTCATCCCGCTCGTCTTCCCGCACCAGCTCGATCCGCGACGCCAGGGATTTGTACTCCGCGGTGTCCCACGGGGCGCCCTCGTACTCCCGCGCGGTCAGTCTGCCGCGCAGCAGCGCCATGGCGACGACGAAGGGCGTGCTGTGGTCTGCCGCCTCGCGTGTCGCCGGCGCGTACGCCTCCGGCGAGCCCTGCACGCCGCCGCAGACGCCGTTGTGGCCGTACACCGTCAGCTTGGACACCGACTCGGCGCGCACACCGGCGCGGTGCAGCGCCAGCGCCGCTTCGACGGCCGCCTGGGTCGAAATCTGGGAGGGGTAGGACTTTATGACGTTTCGGGTGGTGGTCCAGCGCTCGCCCAGCGCGTCGAACCGGTCGGGGTCGGCGGGCGCGTCGTGGAGGGCGGCCAGGCGCTCGAACGTGGTCTCCAGGGCGTCCTCGGACGCCGTCACGCCCAGCGCCGCCAGCTCCGCCGATTGCACTGCGCGCTGGGCCGCCAGGCCCACGGCCACGGCCTTGATCATGGGAATGCTGGGAGACGGTCTGAGCCAGGTGTTCAGCACCATGCCCGTCGCGCCGGCCAGTCCACAGGCGTGCACGGCGGCGTCCGGTTCGGCCCCGAGCAGCCGCGAGGCAACGACGGCCAGCGTCCACGGCTCCACGGTAATGGCGTGGTAGCCCCGCCGCGAGAAGTGGTAGGCCTCCGAGAGGGCGCCCAGCAGCTCGTAGTTGGCTACAACGGCGGTGACAAGTTCGTTCGCGTCGAGGGCACGGGCCTCTGCCAGGGCCGCCAGGGCGGGTATGACGTCGCTGAAGTGGCCTCCTTCGCGTCCGGGGCTGGGAGCAAAGATGTCGTTCGCGTCCAGGTAGCGCACCATGGTGCCGTTGACCAGCGCCGCGGCGTCGGCGGGAGTCCTGGCGTCGGTGCCGATGAGCGTCGCCTCCTGTGCGCCGCCGCGTGCGAGCGCGTGCTCCCGCGTCTTCACCACCGGCTCGGCGTGGTAGGCGGCCAGCGCGCAGGCGAAGCTGTCGGCCAGGTAACGCCTGGCCGCGGCGACCGCGTCTTCCGGAATGTCCTCGTAGCGTAGGCCGTAAACGAACCTGGCCATCTTTTCGGCAACGAACATGTCAGCCCGCGCTCCCTTCGTGCGGTTCCTACACGCCCTCGAGCACGCTCTCATCGTACAGCTCGAAGCGCTGGCGAATCATATCGCAGGCCTCGCTGACGCCCCGCAGCGTCTGCTCGGGGCTGAGGCCCTCGTCGAAGGCGCCGGTTATCGAGTCTTCGTCGAAGGTCGCCGTGACACGGGCGCGCCTGAGCCACCGGGAGTAGCCGCGGACCCAGTCGGCGAGCGGCCGGGAGGCGTCGACGCTGAAGGGGATGGCCCTGTCGCCGGCGACGTCGGTGACCGACAGCCGAAACTGCGCGGCGCTTCCGTCCTCCGAGCCGTCGGCGTCTATCTTGAACGCGACGCCCGCCACAGGAAAGGCGAGGTTAACGCTGACTTGAACCACTGATGAGTTTGCCATTGCGGTTCCTCCGTTTGTTGCTCGTGTAGGGTAGACCGACGCGGGGGGCTTGGCTATTCTGCCGTCGCCTCATGCGCGCGCCTGGCGTGAAGGAAGGACATGTTCTTGGACGGGTCGATTGGCCTTCGCTCGATGAAGGCGAGCCGCCGTTCTTCGGACTCTTCGGAACTGCTGTACTCGGGCATGAACGTCGCGGCGGGGTTGGGAATGCCCTCCATGTAGTCGGTGACCTCGTTGAAGGTCATCTTCTGCAGTTCCAGGATTACGGGGCTGTTGTTCTTGATGAGGGCGCAGTAGCGCTGAACCTCGGCCTCGAGCCGGTCGTGGGGCACCACAGAGTTGGCCAGCCCCATGTCGTAGGCCTGCTGCGCGCTATATTGCTGGGTGAGCATCCAGATTTCGCGGGCGCGCTTCTGGCCCACCACGTGCGCGAGGTAGGCCACTCCGAACCCGGTGGCCGGGCTGCCGACGCGCGGCCCCGTCTGGCCGAAGGTGGAGCGCGTGGAGGCGACGGTGAAGTCGCAGGTGTAGGCGAGGATGTTGCCGGAGCCGATGGCGAAGCCGTCCACCTTGGCGATGACGGGCTTCGGCATATTGCGAACCATGTCGTCGATGTTGCCTTCGCTTTCGCCGGCGTACTCCGGGCTGGTGCGGTCTTCGCCCTGGTCGCGGCCGGAGCAGAAGGCGTTCGGCCCCGCGCCTTCGATTATCAGCACGCGGATGCTGTCGTCGTTGTGGGTGTCTTCCATTGCGACCATCATCTCGTCCGTAGTTTTACCCCTGATGGCGTTGTAGACCTCGGGACGGTTGATGATGATGCGGGCTATGCCGTCGCTCTTCGAGTAGAGAATGTCGGTAAACTTCATGGAGCAGGCCTCCGTCTTGGTTTGCATCACGGCGGTCCCGGCCAGCCGGGATCCGGCGCCCCGTGCGCTGGGGGCAATATAGCATAGGCGGCGGGGTAGGGCCATGATTCGGGCAAGGGTATGTCCGGCCCAATCCCGTCCGGTGTGATAACATAAGCGAACCATCATCCCCGGTTGTCTTGCCAACTTCCCGATACTCTTCAGCGGCCCTTCGCGTCCAGATCTCAGCGGTGCGTCGAGAATGCTCCAGGTCATAAACATAGAGAAATACTACGGCTCCGAGACCGTCCTGAAGGACGTATCTTTCGTAGTCAACCCCGGGGAGCGTGTGGGGCTGGTAGGCCCAAACGGTTCCGGCAAGTCCACGCTGCTGCGAATCGTCGCGGGGATCGAGCCGCCCGACAGTGGTAGGGTGGCTATTGGCTCAGGGGTGACCACGGCGTGGATGCCACAGGGATTCGAGGCGGACCCGGCCCAGACACTGGGACAGGCCGTGCGCGGCGGGCTAATCGAGCACGCAAAGTCGTATGGCCGCCAGGCAAGAGTCGAGGCAAGAATGGCTCGCGCGTCCGGCCAGGAGCTGGACGCCCTCATCGAGGAGTATGGCCGCGCGTCAGACGAGTTCGCGGCGCTCGGCGGCTACGAAGTCGAGTACCGAACGGGCGCCGTGCTCGAGGGGTTGGGACTTGGAGACGTGCCTGAGGACACGCCTCTCTCCAGCCTCAGCGGCGGCGAGCGGACGAGGGCAGGCCTGGCCGGCGTCATCGCGGCCAATCCCGGCGTGCTCCTCCTGGACGAGCCGACCAACCACCTGGACATCGAGGCCCTCGAGTGGCTGGAGTCCTTCCTGTCCGGGTACCCGGGAGCGGCACTTATCGCGTCCCACGACAGGGCTTTTCTGGACGGCGCCGTGACCGGCATCCTGGAGCTGAGCAATGAGGCCCACGGCATCGCCGCCTACCCCGGCGGATACTCCCGGTACCGGCTGATGAAGGAGCGCGTGCTGGAGAAGCAGACCGCTGCGTGGAAGGACCAGGAGGCGGAGACGAGAAGGATTCAGGGGGACATCACGAGGACGAAGCAGACCGCGCTTCGTACCGAGAGGTCCACCACGCACGACTTCTACCGGAGACGCGCGAAGAAGGTGGCCCGAAAGGCCAAGGTGCGAGAGCGGCGGCTGGAACGGCTGCTGACCTCCTCGGACAGGGTAGAGCGGCCCAGCGCGGCGTGGAAGATGAAGCTGGACTTCGGAGCTCCGGCGCGGGGCGGCACGCTGGCGCTTCGGCTGGACGGTGTCGGCCACGGCTACGCACAGCGCCGGCTGTTCCAAGACGTGGACCTGGTCCTGGAGCACGGCGAGCGCGTCGCACTGCTGGGCCCGAACGGCAGCGGCAAGTCTACGCTGCTCGGAATCGTGGCGGGTCTCGCCGCCCCGGACCTGGGTGCGGTGCACGTCGGCGCGAACGTGAGGATTGGCTACATGCCACAGGACCAGGCCGGAATGGACTGGAGCGCGACGCCATTAGAGATGATCCGGCAGTCGGCAGAGATGACCGAGACCGAGGCCAGGACCCTGCTTCATCTCTACCTGTTCGAGGGAGACGAGTCCCTGCTGGCCGCCGACAAACTTAGCTACGGACAGCGCTCACGGCTGCTGCTGGCCAAGCTGGTGCTTGAGGGCGCCAACTTTCTGGTGCTGGACGAGCCGGTCAATCACCTCGACATCCCGTCCAGGGAGCGATTCGAGCAGGCGCTCGATGCTTACCCCGGCTCGGTGCTCATGGCCGTTCACGATCGCGACCTCATAGACCGATTCGCCACCGCGATCTGGTCGATAGAGAACGGCGCCATCCGACGCTACGAGAAGCGCGGCGACGTCGGTGCCGGACTGCGGCGGGGCGGCAGCAATCCGGCGGGCGGTTCTCGAACCGCTCCTACGTTTCGGCGTTAGGCGCCGCTGATGTGCGCGATGTACCGCTCCGCGGACGCGTGGACTGCTTCTTTGCCGCCGCTTGTGACGTTGCGCCCCCACCAGCCACCGTAGATGCGGTCGAACTCGTAGGGCTCGACGGCCTCGACGATAGCGCCGACCTCGGCAGCCGAGAGCGGTATGAGGTTCGGGTAGCTGGTCATGAAGCTGACGAAGCGGCGGTCGGGCACGACCGTGATCGAGTCCCCAACAAACAGCGCTCCCTTGCCGTCCGCACCGCCGGCCCAGTGCAGCACGGCGCTCCCGGCGAAGTGGCCTCCGCACCTGACGAGCGTGACTCCCGGCGCCAGCTCCAGCGGCGCGCCGTCCCAGTAGCGAATCGATGGGTCCGGGCGCATGACGTGTTCGCGGTCCGCCTCCGGCACGTAGATTGGCGCCCCGCCGAACGCGCGGCTCCACGTGACCATGCTGTCGTAGAAGTGCGGATGTGAAAAGCATATCGCCTGGACGCCGCCGAGCGCGTTCAGACGCTCGACGGTGTCGCCGTCCAGGTAGCTGATGCAGTCGTACAGAACGTTGCCCCCTGGCGTCCGCACCAGCAGCGCCCTCTGTCCTATGGAGAAGGAGGGCGTGATGCCGATTCCGGTCAGGCCCGGTTCCTCCTCCCTGACGTCGTTGCGATAGCCGGCCTCTTTCATCTCGGCCATCGTCGTCCACCGCTGGCCGTCCCAGCCGACGTACTGCCTCGGGTCCTCGCATATGGGGCAGCGTGCCGGCGGCTCCTCGCTCTCCGCGAACTCAACGCCGCAAGTGGCGCAAATGTAGTTTTCCATGGCTCCTCCGTTTTCGTGGGGGCGACGGACTTGTGCGCCTGAACTCCCCCTCACCCTAACCCTCGCCCACGTGGGGGAGAGGGGACTCTGGAACTAACCCTCTACCGCCAGGGGAGAGGGGGCTTTGAAACTGACAAACCCCGTCCATCCGTAGTATCATAACCCCCGTTGCAAACCTAGCGCGACCCTGCGCGCCCGCGTAAATTCAGGAGATTCAAATGCCCAATGGCGCCGACAAGCCGCGGACCGTAGGCGAGCTGCGTAGTAGCGGCTACACTCCTCAGACAGTCAAGCAGGAGGTTCGCAAGAACCTCATACGAAAGATCGAGAACGCGGACGAACTCTTTCCGGGCATAGTGGGCTTCGACGAGAGCGTGATCCCGCAGCTCGAGAACGCGCTGCTGGCGGGCCAGGACATAATCCTGCTCGGAGAGCGCGGCCAGGCAAAGTCCCGGCTTATCCGTCACCTCGTGTCGCTGCTGGACGCCGAGATTCCCGTCATGGCCGGCTGCGAGCTCAACGATGAACCCTTCGCCCCCATCTGCAGCGCGTGCAAGCAGAGGGTCGAGGAGCAAGGCGACGAGGCGGCCATCCAGTGGATGTCGCGCGACATGCGCTACTCCGAGAAGCTGGCTACGCCGGACATTTCGGTCGCCGACCTGATAGGCGAGATAGATCCCATAAAGGTCGCCGAGGGGCGCTACCTGTCCGACGAGCTGACCATCCACTACGGGCTGATTCCTCGCACAAACCGGGGCATCTTCTGCATTAACGAGCTGCCCGACCTGTCCGAGCGCATTCAGGTCGGCCTGTTCAACCTCATGGAAGAGCGCGACGTGCAGATCAAGGGCTACCGCATCATGCTCCCATTGGACATGATGCTGGTGTCGAGCGCAAACCCGGAGGACTACACCAACCGGGGCCGCATCGTGACCCCGCTGAAGGACCGGTTCGGGGCGCAGATCCGCACCCACTATCCCCGGTCGCTCGACCAGGAGATCGACATCGTCGAGCAGGAGTACGTCCGCTTCCCGGACACCGACGAGCGCGTGACGGTTCCGGCGTACATGAAGGAGATTGTGGCCGAGATCACGTCGCTCGCGCGGCGCAGCCCCGAGGTCAACCAGCGGTCCGGTGTCAGCCTGCGAGTGTCCATTTCCAACTACGAAACGATGCTCGGCAACGCCTTCAAGCGCAGCCTCAGGAGCGGCGAGCCCACCTCGCCCCGGATAAGCGACCTGCCCGCAATTGTCGCCTCCACCACCGGCAAGATCGAGCTGGAGAGCGTGGAAGAGGGCAGGGAGTTCAAGGTCGTCGAGGACCTCATCAAGAAGGGCGTCACCAACGTCTTCCGCCGCTACTACAGCCCGACCGAGTTCGACGAGGTGCTGGAGCGGTTCGAGGAGGGCTGCGAAGTAAGGACAGGCAGTGATCTTCCGTCCTCGGCCTATGCCGGCGTGCTGGATTCGCTCGCCAACATCGGCGAACTCATCAGGCGCATCGAGCCATCCGACGACCCCGCGGCGACCGCCTCCGCGATCGAGTTCCTGATGGAGGGCCTGCACCTCAACCGCAAGCTCAATCGCGACCAGGTGTCCGGCCAGTTCCTCTACAGGAGCTAGGAGACACGGGTGGCGATCAAATGTCCTCTCTCTTGAGGGAGAGGGTGAGATGTCGCCACGACTGCCCCCTCATCCCCGTATCGAGTACGGGGCAAGCTCTAACCTTCTCCCGCCAGGGGAGAAGGGACTTTACAAACACCTCTAGGAAAGGCGAATGACCCAGACCGCCCGCAGAGGCAACGTCCCGAAGGCATACGATCCGCAGGCCGTAGAGCGGCGCATCTACGGCATGTGGCTTGACGGAGGCTACTTCACGCCCCGCATAGACCGCGACAAAGAGCCGTTCGTCATCATCATGCCGCCTCCAAACGTGACCGGCGAGCTGCACATGGGCCACGCGCTCACCACGGCGCTGGAAGACCTGATGATCCGCTGGCACAGGATGAAGGGCGACCCGGCGCTGTACCTGCCAGGCTCCGACCATGCCGGCATCGCAACCCAGGTCGTCGTCGAGCGCGCGCTGGCGTCCGATGGCATCACCCGGCACGATCTGGGCAGGCGCAAATTCGTCGAGCGCGTGTGGCAGTGGGTGGACCAGTACGGCGACCGGATCTACGAGCAGTTGAAGCGCCTCGGCGCGTCGTGCGACTGGACGCGCCGCAGCTTCACGCTGGACGCCGGCCCGGCGAGAGCGGTGCGCAAAACGTTCGTCAGCCTGTACCAGAAGGGGCTGATATACCGTGGCGAGCGAATCACCAACTGGTGCCCACGCTGCCGCACGGCGCTATCCGACCTCGAGGTGAAGCACAGGGAAGAGGACGGTCGGCTGTACGACATCCGCTACGACCTGGAGGACGGCGGCGCCGTCACCATCGCCACCACGCGCCCGGAGACGCTGCTCGGCGATACCGCCGTGGCCGTCAACCCGGAAGACGACCGCGCCAACCACCTGGTCGGGCGCACCGCCGTGCTGCCCGTGCTGGGGCGTCGCCTGCCTGTAGTCGCGGACGAGGCCGTGGAGCTGGGCTTCGGCACCGGCGCGCTCAAAGTCACCCCCGGGCACGACCCCAACGACTTCGAGATAGGCGCACGCCACGACCTGCCCACGGTCAGCATAATGAACCTGGACGGTACGTTGAACGAGAACGCGGGCCCCTACGAGGGGCAGGACCGCATGGACGCGCGCCGAAACATCGTCGCCCAGTTGGAGGCAGAGGGCCGGCTGGAACAAAGCCAACCCTACCGTCACTCGGTGGGCCACTGCGACCGGTGCGACGAGGTGGTCGAGCCGATAATCAGCCTCCAGTGGTACGTTCGCATGGAGCCGCTTGCCAAGCCGGCAAGAGACCGCGTGGCCGACGGCTCGATAAAGATCATCCCCGAACGCTTCACGAGGGTCTACTTCAACTGGATGGACAACATCAGGGACTGGTGCATCAGTCGCCAGCTTTGGTGGGGCCACCGCATCCCCGTCTGGTACTGCCGCGGGTGCGAGGCCGTGATCGTGGAGGAGGACGACCCCAGCGTCTGCCCGGACTGCGGCTCGGCCGATCTCGAGCGCGACCCCGACGTGCTGGACACCTGGTTCAGCTCCGGCCTGTGGCCCCATTCGACGCTCGGGTGGCCCGACGACACCGAGGACCTGGACTACTTCTACCCCGGCAGCGTGCTCGAGACCGGCTACGACATCCTGTTTTTCTGGGTGGCCCGCATGATAGTGCTTGGCATCGAGAACATGGGCGACGTGCCGTTCCGCACCGTCTACCTGCACGGTCTGGTGCTGGATCCAGAGGGCGTAAAGATGAGCAAGTCCAAGGGCAACGTGCTCGACCCTCTGGAGCTCATCGACATGTACGGCGCGGACGCTCTGCGTTTCGCCCTCACCACGGGAAACTCCCCCGGCAACAACATGCGCGTGAACCAGGGCAAGCTCGAGGCCAGCCGCAACTTCGCCAACAAGCTCTGGAACGCCGCCCGATTCGCCATGCAGAACCTGGAGGGCGCGGACGGCCTGGAGGGCTGGTACGACCCCAACCCGTCGCACCGCCACGACCGTTGGATCGTCAGCAGACTGAACCGCGCCTCCGAGCAGGTGGAGCGGTTCATGGGCGAGTACAACTTCGGCGAAGCCCAGCGTGCCATCCACGACTTCATGTGGCACGAGTTCGCCGACTGGTACATCGAGCTCGCCAAGATACGGTTGCGCTCGGACGATCTGGACGAGCCGTCCCCGCTGCCGACGCTGGCATACGTTCTCGAGCGCATTCTGCGCCTGCTGCATCCCTTCATGCCGTTCGTCACCGAGGAGCTGTGGCAGATGCTCGCGCGCCTGCTGCCGGACGAGCCGGGCCGCCCCGACGCCCTGATTGCGGCGGCCTACCCGTCGCCCGACTCGGCCCGCTTCGACGCCGAGGCCGAGGCCGAGATAGGCGCCCTCATCGAGATAGTGCGCGCCGTGCGGAACCTGCGCGCCGAGTTCAAGATACAGCCCAGCCGGCAGGTGGCGGCCTCGGTGGAGGCCGGGGAGCTGGACGCGGCGCTGGCCCGCGAGTCCGGCGCGATCGCCACGCTGGGCCGAATCGAGCCGCTCAGCGTAACGCGGGAGCAGGGCGGGGACGAGCCGGACACAGTATCGCTGGTGCTGGAGCGCGCCACCGTCAGGGTGCCCCTGGGCGGGCTGATCGACGTCGGGCAGGAGCGCGAGAGGCTGGCGGAGGAGCAGCGTCAGCTCGAGGGGCAGATGGAGAAGTTGACCGGGCTGCTCGCGAACGACAACTTCCTGTCGCGCGCGCCCGAAGAGGTCGTCGAGAGAGAGCGCGAGCGCAGGCGCACGATAGAGGAGCGCCAGGCCAGGGTGGCCGACATACTGGAGAAGCTCGCTACGGGCTGACGCCGCCTATCGCGGCGTCGACCCGGAGCACTCCGTGGCGGCGTTCTTCCGGCGAGTCGTACCGCCACTGACCCGCGATGGCCGGTTGGTGTTCGGCGCAACCGCCGTCCGGGCACTCGACTACAGCTTCCTTAGCGTGTTCCTCGGCGTGTACCTCAGCGTGCTCGGCTTCAGCGTGCTGCAGGCCGGCATCGTCTTCAGCGCCATCATGGCGGGCGGTGCCCTGTCCAACCTGATCGCGAGCTGGAAGGGCGACGTCATAGGCCGGCGGCGGTTGCTGCTGGCCATGACGGTGCTGATGGCCGGCGGCGGCGCGCTGTTCGCGGTCGCCGAGAACGCGTGGCAGCTTGCCGTCATCGGGCTGTTCGCCATGACGACCACCACCGGCGGCGACAGAACGGCCTTCGTCTCGCTGGACACCGCGATACTGGCGCAGTCCACGCCCGACCGCCAACGCACGCTCGTCTTCAGCTTCTACAACCTCGTCGGCTTCGTAACCAAGGCCGTGGGCGCGCTGCTGATTGCCGTTCCCGACCTGCTGCAAGACAATCTCGGAATGGAGGAGCTGACCTCCTACCGCGTCATGTTCGTGGGCTACGCCGTAGTCGCGGCGGGCGCGCTGGCCTTCTACGCCCTGCTTTCCCCGCGGTCGGAAGTTCCGCAGGCCCACAGGGCGCCGGCGCCCACTATGGAGGGCGGCCCCGTATCGAGTACGGGGCAGGCCCTGAGTGCCCGCAGCGCCATCATTCGAATGGCGGCTCTCTTTTCCATCGACTCGCTGGGCGGCGGCTTCTTCGTGAGGAGCTTCATCGCGTTCTGGTTCGCCGACAGCTTCGGAGCCAGCCTGAACGCCATCGCCCTCATATTCTTCTTCGGACAGCTGGCGAACGTCGCCTCGGTGCTCGCGGCGGTGCCGGTGGCGGCGAGGATCGGCCTGGTGAACACGATGGTGTTCACGCAGGTGCTGTCCAACCTCTTCACGATCGCGCTTGCGGTCTCGGGCAGCTTGCAGTTGGCCGTCTTCTTCTACCTTGCGAAGGAGCTCGCGAACGAGATGGACGTGCCGACGCGCCAGTCCTACACGATGGCCATCGTGCCGCCGGAGTCGCGCATGGCGATGGCGGGCGTAACGAACCTGGGCCGCAACATCACGCAGACGATAAGCCCAGGGCTGGCCGGGGCGATCGCGAACGTGACCAGCCTCGGCGCGCCGTTCATAATCGGCGCGGGCTGCAAGCTGGTGTACAACGCGGCGCTGTACTGGCAGTTCCGGTCGATCAGGGCGCCGGAGGAGCGGGGACGCGGGGCCGCGGGCGGAGAGGGCAGGGAGGGTAGGGGTTAGGGGGCGGCGTTCCAGACAACTGGCGGGGATGCCAATTCCTGGCCGAGATTGACGAAGAGAAGGCTATTTGCAGTTCGAAGGTCACGGCGACGCGCTCCCCAGCGGGCGCGCCTCGAAACGCAGTTTGGCCTCCTACCAGACGGACTCGGATTCGGCTCACAGGCGACGGGCTTGTTCGCGAACTTCCATGCTTTTGCCATCCTGTGCCGCAGGTCGCTATGCCGCGCTGTTCCCGTATTGGAAACCCCGCGGAAGGGGTCTTGACATCGTGCGCAAGTAAGCTCCGGTATCGGCTCACGAGAAGAAGTCGGACACGCGACCCACGCGTGGTGGTGGCTTGCTCACACTATTGTGGTCTTGGCGATGCTGGCGTTGTGCCAGCCCGGGGCCGTGAGCTAGCGAGAGGAGGTCCAATATGTGGTGATTGGGTGTCGTGGTTGCCTTGCTGGTGACCCTGGGGGTGTTGGCTTGTGGCGGTGGGTTTCCGCGGTGGGAAAGTCCCTGTGCCGGCGAGTACCCGTACTGGTTCGGCACCCCGGTTGGCAGGGAGTTTCACATGGCCTTCGACTCGCGCCTTGACGTGGGGTTCGAGGAGACCGCGCAGTTGGTGCTGACTCTCAGGAACACCCGCCCCTACAGGCAAAGCATAAGCACGGGGTACATCCCGACCACATCGTTCCTCGTCACCACGCCCGATTGCGAGCTGGTGTGGCATTATCCGTTGTCTCAATTGCTTCCGGTCGTACAAATGCACTTCGAGCCCAGAGAGGTGAAACGACGCGCTACAGGGTGGAGTCTCATAGACGATTGGGGGGAGATGGTTACTCCAGGTGAATACCTCGTGCACGCCAGGATGTCGGTCGACGCGGTCTATGTGCTGGGCGACTGTTACTCCGACTGGGATCCCACCCTCAATATCAATCTTGTGAAGTTCAGGCGCGGGCGCGTCGATGAGCAGCAGTTGCGCGCCGCACGTCCCGAGTATCCCCCGGTGCCCGCGGAGCCGTGTGACTCGGAGGCCTCCTCTGTGGATATGGCGCACATAGACCAGCTCATAGACAAACACCAAAGCATCCTCCAGACCAACGTCTCATCCGAGGTTCTGGGAGCGCATCTCCTCGATGAGAACAGGCTGTCCACCGGCGCGCTTGGGATTCGCATCGTCATTGAAAGGCTGTCCGAAGAATTTTGGCCGAGGGACCTGCCCAAATGCTTTGAGGGGGTGCCCGTGCAGGTCGTAGTGAGGCCGGACAGTTGATGCGGAGAGGAGAGGGGAATTGGGGCGCGGGGTTGCGCCCGCTTGGACAAAGTATGGGATAACGCCAAAGGTGCGGGCGGGGAGCCTGAGGTCCCGCTAAGGAGCTTGTGGCTCTGAGGGACTGTGACAGCAGGCCCGCCGAGTGTCCCCCGTCCGCACCGGTAGAAGACAGCCGAGCCGCCAGACCCCTTTTGGGGAGGCCGGATGATTGACCCGGAAGGGGTATTGACACGGTGCGCACAGACGTTCTAGTAGCGGTTCACGGAAAGAGGCTGGGCGCGTGACCCATGCGTGGTGGTGGCTCGCCCTGACGATGCTGATGCTCGCGCTGTTGGCCCTGCGCCAGCCCGGGGCCGTGAGTTAAAGGAAAGAAGGTCGATATGTGGCGATGGTGGATTTTCGCCGGTGTGGTCGTGATGGCCCTGGGGGTGGTGACCATGGTAGCGGCGACGCGCACCGGCGGCCCAAGCCGCTGCATCGAGAGTTCCAAGTACGAGGACGGTCGCCCACGGTTCGACGCCAACCAGGTTGATGAGAGCTTCCACAAACTCCTCTCGTCGCGGCTCGACGTGACAATCGGGGATACCGCGTGGCTGACGATGGCGATACGGAACACCCAGGACCACGAGCAGACGCTCGCCGTGGGGCTGGTGCCCCCCATTAGGTTCATCATCACCACACCCGATTGCTGGGTGGTCTGGTCATCCCCGCGCTACTTCCTCTTAACAGGCGTCGACCTGCACTTCAAGTCCCACGAGGAGAAGAGGCTTGGCGGTGAATGGAGCCTGACGGATAATTTGGGAGAGTTGGTCTCCCCGGGCTACTACTACGTGTACGGCATCATGGTCGTCGACGGGGATCCCACCGACGCAGATGAGAAATCCGTCGAGGCCCAGCTCGTGGCCTCCAAGACCGTGGAAGTGTCGAGGGCGCAACTACGGACCGCGCGCATCGGGCACCCGCCAACCCCCGCGCATCCGTGCATGAGCGGAAGCGGACTAGTGTATGAGGCGCATGTCCGCCAGGTGATGGAGAGGCGTTCGGACGTGTTGAAGGAGTGGCGGCGTTGGAGCGAGGAGGTTCTCGCCGCGGACATCCTGGACGAGGACCGGATGCCCACGGGTAGGCGCGGGATTCGCGTCGTCAAGTACGCCCCGGCGGAGAAGCCAGAGCCGCTGTCGGAGGACCCGGCGCTGAGGAACCTGCCGGACTGTTTGGACGGCGTGCCCGTGCAACTCGTGGTGAAGCTGGATCCGTAGAGGAGAGGAACGGAGGGCTTATGACCTTTTGAATAAAGCATAGCGCAATGGCCAAAGGTGCGGGCGGAGCAAGGCTTCCCAGAAAGGGACCCGTCCGGTGAGCGTTCGCAGCGCCGCCGTCGAGGACGCACCGCCCGCACAGATTGAGAGAAGACAACGGAGCCGCCAGAACCCCTTTGGGGAGGCCGAAGGATTGATGCGGAAGGGGTATTGACACTGTGAGCACAGACGTTCTAATATCGATTTACACACAGGGCCGCGTGACCCATGCGTGGTGGTGGCTCCGGCCCTGACGGAGCTGGCACAGGGCCAGCCTGGGGCCGTTAGCTAAAGGAGAGGAGATCGATATGTGGCGATGGTGGATTTTCGCCGGTGTGGTGGTGATGGCCCTGGGAGTGGTGGCCTGCAGTGTCCGCGACCCGGGCCGCTGCATCGGCTCGACAATTCCCGAGGGCGGTTACTGGTTCCCCTTCTCACCCTTCGGCACCCAGGCCAGAGAGGAGCTTCACCGGCGATACCCGTCGGCCCTCTCTGTGGACTTTGGGGAGGACACGTGGTTGGTGATGACGATGCGGAACGCCCAGGACTACGGGCGAACACTCACCGCGAGGGCCGCGCCCCTTCCGGCCTTCGTCGTCACCACGCCCGATTGCCGGGAGGTCTGGCGCTCTTCCATGAACCAATACTCAGCGACGATACACCTGCGCTTTGAGCCGCACGAGACGAGGGTGTTCGCCGGCTCATGGAGCCTCACGGACAATTGGGGGGAGATGGTTCCCCCCGGCGACTACTACGTTTATGGCATCGTGGAGGTTGAGGAGGAGCCCGCCGAAGAGGACGTCCAACTTGTGGCCTCCGGCGCTGTCAGGGTGGAGGAGGCACACCTCTCGGCCGTGCGCCCCAGAAATCCGCCGACCCCCGCGAGCCCGTCCGCGTGTGGCGAGCCCGTGTCCGAGGCGCGCGTCCGCAGGGTGGTGGATGAGCGTTCGGAGACGCTGAGTGAATGGCAGGCTATTGAGGTTCTCATCGCGGACCTCCTGGACGAGAACCGGGTGACCACGAGGAGACGCGGGATTCGCGTGGTCGTGTACGTGCCAGCCTGGATGCCGACGCCGGAATCCGTGTTGAGGAGGGTGCCGGAGTGCCTGGAGGGCGTGCCTGTGCAAGTCGTGGTGAGGCCGGATGATTAGGTGAGGAGGAAAGGTTGCGCTTGACTTTGGAGAAGCATAGTAATGTCAAGATGCGGGCGGGGAGCGTGAGTTCCCGCTAAGGATACTGTGGCTCGGTGGAGCTGTTGCAGCAGGCCCGCCGAGTGTCCCCCGCCCGCACCGATAGAAGACAACGAGGTGGCGATTCCCATATGAGAGAGGGACCCCTCTTGGGGGTCACCGGTCCTGCTGTCTATACCCTCAGCTCATTACAAATCGGGGGCTTGACAACAGCGTTAAGCGCCTCAGAAAGGAGGTTCACCAGTCCCCGCTGTGTCCAAACCATACCACCAGAGGCCCTTGAGCTACAACCCGGTTTGGACGCAGTCCAATCACAGATAACGACAGAAAACACCCAAAGAGATATAGAACATGGAGACGAACAATGAGCAAAGCTGACACCGACCACGGGGGCCCCAGCGGCGACGGCCTGATGGCCGGGTTGAACATCAAGAGCGGAATCCCCAATGTCGTCCCCGGGAGCAACGAGGAGGACACCATCGATGATGTCGGGAGCGGAACGCTAACGGGGCTGGCCACGCGCAACTCGGAAGGGGTATTGACAGGGTACGCACAGGCGTTCTAGCATCGGTCCACGGGCAGGAAAGCGCGAGCTATGCGTGATGGTGGCTGGCCCTGTGCCAGCCTGGAATCGTGAGCTAAAGGAGAGAAGGTTGATATGTGGCGATGGTTGGGTTTTGCCGTTCTCCTGGTGATAACACTGGGGGCGCTGGCCTGCTCGGATCCCGAAATCAACGAACCTAGAGCCGACGCAACTCAGATAGTTGGACATGATACAGCAATAATCGACGACCCGTCAACATTGTGCGGGTCGGAAGGAGGCAGTATGGCCGTGGAGCTCACAATCGAACAGGTCCGAGCGGTGCTGAACAAGCACAGAGAGCGAATCTGGCGTCAGCCGAACCTTGTGCATTTCGGCGCGGGCAACCTGTGGGACGAAGACGGGAACAGCCTGGACACGCTGGGCATCGTGATCGGCGTCACGGAGAAGGTTGACCAGAACACTCTCCCGCCGGAGGACAGGATACCAAGCTGCATCGAAGGCGTGCCGGTGCAATTCATAGAGGCAGGGGAGATCGAACTCCTACGATTCGCGGGGAGAGGAAGCCCACACGGGGCTTTGGAGACTAACAGGAGACACGCCCGATGACAGCGACCACCGACACTCACAGGCCCCTTTTGGCCGGGCTCCGAATAAGGGCCGGACGGCCCGCAGGTACGAGTACCGACTTTTTCGCTGCCGGAACGCTAACGGGCCTGGCGACGCGCAGCGAGGACAACCAGCTGGTGCTCGTGACGAACATGCACATCGTGTCCAGCCTGATGACTCGCACCGATTACCGCAACCCCAGGGGCACCGAAGTGATGTTCCAGGGGCTGGACGACACGACCGACAAGGTGGGCGACAGCCTCCGGTATTACGCCGTCACCACCGGCAAGGACAACACCGCCGACGTGGCCACGTGCGACCTGGTTGAGGGCGTGACAGCCGAGTTTGCTATGCACTCGGGAACCGACCCGCACACCCAGCGCGTGATAATCGAGGGAACGGCGGAACCGGCGCGCACGATGGAACTCACGATGCTTGGGGGCGTGACCGGCGAGCGGACGGTCACGGTCGATACAACGGACGAAAGTTTTACGCACAGGGGCATGCGTTTCGCCAGTATGTTCAGGGTGAACGCCGGAGCCCGCGCGGAGCTGGGCGATTCGGGCGCGCCGCTGCTCCTCAAAGTCAGAGAGGGCGTGTATCGGATGGTCGGCGTCGCGTTCGCGCGGATGAGAACAAAGTCCGCACCTCGTCTGGGCGTTCCCGGCGTCCGCGGCGGAATTCGCAATGGGCATCACGTTCGGCGTGAAATTGGAGGACCTCGACGCGGCCGAGCAGAGCGGTTTCATTCCCAGCCTGTACAGCGGGTGGGAGGCCGTGGCCGACTTTTCCGATGAGACCCTCGGCCTCGACGCCATCGAGACTCACGGAACTAGCGTACACTGGCTGGGTACGGCGATTCCGTCCACGGGGGGCACGGTGCGCCACCGGTGGTGGCAGGCCGCACTCGTCGCCGTCGCTAACGTGCCCATCGGCGTGCGGCTCACGATCCACGGCGGGCCGGACACGCACCCCTGGTTCGCCGCAGGGCAGGTGTGGGGTTTCAGGGTGTACATCAAGCGCACCGCGGACAGCGAATGGCAACAGGTGCTGAGCGGCTCGGACATACTGTCCGCGGCAAGTTTCACGTCCGGCTCTGACGAGAAGGCCATGGCGGTCGCGGAGTTCACAGTCCCCATCACCAGGAACGCGGAGCGATGGCTCGAATACTTCCAGCCGTACAGGCGCGACAGCACGGGCGGCGACTTCGAGGTGAGGATAGAGGGCGCGGCGGTGCTACCCGCGGGCGTCGAATACCTGGGGACGCTCCCGGAGGGCGACACGACGGCGAGGGGTTCGTGGAGCAGCGACATCGCGTCGGTCCACCGCCCTCGCGGCTACGCGAGGTACTACGTGTTCCGGCTGAACAGGCGGGGCAGGGTGAGGCTGACGCTCTCGTCGTTCGAGGACGCGTACATGTATCTGCTTGCCGGCGCGGGCAAGAGCGGCGAGGTGGTACAGAGTAACGACGACTACGACTATCTGAACACCCTCGACTCGCGCATCACGCAGACGCTCGACGCGGGGGACTACACCGTGGAGGCGACGGCGTTCTGGCCCCGACGCTTGGGCGACTTCGAATTGGTGGTGCACCTGATAAGCGTCGACGCCACGCTCAGCAGCCTGAGCCTGTCGGCGGGCGAGCTTGCGCCGGCCTTCGACGCGGGTGTGACGTCGTACACGGCGTCGGTGGAGCACACACGGAACACCATCACGGTGACGCCCACGACGAGCAATCGCGATGCCACGATAACGGTAAACGGCGTCGCCACCGCGAGCGGCGCGGCGAGCGTGGCGTTTTCCCTGGTCGTGGGAGAGAACGCCATAGCCGTCGTCGTGACCGCAGAGGACGGCACGCAGCGGACGTACACGGTGACAGTCACGCGCGCGGCGTACTCTGCGGCGGCGTCGCCGACGCCGCCGACGCCCGCGCCGACGACGCCCGCGCCGACGACGCCGACGACCACTGGCTGCACCGAGTGGGGTCCCTGGACGGACACGGGCGAGACGCGCGGATGCGGCAGGGCGCGCATGAAGTTTCAGCGTAAGGACTGTCTTGAGGGTGTTGGCCAGCCGCAGGAGCAGTGGGTGGACGACCCGGAGGACCTCAGCACCCCGTGGGGCTCGTGGACGGAAACGAGCGAAACGCGCGGGCAGTGCGACGATTGGGAGATCAAGGAGACCAGGACGCGCACGAGCAACCGGTGCCGGACGCAGACACAGGAGCGCTGGGTGACTTGGGAAGGGCCCGCCGAGACGTGGGGTTCGTGGAGCTCGTGGTCGGACACGGGAAGGCACCGTGGTTCGGGGACGGGGCGCGAGGAGGAACAGGAGCGGACCAGGACCAGCAACCGGTGCCGGACGCAGACGCAGACGCGTTGGGTGTCGGACCCGGAGCCGGAGCCGGACCCGGAGCCGGAACCGCCGGAGACCTGGGGGTCGTGGAGCGCATGGAGCGACACGGGCAACACCCGCGGCACGGACGAGTACGGTGAGAAGGAACAGAGTAGGACCCGCACGAGCAGCAGGAGCCGGACACAGACGCAGACGAGGTGGGTATCGAACGAGTAGCGAGATAGGAGGTCAGTAAGGGTAGGCCCCCCATTCGGCGCGCGGTGTCGGGTGGGGGGCCTTCTTCGTCGGACTGATGAAGCGGCGAGTTCGTGAGTACGAGGTCGAACCTGCCGAACGCGATGTTCTGGATGGTGCTGGAGTCGTGCCTCCGGTTCTTCTCTCCCCTACAGCCCGCGCAGATCCAGCGTGCTCACCTCGCCCGTCTCGAGGTCGGCCACGCGGATGGCGTGGTTGTTGGTGTCGGCGACGTAGAGTTTACCGGCCGCTGCGCTCACACCTGCCGGCTCGTAGAACTCCGCCTGTCCGGCGGGCCCGTCCTTGTGGCCGGCGGCACCGCTGCCCAGCATCGTCATGCAGCCCTTCGTGGCAGGATACACGCGCTTGATCTTGTTGTTGTAGCTGTCCGTTATGTAGAGAACGCCGTCCTCGGCGTCGATGCCGATGGGGTGCTGTAGGCGCACGTCGTCGCCCACGCCGTCGGCGTCGCCGAAGGTGAAGAGGCCCTGGCCCACGACGGTTTGGACGCGCCCGCCCGCGTCGACGTCTGCGGCGCGTATGGCGCTGGTCTCGCTGTCGGTGAAATAGAGCTTGCCGTCGATGGCCGCGATGCCGCTGGGCTGGGCCAACTGCGCTGAGTCCAGGGGGCCGTCCACGATGTTCTCGCGCCCGGAGCCTGCGTGGGGCCGGACTTCGCCTGTGTCCAGGTGAAGACGCCATAGCTGGTGGAAGCCCGCCATGGCGACGTAGAGCGTGCCGTCGCGCAGCTCCAGGTCCCAGGGCGAGTTCAGCGCCGTCGACGGCCCGTCGCCGCCGGCGTGGAACCGCATCGCCTGCTCGCCCACGCCCGCGATCGTCTCCACGCGCCCGGTGTCGAACGCGACCTTGCGAATCGAGTGGTTCTTGGTGTCCGCGACGTACAGCACGTCGCCGTCGAGCGCCATGCCCTGCGGGTCGTCGAACCGGGCGTCGTGCGCCGGACCGTCGCTGTGGCCGCGCTCGCCGCTGCCGATGACCTGCGTCACCTCGCCGTCAAGCGTCGCCACCAGCACGCGGTTGTGGTTGGAGTCGGCGACGAACAGCCGGCCGGAGCCGGCGTCCGCCAGGACCTTGCCGGGGAAGGACAGGGGCCGGTCCCATTCCTTCTCGCTTTCGAGCTTGAAGCTCATGGGCCGGCGGTCTATCAACCCATCAGCGTCGAACTCCCGCACCATCTCGGCGATGATGTTGTCGAACGGGTCGAGGACTATTTCACCCTCGTGCTTGCCTATGACCTTGCCGCGGGGGTCGACGAACATCAGCGTTGGCCACGCCCTGACGGCGTAGGTCTGCCAGATGACAAAGTCGGAGTCGTTGGCGACAGGGTGCTCGATCTCGTAGCGCAGGATCGCCTTGCGCACGTTCTCGGTGTCCTTCTCGGCGGTGAACTTCGCGGAGTGCACCCCCACCACGACCAGTTCGTTCCTGTACTTCTCTTCCAGTTTCCGCAACTGCGGAAATACGTGCATGCAGTTGACTCAACAGTAGGTCCAGAAGTCCAGAATCACTATCTTTCCGCTCAGGTCTGCCAGCGAAAGCGGCTGCTCGGTGTTCAGCCAGTCCATCCCTTTCGGAAAGTCCGGGGCGTTCACGGTGCCCGCGTAGCTTTGTGTCGCCATGGTTATCTCCCTTTCGCCCCCATCCCCGTATCGGGTACGGGGCAGGCTCTAACCTTCCCCCATCAAGAGGGAAGGGACTTTGACAGACCCTGCCTCTTAGGCGACAGGCCACTGCTCCCGCGAGTAGGCCATCGACCAAAACATGTGCTCGTAGCGCGAGCTCGCCAGAAACGCCTCGCGCATCGCCGATCTTACGGAGGGGCCGCCCTCCGCGCCGAACCGGTCCACCAGCTCGCGCCAGGCCGCCGTGCTCTCCTCAAGGATACCAGAGGAGTAGGCCTCGACCCAACGGCCGTAGACCGGATGGGGCGACGGCTGGAGCTGCTGGCCTATCTCGTGGTAGCTCCAGGGGCAGGGGAGTATGGCCGCCGCGGCCTCGCCTACGCCGCCCATGGAGGCCGCGGTCAGCATGTGGTTGACGTAGGCAAGGTTGGTCGGCGACGGCGAGGAAGTCTCGGCCTCCTCTTCCGTGACGCCCAGCAGCTCGAACATCCGGGAGTGCAGGGGACGCTCCACCGGCGTCGTGACGCGCCTTGCGAGTTGCCGGATGGACTCGGTGTCCGGAGCTTTGGACAGGGCGATCGAGACGACCCGGCCGAACCCTTCCATGTAGTGGTAGTCCTGGATCACGTAGTAGCGGAAGCTTTCGACGGGAAGGGACCCCCGCTGCAACTCCAGCAGGAAGGGATGCTCCATGATGTCGCCCCAGATGGAAGTTGCTTCCTGCCTCAGCTCGGCGGAAAAACTGGCGCCCATTTTCACTCCTCTTCTGTCAATCGCGATATTTCCATAGTCTGCGTCTCGTGCTGTGTCTCTGATTCGATATTTTACCTAAATCAAGAATCCAACTCTCGCCTAGTGCCATATCTACATTTCACAAACACTGCTGTCTTCTGTGGCGGCATGGCGCGCTTCGGCTCACCCAACCGCCCGCGGCTGACGGACACGGCGCATATCCGCAATTCACATATCGGGAAACGCGTGTGGATGCCAGCAGACACATATTTGCATATCGGAACACGATTCGGTTGGCGTCCCTGGCAGGATTCGAACCCGCGACCCGCTGCTTAGAAGGCAGCCGCTCTGTCCAGCTGAGCTACAGGGACAACTGAGAGCGATTTCAAGTTTAGCATAACAGCGGAACCCCCTGCGTTCCGCTTCCATGCCGGTGCCCCGCCGAGTAGCGCGGCCTCCCGCGCCGCCGCTTCGCGAGGCTTATCACCGCATCGATGTGCTGATGCGATAAAGCGAGAGTCCGCCGCACCACAACCTTCTGACCCGGGTGATCTCCACGCCGTCCAGTTCGGCGAGGGTGGTGAAGCGCCGCTGCAGCGCGTTGCCGATCGGCCGGCTCAGAAGGCCGGCCCCGACTATGGCGGCCATGGCCATGGGCAGCCGGAAGATCCAGCGGCCGCGAGCGAGAATCGCCCTCGCCAGGAGGCCGCCCAGCAGCGCCGCCGTCGCGAGGTTGGTGCCGCAGTGGGGCGAGATCGCGAGCTCCTCGCGCCCGGACTGTATGGAGGCGAGGGCCTCTTGCGCCGCGGCGCGTACCTCTTCGAGCGACGCCCGGCCAAATACGAAGAACCCGCCGGGCGTGGAGTAGCCGCCCAGCGGCGTCTGCGCTCCGGCCTCGAGGAGCATGGTTACCGTCCCGTGTTCCAGGGCGTGGTTACGCCGGACGTTGTTCAACAGCCTCGATGCCAAACTGCCACCTCCTGCCGTTCGGTTGACGCCGGCGACCGACTCGCCGGCACACTCCTATCATATCCGAAAGGCAGCCGGCTCGGCTAATCGCGGCGGTCTGGGCGCGAGGTGGGGTAGGGGATGCAACTCGACCAGTCGCCGTCGCCGACTCTCCGCTGCTCGGGCCACGTGTGCGCCGCCGGGGAACGCTCGCCGCGCACAACCCCGTCGACCAGGCCGGCCAGCCGCGGCGTCCGCGGGGTAGGGTAGTGCAATCCTTCGAAGCAGCGGACTTGATCCGACTGGACAGCCTCCCCCGCCCGCCGCACGCGGCGCCGTCGGCGAGGCCACGCTTCGGCCCCACACTCCGTGACAGGGGAGATAGCCACCACAGTCCGCGCGCCGTCATCCTGGACGTGTGCGCCCTTCCTCCGGGGCAGGGGAGAGATCGGGCCAACCAGGTGTGGCCGGTGGCCGCCGGACTCGCTACTCCCCGCCGACATACTCCGAGCGGCAGGCTCGGCCCTACCTGGCTGATCGAGCGGGCAGTGTTCCCGTACCTGGTCCGCCGTGGCCAGCCCGGTGTAATAGTATCTTACACGCAAAATAAGCGTGGCAGTTCCGTTCGTCAGCTACAGGCACACGGGCGGCAGGCGGGGTCTCGGCTGTCGAGGTTCCCGGCACCGGCTGGGCTGGGCCGGGCAACTTCTGGCTGTACCAGACACACAGTGACAATCTTAGAATTACGTCAGAAATGTCTTGACGAGGCATTGACATTAACCTAATGGGGGGATTAGCATTGCTGCACAGTCAAGTGCGGACGTAGTTTCAGCAGTGGCTCACCAGGTAGCGCTAGAGGGTCGATGTCACAGGGACTCTGTACAGCCCTAAGGAGGTTGACGTGACGAACAAGAAGACGAAGAAAATGTTGGCAGTTGAGTCGAAGTTCGATCAGCCGCTGGAGAAGATGCTCCCGGGGATGGTCACCGATATGGGCCTGACGGCTACGGCAGACCACCTGGGCGTGAGCAAGGCCACGCTCGGCTACTGGCTGCTCAAGCTCGGCATCAGCGTTCAGAGAATCGCCCTCGCGCCGGGGGACACGATCAAGGTGACCCGAGTGAAGTAGGTCGGCAGGCCCTCTAAGCGTCAATGCCGCCGGCGTTCGCCGCGGCAAAAGTCGGCGCCGCTCACCGAGAAACTCCGGTGAGCGGCGCCGACTTGCGTTGTGGGACCGTTCTAGGTCATGTGGGCTCTCGCCCCTGGATTCCGGCTCGGGGGCCGGAATGACGGATCTACAGGGGCCGGAATGACGGACCTGCAGGGGGCCCCGATTGCGGTTCGGAGGAAGAGCCGTCGACGCTCTCCCGTCGGCGCGCTAGCGCCGGTTGCCGATCGCCTCTCGCGCCTCCTTCTCCCGGTAGCGGTCGATGATGGCGCGGCGCTTGTCGTGGCGCTGGCGTCCCTTAGCCAACGCCAGCTCGACCTTGGCCAGGTGCCGCTTCAGGTAGATGCGCAGCGGCACAAGCGTGAATCCCTTCTCGGACACCTCCCTGCTCAGCCGCCTTATCTGCATCTTGTGCAGCAGCAGCTTGCGCGGTCGGGTCGGGTCGTGGTTGGCGGAGTTGCCCGCCGCGTACTGCGATATGTGCAGGTTGTGCAGCCAGAGCTCACCGCCCTCCGGCTTGGCGTAGGCATCCCCGATATTGGCACGGTTCGCGCGCAGTGCCTTGATCTCCGTGCCAGTGAGCACGATGCCGGCCTCGATCCTGTCGAGGATGTCGTATTCATGTCTCGCCCTTCTGTTGGTGGCTATCGTCCTGTACTGAGTCATGATACGCCCCGCTAAAGGCCTTGGTCCTCCAGGATTGACTCCATGACCTCTCTCGCCTTCTCGAGCTGCGTCGCCTCCGCGGTCTGGCGGTCCCTGGACGTGACCTCGAAGTCCGGCGTGATGCCCTGATCCTCTATCAGGCGTCCGTCCGGCGTGAACCAGCGGGCGAACGTTATCATCAGGCCTCCGCCGTTGCTCAGCCGGCGCAGTATGTTGACGCTGCCCTTGCCATACGTGGTGGCTCCGACTACCTGGGCCCTCTCGTGGTCCTGGAGCGCCCCCGCGAGTATCTCGGTCGCGCTGGCGCTGAACTCGTTCGCGAGGATGACCAGCGGAATCTCGGCGGCTACGCCGCCCGGCTGCACTTGGAAGTTGGTGCGCTTGCCGCTGGAGTCGATCTCGTAGCACACCAGAGCGCCCTCGCTCAGCTGGTTGGCGTCGAGAAACAGATTGACCACGTTGACGACAGAGCTCAGCAGGCCGCCAGGATTGTCTCGCAAGTCGAGTATGACGCCCTTAGCGCCGCTCGACATCACCTGAAGCAGCATGGTGGCCAGGTCGTCGGGCGTGTCCGCGAAGAACTCCGTTACGCGGATGTGCGCTATCCGGTCGCCAGGCTCGCTGCGAAGCAGCACGCTTTCCAGGGGAATGATGCCCCTGACAATCTCGATTGCAACGGGATCTATGGCGCCCAGGTGGCGCACCAGGATGGTGACCTTAGTGCCGCGCTCGCCCCTGATCTTGTTCACGGCCCCCATCAGGCTCATCCCCTCGACGCTGACGCCGTCGATCTCCAGGATGATGTCGCCGGGCCGGACTCCCGCGGATTCCGCCGGGCTGCCCGCGATTGGGGCGACCACGACGAGGTTGCCGTCCAGCCGCATCGACACGCTCGCGCCGATTCCCTCGAACTCGCCCTGCAGGTCCTGGCTCTGGATATCGAACTCTTCGGGCGCGACGTAGTGAGTGTGGGGGTCGCCCAGGGTCTCGATGACGCCCCGGATGGCCTCTTCGGTGGCCTCGGCCGGGTCCAGGTTCTCGCGGTCGATGTGCTCACGCGCGAGCAGGGCCCACGCCTCCCAAACCGCCAACAGCTCCTCGGGCACCTCGGACGGCGCGTTCAGAGGCTCATCTAGTTGTACGACTTCCGGAGCGACCGGCTGGTCGCTACCGGAAGTCGGCAGCGTGGTGGGGGAGGGTGCCGCGGTGGGAGTGGCCGCAGCCTCGCCGCCGCACGCCACGAGGATGGCAAACATCCAGGTGACGGCGATGGCCGCCGTCCAACGGAACCCTCGCTGTCTGTGTTTCAAATCGTTCACCTGCGTGTAGTGCTTCAGTACATCATAGCATGGCGGCGGCAGGCCGGACATTTGGGCCCATGGGCGGGCAGTGAATTGCGCCGGAAATGCGCGGGAGGTGCGCGCGACCCATGCCAGCGGCAGTGCGGCCGCTGGCAGGTGTGCCGATTACTTCAGCGCCTGAATTCGGTTTCCCGACAACCGACCAGGCACGCGCAAGCATATTTCTGCGCCTGCAACACGGTACTGACTTCTGAAATCGGCCTGAAATAGCTTTACGATGAGTCCTCGTTGTGCTAGCATTTCTGAAATCTGAATTGTCTGAAATACCTCTGAAATATATTTCTGGGACGTGCGTGAGATGACACAGAGACCAGCCGCTGGCGGGGGCGCGGGTCGCCGACCCAAGAGGCTTCTCATCAGGCGGCCGTACCCGACTCACAACCTGCAGGACACCCTGGCGGCCGCCGAGACGATTCGCGAGGCCAACCGGGGCCAGCCCTTCGCGCCCGACCGGCTCGCGGCGGCGATGGGCACCACGAGGGGCAGCAGCGCGTTCAGGATGAAGCTCACGTCGTCCGTCAAGTACGGGCTGACCGAGGGCGGAGTGAACGACGAGGCGATCAGCCTGACGCCGCTCGGGGAGGCTGTGGTCTCTCCGAGGTCCGAGGAGGAGCGCCGCCGTGCGTTGCTGGACGCCGCCTGCAATCCGGAAGTGTTTGGAAGGTTCTACGAAGGGCTGGACGGCCAGCCGCTGCCCAGGGACGACTTCTCGCGCAACGTCCTGGAGCGGGAATGGGGCATCGACCCCTCGATTTCCGCGGAGTGCATCGAGCTAATCAGGGCGAACGGCGAATTCGTGGGCATCCTGGCCGCGGACGCCTCCGGAGTTCTCGGCGTGAACCTCAGCAGCGCCGTGGCGGCCTCCGAGCCTCAGCCGTCTATTGACGCGGCCCCACCCACCGGCAGGGAAGGGGAGCGCCCCGCCGAGCCGGAGCGAGACGCCAAGCCCTCCCCTCCGGGCAAGGTGTACCTGGGCTACCAGGCCGAGACGGAGGTTGTGGAGTTTATCAAGGAACTTCTCCAGGAGTTCGGCATTCCGTATTGCTCAATCGAAGAGGAGCCGGACAATCTGCAACCGGTGTCATCGAAGGTCTCAGAGGCGATGCTGGGCTGCAACTCGGCCATAATGGTGCTGACGGAGGAGCAGCCCGGCCGTGGGCCGGACAGGATGCTGTTCCACGTCGGCGCCGCGTCCGCGCTCTATCGTAAGAAGGTTGTGGTGTTGTGCGAGAACGAAACGCACAACTACAGCCCGTTCATGGGTCTGGAGACCATCGCCTACAGCCGAGACCGCCCCGAGGATGTGGGGCTGGGGCTGCTTCTGTCGCTGAGGGACGCGGGGGTCATAAGGGTGGTCACTTAGCTGCCAGGCGCGCCTACAGGCGTCGCAGAGTGGGCAGAAACGCAAGCCCCAGGACCGCCAGCACCACCAGCACCGCCCCGTTCGCGCCGAGTGCGAAAGCTATGGTCGTCGAAGTCGCGAGTGCGCCTATCTGCAGGCTTCCCAGCGGGCCCGTTCCCGTCGCCACGACCCACGCGCCCGCCGCGCGACCCCTCAGTTCGAAGGGCACGATGGTCTGCATCATGCTTTGGGAGTACAGATCCAGCAGGGACGCCATGCCGTTTACCATGGCTATGAAGGCCAGCACGAGCCAGAAGTTGCTGGTAAAGGCGAACATGATCACGCCCAGGCCAAATGCCAGCATTATGAACATGTAGCTCAGCCCCCTCCGGGCCTGCCCTCCGACGACGGCCACCACGATTACTGAGAGAACGCCTCCCAGCGCGCGCGCCGAGTTCATGAAGCCCAGCTCCTGGGCGCCCACGTCCAGTACGTCGCGTGCGAGGCTCGGGTATAGCGAGAAGTGAGAGAAACCGGCAAACTCGACCGTCATGGTGGTGACGGCCAGGGTCAGCAACAGCCGGTTTCGCCGCAGCTCGGCCGCCAGACGGGCGATGTTGCCCACCACCTCGCCGACCACGTGCAGGAGGCCCCGCAGCCCGACCGCGCGGGGTCCAGCGGCGTCAGGTCGGCTTGTGCCGCGCGTGAAAGCGAGAATGCCAGCCGTCACGAGGTACGTGGACGCCATGGTGAAGTAGGCGTAGCCGGCCCCCAGGTGCTCAAGCACGAATCCCAACGCTATCGTGCCCAGCAGGCCTCCGCCTCTAGTGCCTATGTTGAGGAATGCCAGGCCGTTCAGCAGGTTCGCCGGGCCTACCACGTCGGCAACGTAGCTCTGTTGGAGCGTCATCTTGAGCGGCGGCATGCAGCCGCCCGCCGCGGCCAGCACGAACAGGTGCCACGCCTCGAGGACGCCAAAGTGGAACAGCGCGCCAGCGGTGGCCGCCGTCGCCGCGAGAGGTCCGTTGATGAGGATCATTGTCAGCCGGCGGTCCACGATGTCGGCGAGGGCACCGGCGACCGCGCCGAGGAAGAAGGCCGGGGCCATACGTATGCCGAGGGCGGCTCCGACCATGAAGGCAGAGTCTGTCAACTCCAGCATGAGCCAACCCAGCACGAGGTGCTCGCCCATGAAGCCGACGGCGTCGAATGCGCCGGACGCCGCCAGCAGCCGCATGTCGCGGTAGGCGAGTGCGGGCGTCCGGACGATGCGGGAGGAGGAGAGCCGAGGAGGGAACGCCACTTGCGCGGAGTTCGGGGCTAGCCGGCGGACCGGGGAGCGGCTAACGCCGGCTCCGGGCCGCATGGCCGGCGTCTGGGGTCGTCGCCGGGCCTAGTCGCTGCTTGTTGGAAAAGAGGGTCAAAATGGCGATGGTACGTTATGTAAAGCAACGTTGTGGCCCCTGTGTTAGCTGTAGTTTACATAACTATTATAGTGCGAACATGGCGTCATGGCCCCTGGGACGCTCCCCTACCCCGCGCGCGTGCCCCTCAGGCGCGAGATGCGGTGGCCGTGGTCTCGGCCTGTCGCAGCACGTCGTCGATCTCCGCGAGCAGCCGTGGCGCGCCGTCGCCCGTCAGCGCCGACGCAAAGACCACCCGGTCGTCCTCGTCGACGAGATCGTCCAGCAACTCCGACTTCGGCGACGCGGCCTCAAGACTCGGCAGCCGGGCGAAATCGACCGGACCGCCGCCCGAACCGTTCGCGCCGTCCCGCGGACCGTCGGAGTCGCCGAGCAGGTCGATCTTGTTCAGCACCAGGATCTGCGGCCTGCCTGCCAGTCCCATGTCCTCAAGGATTCCCGTCACGACGTGGGCCTGCTCGGCGGCGTTGGGCCGCGTGATGTCCAGAACGTGGATGATCAGGCTCGATTCCTCGATCTCCTCGAGCGTGGCCCGGAACGCGGCCACCAGCGAGGTGGGCAGCTTCTGGATAAACCCGACGGTGTCGGAGACCAGGACCGTCCGGCCCGAAGGCAGCCGCACCTTTCGTGTCACCGGGTCGAGCGTGGAGAACAGGCGGTCCTCGGTGAGCACGCCGGCGCCGGTGAGGCTGTTCAGCAGCGTGCTCTTGCCAGCGTTAGTGTATCCGACCAGCGACGCCACCGGAAGCTGCATCTCGCGGCGGCGGGCGCGATAGGCGCCGCGGTGGCGCCTCACCTCGTCCAGGCTCTTCTTCAGCCGCAGGATGCGGTCGCGCACGAGCCTGCGGTCGGTCTCAATCTGAGTCTCGCCCGGGCCGCGGGTGCCAATTCCACCGGCAAGCCGCTCCAGGTGCGACCACTGTCCCGCGAGCCTCGGCAGCAGGTACTCGTGCTGCGCGAACTCCACCTGCAGGCGGCCCTCCCTGGTGCGCGCCCGCTGCGCGAAAACATCGAGAATGAGCGCCGTGCGGTCAATCACCTTTTGTTCACCGCCCAGCGCGTTTTCGAGGTTGCGCTGCTGCGTAGGCGTCAGCTCGTCGTCGCAGATGACTGTGCGGATTTCCCGGTACTGCACTTGGCGCCGCAGCTCTTCCAGCTTGCCTTTGCCCAGGTACGTGTTGGTCGGCTTGGCCAGCCGCTGCGTCATCCGGCCCACCACGTGCGCGCCGGCGCTCACCGCGAGATCGCCAAGCTCGTTGAGCGACTCTTCCAACGGCCAGAGCGGCTTTTGGCGGGACTTGGTCTGCACGCCCACCAGCAGCGCCCGTTCGCGCCGCCGCCTTATGTCGACGGTCCTGTTTGGTATGGCCTAGCTCCCTTTGGGCGGGGGCAGCTTCCAGTCTGCCAGGCGCTGGAGGCCCCGCTCCATGTTCTCGTCGTCTATGGTCAGCGTCAGCCGGATGTAGCCCTCGCCGTATGCGCCGTAGCCGTTGCCGGGCGTGACTACGATGTCGCACTGCTCAAGCAGCGACTCGGTTATCTGGGCCGACGTGTAGCCGTGCGGGATGCGCGCCCACACGTAGAGGCCCGCCTTGGGGGGATCCACGTGCAGCCCCATGCCCCGCAGCGTCTCGAGCACGCGGTCCCTGCGCCGCTGGTAGACCGCGTTGCGTTCGTCTATGGCGTCCAGCGGCCCGTTCAGCGCCTCTATGCCCATGTACTGTATGGCCTGGGGAACGCCGGAATCGAGGTTGGACTTGACGACCATCAGCGCGTTGATCATCTCGGCGTTTCCGGCCGCCACGCCGAGGCGCCAGCCGGTCATGTTGTAGCTCTTGGACAGCGAGTGAAACTCCATGCCCACTTCCATGGCGCCCGGCGTCTGCAGGAAGCTGGTGGGTTTGAATCCGTCGAACGCGACCTCCGTGTACGAGGCGTCGTGCAGCACGGCTATGTCGTACCGGGTCGCGAACTCAACCACCTTCTCGAAGTAGTCGGGCCCGGCTATCGCGCCGGTCGGGTTGTTCGGATAGTTGAGCCACATCACCTTGGCCGCCCGCGCCACGTGCTCAGGTATGGCGTCCAGGTCGGGCAGCCATCCGTTCTCCTCCAGCAGCGGCATCCAGTGGCACTCGCCGCCCGCGAACCAGGTTCCCACCGAGTAGACGGGATAGCCCGGGTCCGGCACGAGCGCGACGTCGCCCGGGTCCAGGAAGCAGAGCGCGGCGTGGCCTATGCCCTCCTTCGCGCCGATGAGGGAGAGTATCTCCTTGTCAGGGTCGAGCGAGATGCCGAAGCGGCGTTGGTACCAGTCGGCGGCGGCCTGCCTGAACTCCGGCAGCCCGTCGGATTCCGGGTAGCGGTGATTAGGCGCGTCCAGAGCCGTCTCGCGGAGACGTTCGACGATGCTGGGAGGCGTTGGAATGTCCGGGTCGCCAATACCAAAGCTGATGACCTCGATACCCTGTGCCTTCTTCGCGGCAATCTTACGGCTTATCTCTACGAAGAGGTATGGTGGTATCTTGTCAAGCCGTCTTGCTAGCTTCACTGGCAGCCTCCGGTGTCTGATTTCGTGAGTGGGCCTAATCCGGGCCAGGTGCCCTCGAACACCTTGGCGACGGGGCCGTTGAGTATGACTTCGCCGTGTCCGGGCCAGCGCACGGTCAGCTCGCCGCCGGGTAGCGCCACGGTGACCCATTCGACAGGCTCAGGGTGGGCCTCGTCGCCGGTGAGGCCGTCAGGGCGGGCTTCGTCGCCGGTGAGGCCGTGCAGCCGCGCCGCGACCGCGATGGCGCAGGCGCCGGTGCCGCAGGCCTGCGTGAGGCCCGACCCGCGCTCCCAGACGCGCGCGGCAAGAGCCGTTTCGCCGAGCACGTTCACTATTTCGAAGTTCACCCGGTTCGGGAAGATGGGGTGATTTTCGACCAGCGGCCCTATCTCGTGCAGCGGCACGTCTTCCACAGGCTCGTCTACGAATGCGACGGCGTGCGGGTTGCCCATCGAGACGAACGTGAGGTCGAAGGAGCGTCCCCCAACCGTGAGCGGATAGTCCAGCACCGGGCCCGCGCCCGGCGCGTGGACCGGGATCTTTGCGGGCTCCAGAATGGGCCGGCCCATGCTCACGCTGGCGTGGGTCAACTCGTCGCCGTCCCATCCAGGCGCGACTTCAAGCACCCCGGCGAGCGTCTCGACGGTGATGGGCGACCTGTCGGCGGACACCGCGCCGCGGTCGATGGCGAATCGCACGAAGCACCGGATGCCGTTGCCGCACATCTCACCCTGGGAGCCGTCGGCGTTGAACATGGACATGCGAATGTCGGCCTCGGCGGCCTCTTGGAGCACGATGACGCCGTCGGAGCCTACGCCAAGGTGCCGGTCGCTCATCGCCACCGAAAGCGCAGGCCAGTCGCGCTCGCCGGATCTTCCGTCGACGAACACGTAGTCGTTGCCGGCGCCGTGCATCTTGGTGAACTTCATGTGGGGCCTCTCGCGGGGGTTTCGGTGCGTTATTCTAACACAGTTTGGCGGGGGGTCGGCCTGGCCCGCCGCTCCCCGCGCCCCTGTGTTCCGGCTCGGGGGCCGGAAAGACGAGAAGAAAAGGGCCGGAAAGACGGTTCTGCGAAAGTCTTCCTTTGCGGGAACGAGAATCTGCTACGAAGTTTAGTTTTATACCTTGATTAAGTACAAGATTTTAGATAACCAACACGTAAAGACCCGAAATGCCGAATTCGGGCTGTTTTTCACGTCTGCGCCAGGCTGCCCAGCCATTCGGAGGCGTAGCGGAGGGCCTCTCGCCGCTCCGTCTCGGCGTCGAACCAGCGTATGCGGGCGTCGGCCGGCTTGAACCACGTCCGCTGGCCCTTGGCGAACCTGCGAGTGCCGCGCTTCACCGCGTCGGCCGCCTCCTCGAGGGAAAGCAGGCCGCGCAGGTGGTCGGCGATCTCGCGGTAGCCCAGGCTCGACATGGACGGCAGCTCCGGCCCGTAGCCGGACTCGATCAGGCTGCGCACCTCGTCGACCCACCCGGCGGCAAGCATGGCGTCTACGCGGCCGTCGATGCGCCGGCGCAGGGCCTCAGCGTCCATCGCCAACCCTAACATGGCGACGTTGTACGGCGGCGGCGTGCGGCGGGACAGCGGCGTCGCGTCGGCGCGGGCCGCGCGGGCCACCTCGAGGGCCCTTATCACCCGCCTGGGATTGCGGGCGTCGACGCGGGCGGCGGCGTCGGGCGCGCGCTCGGCGAGCTCCCGGTGCAGCACCGAGACGCCCTCAGACTCCAGACGCTCCTCCAGCTCGGCGCGGAGCCGCCAGTCGGGCGGTACCTCGGCGGGGTTCCACCCCTCCAGCAGTCCCCACAGGTACTGTCCGGTGCCTCCGGCCACTATGGGAAGCCTGGATTTCCTGTTTACGTCTTGGATAGCTTTCCTGGAACTGTACAAGAAATGTCCCAAACTGTATTCGTCGCCAGGATCGGCGACGTCGATGAGGTGGTGGCGGACGGCGGCGAGGTCTTCCGGCGGAGGCTTGGCGGTGCCGATGTCCATGCGGCGGTAGACCTGGCGGCTGTCGGCGCTCACTATCTCGCCGCCGAGGCGATTCGCCAGGCAGACGGCGAGGCTGCTCTTGCCGACGGCGGTCTGGCCGACTATGGCGATGACGGGGATTTTTTCAGGTGGGGCGGGCATCGTGGCAATTGGGTGTTCGCGGGTACGGTGTGTTTCGAGTCTACCCGACAACCCGTTAATCACCCCCATCCTAACCTTCCCCCTGCGAGGGGGAAGGGACTCATCGGATAGGCTCTAAGCTAGACTTTGTACAAAACTTAGACAGAGGAAACAGGGTAAGCTGACGAGACCGAACCATCACGAAAGGTCAAGTCATGCTCACCCTGCCCGATGCCATTGTATCCCTTCTCAGTCCGTTCGCGCCGATGTTTCAGGCCAGGACATGGGCGAAAGTGCAGGTGCTGCTTGTCGGTGCAGTCCTGGCCACGCGCAAGAGGACCGTTACTTCCGCGCTCCGCGCCATGGGACTCAGCGACGACACCGGCTTTGCTCGGTATCACCACGTTCTCAACCGCGCTGTGTGGTCACCGCTCCAGCTGAGCCGTGTACTGCTGTTGCTCCTGGTACAGCACCTCGATCAGGGTGATAGTCCACTGGTGTTTGGGATCGACGAGACCTTGGAGCGGCGGCGTGGCAAGCAGATCAAAGCCAAGGGGATATATCGTGACGCAGTGCGCTCCAGCGGGAGTCATTTCGTCAAGGCCTCCGGCCTGCGTTGGATAAGCCTGATGTTGTTGACCACCATACCCTGGGCACATCGGACATGGGCATTACCTGTACTGACCGCCCTGGCTCCCTCTGAGCGCTACTGTCAGAAGCTGGGTCGGACGCACAAAAGGCTCACCGACTGGGCGCGTCAGATGATCCTCCAGCTCCGGCGCTGGCTGCCCAACCGTCCTCTGGTACTGGTGGCCGACAGCAGCTACGCTGCCCTCCATCTGCTCCACTTCTGTCAGTCCATGACTCGTCCGGTCACCCTCATTACCCGATTGCGTCTGGACGCTGCACTCTACGAACCCGCCCCACCTCGACTGCCCGGACAGATGGGGCGCCCACGCCTCAAAGGAGAACGATTGCCCACATTGAGGGAACTCCTCCAGTGCCCCGATGTAGGCTGGACCACGATATCTGTGGCCTGGTACGACAGCGCCATTCGCACGGTGGAGACCGTCTCTCAAACAGCGGTCTGGTATCACACGGGCAAGCCACCCGTGCCCATTCGCTGGGTCCTCATTCGAGACCCCCTACACCGGTTCGACTCCCAGGCGCTGCTGTGTACCGATCCTGCGATCAGTCCGGCTCAGATCATCGAGTGGTTCGTGTTGCGCTGGCAGATCGAGGTGACGTTTCAGGAGACACGCGCCCATCTGGGAGTAGAGACTCAACGCCAGCGGTCGGATCGCGCCATATCTCGGACCACTCCTGTGCTGTTGGGACTGTTCTCCTGGGTAACTCTCGCAGCACACTTGTTGGGAGGTCGCCGGCTAGCGACTCCACGATCGGCGGCTTGGTATGTCAAGTCGGCCCCCACTTTCATTGACGCGATCGCTTTGGTGCGCCGTCATCTCTGGCTTGCCTCCGGTACTTTCCGCATGTCGTCGCAGAAACCAGATATGCGAGAAATCCCGACTCCCATGCTCGACAGATTCATGGAGTTGCTAACCTATGCCGCGTGAATGTACAAAGTCTAGCTTAGTTCGGCACGTGGTCAGGCGTGCTGGGCGGCGAGGCGCGCAATCTCGGCGAACGCCTCGGGGTCGAGGCTTGCGCCACCGACGAGGGCGCCGTTTACGTCCTGCTCGCGCACGTAGTCGGCGGCGTTTGCGGCGTTGACGCTGCCGCCGTAAAGCAGCGGAATCTCGTTGGCGGCGGCGCGCCCGTACCGCGCCGCCAACGCTCCGCGTATGCTCGCCATCATGGACTGCGCCACGTCCGGAGTTGCCGCCCTACCCGTCCCTATGGCCCAGACCGGCTCGTATGCGACGACGAGGGGCGTGGCGTCCTCCACTCCTTCGAGGCCGAGGGCCAACTGGCGCTCGACAACGGCTTCCGCTTCTCCGCCATCGCGCTGCTCCAGCCGCTCGCCAACGCACAGAATTGGTCGCAGGCCGGCGGAGATGGCGGCGCGCACCTTGCGGTTGACGAACTCGTCCGTCTCTCCGAACAGCTCGCGCCTTTCGGAGTGGCCCAGGATGACGTACTGGCACAGACCGCGCAGCATGTCGGGCGAGACCTCGCCGGTAAATGCGCCGGAGTTTTCGGGGTGCATGTTCTGCGCGCCCAGTGCAACGGACGTGCCGCGCAATAGGTCGGCGACGGCCTCCAGGTGCACAAACGGCGGGCACAGGAGCGACGTGACGGTCGTCACGGCGTTCAGGGCGTCGCGCATCTGCTCCACGAGCGCGCGGGCCTCCTCGCGGGTGGTGTTCATCTTCCAGTTTCCGGCGATGATGGTGGTAGGCAAGGTGGGACTCCTGTCAGGCGTGGGTTGCCGCGTTGCCGTTCAGTATAGGCGATTTTGCCCGAGTGCGGTCATGCGGCGGGAGAAGGCCGTGGGCCTCTTTGCGCAGTTTTCTGATCTTGCCGGCCACGCACTTGACTCGCCGGAGCACGATTTCGAGCGTGCCGCCCAGGTCGAGCGTGGCGACCTCCAAGCGTTTGCCGGAGTGGCGTACCGCGTAGCTCGCCGCATCCGCCGCATCCGCCGCACCCGCCGCGTAGACCAGCAGGCCGCCCGGCAAGTCCAAAGCGGTCACGTAAGCCAGGAGCTGGTACAGGTCGGCGTTGTGCACGCTCTCGAATCGCTTGTACTTGGCGTCGCCCACGAAGGTGCACGTGTTGCCGTCCCACCAGGTGAGGTCTGGTTCTAGCCCGACGCGGTTGTTTTCGGCCAGGTGAATGCGGCGACTGCCTGTGAGATGTTTGTCGGAGCAGAATGTGTTCGCCGATACCCGCAGCGACTCACGCAGCGCCACGGTGACGAACTCCTGGAAGAGGGTGTTCATGTTCATCAGGAATCCGGTGGCCCGCACCTTGCCGCGGCTGGCCTCGAACGCGCTGTGCCGGAGGATGAGGCGCGACAGCCCCACCGCGCCGCGGTAGTGCTCGTTCAGCCTGTCGAACGTGACTTCCGGCAATTCTCTTGGAGCGAACTCGACGAGTGAGACGCTCTCGAGCATCGCCGCGGTCCAGCCCAGGCCCCGGCGGGCCTGCGACGAGCGGAGGCGCATCTCGCCGAGCCGCTGGACCGCCGCTTTCACGAGCCGGTTTTCTGCGATGTCGTCCGTGAACTCGTCGTAGCGCACCTCTACGGGCATGGCGATGCCGAACCTGCGGCGTAGCTGCTCGTCGAATCGGATGCGGCCGCGCACGGTGTGCAGCGCCTCCTCCTCGGTGCGGTATCCGTGGAGGAGTCCTCGCGCGAATGCTCTGCGGGCCGCGGCGGCGAGCGTGAGAGCCAGCGTGTCGGGCAGCGCGGCTTCCTCGTGGAAGTCGAATCGCCGCTTGTCCTGCGACCTGTACACGCCCATGGCGTAGCAGGCTAGCGAGAGTAGCTGAGGGATGCCTATCTTGGGCCGTATCTGCACGGACAAGTTGCCTATCTCGACCGCCCCCACCCAGGAGGACGGCGTGATGTGGTAGGTGGTGTGCTCGCCTGTTACTGGCTCAATCGCCAGTGAGGGAACCGCGTCTCGGAGGTTGTCGCGCTCAGCGACCGAGAGCGTGTACGGACTGCTCTGCTCGTATTCCCGGAGGTCAAGCTTGCGCATCAGTCGCCCGTTTCTCCGTTGATCGAGTCGTCGTCGCCATCGTCAGGGTCTCCATCTGAAGGTGGGCGGCCCTTGAGCCTCTCCAGGCCGAACTCATCGGCTACTTCGTCGCCGCCGAACCGCCGCTCCTCGATGTATGGGCGAACGCTGTGATTCCAGATACGGTCTACAGCATCGGCGTCAAGGCGGTCTTTCATGAAGTAGCTCGGCCCGATGGCGGCGTGCCGGTCGTCCCTCAGCAGGTCGTTCGCCCGCTCGACGACGCCGGCGACCCAATCCATTTCGGGCGCTTTGGCTTGCAGCCAGCGGCGTAGCACGCCCCGGATCGGCTCGACGTCGGGGTGGAACTCCACGAAATAGAAGCGACGGCGCAGCGCGAGGTCCACGAGCGCTATCGAACGGTCGGCCGTGTTCATCGTCCCGATGACGAAGAGATTGGGCGGCATGGAGAATCGTTCGTTCTCGTCCCTTTGGTACTGGAGGGTTATTGACTCGTCGCGGTACTCCAGCAGGTAGTAGAGCTCACCGAACACCTTGGCCAGGTTGCCCCGGTTGATCTCGTCGATGATGAGGAAATGCTTTTCGCCCGGCTCTTCCGACGCGCGTTTGGCGGCCCGCAACAGCGGACCGTCCTTCAACTCGAACCCGGGCTGCCCGTTCACCAATGCCGGACGAAAGCCGCGTACAAAGTCCTCGTAGGCGTAGGAGGGGTGGAACTGCACCAGAGTGACGCGCTCCTTCGATCCGGCAAGATGGTTGGCGAGCTGCTGCGCGACGTATGTCTTGCCGGTGCCCGGCGGGCCCTGGAAGATGACCTGCTTCTTGTCGGCGAGGAGGGTTTCGATTTCGTGGAGGAAGTCGGGGGGCTCGGTGAGAAAGAGCTGGGCGGCTAGCTCGTCCAGGTCTTCGGGGGGCTCGTCACAGACGCCATTCTGGCCGTTAAACGTTTCAAGCAAAAGGCGATCGATAACTTCTCGATGGCGGTCGGCTCTGTTTACGGTTTGCCGTGCCAGCCGAGCGTTCAGGACGTCAGTGGATACATTGGTCAGCAACCACTCTACGGAGCGATGATGAGGCATGGAGTGTGAAGGCTTGTAAGTGTAGTCCCCTGTTACTCTGCCAATATGGAATAACCCCCGGCCGATGATTGGAACGAGCACATAGTCGCCTTGCTTGATTTCCTTCACAAATCGCCAGAGCTGGCTAGCGGCATGATTGGGATTGTCGTGCATTCTTCCGGATTCTATGCGCGAGCGAAGTTCTTCCTTTGAGGAGAAACTATTGAGGTCAGCTAGAGCCGTGCCTATGAAGTCGACCGCAATGAACCGTTCACTCTCGATTATTGCATGTATGTCCGCAGGGGCCTGTACAACCCAGTAGTTGACATCCCATATGCTACGGATATCGTCGTCATAGAAATCGAAGACTTCTTCGCGTTCGGCCTCTAGCCCAAGCCGAATCTGTGCCAGCTTTAGGTCGATGTCTGCCGATCCCTCGGTGACATAATGAGCGAAAGCTCGCGCACTCGCGATCTGTTCCTTGTGTGGAAGTGAGACGATACCCTCGAAGGTGTCAGGAAACAATAGGTGTAGCATGGCTTCCAGTTGAGGACGATATGAACTTGGGCGTTCGCGAAACAAGGCACCGTTGAGTTCAACATGTGCCGCAAAGTCTTTGAATGCCCAAGGGTCATCGAGTAGATGTTGTCGCTCATCCGGCCTCTGGGCCTTCCACTGCTCAACAAATTCTATGATGAACCCAACCATGAATGGAAACAGGCTGCTACGAGCCTGCCCAATGTTGGCTATGCCCGGCGTCAGGCCGGCGACTAAGTTAGCAGAAATGGTTAACTGATGGCCTGACCATCCAAGCACCTCATCAATCCTGTTTTTCTTTGTGTCGCCCCGCATATTCATCCGCCAGATGATGAGGTAGTGAAAGTAAAGCACTTCCGCCATGAGTTGGTAGGCCGCTGCTTGAGGACTTCCTTCCAACTGCTTTCGCAACCTGTCGTAGAAGTCGTTGCCGGGAACGTCCGGATTGTCCAGGTAGCACTTGCGAAGTTCGGCAAGCAACTCCTTCGTCCAGATGGCTTTACCCGGAGTGAAGAGCGAGTCGTCCTTTCGCAGCGCGGCATCCACCCACTTCTGCGCGGCGGCATACACGTTCTCTGAACCTTCTCGGGTCTTCCTGGCAGTCATAGTCAACCTTCCGTGATGCTGTTTAAGCCGTCTGTGCTCTATTGTATCACGCTCAACTTGACGTAGCACACAACTGGGGCCACCTTCCCGCCCCGTCTGCCCGTTGCCCGCGTAATACGCGCCCCGCTACGGCCCGTACTTGTTGAGCTTTTCGGCGTGGGCCATCGCGAGGAGCATCACGTTCTGCGCGGCCAGCGCGCCGAGCGAGCCGCTGCGGAAGGCGCGCTCGGAGAACTGCGGCACGCCCTCGCCGCGCGTGTACCGCGAGCGGATGAGCAGCGGCACGGCGTGCCAGCTGTGGCCCGCCATGATCGCCGGGGTGGAGTGGTCGCCGGCTACGACCAGCACGTCGGGTTCGGTCGCCAGCAGGCGGGGAATCCGGGCGTCCAGCTCCTCGAGCCAGTGGACCTTGGCGTCGAAGTCGCCGTCCTCGCCGGCGGCGTCGGCGGGCTTGTAGTGCAGAAAGATGAAGTCGTGTTCGTGGGAGACGGCCTCCAGGGCATCGAGCTCGGCGTCGAAGTCGCCGCCGGCCGGCACTATCTTCATGCCCACCAGGTGGGCGAGGCCGCGATACATGGGATATGCGGCGATGGCGGCCGGATTGAGCTTGTAGCCCGCCCCGAAGTCCGGAAGGATGGGCACGCCGGAGAAGCCGCGCATCACCACCATGTTGGCGCGCTCTCGGCCGGCGAGGACGGCGCGCGCGGACGCGGCGAAGCGGTTCACGGCCTCAGCCGTCTTGCGGGCGTTCTCTTCGAGCGGCTGCGATTCGAGCGGAGCCGTGCCTTCGACCTGCGGGTCGGTTCCGGTGATGGCGTCGCTGAGAGACTCTCCTCTGAGCAGCAGAACGAAGCGGTAGTCCTGCACGGGGTACGCGGACACCTCGACGCCTGGCACCTCTATTCCATCGAGTAGCTCGACAAGCGGTGCGCTCTCGGAGGAGGGGATGCGTCCGGCGCGGCGGTCCGTTATCAGGCCCTGATCGTCGATGGTGCACAGGTTGCCGCGCGCGGCGACGTCGCTAGAGGCCATCTCGATGCCCGAGCCCAACGCCTCCAGGACGCCGCGGCCCATCAGGTACTTGACGGGGTCGTAGCCAAACAGGGCCATGTGGCCAGGGCCGCTGCCGGGCGTGATTCCTGGCAGCACGGGTGTCGTGAGGCCGCACGCGCTCTCGGCCGCCAGTGAGTCGAGGTTTGGCAGCCGCGCCGTCTCCAGCTCCGACTTGCCCGTGTCGGGATGCGGCGCGCCCCCGAGGCCGTCGACGACGAGCAGGAGTATGCGCGTCGGCGACGGGCGGGCGATTTCGTCCAGGAAGGGAAGGTCAATCAAGGCTGTCTCCGGATTCTTCGGCTACGCTCAGAATGACAGTGGTGCTACGCCCGGTCTGATAGTGATGCTACGCTCGGATCGGCAGGGCGGCCACGCCCGGTCCGGCAGGGCTGCTGCGCCCGGTCCGGCAGGGCTGCTGCGCCCGGTCCGGCAGGGCTGCTAGTCCCGGTCCGGCAGGGCGGCCACGCCCGGTAGCTCCCTACCCTCCAGGAACTCGAGCGAAGCGCCGCCGCCGGTGGAAACGTGGGTCATCTTATCGGCGTATCCCAGCGACTGCACGGCCTCCGCCGTCGAGCCTCCCCCGACGACGGTTGTGGCGCCGCTCAGGCCGGACAGCGCCTCGGCGAGGCGCACTGTGCCTTGCGAGAAGCTCTTCCACTCGAACACACCCATTGGGCCGTTCCACAGCACCGTCAGGCAGCCTTCGACGGCACGCGCGAAGGCGTCTGCGGTTCGCGGCCCGACGTCCATGACGCGCCATCCGGCGGGTATCTCGCCCGCGCCGACCACGCGGCTGTCGGCGTGCTCGTCGAACTCATTTGCGATCACCACGTCGTCCGGCAGCAGCACCTCCAGGCCGGTCTCGCCGGCCTTGCGGAGGAAGTCGCGCGCGAACGGTACCCACTCCTCCTCCACAAGTGAGTCGCCAATGGGCAGGCCGTTCGCCTTGAAGAAGGTCGCGGCCATACCGCCGCCGATGATGAGACTGTCGACCTTGCCTGCCAGGCTTTCGAGCACGGCAATCTTGTCGGATACCTTGGCGCCGCCCATGATGGCGGCGAATGGGCGGCGGGGCTCGTCGAGCGCCTGTCCGAGCATGGCAAGCTCCTTCGCCATGAGGAAGCCGGCCGCCGCGGGCAGCAGGCGCGCGACGCCCTCGGTGGAGGCGTGCGACCTGTGGGCGGCGCCGAACGCGTCGTTGACGTAGAGGTCCGCCGGCATGGCGAGGGCCGTGGCGAACTCCACGTCGTTGGCCTCCTCTCCCTCGTGGAATCGCAGGTTCTCGAGCATCGCGACCTCACCGGGCCGCAATGCGTCCACGGCGTCCAGGACTTCCGGCCCAACGCAGTCGCCAAGCTGGCGGACGGGCGCGCCAAGCAGGTCGGCCAACCGTGTCGATACGGGGGCTATGCGCAGCTCTTCCACCACGCGCCCTCTCGGGCGGCCCAGGTGCGAGCAGACTATCAGCCTGCATCCACGCTCGCGCAGATACCGAAGCGTGGGCAGCGACGCCGCTATTCGGCTGTCGTCCGAGATCTCGCCAGTACCGGGGCGAAACGGAACGTTGTAGTCGACGCGCACCAGAACGGTGCGGCCGTCGACCCGGATGTCCGCTATCGTCTGCTTAGCGGCCAAGGCAAGCTCCTGATAGGCGGCGGTTTCGCGGCGTCAGCGGCTCAGCTCGTCGGACAGCGCCCCTATCGCCGCCATATCATCGGCCGAGATGCCCGGTACGGCCGCCAGCGCTTGTGCAGCGTCGCCGCGGTGGCGGGCGATCAAGTCCTCGCAGGCTTCGCGCACCGCCATCTCGTCGACGAGATCGCGAAGCCGGATCACGTCGTCCGGTTCGAGCACGCGCTTGAAGTAGAACTCTCCCAGGCGGCGCTTCTGGTTGGGATTGGCGTTCGCGAATGCGTAGACCACCGGCAGCAGCTTCATCTTGTTGGACACTTCCGGGTACGGGTTCGACCCATCCTCCGAAAGGTCCCAGAAGAGCCGAACGTCCTCGCTAAGCTGCCAGGCGACGCCCGTGCTTTCGCCATACGCCGCCAGCGCATCCGACACTTGCGCATCCGCGGAGGCCGCGAGCGCGCCGAGCCGCGCGGCGCAGGCGGCGAGCGAGCCGGACTTCAGCCGCGCCATTTCGAGGTAGTCGTCCAGTCCAAGGTCGAGCCGGTCCTGCGCCTGCAGGTCGAGAAAGCGCCCCTCACAGGTGCGAAGACTCGCCTCGTCCAGAATCTGCACGGCGCGAAAAGTGTCCTCCGCCGATAGCCCCGCGTCCTGCAGCCCGAACAGCGCGAGCCTGGCGAGCGCGTGCATCCCGTCCCCCGCGTTGATGGCCTGCGCGGGGCCCCACTTCCACCACACGGTGTCGCGGCTGCCCCTCATCGGCGCGCCGGCCTGCACGTCCGCGTGGATCTCGCAGAAATTGACGACCAGCTCCACCGAGGCGGCTGCGGGCAGCGCGAGCTTGGCGTCCCCACCTGCCGCGCGGCACGCGAGGAGGCACAGCGTCCCGAGCGTCCGAAGTCCCGACCGGCCAGGGACCGGTTCACCGGGGTCGCCGGTCCAGCCCATGTGGTAGGTCATCATCTCGTAGAAGGGCATGTCGCGACCGGCGACCGCGCCTTTCAGCGCATCCTCTACGCGGGCGGACAGGTCTTCTATCGTCGTCAACTGCATCCTCTGGAGGCACCGATGCCGCTATCCGGCAAGGTACGCGATACTGGCGCAGGCCTCGGAGAGGGCGGCGCGGGAGACCGCCCCCTCGCGGAGGACGCGCGGCGCGCCGCCCGTCAGGTCGACGAGCGTAGAGGCGACGCCGCCCGCGCATCGGCCGTCCAGCACCATGCAGCACTCGCCCTCGAACTCGCGGCGCACCTCGTCGGCGTCGGTAAGGCCGGGCCGTCCGCTGCGGTTGGCGCTGGTGCCCGTCACCGGGCAGCCGAGCAGTCGTGCGAGGGCGCGGGGAGTGTCGTGCGCCGGCACGCGCAGGGCCACCGTGTCCAGCCCGCCGGTCGCCGCGGGCGGGATGTCGGGGGACTTGCTCAGCACCAGCGTCAGGGCGCCCGGCCAGAATCGCTCGGCGAGCCGGCGCGCCTCGTCCGGTACGTCGCGGGCCCACACGTCCAGGTCGGCGGTGTCGGCGACGAGCAGCGGCAGTGCCATGCCCTCCGGCCTGCGCTTGAGGCGGAACACGCGCGCGACGGCGCTCTCGTCAATAGCGTTTGCCGCCAATCCGTAGATGGTATCGGTGGGTATCGCGGCTACACCGCCCCGCCGAAGGTGCTCGGCGGCCGCCTCTACGTGCGTCCTGAGAGGTTGAGCGGCGGGGTCGGCGTTGGGGGGTAGGTTCGGCATCAAGGTTGAAAGATTATAGCATAGGTGGTACCTTCAATTGGCGTTATGGCCTGATGGCAGAGGTGAGTTGTTTGGTCGAGCCAACCGAAAACTCACCGCGCGAGGCTGTTCTGGTAATCGACTTCGGATCGCAGTACAGCCACCTTATCGCGCGGAGGGTGCGGGAGTGTCGCGTGTACTGCGAGATCGTACCGCACGACGCTGCCTGGGAGGACGTGCAGGGTCTCAACCCGAAGGGCGTTATCCTCTCCGGCGGACCGGCCAGCGTCTATGAAGATGGCGCGCCGCTGGCCCCCGGCTGGGTGTACGACGGCGGATTGCCGTTGCTGGGCATTTGCTACGGGATGCAGGCGATGGTGCATCAGCTCGGCGGCGGCGTCGGACGGACCGACGCCAAAGAGTACGGGCCGGCCACGCTCCACCTGAACAGCTCCGATAGTCCCCTCTTCGACGGTCTGCCAAGCTCTTTCCCGGTGTGGATGAGCCACGGCGACCACATCACGGCTACTCCGCCTGGATTCGAGCCGCTGGCCCATTCCGAAAACTCTCCCATAGCGGCGCTTGGCAACGGCAACGGCGCGTACGGAATCCAGTTCCACGCCGAGGTCGAGCACACACCGCTGGGCAAAGCGCTGCTGGAGAACTTCCTGTTCAAGGTCTGCGGCTGCGAGGGCGAATGGTCCGCGGCCAACTTCGTGGAGCGCTCGGTGAACGAGATCCGCAAGACGGTTGGCGATGGCAAGGTCATCTGCGCGCTGTCCGGCGGTGTCGACTCCGCGGTCACCGCCGCGCTGGTGCATCGCGCCATCGGCGACCAGCTCACCTGCGTGTTCGTGAACAACGGGCTGATGCGGCGCGGCGAGCCGGAGGCGATAGTAAGCGTGTTCGAGCGCCTGGACCTCAACCTGGCGCACGTTGACGCCACCGAGGGCTTTCTCGGAGCGCTCAGGGGCGTGACCGACCCGGAGCGAAAGCGGCTGATCATCGGCGAGGAGTTCATCCGTGTATTCGACGACCAGGCCGCGGGCATCGGCAACGTGGACTACCTGGCGCAGGGCACGCTCTATCCGGACGTCATCGAGAGCAAGACGCCCGAAAGCAAGGAAGGCGCGAGGATAAAGTCCCATCACAACGTGGGCGGGCTGCCCGAGCACATGAGGCTCAGGCTGGTCGAACCGCTGCGCTACCTGTTCAAGGACGAGGCGCGGGAGGTCGGCCTGCAGCTTGGCCTTTCCGAGGATATCGTGTACCGCCAGCCGTTCCCGGGGCCCGGCCTCGCGATTCGCATAATCGGCGACATCACCCACGAAAAGCTCGAGACGCTGCGCGCAGCCGACTGGATCGTCATGCGCGAGATAGAGGACGCCGGCCTCTACCGCGAGCTCTGGCAGAGCTTCGCGGTGCTCACCGACACGCACACGGTGGGTGTGATGGGTGACTATCGCACCTACGACTACGTGATAGCGGTGCGCGCCGTGACGAGCAGCGACGCTATGACCGCCGACTGGGCGCGGCTTCCCTATGACGTGCTGGCCCGGATCTCCACGCGCATCGCCAACGAGGTGCCTGGCGTGAACAGGGTGGTCTACGACATAACCAGCAAGCCACCGGGGACGATAGAGTGGGAGTGAACAGCGCTACCGCTACAGAGCACCGGGAGTGCCCGTGATGGACGCGGACTACTTGGACGAGGAGTTCGAAATCGACCCCGAGGTGCGGGAGGCGCTGGACGCGCCGATGCTGGCGTGGCAGGGCGTGTCGACCGCGCCGCTGCTCGGCGGCGTGGGCTACGCCGTCCGCGGGCGACCGTTCGCGGCGCTGCTGGAGGGCGTGGTGGCCATGTCCCTGCCCCGCCAGCTTGCCGCCAGGGCGCTCACCCTCGCCGGAGTTTCGCCTCTCCCCGCGGCCAATGACGACCCCCGCTTCGCCGGCTGGACGCAGTTCCTGCTTCTGCTGCCGGAGGACGTGGGCGCCGTGATGCCGTGGCTGAAGGCCTCTTACGACCACGTCTCGGCACAGCACGCAGGCTGCGCATGACCGATCCGACCCTCCGGGACAGCGGGGTCACGCGGGAGGAGTTCGTCGCGGCGATGGCGCTGATAGCGGAAAGTGTGTACGACTTCCACTCCCGGTTCGGCATCCCGATGGTGGGCGCGGGACTCTCCTCCGAGCAGGCGCTGGAGGAGTTGAGGACGCGCCTGCCCTACCTGATGGAGGAAGTGGGCGAACACGCCAGGGCGCTGAACAACGACGACCTGGGCGACGCGCTCCTGGAGCTCGCCGACGTGGCCTTCGTGGTCGCGGGCAGCGTGCTCAACATGGGCGGGCTTGCTGCCGCGTCCTGCCGCGAGGTAGCGCAGAAGAACGACGCCAAGACCGCGGCAACCCACTACCTGGAAGAGTCGTCGGGCAAGATAGTTCGGCGGAGGGCGGTACAGTGACTATGAGCGCACCGCGCCGCGCCAGCGAACTGACCCCCATCCCCGTATCGAGTACGGGGCAGGCTCTAACCTTCCCCCTGCGAGGGGGAAGGGACTTTGGTGACGTGGCATGAAGACACTGCTGGTGGGGAGCGGCGCGCGGGAGCACGCCATCGCCTGGAAGCTGTCGCAAAGCCCCCTGGTGAGCGAGCTTGTCGTGGCGCCGGGCAACGCGGGCACCGCCGCGCTCGGCAGGAACGTGCCCATCAGCGCCGAGGACGTTGACGGGCTGCTTGCCCTCGCTCGAAGCGAGGGCGTGGAGTTCACGGTAATTGGACCGGAGGCGCCCCTCGCGGCTGGCATCGTAGACCGCTTCCGGGAGGCGGGTGCGCTCGTATTCGGGCCAACTGCCGCCGCCGCCCGCATCGAGAGCAGCAAGTCTTTCGCCAAAGCCCTCATGCTGCGCCACGGCATCCCAACCGCGCGGGCCGAGGTGTTCACCGACTACGGACAGGCGCTCGAGTACCTCGTTGGCATTACGCCCCCCGTCGTGGTCAAGGCCGACGGCCTTGCGGCCGGCAAGGGCGTGGTCGTGGCGAGCACCCTGGCAGAGGCGCGGGACGCGCTTCGCAGGCAGATGGTGGAGCTGGAGTTCGGCGACGCGGGCCGGCGGGTGCTTATCGAGGAATGCCTCGAGGGCCAGGAGATCAGCGTCTTCGCGTTCGTGGACGGCGAAGAGGTCTCCGGTCTAGCGGCGGCGTGCGACTACAAGCGCGCCCTCGATGGCGACGGGGGACCGAACACCGGCGGCATGGGCGCATACAGCCCGCCCGCGACGTGGAGCGAGGAGCTGGAACTCGAGGTGCGGGAGCGTATCATGGCGCCCGCGGCAAAGGCGCTGGCGGCGCTCGGCTCGCCCTTTCGGGGCATACTGTACGGCGGCTTAATGCTCACGTCCGACGGCCCGAAGGTCATAGAGTTCAACTGCAGACTGGGCGATCCCGAGGCCCAGGTTGTGCTTCCGAGATTGAAAACCGACCTTGCCGCAATTATGATTGGTACTGCCACCGGTAATCTCGAGGGGTTGTCGCTGGAGTGGGACGAACGCGCCTGCGTGGGCGTGGTGCTCGCCTCAGAGGGCTATCCCGGCGCTTACCAGGTCGGGCGCGAGATAAAGGGACTGCAAGGCCTGGACGAAGACGCCATGGTGTTCCACGCGGGCACCAGGCTCGACGACGATGCCGTCGCAACGGACGGGGGCCGCGTGCTCACGGTGTGCGCGCTCGGAGAAGATCTGGCCGCCGCGAGGGAGAGAGCATACCATTCCGCTGGGCGGATAAGCTTTGAGGGGGCGCAGTTCCGCCGCGACATCGCGGCAGAAGACGCGCCACTGCGGTAGCAAACCAAAACGTAAAGCCTTCCCGCGAGCGGTTTGGACGAGCCCGGAGGCAGACCGCCGGGCCATTTGGGTAGACAGAGAGGGGTGCAGCCAATGCCACTGGTCGGAGTGTTGATGGGCAGCGCGTCGGACGAACCGATCATGCGCGAAACCACCGCCGTCCTCGAACAGATGGGCGTGAGCCACGAGGTCGAGGTCATGTCCGCGCACCGCTCGCCGGACAAGGTGCGCAGCTACGCGCTGTCGGCGCGGGAGCGCGGCGTCGAGGTCATCATCGCGGGCGCGGGCGGCTCTGCCGGCCTGCCCGGCGTGCTCGCGTCCTGGACCACGATTCCCATCATAGGCGTGCCAATCGCGTCGAGCGAACTGAAAGGCGTCGACGCCCTCTACGCCATCGCGCAGATGCCGCCCGGCGTACCGGTGGCGGCGGTGGCGGTCGGAAGCTGGGGCGCGCGCAACGCGGCGTTTCTGGCGGCGCAGATTCTCGGCATAAAGCACGAGGCTATTCGCAAGGCCTACGACGACTACCGCGAGGGCCTGAGATAGAGCGAGCGCCCATTCGGGCATTCCAGACGGTGGAGAGCAGATGATAGACCGCTACGCCAGGCCCAAGATGAAGCGGGTCTGGTCCGAAGAGAACAAGTACGACAAGTGGCTCGAGGTCGAGCTGGCAGTCTGCGAGGCGTGGACGGCGGAGGGCGTCATTCCCGTTGAGGACATGGCGAAGCTGCGAGGCGCCAGGCACGACATGGAGCGCCTCAACGAGATATTGGCGAGGACGCGCCACGACGTCACCGCGTTCCTGGGGTCGATCACGGAGCGGCTGGGGCCGGAGGGCCGCTGGCTGCACCTGGGCCTCACCTCCAGCGACGTCTGGGACACGGCGACGAATCTGCAGCTGATGGACGCGGCCGACCTGCTGGACGCGGAGATCGGCAGCCTGCTGAGCGCCCTGGAGCAGAGGGCCCGGGAGCACAAGCACACGCTGATGATGGGCCGCACCCACGGAGTCCACGCCGAACCCGTCACGTTCGGGCTGAAGCTGGCTCTGTGGTGGGACGAGATGCGCCGCAACCGGCGGCGGCTGGAACAGGCGCGCGAGAGCATCGCCGTCGGCAAGATATCCGGGCCGGTGGGCACGCACGCCACGGCGCCGCCGTCCATCGAGGCGCGGGTATGTGCCGAACTGGGTATCGCTTCCGCGCCCGTGTCGAACCAGATAATCCAGCGCGACCGCCACGCGCAGTTCGTCACCACCGTTGCGCTGATCGCGGCTTCGCTGGAGAAGTTCGCGACGGAGATTCGCGGCCTGCAGCGCACCGAGGTGCGTGAGGTGGAAGAGCCGTTCAGTGAGGGACAGACCGGCTCGTCGTCGATGCCGCACAAGCGCAATCCGGAGCTGACCGAGCGCGTGTGCGGGCTGGCCCGCCTGGTGCGCGGCCATGCGGTCACGGCTCTGGAGAACGTGGCGCTGTGGGGCGAGCGCGACATAAGCCACTCGTCCGCCGAGCGCATCATCCTGCCCGACTCGTGCATGGCGCTGGACTACACGCTGGACCTGTTCGCGGGCGTGGTGCGCGGAATGCGCGTCTACCCCGACCGGATGTCCGCCAACATGGAGCTTACGCGCGGCCTGCTGTTCTCCCAGCGCGTGCTCCTCACGCTCGTGGAGCGTGGGATGAGCCGCGAGGACGCCTACAAGGTGGTCCAGGCCAACTCGATGCGTACCTGGGACGAGGACCGCGACTTTCGGGAATCGGTGAGAGACGACCCCGAAGTGAAGGGCCGAGTCAGCGGTTCCGAGCTGGACGCAATCTTCGATTACGGCTACTACGTGCGTCACGTGGACGCAATCTTCGAGAGAGTGGGACTATGACCGCGATTAGAGAGACGAACCTTCCCAACCTGCTGTACCGGGGCAAGGTTAGGGACACCTATGACCTTGGCGAGGGGCGGCTGCTGATAGTGGCCACCGACCGCATTTCGGCGTTCGACGTTGTGCTGCCCACCGCGATACCGGAGAAGGGAGTGGTGCTGAACAGCCTGTCCGCCTTCTGGTTCGCGAGGTCCGGGCACATTGTGCCCAATCACCTGATCGCCCTGGCGGCGGGAAGCGAGGAGCTGTCGCTGCCGGACGAGGTCGCGAGGCGCGCGATGGTGGTGAAGCGAGCCGAGCGCATCGACGTCGAATGCGTGGTGCGCGGCTACATCACCGGCTCCGCCTGGGCCGAGTACCGGCGCGAGGGGACGGTGTCCGGCATGGCGATGCCCGCCGGGCTGCGCGAGGGCGACCGCTTTCCGGAGCCGCTGTTCACCCCCACGACAAAGGCCGAGGTGGGCCACGACGAGAACATCTCCATGCAGCAGATGCGAGACATGGTGGGCGCGGAGCTTACAGAGCGGCTTGCCGAGACCACCGTTGAGGTTTACGGCCACGCGCGCGACTACGCGCTGGAGCGCGGGATCGTGCTCGCCGACACCAAGCTGGAGTTCGGCCTCGTCGACGGGGAGCTGACGCTTATCGACGAGCTGCTTACGCCGGACTCCAGCCGATTCTGGGACGCCGACGGCTACGCGCCCGGCAAGTCCCAGCCCAACTACGACAAGCAGTTCGTCCGCGACTGGCTGGACGACCAGGGCTGGGACCACGAGCCGCCGGCGCCCGACCTGCCCGAGGACGTGGTGCGGCGCACGACGGAGCGCTACATGGAGGCGCACCGCAAGCTCACCGGAAGCGATCCGGCCTAGCACACACGCGAAGTCCCTTCCCCCTTGACGGGGGAAGGTTAGGATGGGGGTGACAGAGTCGCTCCGACGCCCTCCCCCTCACTTCGTTCCGCAACTCAAACGGCCAAACTTAGCGAGGTACTACACATGGCGTCCAGCCAACGACGCTCTCGAAACAGGCCCACGCCCACTCAGGCGAGGGCGGCGCGGCGCGCCAGGCGGCAGTCCAGGAGCCGCCTCAAGCGCATCGCCGCCTTCACCGCAGTCGGGCTGATAGCCGGGCTGTTCATCTCGTCCCTGATCTTGACGCCGGGCTTGTCTTTGGACTTATTCGGTGACGACACGCCCGACGGCCCCGGACTGAAGTTCCCCAGCCAGGGGCGCGACCACGTGGTGCCCGGCCAGGAACACCCGGAGTACAGCACCACGCCCGCCGTGTCGGGCTGGCATTACAACCTGCCCATCGCGCCTGTCGATTGGGGTGTCTACGACGAGTTCGTAGAGGACGAGTACCTCATCCACAACCTGGAGCACGGCGGAATCGGGATTCACTACAACTGCCCCGACGGCTGCGACGAGCTGGTGGGGGACCTGGAGCGCATTGCCAACAGCTCGCTCGCGGAGAACCTGAAGGTGGTGGTCTCGCCTTATCCGGACATGCCGACGCGCATAGTGCTCACGGCCTGGACATTCGTCGACGCTTTCGAGGAATTTGACGAAGCCAGGATCATAGAGTTTATCGAGACCCACGAGAGCTCGCCCAACGCGCCGGAGAACACCTCGAGGTGAGCGGGGGCGCTCACGTGGCGATCGAGAGAAGCGCCCTACCCCGTTCGTCTGGTGGACCGGCCAGGCAGTTGAGCGCACTGCTGGTCTCGGTGTTGATGGCGCTGGCCGTCGCGTGCGGCGGTGATCCCCCGCCCGAGACGCCGGGCGTACACTACCCGGACCAGGGGAACGCGCACATAGGGTTGGGCGACGACCACCCGCCTTACATATCCACGCCCGCAACTTCGGGCTGGCACTACCCCGTGCCGCTGGCGCCCGCGCCGTGGGCGTCCTATACGCAGCCGCTGCCGGACGAGGTGTTGGTACACAACTTGGAACACGGCGGCATCGGCGCGCACTACAACTGCCCGGAGGGCTGCGCCGAGCTGGTCGGCAGGATCGCGGCGGCCGTGCGGGACCGGGGCAAGATCATAATGGCCCCGTACCCAGGCATGGAAAGCCGCATTGCCCTGACGGCGTGGAACTATCTGGACACCTTCGACGAGTTCGATGAGGAGAGAATTATCGCCTTTATCGAAGCGCACGAGAGTTCGCCAAATGCTCCCGAGTTCAACGTTCCGTAGCGGCGGCTCGCCGCCCGAAGCGCACGACCCGGACGCCGCGCCCACGGCCGACTCACGCGCGGAGATCGAGGTGCGGCCGTGTACATAGTCAGGATCAGAGTTTTGCTCAGGTCGGGCGTCAGCGACCCACAAGGACAGACCGTCGAGAGCGGCCTCCGCCAGCTTGGCTTCCAGGGCGTGGAGTCGGTCCGCGTAGGCAAGTACGTCGAGGTGCGCATACAAGCCGCGGACGACGTTCAGGCCGAGCGCACGACAAGAGAGATGTGCGACCGCCTGCTCGCCAACCCGGTTATCGAAGACTATAGCTTCGAGTTGGAGCGCTACGACTAGGCGCCGGCGTCAGGAGATGGTGCCCTTGGTGCTGGGGACTTCGCCCGCCTGCCTGGGGTCGGGGGTGAGCGCCGCCCTGGCGGCCCGTGCCAACGCCTTGAAGATGGCCTCGGCCTTGTGGTGATTGTTGACGCCCGCGAGGATGCGGACGTGCAGGTTGAATCCACCTTCGCGAGCGAGAGACTCCAGGAAATGGCGAACGAGGTCGGCGGGCAGGCCGCCGAGGTCGCTGTCGTCCACGTCGGCGTCGATCACCGCGTACCCACGGCCGCCGAAGTCGACGACAACCAGCGCCAACGCCTCGTCCAGCGGCACGTAGGCATGACCCATGCGGGTTATGCCCCTGCCCTCGCCCACGGCCTCGCGAAACGCCCTGCCCAGCAGAATGCCCAGGTCTTCGACTAGGTGGTGCCAGCCCACGTCCACGTCGCCGTTTGCCGTGACGCGCAGGTCGAACAGGCCATGCCGGGCGAGCTGCGCCAGCAGGTGGTTCAGCATTCCGTTCGGGGTGTCGAGCTCGTAGGTCCCCTGCCCGTCCAGGTCCAGTTCGACCTCGATGCTGGTCTCGTTGGTGTTACGGGTCAGCCTGCTTGTGCGTTTAGGCAAAGTGTGCTCCCGGTGCGGCGTGTTATCGCTGGCGGCTAGACCAGCTCCCGCAGGGCGTCGACGAGCGCGTCGGTCTGTTCGGGCGTGCCGATGGCCGCGCGGAAGCAGTCGCGCAGCCGGTCGGTGTTGAAGAAGCGAACGAACATGCCGCGCCGCGCCAGGCCCTGGTACAGCTCTGGCGCCCTGCCTGGCGCGAACTGGCAGAGGACGTAGTTGCCGGAGGACGGCCAGCAGGTGACGCCGGGGAGCTCGTTCAGCAGCGAGGTCAACCTTTCCCGCTCGTCCACTATCAGCTTGACGTTATCCAGCAGCGCGGGGGCGTCCTCCAGCGAGGCCAGCAGCGCCGCCTCCGCGGCGACGTTGATGTTATAGGGCGGCTTGATGTCGACGATGCGCCTCACAAGGTCCTCGCTCATCAGCCCGTAGCCGATTCGCAGGCCGGCAAGTCCTGCCCATTTGCTCATCGTCCGCAGGATGACAAGGTTCTCGTGCTCCGCGATCATGGACGCGGAGGTCTGGCCGCAGAACTCGAAGTAGGCCTCGTCCACCACCACCACCCTTCCGGTGTCCAGCAGGCCGGCTATCTGATCGTCCGAGGCGAGGTTGCCGGTCGGGTTGTTGGGCGTGGCGACGAAAATGATCTTGGTGCGGCTGTCGATCGCGGAGCGCGCGGCGTCGAGATCGATCTCGAACAGCTCGTCCCTCGGCACCATTTCGATGGTCGCGCCGGCGACCCTGGCGCAGAAGTTGTACATGCCGAACGTGGGGTCGAAATCCAGGATCTTGTCTCCGAGGGACACGAACATCTGGAACACCAGGTGAATCAACTCGTCGCTGCCCGCGCCCAGTATGATGTGCTCGGGGCCGAGGCCGGTGTAGTCCGCCAGCGCGTCGCGCATCCTGCGCTGCAGCGGGTCCGGGTAGTGCTGGAACGAGGAGTTGGCGACGGCGTCCTTCACTTTTTGCGAGTAGCCGTAGGGGTTTTCGTTGCCGTTCAGCTTGATGACCTTGTCGGCCGGAACGCCGTACTGCTGTGCGAGCACCTCCGGGGGGTCCATCGAATCGTATGTCTGAACTTCACCCGCCAGGTGCGGTCGCATGAGTTTTGTCAGGTCCACCGTCATTTCCCTTCCCCTTGTTCGAAGTCTCACTCTTTTCCGTACACGTTCCGGTTGAGCCGACGCTAACCCAGCTCCTCGCGCACCTCCGCCGCCTCGGCGTGGGCCGTCAGGCCCTCCACGCGGGCGATGGTGGAAGCCGCGCCGGATATGCGGGCCGCGGTTGCGTCGTCCAGGGCCAGTATAGGGCTTGTCTTCACGAATGTGTGAACGCCCACGCCCGAATTGAAGCGCGCCGTCCCGGCGGTGGGCATGATGTGGCTTGGGCCGGCAACGTAATCGCCGAGCACCTCGTGTGACATTTCGCCCACGAACACGGCCCCCGCGTGCTTGATTTGCCCCACGTGAGTCCATGCGTCCTCGACCATGAGGCACACGTGCTCCGGCGCGAATTCGTTGGCAAGCTCCAGCGCGTCGTCGAGCCGCTCCAGTATTGCCACGCACCCCTGCTCGTTCACGGACGCCGCCGCGATAGCCGTGCGGTCCAGCCGGGCCAGGCGCGACTGGACCTCGGCCAACACGGCGGTAGCCAGCCGCTCGGAGGTGGTGGCCAGCACGGGCTTTGCCAGAGCGTCGTGCTCCGCCTGCGCCAGCAGGTCCACGGCGCACAGCGTGGGGTTGGCGGAGTCGTCGGCGATGATCATGGTCTCGGTCGGGCCGTACAGCCCGTCTATGCCCACGTCGCCGTACACTCGCTTCTTGGCCAGCGTAACGAAGAGGTTGCCCGGGCCGCAAATCAGGTCGACGCGCGGAACCGACTCGGTGCCGTACGCCATCGCCGCGATCGCCTGGGCGCCGCCGACCCGGTACACGCCGTCGACGCCGGCCAGCCGGGCCGCCGCGAGCAGCGCCGGGTGGGGGCTAACCTCTCCCCGCGTGGGCGTGCAAACTATCACCTCCCGAACGCCGGCGACCCTGGCGGGCACCGCGGCCATCAGCAGCGTCGACGGGTACAGGGCCGTGCCGCCCGGCACGTAGACGCCCACGCGCTCGACGGGATTGACCAGCTCGCCGTAGCCCCTGCGAAAGTCGAACCAGCTACGCCTGAGGCTGGCCTCGTGGAACTCGGCGATGCGGCCTGCCGCCAGCTCCAGCGCCTCGACCAGCGGCGGCGGCGCCACGTCCAGGGCGTTCGCGACTTCCCTCGGCGGTACACGAATTTCGTCGAGGCGGGCGCCGTCCAGCGTTTCCGCAAGCTCTCGCAAGGCGTCGTCACCCCGCGAGCGCACCTGCGCGATGATGTGGTCCACGACCTGCGCGACCGACAGAGGCTCTCCGAACGCTCTCTCGATTGCGGCGGCGAGGTGTGGGCTGGTGTCGTCGAGGTCCAGTCCCCTGCCCTCGCACAGGAGCGCACGGGCGTCCGGCAGCCCCCGGACCACCCTCATGGCAGGTACTCTTCGATGGCCTTAACGAGAGCATCGACCGAGCGCTCCCTGTACTCGTCCAGGCTCTCCTGAGGCACGTAGCCGTACAGGCTCGCCAGCCCGCTTGGAGCGCAGCGCACGAAATCGTCGGCAAGCGCGTGCGCGGGATGGGACTCGTCGCCCCGCGAGATCCGGCCCGCCATGAAGCGCAGCCGCTCCCACGTGAAGCCGCGCGCCAGGCTGGACACGACCCAGTCGCGCCAGTCTTGGAGCGTATTCGTTGGGATGAAGCCCACTTCTATGTCGTCTACCGGCAGCCGGCGCAGGATCGTGGCGGCGTCCGGCGGCCGAGTGCTCTGCCGGTCCAGCTCAAGTTGCAGCGCGCGATCGTACACGTTTCCCTTCGCGCTGTCCCCGAACACCTCCGGGTTGCCGAAGTAGGGGCGGTACATGTCCACTATCCAGGACTCGTCCACTAAGAGGTGCGTCAGATAGCCGCACACGAACGCCCTTGTCTGCTCGTTGTGATCACCTGAGTACTTCAGGCCAGGATGCGCGGCGAACAGGCCATCGATGCCGGAACCCAGGGACTCGAAGTCCAGAAGGGCGAAGTGGTAGACCTCGCGCTTTCGGCGCGTGATAACTCGGATGTCGGGAGACGTAGAGCCGAATAGAAAGCAGCCCATGTTGGCGTCGAGCGTCGGGTGAGCCAAGCGCTCCGCGGCGCGGTGCGCGAGGTCGATATGTGCGCGCAGATTGGGCAATTGTGGCTCCTGTGTGTCCGGCTATCCGAGCCGGGCGTGCGCCTCGCAGGCCGAGCCGAACACGTAGCTCGGCTGGGATACCGTCACGCTGCCGCCCACCCTTCGGAGGTGGGCGACGGCGTCGAGCAACTTGTCCTTTTGCACGACGACGGTGACCGCGTACCAGTCCTGGCCGTCTGGGGTGTAGACCTTGGCGATTGTGGGGCCGCGCAGGCCGGAAATCCCGGCGCTCTTGAACACGTAGCCCGCTATCTCTTCGGGGTTTTCGCCGCGCATGTTGGCAGTGACGCTGTAGAACTCCTGCGACTGCAGCCGGCCCTCCATAAGCTCCGCCATGGCCTTCGCGAGCCTCAGCTTTTCGGGGTCGGCTGCCAGCAGCGCCTTATTGCCTATGAGGCACGCGCTGGAGGTCATGATCGTGCCGCCGTGCACGTTCTTGAGGTGATTCTCGCGCATCGTCACGCCGCTCTCAGTGATGTCGGCGATGACGTCGGCGAATCCCATAGTGGGGGCGGCCTCGAGCGTGCCGCTGGACTGCACCAGCGTGAAGTAGTTCACCCCGTTGCCCAGCAGAAAACGCTCGACCAGCCGGGGATACTTGGTCGCGACGCGTATGTCCCTGCCCTCTTCCCGCATCTCGACGGAAAGCTCCGCTAGATCGGCGAGCGAGGACACGTCCACCCAGGAGTCGGGCACCCCGAGAACCAGCCTGGAATTGCCGTAGCCAAGCGTGTCGATGACGATTATGGCGTCGCCGCCCTCGCGCCGCGAGTCCAGGTAGCGGTCGTGTCCGACTATGCCCATGTCGGCGCTGCCCTCTTCCACCTTGGAGGTGACGTCGGAGCCGCGCTGGAAGAGCACGGTGACGCCGTCGAGGGCGGGAATCGCCGCCGTGTACCTGCGTGAGTTCGGGCGAAGGACGCCCAGCCCGCAGGAGCGCAGGAACATGAGCGTCGACTCGTGTAGCGCGCCGTCGCTCGGAATCGCCAGCCTCAGCACCTGCTTGCGGTGGTTCACTGGGCTACCGCCGCTTTGTCCGCTGCGGTCAACGCTTCCAGCACGCTTTCCATGTTGTACGCGAACCCCATGGCCGGCACGTCGCCGGCGCCGCCCAGCGCCCTCACCAGACCGTCGTAGCGGCCACCGCCCCCCAGCGACGGACCGCCTTCCGGACCGGCGTAAATCTCGAATATAGCGCCCGTGTAGTAGGCGATCCCTCTGGCCAGGCCGACGTCCAGGGACAGGGCGTCTTCGGGCACGCCGCGGTCGGCGAGCGCGTCCAAGAGCCGGGAGAGGTCGTCGAACGCGCCGCATCGCACCGCCGCGCCGCCCGCCGCCTCCCTCAGCGACTCCAGCGCGGGTCCGGGCGGGCCTTCCACGCGGGCCAACTCGTCCACCATTTCAAGCGCCGCCTCGAACACGGCCGGGTCGTGGGCGCGCCGCATCTTGCGAAGCAGCCGCGAGGCGATCTCCTCCGGCGTCCTCTGCCCCATCCTGGATACGCCCGGTTCCGCGACCACGCGGCGGACGAGCTCCTGCGCCGCCCGCAGGTCCATCGAGCCGGCCTCGCCGATGCCATCCTCTGCCTGTTCCCTCAGCAGGCCGGCGCCCTGGGCGCGGCGCTTCAGCTCCTCCACGTCGGTCTCGCCCTCCTTGAGGGGCCGCAAGTTTCCCACTATGAACAGCTTGGCGGCGTCGGACAGGTCGTGTTCCGCCAGCAGCGCGTTGACGACGCCCAGGTGGCCGATGCACAGCGTGCAGCGCGTCAGGCCCGCGCGGGCGAGTCCGCTCCAGGCCAGGTGGATGATCTCGGCGTCCGCTTCCACGCCGGAGGCTCCCACCAGCTCTGCGCCAAGCTGGGTGAACTCGCGCAGGGAGCCCTCGCCGCCGTCCGACTCGTAACGAAAGACGGGGCCGCCGTACTGCCAGCGCACCGGCCCGCAGAGCGTGTCCGCAACCTCCACGTAGTGGCGAATGACCGAGGACGTGAACTCCGGGCGCAGGCTTACGGTGTTGCCGCCGGGGTCCTGGAAGGTGTACAGGCTGTTGACCAGGTCGCCGCCCGACTTTCGGACGAACAACTCCGTCTGCTCCAGCAGCGGCGTGTGGACCGCCTGGTAGCCCTGCTGCTCGAAGTAGGCCGCGGTGGCCGACGCGAGGCCGCTCATGCGGTCGCGCTGCGCGGCGGTTACGTCACGCATTCCAGGGAGCCGGCCAATCGGTCGTCTGGTCAAGTATTGCTCCTGTTTCGGCAAGGCTGCGGAGCCGTCGCTGGCGGCAGGGAGAATCCGCGGCTGGACTCGCTGGCGAGCACTGCCCTGCCTGACATTTCGGTCGCAGAAAGTATAACGCGAAGGGTCGTGCCAATGAAAGTGTGGCAAGAAGCGCCCGACTCGCTACGGTGAGGACGTTTGACTTGGGGGCCGGTCGTAAGTAGGATTGGCGGCGACTTTTCGGCTGCGCGCAAGGGCGCATTTCCCTGGGCGAGGTAGGAGCTTGGCGCATCCATCGCAACACGGCAGAGCGTCCGCGGCGGGGCCGGTGGCCGTGGTGGTGCCCACCTACAACGAGGCCGAGAACCTGCCCGAGCTGTTCGCCCGGCTGTCCTCGCTCGGCATCCCCGAGGTGCGCCTTATCATCGTGGATGACGGCTCGCCGGACGGCACTGCGGAGCTCGCGTCCAGCCTCGAAAGCGGTTTCGCCGGCAGCGTGGAGGTGGTGCAGCGTGGCAGCAAGCAGGGTCTGGGTACGGCATACGTCGAGGGGTTCGGCCGCGCGCTGGCAGCCGGCGCCGGCTGCGTGGTGCAGATGGATGCCGACCTTTCCCACTCGCCCGAGTACATCCCGGCCATGCTGAGCGCTCTCTGCGACGCCGACGTCGTTGTCGGGTCCCGCTATGCGAAAGGCGGCGGAGTGGACGATTCGTGGGGCTTCTCCCGCCGGCTTCTCAGCTCGCTGGGGAACCTGGGCATAAGGTTGGTGGGCGGGCTGGCGGTGAGAGACGCCACTTCGGGTTTCAAGGTGTTTCGCGCCTCGGCGCTTTCCCGGCTGGACATGAGCGAGTTTCGCTGCGCGGGGTTCGGCTTCCAGGCGGAGATGGCCCACTCGTGCCAGCGGATGGGACTTCGCGTCGTGGAGGAGCCGATTCTGTTCGTGGACCGGACAAAGGGCCGGTCCAAGATGAGCGCGCTCATCGTTGTCGAGGCGATCTGGCGGCTGCTGCCCTACCGCATCAAGCGCGCCCGCGTCCGGCAGCGGCAGGCAAACGGGTCAGCCGATGGCGGTTGAGTCGCCCCGGCCCGGCGGTGTGGCGATAGTTGTCGACAGCGCGGCCACACTGCCCGATGAGGCGCTCGCCAGCCCGCAGCTCCAAGTCGCGCCGATGAGTCTCACGCTCGCCGGCCGCACCTACCTGGACGGCGAGGATATTTCGCCGTCCGAGTTCTACCGGATGCTGAGGGCCTCTCCCTCGCCGCCGACCACGTCCGCTCCTTCCCCCTCCGCGTTTCTCGACGCCTACCGACGCGCGGCGCGGAGCGCGTCGTCGATACTGTGCCTGACGGTGGCCGCGAGTGTCAGCGCCTCATACGACTCGGCGACCGTGGCGGCGCGTATGGCGGCAGATGCTCTGCCGGGCGTGGACGTGCGGGTGCTGGACTCCGAGAGCGCAGCGGGTGGCCAGGGCCTGGTCGCACTGGAGGCGCTGCGGTCGGCGCGGGCCGGCGCGGGTCTGGAGAAGGCGGCCGGCGTCGCGTCGCGGGCCATCTCCCGCGTGCGGCTGCTCGCCTTCCCGGACACGCTCTACTACCTCTGGAAGAGCGGGCGTGTGCCCATAATCGCGCACGCGGGTTCCGCGTTGCTGGGCGTGAAGCCCATATTCGAGCTGCGCCGAGGGACGGTGAGCACTGTGGCCCGGCCGCGGACGCTGAACCGCGCGACGCGGCGGCTGGTCAAGCTGATGCGCGAGCGCACCGGCGAAGGGCCGATCAGCGCGTGCGTGATGCACGCCGACGCGGAGGACGCGGCGCGGAAGTTGCGCGCCGAGGTGGAGGCCGCGTTCGAGTGCGAGCAGATGTTCGTGGCCCAGTTCACGCCCGTGATGGGCGCGCACATCGGCCCCGGGCTACTTGGCGTGGCGTTCCGGACTGTTTAGCGTAGCTCGAGGCCGTTCGCTGATGTTCCGCTCGGCGTCGCGCTGGCGTTCCCATCGCTCGACAAATTCCGGATGCATCTCGCGTGCTGGACGCGCTCTTGTGAACCACTCCGCATCCAACTCGAATGTGTCGGGGTCGGCAGCGATGCCTGCCTGAATGGCAGCTTCCTCACCGTAGAGCGCCTCAATCTCGGCAAACGTCATGCTAGACAGGTTGGGATCCTTCGACATAGGACTGTCTCTCCAAACGGCTGGCTCTCCGAATGCTGATGATACGGGCGCGTCCGCCCCTCACTTAGCTGCATTGCCGTCACCGTCGGGAGAATAGGCTGTCGCCCTAGGCCCAGGGGGCCAGGCTGTCGTTGCGCAACAGGTTCATGCGCGGCAGCAGTATCCCGGTCGCCTTGCCGCCACTCTCCCCTAGCTGCAGCACGAGGCCGGGCGGCTCCGGCGCACCGGTGTCGAGCCGGAAGAAGCCGGGGTCGTTCGGGTCCGGCTGGTAGAGGCGGACTCCCTCACGCCACGAGCCGTGCCTGGAACGGAGCTCCAGGCCGCCGTCCTCCTCCGTTATCTGGATGCGTCCGGCGCTCCGGATGATGCGGTAGCTGGTGAGGAATCCGGCGGGAGGCTCGTACACGCCGACCGCCGCGGCCGCGGTGTCGGCCGATATGGGGCTGCCGGTAGTGTCGGGGTCCGGCTCGTCGAGCACCGACTGGAGGACCTTCGAGAATATCTCGTCCGAGCGGTCGAAGCTGATGTTGAGGTGGGTCAGCACGGCCAGGTTCTCGGATGGGAACACGTCGATGTGCGTGTTCCACCCGCCGGAGATGCCGCCGCCGTGCCCTATGGTGCGCCTGCCGAACCGCTCGGCGCGCATGAAGGTGAGGCCCAGGCTGAGAAGGCGCTCGTCGGGGCGCCAGTGGGGCGAGGTCATCAGGTCGAACGTATCGGCGCTTACGATTCCCTTGCTCTTAGCCAGCAGCGCCGAGGCGTACCTGGCCATGTCCGGTATCGTGGACTGGACGGCGCCCGCGGCCCGGGTCGCCACGTATATGTACCCGCCGGGTATGTTGTGGCCGTCCGTCGCAGGGGCGTCCGGCGCCTCGACTCCCAGGATAGCCAGGGCGTCCAGGTCGTCGTGCGTGGGGGCGTGGTGATAGCCCGTTGTCAGGTCGGGGCGCTGCTGGTCCCAGCAGTCGCTGTTTACCATGCCGAGCGGCCCGAACACCCGCCGCTCCAGCACGTCCTCGATGCGCCGTCCCTCGATCCTGGCGACAATCTCGCCAAGCAGGCAGAAGGCGTGGTTCGCGTAGGCCCACTTCGTGCCCACCGGCACCTCGATGTCGATCCCGTCAGGGTACATCTGGTTTACGGGCGTCGGCGTGGGGCTGTTGGACCACAGCTTGCCCAGGGCGTCGCGGTAGTCATTCATGGTGGGCGCTTCGCCAATGCCGTTGGCGTGGGTCATCAGGTGACGCACCAGCAGCGTTTCGCCGGGTCCGTTGAACCTGATCTCGGGCAGCCTGTCCACGACCCGCTCGTCCAGGCCCAGCTTGCCCTCTTCCACGAGCGCCAGGGCGCACAGGCCCACCATCGTCTTGGTGATGGAGCCGATGCGCTGCCGGAGCTCGGGGGCCTGCGGCCTGCCGGACTCGACGTCCGCGTAGCCGAAGCCCTGAGAGTAGACCAACTCGTTACCGGAGACGACGCCAATCGACATGCCGGGAACGTTGTACTCGTCCACCAGCGAGGCCGCCGTCGCTCGTACGCGGTCGATATCCGCCGAAGAGAATGTTGCCATCTTGAGATGCTCCCGACGCCAGTGTGTGATTCCAAGATCCCTTCCCCCTTGATGGGGGAAGGTTAGAGCTTGCCCCGTACTCGATACGGGGATGGGGGTGAGAGGGTCGCGCCAAAGCCTTCACCGTCGCCCTCACCTCCATACTCTCCCATCGAGGGAGAGGATGGCCATAGGAAACGCCCTCTTGGCTACTTTGAACGGTTCTTTTCGTTTTGGTTAGCTGCCGGTAGCAGCGCGCGGTCAGGCCGGCTCGAACATGGGGAGGGAAATGCCGCCCTCGCCCTGGTCTTCCCAGCGCAGCTTCACGCGCATACCGCACTGCACGTCGTTCACGGGGTCGCCGACGCCGACGACGTTGGACATGATGCGGAAGCCCTCATCCAGGTCGACGTAGGCCACCGCGTAGGCGCCGAGGTCCTTGAACGCGGGGTGCCGGCTCTGCATCACGACGCTGAAGGTGTAGACCTCGCCCTCGCCCTTGGACACGTGCCAGGTGGTGTTGTCCGAGCCGCAGGCCGTGCAGTGGCGGCGGGGGAAGAAGATCACGTTTTCGCAGTCGTCGCAGGTCTGGTAGGTCAGCTCGTGGCGTTTGGTCGCCTCCCAGAACGGCTCGGTGTCCGGCTCGGGAAAGCGGGGTTGCGGCCTCAACGGCATGCTGGTCATTTGCGTCGCTCCTCGGGCGGGTCTGACGCCCGCCCCTGTACGGTGGTTGGCAATCTACACGGGCGGGTTTCAAACCCGCCCCTACAGGATTGTCGCGTGGTGCTAATCGGCCCCGAGGATGGTGACTCCGGTCGCGTGGCGGGAGCCGAGCTGGCCGCCGTTGCCGACCGCCACCGCGAGCTTGGGGTCTGCGACCTGCGACGTGGACTCGCCGCGGAGCTGCCGCGTGGCCTCGAGCAGCAGGAAGATGCCCCGTTCACCCGGATGGTTCGATGACAGGCCGCCGCCGTCGGTGTTCATGGCGAGCTTGCCCGGCGCGTCGAATGCGAGGTGCAGGTCTTCCACGTAGGCGCCGCCCTCCCCTTTCGTGCAGAACCCCAGGTCCTCGATCATGCACATCACGGTGATGGAGAACGAGTCGTAGGCCATCAGCACGTCTATCTCCGAAGGCGAGACGCCCGCCTCGCCAAAGGCGACTGGCGCCGCTTGGGCGCCGGCGCTTACGGTGATGTCTCCGCCGTTCTCGGTGTACTTGGTGGCCTCGCCGGTGCCTATGATCCACACCGGCTTCTTGCGTGTGTCGCGCACCACGTCGGGCGACGCGATGACCACCGCTCCGCCGCCGTCGGACACCATGCAGCACTCGAGAAGGTGCAGCGGGTGGGCGATCATCCGCGATTCGAGAACGTCCTGCACGGTAATCTCGCGCACGCCCACGAACTCCAGGTCCGTCATGGCCTTAACCGCCTCCGGATTGCGCATAGCGTGTTTCCTGGTTGTGACGGAAATGGCCGCGAACTGCTCGTCGGTGGTGCCGTACTGGTGCATGTGGCGCTGCTTGACCATAGCGTAGTTGCTGATCAAGGTCAGGCCCCAGGGGTCTTCCATGTTGTTGAGCGGGTTTGCGGGCCCCTGCCCCGTCGCGCCCGCGGTACCGATGGCCCTGCGGTCGGCGTGAGCAGTGGAGCCGTAGGTGAGGAGCGCCACCTTGCACTTGCCGGCGGCTATCATCTCCCGCGCGTGGTTGGCCTGAAACTCGTAGGACGAGCCGCCAACGGCGGTGTTGTCGATGACGTTGGGCTTGAGTCCCAGGTATTCGGAGATTCCGAGGCCCCCGATGCCCTGGTGGCTGCCGTTGTCGTATATGGCGTCCACGTCCCGCCACGAAAGGCCGGCGTCCTCCAGCGCCTTCGCGGCCGACCCCGCCTTGATCTGGAGCGCGCTCACCCCCCCGCCTGTAACTCTGAGGGGGTATTCGTGAATGCCGACGATGGCTGCGTCTCTGCTACCGGCCATGGATTGCTCCTTTCGAGCTCAAATGGGTACACCAAAGTGCGCCGAAAACGTAGCACACGGAATTAGAGTAGTCAACGCGCGGCCCCACTACGAGCCTGTATCACCTTAGTCGGTGGTCAATCCGAGAGCACAGCGCCGCCGCCTTCTCGTGACCTCCGCGAAAGTGGGAGTCCACAGATTGGAACGCGGAGTTGGTATCGACCAAAAGGCCATAGTCACAGGTTCAGCGGTCGGGAATTACGCGTCCAGGAGTCGCCCCAGCTTGCCTACGAACTGCTCGACGCGGTTCAAGTGATGCCTTACCCTTCCAGCATCTAGAGCACTCTCGTAGAAATTGCCGTGTAGGTAGTGAGCGCTTGCAAAGAGATCGTCGACGTCCGGGTCTCCGACCTCGTCCGTCAAGTTCCTGACGCCTGTCCAGAGGTCTCGATGTGCGGCGTGGCGCCAGCCTCGCGCTTGCGCGGCGGCCTTTACCATCTGCGCTGCGGCACCCCAACCCTTCTCCGACGCTTGGCCGAGGTCGCCGGCATCGAGCTCGGCGCGGGCCTGAGCCAGCAACTGGCGGCCAGCCTCGCGGTATGTGGATACGGGTGTGGTCATAGGAGATCCTCCGTGGGAGTCATTGTATCACAGCCGTCTAACGTCGCCGTCACAGCATCTGCCAGATGACCCTGTTTCATCTTAGAGCCTATCCGACAACCCGTCCATCACCCCCATCCTAAACCTTCCCCCTGCGAGGGGGAAGGGACTTATCCTAAGTCGGTGGTCGGTCCGAGAGGACAGCGCCGCCGCCTTCTCGTGACCTCCGCGAAACCGGGAGTCCACAGATTGGAACACGGAGTTGGTATCAACCAAAAGCCATGCCAACTAAACTGGTACAGGTTCCGGCTTCTGGCATTCATTGACGGCCCACGCCCTATCGCCTACCATGCACTATATGCGCATCGGACTGCTTGCCGACACCCACTTGCCTGGACGTATCCGCACCCTCGACGAGCTCGGTCCTGAGCCCGCCCGCTTCTTCTCCACCGTCGATCTGATACTGCACGCGGGCGACCTGACGTCCCCCATCGTGCTGGACTGGCTGGAACAGTTCGCTCCCGTGCTGTGCTCTACCGGCAACAACGACCCGATTCCGGACCCGCGCGTGCAGGACGTTCAGACCCTCGAGGTCCACGGCTGGAGCATCGGCATGGTGCACAGCCTGGATAGGCAGTTTCGCCCCATGCGGGAGCTGCAGCGCCACTTTCCAGCGCCGGTAGATATTATGATCGCGGGCCACACCCATCTGGAGGCGCTGGAGTACCGCGACGGCGTCGTGCTGGTTAACACCGGCAGCATCACCTTTCCGCAACACAAGGAGCTGCGGTTGGGCGGAGTGGGCTTGTTGGTGCTAGCGCCGAAGAGGCTGAGCGCGCGCGTCTGGCCGCTCGGCGAGACGCCGGGCAGCCCCAATCCCTGCCGAACGCTGACGCTCCAGATACGCGGAGGCCGGGTGGTCGGCGGCAGTGGCGCCGTGGAGTCGTACGCGGCGGCGGCAGCGGACGGCCAGGGCTAGCAAGGTCGGGCCGTCAGGTCCGGCCCGGTTGCGCCGCGCGCGAGGTGGGTCTTATACTTGCGCCGGACTCCCTCTGAGGTCCAGGCCCATAAGCCCCCAAAGGCGTACATGCTAAGAATCTCCACGTTCTCATCCTTCAAGTACAGGAACTTTCGCTACCTGTGGGGGAGCATGGTCTTCTCCAGTTCCGGCCAGTGGATGGAACAGGTCGCGCTGAGCTGGCTGGTCTGGGAGCTTACGAAAGACCCCCTCATGCTGGGCCTGATAAACGGCGCGCGGGCCATCCCCTTCCTGCTCAGCCCCCTGGGCGGCGTGGCGGCGGACCGGATCGACCGAAAACTGCTGATGATCGCCACTCAGGTCATCGTCATGGCACTGTCGGCCTGCATGGCGGTGCTGCTGTACCTGGACGTCATCCAGCTCTGGATGGTGTTCGCGTTCACGATGCTCTCGGGGCTCACGTGGGCGTTCAACCAGCCGGTGCGCCAGGCGATAGTGCCCAACCTGGTGCCCCGCAGCGAGATGACGAACGCCGTCGCGCTCACGTCCAGCGCCTTCAACCTGACGCGGCTGGTGGGACCGATTGCGGCGGGATTCATCATCGGCGCCGTGGGCGCGGAGGGCGCATTCGCGGGCAAGGCAATCGCCTACGTCGGCGTGATAGGCATGCTCCTGTTTCTGCAGGTGCCGCCCATACAGCGGAGGGCGCGGCGCGAGAGTATCTACCAAAGCCTCATGGGCGGATTCGAGTACGTCAAGGGCAACCCCACCGTTCTCTCGCTGCTGCTGCTGGCGCTCATTCCCATGCTGGTGTCCATGCCCTACATGATGGCGTTCATGCCGGTGTTCGCGGACGAGGTGTACGGCATCGGCCCAGCGGGAATGGGAATGCTGTATACCTTCGCTGGCATAGGTTCGCTGGCCGGCACGTTCACCGTGGCGTCGCTGGGACGCTACAGGCACAAGGGGCTGGTGCTGCTGATCAGCGGCGTGGCCATGGGCATTATGCTCATACTGTTCGGCTGGTCGCGCCAGCTTTGGCTCACGCTGCTCATACTGGTGGGCGCGGGATTCCCGCAGATGTTCACCATGTCGATGACGCAGACACTGCTGCAGATGAGCGTCCCGGATGAGTTCCGGGGCCGCGTGATGAGCATCTACATGCTGGACCGCGCGCTGGCGCCGCTGGGAGCGGCTTTCGCGGGCGGGCTGGGCCGTCTGTACACCGCGCCCGGCGCGGTGATGATCGGCGGCGCGATCACCGTGTTTCTCAGTTTCCTCGCGCTGTTGTTTCTGCCGCGCGTTCGCAACTGGCGGGACGAGGACGCGGTGGCGTACGCCGGGCCCGGCGTGGGGGCGCGCCGCCGGCAGGCCGAGCCGGCGGTTGCCGGCCCTGCTGGCGGCGCAGAAGGCCCCGCGCAGGCAGCCAGAGGCGCGAGCGGGGACGACGGCGACTAGGGGCCGCGGGGCGCCTCCGGACCGCTGCTGCTAGGCGGTTACCAGCGGGTACTTGGATACGTCCACGCCCGCCTCGGTCAGCAAGTCCAGGTCGTAGAGGATCCCTCCGGTGCACTCCCTGGGGTCCTGGGCGCAGACCAGTACCGCCGCGTCGCCCATGCTGATGCCGTCCTCCATCGCGCCGATGTAGTTGCGCGTGTCACCGCGGAACCACCTCTGGCCCTCTGAGGCGATGCCCTTATTCGGCGACAGCGCGTTCACGGCGATGCTGTCATCCCACAGCTCCTGGGCGAGGCCCTGCGTGAAGCGTTCGAGGTGCGCCTTGCCGGAGCCGTAGGCGATGCCGCCACCACCGCCGGACTCGTAGGGGCCAGGGCCCGGGGATATGGCGCCGACCGACGAGATGTTGAGAATGTGTCCTCCGCCCTGCCGGCGCATGTGGGGAATCGCGTACTTGCAGCCCAGGAACGGGCCCTTGATGTTCACGCGGTAGAGCAGGTCCCAGTGCCGCACCTGCATGTCCTCGACCTTGCCCGGTATGAGGATGGCGGCGTTGTTGACCAGGATGTCGACGCGGCCCAACCGCTCGACCGTGCTGTCGAGCAGCGCCTTGACCTGCTCGTCGTCGCTCACGTCGCAGGTGATGCCGATGGAGCTGCCGCCCTCGTCCTGTATGCGCTTTACGGTGGTGTTGACACTGCCGGATATGCGGAAGTCGCCCTCGTTCTCGGTGCGCGCCGACACCACCACTTGCGCGCCCTCCCTGGCGAACACCAGGGCGATGTCCCGCCCGATGCCCCGGCTCGCGCCGGTAACTACCGCAACCTTGCCGTCCAGTTGGCCCATGATTCGCTCCTTATTGTGTTTGTTTGGCATGTTTAGTGAAGACGTGACGGACTGACAGAACCAGCCGTCTCTGCAAGCTCTGGCAAGACTCACGGTCGGGCCAGGCTGCTAGCTCAGAGGCGCTTGAATAACGGTCAAAGACTCTCGACCTTCCGTCAACCGGCTTGAAACGTGAGGACGCGCCTATACTTCCTGTAGCAGCTAGGACATGCGGGCTTCGACATTGTCGCCTTGTGCTCTTTGCCGCAGGTGTGACAATGTTTCTCCTCGTATTCATTGTTCTCGTAACGCTTCCAACTACTGAAGCAGCGATTACAGTAGGGTTGAAGTGGATTGGCAGGAAGTTCGCTCTTGCAACGAATGCAGAATGCAGACGTGGGCGTGTTGGCTTTTGCTTGTGACCTTCGAGCCTGCTTAGGCGCTGGAGTCTCACGGTCGACAGCAGGGGTTTCAACCCTTGCCACCGTCACTCGTATCTGGTCGCTATTGTCCACAAGCCTCTTTGATTCTTCGAAAATCTTTCGGTAAAGGTCTTCGTCTTTGGTTACGAGCACTCCCATCTCGTCGTTGTTTTTCTCAGAGAACTCGTACAGGTTCATCGACGTCAGAAGCGCTTGGTCCTCGTTCAGATAGCACTTAGTGTGAAGGTTCTGGCGAAAACTGGTCTTGATTTGGGTCAAACCTTCAAGCCATTTCATTTCTTCCGGCTGAAGTTCGCTCTTGCCGTAGATTACCCTAACATCAACTGACGGTTTCTTGTCCTCCAGGGTTCTGTTGCAAAACGTGGGGGTAGGGCTATAAGAGTCTTGCGAAATAGACTAGGGGCCACAAAAGGCAGCGCCCGCCGGGTAGGGCGGGCGCTAATCTTCGGGCGGCGGCGCTTGCAAACGCGCCGCGCTAAGAGGCAGTTGGGGCTACCTATCAACCGCACTGGTAATCGCCATCACAATGAGTGTGAACCCGAACACTGGCATACTTGCGAACATAATGCGATATAACCGTGGAGGTGCTGTCCAATACACTAGCCCGTATATCCCGACGGTAGCCGCAAAGCAACCGTACAAGACCGATAAGATGAGGAATACACGAAACCAGTCCAACACTCACCTGCCCAAAGCAACCTGCGCGTTGCCGTCCGCTCCAAGGGCACCCGTGTTGATTGAGTCCCTCAAGTTGCGGAGCTCCTTCAGTATCTCCGCGTGGTTCTCTTCTACCTCTTCTTGCAGCAAAGATACATCGGTGCTCAGCGCCGCTACGTCTCGCTTCAGTAGGGTCACATCTGTACTCAATGCCGCCATTTTATCGCTCAACTCGGAAACCTCATCCTGTAGCGGAGCCACATCCCTCTTCAAAGTGCCAACGTCACCCCAAAGGTTAAAAACCGCACCGATAACCATAATTAGGAGTCCGCAGCCGAGTACTACCGCAGTGAAAACCCCCGAATACTTTTGCGCCATTGTTTCGGGCATAGCCTGTTCTTCCTATCAACTCGGGCGAGTTTGATCCCCGCGAGGACACCTCGCATGTTAACACACGCGAAGAGTTATGCGAAACGGCGCGCGCGTTGACAGGGGCCACTTCGTTTGGGAAGTATCTGCGTACCGACCGGGGACAACACAACGAGGAACAACCTAGACGATCTGCCCAATTGTTAGGGAAAGAGAAACCCCGGCGCGCGAACGCCGGGGTTTCTCTTTCCCGCATTCTATCCCGCCGCCCGCCACCCGTCAACGCGGCGCGCGCTATTTTGCACAGCTCTTAGGGCTATTGACACCTGCGCAAATGACCTGTAGTCTCTATGCAGGATGCTCCCCCTACGGGGACGAAGGAGGTACCAAATATGGCCAAGCGTCTCCCGCTTGATACCAGATTCGCCATCGCCGACGCTTTCGACAACGGCACCCTTCGGGGTCCGTGCTCAGTTGTTGAAATGGTGGCAGTGGTCGGCGCGAACCCCAAGTCCGTTGGGCGCTCACTAAGGGTTATGGGCTTTCGCATGGTGCGTAATGCCCGAACCATTAACGAGCGCATCCCCGCCCGTTGGGCTCCCCCCGATAAGTGGCCCACCCTTGAGCGCCACACTTCCACCACCCAGGCTATCGTGCTCGTGTACAAGACTGGCCAATGGTCGGGCCGTTGCTACGCCCGCGACATCGCGCCATTGGTGGGTGTGACGGACAAGACCGTCGTCCATGCTTTCAAGCGGCTGAAGTTCAAACGTGTCAAGAAGTCCTACCTGAAATTCATTCGGCAGGACCCCCCTGTGTGGGAACCGCCTTACGAGTGGCCCCCTCTCTTCCAGAAGCAACGCGAGTTGCACCGTAGCGGTGTATCCACTGGACAAGTGATGAGCGCTACCGACCTTTCGGCGGAGTTAGAGGCCATCATCAACGATGCGGTCAAGAAGTTGGACGTTGAAGCCATCCCGCTGTACGAGCGCGGAGCTTTGAAGGAGCGGATTAAGCAGGTCGTCCAAGACGTGTACCGTAGCGCGACGTATGAGAACGTTGCCAAACAAGAGTTAGCTGGTTGGTTGGGGGAACGCCCCGACGCGAACGTCGAGTACCTCGAATCGAGAGTCCGGGGTTTCGTGCGGTTCGCAACGCGGAATAGAGATTGCCCATGCGGGCACAACGTGAACAATGTCGTATGCGGCTTCCCGCAGCGACAGACGGCAGTAACACCATAGGGCAAAGCCCATAGGAGAACAGATGCACATTTCGATAACGGCACGAGAAGAGGCTTGCTTGCAGTTCATCCGCGGCGGCTTCGACCAGGAGAAGACCATTGAGTGGTTCCTGAACCGCAACTCCGACCACCCCGTGGTCCTTCGGGCAAAGAACCAGGAGGCACTCGCGCGGAACATCATCACGATGGGCAGCACTGGCCTTCAGCAGGAAGCGAACATCAAGGCGTTTCAGGGGGCCATGACGCAGTTCGCCGAGGAGCAGAGGCGGCGCGAAGTCAACGTGATCAAGACAGAGAACGAGCGGCTTCAGCAGCAACTCGACACCGAGCGGAACAAGGTGGCAGGACTGGAGCGCGAGTACCGTGAGCAGGTTGAGAAGTTGCAGGGGCTTTCGGACAAGCTGAACCAGGCCGAGACGACCGTTCTGCGGATGCAGCTCCCCGTCGGCGAGACCGCCGCGGCGGAAGAGGAAGAGTCCGCAGTCCCGGCGTAACTTCACCGTCGCCAACTAGCTGACTTTCAGACTCTCAAGTGTTGTGGGGAGCGGGGTTGACTCTCCGCTCCCCACAACTTTTCAGTAGGGGAAACAAAATGACATTGAGTGTGATGCATGTTGAGGGATGCACCACGTTACATAAAACGTGTGTTGAGGGGTTGCCCGACGCTTTGAGCGCAGAGGAAGCCCGTCACGTCTTTGAGTACAACTTCGATTTTACTCTCGGTGTGGACATGGATGATAACCAATCCAGGCCGGCAGGGTATGAAGTCTGGATGTCCTGCAAATGCAGGGGTGCGCTGGCTGCACTAGGGGAAGTGATTCGAAATGGAAAAGTAACCTCCGCTTGCTGGCAGTCGCGCTCAGCGGCCCAAGTGTGGGCGGCCAGGCGCTTTCCGTCCAAGGAATTGTTCCACGTGTTCGCATACCCCAAGCGGGGACGCGCACCCCAAGCGGGGAGCGGGGTTAATTCTCCGCGCCCCTACTCTCAAGACCAGCAACGTCCAGCCAAGATTCAAACGGAATAGCGGTCCCGGCCGCTTCGGCCGGCCGCTTACCCTTCAGCCCCATGTGGGGGCGAAAGTAGTTGTAGTGCAGAACCAGCCCGTCAATGTAGGTCTGCCCGGTATCTCGCTTCTTCATGGCCCGGAGGGTCTTGTCGCGGTCGCGGATGGTGCCCTGCAAGCGTTCGCTCAGGTTGTTATTGATGACGGCGCGAATCCCCTCGCTGACAACGTGCTTGACGTCGTAGACGGGGAAGGCGGTACGGACTGCGGACTCATACGAGGAGAGGCCGTCAGTCTTGACCACGTGGGGCGCGTCCTCGGCGCGTTGACGGGCCATGCTGAGAGCTGTGGCCGCGGCCCGTGCCGTTCGGTCCGGCGACAGGTAGGCGGCCAGCACCACGCGGGTTTGAGCGTCCATCACGTTGAAGAGGCAGTAGCGCCGGCCACCGACATTGACGTTCACCTCGTCGGCTACCCATTCGGAGCCTGTGGGGATGGGAATGTCTTTGACCAGCTCATCGGCCAGAGCCGCATGTTTCTGGACCCAGCGGTAGACAGTGCTGGCGTTGGTGTCGCGTCCGAAGTAGGTTCCAACATTCTCCGCCGTGCGGCGGTACGAGAGGCCGTCGAAGTACATGTCGATAGCGGCCCCGACCATCTGAGGCGTTGCTGTGGGCTTGTTGGGCGTCCGCCAATAGCGGCAGTTATCGCAGCGGGTCGGCGGCTTCCGTTTACGGCGGCATGTGGAACCGCATAAGTGGGACATACAGCAATCGTATCGGGGGAGCCGTGCCCAAGCAATACAACCCTACCGCCACGTTTTGCAACAGAACCTCCTCCAGAAGTTCCTTAAGACGGTTGTTGACTTTGAGATACGGGCTGATGAGCCAGAGACGCTCCTCGGCGTTCTTGATTATCTCTTCAAGATGATGCGAGATGCCTGTTGTGGTGTAGAACTCTGCCATACGATGGTCCTTACGTTCCTACGTTGTTGCAAAAGACATTTCCATGTCGCGAGAGTATAGCATGGCCCCAATCTTCATTAGAAGTCTCTACTGCTGCGGGAGCCTGTGTCAGATTACCAGGTGCGCCCAAAACCGTCTCCCTCGCGAACAGCCTGCCCCCGCGCCCAACTCTGAACCTACGGCCATCGCCTTGCGTTCGCGATATTGCTTAGCCAATATCCCCCGGCCGCCCCAACGCCCACCTCGGCCGCACCCCCTTGCCCACACCCGACCCCATTCGCGCCCGGTACCCCGAAAAAAGCGTCACTTTCCCGCGCCACCCGTTCCCGGCCATGCCCCATCCAACCCCACGCACGTCTCACCTCTTCATCACGCCTGCGCCATTTCTTCCCACTAATCCACCCCAAGCCCGCAACAATCCCGAAATCTCGCCAACCCTCTTGAAATATACGCACATGCGTGCTGCCCTCGCCCACGCGAGGGACCGACCCCGCGGCACGGAAACCCTGCCCTCAAACGGGGTAAGCCCAGGCATCCATAGGGGCGTCCCTTGTGGGCGCACGGGGGCAGTGAAGACACGGCTGAGTAGCCCTGCTCCGTTCCCCTGTCCTCCTGTCCTCCTCTGCCACGCGGCGCCACTTTTGTGTCCCGAAAACTCGCGCCGGCATTACAGATTCGTGCGGGACCGGCGACACCCTCAGCTAGGAGGCGCACAGAATGTCGCAGAAACGAACAGACTTCCCGCTTTCGCGGGAACAACGGTGTTGGGGGCGCCAAGTAATCTGAAACAGGCTCCTGCCGCGGAGAAGGAACGCTGCCTTCTTCTGCTGCGTTTGACATCGGGAGCTTGCAAAAATAGACTCGTTGCGTGCGCGTCCGGCTTGCGGCGCGCCCTGCGCCGCTCGATATCGGAGGCTGTTTCGGCTTGGAAGCTCTCTCGAACGTGAGAGTCCTGGACTTTACGCACTACGTCGCCGGGCCCTACTGCACCAAGCTGTTGGCCGACTACGGCGCGGACGTGCTGAAGGTCGAGCGCCCCGGCGCGGGCGACCCGGCCCGCCGTCTGGGCCCCTTCCCCGGCGACGTTCCGCACCCGGAGAGGAGCGGCCTGTTTCTGCACCTGAACACCAACAAGCGGAGCGTCACGCTGAATTTGAAGAGCCGCGAGGGCGCGGCCATCGCGCGGAGGCTGTGCGAGTCCGCGCACCTCGTGGTCGAGAGCTTCCGCCCGGGCGTGATGGAACAGTTGGGGCTGGGCTACGAGGCGCTTGTCGAGTCCAATCCGCGGCTCGTCATGACGTCCGTATCGAACTTCGGGCAGGACGGGCCCTACCGGGGATGGAGAGGGTCGGACGCCATATTTTACGCGATGGGCGGTGAGATGTACTCGACGGGCCTCGACGACCGCGAGCCGCTGAAGATGGCCGATGACGTCGTGCTGCACCAGGCCGGCTCGGTGGCTGCGGTGGCCGCAATGGGCGCGCTGTTCGCCGCCCGCCGCACCGGCGAAGCTCAGCACGTCGACGTGTCTATATTCGAGACGCAGGCCGGATCGATCGACCGGCGCATGAGCACACTCATCGCCTACCAATACACCGGCGGCACCAGCGGCAGGCGTCCCATGGAGAACACCGGCGGCTACCCGCAGGGCGTATTTCCCTGCAAGGACGGCTACGTGGAGATCACCGGCGGAGGCATATACTTCCCCCGTTCGGTCAGGATGCTCGGCGAGCCGGACTTCCTCAAGGAGGAGAGGTGGCACGCGCCGGACGCGCAGCACGACCCCGACCTGAAGGCAGAGTTCGAGGCCTTCTTCTATCCGTGGGTGCTGTCTCGCACCAAGCGCGAGGTGTGGGCCGCCGCGCAGGGCGCGCGCGTGCTGAGCGCTCCCATCAACACCATGGCGGACCTGCACGCCGACCCCGTGTTCGCGCAGCGCGGCGCTTTCGCCGAGGCGGACCATCCGACGGCCGGCCGCCTGCGCTACCCCGGCCGACCCTTCGCCATGGAGCGAACGCCCTGGTCGATTCGCCGGCCCGCTCCCCTGCTTGGCCAGCACACGCTGGAGGCGCTCGCGGAGCTCGGCTACAGCGCGGCGGACGTGGCGGTGCTGAGGGACAACGGCGTTGTGTGAGGCGGGCGGCGCGGAGCCGCGCGCCGGCGCCCTGCCGCTGGAAGGCGTCCGCGTGCTCGACCTGACAATAGTGTGGGCGGGGCCTTACTGCACCTCGTTTCTGGCCGACATGGGAGCCGAGGTGATCCGCATCGAGTCGACGCAGACGTTTCCGCCCGCGCCAACTCGCGGCGCGCGGGCGCGTCCGAACAAGCAGCAGCTCGACGTCACCGCCCTCTACCTCGGCGGGCTTCCAGGCCGCGTGCCGGGAGCGCGGCCCTGGAACCGCACTCCCCTGTTCAACGCCCACGCCCGCAACAAGCGGAGCATGACGGTCGACCTGCTCCGGCCGGAAGGCCAGGAGGTGCTGGACCGACTGGTTGCCGTCAGCGACGTGTTCGTGGAGAACAACCCGACTCGCACGATGGAGCGCCTGTCCATCTCATACGAGCGCTTGAGCGCGATCAATCCGCGCATCATCATGCTGCGAATGCCCGCCTACGGCAACTCCGGCCCTTACAAGAACCACCGCGGCTTCGGGTTGCACATGGACAGCGTGGTGGGCCACACCATGTTGAGGGGCTACGCGGACATGGACGTCTCCTCCGTGACGCCGGTGCTGGTGTGCGACGCTGCCGGGGGCACCCACGGAGCGTTCGCGGTGCTGGCCGCTCTGAACCACCTCGAGCGCACCGGCGAGGGACAGCTCATCGAGCTGGCGCAAGCCGAGGCGTTCATTCCCATGCTGGGCGCGCACTTCATGGACTATTCGATGAACGGGCGGAACGGCGGTACGCGGGGGAACAGGCATCCACACGCAATCCAGGGCTGCTATCCCTGCAGGGGTTCGGACCGCTGGGTTGTCGTCACGCTGTACGACGAACGGGACTGGCGGCGTTTTCGCGCCGCGCTGGGCGGACCAGCATGGACTCTGGACGCCGCGTTCGCCGACCACGAGTCGCGGCTGCGCAACCAGGATAGCCTCGACGTGCGCATCGCGGAGTGGACGTCGGAGAGGGGCCACGTCGACGTGATGGAGGCGCTGCAGGCCGCCGGGGTCGCCGCGGGCGCGGTGCTGGACCAGGCCGACGCCTACGCCGACACTCAGCTTCGCGAGCGCGGCTTCTTCCAGGAGGCGCACCAGGAGGACACGGGCACGCATCTCTACCCCGGGGCGCCATACAGAAGGTCGGGCTCGTTCCCGCGATTCCGGCGCGGGCCGGTGCGCCTAGGCGAAGACAACGAGTACGTCTACAAGCGTCTGCTGGGCTACTCGGACGACGAGTACGCGCGGCTGGAGGCGGAGGGCCACGTCGGCATGGACTACGACGAGAGCATAGAGTGAGGACACCGTGAGCTCAGCCCGGAATTCGAACGAAGGCGGCCTGCCTTCGCTGCTAATCTCGATGGCGGACGGCGTGATCGACCTGGGCTGGGGCCACCCCTCAGAGGAGTTGCACCCCCTCGCGGACGTGCGCCGCGCCGCCGAGTTCGTGCTGGGCGGCGAGTCCGTCGCTGCGCTCCAGTACGGCGCCGTGCAGGGCTTCGGGCCGCTGCTCGAGTCCCTGTCCGGCTTCCTCTCGAATCAGCCGGCCTACGGCATGGACGTGCTACCGGAACAGCTCTTCCTGACGAGCGGCGCGTCCCAGGGGCTGGACATGGCCTGCACGCTGTTCACCCAGGCGGGCGACACCGTGTACGTCGAGGAGCCGACCTACCACCTGGCGCACGGCATCTTTCGAGACCACCGCCTGAACGTGGAGGGGGTAGCCACGGACGCCCAGGGCATGAGGATGGACGTGCTGGAGGACAAGCTAACCAAAACGGAAAGTCCGAATCCGGCGGCGCTGTACATAATTCCCACGTACCAGAACCCCACGGGCCGTGTGCTGCCCGAGGAGCGCCGCCGCCGGCTCGTTCAGCTTGCGGACGAGCACGGCTTCGTCGTGTTCGCCGACGAGGTGTACCAACTGCTGCACGCCGGCGCGCCCCCGCCTCCGCCTCTCGTCGCGTTCGATCGCACGCCGCGGGGCCGCGTGGTGTCGATAGGGTCTTTTTCCAAGATACTGTCGCCGGGGCTGCGCGCGGGCTGGGTGCAGGCGAACGCGGCGCTCACGGCGCGCTTCACGAATTCCGGTTTCGCCATAAGCGGCGGTGGAATCAGCCATTTCTCCTCGACCATCGCCCACGCGACCATCGCCCTGGGCCTGCTCGAGGAGAACGTCGCCCGGCTCAGGGCCACCTACGCCGCACGCATCCGCGCGGTCGACGCCGCCCTGCGCGAGCGACTGGCGGACCGGTGCGGCTACGCGACGCCAACCGGTGGCTACTTCTACTGGCTGGACCTGGGCGAGGGCGTGGACACGGAGGCTCTGCTTCCCCACGCGCACGAGGCGGGCGTGTCGTACCTGCCCGGCAGCCTGTTCTCCGTGGACGGCGCGCGCTCAAGCTGGCTCCGCATGAGCTTCGCCCTCTACGACGTCGATGGATTACAGGAGGGCGTGCGCCGACTCGCCCAGGCGCTCGACGCCTACACCGCCGATCGCGACGCCGGGGCGGACCGAGAGGACCGCCATCGCCAATAGCGGCGGCCCGCCCTCCAGCCCCGGCGACGGGGGTGGCATTCTGCTGTCTCCCCGCTCGGTGCTGTTTCGAGCCGTCGAGAGACTCGCGCTGAGCCGCAAGATCGTCGTGTTCTGCGGCATACCCGGAGTGGGCAAGAGCCTGATGCTCGGTCAGCTAGCGCGGATGGCGCACGGCGCGGGCCGCCCAGTACACCTGCTGCAATGGGACGTCGCGCGGCTGGCGTTCGAGTCCCCCGCGGTCCTTGCCCGCTACCCGGAGGTTGACGGCGTGACGCACGCAGTGATCCGCCGTGCTGCAGGGGTGTGGGCGAGGAGGGCCGTCAGGGATTGGCGTACGAGGCACTATGGCGACGACTGCCTGCTGGCCGTCGAGGCGCCGCTGGTCGGGGGTCGGTTCGCGCAGCTGGCATCGCCACTCGGAGGCGCTCCAAAGGACGAGCTTAGTCTGCCGGATACGCGGTTCGTGCTCGTGGTGCCTTCGGCGGGAGTCCGCCGCGAAATCGAGCACGCCCGCGCTCGCACGTCCGTGTCGCCGGGCCACGAGCGCGAGCGCGCCGACGCCGCGCCCCAGGTTGTGAGCGGGCTGTGGGCCGAGGTGCTGCGCGCCGCCGGTGAGCTCGGCATCGCTACTGCTGGCGGCGAGGGCTACGCTCCGCGGGTGTACCGCCGTGTGTATGCGCGCGCGCTCCGGCGTCGCAAAGTCGACGTTCTGGCACTCGATGAGATGCTGCCTACGGGCGGCCGCTCGGCCCACGACATCGGATTCTGGGCCAAGCGCTTGCAGCCGAGCCGCGGGCACGCAGAGGAACTGGCGGATCAGGTGGCCAGCGTGTACCGGGACCCAGGCGGCCCGGACGAGCAAATGGCCCGCTGGTTCCTGTCGTGAGAGAGCGGGTATTGCGTGGCAATGGCGCTAGGTGGCGACCTTGTACGCCACGCACTCGACCAGCTCGACGGTGATGGACTTCTGGGCAAGGCCGGTGGTGCCGATGACGGCGCGGCACGGCGGGTTGGGGATGAACTCCCGGTAGACGTGGTTGAACAGCGGCCAGTTGTTCATGTCCGTCAAGTAGGCGACCAGGTTGACCGCGCGGTCGAAGCGGGTGCCGGCGGCGCGGAGGGAGGTTTGGAGGTGGCGGAACGCGGCGCGGTACTGCTCCTCGTCGTTTTCGCCCACGACCACTCCATCGAATCCGGACGACGTGGTGCCGCGGCAGAGCACCCGCACCGCGCGCACCTTGAGCATTCGCGTCAGGTCCTCTTCGAAGTAATCGCAATACAGGCCGGTGCGGTAGGACACCTCGTCCGTCGCCTCGCTGCGCCCGTCGGCGATTATCAGATCGAGCAGCGCGTCGCGTGCCTCGAAGGGTAGCGCCTGCGCCTGCTCGATGGTCATTCCGTCCAGTTCTTTCAGCGTCAATGCCATGGAGTGTTCTCCCCTACTCTCCCGCCAGGGAGATTACTCCGTCCCGTTCCAGCGCGGCGACCTCGGACTCGCTAAGTCCGAGAGCCGTGCGCAGCGTCTCAGCGGTGTGTTCGCCCAGCAGCGGCGGATGGCCAGCGGGCGCGGCGGGGCTTTCGCTCGCATGGCGAAGCGGATTCGCAATGAGCGGCAGCCGTCCCAGCGACGGGTGCTCCACCTCCCAGACCACTCCCCTGGCTACGGCCTGCGGGTCGCGCATCACGTCCGGGACATCGTAGATTGGCGATGCGGGGACCGTGGCGCGCTCAAGGGTTCGCAGAATGTCCTCGCGGCACTGCTCGGCAAACTTGGCGCTTAGCGTGGTGATCAGCTCTTCGCGGTGCGCAACGCGGCTGGCGTTGGTATTCAGCCTCTCATCCCGCGCCAGCTCGGGCAGGCCAATTGCCTCCGCCATCCTCACGAACTGAGCGTCGTTGCCCACCGCGAGCATGAAGAAGCCGTCCGATGCCTCGAATGCCTGGTACGGGACTATCTGGGCATGGGCAGTACCGAGCCTGGGCGGTGTTACGCCGTCGGCGAGGTAGCTCTGCGCCAGGTTGACCATGGCCATGACGCCCACGTCGAAAAGCGACAAATCCAGGTGCTTGCCCCGTCCCGTGGCGCGGCGCTCGTGCAGCGCGCTGAGCACGCCAATGGTAGTCGTGAGGCCGGTCATGAGGTCGACGACCGCGACGCCCACGCGCATCGGGGGGCCGTCGGCGGCGCCGGTTACGCTCATCAGGCCGGTCATGCCCTGCAACACGGCGTCGTAGCCGGGCTCGGAGGCGCACGGGCCGGTCTGTCCGAATCCCGTGATCGATGCATAGACGAGGCCGGGGTTGGCTTCCGACAGGCTGGCGTAGTCCAGGCCGTAGCGGGCGAGGTCTCCCACCTTGAAGTTCTCGATGAGCACGTCCGCCCTGCGGGCGAGCCCGCGCACCAGCTCCTGTCCCTTAGCGTCCTTGAGATTGACCGCGACGCTCTTCTTGCCCCTGTTGGTGGACAGGTAGTAGGCGCTCTCGCCCTCCACGAATGGCGGGCCCCAGCGCCGAGTATCGTCGCCCCACGGGGATTCGATCTTCCAGACGGTAGCGCCCAGATCCGACAGCATCTGCGTGCAGAACGGGCCGGCGAGAATGCGGGAAAGGTCGAGAACCGTTATGTCGTCCAGTGCGCCCATGTCCACGGCCTCGATTGAGATTGCCAGGGTTGGATTGGGTGGCGCGCCTGAAGGGATTCGAACCCCCAACCCTCGGTTCCGAAGACCGATGCTCTGTCCGTTGAGCTACAGGCGCGCGCCGGTTCGGACGGTCACGTTGCCAGCCTGGCCTTGGCGGAGCCGCCCACGAGCTGCAGGTAGTTGCGCGAGCCGGTGGGGCGGAGCGCCCCGCCGTAGTCGACGTCCAGGTCGCCTGACTCGTGCAGCAACTCCACGTGGGCCATCGCCTCAGTCAGCGCCAGGTGATAGACGGGACTGCTCGGCGTTTGCCTGGGGAAGAGAGCGCGAGTCACGTCCGTGAGAGTGCCGCCATCGCCGTCGACAACGTCCAGTGCCATCTCCAGGCGCTCGGCGTGGTGCTCGATTATCTCCCCGATCCGCCCGATGTCGCTGAAGTTGAACCGTCCTTTGTTGAACAGCCTGTGCGCCGGCAGCACCTGGATGCTCTCGCCAAGCTCCTCGACCATGCGCAGAGACCGGATGTAGGTCTCCAGACCGTACAGGGCGTCGGCGTCGGTGTACTCCGGCGAGAGCGCACGCCCCACCTCTTCGGTGAAGCGCACCCTGCAGGTCGGATGCGGCGTGATTTCGGGCAGCACGTGGTCGCCGGTGAAGACCACGTTGTCCAGCACCACGCACAGCTCGTCGGGCGAGTGCCCCGGCGTGTGCATCAGTCGCATGTCGCCCACACGCTCTCCGCCGCGCACGCGCCTGTCCACCTCGGCGGCCTTCTTGGCTTCGGCATAGCCGGGCTCGGAGTGCCAGAAGGAGTCGGAGTCGCGCGAACGACCGTTGCGGGACTTGAGGGCGTCCATCTGGGCGGCGAGAGGCGTCTTCAGGCTCCGCTGAATCCGCGAGTCGTCAAAGGGCAGCGTGCGGGCATACACCTCGTGCGCCCATAGCTCGGCGCCGGCATCGCGCACGAACCGGAAGGCCGCCCCGTCGTGGTCGGAGTGGCCGTGGGTGATGATGACGCGGTCGACGTCGCGGGGTGAGTACCCAGCCGTCTCGATGCCGTCGTTGAGCTCGTCGAGCGTGCCGTGGGCGCCCGCGTCCACGAGGTTCACGCCCTCGCATTCGAACAGGTACGCCCACGTCGGGCCGAGGCGGTCCTCGATGTCGGGCTGGGGCACGCCAATGGCGAAGATCGGCCGTCCCGCCGACGTTGTGAGTCTGACCACCATGCGGTTGCCCCTGGCATCGCCGTCGCGCACGACCAGGACATCTTCGTAAGCGTGGGGCATTCGCGCATCCTCCATGTTCGGGTATCTAGTGGGAGAGTCGGCGCGCCAGGTGATATGGGGTGAGCGAAGGGATTTGAACCCTCGATCTCCAGGGCCACAACCTGGCGCCTTAACCTCTTGGCCACGCTCACCATCTGGGCAGAAGCGATTCTAGCACCGCGCCAGTCCGGTGGTCAACTATAGCGGCTTGGCGGCTCGGGCGATGCATCGGCGCCCAGCGGCGAGAACCCGCGGCTCGCCGAGAGCGGTCCGGTGCTGCCTTGCGGGCGCTCGAGATTCCTCGGCTGCGCTGCGCTCCGCTCGGAATGACAAAATTGTGGTGTGCGGGAAAAGGCGCGGGGTTGTCTGGTCACGCCCGCTGTTGGATCAGCCGCATACCACTCGCCGCATACCACTCTTGGCATCACCCGCCCGTAGATTCCGGCTCGGAGGCCGGAATGACGGCTGCTCGGAGGCCGGAATGACGGACGTGTGTACGCTATCGGACGGGGGACTAGCCCTCGGCGAGACTATGGGCGAGGTTCACGAGCGTCCTCACGGGCACGCCCGTGGCGCCCTTGGGGACGTAGCCCTTCTCGCTGGACGCCCGCGAGGTGCCGGCGATGTCGAGGTGGACCCACGACGCGCCCTCGCCGAACTCGCCGATGATCTGGGCGCCGATCGTCGCGCCCGCGCCACGGCCTCCGGTGTTCTTGATGTCGGCGACGTCGCTCTTGTACTGCTGCTTGTATTCATCGAACGTGGGAAGCTGCCAGATGCGCTCTCCGACCTGATTCCCCGCCGCGACGACGCTGTCGGTGAACTGCTGGTCGTTGCCGAACGCGCCGGTGCACACGTCGCCGAGAGCCACCACCACGGCGCCGGTCAGCGTGGCGACGTCGACTATGCGCGTGTGGTTGCGCGAACGTGCGTAGGACACGGCGTCGGCCAGGACGAGGCGGCCCTCCGCGTCGGTGTTGTCAATCTCGATGGTCTTGCCGTTCATGGCCCTGACCACGTCGCCGGGTCGCTGGGCATGACCGCCGGGCATGTTCTCGGTGGCGGGCACGATGCCGGTGACATTGATGCGAGGCCTGAGCTTGCCGATGGCCTGCATGGACGCGATTATCGACGCGCCGCCGGCCATGTCGCCCTTCATGGTGGCCATGCCCGCCGCGCCCTTGATGTCCAGGCCGCCGCTGTCGAACGTGATGCCCTTGCCCAGGATTGCCAGCGTGTTCTCGGGGTTATCGGGGTCGCCCTCGTAGCTGAGTATGATGAACTTGGGCGGTTCGTCGCTTCCTTGCGCCACGCCGAGCAGAGCGCCCATTCCGAGCTCGGCCATCTGGGGCCGGTCGAGCACCTCAAGCTGCAGGCCGCTTTCGCGCGCCACCTCCAGGGCTATCTCGGCCATGCGCGTCGGCGTCATGTGGTTGGCCGGCTCGTTCGCCATGTCGCGGCACAGGTTGACTGCCGCGGCGATGGCTCGGCCGCGCGAAATGCCCTCCTCGATTTGCGCGGCCTTGGCGTCGTCCGCCTCGACGATGACGATCTCCTCCAGGCTGGACTCGCCTCCCTCGGACTTGTACTTGTCGAAAGAGTAGAGTCCCAGCTCTATGCCCTCGGCCATGGCCTGGCCCGCCGCCGCGGCGTCCAGGCCGCCGATGCCTGCGCCGTGCGTGATCGTCGCGGCGGTGGATACGCCGACGCCACGGAGCCGCCGGGCGCTCACCGCCGCCGCATCGCGCACGCCGTTGGCGTCGAAGCCGTCGGACTTGCCGAGTCCGGCGACCACGACGCGCGCGGGGGTCATTTTGCCCAGGGTGTGAATGAGCGTGGTCTCGCCGCTCTTGCCCTTGATCTCGCCCTCCTCGATGAGATTCGATATCGCACCGTCGAGCGCGCGGTCCACCGCGCCCGTCGCCCCACCGGGCGCCGTGACGCCCTCGAACAGGTTCACCACGATGGCGCCGACCGGCTGCTGCGTGATGTCGCCCCGCACAACTCTTATGTCCACGAATCGCCTCCTGAATTGGTATAGACGGCATTATAGAACATGCCCACGGCTATGGCGACAGCGCGCAGGCAGTTGAGTGCGGAATTGAGGCGGCCGGCCTCAAGTGAATCGGGAGGCTACGATGGGATATGCGGTGATTATTGAGAAGGGCCCGACTAGCTTCGGGGCACATGTCCCGGACTTGCCAGGATGCGTTGCGGCTGCCGAGACCAGGGAGGAGGTCTATGCGCTCATCCTGCAGGCCATCGAAATGTATGTGGCCGCGCTGATGGAAGAGGGGCTGCCAGTGCCCGAGCCGCATTCATACGAACTTGTGGTGGCGAACAACTGAGTTCGGTGTTTCTGCTTTAGACGGGCAAGCGCGATGGCGATGTCGCGTGGAAATTCCCGTGCAGCCCCAGCGCCTTGCTGCTATAATTCGGGTGCCCGGCATCCTAACCTTAACGACCGGGCGATCGCGACTAGCCAATGCTGGAGGCAACGCATGTCCGAACGAATCGTAACCGACGAGGAGAGCGCGCTCAGAGACAAAGCCAACCGCTACCTGCCCGGCGGCAGCATAGGCAACATGTCGAACGATCTGGTCATCCGCGAGGGACGCGGCGGCAGGGTCTGGGACGTGAGTGGCAACGAGTACATCGACTTCCTGCTGGGCTCCGGTCCCATGCTGTTGGGCCACGCCCACCCGGAGGTGGTTGCCGCGGTGCGTGAGCAGATCGAGCGCGGCTCGACGTTTTTCGCCAACAACGAGCACGCCATTCTGCTGGCCGAAGAGATATGCAACGCCATGGCCTGCGCGGACAAGGTGCGCTTCGCCAGCAGCGGCTCAGAGGCGACCTTCTTCGCCATGCGCGCGGCCCGCGCCTTTCGCAAGCGGGACAAGATACTGAAGTTCGAGGGCGGCTTTCACGGCATGAACGACTATGCCCTGATGAGCATGGGGCCAAGCAATCCGCAGCAGTTCCCCCTGCCGACACCGGACTCGCCCGGCATACCCAAGGCCGTCGAGAGCGAGATGCTCATCGTGCCGTACAACGACCTCGAGACGACCACCGCCATCATCGAGCGCCACCACGACGAGCTGGCGGGAGTCATAGTGGAGCCGTTCCAGAGGCTCATTCCGCCCAAGCCCGGCTTTCTTCAGGGCCTGCGCGAGATCACGCAGCAGTACGAGATTCCGCTAATCTTCGATGAGGTGGTGACCGGATTCCGATTCGCCTACGGCGGCGGCCAGGAGTACTACGGCGTTACGCCGGACCTGTGCTCGCTGGGCAAGGTGGTTGCCGGAGGCTATCCCCTGTCGGCGGTCGCGGGCCGCGAGGAGCTGATGGCTCAGTTCAACGCGAACGCGACGCAGCCGGGCGAGCACCTGCCAATGGTCGGAACGCTCAGCGGCAACCCGGTGGCCGCCGTAGCCGGGCTGACCACGCTCAACATCCTCAAGCGCGAGGGCACCTACGAAAAGCTGTTCGCCACGGGCCGCCGCCTGAAGGGCGAGCTGCAACGCCTGCTCGACGAGGCCGAGCTGCCCGCGCGCGTGGTTGGCGAGCCGCCCCTGTTCGACGTCTTATTCACCACCGACGAGGTGACCGACTATCGCTCAACGCTACGGGCCGACAAGTCCCTGTTCAGCGAGTTCAACCGGCTGATGAAGGAGCGCGGTGTGCTGAAGGGCACGTCCAAGTTCTACGTCTCCGTGGCGCACACCGAGGAGGACGTGCAGCAGACCATCGACGCGATGGCCTCCGCGATAGCCGAGCTGCGCGGATAGACTCCCGCCAGGGCAACATTCGCTAAGCTAGTGCAACCTTTTCGGGGCGACTTCCCATCCTGAAGTTGGGGAGTCGCCCCGAACTTTGCCGTCGCGGAGTGGCGGCCCGCGAGGGTTGACCTAATCTCTCCTCCTGGCTCCGACAGGTCCGATTTTTCGGGTATGTGTCGCGCCACGTTGATGCGTTATCGCGCAAACGACGCCGAGTTTTCGCTTTACAAGTTATAGTATTCGGCTTAGACTTTACATACGAAGACTAGAGGGTTTCGCGGGAAGCAGACTAAGAAATCACCCCACCAGCCCAGGGTGGCTAACCTCTTACCGGGCAGACGTGCAACAGTTCTCTCCGGCATCGCGAGGTCATGGGGGTGAGGGCATCATCCAGCCTCGTAAGCGCCGCTGTATTCTCGCTTTGGCGGAAATGGCGACGGGCATTCAAAGGGCCGCACACTCGAAGGCCGTGGGCCTCGCCACAGGGTGACGGGGCACCGGCCGCAAAACGCCAGATCGGCCCGGCGACGCGCCCGGCTCTTCGTGGCATTGCCCGCGCATCGGTTACACAAGCTCAGGCTTCTGCGACCAACTGCCCATCCCGAGCGGAGACTCCTCACTTCGTCCGGCTCGCTCATCCTTAGCTATTGGATTCTCGCGCGGCCTGTTATTGGGGCAGTCTCGCTGTCCGCCCCGCCAGCCGCCGATGTTCCTGGACCGAGCCGGCACGGCGAAAACGCTGAACGGCAGCACCTTACTTACTTGACGAAAGCCCTCGGCGTAGCCAGCGGCGTCATTCAATCCGGCTCCTGGCACGTGAGCGGCAGCCAACCAGGGCAACGGAGGTTTAGGGGTGGAACTAGGTACGACTTCTATCAACGTGATAAGCGATGGCACCTACCTGTTGGACGGGGGCTCCGTCTTCGGCCAGGTACCAAAGTCTACTTGGGAGCAGCACGTGAAGCCCGACAGGAGAAACCGCGTCCGGCTCGCGCTGAACTGCCTCCTCATACGCACACCGGAGACCAACATTCTGGTGGACACCGGGGCTGGGGCGAAGCGGGCAGAGAAGTTCAAGGACCTGTACAGTCTCAACGGAAACAAGCTGCTGAAGGGCCTTCGAGAGGTAGGCCTGACGGCGCGCGACATCGACATCGTGATCCTGTCCCACCTGACGTTCGAGCACGCGGGCGGGTGCACCAAGTTGGACCGCAGCGGCAACGCCATTCCCACATTTCCCAAGGCGCGATACCTGGTGCAGCGGGCGTGCTGGGAGGACGCCAACAACCCCAACGAGCGGGTGGCGCCCCACATTTATGCCGACGACTTTCTTCCCCTCTTCGAAAAGGGCGTGCTGGACCTAATCGACGACGACCAAGAGATCATTCCCGGCATCACGGTGAGGGCGACGAGCGGGCCGTCTACCGGGCACCAGATAGTGCTGATACAGCGTGGGGGCGAGCGCGTAGTATACGCCAGCGACCTCATACCGACGCCCTACCATCTTCCCCTTCCCTACATCCCGGCGATCGACGAACATCCCAACGAGACGCTGGTCCAGAAGCGCGAGCTGCTGAACATGATCATGGGAGGCGGCTGGGTAGTCGCCTTCGGGCACGGGAACGATCACCGCGCAGGATACGTGGAGGAGCGGCACGGCAGGCCGCAACTGTTGCCAGTGGTGATGTAGCCGATTCCCCGGCGAGGGGGGCGGCGCGCGCAGCGCCGCCCCCCTCGCCGGGCAGTGGCAGGCGTGGCCCGCGCTCTTCAGAGGCCGGCGACGGTCGGACGCGCTATCTCAGCGGAGATGGTCCCGTCGTCCGACAGTTCGCCAAGCCGCGCGGGCGTGATGACGTTTGCCAGGTTGCGGGGGCTCGAGACGGTTGCCCTCAGGTAGTTGTCGGTCAGCCCATACCACCTGGCCGTCTCGCCATCCGCCCTGCGCTCCTCCCAGAGCACCGGCCTGACCTGGCCGCGGGCGGCGCACCGGAAGGCGGCGAACTGCCTCTTGGCGAGCGACAGGAGACGCCCGACGCGGGCCGCCTTCACACGCGGGTCTATGAGCCCGTCGAAGTGGGCGGCGCTGGTGCCCGGCCGTACGGAGTACGGGAACACGTGCACGTCCGCGAACGCCAGGCTCTCGCAGAGTGTGTAGCTCGCCTCGAAGTCCGTTTCGTCCTCGCCGGGGAAGCCCACGATGACGTCCGCCGTGACCGAAACGGCTGGCACAGCCGTGCGAATCCTTTCCACGGCGTCCGCGTAGCGTTCGGCGTTGTAGCGCCGCCGCATCCGGTGGAGCACCGGGTCGCTTCCGCTCTGGAGTGGCAGGTGGAAATGCGGGCAAAGTCGGGGGTCCGCCCACAGCTCGAGCAGCTCGGCGTCGATGTCCTGAGGCTGCAGCGATGACAGCCGCAGCCGGCTGGCGTCCGTTTCGCGGAGTACTCGCCGCAGAAGGCCCGCCAGTGTCTCCCCTTCCAGGTCGAAGCCGTAGGAGCCAAGCTGTGTGCCGGTGAGGACGATCTCCTTGTGGCCGCGCTCGAGATTGCGGTGAACCTCAGCCACGATCTCCCCCGCCGGGATGCTGCGCTCCCTGCCCCGCACCCTGGGCACGATACAGTAGGCGCAGACCTGGTCGCACCCCTCCTGGATCTTCACCATCGCCCTGGTGCGGACCGCCCTGGGACTCAGTGCCAGGTCCACGTCGTCCCCCACGGCGCACGGCTGGGTGGCGCCTCCCATCCGCTCGACCACCTGGCGCACGAGGACGGACTTGGCCGTGTTGCCCGCCACCATGTCCACCTCTTCCAGCCCCCGCAGGTCGCCTGGCGCGCGCTGGGCGTAGCATCCGGTCGCGACGATGGTCGCGCCGGGGTTGCGCCGCCTCGCCGCCCGCAGCGAATGGCGCGCCTTGCGGTCGGCGACGTGCGTAACCGTGCACGAGTTGACGACGTACACGTCGGAGGGTTCGTCGTTCGCGACTATCCGGAAGCCCGCCTGCGCGAACTCCCTGGCCAGCACGTTCGAGTCGGCCTGGTTGAGCTTGCAGCCGTGCGTCTCGATAGACACGCTGGGCGGGCGTTGACCCGCCATGAGCGGTGGTACTTGGGTGTCGGAAAAGGCGAGAATATCCATAGTCGAGCCTGTGGTATTATATGGATGACTCTCTAACGGCGTCAACGAACCGTGGCTCGATGCCTATACCCTGTGAATGCCGCGCTGCCGGCAGCCTAGGAGTTGTATTGCCAGAGGCTGGCTTTGGAAACGGGCTTACCTGGATAGAGCGCGCCAGGAGGCTGGCGCAGTATCACGCTGAGGCGGTCGACTTCGTCGGGCGCGTCGGCCAGAGCCTGCCGACCTCCCCGTCGGACGCCTTGGCCGTGCGCGAGCTGTGGGTCGAGGCAGACCGCCTGGACGCCCTGGCCTGTTCCCTGCTGGACGAGATGAACCGGGAGTTGCTGGGCAAGGCCGGGGAGCTGGACACCACGCGGGGCGCGTCGATGCGGCCTGCGGACTTCGAAGAGGAGGCGGTGTTCTTCGAGTGTTCATGGCTGCTGCAGTGGAACGACGGCCGCGGCGTTATGGTGAATCTTGCGGTCGAGCCTCGAACGCAGTTCTACGATGCCAACGTCCACGCCATGCGCTCCAACCAGACGACCAACCTACCGCACCCGATCAGCGAATTAGAGTTGAAAGACGGCCTCGTTGACGCCTACGTTGCCGAGGCAACGTTCGCTGAACCGGGAGGCCCTGGAGATGCCCGACTATGAGCAATAGAGTTGTCGTAACCGGCATTGGGATAGTAAGTCCCGTCGGCCTGGACGCGGTATCGACCTGGAAGAGCCTGGTGGCCGGCAAGTCCGGCATTGACCACATCACCGCGTTCGACTCTGACGGCTTCGAGACCACCATAGCCGCCGAGGTGAAAGACTACGACGTGACTACGCTGGTGGGCCGCAAGGAGGCCCGGCGCATGGATCGGTTCGTTCAGCTTGCCGTCGGTGCGGCGCTGGAGGCGCTGGAACAGTCCGGCATGAAGATCGAGCCGGACAACTGCGAGCGCGTCTCCGTAATGATAACCAGCGGCATAGGCGGCATAATCACCCTCTCCGAGCAGGTTGGCGTGCTGGACTCGCGCGGCCCGAAGCGGGTCAGCCCCTTCCTGGTGCCGATGATGCTGCCGGACATGGCCTCTGGGCAGGTCTCAATGCTGCTCGGCGCGAAAGGGCCCAACTACGCCGCCGTTTCCGCCTGCTCCAGCAGTGGAGACAGCATTGGCCTTGCCTACGAGGCCATCCGGCGCGGCGACGTGGATGCGGCACTCGCGGGCGGCGCGGAGGCGAGCATTTGCCCCATCGGCGTAGCCGGATTCAACGCCTGCCATGCCCTCTCCACGCAGAACGACGACCCTCAGAAGGCGTCCCGCCCCTTCGACGCCACCCGCGACGGCTTCGTGATGGGCGAGGGCGCGGCTGTGCTGGTGCTGGAGAGCATGGAGAGCGCGGAGCGGCGCGGAGCGGCGCCGATAGCCGAGCTGGTGGGCTACGGCGCGACCGCCGACGCTCATCACATCACGCAGCCGGCCCCCGGTGGAGAGGGAGGCGCCCGCGCGATGAAGATTGCGCTGAACAAGGCGGGTCTCCAGCCCCACGAGATCGACTACATCAACGCCCACGGCACATCCACGCCGCTAAACGATAAGTTCGAGACGCTCGCGACCAAGTCCGTCTTCGGCGAGGAGGCGTACAAGATTCCCATCAGTTCCACAAAGTCCATGACGGGCCATCTGCTGGGCGCGAGCGGCGCCCTTGAGGCGGGCGTGTGCGTCCTTGCCATCACCAATTGGATAGTGCCCCCTACCATCAACCTGGAAAACCCCGACATGGACTGCGACCTCGACTACACTCCGCACATACCGCGCAGGGGCCGCATCAGGACCGCGATGAGCAACTCATTCGGGTTCGGCGGGCACAACTCTTCCCTCGTCTTCCGGTCGGTAGAGTAGACTTGCCTGGCATGGCGCGAATGCGATGGCGGGTCAAGCCGCCGCCACCCAGCGGGTTCGCCGACGAGTTGGGGCTGCCGCTCTTCCAGGCGAGGATGTTCTACAACCGGGGCGTGCGGAGCCGCGAGGAGGCCGAGGCGTTCACCGGCTCCGGCGCGTCCGAGTGGAACGACCCGGAGCTCCTGCCCGACATGGCCGAGGGCGTCGAGCGGCTGGCGGCGGCTCTCGGGTCCGGCGAGACGATTGGCATATTCGGCGACTTCGACGCCGACGGCGTCACCGGCACCGCGTTGCTCGCCATCGCCCTGCGCGAGCTTGGTGGGCAGGTGCACACCTACATCCCCGACCGCGCGGCGGAGGGCCACGGCCTGAACCCGGACGCCGTTCGCGAGCTGGCGGGAAAATCCGTTACGCTGCTGATCACCGTCGACTGCGGCGCGACGTCGGTGGAAGAGATTGACCTTGCGTCTTCGCTGGGTGTGGATACCATCGTCACCGATCACCACACCATGACCACGGGGATGCCGAACGCGCGCGCAGTTATCAACTGCCGTCGCGCGGACTCGCGCTATCCCTTCGACGGGCTGACGGGAGCAGGCACGGCGCTAAAGCTGGCCGAGGCGCTCTACCGGCGGCTGGGCCGGCCGTACCCGAAACACCTGCTGGAGCTCGCCGCGCTCGGCACCGTGGCGGACGTAGGGCCGCTCCAGGGCGAGAACCGCTACATCGTGAAGCAGGGCATCAAGCGCATAAACGCGACGGCCAACCCAGGAATAAGAGCGTTGGCCGAGGCCGCCGACATCCGGCTCGGCAGCATCGACAGCGAGTCCCTCTCCTTCGGCCTCATCCCCCGAATCAATTCGGCCGGGCGCATTGCCCACGCCGACGTCAGCCTTGCCCTGCTCACGGCCCCAAGCCTGCTCAGGGCCGGGCACGTTGCGCGGCAGCTCGACGAGATGAATACGGAGCGTCGAAGCATCACGGAGTCGGCCATGCGCGCGGCACGCCGCCAGGTGGCGGACCGAAGCGACGCCGAAGACCCGCCCCACCTGATCTGGGTCGCGAACGAAGCCTGGATTCCCGGCGTGCTGGGTCTGATTGCGGGCAGGCTGGCCGACCAGCATTACCGCCCGGCCGTAGCCGTATCGGTCGGCCGTGAAGTCAGCCGCGCGAGCGCGCGAAGCATCTCCGAGTTCGACGTTGTGTCCGCGCTGGCAGAGAGCGGCGCGCCGTTCGTCAAGTTCGGCGGCCACCCCCAGGCGGCGGGCTTCACCATCGCCACGTCCCAGCTCGGCGCGCTCGAGGCGAGCCTGACAGAGCGCGCCCGCGTGCAGCTGGACGGCCTCGACCTCGCCCCGACCATCGAAGTGGACTGCGAGTCGGGTTTCGAAGATGCGACCGGCGCCGGCTTCGAGTTCATACGTTCGCTCTCGCCGTTCGGCGCCGGCAACCCCGCACCCGTGCTGCTCACGCGCGGCGCGAGGGCGGTGGAGGCGCGGCGTGTGGGAAGCGGAGGCCGGCACCTGAAGATGCTGCTGGAGCAAGGCGGTGTGACGCTGGACGCCATCGCGTTCGGGCAAGGGGAAATGCTGGACAGCGTGTGGCGCGGCCTGGACCTGGTGTACCGTCCCGAGCTGGACACGTGGGGCTACAGGCCAAAGATCCAGCTTAACGTGCTGGACATGCGCCCGGCCGAGTAGCCCGCAAAGCCGCGCTACCTGCCGCGCCGCCGCCTCTCGGCGCGAGTGCCGCGCTGGTAGGCCGGCGCCGGCTCGTCGAACGCCTCGTCCCGCGGCGTGTACCTCGCCTTCACCGCCAGAATCGGCACCGTGATGGCCAGCACGAGCAGCGCGATGAAGTGCGCTTCCTGCATCCCCAGCGCCCAGACCTTGTCGGTGCGGGCGAACGAGATCATGAAGCGACCGATGGAATAGAGAGCCAGGTAAAGCACAAAGAGCATTCCGTCGGGCCGCAGCCTGCCTCTCAGCTTCCAGATCACCAGAAGCGCGAGCATGTTCCAGATCATTTCGTAGGCGATAACCGGCTGTACTGAGACTCCCACGCCCTCCGCGCCGCAGTTCCTGGCGTCGCTTGCCGGGTTCGTCCACATGAAGCCGAAGATGAAGTTGGTCGCTCGAGCGCAATGCTCGCCGTTTACTATGTCGCCGAGCCTGCCGATGGTCTGCACGAACAGCAGCGCCGGGGCCGTCAGGTCCGCGATTACGCCCACGGGTTGCTTGACAATGAGCGCGTAGCCCGCGCCGCCTATGAAGCCTCCCAGTATGCCGCCCCAGAGGCCGATGCCTCCGGCCCAGATGGCGAGCACGTCGGCCGGGTTCTGCTGGTAAAAGTCCCAGTGGTCAATGACGTGCACCGCACGCGCGCCGATTATTCCGCCGATTATGGCGAAGATGGCTATCGAATAGATGTCATCGGGGTCTATCCCCTTGATCGGCGCCCATCTGCCAACGAGGAACACGGCCGCGGCCACCGCGATGAAGCTGAAGAAGCCGTGCCAGCTCACCACGAAGGTGCCGAAGCTCAGGAGGTTTGAGCCAATTCCGATTTCAACCATGCAATGTTACTCCGACCAAATTGCCAGTCGTCCTAATCTAAGTTCGCTAAGCGCCTGTGTCAAGGCGTCCGCGCCGACCGGCCGCCCGCGGGCGAGGCCAGACCGTGAGACGTGGGCACACGCCCCCAACGCCCTCTGTGCTAAAATGGGGCGCACAGCGCCGGCCAGCCCCGACCGGAGGGATGGCCGTTACACAGACGGCGAGAGAGAATGAGAGACAAGGTCGAAGCGTTCCTCAACTACATGACCGTAGAGCGCGGCGTCTCGCCGAACACGCAGGCCGCTTACCGCAGCGACTTCAGGCAGTTCCTGGACTTTCTGGACGAGTCCCGATTCCGAGGCGCGCCGGTCGCGGAATGGCGGCAGGTGGACGAGGCCGCGGTCGCGGCATACGTCGAACGGCTGATCGAGCTCGAATACTCCGACACGACGCGCGCCCGCAAGGTCGCCTCGCTAAAGTCGCTGTTTTCGTTTTTGAACGGCGAGGGCGTGATCGAGGCCGATCCTACCGGAAATCTGAGCACGCCGCGCGTGGGCAGGTCTCTGCCGGAGACGCTGGCCGTCGAGGACGTCGCCCGCCTGCTGGAAGAGGCATCCAGTACCGACTCGCCCGAGGCGAAGCGGGACCATTCGATGCTGGAGCTGCTCTACGCCAGCGGAATGCGAGTCAGCGAGCTCGTGTCGCTGGACACGGACGACGTGGACCTCGAGGAGCAGTCCGTTCGGTGCTTTGGCAAGGGTGGCAAGGAGCGCGTGATTCCCATTCACCGGAGGGCGGCAGACTCGGTGGCCGAATATGTGGAGGAGATGCGGCCCGTCCTGGAACGCGAGAAGTCCGGGAGAGCTCTGTTCCTGAACCGGCGCGGTGACAGGCTCACCCGCCAGGGCTTCTGGCTCATCCTGAAAGGCCACGCGAAGCGTGCGGGAATAACCGCCAGGATAACGCCCCACTCTCTTCGCCACAGCTTCGCCACGCACCTGCTTCAGGGCGGCGCGCCTCTGCGCCACGTCCAAGAGCTGCTGGGCCACGCAAGCATCTCCACGACGCAGGTCTACACGCACCTCACGAGCGAGCACGTCAGAGAAGAGTACGACATGGCGCACCCCCGCGCGAGGTGACCCGCCCTGCCGGCCCCGCGCCGCCCGAAATCGCGTCCTGCACGGGACGACCGCCCCGGGCGGGCCTGAGGGCGGACCGGGGCGAAGGCGGCACCCACGTGAGGAACACGCACCACAGGAGGACATCCAGATGCCCAACAGAGGACGCAAACGAGCCTCCAGGCAGGCCCAGCTAAGCCAAAAGAAGCGAAGGACCCGATCAGGCGCAAGCTCGCAGGCTTTCGCCGCGGGCCCGACGCAGTCGCGCGAGGCGTCGCAGCCGACGCCCGCAGCCCAACGCGCGCCGGTGGCGGCGACCACGGCGCCCGCCCAGGCCGCCCCCAGCCGACAGCGAAGGCCGGCGGCGGCCAACACTCCCATCGTTTACCGGTACCTGGGGCGCGAGCTGCGGCAGATAGGCATATTGGCTTCGCTGATGGTCGCCGTGCTGGTGGCGCTCTCGTTCGTGCTGGGCTAGACCCCGCGTGGAGCGAGGCCGGCGCGACGGTGAGGCGTAGGAGAAGGGGTTGGCAACAGAAGCGAAACGGGGCGAGTTCGGAGAACGCCTGAGAGCGCTCCCCGCGTTGCCCGGCGTGTATCTGTTCCACGACGGCGACGGCAGCGTGCTGTACGTCGGCAAGGCGGCCAGCCTGCGCAACCGCGTCAGCTCGTACTTCGGGAGCACCCCCAACCTCGTGCCCAAGATCCGTAACATGATGCGCAGGGTCGAGGACTTCGAGTTCATCGTCACGGAGTCCGAGCAAGAGGCGCTGATCCTGGAGTGCAACCTCATCAAGGAACGGCAGCCCCAGTACAACGCGCGTCTCAAGGACGACAAGAGCTATCCGTTCATCAAAATCGACGTGTCCGAGGACTTTCCACAGGTCTACGTCACGCGCAAGGTGCCCAACGACGGCTCGCGCTACTTCGGGCCGTTCGCCAGCGCGAGCAGCGTGAGGCGAACACTCAACCTGCTGAAGAAGCTGTTCCCCTACCGCTCTTGTACCAAGACCATCACGGGCGACGACGCGCGCCCGTGCCTCGACTTCTACATTCACCGTTGCGTAGGACCGTGCATCGGCGCGGTAGACCGGAACCAGTACGCCGAGATCATCGATCAGGTGGTGCTGTTCCTGGAGGGCAAGACCAACCGCATCGTCAAGTCGATAAGCCGCCGCATGGAGGAGGCCGCCGAGGGCCTGGAGTTCGAGCGGGCGGCCGTGCTCCGCGACCAGCTCAGGGCCATCGAGAAGGTCAACGAGGGCCAGAAGGTGCTCAACCTCAGCTCGGAGAATCTGGACGTCATAGCCCTGGCCCCGTCCGAGAGCGAGGCGTGGGTGGAGGTGTTCTTCGTTCGCCACGGCAAGCTCATCGGGCGCGACAACTTCATCATGGCGGGTACGCAGGACGACACGCCCAGCGACATCCTCACCGCGTTCGTCCAGCAGTTCTACGACGCCACCCCCTACGTTCCGCCCCGCATCCTGGTGCAGCACCCGCTCGACGACCCCGATCCGATAGCCGAGTGGCTGCGCCAGAAGCGCGGGAGCCGCGTGCGCGTCTACAAGCCGCAGCGCGGCCAGAAGCGCAGGCTCATGGAGATGGTGGCGGAGAACGCCCGCCAGGGGCTGGACCACCTGGAGATACGGCGAGCGTCGGACAGCGTGAAGCTGCACGCCGGATTGTCGGAGCTGCAGGAGGCGCTGAGCCTGCCCGAGCCGCCGCGGCGTATCGAGTGCTACGACATATCCAACATACAGGGCACCAACGCGGTAGGCAGCATGGTGGTGTTCGAAGATGGGCGCTCGGCGCCGTCCCAGTACCGGCGGTTCAGGATCAAGACCGTCGAGGGCGTGGACGACTACGCGATGATGCGCGAGATGCTGACGCGGCGGTTCAAGCGCCTCGCTGAGTCGCGGAACGCGGCGAAGGCCCCCGAGGACGGGGACGGGGATGCCGGCGGCAAGTCCGGCGACGCGGGATCCTGGGGCATAGCGCCGGATCTGGCGCTGATCGATGGCGGCAAGGGCCATCTCGGGGCGGCGCTGCAGGTGTTCCTGGAGTTGGGGATAGACTTCGTGCCGCTGGCGAGCCTCGCGAAGGAGAACGAGGAGCTTTTCGTCCCCCACGTCCAGGAGGCGATCACGCTGCCCCGCGACTCCCAGGGCCTCTACCTGGTGCAGCGCGCCCGCGACGAGGCGCACCGGTTCGCCATCACGTATCACCGGCAGCGCCGGTCTCGCAAGGGCGCCGAATCCATCATCGACCAGGTGCCGGGAATCGGACCTAAACGCCGCCGTATGCTCATCCGGCAGTTCGGCTCCACCAAGGGCATTAAGGACGCCACGGTGGAGCAGATCGCGGCCGCCCCGGGCATGACACTGAAGCTCGCCAAGCGGGTCAAGAACTATCTGTAGCCCCGCTTGTACGAGCTTTTGCGTCTAATTTAGTCTGTTCCCCACCTGATCGAGCCAAACCGGCGCGTCCCTGTACACTGGCGTGCAGCCGAACTTTACGTTTTGAATAGGTGGCGCTTAGCTCCCGTCGGATTCATTTCCGCCCCCGCCCGCGCCACTCGCCATGCGCATGAACGGACTGAGCAGGTTGGTGAATTCCATGGGGAAGATGAACTTGGTGGACGGGCTGCTTCCCAACTGCTTGAGCGTGTCGAAGTACTGGAGGCTGAGCGTGTTGGCGTCGACGTTTCGGGCTACGCCGTGGATCCTGTCCAGTGCTAAGCTGAAGCCTTCGGCGCGCAGAACCGCTGCCTGTTGGTCGCCCTCGGCGGAAAGTATCTCGGCCTGGCGGTCGCCCTCCGCGCGCAGAATGGAGGCCTGCTTCTCCCCCTCGGCGACGGTGACGGCCGCCTCCCGCGTGCCCTCCGCCTCCGTTACGGCGGCGCGTCGGAAGCGCTCGGCGGACATCTGGCGGTTCATGGCGTCCTGAATGTCGCGCGCCGGCTCCACCTCGCGAATCTCCACCTGTGTAACCTTGATGCCCCAACGCTCGGTAACCTCATCCAGCTTCTGGCGCAGCTGCTCGTTGATGCGGTCCCGCTGGGACAGCACGTCGTCGAGCGAGATTTCACCGATTACCGCTCGGAGCGTTGTGGTGGCTATGCCGATCACCGCGCCGCGGTAGTCGACAACTTCGATTATCGCCTTCTCCGCACTAGCCTCCATGACCCGCATGTAGACCAGGAAGTCGATGTCGATGGGAGCGTTGTCCAACGTGATGTTGGTCTGGCGAGGAATGTCGATAACGACCTCACGCAGGTCGATTCGCTGGTAGGAGTTGAACGGCCAGAACATAAGCTTCAGGCCCGGCGGTTTCAACCCTGTGAACTTGCCCAGCCAGAAGACGGCTAGGCGCTCGTACTGCTTTACGACGGTTATGTGTGGTATCAACTGGTCCTCCTCTTGCTTAGCTTACTGGTCCGCCTTGAACACCTTCAGCGTTAGTCCCTCTACGTCGGACACTATAATTTGTTCACCCGCCTGGATCGGATCACCGGAGTCAGACACCGCGCTCCACGATTCGCTGCGGAGCCGGACGCTGCCACGCGGGTTCAGCGCCGTGACGGTTACGCCGGTCTGCCCCACCAGGCTCACCGGGCCGGTGTAGACCTCCAGCGCTTTCGCGCGGTGGTTCTCCCTGAGAAAGAGTCCGAGGGAAACCGCCAGGAAGGCCCCTAGTATGCCTATTATCCACAGGTTGACCCGGAAGCTGGGCTCTGGAATTGGCGGCGCGCCGAACCCTCCGAACAACAGAAAAGCGCCCACGATGAAGCTGATGGCGGCGCCGATGCCGAAAACGCCCAACCCAGGCGCCGCCGCTTCCAGATAGAATAGCAGCATCGCGAGCAGGATGAGGCCCAACCCTACCCAGTTTACGGGCAGATTCGCGATGGCGGTGAACGCCAAGGCGAGCGCGACCACGCCGATCACCCCGGGCACAATCAAACCGGGGCTTATGAGCTCTATGAGTATGCCTATGCCGCCGATGGTAAGCAGAATGAATGCGACGTTGGGGTTGGCAAGGAAGCCCAGGAAACGCTCCAGCGGCGTCGGCTGCAGCTCGGCAACCACGATTCCGGACGTGTCCACTGTGACGTCCGTGCCGCCCACGCTCACTTCCATGCCGTTCATCTTCTCCAGGAGGTCGGGAAGGTCGGCGGCAATCAGGTCGATGACGTTGTGCTCGAGCGCCTCGGATGGAGAGAGGGAAAGTGCGTTCAGGACGGTCAGTTCCAGAATCTCGCGGTTACGGCCCCGCTCGTCGGCTATGCTGCGGATGAAGGCGGCGGCATCCTGGGAGGCCTTGGACTTCAGGGTTTCGGGCAGGTCCTCGCCGCTGCCGGCAACAGGTGTCGCCGCGCCGATGTTCGTTCCTGGCGCCATCGCGGCGACGTGAGCGGCGGCCGCGATGAAGGTGCCAGCCGAGGCCGCCTGCGCACCCGGCGGCGACACGTAGACGGCGACCGGAATCGGAGACGTGAGCAGACTCTCGACCATGTCGCGGGTGGAGCTGTAGAGGCCGCCCGGTGTATCCAGCCGGACGATGACCAACCGCATTCCCCTATCCATGGCTTCGTCCAGGCCGCGCGAGAGGTGGCGGGCGGCCAGTTCGTCGATAGTTCCGTCGATGGTTATCAACGTGGCGTGGTGGCCGGAGGCAGTTGCGGGCGCCGTCTGGCCGAGCAGGAAGCCGCCGAATCCGAGCACGACCAGCGCGAGCGCGGCGAGCCGCCGCATGACATCCAGGTGGCCGGGACGCGACGCTGTTGAAATCGTATATCGATTACGCACATGTTCGCACCTGGCGGTCGATAGCGCCAGTGTGAAGCTCCTGATATATGGCAATCGCCACCTATCCAAGACGTAAAGTGAGATGTGTAAGTAAGATCACGGTATCAATTCCACCTTGGGCCTGCCAGCGATTCCAGTGAGGGTGTCACTCTTCGCGAGTCGTTCCAGCGAAAGGGCGCGCGGATGGCGGGGCGACATCGACCTGAATGCAATACGTATCTGGGATCGAGTCTCTCTTGGAGCATCAGAATGCAATTGAGCGTGGGCGCATTTGGAAGGGGTCAATGGGCGACCAGCTCGACGCCGAAGTCCGAGTACCGGTCGGCCTCGAGGGTGCAAATCGGCTCCCCCCGCTCCAGTGCGACCGCCGCGACCAGGGCGTGATATCCGAGCGATTCGCGGCTGTCCGTGCCGCACGCCGCGAGCAGGAGACCGGCCCGCTTGGCGGCCTCGGTAGAGAGCGGCGCCACCTCGACGAATCCAACCAGCGCGGTGAGGGCCATCTCGGTCCGCCGGTCCAGCGTCGGATCGCGCCACAGCTCGAACACGGTCGCCGACGAAACTGCCGCGGTGTCGCTGCCGTCCAGCACACGATCGACGACGCTGCGCGCGGACCGGTCTCCGCCAAGGTAGGCCCGAAACAGCGAGGCGTCGAGTACAAAGTCTGCCATTGTTCCCCCTCCCCTGCTGGTGGCAGGGGCAGCACTTTTCCCAATGTGCCGTCAGCACATGTGTAGTAAATCTACAACAAGTCCCCTCCGCTGTCGGTCGTCTCCCACCGGTGGAGGGGAGCAGTTCCGCGCGGGCGTCGCTCCGCTACCATGCCCGGCTCACGTGGTGCAGGCCCGGGCGAGCCACTTCCCCTCGGGCGCCGCTCCCCTATCCTGCTGACGCCAACGCCCCCGGTCGACCTAATCCTCCAGGCTCGCCCTCAGAAGCCGTACCGCCTCGTCCCTGGTCAGCTCTACGGGCGAGCCGATTGGCTGCCGCGCCTGGAGCCGGATGTACTCGTCCTCCCACACCGACGGTTCGGGAGGCAGCGCGGGTGCCTGCTCCGTGTCGTTCAGCGCCAGCCCGAGAGCGTGCTCGACGAACTCGCGCAGGGACATTCGGCGCTCCGCGGCCTTCGCCTTGGAGGCCAGGTAGAGGTCCTCCTTTACGGCCGCATATAGCTGTCGGGTGGGTACTTCGCTCTTCTTTCTTGGCATAATAATATCACCCTATGTGAATAGGAGAAAATCGGCAAGGCGGAAATCGGACTCTTCCAGCCGAATTTCGGACCGCGAAGTCTCAGGCCGCCGTCCGGTCCGGCAAGACCTGAGCCGTGCGCCCGTCTGAACAGGGATGCAGGGGTTCGCGATATTCACATATCACCATATGAGTCGCATTTTTCGCGCTCGAAGGCACCGCAGCTCTAACGTGTCGCGCTGGCCGCCGGGCGCACGCCCTGGCGTCGAGGTGATATAATGGCCCGCGCCATGAAGATCGTAGTCGCCCCACAGGCGTTCAAGGGCAGCATCTCGGCGGTGGACGCGGGCCAGGCCATGCGCGAGGGTGTCCTCCGCGTGTTCGCGGACGCCGAGGTAGAGGTCACGCCGGTTGCCGACGGCGGCGACGGTACGCTGCAGACGCTGGTCGGCCTGACGGGAGGCAGCGTGCGCAGCGCGAGCGTCACCGGCCCGCTGGGAGAGCGCATAGATGCGCAGTGGGGCGCGCTGGGCGATGGCAACACCGCGATGATAGAGATGGCGCGAACCTCCGGGCTGGCACTGGTGCCGAGGGAAAGCCGCAATCCCCTGCTGACCACCACCTACGGCCTGGGAGAGGCCATCGCCCAAGCCCTGGACGAGGGGTTTCGCAAGTTTATCATCGGAATCGGGGGCAGCGCCACCAACGACGCCGGCGCGGGCATGGCCCAGGCGCTGGGCGTCCGGCTGCTTGACCGGGAGGGCCGCGACCTGCCCCACGGGGGCGATGGCTTGGCTCGGCTGGCGAGCATCGACGTGTCCGGCCTCGACGAGCGCGCCCGCGAGTCGACTTTCCTGGTGGCCTGCGACGTCAACAACCCACTCACCGGCCCGGAGGGCGCGTCCGCCATCTACGGCCCCCAGAAGGGAGCGACGCCACAGATAGTGGAGACGCTGGACGCCGCCCTGCACCGCTTCGCCGAGGTGGTCAGGGACGACTTGGGTCGCGATATCGAGGAGCTTCCCGGGGCGGGCGCTGCGGGAGGTCTCGGCGGCGGCTTCGTGGCCTTCCTGGACGCCGAGCTGAGGGCGGGCGTCAACATAGTTCTCGACCTGGTGGACATGGAGAGCCACCTTGAGCGCGCGGACCTCGTGATAACCGGCGAGGGCTGCCTCGACTATCAGACCATCTACAAAAAGGCGCCCATCGGGGTGGCGCTCATGGCGAAGGAGCGCGGCATCCCGGTGGTGTGCGTGTCAGGCTCACTTGGGGAGCGTTACGGCCTGGTGCACGATCACGGTATCGACGCTGCCGCCGCCATCACGAGCTCACCGATGAGTCTCGACGAGTCGACCGCCAACGCCGCCGAGCTGATAGCCGCCGCCACAGAACAGGCGATGCGCTTCATCGTGGTCGGCGGCCGCCTCTTCGCCGGTCTCCCCTAGCCGCCCCACTCCTCCGCTCTCCGCATCCACATAGCAAACTGGAGGTAACATGGGCTGGTCTGTCCATCACCCGATTGGTCTACTTCACTACGCACCCCAACACAGCATGCGCGGATATACGCTGCTGGCCAACGTCGGCGGCGAGCACGCGACGCTCATCGACATGGAGGGGCGGATATGCCACCGCTGGCATTCCGAGCGCGGAATTCCGCACGGCTACCTGTTGCCGAACGGCAACCTGCTGTGCCGCATGAAGCCGCCTCCCGACGTGGAGGGCGTAGCCGGGTTCGGCGGGTCGTCCGCCGGCCTCTTCGAGCTGGACTGGGACGGCAACGAGGTGTGGGTCTACGAGGACGCATCCGTCCACCACGACTTCCTGAGACTGGACAACGGCAACACCCTGACGCTGGTCTGGGAGCCGATGCCGGTGGAGATGTCCGCCCGGGTGCGCGGCGGCTACGAGCGCGAGGAGGACGCCGGCAAGCCGATGTACGGCGACAAAGTGCGGGAAGTTGCACCCGACGGCTCGACCGTGAGCGAATGGACAGTGTGGGACGCCCTTGATCCCGAGGAGGAAGTCATCTGCCCGCTTGAGCGTCGCCAGGAGTGGACCCACACCAACTCGGTGGACCTGACGCCCGACGGGGACTTTCTGCTGAGCATGAGGCAGGTCGACACCGTTGCCATCCTGGGAAGGGAGAAGGGCGAGATCCTTTGGAAGTGGGGACCGGGCGAGCTTTCGCACCAGCACAACGCTAGCTTTCTTAACAACGGACACGTGCTGATGTTCGACAACGGACCGCACCGCCGGGGCCCCAGCGGCTCGCGCGCGGTCGAGGTGAACCCCGCCACCAGCGAGGTCGAGTGGGAGTACAAGGGAATGCAGCCGCTGCACCTGTTCAGCTTCCACATCAGCGGCGCGTCGCGGCTGCCCAACGGCAACACGCTCGTTTGCGAGGGCGCCGCCGGGCGCGTGGTCGAGGTCACGCCGAGCAAGGAGATCGTCTGGGAGTACATCAACCCGTTCTTCGTGCCGGACAGGCGCTTCGGCGGCGTCAACAACATGCTGTACCGCGCTCCCCGCTACGGCCCCGACGATCCCGCGCTGCGAGGCCGTGACCTCGACCCCTCCAGGCACGGCAACATCAACCGCCTCTACGCGACGACGTAGGGCGCGGCGAACCTATCACCATGAGCCGCGCAAATACGAGTGAGAGTTCCAATCAACGGGTACAGCCACTGCCCGAGCGAATCAGGAACTTGCTGCGTTACTATATCGATTGCGCGAAGGAAGACGATGGGATACCGCTGAGGGCCGCTCTTCGCGATTTGGACAGACGGTTCATCCCCTGGCCTTTCCCTTCCGACATTTCGTGTCTCGATGCCAACCAACGGAGAATCACCCTGCAAGGTCCGCAGCGCCCTTTTGCTGACGAGCTTAGCAGAACAACCGGAGGGGGCAGTCTGCTCTACGGCTATCCAATCTACGTTGAGAATAGATATTCGACGCGATATGCTATGCCTGTATTCACCTGGCAGCTTGAGTACGAGCAGAACGGGCGGGAACTATGGCTGTCTGGCGCAGATGACTGGCCCCAGTTAAATCCTGAGTACTTGAGAAGAGTCGCTGAGTCGGAGGAGGACCGGCACGAGTTGCTTGAATCCTTGGGCCTATTGGACACTACGGATGACCCACCCAAACGGCTTACATTCGAACTCCTTGAACGGCTTAGAACTCATGGTTTAGTGCAGGATGCCGTCGACCCACAAAACCTGTTGGATTTCCGCCAAGCGGCAAACGCCAGAATACTTGGAACCTTCAACAGCGCCGTGTTGTTCGCCACGGAGCGACCGAGATTTACTGATGGTCTCGTTCGAGACCTCCAGGAAATGGTCGACTCCAACGCCCCCGGTTGGAGGGCCACCGCGTTAGGCCACATTTTGGGCGTTAACACTTCGGGCGCTGACATTGTAGAAGAAGAAGGGCAAGCCGCTATAGAGGCAGTGCCCCTTAACGAGGAGCAGCGTGAAGCCGTCCAGATGGCGATGTCTGCGCCGCTAACTGCCGTTACTGGGCCGCCAGGGACCGGAAAGTCTCAGATTGTCGTCGCGATGATTGCCGACGCGTATCTGCGCGGTGAGCGGGTCCTGTTCACCAGTAAGAACAACAAGGCCGTCGACGTTGTGGAGGATCGCGTTAACTCCTTGGCTACGAATCCACTGATGATACGCACGGGCGGGCGGGCGGGAGAACGGGACTTCCGACAAGAGCTTGTCCAACGTCTCGCGGCAATGCTGGCAATGCGGCCTACGCAGGAAGACCGCCTGAGATTAAATGACCTCGAGGACCGATACGGAGAGCTTCAACGCGTTGCCGACGACCTTTGGGCCGAACTACAGCAGATTCGGGTTGCTCACGAGGGGTTGTCATCTCTACGCGATGCCCGCGCCAGGTTTGAGAAGGAGTATCCTCATCACCAGTGGGAGCATTTTCTGTCAAGTGGGCAACCGCCGGCCAAGGAGAAATTGGTTCTTGCTCTGCAAATCGCTGACAAGCACACTTCGGGATCGCCGGGGATATTGAAGCGGTTCTCGCGCATGTTGTCTTCATCGAAAGACAAGCGTCGAATCCAAGAGATCGCAACTCAGGCTGTGGCCCAATGCCCGCCGCTCACCCCTCTACCGGAGGAGGCGGAGTCATTCCAGACATGGCGGACATGGGTAACTAGGGCGCTGTCTCTGTGGGAGGCCCTGGATTCCATCGACAGATGCAAGACCGCAATGGCCGAACTTCATCAGCTCAGGTCACGTGATGAGGTCGCCCGCCAACTGAGAAGAGCTCGGGCAGAAGCAACCGACGTTGGCGCGCAACTAGTAACCCTTCACGCCCGACTAGTTGCGGACCGACTGGAGCCAGAGCACCGTCTTAACATAGGCAATTTTCGGGCTCTTGTGGAACAGTTGTCCGGCGACCGGTTGACCTCCAGAGCATACATAGACAATAGGCGGAACATAGCGCGCTTGTTTCCAGCCGTGTCCAGGCACATCCCGGCTTGGTGCGTTACAAACCTCTCGGCAAGAAACAGCCTGCCACTAAAGCCAAATCTCTTCGATCTGCTCATAATCGACGAGGCAAGCCAGTGTGACATCGCGTCCGCACTCCCATTACTATACCGCTCCAAGCGCGCCGTGGTGATTGGCGACACACAACAGCTGCGGCATATCACGAAAATCGGCCGACGCAGGGACCAGCAGCTACAAGCCAAGCACGGTCTGGGAGCAGATGACCAAATATTCGCATACCAGGTAAATTCGCTATTCGAGCTGAGCACCAGCCTTCCAGCGTTTCAGTCCTTCGTTCAGCTTCGAGACCACCACCGTTCGCACTCTGACATCGTCGGATTCTCGAATCGGCGTTGGTACGGTGACGGTCTCCGGATTTGGACTGACTATCGTCGTCTCAAGTCCCCACCGGACGATAGATACGGCATCCGCTGGACACACGTTAGTGGAACGGCGATGAGGCCACGTGGCGGCAGCGTTGTAGTGATGGCGGAGGTAGACGCCGTAGTTGCACAGTTGATTGAACTGCTGTTGAAAAACAGTTTTGACGGAACAGTAGGGATCGTAACTCCGTTTCGGGCCCAAGCGAACGCCATCAGTGAAAGAGTCACTCAGAGCGTTCCCTATGATGTGCTAAACAGGGCACAATTTATCGTGAACACCGCACACGGCTTTCAAGGCGACGAGCGCGACATAGTATTGTTCTCGCCGTGTCTGTCGAGGAGCCTCGCTAGAACAGCACGGAATTTCCTCGGAGACACCGGGAACCTGTTTAACGTCGCAATCACCCGCGCTCGTTCGTTGCTACATGTCGTTGGAGACTCTGACGCGTGCGCCAATTCGGGAATTCCTCACATTGAGCAATTCGCCACATATTGCGCCGAAATCGCAAGAGCCGCAACGAGCCCCTACAACACTACGCTGCCACGTGACGAGCGCATAGGGCCTGGCGAAAGGCCTCTGTACGAGGCGCTGGTCGCAGCCGGACTTAATCCCATGCCACAGTACCCCGTCAACCAGTACCGGTTAGACCTTGCGATTGTCTTGGGCGACCAACGTATCGCAATTGAGGTCGACGGGGTGACGACCCATGCGGATTCCTTGACTGACATCGAGAGAGACGAACGGCTGGAGAGTCTTGGCTGGCGAGTACTCCGGTTCTGGAACTACCAGGTCAGCGACGACATCGAATACTGCGTAGAAAGAGTGCTCGATCAGGTCGGGGCGACTCCGGAAGATGCCGCACCATAGCCTAGCGTTGGGGCGTGGCCGGCTGCGCCAGGTCCAGCTTCATTTGAGCCTTGTTTCGATGTCAGAGGAGCTGGCACGCGTGGTGCATGACAATCCTTGCCCCACTTTACCCCCTACTCGTAGCCCGGCGGGGGCTCGAACGGCTGGATTTGCGATTGCACGAGTGAGGCGAAACGGATGGGCGTGCGGTCCTCCAGGTACGGCCCAATCGCCTGCAGGCCTGTGGGAAGCCCGCCGGTCGTCAAGCCCATAGGGAATGCCGTAGCGGGATGCCCGCTGAGCGTGGCCACCGCGGGATAAACCACCTGAAGGCCGTATTGCACGGCCTTGCCGTTGACGTCAACCGTCCGCAGCGGCCATGGCTCGTCCGTGTGGGGAAATGCCGGCACTATGGTTATCGGCGCGAGCAGCACGTCCCAGTGGCGGAAGAAATCGCGGTAGGTCTGCCGGTAGCGCTCGCGCTCGCTCAGCCAGCCAATAAGGTCCATGCCGCTGGCCTCCATGCCGTTGGCCGCGGCGATCTCGAACTCGCCGCCCGTGGCCCGCATGTTGGCCGCCCGACGGCGGCGTTGCTCCACGTTCGGTGGTCCGGTAAACAGCGACAGTAACGAGGAGTACAGCCGGTGGTGCGCCCGCAGGTCTCCGAACGCCTCCGGCTGCGCCTGCCCCACGGTCGCGCCGGCGGAGCGCAGGCTGTCTTCCAAGCGTTGCTGGGCGGCGGCTATCTCGTCGTCCACCGGCAGCCACTCGATGGGCGGCATCACCGCCACGCGGAACGACGACAGGTCTTCCCAGCGGGCGGGCGGCACGTTCAGGGACCAGGCCACGTCTTCCCCCACTTCCGGACCCGACGCGGCGTCGAACGCGAGCTCGAGGTCGCGGGCGCTCCGGGCGAGCGGCCCCTGCACCGACATCACCACGCCGGGATTCGGCAGCGCCGAGCCCGGAAAGTGGCCGCTCTTGGTCAGCGCCGTTTCGCTGGGCTTGTGCCCGTATATGCCGCAGAACGACGCGGGCACGCGGATGGAGCCGCCTATGTCGCTGCCGAACTCGATCGGCGTAAGCCCCGCGGCGACGGCCGCCGACCCGCCTCCGGTGCTGCCGCCCGGGGTGCGGTCCAGGTCCCAGGGGTTGTTGGTGCGCCCGAAGATCGGGTTTGAGGACTGCCAGTCGGCGGCGCTGGGCGGCACGTTGGTCTTGCCCATTATCACCGCGCCAGCCTCTCGCACGCGTGCGGCGACACGCGAATCGGCCGGCGGCACTCGCTCGGCGTAGTCCGTCAACCCCGCGGTGCCAATCAGCCCGGCCACGTCGATGCAGTCCTTGATGGTGAGCGGCAGCCCCAGCAGCGGAGAGCTCTCACCGCGCGCCCTCGCCTCGTCGGCGGCCCGCGCCCTCGCCCGTGCGTTGTCGTAGTCGGGCGTGACGATGGCGTTAAGCGTCGGGTTGTGCCGTCCGATGCGCTCCAGGTGGTAGTCGAGCAACTCGACCGATGAGATCGCCCCGTCGTCCAGGGCGGCCAGCATCGCGGTGGCGTCGTCGAAAGGCTCTATTGGCATGGCTGTCATTTGATGCGGCTCCTTCTCACCCCCATCCCTTCGGCAAGCTCAGGGCAGGCTCTGACCTTCCCCCATCAAGGGAGGAAGGGACTTGTGCGGATGATTTACGCCGTGGCGTCGGCGGTCTCCTCCAGCTTCAGCGGGAAGTCTCCGGAAAAGAGGTCGCCGTCCTCCGGCCAGTCGGACTTCGGCATTTCGTAGAACACCTCGATCTGGTTGCCGTCGGGGTCGAAGAAGTAGACGCCGATCGAGATGCCGTGGTCGCCGATTCCGCCGATGTTGACGTTCTCGTCCTTCATGTGCTGGTAGAGCTCCTTCAGCGCCTCGAAGGACTCCATCTCCCACGCGAAGTGGAAAAGCCCCACGCGGTCTTCCTCCGGCCCCGGAGCCTCAGGCCCCACGGGCACCATCGCCAGCTCGTGGGATGACGAGTCGCCGGCGCTCATGAACGTCATGCTGCCGGGCCGCTTGTTGGTGACGCGCAGCCCGAGCACGTTGGAGTAGAATCGCTCCGACTCTTCGAGGTCTCGAACTCTCAATACGATGTGGCCCAACTGCTTCGGCTTTGCCATTGCTCCCTCCTGAGTCTTGGTCTGCTTGTATGCGGTTTGTCAGCCAGCGTGTTCGCGATCGGGCTTCCACGTGACCAGGCCGTTGGGCCTGAACTTCGCGCCCTTGATCCTGAAGCTGTCGTCGTCTTCCTCGAGCAGCTCGTTCGCGGCGGCGAGGAGCCGCTCCTCCTCCTCGCTGCCCGGAACCACCCACAGGGAGCTCGCCACCTGGCGCACGGCGTCCTCGCGGCTTTCGAATGCGAAACGGGCGTCAAGCGGCAGCATCTCGACGTTGGGGTGGATGCCCAGTTGCCACAGCACCTGCATCAGCTCGGGCAGCGCGGGCATGTTCAGCCGCTCCTCGCGGTAGACCGCCCGCCAGAACGACGCGAAACGGCTTGGGGGCGAGTCCATGTACGCGAACACGGCGACCTCGCCGCGGGCGTGGGCGTCGAGCTTGAGAACGAACTGGTCGATGTCCACCACGCCGTAGACGACGTGCGAGCAAATGACAAGGTCAGCCAGCTCGACCTCGGCGTCCTCCCAGTTTGCCTGAACGACTGACAGGTTCGAGATTCCCGCCTCGTCGGCGCCTTCTCGAAGCTGCTCGACCATCGACGGCGACGGCTCGACCGCCGTGACGTGCCGGCACCGCAGGGCGAGCGGCAGCGCCAGACGTCCGCCGCCCGCGCCAACGTCCAGCACGGTCGTGTCGGGGCCGGCCATGTCGAGCACGCGGCGTAGCGCGGCGTCCGGCTCGCGTCGCGGGTCGGCGCGAAAGCCAAACGCCCGCGTGCGCCAGAAGTCCGCGTCCGGCGGGTTCTTCTCCTGCACGCCAAGCGACTGGGCATGGTGACTCCGCACCTTGTTCTTCCAGGCCTGTACAGCGTCCGACTGTGCCATGGACCGGTTGCCCCGCTTAAGCCTTCAGCGCGTCGTAGCTGAGGCGCGCCAGCGTGCCGATGAGCTGCGCGGTTGCAGTGTGGCCCGGCCTGCCGTCTTCTAGCTCGGACGGCACGTTTTCGGTGTATGCCGTCAGCACGCAAAGAGGCGTGTCGCCCTGGAAGATGATGCCGGCGTCGTTGTAGTTGCGCGCGCCGGTGCCCGTCTTGTGGGCCACCCTGGCCTGGCCCGGCAGCATGGACGGCAATCGGGTGTTCAGCTTCTGCCACAGCAGGATGTCCAGGCCCAGCCGGCACAGCTCGGTTGTGCAGCCCAGACTCGCTGCGGCTTCCTCGTCGTTCGTGCCACGCAGGATCAGCTCGAGCAGCAGACCCACGTCGTTGGGCGTGGTGGCGTTCGAGGCATCCACCGGGTGGTTGCGGTCCAGGTTCCCGGGCGGTATGCCGTGCCTGTGCGCGGTGCCTGTCATGCCAATCGACTGGCACAGGGCGTTCACCGTGTCCAGGCCTACCAGGTCGGCGACCGTTCCGGTGCAGGTGTTGTCGCTGACTATGATCATCATCGTGAGATGGTCTCGCAGCGGCAGCACGAATCCGGGCTGGAGGTGCTGAAAGCAGCCGGAGTTGTTGTTCTGGTACTTTGCCTGGATAGGCACGGGCTGATCGAGCGAGAGCCTGCCCTCGTTGACGGCGGCGAGCGCGGCCATCATTATCGCGATCTTTCGCGTGCTCGCCGACGGCACCACCACGGCCCCATTGCGGTCCGCTGTGCTGCCGCTCGCCAGGTCCTTGAAGTACCAGCCGACGTGAAAGGGTTCCTTTTCGCACCGTTCGTTAAGCGAATCGACCAGCGAGTCTATGGCGGTCTGTGTTGCCACTACATCACCTCCCGGGGTTTGCGCCGCGGTTCGTGCGCTGTTGTGAGGCCAATTATGGCAGCTTGGCGGTCGTTTGTCATTCGCCGCGTTTCGCGACGGGGCGAGAGCCTGCTTCAGATTACTTGGCGCCCCCAACACCGTTGTTCCCGTTCAAGGAGGGATGGCGAATTCTGTTAGTTTCTGCGACATTCTGTGCGCCTCCTAGCTGAGGGTGCCGCCGGTCATGCGCGAATCTGTAATGGCGACGCGGGTTTTACGGGACAAAACAGTGGCGCCGCGTGGCGCAACAGGACAGGGGGCGCGTCGGTGGTCAGTGGCCGGTTTTCGACGCCCTTAAGGATGCCTGGGCCTTGTCCCGTTTGGGGGTAGGGTTTCCCGGCCGCGGGGTCGGTCCCTCGCGTGAGCGAGGGTAGCACGGATGTGCGTATATTTCAAGAGGGATGGCAAAATCGCGGGATTGGGGCGGATAGGTGAGAAGAAATGACGCATACGTGGGGATGGATAGGACGTGCGTGGGGTTGGATGGGTCAGGGCCGGGAACGGGTGGCGCGGGAGAGTGACGGTTTTTTCGGGGTTCCGGGCGCGAATGTGGTCGGGTGTGGGCGAGGGGGTGCGGACGGGGTGTGGGTTGGGGCGTCCGGGGGCCACCTCCTTACCAAATTGGAGAACGCAGGGCGATGGCGGTAGGTTCAGAGTTGGGCGCGGTAGCAGGCTGTTCGCGAGGGGGACGGTTCTGGTCGCACCTGGCAATCTGAAGCAGGCTCAGGGTGACGAAGCGAATTGCGCAACGCTCCCGCCATGCTGTAAGCTGTACGCCGCGGCGGGCACCCGAATGCCCGCTGATGCGGAGCGTGGACTTGGAAGCCGGTCGAATCTCATGGAACAGGTTGGTCGATTCCCCATTGCCCTGGGGAGCGGCCGGGTTCGCCATCGGAACCGCGCTCGGCGTCAACACGCTGTCGGTGTGGCTGGTCGCGGCCGGGCTGGGAGTATTCCTCGTCTACCTGTGGCTGCACGGCGCGGCCAGGCAGCAGACGGAGGGCTGGCTGTTCGCGAGCGGGCCGGTTTTCATGATGGCCTGGCTTGCCGGATTCGTGGTCCGCGAGCTGACGTTCGGCTAACCGTCTTCCGCGAGACGCCAGCCTGTCGCCGATTCGCCCCCGCGTGGTCTGCCCTCCACCGGCTCAACCCCAAGCGCAACCGGAGTCGCGCCGCAAGTGCAAGCACACGCTCAGGTCAAAGCCTCACTCTTCGTCACCTGCATAGTCGACCAGATCTACCCTGAGGTCGGCGAGGCCGCGACGCGCGTCCTGCGACGGCTCGGCGTCGACCTCGACTTTCCGCCGGGTCAGACCTGCTGCGGCCAGCCGGCATTCAACTCCGGCTACTGGCGAGACGCCAAGCCGCTCGCAAAGCGGATGCTGCGGACATTCGAGGGCGACCGCTACGTCGTGGCGCCGTCGGGTTCGTGCGCGAGTATGCTCCGCGTGTTCTACGGCGAGCTGCTGGAGGACGAGCCGGAGTTGTTGAAGCAGGCCGAGTCGCTCGCCAAACGAGTCTACGAGTTCTCGGAGTTCGTCGTCGACGTGCTGGGCGTAACCGACCTGGGGCCCTACGTGGACCCGGACAGAGGGACAGCGGGCGGCGTCCACCCCCATCCCTTCGGCAGGCTCAGGGCAGGCTCTGACCTTCCCCCATCGAGGGGGAAGGGACGAGACGAGGCTGGCTCCCCGCGCACTGTCACGTACCACGAGACCTGCCACCTGCGCCGGGAGCTGGGCGCAACCACCCAACCCCGCGCGTTGATGCGATCGCTGGAGGGGGTGAGCCTGCTCGAGATGGAGCAGAGCGAGGTGTGCTGTGGGTTCGGCGGCACGTTCGCGGTGAAGTACCCGGACATCTCCGGCGCGATGCTGCAAGACAAGCTGGACAACATCCGCAATACCGGCGCCGAAGCGGTGGTTGCGTGCGACAGCAGCTGCCTGATGCAAATCGCGGGCGGCATGGCGCGCCAGGGCGTGAGCACGCGCCCGCTGCACCTGGCGCAGCTAATAGATGAGATTATCAGTTAATTGGTCACCCCCATCCCAAGGACGGCGGGCGGGTTGCAAGCCCGCCCCTACAGAGTGAATGGGTAAGGGACACCATCCACCCCCATCCTAACCTTCCCCCATCGAGGGGGAAGGGATACGAGGTAGCTGTCCATGGAGCCTAAGACGGCGCAATTCGAGCAGGGCGCGGCGAACGCGCTCCAGGACCCCAAGGTGCAGAAGAGCCTGCAGGGCCTCTACGCCGGATTCCACACCGCACGCCTGGACGCCGCCGCGGCCACGTCCGACTGGGAAGAGCTGCGCGAGCGTGGCAGGGCCATTAAGACGCACACCGTAGAGCATCTTGACTACTACCTCGAAATGGCCGAGCGCAACGTGAGGGCCGCCGGGGGCAACGTCTACTTCGCCGAGGACGCCGAGGCGGCGTGCGAGTACGTGGCGAAGCTGGCGCGCGACCGCGGCGTGAAGCTCGTCGTCAAGAGCAAGTCCATGGTCTCGGAGGAGATCGGTCTCAACGACCGGCTCATCGCCGAGGGCATCGAACCCGTGGAGACCGACCTGGGCGAGTACATCATTCAACTGGCTGGCGAGACTCCCTACCACATCATCGCGCCGGCGATTCATAAGTCCCGCGAGGACGTCTCCGAGCTGTTCCAGGAGAAGCTGAACACGCCGCGATACGAGCGAATCGAAGATCTGGCGGGCGAGGCGAGGCGCCAGCTGCGGGAGAAGTTCATCAACGCCGACATGGGCATCACCGGGGCGAACTTCATCGTCGCTGAGACTGGCACGCTGACGCTGGTGACCAACGAGGGCAACGGGCGCATGTGCACCTCCATGCCCAGGATACACGTCGCCATAACCGGCATGGAGAAGGTGGTGCCATCGCTCGAGGACCTGGCCGTGTTCCTGCGGCTGCTAATCAGGTCGGCTACGGGCCAGCGTATTTCGAGCTACGTGACCACCGTTACGGGCCCGCGCAAGTCACTGGACGAGGACGGCCCGGAGGAGTTTCACCTCGTCGTGGTGGACAACGGCCGCTCCAAGCTGCTGGCCGACCCGCACCTGCGGGAGTCGCTCAACTGCCTGCGCTGCGGCGCGTGCCTGAACGCCTGCCCCGTGTACCGCAAGGTGGGCGGCCACGCCTACGGCTGGGTGTATCCCGGACCCATAGGCGCGGTGGTCTCTCCGGTGCTGACCGGCATCTCTGAGGCCAAGCACCTGCCGTTCGCATCCAGCCTCTGCGGCGCGTGCAAAGAGGCCTGCCCGGTCAAGATCAACATCCCTCGTATGTTGCTGAAACTTCGCAACGAGATTTCGGAAGGCGACCGCTATCCGGAAGAGCGAAGCTCGCCGGTTGCCGAGCGCCTGGCGTTCAAGGGCTGGCGCGCGGCCATGTCCCACCCCGCCCTGATGTCGGCGGCGCGCTCCGCTGCGAGGCTGCTGCAGGGTCCGATGTCGGGCGGCGCAAGTGGACAACCCAGTGGACAAAAAAGCGGGCCGGGGCCGATGGCCGGCTGGAACCGCTACCGCGAGGTGCCCAGGCTGGCCGACCGGCCCTTCCGCAAGCGGTGGCGCGACCTTCAGGATGACGCAGTGGACTCTCCAGAGTGACCGAGCGCGCGCGGTTCTTCGACACGCTGCGTCGCTCCCTGGGCCGCGAGCAAGGCCCCCCGCCAGCTCCCGCTCCCGAGACCGCCCTATCCCGCGACGCCGACGACGTGCGGGACACGGCGGAGCGGATTCGCGGGGACGCGCGGGAGAACGCCGGCGCGCTGGCGGACGAGCTTGCGCTCGCTGCCGAGGCGGCCGGGTGGCGCGTGGCCGTATGCGAGACGCACGAGGAGGCTGCGCGCTACGTGGCCGAGCTTGCCCGCGACGTGGAGGCGCGGTCGGTCGTGCGCTCGGCGCACCCCGCTGTCGAACGCCTCGCCATCGAGCGAGCGCTACAGGACAGCGGCATCGAGGTGCGCACAATGGCCCTCGGCGACGCCGCTGATGCGGAGCGCGAGGAGGAGCGGCGGGAGAACCGCGGGCGGATGATCGAAGCCGGCATCGGACTGACGGGCGTGGACTACGCCATCGCCGAGACCGGCTCGTGCGCCATCATCGCGCGACAGGGCGCGAGCAGGCTGGTGTCGCTGCTGCCGCCGGTCCACGTGGCGGTGGTGGAGCTGGGCCAGGTGCTGCCCAGCCTGGACGAGCTGTTCGCGCTGCTGCGGGAGCGATTCGGCGCGGGTGACGCCGAGAGCTACATGAACATCATCACCGGGCCGAGCCGTTCCGCCGACATCGAGTACCAGCTCGTCACGGGCGTGCACGGCCCCGGCGAGGTGCACATGGTGATCGTGGGGTAGAGGGCGCTGGGGACCGCTACTCGCGGTAGCGCGGGTGCCAGCCGGGGCCGGCCCAGCTTTGCACGGACTCCGGCACGATGCGGACGAGGGCGCGCGGCTCTCGGTGCGTCGACTCGTAGTAGCGCAGGCCGGCCTCCTCGCCCAGGTAGCGGATCGCTCGCGCGGGCGATGAGTGCAGCCAGGCATCGTCCACAATTTCGGCGCGACCCTGGAACACGACCCGGACGTAGGCCGCCTCCTCAGTGTCTACCAGGCCGCCCACTCTCCCGTCGCGCCGGATGTTGGCGACCCACCGCGCGCGCTGTCGCCCCGCCACGCTGAACGCCTCGCCGTCGTAGTCGTACCAGAGCGGCACAACGTAGGGCGAGCCGTCCTCGCTGAGCGTGGCCAGCTTGAGCAGGCGGCGGCCGCTAGTGAGAAAGTCGTGTAACTGCTGTCGGGTCAGGCCGGGCATGGGACTGCCTTCTGGGCTTTCGCTCCCAGCCTTCTCTGGATTCCCGCCCCCTGAGCCGCCAGAGCGTCGGACATCGTTCCTATCATTTCAGTTTGCATCAGCCACCAGGTCGCCCCAGAGAGATCCTTCTCCCATAGCCAACGACAGGCACCCTAAGCGCACCAAGCCATTTAGGTCGTCGTCTGTCAGTTCCTGAAGATTCTGTCCGCTGTCCACCATGATTCGCCGCAAAGTAGCGCTGCTCAAATAATTCAGAGCATCGCGGCAATCGTCGTAGAGCTCAGGGTTGTATCCCGGTCCGGAGGAGCCTTGTGGGCCAGGCGGGCCCTGAAGTCCTACTGGGCCCTGAGCGCCAAGCGGTCCCTGGGGACCGATGGTACCCTGTGGCCCAGCGAGACCATGAGAACCAGCGGGTCCCTGCGGGCCTTGCGAACCAACGGGACCTTGCGTTCCTACCGGGTCATTGCATGCCACAAGTGCCAGCGTCACCACAAGCAGGGCGATCATGATCCAACGCACAGATGCTACACTGTCCATCATTCCAAGGTCACCCTTAGGTTCTTCAACATGATGAAGGGCCTGGATCGGGAAATCTCTTCACTTTACGGGTAGCCTTTCGGAGACCGCCAGCCGCGACACGGGTTATCTCACGATCGGCCCTGCTAAATTCGCCTTTCCAGCTTATGCCGCCCCTTCCACTTTGGATGCTCTTTCTCCCACATTCGCGGTTGTGGCGGTGGAAGGAAGTGGGAGACCCGGTCGCAAAGGGCTTGCACCCTCATCCAAGTCTTTTCCCCCATCGAGGGGGAAGGGACTTGGATGACCTAATCACCCCGGTATCGAGTGCGACGGGCGGGTTTGAAACCCGCCCCTACCGGTGGCGTGACCGGATACCGTCGGAGTTGCTTTTCTGTCCTACTCCGGGCCTGCCGCGTAGGCGGAGTGGAAGGTGTCCACGCCGGCGCGGAAGTCGTCGCCGCCGTTGAGAGTGATGGCGCAGGGGCTGGCGAAGCTGGAGAAGCCGGATTCCATGAACCCGTCGCCGGAGATGGAGACCCTGTGGCCCCTCGCCTCGAGCGCGGCGATTACCTCCGGGTCCAGCCTGGGGTCGACGCTGGTCGCGGGCATGCTGCAGTCCACGCGAGGCGAGTCGATGGCTTCCTGCGGCCCCAGGCCGAAGTCCATTACCTTTGAGATGAGCTGCGTAACGCAGTTGGTGATGCGCCGCCCACCCGACGCGCCCACGGCCAGGCGCACACCGGAGCCGTCGAGCACCAGCGCGGGGGTCATGTTGTTGAGCGGGAACTTTCCGGGCATGATGGAGTTGACGCGGCCGGGCAGCGGGTCGAACCACATCATGCCGTCGTTCATCACTACGCCGGTCCCCTTCGCCACGATGCCGGAGCCGAAACCGGCCATCAGCGTGTTGGTTAGCGACACTGCGTTGCCATCCTTGTCCATGGCGCAGAGGTGAGTGGTACCGGAGTCGAACGCGGGCAGGCTGGACGGGAGCTTCTCCTTCGGCGCCCTGCCCTCCTCCCGCCAGGGGTCGCCCGGCTTGTAGGCGGCCAAGGCGCGGTCGCCGATTTCGGCGCGGCGGCGGTCGGCGTAAGCGTCCGACAGCAGGCCCTTCCAGGGCGTGTCGACGAACGCGGGGTCGCCGAAGTACTCGAACCGGTCGGCATAGGCGAGCCGGGCGCTGCTGATGTAGGCGTGGAGCGTCTCCGCGGAGTTGTGGCCGCACGCGGCGGCGTCGAAACCGGCGAACAGCTTGAGCGTCATGGCGCTGGTGCTGCCGGCGCAGGCGAACGGGGGTACGCGCACCGTCAGGCCGCGGTAGTCGATCTCGAGCCCGCCCTCCCAAACGAACGGCTTGTACTGCGCCAGGTCCTCTTCGGAGAGGATGCCGCCGTTGGCGCGGACGTCGGACACGATAGCCTGCGCCACTTCGCCCCTATAGAAGGCGTCCGGGCCGTTCCTGCCGATGGCGGTCAGCACCTCGGCGAGGTCGGACTGCCTGAGCCTGACGTCGTCGCCCATGTCGCCGCTGGGCAACATGTTGTCGCCGGGCATGAACACGCTCCGCAGCTCAGGGTACTTGAACAGCTTGCCCGCGCTGCGTCCCAGGGAGAAGAGCAGGTACCAGTTGGGCGTGAAGCCGTCGCGGGCGATGCTCGCCGCGGGGGCCACCACCTCGCTCAGCGGAAGGCGGCCGAATCTCCGGTGCGCCTCGCAAAGCCCGGCGACCGCGCCAGGAACGGCGATGGACAGGTAACCCTCGAGGTTGGCGTCGTTCTCGACACCGGCCCAGCCGAAGTTGCCGACGTACGCCTCGCCCGTCAGCTTGTACAAGTCGGGCTTTGCCGCGAGAGGGCCGCGCATCGGGAAGCCGACGACACCGCCCCGCCCGTCGACCTGGTAGTTCAGGTAGCCGCCTCCGCCTATGCCGCTGGACATCGGCTCCACCACGCCGATCGCGAAGCACGCGGCGACCGCGGCGTCCACAGCGTTGCCGCCAGCCTCGAGCATCCGCACGCCCGCCTCGGTCGCGAGCCTGTCCTTGGTGGCAACCATGCCCTTGGAGGCCTGGGCCTCTTCCTTGCTTAGCCTCATCCGCGTCGGCTGGGCGGTCTGAATCATGTGTGTCTCCTCCGAGATATTCTTTTCTAGTGTTCTCACGTTAAGGGGACAGCCATCGCCGGCGGGCGGGTTTGAAACCCGCCCCTACCGGCGGCCGTGCAGCGAATCAACGGCCACGCGGCCGCTCGGTTAAAGCAGAAGGCTAGTCTACCGGGACGTAGGCCACCACGCGGGGCTCTGGGCCTACTGCGCGTGTGGTGTGGCCCTGCCCGGTGAGGTCTTCGGCCAGCATCACGTCGCCTGGGCCGAAGTAGTGCTTACTGCCGTCGCCAAGGCCAATCTCGACCTGGCCGGACAGCGTAATGCAGTACTGTTTCCGCGGGGCCAAGTGCCAGGTGACCGGCGCGTCGGGCGAGGTGCTTCGGAACATTATGCCCGTGCCCTCGTGAAGCTCTTTCCAATTCGGCGCGTCCGCTCCGTCCAAGTCCAAGTCCTCGAGGTGGGACTGCCCGTCGTCTCCGGTGTAAAGCCTCTGGAACATTTTTGGTGTCTTCCCCCTCATCCTAACCTTCTCCCGCCAGGGGAGAAGGGACTTTTGATGTGTCCTCAGCGGGAACGTTGCTGCGCTGGTGGCGGACTAGGGCCTGTTCACACTACGTAGAGCGTCGAAGATGATTGCGAACAAGACAAAGCCGGCATAGAGCGCATCGAGCTTGTCATAGCGCGTGAATACTCTTCGATACCCCTTCAATCGACGGAACAGGCGCTCCACTTCATTCCGCCTCTTGTACAGTTCTTTGTCATACTCCCAAGGGTTCACGCGACTTTTCAGGGGTGGAACAATAGGCGTGAACCCCATATCGAACGCCAATCGGCGTGTTTGGTCGCCCGAATATGCGCGATCCATCACCAGAGGCGGATTCCCTCGTTGTGGCCCCAGCCGGTTGAGCAGTTTGCGCCCCTCCGGTCCATCGTGGGCCTGGCCCGGAGAGAGCGAGAACGCTAAGGGTGTCCGATCATCCGCGGCAACCATATGAAGCTTGGTCGTCCATCCGCCTCGGGACTTGCCGATGGACTGTGGTCCGTTTTTTTGGCCGCGCCCGTGCCGTCGGGATGCACCTTGACGGAGGTGCTGTCCAGTGAAGCTACCTCGATTGTGACCTTCACAATGCCCTTTCGCTGAAGCTGTTCGAACACTCGGTCGAGCACTCCGCTCTTGGCCCAACGGTTCATGCGCATGTAGACGGTATGCCAGTTGCCAAAACGACTCGGCAACCCTCGCCACTTGCAACCGTGTTCTGCGACGTACAGAATAGCGTTGAGCACCCGTATGTTTGGAATGGTCACATTGCCACGCTGCACGGGTAGGTACGGTTCGATGAGTTGGTAATGAGCTTGTGTAAGTTCCATACATGTATGATAACATGTCCAGGCCCCTAGTGTGAACAGGCCCTAGGCCGACTTCCACACCGGGGCGCGCTTTTCCGAGAACGCCTTGGGGCCTTCGACGGAGTCCGCCGACGCCTGCACGCGCTCGTTCAGCGGCCCGGCGATCTTCTGCGAATACTCGACGGGGAGGTTGCGGCCGTGGTACACGATCTGCTTGATGGCCTGGACAGCCAGCGGAGCGCACAGCTTAACCTCTTCGGCGTAGCTTTCCGCTCTCTCGAAGAGGGTCTCGCGGTCCGGCACGACCTCCTGTATCAGGCCGATCTGGTAGGCCCGCTCGGCGCCGATCCGGTGGCCGCGCAGCTGCATACTCAGCGCCTCGCCGAGCGGGATCATGCGCGACAGATTGTGCAGTCCATAGCCGGCGGTCAGGCTCCAGCGCGGCTCGGGCAGACCGAACTCCGACTTCGCCGTGGCAATGCGCATGTCGCACTGGAGCGATAGCTCCAGCCCACCCGCGACGCAGAAGCCGTCGATGGCGGCGATGATGGGCTTGAACACGTCGAGGTCGATGAAGGAGCCGCCTCTCCTCGTGGGGGAGCGGCGCTCGCCTTTGGCGTCCAGCGAGGCACGCTCCTTGAGGTCCATTCCGGCGGAGAAGGCGCGACCGCCCTCTCCCGTCATGATGGCCACGAGCGCGTCCTTGTCGTCGCGAAAATCCTCGAGCGCCTCGCGCAGCCCCGCGCTCAACTCCCTGCTCAGCGCGTTCAGCACCTCTGGTCGGTTGAGCGTTATGTAGGCAATACGATTGCGCTTTTCGTACTTGATTGTAGGGGTCGAGACCGGCATCCACGCCTCCTTTTATGGGAAACAAACCACGGTCCGGGGGGCCTGCCTGCGGTGCGGCGAGTATATGGCTTGTTTTCGCGCCGTGTCAACTTGGCGGCGGACTGTAAGGCCTCTTGTCTGGGGTGCGACAGTCTGAGCGCGGCCCCTCGGTGGTCGGGCACTTCCCTGACTGCTCCACGCCATTCCACAACTTGCGAATGCTGTGGTACATTGGCACCGGCCCGCGCCGCCAATCGCCCGCCGCAGGAGGTCCCCCGATTACCGCCGACATCACCGAGCACAACTACACGCTGAGCGTCGTCGACCAGTCGCCCGTCCGCAGCGGTGGCACAGCCGGCGACGCGCTGCGAGAGACCATCGCCCTCGCTCAGGCCGCCGAGTCGTTCGGATTCGCCCGCTACTGGGTTACCGAACACCACAACCTCGGCAACCTCGCCGGCACCAGCCCCGAAATGATGGTCGGGCAGATCCTCGCCAACACCTCCACAATTCGAGTCGGCTCCGCAGGCGTCATGCTGCCCCACTACAGCTCTCTCAAGGTGGCGGAGAACTTTCGGGTGCTGGAGGCGCTGTACCCCGGCCGCATCGACCTGGGCGTAGGGCGCGCTCCCGGCAGCGACCAGCGCACCAACGCGGCGCTGTCCTACCCGCGCCCGCCCAACGACGTGCGGCACTACCCGAGGCAGGTGGTCGACCTGCTTGGCTATCTCAACGACAGCCTCGAGGAAGAGCACCCCTTCGCCGTGGTGCGCGCCGGCCCTGGCATCTCGACCGCGCCGCAGGTATGGTTGCTCGGCTCTCGCGTCGACAGCGCCGCGATGGCCGCGGACATGGGGCTGCCCTTCAGCTACGCCCACTTCTTTGGCCTGTCGGTCGAGCACGGCCCGATGATAGCCGACATGTACCGCGCCAACTTCAAGCCGTCCGAGTACCTGGCAGAGCCTCTGGTAAACGTCACCGTCCAGGTGATCTGCGCCGAGACCAAAGAGAAGGCAGAGGAGCTCGCGCTCAGCCGCAACCTCGCCAGGGTGAAGTCCGTCCAGGGATCCCGCACGGGCGTGCCCAGCATCGAGGAGGCGCTGGAGTACGAGTACAACCCGCAGGAGTTGGCCTACATCGAATCGCTCAAGGCGAATTACGTCGACGGCGAGCCGCCGGAAGTCCGGGAGCGCATCGAGGCCCTGGCGGCGGACTACAAGACAACCGACGTGGGCATAGTGACGATGTGCTACGACTTCGCCGACAGGGTGAAGTCCTACGAGCTGGTGGCAAAAGCGTTCGGGATGATCTAACGCAGTAGGCAGCGGCTACGAGCCGTTGCCCCGGGAGTCCATCAGAGTCGGAAGTGGCTATCTTTGGCCGTCGTCGGATTCGCCGGCGGGGCGTTCGCGGTACATGGCGTCGCGGGTGGTGAGGAACGCCGACCAGCCCGCCTCGTGCAGCAGCGCCAGCCGCGCCGTCGCCACCTCGTCCCCGCGCGTCGCGTCCGCGATAGCGGCGATTTCGGGCACGTCCCTGTAGGCCAACGCCGCGCGCAGCCCCGCAAGCTCGTAGGCGCGGTTCACCAGGAGCTTGTTCAGCCGCACGGTCGTTTGTGGGAGCGCCGCCAGCTTGCGGGCCATCGCCTCCGCCTCGGCGTCCAGCGACTCGGACGGCACCACGCGGTTCACGAGACCCATGCGCAGCGCCTCTTGAGCGTCTATCTGCTCGCCGAGCATCAGAAGCTCCTTGGCATTCTTCATCGACACCAGGAACGGCGTAATGAGCACGGGCGGCGGGAAGCCGTGACGGATGTGTATCTCGCCCAACCGAGCGCCCTCCGCGGCGATGGTGAAGTCGCACACGCCCGCGAGCTCGCACGCCTGGCCGACGGCGTGGCCGCGCACCGCGGCGATCACCGGCTTGGGGAAGGACCATATCTTCATCTGCACGTCAAAGCCGCTGGGCGCAGGCTCGTCGTCGGGGTACAGGTAAGCGTACAGGTCGCCGCCGGCCGAAAACGCCCTACCCGCGCCCGTCAGAACGACCACCTTCACGTCGTCGTCCGCCTCGGCCCGCTCGAACGCCGCGAGCAGCAGGCGCTGTACGTTCTTGTTCATTGCGTTGAGGATCGTCGGCCTGTTCAGCACAATGCGGGCATAAACATCGGCCTTCTCGTACAGCACGTCATCTGGGCCGGGCGGGGGTATCTCGATGCCGTCCGGGGTCTTCTTCGGTGTGGTCATTGTGTCTTCCATTCGCGGCGTTTGCTTAACGTGTGGCTAACGGCTTAGGATTGTACAACATTGAGGATCGAGCCGCCCCGCCGGCCCGCGACTACCATAGCACGACCCAGGAGGCGAGAGCATGAGCGTTTACCAGACAGTGATTGGCCGGAGAACGGTGAGGGACTTCACCTCGCAGCCGGTGCCGGAGGAGCTTGTGAGGAGGATACTCCAGTCCGGGCGGATGGCCCCCAGCTCCAGCGACTCCCAGCCGTGGCACTTCGTCGTGGTGCGGGAGCCGGACACGATAGCCAGGCTGGGCGAGATCGCCACGCAGGGGACGTTTCTGGCCGGCGCGCCGGTGGTGATCGCGGTCTGCGTGGTAGGCGACGCCCCGCGCGGGCACCTGGACGCGGGACGGGCCATCCAGCAGATGGAGATTGTCGCCTGGAGCGAGGGCCTCGGCACCTGCTTCGTGGGAGTGCGGCAGGCCGAGCAGCAGGTGGCGGTCAAGGCGCTGCTCGGCATCCCCGAGGACGTGGAGCTAGTCTCCCTGCTGCCGTTCGGCTACCGCCAGGAGGGCTTCAGCCGGCGAGGAGTGCGCCGCAAGGACATGTCCACGATCGCCCACAGGGAACGTTTCGGCACACCGTGGCAGGGAGCCTAGCGCGGTTCCGAAATCAGGACGTTTACGCCAATTCCATATTGGCGTATCATATGCTCGACCATTCAAGACGGGTTGAGTGAAAGGACGAAAACCGATGCTGGAAACTGAAGTCAAAGTGTACGCACGCATAGGTTGAGCGACCTGTGCCCGAACGAAAGAGTTTCTTTCGAACAACAACGTTCCCTATCTCGACAGGGACATCGAGAACAGCCCCGGCGCGCTCGACGAGCTGCGCGAGCTGGGCTTCCGCACGGTTCCGGTCACCGTCATCGACGGCAAGGGCATTGCGGGCTTCCGCCCCAACGAGCTGTCCAAGGCGCTGAACCTGGGGCAGGAGTCCGAACCGCGAGACCCGTCGGAGACGCTGCCGCTGCTGGACAGGATCGCCATCGCCGTGGAGCGCGCCCTGCGCCAGATGCCGGACGACAAGCTGGACTACCGGGCGCCGGATCGCGACAGGCCGATGCGCGAGTTCGGCTACCACATCTTTCACATGCTTGGACGCACTATGCGAGGCGTGGACACGGGCGTGTTCCCCATGGAAGACCAGGCGACGATGGACCTGCCCGGCCGTTCCTACGAGAGCTTCGGCCAGATAGCGGACTACGGCGGCGAGGTCGCGGTGGAGCTGCGTGCCTGGGCGGCGGGCGTCGACCACGACACGCTCCGCAAATCGCGCGGTGAAGGCATGCGCACGGGCGCCGAGCAGCTCGACCTCATCGCCGGGCACACGACGCAGCACCTTCGCCAGATCTACTTCGTGCTGAGGAGCTTCGGCATCGAGCCGGACGACCCAATCGACGATTCGGAGTTCCCGCCGGAGTACGTGCTGACGATACTCTGGTAGACCGGGGCGGCTCTCTCTCCGATAGACCCTTCCCCCCTTGATGGGGGAAGGGTCTGCCCCGTGCTCGATACGGAAATGGGGGTGAAGGCCCGGCGGGCTTTCCTGCCTAAACCAGCTCCCCCGCCCATAGGCGGCTCGCGAACGTCGTTGCCGGCAGTATGTCTATGCCGTCTTCGGTGCGTCGAGGGCGTGGTTCCAGGCTGACGACAATTCGGCTCTGGACGTCAGGGTGCTCTTCGGACAAGGTGCGCAGCCCGCGAAGATGCACTCGGTTGATTCGCGCGCTCGCCTTGGCTTCTATCGCCACCTCGATGTCCCCTAGCAGGAAGTCCACCTCGATGCCGCTCGGCAATCGCCAGTAGGACAGCCGAGCGTCCGCCTCCGCGTAGCTTACGAATGCGGACAGCTCGTGAAACACCCAGTTCTCGAACGCCTTGCCGTACAGCTCGGAGCCGGGGAGCAACTCGCCGCGCCTCGCGAGTAGCAACTCGCCGCGCCTCGCGAGTCTGTTTACGACGCCCACGTCTGCGAAGTAGGCGTCCAGCATTCGCCAGGACTGGCTTGACGCGTACATGCAATTGAGGGCATCGTGACAAATTAAAGTGGCGCTTTAGAATATCATGATATTCTAAAGCAGAGGTTCAGGTATTCCGACCTTGTATTGGCCTTGACGGGTCAGCGGTTCGGATGGGCGGTTCTGTTGCATTTCGCTGGGTAGTTGCCGATAAACAAGGTGAGATTGATGAAAGTCTTACATACATTAACGTTGGTTGCTGTGATAATACTGCTGCTTGCTGGATGCTCTGATGAGAGGGATTTAGTACGCACTCAAGAGAGAGTAACCGAACTTGAGCGTCGGCTTGCAGTCCAAAATGTGAAGATGGCAGAACTAGAAGCAAAGGTCGATGCGTATTCCCTGATGATGGAGGCAGTTAAGCAAGAGGCACTGCGCGCAATCGACACTCTGCCTGACCGCCTGAGCAGTGAGGTTAGGACCGACATCTGTGACAGGTCTATTCCAATACAATCAACACTCCTCAAGAGGTATAACATCGGTTTTTGTTCGGCGGTCAGCACGGGTGAACTCAATAGATTGCAAGACTTAGAACTGGCCGGCGGACCGGAGCTAGAAGCGTCAGACTTCAAAGACATGGACAACCTAAAGTCACTGAGACTATACGCCCCTTACAGTAGTGCGGACGCTAGTAGCAACGACGCTAAGCGCCCGCAACCCCCTCTGTCTCCAGACCTATTCAGCCATATCTCCACGCTACAGGAGTTGGAATTAGACGGCTATTCGTTGACCTCCGTGTTGGCGGTCAACTACGCGTCCGAGTTGCCCAACTTGGAGCGATTGACCCTAGAGGTGCGTACCCAACATCAGGGAGACAGCCGCCCGATGCGCAAGTACACACTGCGGTTCAACCGCTATGGCGACGTGTGCCTATCGGAGGACCAATACGAATCCAAACACCACGACGGGGCAAACATCACTCGTATTGCCGCTGCCTTTTCCTTGACCGGAACACTCCCGACATGCTGAGAGAGCAATCTAGTACCCAGCAAATGCAATAGAACCGGATGGGCAACGGCCTTGCCGCGCTCCCCTGGATTCCGGCTCGGGGGCCGGAATGACGTGAGTCGGGGGCCGGAATGACGGAAGAGCGTGCGCTACCGCTCGAACAAAACTACCGAATCAACTGATTCGGTCTCAGGCTGCTCCCGCCGTTACACTGTCCACGAGCCGGTGTGTATAATGTGGCGCGGAACGATCAGCGCAGAGTGCAGACTTCAAGCGGCCAAATAGTGGAGGGGCCTTTATGATAGTCGACGCCCACGTACACGTGTGGGCTGAGGGGTGGCGCCCCCAGTGGAACCAGGATCACGCGCTCGCCAACGCGGCACGCGCCAGGGGCATTTCCCTCGACGAGGCGCAGGAGTTCGTCAGGCGCACCTGGGACCCGGACGCCAGCGGCCTGATTGCCGAGATGGATCTGATCGGCCTGGACAGGTCGCTGGTCTTTCGCGTCGACTACGGCGCCGTGGTGCCGGGCCAGGACAGCGCCGTTCCCATCGAGGAGCAGAACCGCCTCACGTCGGAGATCGCCGCCGCCCACCCCGACCGCATCACCTGGTGCGCCAGCATCGACCCGCGCCGCCCCAACGCCACCCGGTTCGTACGACAGGCGGTGAGCGAGTGGGGAGCGCGCGGCCTCAAGCTGTACTGCGCCGGCGGCTACTACCCCAACGACCGGATAGTCTATCCCATCTACGAGATTCTCGAGGACGCCGGCGTGCCGGTCATGTTCCACGTCGGTCCGGTCGCCACGCCGCCGATGCTCAGCAAGTACGCCCATCCCCTGCACCTCGAAGAGGTGAGCATCGACTTCCCCGGCCTCACTATTCACGCCGGACACGGCGGCGCGGGCCACAGCAGGGGCAGCTTCGGCTGGTACCAGGACATGCTGGCCATCGCCGAGATTCACCGCAACATCGTCATCGACACCGCTCTCTGGCAGGGCATGGCGCGCCGCGATCCGGGCAGGTTCTACGGCTACCTGCGCAACGCGGTGGACGTGCTCGGCCCCGAGCGCGTGATGTACGCGACCGACTGGACCAACCCGATGACGCCCTCCAACGGCTGGTACCTGGATATGTACAGGAACGTTCCCGAAGAGCATGAGTCGGCCGGGCTCGGGTTGTCGGAGGAAGAGAAGCGACTGGTGCTGGGCGGGAACGCGGCGCGCCTCTACGGGCTTGGGTAGCACCCCAGGCGCTTCCCCACGGACATTGGCTAACCAGGATGGAGGTGCGTCGATATGGAGCGTATGAAGGCTGGTCAGGGCATCATCGAACTGCTGCGCGCCGAGGGCGTGGAGTATACGTTCGGGCTGGTCGGGCTGACGACGAACAGCATCGTAACCGAGATGTACGACCGCTCCGACATAAAGTTCGTGGACACGCGCCACGAAGAGGGCGCGGCTTTCATGGCCTATGGCTACACGAAGGCGACCGGACGTCCAGCAGCCTGCATCACCACGTCCGGACCGGGCACGATCAACCTCATAACAGGCATGTCGCTCGCCTACAAGGGCCGCGCGCCCGTAGTCGTCATCAGCGGCGACACCGCCCGGGACTTCGTGGGACGGGACGGCACGCAGGCGTTTGACCTCGTGGGCCTCTTCAAGCCGATCACCAACTGGGCCACGCAAGTCAACAAGACCGAACGCATCCCCGAGGCGTTCCGCAACGCATTCCGGGTGGCGCTCACGCCGCCGCAAGGCCCGGTCTTTGTCAACATACCCCGCGACCTGATGGACGACCTGGAGGTGGACTGGGACATCCAGCCGCCCGAGAGCTACCGCGCGGTGAACACCCGCACGCCTGGCGACGCCGAGGCGGTGCGCCGCGCCGCCGACCTGCTGGCCAACGCCGAGCGTCCGCTGCTGCTGGCTGGCGGCGGCGTCATCGAGTCCGGAGCGACCGAAGAGGCTGTGCGGCTGGCAGAAATGCTGGACATGGCGCTCGTGCCGTCCTACGGCCACCACGACGCCGTGCCCAACAGCCACCCGCTGTACGTTGGCCCTCCCGGCGGGCGCGGCTCCGGCGAGGCCGCGCAGGCCGTACATCGCGCGGACGTCGTGCTTGCGCTCGGCTGCCGGCTCAACCAGCAGACGACCGGCTGGAACAGCAGCGTCATAACCCCAGGGACGACCATAGTGCAGGTGGACTACGACCCGCAGCAGATTGGCCGCAACTTCCCGGTCACGTCCGGCATCGTGGGTGACGCGAAGGCCGTTGCGGGGCAGCTGCTGGACGAGTTGAGGGCGCGGTTCCCAGAGGGCCGCGGCAACCCTGCCTGGCGCGCCGAGGTGCACGGCCTTGCCGACGCCAGGCGCGACCGGCTGCGGGCCGAGCACGCAATCAACGCGGAGCCGATGATGCCCCAGCAGGTCTACCCCGAGCTGAACAGGGCGCTGCCCCGGGACTGCATGGTAACCATCGACGCGGGCGTCGCACCCGGCCTGTCCTACGACCGGCTCTCTTTCGAGCTGCCGCGTACCATGTTCAACTACTCCGACCAGGGAGGTCTCGGCATGGGCTACTGCGTTGGGCTCGGCACAAAGCTGGGACGGCCCGACAGGCCGGCGGTGAGCATTCAGGGCGACGGCGGCTTCCTGTATACCTCCGGCGAGATCAACACGGCGGTGCGCTGGAACATTCCGCTCGTGAGCATTGTGCTAAACAACAGCTGCCACGGGGCGGAGAAGGCGCAGCAGATGCGCAACTACGACGAGCGCTACATCGGCGTGGACCTACAAAACCCGCGCTTCGACAAGCTTGCCGAGGTGTACGGGGCAAAGGGCTACTACGTGGAACGCCCCTCCGACGTGGGCGAGGCGGTCACCGACGCGCTGGCGCAGGGCCGACCGTGCGTTATCGAGATTCCGGTGGCGGAGTACTTCCCGGCGCCGACTCCAGGGGGCTAGGGCGCCCTACCCACATGCGGGCGGTTCACGAACCGCGACGGGCGCTTCGCGAAGCGCCCCTACATCAACGGGCCAGGGGCGCTAGCGGCTGAACATGCGGCGGCCGCCGCGACGCGGACTATCGGACGCGTGTCGCAAAAACTCCAGCAGCGAGTGCGTCACGGCCCGCCCCCTGATTCTGCGCAGCTGCGTCGGATAGCGTCCCGCGGTGGAGGCCGTGCTTCCTCCCAGCGCGAACCCGACGTGCGACGTGCCCAGGGGGCCGCTGGTTGGCGTGGGCCGGGTGACCGCGCTGGTCACGCCTATGCCGTAGTCCGCGCCGAATGTGCGCCGCGCGGCCTTCGCCATCGCCTCGGCGACCGGCCCACTTGCGGCGCCGTGCTCGGCCACGACCGCGGCGTCCACGCCGTGGTCTTCAAGCTGTTCCTCGCCGAACAGCACGATGCCGCCACGAAGAAAATCGCGGCTTTCGGGCACTTCGGCCAGCGTGCTCGCCAGCAGCCCGCCGGTGAAGTTCTCCATCACGGCGAGCGTCTCTCCCCGTCCGGACAGAAACGCGGCCACCTGGGACTCCGGCGTCTCGTCGTCCACGCCCCACACGGCGTCGTCGCCGACAATCGACCGGATCTCCGACTCCATGGGTTCGATCAACCGGGCCGCCTCACTTTCCGTGCCGGCGGTCGCTATGGCGCGCAAGTGTATGCCGTCCTGCTTGGAGTAGATGCCGAGCGTGGGATTCTCGCTCTGAAACAGCGGCGTCAGCATTTCGTCGAGGCCGCCCTCGGATATGCCGAAGGTCTTTAGTGTGCGGGTGACGATGGCGACGTCCGGGTTGAGCTGCCGGAGTCTGGGGGCGATCTCGTAGGTCCACATGCGGTCGAGTTCACGCGGCGGGCCCGGCGTGCATACTATGACGTGGCCGCCCTTGTCGACCCACCAGCCGGGCGCTGTGCCCATGGGGTTGGAGATGGCCTCCGCCGACGGTATCAGTGTCGCCTGCTTGATGTTGGTCGAGGGCATCCCGCCGCCGCGGCCCGCGAATATGCCCTCCAGGTGGCGCAAGAGGTCGTCCTGGACCTCCATCTCCTCGCCCATCACCCTCGCGACGGTCTCGCGCGTCAGGTCGTCGGACGTCGGGCCAAGCCCGCCGGAAGTTATGGTGACGTCCGCGCGGCGCCAGGCGCGGTCGATCGTCTCGAAAAGCCTGTCGGGGTGGTCGCCTACCTTGGAAACCCAGTGCACTTCTATGCCCAGTTTGGCGAGCTCAGCGGCCATGTAGGCCGAGTTGGTGTCAACTATCTCGCCGAAGAGGATCTCAGTGCCTATGGCGATGATTTCGGCGTTCAAAGGGCGCCTCCAATCATTATGTCACTCCGACCGAAATCTATGTCATTCCGAGCGAAGTCGAGGAATCTACGGCTGTGGCGATGGAGCAAGGGCGGCAGCAGGCCGGCCAACCCTGGGCACATGTGCCCAGGGCTCTCGGACAACCCCAGAGTGGCATGTGCAACTCAGTTCAGATTAACATATCTGAACTGTCGCCCCTACCCGTCTGTATCTTGCTCCTCCCCATAGGGGATGTCGTCGAAGAGGGCGAACAGCGTGTCTACCCACAGGGCGTCCACGTAGAGGATGGGGTTGATGATGTGGTCCGATATGCGCTGGACGTAGTAGCGCTCCTCGCCCGGCACTTTGTCGCCTATGTTGTAGGTGTCGCCGTCGTTGAAGTTGACGTCGCCCTGGCTGGTGCCCGGGAAGCGTATCTCGATGGCTCGCGAGTCGTCACCTACGCCCCAGGGGGTGGTGTCCCGGTCGTCCACGAACGGCACTGCCACTGCCACGCCCAGGGGCCTGCCCAGCAGTTTCTGCACCTCGGCCCAGCGCTCGGTGTCAATAGGCCTCTTTTCCTCATCGGTGGGCCGCAGTTGCACAGTCCAGCCGTCGTCCTCGTCGTAGTCGAACGTCAGTGTCTGCGTTTCGTCGGCAAAGCGCGGGCCGTCGTGTAGGTTGACCTCTATTATGTCCTCGGAGGTGTGCTCCACGTACCAGCGGGGAATGGGAGGTTCGACGGCCAAACGCGCGATCACGTCGCCCCAGGAGTCGGCGATGATGAACAACTGCGGAAAGCCGAGAACCTGGCCGTAGTGGTGGTAGCGGTCCGTTGTCTCGTGGCCCAACCGGAACTCGAGTTCCCGGTCGAGGGTGAGGCCCACCTTCACGACCGTCGCCGGATCGTCCAGGCCGTACTCGGCGGGGTCTTCGATGATTACGTTCTGCGGCGTCAGGTCGCGGCGGGTCTTTGGGCCGCTGAGCAGCAGCGTAATGCCGCCCCATCGGTTGCGGTCCGGCGGTATCCCCTCCGGCTCGACAAACTCCCAGAGGTAGTGCTCCTGGCTGGTCTTCACGAAGCCGACATTCTTGACGGGCTGTCCGTCCTGACCGTTAGGAACGCGGTGGATCACCTCGATGGACCTAATGTCCTCTTCGGCGAGCTGGAAGAACCAGGGTGAGTCGTCCTTCGGTTCCGGCTCGGACTGGAATGGATTGAGGTAGACGACCACGCCGACCGCGATTGCCGCTACAACCAGAGCAATTGTTACTCGAACGTTCATCGGTGCCGCCGCGTCAGCGCCTTCTCCACCACACGTAGCTGCCCGCGAGAAGCATAATTGCCGGGGGCAGGAACCAGCTCGACCACTTCACGAACTCACGTTCGCGCGTGTTGAGAACCAGCTGTCTGAGGGGTATCAGCTTGGGTCGAATCGAGATCAGGTCGTAGTCCTCGGCCAGCCAGTTCACGGAATTGAGCAGCAGGTCCGCATTGTCGCTGCTGAAAAAGTACTTGTTGCGCGCGAAGTCCGAGTCGCCGAACACAACCAGTTTCAGATCCGGGTAGCCAAACGCCTCCTGCGGGTCCATGGCTACGGTTCCCCTGCCCGTGATGACGGCCGCGAGGTTGAACGGGCCCCGCAGGTCCTGGTCCGGATCGAAACGCACCTCTTCGGGGTTGGTCTCCAGCCAGCTCACCGGCGTCGAGATCACGAGCGGAACCACCCGCACGTGGGGAGGAAAGTCGGCGGGGTCGATAGCCACGTTGATGGATGTCACGCCAGGGAAGAAGGTCACGTCTATCTGGTCGGTGATGGCGATGTCGGCTACACTTTCAGGCACGTACTGGCTGTTCGCCTGTTGCGCCAGCGGCGTGAGCTCCTGGCCCGCAACGTTACTCACCACGTCCGCCACACTGTGGTTGCCAAGGGTCAAGCCCCACAGGCCAAGCAGATGGAGGTAGGAGTCTGGCGTCGCCGGGTCGAATAGTGCGACCACGCGGCCCCCGCCAAGGATGTACTCCGTCAGCGCCAGCGCCTCGTCCTCGCTCATGTCCTGCCGCGGCCCCGCGATGACCAGCACGGCCGCGTTATCGGGGACCGCCCCGAACTGAATCAGGTTAAGAGGGAGCACCACGTAGTTGTCGCGCTGCATACCCTGGATTGCGAAGTCAAAGCCTGTCTCGGCGATCTGATCGCTGCCGGGGTCCCTGGTTATGGCGGCCTCCTGGTGGCCCGTCAGGTAGTAGACAACCTTCTGGTCCACCCCCGTCGCTACCAGTATGCCGGTGACGAAGCCCTGCTCGGTGAGGGTGGTGACGTGTTCCTGAACGCCGCGGTTCACGTCCTCGAACACCACCGCGGGATAGCTGGTGACGTTGTATTGTTCGGCGAGCGTGCGCCTGACCTCCGGGTCGATGAAACGATAGACGAAGTTGCCGCTGTGCCGTTCAAACTCGTTGAGCAGGTCCTCGGCCTGCTGCTGTGCCGCCGCCGTGGACGCGCTGGAGGGCGTGAAAAAGGCGTTAGCCCTTACCGTGGTATCAAGTTCTTCCAGGACCTTTATCGACTGCGGCGCCAGCGTGAACACCTGCGTCGCGGTCGTGTCCACGCGCGTAGGGTTGCGGAAGAGCAGGAAGTTGACCAGCACGGCGATGACGAAGAAAGCCAGCGTCATGATCAAAACGTTTGAGCCGTACCTGCCCCGACGTCCGACCAGGAACATCGCCGCCGACCGCGGCGAAAGCACGAGCGCGAGAAGCAGCAGCGCGAGGCCGATGAGCAGTACGCTCACGGCGAAATTCTCGAGCTCGGCGACGGTGAGGTAGAGCACGCCTCCGCCGAGTATCGATATCGCGCCGACTATGGCGATTACTGCGCTCCAGAATCCCACGGACTTTATGGTGGAGAGGAAAACTTCGCGGCTAGAGTCCGCCCGACTCGTAATTCCTCGCATCTTTAGCGCCACCTTCGCGTCTCGATTGAGCGCACAGTCAGGAATAGGAATACCGCCGCGATGCTGACGAAGTAGACGACGTGGCTGGTGTCGATCACGCCCCGCGTGAAGTCGACGAAGTGGGCGTTCATGGACAACCCGATCAGCACTTCAGACGCGGCGCCGGTGACGACGTCGCCAATCTGGTCGACGAAGGAGAGAATTAGCAGAATTGCGATTCCGACCACCGCCGAGACTATCTGGTTGGAAGATAGCGACGAGGCCATCAGCCCCACGGCCAGAGCGGCGGCGCCGTACAGCACCAGTCCGATGTAGGCGCTAACCATCGGTCCCGTATCGGGGGAGCCGAACCAGTACAACAGAACCGCGTAATAAAAGGTGAGCGCCACCGTCACCACCAGTATGAGGAAGCTGGCGATGTACTTGCCTATCACCACTTCCCAGTCGCGGACCGGCGCCGTGAGCAGCAGCTCCAGCGTTCCCAGTTTCTGCTCCTCCGCAAGCAACCGCATCGTAAGCAGTGGCGACAGGAACAGCAGCAGGAAGCTGGAGCGGAGCACGAGGTTGCGGATGCTGGCCTCAGCAAACGGCAGTGTGACTCCGTCGACGAAGAAGACTCCGGTCAGGGCGAGAAACATGGCGCCGACTATGTAGGCCGTTGGGGTCGAAAAATATAGCTTGAGCTCCTTCCAAGCTATGGTCTGCGTGTTCCTCAAGCCGGTGTCTCCCCTTGCTCTTCGACGGTTGTCAGCCGAAGAAAAATCTCTTCCAGGGTCATGCCGATGGACTGCAGACGCACCAGCTCCCAGCCGCCGCCGACGACCGCCTCGGCCAGCCTCGCGGGGACGCGGTTCTCGGGGTTGGCGACGATGGAATAGCTGAACAGGCCCTCGCCCAGGGAATCGGTCTGCTCGACCTCCCGCACGCCTTCCACGCCCTGCAGGGCCTGGGTCACCGCGCGGCGCGGCCCCTTGGCGTCCACCTCCACGTGCTCCGTGCCGCTCAGCCGCGCGCTGAGATTCTCGGGCTTGTCCACGGCCACTATCTGCCCCTCGTGGATGATGATCACGCGCTCGCAGATCATGCTTACCTCGGGCAGAATGTGGGTGCTGATGATTAGTGTGTGTTCACCGCCCAAGTCCCTGATCAGCTGGCGCGTCTCCACTACCTGCACCGGGTCGATTCCGATGGTTGGCTCGTCCATCACCAGGACGTCCGGCTCGTGCAGTATGGCCTGCGCGATTCCCACGCGCTGGCGAAAGCCCTTGGACAGCTTCCCGATCAGCGAGTCGCGGTAGTCCTCCAGTCGGCAGATGGACACGACGTCGTCTGTGCGCTTTCGCACGTAGGCCGCCGACATGCCACGCAGCCGGCCCATGTAGCCCAGGTAGTCCCGCACCGACATTTCGGTGTAGAGCGGAACAGTCTCGGGCAGGTAGCCTATGTGGCGGCGCGCCTCGACCGACTGGGTGACCACGTCGTAGTCGGCAACCGTAACACGCCCGGACGAGGGCGGCAGGAAGCCGGTGATGATCTTCATCGTCGTTGACTTCCCTGCCCCGTTGGGTCCCAGAAACCCCAGCACCTCGCCCTTTTCTACTCGGAACGAGATGTCCTGAATGGCCGGGAAGTCGCCGTAATACTTGGATACGTTGTCTATATCTATCATTCTCTAGCCCTGAAAGCGCGCCAATCGGCGCGCCCTTCAAGCTCGGTTGCCGCCAATATGCGGCGCTCACATCGCGTAATTGTATACCACGCGCCACGCGACGTTCAAGACCAAACCTCGCCTCAGCATGACCGATGCCGACAGGAGCCTTCCCAAAAAGACGCAGCTGCCGCTCCCGCCGAACACAAGACACCGCCCCGCGCACGTGCTAAAATACTCTGTGGCGTTCGGCGAGGCACAGGCGCCGGCGCGATAGAGGCAAACGGATGACGCCAGGCGAAAAGGCCATTTATCTGGACCACTCGGCGACGACCCCGGTCCGCCGGGAGGTGCTGGAGGCCATGCTCCCCTACTTCGGGGCCAACTTCGGCAACCCGTCGAGCATCTACACGCTCGCGCAGCAGGCGCGAATGGCGATGGACGACGCCCGCGAAATCGTCGCCAGGGGCCTGGGCGCCCGAACAGGCGAGATCGTGTTCACCAGCGGGGGCACGGAGTCCGATAACACCGCCATAAAGGGCGCGGCCTTTGCCCTGCGCCGCCTCGGCAACCACATCATCACCACCAGCATAGAACACCACGCCGTGCTGCATACCTGCCACCATCTGGAGCAGTTCGGCTTTAACGTGACCTACCTGCCGACGGACTCTTATGGCCTTGTCGATCCAGACGACGTTGCCGGCGCGATCACCGACGACACGACCGTGGTGAGCGTGATGCTCGCCAACAACGAGATCGGCACCATCGAGCCGGTAGCCGAGATCGTGCGCATAGTGAAGGACGAGGCTGCACGCAGGGGCCGCACAATCGTCATGCACACCGACGCCGTGCAGGCCGCCGGGTTTCTCGACCTGAACGTCAAGGCGCTCGGCGTGGACATGCTCAGCCTGTCGGGCCACAAGTTCTACGGCCCCAAGGGCGTCGGCGCGCTCTACATCAAGCGCAGTACGCCCTTCGAGCCGCAGCAGCAGGGCGGCGGCCAGGAGAGGCAGCGCCGCTCTGGAACGGAAAACGTGCCCCTCATCGTGGGATTCGCCGAAGCGTTCAGGCTGGCCAACGGGGAGCGGCAGTCCGCGTCGGGGCACTGCGAGGCGCTTCGGGACAGGCTGGCCCACGGCATATTCGACTCCGTGCCGGGCGCGCACCTAAACGGCCACCCGACTCTCAGGCTGCCCAACAACCTGAACGTATCGTTCGAGGGCGTCGAGGGAGAGCCCATCCTGCTCAGCCTTGACTTTTCCGGCGTCTACGCCTCCAGCGGCAGCGCGTGCTCGTCGGCCAGCCTCGAGCCTTCCCACGTCCTCGTGGCCATCGGTCGCTCCGCGACGTTGGCGCAGGGGAGTTTGCGCTTCACGCTGGGGCGAGACAACACGGAGGAGGACGTTGATTACGTGCTCTCGGTGCTGCCGGGCATGGTCGAAAAGCTCAGAAACATGCCCTCACTTTCCGCGGTGGAATGAACCTGCGAATGCACGCACGACATCTGTCGCTGGCCGGAGCGCCGGGCTCGTTCTTGAAAGTCGCCCTGTTGGCGCTTGCCGCCTCCACGCTGCTGTTGGCGGCGGCGGGATGCGGTGGCGACGACTCGGGCCTGGTGGCCAAGCGGGGCCGCAGCCTGGAGATCCACTCTACCATTCCCGAAGTCGTGGAGAAGGTGGCCTACACCGGCGCCGACGGTCGGCACCGCGTGATCCGCCCCGTCGCCTCGAACCGCCGCATCGCAGTGGCCAAGGTGACTATCGTGAACAGGACCACGACCGTCGTTCCGCTGCTGGTGGACGAGGCCGCCGCGGAGATTGGAGACAGGCGCTCCCGCCGCGTCGAGGCAATCGATCCGGTAGTAGCGGCCGAGGTGGTGGACGCCGCCAGCACCGACTCGAACGTGTACGTCCCGTTCCTGTGGGGCAAGATCGAGCTTGCGCGCGACACGCAGGTGAGCGGCTGGATGGTGTTCGACGTCCCCCAGGGAATGACGCTGGGCACTCTCTGGTGGAACGAAGTGGACGACATCCTGGTCGACTACATCGACTATCGCAGATAGGGCCGCGCCGGCGCCTTGTTTTCACGCCGCGGGCCGCGTGATATATTAGCTTGAGAACGGACGGCGAAACCGGGCCGGACCGTATTGCCACCTGCCTAGTCCGAAACATTGGAGGAACTCTATGACGCATCCTGTGGACGTAACCGACGCCACGTTCGAGTCCGACGTGCTGCAGGCGGACATTCCCGTGCTGGTGGACTTCTGGGCCGACTGGTGCGCGCCTTGCAAGATGATCGCGCCCATCGTCGAAGACCTGGCCGAGGAGTACGACGGCCGGGTGAAGTTCGCCAAGCTCGATGTCGACAGCAATCCCCAGACCGCCATGAACTACGGCGTCCGGGGAATCCCAACGTTGCTGATTTTCAAAGGCGGCAGTCCCGTAAATCAGGTGGTCGGGGCGGTACCTAAGTCTGTGCTCAAGGGCAAGCTGGAAGAGTCGTTGGCGTAGCCCCGCACGCGTCGCCGCCAGCCGGAAGGCTCGCTCGCCGCGCGGCGAGAGCGGCGGCGGCATACCCGGGGGAGCGAATGGGCCCTGGTGGGTTTCGCGGACTTCAAATCCGTTGGTCCCGGCCCTGCGGTCGGGACGGTGGGTTCGACTCCCTCTCGCTCCCGCCACACCTCTGCTTGAATACCTTTGATTCCCTCGTTTTCTAGCTACGAGTAAAGTCTAGCTGTAGCTTGGCGCGCCCCGATGTGTACCTAATAGCCTCGCCAAAGGGACACATCGAAAGGTACACAAAGGAAGGCGCCGTGGCGAACGTCAAACGGAATCAGCTGACCCCTCTATGACCTGCCCCCGAGAAGTACTCCAAGGGTGATGTCAATTCCTGGGTAGCTGAACCAGTCCCACGTTCCGTACCAGTCTAAGTGCGAGACTTGCGCGTCAATCCATATGAGTGGCCACTGCCACTCGGTTGTCCGCTGGGCACGCTCGCGCCGCTACGTGGTACAATGCCGCGGGAATTGCCCGACAGCCGCTTCTCCACCCGCAAGGCTCGTCAGGCACAGGCAAATGACGAAGACCTGGGTACCGAAATCTGGGCGATCTTCGCGGAGTGCGCCGCTGACGAAGGGAAGAGTTGCTGACCCAGTAGGACGTCGGCTGTGTCCGGGCCGACCCCTCGGTGGGTGGGGGCTGTAAGACATCACGCGGCTACCAGGAGTCCACAGGAGATAAGAACCGTGTCAACAATTCCAGGCCTGGAGAGACCTGCACCTGTCCCAAATGAACTGACAAAGCCCTTCTGGGACGCTTGTAACGAGCGGCGGCTGGTCCTGCAGAATTGCACCTACTGCGAGAGGTTGCAATATCCACCCGCCCCCCAATGCAATACTTGTGGGTCGGCCGGCACTTTCGAGTGGAGAGAGGTGGAAGGAAAGGGACACATCGACGTGTACATGGTGATACGCGACTCCCGCATCAGGGGGTTCCAGTCCGCTCAGCCCATCAACTTCGCGGTGATCACCCTGGACGAGGACCCGGGCATCAACTTCCTGTCAAACCTTCCGGGCACACCGCCGGGTGAGGTCCCAGTCGGAGCACAGGTGGAGCTGATCTTCGAAGAGACAAGCACCGGCCAGCTGGTCCACGAGTGGAGGGTGGTCGCCTAGCCCCCTTGAATCGTAAGGACTCGGTCGATAACGCATTAGGCATGAGGGAGCCGATATGGTTGCTGACACAGGTTGGATGAGAGACCAGGAAGGCATGGGAGCCTGGGAACACCGGGGCAAAGTCGCGGTGGTGGGCTGGGGCCAGTCCCACATGGACCGGCGCTGGGATGGCGTGACCATGGACAGGAGCTGCGGCGGCCTGACCAAGGAGGCATGCCTCAAGGCAATTGCGGACGCGGGCCTGTCGCTGGACGACATCGACGGGCTTATCACCAGCCCTGAGACCCGTGCTGAACAGACCTGGGCGCCTCGCCCCTATTTCGACCCTCCCTACGACACCGAAGACGGCCTGACCTACACTTCAGCGGAGTGGATACAGAGGGAGTTGGGTCTCAAGAACGTAAAGTATCTCAAGTCCGACTCTCCCTACATCGGCCCGATGATGGGCCTGGCCGCTCAGGCGGTCGGTGACGGTCTATGCGAGACCGCCTTGGTGTGGTACCCGATGGTCAACCTCGCAGGTCGGTACGGGCACAACAACCCACAGAATATCAGCGAGGAGGCCCCCGGCAATAGCGCCTTCTCTATTCCGTGGGGATACCAGAGCGGCGCAATGTTCAACAACCTGGTGGTCTTCCTTCAGTACTGCCAGAAGTACGGCACGTCCCACGACGCGCTGGCTCCCCTCTGTTTGAACCTGCGAAGAAACGGCCTGATGACACCCTGGAGCTTCTACGCTCTGCACGAGCCTTATCAGCTAACGCGGGAGGAATACCTGAACGGGCGCGTGGTCGAGGAGCCGCTGCTGATCTACGACTGTGACCGGCCGGTCAACACCTGCGTGGCCTTCATCTTCACCACCGCTGAACGCGCCAGGGACCTGAGGCAGAAGCCGGTCTACGTCCTCAATCATGCACAGAACAACGTCAGGGGCAGGAGCACCATGGCGACCCTGGATGAGCACCAGGAGGCGGTCGCCAGCCTCGCACGAAAGATGTGGGAGGGCTCCGGCTTGGGCCCCGCGGATGTCGACATCTTCAACCCGTACGACGGTTATCTCACGTTCACCCAGCAGTTCCTGGAAGGCTTCCAGTGGCACGGCGTCAAGTGGGGAGAGGCCCACGACTTCTATGCAGAAGACATCAGGGTCGAAGGGCCGCATCCCTTCCTCTCCAGCGGAGGAAACAACGGTACGGGACGTAACCGCGCCGCCCACTACGCTGACGGCATTCAGCAGCTCCGAGGCACAGCAGGCGCGCGGCAGGTAACGGTACGAGCCGAGACCGCCCTCGCGGGCTGCAACACCCCCGACAGCAGCGGCTTCATCATGTTCAGCAAGCACCCGAGCTAGAAGTCAGCCTGGTAAGGAATAGATAGTTTGCCACCGCCGCAGGGTGAGTCGCGGTTGCTCCTGTATTGGAGTGAGTGGATCCCGCATGTGATCCCGACTGGTTGTCGGACTTCACCATGTAGACTCCCATTGCGGCCGAACGGCGCAGAAGAGCAACGCCAACGATCTTCCACGTTGTCGTGATGACATCCCCGCCAATGGCCGTGAAGGCTGGCCTGAGGTCGTTGAGCCAGTTCCAGAAGTACAGTATCCCGACGGCGACAATCCCGTAGAGGGTTACATTCATCGACTGCGGCTTGGAACGCCCCTCCTCTAAACACCGCTCCATTGACCGCATACACAACCTGCTGTCGGGGGCAGGTCTCGTCCCTGCTGAACTTAGTCGTCGCCAGTGCGGGCGCCCAGGCGGGAGTTCAACAGCAGCAGCCCCGTTCCGTCGTTTCCGATCATCTCCAGGTGGTCGATTATCTCGGTGAGGCTCTTCTCTTCTTCGACCTGCTCGTCGACGAACCACTCCAGGAGAACGTGAGCCGAGTAGTCGCGTTCCTCCAGGGCCAGCTCGTACAAGCCGTCTATACTGGCGGTGACCTGTTGCTCGTGTTCCAATGCCAGCCGCATCACCGTCGCTACGGACTCGAATTCCACGGGTGGCTGCTGGATGGACTGGAGCGCGACGCGGCCCCCTCTGTCGGTGATAAAGTCGAACAGCTTCATCGCGTGGGAGAGCTCCTCGCTGTACTGGAGCTTGAGCCAGTGCGAGAACCCGCCCAGGCTGCGCGTGTCGCAGAAGGCGGCCATGGAAAGATACAGATGAGCAGCATAGAACTCGCTGTTTATCTGCTCGTTTATCGCGTCCTGTAGTTTCTGGCTTATCACTTGCCTACTCCTCCTCTGTGTTGCTATGGGTGCTCGGCGGCACCGGATTCTGGAGGCAAGTCTAACATGTGCACAAAGTTTCGCTCTACCCGGCCCGTGTAGAGCATCGCGCCAATCGCCACGAGCCACAGGAAGAATGCAGCGCCGCTGAACTGGTGCACAAACGTGGCCGCGTCCACCCAGATGAACTGCATCAGTATGCCGATGACTGCCGACACGGGCGAAATGCGCCTCAGCATCCCGCCGGCCTTCCACTGGTAGCGGGCCGCGGCTATCAACGCGATGCCCGCGATGGCGAATCCGATCTTGCCTGTAAGCCAGCGAAGGTCGGCCGCAATCTCGGTGGAAGACGCGCTGGCAAACGTGTCGATTGCGCCCGGCGCGCCGGGGACGGACACCGCCAGCCAGACCGCGCATCCGCCCGAGACCAATGTGAAGAGGCCGGACGCGGCAAACAGTATGGGCACAGCCGGTGTGCCCAGCCGCAGCCGGATGATCCACGTCCGCAGTAGAAGCCACGCAGCGGCTATCAGGGTGATTCCCGAGACGAGACGAGCCGCGCCCCCAATGCCATAGAGGGCCTTGCTGTCTGAGATCGCGGCCAGCGACTGCGCGAGCGTGGCCTGGTCGGCGTCAGCCGCTACACGCGCCGCGACCGCTGCCAGGGTAGTCAGAGCGGTAAGCAGCAGAAAAATCCCCGCTGCGCGTGCCGCGTTATCGCGCGTCCTTCCCGGTTCGCCGGGAACCCGGGGCTGCGGGTCTGACGATTGCGCGGGACGCGCGTCGTCAACCATCTGACGTCTCCCCGGCCGGATTGGACATGCGCCCTTTGCTGGTTGCAGGCATAAGCGATTTCTGGACTTGCCAGGTCTGACGCCCGTCGCCAATGCGCCTCGGCGTCTTCATCGTTCGGATTGTCCTTGGTCGGATGGCTCCACCGGGTCGGGATGCGAGCCGGAATCGGAAGCGAAGATGTCCTCCAGGGCGGTCTCGAACACGCTTGGAATCTCAGCACCTCTCAGGGGCGATCCCTCGCGCTGGGTTTCAGTTGAATCTGATCTATCAACGTAGATGGGAATACTCGCGTGCAACGCGAACGCCACCAACTCCACGACGTCTGCGTCCACCCACCTCGTTCGTCCGCCCTGTGACACGGAAATCGCGCCGCTGGTGCGCACCTGCTTCTTGCAGCTGATCACGGCCACTCCGAACACGGCTCCCAGCGCATCGACGCAATGCGAGAACATGCTGTAGAGCGGGCAACGATCATTGAGTCCGTGGGCTTCGAGAGCCAGGATACCCGCCTTCTGGTAGGGGACCTTGATCTTGATGCGCTCCTTAGTCTCTGTCGCCTCCATAAGCATTACGGTCTCCAGGGACGTTTCGTCCCTGTACAGGCGCTTTACCAAGGCGCGTTCCATATTTGATCCTCCAACGAGACTGACCCGCACTTACCGCAACTGCCGACGCCAGCCCTGATGAGTTCCGAATCCGATTTCAAAAGGCAAACGTGTAATTAAGCGCTATGAATACTAGTGTAGTATACTTAACATGTCAAGAGGCGTGGGAGGAGAAATACGAACAGGGGAAATGATCTCTCGCGGGGGCCTGGAATCGATTGAGGGAGAGTACGAAATCGAGGAGCCGATTCTTGAACCGGCTGGGCTATGGTCCCGCCTGCTTCTACTCGGACACGGGCCCCGACACGCGGATGTGCCGCGCCCAGCGGGAGGGCATGTCGACTGTCCTACCGTCGAGACGCAGCTCGACTAGTCCCTCCCTGAGGTCTATGTCATGTATGAGGGCCGTTCGGCCCGGCAGCACACCGTTGTCGTGGGCGAAGTGGAGAAGCTCGTTGTCGTCTTCCCCCTCTTCGGTGATCCTCCAGACCACAACGCTCTCACCGGCCCGGGCGTCGGTCATCTTCCGCGCGCCGAGAAGCCGCTCTTCGCCGGGAGATCCGGGAAAGGGGTTGCCGTGAGGGCAGGTCGTCGGTCCACCGAGCTTTTCGTAAAGGTACTTCTCCAGCTTTGGCGACAGGGTGTGTTCCATGCGCTCCGCCTCATCGTCGGCGTCTGCCCAGTCGAAGCCAAGCGTGTCCACCAGGAGCCTTTCGATGAGGTAGTGGCGGCGGATGATCGACTCGGCGATGGCGCGGCCCTCAGCGGTGAGCTGAATGCCGGACTCGGGGTCGATGACGGCGAGGCCCTGGCGTTCCATGCGCTGGAAGGCCTGCGTCACCGCGGAGGCGGACACCCCCAGCCGTTCGGCGAGCCTGGATCCGACGACCCTGGACCCTTCTCGCAGAGTCGTGTAGATGCGTATCAGGTACTCGCCCTGTACGGAAGACATGCTCGAACTTGTGGAACTCTGCGACATGGTACCTCGCGATCTTCAGCGGCCCGCTGGTTTGTCGTCGTCATTGTACGACGGAGAGGCGCATCCCGCCAACGGCCCTGACGGAACAGAATGAACGTGACGATTAGTTCGGCCCGATATGGAGGAGCATAAGGCTAGCATGAAAACATCACACCGACTCGGAGTAGCCCTCTTCATGGCAGCGGCCCTCGCGGCCATGCTGGGGTTGACCGCGTGTGGGGGAGAGGCGTCGCCCACGCCCGCCCCATTGCCTGCCACGGCGATGGCCACGGCCCTGCCCGCCACGGCGACCCCCTTGCCAGCCACAGCGACACTTGTGCCCTCCACGGCCATGCCCTTGCCCGCTACGGCCACGCCTTTGCCCACGCCTGAGCCGACACAGGCAGCGGCCCCGGCCGGTGTCGTGCTGCCGGCGACCGTCGAGGACATCAACGGCGTCGTCGTCGTGGAGGACGTCAGCCGGATCGTGGTGATGAACGGCGACATCACGGAGGTGGTGTTCGCGCTAGGGCTCGGAGAGCACGTGGTGGCGGTGGATACCAGCGCGACATTTCCTCCACAGGCGCTGCGGATACCGAAGATCGGATACCAGAGAAGCCTGAGCGCGGAGGGCGTTCTCTCGATGGCGCCCACGGTTGTGATCGGCAACCAGGAAGCCGGTCCTCCGGAGGTGCTCGAACAGATTCGCGCTACGGGCGTGCCTGTGGTGGTGCTGGAGTCGGCGACCTCGATCGACGCAGCGTCTCGCAAGATTCGCGGAGTGGCGCAAGCCCTAGGCGTCCCTGAAAGGGGAGAGGCGATCATTGCCGAACTGGAGGCCGAGATTAGCGAAGTAAGGTCGCTGGCGGCGCAGGCGGAGGAGCGCCCCACCGCGGTCTTCCTGTACATGCGTGGGCTGGATACGCTGTTCATGATAGGAATGCAGCACATCAGCCACGAGTTGTTCGAGGCGAGCGGAGCGGTCAGCGGCGCCGCGGTCGCGGGGGTTCGCAAGCCATTCGTGCCGCTTACCGCGGAATCCCTCGCCGCGGTGGACCCCGACTGCATCGTGGTGTTGAGTGACGGACTGCAAACGGTGGGAGGCCGCGAGGGGCTGCTGCGCTTGCCGGGAGTGGGCGCTACAAAGGCGGCGGAGGAGGGGTGCATCCTGGACTTCGACGACCAGTACTTCGCCGGGGGCGGGCCGCGCCTGGGCAGCGTGCTGATGGACCTGCTGAGGGCGTTCCACCCGGACCTGGCGCCGGCGCAGTGACGGCGTCTACCGCCGAGAGGGTGTCGACGAGTTTGAGGGCATTGCGCCAGGTGGTGTGGAGAAATCGCGAGACCCGGCGGCTCGCAAGTTCCACACTTCTGGCGCTCATGATCATTCTGTTCGTGGTGACGTTGTTCGCGAACGTCGGCATGGGGGCGGTGGAGATTCCGCCGGCCCAGGCCCTCTCTATCTTCCTGTCCCACGTAGGGATCGACCCGGGCATCCCGTTCGAGCGCCGTACGGACGCGATTCTGTGGAACATACGCCTACCCAGGGTGGCGCTCGGCATACTGGTGGGAGGAGGGCTGGCTCTGGCCGGCGCCGCGCTTCAGGGTGTCTTTCGCAATCCCCTGGCCGAGCCCGGGGTGATAGGCGTCTCCAGCGGTGCGGCGGTGGGAGCGGTGGCGGCGATAGTCGTCGGGTTCAACATACTGGGCACGAGCGCCATCGCCGCATCGGCGTTTTTGACCAGCCTTGTCGCGACGACGGTCGTGTACCTCGTCGCGAGGACGAGAGGCCGAACAGAGGTTACGACACTGATCCTGGCCGGCATCGCGGTGAACGCGACGGCCGGGGCCATGACGGGCCTGCTCACATTCGTGGCCGACGACGACCAATTGCGAAGCATTACGTTCTGGATGCTGGGAAGCATCGGAGGCGCTACTTGGCCGACGGTGGCTGCGGTAGCCCCCTTCCTCATCGCCGGGTTCGTCCTCCTTCCATTCTGGGCAGGAGCGCTCAACCTGCTCAACCTGGGTGACAGGGAGGCCCGCCACCTCGGTGTATCCACCGAGCGAGTACACATAACCGTAATCGTGCTCTGCGCGCTCGTGATCGGAGCGGCGGTATCGGTGGCCGGAATCATAGGGTTCGTGGGGCTGGTCGTTCCCCACGTCATCAGGCTCATTGCCGGGCCCGACCACCGATTTCTTCTGCCCGCGAGCATCCTCGGGGGAGCTACCGCGCTTCTGCTGGCGGACCTGCTCGCCCGAACGGTGGTGGTGCCGGCGGAGCTGCCACTCGGCGCGGTCACGTCCATAATTGGCGGTCCGTTCTTCCTTTGGCTCGTGCACCGCACGCGCAGGGACTGGAGCGGCGTTCAATGAGTCAGGGGCTGAAAACGCACCGCGTCAGCTATGCGGTTGACGGCAAGTTGCTGGTGAACAAGGTGGAGGTCGACCTTCACCCCGGCGGTCTGTTGGCCGTCGTGGGCCCCAACGGCGCAGGGAAATCGACGCTGTGCGGGATATTGGCCGGCGACCTCCTGCCTACGGAGGGAGAGGTGGAGGTGTGCGGGTACGACGTGCGCAAGACGAAGCCCGCCGCCCTGGCGCGTCTGCGTTCGATGCTCAGCCAGCACACGCCAATCCGGTTCCCGTTCACCGTCCGGGAGGTCGTGATGATGGGCCGGTATCCCCACGTCTCGCGGTGGCGGTCTCCCACTGAGGCCGACTTCGCTCTGGCGGACGAAGCTATGAGAAGCACGCAGGTGCTTCACCTGGCCGATCGCGTCTACCCGACACTTTCTGGCGGCGAGCAGAGGCGGGTCTCGCTGTCCCGCGTGCTCGCCCAGGATGCTCCCGTGGTGCTGCTGGACGAGCCGACCAACGCCCTGGACATCGCCCACCAGCAGCTTGTCATGGCGCTGTGCAGGCGGCTGGCAGACGACGGGCGGGCCGTTCTCGCCGTGCTCCACGACCTTAACCTCGCCGGGGCCTATGCGGACCGGGTCATGGTTATGGCGGATGGCCGGGTGGTCGCGATCGGCGCGCCTCAGGAGGTACTATGCCCAGACCTCCTGTCCGAGGTCTTCGGACAGGAGGTGATGGTGCTGCCGCATCCCGAGACGGGCAGGCCGGTAGTCCTGCCGTCATTCGCTGGCAGAGGCGAGGGCAGCGGCTTCAGTCCGATCCGGGGCGGTCGGTGACGCCGGGCCGGGTCTGGGGCCACATGCAATTTCTTCTTATGGCAGCCGCAATGCCGGGCCAGGCGGTCAGCGCTACGGAGCCGACGCCGGCGGCGAGCCACAGGATGGTCAGGCGCCACGTCTCGGCTGTCCACCAGGTGTACAGCGGGAAGAGGGATGCCACGCTTTGAAAGGGCGGATAGCGCATGTCGAACGGATCGACCGCTACGGTGATTTCGCCGGCGTGCCCAGCTTGCGCAAGCCCGGCGGTAATCACCAACGTGTAGACGCCCAGCAGTGCGAGGGTGGTCCTGCCCCAGACCGCGGCCCTGTCGAATAGCATCGTGAGGGGAACAATCGTCAGAGGCAGCACCGCCAGCATGGTCCGGCCGGGGAACCACCAGCCCATCATAGTCGTCGCCACGAAGGCCGCAATCAGAAGCTGAAAGAGCAGAAGGCCCATTACCATGCGCTGCGCAGCCGTTCCCCACGCAAGCAGTGCCGAGCCGGGTACCACCGCCAGAAGCAGTGGCGCCCAACGTCCTATGCCGAAGCGGCGGTCTATGAACAGCCCCCAGAGCCGGTAGATGCGCTCCTCGAACCCGAAATGCCCTTCCAGTATCTGGAGCGTGTTCCAGTTGGCGTAGACGACGTTGACTCCGTACGGAGTGAGGCTCCCGAAAACCTGCAGGTGGAACCACGTGAAAAGTCCCGCGGACACGCTCCCCGCGGCGACCAGCGCGATCCGGCCGGTTCGATCGGACCTCAGCAGAAAGTAGCTGGAGACCAGGACTGCCAGCGGCGCGTACTTGATTCCCAACCAGCACATCGCCGATAGGGCGGCGGCCAGGTAGAGCGCATCCGGCCACGAGGGTTGACGCCGTCCAGTGGCGATCAGCAACGCAATCGCCAGCGCCAGCGCCGCCGGAAACTCCGGGTACACCTCAGTGGAGTATATGAACGCCGTGGCGGTCAACCCGATGCCAAGCGCTACTACCCATGACGCTGCGCGGCGACAAGTGAGTCGGTCGGCGAGCACGAATGCCAGCGCCATCGCGCCGGCCGCCGCCAGCATAAGCTGCACCTGCACGCCGACCAGGCCGCCCAGGATGAAGCCCGGCGCCACGAGCAGAGACAACCCCGGATTGTGCGGGCTCAGCAGGCGTCCATCAGGTGTTGGCACGGACTGCCGCCAGAGTTCGTCGGCGTGGTCGAAAAAGGACTCGTATGACCTGGCGGCGTACTGGTTGCGCAGGTCAAGGTCGCGGTCGGCGATGAGGCTTTGCGTGGTCAGCAGGTAGAAGGGTTCATCCCCGGTGATGGAGGCGCCCCGGGTTGCCCGGATTCCTATCGAAAAGGCGTATGCCAGGGACAGCAACAGAAAGAGAGCCACCGCCGCCAGCAGTAGCTCTCTTCCACGGACGACCCTGGCAATCGGCCCGGTCATTACGGCAATATGCCAACCTCCCTGAGCAGGCGCAGCGTGCCCGCCAGATCGCTCAGATTACCCAAGTCTACGTTGGGGGGATCCAGGTCGGTCATGGGGGGCAGGTCGCCCACAGGCTCGACCCCGGCAGCCACGGGATACTCCTTTATTTCGGAGGCGAAGTACCGTTGGGCTTGCTCCCCGAGCAGGAAGTCGATGAACTCCTGCGCGGTCTCGCTGTTCTTCGATACCTTCAGGATGCCTGCGCCGGCCACCAGCACCAGCGCGCCGGGGTCGCCGTTTCCGATGTAGTGGTTGCGTGCCTCGAACCCTGGACCGTGCTCTTCCAGAAAGCGCTCCAGATAGTAGTGATTGACAAAGCCTACGTCAACTTCGCCATTCGCGGTCGCCGCCACGGTGGTCACGTTGTTCGGGTACTCCTGGGCATCGTTGGCCTTCATTCCTTCCAGCCATTCTCGTGCGGCGTCCTCGCCCAGGAGCAGCCTCAGGGCGGTGACGAACGCCTGGAAAGAGCCGTTTGCCGGCGCCCAGCCGACTCGGCCATTCCATTCCGGAGCGGTGAAGTCCAGGATGGAAGAGGGCAGGTCCACGGCTGGGTCTATTGCTTCGGTGTTGTATATGACGGTCCTGGCGCGGCCGGACGTGCCCACCCACTCCCCGCCGGGCGAGCGAAACCTCGCGTCGACCTTCGCCAGGATCTCCTGTGGAATCGGGGCCAGCACACCGGCGGCGCCCAGGGTGCCCAGAGAACCGGGGTCCTGCAGGAACACCACGTCGGCCGGAGAGTTATCGCCCTCTTCCAGCAGGGTGGCGACCGTCGAAGCGCTACCGGCATATTTCACGCGAATCGCAACGCCGGTCTGCTCTCCGAACAGCTCGAGCAGCGGGTGCACCAGCGTCTGAGACCGCCCCGAATAAACGGTGAGTGTTCGCTCCTCCGGTTCCGGCGTCGGCGTTGCGGGCGGTACGGGAGTCACTGCCTGGGTCTGCACGACCGGCGCGGTCGCCGGGGAGGGAGGAGACGGCTCGTCTCCTCCGCAGGCGACCAGGGTCAAGGCGAGGGCAGCGGACATTGCTGCCAGCCCCACCAGAATTGGCGGGAAGATCCGTCGACGAATGTGTGCCATTCCTATTCCTCTAATAATAGTGTGTCAGTTATTGTACGCGACTCAGGGCGGTCACTCGAAACTCGTAACGAGGTCGCTCTGCTCCAGAAGGAGCGCGGAAGCCGCCGTGTTGAGGGCAGCCAGGGCCGCGTCGCGCGAAGCGGTCGTAACCCCGTCCGGTTCGGCCTCGAGGAAGGCGATGATCGTATCGTTGGCGGAAGGGTCGGCCTTGGCAACTTCGGGTTGAATGGACTGGTAGAACGCCAGGGCCTCGACTTGGTGGACCCCCAAGGTGTCATGGTCGCCGGCCTCCGCGTCGTCCAGTACCCTGCCGATGTACCTTACCGTGCCGAGGTAGAAGATGGCATTGAGGCGTGAGTAGACTTCCTGGGTCGCCTTCTCCAGGGCCTCCGTGTCGCCGTCATCCGCCGCTTGCCGGGCGCGGTCCATAGCCTGGCGGAGCGGAACGTCGATCGTGCCTTCACGGCCAAAGTTGGCCTCGCGGCTGCGAGCGGTGGCCGCCAGCGAGTTGGGGTACTCACCGACGACTTCCTCGCCGACGTAGATGGCCCACGCCTCATCTATCAGGCGAGAGCTCATGCGGTCCTGGCCGACGATCATGTAGAACTTGACCCAATGGTAGAGGATTCTGAGTACACCCTTGTTGATGGCCTGGCGCCGCTGGGCGTCGGTGTATTCCTCGGCCGCGCCGCGCCCGCTGATTGCGCGGCTCACCGGCGAGTCCAGGAAGGAGGCGCTCCCGTAGAAATCCGCGGCGTCCGGGAAGTCCGTGGCCCGCCGCGGGCCGCGGGCGAAGCTGCGCAGAGTTCGGCTCTGGTTGCCTATGCGTGTGTGCGAGCCCACCTCGTACAGCAGTAGGATATCTGCCGCTGGCAAGGGATCGCCCTCGTTGATCACGTTGGTCAGCCCGGCTATCTCCTGGTAGTCCGTGGAAATCTTCTGGTAAATCTCGCGGTTGGTAGTGGGTGTGTAGTAGCCGTCGGACTTAGTGGGACCCTCGGTCTCGGGGTCCTGGCCCACCGGGATGAACAGGCTGGACGTGAGGTCCAGTTCGCCGGCGTAGGGCGACGCGACACCGCTGGACCCGTCGCCGGTATCGTCATCGTATGCGGTCACCAGGTCAGTCTGGGTCAACAGGAGCGCCGACGCGTTCCGGTTTAGGACATGCAGAATCCGGTCGCGGAATTGCTCCGATACTTGCTCCGGTTGTGCCGTGAGGTAGGCCACGATTTCCGCATCGGCAACCGGGTCGGCCTTCGCGACGTCGGGCTGAATGGACCGGTAGAACGACAGGGCTTCGACCTGGTGGGTGCCCAGAGCGTCGTGGTCGCCGGCCTGCGCGTCATCCGCTACCCGGCCGATGTACCGGACGGTGCTGAGGTAGAAGATGGCGTTGAAACGAGAAAAGACTTCGTTCGTAGCCGTCTCTACTGCGGCGGCGTCACCATCGTCGGCCGCTTGCCTCGCCCGGTCCATGGCCTGGCGGAGCGGGACGTCAATGGCGCCTTGCCGACCAAAGTTGCCCTCGCGTCCTTGTGCGGTAGCGGCCAGCGAGTTGGGATATTGTCCGTCGACCTCCTCGCCGACGTAGACGGCCCAGGCTTCGTCGATCAGGCGGGAGCTCATTCGCTCGCTGCCGACAATCATGTAGAACTTGGCCCAGTGGTAGAGGATTCTCAAGACGCTCTTGTTGATCGCCTGGCGCCGCTGAGCATCGGTGTAGTTTTCCGCTTCGCCGCGAGCGCGGACGGCGTTCTGGATCGGGGCGTCGAGGAAGCTGCTCGATTCGTAGAACTCGGCTGAGTCGGGGAAGTAGGTAGACGGCGTCGACCCGGTGGCAAGGCCACGAAGCGTGCGGCTGCTTGCGCCCATGCGCGTATGCGAACCAGCTTCGTACAGGAGCCAGATCTCAGCCGCGGGCAAAGGCTGGCCTTCCTTGATCACATTGGTCAGCTTGGCAATCTCCTGGTAGTCCGTGGAGATTTTCTGGTAGATTTCGCGGTTGGTCGTGGGTGTGTAGTAGCCATCAGACTTGGTGGGACCCTCAGTTTCGGCATCGAGACCGGTGGGAATCCTCAGGCCGCCGGTTTCGACCGGCCCCGCTGCTGTAGCGGTGGCTGTGCCAGATGCGGTCCGGGTTCCCGTGCCTGTGCCTGTGGCGGCGGCCGTCGCGGTGCCGGTCCCAGTTCCGGAGCCGGACCCGGTGCCAGAGCCCGTGCCTGACCCGGTGCCCGTTCCAGTGCTGTCGATGATCGTGATGGAAGGCCGGTCTTCTCCCCTTCGTGGAGTCGCCGTGGGCTGCGCTGTCGGAGTGCTGGCGGCGACTGTTGGCGCCGGAGTGCTCGCCGCGGTCGGCGCAACCTGGGTAGTCGCCACTTCCTCGTCACCGTCTCCGCAGGCGACTGCCAGAGCGAACAACAGCGCAATGACGGGGAAAAGGACCCATGAAAGCCTCGAATACCATTGCCTCGGCGGTCTGTTTCGATGACGCACTTCCTAATCCTCCTAGATTGTGTTCCAGCGTTACTGGCTTAGCATCTCCCGGAGCATCCCAACCGGAACGCACCAGAGATACCTGGCGCCGATGAACGATTTGCCGTTGGAGCGCAGGCGGTACGAGATTGGCACTTCCCGCATACGCATACCCTTCTTGAGCAGGTCCAAGGTCAGAACCTGGGCATAGTTGTAGTCGTGAACGATCTCGGCGCACTCAAGGGCGCGGCGCGAGAAGGCGCGAAACCCTGTCTGCCCGTCAGTGATGCGGCGGCCTGTGGCAAGGCTGAGGAGTGCGGTGAAGACTATGTTGCCTGCCAGGCGCAAGAAGGACTGGCGTAGGCTGATTCGCCGCGTTCCCAGGTAGCGAGAACCCAGCACGTAGTCCGCCTCCCCGTCCTCGATAGGCTTCAGCAGGTCGGGGATCTGTGCTGGAGGGTATTCGCCGTCCGCATCGATATATACGGCGGCGCGGGCGTTCATGGCGTTGGCGGCTGCCAGGCCGGTGCGGAGGGCGGCTCCCAAGCCGCGGTTGCGGCCGTGGGAGATGACGACGTCGGCGCCGTGCCGGCGCGCCACGTCAGCCGTACCGTCCGTGGACCCGTCGTCCACAACGATTATCTTCATGTCGGGATCTGCTTCACGCGGCACCGCCGCCAGAGTGTCCGGCAGGTTGTCCGCCTCGTTATGACTCGGGACGATGACGGCGACGGGCGCCGGCTCTGCGTCGCGCTGGACCACACCGAGCACCTGGCCCACGGACTGGGCCGGGGGCGCTGCGCCGAGGTAGTACGAAATGGTGGCGGCCACGTCCATAACCGAGCGCGGCTCCGCTACCGGCCCGCGCCGCTCTACGCCCTTGCCCCACAGAACACAGGGTACGTACCGCTCGGACGGGCACATGTGGCCATGACCGCCGATGCCGATGCCCTGTCCGTGGTCGGCAGTGATCAGCACGGTGGCGTCCTCCAGGTAGCCGGAGGACTCGCACCACTTCAGGAAACGCTCGATGACGCGGTCGGTCTCCTCGATCTTGGCCAGGTATTCCGAGTTATAGCTGCCACGGGCGTGGCCGGTCTGGTCGACACTCAGTAGCTGAAGTACCAGCAGGTCGGGGTCGTCGCTACGGATGACGGCACGCGCGCGGGCGGCCAGGGCCTCGTCGATTTCGTCGTTGTCGGTCACCGCCGTGACGGTTTCGACGTCACGGTCTCCGAATGCGTCCACCAGGTGGGCGATTCCAACCAGCTTGCCGTTCATCCCAGACGCCCTGAGAGAGTCGAAAATGGACTCGCACTTCACTCCCAGGTTGGGAACGAAGTTGCTGCCCATCCCATGCACTTTGGGTGGTGCGCCGGTGAGCATGGAGCTGAACGCGGTTACGGTGCGAGCCGGGTAGACTGTGGAGGCGTTCACGTAATCGGCGCCCTCTCCCCGCAGCCTGTCGATGTATGGCGTATTCGCCTCGAGCAACCTGTCCGCACGGCAACCGTCGATGACGATGGTGATGAAGCGTCGGGAGACTCGCCGGCCGGTGGAACGCAGGCGAGTGGGCGCCAGAGGAGGCGCGGGCGGCCAGGTAAAGAACCACTGGTGCAGGAGAAGCGCCGAAACGCCAATGCCGAGCACAAAGGCCTCAACCGCCACGAATGAGCCCGGCGTGGGGTGGGTCACCAGCAGCTTGAAGGAAAGCACCAGCAGCGTGACCTTGGGGACCTGCTCCAGGAAGTTGCCGCTCGTAGGGTCGGGATTTTCCAGAACCAGCCGCCAGAACCGGGTGAAGTTCAGCCAAGACGTGCCGATTCGCAGGTGGTAGTACACCGTGCCCCAAAGCACGACCGTGAACGCCAGGTACAGGCCGAGAATCAGGGCCATCGCCGTGAAATCGAGGAATCGAAACGCGGCGAGGAAGATGGCCAGGTATGCCCACAGCGCGGCTCGCAGACGCAACGGAAAGTCGAAGCGGTAGAACAAGAGGAACATGGGGAGCAGGGCGACTGAGGCAAGTCCCACCCTGCCCCAGTAGCCCACGTCAGTCAGATGCGGCAGGCTGATGAGGAAGATTAACCCGACCACGAAAACGGGCGTGAAAGGCTTGCCTTCGTTAAGCACGTTCCAGGCGCGGGCGGCGAGTATCTCGAACCTGGAGGCCTGCTTGTCGCCCCTGGCGGTCCCGCGCAGGGCGCCTAATCCTCCCAGAGGCAGGGAGTCCCGAATCGCGACCAGCGTGAACAACAACGCCACGCTGTAGGAATAGGCGAACTTCATGCCGTGAGTCAGCACGGCCACAGCCAGACCCTCTTGCCAGTCGACGCCGAGGGCGTACAGCGCGCCGGTCATGCTCGCCTCGTAAACGCCTATGCCTCCCGGCGTCACGTGGAACACCTGGAATAGAATGGTGAAGGCAGTAACTGCAATGGCGGTGGTGGGGGAAACGTCGATGCCCAGAGCCTGCGCGGCGACCATGAGGACAACCGCCTCGAGCACCCAGCTCGGCAGCGTCCACAGTGCTGCTCCCACTACGCGGCGGGAAGACATCTGGGCGAGATGGCTTCTCAGCACGGCCACCCGGGTTTGCAGCGGCGCCGGCAGGCGGCGGTGGAAGTTCCCTCGCCGCAGAATCAGCAGACCGGACGCAACGCCGACGACGATTGCCGCGGGCAGCGCCAGGCTCTGCATCCAAGCCATGCGGCCGTCTGGGGCCAGCAACAGGACAGCAAGGGAGGCGATGGCGACCAGGGATGCGAAGTCCAGCAGGCGGGCCACCGCCGTGGATGCGGCCGCTTCGCCCGCCGGTATCCCTCGCCGAGTTGCCAGGGCCGGTCGCGCCACCTCACCCACCTTGAAAGGTAGCAGGTGGTTGGCAAGCAGCGCCGCCTGTAGAATGGCGAACAGCGAAAAGACGCCGCCCCCGCTGACTATGAGCTGTCGCCACGCGAACGCCCGCAGTCCAAAGGCGAGGGTGTAGCCGGCCAGAAACACGACAAGCAGCTCCGGTCGGGTCCCGAGTACGCGCACCGCAGGCCCAATCTGGCTCCAGTCGGCCAACCGCCAGACCAGCACCAGTACCGTCGCCGCCAGCGCCAGTCCCAGTGCGGCGCGAACTGCCAGGCGCCGCTCCAGCGCCACGCGCGGCCACGTGGGCGGCTCGGAATGGCCCGGCGCCGCGTTCGCGGCCGATCCGGATTCGTGACTATCTGTCATAGAGTTGGCGTCGCTCCCCTGGGAAGGAGGTATGCTTGTCGGCTGAGACCACATACCTTTACGCCCTTTCACCGCCTCCGACGTGCCGGCAAGGTCTCACGGCCGGGGAAGGCCAATCCACGTCAGGCTCTACCCACGGAGGCTTGCATTTGGATTAATTCTGCTAAATACTAGTGTAGTAACATTACGCTGTCAAGAGTGACCTGAAACCAAACGCTGTACGGGCGCAGATACACCCATCACGTCAGACTTGCTGTAGACTGGAAATGCCCATGGTGATTGACAGCCACAATCGCTGTAATCCGGGGATTGGAAGGCAGCGGCACTGGTGTGTTAAGAGGAATCCCAGGAGGCGGAAATGAAGTTGAACAGCGGCGACGCAAGAATTCCGGCAAGTTCCGTCAGTGTCTATGAGGCGATCTTTCGCAGGCGCAACGTGAAGGAGTTTACCGGGGAGCCGGTTTCACGTGGGACGCTGGAGCGGCTGTTCTCCGCGGCGGTCTGGGCCCCGAATCACCGGCTAACCGATCCCACGCGGTTCTTCGCGGTGCGGAAGGACAGCCCGATGAGGACGCGAATCGGCGAGGCCGCGTGGCAGTCGACGTACGACGGGGTAGCCAATCCGAACCCGGAACAGAAGCGGCGGTCGGCGGACGCGGCCAGGGACCGCGTCCTGAACGCCCCCGCGATGGTGTACGTCTACAGCCTCGATGGAGCCAACGACGAGGTGACGCGGGAGAACTACGCTACTTCATGCTGCGCCATTCAGAACATGGCGCTGGCCGCGGTTGCCGAAGATCTCCGTATCGACTGGAGCACGGGAGGTCTCACCAGAATCCCCGGCCTTGCCCGGATTCTGGGCGCGGACGAGGCCTGGACGATGGTGGGGGTCGTTTTCTTCGGCAAGGCCGCGGCGCTACCGAACACGCAGCGAAGGCCGCACTCGGAAGTCGTCACCTGGTTGGAATGATCTCCTTGCGGCCCCAAGAAGGGATCACGACACTCCGCACCTGAAGACCACATTGGATGATCATTCGGAGGCCGAAGGAGATGAACTCTCTGACGACTTTCTCATCACCGCTGTCATTCCCCTTTGGACACTTGCCAGCCGGGACATGATACAATGCCGCCGGGATTTGCCGAAATGCCGGGGAAAAGGGCGTGAGCGGTTGGGTCCCGCGAGCAATGGCGGACAACCCCGCGCTTTAAGCCGCTCGCCCTCACACTACCCTCTCCCCTGGGAGAGGGCACCAATGATTGAAAACGCATCGGAAAGGAGAGTACATGGCAGACACTTTGACTGGGAAGGTGGCGATCGTCACGGGCGCGGGCCGAGGAATCGGCCGCGGCATTGCCATGACGTTGGCCGCCGAGGGCGCGAGCGTTGTCGTGAACGACATTGGCGGCGCGGTTGACGGCACCGGCGAATCCGTCGCGCCGGCCGACCAGGTCGTGGGCGAAATCAGGGCTGCGGGCGGGACCGCCGCCGCCAACTACGAGTCCGTCGCGACCATGGAGGGCGGCGAGAACATCGTAAAGGCCGCGCTCGACAGCTTCGGCAAGCTGGACATCGTGGTAACGCCCGCCGGCATCCTCCGCGACCGCATGGTCTTCAATATGACCGAAGAGGAGTGGGACGCGGTAATCGCCGTCCACCTGAAGGGCACGTTCTCCGTGGTAAAGCACGCCTGCATCGTGTTCAGGCAACAGCGCAGCGGGCGAGTCATCACCTTCAGCTCCGAGTCGGGTCTGGTCGGCAACACCGGACAGGTCAACTACGGCGCGGCCAAGTCCGGCATCGCCGGGTTCACCAAGGTGGTGGCCCGCGACATGGGACGCTACGGCGTAACTGCCAACTCCATCGCTCCGCGCGCCAACACGCGCATGATCGCGACCATCCCCGACATCGCGCGCCAGGGCCAGGCCGACCAGCTGCCTTCAGAGCAGGAGACCATGGAACCCGACGACATCGCGCCGTTCGTGGCGTACCTGGCGAGCGACCTCGCCGGCAACGTCAACGGGCAGACCTTTCTCGTCTACGGCGGCAACATAACCTTGATGTCCCAACCTCGCAGGATCCGCACCATCTTCAAGAACGGCCGCTGGACCCTGGACGAGATTAGCAGCCTCGCGCCCACCAAGCTGACGCAGGGGCTGGTGAATCCCTCGCCGGCTCAACCCCCAAGGCAGTAGGCGCGACTGCCAGAACCAGCCTTACTCAACCGGCTTCAGGAGTTAGCAACATATGGGAGACATGCTCAAGGACAAAGTAGCCGTCGTAACCGGCTCGGGCCGAGGCATTGGCCGAGGCATCGCGCTGCTGTTCGCCGAAGAGGGCGCGAAGGTGGTAGTGAACGACCTGGGCGCCGCGGTGGACGGCTCCGGCGGAGCCGCCGCCCCTGCCGATCAGGTGGTGAGCGAGATCGAGGCGGCCGGCGGTACGGCGGTTGCCAACTACGACTCGGTGGCAACGATGGAGGGCGGCGAGAACATAGTTCGGACGGCGGTCGATAGCTTCGGCAAGCTGGACATCGTGGTGACTCCGGCGGGCATACTCAGAGACCGCATGATATTCAATATGACCGAACAGGAGTGGGACGCCGTGATCGCCGTCCACCTGAAGGGCACGTTCTCGGTCGCCAAGTTCGCGTCGATCCTCTTCCGGCAGCAGCGCAGCGGCTGCCTGATAACCTTCTCGTCCACGTCGGGCCTGTACGGCAACTCAGGGCAGGCCAACTACGGCGCCGCGAAGGACGGCATCGCCGGCCTCACGCGCTGCTTCGCTCGCGACATGGGCCGCTACGGCGCGCGGGCCAACTCCATTTCGCCCGGCGCGGAAACCCGCATGACCGCGACGGTGCCGGACAGCGCTCGCGAGATCAGGGCCGCGAGCGGCATACAGAGCGCGTCCGGGGCACAGCCTATCCGGCTGCGCCGCGAGGCGGAAGACATAGCGCCGATGGTGACTTGGCTGGCCTCCGACGCCGCCAAGGACGTCAACGGCCAGGTGTTCCACGTCACGGGCGGCGAGGTGTCGCTGATGAGCAACCCCGAGCCGGTCAGGACGCTCTCCACCCAGGGACGCTGGTCCGTGGAGGAGATCGCCGCGATGTTCCCCGGCACGCTGGGGATGGACCTCGTGAACCCGGCCCCGGTGCAGGCGCCTCGCCAGTAAACGCTTAGCGGAGGGCTGCGGCCGTTCGCGCAGCAAAGCCAACGCCGAGAGGCCCCGCAAGAGAACTGCGGGGCCTCTCTTTACGACCAGGATAGCAATCCGGGTGCTGCGGGCGGGCGGCCTCTTCCGAATGCCGCCGCGCCCCCTTGCATTTCGGTTTGTGGTACATTTGGCGCATCCCCACAACAGGAGGTACGGATGATCTCCTATGAACCAAACGTGGTGCTCTCCACCCAGGACTACGACGTAGTCGGCACGCGGCCCATTCGCCACGACGGCTACGAAAAGGTGACCGGCCGCGCGCGCTACGCCGCCGACGCCCAGGCCACCGGCGAGCTGCACGCGCGGCTGCTGCGCAGCCCTCACGCGCACGCCCGCATCAGGTCCATCGACGCTAGCCGCGCGCTTGCCCTGCCCGGCGTGCGCGCGGTGGTGACCGCCGAGGACCTGCCCGAAATCTCCGCCGAGGCGCGGGAAGGCTCAAATCTCAACTACGGCTTCTACAGCCGCAACGTGCTGGCCCGCGAGAAGGCGCTCTACGCCGGCCACGCCGTGGCTGCCGTAGCCGCGGTTTCGGCCCACGAGGCAGAGCAGGCACTGTCGCTCATCGACGTGGACTACGAGGTGCTGCCCGCCGTTCTCACCGCCGACGAGGCGCTCGAAGAGGGCGCGCCGATCCTCCACGAGAAGCTGCTCACCATGTCCAGCGCGGCGTCCCGCGCGGGCGGATGGGGTGAAGCGGACTCGGATAGTCCCACCAACCTCGCCAACAGGTTCGAGTTCCGCATGGGAGACCCGGACAGAGGCTTCGAGGAGGCCGAGGTGGTGGTGGAGCGCGAGTTTCGTACGAAGTCCGTGCACCAAGGCTACATAGAGCCTCACTCGGCGACCGCCTACTGGGGCGACGACGACTACGTGACCGTTTGGACGAGCAGCCAGGGCCACTTCGCGTTGAGGGACCACACCTCGCGAATACTGGGAATCCCCGTTTCGCGGGTCAAGCTGGTGCCCATGGAGATAGGCGGCGGGTTCGGCGGCAAGGGCCAGGGAGGCTGTTACCTGGAGCCGGTGGCCGCCGCGCTGTCGCGCAAGTCCGGCCAGCCCGTGAAGCTCACGATGACCCGCGCGGAGGTCTTCCAGGGCACCGGGCCGACCTCTGCCTCGCGCATTTGGGTCAAGATTGGCGCGACCGCCGACGGCAAGCTGACCGCCGCCGAGGCGCGACTGGTCTACGAGGCGGGCGCTTTCCCCGGCTCGCCGGTGCCGTCGGGCTGCCGCACCATGCTGGGCCCCTACGACATACCAAACGTCATGATCGAGGGATTCGACGTGGTGGTCAACACCCAGAAGACGGCGGCGTACCGCGCCCCGGGCTCGCCCGCCGCCGCATTCGCGGCCGAGGCTGTAGTCGATGAGCTGTGCGAAAAGCTCTCCATGGATCCCATCGAGTTCCGGCTGCTGAACGCTTCCAGGGAGGGCACGCGCCAGGCCGCCGGCCCGGTGTACCTGCGCATAGGAAACGTGGAGATGCTGGAGGCATCCAGGGAGCACGCCCACTACAAGAGTTCCCTGGAGGGGCCAAGCCGTGGTCGCGGCGTGGCCAGCGGCGCGTGGTTCAACGGCTCGGGGCCCGCGAGCGCGGTCGCCAGCGTCAACCCCGACGGCACCGTAAGTCTCGTGGAAGGCTCGCCAGACATCGGGGGAAGCCGCGCGGCGATGGCCATGCACGTCGCGGAGGCGCTCGGAATCCCGGTGGAGCTGGTGAAGCCCTCTATCGTCGACACCGACTCCATTGGCTACAGCTCCGGCGCGGGCGGCAGCGGCGTGACCTTCAAGATGGGGCACGCGTGCTACGAGGCGGCCCAGGACGTCCGCGGGCAGATGATCGAACGCGCAGCCCGCATCTGGGACGTGTCCCCTGACGAGGTCGAGTACGGCAAGGGAGAACTGCGCCACAAGCAGGACACTGAGCTGAGCATGACCTTCGGGGAGTTGGCGGCGCAGCTTAACGGCACAGGCGGGCCGATAGTGGGCCGCGCCACGGTCAACCCGGGCGGCGTGGGCAACGCCTTCGCGTTCCACATTGTCGACGTGGAGGTTGACCCCGACACCGGCAAGGTGGAGATCCTGCGCTTCACCGCCATCCAGGACGTGGGCAAGGCCATTCACCCCAGCTACGTGGAAGGCCAGATGCAGGGCGGCGCCGTACAGGGCATCGGCTGGGCGCTTAACGAGGAGTACTACTTCGACGACCGGGGGCAGATGCTGAACCCCACGTTCCTGGACTACAGAATGCCCACGTCGCTCGACCTTCCCATGATCGACACGGTAATCGTCGAGGTTGCGAATCCGGGCCACCCCTACGGTGTGCGAGGCGTGGGAGAGGTGTCGATCGTGCCCCCCATGGCCGCCGTGGCCAACGCCATATACGACGCCGTCGGAGTGCGTATGACCGAGCTGCCCATGTCTCCCGGGAAGGTCCTCGAGGCGCTGCAACGGGCGCAGGGCTCGTCGGAGTAGCAAGCCGAACGGTGCGAGGCGCACCGCGGCGAACACAGACACCCTGAAAGAGGTGAACGATGCAGATTAGCGAGCACGTCTACGTCATGCACATCGACGACGGGGGAATCGCTCATCCCGGCGGCAGCAACAACTACTTCGTTGGCGACCCCGACGATGAGATGACTATCATCGACACCGGCGAGCACGACAGAGAGTGGACCGGGATGATCCTCGACTACTACGAGAAGTTGGGTCGCCCCAAGATAAACTCCATTCTCATTACACACGGCCACCAGGACCATGTAGGCGGCGCGGACCGCGTCCACGACGCCACGGGCGCCCCGATTCGGTGCCACCCGAAGCTCGCGGAACGCATGGAAAAGATGGTCGGCAAGGGCACGGTAGTGCCCCTGAAGTCGAGGGAAGTCATCCGCACGGGCGGCGGCGCGACGTTGCGCGCGCTGTTCACGCCGGGCCATGAGATTGATCACGTCTGCTACTACCTGAAAGAGGACAGGGCTCTGTTCACGGGCGATACCGTTCTGGGGGCGTCCTCCTCGACGGTGCGCGACCTGTCGACATACATGAAGTCGCTGAAACTGCTGACGACGTTCGGCCACGACATCGTATGCCCCGCCCACGGCCCGGTGGTTCCGCCGCCGAGGGGCAGGCGGCTCGTGCAGTGGTACATCGACCACAGGGAAGAGCGTGAACAACAGGTGCTTAACGCCCTGGCCAAAGGCCTGGCTGAGGTGCAGGACATCACGCGCGACATCTACCCGCGCAACCTGAAGCGCGGGCTGCGCCAGTCGGCGGAGCGCAACGTTACGACCCATCTCGAGAAGCTCGCCAATGAAGGGCGAGTGGCCTCTACCGCCGTGCAATACAGTCTAAACGAGTGAGGGCATTACCATGGAGCTGATACAAGCGGCGCCCAATCCCTTCGGAGGAGTGGAAGTGGACCCCGACGCACTGAGCGGCCCCGCTGAACGCTTCCGTGAGCAGTTGGCGCACTCGCTGGAGGCGTGGCGGGCCGAGGGCTACAAGGTGGTCTGGCTCATGGTGCCGATCTCCAAGGCCGCACTGGTGCCGGCCGCAGTCGAAGCCGGTTTCATCTACCACCATGCGGACGCCTCCAGCGTGCTGCTGACGCTGCCCCTCGAGGCGGGCGCGTTCATACCCCCCTACGCCACGCACTACGTGGGCGTAGGGGGCGTGGTGGTGAACGACGCTAACGAGCTTCTGGTCGTGTCCGAGCGGTACAAGGAGTGGAACCCGAGCCGCAAGGGATTTTCCTTCAAGCTGCCGGGCGGGGCCTTGCGGCCGGGTGAGCACGTCTCAGATGCCGCCGTCCGCGAGGTCTACGAGGAGACGGGCATAAGGACCCGCTTCGAGTCCCTGGCGTGTTTCCGACATTGGCACGGCTACCGCTACGGCAAGTCCGATATCTACTTCGTGTGCCGCCTTTCCCCGGAGAGCAGCGAGATCGTGATGCAGGAAGAGGAGATCGAGGCCTGCGTCTGGATGCCTATCGAAGAGGTGTTGGGCGAGAGCTCCATTGGCAAGTTCACCAGGGACATCGTAAGGGCCTCCATAGAAAGCAAGGGCATTTCGCCCTCTCCGATGGAGGGGTACGGCGACGCTGAGAGGTACGAATTCCTCATGCCCCCGCTCGACTATTCCAACTGACCGGAAGCCCCCGACAGGCGGATCGATTCAGCAGGTATCCATGTCAAGGAGCAGACCAATGCCGGCAAGCATAACCGTGGGCGACGCCAAAATAGTATCTGTGCTGGACATGGTGCCGCCGTCCAGGGCGGTGACTGACTTCTTCCCGGACGTGTCCCGGGAGAGCTGGCAGCCGTACGAGGACGCGCTGTCGGACGGGATGCTGCAACTGTACTACGGCTGCTTCTTCGTTGCGACGAAGGGCACAGTCGTCCTAGTCGACACCGGCATGGGGCCGGGGCCGCATCCCTCCCGAGGCAACCGCACGGGCGACTTGCTGCACCAGCTCCGCGCCAAGGGCGTAATGCCCGGCGACGTGGACGCGGTGGTGCACACGCACCTCCACGCCGACCACGTGGGCTGGAACGTAGATCTGTCCGGCGACGCCCCCGTCCCCAACTTCCCCAACGCCCGCTACTTCGCCCCGGCTTTGGACTGGCGCCATTTCACCCAGCCCGACGTGTTGGACACCGCTCCCCAGGTGAAGGAGAACGTTGTCCCGCTGCACGAAATGGGGCTTCTGGAGCTGATCGAGGGCGAGCACGCCGTAACGAATGAGATTACTACCCTGCCCGCCCCCGGCCACACGCCGGGCCACCAGGTGATCGCGGTGACCTCACAGGGAGAGACTGTGCTGATAGTGGGAGACATGCTTCACGCCAAAGAACAGGTCCAAAACGCGGACTGGTGCGCCGGCGTGGATACGGACAAGCCGGCCAGCGCCGCAAGCAGAGAGGCAGTGCTCGCGCGAGCCGAGGGCGAGGGCATGTTGGTTGCCGCTGGGCACTTCCACCCCGGCGTGAGCTACGGCCGGGTCGTGAGGCAACAGGGCCGCAGGTACTGGCAGCCGCTCTAGGCGCCGCCGCCGGAGGTTTTTGCGATGACTACTATGGTTACCGGCGGCAACGGCTTCATCGGGGCGCGCATCCTGCGAAAGCTGGTGGAGCGCGGGCAGCGTCCAGTCTGCTTCGACCTCGCGCCTCCCGGGCCGGCGCTGCAACCCATCGCGGACAGCGTCGACCACTACCGTGGCGACGTGACCCGCCTGCCCCAGCTTCTGGAGGCCATCGACGCCTACGGCGTGAATCGCGTCATACACATGGCAGCGCTGCTGCCCCCGGACACCGAGACGCGGCCCCAGTTGGGTATGCAGGTCAACATAATCGGGACGTCGAACGTCTTCGAGGCGGCGGTCTACGGCGGTCTGGAGCGCGTAGTCTACGCGAGCTCAATCGCCGTGTACGGCACCCAGGAGCCGTTCGGGGAACGCCCCATCCTGGAAGACGACCTGGCCGCTCCGGTCAACGTCTACGGCATGACGAAGCTGGCCAACGACGTCTCGGCCCGGGCGTACCGGGAGCGCTACGGCCTCGACCTCCGGGGCGTGCGCATAGCCACCGTATTCGGCCATGGCAGGGTAACCGGAATGACCGGCCTCATCGGGGGCCTGCTGACTTCGCTGCCGGCGGTAGGCCGGCCCGTGGACCTGCCGTTTCACCCGGAGGAGAAGTCGGCGTTGATTCACGCCGAAGATGCCGCCGAAATCTTCGTGCGCGTCGCCCTGTCGGACTTGCTGCGGCACCACGTGTACCACAGCGGCGGCCACCTGGCCACCGTGGGCGAGATGGCCGCCCTCGTGCGCGAGCACCTGCCGGACGCGCGCATAAGGCTGGGCGAGCGCTTCGTCCCACACGTCTACCTTGTGGACAACTCCCGGATGCTGGCGGACGTGGGCTATGAGATCGCTCCGCTGCGCGTCCGTGTGCTGGATCACATAAACGACGCCCGGCGAGAAGCGGGCATGGCGGAGATTGGCGTCTGAAGTCCGTGTTATGATTATGGTCGTATGAGCCGCGCTGAGCGAAGTGGAGAATCAAAAGACCGCAGGGAATCTATCTGGAGCATACCGGCCGGCTGGCGGGTCGCCTACTTCGCTCTATTCAGCATCTTGCACCTGCTCGCGACATGCGCCATAGTATGGTACAAGATAGAGAACCGCGGCGACTCGCACCCTGTAGAGGTGTTGCTGTCAATCGCGGAAGGCGTATCGGTTACCGGCTTAGCGCTTGCCGTAACTACCGTCGCAATCATGGAGGGGGTCCAGTCGCCCATGGTTCTTGCAAACTACATCAGGGTTAAGTTGGTCGAGCCGCTCAAGGAGCAACTCCGCGCGGAAGGGCGCGAGCAAGGGCGCGAGCAGGGGCGTGAACTGGGGCGAACCCAGGCGAATGCCGCGTGGCACGATTGGAACGAGCGCCGAAAGAAGGCCGAGGTAGACAGCGTACCCTTCGACGAGCCTCCTCCCGACCCTGCGTGACTGAGGCCATTCTGGAAAGCACAAGAAACGCCGCCCCATGGACGGGGCGGCGTTTCTGCATTCAGGAAGTCTTCGTCAACCCTGCACTACATCGTCAGGCGCTTGTACAGGTACAACAGCCTCTCCGGCAGCATGTAGATGTCGTCGAGCACCTCGTATCCCATGTCGGTACACATGGTCTTGAGGTAGTCATGGCCGTTCTTGTCGACAGTCAGGCAGAAGGCGTTTATCTCCTTCCGCTTGGCCTCGTCCAGCGCCATCTTGGTGTCGTGGACGGCGTACTCCTTCTCCACGCCCTCGCGGCTGTAACCCCTGTCCTGGGGCCGGCCGTCGCTGATGAGGAAGAGCAGTTTGGTGCGGGCGTCCTGCTTGGCGAGCTTTGAGGTCGCGTGGCGAATCGCCGGGCCCATGCGCGTGGCGTGGAGCGGCGCGATGCGGTCGATGCGCTTCTTCACCCTGTCGGACATGTTCTCGTCCAGGTCCTTGATGGTGTAGAACTCGACGTTTTCACGGCCGTAGCCCGAGAAGCCGTAAATGCCGTACACGTCGCCGATGGCCTCCAGCGCGTTGATGATGAGCACCACGGCCTCTTTTTCCACGTCGATGATGCGCTTGTAGGTGCGCCGCATCGCCTCGCCGCGGCGGGTCCGCAACCACACCATGTACTCGACCGGATCGTCGGGCGCGTCCCAGTCGTCCGGGGTGCGCTTGGCGTCGTCGATGGCCTCGGCGGTGGACGCGCTGGTGTCAATAAGGAAGGCAACCGCGACGTCTCGTTGCACCTTGTTGCGCCGCCAGTAGAACTTGTCGCTGGGGCTGGAGCCGGTCTTGATGTCCACGATGAACTCGATGAGGTCGTCGATGTCGATGTCCTCGCCGTCTTCCAGCTTGCGCACCTTGCGGAACATCTCCGGCACCATCATCTCGAACTGCCGGCGAATTCTGGTCACCAGTGACCCGTAGTTGGCGAGTGTCGTGCCATAATAGGCGGGATCGCCCTCCTGCATCACCTTCTGGCGCACTATGCACCACCGCGGCTTGTAGTCCTCCGCGCGGAAGTCCCACTCGTCGTAAACGAAGGTCTGCGGCTCGGTCGGGTCGAGCGACGCGCCCTCCTCGTCTACGTGCACGAGCGGCCCCTGGCCGAACTGGGGCGTCTGCTCGAGGTTGACGCCAGCCTCCTTGAGCAGGTTGTTGGCGAACAGCCCACTGGCGTCCTGGACTTCGCCCTCCACGGCCTGCAGGTCCAGCTCGGCACTGTTCTTCAGCAACTCTTCGAGCATCTCCTGGGTGATCGGCTCGCCGGAGCCGTCGGCAGGCTGGTCTTGCGGCTGCATACGAAGCTGAGAGAGCAGTTGGGTCAGTTCAGGCTTGAAGTCGCCCCGGTAGTCCACTTCCTGAACCGAGTCGTACTCCTGCTCGTCGTCGGGGCGCATGTCCATGTCCGTGCCCATGGCCATCTGCTGCACCAGCTCCATCATCTCCTCGGAGTCCTGGTACTGCTCGCTCTCGTCCTCCTCGTCTATGTCCACGTCCTCCCACTCCTCGGGCGGCACCTCCTCGTTGGGAATCTGCGACACGATTGCGTAAATCCGGAGCGTGGCCTCCGCGGCATCCTCGACGTCTGCCTCGGGGTGAAGCATCCGCCGTGCGATGCGTGCCACGCGGCGGGCCTCGTCCACGCAGTCCTCGGGCACGGGGATGTCCTTGTACTGTTGCAGGCTGAGCCTCACCAGGAACTCCAGCAAGGCCTCCCGCATCGGGAGCGACTGCATCTCGGGCCGCGTGGTGAGCGAGTCGCCCTGCACCTGGTTGTAGGCGCGGCGTATGCCCGGGTAGTCGAACTTGACGTGCGCGTCCAAGCGGTTGTCCTCCACGACCGTGAAGATGTCCAGCGCCAGCTTGCGGTCTTCGAACAGGTTGAAGTACCGCTGCATATCAGTGACCCATCCCTGTTCCAGGCTCCCGGCGTCGACGTCGGGCATCTGCATTTCTTGCCGATCCAGGCGGTCCTCCTCGGCGCGCAGAGCCTTCGCAGTCTCAAGCTCGTGGCGCAGGTCCTGGAACAGCGGGGTCTCCAGGTCGGAGTCAAACTCGAACTCGAAGCTGCCAAACTCAAGGTGGCCAACCTGGTGGGTAGAGACAACCTTGAACCAGGAGAAGTTTTCTTCCTTGCTCGGATAGCGGTCCACCACGACCGGTACGTACACCGTCGAGCCCTCGGTGGAGGGCGACTCGCCCGACACCCAGCCGATGTTCTTCTCGACAAGCTCCTCAGAGGCGGAGAGCTTCACTTCCGCCCCCGCGAGCGCGCGGCAGTACATCTCCATGATGTCCTTGATGCGCGTGAACTCCACGCTGGACGAAAGCGCTTCCAGCACCGCCTCTGAGTGGGCCGACTCGATCTTGAAGAAGGCCAACCCGCCGTCCGGGTTCTGCTTCAGGATGCGGGCTCCCTCCTCGAACCATTTCTCCATCTGCGGCATGCTTATGTTCTCGAGCGCGAACGGGGCCGACTTGATGAATTCGGGAACTGAAGGCGGCGACAGCGTGAGCAACGCCTCAGCCATGTTGAGAACCTGGGAATGGTCGTCCGTTTCGAGCTGGCTGAGCGCCTGCGACGTGTCCAGCATGACGGCGGGGATATTCGATCCGCCGTTCTTCACCAGTTGTTCGGCAAGCTGCAGGAAGCGTAGCCGCTGGTCGGGTTCGATCCTCGGCAGCGCCCTGGTGCCGGCGTCGAAGAAGCTCTTCACCTCCCGCCAGCCGGTCTCCGTGAGCGTCGATGCCAGCGAGATGAAGGCTAGCTTGTCGTCGCCAATCAGCGGGAAAAGCTGCTGGCCCAGAGTGATGCACTCGGAGGCCAGGTCGTAGGACCGGTGGGAGAGAGCGTCGAGGAAAGCGACGAAGTTCTCCAGCTCCTGGAAGGTGAGGCTCTCCATCAGAGCCGGGCTGCTGTCGAAGAACTTGCAAGCCAGCGTGCTCGACTTCCACGTGCCCTTGTAGAGCGAACGTCCTAGCTTGGACCAGCTCTCTATGTGGCGAGACCTCAGCTTCGCCATGGATCCCGGGCTCGCGAGGAAGTAGGCCGTGGCCAGCGTGGGGGACTCGCTGCACAGGGCGCTGCCGCACTCCGTCCACTTCACAAAGTAGTTGAAGGGCATGTAGGTGATCACCTGGGGGCTCACCTTGTAGTACTGGGCGGCGGACTCCCATGAGCGGACGGTCTGCTGGGCGATCTCAAGCCCCGCGTGCGCCCAGTCGCGGCTCTGCGCCGGCGTCATGGACTTGGGCATCGCCGCCTCGGCCCGCTCCATCTCTTCCAGCACAGAGGCCGGGAAGCGGCCGATTTCCTCCTTGATATCTTCGTGCGTCAGGGCTGGCTTGTGTTCCACAGGGCCTCCTTGAGCTGACTGGGCGCCGCCTGGAGCAAGTCCAAGAACTGGCTGAGAACTCGCGCGGTTGCTCCGAAAACTACGTGACCGTTGTAAGCGTATGCCGGCGAGTAGGACAACTCGCCGTCGACAATTCTGACCTCTTCTCTAAAGTTGGCTTCGTCCATCAGGGTCGAGAGCGGTACCTCGAGCACCTCGGCGACCTCGGCCTCGAAAGGCCGGAAGTCGTAAGGATAGGGAATCGTGCCGACGTAGGGGCGCATGAGAAAGCGGCTGCGGGTGGCCATGTCGTCGATGCGCCCCAGCAGTTGCACGTCCTCGGGCCGTATGCCCATCTCCTCGTGGGTCTCGCGGAGCGCGGTGTCCTCGAGCGAGTCGTCTTCCGGATCTCTGCCCCCGCCGGGGAAGGAAATTTCGCCCTTGTGGTGCTCCACCTTCTCCGAACGCTTGTTGAGAAGGACGCAAAACTCACCGTCTTTTGGATAGATGAGGATCATCACACCCGCGGGCGCGAGTGAGGCGTCGTCGATCTCCTTGGCGCCGTGTTCGGACAGCAGCCGACGGACCTCCGGGATCGGCGAATGTTCCATCTATGCCAGTCCGCTCAGGTGAGGCGGTGACGAAGGGTGCATGGACCGGGGCAAGCTCCTACTCGAAAATCGAAAAGATTAGCTCTTCGATGCTCCTCTGCACCGTGGCGTCGTCGGTGACCGCCCAGTTCACGGCGACCTGACACGCGCGGCGCGGGGTGATGCCCTGGGCGATCATCTTGCCCGCGTAAATGAGCAAGCGAGTGCTGGCGCCCTCTCCGAGGCCGTGCTCCTTGAGGTTGCGCACCTTCTCGCCTAGCCTGGCGAGCTGCATGGCAGTGCCCGCGTCAATGCCGGACTCGTGGCGTACGATCTCGGCCTCGATGTCCCGCGGCGGGTAGTCGAACTCTATCGCCAGGAAGCGCTGACGAGTGCTGTGCTTCAGGTCCTTGAGCGCGCTCTGGTAGCCGGGGTTGTACGAGAGCACCAGAAGGAAACCGTCGGCTGCCTCGAGCAGCTCGCCCCTCTTCTCGACCGGCAGCATGCGCCTGTGGTCGGTGAGCGGATGGATGAGCACGGTGGTATCCTTCCGCGCCTCGACGATCTCGTCGAGGTAGCAGATGCCGCCGGCCTTGACGGCGCGAGTGAGCGGGCCGTCGATCCACACTGTGCTGTCACCCTCCAGAAGGTAGCGGCCCACGAGGTCGCTCGCGGTCAGGTCCTCGTGGCAGGCGATGGTCACCAGCGGCAGGTTGTTGGCGCCGTTGGAGTCCGTGGCCGCCTGATCGTCGGCGGGCCGCACCTTCGTCAGAGGCTGGCCCAGTTTCCAGGACATGTACTCGACGAAGCGGGTCTTGCCGCAACCCGTCGGGCCCTTGAAGAGCAGAGGAATCTTTTGAATATAGGCGGCCTCGAAGAGCTCTACCTCATCGCTGGTCGGCACGTAGTACGGCTCGTTGACGAGGTGATACTCTTCGATGATGTAGCTGCGGTATAGCGTCCTGGTCGTTGAGGTCATTGTTTGTCGCTACTCTCCTTGATTGGTGGACACGCGGCTATCCCACAGTCCATCCACCGTATCCCTTAGCTGGTCCATGGAGCCATCGTTGGCGATCGACACGTTGGCGTGCCGTACCCGCTCTTCAGACGACATCTGCGAGTTGATGCGCGCTCGGGCAGCATCTTCGCCCATGTTGTTGCGCCCCTTGATGCGATCGATCACCTGGTTCTCGGGCGCGGTGGTTACCCAGACCTCGTCCACCAAGGGGGTCCACTTGGCCTCGATGAGGATCGCGGCCTCTACGACGATCGTTTCGGCGCCCCCGGCCTGATGGCCCTGGATGCGCTCTTCGATCATCTTGTACATCCGGGGATGCATGATGGCGTTCAGCTTTTCTAGCTGCTTGGGGTCGCTGAACACGATGGCGCCCAGTTTTCGGCGGTCGATCTGGCCGTCTTCGGCCAGCACGTCGCCAAAGGTGTCCACCACCACCTGCCACGTCTCCGTGTGAGGCGTGTAGGCCTCGTGTCCCACCAGGTCGGCGTCGATAATGGTGGCCCCGTGCTCCTGAAGCATTCGGGAAACCAGGGACTTGCCGGTTCCTATACCACCCGTAAGGCCGATCACAAGCATGTCACGCCCCATGTTCTGAGAAATTCGTCACATTCTAGCAACAAGGCAACATAGGGTCAAGGCAAACGACCGGTCTCGCCACCTGCACGGCGGGGGATGCGCACGGCTCCGCCCGCACGCGACGGCCCCGACCGTCACCAGTCGAGGCCTATTGCGGTAGTGAGAAACTCCGCGAACGGCGAGGCCGTCCGGCAGGCATCCGAGTACACGTCTATGAAGTCCGGCGAGCAGGCCTGCTCTTCCGTGAAGCCGGTGGCGGCCACGAACGACTTGAGCTTGAGATGCTCTATCAGCGGGTGGTCCGGGTCGATGCCCCTGGGCGCGCGCTTGAGTGACTCGGACTCAAGCGAGTACACCGACGCGAAACCTTCGTCGCCCACAATGCGAGTCCACCTGCCGGGGTTGGCGACGATAGCGTCGCGAATCTTGCCGACAGTGCCGGAGTTGGGACGCCAGATCCCCACCCCCGCGAAAACGCTGCCCGGTTGCAGGTGCAGGTAAAGGCCCGGCCCGTGTACCTCGCGCCCCACTTCGTGGCGGAAGTGGATGCCCGCGTTCGTCTTGTACGGGCTCTTGTCTTTTGAGAAACGGACATCCCTGTAGATGCGAAACACCGAGCCTCCCGACGGGCGTGGGTCGGCAACCATGTGCGGGCTGATCTCTTGCAACCGTTCGCCGAAGTCGGCGACGAAGTTCACGAGCGCGTCGCGGACGTCGCGTTCGTACCGTGCCTTGTTGGCCTGAAACCACTCGCGGTTGTTGTTCTCGGTCAGTTCCGACAGGAACTCGAACAAGGCGGGTCTGAAGTGGGGTATCGAGGTCATTTCGGGTCATCTCCGTTTGAAACATGCCAAACATCGTTAGATGGACAATCGGTCAAGCAGCGTAGCAAAGCAGGCGTACCGCGGCAATGCGGGATGCCCCTTCTAAGGACGTTTCTATTGACATCCCGGCCAGCCCTGCCCTATCCTCTAACTTGGCGAGTTGCCTCGCAAGGGGACGTCGCCCAACGCATTGTACAAAGGCGAAGACGGAGACGAGTAGGCGCGAGGCGGGCGCACAGCGAGTCCGGACAGGCCCCGAGATCGGGGCCTGTGGTGAGAGCGGACGCGGAGCGCGGCGCCGAACATCACTCCCGAGCCTCGGCCCGATTCCGGCGCCACAGGGCACAGGGTTGTCCTGCCAATGGCGCGGCGGTAGGCGCCGACGGACTCGCCCGCCGTTAGCCGGGCGGCCCGGACGCGGGGAGCGCCGCCGGGCGAATCGAGTGCCCCGCCGCCCAGATGGTACGGCGGGGAACGCTGGGGTGGTACCGCGGGAAGCGACACAGCTCTCGTCCCTTAGGGGCGGGGGCTTTTTGATTTTTGCGGGTTCCGTTTGGCGTCGGCTTGCGATTCGTTGAAGGCGACAGTCGCCGCCACAGCGGGTGGGTTTGAAACCCGCCCCTACGGTTGCCGTCGCCGTGCGGCGTCTCAGCCACGGCGGTTGCCGACGATCCGACCATTTACTGGGTAGCACCAGACGAGGTGTCAAGAAATGTTTAAGCAGGTCGATGCCAGGGTTGACTTCCCCACGCTCGAGCGAGAGCTACTGCAGTGGTGGGACGAGAACGACATTCCCCACAAGTACCGAGAACGCAACTCCGGAGCGGACAAGCGGTACTCGTTTATCGACGGACCTATCACCGCCAACAACCCCATGGGCGTCCACCACGCCTGGGGCCGGACCTACAAGGACCTGTTCCTGCGGTTCCGCAACATGCAGGGATACAGGCAACGCTTCCAGAACGGCTTCGACGGCCAGGGCCTGTGGATCGAGGTTGAGGTAGAAAAGGAGCTTGGCTTCAAGTCCAAGCGCGACATCGAGGCCTACGGCATAGACAAGTTCGTGGAGCTGTGCAAAGAAAGGGTCCGCCGATTCTCCGACGTCATCTCCTCGCAGTCCCAGCGCCTCGCCTACTGGATGGACTGGGACGACTCGTACCACACGATGGCCGACGAGAACAACTACACCATCTGGCAGTTCCTGAAGACCTGCCACGAGCGCGGCTGGCTCTACGAGGGCCGCGACGTGATGCCGTGGTGCCCCCGCTGCGGCACAGGCCTGTCGGAGCATGAGATCGTGACGGAGGGCTACAAGGAGATCGTCCATCCCGGTCTCTACGTCAAGCTCCCGCTTGTCGACGAAGACGCCTCCCTGCTGGTGTGGACGACCACCCCCTGGACGCTTACTTCCAACGTGGCCGCGGCGGTCCACCCGGAAAAGACCTACGTGAAGGCGCACGACGGAGAGGACACCCTGTACCTCGTCAAGGCGCTGCTTCCACTGTTGCGCGGCGAGGTAGAGACCCTGGCGGAGATGCCGGGCAGCGAGCTTGTCGGCCGGCGCTACAGCGGGCCATTCGACGAGCTTGCCGCGCAGCAGGGAGTGGAGCATCGCGTTATCGCGTGGGAAGACGTGAGCGAGACGGAGGGCACGGGCATTGTCCACGTCGCGCCGGGCGCGGGCAAAGAGGACTTCGCGCTCGGCAAAGAGCACGGGCTGGCCACCATAGCCCCGCTCGACGAGTTCGGCGACTTCGTCGACGGGTTCGACTGGCTAACGGGCATGAGCGTCTACGACGTCAACAAGCCCATCTACGACAGCCTTCGCGAAAAGGGCGTGTTCTACCGGCTGGAACAATACTCGCACCGCTACCCCGTCTGCTGGAGGTGCGACTCCGAGCTGGTATTCCGGCTCGTGGACGAGTGGTTCATCTCAATGGACGACCTGCGCCACCAGATAGCGGACGTCACCCGAAACATTCGCTGGATCCCGTCGTTCGGTCTCGAACGCGAGCTGGACTGGCTGCGCAACATGGACGACTGGATGATCTCCAAGAAGCGCTACTGGGGCCTGGCGCTGCCCATCTTCAAGTGCGAGTGCGGCCACTTCGACGTGATCGGCAGTGAAGAGGAGATGGAGCGTAGGGCCGTCGAGGGATGGGACGAGTTCAGCGGCCACTCGCCGCACCGCCCGTGGATCGACGCCGTGAAGATCGAGTGCCCCCAATGCGGCGCTTGCGTGTCCCGCATCACCGACGTGGGCAACCCCTGGCTGGACGCCGGCATCGTCTCGTTCTCCACGCTGGGCTACCGGCAGGACAAGGAGCACTGGAAAGATTGGTTCCCCGCCGACTGGATCTCGGAGAGCTTCCCCGGCCAGTTTCGGAACTGGTTCTACTCGCTGCTCACCATGAGCACAGCGCTCGAAAACTCCGAGCCTTGCAAGACGGTGTTCAGCTACGCGCTGATGAGGGACGAGAACGGCGACGAGATGCACAAGAGCAAGGGCAACGCAATCTGGTTCGAGGACGCCGCGGAGCGCATGGGCGTGGACTCGATGCGCTGGCTGTACTCACGTCACAATCCGGCGCTGAACGTCAATTTCGGCTTCCGCTCTGCGGACGAGGTGCGCCGCCGCTTCCTCATTCCGTTGTGGAACGTCTACTCTTTCTTCGTAACCTACGCCAACATCGACGAGTTCGACCCCTCGACGCCTTCGCCGGATGTCGGCGCCCGCCCTGAGCTTGACAGGTGGATCATCTCCGAGCTGAACATGCTGGTGCGCGAGGTGACCAACGCCCTCGAGAATTTCGAACCTGATCGCGCGAGCCGCGTAGCCGAGCGCTTCGTAGAGTACCTCTCGAACTGGTACGTCCGCCGCAGCCGCCGCCGATTCTGGAAGTCTGACGCGGACGAAGACAAGCTCGCCGCGCACTCCACGCTGTACGAGTGCCTGGTCACGCTGGCCAGGCTACTCGCGCCCATCGTGCCGTTCGTCACGGAGTCGATCTACCGAAACCTTTTGCCGGAAAGCGGAGGCGGGCGCGAGAGCGTGCACCTGGAGAGCTATCCGGTCTGCGACGAGAGCCTGATCGACGAGGAGCTGGCCGAGGCGACCCGGCTCGCGATGCGGCTGTCGAGCCTGGGCCGCGCGGCGCGGAGCAAGGCAAGTCTGAAGGTGCGCCAGCCGCTCGGGGACGCCCTGGTTGTGTTGCGCTCGCCGGAGGAGTCGGCCCGGCTGGACCAGGTGGTCGAGCAGGTGCGAGACGAACTGAACGTCAAGAGCGTTTCGACCATCGACGACGAGTCCGAGGTTATGGAGTTCAGCGTGCAGGCCAACATGCCCCTGCTGGGCCCCAAGTACGGCATGGAGCTGCGCTACATCATAGGCGGCCTCAAGAACGCCGACGCCCGATACGTCCGGTCGCAAGTGCTGGCCGGCGAGACCGTGGACGTGGACGGCTATGACCTGCTGCCAGAAGAAATCCTGGTGAACTCTTCCCAGCGGGAGGGCTACTCCATAGCCTCGGAGGGCGGCTACACCCTGGCCGTCACCACCGCCGTGAGCCGCGAGCTGGCGCTGGAAGGCATGGCCCGCGAGCTTGTCCACCAGGTGCAGAACCTTCGCCGCGAGGCGGATTTCGACATCGCCGACCACATCATCGTCTACTACCTGTGCGGCGACACGCTGCGAGAGATGCTGGCCGCTCACGGCGACTACGTGCGGCGGGAGACTCTCAGCGACGACCTGGTGAACGCGCCGGCGCCGGAAGGGGCGCACACGGCCACGCTCAGCGTCGACGGCCAAGAGATTACGCTTGGGCTGGTGAGGGTGTAGGGCCTTGCAATTATCCCTTCCCCCTCGATGGGCTGACAGGCGGATGTCGCAAGCGAGCCTTCCGAAAAGTCCCTGGTTTTCGGCCCGACTCTCTTGCGTTCATGGCCCGCCATCATGTACAACATATGTGTTGTCGCCAAAGGGGCCGAAGTGTTCAGACAGGAGCGATTCACCGTGCCCGAATGGATAGATACCACCGTAGAAGAATACGCTGCCCAGTCGCTCAAGTACCTGGACCAGTCGGACGCGGAGTTCGCTACCGGCGACACGCGCCAGGGAGCCGAGAAGCTGTACGGCGCGGCGTGCCAGATAGTCATCGCGGCGGCCAAGCAGCGCGGGTGGAATTACCGCTCCCACCGCGACAATAAGAACAACACGATGCGTCTGGCGGACGAGTACGACGACGAGACCCTGCTCATGGGATTCACTGCCGCCGAGAAGTTTCACGTTCACTTCTATCACGGCAACCTGGAAGACTACGAGATAAACGTCGACCGCCCGGCGGTGCGCCGCTACGTGCGTCGTATGGCGGTGCTGGTGGAGGAATACGAGGCGAACGGAATAGGGTGAAGTGGTCTCGACTCACCCCTACCCGTCGTCCGCGGCGAACCTCGACAGGCCGAACGGCTCCAGGGGGGCGGCGTCGCCGCTCACGAGGTAGTCGGCCACCAGCTCGGCCGTGCCCGGCGCGAGCATCACGCCCGCCGAGTCGTGCCCCGACGCGATTGTCAGCCCTTCCCGCCCGGGCACGGGGCCGATGATGGGAAGGCCATCGGGCGAGGCGGGCCGCACCCCCGCTATCGCCCCGGCGAACTCCGCGTCGCGGAGCAGCGGGAACGCCCGCGCGGCGTCAGCCAGCAGCTCGCCCACGGCGTCAGCCGTGACGCGGTTGTCGAACTCGCCCTCGTGGCGGGTGGCGGCCACGAGTACGCTGCCGTCCGGCTGCGGCATGACGTATCGGCCATAGTCGCGCACGGGCATGGTTGGCATGAATCCGGGCTTGCGCAGCAGCAGTCTCTGGCCCTTTGCCGGCCTTACCGGCAGCCCCCGCGGGAGCCATCGACCCGCCAGGCCGCTCCACGGCCCGGCCGCCAGCACCACGTGATCTGCGTACAGACGGCCTTCGCTCGATTGCACTCCAACCACCCGATCGCCTTCCGTGATCAGCCCGCCCACCTCCACGCCCTCGGCGAGCCGCGCGCCGAACACGTTGGCCGCCGCGTAGGCTATGGCGCGCACGAACGAGCGGCCATGCACAAAGCCCTCCTGGGGGGAGTAGACGCCGCCCAGCGCGCCCGGTGCGACGTGCCGCTCCAGTTCCAGCAGCTCATCTCGGTCCACCCAGCGCACGCCCAGCCCAAGCTCGCCCTGCCAGATGAGACCGTCCCTCAGCGCCCGTTCGTCGGCTTCCGTGCGGGCGACGTTGAGGATGCCGGACTGGCGGTATCCGGTTGACACGCCCGTTTCGGCCAGCGCCCCGGTCAGCCGCGGGAACTCCCGCAAGCTGCGAAGGCCGAGCGACATGGCAGCCTCGTGCGTGTGGGGAACGTGCCACAGCGGGCCTACCACCCCGGCCGTCGCGCCGGACGCGCCCCACCCGAACTCTCGCTGCTCGAACAGTTCACATAGAAAGCCGCGCTTCGCCAGGTACAGCGCAATGGCGCTCCCGATCACGCCACCGCCGACAATCGCTACGTCAACTGTTCGCGCCATGGGCCCGCATGCCTCCGCTGCCGTGCTCCAGCAATGCCAACCAAAACTTCAAAACCGCCTTGCAGCGCCTGGCGCGGACTGTGCTTAGATAGGCACTGCCGCCCTGCCGGGACAGAGCGCGCTACCGGAAAACTACCTGGTGCGAAGCTGCGGAAACAGCACGACCTCGCGCAGGTTCTGGCGCCCCGACAGCAGCATTGTCAGCCGGTCGATTCCCAGCCCCAGCCCACCGGTGGGCGGCATCCCATGTTCGATTGCGACGAGGAAGTCCTCGTCGAGCCTGTCCGTCTCTTCTCCCTCGAACTCCGCACGCACGTCTTCCTGCTCCTCGAAGCGCTGGCGCTGGTCTACCGGGTCGTTCAGCTCGGTGAAGGCGTTGCAAAACTCCATGCCGGCCGCGTAACCCTCGAACCGCTCTACCAGACTGGAGCTGCCCGCCTTCTTCTTGGAGAGCGGCGACATCTCGATGGGAAAGTCAACCAGGTAGGTGGGCTGCACCAGGTGCTGCTCCACCTTGGCCGATATGAGCTTGTCGAGGAGGCCGCCCCTGCTCACCTGCTGCGACACGTCCACGCCGACGTCCCGCATCGCCTCCTTCAGGTCCTCGGTGTCCGGATAGTCCAGGAAGTCGATGCCGCTATACTTGATGACCTGCTCGCGGAAGCCGAGCCTGGGCCAGGGCGGAGTGAAATCGATGGTCCGCTCGCCGAATTCGACCACCGGACTGCCGGTTATCTCCATCGCAACGCCGGAAACGAGCTCCTCGACCATCGACATGACGTCGTTGTAGTCCACGAATGACTCGTAGCTCTCCATCATGGTGAACTCCGGGCTGTGGTCCTGGTCCACGCCCTCGTTGCGGAACACCTTGCCTATCTCGTAGACCTTCTCCAGTCCGCCCACGATGAGACGCTTGAGGTACAGCTCGGTAGCGATGCGCAGGAACAGGTCGCGGTTCAGAGCGTTGTGGTGAGTGACGAAGGGGTGAGCCATGGCTCCAGCCGCAACGGGAACCAGCACGGGCGTCTCGACCTCGAGGAATCCGCGCGCGTCCATGAATCGCCGGATCGCCGACACTATGCGGGGCCGCATCGTGGCGGTGCGCCGCGCCTCCTCGTTGGCAATCAGGTCCAGGTAGCGTTGCCGGTAGCGAGCCTCGACGTCCACCAGGCCGTGCCACTTCTCCGGCAGCGGGCGCAGCGACTTGCAGAGCACCCTCAGGGATCCCGCCTCGACCGTGACTTCGCCCGCGCGTGTTCTGAACACCTCGCCGCTCACGCCGATCCAGTCTCCCAGGTCAAGGTCCTCGAGTATGCCGTAGTCCTCTTCCAACACGTTGCGGCGAAGCATCACCTGCATGCGACCGGAGCCGTCGAGCAGGTCGACGAAAGTAGCTCTGCCCATGCCTCTGAGCGCGACTATACGGCCCGCGACGGAAACCGGCCCGGTGCGGGCCTCGCTCTCGCCGGCCTGGGCCTCGGCGGCTTCGAAGAGTGCCGCAGCGTCGGCGCCGGTGTGCGTCCGCTTGAACCGGTGCGGATAAGGGTCGATTCCTCTGTCCCTCAGCCTGCCCAGCTTTGCCAGCCGAACACTCATCAGTTCGTTATCTTCCTGCATAGCGTATCGCGAGCCCTCCGACCTGCGCGTACGGCGGCAATCCGAAGTCCGCGCCGTATCTTGAACAACCCCTAAGCCGAATTATTCTAACCCGGCGTATAGTCAATGTAAAACCGCCTCGAACCCGCGCCGCGCAAGTCGCCCGGGCTGCGCAATAGTTCCTAACTCGTCAAAAACGTGTCCAAAATGCGCTTTAATCATGATTTTGGCCATTGTTAACCTTTGTTAGCGTCGCGGAGTCCCGCCCGGCCACTCGCCTGTTGACCGTGGCTTATCCATTTCGATCGCTATTGCGGCCGGCGCTGGGGCGAAGCGGCGTGGCAGGCCAGAGGTGGAGGGCCACGCGGCCCATGAGCGTCAGGATTTCGGGAGGAACGCACAGAGGGAGACTGATCCGCACGGACCGCGAACGAAGTCTGCGGCCAACGTCCGAAAGGGTGCGCGGCGCGATGTTCTCGATTCTGGGCCGTTCAGCCATAGAGGGGGTGCGAGTGCTCGACCTGTACGCCGGGACCGGCGCCCTTGGCATCGAGGCGCTGAGCAGAGGCGCGGCTTGGGCCGATTTCGTAGAGTCGAGGGGCAGAAGGTGCCGCCAGTTGGCCCGCAACTTGGGCGACCTGGACCTGGACAAGCGAAGCAGGGTCCTATGCGGGACGGTGGAGCGGATGCTTGGCGGCATCTGCGAAGAGTACGAGCTGGTGCTGGCCGACCCGCCGTACCAGTCGGCGCCCTGGCAGGCGATGTTCTCGCGGCTGGCCGAGCGCGGCCTGGTGGCCGACAGTGGCGTGGTGGTTGCCGAGCACCGCAGCAGCGAGCCGCTCGAGAATGGTTACGGCAGCTTGAGGCAAATAGATAGCCGACGGTACGGCGACACGTCGATTACGTTCTACACGGTAGGTGAAACTGGTGGCTAAAGCGATATACCCAGGCAGCTTCGACCCGGCCCACAATGGTCACGTCGACATTGCCACCAGAGCGTCGAGGTTGTTTGACCAGTTGACTATCTGCGTCTACGACTCGCCGCCCACGAAGCGGCTGCTGTTTTCAACAGAGGAGCGAGTGGAGCTGTTCGAGCGTAGCGTGAGCCATCTGCCCAATGTAAACGTCGTTCCGTTCACGGGACTGGCGCCGACAGTCGCCCACCGCCAGGGCGCCCAGTTCATTCTCAGGGGCCTCAGGGCAGGCTTCGACTTTGACCTGGAGTTCGAAATGGCGTTGATGTGGCGCAACCTGGATCCCGAAATCGACGTGGTATGCATGATGAGTTCGCTAGACTACCAGTTCGTGTTTTCCAGTCGAATCAAAGAGGTTGTAACGCTGGGGGCCAACGTCGAAAACCTCGTGCCGCCGCACGTTGCCGAGGCGCTCGAGGCTAAACTCATGCCATCACGAAAGCGATAGGCGAAGGATTAGCGCGAACACAAGGAGGGAGCATCATTAGCAACATCAACGCAGTTACCAACGAACTGAGGCAAATGGCGGCCATGGGCACCCGGATGCCCGGCTTCCGGCGCAAAGTGATGGTTGAGATCGACCAGCTTGAGCGCCTCATCAACATGGCCGAGCAGGCGGACCGCTCGGTTCCCGCGAACATCCAGGAATCCGACGAGATCCTCAAGCAGAAGGACAGCATCATCAGCCAGGCCTATCTCGAGGCGCAGCGCATCAAGGGCGCCGCCGAGCAGCAGGCTTCTTCCCTCACCAGGTCGGCTGAAACCGAGTTCAACTCCAGGGTCAGCGAGAACGAGGTGCTCAAGACAGCGGAGGATCAGGCGGAACAGATGAGGGAGAAGGCCCGTCAGGAGGCCAACCAGATCATCGACGACGCCCAGCGCCGCGCGCAGCGCTTCATGGGCGAGTCCGACATCGCCGCCGCAATGCGAAGAGAAGGCGCCGACCAGTACGCTCGCGAAGTGCTCTTCAGCCTGGAGTCCCACCTCGCCGACGTTCTCGGCCAGGTGCGCCGGGGCATCGACTCCCTGCGCGTCGACAATAGGGGCCAGACCGCCAGCCCCAGCTATGCCCCACAGGGGTCTCATGGACAGGAAGTCCACGTCTAACCGGACGCCGGCCTGTCCCTCAGTGAGCCGAGGCACCTAGACCGGAGCGAAAAGTGGGAGAAGCGCCCGACAGGGCGCTTCTCCTCTTTTGTTTCAGCAATTGGCGAATGCCGTAACGCCGGCCCCTCGAGCCAGCGGGCGCTCTAAACCGGCTTGTGGCCCAGCACGTTCATGCTGTGCGCGTAGGACGCCCACCGGTCGCTTCCCTCCCAGGGCGTGTCCGACGTGATCGTCACGTCGTCGAATCCGGCGGCGCGCATCCTGCCAAGGTAGACTCCGACCGGCTCGGCGCCTCCCAGGCACGACACCCAGTTGCTCATGTCGGCCTTGGCCTCGTCGGGTAGCTCCTTGACCAGCAACATGTCGGATATGTAGACACGGCCGCCCGGCTTGAGAATCCTGAAGGCCTCCCGGAACACGGCGTCCTTGTCCGGCGACAGGTTGATGACGCAGTTGGAGATGATCACGTCCACGCTCGCGGCGCGTATGGGCGTACTCTCCATCTCCGACAGGTGAAACTCGACGTTGGAGAGGCCCAGCTTGAGCGCGTTGGCGCGAGCCAGCGACACCATGTCAGGGGTCATGTCCACGCCGATTACGCTGCCATCAGGTCCAACGGCCCTGGCCGCCAGGAAGCAGTCTATGCCTCCGCCGCTTCCAAAGTCCACCACCGTCTCGCCAGCGTTCAGCGCCCCGATTGCGGTAGGGTTGCCGCAGCCTGCCGACGCCATTACCGCCTCCGTTGGCAGCCCCTCCACCTCCTGGAGCGTATACAGGTTCGTCTCCGTCTCGCAGCACGAGTCCACACAGCAGCCGTCGGCGGTTCTCGCCACCTCGGAATACCGCTCCTTGACCAACTCCCTGATCTCGATGTGCTGTTGAGTCGCCAATTCGATTTCCTTTCAGTTACAGCCGTCGCAAGTCCCTTCCCCCTCGATGGGGGAAGGTTAGAGCCTGCCCCGTACTCGATACGGGGTAGGGGGTGAGTCCGCCCTACTCCACCCTGCGGTAGATCTCCGTAAAGTGGGTTTCGGCCAACAGGGGGTAGGCCTCGCTGAACGTTCCGGTTATGGCCGGCGTCTGCCGGACCTGGTCGCGGGACGACTCGTAGGCGGCCAGCGATTCCCATTGCTGCTCGGTAACAACCATTCCGTGCGGACCGTGAGTCTGCGTGTATATCGTCAGCGGTGGGAATCCCGCGTTTGCCGTCTCCGCCTTGATCTGCCTGACGATCCTGAGCAGCTTGCCGCCCTCGCCCGGCCTGGGCATGTACACTCGCCGAACCATAATCATCTCTTCGATCGTACCTCCGATTGTAGACATGGTCACTTACTGCAAAGTATACGCCAATTCCGCCGCGGCTAGCCAGACCGCGGGCGCGGGGAGTGCCCCTCTGGGCTGTGGTATACTGGCGAACGTTCGGCGTGCGACCACTGCCTATCCCACGCCCAAGCGTAGAGGGAACCCGACAAAGCCTTGCTAAGTCTGTTCAGTTTGGCTGCCGAACGCATCCGCGGCACCTACTACGGCTGGTGGCTCGTGCCACTAACCGGCTTCACCCACATCATAACCAGTGTGCCGCTGTTCCACTCCATGGGCATGTGGTTCGTCGCCCTCGAGAGCGCCTTCGGCTGGAACCGCACCCAGCTATCCCTCGCGTTCGCGTTCACCCGCATAGAGGGCGGCATCCTCGGCCCGGTAGAGGGTTGGCTCGTGGATAGGATGGGCACCCGCCGCATGGTGCTGATAGGCCTCACCATCATGGGCGTGGGCTTCATCTTCATGTCCCAGGTGCGAGAGCTTTGGATGTTCTACCTCTCGTTCCTCATCATGGCGCTCGGACAGGGGCTCGGCGGCTGGCTCCCGCTCAACGCGATGCTGAACAACTGGTTCAGCCGCAACCGCGCAAAGGTGATGGGCTGGTCGGCCTCTGTGGCGCGGCTTGGGGCGCTCGCCCTGATTCCCACCATCGCGTGGGCCGTCGACCCCGAGGCCGACAACCTGGGCTGGCGGATGACGGCCATGATAATCGGCCTGACTGCCATAGTGCTCGCCTTTCCGATTTCGAGGGGCATCCGCAACCGGCCCGAAGACTACGGCCTGCTGCCGGACGGCGAACGTCCTGAAGACTCCGAGCGTCGCCGAGAGAGGCCGGGCCGGGCGGCAGCGCGCGTTGAGGCGGCGGTCGAGTTCACCCCGTCGCAGGCTCTTCGTACGCAGGCATTCTGGCTTATCGCTATTGGCCACGGCTTCACCTCTATGGCCATCATCGCCATCATGGCCCACCTGGCTCCGTTGCTCACGGACCAGGGCCTCACTCTGCCGCAGGCCGCTTGGGTCGTGTCCACCTACACCGTGTCCTCCATGATCTTCCAGGTTATCGGCGGCTACGTCGGCGACCGCATTCCCAAGAACGTGGGCCTGTTCGCCTTCACCATGGTTCAGGCGTCGGCACTGCTGGTGCTCACCTACGCCACGGAGACCTGGATGGCGTTCGCGTTCGCGGTGCTGTTCGGCATAGGCTTTGGCGGACGCAGCCCGCTCACCACCTCCATACGCGGCGACTACTTCGGGCGACGCTCGTTCGGCACCATCATGGGCATATCGCAGGTCCCGATGAACATACTGTTGTTGGTCGCACCCGTCTTCCCGGGATACATGCGGGACGTCCAGGGCGAGTACACCAACGCTTTCCTGATTCTTGCCGTACTGAACGTCCTGGGAGGCACACTCTTTCTACTCGCTCGCAAGCCCACGCTGCCGCAGGCCGCCCGCCGCCGCGAGACCGCGCCGGTTGGCGGCAGGTTCAGCAATCCTTTAGGATACGTCATCGGCGGTGCGCGCCGCCGCTCGAATGAGGAAACCGCGGCCCAACGGACTCAAGACTCCGCCGCAGAAAGCCCGCGAGCCGCTCGCAGGCCGGCAGTCGGCGACGGGCACGAGTAGCACGCGGCCCGCACGCATCAAGCCTCGAATGGAGGTCCCGCATGGTCAACGAAGTACAGGGAGTCATCGCGCGCGCCAAGGGCGCGGAGGTCACGCTGGAGACGATACTGGTACCCGATCCCGGGCCGGGCGAGGCACTCGTCCGCGTGAAGGCGTGCGGCGTGTGCCACACCGATCTTCACTATCGCGAGGGCGCCATCAACGACGACTTCCCCTTCTTTCTGGGCCATGAGGCCGCCGGCGTGGTGGAGAAGATCGGAGACGGGGTAGGCCACTTGTCGCCCGGTGATTCCGTGATACTGGCGTGGCGCTCACCCTGCGGGGCGTGCCGCTCCTGCCTGCGCGGCAGGCCGTGGTACTGCTTCGACAGCCGTAACGCGGACCAGCAGATGACGCTCGCCGACGGCTCGCCGGTCTCGCCCGCCCTGGGAATCGGCGCGTTCGCCGAGCTGACGCTCGTGGACGCCGGGCAGGCCGTGAAGGTGGACCCGCGCGCGCGTCCAGAGGCGGCCGGGCTGCTCGGCTGCGGCATCATGGCGGGCTTGGGCGCGGCGATCAACACCGGCGGCGTGTCGCGGGGCGACTCGGTGGCCGTCATAGGCTGCGGCGGAGTGGGAGACGCCGCCATCGCCGGCTCGCGGCTGGCGGGCGCGCACACCATAATCGCGGTGGACATAGACGACCACAAGTTGGAGTGGGCAAAGGGCTTCGGCGCCACCCACACCGTGAACTCGACGCGCACCGACGCGGTAGAGGCCATTCGCGAGATAACCGGCGGCAACGGCGTGAACGTCGCTATAGAGGCCGTTGGCAACCCCGCCACCTACGAGCAGGCATTCTTCGCCCGCGATCTCGCGGGCACCGTGGTGCTGGTGGGAGTGCCAAGCCCGGACATGACCATCGAGCTGCCGATGATAGAGGTGTTCGGCAGGGGCGGCTCCCTCAAGTCGTCGTGGTACGGTGACTGCCTGCCATCTCGAGACTTCCCCACGTACATAGACCTGTACCTGCAGGGCCGGCTGGACCTGGACGGCTTCGTTTCGGAGACCATAGGGCTGGGAGACGTGGAGGAGGCATTCCACAAGATGGAGCGCGGCGAGGTGCTGCGCTCGGTAGTGGTGCTGTAGCGGGAAGTTTATCCGGCGGCTGGCTTGGAGAGATATTATGACTGACGAGAACGCGAACGACTACCTGGCTCGGATGCACGAGAGCCGCGGCTACACCCTGGAGATGCACCGGATCATGGCCGAGGCCGACCTGGAGTGGGCGCAGAAGTACGGCGAGTTCATCGAGGCTACTTACACCGGGCAGCGCACCCTGGATCGCAAGACCAAGGAGCTGCTGCAGATAGTGGTGGAGGCCGCGCTGCGAGCCGACGTCGAGCAAATCCAGTTGCACGTCCGCCTGGCGCTCCGGGAGGGCGCGACGCCCACGGAGATACTGGAGGCGCTGCAGGCGGTGATCGCCCCAATGGGCGCGCTGGCGTTCCGGCGCGGCCTCCAGGCGTGGGCCGCCGAAACCGGCAACGAAGGACAATCGTAGGGGCGGGTTTCAAACCCGCCCGCTGGTGTAACTTCCCTTCCCCCTCGATAGGGGAAGGTTGGAGTCTGCCCCGTACTCGATACGGGGATGGGGGTGAAAGGCCACCGGCCCTGCCCACTGAAAACCGACCACTGTTAACTGAAGGAGAGAGTATGACCACGTCAAGAGAAGTCATGGCAGAGATAGCGCCCAAGCTCGCCGAGCTCACCTCGGACGTCGTATTCGGCGACGTCTGGGAGCGTTCCGAGCTGTCCAAGCGAGACCGCAGCCTCATCACCGTCGCGGTGCTCACCGCGCTCTACCGCACCGAGCAGTTGCGCGGGCACATCGGCCGCGCCCTGGACAACGGCGTCACCAAGGAAGAGATAGCGGAAGTGATAGTCCAAATGGCCTTCTACGCCGGCTGGCCCACCGCCGCGAACGCCGTCCGCGTAGCGAAAGAAGTCTACGACCAGCGTTAGCCTCCCGTAATGTCCCTTCCCCTCGACGGGGGAAGGTTAGGATGGGGGTAAGGAGCGCACCAGCCCATTCGCCAACCACGCCGTAGGGGCGGGATTCAAACCCGCCCGCCCGCGGGCCTTGCAGATGCGTTACAGATGGATCATGCGCTGCGCCGCGCCGGAGTAAAGACACCCCTCACGCCCAAGCTGTCGCTGCGAACGGATACGCGGGCACAAGGTTCGCATCACAAGTATGTATGACGTTGGCATTATGACCGGGAGGACGAATTAGCCGCGCCCACGTCCGTTGTCTCTTGCGAAAGTCAGCTAAAGCGCTCTCTCAGGAAATCAATGACCTGACAAACATTCAAGTAGTATGTTCGTACTCTTGAGTATGTAAGGCCGACTGATTGGCCGTGGGCAATCTGGTTGCGATTTGCGGCTATAGAGTCGAGCGCGGCCTTTCGCTCTCCAACTATGAATTGCTCAAGCTCCTGTCGCCATTGACTGTCGAACCCTCCAACAAACTGGAGTAGTCTCTCGGCATTGAGAACGCCGATCCGGTTTAAGCCGCCCTCCACGTAATTCGTTACTGTCAGCGACGACCGACTTCGGCAGTGGTCAATCGCCAAGGCTGAGACAGCGGTCTCTACGTAGCCCGACACGAGAACGCAGAGGTAGCTGGCGAAGTCAGATTGCAATTGGAGATCATCACTTGGGAGGCTTGCCACACGGCTAAACACCGCGTCAAGGCGACCCTTTCTACTCGATAGCGTGGAGAGTGTGGACATGGCCGGCTAGCCCAATGAGGCCATCGCTCTTGTCGTGGCAGCCAATCTAGCCTGCACATTACGCTCGTCGGTAGTACCACTCTCAACTGCCTCAAGAAAGTCCTCGTCAGTTATCAACGCATCGTATGCTTTTCCGAGATCTTCGAAGTCTGAGATACGTCCCTTATTCAAAATCCTGTTGGCGACACCGACCATCATGCAGTCCATAATTGCCGCGTTTAGTGCTCGCTGGGGCCTAAACGCTCTTTTACCGACACCTTCAAGTATTGCTGTGATAGTTTGCTCGAAGATAGCCTTTATGGATTGTTCATCCTGCGAACGCAAGTTGCGATTGTCGCTGAGATACTTGTTGAGGAAGTCTTTCATCGGGCGCCGATAGCTATCCATTCTGTACAGCAATGCGAAAAAGCGTAGGATTAACTCCTGATCCTTTAGGCGTTTAGACTTTGGGCCATATATCCTGCGCCAAGGTTCGAACTCGTTAATGTGACGGAGAAACTCTATGAAGCGACCTCCATAGAGAGCCACTCGAATCTCCTGCGGTTGAAGGGAGGTGCCACCCGTGTTGAGCCGCTCAAATATCATGTAAACACTGGATTGATCGTTAGATGGCTCATCCTGCCTCACTATCGTGGCATGGATAATGCTATTGTCGAGTCGACGACGATCTTCGGGGTCAAGCGATTCATAAGTCTTGCCGTTGAACTCCTCCTGTACTCTCTCCAAACGGTACTGACGCGCTCCCCAAAGTCCCTGGTAGAAGGTCTGGAGTGTTCTAAGTCGCTGCTGTCCATCTAGAACAAGCAATCGCCCATCGTCTTGAACGACAAGAAATACTCCTGGAACCGGTAGACCAAGTAGGAGTGACTCAACGAATCGATCACTTTGGGGCTTGTTCCAGACAAAGCGACGCTGGAATCCCTGCACATCATCTGTCGAGCGATCGGGATCAAATGTGGGCACAATGATTTCTTCCGAGTTCAAGCGCTTGACCAACGCGTCTACTGGATAGTCCGCGCCATAAGCGGTAATGCCATACCTGAATTCGGTAATCTCCGAGGCGTCGTCAGCATCATCAATTATGCTCTCTTCGTTGGTTGGGCTGAGGTTGTCGTCCTGCAATTTGGGTCCTTCGAGATTAATTCGTGGTAGGAATGAGGGAACAGTATATGCGTGGATAGGAATATCGAGTGGCTAACTGCGGAAGCTACTCAGTAGCTCACACCTTATGTTGTTAGTATCCTCTCTCTTAGTGTGTCCTGAGCATGTTTCATGATACCTGAACGTTGTTGCTTCGGCAAACAACGCTGCACCTGCAATAACTTGGGAGGCTCAAAAGTACTCTGTCAATTCCGAGTGTAGCGATTACAGTTCGGACGTTACGTCGAGCCCAGTTGAGGATTACCAATCCATTGTAAACGAGACTCATTTGCGGCCCTAGAGCGTTCAGAGTCGGATCAACCCCGGTTATGTACCTCCTGGTGATGGAAATCGCTTCGGACTCCCTCCCCAACTCAAGGTGGCTTGGTATGTGGAAACTCCAAACAACCTGATCTGAAACGTCTACTGAGACCATTAACAGGCCCCGGCTATGCCGCCATTCCCGCCTCCAGACCGAAACCCGGTCGGTGGACTCGCAGTACGCTTTGTGGGCTATTCTCGCCCCGTGCCACCTCAAGATTACGCTTGCGGGCGGTGTTCCAGGTTAGCGGGTCGTTCCGTCTCCGTGCCAACCTCTCAAGCTTCTCGATATCGGCGTCGACCTTTCGTCTTGGCCAAAGCGGCTGGAGCGACAGTTTGAGCTTGTCCGGTACCGATTATCGGGCGCCCACCAGCGCGTTCGCGATGATGGCGCACGCCATCCGGCGCGTCTGGGGCACGTTGGTCATACCCAGCAGGTTGGCGATGGCTATGGTGATGCCGGGCTTGGTGTCGTTCAGCTCGTCCAGCACCCTGGCCGTCCGGTCTATCCCCTCTTGCAGAGCGTTGGTCGCGGCGTCCACTGCGCGCTGCGGCACCGACACCAGCCGCACCATGTCCGCCAAGTCCTCGACCGACCCCTCAAGCCAGCCCGAGCTGGGGAATCTGCTCTCGCCGCCCGCCTCCTCGGTAAAGACGCAGTACGACAGCCGGGCCGACCTGAGCGCCGCGCGCAGATCGTATGCTTGCCGGACGTCCTCGGGGTAGCGCAGCGCGATTACCGCCTCGATCACCCGCCCGTTGGACGCCACCTCCAGACCCAGACGGTCCCTTGCCTCGGCCTCCACGTTGGCGGCCGGCTCGAACTCCGCCTCAAGCACGACGGGCGCGGCGCCGGGCGTGATGACCAGCACGTCCGGCTGCAGCCCCGCATGGCCGGCGATGGCCTGCGTGTTCTCGGAGTGCACCCGGCTCCGCGACAGCATCCCCTGGAGCAGCCCGCCCAGTGCATTATTCGCGCTCGGCTCAGTCTGGCGCGGCATACCGTACCCCCGAATCGACGATTTGCGCTATTATACAACACAACGAACGCCTGTGCGCGGCAAAGCCCGCCCCCTGTCCGCCATTCCCGCTCCCCTCTCCGTCATCCCGGCTCTCATTTCTGTCATTCCCAGCCCCTAGTCCACCATTCCCGCTCTCCTTTCCGTCATTCTAGGCCGCTTTTCTGTCATTCCTGGCCACTCTTCCGTCACTCCCGGTCCCTTCCCTTCCACCCCGCTGTACGAACGTGTCACAGACCCGCTCGGTGACGTCGGCCTTTCCGCGCCGTCCATTCACCCTCTCCCTTCGTCATTCCGACTCCCTTCGTCATTCCCGCGAAAGCGGGAACCCAGAGGCGGTGGCGCCATTCCCGATCCCCCTTCGCGTCCTTCGTGGATGACCATATCGAGGGGCCCTTGATTGCGCCGTACATCCGTGCTATTCTCGCCCCTATGACCGACCGCCACTCACAGACTGCCGCCCACGCACGACGCTGCTCGCCCCTCTGGCGACCTGTGACATTTCCGTGCATTTTCGGGGCATTTACACCCAATTCAGTACCCCAAAATGCGTCATCCGCGCACGACGAAGCAGCTATTCCAGCTATGGCGTTGTGCAGAATAGTGCAATTTGGTGCACATTCTGGCGAAAACCCCTTCCCTGGGCGGGTTGTCGACCCGTCCGCTGCTCCCAACAACCCAAGCCGCCAGTGCTCCCATCTATGGGACGACACAGAATGTCCCAGTTTGACACACATTTCACGGCCTTACGCGCCAACGGACCGCCCGTTGCGCGTCCTCCACACCCGTCAGGCAGTCGAGAAAACGGGCGCTCGGCGCGTGGGGCGCTATTGTGAAACTAGACTGCCGACCTTATACTTTATGCTGCAACATTCAGTTCTGAGGTTGGTCGCGCCATGAAGGTCGGGATACTAAACGTAACGGGATACGCCGGAGTTGAGCTCGCGCGCATCCTGCACCGACATCCCGAAGCGCAGATCGCCTCGGTCACGGGAAGGAGCGCCGCCGGCAAGAAGCTGGCCGAGGTGTTCCCGCACCTGTCCGAGATCGACATAACCATCACGGATGAGCTGACCGAGAGCGTCGACGTGGTGTTCTCGGCCCTGCCGCACGCGGCGAGCGCGGAGCGGCTTGAGCAGGCTCTCCAAAACGGCATCAAGTCGATCGACATCAGCGCGGACTTTCGGCTGAAAGACCTCGACGAGTACCAGTCCTGGTACAAGATTGAGCACCCGTGCCCCCAGTACCTGGAAGAGGCCGTCTATGGCCTGCCGGAGCTGCACCGCGACGAGGTGGCCGCGGCCAACCTCGTCGCCAATCCCGGCTGCTACCCCACGGCGGCGATACTTGCGCTCGCGCCGGCAATGGAGGCCGGCATCATCGAGCCGGACGTGATCGTAGACGCCAAGTCGGGCGTGTCCGGCGCGGGGCGTGGATTCTCGCTCACCACCCACTATTCGGAGGTGAACGAGAACGTGCAGGCCTACTCGGTGGACGGCCACAGGCACCTGCCGGAGATAACCCAGGAGCTGGGCGCCATCGACGAAGACGCCCAGCTGCGGCTCACATTCCTGACACACCTGATACCCATGACGCGGGGCATACTCGCGAGTTGCTACGCACCTCTGACGGAGAAGGCGGTCGCGAAAGGCCTGGCCTCTAGGGAGCGCGTACAGGAACTGTACCGGGACTACTACGCCGACGCTCCGTTTGCAAAGGTGGTCGACGCGCCGCCCATGACCAAACACACGCTGGGCAACAACGACTGCGTGATCTTCCCTACGGTCGACACGCGCGCCAACAGGCTCATCGTGGTGAGTTGCCTTGACAACCTGGTAAAGGGCGCCGCGGGGCAGGCCATCCAGAACATGAACCTCATGTTCGACCTGCCCGAACGCCAGGGCCTGGAACAGCTCGCGCTGTATCCGTAACCCGCCTCTCGCGGCCCCATCGTCTAGTGGACTAGGACGGCGGCCTTTCAAGCCGCAAACACGGATTCGAATTCCGTTGGGGCCACCACCTCCCACAAGCCCCTTCCGTCTCCACGCTGTAGGGGCGGGTTTCAAACCCGCCCGCCGCACCAAGGAATCCCCTCTCCCTTGAGGGAGAGGGCTAGTACCGGGTCAATCTGAATATGCTAGACATGTTTCCCTATCCGTCATTCCCGCGAAAGCGGGAACCCAGGGGTGGGGCAGCATCACCATGGCAAAACCATCTGGAACCGGTACTAGGGTGAGGGTGAAGGGGCCCCTTCACCCTCGACTGGGGGAGGTTAGCGCCTGCCCCGTACTCGATACGGGGATGGCGGTGAGGGTGCGGGAACCATGAGGCCATGTCCAACGATCTGAAGCGTGCCGTACAGCTCGGCTGGGACGCGATGTCGGACTCCTACCAGGAGCAGTCCCGCATCTCGGTCGACGACGTACACTACGCGCCCTTCGCTCCCGGCGAGAGGACGCTGCGCCTGCTGGGCGACGTGCGGGGCAAGCGCGCCCTGGAGCTGGCGTGCGGCGCGGCGCAGAACGCCATCGCACTGAGCAGGTGGGGCGCCCGCGTCACCGCGATGGACTTCTCGTCGCGACAGCTTCGCCACGCGAGGCGGCTCATCGCGGAGTGCGGCGCGGACGTGCGACTGGTGAGGGGCGACATGGAGCGTCCGGCCATGTTCAGGTCGGCGTCCTTCGACCTGGTGCTGTCTTCGTTCGGCTGGGAGTTCGTGCCAGACCTGGCCGCCAGTTTCAGCGAGTGCCACCGCCTCCTCTCGCCCGGCGGGCTGCTGGTGGTCTGCACGGTGCATCCGCTATCGGCGTTCGAATGGGACGCCGAGGAGCGTGCGCTCATCGTCACGGACTACTTCAACCCGCCCGTCGAGGTATGGGAGGACTCGGACCGGCGAGCGGTCACCCACTTCCGCACCTTTCAGGAGCTGCACGGCCTGCTGACGGACAGCGGCTTCGTGGTGGAGCGAGTCGTCGAGCCGTATCCGGCGCCTCCGGGCCGCGGCGCGCCCTACTCGGGGGAGTACTGGGCCGACCACGCGGAGAGGCTGGCGCGCGTGCCGTTCGCGATTGTCTTCAAGGCGCGCAAGTCACGGTAGGGTCACACTCTTCGGATGCCGCCCAGTACAGGGCGTTGAAGAGCGTCTTGTACGTGCCCCTGGCTTGCGCTCTGAACTGGGGCCTGTATCCCATCAGCACCACCCTGCCCTCTCCGACCGGCACACAGGCGAGCGCCGCCCGCCCGTGCAGCTTCTCCTGGCCGAGCAGCCAGCCGCTGAGCAGAGGATTGTAGCGCGGGAATCTGGCTACGGCGACGCCCTCGACCATCTCGAACGCGGGGCCGTTGATGAACATCACGGCCGCGTCGCGAGGCATGCCGTATGCAAGCGGGTGGCCGAAGTCCATTATCGCGCGAAGCAGGCTTCCGGGGGCGAAAAACGACGAGTGTGCGTACGCACGCAAGGCGTTCCTCACCGGCAGCCGAAGCTGGTTCATAGCGTAGCGCGCCGCGCCGTCCCAGGCGACCAGCAGGCCGCCGGACTCGACGAACCGGCGCAGGCTCTCGCCGCCCTCGTCGCCCAGCCCGCCGGCGTAACGCTCCGGATACGTCGCCGGGTTGTAGCCCCGGTGAAGCTGCCGAACGCGCTGGTGCGGCAGCACCACGACGTCGAACTCCCCCTCGAGGCCGCCGGCCCGCACGTCTTCGTCGGTGAGCGACCGGAATCCGAAGCCGTACTGCTCGAAGATGAGGCGCGTCCAGCCCTCCTCGGAGTTGGGGACGTAGCTGCTGTACAGGCCGACCCTGGGAGGTCGCAACCGGGTGAGCGCAACATCCGGCGCGCACTGCACCGGCGAGAACGTCAGCAGATCGCGCTCGGCCAGCTCCGCGAGCAGCTCGCGGGGCGCCGCGCCGTCCACCACGAAGGCGCCCGGCGCGTGGGACGAGCCGCCGGCGCTGAAACCTTTGCCTGCGCGGCGCACCTCAACGCCGGCCGCCAGCAGCCGGTTAACCGCGCGAGCCGCCGCGTTGCTCTCCGGACCGAGCAGGTAGGCCGCGGCGCGCCGCACCGGAGGAGACACGGCGGCCGCGGGCGACATCGACGGTTGCGCGAGCGGCTCCAGCTCCGCGTCGAACGGTCGCTTAATCTCGGCGACGTCGACCCCCATCAGCAACGGCAGGCTGTGCGCCGTTACGTCGTAGGGGTGCTTGGGTGGGCCGCCCGGGTAGTCGCGCACGTCCGGATAACGCCTCGCCTCCAGCATAGTCTTTGCGAACGCGCCGTAGGGTTGCGCCATGAGCACCACGCGGGAGCCGCGCGGGTAGGACCTGCCGTCCGCGGTGAACGGGGCCAACGCCGCGTGAACCTCGACGGCCGCAGTGTCCAGCACGTCGAGCAACTCGCTCGCTGTCCTGGGGTCGCGCTGGGCGGGCGGCAGCACGTAGGCGAACGGCGGCGCCGTGCGGGTAACCGCTCGCTTGCCCACTCGGTAGAAGTTGCGAGCCCACTCGCCTCGAAATCTCGCGGCGTTGTCGAGACAGGCCATCACGGCGGCGAAGTCGTAGTCCACGATGTCGCTCAGGCTCCAGTCGCCGCCCTTCCAGGGCATGGGGTGGTTCCACGACGGCTTGAGCGGGTCCTCGCGGCGGATGGACTTGAGCTGGCCGGGCTTGATGGTGATGGGCGTCGCGATGCGCACGCTCGCGACCTCCGACAGCACCCGGACGCCGCCGTGGTAGTGCTGGTACGAGCGGCTTGGGCTGAAGCCGTCGTACACCACGTTTATGGCCACGCCCGCCTTCCCCTGCGCCGTCAGGTCGTTCGCCATGGAAGCGCCGAGCATGGCGAGCTCGCTCTGGAGTATCGGGTCCACGTTCGGGCCGATGGGGTCCTCGTAGGGAGGGAGGATCATGCGCATGCCCTGCGTGCGCGTCTGGTGAAGGTCGTACATTATCTGTGGGTGCCAGGCGTTCAGGCAGTGCTCGACGGTGAGCCTGGTTTCGGCCAGGGCGAACGTGGCCCAGTCCCGGTTGTTGTCGTGGCCGGCGTACTTGTGGTACAGGCGAGGCGGGATTACGCCCTCGTGCGGAGTGCCCACGGTGGAGTCGTACCACTCCTTGACCAGGTCCAGACCATCGGGGTTCAGGCAGGGGATCAGTAAGAGCACCACGTTGTCGAGCACACGTCGGACTCGGTCGTCGTCGCTCGTCGTCAGGTGGTGGGCCAGCAGCATCGACATCTGTGCCGCGCCCACCTCGGTGGCGTGGATGCTGCACGAGACGGCTACCACCGCCCTTGCCTCAGCGATCAGGTCGTCCGCTTCGGCATCGCTGCCCACACTTCGCGGGTCGGCCAGTTTGCCCTGGACCTCCCGCAGGCGCTCGCTCCTTGCGAGATTGGGGGGTGAAGAGATCAGGCACAACAGGAACGGCCTGCCCTCGGTGGTCTTGCCGACCTCGCGCACCATGACGCGGTCGGAGCCCTCGTCGAGGATGCGGAAGTACTCTACTATCTGGGGCCAATCGGCCAGGCGCCGCGCCTCCCCCACGTCGAAGCCGAGATGCTCCCTGGGGGTGATGATTGATGACATGCTGATGATTGTGATGCCTTGGCGGGCGGCGGTCAAGCGCCCGGCCGTCCCGCGCGCCGCGCGGCCGCTTCGCCGTGCTATGATGTGGCCAGCGTTCTCAAGATGCGCCCCAAGTTTTGCTGTAGGAGGTACCTATGCCCGAAGGCGAACGGCGCTACTGGCTCTTGAAGTCCGAGCCGACTACCTACTCCTTCGCCGACCTGATGGCCGAGCCGGACCGGACTGCGGAATGGGACGGCGTACGCAACTACCAGGCGCGCAACACGCTTCGCGACGACATGAAAGAGGGCGACGGCGTGCTTTTCTACCACTCCAACGCCAAGCCCACCGCCGTGGTGGGGATGGCGGTAGTCGTGCGCGGTGGATATCCCGACCACACCGCGTGGGACCCAGACTCCGACAACCCGGACCCCAGGAGCACTCCCGACAACCCCCTGTGGTTCATGGTGGACATTCAGGCGGTGGTGGCCTTCGAGACTCAGGTCCCGCTGGCGGAGATACGAAAGACACCGGGCCTCGAGAATATGGCCCTTGTGAAGAACTCCCGGCTTTCGGTGCAGCCCGTAACTCCCGAGGAGTGGCGCATAGTGACCCAACTGGGAGGAGCGGGCGGTTAGTGGCCGGTTGGCATCCTGCGCCTCCGGAGCATCGCCAGGCGGGTATGCGGGCTTATGCCTGGCCGCGCCGGAGGACCTTGCCCGGACGGGCGGCGGTGTGCTTGCCCTCGTCCACTACGGGCACGCCCCGGACCAACACGTAGGGTATGCCGTCGGGGTACTGGTGCGGGTCCTCCCAGGTGGAGTTGTCCGTGACCGTCTCGGGATCGAATATCACCAGGTCCGCCGTCAACCCTTCCTTCACGAGGCCGCGGTCTTTCATGCCCATGCGCTGGGCCGGGAAGCCGGTCATCTTGTGGATGGCGTCTTCCAGGGTCAGGACGGCGGGCTGCTCGCGGACGTAGCGGCCCAGGATGCGCGGGTGGGTGCCGTAGAACCTCGGGTGGGGCAGCGCGTTCTTGTACGGTCCGTTGGGCGAAACCGCGTTGCCGTCCGAGCCTATCATCGCCAGTTCGTGGCCCATGAAGTAGCGGACGTCGCTCTCTACGCGATTGTGAACGAGACCCGGCACGGAGCCGTTCTCCTCCTCCATCAACTCGAGGACTACATCGGCGGGTCCGATCTCTCGCTCTTCCGCTATCTCAACGATGTTTTTGCCAAGCAGGTGGCGGTTGCCCTCTGAGTGGACGTGGGCCACGTGCCACGCCTCCCACTGTGGCTCCAGTCCTCCAAGTCCGGCGGCCACTTCCTGGCGTACACGCGGCCTGATGGCGGGGTCTGCCAGGCGCGCCATGAAGTCGTCCACTGTCCCCGCCTGCACCCACAGGGGTATAAGCTGGTCGAAGCCCGCGCCCGCCGCGGTGTACGGATACATGTCGTAGGTGATGTCCAGGCCGCCCTCGCGGGCCTTCACCAGGAGATCGACCATGGCCGGGCCTTCTCCGTACACGCGCCGGTCGATTATGGCCATGTGTGAGAACTGGACCGGAATATCGGCCCGCTGACCTATCTCGATGGCCTCTTCGATGGACGACAGATGGAAGCCATTGCCGACGCGGGCGTGGGTGACGTAAAAGGCTCCCTCGTAGTGCCTGATGGACTTGCAGAGGGCCACTATCTCGTCGGTGGATGCGTAGGCGGAGGGCGTGACCGATAGCCCGGTGGACAGGGAGAACGCGCCCATCTCGATGGCCTCGGCTGCGAGGCGCTTCATCTCGCGCATCTCGTCAGGAGTGGCGGGCCGGTCCTCGATGGCTCCTGAGGCAACCTGAAGGGCGGAGTTGCCGACCTGAGGAGCCAGGTTGATGCTGATGCCGCTCGACTCCAGCGCCTCGGCCCAATCGTCCAGCGTGTTCCATTCCCACGTCGCGTCGCCGATGAGGATCTTGTCTAAATTGTCCTGCAGTGCCTTCGGGCCGCCCTTTCCGGCTGGGAATGGGGAATAGCTACAGTTTCCGGTGACCTCGGTCGTAACCCCCTGGTGGGCCTTGCTCTCGCCACCCGGGTCGTCCAGCAGGGTGACGTCGGAGTGGGTGTGCATGTCGATGAATCCCGGCGCTACTACGTGGCCCGCGGCGTCGATTCGCCGCGCCGCCTCGGCGCCGCCGAGCGAGCCAATGGCCTCGATCCGGCCGCTCGATATGCCAACGTCGCCCCTGTATCGGGGCGAGCCGGTGCCGTCCACGATGACGCCGTTCAGGATCAGGATGTCAAATGCCATGGTTGCCCTCCTGAGATTCCGATGAGAGACCACGCGATCGGTCCGGATGCCGAACAATGCGATTGTGGCCGGAGTGGCGCATTATCACCAAGCTGGGTGGCGCGCAGGGCTGAGCGGAGCCGGCACTATATGCGGCCCGCAATGACGCCTCCCAGCTCGGTCGTGGAAACGACGTCGCCACCGTCGGCGGCGATGTCAGGGGTGCGGTAGCCTTCCGCCAGCACGCCGGAGACGGCTTCCTCCACCGCGCTCGCCTCGTCCTCGAGCGCGAACGAGTACCGCAGCATCAGCGCCATGCTGAGGATCGTGCCGATGGGGTTTGCGACGCCCTGCCCGGCTATGTCCGGCGCGGTGCCGTGGATCGGCTCGTACAGGCTCACCGCCCTCCGCCGGCGCCGCCCGCCCCCGCCCGGCAGCCCGGCTAGGCTCGCTGACGGGAGCATTCCCATCGAGCCTGCCAGCACGGACGCCTCGTCCGTGAGTATGTCGCCAAACGTGTTCTCGGAGACTATCACGTCGAAGTGGGCCGGGTTGCGGATGAGCTGCATGGCGGCGTTGTCGACCAGCACGTGCTCCAACTCGACGTCCGGGTAGTCCGCCGAAACCTCGTCCGCGATCTCCCTCCACAGCCGTGATGACTCGAGCACGTTGGCCTTGTCCACCGAAGTGAGCAGTTTGCGGCGTCCTTGCGCCAGCTCGAATCCCGCGCGCACGATGCGCTCGATCTCCGCCTCGGTGTAGCGGAGGGTGTCCACGCCGCGCCTGCCGCGCGAGGTCTGCCACCGGCGCTTGGGCCTGGCGAAGTACAGCCCGCCTGTCAACTCCCGGACGACGACCATATCCACGCCCTCGAGCAGGTGTGGCTTGATCGGGCTGGAGTTGATCAGCTCGGGGAAAACCTTGACCGGGCGGAGATTGGCGAACAATCCCAGCATCTTGCGGATGGCGAGTATGCCGTCCTCCGGGCGCACGGTTGCCCTGGGGTCGTCCCACTTCGGGCCGCCCACCGCGCCGAACAGAATGGCGTCGGTGTTCTGGCACAGCTCGGCAGTCTCGTCGGGGAGCGCCGTGCCGTGCGCGTCGATTGCATTGCCGCCCACGCTGCCGTAGCTGAGGCCGAAGGAGTGGCCGAAGCGGCCCTCCACCGCCTCCAGCACCTTGGTGGCCTCGGCGATGACCTCCGGGCCAACGCCGTCACCGGGAAGCACGGTAACCGAATAGTTCATGAAGCTCCTCTTTCAGGTACCCGTTAGTCTGATGGTTCGGGAACGCCCACAATTCCGTCGCGCTGCAGGCGTTCGAGCCGCTCGCCGCCGTAGCCCAGCAACTCACCCAGCACCGCAGTGGAGTCCTGGCCGATTTCGGAGGCGGGCTTCCAGTGGCGCTCGTCCAGGCTGTTGCCGGGGATGGGTATGCCCGGATAGCGTTTAGGGCCGAACTTCGGCTCGTCGAGTTGGACGAAGAGGCCGCGCGCACCGAGGTGGGGGTCGGATAGGACGTCGTGGTTCTTGGCGACCCTGCCCGCCGGCACGCCCGCCGCCTGGAGGCGCTCCATGGCGTCGACTGCGTCCTTGTCGCGCATCCAGGCTTCGATTGCGGCGTCTATCTCGGCCTCGTGCGTTCGGCGGCCCTTGGCGGTGGCGTACTCTCGACTGTCCAGCGACTCAGGGTCGCCCATGACGAGGCGGAGGGCGCTCCACTCGCTGTCTGACGTGACAGACACCGCGACCCAGTTGTCCTCGCCGGCCGCGGCGTAGGCCCGGCTGGGAGTGTGGCCGCCGGCGCGGTTGCCGGACGGCCGCGGCGTGCTGCCGGTAACGGAAGAGACGGCCACGTACTCGCCGAGCACGGCCACCGGGCTATCGGCCAGCGAGTGGTCGATGAACTGGCCACGGCCGGTTTCGCGCTTGTGGGTGAGGGCGTTCATCACCGCGGCCACCATGTTCAGCCCGGAGAGCGGGTCCGCGTAGGCGATGCCAGTGGGAAGGGGAAGCTCTCCGGGGTAGCCCAGCATCGAGACGATGCCGCTCTGCGCTTCCGCCGCCGTGCCCAGCGAGGGGTAGGTCGCATACGGGCCGGTCGCGCCGAAGCCGGACATGGAGCAGAGCACCACGCCCGGATTGGCGGCGCAAAGCGATTCGTAGTCCAGTCCCAGGTTCGGCATGACGCGGGGCCTGAAGTTCTCCACAACGACGTCGGATACGGCGACGAGCTCCAGAAATATCTCGCGGCCCTTGTCGGTGTCGAGGCGCACCGCGAGGTTGGGCTTGTTGCGGTTGAGCTCGCGGTCCACCAGGCCGAGGCCCTGCTCGGCCGACCTGGGATCGCTCACCCTGATGACGTGAGCGCCGAAGTCGGCGAAGATTCTGCCGCCGAGCGGGCCGGCCCAAACCCTGGTCATGTCGATGACGCGAATGTCGCTAAGAGCGGCGTCGAACATGTCAGGCGCTCACGCGAGAACCGCGGCTGTGTGCTCGCCCAGCAGCGGCGCGCGGGACAGCTCCGGCGTGCCGAGGGACGAGCGGAACGGGAACGTTGGGTAGTCCGCGTCGGGAGCGTACGGGTGCTCGAGCCGCTGGAACAGGCCGCGGTGGCGATACTGGGGATCGTCGAGCACCTCGCCCAGGTCGAGCACTGGGGCGGTGACAAGGCCCCAGTCGCCCGCCGTCTCGGCGAACAGATCGGCCCGCGGCCGGTCTTTCGCCCACTCGACAATGATCTCGTCGATCTCGTCCGCTTTGGCGCGACGCTTCTGGCGCGTGTCGAATCGCGGGTCTTTCTGCAGGTCTTCGCGGCCTATCATCACGCAAAGCAGGTCCCACTGCCACTCCATGGCTAGCCCCCAGCACAGCAGGCCATCGGCGCAGGGCAGCACCACGTTTGGATAGGTGGCGAACGGGCCCTGCCGCTCCCACCTGTGGCCGTTGCGGGTGCGCACCAGGCCCTCGTAGGTGTGCATGACGTAGGTGTACTGGTGGAGCGTCGCGACCGTCTCGAGCATCGTCAGCTCAAGGAATCGGCCCCTTCCAGTGCGGCCACGTTCCCACAGCGCGAACTGGACCGCCGCGTAGGCGCTGAGGCCGGTGAGGTAGTCGGCCTGGCGGCCCGGCAGCGCGAGCGGCTCCCGGTCCTCCTCGCCGGTCAGGTACATGTAGCCGCCCAGGGCAAGCTGCACCATCGATGTGGAGTTCCAGCGCGCATACGGGCCCGACAGGCCGAAGGGCGTAACGCACAGTTCGACGAGGCCGGGGCTGGCCGACGTGAAGGCGTCAGTAGCTATGTCGAGCCGTTCCCGGAGCGGCAGCGTCCAGTCCTCGATGAGCACGTCCGCTGAGGCGACGAGCGCCGACAGCCTGGCCATGCCCTCCGGTGTGCGCCAGTCGAGCAATACGCTCTTCTTGCCGGTGTTGTTGTACAGGAAAAGCGCGCTGGCCTCGCGGTCACGGTCTTCCGTGAGGAACGGTCCTTCCCGGCGCGACCAGTCGCCGTCGGGCGGGAGCTCGACCTTGACGACCTCGGCACCGAACGCGGCCAACATTCGGCCGCAGTGCGGACCCGCGACGCCTTCGGCCACTTCCACGACGGTCAGCCCCCGCAGGGGCAGCGCGGTCAATTCGGCTGGTGCTCCTTTCGCTGGCGCGGCGGAGAAGGTTTGCCTAGGACGCCGCGAGTGACAACGGGAATATACCCGCAGGCCTGCGGCGGCGTCAACACGGCAGGTGGCGAAGTGCTGTCCACGAAGGTCACCAGGGACACTAATGAGGCTGGGCTACACGGGTGAGGAAGGGCCATGGGGTGCTTGTGGGCGAGGTTTTCGCGAAAAACTGTCTCATTTTGTTTCATACTGTCTCGGCTCCTAGCTGAGAGTATAGGCTGTGTGCAACATCTTGAAACGCTGGCGAGACGGAATTGGGCAGGAAAGTTACAAAATGTAACAGAAGTGAGACAGGTGGGCGGGAGACCAGACCGCCGCGTGGGTAGCCGCCGGTTGGCGGGGTCAGTCCCTTGTCGCAGAAAGACTAGCACGGATGTACGCAGGGTTCAAGAGGGCTAGCGAAGGCGGCAGGGGTACTCCGCTCCCCTGGATTCCGGCTCGGGGGCCGGAATGACGATGGAAACGGTCGCGAGTGACACGAAAGGGGGCGCACTTCTACCGTCGGCGTGACCTGATTTTGACTGGAGCGTGCAGAATTGGGACAGCCTATGTGGGAGAAAACGTCATTGGGTGTAGGTGTCGGGCGGGGTGATGCCGTGGAAGATGGAGTATTCGGAGACAACCTCGCGTTCACCGCCAATGGGGGCCCACACGACGATTGTGTATACTCCCGGAGGCACATCGCCGATGTCGGTTTTCACGGAGAACGAGCTGCGGCCAACATGCCACTCAGACGCCGTAATCCACGGAACTGTGAGAGAGATTCCGACACCTCTTTGGCGAGCGCTCTCAGCCTCTCGCTTGAATGCGCTAACATCGTTTGGAGTGAGTGGTGCTGGCGCATCTGCCGAAACACTGTAGGGATCGGTGCAGGGCTGGTAGGTGCGAGTAAACTCGTTCTCCGGCCAATAACTGTTTCCGGTCAACGGACGCCGGAGGGCGGCCACGATCTGCCCGCTGTCATAACAGGAAGTTCGTGCAAGTTGACCCCTTTTGAGCTCATGGGGAGGCGGATCGTAGTAGATCTGCACACCGAGGTCACTCAAATCGCTGAAACCCGCGTCGTTCTTCAGGCTGCCTGACAACGTGAGAGTTCTATCGTCGATCGTTGGCAGGATGTCGTACGTCACGTAGTCGCCCTCAAAGTGTTGGCTGGCACCGAAGTTGTAGCCGTCAGTCGCCAGACCGATGTTCACCTTCTTGTGGGTCGGGGTCAGAATGTTGCGCCGATGGCCCGGACTGTTCATCAAGCCTTCCATCGCTTCGCGAATCTCGTCTTCCATGCTGCTAACCAGAGGCGGAAATCCTCTGTTGGACTTTGTGAGGCAGTATTCGATGCTCGACCAGGTGGTGCCATTGCGCTGATACGAACCCCAACTACCAGACCAATTTTCTCCATTTGACTGGTAGCCACCAGCGAGGCTGTATCGCATGTAGGGCTTTAGGCCGTCAGCTCCCCAGTGGGAGGAAAAGCAGTTCTCGATGGCGGACTCGGCGTGGAGTTGGGCCGCGTTGTTGTCGCCGAGCACGACCGGGTTGAGGTCTGCGGCGTTGCGCTCTTCGTTGATCAGCTCGAGCATGTACTGCTTGAGCTCCAGGTGGCGCAGCGCGGGGGAGTTGTGGGGAGTCGGTGCAACCGTTGCAGCAGGTGTGTTGGTGGGAACGACGATGGGCTTGGGCGTCGGCCTCGGTGTGGGAGTGCCGGTGGGCGCGGCGGTTGGCGTGGGCGTGCGTGTGGGTGCGGGCGTGCTGGTGGGAACGATGATGGCCCTGGGCTGTGGCCCAGGCGTGGGTATGCTGGCGGCGGCTCGAGCCGTCGGCGTGAGCTTTGTTGTTGGGGCGGGCTGCGCGGTTGACGTGGACTGATCTGTTGCCGCGGCCATGCCTTCTGGTACGAGGATGAGCGTCACGGTGACGGGTACCTCGCCGGTTAGCATAGGTTCGTCCGCCGTGAACCGAAATCGCTGCTGCCTGCTCTTGGTGGACACACATTCCGATTCAGATTGTTCGGAAGTTGGCCACCTGAGCTCGGTGGGACCAATCCGCAGCGCGTAGAGCGCCGTTGGCAGCAGGCAAGAATCGAGCCTTACGCTCAGCTCCCCTTCCGATTCGCGGTACAGTATATCCAGGACCGTGTACGTCCTTCCGTCGTAGGAGAATTCGCTCTCGCTCAGGTTACCAAACCAGCCTGAGTGGTACCCGGTGGCCGGAGCGTCGCCGCTCTTCAGGACTCGGCCCTGGGGCGTTACGACGGTGGCCCATTCGAAAGGCGGCAGCGGAGTTGGGCTGGGCGGAACCGGTGTGGCGGTCGGAGGTGGAGGCGCTGCGGCAACCGGAGGCGGGGGCTCGCCTCCCTCGGTCGGTCTAAATCCCGCGAGGAACTCCGCAATCTCGGACTGTACGTCCGGGTTGATCGCAACAAGCACCACCGCGGCTACGATAACCGCGAATATCGTCAGGGCGACCCATGCGCCCCGTCGCCCGCCGCCCCTTCCACGGGGCCGATACCGTCGCGGATTACGAGGTGGCGGGCCGCCTGACCCTGAGCGCACCATGTCGATGGTCGGCCTGGTACTTTGCGGAGGGCGTGCAGGTCGGGGCTGGCTTGCTGGCTGGTGGGGATTCGGTGCGGCTGCTGCGTCTTCTAGCGCCGCCTCCCAAGCGGGACGGCTAGGTCGTGCGGGACGTGAAGGCGGTGGCTCGTGTCCTTCAGGGGGAGAATCTGGCGACGGCGCTCCTGCACCTTGACTCGCCGTTCCATCGGCGGGCTGGCGAGGTCGCTCCGGCGGAGGCTCTCTTCTGGAGCGCGGCGTCGAACGTTTCTGGCGAATCTTGCCCTTGCCCAAGCACCTGGGGCAACGAGCAACGCGGCCCTGGTCCGGATTCGACCACCCTGCATAAATCTTGCCCGTCCCTTCGCAGGTCGGGCAATCGATTATGCGCCAATCGCCATCGCCGGAGCTGGCGCGACTACTTGGCTTTCTGCCGCCGCGGTTGCTTGGGCTCCCGCCCGTGCAGGCGGCGCAGGTACACGCCGGCGGATGTCCGTAGTATGGGCGCACTGTGCCTCCAGTTGGAGATTATCCGAAAGAGTGGGGATTTCCGGCTTCTGGCTAAGCCTGCGCCAGGACGGTCTTAAAGTTGTACAAGCCACGCTTGAGTTGCAGTCCAATCTACCGGTGAGAGTATATGGTAGCTTGGTCGTACTCGCAATAGGGGAGGAATGGCGATGCAGGTGAGATATTTCCCCGACACCGACACGCTGCTGATCGACTTCGCTGATAGGGACATCGCCGAGACCACAGACATCAATGAAAACGTCCTCGTCGAGCTTGATGCCGATGGCGGCTTGGTCAGCATGACCATCGAACATGCCAAGGCTAACGTGAACATTGAGGACTTCTCTTTCCGAACGGTGGGCTCGGAGAGGTAATAGCATCAGCCGGCCCCGGCCCCTGGATTCCGGCTCGGGGGCCGGAATGACGGTGGGACAGGGGGCCGGAATGACGTAAGCTCCGTGCAGGGGACGGTCACCCCCATCCCTTCGGCAGGCTCAGGGCGAGCACTAACCTTCCCCCGTCGAGGGGGAATGGACTGCGGTCCTGCCTTTCCTGAGTTCCGGCTCGGGGGCCGAATGGCGGTTGCGCAGAGGTCTCCCTGGACGGGCGACGTGGGCGCTCAGCGCACCTACCGGACGACTACGTTCACCAGCCGGCCGGGCACGTAGATGAGCCTGGCGACCTCTTTGCCCTGGACGTGGGCCTGCACCCGCGGGCTCGACAGCGCGAGTTGCCTGGCCCTGTCCTCGGTCACGTCCGCGGAGACCTCGATCTTGTCGCGCACGCGCCCGTTGACCTGCACCACCAGGGTAACCACCTCGTCGGCCGCCAGGTCGGGGTCCCAATTGGGCCACGCCTGCCGGTGGACACTGTAGGCCCTGCCGGTCTGCTCCCACAGCTCCTCGACGACGTGCGGGGCCATCGGCGCCAGCATCAGGATCAGCTTCTCGGTGGCGTCGCGCCAGTTGTCGGACGACACCGAGCGCTGCTCCCAGTGCCTGTTCAGGGCGTTGGTGTACTCCATCAGCGCCGCCAGGGCGGTGTTGAACTTGAACCGCTCGAGGTCCTCGCCAACCCTGCGCACGGTCTTGTGCGTGAGCCTGGCGACCTCACGCTCGGCGTCCTCGTCCACAGTGTGGGTGTTCAGGCTGTCCGGGTCGCGCCGGCAAATCTCCCAGACCCGGTTGATCCAGCGGGACATTCCGTTGATTCCGGCGTCGCTCCACTCGCCGCCTCTGTCCCACGGCCCGAGGAACATGAGATAGCAGCGCACCGCGTCGGCCCCCACGCTCTGCACGTAGTCGTCGGGGGCTATTACGTTGCCGCGAGACTTGCTCATCTTCTGGTGGTCGGCGATGATGTGGCCCTGGTTGAAGAGCCGCGTGAATGGCTCGTCGAAGTCCAGCAGGCCGATGTCCCGCAGCGCCTTGACGAAGAAGCGGGCGTAGAGCAGGTGCATGACTGCGTGCTCCGCGCCTCCCGTGTACTGGTCCACAGGGTTCCAGGCGCGCACGGCGTTCGGGTCGAAGGCGTCCGCGGCGTGGTTGGGGCTTGCGAACCGCAGGAAGTACCACGACGAGTCCACGAACGTGTCCATCGTGTCGGTCTCGCGCCTCGCGGCCATTCCGCACTGCGGGCAATCGGCGTTGACGAACCCCTCGTGGTACCTGAGCGGGGACTCACCAGTTGGCCGGAACTGGGCGTCCTCTGGCAGCAACACCGGCAACTGGTCTTCCGGCACCGGCACGGCGCCGCACTTCTCGCAGTGGATTATGGGTATGGGCGTGCCCCAGTAGCGCTGGCGCGAGATTAGCCAGTCCCTCATCCGGTAGGCCACGGTGCGCTTGCCCCAGCCGCTGTGCTCCACGTGGTCTGCTATGCGATCCCAGCCCTCGGCGCTCGGCAGGCCGTCGAACTGGCCGGAGTTGACCTGTGTTCCCGCCTCGAGATAGGCCTCGTCCAGCTCCTCGCCTGACCAGCCGTCGGGCGCGATGACGACCTTTATGGGCAGTCCGAGCTTTTTGGCGAACTCGAAGTCGCGCTGGTCGTGTGCGGGCACGCCCATCACGACGCCGGTGCCGTAGGTGAGCAGCACGTAGTCGGCTACCAGGATGGGCACGCGCTCGCCGCTCAGCCTGTTGACGCAGAATGCGCCGGTGAAGACACCCGTCTTTTCTTTGTCGGTCGACAGCCTCTCGACCTCGCTCTGGCGCCGGGCCTGCTCGACGTAGGCGTCCACTTCGTCTCTGTGCTCAGGCGTCGTGAGGCTCGCGACCAGTGGATGTTCGGGGGCGAGCACGACGAACGTGACGCCGAAAATCGTGTCGATTCGAGTCGTAAACGTCTTGAGAACGCTCTCTTCCAGGCCGTACTCGGATATGTCGAACTCGATCTCCACGCCCTCGCTGCGGCCGATCCAGTTCTTCTGCATGGTGGCGATCTTGTCGGGCCAGTCGATCTTGGAGTGGTCGAGCAGCTCGTCGGCGTACTTGGTGATGCGGAAGAACCACTGGTTGAGGTCGCGCCGCGACACTGCCGAGCCGCAGCGCTCGCAGTTGCCCGGCTCGACTACCTGCTCGTTGGCGAGCACGGTGTTGCACGACGGGCACCAGTTGGCCGGGGCGTAGGCGCGATAGGCCAGCCCGGACTTTAGGAACTGCAGGAAGAACCACTGGTTCCAGCGGTAATAGGCTGGGTCACAGGTGACGACCTCGCGGCTCCAGTCGTAGATCGGCCCCATCGTGCGCAGCTGCCGGCGCATGTTTTCTATGTTGCCCATCGTCCAGGTGTAGGGATGGACGCCGCGGCTGATTGCGGCGTTCTCGGCGGGCAGGCCAAAGGCGTCGAAACCCATGGGATGGAGCACGTTGTAGCCCTGCATGGCGCGGTAGCGGGCGTGGGCGTCGGAGGGCGACATCGCGTACCAGTGGCCGACGTGGAGGTCGCCGGAGGGGTACGGGTACATGGTGAGCTCGTACCACTTTGGGCGCGGGTCGTCGTCGCGGACGGCGTAGAGGTCGTCCGCGGCCCAGCGGGCCTGCCACTTCGCCTCAACCTCGGCGTGGGCGTAGCGTATCTCTGCCTGACTTGCCGTTGTCATGCTTGGCGCTCCGTTTCTGATTGTAGCCTTAACAGGAGTACAAACAAAAAGCTCCCATCCACAAGGGACGGGAGCTTGGCTGTTCATGGGAAATCCCGCGGTACCACCCTAGTTGTCCGCCGCGCGGCGGACCACCTTGGGGGCGTGTAACGGCGCCTACCCGTCCCGCCTTGGGGCTGCCGGCAGTGCCAGGCAACGCGCGGGTGGCCTCTGGGCCGAACGGCGCGCGATCCCCTGAGGCGGGATGCTCCGGGGCGAGTTCGCGGTCGCGGGCCTTGCCGGGCTTCCACCGTCCCCGGCTCGCTATGGCGCGCGGCGCCGCTACTACTCCCCTTCAACGCATGTTGAGTTAGTGTATTGTGGGCGAAAACGCTATCACAGGGGCCGCGGTGCGTCAAGCGGGCGGTTCGCGAACCGGCTCTGCGGCAGGCCTCCTGGGTAACGGGCCGAGTGGGCGTGCTACGCGGGGGCGCTGGTGAGGCCGATGGAGGTTATGCCCGCCAGGGCGACCGCCTCGTCCTCCACGGAGGTACCGCCGCTGCAGCCGACCGCGCCGACGATTTCGCCGTCGCGATAGACGGGCAGAGCGCCCTGGCCTGGGATCATGCGCCCGTCGAGCATCGCCATCAGTCCGCGCTGGACGGGCGACTGCGCGATGTCGGTAAGCTCGCCGCTGGGCCGCAGCCAGGCGACCGACGCGACGGCCTTGCCTTGGCAGATCATCACGCTGCGCCAGGGGGCGCCGTCCTGGCGTATCATGGTGATGAGGTCGCCGCGGGGGTCCACGACCGCGACGCACATCTTCACGCCCAGCTCGTCCAGTTTCGACTTGCAGCCGGCGATTATGCCTTCAGCGTCCGAGAGTGTCAGTCTTGCCATAATGATTCCTCCATCGTGGTAGTAATGTATTGCCGAATCTCGTTACTTCTTCGCTTGAGCACTCCAGCGATAGCATGGGCGCAGGCGGCACTGCCGTCGTAAGGTTCGATGACTAGAGAGGGTCCGTTCGTCAAATGGGCACTTGGCGGCGCCGTCACCTTGGTGTCCGGCTACTGTCTCGCCTCCTTGACCACCCTCGCCTTCACCGTCCCAAGCTTCATTGGGGGATCCAGAGGCTCCCACGTCTCTACCTGCCTACCGTCCTTCACCGACACCTTCAATTCACTAACTGCGTATCCCGCTGGCATATAGACCGTTAGTCCGGTGAGCTTCTCGCCGCTTGAATCCACTTCCATGAACAGCGCGGTCAATGTCAGCTTGCCTAGGACCACTGGCGAGTCTTCTTCGGCGAAGATTACCTTGGTCTGGGCGAACTCGTCGCCAAGCCAGACTGTCGCCTCTCCCATGAAGAGTTCGCGGCTCTCGCCGTCATCGGAAGCGAACTTGGACCGCTGCCCGCGAGTAACGCCCAACTCTTCCAGAACGGAGGCCGGTACAGACGTGAAGTTCGCGCCGGTGTTTGCCAGGGCGTCAAGCTCTCTCGAGTTCTGGCCATTGAGCGCACCAATCCGAATCGGTACTGTGAAGACCCCCAAATCTCACTCTCCCGACTATTGGTCTGCCCCCGCGCTAGCAGGCGGGGCCGTTGGTGTATTCTTCCGCCACCTTGCGGGCGACCCACTGTCCGTCGCTTGCCGAGCCGAGCAGGCGGCCGTTCTCCACCATCAACTTGCCGCGCAGCAGCGTCGTCACCGGCCAGCCGCTCACCTGCCAGCCTTCCCAGATGCTGTAGTCCTCCAGGTGGAGGTCGGTCAGCTCCAGTCGCTTGTTGAACGACGGGTCTATGATGGTGACGTCGGCGTCGCTGCCGGCGGCGATTGCGCCCTTCTGTGGGTAGAGTCCGAATATCTTGGCCGCGTTCGCCGCCGTAATGTCGACGAAGCGCTCGAGCGACATGCCCTGCTTGACCACGCCATCGGTGTACGCAACGCCCATGCGGGTCTCGATGCCGTTGTGTCCGCCGGTGACGTCGGCGACGGTTTTGTATTTGATCTTGACCTCCCAGGTGGTAGACACCAGGTCGGTGGCGACGGTGGAGAGGGTGCCGTCGAGCAGGCCGCCCCACAGGGCGCGCCGGTCGTCCTCCGACTTTAGCGATGGGTAGGTGTGGTACTTCATGCCGTCGTCTTCGCGGTAGTTGTCGGCGTTGAAGCTGGCGTAGTTGTGCAGCGTCTCGCCGTAGATGGCCATTCCCTTTGCGCGGGCCTCGCGGATGGCTTCCACGCCCTCTCGGGCGCTGACGTGGACGAAGTAGACGGGCGAGCCTTTCTGCTCGGCGAGGCGTAGGGCGCGGCGGAAGGAGACGTCTTCCGAGATGTTGGAGTGGATGTGGTGCATGTTCCACCAGTCCCACAGGCCCCTTTCCGGAGCGAGGGAGTAGTTGTAGTGAACCATGTCGTCGTCTTCGGAGTGAATGAGCAGCATGCCGTTGTTGGGGGCTATCTGGTCCATGATGGCCGCCAGCCTGCCGAAGTCGGTCTTGTTGTTCTGCATGTCCGGGCTGGGCGGCCGGATGCTGGTGGTGAATATCTTGAAGCTGGGGTATCCGGCCTCGATCAGCTCGGGAATCTGGCCGATGGCGTCGATCCCGGCGCCGTTGGTGAAGATGGGGTGGTAGGAGTAGTCGGTGTAGGCGTTGCCCTGCCAGCGTTCGGCGGCCTCGCCGAGGGCGTGGTGCAGGTCGTGGCCCGGCACCTGGTTGGCAAAGTCGAGCACGGTGGTCGTGCCGCCGTAGATGGCGGCCTTCGACACAGGGTCCGCGCCGGAGCGTTCCGGCTGGCGCGGACCGCCGATGTGTGCGTGAGGCTCGACGCCGCCGGGGACTACTATCTTGCCCGATGCGTCGATGACCCTCGCGCCCTCAGTGGACAGTACGCCTCGCTCCGTCACGGCCGCGATGCGCTCGCCTTCGATGGCCACGTCCCACTCGCCGACTCCCCCCGGAGTAACCACCGTACCGCCCGTTATGATCACGTCCACCATTGCGAACCTCCTGTGTCAGGTTAGTATGTTGCCGCTCCGCTGCCCACCCCGTAGACTTCCAGAGCAGTGCTATAGGCTAGTCGTACCGGATGCCGCGGGTGGCCCAATTCTGTAACGCCGAGGCAGTGAAGCTCGTGTCCTGCGTCAGCGAGCGAGCGCGTCATCAGGCGGGCTCTGCCACGTGCGCCGCCCGAGCGTTCCAAGTTCTTCACGCTGTTGCCGTAGGCGACGACGACGAGGTCGGACTCCGCCGCCGTCTGCCGGACAATTCGCAGGTTGCGACTCTGAACGTACCTCGGCTCGGGCAAGTCCGCCGGCAGGTCGGTCGGATACGTCGCCACATGCGGCGTCAAATTGACCACGCTCAGGCACTTGTAGCCCCATATTCTCGCGAAGCCTATGCACTTGGTTATCGTATTGTCGTTGTGAAACTTGTCAGCCCTGGACGGGTTCAGCATCAGAAACATGACAGTACGTTCACCATGGTCGACGCGTCTCGTCAACAGGTAACGGTAGCGCCCGTCGCGTGAGAACATCGCATCGTCTTTGCACTGGCCCATCCCGTCAGCCTTGCTCCAGTCGCGCTACCACCGCGTCGCCAACGGCCTGGGTGGTCGAGGCGCCGCCGAGGTCGGGCGTCAGCGTTTCGCCCGCCTCAATCGTACCGAGCACGGCGCGCTCGATGGCCTGTTGCGCGTCGGCGTGTCCCAGGTGGCCGAGCATCATGCCGCCGGACAGGATTGCCGCCATTGGGTTGGCGATGCCCTGGCCCACTATGTCGGGGGCGCTGCCGTGCACCGGCTCGAACATGGAGGGGTACCGCCGCTCCGGGTCGATGTTTCCGCTGGCGGCCAGTCCCATGCTGCCGGTGATGATCGCGCCGATGTCGGTGAGGATGTCGCCGAACAGGTTGCTCGCGACGACTACGTCGAAGCTTTCGGGACGGCGCACGAAGTCCATGCAGGCCGCGTCGATCAGCAGTGACTGGGTTCGCACGTCGGGATAGTGCTCTGCCACCGCGTCGAATGCCCTGTCCCACACGATCATCCCGTAGCCCTGGGCGTTGGACTTGGTGATCGACGTCACGAGCCGATCGCGGTCCCTGGTGCGGGCGAGCTCGAAAGCGTAGGTAATCACGCGCTCGCAACCGCGGCGGGTGAAGACGCTTGTCTGGATGCCCACTTCCTCGGCGAAGCCGGCGTACTGAAAGCCGCCAACGTCGGCGTACTCGCCTTCGGTGTTCTCCCTGATCACGACCATGTCGATGTCGCCCGGGGACTTGCCGCGCAGCGGCGACTCCACGCCTGGGTAGAGCACGCTGGGGCGTTCGCAGACGTACTGGTCGAACGTGCGGCGAATCGGCAGCAGCAGGCCGTTGAGCGTAACGTGGTCCTGTATGTCGGGGTGGCCGACCGCTCCCAGATAGATGGCGTCCGTCTCGGTCAGCCTATCGAGCGCGTCCGGGGGCATCATCTCGGCGTGCTCGAGGTAGTAATCGGAGCCCCACGGATGCTCGACGAAGTTCCAGTCAATCTCGAACTGCCGACTCACGGCCTGCAGGACTTTGAGACCCTCCTCGATCACCTCCACGCCGACGCCGTCGCCACGTATCACAGCGATGTTGTAACTGGCCACGTAAAACCTCCCCAGGGTATGGGGCAAGTTTAGCGGGATGGGGCGCCGAATGCCACCGGAGCCGGGCGGGGTTGCTGGCACGTCACGCCCTTCCCCGTATCGAGTACGGGGTAGGCTCTAACCTTCGCCCATCGAGGAGGAAGGGACTGTTGATGCTCGCCGCACGCCGTCAAGCCACCGTGCCGCCGCGCGACGCGAACGCAGCCGCACCATGCGCAGGTGGGCGTGCTGCGGCTGGGAGAGCGCTATGGGCATGGTGCGCCTTAGTCGCCAGTGCGATTTGAACGCCCACAGGAACAGGGAGTGCCTGGTGAACAGGTGGCTTAGGAGGTTTTCCTTGTTGCCGTTCCAGAGAGTTTCGCGGGTTATGCCGCGCCTCAGCGTACGGAGCGCCAGCCGCCAGAATACCAGGCCAAACGGCAGGTCCAGCCACACTATCGCTGTCGCACGGGGCCACACGGTGTCGCGAGTGACACTGTAGTTGCCGTCCGCGACCCAGTGGTCGCCGCTCAGCGCGTGGGCGAGCTGGCGAACAAATTCGTCGTCAGGCGTTTCGCGCCAGTTGGGGCCGTGGCGGTAAGCGTCCATTTCTACGTGCGGCACGCGCTGGGCGCGGGCGAGCTCGCGGGCGAGGGTAGTCTTGCCCGAGCCGGTCGTGCCGATAACGACGACGCGGCGGAAGTGGCGGAGTTGGATGGAAGAGGCGGGCGGCGTCACAGCTAACCTGGCGAGGGGGCTCAGGCCATGTTCATAACGGAAACCAGTCGGCTATTGACAGGGTCGATTCCCAGTCCAAATATCTCCAGGCTTACCGCTCCCAGCAGGGCCGGTTCGCCATCGTTGCAGAAGGCCACTGGCGTCACTATGGATTCGCCGCCGAGACGCATCCTGGTATAGCCTACAGGCCGTTCAATGTCGCTTCCGTCCGCTATCTTGAACGGACGGGTTGTTTCCGGGACGACGCCCAGACGATTAAGCATCGACGCTGCCAGCGTCGTGTGCGTAGCGCCGCTATCGACCAAAACTCGAACAGTCTCGAATCTCAAGCCCCGTGGGTCCCCAATCTCGGCGTCGACGTAGAAGATTCCTATATCAAGTCTCCCTCGAAAGCATTATAGCGCAAAGGCCCACTTTGGCGTCGGACGCGTTCAACTAACCGTGGGTTTGGGGGGCCAGCCGTAACACGCTCCGGACACCAGACCGCCCCTTCCCCATACGTGGTCTGTCAGTCCTCCTCCGCGGCGAACGCGAGCTCGGCGAGGAGCCGGACGTCCTCCGGTGGCGGCTCGCAGGGTGAGTCGCCGAGCTGCAGCGCCGCGCCAGCTGCAAGCCGCTCGCGCGAAACCCAGGTCCAGCCGGGGTTGAGCGGACACGGTTGCCCGACGAGCCTGCAGAAGTAGATCATGTCTATGTGATAGTGGAAACCATTGACCGGGTCGTGTATGTCCTCGACCATGATGGTGAACGGCGGCTGCACCTGCCGGGGATAATCGAGGGGCAGCGCCGGCGCCGGCCCGACGACCTCGGCCTCCACGCCTGCCTCCTCGTGCACCTCCCGCGTCACCGCCTGCACGGGGTCCTCGTTCGGCTCGACATGCCCTCCGGGCGGCAGCCACGCGGCGACCTTGGGATGCCAGTGCAGCAGCACGTGGCCTTCGTGAACCACGAAGCCGGTCGCCGTGAAATGCCTCGTCGGCGCCGGCAAGTCTAGTCCTGTGGGGACGCGGCAGGGCTTGCGGGAGGCTGCCGCCGCGCCTGGTAGCGCCTCGAGCGACGCACCAGGAACCAGATCGCCGCGATGGCGGCCAGCCAGAATGGGCTGAATATCACCGCCCATATGAGCAGCGTGGTGAGTCCCTGCAAGACCTCGGACAGCGCGCGGGTCGCCTCCTTGCCGTCCTCGCCGGGGCTCCATCCGCCCACCGTCCAGCCGAGCGACTCCCGGACGAAGACGCTGGTCTCGGTGCTGGCCTCGATCTCTCCGGCTTGGCTCGACGCAGTGACGGTCAGCGTCACCGCATAGGGCGTCGGCCTGTGATTGTCGTAGACGTGTGTTGCGGAGGCGGTGGTCTGGCCTTCGCTCAGCGCGCTCGATTGGGGTTCCGAGCCGTCGCCGAAGTTCCAGCTGTAGGCGACGTCGCTGAGGCCGGCGGGCCGCGTGAACGAACCGCTAACCTCGAACTCCTCGCCAGCGAAGACGCTGAACGCTTCGCCGGCGAACACCTCGATGTTGGGCACTCTGGAAACCGAGACAATGACGGTGTCGGAGCCCTCGGCCACGCCGGCGTCGCCGGTGCCGGTCAGCTCGACCGTCGCGATGTAGGGCGAGTCGCGCTCGTTCTCGTACACGTGAGTAACCGTAGCGGTGACCTTGCCCGTGCCATCGATCGTGGGGGCAACCCTGTGTCCGGTCACGATGCCGGAGCCGTCGCCGAAGTCCCATGTGAAGGAGAAGTTGTCGATGTCATCGGGTGGCGTGAAGGTGGCCCTGAACCTCGCGAACTCACCCACGCTGGCTGTCTTGTCGTCCCCGCCGTCGACGCGAATGTCGAAGGGCGCCAGACGGAGGGTCACGTTCAGCAGCGAATAGGCGGAGGTCTGCTCGAGGTAGGCTATGCGACCCTGCATTATCTCTATCTGTTCCTGTACCCGCGCCAGCTCTCGCTGCACGTCGAGCGCGTCTTCCACCTTTTGCGCCCTGTCGAACAACGCCAGCAGGGCGTTCTCCGTGGCCTCGAGATTGCGCATGCGGGACTTCAGGTCGACGTATTCGTCGGTCACGTCCTGGCTGTGGGCGATCTCGTAATCGACTTCGAATGCCAGATCACGAAGCGCGTCGATGGCGTCGTCCAGGGAGTTGGCCGGCACCCGGACGGAAACGCTGCCCCGGTGCTTCAGGCTGTGTTCGGAGCCTACCAGCCAGCCGCCCATATCCCGCGCGATGTTCGACGCTGCCTCAATGGCGGCCGTAACGTCCTCTACCACGATGCCGAGATCCACTGTGCGCACGATGATGCGCTGCTGGACCACAAGCGACGCGACGGGCCGTTCGTCGGAATCGTCCGCGGTTGCGGCCTGCACCTTGGCGGCGGCCGGGGCCGCGGGGGGCGCGGGGCCCACGTCGGCAGATACCACCATGGCGACCGCCGTGGGCATGGCAGCGGCCGCGGGTTGCTGCGGCGCAACGGACATCGCGGACGATTCCGTGGCCGACATCGCCAGCTCCTGGGTTATCATCGCCGGCGCGCCGGCGATGCCGGGCAGTCCAGGGAAGCCGGGGCGGTCCAAGCCTAGTTCTTGACGGTACTCGCCTTCGTCACGGTACTCGTCCTCGTCGTCACTTGCGGAGCACGCGCCGAAGATGATGCCGAGAGCAGTCATCCCTATCAGCAGCACCACCATCCGAAGTACCTGCACCGGTCCGCCTCCTTCCAGGAGGACGCACGGTCCCGCGCGCCTCCGCCAACAGCCTAAGGCCAGATTATAGCACGGCGCGCGCCGTAGATAGGGGTATTGACTGGCTAAGAACACCCGTGCTATCGTCGGCCAAGACCAGTCGCAAAGGGCCGCCCGAAACACTCAAGCGCGAGCGGTTGGCGGCAAAATCAGGCAGGTCCGGAAGCCCCCGAACTAGTCCCAGGAGACGCGGGACCGTGCGGGGGTTTTTGTGTCTACGGAGCCGGGATTACGACACAGGCGTTTGCCTTGTCTGCAACGGGCAGGCGAATAGGAGAAAGGAGACGTTATGGCCAGACAGACGCGCACGGCGAACGCAGCCATCATCGGCAGCGCCGCCGTCGACGCCAACCGCTACCGCGTGACCATCGCGGCCAACGAGGAGGCGCGGCAGCCCCCCACGCTCGACTTCGAGGGGCTCTCGGTCGACAACTACATGCTCAATCCGGTCGTGATGTGGGCACACGACGTATCCGGGCGCTCGCCCTCCGGCGGGCTGCCCATCGGCAGGACGCTGGAGCTGGCCAAGACCGGCGCGGGTAGGCTGGTGGCGGAGTTCGAGTTTCTGGGCGACGACCCGTTCGCGCGGCGCGTGAAGAACGCCTGGGACAGGGGCTTCCTCCGCGCGGCCTCGATAAGCTGGCTGCCCATCGAGACCTCGCCGACACGGGACGGCGGCTACCGCGACACCCGCTCCGACCTGCTCGAGTGGTCCATCGTCCCCGTCCCGTCGGATCCGGACGCCCTGCGCGAGAGCCACGCGAGGCTGCTGGATGATTTTCTGGGTACGGCAGGCCCGCAGGTGGGGGAACAATCGCCTGCCCGCGGAAAGACCCCGCTCCCCGGCGAAGACCTCGTCGCGGTCCGGGAGCAATTGGAGGACCTGAAGCTCAGTCTTCGCGGCCGCTCTGCACCATCTCAGCAGCGGGGCTAGCGAGTCAATCGAACGCTATCAAAAAGGGAAAGGAGAACACAGATGCCTAACGCGGACATGGAAACAATCAAGAAGGACCTGGAGGAGATCAACGGATTCGTGCGCGAGCGGATCGACCCGGTGTCCTCGCAGGTGGGGCTGCTGAGCGAGGAGGTCGAGCGGCTCGGCCGCGAGGTCGTCGACATCCAGCAGCGAGACCGGACGCGGCGGCGCGACGTGCTCGCCAGGCTGGTCGAGCAGACGCCCGGCCACCACGTGCAGGAGGGGCCCTACGCCGGCATGGACATTCTGGACCTTGCGCTGGTGAGCCGGTTCGCCCGGTCCCAGCGGCGCGAGAGCTTCGGCCCCGCCTGGGTCGAGCGCGCCGAGGATGCCAAACGCGCGCTCGTCCGCGGCATCGCGGCCGCCGACGTGCAGGCGTCGCACCACGAGGCCGCCCGGAGGCTCGAGTCGTGGTTCACGGTGGACTCCAAGCCTACCGGCCAGTACGAGGGTTTCGGGCGCGCGCTGCTCCAGTCGATGACGCGCGCCGCGATGGACAGCACGACCGCTGGCTACGGCGACGAGCTGGTGGCCACGCTCGAGGCGCGAGAGCTGTGGATGGACGTTAACCTGCAGACGCTGGTCGCCCCGCTGGTGCCGACGTTTCCGATGCCCTCCAACCCCTTCGACGTGCCCACGCAGCTTGGCGACGTGAGCTTCTACCCGGGCACCGAGAACGTGGCCGCGGCTTCCACCAGGCTGAGCACGGGCAAGACCACGCTGACGGCGCACGAACTGGTGGGCCAGGCGCCGTACAGCTTCACCCTGGAGGAAGACGGCGTCGTGGCCATGCTGCCGGAGATCAGGGCCGGTCTGGTGCGCAACGTCGCGGAGACTCTCGACGACATCATCCTCAACGCCGACACCACCACGCAGAACAGCATCAACGCCGACGGAGCGACCATCTCCGCCTCGAGCGCAGGCAAAGCGCAGTGGCTCATCGGCTACGACGGAATCGTGCACCTGCCGCTCGTCCACAACGCGAGCCAGTCCAACAACCACGGGGCAGCCGTCTCCGACGACATGTTCAACGAGCTGCGCGCCAAGCTCGGCAAACACGGAGTCCGGCCGTCCCAGCTCGCCTGGGTGATGGACGTGAACACCTTCATACGCGCCCAGGGCATCTCGCAGTACAGGACGATGGACAAGCTGGGGCCTAACGCCACGCTGCTGACCGGAATGCTGGGGGCTATCGAGGGCATACCCGTCATCGTGTCCGAGCACCTGCGACTAGCGGACGTGGACGGCAAGGTCACAGACGCCGGCAACGGCGCCAACACGGGCCGCGTGCTGCTGTTCAACCGCACGCAGTGGGCGCAGGGCTTCCGGCGGCAGCTCAACATCGACGTCGACAGGGACCTCTAGAAGCGCCAGACCGTGGTGACCGTGAGCTTCCGCCACGCGCTCACCGAACGCAGCGGCTCCCGGTCCACCGCCACCCACACGGCCTTGCAGTACAACATAACCGGCGTCGCGTAGCCTTCTACACGGCATGTGCCCCCTCCCGCGCTGGGAGGGGGCCTATTCACGCGGCGAGAATCCAGGAGGGAGACCATGCCAAACGCTTACGTGCCGCTCGACGCTCTGAAGAGTTCGGGCGTGCTGAACATAACCGGCTCGGAGCACGACGAACGGCTTCTGGCCCTGGCAGAGACGGCCAGCCGCACCGTGGACCGGTACTGCAACCGCGCGTTCTACGTCCTGAGCGCTGCCAAGAGGTTCGACGGCTCCGGCGGGCCGCGCCTGCTCGTGCCCGACCTCATCTGCGTCAACCGCGACGGCCTGAGAACGGACGAGAACGGCGACGGCCATCCTGAGACGAACTGGGCGTCGGACGATTTCCGGCTGCTGCCCAGCAACGCAGATCCCGATAGCGCCGGCAATCCGGCGTCTCGCCCCTACACCGCCATCGAGGCGGCGGGGGAACGGACGCGGTTTCCGGCCGGCCCCGGCAGCGTGCGAGTGAGCGGCAAGTGGGGATGGTGGCGGCACGTGCGGCCCGCGGGACGCACCGGGCCGGCCGTCGCTGTAGCTGGCGAGACCGCAGTGGAGCTGGCCGACGGCTCGGACGCGCGCGCCGGCCAAACGATCCTGGTCGGCGCGGAGCAGATGTACGTGGGGGCGCGGGAGTCCAACACCCTGACCGTGCGGCGCGGAGTCAACGGCACCGCCAGGTTCGGCCACGACGCCGACACGGAGGTCTTCGTTTTCGAGTACCCGACGCCCGTGGTCGAGGCCGCCCTGACCCTGGCGTTGACGCTGTGGCGGCGGGCAGGCAGCGCGTACGATGCGGTGGACCCGGCGCGGGGCGGCTCGCCCGTCGCCGGTATGGACCCCCTCGCGGCGTTGATGCTGGCGCCGTACCGCAAGCCCGCGGTGGGGGTCGGCGTCTGATGGAGGACGACGTCCGGGCCGCCCGCGACGGGCTTGTCGCTCTGCTGGCCGCCGTGCCGGGGCTCACCGTCGTCGATCATCCGTCGGAGTCGGCCCCGCAGATTCCGGCGGCGCTGGTGGCATACGAGGGCCGCGGCATGGTACAGACGCTGGCGGCGAGCCTGTCGGCCGGACGATTCCGGGTAACGCTGCTCGTTGCATCGTCCGACGGTCGCCAGGCCTACGACGATCTGTACAAGCTGGCGTCCGCTTCAGGCGCCTCCGGCATCGAGGCGGCTATTGCCGCCGACCCGACCTGGGGCGGCAGCGTCGACTACGGCCATCTGGAGTCCGTCGGCAACGTCGGGCCTCGGCGCATCGGCGGCGGGAGCTACGTGGGCGCGGACTTCCACTTCCGGTACGTCAGGCGCGCGCGAGTCGATTGACGCACGCTTCGGCGGATTGCTATAATCGGCGCACGGCCCGGGACACTTGGGCCGTGCTCGCGCAGTGGGGATATAGCTCAACTAGGGAGAGCGCGGCGTTCGCAATGCCGAGGTTGGGGGTTCGATTCCCCCTATCTCCACCAGTTGCCCTTCCTCCACTGCCTCAGGTTGCCCGGCGATTGCCCAGGTGTTGTAGCAATATTGGGTTAGCTTGTTTCCCGGTGACGCCTCGTGCAGCCTACGTTATCCCATCTCACTGGTGGTGACACTTTGGGCCGTAGGCCGTGATCCAATGGCCGAAGAGTGTGCGCCTCCGCGATGCCGACTTTCAGGTGAGCAGCCACTGGTATGCAAGAACCGCCGAGAAGCCTGTGTATTCATACTCAAGGTTAAACCGGAACTGATGTAGGCTGCCCCGCTCATCCTGGTGATGAACGGCGAAAGACACCGGCTCGAGCGGAACTGGTGGTGCGCCGCTCTGAGCTGTCCTAGCGACACGGCCTACAAATGGGCCTCAACCCATGATACCCCACGGAAGTGGCCTGGCAGTCTTGTTGCAGGGTCTAGCTCTGCTGCTCGTACCAGTCGATGATTTCTTTACCTGTAGCCTTCCATACGCCTGCGGGCCTGGAGATATGGGCCAGCGCGCTATCAAGGTACTTGCTGCGAAATGGCTGGCCTATCAGCCATGGATGAAGGCTGAGCGCCATTGTGCGGCCACTCACGGCTCCGTCCTTGTACAGTCCGTCGAAGGTGTCGCGTATCATCTTGCCGTAGTGCATGATGGAAACGCCACGATTCCATTGGGTGAAGAGGTCCTCGACTTCCACGTGGATGGGTAGAGAGAACAGCTTCCCTTCATCAACTGTCATCTGGTACGGCTGCTCATCGTTCGGCCAGTCGCAAACGTATCTTATTCCCTCTGCTGCCAACAAACCGGGCGTGCGCGTGGACTCACCATATTCCGGGCCCAGCCAGCCTACCGGTCGCTTGCCGGTGGCTTCCTCCACCGCTGCGATGGATTCTTGAATGTACTGCCGTTCCTCTTCCTCGCTCATGTTGCTTGTGATCATGCGATTAACGGTCTGGCCGTGGCCAATGAACTCCGCTCCTCGCTTCTGGCACTCCTCGACCACGAACGGGTAGTTCTTTGCAACCGTCGCGTCCAGGGCAATGGTTGGAGTGATGCCGTACTTGTCCAGAATGTTCAGCACGCGGAAGATCCCAACCCTGTTCCCGTATTCGTGATGGGAGTAGGACCGAAGGTCTGGAAACGTTCCCCTTCCGAGACCGCCGGGCGATGGCGGCTGGAACCAGCCATCGGGCATGCTCCACTCATAGTGTTCCAGGTTCAGAATCACGCACAGGGCGACACGCGAATTCTCCGGCCAAGTGACTTTGGGCCGCGTGGTGATTGGGGACCAACCGTAGTGATCGTTGTCCATACCGGGTTTGCGTTCTGCAGGCACTTTCTTCGCCTCCTCGAATGATCTGTGCTCTCGGTAGGAATCGAGCACTTACCCGTTTACGTAGGCCAAGACGTCATCGTAGTAGTGTTCGATGTAGTATTCGGCAATGTCGTCTGCCGTGGTCTTCCACACCCCGTCATGGGCCAGTATGTAGCTCAGAGCCTCGTCGAGGTACTTCGCGCGGTGAGGTTGCCCAATCCAGTAGGGATGCAATGCAATGCACATCACCCGGCCGCTCTCCGCGCCCTCCTGGTAGAGCACGTCGAACTGGTCCTTGATGATCTGGCAGAAGTATTCCGCCTCGTGGCCCTGGGCGTGGACGACCACGTCGTTCAACTCAATCGTGTAGGGCATCGAGACAAGCTTGCCTCGCTTCACCTTCAGTGGAAAGGGCTGGTCGTCATGGAACCAGTCGGTGTGGTATATGAGACCTGCCTCGGCCATCAGGTCCGGCGTAGCCTCGGTGTTGGTCAGGGCGGGTCCGAGCATGCCCTTGAGCTGCTTGCCGGTGTACTTTTTCAGGGTGTCGATGATGTCCCTGTAGAACTCTCTTTCCTCGTCTTCCGACATACCATACAGGTACCGGGTGTTGTAGATGCCGTGGGACATGTAGTCGTAGTCCCGCTCGACCATGGCGTCCCTGATCTCCGGGAAGTGTTCGAGCACCGCCTCGTTCAGCGAGACGCAGCAGCGGAAATCGTGCTTGTCCAGCACTTCCAGCATTCGCCAGAAGCCGACCCTGTTGCCGTAGTCGCGGTGGGAGTAGCTCTGAACGTCGGGCTGAGGCGTCCGGGCCCAGGGGTTGCGAAACCTGTTCTCCGGCGGCAGGTACTCGTAGTGCTCCACGTTCGGGGAGATCCAGAGCGCGACCCTGGCGTCATTCGGCCATCGTATCGGCGGCCGGTCGATTATTGGGGAGTAGTCGAAACGGTCTGGCTGCAGGGCCATATTCATCTCCTCTGTATCGAAATTCGCATCTACTGGGAACCCCTCAGCCTTGGGTCCCAAATGTCTCGCAAAGTGTCTCCAAGCAGATTGAACGCGAGCACCACTACGCTGATGGCGAGGCCGGGGAACAATGCCAGCGTGGGCGCCCTCTCCATGAAGGAGCGGCCCTCCCTGCTGAGCATTCCACCCCAGGAGGGCTCGGGGGGAGGGACTCCCAAGCCCAGGAAACTCAGAGACGCCTCGATTATGATGGCGGCGCCCAAAAGTACCGAGACCAAAACCAGTATCGGAGCGACGACGTTGGGCAGAATGTGGCGGAACATTATCCGAAGATTGCCTGCCCCCACGCTCCTGGCAGCGTCGATGTACTGGTTTTCCTTAATCGACAGCACCGAGCCTCTTACCACTCGCCCGTTCCATGGCACGGCGATGAACGCGATGACGTAAATCACCTTGTCAATACCTGCCCCGAGAACGGCTATCACGGCGAGCGCAAGGATGAGAGACGGGATTGCCTGGCTGGCGTCGAGCAGGCGCTGGACGAGCAAGTCGAACCACCCTCCGAGGTAGCCGCTTATGATGCCGATAATCGAGCCGACGCCGACGCCCAGGATCACCGCGGGTATGGCGATGAGCAGCGAGATCCGGGCGCCGTGAGTAACTCTGCTGAACACATCCCTGCCCAGATTGTCCGTACCCATCCAGTACGTCAGGCTGGGGCCTTGCAGCCTGTCCTTCACGTGCGCCTCCAATGGATCGAACGGGGCAACGGCGTCGGCAAAGATGCCTGAAAGCACCATCACTATAATCACTACGGCAGAGAATGTGCCGACGGGCTTGTTCCTGGCAACTCTGCCCAGGCGCACCAGGTAGCCTGTACGCCTTCGCGCACGCAAGAGCCCGTTCGCGGGAACTGCCTCCTCCGGCGGCCGCGGCGTGCTTCCTGTCACCATTTCCGTTCTCCTCAGCAGTCGAGGCTAGCTGTAGCGAATCCTCGGGTCGAGCCATCCGTAGGTCAAGTCTATGACCAGGTTAATCATCACAAGGAACACGGCAAGGAACATGATGTTGGCTTGGATCTGCGGGTAGTCCCGCTGCGTTACCGCGCCGAGAGTGAGCTGTCCGACACCCGGGAGCGCAAAGATGTTCTCTATGATTACGGTTCCGCCTATCAGCGCGTTCATCAGGTTTCCGATGATTGTCACCACCGGAATGAGGGCGTTCTTTACCGCATGGCGCGCGACGACCACTTCCTCCCTCAATCCCTTGGAAAGAGCTGTGCGGATGTAGTCCTGGCGCAGCACTTCGAGCATGGACGAGCGGACCATGCGCGCCGTCGTCCCCGACAACTGGAATCCGAGCACTATGCCAGGAAGGTAGAACTGGGAGAGGTTCCGCACCGGTTCGTCCCACAGCCTGCTGTATCCCAGTGGCGGCAGGTATGCCAGAAAAAGGCCGAGGTACACGACGACCATCGTGGCGATCCAGAAGTTGGGCATGGAAATGCCCAGGATGGCCAGTATCCTAGCGGCGTAGTCGGTAATCGTGTCTTGCCTTATTGCTGAGATGATGCCCAGAGGAATCGCAAAAGCCATACCCAGGACAAGGCCGATCGCGGCGAGCTCCAGCGTGACCGGGATAGAGCTCATGAGCTGTCTGACAACGGGCTTGCGGGTGTAGTAGGAATCGCCCAGGTCTCCGGTCAGGACGCCGCCAATCCACCGAAGGTACTGAGTGTGAAACGGCTGGTCGAGGCCGAGGCGAGCCTTCAGTCCCTCGAGCTGCTCGGGAGCGATGTTGCCGGTATCTCCGACTATCGCCACCACTGCATCTCCAGGGATGATGCGCGTCAGGGAGAAGATGGCGAGAGAGACGAAGAAAAGAGTTGGGACCGCCAGCAAGAGTCGCCTTATTATGTAACGATGCACAGACCCTCCCCAGAATCAGACAATCGCCGTCGCAGGGCCATGAAAGTCTTGGCTGAAGGTGCGGTCTCCGACACCTTCAGCCAAGTCCAGAATCCAGGTTTGTTGTAGAAGCGGTCCCAGGGACCTACCTATCGAGCCACACCGTCTCCATGGCGTTCAGGCCCCATCCGTTGACCCAGAAGTAGATGTCGTGGCTCAGCCAGTTGCGAACTTCAGGCTTTGTCCACTCCGCAAACAGGAACACCGCACCGAATATGCGGTAGACTTGGTCGAACTCTCTCTCGATAACCTGCCGGTTGATCGCGATCCGCTTTGCGCGGTCGAACTCGAGCTGACTTTCATCCAACAGCCCGTCCAGCACTGGGTCATTGATGTCGAGGTAGTTGCCGGGCTCCCCCGAGCGCATCATTCGGTAGGTGAAGTCGTCCCAGTCAACTCCCCCGGAGTACCAGGCCCCTCCGAGCAGGTACTCGAAGTCGTGGCTGAAGGACGCTGCATTGTACGCTACGTCCTCGTCGACGCTGAGAGCCGGCCTGAGGCCTATGTCCTTCCAGAACTCGACACCGAGAGCCACCTGGCCATCCGTCTGGCGCAGGGCGGTTGTGTGAATCTCGAATTCGATACCGTCCAGCCCCTCCTGCTCCAGGAGCGCCCTGGCCGCTTCGGGGTTGTACTGGTAGTACTGACCGAACTCGGACTGGGTGTAGGGGTATTCGCGTCCGAGCCAGTCTGTCGGGTATCCAAGAGACCAGCGTCCCTGGTCGGCGTATGCCGCTTCCACCATAGCATCGCGGTCCAATGCCATGGACAGCGCCCGGCGGAAGTTCACGTTGTCGAACGGCGCGGCATCGTGAGGAGGCCCGAAGAAGAAGTTGCCTCCGGCGTTCTGTTCCATCACTCTAAGGTTGGCCCCTCTGTCCAGCTCGGTCCTCTCGATGTTCTTGCGGGCGTCGCCGGTAAGGGACATGTAGGAATCCATCTGGTCGGCTCGGAATGCCGCCACACGAGTGGCATCGTCAAACATCCGCACCGAGGTTATTCCATCGAGATAGGGAAGCTGTTGTCCGAATGCGTCCTTCTTGTGGTAAGTGGGGTTTGCCTCGTACTCGATTATGCTGTTGAATACGTGGTTCGTTATCTGGAACGGCCCTGTACCGATTGGCGGGTCTTCGTCCAGCCTGCCTTCCTCATTGGCCGCTTCAGGGGCGAAGATAGGCACAAGTGGCCCTGCCATGCTGTACATGAAGTACGCCGCCGGGGACGAGAAGTTGAAGGTAACCGTGTTAGCGGCGTCGTCAGCAACTATGCTCTCCACCTGGCGGAAGATGCTCTTCTGCCCGGTGGCACGGTCGTCGGTTATGTATGAGTCATAGGCGAACTTGACATCCGAGGCGAGAAAATCACGCCCGTTGACCGGCGCGAAGTTCTGCCACTTTGCCCCGTCGGCGATCGTGAAGACGATCGATTCGCCGCCGTTGACAACCTCCCAGCTCTCCGCGAGGTCGCCGGTGAGGCAGATTTCACGGAGACAGCGCCCACTGGTCGCAATAGCTGTCTCCATGGTGTGGTCGGCCTTCAGCAGGCGGTTGTAGACAGCGTTCATCTGAATCGCCAGGGACGAGATAGCCGGGTTGCGCGGGTCCCACGTGTTGAGATCGAACCGGCCCTCGAGCCTGAACACTCCGCCCTTCTTCGGCTGTTCGCCAAACGGGTGTGGCAGCTTGCTCCAGTGCCACTGGGCAATCAGGGGGAAGTTTTCGGCGAGCCCCTCCGGGATCAAGTCATCAGGCCGGTCCATTTCGGCAGCCGCTGCTGGTGCTGCAACAGTCGGAGCCGCCGCCGCGACAGCGGCCGTCGTCGCTGCGGGCGCCACGGATGTCGCCGCTGAGGGTGGCACGGCCGTAGGCTCCTGTTGCTCAGCCCCGCAGGCCACTCCGAATGCCAGCAAAATCAGCGCTGTCATCAGCATCAGTCCGACCACTGCGCTAGACATCCTCGTCATGGTGTCCTCCTCGTTGTTGCCAATCTGTACAGCCTACGCCGTGCGCGAATTAAGTTGTTCTTCCAAAAGTAGAACTCTGGACCACTCCGGGTTGATTTACGCTTAATGTGTGGGTTTCACACATATTGGCAGCATATAGTGTTAGTGAAAATAGTCACAACACTTCTTACATTTATCTTGAACTCCACATCTGATATACTCCCGAATTGTGTGGGAATATAACACTTGGCAAGTGGGCCGTCAACGGATTCTCAAACCAAGGCGGGTCTGCCAAGCCCGGTCGACAGACCGATTTCGCGGTCGTTCCGAACGGCAGTGTTCCTCCCCGAGCAGAAATGTCTTCCAGTGTATGCAGCCAGGGAGGGTCTTGTGAGCACCGACAACTCGCGGTTCAGCCATCTTCTGTCACCCATACGTCTAGGCTCCGTGGAAGTGCGCAATCGCATGCTGATCAGCGCGCACAGTTCGGGGATGTATCAGAACAACAGGCCGACACCACAGAACAACGCATACCACGAGGCCCGCGCCAGGGGAGGAGTGGGCCTCATCATCATTCAGGGTACGACAGTGCATCCGTCCTCTTACGGGGGGTTGCAGAGCCCCGTTGGTTACGTGGACGATGCCATTCCCGCTTGGCGTGTGCTGGCCGATGCCGTTCATCGGCACGGCGCCAAGATTTTCGTCCAGCTTCTCCACTTCGGAAAGTCCGGCCAGAGCCTTGCCACCATGCTGCCGTTGTGGTCGGCCTCCCGCACCAAGGCCCTGTCGGGGAACGAATACACACACGCCATGACCAAGGGAGAGATCGAAGAGGTCATAGAAGGCTACGCCCACTCCGCGTCCATCATGAAGCAGGCGGGAATGGACGGCGTGGAGCTGCATGGCGCCCATGGTTACCTGATTCAACAGTTCCTTTCGCCGGTGACAAATCACCGAACAGACGAGTACGGCGGAAGCGAGGAAAACCGGGCCCGCTTCGCGCTGGAAGTGGGTGACGCGGTGCGCGCGAGCGTCGGCCGTGACTTTGCCGTCGGAATACGCCTGAGCGCCGACGAGCTGCAGCCGGATGGAATGACTACGAAAGAGATGGCGCCGATGGCGGCCTTGCTCGAGGAGAAAGGCGACTTCGACTTCTTCAACGTCAGTTTCAGCGTGGGCGGTGGTATGCCTTTCGCAATGCAGCAGGCGGACATGACGTGGGAGCAGGCACCCTTCGTGCACTACGCCGCGGAAATCAAGAAGGCCACAAAGGGCATTCCGATTTTCACGGTTTGCCGCATCATAGACCCTGAGATAGCGAACGACATAGTCGCTACCGGGAAGGCCGACATGTGCGTCATGACGCGGGCGCACATTGCGGACCCTGACATCGGACGCAAGCTGATGGAAGGGCGGCCATTCGACATTCGCCATTGCATTGGTTCGAACGATGGCTGCGGCGGGCGCGCTCACAGAGGGCAACCCATCGGTTGCAGCATCAACCCGGAGGCCGGCCGTGAGTTGGAACTGGGACCGCTTACCCGGGCAGAAACCCCCAAGTCGGTCGCGGTCGTCGGCGGTGGACCGGGAGGAATGGAAGCTGCAAGGGTGGCCGCAACGCGAGGGCATGCCGTGGTACTGTACGAGAAGGCCAGCCGCCTTGGCGGGCAGCTGAACACGGTCGCCAAAGTCCCCACAAGGGGCGAGTTTGGCAATATAGTGGCGTGGCTCGAGCTCCAGTTGGACCGCTTGGGCGTCGTAGTCAGGCTCGACACGGAGGCCTCGGTCGACGACCTGGTCGATGAGGGAGCGGAAGCCGTAGTCGTCGCCACCGGCTCGGCCCCACAACAGCCGGATATTCGAGGGCTGAGGGAGTCGGGAGTCCCAACACTCGCCTCTATCGAAGATGTCATTGAAGGGAGAGTCGAAGTGGGCAAGCGCGCAGTTTTGCTCGCCGCCGAAAACCATCACAGGTCTCCCAATGCCGCCGACGTTATGAGCGCCAAAGGCGCCGAGGTCCACCTGGTAACCAGAAGCGAAGTCGTTGCCTCTGACATCATCGTCACGAGCAGGCCTCCCGTGATTGCGCGAATGAAGGAGAATGGCGTCGTCTTTCACCGGGAGCACTGGATCAAGGAAGTCTCCGAGAGGACTGCCGTTCTGGCTGAGGTGGACACCGGTAAGGAAACTGTTGTCGAAGACGTAGACACCATCGTAGGCGGCGAATTCAATGCCCCGACCGACAGTTTGTACGAGGCGCTGCTAGAGGACGGGCGCATTCCTACCGTGGTGGCGGTGGGGGATTGCGTCTCCGCCAGGAAGGTGATCGAGGCGATGCGTGAGGGCCATTTGGCGGCGCGGGCATTGTAGGCGCCCAGCCTCAGCTCATATAGTCCGGTTTGGGGGGCATACATGACTCAATCAGACATCTCGCTGTTCGAGGCAATTGACACACAGCGGGCAATCCGCCACTTCGCCGCTCAGCCCGTGTCCGATGAAAGCATCAGCACAATTCTCCAATCTGCCGTGCACGCGCCGAATGGAGGAAACAGGCAACCGTGGCATTTTCTCGTAGTCCGCGATAGGGAGAGCAAGAGGCGCCTGGGCCAGTGGTATCTGAAGGCTTGGGAGGCCGCCGTAACCGGTGACATGAGGACCGAGCAGCCCTACCGTTCGGGAGGTGACCTGGGCGAGAACATGCCGGACACGCCGGTTGTGATACTGGTATGCCAAAGGACGGACAGCGCGCCAACCGGTTCCTCGATTTTCCCCGCCGTTCAAAACCTGTTGCTCGCGGCGCGGGGCCTCGGCCTGGGCACTGTGCTTACCACTCTGCACACGGCTTACGAGAACGAAGTCAAGGAGTACTTCGGGATACCGGAAGACTTCGAGACGGTGGCAATGATTCCGATTGGCTATCCCAGTCAGGGAGAACGCTTTGGGCGCCCCCGGCGCCGGCCTCTGGAGGAAATCACCTCTTATGAAAGATGGGGCAGGAGCAAGACGGAGTAGCCAATGACGGCATTCGTGAGGAAGTAGGCATCCGCTACGCCCTCGAACCTAATCGCGGCCCGTTTGCGGGCCGTATCTTTTCCGCAGGATTGGCTGATGACCGACAGCGTCACTATTCGCAGAGCTTACGCAGATACTGATTACGGCCAGCTACACTATCGCTATGCGGGAGAGGGCGAACCTCTTCTACTGATTCATCAGACTGCCACCAGTTCCTACGCCTACGAACCGGTGATGAGATACCTAGCGGCGAGCTGCCGGGTCATCGCGGTAGACACACCGGGCTACGGAATGTCCGATTACCCGACTAACCGCGAGTACACAGCCGCCGACTACGCTCGCACTTTTGCCGCCTTCCTCAGGAGTCTGAACATCGAGCGCGCCTCCGTGTTCGGCCATCACACCGGCGCGAGCTTCGCCTGCGAACTTGCCGCGGCGTTTCCCGGTATGGTCGACAAGCTGATTATCGATGGCACGCCCTACTGGGAAGATCCGGTCAATCAGTTCCTGAGCAACGTGCACCCTATCGAACTCGAGGACGACGGCAGCCACTTAATCGAAACATGGCGGGAGTTGTCGGGCCGAATCGAGCCCTTCTTTCCGAGACCGTTCAGCGAGGAGATTCTCCGAACGCTTCACTGGGAGGTGCTCTTCAAGCTGATAGCCGGTGAGCGTTACCACGAGGCATACGTCGCCCTGGGCCACTACGACATCATGAGCCGGCTGCCGCTCATCGAGGCGCCGACACTGGTTATGAGTGGGGAGGAGACGGCCTGCGGCGCACTGTCGAACCCGTCGCTAGCAAGCTAAAGCGGTCTCGCACTTACATAGGTCCCGGAGGTTCTTACCTCAAGACCTATGAGGACCCGGAAGCATTGAGCGGCGTGATACTGGATTTCCTGGCAGACCCTGGCGTGTAGCTGCCGCAGGTACGGTTGGCCACGCCAACAAGGTACACCGGAACAGTAGAGGCGACGGCGCTAGATGGGTGTGTGAGGCCCGCGAATTACTCGCTTGCCTCTGCCCCTCTCCGCTGTAATCTCGCCATTTTCGAACACAATCTCGCCTCGGGAAATTGTGTGTGTGGGCCACCCATGCACCTCTTGGCCCTCGTACACGTCATAGCCTGCTCTGGACCGCATCTCCTCACCGCGAACGACGCGCGTGAGGTCAGGGTCCCACACCACCAGGTCTGCGTCCGAGCCAACGGCGATCGTCCCCTTCTGCGGGAACATGCCGAACAGTCTCGCGGCATTCGTCGAGGTCAACTCCACCCATCGGCTCAATGAAATCCTGCCCTTGGCCACGCCCTCGTCGTAGAGCATTGGCATCAGGGTTTCGAGGTTGGCCATGCCTGGTCGAAAGCTGCCGACTTCAAGCCCGGCGTCGAGCTTCTCGGAGAGGGTCCAAGGCGCATGGTCGGAACACAGGGTATCTACGTCATGGTTTACAAGGCCGTCCCATATTCCATTGACGTCTGAATGGTCGCGAAGAGGGGGCCAGCCCACGTACTTGGCGCCATCCGGCTGCTCGTATAGCTCTCTCGTCAGGTACAGATAGATGGGGCGCGTCTCCACGTAGACCCGCTGACCGCTAACCCTCGCCCGCCGCGCCTCTTCCAGGGCATCGGCACAAGACACGTGCACGAGGTAGAGGGGTGACCCTGCGGCTCTTGCGAGGGATATGCCGCGAGCCGTCGCGACGGCCTCGGCGTAGGTTGGACGGCTATCGGCATAGTAGCGAATGTCGGTCTTGCCTTCCGAGAGGAAGCGTTGCTCGCAGTGGTGGTTGATGTTCGCGTCTTCACAGTGAAGCATGGGGAGAATCCCATTTCGGCCGGCCGCCTCGAACGCCTTCATGTAGTCGTCCTGGCGCCCATCGAACGAGTGCATGACCATGAATGTCTTGGTGCTCGAATAGCCCGAATCGATCAGACTTGGGATCTCGGCAATAATCTCTGGGGAAGGGTCGTCGATGACAGGATGCAGCGTAAAATCTATCAGCGAGTTCTGCAGGGCGTCGGCCTCGGCATGCTCCAGCATCGACAACAGGCCCGCCCCAGACCCTTGCTGGCGAGTGGTCATGCTGCCAACTGTGGTGATACCGCCGGCAGCGGCGCCAGCGGTGCCCCAATAGAAGTCGTCCGACATGCGCGGCGGGGCGCCCTCAGGTACGGCTTCAGCGAGCTGTAGATGAACGTGCATGTCCACCCCGCCCGGAACAAGGAGCTTCCCGCTGGCATCGATCTCCCTGGGGGCCGACATCTCGCCGCCAATCTGGGCGACTCTTTCGCCCTCGACGCCGACGTCAGCGACATACGTCTCGCCGACGGTGACTACGGTTCCGCCTCTGATCACCAGGTCCATAGGTCCCTCCTCACTTCGTCAGCACCTGGGTTGGCAGTTACCCCCGAGACATCTGTCGTTGGCCTAAGAGTGGTCTTTGTACCAGTCGACTATCTCTCGGCCGGTGGCCTTCCAGACTCCGCTGTACTTGTCGATGTGCGCAAGTGCTCTGTCCAGGTATTTGATGCGCCATGGCTGCCCGATGACCCACGGATGAAGGTTCAGCACCAGCATCAGCCCAGTCTTTGCCCCATCCCTGTAGAGTCCGTCGAACTCGTCCTTGATGATCTGCTCGTACTCGTTGATCAGCCTGCGACCGTTCAGGTGGATGAACATTTCGTCGAGGTCCAGGTTGACCCCCAACGAGTACAGGTCCCCATCACTCGTGTTCATCCGATAGGGCTGCTCGTCGTTGGACCAGTCGCACACGTAGCTTATGCCCTCAGCCGCCAGGAGCCCCGGCGTGTTCATGGACTCCTGGAACTCCGGGCCGGACCACCCGACCGGTCGCACGCCCGTGGCTCTCTCCAACCCTTCGATGGCCTCCCGAATGTAAGCTCGCTCTTCCGCTTCTGACATATCGGCGTGAATGATCTGCCTGACAGTGATGCCGTGGGCAATGAACTCCGAATCTCTCTTCTGGCATTCGCTTACCAGGAATGGGTAGTTTTCCGCTACCGTCTTGTCCATGGCAATTGTTGGCCTGATGCCGTACTTATCCAGCACTTTCAGCACGCGAAAGACACCAACGCGGTTGCCGTACTCGTGCTGGGAGTACCCGGCAATGTTAGGAAATGGCCCGATCCCCGACCCAAGACCGCCGCTTCCCATGGCTCCCGCGACCATACTCACGGGAGCCGGCGCATCAGGCGGTATGTCCCAGTCGAAGTGTTCCAGGTTGACTATGGCGCACACCGCCACGCGCGCGTTGTCGGGCCACCGCAAAACAGGGCGGTTTACAATTGGAGACCAATCATAGTGGTCGTGGTCCTGCCCGTAGCTGCGTTCCCCAGGCATAACGATTCTCCTATGTTCTCGTGGTCCCGCCCACAGTCTAAGCTCGCTCCGACTCCGCTTGTTCGGCCACGTGGGCGACTACTTTGTCGTAGTAGTGCTCCAGGTAGTACTCGGCGATGTCGTCCGCCGTAGTCTGCCAGACGCCGTCGTGGGACATGATGTACCCGAGGGCCTCGTCCAGGTACTTGGCGCGGTGGGGCTTGCCTATCCAATATGGATGCAGCGAGATGCACATCACCCTGCCGCTCTCGGCGCCTTCTTCGTAAAGGACGTCGAACTGGTCCTTGATCATCTGGCTGAAATAGGCTGCGTCCCTGCCCTGGCTGGGAACGATTGCGTCGTTGACCTGATAGGTATATGGGACGTAGATGAACCTGGCGCCGTTCTTCACTTTCAGAGGGAACGGCTGGTCGTCCATCAGCCAGTCCGTGTGGTACAGAAGTCCCAGCTCCGCCATCAGATCCGTGGTGTTTACGGTGTTGCCGCCACCGGCTCCAAGCCTGCCCTTGAGCTGCTTTCCGGTGTGTCGCTTGACCGTGTCGATCATGTCCCGCCAATACTCGCGTTCTTCTTCTTCGGAGTAAGCGGTGATTGGCCGGCTGTTGTAGAACCCGTGAGCCATGTAGTCCCAGTCCCGCTCCACCATCGCGTCGCGGATCTCGGGGCAGTGATCGAGCACCGCGCCGTTGAGGCAAACGCAGCATCGTATGTTGTGTTTGTCGAGAACTTCCAGCATTCGCCAGAAGCCGACCCTGTTTCCATAGTCCCGGTACGAATAGCTTGGTATGTCGGGCCGAGTCGGCCTGTTCAGCGGGGTGTACTCGTACCACTCTATGTTGGGGGCAACCCAGAAGGCCACGCGTGCGCCGTTGGGCCACTTGATTGCGGGACGATCGATTATGGGGGAATAGTCAAAGCGATCCGGCGCCAACATTTCTCTCCTCCTTGCGTGGCTCAGCCTGAACGGCTATGGATGAGGTTGACCAGAAAAAGAGCGCCCGGGGACAACGCGAGCGGGCAAGCGCAGCCCCTACAATTCAGACACTCGACCACGCAGCCAGCGGGAAACTAGGCCCATCGACCGCGGCCCACAGCCGGAAGTTCTAGTTACTGACCAGGACGTTGTACTCAGATGGCATTCTGTCGGCCGTCTTGAGTGGCGTGATTATGTCGTCGAGGTCAATGGTTGCCGTGATCAACTCGTCGCCTTCGGACTCCGCACGCGCAAGTATTCCGCCGTCCGGCCCAACTATCAGGCTGCCACCGATGAACCGCACGTCGTTTTCTACGCCGGCTTTGCCGACGCCGATAGCGAAGCAGCCGTTGTTGTACGCCGCGGACCGTATGCACATGTCGGAAGCGTCTACCGCACCCTTTACGTCGCCATCAAAGGCAGGGGTGTTGTAAGGCGTGCAGATGATTTCGGCTCCGTTGATTCCCAGGATTCTGGAGCTTTCAGGAAATCGGCGGTCGTAGCATATCTGGACCCCGACCTTCACGTTGGCCACTTCTACGACGGGGAAACCCAGATCACCAGAAGAGAAATAGCGTTTCTCCAGGATGTTGTTTCCCTCTTCTTTGGGTTCCACAGTGCCGGGTATATGCACCTTGCGGTACTTTCCGGCCACACAGCCGCTTTCGTCCACAATCGCCGAGCTATTGAAGTATTGGTCTCCGTCCTTCTCGGCGTATGGCAGCACCCACCCCATCTTCGCCTCCTTCGCCGCCTCGAACAGAGGCCTTATCAGCGCGGAAGGCAACTCGGTCTCGAAGTACTCGTCCACGGAGTCTCTAACAATCGTGCAGAAGTACTCCGTCAGGGCCAACTCAGGGAAGCAAAGGAATTCTACGTGGGCGCTCTTCGCCTCGGACAGCAGCCCGAGCATTCGCTCGACGGTCTCGCCACGGGATTGGGAGGCGGGGCCAAGTTGGGCAGCGCCTATCGTAACCTCTCTAGTCACGGGACACCTCTCGAAGTAGGTCTTGTCGACCGGCCAGGCCTACGTCGTCGTCGAAAGGCTTGGTTGGCCGGCCGTCCAGAAGGTCTGGTTACTGATTCCGCTACGCCGGCACCCGTTCCCCGTCCTCGATCGAAGCGACGTATTCGTACACCTCGCCAATGGAAACGATGTCACCGTACTTGGACCCCATGTTGAACAGGGCAGCGGCATGGGACAGGTCGAAGCGGTCGAACACGGCGTCCTCGACGATCGACACCTTGAGCTGATAACCGCCGGCGTCGACCACGGTCGCGTGTACGCAACCGCTGGTGCTGTTTCCGGTGACGATGATGTTGTCCACGCCCTTGTTCATGAGCATGTTGATGAGGCCCGTCTGGTGAAACACGCTGGCCTGCTGCTTGTCGACGAGCAGGTCGCCGGGCTGCATCGCGATCTCGTCCTGAATCTCGGAGAGGGGGTTAAGCTCGCTGTAGGGGCTTGCGGGGTCGGACAGGCCGAGGCCCGTGCTGACTCTGAAGTAGTGCCTGCTGTACACGACGGGGATGCCTGCCGCCCTGGCCATTGGCAGGAGATCCTCCATGTGGCGAATCGCCGCCCAAGCATTCTCTCCCATGGCGCCCGGCATCTCATTGACAATCTCGTGCACCGGAAGGTCAGGGCCAATCGCGCTTTTGTTCATGTCGATGACGAGGATCGCAGGACGCTCTCCAAACTGGGCGTGTGGCTTGGGTCGCATCGGCTTCCTGTTAGCCAGCATCTTTTTGTCGTTCTCAGACAGGAAATCGTCCCACACCGGCATTTCTCACCTCTCGTTAAGAAACTTCACATCCTTGACAATCGCTATTGTTGCGGCAGTATATCACACAGCAAGCACCGGGCCGTAGGATTTCGCTCCGTAAACCCTGTTCACGTGATTTGATTCCCTGTAGGCAGAGCGCGCGGAAGCTGTCCGGCTCTCAGAACTTGTGCCAGGGCCAAGAAGATTGGCCGAAGCCTGGCCATAGGGCCGCACGAATGGAGGCCAAGACTTTAGGCAAAAAGGGGAACTTCCCTTCCGTACAGTCCTACATCGAGACCTCCCACCGGGAAGTTCGCAATTCGGTACGTGTAGGGGTACTTGCCTGGACTCGAACTAATGATTGAGGTTGATGTAAAGGTAACAAATGTGGGAATTAGTGGACAGTGTCTACTATTATGTATTTGTGCACGATTCCCCCTATCCACCAGTGGCCCTTCCCCCGCTGCCCCATATCGTCCTAAGATTCCCTAACTGTCGTAGCTTCATTGGGTTAGCTTGGAGCCTCGTGCGTCCCGTCCTATCGCATCTCTTCCCACTAGCATTCGAGTAGGCCGCATCAGGCGAGTCCGGGTCGGTCCACGGCTGGCACATCGGCGGCGATGTGGGAAGCTTAGGCTGGCGCAATGTGGCGCTGTTCGCCGCAGACGTGGACCAGGCGTTGCGCAACTGTTCCTTGACTACGCTTTGCCGTCCAGATTAGGCTAAGCTACTCCCCAGCGGCCTCTTCGAAAGCGAGCACGGTTTGATGGACTGGAAAGAGCACTACAAGAAAAACACGGTCACTGCCGACGAAGCGATTGCGTTGGTCAGCCCGGGGGACAACGTGGCGATCAGCGTGGACCCCAAGCCTACCCTTCTGATGGACGTTCTGGCGTCACAGCACAAGCGGCTGGCTGATCTGCGGATATTCGATGTTGCCCCAATCTACGACCCCGGCTGGCTTCAGGCAGATTTCGAGGGCTCTTTCAGATACAGTCCCTCCATGTTCCTTGGGCCTCTGGCCCGGCCGGCCTATTACGAACACCGTATAGATTTCGCTCCCGTAATTTTCACGACCGACCTACAGCCGTACAGAGAGCCCGGTAGAGGCCCCAGGCTCGACGTTACGTTGATGTCCTGCTCGCCCCCCGACGACCAGGGATTCTGCAGCTTCGGAAAGGGCTTGTGGAATAAGCGGAGCTTTGCCAAACTCGCCCGCGTAGTCCTCGCCCAGGTGGACGATTCTCTTATCCGTACATATGGGGACAACTACATTCACGTCTCTGAGATAGATCGCTTCGTCGAGCACACAGAACCCGAGCTGTCTCTCCAAGAATCGGAGGATATGCTATCCAACGTGGAGGATCTCCTTGTCCGAGCGGAACTGGAACGGGTGCTGCCCCTGTTGAATGGAAGCAACAGGTACGAGTTCTTACCTAATCTGCTCGGCAGCACCCTCAGACAGGTACAGGAGTTCGCCAGGCTCTGGGCTACCGCAGAACCGAGCAAGGGCGACAGGAAGATTGCACAGAACGTTGCTGAGCTCGTCAGGGATGGGGATACCATCCAGATCGGCGTGGGCACACCGAGCTCCTATCTGCCCCGCCTGGGAACCTTCGACGAGAAGCAGGACCTGGGCTGGCATTCGGAGATGACGGCCCCGGGCATACTCACGCTCATTAGGAAGGGAGTCATCACGGGCGAACGCAAGAACGTCAATCCCGGTGTCGCGGTGTTCACGGCGATTACCGGTTGCGCTCCCGAGGAGATTCCCTACGCCCACAACAACCCGCTCATCGAGCTGCGAGACGCGGAGTACGTGGTCAACATGAGCACCATCTCTTCCCACAACAACTACATCTCCATCAACAACGCGCTCTCCATAGATTTTTCGGGGCAGATCAACGCGGAGACCATTGGAGACCGCCAGTGGAACGGGACCGGCGGCCAGCCGGAGCTTCACATGGGAGCCGTCATGTCGAGGGGTGGCAGGGCCATCACCATTCTTCGGTCGACGGCGGCCGGAGGCTCCGTGTCCCGCATAGTGTCTCAGCATCCGGTAGGGGCGGCGGTTACCGTACCCCGCACCTTTGCCGATACCATAGTAACCGAGTACGGCGTAGCTCAGCTCCTCGGTAAGACTATCCGGGAAAGGGCCCGTGAGTTGATAGCGGTCGCCCATCCAGACTTCAGGGCTGACCTCCAGAAGGCGGCCCAAAGGCTCTACTACCCCTAGAGCCCCGACCCCAAGAGCGGCTCGTTGAATGCTGTTACCGAATAGTAGGAGGACTGCATGGCGGTTATCGAGTACGAGGTGAGAGACAGGATCGCATACGTGACGCTGAACAGGCCCGAAACTCTCAACGCAATCAACAATGAGATGTCCCTGGCCTGGAACGAAGTCTGGGAGCGATTTCGAGACGATGACGACGCCTGGGCGGCCATTCTCACCGGAGCCGGTGACAGGGCTTTCTGCTCCGGCGCCGACCTCAAAGAGATGAGGACCCGCCACGATAGCGGCGCCAATGGCGGCAACCCCTTCGGCGGCGATCCCAGGCCGATGCGGCCTTCGGAAGAGCTGGGTGTATGGAAACCGATAATCGCGGCCATCAACGGTTGGGCGATAGGTGGCGGGGTTGTCTTCGCGATGGACTGCGACATACGTATAGCATCGGAAAAAGCGGTATTCGGTCTGCCGGAGGTGGAGCTGGGGATAGTTACTACCTGGTGGGGCACCGTGAGGGCCCACATGTCGTTTGGCAGGGCCCTGGAGTTTCTGCTCACCGGCAATCATGTCACAGCCCAACAGGCCGAGCAATGGGGGTTCGTGAACCACGTCGTCCCCCATGACCAGCTGATGAGCAAGGCAGAAGAGATGGCTCGGAAGATCAACAACAACGGCCCCCTGGCAGTCCGGGGGATCAAAGAGGTCTCGTATAGAAGCCTGCTGGACGGAATCCGGGAGGCGGGCCGGCTGGAAGACGTGATCAGCGTGGTCGCCGCCCAGAGCGAGGACGTTCAGGAGGGCGTGCGGGCCTGGCTGGAGAAGCGCCCGCCCGAGTTCAAAGGCCGTTAGGAGCCGGACAGCCACTCCCTGAGTGCCCGGACGTGGTCGGGTCTCGTGCCGCAGCACCCTCCAATTATCCGCGCACCCTGCTCACTCCACGCCTTGGCGTATTCCAGGTACTGTTGTGGGTCCAGGGCATTTGCCCTGGGGAAATGGGCGTAGGCGCCGAAGGTTCCCGACCAATTCTTCTTGACTATCTCCAGCCCGGGACCCGTGTCGTCCACCGGCGTGTGCATTATGAATACCGACGCGATGTCCTTGTCCTTGATGGCGTCCATGGCGTCTTGAAGGGTCTCGCCTCCATGCTTGTCTTGGATGCCCAGGTAAAGCCCGTCTCCATCCTGGACCAGGGAGAGCCCGACCCACACCGGGAGACCCAGCTCCGCAGCCGCCTCTATCACCGCGAGCGTGTCTGATATCCGGACCAACATCTCGCCCACCGCCACGTCCGGGCCGCCTTTGGCCAGCTCTCCGAGTTGCTCCCGGTAGTTCTCTAGCGCTTTCTCGTAGGACACCGGAACTTTCGCGTCTGACTTGGGAGCCATCGTAGATACGGAGGCCGCGATGACCACCGAGTCCTCTGTCCCGGTGTTTCTCCTTGCCTGTACCGCCGCTTCGATTCCCAGCTTGTTGGCCTCGGCTACCTTCTGCCCAAGGCCGGCTTCTTCCAGCACGTCACGCCCAGTGCTGAAGGTGTTTGTGATGATGATCTCGGCGCCCGCTTCTATGTATTCCTGATGAATCTCCCTCACCAACTCGGGATCGGTGAGCATAGGACCGCCCGACCACGTGGTGGAGCTTGTCAGCCCCCTTCTCCCTAACTCCGAGCCCATACCTCCGTCCATCAAGATCGTCTCCCCCGCTGCCAGGCGGCCCTGCAATTTCTCAAAGTTGCTCATCTATATCTCTCCTAGTGGAATCTGAATCTGCCGTTCCATTCGGGCGCCAGGTATGACCCGCGCCCCAGCCCCGTCAGCAACCGTTGTCGATGTTGTCGAACTTCACTTTGTCGCCTACCCTGATGCCAAACCGGTCGACTTCTCCGGCATTGACTTCAAGCGTGTATGCGGCATCCGGATAGGAGCGGTACCTCCAGATATCAATGTCAGAAGTGCCGGGATCCGGGATCCCCGCATTTACGTGGATATCCACAACGCGACAGTCTTTGTCGATCCAGATGAAGTCGAGCGGAAACCGCATTCCCTTCATCCAGTATGCTCCCACATAAGGCCCGTCCGGAATGTACAGCATCCCATTGCGTTCCTCCAGATACGCGCGGCCGGTCAGGCCTCTGTCGCGGAGCTGCGGGGTGTCGGCAACCTCCACTACGAACCTGACGTCGTCCACTCTTACCGCGGGTGTGTCGTCGCCACCGAACAGCGCTATGTCAATGTTGATGCAGGCGGTCATGCCCAGTATCGCGATTGGGATAACCCAGATTCTTAGGAACATGGCCATCTTCCTTGCAATCTCGAGACGCTTGGGCGGCTCCCACAAGGTGCCCAAATCACGGGCTGTAGCCGGTTGATGGACGCGTCGTGCTGCCCTCGGGCGCGTCACGCATTATATGGGCCAGCAGGTACGAGAAGTCCTGGTACGCCTGCAGGCCGCCGAGTGGACCAGACAGCGATTCGAGTTGGTACTGCAGCTCGAACAGCTCGCGGTATTCACGTAGGTAGTTGCTGTCGCCAGGATAGGGAAGGCCGCTGTACAGGTCGGCCGTTAGCGCAACTATCGCGCCTAAATGGGCCAGCGAGTCCCCCGGAGACCGCAATTCAGCTCCCTGTCGGACCACCATGGAGGCGTGCTGGCGATTGGAATCGTTGCCGATTGGCGTAACCCACCTCAGTTCGACGCTGCCGAGCTGCACCGGCCAACTGCCAGACCGCAAGACCGCGTCCGTCAACTCGAGCTCGTAGAAGACCGTGGTGGCCGCACCCGCGGGAATCTCCGCGAACTCCTTGCGGGCCTCGGTGAACGATTCATCGGACGTTATGCGGTTCTCGTAGCCTATAATGCGCCACGCCGCCACCGCGTTCGGGTCCCAGGTCACCTGGGCGCGCGTCTGGTCGGCGAACGGCACCGACAGCGCAAGCCAGTTTTGCCGGCTTTTGCCGGCTGAAGACCGCGCGCGCTTGGTTGACGTCGTCCAGGTACCGGTACCAGCCGTTGCCGTACTGGGCAAGTTGCTCCAGCAGGTAGTCGTTGTAGTTCTCGATGCCCACGCCGATGGTGATGATGCGCAGTGGGTTGCCGGCGTCAGGGTCGTAGGCCGACTCCAGGATTGCGAAGGGGTTGGTGGCATCCACGTTTGCCACGCCGTCCGACATCAGTATGACGTAGTTGTAGGCGTCCGGGCGCTCGCGGCGCGCCCGGTCAGCCAGCCGGACAGCTTCGTTGAGGCCGGCCTGGACGTTCGTGCTGCCTGTTGGTTGCAGCCGCGAAATGGATGTTGCCGCGCCCCCGCGGTCGGGCGGCTGATGCTCCGAGGTGTAGTTGCCGATGACCTCGCTGGAGAAGTGCACGACTGCTATGCTGTCGCGCCTGCCCAGGCTGTTCAAGATCGTGTAGGCTGCCTCCCGGGCAATGTCTATCCGGTTTCCGTCGGCCATGGATCCGGATGCGTCCAGCACAAGCGTCACGTTGACGGGCCGGTTGTCCTCGAACTGGGGCGCCTGGAACCCGACGCGGGCCAGGTGCAGTCCGCTGTCCAGCGGATGCCTTAAGACGTCGGTGGAGATTGAAAAACTGTCGCTTGTCGTCGGCTGCGGATAGCCGTAATGGAACGAATTCACCCACTCCTCGGCGCGCACAGAGTCGGGCTCCACCTGGTATCCCTCGCGGGCCCAGCTTAACGCCAGGCGGTACGACGTGCGGTCGGTGTCGAGGCTGAAGGTCGAAACCCTGTCTTCAATCGTTGATACGGCGGGAGACCGCCGGTTGTCTTGGAAAGTGGTGGCTCCGGGGCCGCCGACGGCTGGCGCAACGGGCTGGGGCGCAGCAGGCACCGGCGTGGGTGGCGTCGAAGGCGAAACAGGGGCTACGGGGGCGGCCGGCTGGGTCTGAGCGGCTGGGGCTGAAGTCGGCGCAGGAGCGGCGGCCGGTGCCTGTCGAGGGGCTGCGGTAGCGGCCTGTTGGGCCTGGATGGCGGGAGCGGAAGTCGGCGCGGTAGCGGCGGCCGGCGCCCGACGCTGCACTGGCGTTGGCTCAGAATCGTCGGCCGAGCTGCATCCCAGGACTGCGATGGATAGCGCCGCGAGCGCGATGACCGCTGACACGAGCATTCTCTTGAACATGTTCCCCTCCTCGATGGACCGTGCTTTTCCTCATCGCGAACTCAATGCGTCTGACCAACTCCGCCTGACCACGGACTGTTATCCTAATTCTAACACCAATTGGAACTCAACCATAAGTGTTTGTGACCAAGCCTGCTTGCAGACGGCGTCATATCGGGCTATGGGCAGGTGGGAAACCTCCAGAGGTCATGGGCCGGGACACTCAGCAGGATTTCTGGCACGCATCCCGTCAGATGATTGCCGTCGAGTGTTAGAAACTCAAGATCTTCAAGGTCGCCTAACTCCGGTGGGATGTCGCCTGTCAAGGAATTGCCGTCGAGGTGAAGCCACTCTAGGTCTTCAAGCCTCCCGAGTGCCGAAGGGATCTCGCCTGTCAACTTGTTTTGGGCTAAAGACAGGCCCCCCAGCTCATCCAGATTACCGAGTTCCGGGGGAATCTCGCCTGTCAGAGCATTGCCATCGAGACGTAGAGTCCACAGATCGTCCAAGGCGGCAAGTTCGGACGGTATCTTGCCCGTCAAGGCATTGTCCTGGAGGTAAATTTGGACCATCTTTGACAGTCTGCCGAGTTCCGGGGGAACCTCACCCGTCAAACGGTTATTGCTGAGGGTCAATTGCTCTAGTTCCGTGAGCTCGCCAAGCTCCGGCGGGATGGTCCCACTGAGTCCGAGCCCGTCCAATTGCAGGTATCTCACACGGGCCCGCGGGCCGTCGACAATGACACCTTGCCATTCATAGATAGGCGTTCCAGCACTCCAGTTGAGAACCGCTGTTCCGGCAAGGGCATCCCCAACTGCCAGGAGTATGTTGCAATCGTTAACGAGGCCGGGATTGTCGCTCGGGTTGGGTACGGCGCCGCCTTCAGAACACGGTGTTGGACGCTGAGGCTTCACAGTGCTGGCCGAAACCGATGTTGCCTCGCACAATGACAACCCAAGATCCTCCAAGTCGTTGTAGGGAACACTTGCCAATGGGATGGGGATACACCCTGCGATGTCATTGTTTGAAAGCCCTATTTCCTCCAGTCTTCTCAAGTCGCCAAGTTCCGGTGGAATTGGCCCCGACAAATGGTTATTGGAAAGTGACAGACGCCGAACATCTGTCAGACCGGCGAGTTCGGGTGGAATCGCTCCGGTTAGAGCGTTGTTCTCCAGTGACAACCATTTGAGCTCGTCCAGTTGGCCGAGTTCCGGCGGAATCGCGCCCGTCAACTCGTTACCAGACAATTCCAGATTCGAGAGATCAGCCAATCTGCCGAGTTCCGGTGGAATCGGCCCCGCCAGCTCGTTGTCGGACAACAACAGGCTCTCAAGCTCGGACAGATTCTCGAGCTCCGGCGGGATCGTGCCCGTCAGTTGGTTGTACCGCAGTGACAGGCTTTTCAGCTCCGATAGATTGGCGAGCTCCGGTGGAATAAGACCAGTCAACCGGTTATAGGACAGGTCAAGGAACTCGAGCTTAGCTAGGCTCCATACGACTGGCGGGATCTCGCCTGTCAATTGGTTGTCCCCGAGATTTAAGTGCTCAAGCCGTGACAGGTCGCCAAACTGCGGAGGAATAGCGCCCTCCAACTGGTTGCTTGAAAAGGACAACACCTCTAAAGTGACGAGGTTGCCGAGTTCCTGCGGGATCTCACCGGTCAGTTGATTCCGTTCGAGGTACAACCATTTCACAAAGCCATCGGGGCCGGTGTGAACCCCGTACCATTCTCCGACTGGCTTGTCGCTCAACCAGTTGGTGTCATTCGCCCAGTTTGGCCCGTCCGTGGCGTAGTAGAGGGACTCAAGGGTCTCCCTGTCCAAATCCAAGCTTGTGGGCGGCGTGGGCTCTGGAGTTGGCGACGGCACTGGGTTCTGATTTGGTGTGACTGGTGCGGAGGAGGGAGTAACAGTCGGCGCAGAGTCTGGCGTAAGTAGCAGCCCGCCGTCGCAAATTGCCAGTAGAACGACGGCCGTCAACAACAGGAGACCAGCTGCTCCTAACTTTGGCGCTATCCTTGGCAAGCGGTTACGTCCCTGGGGGTTAGGCTATTTCGGCGTGCCTGGACCCGGCCGGAGTTGTGGGGTTGGGGACGGGCGACCGGGATGGCTATCGCCGGTCAGGGGGAGGTCAGGCCTCGCTCTCTATCGTGTCTCTTACTCCCAGTCGCAACGTTTCGAAGACCTCATGCACGCTCTGGCGGGCGTCTATCGTCTCGAAATGGTACTGGTCAGCCAGGTCGTGGAACTCCGTCAGCAGCGCGCCCTGGTATTCGACGAAGCTGGCGTGTCGGTCCGTCTTCCGCAGGAAGTCTTCGCCCGACTCCCAATGGTCCAGCTCCCGGTACGCGAGCACGCGCGGCAGCAGGTGGTCCACGTCTATGTCCAGGTAGAACACCTGGTGGGGGATGATGGCGAACTCCAGCATGTCGTCCAGCCAGCGAGGCGGCACGCCCCGGACGCGCGCCCGGGCCATTATGGAGTATATGTAGCGGTCGGCCAGCACCACCATGCCCGCCTCCATGGCGGGCACGATGGCTTTCTCCATGCGGTCCCAGAAGTCCGTGGCATAGAAGAGATTCAGGGTAAAGAGATCAAGCGTGTGGCCCCGCATGGCCCGATCGATGCCGCTCCCCGTGAGGTCGGACCGGCGGAAGCCTGTGTCCATCACGGCGTAGCCCTCAGTTTCCAGCCACTCCTTGAGGAGAGCTATCTGGGTTGAGCGGCCAACGCCGTCGGTCCCCTCGATGACGATGAGGTGCCCGGGCATCACCGATTTCGCCAGGTCCAGTGGGGAGTGTCCGTAGAAACTGGGCGTGTTCATGGCATAGCCTCGTGATAGCGTGCTAGGGGATCAGCCGTCGGTTGCGGTGGCGGGCTCCGGGACCCGGCGGGAGCCGGACTGCTGAATGTACCGACCCGTGAGGCCGGAGCTGACAAGTGCGTCGGTAACGCTGTGGCTGGGCATCCGCATCACGCCGGCGAGCAGGGGTTCCACCAACTGCCGGACCATCTGCTGTTGCTCATGAATGGGCTGCGTGGCGTCGATGGTCACCAATTCGAACTCGCTGGAGAGACGGTCGTACTCCTCGAGTATCGCTCCCTGGAATTTCCGGAAGGCCTTCTCCCGTTTGGAGGATCGCATCACGTCCTGGCCGGACTCGTAGTAGCCCAGCTCATCCCGCCCGGTGACGATGCGGCGGATGGACTCATCGAGGGGCACCTTGAAGTACAGGGCCAGGGAGGGCCGGATGGCGAATGCGTAGACGCGCCGCAGCCAGTCCCTGTTGACGCCGCGGGCGCTGTCCCGGGCGAAGGCGGTGTACACGTAGCGGTCGGCCAGCACGATGGTGCCGGCCTTGAGTGCAGGCAGTATCTGCGTGAAGACGCGGTTGGCGAAGTCGGCGGCGTGGATGAGGCTGAAGGACATGGGCGTCAGCGAGCGATCGTCCTTGCCCCGCTTGGTGGTGCGCCTGACTATGGGGGAGGAGTTCCACTCGGTGAACACCGTGACGTAGTCGCGGCTCGTAAGCCACTTCGCCAGCAGGTCTAACTGGGTGCTCTTCCCGGAGCCGTCGATCCCTTCTACGATAATCATACGGCCGGGATACACGTCATCGTAAGGGTGGCTGCCGTATCTGGGCCCCATGGGGATACTCGAATGCCCGTTATTCGTCATGGTTCACCTCGGCAAATCTGAACAGGGTGTTTGAACTCCTTCTCCCAGCGGTGATGCAGGCCCGGCGCGGATACCCTGGACCAGGCGGGAGTGGTTATAGTGAGGCCGCCGCTGCCAGCCGCAATATTAACAGAATCTATAGCGGCCGTGGGAGGCAGCCGTCGCTCAAGTTCGTCGGCCAGCAACAGCACCAGGGCCGCCTGGCCCAAATGGCGTCGGTCGCCGTCGCTCAGGATGCGGGTCTTGCGGTACTTCTTCGGCAGCTTTTCCTTCTCGGCCAGCAGGAGCATAGCCGCCATCTGGGCCGCCTCGCGATGGCTGAAGCCCGGCAGGTCCGTCCATGACAGGATGGAGGCCGCCCGGTTGAGACGGTTGTAGAAGTCCACGACGCTTCCCAGGTCCAGGAGCAGGGCGGCGCACCCCAGCGAGGACGTTAGCCGCCGGCGCCGGCCTGCCCACACGGCGCGGGCGATGCGGACGGCAAGGGCCGCGCGGCGCGCGCCGCGGCGAGTGAACAAGGGCGAGAATCGGCCCATCACGTCCTTCAGCGTGTTGCGTCGCACCGCGTCGACGGACATGAGTGATATCCGGCCTTCGGCGAGCAGCGGCTCCGGTTGGCGCGCCAGGCCCTCCCGAAGGCCATGTCCCGAGAGCATGATGCTTTCGGCCCCCGTGTGGTGGAGAAGCGCCTGGGCCACGACCGCGCCGCCCACGATGGAGTGGGTGCGCTCCGGGTTCATGCCCGGGATGCGGGAGCGCTCCTCCAGGCTGCGGGTAGCCAGCCGGTCCACTAACTTGGACAGACCTTTGGCGCCAATGCAGTAGCCGTGTATGGTCTGGACGGGATAGGGCCGCCGCCGCCGCCGGTCCAGCTTGGAAAGCAGGCGCATCGAGCCACCGGACCCGACCAGCGTGTCTCTCCGCTCCAGGCGCGGGACCCTGGCCGCTTCGAGGCATTGCCTGGCGTGCCGATAGGCGGCGTCCAGGTCCTCTCCGGTCGGGCGGTCCGTCAACCGGAAGCGGTTGGCAATGTGGAGGCTGCCCAGGGGCAGGGTGTGCCGCGTCTCCATGCTTCGGTCGAAGAAGCCCACAAGCTCCATGCTCCCCCCGCCGAGGTCTGCCAGCAGGCCCCGGGAGACGGGCAGACCCTGCACGGCGCCAATGAAGCAGAGGCCCGCTTCTTCGTAGCCGCTGATCACGCGCAGCTCGACGCCGTATCTGCGGCGGGCCGCCAGGGAGATCTCGGCGGCGTTGTGAGACCTTCGCAGCGCCTCGGTTCCCACGGCGTGAATGGTGGTCACGCCGTAGCCGCGGCACACCTGGACGAAGTCCTCGATGGCGTCCAGTGTGCTGGCCACGCCCTCGGCGTCCAGCGTTCCCTGCCGGTCCACGTGGCTCATAAGGTTGAGGGCCAAGCGCTGCTGCGCCAATACCTGCACTCCTCCCGTGTTTAGCTGCATGACCACGGCCCGGGCCGAGCCGGAGCCCACGTCTATCACCGCCGTTAGTTTGGTATCTGGAGGGTAGTCGTCGGGTGAGGGTGGGAGTGCAAAAGAGTCGACCGTCTCCCAGGGCTGGGGAGGCATGGCTGTCTCATGGACTGTCACTAGGTTGCTCGAGCTAGGTCCCATTTCTGGAGGAACTCCGGTTGTCAGCGTTCATTGGAAGGATAAAGACCGGTAGCTCATGCCGCAAGAGCCGTCGAAGGTGCGAGTAAGGGAGCTACAAGGGCGAATGGTACAATCGTCGACAGAAGGCCTCTCTGTATTGCTGCCGCTAAAGCCGCCGGCTAGCCCTTAGTGTGCGAGCTACCGGGCACTCTCGTGCTCACTCGCGAATCGGAAGGAGCATCACCATGAATCGCCAAGAGCTTGCAAATGTGCTGGAACAGGAGCTGTCCGGCGATAGAGCTCTCGAGTCCGCTGCTCACCTGACCCAGTTCTACCGCTCACCGGGCGCGTCCGGATACCACAGGGCGACTGATTTCGTGGCGGACCTCTTCCGGGCTAACGGACTGGACAAGGTATGGGTGGAGAGGTATCCCCTCGACGGTGAGACGAAGCTCATGAACGTCACCATGCCGCTGGCGTGGGAGCCTGCCAGCGCCGAGCTGAGAGTAGGCTCGCCCACGGGCAGGCTCCTGGTGTCCTACGAAGACGCGCCGTCTTGCCTTCCCTGGTGGACGCCATCCACGCCTGAAGGCGGAACGGCCCTGGAACTGGTAGACGTTGGCACAGGGGAGCACGTCGAGGACTACCAGGGGCTGGACGTCCGCGGCAAGGCGGTGCTGATCCGGGGCACGACCCGGCCCAGCGGCTTCGGCCATGCCGCCACCCTTGCCATGGAGCATGGCGCCGCCGGCATCATAACCGACTACCTACTGTACCAGACGCACCCCTTTCGCACGCGCGAGTCGCTGCCCGAGCCGGTGCAGCTTCTGCGTATGCCCTCCAACAGACCGAGCGCTTGGGCGATGGCCGTCAACTACGTCGCGGCGGAGCACCTGGCTTCCCTGGCACGCCAGGGCGCCGTCACGGTCTGGGCCGACATCCAGGCCAGGACATTCGAGGGAGAGGCGCAGAACCTGTTCGCGGACATCACCGGCACCGACGAGGCCGGGCAGATAATCCAGTTCGTAGCCCACTCCACGGCGGGGACCAAGCCGGGAGCCAACTGCGCCTCCGGTCCGGCGCTGATGGCTGAGATGGGGCGCGTCATGTCAGACCTTATCTCGAGCGGGCGCATCCCACGACCCAGGCGCACGATTCGGTTTCTCGTCAACGTGGAGGGTCACGGCACCAAGCACTACGTCCACAACCACAGGGAGGAAATCGAACGGACAATCGCCGCCATTGCCCTGGACAGCGTCGGGCACGACCAGAGCAAGTGCAAGTCCGCCCTACTCTTCTATCATTCCCCGGATTCCCTACCGTCCTTCATCAATGACTATTACGTGAGCCTCATCGAGTCGGCGCCGAAGGAAACGCGGTGGGTGTTCAGCGAAGGCAACCGCATTCCGCTCGTCAACTTCACCGACCTGCCCTACACGCCGTGGAGCGACAACCACTACTATCCCGCATTTGGCGTACCGTCGCCCCTTCTCATGTCATGGCCGGACCTGTACTTCCACACCGACTACCTCACGGCGGACAACCTGGACCCCATGGTGTTCCGCAGGTGCGGCATCACCACGGCGCTGGCGGCGCTGGAGGTGGCCAACGCCGGACCGTCCGAGGCCCAGGCCATCATGCGAGAAGTGGGCAACCGCAGCCAGTTTCGGCTGGGACGCATCGCGCTGGATGCCAAGGCCGGCGCCGAAGAGGCTCGAACGCGCAAGCGACTCACCATTCTGGCCCGGCGCGACCGGCAAGCGGTGGAGTCCGCGCTGGTCCTGGTAGATGTCGAGGAGCGGAGGCGGCACCCGGAGCTGGAATCCACAAAGGACGAGGTCCAGCGTGAGATTGCGGACCGGTTGGAGCAGACGATCGGCTGGCTGCGGGACGACGAGTCGGACCCCGACGACTTTCCTCCCGGCAGCGTGGTGCCTCAGCGGCTGATCGAGCGTGACGCTCCGGGGCTGGCCGGCACCGGCTACTGGGAGCTGGTGCGGATGGCCGAAGAGATGCACGACAGGGACCCGAAGATGAGATACGACTCGCTTCGCATCATCGGCGACGAGGTGTGGAACTTCGCCGACGGTCGCCGCAGCGTGAACGACATTGCGGACGCAGTGGGGGCCGAGTTCGACTTCGACCTGGCCCCCCGGCATGTCCTGAAGATCCTTCAGGGACTGGTCGGCCAGGGCTTAGTCAGCCTGTCCGATTCCGGCGATTAGCGTGTCAGCGCCGTCGGCGGGTCGCCGCGGGCGCTGTCGACGCCGGGGAGCCAGGCGCGTCCGTCATCTGCCCTGCCTTATGAAGTCCGCGACGCGCTCGGCTATCATCAGCACCGTAACGTTGATGTTGGCCCGGACGCACTCCGGCATTATCGAGGCGTCCACTATGCGCAGGTGCTTCGCCCCGTAGACCTTGCCGTACTGGTCCACCACGGCCATAGGGTCCGAGCTGGGCCCCATCTTTGCGGTGCAGGAGACGTGGTGGCCGGTGCCAGCGCTCTTCTCTATCCACGAGTCCAGCGCTTCGTCCGACTCCAGATCGGAGTCCTCGGGGTAGACCCTACCCTCTATCAGGGCGGCCATTGCCGGATGGTCCTCCAGGCTCACCACAAGGCGGACGCCGTCTCGAAACCTGCGCAGGTCCTCCTCGTGGGCCAGCAAGTTGTAGTCCAGATAGGGCTGGTCCCTGTAGTCGCCGGAGCTGAGCCGGACCTCGCCCTTGGCGAAAGCCAGGTTCAGACCGAGGTTTGCGCCCATCCCCACCACGTCCCCGTGCCTGCCGCCCATGTTGCGTCGCATGCCCATGGCCGACAACAGGTAGACGATCATATCGTTCTCCAGCGGCGAGCCCTCCGCGGTGTACCTGACCAGAATCTGAGCGTAAGGCACGAAACGGCGCAGCTCCACCTCCGGCTTCGCGGCCCACAGTATGTTGACGAGGGGATGGTCGGCCAGGTTCTGCCCGACACCCGGTGAGTCGACTACGGACTCGATTCCGTGCTCACTCAGGTGGTCGCTGGGGCCGACGCCGGAGAGCATGAGTATCTGCGGCGACCCAATGGCGCCCGCGCTCAAGATGACCTCATCGGCCTCCGCGACGAAGGTCTCTTCGCCGGAGACCGCCTCGACGCCCGTGGCCATTGGTCGCTCTCCCGAGGTGTCGAACAGTATCCTCTTGACCGTCACGTTGCCCCTGATCGTCAGGTTGAGCCGGTGGCGAGACAGGCCCAGGTACCCAATAGCGGTGGACCAACGTATGCCGTTGGGATTGTTCAGGGTCGTGGGCCCGACCCCGGTGGTGCCGGGCGCGTTGTGGTCTTCACAGTACGGGTGCCCCCTGTCTCGCCAGGCCTCGAACCAGGCCCTGTTCCCCTGCTGCCACTCCTCTTGCGGGAACCTGTGGCAGATGATCGGTCCGTTGGAGCCATGGAAATCCCCGGGGTCGTCCCGGTACGTGGTGTCCGTCTCCACCATGTTGAAGTAGGACACCAGCTTCTGGAAACTCCATTCGTCGTTTCCACGCTCCGCCCAGTTGTCGTAGTCCTCGGGGATGCCGCGGATGAATATCTGGCCGTTGATGGCGCTGGACCCGCCGGTCACTCTGCCCCTGGGCACCTCGATTTCGGTGCCATTGACGCCCCTGGCCGTGAACTGCCAGTTGTGGTCGCTGTCCCAGATGCTCTTGGTCGACAAGTAGCCGTACCTGACCTCCTCCGGGAGGCTGTCGACGTCGGGGTAGTCGGGGCCGGCCTCCAGGAGGAGCACCGAGGTGTCGGGGTCTTCGGTGAGCCTCGTGGCGAGGATCGCGCCCGCTGATCCGGCGCCGATGATGATGTAGTCGTACTTCATTCCCTGCCTCCTGGAAATCGCGTTGAAGACAACCCTGACTGCGCCCGCCGGCGGCTCGCCCATTGTGTGATAACCTTACACCGCTCGCCGCGAGAGCGAAAGCAATCTGACCGCCTCCGGCCGGTCACAACCCAAGAGACTCACCAATCAAGGGAGGGTAGAGTGCCAGCTCCCAGAGTGATTTACACGCCCAAACCCGGCAGCCCCATCGACGTCGACCGCGATTTCTACGGACGCCTGGGCCAAGAGACCGACAGCCGTATTCTCGTCGATAAGTTCGAGGTGCCGATACGCTCCGGCAAGGCTTGGCCGGTGCTTGCGGGCCAAATATGCCGCATCGTCGTGGTGGAAGGGGCGCAGGTGGCCGACTTCAACGCCTGGAACCTGAACAACCCCAGGGAGCGGTTCTGGGCCGCCCGCACCAAGCAGCTTCACCGCGCCCACGTCACCACGTTCGACCGGCTGTGGTCGTGCCTACCCTATCTCCGGCCGATGCTCACCATCACCGGCGACTCGGTGGACTACGGGCTGGACGAGGACGGCGCCGGGTGCCACGACCTGCTGGGGACCCGCTGCGACCCATACGTCCACAAGATGCTCAACGGCGAGGACTTCGACTACTGTTGCCACTCCAACCTGGTGCGGGCGGTAGCTCCGTACCATCTCGACGAGAGCGACGTCCACGACGTGCTCAACATCTTCCAGGTCACCGGTCTTACCACCGACGACCGCTACTTCGTGAAGCCTTCACCTGGCAAAATGGGAGACTACTTCGAGTTCTTTGCCGAGATAGACCTGCTCTGCGCCATTTCCACCTGCCCGCACGGCGACTTGTCGGTACAGGTGTGGGGCGAAGAGGAAGTCGAAGACCCCATCGACACCTGCCACCCACTGGGCGTCGAGATCTATCAGCCCGCCGCGGGGCTCCTCGAGGGCTGGCAGCCGCCCGCTACGAGCGACTACCGGGGCATCCACGGGCTCGACAAGGCGTAGTGCTTGGGTGGCCCACGTCGCCCACGGGGGTGGCCCTACGAAAAATCCGCTCAATTCTGCTACATTCTGCCCGTCCCGTAGCTGGGCGGCCCGACTTTCTTGTCATTCCCGCAGTACACCGGCGTCAAGTTCTGTCACGGGGATTGCGCCGGATGTCGCAGAACGCGACGGTGGTCCTGGGCCGGATTCCGTGTTTCTGACGCCGCCAACCGGCGGGCACAGCGTCTATGGGATAGAAAATAGCACGTGGGTTCTGTAGAATCAAGGGGGATCAGGTCCACGGGAGGGCGTGAAGGCCCCAGATTCCTCGGCTACGCTCGGAATGAAAGAGGCAGGGACTTGGAATGGAAGGGTCAGAGATTTGCCGCTACGCCGAGGTGAATTCGCCGATTGCTTGGCGCAAGGCGGGGGTACTTGACATAAGATCGTGGGGGTGGGCCTGAGGGTGGGAATTTGTGTGGCCGAATATGGCATCTGCGTGGAGAGATTGGGGCAGCAAAGAGGAAGCGAGTGGCGTTTGGGTTACGCGATTGGGATGCATTGGGACGGGGGTTTTCGATGGTTCCGGGTAGCGGGCGAGGGGGTTCTGGTCTTCCATGTGAAGTTATCGCATAGATACACGTGAGCAATCTTGCGGCGGAAAGTGAAAGGGCTCTGCTGACTCATCCGCAGCGTAGGGTTGTGGCGCTCCACAGTGTGGTACGATGCGCCTAAACCTGCACGAGTTTCAAGCCTGGAGGGTTCTATAGCGAACTCCAAGCGTAGGCAATTCTCGCCTCCTTGCGGTTCGCATACCCAGGTGACTCGTGGCAGAGAAGCCGACGCTGTAAGGAGGCTCCTTCTGCTATGCGCAGGATACAGATCCTTATCAGGCAGAACCCTGAGAGCACCACCATCGTCGGACTGTGGATAGCGACCGCCATCCTCGGCTACCTGCTCATCGGCCCGACTTCGGGTCTACTCAATGGTCTGTTGTCTTTGGCTGCCGTGATTTTTCTGATATCAGGGACAGCCTTGCTTGTGAAACGAGAGTCCGACCGTAGGGACCGTGCCCGTTCAACACGAGCTTGGATGGGTTGCGACTGCCGCCCCCTGTATGACTGTCCTCGTGGCCGAGCATGCTATTGCAACTGTCATGCGATGATTGAAGCTGAGGGCTAATCCATGGCCTCACTAAGCGATGAACAGCAAGGTGTCGTGGTGTTCATTCAGGCCTTGGCTGCGACTCTTTGCCAGGTGGAATGGAAACCTAACGTAAGGTTGTGGCGCTCCACTGTGTGGTACGATGCGCCTAAATCTGCACGAGTTTCAAGCGTAGGCAATTTATGCCTCCTTACGGTTCGCATACCCAGGCGACTTGTGGCAGAGAAGCCTACGATGCAAGGAGGCTCCTCTTGTCTGCCTGGTTTCGCAAGCTACCCTCTTACCTGCTTGGGCTACTCGTCGTCGTTGTTCTCGGTGGATGGGTGCTCATCACCACCTTCAACTCCTGCGTCACCATCGAGAAAAGTCCGCCGAAAGATGCTTCAACTACTTCTGAGCTCGCGACGGATGAGAACATACGGGCGCTCGTCCAGACGATTGTGAATCTCCACGACCGCATCACGGCCTTAGAAGCTCAACAGACCGTGTATCCGAACGATACCCACACTCATCCAAATGATCACTTTCATGGCCCCAACGACAGCATCTACGATTCCGGTTATCATTCTCATTGGGGCGAGTATGCGGAGCCTGACCATACCCATTGGGACTATGCAGAGTTAGATCATTCTCATTGGGGTTACGCGGACGAGTTTCACACTCATTCAAGGTATTGAGGTTAATGCATGGTCGACGATCTGTACGATCCCCAGGAAGCTCACATCAATCAGATAGCGAGTGGGGTTTCGCTATTCGTGAGTGCTCTGGCGGCGACTCTTGCTGCTGTCGAAGACGTTGCTCCCGAAGACCGGACAGGACCTGTTTGGATAGGGCTTCTCGACACTGCTTGTAGAATGATGATAGACCGTGAGGACGTCACGACCGAAGCTGCTTCTCATGCATTGTCGATTCTCCAGATGGTGAAGGAAGGAGTTGACCATGCGACACCGTAGAGCCTTCCTCATATCGGTACTGGCCGTCTTCGTGTTGCTCGTCCTCGGCCTCTCTGTCCTCTTCGCCGCAGGTCCCACCCCTCGGTACGACGTCAACAACAGTGGCATGATCGAGCGAGACGAGGCTCACAACGCTCTCAGGGCCTACTTTGACGGAGATCTCACGCAGGAACAGGCCCTCGACGTTCTGTTTCACTACTGGGCCGCCCAGCCGGTCGACCAGCCGCCTCCTGTCGCGTCCAGCCAGCCCACACCTACCCCTGTTCCCACTTCCACCCCACTTCCCCTCTCGATCCAGGCGCCGACTATAACCTATACCAGGGTGAACACAGAAAACATGCAGGTCAATTGGAAGCATAACGCTCCCAACGTTACCGGATACGAAGTACGGTATAGGCCGGAGGGTGAAGCGTGGACGCCATGGCGCCAGGGCAATGGCAACATATCCGGAATCAGCAGTAAGCACTCGCTTACGCTCAGCGTGGGAGATAAAGTCGAGGTAAGGGTGCGGTCGCTCACCACGAACGGGGCCAGTCCATGGGCGAGCGAGATTCTGGGAGTGCCCGCGCCTACGGCCACTCCCACACCCCGTTCCACAGCTACCCCTGCTCCCACTCCCGTTCCCTCCCAAGTCGCCCTGACAAATGCCTACGGCAACGGGTGTGTGGGCCGTGAATGGCTGGGAACGGTTCCTGACCCCGACTACTATGGTGTTTACTTCTCCTTCAAAACCGACCCCACCGAGACCGTCTCGGACATAAGGCTCGCCGCCATGTTCAAGAACCCTCCCGCACCTGAGCGCGAACCCTGGGAGGCCCCGAAGTTGCCAGAGTTTCAATACGGCTTCATGGTGCAGAGCGTGCCGGACCAGAATGTCGGCCTTTTGGTCCTGGTGTCGTCCGACAAGACTTGGCGCGTTGAGTTGCGACACTCGGAGGGCGAGAAGGTACTTCCCTTCGATGGTCGGTCCGGTGCTCTATACGAGAGGGACAGGGTTGTCAAGACTTTTCGTCAGAGTTGGGGGAATAAAACTCTGGTTCGCTTGGGGTCAGGCAGCCTGACCAACTTCGACACTGAGCCTTTGGCGACCAACCACGTGATGTTCGAGGTCGAGGGAAACAGCTACTGGATGGTTGTCAATGGCGTGGACGTTCCCCTGGAGGTTGACGCTGAGGAACTCGCGGCCATGGAGGAGCACATCGGGTCTTATCGTCACTACGATGACGGAAAATGGCACGGCAACTACAACGTCACCTACGTCTCGACATCCCCCAGGTGGTTCTATGGCTACCCGAATCCCACAACAGGAGGCACCTACGCTGAGCAGGAGAGAACGACGGAGCCGCGGATTGTGACTGTCCACCGTCCGTATCCGTGGGTGGCCTGCGTTCCATAACTTGCAAACTGAGACACTACCCGACCGCGTGTGAGCTTCCGACGGCACGCATGTTGGCCCACCCCATCGTGAATATGAACACTGAGAGCAGCCCGCAATGCCGGTCGGAAAATGATACGCTCCGTTCAAATCAGACAACTCTGGAGGCAACCATGCGCCTTGTTCTGACAAACGCAACCCTGATCGACTGCGTCGACCCCAACCCCGTCGCCGGGGTAAGCGTCGTCGTGGAGGACGGCCGCATCGCCGAAATCGCAGGCGGCGGACGCTCGCCGGGCGGTGATGGGGCGCGGGTGATCGACCTGGGCGGCGCCTACCTGCTTCCGGGACTGTGGGACGTCCACATTCACCCCGACTACGTCAACGACCCCAACGTCACCGTGGCCCAGCAGACCGCCCGCTTCGGCCAGAACCTGATGCGCGGCATGGCCGAGGCCGGGGTTGTAGGCGTCCGGTGCGGCGGAGCGGGCCACTTCATGGACGTGGCCTGGCGGGACACCTTCGCCTCTGGCGGACTGGACGGCCCGCGAGTGTTCGCCAGCGGAATCTTCCTCACCACCACCGGCGGTCACTTCCTCACGTCCGGGCACGCCCGCGAGTGCGACGGCCCCTACGGATTCGTCAACGCGGTACGGGAGCAGATCAAGAACGGCGTGGACCACATAAAGCTGAACCTGTCCGGTGGCGTTATGGGCCCGTTCTGGGACCAACACGTCCACTCCTTCCTGCTGGAGGAGGAGCTTGCCGCCGCTTTCGCTCTGTGCCGCCAGCGCGGCTACGACGTGATGGCCCACGCCACCAACCCCGATGCGGTCAAGGCCGCACTCACCCTGGGCGCCCACACCGTCGAACACGGGTACATCATGGACGAAGAGTGCATCCGGCTCTTCCTGGAGAGCGGCGCCTGGTACGTCCCGACCCTGGGCATTACGCACCTGACGCCCTCGCAGGCCGCCTCCGAGCGCGAAAAGCGCTGGGTGGAGCAGAAGAGCCTGGCTCCGGAACTGGTGGTGCGCGCCGAAGCCGCCGTGGACACACACCGCGATTGGTTCCGGCAGGCCTTGCGCTCCGGCGTGAAGATGGCCCTGGGATCGGACCTGTACCCGCTGAGTGACTCGGCGCTGCTGGAAATGGGCCTGTGGGTCAAATCTGGCGCGACGACGTGGCAGACGCTGCTTGCCGCTACGAGGAACGGGGCGGAGCTCTGCGGGAGGGGTTCCGACCTCGGCACCGTGGAGGTGGGGAAGATCGCCGACCTGATAGTCGTGGGCGGCAACCCTCTGGACGACATCGAGAACCTGTCAGACCTGTTGCTTGTGCTGAAGCAGGGCCGAGTCGTGGCGGACCACCGCGTCTAGCGGGCGCAGTGCCAGGCCCGCCAGCATCCACCGGACACTGGACGCGGCCAATGCACGTCCCACTCCAGGTAGCTGCCTTTCGGCATGAAGCGCGGCCCTCTCCGGAAATGCTGTTAGAATGGGCAGCGGCTGCCGGAGCGCGGACTTGGACGAAGGCAAAGAGGTCGCCATGAGACTTACACCACGAGAGTTGGACAGGCTGACGATCTTCACCGCGGCCGAGCTCGCCCGCCGCAGGAGAGCCAGGGGACTGAAGCTGAACCACCCGGAGGCGACGGCCCTGATCTGCGACGAGGTGATGGAGTACGCCAGGGACGGCAACACCTACCAGGATACCCTGGAACACGCCACGCGAGTCCTCCGCCGCGAGGACGTGATGGAAGGCGTGCCGGAACTGGTAAACCCCCTGCGGGTGGAGGTGAGCTTTCCGGAAGGCACTAAGCTCATCTTCGTTCGCAACCCCATCCGTTGAGTAGGAGGGAGGACGCCATGATGCCAGGGGAGTTTGTCTACGCCGGCGAGGCCATCCTGTGCAACCAGGGCCAGGACACGGTCGCCCTCTCGGTGGAGAATACGTCGCCCTATCCGGTGTACGTGACCTCGCACTACCACTTCTTCGAGGTGAACAAGCGATTGAGTTTCGACAGGCGCGCCGCATACGGCAGGCGTCTCGACGTTCCGTCCGGGAGCGGCGTGAGGTGGGAGCCGGGCCAGGTCGTGGAAGTCCGGCTCGTAGGCATCGCGGGCAAGCGCAGGGTGTACGGCTACCAGGGTTTCGTGAACGGCGCCCTGTCGGAATCGCAAGCTGGAGAGGCCGTGGCCCGCGCGCGGGCCCAGAGCTTTCTCGACACGGGTGATTGATCGTGCCACACGAAATCGACAGAGAGAGATACGGGGCCATGTACGGGCCCACCGCCGGTGACCGCGTGCGGCTGGGCGATACGGACCTGTTCGCGCTGATAGAGAGAGACTACACCGACTACGGCAACGAGATAATGGGGGGATGGGGCAAGAATCTCAGGACGGGGATGATGTACTCGCACCGCTCCGCGAGAGACAGCGAGTTGGACAGCGTCATCCTGAACGCCATAGTCATGGACCCCGCGATGGGGATATTCAAGGGCAGCATCGGCATTAAAGACGGGATAATCGTCGGTGTCGGAAGGGCCGGCAATCCCGACATCATGGACAACGTCGACCTCGTCATCGGCCCGAACACGGTCGCCTTTCGCGGGGACGGCTTCATCGCCACGCCCGGCGGCGTCGACAGCCACGTGCACGTCGGCAACAACCCCAAGCTCATCGAGGTGGCTCTCAGCGCGGGCCTGACTACGCTGATCGGCGCGGGTCTGAACACAACCGGGCGCTCCACGATTCAGGGCTGGCTGCGGTCGTTCGAGAACTTCCCGGTCAACCTGGCGCTCCAGGCGAGGGGCAGCGCGAGCCATCCCTCGCCTATGGTGGAGAGCATCGAGGCGGGGGCCGCAGGATTCAAGATCCACGAGGACGAGGGCGCATATCCCTACGTCATAGACACGTGCCTTAGCGTAGCGGACGAGTACGACGTTTCGGTCGCGCTCCATACCGACGGGCTTCACGAGTCCATGCAGGTGTCCGACACCATCGAGGCGATAGGCGGACGCGCTGTCCACGCCTACCACGTCGAGGGCGCCGGCGGCGGCCACGCGCCCGACCTCATCAGGCTGGCGGGAGTGAACAACATCATCACCTCCTCCACCACGCCCACCATCCCATACACTGTGAGCACCTACGAAGAGCACTTCAACATGACCGCGCAGGTACACAACGTCAACGTGGCCGCGCCGCCGGAGGCCGCCGCTCTCGACGAGAGGCTGCGGCGCGAGACCATGGCCGCCGAGGACGTGCTCCACGATATGGGCGCGGTGCCCATCATCAACTCGGACTCGCAGGGGATGGGACGGATAGGCGAGGTGATTACCCGCGCATGGCAGCTCGCCCATAAGATGAAGGGTGAGCGGGGCGCGACGCATCCGGAGCACGACAACGAGCGCATACTGCAATACCTGGCAAAGTACACGCTCAACCCCGCGATAACACACGGCATATCGTCCTACGTGGGCTCGCTGGAGCCGGGGAAGATGGCCGACGTGGTGCTCTGGAGTCCCGCATTCTTCGGTGTCAAGCCGGATGCCGTTATCAAGGCGGGCCAGGCGGCGTGGTCGCCTACCGGCGAGGGAAACGCATCCATAAGGCAGAGCGAGCCGGTGACTTACGGGCCCTCGTTCGGCGCACTGGGAAACTCCGCGGCCGCCATCAGCGCCTTCTTCGTGTCCCAGGCATCGCTGGAGTCCGGGCTTCGAAGGCGCCTGGGCACGCGGCGCAAGCTCCTCCCCGTGAAGGGCGTGCGAACGGTGACCAAGCGGAACATGGTGAGAAACAGCCTCAACCCCAGGATAGAAGTGGACCTCGAAAACAGGCGGATAAGCGTGGATGGAAGAGTCGTCACCTCCAGTCCGGTGAGCGAGGTGCCGCTCAACCGTCTCTACAACCTCGCGTGAGGAACCGGCCGGTGAACGTGACATGAGGGACGCGAAGGAATGAAGAAGACCATCTACCTGGCCAATCCCTACGGGTTCTCTGCCCAGCAGAACGCGTTGCTCCTTCCGCCGATTGTCGCGGCCCTGGAACGCCTTGGCCTCGAAGTGTGGGAGCCGTTCGCGCGGAACAACCAGCTGGACTTCACGAAGGCCGGCTGGGCGTATGAGATCGGTCAGAGAGATTATCGCGACGTGGTTGAGTCGGACGCGATCTTCGCGGTTGTGAACGGCGTTCCTCCCGATGAGGGCGTGATGGTGGAGCTGGGCATGGCGATCGCGCTGGGCAAGCCCACGTTTCTCTTTCGAGACGACTCCCGCCGCGCTACCGACAGCGAGGAGTATCCCCTCAACCTGATGCTGTTCACCGGGTTGCCAGAGGAGGGCTGGCGGGAGTATTTCTACACTTCGGTGGAGGAGATAGGCTCGTCGGAGAAGGCGCTTGCGCGCTGGGCGGGTGCGCATGGATGACTACGCCCTGGCAATCGACGTGGGAGGCACTTTCACCGACGTCGTCCTGCTGAACCTGGCCACCGGCGAGCTCCGACTGCACAAGACACCCTCCACGCCCGACGACCCGTCCCGCGGCTTCATCGCCGGCATCTCCCGCATACTCGACGCGAACGGCGTGGCGTATTCCCAGATTCGGCGCATCTTCCACGGCACCACCATAGCCACCAATGCTGTTCTGGAGGGCAAGGGCACGCCCGTTGGAGTGCTGGTGTCCGAGGGGTTCAAGTACGTGCTGGAGATTGGACGGCACAGCATGGACAGGATGGCCAACCCCCACGTCTGGGTCAAGCCGGAACGCCCGGTGCCCCCGGAGCGTGTCCTTGAGATTCCGGAGCGCACCGCATTCGACGGAGCCATCGTTACGGCCCTCGACGAAGACGCGGTCAGATCTGCGACTGCGCGCTTTCGGTCTGAAGGGATCGAGTCCATAGCGGTCTCCCTGACTCACTCGTACGCGAACCCCGCCCACGAGCGCCGAACGCGGGAACTGGTGATGGAAGTGCTCCCCAACGCTCACCTCTCCCTGTCGTCCGAAGTGCTTCCGGTGTTCCGCGAGTACGAGAGGACGATCACCACCGTCCTCAACGCCTACGTCATGCCGCGTGTCAGCGGCTACGTCGAGAACCTGGACCGCGAACTGCGGGAGCTTGGCGCGGAGGCCCCGATACTGATCATGAAGTCCAACGGCGGCGTTATCGGCGCAGACACCGCCATTCGGCAGCCGGTCTACACCGCCCTCTCCGGCCCGGCGGCAGGGGTGATGTCCGCCATCGACGTGGCCGGCAACACCGGCGTCGAAGACTGCATTTCGTTCGACATGGGCGGCACCAGCACCGACGTGTCCCTGGTCAGCCGACGCACCCCCACCATCACTTTGAACGGAAAGCTGGGCGACTGGCCGGTGCAGCTTCCGATGCTGGACATCGCCACCATCGGCGCGGGCGGCGGCAGCATCGCGTGGCTGACAGCGGCGGGCAACCTGAACGTGGGGCCGCGCAGCGCCGGCGCCGCGCCCGGCCCGGTCTGCTACGGCCTGGGAGGGTCCGAGCCAACGGTCACGGACGCCAACCTGGTGCTGGGCCGCATCGACGACACCATCGCCGGCGGCGCCCTGACCCTGGACGTCGAGGCGGCCACGGCGGCCCTACAGGAGAAGATCGCCTCTCCCCTGGGCCTGGACCTGCACCGGGCGGCCCACGGCATACTGCAGATCGTGAACAATAACATGATGGGCGCGATTCGAAACGTCAGCGTAGAGCGCGGCCACGATCCCTGCCATTTCGCGCTGGTCGCCTTCGGCGGCGCAGGGCCGATGCACTCCATCAGCGTAGCCCGCCTGCTGGACATGACAACGGTCATTGCGCCGCCCAGCCCTGGCGTCGCTTCGGCATATGGTCTGTTGGTGTCCGATTTCAAGAACGACTACGCCAGGACGGCGATCCAGAAGGCGCCCAACTACGATTCCCGGGCCATGGAGCAGGTCTACAAGGGGCTGGAAGAGGAAGCCGACCGCTGGCTAGACTCCGAGTTGGTCCCTGCCGACCGGCGGGAGATCAGGCGGTCTGCGGACCTGCGGTACGCCCACCAGGGCTCCGAGGTGACTGTGGAGTTCGCGGGCAGGACCGTCGACGCGGCCCGACTGGAAGCCACCATTCAGAGCTTCCACAAGGAGCACCGCCGCCTATTCGGATTCTCGCTGGAACAGCCGGTCGAGATCGTAACACTTCGCGTCACCGCCTTTGGGCACCTGGATTCCGTGAGCATGGCGCCGCTTTCACGTGACCTGGGCACGCCGTCCGAGGCCCTGATGGGGCGGCGGCCGGTCTACTTCGATGACTCCGTAGGCTTCGTCCCCTGCGACATATTCGACCGGGCGAGACTGGGGCCGGGTTCGGTCGTGGACGGCCCGGCAATTCTCGAAAACGTTGACTCCACCGTGGTCATCGACCCGGGTTGGCAGGCCCGGGTCGACGACTACGGCAACTGCACCATGCATCCGGCTTAGGCGGGGAGGGATCAGGGTATGCCAGCAGACGCCGACAGAGGCGAACACATCGTTCAAGGTGCTCCCGTAGACCCGATTACGCTCCAGCTCATACGAGGCTCTCTGCGTTCGGCGCGGCTGGAGTGCGAGCTGATAATCGAGCGGACGGCCATGTCGGCCTTCATACGGGAGAAGAAGGACTACACGGTCAGCTTCCTGGACAGTCTGGGGCGCGAGATATACGGCGAGACGATGGGCAGCGACATACTGGGCTGCGTGTGGGAATGCTACCCTCCGGAGACCATGCACCCCGGGGACGTGTACTGGTACAACGATCCTTACATCTCGCGGGGGAGCATCAGCCACACGCCCGACATGGTGTTCATCACGCCCGTATTCTTCGAAGAAGAACTGGTGGCCTACTGTCACTCCTTCGCCCACTTCTGGGACCTGGGCGGCTCGCGGCCCGGCAGCATAGGGCCGGCCAACACCGAGATATTTCACGACGGCACCCTGGTGCCGCCCATAAAGATTGTCGATCGGGGCCGGCTGAACGACGAGGCCTACCGTATCATCCTGCGCAACTCCCGCTACCCCGACTTGCTGGAAGGCGACAGCCGCGCCCTGATGTCGGCGGCGCAGCGGGCCGAGGAGCGGGTGCTGGAGATTTTTCGCCGGTTCGGCAAGGAGACCACGCTGGCGGCCATCCGGCGGGACCAGAACGAGACGTCAGAGTTCATCCGCCGCAAGGCGCTGGAAACGATCCCGGAGGGGAGCTTCTCCGCCCGCGACTACATGGATAGTGACGGAGTGGGCGCTGAGTGGCATTCCTTCCACCTGGAGCTTAGCCGCACGGGTGACCGCGTCACCCTGGATGCCACCAAGAGCGACGACCAGGCCCCCGGTTCCATCAACTTCATGGCCAGCGACGGCACCATTGGCGCCTACTTCGGCCAGCACTTTCACCAGTACGACCCGTCCCTGACCATGAACGAGGGACTGCTGGCAGCGGTGGACGAGGTGAAGCTGCGTCCCGGTAGCATCCTGCAACCGCTGTGGCCCGCGGCGCTGGGCTGCCGCGCCCACACCTTCACCAAGCTGAAGAACGCCGTCCGCGCCGTCGTGGCAAGGGCCAGCGGCGGAGACGCCATGGCGGCGATGGCCGTGTACGTGATCGCCTACTGGCGGATGCGAGACGCTGAGTCTGGCGAGTGGTTGCTGTGCACCGACGGCATCGCGGTGGGGCACGGCGCCCGTCCCGACGCCGACGGCATCGACGCCGTTTACAGCCGCCACAACGAAAACTACCCGGCGGAGTTCATGGACGTGGAGTACCCATTGAGAATGGAGCGGTACGCCATCAACCCCGACTCCGGCGGGCCGGGCAAGTACCGTGGCGGTTGCGGGATTATCCGGGACGTGCGGCTGCTGGCGCCCGAAGGAACGTTCGGGCTGCGCGTGGAGAACAGCCGGTTTCCGGCTTGGGGCGTCTCCGGAGGCAAGGCCGGAGGCACGTCCAGCGTGATTCTGAACCCGGGGCACGCGGACGAGAGAGAGGTCCGCCCCTTTTCCGACGACAACCCCTGGCAGGCCGGTGATCTCGTAAGAATCCAGACCGCCGGGGGAGGCGGTTGGGGCGATCCTCTCGAACGCGAAATTCACCTGGTCGAAAAGGACGTGCGGGGCGGTTTCGTATCCTTGAAATCGGCGCGCTCAGAATACGGGGTTGTAGTCGATCCGGATTCACTGAAAGCGCACGCCTCAGGCAGCCTTGCCCTTCGGAAGGACCTGCGGCAGGTGTGGGAGCAGCCCAAGCTGTTTCACCGATTCATCTACTTCGACGACGAAGAGGAAGAGCGGCGCTGGATTGAGCGCCACATGCCGCGATAGCATGTCCGTGCACAGTCCTTCCGCCTGGGGCAGGCAGGGACGGCGGCCTGGGGCGCAACGGTGAGGACCGCGGGCCACGCGGTGAAGGAATGGGGGCGAGGCACTGACCAAGAGCGCGGACGTAGTCGTGATAGGCGCCGGCGTGGTCGGATGCTCGATCGCCTACTACCTTGCCAGGGAAGGCCTCAGCGTGACCGTCCTCGAGCGGGAGGCCATCGGCAGCGGGGCGTCCGCTCACGCCACCGGCTCGCTGGGCCTGCTGGGGGCCGAATTCTCGCCTGGACCTTCCTTCCAGATGGCCCGCGCCTCCTACGCCGTGTTCCAGGAGTTGGTGCCGGAGCTGGAGTCCGCCACGGGCATGGGCCTGCTCTACCAGCGTCGTCCCTCCCTCCGGTTGGCCCTCGACGACGAAGAGGCCGAGCTCATCAAGAGCTTTATGGCGTGGCAGCAACCACACGTCGACATGCGCTGGATTGACGCCCGGGAAGTCCACGAAATCGAACCCCGCCTGGCCACTTCCATCGTCGGCGCTGTCTACGAGGACGAATCAGCCCAGCTCGACAGCTACCGGCTCAACCTCGCCCTGGCGCGGGGCGCGGAGCTCCTCGGCGCCACCATTCTTAACCGGGAAGTGACCGGCCTGGTCACACGTGGCACCACGATTTCCGGTGTCGCGACGGCGTCGGAAGACATACTCTGTGGGACTGTGGTGGTGGCGGCCGGCACCTGGAGCCGGGCCTTCACACCCTGGCTGGGCTTCCCCGTTCCCGTCCGACCCCTGAAGGGAGAGCGCCTGTTGCTCAGCTACCCCGGCGAGCCACTCCCGGTGTTGATAAGCTCTCCCAAGCGCGGCCACATGATTAGCCGGATGGACGGCTTCACCAGCGTGGGCAGCACGGGCGGCCGGGACTACGACCGGAAGGAGCTGTTCTGGGGTGAGGAGTTCGACCGTATACCCACAGAAACCGCCCGGTTGGAGCTGCTTCAGCGAGCCTTAGACGTCTTTCCGGACCTCGAGCGCGCCGAGCTGGTGCAGCAGCTTGCCGGTTCCCGACCCCTGAGTCCGGACGGCAAGCCAATCATCGGCCCCGTCCCCGGTGCGGAAAACGTCCTCCTGGCTACAGGCCACACCACGAAGGGCATTCACCTGGGGCCAATCACCGGTCGCATCATCGCCGACTACATCTGCCGTGGGTCAACCATGGTCGTTTCCGATATGCGGGAGTTCCTTCCCGACCGCTTCGCCGATTTCACCGACGCCGACTTCCTCCCCGCCGCGCGCGCCACGGACGAGTAGGCGCATCTTTCCGCGGCGCAACGGCGAGGGAGGGGTCACTCCCGGACGCCCAGCCCCCAGGTTGTGCCGAAATCCGCGCGGGACGCCAGCCTTCCCGTGAAGGTGCTGGCGTCCTGCAGGGCCAGGTATACCGCGCAAGGGCCGACGGCGCTGGGGTCTACCCTTTCGTGCCAATCGCGCTGCGTCCACGGGATCGCCGCGGAGCCTTCGCTGCGCAGCGCGCCGGGGCTCAGTATGTTGACCGCGATGTTATAGTCCCGCACTTCCTCGGCCAGGCAGAGGCTGAACATGTGGACTGCGGCTTTGCTGGCGCTGTAGAGGACGCCGCCGCCCTGCATGGGGTCGGTGGCCATCCTGGAGCCGATGTTGATGATACTGCCTCGCCGCCGCTCCATCATCACCGGGAGAACGGCCCGGGAGCACAGGTAGGGGCCGGTCGCGTTGACGCGCATAACCTGGTCCCAGCGGGTCGGGTCGATTTCCAGGATCGACTCGCCCAGCACCATGGCGCCGGCGTTGTTGAAGAGCACGTCGATCTTGCCGAACCGGTCCGTCGCCTGGCGGACCATTTCGTCGACCTGGGACTCTTCGGTTACGTCGCAGTCGACCGCCAGGACGTCTCCGCCCGCGCTCTTGATGTCGCTGGCCGTCTCTTCGAGAGTGCCGGCAAGGCCGGTCGGCGACTGGCTGCGGGCGCAGATGACCACGCTCGCGCCTTCCCTGGCGTACTCCTTGGCTATGGCCCGGCCCAGTCCACGGCTGGCTCCCGTGACGACTGCCACCATTCCGTTCATCTGGCCCACGGTCGACCTGCGCCTAGAGGTTCTGCACCAGGTTGTCGGGCGCCCGGCAGAGGATTGCCACCATCTCCACGTCGTAGGGGTTTTCCTCGATGTGCGGAGTGTGGGCCGGTACGAACAGGAAGTCGCCGGGCCCCGCCTCGACCGACTTCTCGAAGTTCTCCCCGAACAATACACGCACGTGGCCCTGAAGCACGTAGACCGCGGTCTCCGCCTCCAGGTGGGTGTGCGGCGGGCCCTTTACCCGGGGTACCGCCGTGACCTTGCCCATCCAGATCTTCGTGGTGTCGCCACTGCCTGGCAGAATCGCCGGCTGTCGCACCATGCCGGGTGTCTGAGCAGCCTGGGCGGCGTCGCCCACGTTCTGCATCACGTAGGGCTTCTGGCCTGTCTTCTGTTCTGTTGCCACGCTCATTCCTCCTTGCCTCTTCTTGCCAATCCGACACCGCTGGGGGAATCGATCTGGCGTCCACTATTATGGGCACCGCCCCCAGGGGCGGGCCCTCGCGGGCCATGATACAGCATCAAGCCCTGTACAGGTACACCAATGTCAGTCCATTCAGTTACACTGGCTACAATCGAGTCAGGAGGACACTTTGAGCAAACAGCCGGAGCTCATTCCGAGAAGGACCTTGTTCGGCAACCCCGAGCGTACCGAAGTAATGCTGAGTCACGATGGTGCGCACATCTCGTATCTGGCCCCCGTGGACGGGGTGCTGAACGTGTGGGTTGGCCCCGCTGATGACGTCAAGGCCGCCCGGCCCGTTACCCGTGATACGGACAGGGGCATTCGGATGTACGGCTGGACCTACAACCCCGCGTACATACTGTTTGTCCAGGACCGCGGCGGAGACGAAGACTGGCACGTATACACCGTCAACGTCGAGAGTGGACAGACCAGGGACCTGACACCTTACGAAGGGGTTAGTGCTCTCCCCTTTGGCCTCTCGCAGCGGTTCCCAGACGATGTCCTGGTCGGCATAAATCGCAGGAACCCACAGTACCACGACCTCTACCGGGTCAACATCCTGAGCGGCGACTCACAGCTCGTCGTCGAAAACGACTTCGGAGCCGCCCAAATCCTCACCGACCAGGATCTCAGGCCGAGGCTTGCCCATGTGCCCACGCCCGAGGGCGGGACCAACTTCCTCGCGATGACCGAATCCGGCGAGTGGGAGACCGCAGTCACAGCAGGCCCCGAAGACGATCTGACCACTCATGCCCTCCACTTCGAAGTGGAGGGCCGCATTCTGTACATGTTGGACAGCCGCGGGCGCGACACGTCTGCGCTGGTGGCACTTGACACCGACACGTGGGAAGCGACAGAGTTGGCGGTCGATTCCAGGTCGGACCTATCCAATGTTATTGCCCATCCGGCGACTCGCAGGCCCCAGGCCGTTTCCTTCGAGTACGACCGTGTCACCTGGAAAGTCATTGACGACTCGATAGCCGGTGATCTGAAGCGCATCGCCGCCGTTGACGGCGGTGAGTTCGACGTGCTCTCCCGCTCGCTGGATGACACCAGATGGATCGTCCGGTACGGGAAGGACACTGGCCCCAGGACGTACTACCTGTACGAGCGAGACTCCGGGAACATGGTCTATCTGTTCCCCGACCGGCCTTCCCTGGAAGCGGCGACTCTCGCCCCGATGCATGCCGCTGTCGTCAGGTCGAGGGACGGGCTCGACCTGGTTGTCTACTACACGCTGCCCGCCGGCTCTACGGGCGCGGCGGCCGGCCTTCCCGTCGAGCCGCTGCCCGCGGTGCTGCTTGTCCACGGAGGGCCCTGGGGCAGGGACAGTTGGGGATTCAATCCCCTCCATCAGTTGCTTGCAAACCGCGGCTATGCGGCCATAAGCGTAAACTTCCGCGGCTCCACGGGCCTCGGGAAGCAGTTCGTCAACGCCGGGAATCGGGAGTGGGCGGGCGCTATGCACGACGACCTCATCGACGTTGTCGAATGGGCGGTTAAACAGGGAGTCGCCGATCGAGACCGCGTCGCCATCACGGGTGGCAGCTATGGCGGGTACGCCACCCTGGTAGGCCTCACATTCACGCCGGAGGTGTTCGCCTGCGGCGTCGACATCGTAGGCCCATCCAATCTGAACACGCTTCTAGATACGGTGCCGCCCTACTGGACGCCCATGATCAACGTCTTCCGCGTGCGCGTCGGCGACAACTCGACCGCAGAGGGCAGGCGCTTCCTCGCCGAGCGATCGCCGCTTTCCCGCGTGGACGACATCGTCCGCCCGCTGCTGATAGGCCAGGGGGCGAACGACCCGCGTGTCAAGCAGGCCGAGTCCGACCAGATCGTCGACGCCATGAAGGAACGGGGGATTCCCGTAACCTACTTGCTGTACCCCGACGAGGGCCACGGCTTCGCCCGGCCGGAAAACAACCTGTCTTTCATGGCCGTCGCCGAAGCGTTTCTCGCCCGCTGCCTTGGCGGCAGGTTCGAGCCGATTGGAGACGATTTCGAAGGCTCTTCGGTACAGGTGATGGTTGGTGAGGACGAAATACCGGGCCTCGCGGACAGGCAGGCTCAGTAGACTCCGGGAAGAATCCGATACCTGATTTCATACACCTCAGCCCTCAAGTCAAAGGATCCGCCGGACGTCTAGCCGAAGGCGGGCTTGTTGACCATCAGGTAGAGCGAGCAGACCGGCAAGGCAATGGCAATCGCCCCCCAGAAGTACCACCTGCGCAGCGCGGAGAAGAACTCCGGGGGCGGCGCTCCCTCGTAGGCCGACGGGTCGGAGAAAACGGCCATGCGATGCTGGACCGGGATGAGAACGCCCACCCAGATGACCCCGGACAAGGTGAACAGCGCCAGGGCGAGCGAGATCCAGGACACCTCGTGAAATGCGCCCCAGCCGCCCCAGCGGGCCAGCACCATGGCAAACCCATTTATAAGTACCAGGAGCACGCCGGGCAGGGTGAACAGCAGGTCGGCGCGGATGACGGCCTTCGCGGAGAAGTGTATGACGTGGAGACTCCGCGACCGCTCGGCCATCAGCATCCACGCTGCGGTGACGACGATGTTGCCGAGGAAGACCACCGCCCCTGCGATGTGCAGGAAAGTGTGCCACCCGTACGGGAACAGCGGCACCGATACCGCCACCGCGGCCACGACCAGCAGGCCGTAAACCAGCCACTCGTTTCGGCGAATGTATCGCAAAATAGGTCCTTTCTGTATGGCCCGCTGCCTCAACGTGTTCGGGATGGCCTCCCTGTCGCTGCCCTGCCCTCTCTCGACTTCATTATGCCACTTTCGGCTAAACACCGTTTCAAATTGCCGGCCCCGTTCGGCGACCCGCTGCCCAAGGATTTCTGTGATTCCTATTGCTTAACGGGAGTACTCTCGGCGTGTACACTGAATTGAAAGGTCTGGTTTATGCGTGTGATTGTGTTGGTCAAGGCGACTGTAGACAGCGAAGCGGGCACCATACCCTCGACCAAGCTGATGGAGGCGATGGGTCTCTTCAACAAAGAGCTGGCGAATGCCGGCGTACTGCTGGTTGGAGAGGGGCTCAAGCCCTCGTCGGAGGGAAAGCGCGTTTCATTCGACGGGCCGGGCCGCACGGTAAGCGACGGGCCATTCGCACAGACTGGAGAGCTGGTCGCGGGATTCTGGCTATGGGAAGTCAGGGATATGGACGAGGCGGTGGAGTGGGTCAAACGCTGCCCCAATCCGATGCCAGGACGGAGTGAGATCGAGATCCGTCCGATGTACGAGGCTGCCGACTTCGGCGATGCGCTGACCCCTGAGCTTGCGGAGCAAGAGGAGCGTCTCAGGGAGAGGACTGTCAGCGGCTGAGGCACGACGTGGCGCCCATGACCACAGACTTCGAACAACGCCACATCGCATTCGAGGGCTGCTTCAACTTCCGCGACCTGGGTGGCTACAGGACGCGCCGCGGGGGCGTCACCGCGTGGCGCCGGCTTTACCGCAGCAGCGAGATTCACAGGATGACGGACGCCGACGCCGCACGGGCGAGGGACGAGCTCGGCGTGAAGACTGTGATCGACCTGCGCCAGCCGGGCGTGGCCGCGCGCGACGCCGACGGCCCGCTCGCGAGGCCGCCGGCGCGCTACTACAACGTTCCGCTGATTGACGACGGCGACGCTCCCGAGGACAGCGGCGGCCCCTCCCCGCAGGTGGCGATGTCGGAGGAGTATCTGCGCCGGCTGCAACAGCCACGCTACGGCGAGGGGATCGTGCGGGTCCTGTTGAGAATCGGCGAGCCGGACACTCTGCCGGGTGTGGTTCACTGCTCCGCCGGCAAGGACCGCACCGGCCTGGTAGCCGCGGTGCTGCTGGGAGTACTTGGCGTGGAAGACGAGGACATCGTGAGAGACTACGCCCTCACCGCCCGCTACATGCCGGGACTGCTAGACCACTGGTGGGAGGCCGAGCGCGACTCGCAGTCGAGCCGTTACAGCGACCTTCCACCCTACACTTACGACTCGCGCCCGGAGACCATGGAGCACGTGCTGGCCACACTCAACCAGAGATACGGCGGTATGCGGGGCTACGTGGAGCGGCACGGAGGCGACGCCGCGCTGATACGCAACCTGGAGAATGCCCTGCTCGCGTGACCGCCCGTCGGGACCGGCGGGACAGGAAAGGAGGCCAGTCGTGGCCGATTCGAGGATAGCGCCCTACGGCTCTTGGAAATCGCCTATCACGTCCGAACTCATCGCGTCCGGGACGACCGGACTCGGACAGACCGCGATCGACGGCGAGGACGTGTACTGGGTAGAGCAACGCGCGTCCGAGGGCGGCCGCAGCGTGATTGTGCGCAGGGCGCCCGATGGCCGGACCAGCGAGCTGACCCCGCGCGACTTCAACGTGCGGACCACCGTGCACGAGTACGGCGGAGGGGACTTCGCCGTCTCGGAAGGTGTGGTCTACTTCTCGAACTACGCCGACCAGCGCCTCTATCGGCAAAGGCCTGGCGAATCGCCATCGCCGATTACGGCCGCGATGGACATGCGCTACGCCGACGGCGTTGTCGACGCTGCCCGTAACCGAATGGTGTGCGTGCGGGAAGACCACACCTCGACCTGGCGAGAGCCTGTCAACGCCGTCGTGAGCGTCGATCTCAGAAGTGGCGCCGCCCGCGTGCTCGTGTCCGGCAACAGCTTCTACTCCTCCCCGCGCATCAGCGGGGATGGAGCACGACTCGCGTGGCTTGCCTGGAATCACCCCAACATGCCCTGGGATGGGACCGAGCTCTGGATGGCCGAGCTGGACGCGGAGGGCGGGCTCGGCGCGCCGGTGCTGGTGGCGGGCGGACCCGATGAGTCGATATTTCAACCGGAGTGGTCTCCCGACGACACGCTGTACTTCGTGTCCGACAGGTCGGGCTGGTGGAACCTGCACCGCTGGTGCGGCGGACAGGTGGAGGCGGTGTTGCCCATGGAGGCCGAGTTCGGCGTGCCCCAGTGGGGACTCGGAATGTCCACCTACGGCTTCGCGTCCGCCGGGCGCGTCATCTGTGCCTACAACCAGGAGGGCACGTGGCACGTCGCCGACCTGGACACCGAGGCGCTCACGCTTCAGAGAGTGCCCACACCGTTCACGGAGATAACGAGATCCGGGCTGAGGGTTTCGTCCGGCCTGGTCTTGTTCGGGGCAGGCTCGCCGTCGATGCCCGAGTCGCTGATGCTACACGAGCTCGCGACCGGCCAGACCGAGACGCTGCGCAGTTCGACCGACGTCACGGTCGAGCAGGGTTACATCTCCAGCCCGGAGGCCATCGAGTTTCCCACAGAGGACGGACTGACGGCTCATGCATTCTACTACGCTCCGCGAAACCAGGACTACGATCCGCCACCCGGAGAGAGGCCACCCCTGCTGGTGATAAGCCATGGAGGGCCGACGGGAACGACATCGACGACGCTGAATCTGAGCGTCCAGTACTGGACGAGCCGCGGTTTCGCGCTGCTCGACGTCAACTACGGCGGTAGCACCGGCTACGGTACTAAATACAGGCGGCGGCTCAACGGCCAGTGGGGCGTGGTGGACGTGGACGACTGCGCGAACGGAGCGCGCTTTCTGGCGGCCCGGGGCGACGTGGACGCGGACAGGACCGCGATCAGAGGAGGAAGCGCGGGTGGATACACCACGCTCTCGGCGCTAACCTTCCGCGACGTCTTCAGGGCCGGAGCGAGCTACTACGGAATCAGCGACCTGGCGGCACTGGCGGAGGACACTCACAAGTTCGAGTCCCGCTACCTGGACACGATGATTGGCCCATACCCCGAGAGAGAGGACCTGTACGTCGAGCGTTCGCCAATACACCACACCGAGCGGCTGTCCTGTCCAATCATCTTGTTCCAGGGCTTGGAGGACAAGGTGGTGCCGCCCAACCAGGCCGAGATGATGGTGGAAGCGCTGCGGCAGAAGGGGCTGCCCGTGGCCTACGTGGCGTTCGAGGGCGAGCAACACGGCTTCCGCAGCGCGTCGGCCATCATGCGCGCGCTGGACGCAGAGCTGTACTTTTACTCCAGGGTGTTCGGGTTCGAGCTCGCCGAACCGGTAGAGCCGGTGCCCATAGAAAATCTACCATAGCACCAGGCGGCCTGATCGCCGGCGTTGGGAATAGCGGCCGCAGTCGACGGGTCAGTCGGACGGGCGCACGCCCTCGAAGTATCTCCTCGGGTTGTCGATCATCATCCGATCGATGACGGCCTTAGAGGCCCCCGTCTCCATCAACCTCGGGATGACGGCGCGGCTCAGCCACAGGTATCCGTCCGGGTTCTGTTCTCTGCTGGACATCCCCGACGAGCTGATGCGGGAAAGCACAATGTTCCAGTCGTGGGACAACATGAAGCTGGAGGCCAGGCCCTCGTCCAGCCGTTCCTTCAGATAGTCGGTCCGCTGCTGCCACGGAGGGAGGTCGGGGCTGCCGAAGGGACCGTTTATGTCCCATCCAAGCCAGACTCCGAGCCGGGCCAACTCCCGGTGGTAGTCCGGGTCGAGAGTGTTGCTGAGGTGCCCCACGTATATCTGGTGCGGCTCGACTCCCTCCTCTTTCAGGATTCGCACCTGCTCCTCGCCTATCCGCGAGTTTGTCGGCGTGTGGGTCGAGATTGGGACGCCGGTGCGCAGGTGCGTCCGGGCGGACGCCCTCAACATCAGCTCTTCCTGTTCGGTAATGGGGTCGCTGGTGGCCACCTTGATGACGCCGGCCCTGATCTCCGTGCCGTCGATACCCTGCTCGATTTCCCGAACCCAGAGGTCGGCGATGAAGTCCTTGTCCCTGCCCCAGAAACTCCGTGGAATGTCCAGCCAGCAGCCGGTGCAGCAGATGAACTGCACCCCGGTCCGTTGCGAGACCTCTTTCATGAGAACGACGTCCCGGCCCAGGTCCAATGGTGAAACCTCGACGACGGTGTCGACTCCGCCGGCTTTCGCCTCGTTGAAGGACTCCAGGGCCATGTCCAGGGCCCTGTCGCGGAACTCCAGCTCGTAGTAACTGACCCGGATGCCGGCGGACGAATCGATCAGGTGTTCATGGGGGAGCGTGAACCCCAAGTCCGCTGTATCCAGTGGCCCCAGAACCGAGTTTATGGTCGCCATACGACACCTCCGGCCGGTACGTTCGGTATTGTCTGCGGGTCTATCCCTCACCGGATTATACAGGCGTCGACTTCGGTACGCTGCCAAGCAGACGGACTTTGTTGGTCAAAGGGACAGCAGCCTCGCTTCTAACGTTGCGGCGGTAGCCTCAATCTCGCTTGTGGACAGTCCGGCGATTCCGGACACCCCGCACTTCAGCCCCGCGTAGGCGGTGGCGAACCGTGCAACGCGCTCCAGCGGCCATCCCTCCCGCAGGCCGTAGATGGCGCCGGCCGAGAACGCCGCGCCCGCGCCGTAACAGTCAACAACCGCTACCGTCGGAGGTCTGACCCGGTAGGCCTGGTTTCCCCGTGCAGCGAGGCAGCCGCGGTCGCCCAGCGTTACCAGGACAGTTCCCACACCCTCATCGATCAGGGAGCGTGCGGCGTCATACGGGCTGCCGGACGCCCCCGGTTCGTCCATGGATACCTGGCAGATACTGGCGTGGCGCAGCATGTCGGGAACGGGAAGCTCCCCTCTGTACCGGGATTCCAGATTTAGGAAGACGGGCACGCCGACGGAAGAGGCTGTCTCCATTGCCGCCAGGACGCTGGGGCCATCGTACCAGTCGACGTAGAGCAGACCTGCCCCTGACAGCTCAGCCGGACTTGGCGCCCTCAGCGCAGCCAGGGCGGAAGGCGCCCGCCGCTGGAAGTACGTGCGGCCTCCAGTGGCATCCAGGATGGCGACTTCCAGTGGCGTCTCGAATCCCTCTACAAGTCGCTGCCGAACGTCCACTCCCCACCTCTCGAGCTGCTCCATGACTCTCTGACCGTAGTAGTCATTCCCGAAAGGGGAGGATATGAGCCTGGCCGGTACGCGCCAGTTGGCGAGGATGCTCGCGACAATCGCCGCGTCGTCCCCCACGGTTTCGATGGAGTCCTTTAGCGGTACGCCGCCATTCGCGGGCGGGAGGCTATCGACGGTGAGGAGCAGGCTGTGGGTCAGGAACCCAAAGCAGACTACATCCCCGCCTAACACGAGTGGCGAGACTCTGGAAGGCCGTGCGTTCATTCCGTGCTACTCGTGCCAGCCCGATGCGAAGAGCAGTCCGTCATGCCGCAAAATCCAGGTGTGCTTCTGGCGGTTCTCTCCCGTCTCCGGGTTGAGCAGTACGTAGTCGACCCAGCGCCCCGACTCGGTGGCGCCCAGCAGCTCGTCGCCGTAGAAGTGCCCCGTGGCGTCCACGCGTAGGCCTGGGTCCCGATTCCTGAAGTCCGGGTTGTGGTGGGCTATCGTATAGCTGTCCCTGTCGACAATGAAGACGTACCACTGGCCGTCCACGCTCTCCCTCGTGTTGTAGTAGGCGACAGTGGCGTCCAGACCTTCCGATTCATACCTGCCGACGGCATCCCCTACCAGGAATTTTGTGTAATCCGCCGCGTTCGCCTTATCAGGTTCGCGGTCCTGCGGTCCTGCAGGCTCCTGGCAGGCAACCACGGAGAGGGTGAGACCGACGATTGGCATCAACGTGAGGAATGCACGCATGGATAGGCCTTTCTGTCTAATGGGAGGGTAGTTGCGTACTGAGCGCGCTTCGTAAGCCCCGCAAGGTGCTCAGAGATAACCTGCCATACGCAACGGCGGGCGTCAAGCCGCTGTGCGCGCTGCCCACCCGGTGCGCGGCTGCCCGGCACGGCACGCCGCCGCTGCTGGAATTGCGCTCCGCGAGTCGCCTAAAACCCATTCCCATTGCTCCTTGCGTGTGGTAGTATCCCACAACTTCATAGGGCCGGTACCTCTGAAATGGCCAAGGGGCATTAAGATCATGCCTGACGTTGCAGTTCCAAGCCAGGCTCGCGCGGTCATCATCGGCGCGGGAATCGTAGGTTGCAGCGTCGCGTACCATCTCACCCGGCTGGGTTGGCGTGACATCGTCGTCGTCGACCAGGGACCTCTCTTCGAGACCGGCGGTTCCACCTCCCACGCGCCCGGCCTCGTCTTCCAGGTCAACCCTTCCAAGATGATGACGGCCTTTGCCCTCTACACGGTCAGCCTCTGGACGGGCATGGATCTGGACGGCGAACCCTGCGCGAAGTCCGTTGGCAGCCTGGAGGTAGCCTGGACACCGGAGCGGCTCGAGGACCTCAAGCGAAAAGTGGGTCTGGGCATGAGCTGGGGCGTCGAGGCCCACCTGCTCGGCCCGTCGGAAGCGTGGGGCCTCTTTCCCATGCTGTCCAAGCGCATACTCGGCGCCATCTACGTGCCCTCCGACGTGCACACCAGGGCCACGCGGCCCGCCGAGGCGATGGCGCGCGAGGCCCAGCGGAGCGGCGCGGCATTCTTCGGCGGCGTTCGCGTCACCGGCTTCGACACCGACCACGGGCATGTCACCGTCGTGCTCACTGACGCCGGCGCCATCCGGACCGACCTCGCTGTTTCCTGCGCCGGCATATGGGGACCGAGGGTCGGCGCTCTCGCCGGAGTGCCGATACCGCTCTCGCCAATGCAGCACATCTACGCCGTGACGGAGCCGCTGCGCGAGCTGGCGGGCGCGGGCGAGGAGATTTCCCTGCCTCTGCTGCGCCACCAGGACGAGGCGATGTACTTCCGGCAGGAGGGCGAGAGCGTGGGAATCGGCTCGTACCGGCACGAGCCGCTTGCGGTGGAGCCTGACGGTGTGCCAGACTTCGCCGATCCCGCTTCGCCGCCGGCCGAAATGCCCTACACGCCGCGCCACTTCGCCCACGCTCGGGCCGTCGCGGGAGACGTGCTACCGGCGCTGGAGGGCGCGGACCTGACGCGCCGGTTCAATGGCCTGTTCTCTTTCACACAGGACGGTTTTCCGGTGCTCGGAGAATCGCCCGACCTCCGTGGCTTCTGGTCCGCCCAAGCGGTATGGATCACGCACGCGGGCGGCGTGGGCCGGGCGGTGGCCGAGTGGATAGCGTACGGCGAGCCGGGAGAGGACCTGCGCGAGGGCGACGTGCTGCGCTTCCACCGCCACGCACTGGCGCGCCCATACGTGCGGGAAAGGGCGTCCCAGCAGTACCGCGAGGTCTACGACATCATCCACCCGCGCCAGCAGCCCGCCAGACCGCGCAACGTTCGCGTGACGCCGTTCTTCGCGCGGCAGAAGGAGCTGGGAGCCGTCTTCTTCGAGGCCGCCGGCTGGGAGCGGCCCCAGTGGCACACCGCGAACGAGGCGCTGCTGGACTCGCTCAGCCCGCGCGGAACATCCCGCGAGGGATGGGCCGCTCAGGAGTGGTCCCCCACCGTTGCGGCCGAGCACGCGACCGCGCGCGAACGTGCCGCGCTGTTCGACCTGACGCCGTTCGCCAAGTTCGAGCTCGCCGGACCGGGCGCGCTGGCGGCGCTACAGCGTCTTGCGGCCAACCAGATGGACCGGCCTATCGGCGCCGTCACCTACACGTCGATGCTCACGGAGAGCGGCGGCATCAAGTGCGACCTCACCGTCACGCGATTGGCCGAGGACCGCTTCCTGGTTGTAACCGGCGGTCCCATGGGCCTGCACGACCTGGACTGGATTCGCTCGCATCTGCCGGCGGACGGCTCGGTTTCCCTGTCCGACCTGTCCTCCGCCTTCTGCACCCTCGGGCTGTGGGGGCCACGGGCGCGTGACGTGCTGGCCCGCGTGTGTTCCGAGGACGTGGGTAATGAGGCGTTTCCCTATCTCCGCGCGAAGCACGTCACTGTCGGTGAGGTGCCGGTGCTGGCGCTCCGCATATCCTACGTGGGCGAGCTCGGTTGGGAGTTGTACGCGCCCACCGAAATGGGCCTGCGGCTGTGGGACACGCTGTGGGAGGCCGGCCAGCCGCTCGGCCTGGTAGCCGCGGGCGGCGGCGCCTTCGACTCGCTGCGCCTGGAGAAGGGCTACAGGCTCTGGGGCAACGACATCCACACCGACTACAACCCCTACGAGGCCGGCATAGGCTTCGCCGTGCGGATGCGCAAGGGCGACTTCATCGGCCGCGCCGCGCTGCGGGAAATCCGGGCGCGCGGAGTGGAGCGCCGGCTGTGCTGCATGACCCTGGACGACCCGAACGCCGTGGTCGTGGGTAAGGAACCTATCGTGGACGGCGATAGGGTGCTGGGCTACGCGACCAGCGCGAACTACGGGCACACCATAGGCCGCGGCATAGTGTATGGCTACCTTCCCACATCTCATGCCTCGCCGGGCACCAGCGTGGACGTGGTCTACTGTGGCGAGCGGCTACCCGCGACCGTCGCAAAGGAGCCGCTCTACGACCCTGCCGGCGAGAAGATGCGGGTTTAGAGGCCAGGCCTGAGACACTGGAGGAGGAGCCAGATGGCAAAACCGCTGAGTCATAAGGTGAGGAGACCAGGCAGAAGGGCCGGTGATCCTGATATTGAGATTCCCGTTGCCGAGGATCTGGCCGGCGTGCCCGGTATTACGCAGGAACCGGCTGACGTGGCCTTCTACAGCAGGGAGTACCCTTTGGAGACCCAGGCGATAGACCATTCCGCGGACCGCCAGTGGGCGCTGGTGACGCAGCCCCAGGATATGACCGAGTTCCGCGAGGTGCAGGATGCCCGGATGGTGCCCATGTACGAAGCGGCGCTGCACTCGGCGGATGTGGAGCCTTCGGGGACGCCCGCTCCGGACGAGGACCTCACGGAGGACATCCGGCGTCTGGCCCGCGAGCTGGGGTTCGGCGAAGTGGGATTCACCAGGCACGACCGCCACTACACGTATGCCGCCAAGAAGCGCTGGGCCAAGTTCGAGCACGCCATCTGCCTCGCGTTCGAACAGGACTACGTGCAGACCCAGAGCGGACCCGGCATGGAGGCAGACCGCGCCCGCTTCGAGACATACGAGGCCCAGCAGGCGCGGTGCATGGACATCGCTGATTACATCAGGTCCAGGGGCTACCGCGCCCAGATTCACGACGGCAGCGACTGCAGCGGGCCGTACATTCCCCTGTTCGTCGCCGCCGGGCTGGGGCAGCTCGGAGCCAACGGCCAGCTGCTTTCGCCCCACTTCGGATCGCGCTCCCGGCTGATGCTCATCACCACCGACGCGCCAGTGACATACGACCAGCCGCAGGATTACGGCATTGAGAAGTTCTGCCAGCAATGCCAGGTCTGCGTCAACCGCTGCCCTGGACGCGCCCTCACGCGGGAGAAGGTCTGGTGGCGCGGTGTTCGCAAGAACAAGGTCATATACGAGCGCTGCAGGCCGTTGATGGTCACCTTCCACGGTTGCGCCGTGTGCATGATAGTGTGCCCGATACAGCGCTACGGCATGAAGCCGGTCATGGAGCACTACGTGGAGACCGGCGAGGTGCTTGGCAAGGGCACCGAGAACCTGGAGGGTTACTCCATCGCCGGCAAAGGGCGCTTTGGCCCCGGTGAGCTGCCTCACTTCAGCCGAGACTTCTTCGAGTTCCCGCGTGGGCGGGAGGAAGACTGGCTGTATCGCAAATTCAAGGAGAAGCTGAGCTCGGCGGAAGTGCCAACCGCCTCCGAGCTCGGCGAGTTCGCCAACGATGTCAAGAGCGTGCTCGACAAGGGAGAGACCACTTTCGACGTTGCCTGAGACCGGAATGAACCGCTCTATGAGGTGAGCCGTTGCAGGCGTTTTCGAAGACCCTCGAGTCCGGAAAGTTCGTCGTCACGGCGGAGTTGAACCCTCCCAAGGGAACTGACCTCCGTCCGTTGTTCAAGCGGGCGAACCTGCTACGGGGCTGGGTTGACGCCTTAAATCTGACCGACTCTGCGGGCGCGAACATGGCCATGTCGCCCATTGCGGCCGCGCACGTGCTCCGGGGGCGGGGCATCGAGCCTATCGTGCAGTTCACGGGCCGCGACCGCAACCGAATCGCGCTCGAGGGCGACATGCTCGCGGCGTCCGCGCTTGGCGTGACGAACCTGCTTTGCATGAGCGGCGACCCGCCCGGCGCGGGCGACCACCCGGACGCGGTCGGCGTCTTCGACCTGAGAGCCGAGTCCCTCCTGGAGGCCGCACGCGACCTGAATGCCGGCGCCGACCTGCACGGCAACAGGCTGTCCGGCGCGACCACGCTGTTCGCCGGCGCCGTGGTCAACCCTGGTGCTGACGACGTGGAACGCGAGCTGGCCCGCATGGAGGACAAGGCGCGTCTCGGCGCGGCATTCTTCCAGACTCAGGCAGTTTACGATCCGGGCGCGTTCGAGTCGTTCATGTCGAGCGCCGGCCGGTGCGGCGTACCCGTGCTCGCTGGCGTAATCGTGCTGAAGTCGGCGAGAATGGCCCGCTTCCTCAACGACAGGCTGCCGGGAGTGCACGTGCCGCAGCCGCTCATCGACGAGATGGAGGCCGCCGCGGACTCTACTGCCGCCGGCGTCGAAATCGCCGCCAGGCTCATTCGCGATCTCCGCGGAATGTGCCAGGGCGTTCACGTCATGGCTATCGGATGGGAGGCCCGCATCCCCGCGATTCTGGCGGAGGCGGGGCTGTCACCCCCATCCCAACCTTCCCCCATCCAGGAGGAAGGGGCTTTGGAGGGAGCTTGGATTGAGGGAGGCGGCCTATAGAAACACTTGCGCGAGCTGAGCTTGCTTCTCGATTATTGGCGTCTTGTCGAAATACATAATCCGCCATCTAGTAGGAGGCGCCGGAATGGCTCAAAACCTCGTAATCGACAAACTCAAGCAGCGCCGCGTGCCGGTAAATCTCCGGCAGAGTGGGAACAGCGACGCCCAGATGCTGATATCTACGCGCGTTAGGAAGTCCCCGTGGTGGCACCTGTCCAAGCAGGCCGGTGCCTGGGCTTACACCACCTACAACCACGTTTACCACCCCAGGGCGTACATCAAGCCAGAGGACGGCGGGCTTATCGAGGAGTACAGGTACCTTACCGACCACGTGACGATGTGGGACGTCGCCTGCGAGCGCCAGATACAGGTCAAGGGACCGGACGCCGCCGACTTCGTGAACCTGCTCATCACTCGCGATGTTGCAAAGGTGCTCCCGGCGATGACGGCGCGGTACGTGATTCTGTGCAACCAGGTAGGCGGAATAATAAACGACCCGGTGCTGCTTCGCGTGGCGGAGGACGAGTTCTGGTTCAGCATATCCGACTCCGACGTGTTGCTCTGGGCGCAGGGGGTAAACTCGAGCGCCGGCTACGACGTCGAGATCAACGAAATCGACGTCGCCCCCGTTCAGATACAAGGCCCCAAGTCGGCGGCGCTGATGGAGAAGATGTTTGGTCCCCGCATCCGCGATATCCCATACTACGGCCTCATGCGCGACAAGCTCAACGGCCACGACGTGACCATCTCGCGCACCGGCTTCTCGGCCGAGGTGGGCTTCGAGATCTATCTGCACGACGCAACCATCCACGCCGACGACGTTTGGCCGCACATCTTGGAGCAGGGCGAGGAGTTCAACCTGCGCGTCATCGCGCCCAGCCACCTGCGCAGGCTGGAGGCGGGCATACTGTCCTATGGGCAGGACATGGACATCGAGAACAACCCCTACGAGGTCCGGCTTGGCTGGCAGGTGGACCTCGGCAAACCGAACTTCATCGGCAAAGACGCGCTGGCCGCCATAAAGGAGCGGGGCGTGCAGCAGCGCCTGGTAGGGCTGAAGCTGGGGGGCGACCCGATCGTCTGGTACAACGAGAGCTTCTATCCAGTGCTCAGCGCAGAGGACGGCGAGCACCTGGGATACATTACGAGCGCGTTCTGGTCGCCGAACCTCGAGTCGAATATAGCGCTGGCCGCGCTGCCGAAGTCGCACTGGCGGCGCGGCACGCGACTCAAGGCCATGCTTCCCGCCAGCGGCGTCGTGGACGCTGAAGTGGTGCGCGTGCCCTTCGTGGACCCTACCAAGGAGCGCCCGAAGTCCAAGCTGTAGCTCGAAGGGAGTCGTGTGGGCCTGTCCCAGTTGCTGCCGGCGTCCGACTGAACTGGGACAGGCTCTGATTCCACTACGCTCTTGAACTCCACGCACATCCGTGCTACTCTCCGTTTCGTGAGGGATCGACCCCGCCTACCGGCCACCACGGATGGCTAATCGGGATCCCTTGCTACCTGTCTCATTTCGGTCCGATTTGGCGTCTCTCGTTCCCAGATACGTTCTTGCCAGGCCCTCCAAGCAGCCCGAATCGCCGGGGTCCCCAGCTAGGAAAAGAGACAGAATGGAACAAAATGGGACAAAATTCGCGGAAAAACCGGCGCTCAGGCAGCATTTAGCTGTCATTCGCCTGCTCAGGCCGGCCCCTTCCGCACCGCCTGCCGCACTCCCGCGAGCTACATAGGCATCCCCCGCTTGAGTGCGAGAGGCTGTTCCCCTAGAATTGCAGCACGCCGATGCTCCCTACCCTGCCCGCCGGAGGCCGCACAGCATGACCGCTCAGATCAGACTCGTAGTCGACGTCCGAGAGCCGTTCGCGGAGGGTGAGAGCTTCGGTGACGTCGGCTCCTACGAGCGGCTGTCGGGCCGCGTGGACTTTTCTATCGACCCCGGCGCGCCTGAGTTCGCCGACGTGGTTGACCTGGAGCACGCCCCGCGGAACGCCGATGGGCTGGTCGAGTACTCAGCCGACTTCTACATGCTCAAGCCCGCGGACGTGGAGCGCGGGAACCGCCGCATTCTCTACGACGTCAACAACCGCGGCAACGTGCGTTGCCTGCAGTTCTTCAACGACGCCGTTCACGACAACCAGCCGTACGCGCGAGAGCACGCCGGCAACGGCTTCTTGATGCGCCGCGGCTACACCGTCGTATGGTCGGGCTGGCAGGGCGACATCAGCCCCGGCGCCGGACGCCTGACGATGCGGCTGCCCGTCGCGAGCCAGGACGGCGCACCCATCACCGGCGCGGTGCGCACCGAATTCATGGTCGACGAGCCTGGCGTGACCGCCCTTCCCCTCAGCGGCAATCACTACACCGACAGCTACAAGACTGTCTCGACCGACACGGCGGCCTACACGTTCACCGTCCGCGAGTACGAGCGCGACCATCGCGTCGCCATCCCCGCCGACCAGTGGCGGTTCGCGTCGGTGGGCGACGACGGCCTGGCAGAGCCGTCGCCCTACTGGTGCCACCTGCCTGAGGGATTCCGGCCCGGCTGGCTGTACGAACTGATCTACGAGGCGAAGAACCCGCGAGTGCTGGGGCTGGGATTCGCCGGCGTTCGCGACCTGCTGTCTTTCCTGCGCTGTGACGACGCCGACTCGGGCGGCACCCCCAACCCGCTCAGGCGTAACGGTGACGGCATCGAGCGGGTGTACGGCTGGGGGCGTTCGCAGAGCGGACGCTTCCTGCGGGAGTTTGTGTACCGCGGGTTCAATGAGGACGCGACGGGGCGGCGCGTGTTCGACGCAATCTCGCCGCACGTCTCAGGCGGTGGGCGCGTGATGCTCAACTACCGCTTCGCCCAGCCTGGCCGCTTCCCCCGACAGCACAACGACCGGCTCTACCCGTCAGACCAGTTCCCGTTTGCTTACTCGGTCACCACCGACGCCCTAACCGGCAAGATCGACGGCATTCTGAAGAGGCCCGATACTGATCCCCTGGTCATCCACACGCAGACCGCGTCCGAGTACTGGGACCGGCGGGGCTCGCTGGTACACACTGATTCGCTCGGCGGCGACCTGCCGGACCACGACGGCGCGCGGGTGTTCCTCTTCGCGGGTTCTCAGCACAACGCCGACCCGCTGGGCGGCCCGCGGGAGGGCAACCACCGGCACCCGTCCAACCCGCTTAACACCACGCCTCTGCTGCGAGCGCTGCTGGACCGCCTGGATGACTGGGCAACGTCCGGCGTGGCGCCGCCTGAGAGCAGTGTTCCCACCCGCCGCGACGAGACGGCCGTTCCCGCTGACGTCGCCAGGTCGCGGTTCCCGTCCGTGGAGGGCGTGGAACACCCCGACCAGACAAACCGTCTGTACGTGCAGGACCACGGCCCGATGTTCGACAAGGGCATCATCGCGGGGGATCCGCCCGTGGAGGACAAGGGCCGCGAGTACGCCGTGCTGATATCCCAGGTCGACGCCGACGGCAACGAGGTCGCCGGCATACGCACGCCCCACGTCGAGACGCCTGTCGCCACCTACACCGGCTGGAACTACAGGCCGGACGGGTCCGCCGGCGAGGCGCAGTCGGGGACGCTCGGCAGCTATCTGCCCTTCGCCGCCGACGCGGAAGAACGGTCCCGCGCCGGCGATCCGCGCCCGTCGATTCGCGAGCGCTACCCCACTCGCGCCAGCTACGTGAGGGCCGTAGCCGCCGCGTGCGAGAGGCTGGTGTCGCAGCGGCTGCTGCTGGAGGAAGACGCCGAACGGTACGTCGAGCTCGCCATGCGCGAGCCGCCCGACGTCCCCGGCTGGTGAGGAAGAAGGCAGGTTTCAACTGATGACCGACACATACGACTTCGCGATAGCGGGGCTGGGCGCGATGGGCAGCGCCGCGGCCTACCACCTGGCCAGAAGGGGCGCGAGCGTGCTGGGGCTGGACCGCTACTCTCCGCCGCACACGCTCGGCTCCTCACACGGCGAGACTCGGATAATACGAGAGGCCTACTTCGAACACCCATCCTACGTGCCGATAATCCAGCGCGCCTACGAGCTGTGGGAGCAGTTGGAGGAGGAGAGCGGGCGCAATCTCTTCCTGCAATCGGGCGGCGTGATGGTCGGCCCGCCCGACAGCGCGCTTGTCACTGGCGCGGAGCTGAGCGCGCGGACCCACCACCTTCCCTACGAGCGATTGTCGCCTGCCGAGGTTACCGAGCGCTTCCCCGCACTTACACCCGCGGAGGGTACGGTAGCCATTTGGGACGGCAGAGCCGGCATCTTGTTCCCCGAGGAATGCGTGCGGTCGCATCTGGACATCGCGCGGGCGAAAGGCGCGGAGCTGCGATTCGACGAACCTGTCGAATCGTGGGAGGCTGACGGCGAGGGCGTCCGGGTGCGGACCGCGAAAGGCGAGTACCGGGCCGGTAGGCTGCTGCTGTCCGCGGGCGCGTGGATCCCCGGACTCGCGAACGGCCTCCGGCTGCCGCTTGTCGTGGAGCGGCAGGTGCTCGTCTGGTTCGAACCGGACGCCAACCCGGACTACTTCTCCCCCGACCGATGCCCCATCTTCTTGTGGGACCACGGCCAGGACCGCCACTTCTACGGCTTCCCCAACATGGGCAGCGGTGTGAAAGTGGCGCTGATGCACCAGGGCGAGGAGACCGAGGTTGACTCGCTCGACCGCGAGGTCTCCCAGCGGGACGAGGACGCGGTGCGGGCAATGCTGGAGCGCTACCTGCCCTCGGCCAACGGCCCCGCGCTCTCGGCGCAGGTGTGCATGTTCACCAACACGCCCGACACCCATTTCCTGATAGACTTCCACCCCGAGGCCCCGCAGACGCTTATCGCGAGTCCCTGCTCGGGCCACGGTTTCAAGTTCGCCAGCGCCATTGGCGAGATCCTCGCCGAGCTGCTGGCGGATGGCCGCTCGCGGCTCGACATCGACCTGTTCCGCCTCGACCGATTCGGCGCGGCGCGAGTTTAGTCCCCTAACCAGCAAGAGGAGGCCCTCCATGAGATTGGCAGGAAAGGTTGCATTCATCAGCGGCGGCGCGCGCGGGATGGGGGAGACTGAGGCGCGGCTCTTCGCCGAGAACGGCGCGAAGGTCGTTATCGGCGACGTGCTCGAGGCCGAGGGCCGGCAGGTCGCGGCGGACATCGACGGGTCCGGCGGCGACGCCATGTTCGTGCCGCTTGACGTGACAAGCGAGGCCGACTGGGAGCGCGCGGTCGCCGCGACGGTCGAGCGTTACGGCCGGCTCGACGTGCTGGTCAACAACGCCGGCGTCAGCGGCCGCAGCATGGTTGAGGACACGCGCGTGGAGGACTGGGAGCGCGTGATGGACATCAACGCCAAGGGCGTGTTCCTCGGCACACGGTGCGCCATTCCGGAGATGCAGAAGGTCGGGGGCGGCTCGATAATCAATATCTCGTCGCAGCTCGGGCTGGTGGGCACGGACAACAGCAGCCCGCAGTACCAGGCGTCCAAGGGCGCAGTGCGGATATTCACTAAGACGACCGCGATCCAGTACGCCGCCGACGGCATACGCGCCAACTCGGTACATCCTGGTCCCATTGTCACGCCTATGACCGAGGAGCGGCGCGCCGACCCGGCAACGCGGGAGCTGATGTTGTCGCGCATCCCGCTCGCCAGGTACGGCCAGCCCATCGACGTAGCCTACGGCGTGCTCTACCTCGCCTCTGACGAATCGTCGTTCGTAACCGGCAGCGAGCTGGTGATAGACGGCGGCTGGACGGCCCGCTAGGGCCGACGGCCCCGGCGCCCGCGTGCCTACCAGTTTGACGGCTCAGCGTCCCAACACTATAATCTCAGTTTAACGAAACAAACCGAGGTGCATCTGATTTTGGCGAACGAAACTGGAAAACGGTATTCTTGCCCCAAGTGTGGCTCGGAATTCGTCGTAACTAAGGGTGGGGAGGGTACGATGAGGTGCTGCGGCGATCCGGTGCCATTGAAGTAGCCAGCCCCGCCGAGCCAGCCCCTCGAGGCGCAGTCATTCCGGTTAGGGGCCGGCATATACGCGACGGACCTAGTATAGGCCGCGGGCACTCCGTCCGGGCATCCACACCAGGAGTACGTGCGAAAATGTCGAACCAACTGGGTCGAAGGTACCAGTGCGAAGTATGCGGCACGATGGTGCTCTGCACCAAGGCCGGCCAGGGCGCCGTCCAGTGCCACGACGACGAAATGGCGGTGCAGCAACCCCGCAAGCTCCCCTCCTCCGACTAGGCGGGCGCTCGCTCGCCGGGCGGTTCGCGAATTGCCCCTGGGCCTTGGCGCGGCGTGGTACACTCGCCGCGGGCGGTCAGTTATGCCCTGACGGCGGTCGCCGCCCTGTGCTGCTCGTCCGCGTGGTAGGAGCTTCGCACCAAAGGCCCCGAGGCGACGTGCCTGAACCCCATCGACTCCCCCAGCTCCCGTAGCTCCTCGAACTCGTCCGGAGTGTACCAGCGCGACAGCGGGGCGTGCTTGTCCGAGGGCCGCAGATACTGCCCGATTGTCAGCAGGTCGCACTCCACCTCGCGAAGATCCGCCATCGTCTCAGCAATCTCGTGTCGGGTTTCGCCCAGCCCGACCATCATGCCCGACTTGGTTACGCCGTGCGGGGCAATCTGCTTCGCGCGCTTCAGCAGTTCCAGGGACTGGTCGTAGTCGCCTTTCGGCCTGACGCGGCTGAACACTCGCCGCACCGTCTCGATGTTGTGGTTCAGCGTCTCGGGGCCAGCCTCCATCACGCGCTCCAGGGCGTCCCAGTTACCCTCAAAGTCGGGGATGAGCGTCTCCACCTTGCAGTTGGGCAGGCGCTTGTGGATCTGCCGGATGCACTCGGCGAAGATGAACGCGCCGCCGTCAGCCAGCTCGTCCCTGTTCACCGAGGTTATAACGGCGTACTCCAGGCCCATGCGCTCGACCGTCTCCGCCAACCGCACGGGTTCACCGAGGTCGAGTGTCAGCGGTGTGCCCGTGGTCACGGCGCAGTAGGAGCACGCCCGCGTGCAGATGTCGCCGAGAATCATGAAGGTCGCTGTCTTGCGCTCCCAGCAGTCGCCAATGTTGGGGCAGCGCGCCTCCTCGCAGACGGTGTGCAGCTGGTCGCCGCGCAGCCGCTCGCGCAGCTCCAGGTAGTTGGGGCCGCCCGGCATCCTCACCTTCAGCCAGCTCGGCAGCCTTCTTTGCCCGACCATGAGTCCTCCGTCAGCGTGTGTTGCGGAAATCATACCAGATTCCCTGTGGCGCTTTCGTCTCGAATTGCCGTCCCGAATCGGCGGCTTGTGACGCCCCTACGGGTGGATCACCACCGTCTTCATCTCCGTCATCTCCAGAACGGCGTACCGGGGCCCCTCTTTGCCCATGCCGCTGTACTTCAGCCCACCGTACGGCATGAGGTCGGCGCGCCAGCCGGGTCCAGAGTTGATGTGCAGATTGCCGGAGTCGACCTCGCGGGCGAAACGCATCGCCCAGTCGATGTTCTGGGTGAAGATTCCGGCGCTGAGGCCGTAGTCGCTGTCGTTCGCCATGGCGATGGCCTCGTCTATGTCTGAGAAGGGCGTGACGGCGACCGCTGGGCCGAACAGCTCGTCGCACGAGACGCGCATGTCCGCGCTCACGTCGGCGAGCACCGTCGGCGCATGCATCGAGCCGGAGTACCCGCCGCCGGTGACGACCCGCGCCCCCGCACCCACGGCCTCGCGGAGCCAGGCGTCGACGCGCGCCGCCTCCTGTTCCTTGACCATCGGACCCATGGCAACCGCCTCGCTGAGCGGGTCGCCGGTGCTGATGGACTCGACGCCGTCGCGCAGGGCGTCGAGGTAGTCGGCGTAGACGCTGCGGCTGGCTATGACGCGCTGGGCGGATATGCACACCTGGCCGGCATTGGCGAACCCACTGGATATGGTGGCGGCCACTACTTTGCCAAGGTCGGCGTCGGGCATGACGATGAGCGGCGAGTTCGACCCGAGCTCCATCGTGACCTTCTTCAGGCCGGCCGTGCGGCAGATGTGCTCCCCGACCTCACGGCTTCCGGTGAAGGTGACCTTCCGCACGCGGGGATCGGACACGAGCGCGTCGCCTATCCTGCCACCGGGGCCGGTCACGCACTGCACGGCCTCCGGCGGCGCGCCCGCCTCCAGCAGCACCTCGGTCAGCTTGAGCGCCGACAATGGTGTGTCCGACGCGGGCTTGATAATCACGGCGTTTCCGGCGGCGAGCGCGGGGCCGACCTTGTGGCAGACCAGGTTGAGCGGGAAGTTGAACGGGCTGATGGCTGCGACCACGCCGCAGGGCACACGCAGGGTGAAGCCCATCTGCCCGGTGTAGCTCGGCGCTGCGTCGAATGGCACCGTCTCGCCGTAGAGCCGCTTCGCCTCCTCGCCGGACAGGCTAATGGTCTGCACCGCACGGTCCACCTCGGTGCGGCCCTCGGCGATGACCTTGCCCTCCTCCATCGTGATCAGGCGGCCCAGCTCCTCGCGGTGCTCGTTCAGGATGTCGGCGGCCCTTCGGAGAATGGCGAATCGGTCGTAGGCGGTCAGCCGCGCCATCTCCCGGGCGCCACGCTCTGCGCTCGCGACTGCTAGGTCTACGTCCTCGACCCCAGCCGACGGCACCGTGTCTATCACCGAGCCGTCGTAGGGATTGAGCACCTCCACCTTGTCGTCCCTGTCTACCCACTCTCCCCCGATGTACATCCTCATGGTCATGCTCCTCGATTGCTTGTCGTCTCGGTCCGGCCGCCGCGCGCCACGAGCGCATTATCCCCCAAAGGCCCACCATGTGGCAACACGGCATCTCCCGATGCCCTTACGGCCGGGCAAACAAAAGAGCTTCCGTCGCCGGAAGCCCCCCGTTTGGCTGGTACGATGGCACCTCTCGGCGCCAGACCCTATGCGGCCCTGTTCTTGCTGCCCACGGCCTCGCGCTTGTCCGCGACGACCTGCACGTCCTGCATGCGCCCGCACTGCAAGCACTGCCTGTATGGGCCGTAGATGTCCTGGTTGATTTTGACGTCCCCCTTACACCGGAAGCACGCCTTGAACTCTATCATTTCGCTATACACCTCCGTTGAACTGTTGAATGTTGAGTTTGAAGTTTTTCGATAGGCCGAGTGTTTGCGCTGAGCGGGGCGATCGACCTTGCCCTGCCGCCTTCCCACACCCAGCGTGTGGAAAATCAACACGTCTTGCGCAGTCGGAAGGCAAAGCTAGCAGAGAACAAATGGGTTGTCAACCACATATTGGGGCATGTTTTCGGAGAGTTTTGGCACGCGGGGCCGGAAACCCCCGGAAAGCGCTGACATTGCCAAAAAGGGGGTGAAATTGAGGTGCTGCCGTAGAGTGGTCGCGGCGCCGGGAGGAGGCTAGACTTCGGTGTCGTGGACCATCTTGCCGTCTCTCCACGTATGAACATAGCCCTTCGTTTCTATGGCGCGGCGGCGGGCCTTGACAGCGGCGCGGCGCATGGCTATCAGGGCGAGTTCGGCATGGTCGGGTTCATGGTCTTGATCCGGCGTTGTAAGATTCTCAGTGGTCACAGGTTGCTCTGTAGTCATGAGATACTCTTCCTTTCCAATAGTATGGGGGCTGTTCCAGTGGCATCGTACACTATCCAATCGTCCACTATATCACGGTAGATTTGCTGGAAGTTGTGCCAGCCGGCGGCGTGTCGTCGGCGCACCACGTCTTCCGGTACGTGGTGACCGCCCTCGCGCACGCGATCCCGCACGCGGGCCACCGCCATCTCAGGCGTAGGCAGTCGTAGAAAGTATAGCAGGACTTGGTAGCCCTGCGCCTGCCACTGCGGAATCATGCGCGCGTAGCCGCGCCCGCTCAGCGTCGTCTCGAAGGCGAAGCTCTCGCCCCTGCGAACGTAGTCGTCGATCATCGTAAGCATCATTCGGCCCGCGCGGACAGCGTACCGCTCCGGCTGAAACGGGTTCAGCCCAGCCGCTATCATATCCGCGTTTATGAACGTCGGGCATCCCGCCTCGTTGGGCAGAAACTCAGTGGCGAACGTAGTTTTGCCAGCGCCGTTGGGTCCGGCAATGATCAGAATCCTCTTCAGCGCTGGCACAGTTGCCACCTTGCTCGGGCCGCAGATTGCCGACTCACGCTTGTCCGCCGTCAGATGGCCCCTTCTAGCCCAGGCTTTCGTCCAGCAGTTCCAATAGGTCCTTGGCGCGGCGCGTGTCCTGGGCGTCCTTGGAGCCTATGCCCTCCTCGAACATCTGCAGGCAGAAGGGGCAGGATACGCCGACGGTGTCCGCCGTGGTGTCCAGGAAGTGGCCGGTGCGGACGTGGTTGACGCGGGTGCCGCGGCTCTCCTCGATCCACATGTGGCCGCCGCCAGCGCCGCAGCAGAATCCGCGCTCGCGCCTGCGCTCCATCTCGACCAGCTTAACGCCCGGTATGGCGTTGGCTATCTGCCGGGGCGCGTCGTAGATGCCGTTGTGTCGGCCCAGGTAGCAAGAGTCGTGGTAGGCGACCTCGGTGTCAATGGTGACCAGGGGCTTTATCTTGCCCTGCTCGATGAGATCGGCCACGAACTCGCTGTAGTGCTGCACCTCGAACTCGCCACCCAGGTGGGGGTACTCGTTCTTGATGGTGTTGAAGCAGTGCGGGCAGACGGTCACCACGCGCTTGACGTTGTAGCTGTTCATCGTGTCGATGTTCTGCTGCGCCATTATCTGGTACAGGTACTCGTTGCCCATGCGACGTGCGGGGTCGCCCGTGCACGTCTCTTCCGGGCCGAGGATGGCGAAGTCCACGCCGGCGCGCTTTAGCACGGAGGCCATGGAGCGCGCGACGCTCTGGCTGCGCTGCTCTAGCGCGGCGGTGCAGCCGACCCAGAAGAGCACCTCGGCCTCCGGGTGCTCGGCCAGCGTCTTCACGTCCAGGCCCTCGGCCCAGTCCGTGCGGGTGTAGGTGGTGCCGCGCCATGGATGGCCGCGCTGCTCCATGCTCAGCAGGGCGTTCATCGCAGTCTCCGGCATCTCGGCCTTCTCCATCACCAGGTAGCGGCGCATGTCGACTATGGAGTCGATGTGCTCGACTCCCACGGGGCATTCGCGCACGCAGGCGCCACAGGTCAGGCAGTCCCAGAGCGCCTCTTCCTGAATCCAGCGTCCGATCAGTGGCTTCTCGTCCTGCTCGTCCTCGCCCCTCACCACGCTGGGTCCGGTCTCGAGCACGTGCTCTTTCATGTTTTCCACAATGTGCATCGGCGACAGGATCTTGCCGCTTATGTTGGCCGGGCAGTTGTCGGTGCAGCGTCCGCACACCGCGCAGGAGTAGCCGTCCAGCAGCTCGCGCCAGTTGAAGTCCTGGATTTTGGACGCGCCGAACCGCTCGGCGGTCTCCAGGTCCATGGGGGTGTTGAGGGTGCCCCTGGCCTCGAGCGACCTTGTGAAGAAGCTTATGGGCGCCGCGACCAGGTGCATGTGTTTGGACAGCGGGATGTAAACGGAGAATCCCAGGATGACGCCGAGATGCGCCCACCAGCTCAGGCCCTGTAGCAGGTTCGCGGCGTCAACGCCCAGCCCGGCGTCTCTGAACAGTTCGCCCAGCGCGCCGCCGATCGGCGCGGAGGCGTGGGGGCCTTCGCCGCCCGCCGCCACGTAGAACGCCTCGGTCAGCAGCGTCAGCGCCATGAGCAGGGCGATGAGCAGCAGTATGACAAGCGACTCCTTCTTCTGCGTGAGGTCGAAAGCCAGCCTGCTGGGGCGCACCACCCACCGGCGCACGCCCGCCCAGGCGAGTACGACGAAGAAGCCCACGGCCAGCACGTTGAGGTAGTAGGAGAATATCTTGACGCCGGTCTCTGTAATGATCGTTTCGGAGAACGGCGGCCAGATCGCGTCGGCGAAGATGAAGAGCAGGTAGCTGGTAGTAAAGGAGAGGAAGCCCCAGAAGATGAAGAAATGGGCCAGGCCCGCCCTGTCCCTGGGCAGCGACACGCTCTGGAGCACCTTCTTCTGGCCCAGCGTGAATGGCAGCGCGCCGAACAGCCTGCGAATCGGCTGGTCGAATCGGTTGGGCCGCTTGCCCAGCGTCACCAGGCTGAACACCCGGCGGTGCAGGATGTACCCGGCCGCGCCGAAGGCCAGCAGGGTTGCCAGGTAGACGCCTATCCAGGTGGGGATGGCGCCGAACAGACTCTCCGGAGGTACCATGTTCGATCTCCTGGTGCGGCGTATAACCGGCAGTGGTGGTTCGCGGGGCGAATGGAGTTTAGCACAGGGGGCGCAGGGCGGGCCAGATGGGGCACTTGGTCAAGCCTGTCCCAGTTCAGTCGGCGGCACAGGGCGGGTGAGCAAGGGACAAAGGCAGCCTTTTGAGGAGGATTTTCGCGAAAACTGTCTCATTTTGTTTCATTCTGTCCCATTCCATAGCTGGGAGCCTTGACGGTCCGGGCCGTCTGGAGGACACGGTTAGACCGTATTCAGGAACGGAAGCGCCGAAATGTGGCGGGAATGAGACAGATCAGCGTGAGGTCCCAACTGCCGTGTCCGCGGACGGCGGGCGGCGGGGTCGGTCCCTCGACGAGGGGAGCGTAGCACGGATGTACGTAGGAATCAAGGAGGGTTGGCAGAGACGGCATCTGTCCCGGTTTGGGCGGCGGTAGAGAGAGGGCCGGCCTTGATATGTGAATTGCGTTCGATGGCGGTACAACGGTCGGGGATTTGATCGGTGTGGCGCTCGATCTGTGTGCTCCGGCTTTCGAGGGAGTGCCGACATTGGGCGCGGGTGCGGCGGCAGTAGGTGCGGGTGTGACGGCAAGGGGCGGGAGTGTGACGGGATGTTGCAAGCCCGGCCCCTCATACCTGCGACCGGCTAAACTGGAACAGGTTCCATCCTGGCACCAAGTGCTGCCAGTTGCCGGAAGCTAATGTTAGAATCAACCAGTCAACACAACCAGTTGGAGGGAACATGCGTGAGGTTCAAGCTACCGAAGCGAAGGCTCGCCTAGCCGAACTGCTCAGGGCAGTAGAACGCGGAGAAACCGTAGCCATCACCCGGCACGGAAAGACGGTTGCACACATGGTTCCCGCTCGCGCTCAGGACCGGGCCAGTGGAGGGAAGGCAGTGGAAGAGTTTCGTCGACGCCGCGCGTCATGGAAGCGGATTAACTTCACAACTGATGAGATACTAGCGGCGCGCCATGAAGGTCACCGCCAGTGAGCCTGCTGGTCGTCGATGATTCCGTCGCCATTGCGTGGTTGTTCGATGATGAAGATGAACCGCGAGCTAACGAAGCGCTTGAACGGCTCAAGGAGGACGGCGCGACTGTGCCGCAACTCTGGCATCTGGAGGTTCGCAACTCCCTGCTGACGGCAGAAAGGCGCGGGCGCATTTCATGGGGAGAGGTCAACGTGCGCCTCGATGCCTTGAAGGGCTTACCCATCCAGACTGATGAAGAACCCGACTTTCGGGAGGCCCTGGGCTTGGCAAGGCGGCATGGACTGTCCTTTTACGATGCACTGTACTTGGAGTTGGCCAAGCGCCGGCGCGCGGAACTTGCGACATTGGACAGGGTGCTTGGTCGCGTCGCCGCTTCCGAAGGAGTGCAGACGTTGGCGGTTTAGCCGGCCGGTCTGTCGCAGAGAATGGATACGCCCTGCAGCGCCATCTTACGGACCAAGTTGAAGGAAAGCGCGCCGTACAGCTTCGTCGGAGGTGACATGGCAGGGCCCGTCTGCTGGGCGGGATGCTGGCGGGTCAGGCACACCTGCCGGAGGGAGATTAGCAATTTGGCATAGGGCGGCCCAGACGACGGGAAGGGGTCCATTTGAGGGCCTGGAGAGAGGCTTCAAATCTCCTGAGGGACAAGGGGCCTCGAAGAAGTTCGGAATGTTGCAAGGTCTGCAAACGTCTTGTAAATGTGCGCTGAAAAACTTGCCAATCTGGAGGGAAAACGGTGACTGACACGTTTGAGGCAACTCTTGCTCGCATCGTTAGTCAGAAGGCTATCTTCGAACAGCGCGACGAGAGAGCGGTTGAGATTTTCGTAGTTCTACCTCTGTTGAGGCAGGTCGGGTGGAACACCGAAGACGTCTTGGAGATATATCCACAACACGGGCTGTCAGACGGCAGCAGAGTTGACTATGACCTTCAGATTGAAGGCGAAAGTCGATTACTGATAGAAGTCAAACGTTGGTGGCACATTCTGAATGATGAGGATGAGGAACAGCTGGCCCGTTATTGCCGGTCTGCCAAACCGAGACTCGCCGTATTGACCAGTGGGCGCAATTGGCGCCTATTTTTGCCACCCAATAGAGGCAAGAGCGCGCCGCTCAGAAGGTTCCTCGAATTTGACATCACCACAGTGTAAAGGGGACTGACGCGGAGAGGACGTTCGCGCAATTCCTGGCACATGACAGCATGGTCAATTACGGACCAACAATAGCCGAAGCTCGGAAACTACACAATGAGTCGAAAGTATACCAAGAATTCAAGCAAGCACTTACCAAAGTTTGGGGTGAACTCCCTGACGATCAAAACATGCTGGCAGAGTTGATCTTGGTACTCGCTGAGAAGAAGGGCATACCGGCAAACCGAGGCAATGTCATCCGCTTTATCGAGTCGATTCACGGACCGCTGGTGAACAATGTAACTACACCGGTCAAAGGCCCAAAAAGTAAACCTGCCAGATTCGCACTACCCACCTCGCCAACCGTCAATAGGAAGACGACCCGCCAGTTGAAGAAGCCCAAAGGTTGGAATAATTTCCTGCTGGAACTCTGTGAACTGATGCAGAGTCGGCATCCTGAGACATTCCGTCAGAACCTTCTCTCAATGACGGACTGGTTTGCTGCGTCCAAGGGCTCCAAGTTTGAGATTCAAGTGGGCCTAGAGGAGGTCTACGCCAAATGGGGAGGTGCCGAGGAGGTCAGGGACGCCTGCTACGAGATCGTGGCGAAGTTCGGCTATCCTAGGGATTCACTGGTGATCAAGGACTCCAAGGGCGCGGTCCTGTGAGGGCGGTGGGCAGTCTCTTCTGAGATTCTCCTTCATCTTGCAATTCGTCGGAGATAAGAAGAGCCGCGAGTCCATTAGACCCAGGCTTCGCCGGACGTAGGGGCGGTTCGCGAACCGCCCGTGTTGCTATGGCGATGTGGTTTACACTTCGGAGACAACAAGTATGCTTGACGGGAGTCACCTCCCTCGCCGCAAATCTATCAGGTTACGGGGTTACAGTTACGCCCAGGATGGCGCGTACTTTGTGACCGTCGTGACACGCGGCCGCATGACCTTGTTCGGCGACGTGATTGACGGTGAGATGCGACTGAACGACACCGGCCGAATGATCTCACAATTGTGGGAATGGCTGGAAACACGCTATCCGTACGTGCGATTGGAGGAGTACGTCGTCATGCCCAACCATCTTCATGGGGTCATCGTTCTTGGTGATCTCGACGCGGGCGGTTCGCGAACCGCCCCTACGCACGGCAGGAATTCACGACGCGTCGATTCTGCGCCGCGCAAATCTCTCGGCAGGCTGGTTGGAGCGTTCAAGACCGTGTCCACCAAGCAGGCCAATCTCGCCAAGGACACACCGGGACAGGTGTTGTGGCAGCGCAACTATTACGAGCGCATCATCCGAGACGACGAGGAATGGAACCGGATTAGGGAGTACATCGCCAATAACCCGTTGAAATGGGAAGAGGATTCGGAGAATCCGGCCGGCAGGGTTTGATAACCTGACACCGTTGTCCACCCCGCCCCTACCGGTGCGTATCCGGCGCAACGTAGATGCACCAAGCAAGCCTCGCCTTCGTGATTGACACCCCTTTTCGGGCGGTGCTACACTGTCGGCCAGCAGCGATAGCTTTGAGGTGGTGATTTGCCGGAGGGTTTCGACGCCAACTGGGTGGCCGTTCTCATTGTCGCCGGCATTGGATTCGCGGCCATCATAGGGATGTTCGCGGCGTCGTTTATCCTCGCGCCGAAGCGCAAATCCGCCATCAAAGAGATCCCCTACGAGTGCGGTATCGAACCCGCGCCTTTCAACTGGTCGCAGATCCAGATTCGCTACTATGTCTTCGCCATACTGTTCCTCATCTTCGACGTGGAAGCCGTGTTCTTGTTCCCATGGGCCCTGGTCTTTATGACGTCCATTCCCGCGGTGTTCTACGAGATGCTCGTATTCATCGCCATCCTGTTCTTCGGCGTTATCTACGGGTGGCGCAAGGGGGTGCTCCAGTGGAGGTAAGACTGGGCCAGGGCTACCAGCCGCACAGGGGCAACGAGCCGGCGGGCAGCGTGTTCGAGCGCGTCCTTCCTAACGCGCTCACCGCCAAGTCGGACGAGTTGTTCGCCTTGGCTAGGAAGTCGTCGCTTTGGACGCTGTCCTTCGGACTGGCTTGCTGCGCCATCGAGATGATAAGCACGCACATGTCGCACCACGACTTGGACCGCTTCGGCGTGGTGACCTGGCCCTCGCCCAGGCAGGCCGACGTGATGATAGTGGCGGGAACGGTTGTCAAGAAGATGGCCGAGCCGATCAAGCTGCTGTACGAGCAGATGCCCGACCCCAAGTGGGTCATCGCCATGGGCAGTTGCGCGACCAACGGCGGTCCCTACTACCGCTCCTATTCCGTGGTGATGGGCGTCGACCATCTCATTCCCGTGGACGTCTACGTGCCGGGCTGCCCTCCCCGCCCTGAGGCGCTAATGAACGGCATCATGCAGCTTCAGGAAAAGATTTCCCAGGACGCCAAGCAACGTGGCGCAAGCTCAGCCTCCTAGCCGCCCGCACAGGCGCGAGCCCCCCGTCCCGGTCGCCGCGGTCTCGCTGGACGAGCGGGCCGAGGCGCTGTCGATGTTGCTCCCCGAGGCGTTGCACGGCATAGAGGCGCGGGTGGACGCCGCCGTGGACGAGGTCACGCTGACCGTGGACCCGCAGGACGTCCCGGCCGCCTGCCGCATTCTCAGAAGCGACCCCAGGCTTTCGCTGCACTACCTGCGCTGCCTGTCCGTCGTTGACTACGAGGACAGGCTGGAGGTCAACTACCACCTGTTTTCGCGCGAGACGCGGCACAAGCTGGTGGTGAAGACGTCGGTATCCCACGACAACCCCCTGGTACCTTCGGTGATCTCCATCTGGCGCGGCGCCGATTGGTTCGAGCGCGAGGGCCACGATCTTTTCGGCGTGGTGTTCCAGGGCCACCCGAACCTCTCCCCGCTGCTGCTGTACGATGGCTTCGAGGGGCATCCAGGACTCAAGAGCTTCCCGTTCCACGACTACGAGGAGTGGTAGCGGTGCGGAACCATCCAATCTTTGATGCACAAGATGGCGTTGCAACCGATGTTTGAACGAGGTTCGGCTATGACAAAGGTGAAGTACCGAGCGGAAATCTTTCCGGACGGCGGCTGCTTCGTTGGCTTTTGCCGTGAACTCGATGTGTCCAGTTTCGGAGATACACAAGAAGATGCCAGCAGATCTCTCCAAGAGGCCATGGAGGTATTTCTGGAAGGGTGCAAAGAACTGGGGACATTGGACGACGTGCTGTCGGAATCGGGGTTCGATAAGTTTGGCGACACATGGAAACTGCGTGAGCGAGTCACTGAGGACAGGGTTGCGGTTGTAGGTTGAATTCACCGGCACGGCGGCTGACGCCAGTTCACTATCGGGCGTTGGTTCGTGTTTTCGAACTTGATGGTTTTCAAGTTGCACGTCGCCAAGGAGACCATATCATGATTACCAAGCCAGGTGTGCGCCGGCCTATTGTATTAAAGACAAGCCCGAGGTTTGTCGCTGTGCCCCATATCCGCAACAACATGCGAACGGCGGGAATGAGTCGGGAGAGGTACTTTCGATTGCTGGAACAAGTCGGATAACAAACTAGCGAACGCGGCACGCCGTTAGAACTATGCAGATACAAGAGCAACCCACGCAGCAAGCCGACTCAATCGACCTCATGATCAACATGGGGCCGCAGCACCCCAGCACGCACGGCGTGTTCCGCCTCGTCATCTGGGTGGACGGCGAGCGTATCGTGCGGGCCGAGCCACACATAGGCTACCTTCACCGGGGCTCTGAAAAACTCTCTGAGGGCGAGCTTTACAGCCAGGTCATAACCCTGTTCGACCGGCTGGACTACGTGGCGAACCTGAACGGTGAGCTGGCCTTCTGCCTAGCTGCCGAAAAACTGATGGCGTTGGAAGTGCCCGAGCGCGCGAACCTGATCCGGGTCATCCTGTGCGAACTGAACCGCGTGGCGAGCCACATGCTGTTCTATGGAGTCTACGGACTGGACGTCGGCGCGATGACCCCGGTGTTGTACGGCTTTCGCGAGCGCGAGCGCATTCAGGCGCTGTTCGAGAGCGTGACCGGCGCGCGTATGATGCACAACTACATACGCATCGGAGGCGTGAAGGAGGACCTGCCGGAGGACTTCGGCAAGCGGGTGTCGACGCTGCTGGACCAGCTCAAGCGCGGCATCGAGGAGTGCGACGAGTTGCTGTCCCAGAACGAGATGTTTCTGGCGCGCACCAAGGGTATCGGCGCCATCTCGGCAGAGGACGCTTTGGAGCTCGGCGTGACCGGCCCAAGCCTGAGGGCGAGCGGCGTCGCCGAGGACGTTCGTGTCTCAGATCCGTACCTCATGTACGACCGATTCGACTTCGGCATCCCAGTGGGCACCTACGGGGACTGCTGGGACCGGTACTACGTGCGCGTGGAGGAGATGCGCCAGTCCATAGGCATCGTCGAGCAGGCGATGTCGCAGCTGGAGGACGGGCCGATCATGGCGAACGTGCGGCGGATCCTGCGCCCGCCCAAAGGCGAGGTCTACGTGCGCACCGAGTCGCCGCGTGGCGACTTCGGCGTCTTCCTGGTGAGCGACGGTAGCGACAAGCCCTACCGCGTGAAGGTGAGGGCGCCGTCCTTCGCCACCCTTCAGGCGCTTCAGCACATGCTCCGCAACGCCTACGTCGCGGACTCGGTGGTGATACTGGGGTCCATCGACATCATTCTGGGCGAGGTGGACAGGTGAGCGCCGAGCAGATCGCACTGTACGGCGCGGCGGCCACAGGGCTGCTGGTGTTCTTGTCCGTCATGGTTCTGGCGTTGACCTGGCTCGAGCGCAAGGCGCTGGCCCGAATCCAGATGCGCATGGGGCCTATGCGCGTCGGCTTCCACGGGGCGCTTCAGCCCATCGCGGACGCGCTGAAGCTGGTGACCAAAGAGGACATCCTGCCCTCCTGGGCAGACAGGCGCGTCTACTGGCTCGCGCCAATCGCGGTGTTCGTGCCCGCACTGTTGCTGTGGGTCACCATCCCCGTGACGCGCGATCTCGTGCTACGCAATCTGGAGCTTGGCCTCTTCTACATCGTGGCGGTGTCGGTGCTGTCGGTCATGGGCCTGGTGATGGCTGGTTGGGGGTCGGCGAACAAGTACGCCATACTGGGCGGCCTTCGCGCGGCGGGGCAGCTCATCAGCTACGAGATACCTTTCATCATGGCGATTCTGGCTGTGGCCATGCTGGCGCAATCGCTCGACCTGCGCGAGGTCGTGGACGCGCAGGCCGACTTCGCTTTCATACTCATCCAGCCACTGGGTCTGTTCATATTCCTGCTTGCGGGACTGGCGGAGCTGGGGCGCACGCCGTTCGACATCCACCACGCGGAGTCCGAGGTCGTTGGCGGGCCGTTCGTGGAGTACAGCGGCGCGCACTGGGCCGTCTTCTTCCTCGCCGAGTACGTCAACACCTTTACCATCGCCGCCCTGACAGTGCTTCTGTTCCTGGGCGGATGGCGATGGCCCGCGATGCCGTTCGAGGGCTTGGCGCATTCGGCCCTATCTGTGGTGTGGTTCCTGGCCAAGACCTACGCTGTGATCCTGGTCATCTTCTGGATACGGGGGACCTACCCCCGGCTGAGAATCGACCAACTCATGGCGTTCGGTTGGAAGCTGCTGGTGCCGTTGTCGTTCCTCAACATAGTGCTGACCGGAGTGGTGATGTTCTACGACCTGCCTCTGTGGGTACTGGGTGTCGTGTCTGTGATAGTATTGGGGGGCGCTTTCTACGTGATATCGAAGAAGCCTGGAACCGATATCGAGCGCGATACCGTCACGGTGCACGCGGCCAGCAGCCTGCGGAGGTAGCACGGCGACCGCGCCGAATTGGCGACAGGACGGTAAGAGTGCAATGGTTGCCCTGAGACATGACGAGGTGGCGCGGAACTTCCTGCGGGATGCGGACGGGGAGTTCGCCGCCGGTGACTCCCTCCAGGCGTCGGAGAAGTTGTGGGGGGCTGCCACGCACGCGATAATGGCGCTCGCGCAGCAGCGCGGGTGGGACTCCTGGAGCCACCGGGCGCTGAAGCTGGCGGCCCGCCGCGTCGCCGAAGAGCAGGCCGACGACACAATCCGATTGAAGTTTTCGGTCGCGGAAAAATGCCACATCAACTTCTACCACGGTTTTCTCGAGGACTACGAAATCGAAGAGGTGCGTCCCGACGTGCATGACTTTGTCAATCGTGTGCTAGGGTTGCTGGAATGATGTGGCAGCGTGGGAACGATTGAGGCGCACAGGCCCGACTTGTGACCTCTGCCCCGCGACTACATAAGAGTTGGATCAGCCACGCGATGGCTGTACGGAACGGGCAATGATAGGTTTTCTCGAAGGGCTGAAAGTAACCCTCAAGACGGCAGGACGCAAGCCGGTTACGGCTCAGTACCCGGAGCCGCAGAAGCGGCTGGCGGTGCAGGACCGCTACATGGGCTTCCCTGCCCTGCTGTGGGACGGCGACGTCCCGGAGCCTTACTGCACCGGCTGCATGGTGTGCATACGCAACTGCCCCACGCAGTGCATGAGCGCGCAGATGACGGACAACCCGAAGCACGCGGAGGGCACCAGCCGGCGGCGCAAGATCATCAGCGAGTTCGAGATCAACCTGGGGCGCTGCATCCTGTGCGGCATATGCGTCGACGTGTGCAATTTCGACGCAATCGAGATGAGCCACGAGCACGAGCTGAGCAAGTACGAACGAAACGGCAACCGTGCCGACCTGCCCAAGCTGCTGGAGATGGGCCAGGAGTTCCAGACCAAGACGGGTTGGAACCCGACGCAGCCCGAAAAGAACAGCGGCGTGCCGTTGAAGAGCGACGCCGCGCCCGCCGCACAAGCCGCCCCTGCCGCGCCTATGAGTAAAGAGGACCGGCTAGCCGCAGCGCGTGCCCGCGCCGCCGCCAAGCGCCAAGGCCAGGAAGCAGGCGCCGTAGCGCCAGCCGCGGCGATGACCAAGGAAGAGCGGCTCGCTGCTGCGCGCGCCCGTGCCGCGGCCAAGCGCCAGGGCGAGGAAGCCGGCTCTACGGCACCGGCGGCTGAGATGAGCAAGGAAGAGCGGCTCGCTGCTGCGCGCGCCCGTGCCGCGGCCAAGCGCCAGGGCGAGGAAGCCGGGTCTGCGGCACCGGCGGCTGAGATGAGCAAGGAAGAGCGGCTCGCCGCTGCCCGCGCCCGCGTCGCCGCCAAGCGCCAAGGCCAGGAAACGCAAGAGGCCGAGTCCGAAACGCCGTGAGGCGCGCTCATATTGCCAATCCCGTGTCGACGCACGCGCGCGATAGCGCAGAGCCGAAGCGCCGCATACAAGACGGAGTACCCGCCCGAGAATGGTAACGCCTTCTCTGATCCTGTTCTACGCCGCCGCGGCGCTGACGCTGGGCGGCGCGCTGGGTGTGGTTCTCACCCGCAACATTGTTTACGCCGCCTTCGCCCTGCTCGCATCACTCATCGGCGTCGCCGGACTCTTTCTGCTGGCGTTCGCCGAGTTTCTGGCCTTGGTACAGCTGCTCATCTACGGCGGGGCCATCGTTATTGTCATACTCTTCGCGCTGATGTTGACGCGCATTCAGGACTTCGAGCGCCTTTCCGACAATCGCCAGTGGCCCGTAGCGGCGATTGTTGCCCTCGGCGTGTTAGGCCTGCTGGTCGCCTCGGTGTTGGCAACCAGCACCAGGACTCGCACAGGCCAGGACGGCGAACCGGTCCGCCAGGGCGTGGGGTTCGAGGTGTTCGGGGACACGCTGTTCGCGCAGTGGGCCGTGCCGTTCGAGGTGGCCTCGCTTATACTGCTGGTCGCGCTGATCGGGGCCGTCATCCTGGTGCGTAACACCGGAGGGCGCGATTGATAGAACTCGCGCACTTCCAGGTGCTCAGCGCCGCACTTTTCGCCATAGGGCTGTATGGCGTGCTGGCAAAGCGCAGCGCGGTGCTCATTCTCATGTCCATCGAGTTGATGCTGAACGCCGTCAACATCAATCTGATAGGCTTCTCCGCTTTCATGGACTTCGCCGAACCGCAGCGGGCGTTGGGCCAGGTGATCGTGGTGTTCGTCATCACCATCGCGGCGGCCGAGCTTGCGCTCGCCATAGCCATCATCCTACGGCTGTACCGTAACCGCTCCTCCGTGAACGTGGACGAGCTGGACCTGCTGAAGTGGTAGCGCCAAGACCATTGGAAGGAAGCCGGAGCGCGCCCCCCAATGCGTGCGGCTTGCGAGCCTGTAGAGGCTTGTAGAGACAGATGCCTTTAGCCGACACCATAGGTACCAACTGGGCGTGGGTCATTCCGGCCCTCAGCGCTTCCGCATTCTTCATCGTTGCTATTGTCGGCAGATTCCTTCCCGGTAAGGGGGCGTTCGTCTCCATTGCCGCTATCGCGCTGGGCTTCGTGCTGTTCTGGTATGTGTTCGCCGATTTGCTGAGCAGCGGTGACGCTTTCTTCAGCATCAATTGGCTTTCCATCGGAGAGACCAACATCACCTGGGGAGTTACGGTTGACCGGCTGTCGGTGACTATGCTGGGGCTGGTGACTTTCGTGGCCCTGCTGGTCCAGCTTTATTCCGTGTCGTACATGAAGGGCGACCCGCGCTTCGGTTGGTACTTTGCGGCGCACGCGCTTTTCGTCGCGGCGATGCTTGCGCTGGTGCTGGCCGACAACCTGGTGTTTCTCTACGTCGCCTGGGAGCTGGTCGGGCTGGGCTCGTTCCTGCTGATCGGCTTCTGGTACGAGCGACGCTCCGCGGCCGAGGCGGCGAAGAAGGCGTTCATCACAACCCGCATCGGCGACGTCGGGCTGCTCATCGGAATCATTCTGCTGTACCGAGCCACGGGATCGTTCGAGATTTCCACCATTTTCCACGTGGCCCAGCAGGGCGGCATCGCACAGGGAACCCTCACCGCTTCTATGGCGCTCATCTTCCTTGGCGCGATGGGCAAGTCCGCGCAGTTCCCGTTTCACGTGTGGCTGCCCGACGCAATGGAAGGCCCCACGCCGGTGAGCGCGCTGATACACGCGGCGACGATGGTTGCCGCGGGGGTCTATCTCGTCGCGCGGCTGATGCCGCTGTTCGAGCTCGCGCCCCTGGTGCTGCTGGGGGTTGGGGTGGTCGGCCTGGTGACCTTCCTGTTCGCCGGCACGCTCGCGCTGGTGATGACCGACCTCAAGCGCGTGCTTGCCTACTCCACCATCAGCCACCTGGGCCTGATGATGCTGTCGCTGGGCGCGCTGAGCGTGGCCGCGGCGATGCTCCACCTCGTTGCCCACGGCGTATCCAAGGCGCTGCTCTTCCTCGGCGCCGGCAGTGTCACGCACGGCACCGAGAAGACCGACATTCGCGAGATGGGCGGGCTGGTGCGCGTTATGCCGATCACGGCGATTACATTCGTTATAGGGGCGGCCTCTCTCGCCGGACTTGTGCCGCTCAGCGGCTTTTTCAGCAAGGATGAGATCATGCTGGCGGTGCTAGACCACAGGCACCCCGTCCTGCTGGTCGCAGCTCTGGCAGGCTCGGTGCTCAGCGCCGCTTATATGGCGCGGCTGGCGCTCGTAGTCTGCTTCGGGCGCAACCGGGGCGAGGGGGCACACGAGTCGCCGTGGCTGATGACGCTCCCTCTGGCGGTGCTGGCGCTGTTCGCGCTTCTGCTAGGCTTGGCCGCCTACGGCTGGAGCGATTCCTACACCGGATTCGGCGGCTTCCTGGTGGGAGGGGGCGTGCACCACGCGCCGCTCTGGCTTCCGGTGTTGTCTGCGTTGCTGATCCTCGGGGGCCTGGTCTACGGCTGGCGCATCTGGGGACGGGGGAAAGTGACGCCGTTCGAGGGGCGGGACAGCCGGCTGCTGCGTTTGCTGGAGAACAAGTACTACGTCGACGAGGCATACCAGTGGGCGATCGACAGGGTAGCGCTGGCGTTCAGTCGATTTATCGCGCTGTTCGACCGTGTGGTGGTCAACGACACCGGCGTGGACGGGCCGGCCTGGTCGATAATGCTTTCGGCCGTGAGGATGCGCCTCGTCCAGACAGGCCGGTTGTACAACTACGGCTTGGTCATGGCGCTGGGCGTGCTGGGCCTTTCGGCGCTGTGGTGGCTGGTGCTGGCATAACGCAGCCTCGGCCTCGGACGAAAGGAAGGCTATGGAGAGCTATATAGACTCTACGGAGCAGTTGGTCACCGAGATATTCGTGCGCGACATCAAGAAGTCGGTCGAATTCTACCAGCGGCTGGGGTTTGAGCTTCTCCGGGACGACGGCGACTTCGTTGAACTCACCTGGGAAGGCCACCACCTCTACCTGGACGAGCCGGGCGGGCTCGGCCCCGTACCCGACTCGCCTCAAGCCAACGTGCGGGTGATGGTGCCGGACGTGGACCGATACTGGGAGCTTGCCCAGGAGATGGGCGCGCGCGTTGTTCGGCCCATCGCCGACCAGTACTACGGCTTGCGCGACTTCACCATAGCCGACCCCGACGGATTTGGCGTGCGGTTCGGCACGAATCTGCCGGCACAGGGGCAGGACCAGGCGTAAGGTATGCTGGAGATATTCGACAGCTACTTGCTGATCGCGCTGATCGCGCTGCCTATGGTAGGGGCAGCGTTACTCATCGCGATTCCCGGCTACCGCGCACAGACCGTGCGCTGGATCGCCGCGGCATTCGCTGTCGCCTGCATGATCCTCAGCTTCTACGCCTTCGGATTCTACGACCACGCCGAGGGCGGCCTGCAGTTCACCCGCACCTGGCAATGGCTCAGCATTCCCGGCCCGTGGCCGCTGGGCGACGACGGGATAACGCTGACGCTCGGCATAGACGGCATATCCGCGCCGATGATCCTTCTGACCGGAATCGTCATGTTCACCGGCGTGCTGGTGTCGTGCAAGCTGGAGGAGCGCAACAAGGACTTCTTCATTCTCTACTTCCTGTTGCTCGCGGGGGTGTTCGGCGTGTTCGCCACGCTGGACTTGTTCTTCTTCTTCTTCTTCTTCGAGCTGTCGGTTCTGCCGATGTACCTGCTCATAGGGGTCTGGGGTAGCAGCAGCACCTTCCCGTCGTTTTCGCGCACCAAGGAATACAGCGCGATGAAGCTGACGATCTATCTTGTCGCGGGAAGCGTGCTCATCTGGATCGCCATCATCGCAATCTTCTCGGAGGCCGGGCTCGGCACGTTCGACATAATCGAACTCCAGAATGCCGAGTTTTCGCCTACATTCCAGAAGGTGTTCTTCCCATTCCTGGCCGTCGGATTCGGCGTGCTCGCGGGCCTGTGGCCGTTCCACACCTGGTCGCCCGACGGCCACGTGGCCGCGCCGACAGCCGTGAGCATGGTGCACGCCGGCGTGTTGATGAAGCTGGGCGCCTTCGGCATACTCCGCATTGGCATGTTCCTGCTGCCGGAGGGCGCGGAGTTCTGGATGCCGGCGCTGGTGGCGCTGGGAACGGTGAACGTCATCTACGGCGCGATTTCCGCGATGGGCCAGACAGACCTGAAGTACGTTATCGGCTACTCCAGCGTCAGCCACATGGGTTACGTGCTGATGGGTCTGGCGACGCTTCACCCGCTGGGGGTGAACGGAGCCGTGCTCCAGATGTTCTCGCACGGCGTGATGACGGCGCTATTCTTCGCGCTTGTGGGCGTGATCTACGACAAGACACACACCCGCGACATTGCAGTACTCGAAGGGCTGGCCAAGCGTATGGGGTTCACGTCGGCCTTTTTGGTCATCGCAGGCCTCACTTCGCTGGGCTTGCCAGGGCTCAGCGGATTCGTGGCCGAGCTGCTGGTGTTCCTGGGGCTGTTCCAGACCTACCCGATTCTGGGCGTGCTCGGCGTGATAGGCGCGGCCATTACCGCCGTGTACATGCTGCGCCTGCTCTCGCGGGTGCTGTTCGGCCCGCTGGGTGAGCGCTGGCGCGACCAGACCGACGCCGGCGGGTTAGAGAAGGTGTCGGTCGTGATTTTGGCCGGGTTCATCCTGCTGGTGGGCCTGTTCCCCTTCCCGTTCATTCGAGTGATAGACAGCGGCGTCGCTGACGTGCTGAGCCGGTTCGGATAGGTGTTGCGCTGAGCGACTATGAGTAACAACTTTCTGCTGCTGCTGCCCGAGTTCCTGGTCACTGGGCTGGCGTTTGCCGTTCTGAGCCTGGACTTCGTGCTGCGCCGCGAGCACAAGCACCTGCTGGGCTACGTCTCCGCGATAGGACTCGTCGCCATTCTCGCGGTGGCGCTCACGCAGCTGTGGTCAACGAGGGACGAGCTGTACGACGGCCTGTTGGTCGTGGACGGCTACTCGCTCTTCTTCAAGGGCTTCTTTCTGGCGCTGGGCGCGGTGGTGATCCTGGCCTCGGTCGAGTACGTTCGCCGTCACCTCGACCACCCGGGCGAGTACTACGGCATAGTGCTGTTCAGCGTCGTCGCCATGATGCTGCTTGCGATGTCGGGCGAGCTGTTGACGGCATACATCGCGCTGGAGCTTCTCAGCTTCTCGCTGTACGTGCTGGTCTCCTACGACCGCTACAATCCCAAGTCCAACGAGGCGGGCACCAAGTACATACTGCTGGGTGCGTTGTCGTCCGCGCTGCTGCTGTACGGCATAAGCCAGGTGTACGGCCTGTTGGGAACGACCAGCTTCGAGGGGATCAGCGAGGCGCTGGCGGCGTCGCCGGACCTCAGCCCGGGCGTGCTGGTGGGGTTGACGCTGATGATAGCGGGTCTCGGCTTCAAGGTGGCGGCGGTGCCCTTCCACATGTGGGCGCCGGACGCCTACGAGGGCGCGCCCATTCCCATAACGGCCTACCTCGCGGTGGGATCGAAGGCTGCGGCATTTGCCCTGGCACTGAGGTTGTTCGTCGAAGCGCTGATGCCGGCCGCCGCTGATTGGCAGACGATAGTGATCGTGATGGCCGCGCTGACGATGGTGCTGGGCAACCTTGTCGCGCTGGCGCAGAGCAACATAAAGCGACTGCTGGCCTACTCCAGCATCGGCCACGTGGGCTACCTGCTAATGGGAGTCGCGGCGCTCGCGGCGGTGGACGGCGACGGGCGCGTGTCGACTTCGTTGTCGCACCTGGCGTCCAACGGGATCATGCTGCACCTGGTGGCATACGCAATCACCAACATGGCCGCCTTCCTGTCGATAAGCGCGGTTTACAATGTGACTCGAAGCGAGGAGATAGCCGGGCTCGCCGGGCTGTCCAGACGCTCGCCCGCCGTGGCCATGGTGCTCGCGGTGGCGCTGTTCTCGCTCGCCGGGCTGCCGATATTCGCCGGATTCGCCAGCAAGTTTTACCTTTTCAACGCGGCGGCCGCGCAGGGGCTGCTCTGGCTGGCGGGACTCGCCATCTTCGCAAGCGTCATATCACTTTACTACTACCTGTCCATAGTGCGTCAGATGTACATCGAGCGCGCGGATGACCCGTCGCCCATCCGCGTGCCACTGCTGACGCTGTGGTTACTGGGCGCGCTGTTCGTGGGCATGATAGTCATGGGAGTCTACCCCGCTCCAGTGATGGAGGCGATACAGCACGCCAGCGACGCCCTGCTGGCCCAGGATGTCTTCGCGCAGGTGGCGCAGGCGACGGGGATGGAGTAGGCGGCGGGAAGCCGACTCAAACCAGATAGGAATTACTACAATAAAATCAGGGCGTTTCACGGCGTGCCGCGTGATTCACATTAGCGGCCCGCACGTGGGAGGATTCGCCAGTCCTGACCAGGGAGGTTAGATGAACCGGAACGACGATAACGATTACACTCGCGGCATGGTGGTGGTCGCACACGCCGACGACGCGGAGTTCGGCTGCTCGGGTACCGTCGCCAAGCTTTGCGCAGAGGGCTGGGAGATGGTGTACGTGCTCTGCACCGACGGCAACAAGGGCACGAGTGACCGCGAGTTCGACCCCGAAGAGCTCGCGCGGGTGAGGCAGCAGGAACAGGTCAACGCCGGAGAGGTGCTGGGCCTGAAGGACGTGGTCTTCCTGGGATACGAGGACAGTATGCTCCAGCCCACGCTGGAGCTGCGGCGCGACATCGCCCGAGAGATCCGTCGCCACAAGCCGGACGTGGTCATATGCCAGTATCCTCTGCGGACGCTGGACGGCTACTGGGGCGTGGGGCATCCCGACCACATGGCCGCCGGGGAGGCGACGCTGGCGGCGATCTTCCCCACCGCGCGCGACCATCTAACGTTCCCTGAGCTGCTGGAGGCGGGCTTCGAGCCTCACAAGGTGGGCGAGGTGTGGATCAACGGACACCCCGAGCCGGACCTGTGGATCGACGTGACCGACCACATGGACACGTCCATCGAGGCCATCGTCGCCCACCAGTCCCAGATAGGTGAAATCCGCGATGGCACCGTGGAGCGCATGGGCGAGCGCCTGCGCCAATGGCGGCGAGAGCGCGCCAAGGGCAAGGGGATGCAGTACGCGGAGTCGTACAAGAGGATCTCGTTCCGGCGGTAGGGTTCGCCCACTGGGAAGAGGCCGGCGTTGGCTAGTACGGCGGCTCCGCCGGTCCGTCGTAGCCACACGTGCTCGACCTCGGCGAATTCACGATGGGGAGCGTGTCTCCGTAGTCTTCATGGGGATGCGACTCCGAGTGGAGTTCACAGAGAGTTCCGGGCGCATCATGTTCGAAGACGCACTCCATGCACCACTCGGATGCGGGCTGCCCGCAATCTGTGCACCTGCGGTCAGGTGGACAGTTACGCGCCATCAGAACAACCGGATTAGCCGTGGTTGGTTTGCCGTCGCGGACGTCGAGCGCCTTTATCCGCGTGTAGTTGCTGGTGCCGAAATCGTAGATGTGGGTCAGCTCTAAGCCAGGAGAAAACACCTGTTCAACCGTTCGCCCCGGCTGGATTTCGTCGCTCGACCATCCATCCACCGAGAACAGACTCAGGTGTCCGCAGCACTCCAGCCAAATGGCCCGCAGGTAGTAGTCCAGATCGTTCAACGTGGCAAGGCCGTCCACTTCCAGGTGCAGCCAGAAATCCCCATCGTACTGGTCTAGAATTCGCAGATGGTGAAGCTTTGTGTTGCTGGCACGAACCTTATCGGCCTCAGCGACGACGTCCATTCGGCGATGGCACGTTTGCAGATGCCTCCTCATGCCGCCCCTGGTGAACTCGCGCCCGCAGTAGGAGCACGCGCCCCTGGATTGCCTACTTCTTGGCATCTAACCTTGCTTCTTCCGGGGCACTTTGCCCCGTAACATGTTTCGGAATAAGTAGTTAGGGGCTTGACAATCCGGTTGACGTTTGGTAATATTCTATCAGGCTGACAACCGGAGGACGAAATGGACCTGCTAACTGTATTTCAACGCTTCCCCGACCACGAGGCTTGCATCGAGCATCTAGAGCGCGTTCGCTGGGGCGAATCCCCCACTTGCCCTTACTGCCAAGCCATCGACGTGGCCCGCAAGTCAGAAAACGACCGCATAGGCCGCTGGAATTGCCATAGCTGCAAGTCCAGCTTCAATGTCTTAGCCGGAACCATCTTCCAGAAGACCAAGATACCCTTGCAAAAGTGGTTCTTGGCTATCTCGCTCATACTGAACGCCAAGAAGAGCCTAAGCTCGCACCAGTTGGCCCGCGACCTTGACCTCAACCAGAAGACGGCCTGGTATCTCGTGATGCGGGTACGCGCGGCGATGGTCGAAAGTGGCGACCTGCTAACCGGCATAGTTGAGGCTGATGAGGCCTACGTTGGCGGCAAGCCGCGTAAGCACAACAATCGGGAAGACGACAAGCCCAACAAGCGCGGGCGCGGTACGAGCAAGCTCCCGATAATCGGCGCGGCGGAACGCGGCGGGCGGGTAGTAGCTAAGCCATCAATGAAGGTGGACGTTAAGGCTCTTACATCCTTCCTGAATGAGACGGTAGACAACGCAGCCTTGCTAATAACCGACACCTGGGCGGGCTACAGGGATATGCGCCACCACATGCGGCATATCACTGTTGACCACTCCACTCACTACGTTGACGGGCTGGCGCACACAAACACCATTGAAGGGTTTTGGTCACTACTAAAGCGGGCTTGGTACGGCTCGCATCACCACTACTCCAACAAACACTCCATAGCCTATGTGGTGGAGGCCTGCTACAAGTACAACGTCCGTGGACGTGACCGGGCATTCGAGGAGTTTCTACAAGGGGCGGTGACGGCATGAACCGCTTGTACTACGGCGATTGTCTGACCATCCTACAAGACTTCCCGCTTGCCAGCGTAGATCTGATCTACCTCGACCCGCCGTTCAATTCCAATCGTCAGTACAACGCCATTTACAAGGACGAAACAGGCCGGCCCTTGCCTGACCAGATAGAGGCGTTCTGCGATATGTGGGAACTAGACGCCGAACGGGAACGGGCGATACGGACCATGCCGGTGCTTATGCGCGAGGCAGGCATAGACGACGCAACGGCGGAACTGTGGCGTATGTGGATGCGCGCCCTGCGCGACACGCAGCCGCGCCTCCTGGCCTATCTGTCGTACATGGCCCAGCGGCTGCTCATCATGCACCGCATACTAAAGCCAACGGGTAGCCTCTACCTCCATTGTGACCCCACAGTAAGCCACTACGTCAAGCCACTACTGGACGCTATATTGGGCCATGACAATTTCCGCAACGAAATTGTGTGGCAGCGGTTCAACTTCCACGCAGACGCAAAGCGGTTCGGGCGCGTATCTGACCGGATACTCTTTTACGCCAATAGTAGAAGTAACCATCGATTCAACCGACAATATACGCCCTACTCGAACCGCTACATTGAGGGCAAATTTACGCACGACGACGAGCGCGGGAGATTTCGGCTCTCCGATTTGAACCCGCCCGGTGGACGAGGACCTGTATATGCGTTTCACGGTATAACCAGGGCTTGGCGTTACTCCGAGGCGCGGATGCGTAGTCTAGACGAGGATGGGCGAATCTACACTATTAGCAAAGTACCTCAACTCAAACGCTATCTAGACGAACTTCCGGGCCAGGCCGTTCACGAAGTATGGACGGACATTCCAAACATCAACTCACAAGCCAAGGAACGCCTCGGCTACGCAACTCAAAAGCCGTTAGCCTTGTTGGAGCGTATCATCGCGGCGTCCAGCAACCCCGGCGACGTGGTGCTGGACCCGTTCTGCGGCTGCGCCACCACGATGGAGGCAGCGCACAAGCTGGGCCGCCAGTGGGTAGGCATTGACATCGCCATTCACGCTATCAAGCGCGTGGCCCGCATACGTCTCACAGAACGCTTAGGACTGTTAGAGGGGCAAGACTTTATCGTGGAGGGTGTACCCCGCACCATTGAAGGCGCACGCGACCTCTGGCGACGTGATAAGTACCATTTCCAGAAGTGGGCCGTTGAACAGATAGAGGGCTTTGTCACCACCAAGCGTTCAGCCGACGGCGGCATTGATGGCCGCGTGTACTTCGCCGTTCCCCATGCCCAAGACTTGCAAAGCATGGTGGTGGAGGTCAAGGGCGGCAAGAACGTGGGGATAGGTGTCATACGTGAGTTGCAAGGGGTACTGGAATACGATACGGCGCTCATGGCGGGGCTGATTGTCTTAGAACCGTTGGGGAAGGTGAAAGCGCGCAACTTCGCGAAGTTCATGGGGGAGGCAGGGACACTTACAATCCTCGGTATCGAATACCCACGGCTACAAGTGCTCACTGTAGACGAGGTATTGGACGGCAAGCGGTTTATGACGCCGACAGTGCAAGGGCGGCATGAGTTGGAGCCGCGGTTGCCTGGCATACCCGCCGTTGGCGTCTAAGCCCCTAACTACTTATTCCGACATGTTTTTGCAAATGCGCTTCTTGACACAGAACGGCGCGTGTTGCGGCCCCCTACCCTGCCCTGCGGGCGGCCTCGCGGCGGACGCGGCGCACTCCGCCCATGTCCGAGCCTTCGAGCGGCGTGTCGCCTATGACAAGCTCGCGCTCCAACTCCGTGTAGGCCGCGTCCGTTACTCCCAGCAGCTCGCGCAGCACGTAGGAGTTGTGCTCGCCGAGGCCGGGCGCCGGTTCGTGTCTCGGTTCGCCCTGGCCGGACAGTTTCCACATCGGGCCGCTGAGCAGGTACGTGCCGGCCTCGGGGTGAGTAACCTGCTGGAAATAGTCTCGAGCCTGCAGATGCGGGTCGTCGTAGGCGTCCGCGCCGCAATCGAGCACCGGCGCGGCTGGGACACCCGCGTCCTGTAGCCGGCGGGCCGCCTCGTAGCGGTCCAGTCCGCTCGTCCAGCGCGCTATGGCGTCGTCCAGCTCGCCGTGGTTGCTCAGCCGGGCGTCCAGCCGGGCGAATCGCGGGTCCTCGGCCAGCTCCGGCGCGTCCATCGCGGCGCACGCCGCCCGCCACTCGCTGTCGGAGCGGACGGCGATGGCAACCCACCTGTCTTCTCCTTCGCACGGGTACACGCCGTGGGGAGCCATCTCCGGGTGCCGGTTGCCGCGGCGCGCCCTCTGGTGGCCCGTCATGCCGTACTCCAACACCGCCTCTCCTATATGCGGGATGAACGCCTCGGCCTGGGCCATGTCGACAAACTGCCCCTGGCCGGTCCGGTTGCGCCTGTGCAGGGCCGCGCAGACGGCGAACGCCGCCGTTGCGCCGCCTACCGCGTCCGGGTGGTGCACCAGCGACAGCGTGGACAGGTCCTGGTCGGGGTAGCCGCGAAGGGCCGAATGCCCGGACAGCGCGTCGATCGTCATGCCCATGCTGCGGTAGCGGCGATAGGGACCGGTGTTGCCGAAACCCGGCATGAGCAACATCACTATGTCAGGCTTCACACGTCTCAACGTCTCGTAGTCCAGGCCGAACTTCTCGGTCAACACGCCGTAGGCGTAGTTCGACACGACCACGTCGCTCACGCTCACGAGCTCCTTGAACGCCTTCGCTCCCAGGGGCGTTCCGAGGTCCAGCGTAAGGCCGGCCTTGTTGCGGTTGAGTCCGTTGAAGTTGGCGCTGCGATTCCAGGGCCGCTCGCCCGGGTCGGCGTCTGGATAGCCGGCAGAGCCCGCGGGCGGCCTGACGGGACCGCGAGCGATGCGCTGCATGGACTCGACCTTGATGACCTCCGCGCCCAGGTCGCCCATCAACACGCCGCAGTACGGTCCGGCCCAAATCTCGGCCAGTTCGAGCGAACGTACCCCCTCCAGGGGCAGACCGGTGTTGGTGTTTCCCATCATTGCGTCATATGACCTCGCGATGCCGGAGTCCGGCGATCTCGGCGGCGTTCAGCCCCAGCACGCCTGCGAGCACTTCCTCGTTGTGCTGCCCAAGTGTGGGCGCTGGCCGAGGATTGTCGCCGGGCAAGCCGTCCAGCTTGAAGGGCGAGCCGCTGTAGGTCAGCTCGCCGGCCAGAGGATGCTCTATCCGCTGGAAGTACTGCCGCGAATTCAGGTGCTCATTGGCGAGCACCTCGCCGGTGACCAGCACCGGGCCGCCGGGAATACCCTCGCGCTGCGTCGCGGCGAACACCTCGTCCCTGGTGTGGGCGTCCAGCCAGTCCTGGAACCTGCCGAGAAGTTCATAGTGGTACTGCTCGCGCTCTCGCGGGGTCGCGAGGCGGGGATCGTCGGCCAGCTCGGGCGCGTCGATCATGCGGGTGAAATAGGGCCACATCCTGGGTCCCAGCGGAAGGAAGCTGAAGTAGCCGTCCTTGCACCGGAATGTGCCGACGGCGAACGTCTCGCGCGTGCCCGCTACCGGCTCGTGCGGCGTGGTACGGCGGTCGGTCTCGCCGTCGTAGACGAACGGCGCACGCCGCCCGACCTGGTGCGGATGGCCCACGAAGCACTCCATAATCGATATGTCGATCCACCTGCCCTGCCCGGTCATGCCCGCGCCTACGCATGCTGCCATCGTCGCCGCCGCGGCAGAAGTCCCCGCGAAGTACTGGGCAATTTCGCCGCCGTACATCAGAGGCTCGCGTTCCGGCAGACCCTCCCTGAACATCCCCCCGCCCAAGGCGAACACGGTTAGCTCGGTAAACTCGTGCTGGCTGTAAGGCCCCGTCTGGCCGAACGGCGTCACCGACGTCATGACGAGGCTGGGACGCGTTCGGCTGAGGGTCTCGTAGCCGGCGCCCCGCGACTCCAGAAGTCCCGGCGGGCCGCTTTCGACCACCACGTCGCTCTCGGAGGCGAGGCGCAGGAACAAGTCACGACCTTCGTCGTCGGCAAGGTCGAGCGTGACGCCCTTCTTGTTGGTGTTGAGGTGAAGGAACAGCGCGCTGCCCTCGATGCGGGGGGCATCCGGGGCGAATGGGCCGTGGCGCCTGCTCTCGTCGCCGGTGCGGGGCGGCTCGACCTTGATGACCTCCGCGCCGTATTCGGCAAGCAGCTTGGCGCAATATGGCCCGGCGACGCCTTGGGAGGCGTCCAGCACTCGCAATCCTTCTAGGGCCAAAATGGGCATGGCGACCAATCCACGCGCGCCGCGCGCCGGAACTCGCGTCCGGTGTGCGGCATGGCGTTTGCGGGTTGCGCGCCATGATACCATACCGGCGCCGGCGAGCGCATGACGGAGTTGTTTGATAGTTCTCCTCTCCCATCGAGGGAGAGGAGATATTTCGGTCGGCGTCCGAGCCTAGTCGTCGAACATCTCGGTCTGGCTGTCGGGCGCGGTGAGCGAGATGTGGGCGAAGTCGGAGTCGGCGGTCGCGCCGTGCCAGTGTTTCTCCCCGGCCGGGATGAGAGCGGTGTCCCCCTCGGTGACCTCCACCTCCTCGGACTCGTTTGCCACTATGCCCGTGCCGCCTGTGACGTACAGGATCTGGTCGCTGGTGTGGGTGTGGAACTTGTTGCGCGCTCCGGCCGCGAAGCTGACCAGGTTGAAGCTGAACCAGTCGCTGTCGCCGCTCACTATCGACTGACCGGTAACCTTCCCTCCCAGGAACAGCGGCGCGTCGGTGCGGTCCTGTTCGGGCCCTGAGCCGTTTCTGATGATCTTCATGTTTGAACCTCCCTGTGTGTTGGTGTTTTTCCTGGCCATGATAACATCCGGAGCCGGGCGGTTCGCGAACCGCCCCTACGTGTGAGATCCTCCCTCGCCGTAGTGCTCGCGCACGCGCCGCTTGTGGTGCGGGTCGTGTGCGAGGATGCGGCCCTGGCGCACCTGCTCCTCCATTGGAACTGCCGGCGCTGGCGCGGGCCGCGTAGGCTCGCGGCCGATGGCGCCGTCCGTCTCCATCGCCGACACGTTCGCGCCGCTCATACCCAGCACTTCCTCGAGCACGTAGCGGTTGTGCTCGCCCAACAGCGGCGCCGCACGGCGCGGCGCGGCAGGCGCGCCCGCGAACTTCCACGGCCGGCTCGAGTAAGGCAGCGGGGGCATGTCCGCTGCCGGGTGGTGCCCGAAGACCTCGTAGAAGCCCCTCGACTTGAGATGCGGGTCGAACAGCAACTCGGCGTTGTTCAGGACGGCCCCGGCCGGTACGCCTACCCCCTGCAGCCGATCGGCCAAGTCCTGGTTTCCCCACCCGCGGGTGAGCGCCGACAGCGCCTCGTCCAGGCCGACCCTGTGCCGCCAGCGCGAGGCGGCGTCCGCGTAGCGTTCGTCGCCGCGCAGTGCGTCGGCTCCGAGCACGCCGCACAGGGCCGCCCACTCCTCGTCTGTGGAGACGGCGATTGCCACCCAGGCGTCGAGTCCAGCGCACGGGTAGAGGCCATGCGGCGCCATGTGCCTGTGCCGGTTGCCGATTCGCCGCGTGAGCCTGCCGTTCACAGTGTAGTCCATCAGCGTCTCGGGCGCTGTGGCGCTGGCGGCCTGGGCCTGGGACACGTCCACGAACTGGCCCCTGCCGGTGCGCGCCCGGTGCGCCAGCGCCGCGACTATCGCGAACACGGTGTGTTCGGCGGCGGTATAGTCGGTGTAGGGCATCTCGGCAAGCTCCGGCGGTCCACCCTCGTATCCTGTGGAGTGGCACAGTCCCGACGCCGCCTCGGTGGTCGGCCCTATCGCGCCGAATGCGGACCACGGCCCGGTGAAGCCGTAGCCGGTCGAGGACACGAATACCACGTCGGGCCTCAGCGCGCGCAGATCGTCGTACTCCAGCTTGAAGTTGCGCATCACCCTGGGAGTGAAGTTCTCGATGAACACGTCGCTGGCCGCGATCAGATCGCGTAGCGTGTCCAGCGCGCCGGGCTTCGACAAGTCGAGCGTGACTTCCAGCTTGTTCCGGTTCTGCTCGTAGAAGTTCGCGCCCCGGTTCCAGTACGCTTCGCCCGGATCGTTGTCGTAGAAGGCGGAGGCGCGGTATCCCTCCAGGCGTGCGTGCGACTCCACCCTGATAACCTGCGCGCCCATGTCGGCCAGCATCTTGACGGCGTGCGGCACCGCGATGAGCTGGCCCATCTCCACCACTCGCACGCCTTCCAGTGGGAAGTTCATTGGCTAGATGTCCCCGTTTCCCCTTAGTGTGACCAATTCGTTCCGCGAGAAACAAAGCTCGCCGAACACCTCGGCATTGTGCTGTCCCAGCGTCGGCGCCGGCGACCGCGCCCGCCACGGCGTGTCGCTCATCTCGAAGGGCGCTCCCGGGTAGGACGCGCTGCCCGCGACGGGGTGCTCGACGTCCTGGAAGTAGCCCCTGTGCCTGTACTGCGGGTTGTCGAACACCTGAGCCGGATCCTGCACCAGTCCGAATATGTAGCCTCGGCGGTTGTGCGCGGCGTAGAACAACTCGTCGGCATCATGGCGGGCAATCCCCTGCTCCACCTCCTCGCGCAGGTCGCGGGCGTTGTCCCGCCGCCCCTCCGCTGTGGAGAAGCGCTCGTCCGCCAGCGCGGGGGCCTCCAGGAACTCCGACAGGTCGGCCCAGTCGACGCCGCCGAACACGATCGGCACGACGTAGCCGTCGCCTGCCGAAGCGGGACCCCTGGGGATCTCGCCGGTGTAGGCCGCCGCCCTGGTCCTTATGCCGCCCTGGTAGGTGTAGACCGATGCCGTGTCCCTCAGGGCCGTGACCATAGACTCCTGGATCGAGACGTCCACGTGCTCCCCGCGGCCTGTCATCATCCGCTGGAAGACCGCGATGGCCGCGGCGGACGCTGCGTTGGTGCCCGCCTTGAACTGCGCCTGGTTGTAGGCGTGAACCAGGGGCTCCCGGTCCTGGCTGCCGAAGATGTAGGCCATGCCGCCGAGCGCGTACTCGACTATCTCGGTCGCCCTGTAACCGCGGTAAGGCCCGGTCTGGCCGAAGTTGGAAATGGACACCATGATAACGTCCGGGTTGACGGCGCTGATGGCGTCGTAGCCGAGGCCGAGAGACGGCATGACGCGGGGGCTGAAGTTCTCGACCACCACGTCGGCCTCCGCGGCCAGTCTCAGGGCGATGTCCCGGCCCATCCGGGACTTGAGGTTCAGGGTCACGCCGCGCTTGCTCGTGTTCAGGTACAGGAACGGAAGGCTCATCTCCTGGTGCGGCTCATCGTGGGCGAACGGCCCCAAGCGGCGCGCCGCGTCACCGCCGCCAGGCCGCTCGACCTTCACGACGTCGGCGCCGAAGTCGGCAAGCAGCTTGGTGCAGTACGGCCCGGCCACGTGGTGTGTAAAGTCCAACACTCGAACGCCATCGAGGGCGGCCTGTTGCATGGTGCGGAACACTCCCCCGGATTGGTGTATAATCCGGCCCACGGACTCGCTGTCGGGAAATGATCCCCGCGGGCCGGTTAGAGTATATCGCCCAGTTCGGTGACACCACAAGGTGGTCGATTCTGAGGTGGGCGGCACTCCAATCATACAGACAAATCCAATATGTCGACAGGAGGATTCGATGAGCGCGAAGGTAGTGCTGCTCTCCCCCGGCAGCGGGGAACAGGTGGAGGAGTTTCGCAGGCTGGCGCCGGAGGGCGTCGAAATCGTATGGGTGGACTCGTCGCTGCCCATCGACGAGCAGGCGGAGCAGATGCGCGACACCGTCGCGGTGATCGCCATACCGTCGGTGTTTCCGGTGGAGCTCGCCCGGGCCTGCCCCAACGTGCGGCTGGTGCAGACGGTCAGCGCGGGCACCAACATGATGGACCTGCAGGCGCTGGGCGAGCTGGGCGTGAAGGTGGCCAACAATGGCGGCGGCAACGCCGTGGCGGTCGCCGAGCACACCATCACGCTGATGGTCAGCGTGTACCGAAAGCTCCAGCTTCAGCTCCGCTACGTCAGGGAGCGCAAGTGGGCCGGCGACATTCGCGAGAGCTGGTTCGAAGACGCTTACGAGCTGACGGGCAAGACCGTCGGCATCATCGGTCTCGGGCGAATCGGGCAGCGCGTAGCGCGGCGGCTTCAGGGCTGGGAATGCGACTTGCTGTACAGCGACGTGGTCACCTACCCCGCCGAGCTGGAGCGCGAGCTGAACGTGCGCCGGGTGGATATGGACGAGCTGCTGCGCGAGTCGGACATCGTGACGCTGCACGTGCCGCTGAACAGGCACACGCGGGCGATGCTGAGCGACCGCGAGTTCGACCTGATGCGTCCGAACGCCGTGCTCATCAACGCCTGCCGCGGCCCCGTGGTGGACGAGGCGGCGCTGATCAGGGCGATGCAGGATGGTAAGATCGCGGGCGCCGGCCTGGACGTGCTGGAAGAGGAGCCGACCAGCCCGGACAATCCGCTGCTGGACATGGACAGGGTGCTGGTCACGCCGCACCTGGCAGGCTTCGGGCAGGAGGCCTCGGCAAAGAGCCGCGCGTTCGCGGTGAGTAACACGACTGGCGTGGCCGCGGGCGCGGAGCCCGAGTCGGTGGTGTTGCCGGAGTAGGGCCGCGAGGGGGATGGTGCTGGCTAGGGTTGCCGCTTCCCCACGTGCGGCGGGGGCAACTGGTCTCTAATCTCTGGGGGCAGGTTGGCGTACCACTCCTGCAGTCGCCTGTACTCTTCGGACAACAGCTCGAACGCCTCTTGCAACCACCGCCGCTCTTCCTCGAGGACTTCTTGAAGCCCCAGCAAACAGCCTTCCCGATAGCCTTCTTCGCGCGCAGCCTCCAAGCGCCTTTTGTTGAGCCAGTTGTAGAGGACCATAGATTCCTTCTCAGTGGCAATGTGCCTGCGGCGGGCTGGGACCCGGGGTTGCCGCCGGGGAGGAGCCTGGGTAGGTGATGCTGCCGGAGTAGAGGGCGAGTGAGATATGCGCCTGGCTGCGGTTTCCCCTCCCCTTAGAACGGCGAGGGCCACTGGTCTCTGAACTCTTGGGGCAGGTTGGCGTACCACTCCTGCAGCCGTCGCCGCTCTTCCTCCCGACCTTCTTCCCGGCCTTTCTCCACACCTTTTTCTATGCCTTCCTCCACGCCTTCCTCGCGTGCGGCGGCCAAGCGTCTCTCGTTCACTCTGCGGTATAGGACCATGAATACCTCCCCGGTGGCTACGACCAGCACTGTCATACCCGTCGCGGCTGCCGCGCCTGTGATTACCGCCACCACGGTCTCGAGCACAGTGTCAGCACGGTCGATGAATATCTCGTAGGCGCCGAGCAGGAAAGCTGTTGTCCAGGCCAAAAGCACCGACGCCAGGACGTATCTGAGTTCGTTGTCTCTAAACACTGTAGCCGATTATCCCTGGCTCCTCAATGGGGATCGCCTCGCTCACCCGTCATATTCGATGCCGAGGGCGGAGAGGAGGGCGCGGGGGTTGTCGTCGAGAAGGGCGAGGGCCTCGCGCTCGTCAAGGCCGGCGCCGCGGGCCACACGCAGCGCGTGCTCCCGCGTCAGCAGGTCGCCAGGCTCGTGAGTGTCCGAGTCCAGCACCATGCCGGCGTTCGCCGCGCGCGCCACACGCGCCACGTGGCCGTTGGTGAGGCTGTGTCCTCTGCGGGACGAGATCTCCAGGTAGACGCCGTTCGCCGCCGCGATGGCCGCCTCGTCCGCAGTTATGAGCCCAGGGTGCGCCAGGATGTTGACGTGGCGGGAGCTGACGGCGGCGCGGTTAGTGCCCGGCTCCACCGGCTCGACAATCGTTTCTCCGTGCACGTTTACCACCTTCGCGCCGAGCGCTCTCGCCTCCCCCGCCAGCAGGTCGATATCCTCCTTGGGCGTGTGGGTAATCTCCACTCCCGGCAGGGCCAGGATGTCCCAGCGCCGCGAGGCCATCGCGCAGTCGCGCGCCAAGGTGTTCAGCACGTATTCGAGGTTGCCGGCGCCCACATGGTCGGTGATGGCCATCACCCGATAGCCCGCGACGTGGGCGCGGCGGATCAACTCCACCGGGGAGAGCACACCGTCGCTGAGGAAGGTGTGCATGTGAAAGTCGAACACGGAGAGCTACTCTTCCCGGAGCTTGGCCGCCATGCGGCGCATCGCCCCGGCGGTGTCTCCGATGTAGACCTCCGGCAACTCGTCGCCGTGGGTCACCTTCAGGCATACGAACACGGGGCCCCTGGCGCTCATGATGTTGGGAAGCTCGTTGACCAGGTCCTCCAGATTGTCCAGCTCGAAGCTTTCCCGGAATCCGGCGTCCTTCGCCATGCCGGCCAGGTTGACCCTGCCCGCGCCCGGCACCGGCTGCCCGCCGGTGGTGAAGTACATGCCGTCCTCGAACACGAAGTGGACCAGGTTCTGCGGCTCCTGGTCGGCGATGGTGACCAGGGTGCCGAGGTTCATCAGCAGGCCGCCGTCGCCGTCCAGAACCACTACACGCTTGTCCGGGCAGGCGAGAGCGAGGCCCAGGGCCACGGATGACGCCTTGCCCATGGCGCCGAAGATCGGCAGGTCCAGGTCGCGGTTGGACGAGACCGACTCCCAGTAGCGGTTGGGGGTCATGGTGCTGACGACGATCGATTCCTGGCGGCCGTCGTTGATGGCCTTGATGGCATCGAGCGAGTGAATCACGGCGGTATGGCTCCTGCGTGTGGTGTGGCGTGAAGGCTGGGGCGTATTGTATGGCGAAGGCGGGGCATGGGGCAAGCGGGGAGTGGGAGCGGGAGCGGGGGGAGCCTTCAGTTGCGGCACCATTGAACAGTCGTAACTGATATTGCGAAATTAGGGATGGCACTGGCGTTGTCATTCATAAGGGGGCGAACCCGCTAAAGCACCGCGCAAGCGCTTACCAGGGATGAACAACGGAGCTACATGAAGGAGCACAACTTCGGCTGGGAACAAATATCAAGAGTTGATTGCCCTGCTACCGAAGCTAGAGTATGCGAGGGGAGAATTATGATAAGCTAGCATTGACAAGCACTATCCAAACTGAACTTGAACGTGGTGAATATGGTGTTGCGCGAGCGACAAGATTTGCCCGACAATTCCACGTGTCGTAGGCTATTGACAGTGATATCAGAGCCTTCATAAAATCGGTCGCACTCACTTTCAAGGAGATACTAGTGCAGGAATCTGTACCTGAGTTCTATGCTGACGCACTCCAGATCACAACTACGCCTTTCGGCGTCAATATGACATTCAGCTTAAGAGAACCACATCCAGTGCCTGGCCCACAGGCCCAAGCCAAGGAAGTAGTTAGGGTACGCACTAGCCTTGAGCATGCCAAGGTATTGACGATGTTGCTCCGGCAGCAATTGCGTGGGTTTGAAGGGGAAGCGGGCATCAAGATTGCATTGCCGCCGGAAATCTACACCCAGCTTGGCATTGCAGAAGAAGATTGGGAGATGTAACCGATGGTGCGAGACCTGACGACGACTACTGCAACCACAAAGGACATTTTCGGAGCTCCTGTTTCTCAAGATACAAAGGCACCAGTTGCGGGATACAACTCTAAAAAGGCACAGAGCCGCGCGGTGGAGTACATGGACGGCCGATTGGTCTTTGATCCCACAGTTATGGATCCAGGTCGACCTTACTTGTTCCATTTCCTTGATCACTGGATGGCTGTGAGAAGAACGGTGAATAGCGACCTCGAGTTTTTCTATTTCTCTGACGAAAGTGTGGAGAGATAGGATGGAAGAGGAGTTCAAAGCGCTGGAGGCAACTGGCCTGTTCAGATGGTTGCTGTATAGGCAGGGAGACATTCCAGTGTGCAACACACGAATCATAAGAGCAGGTCGCGGCCTACCTTGGAATAGGCGCATTGCTATCCATCCCCTCAAGGAAGGTAAGTTAGAAATGCGTGAAATTCCCTAGCCCAGGTGATTGATCGTTTGGCTGTTTCTTGAGCGGAGCAACCGCTACTATGCATGTGATGCGTAACCGGTTGCCAAGCTATCTGGTAGCAAAACTAGAGACAAGCGTGGGCTGTCTACGGGCGACCGGATCGCGCAGGCCGGGATTGCGAATTCCCGCTCCTTACCCTGCACCACACGGGGCGGACTAGCGGATTTCGGCGAGGAGGGTGCCTGTTACGGCGAGCGTGTACCGGGTGATGGTGGCGTATGCATGGCCTGAAGGCGTGATTCCCAAAACCTCCTTGAAATAGTTGATTGGTCACGTCCCGCGCTGCCTGAAACGTTCACAGGTGGCGGTTGGAGACGACCGGCTCGGTGGCGAGCAGGGTGCGGAGCGTGGTGAGGTCCGGCAGGCCCAGGATGCGGGCCATGGGAGAAGCTGTCTCACGGCGAAATCGTTAAAATCTTGTGCGACGCTCATGCCCAAGGGGATGGCGTGATCTGCGTGGGCTGTGGGCGTGTCCTAGGACGCGAGTTCATGGAGCTCAGCCACATAATGCCACGCCGCGACGGAGACGCCAATCACAAACTCAATCGCATCCTGCTTACGTTGAGCGGCCTTGTGAGGGCCAACAAGCAAGCCGGCTGGATCAAGATTGCCGTGCTCGTAGAGTCAATGCAAGTGGGAGCGCGCGTTCGGGCTGAGCAGGTTAGAGACTAAAGTGGAGGCTAATGATGAACAAGAAAGTCACAACGAGACGAACCTCGAATCCACAGGAATCCGAGAGGTTTGGTGCGAGGGCACCCAAACCCACGCCTCCTAGGCAAGGCGACCCAAAGAAACCTGCCGGCCCGACACGTCCCAAGAAGAGTTGACCTATCGGATGGGTATCGCATTCGCGATAGCTGCGCTCATCGTCGGTCTGATCCTCGTTGGCGGCATTACGTGGCTCATTAGCAGTTCGTCTCACATCAGCGTTCTTGAGTCAGCAAAAATCGTCGGACCACTTGGCACTCCATTGGTGCTCGTAGTGGCAGCCGCAATTGCCGCCTGGAAACAGAAAGTCTTCAGAGAGTTTGAGCCCCGCCTAAACGTGATTCATCACGTTACGCATAGAGACATTGGTGCCAGCTATGTGCACATTGGGGTCGTGGTCACGTTGCATAATAGCTCCAACAGACGTATTCTGCTGGGAACCGGAAGGGCAAAAGTACAAAAGATTTCACCAGTGACGGACGACAAAGTTCTAAGCCTTTACTCAGATTCGAAATCTGGTGATGGTAACACCTACTACCCTCCGGCTTGGCCTACTCTTGACGACTTCGAGATTAGGTATGGAAGATTCCCGACGGCTGTAGAGCCAGGTGAACGTCATCAGACTGCAATAGAGTTTATAGTTGGGAATGGCGTTAAATCGTTGTGCATTTACACGTTCTTCTACAATGCCAATGAGAATTGGGGGTGGGGCGCCACTTCCTTCTATGATATTGATCATATTTGCAAATGCGAAAACTGCAGATGCACAGGTGCGACAATGGATGGGGAAGCGGCATTAGAGGCGCCTTGATTGGGGCGAGAGACGCGATGAGGGGCTAAAGCGTCCAAGCGTGATGAGAGCTCGGCGGAGCATTTTTCAACAGCTTCCTCATCGCGGAAATGTTCATTGACCGCAAGGCAGGTTAGACAATCGTCCCTCGGTGTGTCCTTGAGTTCTGAACAGAGAACTATCGCTCCTGCCCGGCGTTGCGGTTGCCGGGATAGAGCACGCCCAGCAGGCCCAGCGCGTCGGGGAAGTCGGACAGCCGGTCGTCGAGCTGGGCTTCCAACAGGCCACTCGATTCCTCCCACTTGCACTCCAGGATGACCATATCACCGCTTCGCAGATTGGCCCGCACGTCTGGTGCGCCCTCCCGGCTGCGCCGCTCGGCCCGCGCGGACACTCCCCTGTCGCGCAGCAGTTGCGCCAGGTGGACGTTGACGCCTTCTTCGCGGATGTTTTCGGTGTTCACGGGCTAGCTCTCATTGGCCTCGGTGTCGCCGTGCCAGCAGACGCTTTAGATTCCTCGACTCCGCTCCGCTCCGCTCGGAATGACATGGGGGAGGCGCTTCGGAATGACATGGGAGGGGCGCTTCGGAATGACATTAGGTGCGCGGGCCTTCGTAGCGCATGTTGGGGGGGAGGGCGTCGGTTACGCCGAGGGCGGCTACGGCGCGCTGGGCCACGAAGTCGACCACGTCGTCGATGGTGCGCTGGCGCAGGTAGAAGGCGGGCTCCGGCGGCAATATGGTTGCGCCGAGCTGGGCGAGTTCGGTGAGGTTGCGGAGGTGGATGACGCTTAGGGGGGACTCGCGGGGTACGATGACGAGGGGGCGCCGCTCCTTGATACAGACGTCGGCGGCGCGGCGCACGAGGTTGTCCGCCAGGCCGTGCGCGACCGCGGCGACCGTGGCCATGCTGCACGGCACTATGACCATGCCGAGCGTCGGGAACGTGCCGCTGGCTATGGGGGCGCGGAGCTCGCCCACGGGGTGAAACGTGAAGGCCCCGGCGGAGTCCCAGCGCTCCAGCGCCGCGCCGAAGGACTCCTCCATCTCCTCGCGCCACACCATACGCGCCGCGGAGGACGCCGTGGCGACCACCGGCACGTCCATCGAGAGCAGCCGGTCGATGACGGCGGCGGCGAGAACCGAGCCGCTGGCTCCGGTGATGCCGACGACGACGGGTTTCGCCGTGGGGGAGTGTTGCATAGTCCGGTCTGCCTATCCTTGCGCCCAGGACACCGTCCGATGGGTTCCCGCGTTCGCGGGAATGACGAATTGGGTGTTTCCCTATTTCACGAGTTGGGCTGTTCTCTATTGTATCAGAAGGGCAACCAGGGTCCCGGTTAGCACGGAGGTGGAGACGTAGGCGTTGATGCGGAAGAAGGCCATGCCGAAGCGGGAAAGGTCGTCGGGGGAGACGAGCGTGTGCTTGTAGACCAGCAGCGCCGCCGCGATGATGCAGCCGGCGTAGTACGGCCAGCCCAGCGAGAACCACAGCCCCAACGAGAGGACGCACGCAACCGCCACGACGTCGAGCGCGCGGGCCAGCCGGAACGCGCCGGCCACGCCGAACCTTCGGGCGACGGAGTACAGGCCGGCGCTCTCGTAGAAGTCGCGGTCCTGCGTGTGATACAGGATGTCGAAGCTGCCGGCCCAGGTGGCGACGGCCAAAGAGAGCACGAAGGGCTGCCATCCGTAGCTGCCGGTGACGCCTATCCAGGCGGCGGACGGCGCGATTGCGAGCGCCCAGCCCAGCAGCAGGTTGGCGGCCCAGGTGAAGCGCTTGGTGTATGGGTAGAACACCAGGTAGGCGACGGCGACGGGTGCGAGAGCGAGGGCGAGGGTGTTGAGCCGCCAGGCGGCGAAGAGGAAGACTACCAGCGCAATCGCCGTCAGCGCCCCGAGGTCGGCCACACGGAGCCGGCCGCTCGGCAGGTGGCGTCCGGCGTTGCGCGGGTTGCGGGCGTCGACGTGGCGGTCGATGACCCGGTTGGCGGCCATGCCGACGGTGCGGGCGCTGACCATCGCGACGGTTATCCACAGGAACTGGCTCAACGTCGGCAGACCGCGCGCGGCCAGCAGCATTCCCGTATAGGCGAACGGCAGGGCGTAGAGGCTCTCCTGGAAGTTGATGGCCCCCAACATGAGGGGCACTTTGCGGGCCGTGTTTGTGAGTGTGGTCATGGTTGATCATCACACTGGGCGGGTTTGAAACCCGCCCCTACAGGAAACGGGAACGACGTTAGGTTCGTCGTCAAATGCCGTACTCCGGCCAGCGATTGGTGACCATGCGTTTGACTTCCTCGCTCATCACGATGTCCGGCGGCCACTCGCGGGTGAAGCCGTCGATAGGCCCCTTAGCCGTGGCGTCGATGCCGATCTTGCCGCCGTAGCGGGGCACGGCGGAGGCGTGGTCGAGGTCGTCCGTCGGTCCCCCGGACAGCGTAATGTCCCGCGCGGGGTCTATGTTCGCCCCGACGCGCCAGGCGACCTCGGACAGGTCCTGCACGTTCACGTAGTCGTCCACGATCACGATGGCCTTTACCAGCATGAGCAGCCCGATGCCCCACAGGGCGTGCATCACCTTCTGCGCGTGGCCGGGGTAGCGCTTCCTCATCGAGACAATCACGAAATTCTTGAAGATGCCCTCCGCGGGCATGTTCATGTCGACTATCTCCGGCACGGCCATTTGGAGGGCGGGCAGCATGAGCCGCTCGCTCGCCTTTCCCATGAAGAAGTCCTCGGTGGGCGGCCGCCCGACCATGGTCGTCGGGTACATGGGGTCCCGCCGGTGGGTGATGGCGGTCACACGCATGAAGGGGTAGTCCTCCGCGGGGGAGTAGTAACCGGTGTGATCGCCGAACGGCCCCTCCGGCCGCAGCTCGCCGGGCGTCACGTAGCCCTCGATCACGTACTCCGCGTTGGCGGGCACTTCGAGGTCCACGGTCTTGCACTTCACTACCTGCACAGCCTCACCGCGTATGACGCCCGCAATGGCAAGCTCGTCAAGGTCGGGAGGCAGCGGCATGGAGCCGGCCCAGATGGTCGCCGGGTCGCCACCCACGGCTACCGCCACCTCGAGGCGTTCGAGGCCGCCGCGCACGCCCGCGTCGTGGTGGGCCGCGCCCACCTTGTGCGTCTGCCAGTGCAGCCCCGCCGTGCGTTCGTCGTAGATCTGCATCCGGTAGGTGCCCACGTTTCGCCGTCCGCTGTCGGGGTCTCGCGTGATGACGAGTGGGAGGGTGATGAAGCGCCCGGCGTCCAAGGGCCAGCACTTGAGCGCGGGCATGACGTTCAGGTCGACGTCTTCACCCGTCAGCACCACCTCCTGGCACGGCGCGCGGCGCACGAGCTTCGGCCTTGCCCTCGCCACGCCGAGAACGTCGCCCAGAGCGCCCAGGCGCGCGCCCAGGCCGGTGGGGGGCCCCTGCGTCAGCGACAACAGCCTGCGCACGCGCGCCACGAGATCATCGACGTGCTCGACGCCGAGCGCCCACGCCGTGCGCTGGTGGGTGCCGAACATGTTGATGAGCAGCGGGGCCTCGTAGCCCTCGACGTTCTCGAAAAGCAGCGCCGGACCGCCGGACTTGATGACGCGGTCGGTGATCTCGGTGATCTCCAAGTCACGGCTCACCGGGGCGCGCACGCGGCGCAGCTCGCCCCGGGATTCGAGGAAGGAAGCGAACTCGCGAATGTCCTTGAAGCGCACCGCGCTACCGCCGCGCCTCGGGCGCGCCCCGCAGCTCCGTAGAGGACACGTCCTGCCGGAAGGCCGATTCGGGTATGGCGTCAAAGAGGTCTTCGAAGCCGCGCGGAAGGGCAACGTCGGCCAGCGTGCGGAACATTCCGCCGTGGACGCGGCCCGCCACCAGGAAGTAGCAGCCCTGCATGCGGATGCTCTCGAGCGCGGACACCATCACGGCGTAGCTGCCGGCGTAGTAGCGCGGGTCCACCAGCCGCACGGCGGTGTCGTACCCGATTACGAACGCGCAGCCGGGGAACAGCGCGGCCTTGCGGTAGAAGACGTGCGCCCTGGTGACGGCGACGCTATCCGAGTCGTCGAACTGCGCCAGCCTACGCCGGATTTCGGGTTCGGCGAGCGGCGGTTTGTCCACGTTGGTTATGGAAAGCTCGTAGGTGACGGGCGCGTCCAGGATGCGAGAGGCGGCTTCGGCGAGCCGCCGGTGGCCGTCGTGGAGAGGATTGAACGAGCCTGGCACCACCGCGCCGCGCACGGTCGCGTCTGCCTCGGCGCTGTCGGCTGTCACCAGGGCCGCGTCGACGTGGCCCGCCGCCAGTACGCCCACGGCGTCGCCGTAGGCCGCGCGCTCCACCTCAACCCGCTCGCGGGCGTCGATGCCGAGCTCAAGGTCGCTGTCGACGCCGGCCGCCTCTGCGAATGCGTTGAGAACAAGCCTGCTGGCTACGGCGTCCTCGCCGGTGCGGTCGCGAAGGCCCTTCTCGAAGTGCAGGCTGAACACGGCGGAGCCGGAGCCGGTCCAGTAGGCGACGTGGCAGCGGTGCTCTCCGCGCTTGGGGCGGTCGGTCGCGATGGTGGCGGTGCAGGCCACGCCGGCTACGGGAGCATCGTTGTCGCGCAGGCGCAGCGCGCGCCGGTACGCGGCGCGGGCCATGTCGAGCGCGGTCTGCCTGGACACGGCCTGCTCCGGGGCGTATCCCACCAGCTCGGCCAGCGCGGGCGCCGAGTACGGCACGCCCAGCTCCAGAACGCTGCGCGACGCCCCGGCCACGCTGAGCAGCCACGCGATGGCCTGCGTGCCTGCCCCTGCCACGGCGAAGACGGCCATGCACGGCGCGGCGTGCATGGCCGCTACGAGAGCAAGTTCTTCCTGGATCCCGCGGGCGTTGCCCTCCATCTTATATCCGCTGCTCCACATCATTCACGGCCTGCCGCGAGCGACATGCACGGCGTGCGGCCGCCGATGGGCCCCACGCGCACAACTATACGGGCGCTCCCCGCCGCACGCAACATGTCCGGCGAGCCGGGCACCTGGGCGGGTTTCAAACCCGCCCCTACCGATAGGGCTCGTATCCTATGGCAAAATCGTTCCAAAATAGGTATCATTTTGCGAGCCGGTGTCGCTACGCGGCCTGGAGCGGGCGCAAGCATAGAATGGACTGAGCAAAGGCGTCGGGCGCACAGCGGAGGAGAGCGGATATTGGACCAGTGCAAAATCGCCGTCGTCGGCGCGACGGGCGCCGTTGGCAGCGTGTTTCTCGGCATCCTGGAACAGCGGAACTTTCCGGTGAGCGAGTTGCGCTTATGCGCGTCCAGCCGGTCGCTGGGCAGGCGGCTCAAGGTAAAGGGGCAGGAAATTGAGGTGGAGGCTGTCACGCGTGAACTGCTGAGCGAAGTGGACATCGTGTTCATCTCGGCAAGCGGCGACGTCAGCCGCGAGGTGGCCCCGCTGGCGGTGCGTCAGGGCGCGGTGGTCATCGACGACAGCTCGGCCTTTCGCATGGACCCGGACGTGCCGCTGGTAGTGCCGGAGGTCAACGCCGATGACCTGCGCAGCCACAAGGGTATCATCGCGATACCCAACTGCTCGACCACGCCACTGGTGATGGCGCTCAAGCCGCTGAACGACGTCAACCCCGTGCGCCGCGTAATCGCTGACACGTACCAGTCGGTGTCGGGCACGGGCGCCACGGCCGTGGAGGAGTTGCGCTCGCAGACAGCGAGCGAGCTGGACGGCAAGCGAGCGCAGCCAAGCGTCTACCCGCACCGGATCGCCTTCAACGCGCTGCCGCACATCGAGCCGTTTCAGGGCAACGGCTACACCAACGAAGAGTTGAAGATGCTTAACGAGACGCGCAAGATTCTGCACGAACCGGATCTGGCGGTCTCGGCGACGTGCGTGAGGGTACCCGTGATGGTCGGGCACAGCGAGGCGGTACACATCGAGTTCGACGAGCCGATGGGCGCGGGCGAGGTGCGCGAAATCCTGTCCGGGTTCCCGGGCATAAGGGTCGTGGACGACCCCTCGCGGAACGTGTATCCGATGCCGATAGACGCCGAGGGAGTGGACGACGTGCTGGTGGGCCGCATCCGGCAGGACGTGTCCCACCCGAATGGCGTCGCCATGTGGCTGGTGTCGGACAACCTGAGGAAGGGCGCCGCCCTGAACGCGCTGCAGATAGCTGAGGAAGTATTGGCGAAGGGGCTGCTGCTCGAGCCAGGAAGGAAGGTCTAGCCATGGTCGATATAGGAAGACTCGTTACCGCCATGATCACGCCGTTCGACGAGGAGGGCGGGGTTAACTACGAGGAGGCGCGCAAGCTCGCGCTGGCGCTGGTCGACTCCGGCAGTGACGGACTGGTCGTCACCGGCACGACCGGCGAATCGCCCACGCTGTCAGCGGACGAGAAGCTGCGGTTGTATTCGGAGATCAAGCAGGCCGTCGGCGATCGCGCCGCGGTGATAGCCGGCACAACCGACAACGACACGGCGAAGAGCATAGAGCTGAGCAAGGAGGCGGAGCGCGAGGGCGCGGACGCCATACTGCTGACTGTGCCCGCCTACAACAAGCCCACGCAGGAGGGGCTGTACCAGCACTTCAAGTCCATCGCTGATAGCGTCCACCTGCCAGGCATTCTGTACAACGTGACCAGCCGCACCAGCCTGAACATGTCCAACGAGACGACCGTCCGGCTCAGCCAGATCGACAACATCGTCGGCATCAAGGAGGCCGGGAGCGACCTGGACCAGATCACGCGGATAATCCGCGACACTGACGACGACTTCAGGGTGTGGAGCGGAAACGACAACGAGACGTTCTACATCATGGGGCTGGGCGGCTACGGCATCGTGAGCGTGGCGTCTCACCTGGTGGGCCGGCAGATCAAGGCCATGATGGGCATGATACTCGAGGGCGAGATCGAGAACGCCGCCGCGGAGCACCGCCGGCTGCTGGAGCTGTTCAAGGTGCTGTTCCTGGTGTCGAACCCCATCCCGGTCAAGTACTGCGTGAGGAAGGCCGGCTATGACGTGGGCGAACCGCGTCTGCCGCTGGTCGGCCCCGACGAGGCGACGGCGGCGGCCATCGACGCAGTGGTGTCGGGCTACACCATAGACCTGCCAGCGCCGGCGTAGGCCAACACAAAAGGGGCGGTTCGTAACCAGCACGGGCGGGCATCATGCCCGCCCGTCTGTGGGATCTTCGAATCCGGGGGGTCTACTCGAGAGGGCATCGGGCAGGTTTCAAACCTGCCCCTACGGGCGGATCGCCTGTCTCTGGCTTTACACCTTCAGGAGGCGCTTCACCAGGACGGTTTCGTCGCGGTGGGGGCCTGTCGATATGACGTCCACGGGGCAGCCTATCAGCTCCTCCAGGCGCTGGACATAAGAGAGCGCCTCTCGTGGAAGGGCCTCCAGCGTGGTGGCGCTGGCCGTGGGGCTGTCCCAGCCCTCGTGCTCCTCGAATATCGGCTTGCAGCGCTCCAGCGCGGCCACGCCGCCGGGGAACTCCTGGGTGATCTCGCCGTCCAGTTCGTAGGCGGTGCACACCTTTACTGAGTCGAAGCCGTCCAGCACGTCCAGCCGCGTGACGATGGCGGAGGTGTAGCCGTTCACCTGGGAGCTGTAGCGCGCCGCCACGGCGTCGAACCAGCCAACGCGGCGCGGGCGGCCCGTGGTGACGCCGAACTCCTGGGCGAGCTCCCGGATGTGCGCGCCGGTGTCGTCGTTCAGCTCTGTTGGGAACGGCCCAGTCCCGACTCGCGTGGAGTAGGCCTTGAACACGCCCATCACGTCGGAGATGTGGCCCGGGTGGACTCCCAGGCCCACGGAGACGCCGCCGATGGTCGGGTTTGAGGACGTGACGAACGGGTAGGTGCCGTGGTCGAGGTCCAGCAGCGCGCCCTGCGCGCCTTCGAGGAGCACGTTGGCGCCGGACGACAGCGCGTCGTTCACGATGCGCTCGACAGGGCCGATGAGCGGGGACAGGCGCTCGGACCACTGCCGGCACTTGGCGTACACGTCTTCCAGGTCCACCGCGTCGCCGCCGTAGACCTTGGTGATAACCGCGTTGGTGTATTCCAGAATGCTCTTCAGCCGGGGATACAGAGCCTCGATGTCGAGCAGGTCGGCGGCCCTAAGGCCGGTACGGGCGGCCTTGTCGGCATAGGTAGGGCCGATGCCCTTGCCTGTGGTGCCTATGGCGGACTTGCCGCGCGCCTGCTCGGTTAGAGCGTCCAGGGCCACGTGGTAGGGCATGATGAGGTGGGCGCGCTCGCTGACCATCAGCCGGTCGGCGATGTCCAGCCCGCGTTGCTTCAGCCCGTCGATCTCGTCCAACAGCACGTCGGGGTCTACTACGACGCCGTTGCCGATGACGTTCATTGTCTGCGGCCAGAAGATGCCGCAGGGCACTATGTGAAAGCTGAACTTGCCCTGCTCGTTGACGACCGTGTGGCCAGCGTTGTTGCCGCCGGAGAACCGCGCCACGATGTCGGCGTCGCGGGAGAGCACGTCAATGATCTTGCCCTTCCCTTCGTCGCCCCACTGCGCGCCCAAAACTGCATAGGCCGGCATTGCCACTCCTTTTCCGGAAGTCGGTCGCGGCCGGTGGTGCGCGCGCCGGTTGCGAGGCGTGCGTGGCCCACTCTCCGCAAGCCGATGAAGGGGATTTCTGAAAGAATAGCGAGTTGATTATATCAGAACTGCGGGGTAGCTTGAAACAGCATGGTCGCCCCAAAGTGTTATGAAGGGGGAGTTCAGATAGGAATCTGGTAGAATAACCGCAATTCACGCTGAATCTCCTTTGGCGAATGTTCACTAAACGGAGCGGACAGGAATGGACTTGAACGCGATGAAAGAGCGTTTCTCTTTCGCATACGTTGAAGCGGTGGCGTCTCAGGCAGGATACTGGATTGCCGATCCCAGAGTTGATCGCCGGAGCGTTGATGGCATACTCATGGGAGACACTGTGGGTCTCCCCAGATTGGATTTCCAACTTAAGGCCACTTCCCAAGACGTTGTGCGCGGCGAACATTTGCACTTCCCACTACCAATTGGCAACTACAATGACTTAAGGCTTCAAGCGCGGGCGGCGCGCATTTTGATTGTTCTTCAACTCCCTGAGAACGTGGAGGAATGGATTAACCAATCCAGAGATGAAATGTGCCAGCGGTACTGTGCGTATTGGCTATCGCTTAGAGGGTGTTTCCAAAGTCTTAGACTTGCATTAGACTTGACGTATGAGACGCAAACCATACCCCAGCGACCTTACCGACCAAGAGTGGGACATTCTGCTTCCCTTACTCCCGCCAGCCAAGGCTGGAGGACGGCCACGCACAGTCGATATACGTGAGGTAGTCAATGGCATCGTGTATGTGCTGCGTACCGGATGCCCGTGGCGTATGCTTCCATACGATCTCCCACCCTGGCAGACAGTGTACAAATACTTCCGCAGATGGACGCTGGACGGAACTTGGGAAGGAGTCCACGAGGCACTGCGTCCCAACGTCCGACAATCAGAGGGCAGAAGCCCGACTCCCAGCGCAGCGATCATAGATAGCCAGTCTGTAAAGACAACGGAAAAAGGGGGCCTCGTGGCTATGATGCTGGTAAGAAGGTGATGGGTCGCAAGCGTCACATCGCCGTGGACACGATAGGACTGTTGCTGGCCGTCGTGGTTCATCCAGCTGACATCCAGGACCGAGATGGTGCAAAGTTGGTCATCAATAAGCTGGTAGGAAGGTTTTCGTACCTGCGATTGATCTGGGCGGACGCTGGTTACGCTGGTCAGTTGGTCGATTGGGTGATGTCCTTATCGGGCTGGGTGTTGGAGATTGTGAGGCGTCCGAGAGACAGCCATCATTTTGAGGTGTTGCCACGAAGATGGGTCGTTGAACGAACATTGGCATGGCTCGGACGCTCTCGTAGGTTGAGCAAGGACTACGAAGCCCTGACCGAGACAACCGAGGCCTGGATACACATAGCTATGATTCATCTCATGATCCGTCGTCTAGCTCCTTCATGACACGCTTTGGAAACACCCTCTTAGAAACAGGCCGCCGGTGGCAAACACTACCAGCGTGACAGTTGAAATACCGCTCTCAAATATGTTCAACAGTTCCCAACTAGCTGAGTTGATGAGGAAGGCTTCGCTAGGAGAGCCGCTATGAAGGTACAGATTCGCGATCGCGACGCTCTGGAGTCCCTCTCGCTTGTCAGCCTGCTCTCTTACATCAGGGCCCGTGAGTGGAATGACAACGGACCTTGGGGAGAAGGCAGGGCCAACTTGTACACCAAAGAGCATGAAGGCCGTGCTTACAACATCCTGGTGCCAGTTCGCGATACGATGGCTGACTATGCCGAGGGAATGGCGGAGGCTGTGGAAGTAATCTCCTTAGTTGAAAATCGCTCACAACTGGACGTATTCTATGACCTGGCGGGCGCGGGGGCAGACGTGATTCGTGTTCGCCCAACTGGTCTGGCTCCCAAAGGGCCATTGTCACTGCGCCAAAGCGCGACCCTACTGAGTGATACTTACGACATGTTGGCTTCGGCGGTGCGTGCCGTAGACCGGCCTCAGGCCGCCTACCGAGGCAGGATCAGTGCAGAGGCGGCTGAGTACTTAGAAAGTGTACTGCCGTTGCCAAGTTACCGTGAAGGCTACACCCTGACGCTTCATTCCCCTGTGCCTGTTGGCCTAGGAGGGCAGAGTGATTTCGGAGACGACTACCACGCTCCCTTCCCTCGCCGCGCTACACGGAAACTCGCGGAAGCGTTAGGATCTGCCGCTTCCGCAATTGACGATGTCGTCGCCAAGGACAATCTTGAGCCTTTCGAACGAGCAGTACAGTACGGCGTAAGCGCCAATCTTTGCGATTCCGTAGCAGAGCTTGCTAGGAAGGCACGGGGAGTAGATATTGATCTGTCCTGGGCAGAGGTTAGGCCGTCGAACGTTCCAAAATCAACATTTAGGTTCTCTGAGAGACAAGCGGACATTCTCGAAGAGGCGGCTAAGTCGTTCCGCCAGAACGAACCGTCCTATGACGAACGGATAGAGGCTCAGGTTGTCCAATTGGATCGGGGACCCAACGAGTTCGATGGCAGGGCCGACATACTGACTGCGCGCGATGGCCGCCTTGTTCGAATCAGGGTTGAGTTCGAAAGATCGGTGTACGATTCGGTCATAGAGGCATTCAAGGAAAAGCACCCTATCAGTCTAGCCGGAGATATCTTTCCGGTTGGTCGCACCTTTGAGTTGCGTAACCCGCGGAATCTGACACTAATCGGAAGGACGTCCTTGTGACCACGATTTCTGCCTAAGGCCGCGAGTCTGGTAGGACGTCATTTACAGAACGAACTCTCTCATGCGCACCAGCGCTGCCGCCGCAACACGCGTCCGTTCCAAGAGTGTCGTCTAACGCCCGCCCTACACTGTGGATTGCCGATAGCCTGCCGTTCGACGTTCAAGCTCTAGCCTTATCAAAAAGGACTCCCAATCCGACCGTGAGCGACCACGAGGCTTGCATTTACAGGTGACGCAGGGTGACACGCGTCTGACCGAGCTCATTTGACAGCCATCCCTTCGTCTCCGCCCAGGCCGCCGCTCCCACTCCCCCGGCGCGGGGCGAAATGCGTTACAATCTCGGCGCGGGCGCCAAGTCCAGAACTCAGGGGCGCCGGAGGACGAAAGACATGACCGACCAGCAAGACACCGAATCCCTGTACACCGAGCCTACCAGCCCGCTCTGGCCCATCACGAGGGCACAGCCGCGCAGCTTCTTTCGCGCGCCGCTGTGCGACAACCTGGACGAGCTGGACGCCGACGTGGCCTTTCTGGGCGTGCCGTTCGACCAGGGCACGGGCGGACGGCCGGGGGCGCGTTACGGCCCGGACGCGGTGCGGGACTGGCCGCGGGTCTACTCGTACGAGGACCCGTCGGGCCAGCAGCGGCAGGCCGAAGGCTACTTCGACATCGACGAGCGCGACGAGCGGCTGCGCGGCGTCACCATGGCCGACTGCGGCAACGTGACTATCGTTCCTTCGGAGGTCATTCGCAACTTTCGCAAGCTCACCCAGGCCACCGAAAAGATCGTCGAACGCGGCGCTTTTCCCGTCGTCGTGGGCGGCGACCACGCCATCACATTCCCCGTGGTGCGCGGGCTGAGCAAGTTCGGCCCGCTCAACGTTGTCCACTTCGACGCTCACATGGACTACACTCACGAGACGCAGGGCGTGCTCTACACGCACGGCAGTCCCATACGCCGGTGCAGAGAGCTCGACTTCGTGGACCACATCACCTCGCTGGGCATTCGCGCGGCACGGCGCAGGCCCTACGAGGAGTCGCAGCGGGACGGCAGCCTCATCATCTCCACCAGGCGGTTCAAGGAGCTTGGCCCGCAGGGCGTGGTGGACCTGATCCCCAGCGGCGAAAACCTGTATATCACATTCGACATCGACGTGATGGACCCCAGCCAGGCGCCGGGCACCGGCACGCCGGAGGTTGGCGGGCTGTACTACGAGGAGGCGCGAGACTGCCTGGTGGCGCTGGCAAAGCGCGACAATCTGGTGGCGCTCGACGTGGTGGAGGTCGCGCCACCCTACGACTCTTCCGAAATCACAATTCAGCTCGCCGCCAGGCTCATTATCGACGTGCTGTCGACCAAGTTCCCTTCCCTTCCGGCGGAGCCGCGGCAGGAGACGCAATAGCAATGAGAACGGTGTTTACCAACGCAACGCTCCTGGACGCAACCGGCGCCGCGCCGCGTCCCGGCATGGCGGTGCTGGTCGCCGAGGGGCGCATCGCCTGGATCGGGCCGGCGTCCGAGGCAAAGCCGCCGGAGGGCGCGCGGGTGATCGACCTGGGCGGCAAGACGCTGATGCCCGGGCTGATCGACGTGCACATGCACATCACACAGGGGGCCGTCCCAGATCCCATTGCCGAGTTCACCGAGACGGTGCCTTTCATGGCCCTGCGCGGCGCAGCGCAGGCGGCCATCCTGCTCGACTCCGGCTACACGACGATGCGCAACCTGGGGGCTTTCGGCTACTCCGACGTCGCGATTCGCGAGGCCGTCAACCAGGGTCTGGCCCGGGGGCCGCGTATGCTCGTATCGGGCGAGATGGTGATAACCGAAGGCTCCGGGGAGCGCGGCTATCTACGCCCGGAAGTGAACATACCGGAGTCGGGCATGTTCGTTGGCGTGGAGGGGGCGCGCCGGGCCGTGCGGCGGCAGGTCTACAACGGCGCGGACGTCATCAAGTTGATCGCGAGCGGGCGCGTCGGCTCCAACGCCTACTCGATGCCGTGGGACACGGAGTTGACCCAGGAGGAGATGACGGCCGTCTGCGACGAGGCGCACCGGTGGGGCAAGCGCGTGGCGGCTCACGCCTACTCCGCGCAGAGCGTCGCCATGTGCGCCATAGCCGGCGTGGACAGCATCGAGCACGGCGCGCTCGTAGACGAGCCGACGATCGCCCTGATGGCCGAGCGAGGGGTGTCGCTGGTGCCCACGATGACGGCATTCCACTCGTATCTCGGCGCGGACGCGGAAGAGCGCTACCCGGCCTACCGGCTCGCCCGGGGTCGGCCAATGGCCCAGCACCAGCGGGACCACTTCCAGGCGTACATGGACTACGGGCTGAACATCGCTACCGGCTCGGATGGCCCGCGCCCGGGGTGGCCGCCGGGAACGTCGGCGCTGGAGATGTGGCTACTCGTAGACGCAGGTATGCCGCCCATGCAGGCCATCCAGGCGGGCACGCGAAACGGCGCCAGGGTTCTGGGCCTGGAGGACGACATCGGCACCGTGGAGTTGGGCAAGAAAGCCGACCTGATAGTCGTCGACGGCGAACCAGTCGTGGACATAGCCATACTCCAGGACAAGCAGCGCATCTCGCTGGTGATGAAAGAGGGCGAGATTGCCCGGGAGTGAAGGACGCCGAATGCGCTTTGGGCAATTCCTGTTCCCGGTCAGCCACACGCCGGGCAACGACAACGCCGTAATCGACAACGCTCTCTCTGAGGTCGAGCTCGCCGAGCGACTCGGATTCGACACGGTGTGGCTCACCGAGCACCACTTCGACGGCGCGTCCGCATACGCGGACCCGCTGGTGTTCGGCGCGGCCGTCGCCGCGAGGACGCAGCGCATACGCATCGGCTTCGCGGTGGTGGAAATGGCCTTTCACCACCCGGTCAGGCTCGCGGCGCAGACGGCGCTTCTCGACAACCTGAGCCACGGCAGGCTGATAGTCGGCACGGGCCGTGGGTCGGCCTTCAACCACTACGAGTACCTGGGGTTCGGGCTGACGATGGAGGAGGGCGTGGATAGGCTGCCGGAGGCGGAGGAGCTGCTGGTGCGTTCGTGGACGGACGAGGACCTGCATTTCGAGGGGCGCTACTGGAACGTGAAGTTTCCGCAGTTGCGCCCACGGCCCGTGCAAAAGCCGCACCCGCCGCTGGTGCGGGCCTGCATTAGCGAGGCGTCCACAATGGCCATGGCGCGCATCGGCCGCCCAATCCTGATGGGCGTGCAGTCAATGGATACGACTCGACTGAGGCTGGAGCAGTACCGCGACACCATGCTGGAGTCAGGGCACGACGAAGGGGCGACCGAGCGCGCCCTCGACCAGTGCTGGGTCGCGCGCAACCTGATGCTCGCCGACAGCTACGACGAGGCGCTGGAAGTCGCCGAGTACGGGTTCGAGCGCGAACGCAAGCACTTCCGCGAGGCGCGGGAGATCTACAACCCCGGCGGATTTCCCAAGCCGCCGCCGGGGGCGCCGCTGGCGCCGGGCGAGGACCTGCACCAGGCGTTCATCGTCGGCACGCCATCCCAGGCTGCGGAGCGCATTGCCGAGCTGCGGGACATTGGCGTACGCAACCTGATGCTGAAGCTGAACACCGGCGAGATGCCAGCCGACAAGGTGCGTGCCTCGATGAAGCTGTTCGGCGAGAAGGTGCTGCCGCTGTTCGGGTAGGGGGAGACTGTCAGCATGAGCAAACGAGTGCAGGTTACGATAGGTGAAGAAGAGTACAGGCAACTCCAGCTTTTGGCCCGCGGACGGGGGATGACGGTAGTAGAGTTGGCGCGGCAGACGATACGCGACGCGTTGGAAGTCCATTCTAAGTCCGTTGAGGCCAAGCTCCGCGCGGTTGCCGAAGCGTATGCCCACCAGCACCCGACCGCAGACATAGACGATATGCTCGCGGAAATCGAAGCTGGTCGTAATCTGCAAGGTGATACCGCTGTTCGAGCAGTCGATGCTGTCGGGGCACGGCTCTCCTACGGAATCCAAGAGCTAGAGGAGCAATCTGCGGATGTTCGGTTAGAGTGACATGGGTGCGCCCACATCACTCTATGCAGGAAAGAGCGTCCCAACGTAAAAGGAGCCAATCTTGTCGAACGGATGGGGGCCGGATTCGAAATTTGGAATCGCCTTATCTATTCGAAGCTTTTGTCCGAAATTGAAGATCGACTCATATTCCATCCGATCACTCACTTCATTGTCTAGAGTGATGGTTTCTGCATTCTCAGCGGGATGGACTTCGATGAACACGAAACCCTCTGTGAATTCATGCACACCGCATTGAGCCGCGAAATGAGGACTCCTGGACATGCTGAGGAACCCGTCACTCCAAAGCTCGTCTCCCACTCGAGCTTCTATACCAGCGTCAGTGAGCAACGGTCCCCTCATGGGGCGGAAGACGGGGTAAGGCTCCTGAATTGGCTTGAACAAGCCCACCATTCCCTTGATGGAATCCTTTCGGCGCTTTTCCAGGATGGGCGCGTAACGGGCGGCCATCTCCTCGTCGGTTAGCTTCCTGGAGGGGTCATCGGAGAATCTGAGGCGCTGAGCTTCTCTTGCCCTTTCCTCGTCAGCCTCGTTCCAGAATAGGCCTATCTCCTCCGCAATGGACGGGTCGCCTGTGTCTCGAAATATCCTAACGGCACGTCTGCGCTTCTCAATCAAATCAAGTTGAGCAACGGCACGGCCAGGTTTTCGAAAAGGATAGTCGGTGAATCGTGGATTTGCAGGGGGGATGAATTTCTGTTCTATGTCAGCAGGGTAGCATCCCCTCTTACCCGTAGCAAGAAGAGATGCTGAATTGCCTCAACTGGGATTCGTCGTGAATGGTGACACCCCATCCCTACCCCAGCACGGCCTCGGCGATGCGCTCGGCGTTGGCGAGGGACTCGCTCTCGTCGGCTGTCTCCAGGCGAATGGTCACGCGGTCCGCGCCGGCCTCTTCGAAACGCTTGAGCAGGTCGGAGTCGGGCTGCTGACCGAACACCGTTATCTGGATCGACTCCGGATCGCGGCCCGCGGCGGACGCCAGCTCGTCCAGCGTGGCCCGGCCCTTCGCCACGTCTTCCGGCGTGACACGGTTGGGCATCCAGCCGTCGCCGTAGTCCACGACTCGGCGGAATACGTTGCGCGCCATGCCGCCCAGCAGGACGGGCGGGTGCGGCCGCTGGGCCGGCCGCGGGAACGAGTACACCGGCGGGAAGTCGTAGTACTTGCCATGGAACTCGCTCTCGACCTTGGTCCAGAGCTCCTTCATTGCCAGGACTGACTCCCGCGCCTGGGACCAGCGGTGATCGAAGTCGCCGCCAAGAATCTCGCTCTCCTCCCGGTTCCAGCCCGCGCCGATGCCGAACAGGAAGCGCCCGCCGGAGTACATGTCCAGCGTCGCCACCTCTTTCGCAAGCAGAACCGGGTGGCGCTCCGGCACCAGCACGATGCCCGTGGCGAGTTTCAGCGTGGTGGTGACCGCGGACGCTCGCGCGAGGGCGACGAACGGGTCCACTATGTCGGCGTACACCTTGGGGATGACCCCGTCCGGCGAGCCGGGCCAGGGCGACGCGGTTTTCACAGGTATGATGGGGTGCTCGGGGACCCAGAGCGAGTCGAACCCCAGCTCCTCGATTCGTCTCGCGATCATGGCTACGTCCACCGAGTAGTCGGTCAGGAAAGTGGATATGCCGATGTCCATTGCTTTACTCCCTTACGATGGCTTGGCGGCGAGCGGCGAGCCCGCCTCGCCAGATTGACAATTTCTCGCATAAAGATACACTCAAACGCGATTCCCCGCCAGGAGTAAGCGCAATTTGGAAGTCGTTCCGGGTGTTCACGCAGTGCCGGGCGTCCGCTGGTCCAGGGCCTACCTGATAGTCGACGGCGACGAGATGGCGCTGATAGACTCCGGCCCCCCTATGAGCGCCCGCCGCGTGTTTCGGTACGTCGAATCGATAGGACGCCGGCCCGAAGAGCTGCGGCACGTGTTGATGACGCACGGCCACCCGGACCACGTCGGCGGCGCACGGGCTATCGTGAAGCGCACGGGCGCGTTGGTGTTCGCCCACAGCGGCGACGCCCGCGTGCAACGCCGCACCGGCAGGCGCTACCTGGGCGGCGCCGGAGGCGTTCTGACGCGAGTTCCGCTCGTTCGGTCCACGCAGATCCACGAGCCCTTGGAGCACGGGCAGGTGACCGATCTGCTGGGCGGACTGCGGGTGGTTCACACGCCCGGACACACGCCGGGTAGCGTGTGCTACCTGCTGGAACGCGAGGGGTTGCTGTTCTCCGGCGACACCCTGTTCAGCAACGGCGAGCGCGTCAGCCGCACCGTGCCCTTCCCCGGTTACAACCGGGCCGACTACGTGGCGTCGTTGCGGTCGCTGGCGGAGATGGACTTCGGCATACTGTGCGGCGGCCACGGCGCGCCGCTGCTGCACGGGGCATCGCGCAGGCTGCGCGAGCTGCTGGACGCGAGGCCGGACCCTCCGACGTGGGGCGGGTTCTTCAGCAGCATCCCGCGCCGCGTTCGGGTGCGGATGCCGTTCACTGGCGAGCTTTGAGGGCTGATGCCGGGGTGCCTTAGAGCGATAATCCACTTGCGAGTGGGCGCGCGTTTCGCTAGAATTATTTGCACTTCGGGCAACGTAGCTCAGCGGCAGAGCGGGCGCTTCATAAGCGCTAGGTCAGAGGTTCGAACCCTCTCGTTGCCACCAGTCCACCTTACGCGCACGTTCCGACGGACGCGCCGATGCTCAGGGGCGGTTAGCTCAGTGGTTAGAGCGCTTGCTTCACACGCAAGAGGTCGGAGGTTCGACCCCTCCACCGCCCACCAGCGGCGCCCCCTGTGCCCCCCGTGACGAATTCTCCCCGCCGCCACGGGAATCGGTCACAGATGATAAGATGGCTGAACATCGCTAGGAGCGCACGAACATGGCCAGCCACGAAGAGCGCAACACAGTCCGGCTGGACGTATCCAACTTCGGTCCAATTGCAGAGGCCAGCGTTGAGTTGCGGCCGCTGACAGTCTTTGTGGGGCCGAGCAATACTGGAAAGTCGTATCTTGCGACGCTTACTTACGCGCTGCATAGGTTCTTCAGTGGGGATTCCGCCAACTCCAAACTGGATCCGTCATCACGCCGGAGTTCATTCAGAAGTTCATTCGTTTTTGGGCGTCCGGAAGTCAACCAACCGGACGCCGACCGCCAGTTAGCAGTCATTGCGAATTGGATTCAGAGCCTGAGCAACGCTGGGGCATTAGGTACAGATCCTGTAGCCTTACCAAACGAAGTTGATTCGATTGTTCGGCGCCGAATCCGAGCCAGGAGCGATTGGAATGAAGTGATACCGGGTGAATTTGCGAGATGTTTCGGTACAGCGGGCACCAATTGGCTTGTACGCCACGGTGCTCCGTCCTCCGGGGCCGAGTTCTCTCTCAAGTGGATGCATGATAGCGATGAAGGGCAGAGCGTACCCTTGAGGTTTGACTTTAGCCTTGACAAGCAGGGGTTCAGATCAAGTGGCGCACTTGCCGACTCAGTTCGTTTAAGCATCGAATCCGAAAGCGCAACGGCTTTGCCATTTCAATTTAGGTTGGTCCAATCCATTCCAGTGGAAGAAGATAAGCATTCTTTCCTGCTTTCATTCATGGCAGACCAGATCGCCGACTCAGCGGGGGACCTGATGGTCAGCCCGTTCAGTAGATCGGCTTACTACCTCCCAACCGATAGAACTGGGATAATGCATGCTCATCGCTGGGTTGCCGAATCAACAATCTCGTCGGCGCCCTTTGCAAGTCTCAGATCTAGCCCATCTTCGCCCAGCCTGTCTGGAGTCCTTGCAGACTTCTTGCTGCAAATGATGTCGTTGGGCAACACTGAATCACATAAACCACAAGACTCAATAGATGCGCAGAGTGTGGTGGATGACTTTGGGGCTCCCATCGAGGAACAAATGTTATGGGGGAAAATTCGTACGGACAGGTCGAATCCTGCCTATCCGACCATCTCATATCTTCCCAATGGTTGGAAAACCGAACTGCCGCTGATGAACGCGTCGTCGATGGTGTCGGAACTCGCGCCGGTGGTGCTCTACCTGCGACACGTGGTGAAGCCGGGCGAGGTGCTGATCATCGAAGAGCCGGAGTCAAACCTGCACCCGGCCATGCAGGTTGAGTTTATGCGGCAGTTGGCAGCCGTCGTCAATTCTGGCGTCCGGATCATGATAACCACGCACAGCGAGTGGATATTGGACGAACTGGCCAATCTGGTGCGCCTGTCGGACCTACCCCCGGAGAAGCGCACTCCTCGACTCAAGAACGAACCCGCGCTCGACCCGCGCGACGTGGGGGTGTGGCTGTTCGAGAGAGGCAAAGAGGACGACGGTTCGCGGGTCAAGGAATTGCCGTTTGACGTGAACGAAGGGGGGTTCGCGACAGGATACGAAGACACCGCGCGGCTCACTTACAACCAGTGGGCGGCAATCCACAACCTGCTGCAAAAATGACGCGCCATTCGGAATTGCTGAACCAGATTCTGGCGAAAGTGCATCCGGATTGCGTCTGCGCCGTGTGCGAAGACGCCGGCTGTAGTCTTTCACTACGAGGACTTGACCCATCCGAATACGCCCTTGTCGCTTTGGACTGCCCTCATATGCCATTGTCGCAAACCCAGATCAGATGCGATTTTCTGTTCTTTGGTCAGATACCTGACTCAGAACAATTTTGGGTAAGTCCCATCGAGCTGACCGTTGGTCACCGCAAGACTTGGATCGAGGTACGAAATCAACTTGTTGCCGGCGGTGAGTTTGCGGAAAGACTGATCCCCGAAGACCACCATGTTGAATTCGCCCCTATAGCGGCCGGCCCGTTCAAAAGAATCAAGCAAGACAGAATACGCCAACTGGCAATCCCATTTCGCGATGGCACGTACTTCCCCGCCACAGTGCGATGCGAATCCGAATTTCTGGCTGCCTTGCGGCTTGCGTCAGGCGACTGAATTGCGGCGCGTACGCTAGGCGTAAGGAACATCAGAGAAAGGGTGCGGCACGAGTGGCCGGGGAAGAAACATGGCAGGAGCGGCAGGACTCGAACCCGCGACCCTCGGTTTTGGAGACCGATGCTCTACCAATCTGAGCTACGCTCCTGCGCGTGGGATATTGTAGCATACCAGCTTTGGCCAATCCATTGAGACAGAGGCGGGGCGCTGGAACGGGCGCCATTGCCCACCTCGACGGGCGGGTTTCAAACCCGCCCCTACTGACGCTCCCTAAGCTTCCCTTCCCGCTCCCCAGGAATTGACTTGGGGTAGGTGCGCGCCACTAGCCACGCGCGCGCTGTCGCTGCTACAATGTGGCCCGTCTACCCGAATTTCACTCCGCAGGGGGCCGCGTTGGGCAAGCAGTACGGCAGCAAGCTGATGAGCGCGTCGGAGGCCGTGAGCCGCTTCGTGTTCGACGGCGCGACCATCGGCATGGGCGGCCAGAGCATCGGCCGGTGCAGCATGGCCCTCGCCCACGAGATCGTGCGGCAGGGCAAGCGGGACCTTACCCTGGTGGGCTGCAACCTGTCGCTGTCCATGGACATCATGGTGGGCGCGGGGCTGGTGAGGCGCACCGAGAACGGCACCGGCAGCCTGGAGCGATTCGGCACCGCTTTTCGGTGGCGCTACGCGATCGAGCAGGGTCTCATCGAGGTGGACGACTACAGCCACCTCGGTATGGCGTCTCGCTTCCTCGCGGGGTCGCTGGGGCTGCCCTTCATGCCCTCTAAGAGTCTGTTGGGCACCGACATTCTGAACAAGAAGAGCTTCCAGAACGGCAAGCCGTTCGAGATGATCGACAACCCCTGGAATCCGGGGGAGCCTGTGGTGCTGTTGCCCGCGCTGACGCCCGACGTGTCCATCATCCACGCGCAGAAGGCCGACGAGTTCGGCAACGTGGTAATCGATGGGTTCACCACGCAGGAGCCGGAGATGACCAGGGCGTCGAACGCCGTGCTAGTGTCCTGCGAGGAGCTTGTGAGCACCGACGAGATCCGGCGCAATCCCGACCGCACCACCATCCCATACATCTTCGTCGACGCGGTGGTGGAGCAGCCCTGGGGCGCGTACCCAACCTCGACCTATCGCTACTACGAGCACGACGAGGATCACCTGCGGTTGTACCAGGAGCGCGCTCGCGCGGGCGGCGAGGCGTACCAGGACTACCTGCGGGAGTACATCTACGACTGCGAGACGTTCGACGACCACCTTGAGCGGGCCGCAGGGGTGAAGAAGCTGAACAAGCTGCGGAGCATCATGGCCGGGCTGGTCTGAGCGCCGGCTCGAACGACTGGAGGATGCGGCGACGATGACAAGAGACTACGCCCTCGACGAGCTGATGGTGGTCGAGGCTGCGCGCTACATTGACGACGGCGACATCGTGCTGGTGGGCACGGGCCTGCCGTTCGCCGCGAGCCTGTTCGCGCAGAAGAGCGGCGCGCCCCACATGTGCTACGTCGTGGAGACCGGGCCCATCTCGCCGGAGGTCATCCCCACGCCAATATCGGTGTCGGACGCCAGGGTGATGTACCGAGCGGCCCGGATCGGCTCGCTCGTGGAGTCGCTGGGCGGGGTGCTGCAACGCGGCATGGCGGACGTCGCCTTCCTCGGCGGCGCCCAGATCGACCAGTACGCGAACGTAAACTCGACGGTCATCGGCGACTACGACAAGCCCAAGGTGCGCTTTCCCGGCAGCGGCGGGGCCAACGATCTGGCGTCGCACGCCCGGAAGATTCTTATCATCACGCGCCATGAGAAGCGGCGTTTCCCTGCGCACTGTGACTACATCACCAGCCCGGGATACATCAACGGTCCGGACGGGCGGGCCAAGGCCGGCCTGCCCTCGGCCTACCCCGACATATTCGTCTTCACCGACCTTGCCGTGCTCGCAATCGACAAGTCGGTCGGTCGGCTGCGTGTCGAAAAGCTGATGCCCGGCGTGACACTGGAGCAAGTTCAGGAAAACACCGGGTTCGAGCTAACACCCGCGCCGGAGGTGATCGGTGTCGATCCGCCCACGCCGGAAGACCTTCGATTGCTGCGCGAAGAGGTAGACCCCAACGGCGTGTACCTTCGCGGCTCGGAGTAGGCGGGCGGGTCCGACAAGGACAGGCATTTAGAGCGGTGTCACCCCGATCCCCGTATCGAGTACGGGGCAGGCTCTAACCTTCCCCGTCAAGGTGGAAGGGACAATCGGGTGGTTAGCCGCTTTTGAGGATTCCGGCATTCGGAGAGCTTCGAATAGCCCAGGCGTAAACCACACTTGCCCTCCCCAAACGGGCCAATTCAGAATTGAGTCCCCACCCCTGGATTCCGGCTCGTGGTCCGGAATGACGGTTTCGTGGTCCGGAATGACGGTTTAGGGAAAGGAGAACCACTATGTCATCGCCCATGACCCCTAAGGACCTGGTGTACGAGATGGTGTCCGTCTCGCAGCCATCCATCTCGCCCGACGGCTCGCAGCTTGTGTTCGTGCGTTCGGACATGCAGGGGCCCGGCGGGTCGAGCAGGTCGCGCATCATGCGGACGTCGCTGCCGGATGGCGTGCCGTCGCAGTTCACGAGCGGACCCAGAGACAGCGCGCCCGCATTTTCGCCTGACGGCAAGCGGGTGGCTTTCCTGAGACCGGACGAAAAGGGCACGGCGCAGCTTTGGACAATCGCGACCGCGGGCGGCGAGGCGCGCAAGCTCACCGAGTCGCCGAAAGCGGTCGAGGGGTTCTCCTGGTCTCCCGGCTCGGACAACCTAGTGTTCGTCTCGGACGTGGACCCGGATGCTCTGCCCGCGGACGCCGACGCCGACGAGCCCCGAGTGAGGATCGCGAGGCGCATACGCTACCGGTTCGACGGCGTCGGCTGGCGCGGCGACGCCTTCCGGCAGCTGTTCGTGGTCGACGCAAACGGTGGCCCCACGCGCCAGCTCACCTCGGGCGATGGCGAGGACGGAGCGCCCGCATGGTCTCCGGACGGCGACCGCATCGCCTTCGTCTCCGACCGGCGCGCGGACCGCGACATCTCGGGCTTCACCGAAACCTACGTGGTACACAAGGGTGGGGGCACTCCCGAACTGCTGTCCGAGGGGCTGCCCTATGCCCACAACGCCACTTGGTCGCCGGACGGCGGACGGCTCGCGGTGGTGGGTTCGCCGGACGAGGAGATTTCCGACGGACGCGAGAGCGCGATATTCATCCTCGAGCCGGGCAGCGGGCCCAGGCGCCTTACCGAGGACGCGCTGACTGTGACGACGGGTGCGCAGATGCGCTGGACGGACGACGGCCGGCTGCTGTTCATCGCGTCCACAAGAGGCGAGTCGTACCTGTACGAGCTGGAGCTGGATGGCGGCGGGCTGCGCAGGATCGGTGAGGGCGGCGCCCAACACGGCGCCGTTGCGTTCGACGCCGCCGGGCGCCGCGCGGTGGTACATTCCGTGCCGCCGGACAGCGCGGGCGACCTGTACCTGGTGGACCTCGCCGACGGCTCACAGCGGCAGCTAACCAACTGCAACAAGGGCTTCTTCCGTGAGCACCCTGTGGGGATGCTGGAGAAGTTTTCCATCGAGCGCGGCGGCATGGAGATCGAGTCGCGGGTGTGGTTCCCCCGGGACTTCGACCCCGCCGGCAGCTACCCACTGGTGGTCGACATACACGGCGGCCCGCACGGCGCGTTCTACGACGCCTTCGACCCGCGCCAGCAGGCGCTGGCGTCCGCCGGCTACCTGGTGCTGTGCGTCAACCCCAGGGGATCGTCGTCATACGGCCCCGACTTCCTGAAGGCGGTGCTGCGGGACTGGGGCGGCGAGGACTACCTGGACATCATGGCGGCCGTCGACGAGCTCGCCGCGCGGCCCTACGTGGACGAGACGCGCATGGGCGTTCACGGCTACAGCTACGGAGGCTTCATGAGTAGCTGGATAGTTGGCCACACCACCCGCTTCGGCGCGGCGGTGGTAGGAGCCCCGTGCATAAACCTGTCCAGCATGTATGGCACCTCCGACATCGGCATACGCTTCGGCGAGATGCAGTGGGGCGGCCTCCGCAAGGACGCGCTGGACCTGTTCCTCGAACACTCCCCGCTCACCTACGCGCCCAACGTCGAGACACCGGTGCTGCTGCTCCACGGCGAGGACGACCTGCGTTGCCCGATCGAGCAGAGCGAGCAGTACTTCGTTTCGCTGAAGCGGCTGGGCAAGGAAGTGGAGCTGGTGCGTTTTCCCGGCTCATCCCACTCCCTGCCCCGCAGCGGCCATCCAAAGATGCGCGAGGAGTACCTGGGCCGTATGCTGGCGTGGTTCGATGAGCGAATCGGGAACGGGGCGTAGTCCACTGCCCTGCCCACCCTAGCCCATGCGTTTGCTCACAGGCTCGAATCTCAGAGCGCTGTACGGGAACGTCGAGGTGTTCTCCGGCGTCGACGTAGAGGTGGACGGCGGAGCGCGCATAGGCATAGTAGGCCCTAACGGCGGCGGCAAGACGACGCTGCTGCGCATGCTGGTCGGGGAGATGGAGCCGAACGGAGGGATCGTCGCTCGCGCAGCCAACCTGCGGCTGGGCTACGTGCCCCAGCTTCCCGCCGTGCCGGGTGGGGGAACGCTCGAGGACGAGGTGTTGGAGGCGTTCCGCGAGGTGCGCCGCATCGAGGCCCAGCTGGAGGACAGCGCCCTCGACATACAGCGGGCGAACCCGCACGAAAGGCGTGGGGCCGAGCGGCGCTACTCGTCCTTGCTGCACGACTTCGAGGCGCTCGGCGGCTACGACTACCAGAATCGCATGGAGCGCGTAGTCGCGGGCGTCGGGCTGCCGGAAGAGGCATTGCGGACGCCGTCGAGCGCGGCCAGCGGGGGTCAGCGGACGCGCGCGGCGCTAGCCCGGGCGCTGCTGGCGGACCCCGATCTGCTCGTGCTGGACGAGCCCACCAACTACCTCGACTTCCGCGGCCTAGCCTGGCTGGAGGGCTTTCTCGAGCGCTTCGGCCACTCCTTCGTCGTCGTCTCTCACGACCGGTACTTCCTCGACAGGACGGTCGGCCGCATCTGGGAGATGGAGCACGGCCGGCTGCAGTCGTACCCCGCCAACTTCGCGGGCTACCGCGCGTTGAAGACCGAGCGCGTGGAGCGGCAACGCAAGGAGTACGAGCGGCAGCAGGAGTTCATAGCCAAAGAGGAGTACTTCATCCAGCGCTACAAGGCGGGCCAGCGCGCGCGGGAGGCGAAGGGCCGCGCCCGCCGGCTGGAGAGGCTAGAGCGCATGGAGATGCCTCAAGCTACCCGCACCGTCAGCGTGTCGACGGACCCCGCCAGCCGCACAGGCCAGATCGTGCTTTCTACGGAGTCGCTGGAAGTGGGGTTCGCCGGTGAAGGTCGAGAAGTAAGGCTGTTGAACGTGCCCGACCTGAAGCTGGAACGCGGCTCACGCACGGCCGTCATCGGCAGCAACGGCGCAGGCAAGACGACGCTTCTGCGCACGCTGCTGGGACTGCATCCGCCGCTCGCCGGAGCCGCGCGGCTGGGCCACAACGTCAAGGCGGGCTACTACCGCCAGGGCACCGACCACCTGCCGGCGAACTCCAGCGTGATCGACGCGCTCCTGGACGCGAAGAACATCCAGGTGGCGGATGCCCGCGATTACCTGGCGCGTTTCCTGTTCCGGGGCGATGACGTGTTTCAGCAGGTGTCGACTCTGAGCGGCGGCGAGCGCAGCAGGCTGTCGCTGGCGCGGCTGTTCCTCACCGCGCCCAACGTGCTGGCGCTGGACGAGCCGACCACTCACCTGGACATCCCAAGCCGCGAGGCGCTAGAGGCGGCGCTGCTTACCTACGAGGGCGCGGCGCTGTTCATTTCGCACGACCGGCAGCTCGTCTCCACGCTCGCCGAGCAGCTCTGGATCGTGGAGGATAGGACCGTCACGCAGTTCGAGGGAACGTTCGGCGAGTGGGCGCGCGACAACTTGCAGTCGCCGCGCCGGCACCAGGATAAGCCCAGGCGATCGAGGACCCAGCGCAGGCGCCGGAACCGGGTCGGGACGCCCACGCCTGAGCCGCCGCCGCCGCGCGTCGATCACGAGAAGGTGATAGGCGACCTCGAGGCCAGCCTCGCAAAGCTGGAGTCGGAATTGGCGGTGGCATCGTCCCAGCAGCGCGTGGAGGAGGTCGCACGGCTTGGGGAGCAATATGCCGAGACGCAGCTTCGGCTGGAGCAGGCCTGGAACGACTGGCGAGGGTAATTTTGGAGTGTGACCTCACCCCAATCCTAGCCTACCCCCCCTTCGATGGGGGAGGAATATGGAAGACCCTCTAGTGCGTGTTCATCGTGCCCCACTGGGCGTACGCGGACTCGTAGGCCTCGGGGGTGTTGAGGTCCAGCCTGATCATGGGGTCGTTGAGCGGCATTTCCTGCACGTCGCCGCGGTGTGCCTGGAACACCTCCCGGATGCCCTGCCTGTCCTCGGAAATCCGCGCCAGTTCTGGGCGCAGTTCGGCAGCGAACACGAGAGGATGGCCGCCATGTCCCTCGTAGCGCGGCGAGGTTACTAGAGCACCGCCGGTTAGGTGCGCCCGCACCACCTCGCGAACGATGGCGGCTGTGCGCGGTTGGTCCACTGCAAGAAGCACGATCGCGGTGGCGGATGGGTCTGCGTGGGCGAGTCCGGTCTTGATAGAGGTGGTCTTGCCCTGCCGGTAGTCCGGGTTGACGACGGCGCGGACACTCTCGCCTCGGACGAGCGGGGCAACCTCGTCCGAGGCGTGTCCCAGCACCACGACCACCTCGTCGCAGCCGCCCTCGAGCAGACAGGCCACCTGGTGCTCGACCAGCGACACGCCTCGCCAGGGCAGCAGCGGCTTGGGCCGGCCCATGCGCGTCGACTCCCCCGCGGCGGTGAGTATGGCTGAGACGCGGGCCATCCGTCAGCGCATCGTGTGGCAGCGAGCCGCAATACGCGGGGCCGCCTGGCTGCAACTTCGGGAACAATTGGAAAGGGCAGGTTTCAAACCTGCCCCTAAGTGTGTACTTACCACGCCGGGTTGCCTATCCTAGTCGGCGAGGACCGCCGACTTCTCGGCTTCCACTTTGCGGGCGATGCGGTCCAGACGCCAGTCCTCCAGCTTCATCGGCAGGCCGGTGCCGCCCAGCCTGAACATCAGAACCTCGGCCATGATGCTCACGGCTATCTCTTCCGGCGTCCTGGCGCGGACGTCCAGGCCCACGGGCGAGCGTATCTCGCGCACGCGGTCCAGCGGCACGCCGCTGCGAAGCAGGTCCTCGTAGATGAGGATCGTCTTGCGCCTGCTGCCCATCAGTCCGACGTACTTCGCCGGCGTCCTTGCCGCGGCCTCCAGGGCCACGTTGTCGTAGCGGTGGCCGCGCGTGGCGACGACGATGAACGTGTTGGCGTTGACAGGCAGCTTGGGGAGCGCCTCTTCGGGGTTGAGGGGCATCAGGATATCGGCTTCGGGGAAGCGATCGGCGTTGGCGAATTCTTCGCGGTCATCCGTTATGAAAACGCGGAACCCTACGGTCTTGGCAAGGGGCGCGATAGCCTTGGAGACGTGGCCGCCGCCGCAGACAACGAGCTGCGGGGGCGTGGTGTAGGCCTCGATGAAGTACTCCGCGCCACTCTCGTGCGACACGTACTCGTTGCGCCCGTGCGGCATCAGGCCAAGCGCGCGGCTCGCGGCGTCCGCGTCCAGCGCGGCGCTTCCGAGCGTGCCCTGGGTCTCGCCCGAGTCGCGAATCATCAGCTTGGCCCCGGCGGGGGCGCTGCCCCTGCCGGCGCGTATCACGCTCGCGAGCGCAACCGACGCGCCGCCCCGGTACGCTTCGTCGATCTCACTCGCGAAAGACAGGTACTGCTCGGGGGAGTAGACGGGATCGATCTGGAAGAACATGGTGCCGCCGCAGACCAGGCCGTCCTCGGCGGCCAGGTCCTCGTTCAGCTCGTACTCGCGGTACTCCGTGTCGCCGCCGCGCTTGAGCAGCTCCTTGGCCGCGAACCAGATGTCGCCCTCGACACAGCCGCCGCCGAGCGTGCCCACACCGCTGCCGTCCTTGCGCACGAGCAGCTTGGAGCCGGGCTTTTGCGGCGTCGAGCCCTTGGTGCGAACCACGGTCGCGACGACGATTTGGTCGCCCTTTTTCAGCAGATTTACAGCCTCTTCGAATACGACGCGCATAATCGTTCACCGCCTCACACTGGCGCAAATTCGCTCCTGCTATACGCCCTTAGCTTATCAGTTTTCGGGTATGGGGGACAGCCCCATTAGCGGCATCGAGCGTTGACACCCGACGGCGCTCGTGGTATTTTGTTCGTACCACCCCTATCGATTCGACGGTAGGGTCGAGACCGTCCTCCGAGGCGGTCTCTGTCTTTGTATTCGAGTGTTGACAGCCGATGACGCTCGTGGTAAGTTCTTTCTACCACCCCTATCGATTCGACGGTAGGGTCGAGACCGCCCTCCAAGGCGGTCTCTGTCTTTGTATGGAAGTAGGCGATTGATTACCAACCTGTACGTAGACGGCTTCAATCTCTACTACCGCGCCCTGAAGGACACGCCTTTCCGATGGCTCGACCTGCGAAAGCTGGCTGAGACCCTCTTCCCCTCGGACTCCATCCACAGGGTCTGCTACTTCACGGCTCGGCTTGACGTGCGCCCCGGCAATCCCGGTCAAGCCCAGCGCCAGCTCATATACCTGCGGGCTCTGGCGACCCTGCCGGGGTTCAGAGCTTACTACGGCACCTTCCGGTCAGGCATCAGGCGCCGTCCGCTGGCAGAGCCGATTGAGGGCCTGCCAGACTACGTTCTGGTCAGGGACTCGGAGGAGAAAGGCTCGGACGTGAACCTGGCAACCCGTCTATTGGTGGACGGGTTCAATAGTGAGTATGAGCAGGCGGTCATCGTGTCCAACGACGCCGACTTCGCCGGCGCGATGCGGTATGTGAGGGATGACCTGGGCCTGCGCGTCACGCTTGTCAATCCAGACCCCAGGAACCGCAGCCCGAGAGACCTGGCCGATTCGGCGACCTACGTCAAGCGGCTCTGGAAGAGCCATCTGCGACGTAGCCAGTTCCCCTCCACACTGAAAGACGAGGTTGGAGTTATCACCAAGCCGGCAGGTTGGTGACTTCAGCAAGTCTGAGCAGCTAGGCCGAGCCCTCTCTATGCTTGTACGCCCATGGCCCCTTTGGTACACTCCCCCTCGGCCCGCGGGTACCGGCGTCTACGCCCCACGCGAGGCCGGATTACGCTAGGGAGGCGAACCATTTCTATGCGTTTGACAGATGAGGAAGTGCGGCACGTCGCGGCGCTGGCCCGCGTCGCCATGACCGACGATGAAGTGGAGCTGATGCGCTCACAGCTTTCCAACATCCTGGATCACGTCAACGTGCTGAACCAGGTGGACACCGAGGGCGTGGAGCCTACCGGCCACTCGGTGGACGTGACGTCAGTGATGCGCGATGACGAGGTGGGCGAGTCGGCGCAGCTGGAGGACGTGCTGGCCAACGCGCCATCCACGTACGACGACTTCATTCGCGTGAAGGCGGTGCTCGAGTAGCTATGGCGCTTGCCGACCGGCTTGCCGGGCTGACGATCCGGGACTCGAGGGAGCTTCTCGACAGCCGCGAGGTGTCGTCGGTCGAGCTGGCCGAAGCCCACCTGGAGCGCATAGACGGCGTGGACGAGCGCGTCAAGGCCTTCGTCACGGTGACGGCGGACCTGGCCCTGGCCCAGGCCGCTCGGGCCGACGAGCGCATCGCCGCGGGACAGGCCGGCCCACTCACCGGAATACCGATGCAGCTCAAGGACAACATGTCCACTCGCGGCGTCCCGACAACTTGCTCGTCGCGTATGCTCGAGGGGTTCGTGCCGCCGTACGACGCTACCGTAACGCAGCGGCTGTACAACGCTGGCGCGGTGCTGTTGGGCAAGGGCAACCTGGACGAGTTCGCGATGGGGTCGTCCACGGAGAACTCGGCGCTGTTCACTACGCGCAACCCCTGGGACACCGAGCGCGTTCCGGGCGGCAGCAGCGGCGGTCCGAGCGCAGCGGTAGCGGCGGCGGAGTGCGTCTTCTCGCTGGGCTCCGACACCGGCGGCAGCATCCGGCAGCCAGCCGCGCTTTGCGGAGTGGTCGGTATGAAGCCCACCTATGGCGTGGTGAGCCGCTACGGCCTCATCGCTTTCGCGAGCTCGCTCGACCAGATCGGCCCGATCACCAAGGACGTGGCGGACTGCGCCATCGTGCTCAACGCCATCGCGGGCCACGACCCCAGGGACTCCACGTCAATCGACTTCCAGCCGCCCGACTATACGAGAGCGCTCCGGGATGGGCTGGACGGCGTGCGGTTGGGCGTGCCCAGGGAGTACTTCGCGGCCGGCATCGAGCCGGGCGTGGAGGACTCCGTGCGCGAGGCGATAGGGGTGCTGGAGGGTCTGGGCGCGAGCGTCGAGGAGACGTCCCTGCCCCACACCGGCTATGCTCTGGCCGTCTATTACATCATCGCGCCCTCCGAGGCGTCGGCGAACCTGGCGCGGTACGACGGCGTGAAGTACGGCTACTCTGCTCAGGACGCCGAGACCATGTGGGACGCGCTGGAGCTTACACGGCAGCAGGGGTTCGGCCCCGAAGTGAAACGGCGCATCATGCTGGGCACCTACGCGCTCTCCGCCGGTTACTATGACGCGTATTACCTGAAGGCGCAGAGGGTACGCACCATCATCAGGCGCGAGTTCATGGACGTGTTCGAGCGGTTCGACGCGCTGGTTATGCCGACGTCGCCATCGGTGGCGTTCAGGCTGGGCGAGAAGACGCAGGACCCCGTTCAGATGTACCTGAACGACATCCTAACCATGCCGGCGAACATCGCGGGCATACCCGCCATATCGGTGCCGTGCGGCCTTTCCGGCGGACTGCCGGTGGGTCTGCAGGTGATGGGCAAGCCGATGGGCGAGGAGATGATTCTGCGAGTGGCGCACAACTACGAGCAGGCCACCGGCTGGCGGCACAAGCACGGGCCGGGGTTGTAGGGTTGTTATGGTCAATAGCGAGACTCGCTTCGTGTTTGCACACTTTCGTGAGAACGCGTCTCGCAGCCCTCATCATTCAAAATGGAATGACACGGGTTTTGTGAGCTTACTGCATTGTTGAGAGACCAAGCCAAGTAAGGGCACCTACCGCGTCCCTTGGTTTCGCAATTGAAGGTCAATCCTATGCCCCCACACGTTGTTGCCCTCATATGGGATGACTGGAACGTGCAGCATATCGCGCGGCATGGCGTAGAAGTGTACGAAGTTGAAGAAGCAATAGAAAACATCAGATACTCGAGGAGAAGTCGCGAATACATAATGGTTCTCGCCCAGACCTACAGCGGGCGCCACCTGACCATCATTATCGACCACGAAGGGCGAGGATACTGGTACACTGTCAGTGCAAGAGACATGACAACCGCAGAGAGACAACTGTTCAGGCGTGCGTCTCGATAAGTGGGGAATGACATGAAACAGGACAGATTTAGCCGTCGTGTCGCCGCAGCCGCATACTGGGACACTCACAGCATCGACGAGGCAGATGGCGAAGTCGTCGATGTGAAAGTGCGGTCCCCGCTTTCGGCCATACTGTCAATCCATCTCGACGCCGACCGATACGCCAAGCTCAAGCGAATGGCCAAGGACCACGACCTGACAATCACGTCGATGACGAAGGCAATCCTGGTCAAGGCTCTCGACGAATCGTAGCCCCCCAAAGTCTGGCATCTTCTACCCCTTCCCTACCACCCAATCACTCGCCCAACTCGCTAGAGGAAACGCTTGACCCCCGACGACATGCGCGACGAGCTGACGCTTAGCATCACGGGCGTGGAACCGTGGCAGCCTCCGGAGGGGCAGGCCGGCGACGGGCTGATGCTGCACACCACGCGCGGGCCGATCGAGGCTATTTTGCACCACGACCCGGACACGCCGACTCGTGCGGGTGTCGTGTGGGTGTGGGGCGCGCGCGGCGGATTCGACGGCCCGGCGGAGGGCGTGTACGGTGCGCTTGCGGAGGAGCTGAAGAGCGGAATCACCTCGCTGCGCGTGAACTACCGTCACCCGGCGGTGCTGCCCGAGTCGGTGATGGACGCGCTCGCGGGGGTGTCGTTCCTGAGCGGGACGGGACACACCGAGATTGCGCTGGTGGGGCACTCGTTCGGCGGTGCGGTGGTGATCGCGGCGGCGCCCTTCAGCCCGGCGGTCAAGGCGGTGGCGGCGCTCTCCAGCCAGACGGGGGGCGCGTCCAGGGCCGCGGATGTATCGCCTCGGCCTCTCCTGCTGGTCCACGGAGAGGCCGACACGCGGCTTCCGCCCTACTGCACCGAGATGATATTCGAGTGGGCACGGCGCCCGAAACGCAAGATCATCTATCCGGGCGCCGGCCATGGCCTGCGGGAGTGTGCCGACGAGGTGCGGGGCTTGCTGCGCGACTTCCTGACGACGAACCTGCTGCCCGAAGAGCCCTAGCCGCGGGGCGTTTCAGGAGGCAGATCCGCCAACCTTGGCTAGGTTCGGGTGCGGCCTCCGACGCCGGCGGGGCCTCGCTTGCCGGGAGTGACCTCGACCGGCGTTGGGATGAGCCACTCTGCACCGGCTTTGACAGCACCACGGACCCTTCCGTCCCGCGCCAGTTGGCGCACCCTGCGTTCAGTAACGCCCAACCTCATGGCCGCTTCGCGTACCGTGACGTTGGCTACGTCGTCGGCTGCGACCTCGGACTCCAGCTCGAATTCGACCGGGCTGGGTTGCTTCAACGTGCTCACATCGTGAATGAGAAACCCAATGACCTCGCCGTCGTCGTCCAGCCTCTTGAGAATGCGCTCGTCATCAGTAGGCGTGAAGTACCCTTCCCTCGTCTCCCACAACACCTCGAGCATGTCGCCTTCCGAATCATACGAAACTAATACCCTTCTGTCTGTCATTCTCAGTCTCCTTTGATTCTTCGGTCGAGGTAGCTAGTGAGGATGATGGAGTACATTCTCCCCCATTTGACGACCAGGCAGACGTAACGGTTCCTTCCACGTTGGTCAGGACACATCCGGTAGTAGAGCTTTACTGACGGGTCTGACCTGGATGGCTTTATCGCGTCAGGGCGTGCCAAGGTTTCAGCAAATCTGTGCAGGTGAGAGGCCATTTCAGGATGCCTCCGCAGGATGTGCAAGAGCCGCTCATCTGTCAACCTAACCTCATTGCCTCTCTCATCGCTAAAGAGCTGGGGGCCGCTTACATCGCCGTTTACCATACCGTAAACTATACCGCGTTCTGGTAGTTGGTTACAACGAGCTGCCCTTAGTGTGGCTTCATTGCTGATTAGGAGAACAGACCAACCTCGGTTGATGGCTGGTAGGGAGCAGCGGCGCTTTGGGAAGAGAAGGGAGATAAGACGGCTCAGCGCCGAGGCAGGTGCTAGAAGTTGCCTTTGGGTGGTTCTCAAACTATACTCTCTCTGGCCGACAAGGTTTGACATTCGAGCGTTTGGGGCCGAGGCCCCAGCGGAAAGGACTGCCTCCAGATGGGTGAGCTAGCCGGCAAGGTTGCAATCGTAACTGGCGCGGGCCGACTGAGAGGCATCGGCAGAGCCGCCGCCGTGGAGTTGGCGCGGCTGGGCGCCGACGTGGTCGTCACCGGCACGGGCCGAAGCCCCGATTCGTTCCCGCCTGACGAGAAGGCCATTGGCTGGCGCGACATCGAGAGCGTTGCCGACCAGATACGTGAGCAGGGCCGCCGCCCGCTTCCGCTTGTAGCGGACGTGAGCAGCGAGGAGAGCGTCCGCAACATGGTGGACCGCACCATCGAAGAGTTTGGGCGCGTCGACATCCTGATCAACAACGCCGCCTACGCGCGCGGCCCCGACCGCGTGCACATACTGGAGCTGGACCCCGGCATCTTTCAACGGGTGGTCGACATCAAGCTCGCGGGCTCGTTTCTGTGCACGAAGGCGGTGATCGAGCACATGATTCCCCAGGGCGAAGGCGGCAAGATCGTCAACATATCGTCCGGCGCCGGAAAGCGCGGAAGCGCGAACACGCTCGCTTACAACGCCGGAAACTTCGGCTTGGTCGGCATGACGCAGTCGATGGCGCGCGAGCTAGGCAAGTACGGCATCAACGTAAACTGCGTGTGCCCGGGCGCGGTTGACACGCACCGCATGGACGACCTGGGCCGCGGCGACCGCTGGGGCGATATGGCGACCAACACGCCCATTGGCAGGAACGGCACCGACGACGAGGTCGGCGCTTTCACGGCCTACCTCTGCACCGAGGCGGCGTCCTGGATTCATGGTCAGTCGATCAATATCAACGGCGGCACGTTAATGGAGCATTAGGAGAAACACTTGGGTGAGCTAAACGGCAAGGTTGCCATAGTAACGGGCGCGGGCCGGCTGCGTGGTATCGGCAGAGCGGCCGCGGTGGAGCTGGCACGGCTGGGCGCGGACGTTGTGGTGACGGGGACGGGCCGCAGCCCAGATTCGTTCCCGCCCGACGAGCAGGCCATTGGCTGGCGGGACATCGAGAGCGTTGCCGACCAGATACGTGAGCAGGGCCGCCGCCCGCTTCCGCTTGTAGCGGACGTGAGCAGCGAGGAGAGCGTCCGCAACATGGTGAAACGCACCATCGAGGAGTTCGGGCGCGTCGACATCCTCATCAACAACGCCGCCTACGCGCGCGGCCCCGACCGAGTGCCCATTCTGGAGCTGGACCCCGGCATCTTTCAACGGGTGGTCGACATCAAGCTCGCGGGCTCGTTCCTGTGCACGAAGGCGGTGATCGAGCACATGATTCCTCAGGGCGAAGGCGGCAAGATCGTCAACATATCTTCCAGCGCCGGTAAACGGGGCAGCGCGAACACGCTGGCCTACAACGCCGGAAACTTCGGCTTGGTCGGCATGACCCAGTCGATGGCGCGCGAGCTAGGCAAGTACGGTATCAACGTAAACTGCGTGTGCCCTGGCGCGGTCGACACTCACCGCATGGACGACCTGGGCCGCGGCGACCGCTGGGGCGAAATGGCGACCAACACGCCGATCGGCAGGAACGGCACGGACGACGAGGTTGGCGCGTTCACAGCCTACCTGTGCACCGAGGCCGCGTCTTGGATTCACGGCCAGTCCATCAACATCAACGGTGGCACCTTGATGGAGCACTAGGGAGAAGCACTTGGGTGAACTAGACGGAAAAGTCGCAATCGTAACCGGCGCGGGCCGGCTGCGCGGTATCGGCAGGGCCGCCGCCGTGGAGCTTGCCAAGCTGGGCGCCGACGTGGTCGTAACAGGCACGGGCCGTAATCCGGACACCTTCCCGCCGGACGAGAAGGCCGTAGGCTGGCGCGACATCGAGAGCGCCGCCGAGCAGGTGCGAGCCGAGGGCGTCCGCGCGCTGCCACTGGTGGTGGACGTGAGCGACGGGGACAGCGTGCGCAACATGGTGGAGCGCACCGTCGAAGAGTTCGGGCGCATCGACATCCTCATCAACAACGCGGCCTCCGCGCGCGGGCCGGACAGGGTGCCCATACCCGAGCTTACGCTGGCCAACTTCCAGACGGTCATCCACGTTAAGATCACGGGCACGTTCCTCTGCACCAAGGCGGTGATCGAGCACATGGCGCGCCAAGGCGACGGTGGCAAGATAGTGAACGTGGCTTCGGGCGCGGGCAAGACCGGCGCGGCCAACACGCTGGCCTACAACGCCGCCAACTTCGCCCACGTGGGCATGACACAATCGATGGCGCGCGAGCTGGGGCAGTACCGCATAAACGTCAACTGCGTGTGCCCGGGCGGCGTGGACACCTCCCGCGTGGACGACGTCGGTCGCGGCGAGGCGTGGCGGCAGGGCGCGGCGCGTACGGCCATAGGACGCTACGGCACCGACCAGGAGGTCGGCGCATTCATCACCTACCTGTGCACCGAGGCTGCCTCCTGGATTCACGGCCAGTCGATCAACATGGACGGCGGTGACGTGATGGAGCACTAGGGCCACGGCCACCGAGGATATGGATTGCAAGTTCGCGTTTCCAGGCCGTTAACCTACTCCAACCGTTTCGGCAAGCAGCAGTCGGCCTCCGGCGGGCTGTTTCAGCTTCACCAGATCACCTTTGCCGACAAGGCCATCCAGGGCGACCCCATACGCGCCCTGGTGGAGCTTATCACCAACTGCGACGACGCCTACAACAAGCGTCCGCCGGAGTTGGGCCACGAGGCCTGCCCAATCGAGATCAGCGTCTGCGAGGCCGCGCCCGCGCCTTTCCTGACCATCAGCGACAGGGCCTTGGGCATGGACGGCCCTCGCATGGACCAGGCGCTGGGCAACTACACCTCCGCAACCAGCACGGGGGCAGACCGCGGCTACTTCGGGCGGGGCCTGAAAGATGGCATACTCGCGCTGGGCGACGGCGAGGTTGAGTCGGTGTCGAACGGCGCCGTGCACCGCGCGTGGCTCGGCATACGGGGCGGCCAGCCTTACTACGAGGCCCATCATCCGACAGAGACGCCGAACACCGACGGCGGCGTCCCCGCACCGAGCGGCACAACGGTGCGCATCCAGGTCAATCGTCCGGACGTCGCGCCGCCCACGTTCCGCAATCTCGAGCGACAGATACCTTTTCACTTCATGCTGCGCGGCATCCTGAGCAACCCGGCAAGGCACATCTACTTGAGCGAGACCTCACCGGACGGCGAGATCTTGCGGCGCAAGCGGCTGCAATATCGCTTTCCAGAAGGGCGGCTCGTGCTGGAAAACTCCCTGTTGCTAGGCCGGTTCGAGATACCCTACCGCGTCATCGTGTACCAGTCTGAGCGGGAACTTTCCACGCCGCGCCAGACGGGGCCGTACGCCGAGGCGGGCCTTCTCATCACGGATGGGAACGCGATTCTGGACAACACGCTGGGCATGTTCGACGCCGACCCGGACGCGGGCGCGCTGTTCGGCAGGCTGGAGTGCCCCCACCTGAACAAGCTGATGCGCGACAACGAGCCTATAGTGCAGGCCACGCGCCACGGGCTGATGTGGGACCACGAGGTCGCGCGGGAGCTGCGGCTTACGCTGGACGAGCGGCTCGAGCCGCTCGTGAAGAACATCGCCTGGCAGGGGGCATCCATTCGGAGTACGCGCGACGCGTCGGCGGCAGCCGAGCGGATGGCGCGAGGTGTCGAGGCGATCAGCGTGATCGCGAGGGCCGAGGTCGGATCGCGGCGCCCGGCCTTCGATCGCATCGTGTTGGCCGATGCCGGGGTGGACGCCCCGCGGGTCCGATACGACGCGCTCTCTTCGGTCGTCGAGGTCAACTTGGGCCACCCGGCCGTCGCGCCCTACCTTGCGAGCGCCGCTCGCCGGGGCGTGCCGTCGGCGCAGGGGCAGACACTGCTGGCCGAGCTTGTGCTGGAGGCGGCGTGCGCCGCGATAGCCGAGCGTACCGGCGACCCGGCGGACGCCCGTCGGCTGCGCGACGCCCACGCCGAGAGGGTCCACGCGGCGCTGGTGGAGCCGCGCCACCGCGTGGACGACCTGGGGTAGGCGGGGCCGCGTTTCTGCGTGGAGTGCGGGCGGTTCGCGAACCGCCCCTACGTCTGGGCGCAGCGCGGCGATTTCCGCCACAAGCGCAAGGCCAAGTTGACACCCTCTTCCTGCCAGTGCTACCTTTCGTCCATCCCACTCTCGAGGTAACGCCATGCTGCTGACCGGGGACATCAATCTCGCGAACGTCACGGATCCCACCAAGCCCTTCGCTCTCGTGGCCGACAGGCTCCACGCCGAGGACGTTGTGTTCGGCAACCTGGAGGGCTGCCTCTCCGACGTGATCGACCCGTACCACTACATGAGCAAGGCGGGCTGGCGCAACGCCGGCGCGGCGGGCGCCCCGGCGCTTAGACTGGGCGGGTTCGACGCCGTGGGATGCGCCAACAACGTGACCTTTGGGCGCGAGGCGATCCTGGAGTCGCTGGCGGTGCTCGACGAGCTGGGCGTTCCGCATACCGGGGCGGGCCACGACCTGACGTCGGCGCGCAAGCCCGTGGTGCTGGAGCGCAACGGCACGCGCTATGGCTTTCTGCAATACACGTCGGTCTTCTGGCCCATAGGGCACCAGGCGTCCGACGCGCGGCGCGTCGACGGCTCGGATCCGCTGGAGAAGCGGTACGACGACCGTGCCGGTCTGCCCGACGCGCCGCTGCCCCACGAGGCCGCCGTCGGCGTGGCCACCATCAAGGCGCACACGGCCTACCTGCCCAACCCTCGCACGGGCGAGATGCCGGGCGGCGCGGCTACGACTCTCACCTGGCCCGACGCCGAATACCTGGCTGCCTTCCAGGAAGACGTGAGCGCCCTGCGGGAGAGGGTCGACGTGCTCGTGACGTCGCACCACTGGGGCATATCCGGCAGCGACGACACGCAGCAGTACCAGGTCGACGTGGCCCACGCGGCGATCGACGCGGGCGCGGACTTGGTTATGGGCCACGGCCCGCACGTAATCCAGCCGATCGAGGTGTACAAGGGCAAGGCCGTGTTCTACAGCCTGGGCAACTTCCACTTCGGCTGGGAGCACATGGGCGGCGGCTGGGTGGGCCTCGCCGTGCGCGCCGACGTTAGCGACGGTGAGATCGCGTCTGTCTCGTGCGTGCCTGTGTCCGAGGACGACCACGCCAACCGCCGCAGCGTCTTCCGCACAGTCGACCAGGAGCGGGAGGCCGTGGACCACCTGGCGCGTCTGTCCGAGCGGTTCGGCACGGAGTTGATCGAGGTCGGCGAAACGCTGCGAGTAGTCTAGCCGTCCCGCATGGACGACGCCGCGGCCTGCGACGACCAGCTTAGCCGGACGCCGCCGCGCGGCTGGGCCGTGATCCTGCTGTCGCGTTTCCGGCGCAGCAGCATCGTCGTAAACTCGTTCGCCTTCGGCATATTCCTGCCCTTCATCACGGAAGACCTCGGCCTCACGCCGCTCCAGGCGGGACTGCTCCAGGCCGTGTGGTGGGTCGCCACCGCCGCGCTGACGCTGCCGTTCGGCGCGTACTTTTCGCGCTTTCGCCCGGTCCCCCTCACGCTCGTGTCGATGACGCTGGTGGTGCCGTTCGTGTTTCTGCAGGGGCTGGCCGCCAACTTCATCGCGCTGTTCGCAGCGAGACTCCTGCTGGTGGTGTCCAACCTCATTTCAATTCCGGCGCGCACGCTGCTGTTGCAGCAGTGGGCGGCGCGGCGAGACTACGCCACTGTCAACGCGGTGGGCCTTTCGCAGCACAGCCTGTTGCTGGCGATCTCTATCAGCCTCAGCGCGGTGCTTATAGGAGCGGTGGGGAGCTGGCGGACGGCGTACTTCATCCAGGGCGGGCTGATGGTCGCGCAACTGATAGCGTGGCTGTTGGTTGCCAAGGAGCGTCATGCGCCCGTAAGCGGCTTCCAGGTACGGCTCCTAGCGCCGCAGCGCAGCCCTATCGCGGCCATTCGCGCCTACCCGCAGGCGTGGTTGATAGGCGTCACGATGTTCTTCCTCGCGGCCACTTGGACGGCGATGGTGACCTTTCTTCCCACGTTGCTGCTTCAGGACAAGGGCATCTCGCTGACGCTGGGAGGGCCGTTGCTCGCGTTTCTGTACTACAGCCTGGTGCCGTTCGCGCTGTCGGCGGGATGGATTTCGCGCAAGGTGCCCAACCGCAAGCTGTTGCTCGCCGTTCCCGCGGTGTGCAACGTGGCGCTTGGCGTGGCAATCACGGTTACGCCCTATCCACTGCTGTTGATGGCGCTCATCACGGGGCTGGGACTGGTGTGGGTCGCCTCGCCAGTGATCGAGTTGCTGCCGTTCGAGTTTCCGGGCATAGGGCCGCGTGAGGTGGTGGTGGTCGCCGCACTAATCAACACCGTCACCGGGATGGGGTTCGCTGTGGGGCCGGTCGTGGTCGGAGCCGTCGCCGAGTACACGGGTTCGCTGCAAACGGGGCTGCTGGTCCTCACGCTGCTGACGGGCGTTGGCGTAATCTCCGCTTTGTTGTACCCAAGCCACTTCCGGGATCCGGCGACTCCGGAGCCAGCCGGTCAGAGGAGTTAGGACCTGTCAATTGCCCTATAGCGGAGACGGCTACGCAGGCCCCACCGTGGCCGCGTGCTCTATAATGGTGTATGAATTGATTGGCGAGGCCGCACCTGGGCGGTGCGCGGTTGGGTAGAGGGAGTCCATGTCAATCGAGGAACATGGAGCCGTGCTCATAACGGGGGCGTCGTCGGGCATCGGGCGCGCGGCGGCGCTGTACCTGGCCGAGCGCGGCTATCGCGTCGTCGGCACGAGCAGGTCCATGGAACGGTTGGAGGGATTGCTCGACGAGGCCCGCCGCCGGCATCTGCCCGTATCGGGAGCGGAGCTGGACATCAACAGCGACAGCGCCGTGGAAGGCGTAGTGCCGGAGCTGACGAGCCGGCACGGTGGAATCGGCGTGCTCGTGAACAACGCCGGCTACGGCCTCTGGGGGCCGGTGGGCAGCCTGTCGCCGCGCGAGCTTGCGGCGCAGTTCGAGACGAACGTGTTCGCCGCGCACCGTCTTATCAGGGCCGTGGTGCCGGACATGCTGGAGCGACGCAGGGGCACTATCATCAACGTCAGCTCCGTGCTGGGCAGACTCGGCACGCCGTTCAATGGCGCCTACGTGGCAAGCAAGTTCGCCCTGGAGGGACTGAGCGAGTCGCTTAGAACGGAGCTCTGGCCCTTCGGCGTGCGGGTGGCCGTGGTGGAGCCGGGGCTGTTCAGGACCGAGTTCATCGGCAACCAGGTCACAGCCGCAGCCGCCGAAGACGAAGACTCGGTCTACTTCCCTTACGTCCGGCGGTACAGGCAGCGCAGCCTGGCTATGCACAGGAAGGGCGCCGACCCCGTGAGGGTGGCCCGGGTCATACACAAGATCATACGCTCAAGGCGTCCCGCATTCCGGTATCCGGTGAGCGTCGAGGCGCACCTGGGCGGACTGGCCGCGCGGTTGCTGCCCGAGAGGTTGTACCTGTACCTGATGGGCCGGTTTACGATGAGATAGGTTTGGGGGCTGGCAGATGAGCGCGATTTCACAGGTCACGGCAAGGGAGGTCCTGGACTCCCGCGCAAACCCCACGGTGGAGGTTGATGTCACACTCAGTGACGGCGCGCGGGGGCGGGCGCTCGTGCCGTCCGGGGCGAGCACGGGAGCGAACGAAGCCCACGAGCTGCGCGACGGCAACCCGCGCAGGTACGGCGGGCGCGGCGTGCTGCGCGCCGTCGCGAACGTGCGAGGACCTATAGCGGAGCGTGTCGGCGGCATGTCCGCGCTCGATCAAGAGGCGCTTGACAGTGCGCTGATCGAGCTGGATGGCACGCTGAACAAGAGCGCCCTGGGCGCGAACGCCATCCTGGGCGTTTCGCTCGCCGCCGCCCGCGCGGCGGCGAGCAGCCGGGGCGTGCCGCTGTACGCCCATCTTGGAGGCGGAGAGGCGCTCACGCTTCCCGTGCCTATGTTTAACATCATCAATGGAGGCAGGCACGCCGCAAACTCAACCGACTTCCAGGAGTTCCTGGTCGTTCCCGCGGGTTTCGAGAGCTTTGCCCTCGCGCTGCGCGCCGGTGTCGAGGTCTACCACGCGCTACGCTCGCTGCTCGTGCAGCGCGGCATGGGTGGGAGCGTGGGCGACGAGGGCGGATTCGCTCCCTCACTGTCCTCCAACCGCGAGGCCGTAGAGCTTATTTTGTCGGCCATAGAGCTGGCGGGATACACGCCCGGAGCGCAGTGTTTCATCGCGCTGGACGTGGCAGCGTCCGAGATTTACGAGGGGCAACGGTACGCACTCGCACGCGAGGGTGCCGCGCTCGACTCCGGCGAGCTGATCGCCAGGTACGCCGAATGGTCACGCGAGTATCCGCTGATAAGCATAGAAGACGGTATGGCGGAGAACGATTGGGATGGCTGGCAGGCGATGACTTCGGCCATCGGTTCAAACGTTCAGCTTGTGGGAGACGATCTGTTCACCACCAACACCGCCCTCATCCAGCGGGGCCTCGACAGTTCGGCCGCCAACGCGGTGCTCATCAAGCTGAACCAGATCGGCACGCTGACCGAGACGCTGCGAGCCATAGCGATGGCCGTGCGGGCCGGATGGGGCGCCGTGATCAGCCACCGCTCCGGCGAGACCGAGGACACGACCATCGCGGACCTGGCCGTCGCCACCGCGGCGGGGCAGATCAAGGCAGGCGCCCCAGCCCGCTCCGAGCGCACCGCCAAGTACAACCGGCTGCTGCGCATCGAGGAGGAACTCACGGACCGGGCGAGTTTCGCCGGACTCGAAGTCTACGAGCACCTGGCGCGGTGAGCGGCGTCAGGCGGCGCTGACGTGAGAGAACACGAAACGCGGCCCACGCCAAGGGTAATCGACTTCCACACCCACGCCTTCCCGCCGTGGCTGCGGGACGGGCGCGACCGCTACCTGGAGACCGACGCGACGTTCGGCGAGCTGTTCTCCAACCCCAGGGCCAAGATGTCCACAGCCGACGAGCTCGTCGAGGCGATGGACGCCGACGGCGTGGACGCGTCCGTCGTGATGGGCATGGGGTGGACCGACCACGGGCTGGCTGTGGAGGTCAACGACTACCTTACGGAGTCGGTGCGGCGCTACCCCGGCAGGCTGTACGGGTTCGGCGGCGTCAACCCAGCCTGGGGTGACCGCTCAGCACGGGAGGCCGAGCGGTGCGCCGCCGCAGGTCTCGTAGGCGTAGGCGAGCTGCACCCCGACACGCAGGGCTACGACATTGGCGACGAACGGGCGATGGCGCCTCTGATGGAGGCGGCGCGACACTTGGGCCTCATCGTGACCACTCACTCGTCGGAGCCGGTGGGCCACCTCTACCCCGGCAAGGGCGCGACCCGCCCTGAGTCGCTTTGGCGGTTCATCCTCGCGTTTCCCGACGTCACCATAGTGTGCGCCCACTGGGGAGGCGGCCTGCCCTTCTACGCGCTGATGCCGGAGGTCGAAGAGAGCCTGTCAAACGTCTACTTCGACTCGGCGGCGTCGCCGTTCCTGTACTCGGCCTCGGTGTTTCCCACCGTTGCGGCGCTGGCCGGCGCGGGGCGAGTCCTGCTGGGCAGCGACTACCCGCTGCTGCGTCCGCGCCGGCTGATCGACGAGGCGCGGCGGACTGTGACGTCGGAGGGGGACCTGGCGGCGATCCTGGGGGGCAACGCGGAGAGGCTGCTGGAGAGGGCGGGGAAGGGGCGCGTCCCTCTCCCGTGAGAGTGACGGTGGGGTAGGCGATACGCAAGGGATGTTCTGAGCGTAGTCGAGGAACCGCTAGTATTCCTTATGGGCTTTGGTAATTAAGTCGGTGATGAGATTGCGGGTTTCCTCGTCTTCCAAATCTGACGGGACAACTCTAATCTGGTACCGCCTTCTCCTTTTGTCGTATCCCATGTAGTCTAGCTCACTGTCATCCAACTGAGAGGACAAGGCATCATCTTGTGCCATGCGGAACCTGACTAGTAGATGCTTCTTGCGAGGCTGGAATAAGACGAAATTCCTGGCCGAACCGCTTGGCGCTGCTAACCCTATGTGGCGCTTGTTGTACTTCGGCTCTATTCCGGGAGCCAATTCCTCAATCATATTGGCCACGTCGTCCAGGAGCGAAAGCACCTCGCTCGAATACTTCTGTTCCCATGAAGCTCGACCGACAACCTCATCTTCCTCTTCCTCGTCAGTGCCCAACGGCAACACGTCGAGAACTCGCGTGGCAATCAGGGTGAACGCTCCGTTTACTTCGACACCTCTCAACTGAATGGCAATCAGTGGAATGAAACCGTTGAACAGTGAAATAACGTTGAGGAATCTGCTGGTGATGTCCTCGGCCACTATGACCGCCGTATGGTCATATTGTGGGTAGCGACGGCGTTCGATGTCCCAGTATTCAATGGTGCGCACGAGATGACTCTCGTCCGTTTTCCCTAGTTGAATCTCGACTTCATATCGGGCAAGACTTTCAGGGTCTCGTAACAGCAGGTCAAGCCGCCCTCCACTTGGCTGCCTGCGCTCCGAGGAAATGGCTTGCAGGTCCCCCAACCCTAGCAGAGACGGGTCGTCCTGCAACCGCTCGTTCAGCCAGCGCTCGTTCAGCGTCGGATGTTCCTTCATGGAAACGTACTTTGGCGTCACCAATTCAGGAGTAGCCAAGTTTCACCTCACGGGCTAACGGTATTCCAGACTAGCGGGTATCTCAGCAGCGGGCCAGCGCCACAATCAACTACAGCACCGTCTTGGGGTGGAAGACGCCGAACGAGCTGGTGTAGCCGTGCAGGTAGGTTGAGCCTCCGACCTGGCCGATCTCGCCGTTGCAGAAGAAGCCGGTCAGCGGCATGGGGCCCAGTTTATCACGGAACATGTCCGTGTCGTGGTCGGCCCGCCCGTAGAGGTACGACCCTCTGCCCAGGCAGGAGAACAGCAGCGCCCCGGCCTCTCCGTGGGTTGCGTGCGTGTCCAGGTAGCGTTCGAGGACCGCGTCCAGGTCCTGTGCCGACGTGTCGGCGTCCCGCAGGTGGAACTGCACTATCTGGCCTTCTTTGAGCATCTCGCCGATGGCGAGCACTCCGCGCTTGCCGTCCACACCGACGATGTTTCGAATGAGGAAGTCGCCCTGCTGCGGCGATTCGTTCATCCCGTCCATCACTATCCCCAGGAAGAGCGAGTTCTGGGCAAGCTGCCTGTCGCGATCGCTGAGCCCGGTGAACACCTCCTTGAGCGCCTCGAACGGCGTGCGACCGTCCACCCCGATTAGCACGTTGCTCTGGCACTCCGTTATCTGCATCGGCACGCCGATGGGCCGGCAGCCCTGGGCGACGACGGTATCGATCATGACGTCGCCGCTGAAAGCCAGTCCCACCATGCCGGCGTGGTGGACCTCGTCGCCCAGGAACAGCGCGTTGGCGCCCGGCTGGATTCCGCCGCTCGCCAGGCCGCCAATCTTGACGCTGCCGGGGAAGGCGTAGTCGAGTCCCATCAGCAGGAACTCCCCCCTTACGCTGAACGGGTCGGCGAGCAGCAGAAACTGCGGATCGTTCCCAGCCGACGTGTTTAGGAGCGCTTCCCAGTCCTGAGGCGGCGCATCGCCGTCCGGTAGTGCGGCGTCCTCCACGTGGAAGGGTGTGATGGACACGCCCGGCATCTGTGCGGCGGCCATCGCGAAGCCGGGGCGGTTCTCCACCTCCGCGCCGGCGCCTATCACGCCGCCGCTGGAGCAGCCAACCAGCACGCCGCCCGGCAGCGCCGCGCCAACGAGCGAGGGCACGTCGGCAAAGCTGTCGGCGTGGTGGGCCGACGCGAACGCGACAACCAGGTCGGGGCGCACGCCTTCCAGCTCGGTGTTGAGCCTGGCGGCGCATTCGCGCACCGCTTCGGCGAGAGTGTCCGCCTCGGATACCGCTGAACTCCATCTCATCTGCTATCCCCCTTGTGGACTCTCGCCTGCGGCCCCGGCCGCGCTGGTCGAACCATTCCTGTCTAGAAGTCGTCGTCCTCTTCCACCTCTAGGAAGCCATTGCTCTTGAGGTCCGCCTCCAGCACGGGCAGCCAGTCGCGGGTGGGCACGTTCGCGGGTACGGTTATCTCGACCGCGCCGGAGGGCTGGAGGCTGAGCGAGCCGCCGCCGCTCTTCTCAAGCGGGACGCTGATCTGCTCCCTGTCAATGCCGAAGCGGTCCGTGACCTCGTAGAGTGCCATCATGTCGTCCATGGATATGATGTCGTCGGCCATTGCGGCACCGTTCCCATCGCGCTTGTAACAAATCCGTCAGCAGGTACAATGAGGTTACACTACGACACAGAGCCGTATCAATTCAAGCGGGCCCGCGCCGCGCGCCGTATGGGAGGATGCCGATGGCGAGACTCGAGGGGCAGGTGGCCATAGTCACGGGCGGCGCACTCGGTATAGGCGGCGCGGCCGCGAGGCGGCTTGCCGAGGAGGGGGCGAAGGCGCTCATCGCGGACATCGATCTCGACGCGGGGGAGGCCAACGCGCGCAGGATTCGGGAGGCCGGCGGCGAGGCCCAGGTGGTGCGGGCCGACGTGGGCAGCCACGACGACATACGCGGTATGATCGAGCGGGCGGTCGAATTGTGGGGAAGGCTCGACATCCTGGTGAACAACGCCTACAGCCCGGCGCACGGCCCGGACACCGGGAGCGCGCTGGACGTGACCGAGGAGCGTTGGGACTTCGAGATGGGGGTTCTGACCAAGTCGATCTTCCTTGGCGTCAAGTACGCTGTCCCGGAGATGCGGAAGACGGGCGCGGGCAGCATCGTCAACATAGCCTCCGTCCACGGAATGCTGATGGCGCCCGGCAAGCTCGTCTACGAGGCGGGGAAGTCCGCTGTCATCGGCATGACACGCCAGATGGCGACCGACTTCGGGCCGATGAACATAAGGGTTAACGCCATTTGCCCAGGCCACATCGTGACGGAGCGTATTGAGGCGAGCTACGGCGAGGACCGCTCCGGCGCGCACTTCCTGGAAGACCAGTACCCACTTCGCAGGGGCGGGCTCCCCGTAGACGTCGCCAACGCGATCGTCTTCCTGTGCTCAGACGAGGCCTCGTTCATCACCGGCCACGCCTTGGCCGTGGACGGCGGGCTGACCGTGCAGCTTCAGGAGGACTTCGGCGTGCGCCAGGCGCACTACGCCCAGCAAACGCCGGGGTTGAAATTGCCTTACTAGACCACGCCCTGGGCAGGACACAGGGGAAAACGGACACGGGCGGGTTTGAAACCCGCCCCTACGGAGATGGCCCGGTAAGGCGGCCGGGGCAAATGGACACGGGCGGGTTTGAAACCCGCCCCTACGGAGATGGCCCGGTAAGGCGGCCGGGGCAAATGGACACGGGCGGGTTTGAAACCCGCCCCTACGGAGGTGGCCCGGTAATGCGGCCGGGGCCAAGCATGAGAGGAGCGAGAGAATGGACCTTCAGCTAACCGGCAAGGTCGCCATCGTGACCGGCGGCAGCGTGGGAATCGGCAAGGCGATCGCGCGGGAGCTCGCACGCGAGGGCGTCAACGTGGTGATTTGCGCCAGGCGCGAGGGGCTGCTGGAGGAGGCCGCACAGGAGCTTTCGGCGGAGACCGGGGGGCGGATCATCGCCGTTCCCGCCGACACCACCAGCAACCAGTCGGTGCAGGGGCTGGTGGATGCGACCATGGCCGAGTTCGGCAGGGTGGACGTGCTCGTGAACAACGCCGCGTACCCGGGCGGCCTCGTGGGCGGCGGGCTGGACGACGCGAGCGACGAGGACCTGCTTGCCGACCTCAACACCAAGGTGGTGGGCTACCTGCGCTGCGCCAAGGCAGTGGCGCCGATCATGCGCGAACAGGGCTGGGGCCGGATAATCAACATAGGCGGGATGGCGGCGCGCAACTCTGGCACCTACAGCGGCGTTCGCAACCTGGCGCTGGTACACATGACCAAGACGCTCTCCAACGAGCTGGGCCCGCACGGCGTTAACGTCAACGTCGTGCATCCGGGCACGACCCGCACTGAGCGCACCGGCCCCATGCAGGCGGAGCAGGCGGAGCGCGAGGGCGTGTCGGTTGAAGACGTCGAAGAGCGCACGGCGCAGGGCATAGCCATCCGCAAGATCGTGGACGCGACCGAAATCGCCTACGTCGTCGCATTCCTCGCGTCCCCGCTGGCGATCGCTGTCACGGGCGAGGCGATAGCGGCGAGCGGCGGCGTCGGCCAGGCCGTGCAGCAGTAGCCCGGTCCGAGGAGCGCGGCGCGTTGCGTCAACCGGTGCGCGCGTTCGTGGCGATAGAGCTGCCGGACCGCGCAAAGGACGCGCTGGCCCGCGTGGTGGGGGAGCTCAGGGCTGCCCGATTGGGCGGCCTGCGGGCCGTGCGCCCGGAGGGCATACACCTTACCCTCAAGTTCCTGGGCGACGTGCCCGCCGACCGGATAGACGCAATCGGCGCTGCCGCCGAGCGCGCCGCCCGCCAGCACGCGCCGTTCGCCCTCGAGCTGAGCGGCGTCGGCGCGTTTCCGAGCGGCCGCGCACCCCGTGTGCTATGGGCCGGCATCGCCGGCGACCTGGACGGCCTGGGGGCGCTACAGGCGAGCGTCGACGGATGCCTGGCCGACCTGGGCTTTGCCAGGGAGCGCCGCGCGTTCAACCCGCACCTCACACTTGCCCGGCTGCGCGACTCCGCGTCGAGAGAAGAAAGGTCGCGCGCCCTATGCGTGCTCCGGGCCGCGCAGCCCCGCGAGGCGATGAGCCTCGACGTAGACGCGATAGCGCTGTTTCAAAGCACGCTCACGCCCGGCGGGGCAGTCTACCGGCGGTTGTTGCGCGTGCCCCTCGCCGGAGCGTGCCCGGATACGGTGTGACGCTCGTCCCCGCAGGGGCGCCTGTGCCGGCAGCGGGGTTTTCGCAAGTCGATGTCTACTATGTTATACTTGCGCAGTTTTCGGCGGCACGACTTTAGCACCACACGGGAGAACCGAGCCTTGGCCGCAAAGATTAGCCTCATTCCAGACGGAAGCGTAACGTCCGCGGCGGGTTTTTTCGCGGGCGCAACGTATGCGGGCCTAAAGACGAAGGAAGATGGTGTGCTCGACCTCGGAATCCTGCTGTCCGAGCGCCCTGCCGCTCTCGCGGCAACCTTCTCCACCAACCGAATTCTATCCCCTTCCGTCACTGTGAGCCGCGAGCGGGCAAAACGCGGCTCCGCCCGTGCGGTGGTGGCCAACAGTGGCTGCGCGAACTGCTGCGTCGGCGACCAGGGCCGCACGGACGCTGAAGAGATGGCGGCGCTGGCCGCTCAGCACGTGGGCGTCGACCCCGATGAGGTGCTGGTCGCCAGCACCGGCATGATAGGCGTGGAGTTGCCGATGGCCTTGATTCGGCAGCACGTGGGCGACGTGGAACTGACCGCGGAAGGCGGCCACGATTTCGCGCGCTCGATCATGACCACCGACTCGCGCCAAAAGGACATGGCCGTCAGCGTGGAGCTGGACGGCCGGCGCGTAACGCTCGGCGGCGCGGCCAAGGGTGTGGGCATGATCCACCCCAACATGGCGACCATGTTGTGCTTCGTAGCCACGGACGCCACGGCTGAGCAGGACTTCCTAAAGACCGCGCTGAGCGAGGCGGTCGCTTTGAGTTTCAACATGATTGACGTTGATGGCGACCAGAGCACGAATGACACCGTGCTCGTTCTGGCGAACGGCGCGGCGGGCGGTCCGGCGATCCAGCCCGGAACGGCGGCCGCGGCCGACTTCCAGGAAGCGCTGACCTACGTCTGCACCGAGCTGGCCAAGGAGCTGGTGCGTGACGGCGAGGGGGCGCAGCGCCTCATCGAGGTCGAGGTCAGCGGGGCGGCGAACGAGTCCGACGCTCGCGTCGCGGCCCGTGAGATTGCCTCCTCCTCCCTGGTCAAGGCGGCCGTGCACGGCAGGGACCCCAACTGGGGCCGCATCATGATGGCCCTCGGCAAGAGCGGCGCAGAGATGGACGAGTCCATGATAGACCTGTTCATCAATGGCATCCACATCGTCCACGAGGGGAAGGCCATTCCCTACTCTACGGACGCCGTCGTTGGCGCGATGGGCGGCGCCGAGGTGACGTTCGGCGTCGAGCTGGGCATGGGCGACGCCAGCGCACGAGCGTGGGGATGCGACCTCACCGAGGAGTACGTGACCTTCAACTCGGCCTACAGCACCTAGGCCGCTAGCGATGAAGAGCGGACACCTCGCCCAGGATGCGGAGACGCTCGCTTGCGCGGCGGATGGTCGCGCCCTGGTCGATGCTTCGGCCTCGACGGCCACTACACGAGAGGAGCCTCTATCCAATGGGACGACTGTAGTCAAGATTGGCGGCAGCACACTGGGCAGCCACGACACCACCCTGGAGGACCTCGTGGCGCTCCAGCGGGAGGGCCGGACGGCCGTGGTGGTGCACGGCGGCGGCAAGGTGATTTCCGAGTGGATGGAGAAGCAGGGCGTAAAGCCCAAATTCGTGCGAGGCTTGCGGGTAACGGACGCGCAGAGCCTGGACATCGCGGTCGCCGTTCTGACCGGGCTCATCAACAAGACGCTGGTGGCGTCGCTCACGGCGGCGGGGGGCAGGGCGATGGGGCTGAGCGGCGCGGACGGCGGAATGATCAAGGGGGTCGTCAAGGACCCCGAGCTGGGGCTGGTGGGCACGGTGACCGGGGTCGACCCTGAGCCGATTCACGCGGTGCTGCGGGCGGGGTACATTCCCGTCATCGCCCCGGTCGCGGTTTGTGGCTCGCCGGACTCTTCTCAGACCACGCTGTTGAACATTAACGCCGACACGGCCGCCGGCGAAATAGCGGCGGCGCTCGGCGCCGAGCGGCTGGTGTTTCTCACGGACGTCGAGGGCGTCTACGACAATTCCCGCCGCGTAATACCGCGGCTCACCGAACGCCAGGCGCGGGGTCTCATCGGCTCCAGCGTTATCGGCGGCGGCATGATTCCCAAGCTGGAGGCGTGCATCACGTCGCTGAGCGGGGGCAGCGTGGCTCACATAGTCGACGGACGCCTGACAAGAGCCCTCACAGAGACGCTGAACGGCAAGGCGACCGGAACCAGAGTAGGTTGGCGACGCTATGAACCCCGATAACGAGAACGGTAACGGCTACCCCCAGGAGTTCGAGCCCGAACAGATCCCCATCCAGATTGGCGGCATACTGAAGTGGGGCGCCGTCATCATCGGGGTCGTCGCGGTATTCGCACTGTTTTCCCTCGCGCGCTCGGTGTACACCGATTGGCTGTGGTACGAGTCGCTGGGTTACCGCGGCGTCTACACCAAGATACTGTTCACGCGAGTAGGCCTGTTCGTTGCAGGTATGCTGGTGGCCGGACTCGTGCTGGCAATCAACATCTTCCTGGCCTTCCGAAAGTCCGACGGCCAGGCAAACGTGTCGCTGCCGGATGAGGCGGTCGAATTCCTGCGCAAGCTGGTCGTGTGGGGCAGCGTCGGCGCGGGCGTGCTGCTGAGCCTGATATTCGGCGCGGCGCTGGCGTCGCAGTGGGAGTACTTCCTGCGATTCCTGGAGTCCGTCCCCTTCGGCCAGACTGACCCGATCTACGGCCTGGACCTCGGATTCTACGTCTTTGCCCTGCCCGTGTACGGATTCGTACAGGGCTGGGTTCTGGGCGTTCTGGTGGTGTCGGTGCTGGCCGTGGTCGCCATCTACTTCATCCGGTCCGGACTGCGCGGAGACCGCTTCTCGATTGCACCCTCGCTAAAGGTGCACGTCTCCGTCGTAGGTGCGCTGATCCTGTTCACCATCGCCGCCGGACAGTGGATAGACCGCTGGGAGCTGCTGCTGTCCGAGGACGGCGCGGTGTTCGGAGCGGCATACACCGACCTGAACGCGCGCATGCCGGCGCTGATGATAACGGCCATCATAGCGGTGGCGAGCGGCATATTGCTGCTGGTCAACATATGGCTGTCCGGCATGAGGCTGTTTATGGGCGCGGTCGTGCTGTGGGTGGTCGCCTCGCTCGCATTGGGCGCGGCCTGGCCTTCCCTGGTGCAGCGCCTTACCGTGACGCCGAACGAGTTCGTCAGGGAGTCGGAGTACATCTCCAACAACCTCGAGTTCACGCGCCAGGGCTACGCGCTCGACAACATAGACGAGCAGTTCTACCAGGCCGGAAGCGAAGTGACGTCCGAGTTGATAGCCGACAACGCGCTGACGATCAACAACATACGGCTGTGGGACTACCGCCCCCTGACGGACGTGTACCGGCAGATCCAGCTTATACGGCCGTACTACGATTTCATTGGCGTTGACGTGGGCCGTTACACCATAGGCGGCTCGTACCGCCAGGTGCTGCTGGCCGCCCGCGAGGTAGCGACAGACAAGCTGCAGCCCGAGTCCCAGACGTGGCTCAACCGGCACCTCTTCTATACGCACGGGATTGGCATCGCCATGAGCCCGGTGACGGAATTCACTCCAGAGGGTAGACCGCTGTTCTTCGCCAAGGACATACCGGCGGACGGCGTAATCCCCATCGGCGTGGAGGGCGCTCCCGAGCCGGAGCTGTTGGTGGAAAACCCGCGCATATATTACGGCGAGAACACCGACGACTACGTCATCGTAAAGACCAACACCAACGAACTGGACTTTCAGACGGAGGAGGGCGGCCTCATCCGCACCAGCTACACAGGCGACGGGGGCGTCGGGCTTTCGTCGTTCGTCCGGCGCATGGCCTACGCCTGGCAGTTCGCGGACGTGAACATCCTGATAAGCGGCGAGATAACGAGTGAGAGCCTGATCCAGTACCGCCGCCAGGTCCAGGAGCGGATCAAGTCCATTGCGCCGTTCCTGTGGCTGGACGAGGACCCCTACATCGTGGTCGCCAACGGGCAGCTCTTCTGGATGCAGGACGCCTACACCGTAACAGACCACTTCCCCTACTCCGACCCGACCGACACGGAAGGCGGAGAGCGAATCAACTACATTCGCAACAGCGTCAAGATTACGGTGGACGCCTTCAACGGCGACGTGCTGATGTACGAGTGGGACGTCAACGACCCGATCATCGCCACCTACCGGGGCATGTTCCCGGGTCTTTTCAAGTCGCAGGAAGAGATGCCTCCCGCGCTGGCGCAGCACGTGCGGTACCCGCAGGACATGTTCGACCTGCAGGCTCACAAGTACACCAAGTACCACATGAAGGACCCGCAGAACTTCTACAACAACGAGGACCTTTGGGCGATACCCAACGAGAAGTTCGGACAGGAAGATCAGCTCCAGCCGGTGGAGTCATACTACGTGATCATGAAGCTGCCGGGCGAAGACCGGGAGGAGTTCGTTCTGCTTCTCCCCTACACGCCAAGCCAACGCCAGAACCTGATAGGCTGGCTCGCGGCCAGGAGCGACCGCGAGCACTACGGCAGTCTGGTGGCATTCAACTTCCCCAAGGACAGGCAGATCGACGGCCCGGAGCAGGTGGAGGCGCGCATCGACAACGACCAGGACATCTCGGCCTGGTTCACGCTCCGCTGCTCAGAGGGCTCGGTGTGTATCAGGGGCAACCTGCTGGTCATACCCATCGGCGAGAGCCTGCTGTACGCGGAGCCGGTGTACATCCGCGCGGAGGGCGTCAGGTTCCCAGAGCTGAAGCGCGTGATCCTGGCCACCGGCGACAGGGTGGTAATGGAGGACTCGCTGAACGAAGCGCTCGCGTCGCTGACCGGCTTCAAGGCGGAGGCCCCCGCCGCGCGGACGAACGGCCAGACGCAGGCGCCGTCGGCGGGCATAGGTCTGCAAGATGAGATAGAGAGCCTACTTTCGGCCCTGGACGAGCTGAAGGACAACGTCTCGGATATCGAAGAGGCTTTGGACCGGCTGAAGGAAATAGCAGGAGGCAACTAAGATGACAACCGATTGGAAAGACCTCGAGAGCCAGTACTACATGTTCGTCGTCCGCCGGCAGCCGGTCGTGATCGCTCGCGGAGAAGGCACCCGAGTCTGGGACGTGGACGACAAGGAGTACCTGGACTTCACCTCCGGCTGGGCGGTCAACAACGTAGGCCATGCTAATCCGCAGGTGGCCGAGGCGATCGAGAGGCAGGCGCGCACACTGCTTCAGACATCCAATCAGTTCTACACCATCCCCCAGATCCAGCTCGCCCAGATCCTGGTCGAGAACAGTTGCCTGGACAAGATATTCATATGCAACAGCGGCGCCGAGGCTAACGAGGGCGCCATCAAACTCGCCCGCAAGTGGGGCAAGGCCAACCGCGACGGGGCCGTGGAGATAATCACGGCGTTCAACTCGTTTCACGGCAGGACCATGATGAACGTCGCCGCGACGGGTCAGCCACACTACCAGCAGATATTCGAGCCGATACCCACGGGCTTCACGCACGTCGACTTCGACGACATCGAGGCGCTGAAGTCGGCCACGACCGACGACACCTGCGCGGTGATGCTGGAGCCGGTGCAGGGCGAGGGCGGCGTCAACATCCCCAGCGTTGGCTACCTCGAGCAGGTGCGCGAGTGGTGCGACGAGAACGGCCTGCTGCTCATCTTCGACGAGGTGCAGACAGGTCTGGGCCGGCTGGGCACGTTATTCGGATACCAGATATTCGGCGTCGAGCCGGACATAATGACGCTGGCGAAAGGACTTGGCGGCGGAGTGCCGATAGGCGCGTTCCTCGCCAAGGACCACGCGATGGCGTTTGTGCCGGGCGACCACGGCTCCACGTTTGGAGGCAACGCGCTGACCTGCGCCGCGGCGTTTGCGTCCACCAAGTACATCATCGAAAACGACGTATGCGGCAACGCCGCCGCGATGGGCGAGTACCTGGGCGCGGCGCTCAACAGGCTCAAGGGCAACCACGATTGCATTAGCGAGGTTCGGGGCATGGGCCTGCTGTGGGCCGTGTTCTTCAACTCGGACATTTCGCCCGCGGTGGTAGCGGCCTGCAACGAGGCGGGCATTCTGCTTAACCCGCTGCGGCCCAACGCCGTGAGGCTGATGCCGCCGCTGACGGTGACGAGAGAAGAGATCGACGAGGCGATAGAGCGCCTGGAGTCAGGCCTCACGGCGGCGCACACGCAGGGCTGACCTGGAAGAGTGGCGACGTGGCGCTCGCAACGGCCGCGAGCGCCAGTTCCGGCGGGACGTGCCGCTCTAGGTCGGTTGTCCTGCCTCAGCCGCCATCGTCTCCCCTGCCCCGCCACGGGCGCAATAAGATGAGCGCCCGCAGGCCCACCGCGACCGTCAGCGCGAAGGCGGACGCCACTATCTGCCAGTCCGCGCCGAGAAAGACGCCCGCGGCGATAAGCGCCGCGTATCCGATTACGGCGGACTCCACGGACCGGCGCAGCAACACCAACGAGACCAATCCGGCGAGCCCCCCGATGGCTCCCAGGACGGGCGCCAGCGCCAGTCCCGCGCCAATGGCGGTCGCGAGGCCAGCGCCCCCTCTGAACCGCATGAAGACCGGTAGCCAGTGGCCAAGCAATGCGGCGGCACCGGCGGCGGCCAGTACCGGAGCCGGTGCGTCCAGCAGCCGACCCACGAGCACGGGCAACGCGCCCTTCAGCGCGTCCGCGGCGAACACGGCGGCGCCCGCCACTCGTCCGACCTCGCGGAACGTGTTGGCGGCGCCGGGGTTGCGAGTGCCGACCTCGTACACGTTCGCTCCCGCGGCCCGCGCTATCAGGTAGGCCGCCGGCACCGAACCGAGCAGGTAGCCGCCCACTAACAGCGCGGCGATCGTCACTATGCCTGGTTCCATTGCTTCACTCCGTACCAACTGGTGACATGTTTTTCCTCTCACTCAATGCTAGCCCAGATGCGTCCGCAAAGGATAGCCGCCAAGGCGGTCCCGGCGCCCCAATGGGCAACTTCCGGTCTCGCCCCTACAACGTCCGTTTTCCTCTGCGTCAGCGGTGAATGTGCCTCGAGGGGCCGGCGACCTCGACGTGGGTTTGGTTGACGGACCTTGTGGTGGTTGCTAAACTCGCTCTGGTTCGCGGCGGAGGCCGTTGCGCTCGGCAGCACGCCTCCGCGCGGTGGCGAATCACATCTTGTCGGCTCGGCAAGTCGGATTGCCGGCCACCGGGAGCAGACATGACCGACTCCGCCGACCGGTTCACGCACGCGCTCAGTGTGGACATTGGGGGCACCTTCACGGACTTTTCGCTGCTGGAGCTTTCGACCGGGCGGGTGCTCGTCAACAAGGTGCTCACCGACCCGGAGAACCCGCACGTTGCGCTCATCGCGGGGGCGGCGGAGCTGCTCGACGGCGCGCGTGTCGACTTCGACTGCCTGCGGATGGTCGTACACAGCACGACACTGGCGACCAACTCCATAATCGAGCGAAAGGGAGCAAAGACCGCGCTGCTGACCACGGAAGGGTTCCGGGACATCCTCCAGATGGGTCGAGAGCAGATCTACGACATCTACGATCTGAAGGCGCAGTATCCCCCTCCCCTCGTGCCGCGCTACCTGCGGCGCGGGGTCGCCGAGAGGGTGGATCGCGACGGCAACGTTGTCGCCCCGTTGGACGTGGACGCCGCGATGGAGACCATGGGCGAGTTGCGCGAGCAGAACGTCGAGGGTGTTGCGGTGTCCCTGCTTCACGCCTACAAGAATCCGGAACATGAACAGAGGCTCAAGGCTGCCATCGAGGAGCGTTTCCCGGATGTGGCCCTATCGCTGTCGTCGGAGGTCGCGCCGGTCGTTAACGAGTACGAGCGCACCTCGACCACGGTCGCGGACTGCTACGTCAAGCCCGCCGTGTCCCGCTACCTGGCGTCTCTCAACGGAAGCCTGGCCGAAGAGGGTTACTCCGGCCAGCTACTGGTGATGCACTCCGCGGGCGGCGTGATCGGAAGCGATGCGGCCGCGGAGCGCCCGGTGCGTATGCTGGAGTCCGGACCGGCGGCCGGCGCGCTGGCGGCCAGGTTCTACGGTGAGCTTCTGGGCCAGCCGGACCTGGTGTCCCTGGATATGGGAGGCACAACGGCCAAGACATGCGTCATAGAGGGCGGCAGGCCTACGCTGTCCAGCAGGATAGAGGTCGCGCGGGTGCACCGATTCAAGGCCGGAAGCGGCCTGCCGATAGTGATTCCCGTCGTCGAGCTTATCGAGATAGGCTCCGGAGGCGGTAGCATAGCGTGGACTGACAGTCTGGGCCTGCTCAAGGTGGGGCCGCAGAGCTCTGGGGCGATACCGGGCCCGGCCTGCTACGGTCAGGGCGGCGACGAGCCGACAGTGACGGACGCCAACCTGGTGCTGGGCTATCTCAACCCCGACTACTTCCTGGGCGGGCGAATGAGACTCGACGCGGACGCCGCGAGGCGGACCGTCGCCAGGCTGGGCGACGCCCTGGGCCTTAGCGAGGAGGAGGCCGCCTGGGGCATCTACAGCGTGGTCACTGAGAACATGGCCTCCTCAGCTCGGCTGCACGTGATTGGGCGCAACAAGGACCCCCGCAACTACAGCGTGGTCGCCTTCGGCGGCGCGGGACCGGCGCACGCCTGCGAGGTGGCGCGCAAGATGGGCGCCCGCCGTGTGATTTCGCCGCTGGCCGCGGGAGTGACGTCGGCGCTCGGTTGTCTGACCGCGCCGCTGTCGTTCGAGGAGGTGCGTTCGCTGCCGTCCTCGCTGGAGGGCGCGAACTGGGACGAGGTGAACGGCGTGTACCGGGAAATGGAGAGGCAGGCTGTCCGGCTGCTGGCACAGGCCGGCACGCCGGAGGACGGAGTGACTCTCGCCCGCTCTGCCGACATGCGCCTGAGCGGCCAGATACACGAGATCAACGTGCCAATCCCAGCAGGCGAGCTGGGCGCCGGGCAGCTCGAGCGCATCCAGGCGGACTTCCACGACATCTACGAGGAACTCTACTCGCGCCGCAACCTCAACATACCCATCGAGGTGCAGAACTGGCGTCTGCTGGCGACGGGGCCGGAGCCGGTGGTGCGGCTGTCGCGCCAGGACGTGGACGAGGGCGCCGACGCCGGCGCTGCGCTGAAGGGCACACGAAGAGCGTACTTTCAGGGAGTGGGGTTCATCGAGTGCCCTGTGTTCGACCGCTACCGGCTGGCGCCCGGCGCCCGGCTCACCGGGCCGGCCATAGTGGAGGAGCAGGAGTCTACGGCGGTCCTGGGTATGCAAGACCGGGCGGAAGTGGACGAGTGGTTCAATCTGGTGTTCGAGGTGGGCGGCGCGGCGCAGGTGTAGAGGCCCGCCGGACGAGGCGAATCGGTAGATGTATCGGGACTGACCGGGAGCGTGCAATGAGGGAATTCGACCCTGTTTCACTGGAAATAATCTGGAGCCGCCTTCTCAACGTAACCGAGGAGATGTGGACTACGATTCTCAGGACGGCGGTCTCGACGATTATCGCGTCGGCCAACGACTTCGGATGCGAGATCATGGACGCCGAGGGGCGTTCGATAGCGCATGCCTACCGAAGCATGCCCGTGTTCAACATGACGATGCCCAACGTCACCAAGGAGATACTCAAAAAGTACCCCGCTAACACGCTCAAACCGGGTGACGTGTTTCTGACCAACGACCCGTGGCTGTGCGCGGGGCACCTGCCCGACATCGCGGTGGTGACTCCGATATTCTTCCAGGGCCGGTTCGTGGGCTTCGCGGGAAACATCGCCAACACCTCCGACATCGGCGGCTCGCTGGACGCCAAGAACGTGCGAGACTCCTACGAGGAGGGCATTTTCTTCCCCATCTGCAAGCTGTACGAAGACGGCGAGCCCAACGAGCTGGTGTTCGACATGTTCCGCTGGAACGTGCGCGCGCCGGACATGGTGCTGACGGACATCGAGGCTCAGGTGGCGGCCAACGAGGTCGGCATCAGACGCGTGGTGGCGCTGCTCGACGAGTACAAGCTGGAAGACCTGTCCGCGCTGTCGCAGGCGATCCGGGGCCGCTCCGAGGCCGCGATGCGCCGCGCCATAAGCGGCCTGCGCGACGGTGAGTACTACAACGAGGTTTACACCGACGGCGTGGGCACGCCGCTGAAGATCGCCGTAAAGATTCGCGTGCGGGGCGACGAGATAGAAGTGGACTACGCCGGCTCGTCACCGCAGGTGGACTGGGGGGGCATCAACTGCACCCTCATCTACAGCACCGGCCACACGTTGTACCCTATGGCCTGCCTGCTCGCTCCCGACGTGCCCGTGAACGAGGGCTGCTTCCAGCCCATAACCACGGTCGCGCCGGAGGGCAGCATCATCAACTGCACCTTTCCCATCTCGGTCGGATCGCGGGTCAACACCGGCTGGTACATACACGGCGCCATATTCGGCGCGCTGGCCCAGGCGCTGCCCGGCGACATCCAGTCGGGCAACGGGCTGATGTCCAGCCTGCACACCTACGGATTCGACGGCACGGGCAAGGTGTTCAACGCGCACCTGTTCTGCGGCGGAGGCCGCGGGGCGACGAGCCTGGGCGACGGCATGGGGCTCAACATGTTCCCGAGCAGCGCGTCCAACGTACCTGTGGAGGTGTTCGAGCTGAACAGCCCCGCGCTTATCCGCGCCAAGGAGTTCGTGACCGACTCCGCCGGCGCGGGACGGCACAGGGGCAGCCCCGGCCAGCGAGTGGTCGTACGCAAGGCCCCCGGCCATCCCGGAAGCCTGAACATTTACTTTCACCCCCACAGGATGTTGTTCCCGGCACAGGGCATCTTCGGCGGAGGCGACGGCAGGCGGACGCGCGTCGTGCTGAACGGCGTCGCGCTGAGCGACGACCCCGAGAAGATGACGCGGGGCTACGTGCCGCTCGACACCGAGTCAGACGAGCTGGTGGTGGAGTTCCCGAGCGGAGGCGGCATCTACGACCCCGGCGAACGGAGCGAGGAGCTGGTGGAGCGGGACGTGCGCGACGGCCTGGTTTCGCCCGAGGCGGCGAGCGACGTATACGGCGCCGACCAGGGGCTGCCTGGGCACGTGGACGCCCTGTAGAGCCGGACTGGACGCGAGCTTTGGGCGTTTCTGAGACAAAACACAACCCGTTTCAGGTTGCAATTGGCGGATTTGCTGTTTATGGTAGGTTAATTCGGAATCAGAGCGGGTTCCATCACGTTTAAATCCGGTTGTGGGCGCGCAGGGCGTTTCACGGCCTGCCCGACAAAAAGGGCAAAGGGTTGCAAGTCGGCCAGCATGGGTTTAGAGTATAGCGGCTTTGGCCTGCCACTAGAGCAAAGGCCGACGGGAGGTCGTCCCACCAAGTACGCATGAGAGTCATTTTACGGATCATAAGGATTGCCCTTCGGCACAAATGGCAGCTGATCGGCGCCTACCTCTCGATGGTGGGTGCCGTGGTGGCCTATCTGCTTCTACCCAGGCTATTCGCCGACGCAATCGACCGCATCTGGTTCGCCTTTTCTGATGGCGGCGTATCCGCGATTCCCCGCGACGAGCTGCTCTACATCTCCCTCGCTATCATCGCGCTGAGCATAGTCCGGGGCGTGCTGTCATTTTTCCAGACCTACCTTGGCGAAGCCCTCTCCCAGCTCGTTGCTTTCGACATCCGCAACCGCTTCTACAACCACGTCCAGCACCTGAGCTTCGAGTTTCACGACCGGCACCACACGGGAAACCTGATGTCCAGGGCCATAACCGACGTCGAGAACATTCGCATGTTCATCAACATGGGCATGGTGCGAATGCCCTACTTCATGGCCCTGTTCGTCATCGTGGGCATCATCCTGATTCGCATGGACTGGCAACTGGGCCTGCTCAGCACGAGTTTCCTCCCGTTCGTGGCCTATCACTCTACCGTGATGCGGCTGAAGATGAGGGCCATATGGCTGAGCGTCCAGGAGAAGATGGCCGAGCTGAACACCGTGCTACAGGAGAACCTCACCGGAGTTCGGGTGGTCAAGGCGTTCGCGGCCGAGAAGCACGAAGAAGAGCGGTACAACGGCCGCAACGCCAGCGTGGCGGAGGACATGGTCGAGGCCGAAAAGCTGCGGGCCTCCAACACCTCCTTCATGAACTTCGCATTCCTCATCGCGCTTGCCCTGATCCTGTGGATCGGAGGGTGGCGCGTCATCAACGGCGAGATGAGCCCGGGTGAGCTGGCCGGGTTCGTTTTCTACATGCAGATCCTTTCCATGCCCGTCCGCATGACGGCGTGGATGGTGAATGCATACGCCCGCGCCACGTCCGCCGGTCAGCGCCTGTTCGAGATTCTGGACACGGAGTCGCCTGTGCAGGAGCACCCGGACTCGGGAGAGATGCCCAGGGTCAAGGGCCACGTCCGTTTCAAGGACGTGGGGTTCGGCTACGATGACGGCGTGCCGGTGTTGCGCGGCGTGAACATCGACGCCAAGCCCGGCATGGTGATCGCGCTGCTCGGAGCACCTGGCAGCGGGAAGAGCACCATTGTCAACCTCATTTCCCGCTTCTACGACGTGTCCGATGGCCGCGTGACAATCGACGGCATTGACGTGCGGGACGTCTCTTTCGAGTCGCTGCGCCGCAACGTGGGCTTCGTGCAACAGGACGTGTTCCTGTTCACCACGAGCATGAAGGAGAACATCGCCTACGGCAGGGAATCGGCCTCTTTTGCGGAGGTAACCCAGGCGGCGAAGGTGGCCCAGCTGCACGACTTCATCGAGTCGCTGGACCAAGGCTACGAAACGCCCATCGGTGAACGCGGCTCCACCCTCTCAGGCGGCCAGCGCCAGCGCATGTCCATCGCGCGCGCGGTGCTGCTCGATCCGCCAGTGCTGATACTGGACGACTCCACCTCCAGCGTGGACGCCGGCACCGAGGAGCTGATCAGGCAGGCAATGGTGTCGGTGATGCAGGGGCGCACGACGTTCGTGATCGCGCACAGACTCAGCACGGTGCACAGGGCCGACGTGATACTGGTGATGCAGGAAGGCGAGATAGTCGAGCAGGGCACACACCAGGAGTTGCTCGCAGAGGGCGGCCTGTATCGGGACATCTACGAGTTGCAGCTCCGGCCGCAGGAAGAGGTTATGAAGGAGATGGAGGCGGCCGTGATAGTGATGGCGGAGGGCGACTCATGATGGGCGGCGGCCACGGCGGTGGCGGCATGTTCAACGGAACGAGTCGCGGACACATAGACGACGAGGTTTTCGGCAGCGTTTATAACCGCCGCGTCGTGTTGAGAATGATCCCGTACATGTTCAGGTACAAGGGATTCGCGGTGATAGCCACGCTTTCCATGCTGGTGTTCACCGGCACACAAATCGCAGTGCCCTGGCTGGTGGCTACCGGCATAGACGACTACATCCTCAGCGACGCGACCTTCGGACAACTGACGGTCTTGTTCGCCGTGTTCGTCGGCGTCGCCGGCCTCAACTGGGTTTCCAACTACGCGCAGCAGTTGGCCATGGCCAAGGTGGGACAGGGCATCCTATTCGGGCTTCGGCGCGACATGTTCGGACACCTGCAAAAGCTCTCGCTCTCGTACTATGACAAGACCGAGGTCGGCCGCATAATGTCGCGAGTCCAGGGCGACTCTGGCCAGCTGCAGGAGTTCATGGCGCTGGTGGTGATGACCCTGGGAGACATGCTCTCGCTGGCCGGCATCGTGGTCATGCTGATGGTGCTCAACCTCAAGCTCGGCCTCATCTCCATGGTGACCATTCCCATACTCGTGCTCATCATGGCGGTGTGGCAGCCGTTCGCGCGCAAGGCGTTCATGCGGGTTCGCGTGGCCATATCCATCGTCAACGGCGCGCTCAACGAGAACATAACCGGCATCCGCGTGGTCCAGAGCATGAACCGCCAGGACCGCAACATGGAGATTTTCGACGGCAAGAACCGCGACCATCTCCACGTCAACCTGTTCGCAAGCAGGCTGTCTTCCGGTCTGATTGGCGTGGTGGACGTGCTGACCGCCGTGTCGATAGTGCTGGCGCTCTTCTTCGGCGCGCGGATGGTACTCAGCAACGAGCTGGAAATCGGCGCGCTGGTCGGGTTTATCCTGTACATTCAGCGATTCTTCGACCCCATCCGCAATCTCACCATGCAGTACACGCAGCTTCAGCGCTCGATGGCCTCCGGCTCGCGCATATTCGACCTGCTGGACACGCCGTTGGACCTGGAGGATGCGCCAGACGCCGTGGAGCTGCCCCGCCTGCGTGGCGAGGTCGAGTACCGCAACCTCCACTTCTCCTACGTGCCGGAGGAGCCGATTCTCAAGAACGTGAACTTGCACATCAACCCCGGCGAGACGGTGGCGATCGTGGGGCCGACCGGCGCGGGCAAGACGTCCATGGTGTCGCTGCTGTCGCGGTTCTACGACGTGCCGAGGGCTAACGGCGCGATACTGGTGGACGGCTGGGACATTCGCGACGTGACGCGCAACTCACTCGCCCGGCAGATGAGCATGGTGTTGCAGGAGCCTTTCCTGTTCTCCGGCACCGTGCGCGAGAACATCAAGTACAACAACGGCGACGTCACCGACATGCGCATGATAGAGGCGTCGCAGGCGGTGAACGCCCACAACTTCATCATGCGGCTCGAGAACGGCTACGACACCTTCCTGGCCGAGCGCGGCGTAAACTTGAGCCTGGGGCAGCGGCAGCTGATCAGCTTTGCCCGCGCCATCGTGGCCGACCCGCGCGTGCTCATCCTGGACGAGGCCACAGCCAACATCGACAGCTACACCGAGGTGCTCATCCAGCGAGCGCTGCAGAACCTGTTGAAGGAAAGGACGGCAATCGTAATCGCGCACAGGCTGTCGACTATTCGGGGCGCGGACAAGATAGTGGTGCTCAACCTCGGCGAGGTCGTCGAGGAGGGCACTCACGACCAGCTTCTGGCCAGCAACGGGCTGTACTCCCGGCTGTACGCCATGAACTACGCCTCGATCGAGGAGCCACTGGAGCTGGTGGGGCGAGCCGACGGCGACTCGTAGCGAGCGGCTCTTACCGGCTAGATGAGCCTGGGTTGGTTGGAGGCGTCGTCCTCGTACTCGACTCCCAGGTGATCGTAGGCGCGACGGGTGGCCATCCGTCCGCGGGGCGTGCGGTCCAGAAAGCCGAGCTGTAGCAGGTAAGGCTCGCACACGTCTTCGATGGTGTCCGACTCCTCGCTGATTGACGCAGCCAGGGTGTCCAGACCTACCGGGCCGCCGCCGAACTTCTCCACGATCGATTGCAGCACCCGCATGTCCATGCTGTCCAGACCAATGCGATCGACTTCCAGCTGCGCGAGCGCCGTTTTGGCGACCTCCAGGGTGATCACGTTGTCCGCCACGACCTGCGCGTAGTCTCGCACTCGCCGCAGCAGGCGGTTGGCGACCCGGGGCGTCCCGCGGGCGCGCAGGGCGATCTCCCGTATTCCACCCGGCTCGGCGGTGATGTCGAGAATCCGTGCGGAGCGCTCGACTATGGTGCGCATGTCCTCTTCGCCGTAGAATTCGAGCCGGTAGACCGAGCCGAAGCGGTCTCTGAGCGGCGAGCTGACCATGCCGTACCGGGTGGTGGCGCCGATCAGGGTGAACGGCTGTATCGCGAGGTTCATGCTGCGGGCGTTAAGTCCCTTGTCGATTACCCAGGAGACGAAGAAGTCCTCCATCGCCGAGTAGAGAACTTCCTCCACCAGGCGGCTCAGCCTGTGCACCTCATCCACGAACAGGATGTCGTCTTTGCGGAGCTGCGTCAGCAGCGCGACCATGTCGCCGGGACGCTCGATCGCTGGGCCGGACGTGACGCGAATACGCACGCCCATCTCGGTCGCGACGATATTGGCGAGGGTCGTTTTGCCCAGGCCGGGCGGGCCGTACACCAGGAGGTGGTCCAGCGGTTCGCCACGCTGCCGCGCTGCCGTGATGGAGATATGGAGGTTGCCTTTGACCGTCGCCTGTCCCACGTACTCGTCCAGCCGGCGCGGCCTTAGGCTCGTGTCGAGTGTATGGTCGCCGTCCTGCTGATTGCCGGAGACAATGCGTTCGTCCATGGGGCCAATGCACCTTTGGGGGTATGCCTGCACTTTAGGCGCGGCCTGGCGCGGTGTCAAGAAACGCCGGCCGGCGCCACTGCGCTATAATGCGTAAACTAAATCCTGCCGAGGTCACACATGCTGCGCTGCCCTATCGACGACGACACGGAGCTGCGGCTGCTCGAGGAGCGCCACGCCGACGAGCTGTTCGCGCTTGTCGACCGCAACCGGGCCTATCTGCGGGAGTGGCTGCCGTGGCTGGACGCGACCGCCATGGTTGACGACGAGAGAGCTTTCGTCAGGACGTCGCTGGAGGGATTCGCCGCCGGCACGACGATTGAGTTCGCAATTTGGCGCCGAGGCGGGATCGCCGGGGGAATCGGCCTCCACTTCATCGACGAAGTGAACCGCAGCGGAGAAATCGGCTACTGGGTGAGCGAGGACCTCCAGGGCAGAGGGCTGGTCACCCGCGCGTGCGGCGCCGTGCTGGACCACGCTTTCGGCAACCTGGGGCTGAACCGCGCCGTCATGCGCGTCGACGTCGGCAACATCCGAAGCCGTGCCATTCCCGAGCGACTCGGCTTCACGCAGGAAGGCGTCACGCGCCAGTCTGACTGGCTGTACACCCGCTTCCGGGACATGGTTCTGTACAGCATCCTCGCCGGTGAGTGGAAGCGCTCAAATGGAGACGCAACGAATGGCTGAGTTTCAGCACCTGAATCGGGAGGCCTACCGCATCTGGAATGCCAACGCCGACTTCTGGAACGAGCGGATGGGCGAGGGCAACGATTTCCACAAGCAGTTGATCGAGCCGAGCCAGCTCCGGCTGCTCGGGTCCGTTGCGGGCGAGCGGGTGCTCGACGTCGCCTGCGGCAACGGCCAGTTCGCCCGCAAGCTGACCGAACGCGGCGCGAACGTCGTCGCAGTCGACGCCGCTGAGGGCATGGTGCGCAACGCCAGGGCGCGTGGCGTGCCGGGGTCGGGCGGTATCGAGTACCGCGTGGTGGACGCGACCGACGAGGCGGGGCTGCTCGCGCTCGGCGAGCGGAGCTTCGACGCGGCCGTGTGCACTATGGCCATCATGGACATCGCGAGCGTCGGTCCCCTTGCCAACGCTCTGCGGCTCCTGCTGAGACCGGGCGGAAGGCTGGTCTTCTCCGTGCAGCACCCGTGCTTCAACTCCCCCAACATGCGTATGATCGCCGAGGTGGAGGACAAGGGCGGTGACGTGGTTACGGACTTCTCGGTTAGGATCGGCCGGTACGCCACGGCCTACAGTGCGAAGGGGCTGGCGATGATAGGCCAGCCGGAGGCACAGTACTACTTTCACCGCTCCATTAGCACGCTGTACGGGGTCTTCTTCGGTGAGGGGTTCGTGCTCGACGGCGTCGAAGAGCCCTGCTTCAGCCGGCCCGGCACGGGAAGCACACTCGTCTCTTGGGCCAACTTCACCGACATCCCACCGGTACTGGTGTCCCGTATGCGATTAACCGGGGAGGCAAGATGAGTCTCGAACAGTCCGGTTGGACCGAGGAAGACTCGGCGCTGTACCGGGAGCTGTCGGCGGTGGCCGTGCCGCGGCGCGAGGAGCAACTGGCGGCGCTGGTGGGGCTGCTGCCTTTCGGGCGTGACGAAGCGTTCGGCGTCGTGGAACTGGGCTGTGGAGAGGGAGTGCTGGCCGCCGCCGTGCTCGACGCCTACCCCCGTGCGGGCGTGCTTTGCCTCGATGGCTCGGCCTCCATGCTTCGGGAGGCCTCGGCACGCCTGGAGCGGTTCGGCGAGCGCGCCCGGCTCGCAGAGTTCGACCTGGCGTCGTCCGAGTGGCGGGGCCGCATGGCCGGCGCCGACGCGGTGGTGTCGTCGCTGGCGATTCACCACCTTTCGGGCGAAGAGAAGAGGCGGCTGTTCGAGGACGCGGCCCGTGAGATGTCCGAACGCGCGGCGCTGCTGGTCGCCGACGTCGTGGAGCCGAGGCGCGATGAAGCCTGGCGGTACTACGCGGACGTGTACGACCTGGTCGCGGAACTGAGGTCGCGCAAGCAGACAGGCTCCGGCGACCTGTACAAGCGGCTTGTCGAGGAGGAGTGGAACTTCTTCCGCTTCCCTGACCCTGGCGAGACGCCCTCCCCGCTCTTCGACCAGCTCGCGTGGCTCCGCGAGGCCAGCTTCGAGTCGGTGGACTGCTTCTGGCTGCTGGCCGGCCATGCCGTGTACGGTGGATACAAGAGTGCCGCCGAGACGACGGGCGATAGGGTTTCCTACGGAGAGGCACTGGAGGCGGTGCGCGGGCAGCTTGCCCAAAATTGACACTCCAACCTTGACGCTCTAAACTCGAACCGGCCCATACGAGAGGCACGCGGCGCCTTGTCGCATAGCAGAGGAGAACCAATGCCCAGCCAATCCAAGCACGAGTGGACCGACAAAACCCTTGGGCCTCTTGTGAAGCGATTCGGCGAACGCCAGCCGAGCTTCGAGACGTCGTCGGGCGTCGAGGTCGAGCCGCTGTACACGCCCGAGGACGTCAACGGCGGCGGTTACGACGCCAGCGTGGGCTACCCGGGCGAGTACCCATTCACCCGCGGCGTGCAGCCCAACATGTACCGCGGCCGCCTCTGGACGATGCGCCAGTACGCTGGCCTGGCTTCCCCGGAGGAGTCGAACCGCCGTTACCGCTACCTGCTCGAGCAGGGCCAGACCGGGCTCAGCGTCGCGTTCGACCTGCCGACGCAGATAGGTTACGACTCGGACCATCCGATGGCCGCGGGCGAGGTGGGGCGCACCGGCGTGCCCATCTCAAGCCTGGCGGACATGGAGGTGTTGTTCGACGGCATTCCGTTGGACAAGGTCAGCACGTCGATGACCATCAACTCCACGGCGTCTGTCCTGCTGGCGCTGTACGTTGCCGTCGCCAAGCGGCAAGGCGTGCCCACGAACAAGCTGAACGGCACGGTCCAAAACGACATACTCAAGGAGTACATCGCGCGGGGCACCTACATCTACCCTCCCCGCCCGTCCATGCGCCTGGTGACGGACGTGTTCCAGTACTGCGCGGACGAGACGCCACGCTGGAATACCATCAGCATCAGCGGCTATCACATGAGCGAGGCCGGGGCGACGGCGGCGCAGGAGCTGGCATTCACCTTCTCCAACGCCATAGCCTACGTGGAGGCCGCGCTGGATGCCGGAATGGACGTGGACTCGTTCGCCGGGCAGCTTTCGTTCTTCTTCGTTGCGCAGAGCAACCTGTTCGAGGAGGCCGCCAAGTTCAGGGCCGCGAGACGCATGTGGGCCAAGATAACCCGTGAGCGGTTTGGCGCGAAGGACCCGCGCTCGTGGCGGCTGCGCTTCCATACGCAGACAGCCGGAGTGACGCTGACGGCCCAGCAGCCGGACAACAACGTCATCCGCTCCACCGTGCAGGCGCTGGCGGCGATTCTCGGAGGCACTCAGTCTCTACACGTGAACTCACGCGACGAGGCGCTCGCGCTTCCCACCGAGGAGGCGGTACGCCTGTCATTGCGCACGCAGCAGATACTGGCGCACGAAAGCGGAGTGACGGACACCGTGGACCCGCTGGCAGGCTCCTACTACGTGGAGAGCCTGACCGACCAACTCGAGGAGAGGGCGTTCGACTACATCGAGCGAATCGACGAGATGGGCGGCGCGCTCGCGGCGCTCGACCAGGGCTACCAGATTCGCGAAATCCATGAGAGCGCATTCAGGCGGCAGCAGGAGGTGGAGGACCGCCGGCGAGTCGTCGTTGGGGTGAACGAGTACCAGTTGGAGACGCCTCCCATCGAGAAGCTACAGACCATAGACGAGGATGAGACCGTCAGGCAGTTGGCTCGCGTCGCCCGAGTACGCAGCGAGCGTGACGGTCCCGCCGTCGCGGCGTCGCTGCTGCGGCTGCGGGATGCCGCGCTGGGCCGTGACAACACCGTGCCGGTGGTCCTGGAGTGCGTGGAAGCCTATGCCACCGTGGGCGAAATCTCCGGGGTGTTCCGCGAAGTGTTCGGCGAGCAGCAGGAGATTTCGCCGTTCTAGGAGGAACGCATGGCAACGGTCGAGACTCACACCGAGACAAGCCAGATTCTTATCCGGCAGGCAGAGGCGGAGTTGCAGGACGGCGACCGCCTGCAGGCGTCGGAAAAGGGCTGGGGCGCCGCTGCCCACGCGCTGAAGGCCGTTGCGGAACAGCGGGGCTGGCAGCACAACAATCATGCTCTTTTGATTCGTATCGCTCGCACGCTGGCAACCGAGGCGGGGCAGCCCGAAATCCGCAGGCTGTTCGACGTGGCAGCCGCCTTGCACTCGAACTTCTACGAGACCTGGATGAACGATGAGGATGTTGCGGAGAGGCTAGAAGACGTGAAGGACTTGCTGGGGCTTCTGAGGCCGCTCCATGTCCGCGGCTAGCTGGGAGTGTGAACTTCATTCTATGCGTTGGCCGGCTTGAAGCCCACGGTGAATTTCCGCCCTTAAACGAGAAGACGATCAAGGACTGACAGAATGACAGAGTTCCTTCTTTCTGAAGACGAGCTTTTGATAAAGAACACGGTTCGCGAGCTTGCGGACCAGGAGTTGGCGCCACGCGCGGCGGGCTACGATGAGACGGGGGAATTCCCGTGGGAAAACGTCCGGCAGATAGGCGACCTGGGTCTATTCGGGCTGACGATCGATGAGGAGTTCGGCGGCAGCGGCGGCACGAGTCGCCAACTCGCGATTGTGGTGGAGGAGATCGCGCGCGGCTGCGCCGCGACCAGCGTCATCTACGTCGCACACCTTTCGCTATGCTCCCAGTTCATCAACATGTTCGGCACCGAGGGTCAGAAGAACCAATTTCTGCCGCCGCTCGCCAGCGGCCAGGAGCTGGGCGCGTTTGCGCTCACCGAGCCGGGATCCGGCAGCGACTCGGGCGCGATGCGGACCACCGCCACGCGGTCGAACGGCCAGTATCTGCTGAGCGGCAGCAAGCTGTACATCACGAACGGCACGGAGGCGAGCACGTTCGTGGTGCTCGCCAGCCACGACCTGAGCCTGCGAACCAGGGGCATCGACGCCTTCATAGTTGAACGCGACCTGCCAGGCTTCGAGGTAAACCCGCAGCACGGGAAGATGGGTATGAGGGCCTCCACGACCAGCGAGCTGGTGTTCGACGGATGCCCTGTGCCGGCTGAGAACCGGCTCGGCGCGGAGGGCGACGGCTTCAGGGAGACCATGCAGGTGCTTAACGCCAGCCGCATCGGCATCGCGGCCCAGGCCGTGGGCATCGCGCAGGCGGCTTACGAGTCCGCGGTGTCATATGCAAAGCAGCGAGAGGCCTTCGGACAGCCCATCGCGGAGTTCCAGGGCACGCAGTGGAAGATCGCCGACATGGCCACGCGCATCGACGCCGCGCGCCTGCTGGTACACCGTGCGGCCTCCCTGCTGGACGCGGGCCGGCCGTTCGTAACCGAGGCGTCCATGGCAAAGCTGTTCGCGTCGCGGGTAGCGGTGGAGACGGCGGACCAGGCGGTGCAGATTCACGGCGGCGCGGGCTACTTCGCGCCAATGCCCGCCGAGCGCTACTTCCGCGACGCCAAGGTCACCGAGATATACGAGGGTTCGTCCGAGGTGCAGAGGCTCATCATCGCGAGGAACCTGCTCCAGACGAAATAGCCGACTCGGACAACCCTATCGCCCCAGTGAGGGCAGGACGGAACGATGAGCGAAACTCCAGTCTGTACGGCCAGGCATATGAATCACGTGTGCATCGCGGTAAGCGACATCGACGACACGCTGGGGTTCTACCGGCGCACGTTCGGCGTGGGCGCAGCCGAGGTGGTGGAACTGGAGGACCAGGGCGTCAGGGCCGCGCTCGTGCGCGTGGGGGGAAGCCAGCTCGAGTTCATACAGCCCACCGACGCGAGCGGAGGTGTGGCGCGCTTCATCGAGCGGCGGGGCGAAGGCGTGCACCACGTCGCGTTCGAGGTCGAGGACCTGCAAGGGCAGCTCGATCGACTTGCTGCCGATGGAGTGCAGCTTATCGATACGGAGCCTCGCGAGGGGTTGTCAGGCTCGATCGCCTTCATTCATCCGCGAGCCACGCGTGGTGTGCTCATTGAGCTTGTCGAACAGGACGGCGCCAGGAGGTAGACGCAGTGACGACCAGTGCTATCAGAGTGCTTGTGGCCAAGCCCGGTCTGGACGGACACGACCGGGGGGCGAAGATCATCGCGCGCGCGCTGCGAGACGACGGCATGGAAGTGATCTATACCGGAATTCGGCAGACGCCGGAGATGATAGTCGAGGCGGCCCTCCAGGAAGACGTGAACGTAATCGGACTGAGCATACTGTCTGGCGCGCACATGCAACTCTTCCCAAAGATAGTCGAGGGGCTAAGCGCCAACGGCATGGATGACGTGCTGCTCGTCGCGGGAGGCATCATCCCGCAGGACGACCGCGATGCCTTGGAGGAAATGGGCATTAGGGGCGTGTTCGGGCCGGGCACGACCACCGGTGAGATAATCGCATTCATCAGGGGGGAGCTTGGCGTGGAAGCCGCCTCCGAGGAGTGAGGCCGCGAACGAGCCAGCCTCTAGTTTATGGGCGGCGGCTGTATGTTCATCGGGGCGTCGTAGCTTCCAATTACCGCACTGACATCCACAGTGAGGTCGCCGCTTAATGGTCCGGCCTGCGCGCCGGCGACCGCACCAACCGGCACGTCGGTCACGGTCGTCGCAATCCGCCTCAGCTTGAGATCTTCGGAGTCTATCCACAGGTCCAGCACGAAAGGCCCGCCCGCGCCGATCTGTTCACCGTCGCCGGTCAGGCGGACACGGTACGCCGGCCGGCCGTCGAATTCTTCTACGCCCACCAACATCGGATTGGCGGCCAGCGAGGCGAGGTTTACGGGCATGGCGAACGCGGCAATGCATCCACCACACCGGAGTTGGCCTCCCACTCCCCGGTCACAGGGTCCTTCGCGTAGTAGTCCTGCCCTATGAGTACAATTTCGGATTCGACAGAGAAGAAGCCAAGCGACAAAGTCATCTGCCCGCGCAAGCGGTCAGGCTGCTGGAAGTCGCCCTCGAACGTGAAAGGCAGTTCCAGCGACGTCCCCTCCTCCTCGACCTTGATCACGGCTTCCACCAGGAAGTGGTACGACGCGGCCACCGCCAGCGCGTCAAGAGCGGCTGCGACGATTTCGGCGGCGGTGTCCTGGCTTGGAATGGGCGCAGGCGTGGACACTCCTGGAGTGGCGGGCACCGGTGTCGCGGTGGGGGCCGGCGTGGGAGTGGGTACCGGTGTCGCTGTAGGGGCCGGTGTGGGAGTGGGTAGCGGCGTCGCGGTAGGCGCGGGAGTCGCAGTGGGCGAAGGCGTTGGTGTCGGGTTGTCCTCTCCGGAAACGCCGCACGCCGCTACTGCCGCGAGTGCCAACAGCAGCGCCGCAAATGTCAAAGCAAGTCTGGTCATATTCGTCTCCCCGGCGGCCCCACGGCCAGTCGTGCGCGGCACACAGCCTCCGGCACTATCCATGTTAGCACACGCGGCGGATCGCATAGGCGGCCGGCCCGCGATGCGCGGCGGGATAGGCGCGCCATGATCGAAGCCCTGGTGCTCGACTTCGACGGAACAATCCTGGAAACGGAGACGCCCGACTACCGGAGTTGGCAAGAGACCTTCCAGTCCTTCGAGGTGCGCCTGGACCCTTCGCTTTGGGCGTCCTACGTTGGAGGCGGATCGGGAAGCTTCGATGTGCTGTCGCACCTGGCCGAGCTGTCCGGGAGGGCATTCGACCGTGGTGAGGTGCGCGCCCGCCGCAGGCGGCGCTACCTGGAGATGGTGGAGGCCGAGCCTTTGCGCCCGGGGGTGCTGGACTTCATCTCGTCCGCCGAACGGCTCGGCCTGAGGCTGGGGGTCGCCTCCAGCGCCACGCGAAATTGGGTGGTGGGGCACCTGCGGCGCCGCAGGCTGATGGGTAGGTTCGGGGCGGTGCGGTGCGCGGACGACGTTAGGCGCATCAAACCCGACCCAGAGGTGTACCTGGCCGTCACGGAGGAGTTGGGCGTGTCCCCGGGCCGCGCGCTCGCCATAGAGGACTCGGCGAGGGGTGTCGCGTCGGCCAAGAGCGCGGGGTTGTTCTGCGTGGCGGTGCCAAACCCTATCACGGCCGCCATGGACCTGAGTCGAGCTGACGCGGTGTATCCGTCCCTGGAGGGCGTATCGCTGGAAGCGATGATAGCCTCGCTTGACCCTCTGTGAGCCGGTACGCTAGACTCGGTTAGCTCCCGCAAAGGTCGCCCCCCGCGGACCATAGGAGACTCGCCACATGCGCATCACCGACGTTGCCGTCACAACGCTGTTCTACCCCCACACGACGCCGTTTCAGGACGCCACGATGCCGCCGCCAGGCCCCGACTCCGGAGGTCGGGGCCAACTTTTCGTGCACATTTATACCGACGAGGGCTTCGAGGGGCTGGGTATCGGCCAGTCGTCACCGGGTGTAAGGCAGGTGGTCGAGACGGCGCTGCGAGACGTGCTGGTCGGACGCGACCCGCTCGAAATCGAGCGGCTGTGGCACGACATGTTCTGGCGCGTGCGAGGGTACGGGCGCAAGGGCGTGGCCTTCTGCGCGCTGTCCGCTGTGGACATCGGCCTATGGGATCTCAAGGCCAAGAGCGTCGGGATGCCGTTGTACCGGCTGCTCGGCCCTTTCACCGATACGGTGCCGATATACGGCAGCGGCGGCTGGACCAACTTCAGCGAGCAGGAGCTGGTGGCCGAGATGGCCGGCTACGTCGAGCAGGGCATTCCGCGCGTGAAGATGAAGGTTGGCAAGGACTTTGGCGCTGCCGAACGGGAGGACCTGCAGCGGCTCGCCGCCGTGAGGCGCGCGGTGGGAAACGACGTGGCGATATACGTCGACGCCAACAACGGCTACTACGCCAAGCAGGCCATCTACATGGCGCGCGAGTTCGAGCAGTTCCAGGTGGGCTGGTTCGAGGAGCCGGTGCTGGCCGACGACGTCCGGGGCCTGGCGCGGGTGCGCAGCGCGAGCGTGATTCCCATCGCCACGGGAGAACACGAGTACACCAAGTACGGCTTCGGTGAGCTGATAGCCGCCGGTGGGGCCGACATCGTGCAGCCGGACGTGGGCCGCGTCGGCGGCGTGACCGAGTGGATGAAGGTCGCTCACCTGGCGCACTCGTTCAACCTGCCGGTTGCTCCCCACGCGGTGCAGCTCGTGCACCTTCACCTTGCCTGCGCGACGCCCAACCTGAAGGTCGTGGAGTACATGAACACGGCGCTCGAAGGCGACCGGGTGTGGTACACCGAGTTCCCCGAGCAGCAGGGTGGCATGTGGTCGCCCTTCCCGGACAAGCCGGGGCTTGGCCTGGAGCTGGACCCCTACGCCGTTGAGCGGTGGAGTGTGCCGGGGTAGGCTCGGTCCACCGGTCCTTACACTCCCATCCCAACCTTCCCCCATCGAGGTGGAAGGGGGCCTCTCATCTCCATGCTGACCTTCCCCCATCGAGGGGGAAGGGACTGGCCTGTCCTACCAGCCTATGGCGTAGCAAGCCCTCCGCGGGTCGCCGCCCGTGCTCAACACGCCCGTGGTCGGGTCCCGGCGGGCGACCGTGGCGCCCATGCCGCACACTGCGCTCGGGTTTGTCTTGTGGCCCATCGCGGCCAACTCGGCGACCGCCTCCTCCGAAATGCCCGGCTCCAACGAAAGCTGGCCTGGGTAGTGTGTGTGCGGGTAGAAGGAGTTGACCGCGCTGTCGGTCGCGAAGCGCGGGGCTTCGATGGCCTGCTGCGGATTCATGCCGAACACCAGGGTGTTCAGAACTAGCTGAACGTTGGCCTGAGCCTGGTGGTCTCCGCCAGGGCAGCCGACCGTCATCAGAGGCTGCCCGTCCTTCGCGACGATGTAGTTGATCAGCGTCGTGCGCGGGCGCTTGTTTGGCTCGAGTACGTTGGGGTGGCCCTGCCTGAAATTCAGCATCTCCATCCTGGTGCTGAGGGCGCAGCCGATTTCGGGGAAGTAGACCGACTTGGCGAAGCCTCCCCCGCTCGGCGTTGCACAGACCATGTTGCCGTCGCGGTCCAGTGCGGCGACGTGGGTGGTGCCGCTGTCGTCGCCTGCGCCGTCGCCCGGAACTCCTGCCGGCGCCGGAGCTTGCGTCCGGGGTCTGGATGCGGCGGAGTGACGCCACGGGTCGCCCGCGGGCGGCAGGTCGGGCGTCGCTCTCGACGGCTCGATGAGCGCCGCGCGTTCCGCCGCGTACTGCTTGGACAGCAGACCGTCCACCGGGATTGTGGAGAAGTTGGGATCGCCGTAGTGCGCCTCCCTGTCCGCGAGAGCCAGCTTGAGCGCCTCTGTCACGGTGTGGACGTACTGCGCTGAGTTGTGCCCCATCGACCTGAGATCGAAACGCTCCAGGATGTTCAGCGTCTGATGCAACACCGCACCCTGCGTCCAGGTCGACTGGCCGTAGACGTCATAGCCGTGGAAGCTCGTGGCGACGGGCTGCTCGTACTCGGCGTGGTAGCCGGCGAGGTCTTCAAGACTGAGGACGCCGCCCACGCTCTGCGCGCATTCGACGATGGTGCGCGCGATGTCGCCGCAGTAGAACGCGTCCCGCGCGGCGCGAATGCCATCACGTCTGTAGCCGGGCGCGGCGCTTTCGGCGGCGACCATGCGCTTGAATACGTCGACCAGCCCCGGCTGCACCAGCACCGAGCCGGGCGCGGGCACCTCGCCATCGTCGTAGAACACCGACGTGCCGCCGGGAGGATACAGCTCGAATTGACGCCTGGTCGCGGCGTTCTTCATGCGTTCCAGCATGTATTCGTAGTTTGGGATGCCGCGTTCGGCGTAGTGAATCGACGGCGCGAGAACCTCGCCCAGCGTTCGAGTGCCGTAGCGATTGACGAGCGACAGCAGCGCGTCGACGATGCCGGGAACCGTGAATGAGAGGTGCGCCTGGTCTCCCGGCCCGGTGGGGATCTCGTCCAGTCCGAGCGATTCGTAGAACTCTATGGTCGCTTTGCTAGGGGCGGTGCCCTGCCCGCTCAGCGACAGCAGGTCGCCGCTTTCGGCGTGGTAGAGCATGAAGACGCCCTCAGCCGCGAGCGAGTACGACGCGATCGGCTCCACCACGGCGGCGGCGAACGCGGCCGCGGCAACGGCGTCGAATGCGTTGCCGCCGTCGAGAAGCATCCTCATTCCGGCCATCGAGGTGAGATAGTGGCCGCTGGAGATTACGCCCTGCGTGGCGTAAACGACCGGCCTGCCGGTGGGAGGGCGCTCCGGGTCGCCCTGTTCGAGCGTGTAGATCTGCTGAGAGTTGGTCATGAGCCGCCCTCCTTTGGCCGCGCTGGCGCACTTCTTGGTTGCCCTACTATAACTTCTGCCGCTGGGTTTGTCAGCCGTGCCGCCGGTTAGGGAGGTCGTTCCGTTTACATGGACCGGCGGTCCTCACGTCGGCGAAGGTCGCTCCCGCTCGTGGGGCCTTTCTCCCTGGTGTGACAGCGCGGGCGCGGTGTGAGAAGATTGGGCGTACTACTCAGCGAATCCACGGTGGCGGAGTGCCGGCCGAGAGCCGCGCTCCGACTGGAAGGAGACAAGACCATGAGCGGCATCTGGCCGGGAGATACGAGGTGTGTGGTAATGCTGGGCTTCGACGTGGACGGCGTGTCGGGCGCGCTGTACCAGAACCCGGACACGGCACGGCTGCCCAGCTTCATGTCCATGCGCGAGTACGGTCCCAGCGTCGGTACCCCTCGCGTCGTGGAGCTGCTGGGGCGCTACGGCATCGAGGCCAGCTTCTACGTGCCGGGATACGTCGCCGAGACACACGAGCAGCTCCTGGTGGACATCCGGAAGGCAGGGCACGAGGTGGCCCACCACGGCTACATGCACGAGCCACCGGCGACTTTAGCGCCCGACAAAGAGGAAGAGGTGCTCATCCGGGGCATCGAGATAATCGAGCGCATCACGGGCGATCGGCCGGTCGGTTACCGGTCGCCGAGTTGGGAGCTGAGCGAACACTCGCTGCCGCTACTTCTCAAGCACGGCTTTCTGTACGACTCCAGCATGATGGGGAACGACCTCCCTTATATCGTAGACGCCAACGGCGGCGACATCGTGGAGATTCCCGTGCACTGGGAGTGGGACGACGCCCCGTACTTCAGCTACTCGCCTGCTCTGGGAGCGCGCAGTCCAATGGCGAGCCCAGAGCACGTGTACCAGGTGTGGTCGAGCGGCTTCGAGGGGGCCTACGAATACGGGCGCGCGTTCGTGCTGACGATGCACCCTTGGATTATAGGGCGCCCAGGCCGGATCCGGATGCTGGAGCGGCTGATCCGTCACATGCGGAGCTTCCCGGGCGTAGAGTTCATGCGACTCGACCGCGTAGCGACCAAGTTCCGCGAGCACCGCACCGCACCATGATTGAGTTTAACTGCATTGTTCAAGAGGGCTGCGTGCCAGTCGAACTCCGCCCCAGGCTGGCGTCCGAGCTGGCGCGGGTCAGCGCCGCCGCGCTGGGAGCCGCCCCCGACGACGTGACGGTCGAGTTCGTGGAGATACCGCACGGCTACGGCTTCCGGGCCGGCGAGCTTTCAAGGCTGTCGTCCGTCAGGGGCACTATCCCGCCGGGGCTGGACCAGGACGCCCGCATCGCATTCATGCGGCAGATTCATCATGCGTGGGTGGAGGTCACAGGTTGCCCCGACGAAGAGGTAAACGTATCTGCAAGAGACAGGGGAGCCTAGAGAAGTCTCCCCCGAGTTGATTTCAAGTATGAAACAGGTGGAGGATTGAGACTATGCCCATGTACAGGTGCAGCGTTCCGAAGGGGTCGGTGTCGTTGGAAAAGCGACGTGAGTTAGCGCGTGCGTTCACGGAAGTTCACAGCGGCACCACCGGCGCGCCCAGGTCTTTCGTACAGGTCATCTTCTCGGAGGACGAATCGGAGTTCGCCGAGAAGTACTATATCGACGGCGGCAACCGCGCCGGACGGCCCGAGTCGCTCAAGCTCCGTTTACTGAGCGACATAAAGGCAACGTTGAGCGAAATCACGGGCGTGCCCGTCGAGAAGATAGGCGGCAGAATCACGGAAGGCCGCGCGGCATGGTCGCTCCACGGCGGCGTTCCGACGCCCGAACCGGGCGAAGAGGGCCCGGAGTGGTACGCGGACGCCGCCGACTGATCCGTCCCCCTATTGCCCCAGCTCTACCCTGTACACTCGCGCCGCAGTGTCGTGGAACATGGCCGCCCGTTCGGTTGCGGAGTAGCCGTTGGACAGCCGCTTGAATGCGTTGTACAGGACGTTGTACGAATACGATACCTTGTCGACGGGGAAGTTGCTCTCGAACATGCTGCGTTCCGGCCCGAACTGCTCTATGCAGTAGTGCATGAACGGAGCCATTGACTCTGCCAGCTCCTCTGAGCTGGCGGGCTCGGCCCGGTCGTGCCAGTCGAAGCCCGTGCGTGGCATGCCAATGCCGCCCAGCTTGACGACTACGTTGGGACATTCGGCTACCGCGGCGATTCCGTTCCGCCAGGCTGCGAGCACCTCATCGTCATTGTTCGCGTATGGGCCCACCCTGAGCAGGCCGCCGATGTGGTTGAGTATGATGGTGAGGTCGGGAACGGCCTTTGCGAAGTCGGCGAGCTCAGGAAGCTGGGGGAAGTACAGCCATCCCTCCAACGACAACCCCATCCTGGCCAGAACGCGAGCTCCCTCGCGAAACTCGTCGCTCAGGAGCTGGCCCTGCTGCCGGTGAGCGGCGGTCACCTCCACTTCCGAGTGGGGGTCCCACGTCACGGAATGTCGTATGCCGCGGAAGCGGTTGGGGCTTGCGGCCTGCAGCGCTTCCAGCACCGGCTCGACGCGCGCGCCCATGTTGAGGTTGGCGTGACCTACGATCGAGGCTGCCGCGCGTGTTGGGCCATACAGGCCGCTTGCGCTCGCCGCCGCGAGTCCCTGCACGAATTCCACCTCCCCCACCGACCGCATCTCCTCGGGGCCCGTCGACCTGTACATCGCGCGCGCCTCGACGAACACCGTCGAGCGCACGTTGTGGCCGCTGTTCACGTCATCAGCCAGCTCATCCAGCAGATAGCGCTGATATGGTATCCGTCCCGTGCGAAAGTCCCAGAAGTGGTGATGCGGATCGCAGATCGGAAGGTCAGGTTCCAGCGTCTCCTCTTGCGTCAACGCAAGCCAGTCATTTCCTCCAAAAGGCATAGTCGCGCCTCCGTAGCTCATCGAAGGGTGGGTTGCCCGGCAACCGTTCCGCGGGCAGGGGACGGGAGAGTGGAAGCCGGGGGCCGATTGCAGCAAGAGTACGTTTCACGCAGGCGCAGGTCAAGTCTTGAACTCGTATGGGCCGGCTGCACGAAGTTGGCGCCCGCCCGCTGCCAAAGTTGCCCGCCCAACACCGGCGTGCTAGAATCTGCCCGCAACCTAAACGCGGTCTAATCGCAAAGGACTGAGCCATGGTACTTCCCGAACGCATGAAATTTGGCATATTCATGGCGCCTTTTCACTGGAAGGGCGAAAACCCCACGCTTTCGCTGGAGCGCGACCTGGAAACTATCCAGTGGCTCGACTACCTGGGGTTCGACGAGGCGTGGGTCGGCGAGCACCACAGCGCGGGCTGGGAGATCATAGCGTCGCCGGAGATCTTCATGGCCACGGCGGCGGAGCGCACGCGGAACATCAAGCTGGGAACGGGTGTCATCAGCCTGCCCTACCACAACCCACTCATGGTCGCCAACCGCATGGTGCTTCTGGACCACCTGACGAGGGGCCGCACGATGATGGGCGTCGGCCCGGGCGCGCTGTCGACCGACGCTGCGATGCTGGGAATAGACCCGGTGGAACAGAGGCGGCGCATGGACGAAGCGATGACGGTCATTATGCGGCTGCTCAGGGATACCGAGCCAGTGACTCACGAGTCGGAGTGGTTCAATCTCGTCGAGGCGCAGCTTCACCTGCGGCCGTACACCAAGCCTCACTTCCCTATCGCGGTGGCGGCGGCGCAGTCGCCGTCCGGCATGGTGCTCGCTGGCAAGCACGGCGCTGGCGTGTTGTCGGTGAGCGTGACGCGCGACGCAGAGATTGCGTCAAATCTCTCGCAGTTCTGGAGCATTGCCGAGGAGACGGCGGAGCGGCACGGCAACGTGATGGACCGCAACGAGTGGCGTGTGGTCATGCACGTCTACCTGGCGGAGTCCAAGAAGGAGGCGATAGAGCAGGCACGGGCGAACGCAGGGCGCTACCAGTATGACTACTTCGTCAAGACGCTGGGCCACGACCTGGCAATCGAGGTGAACAACACCAGCGACCGCGACAAGATCATCGACGTGATGACCGAGCACGGCGCGTGGTGCGTCGGCACGCCGGACGACCTCATCGCCACAATCAACAAGCTGGACCAAGAGAGCGGCGGCTTCGGTGGCTTCCTTATCCAAGCGACCGAATGGGGCACACGCGAACAGGTGCGCCACAGCTATGAACTGGTGGCCCGCTACGTCATGCCCCACTTCCAGGGATCGATCGCCAGCCTCGACCGCTCACAACAGTGGTCTGAGCACAAGAAGGTCGAGTTGGCGGAGGCGCGCAAGGCCGCGATGGCGCGGGCGCGCGACGACTACGCGGCGACGCGGGCGCGGTAGGGGGCGGCGGGCAGATCGATGCTTGAACGTGCTGCGGGTAGGAGCGAGGCTGAGCAACAGTCGGCTTCGGAAGACGCCGTGATTCGTCCCGTGGCGGTTGAGCCGCGTGATGGCTTTCGCATCTGGTTGCGCTACTCTGACGGAGCAGAGGGTGAGATCCCCCTTTCGCATCTGGCTGGAAAGGGCGTCTTCAAGGCTTGGGACGATCCCGCGTTCTTCCGAACGGTCCGCTTGACAGAGTACGACTCAATCGCCTGGGGCGAAGACCTGGAGTTGTGTCCGGACGCGCTCTACTTGGATCTCACGGGTAAGAGCCTGTCTGATCTGATGCCATTGTCTGTAGAGGTCCTAAGCGATTCCTGAAATCTGCCGATTTCACGGAATAATCATCCACATGTACTACAATGACCACGCGCCGGCTCATTTCCATGCCCGAAATGGAAGCAGCCGTACGGTAGTGAGCATTGACCCACTAGGTGTTCTTCAGGGACGGCTTCCCACCCGCGCGCAAAACATGGTGATGGAGTGGGCTAGGTTGAACCGGGAAGAACTTGGGAACGCCTGGCAGAGGGCGCGTCACGAGTTGCCTCCTGGCAAGATAGCGCCCTTCGAGTAGTTTGATTACGAGATGAAGAAAGGCAAAACAGACACATGCCTAAGCTGACGGGAGGCCAGGCGCTGGCCCGCGCCCTCTACCAGGAGGGAGTCAGGGTAATCTTCGGGCTGCCGGGCGTGCAGCTCTACCACGCGATGGACGGGCTGTACGAAGTGCCCGACATTCGGTTCATAACCACGCGGCACGAGCAGGCCACGACCTACATGGCCGACGGCTACGCCCGCGCGGGCGGCGGCATAGGCACGGCGCTGGTGGTGCCGGGCCCTGGGCTGCAAAACGCCTCCGCCGGGATAGGCACCGCGTACTCCGCCTCATCGCCGATCCTGGTGGTTGCGGGCCAGGTGCAAAAGGAACTGATCGGCGTGGAGCGGGGCGTCCTCCACGAGATCCACGACCAGATGGACACCATCAGGCCCGTCACCAAGTGGAGTCAGCGAATCCTCGACGCCAGGGACGTGCCCGGCGCGGTGCACGAGGCGTTCTACCAGCTCAAGACAGGGCGGCCCCGTCCGGTCGAGATAGAGATTCCGCCGGAGACGCTGGAGGAAGTAGACGAGGTCGAGATACTGGAGCCTGTCAACGTCCAGCGTGCCGCCGCGGCCGCCGACAGTATCCGCGAGGCGGCCGAGGTCATCGGCAACTCGGCGAATCCGGTGTTCTGGGTCGGCGGCGGCGCGGTGTCGTCGGGAGCGTCCGGCCCGCTGCTGGCGCTTGCGGAGCACCTTCAGGCGCCGGTGGTTGCCACCAGCGAAGGCAAGGGCGCGGTTTCGGACCGGCACTACCTGTCTATGGGTGGCCTCCAGATTCGCAACGATCCCTTCCAGTCGAGACTCCAGGAGTCGGACCTCGTAATCGCGGTGGGAACGCGCCTGGCAACGCCGCAGTTCCTCACCGGCCAGAGAGTCCTCCAGATCGACATCGACGAGGAGGAGATAGGACGCAACTACGAGAACACCCTGGGCGTGGTGGGCGACGCCCGGCTGACGCTGGAGGCTATCCACAGGCTGGTTGCCGCGAGGACGCCCGCGCGAGCGAGCCGCGAGGCGGAGATGGAGGCGGTCAGGGAGGAGCGGCGACTGTCGCTCGCCAAGATGGAGCCGCAGGCGTCCTACGTCCAGGCCATCCGCGACGCCATACCCGACGACGGCATATTCGTGTCGGGCATGACGCAGATCGGCTACTTCAGCCGCGTGTACTATCCGGTCTACGAGCCGGGCACCTACATAACCTCGTCTTACTACGGCAACCTGGGGTTCGCCTTCCCCACGGCGCTCGGCGCCAAGGTGGCTAATCCCGACAAGGCGGTGGTGGCGGTGTCTGGCGACGGCGGCTTTCTCTTCAATTCCCAGGAGCTCGCGACGGCCGTGCAGCACAACATCAACGCGGTCGTCGTGGTGTTCAACGACAACGCTTTCGGCAACGTGCTGCGGGACCAGCAGACCCGCTTCGACGGGCGGGACATCGGCGCTAAGTTGCACAATCCGGATTTCGTTCGGCTCGCCGAGGCCTACGGAGCGCGAGGCCTGCGTGTGGACGGCCCCGAGGATCTGCGACAGACATTGCGCGAGACGCTGGACGCTAACGACGCGCCGACGCTCATCGAGGTGCCGGTGGGCATGATGCCGTCCCCGTTCGGATAGTCTTCGCCGCAAGCAACTTTCCCAGCATCCGCGCTTAGCCGGGCCAGTGTCACAGTCCCGCGGGCCGAGGAGGAACTATGCCAGATTCGCAAGCGACCTTCGACAGCTATCTGAACGTTCGCAGCGCCTACGCTCCCTCGTTCGACTCTTCTGGCAAGCGCGTCGCTTTCCTGATGGACGTGACCGGCGTGCCGCAGGTGTGGCTCATCGACGCCAAGGGCGGCTGGCCCCGACAGCTAACCTACTTCAGCGAGCGCGTCAGCCTGGTGAAGTGGCGGCCCACAGGCAATCAACTCCTGTTCGCAATGGACGAGGGCGGCAGTGAGCGGCACCAGCTTTACCTGATTGACCTGGACGCCGGCGGCGAGGTGCGGGCGCTGACCGATTCTCCGGAGGTGATGCACATTTTCGGCGGCTGGTCGCCCGACGGTGCGTCCGTCGCGTTCGCGAGCAACGAGCGCCACCCGGCGCACTTCGACGTATACGTTGTGGAGGTGCCCGGCGGGACGGCCCGGATGGTGTACCAGAACGACGGTTCGAACTCGGTCGCGGCGTGGACGCCGGACGGGTTGGGTCTCGTCGTCAGCCGCGACGTGACGTCTCGCTACAACGAACTGACGTACCTCGACCTGGACACCGGCGAGGCGCGCCCGCTGTCCCCCGATGGCGAGCTGGCCTCCTACGGCTCCCTGTCGTGGGACTCCAACGGCAAGGGCCTTTACCTGACAACCAACAGGGACCGCGAGTTTTCGGCGCTGGCGTGGATGGACGCTGCGAGCGGCGAGCTCGCGGTCCTGGCGGAGCCGCCCTGGGACGTCGAGGCGGCGTCGCTGTCGCCCGACGGCAGGCGCATCGCATACGTCGCCGACGAGGCGGGCTACAGCCGCCTCTTCATCCGCGACCTCGAATCGCAGAGCGAGACGGCGGTGGAGGGGCTGCCCACGGGCACGCTTCAGAACCCTCGCGGCCCCGCGGCGGCTGAGTGGTCGCCCGACGGGTCGACGCTGGCGCTGACGGCGAACGGCGCGGCTGCCAACGCCAACGTCTGGCTCTGCGACGTCGAGGCCGGCACGGCGCGACAGCTTACGTTCGCAGACACGGGCGGCATTGACGGCGAAACGTTCGTCGAGCCCCGGCTCGTGCAGTTCCCCACGTTCGACGGTCGGGAGATACCGGCTTTCCTGTACGCGCCGCCGGGCGCGAAGGCCGACGGTTCCAATGCCGTGATCATGCACGTGCACGGCGGGCCGGAGGGCCAGGAGCGGCCTTCGTTCAACGCGCAGTACCAGTATTTCGTTTCGCGCGGCTACTGCGTGCTGGCGCCCAACGTGCGCGGAAGCTCCGGCTACGGCCGCACCTACATTCACTTGGACGACGTGCGACAACGTATGGACTCGGTGCGGGACCTGGAGTCGGCCTGGATCTGGCTGAGGGACTCCGGCTGGGCCGACCCCAACCGCGTGGCGGTAATGGGCGGCAGCTACGGCGGCTTCATGGTGCTGGCGGCCATTACCAGCTATCCCGACCTGTGGGCCGCGGCGGTGGAGCTGTACGGCATCGGTGATTTCGAGACTTTCCTGGAAAACACGAGCTCCTACCGGCGCAAGCTGCGCGAGTCGGAGTACGGCAACCTGGAAGACGACGGCGACTTTCTGCGCGAGATTTCGCCCATTCACTACGTGGACCGCATAACCGCGCCGCTGCTGGTATTGCACGGCGCGACCGACCCCCGCGTGCCCATCAGCGAGACCGAGCAGATAGTGGAGGCCCTGCGCAGCCAGGACAAGGTCGTGGAATACGTCCGGTTCGAGGACGAGGGCCACGGCTTCGTCAAGCGCGGCAACAGGCTGACGGCCACGTCGGCAGTGTCCGACTTCTTCGACCGCTACCTGTAACGGGCGGCCGGAGTCTGCCTCCTCTCCCATGGTGGGAGAGGATTGAGGTGAGGGGGAGCTCTGCCGTTTCACCCCCATCCTAATCTTCCCCCACCAAGGGGGAAGGAATTGCGGCCTTCGTCCCCTACCCGTCCGTGAGGATGTAGGGGATGGACAGTTCGCCGCAGATGTCGCGGAACCAGTCGACAACCTCCGGGTGGAACGGTATGCCGTTCGCCCGGCGGTCCTCGGTGGCCTCCGCTTCCGGCTGCCCCGGGTACAGCACACGCTCGTGTCCGCGCGCGGGCGGCGTCATCTTCAGCATTCGCATCCACTCGTCCATGGTGCGCTTGAACTCCTGCGTGTCCATGAACGCCTCGATGCTGTAGGCGGCGACGTAGTGGCCGAAGTTGGGGCGCCCGGGGTTGGCGCCGTAGCCGCCTCCGGACAAGACACCGCCCAGTATGTCGACGATGCAAGAGAGGCCGTAGCCCTTGTGCGAGCCCAGTTCCCGCGTGCTGCCCAGCGGCACCAGGAAGGACGACGCCCTGCCCTGGTAGCCGGGAATCGGCGGGGCCACCTCATCCATGATAGGCTCACCCTCCTCGTCCGCGACCCAGCCGGGCAGAAGGTCCGTGCCCAGCCGCCTGGCGAGGCCCAGCTTGTTGCCGGCGACGGTGCTGGTGGCAGCGTCGAAAACGAACGGCGGCTCCTTGTCTGCCGGCGCGGCGAGAGCGATGGGGTTGGTGCCGAGCCGCGGCTCCGCGCCGAATGTCGGCAGCACGCCCGGCGGACAGGACGTCATGCAGGTGCCTATCATGTCGTGCTCGAGGGCCATCATGGCGTGGTAAGACGCCATGCCGAGGTGGCGCGAGTTCCGAATGGTCACCATGCCGACGCCGACCCTGGAGGCCTTCTCTATCGCGATCTCCATCGCTTTGGGCACCACGATGATGCCCAGGCCCCTGTCGGAGTCGATGTTCGCCGTGGCGGGAGTCTCGCGCAGGATTCGCCAGTTGGGCCGGGCGTTCAATTCGCCCTGGTTGTATCCCTGTACGTAAGTGCGCAGCATGTTGGAGACGCCGTGGCTGTCCACGCCGCGCACGTCCGAGGTGACTAGCACGTCGGCCGCCAGCGAGCAGTCCTCTTCGGGAACGCCCATCTTCTTGAAGATCTCGGTCACCGTCTGCCTAAGCGGGGCCTCGTTGACCCTTGCGGCGTCTTCTTCCTTGACCTTGAATCGCTCGAGCACTTGCGACCTCCTTCGTCCTGCTCTCTGCGCCCGGCGCATTGTTCGATTGGCAACGGACTTGGCGTATTCTATGCCCCAGCGGAAGGCATTCGCAACTTGGGGCTCTTCACCCCCATCCCCGTATCAAGTACGGGGCAGGCACTAACCTTCCCCCGTCAAGGGGGAAGGGAATAACGGGGCGAGGCTGGCGCTGTTGACGCCGTTTCCCCTGCCCCTGTGTGCGATAATGTTGGTCTACACACGCCCGCCGTGCGGGGCGGCCGATAGCCGGAGGAATGGATGCCCAAGTTTCGACACCTGACAAGCACGCTGCAACTGGAGAGGAGCTGGGTGGAGCCCGAGCTGTTCCCGCTCTGCGACGAGCTGCGGAACGGCGGCCTGACGGGTGCGCCGCTTGCCGGCCGCTCTCTGTATTGCCTCTTCTATGAACCCAGCTTCCTCACTAGAACGTCCTTCGAGCGCGCCATCGGACTCCTGGGGGGAGCGGCGTACCACACGGAGGACGCGACGCAGTTCTTCCCCGTTCAGGCTCCAGGCTACATCGGCAACACGGTCAACCTGTTGGCGAGCCTGCGCTTGGATCTCGTGGTGTTGAGGAGCAGCGACCCGGGCGTGGTGGAGATGGCCGAAAGGGCCGATGCCATGCCGGTGATCAACGGCGGCAGCCAGGACGACCACCCGACGCAGGCGCTGGCCGACATCTACACGCTGCGCCGGGAGCTGGGGGCCGTGGACGGCGCGACCGTAGCGGTTGTTGGCCGCCTCGAGCACCGCAACGTCAGCGCCCTGCTGCGGGGTCTCTGCATGTACGACGGCGTCCGCGTGTTGATGATGCCTGTCAGCGGCGGAGTCGACCCCAGGCTGGTCGAGTACTGCGAGAGCAACGGCGTCGCCATGACGCTGGCAAAGTCGACGGACGCCCTGGGCGGGGCCGACGCGATCTACCTGAACGGGCCGCGTACTATGGCGCACGTTCGGCTGCTTCGCTCGCGCGGCGTGCTGGACCTGCGCATAGACGAGCAGTTCATGGCGGGGTTGCAGTCCCACTGCGTGGTGCTGGACCCCATGCAGCACAGCGGCGACTTTCCGATTGAGGTGCGTGACGAGCGGCTGGCATTCTACCGCCAGTCCGAGAATGCGCTGTACGTACGCATGGCGGTGCTGTCGCAGCTGCTGGGCGGGGCGGCGTCCTAGCCTAGCTTGCCACGCGGGACAGTCGGGGGATACCATTACTCGGCGCGCGTCGGCGACGCTGCGGGGCATGCCCATCGCCTTCGGCCGCATTCCTGGGCCGGTAGCTCAGTCTGGTCAGAGCATCGGACTTTTAATCCGAGTGTCCTGGGTTCGACTCCCAGCCGGCCCACTCTTCACGGCCTACTTGTACTAAATTCATAACTCCTCGACTCTGCCATCACTGTTCTCTGGGTAGAGTTCATAAGCCTGCGAGAGAGACGTTCTAATTCAGGGTTTCACAAATGGCGAGACGAAGGAAAGCAACAAAGAAGGGTAAGCCAGTGCAGTTGACCGACGAGGAAGTCGAGACTGCGGCGGCACGCATGATGGCTGCGGCGCAAGCGCATCAACGCGCCTCGACTTTGTGCGCTGATAAACCTGACGCAAAGCCGCCCAATATCGACGCCTTTTTCTTTCCAATTGTATCCTTCGAGTTGATCTTGTTATCAGTCGAGCAATCGTTGCGCCTTCTTTTGCTCATCCACCACTCAATTGTGCGAGACGACACTAACCACAATCCGTATGTCCTTTACAAGGCGATTCGGAATAGGAGCGGAAGCAAGGAAGGAATCAGGCTCGCAATCACCAGCAAGATGAACGACCTTGGAAGGACCAAATGCGTCGCACCGATCTCCGAGAACGATTTGGTCGCCTGCCTCAGAAAGCACGACTCATCATACTCGAACTTCAGGTATTTCCAGTTGGACCACCAAGGGAGGTTGAACGAACAGTGGGAGTTTACCCAACGGGATGTGCATATCCTCCATTGTTTGGCACTAGCTTTGATTCACATGAATATGGACGAGATGGAGAGACGTGGCATCGGCACTCTGCTGTCGATGACTCAAGTACCGGAATCAGACATGACCGAAGAGTTGAAAGCCCTACGGGAGCGTCTGAAGTCCTAGCAATCTGTAGCATGATCAGGTGTGCCGACCGCCTGCTTATATCAAGACCTCCCAGCGAAAAGTTCGCAATTCAGTCTTACATGGCCCATCAAGCCCAGACTGGCTCACCATGAAAAGCCACTCAAACTTATTTCCGCATGATTCTGGAACATCATCGGGCCAGACGTTGGCTCAACCGAGTGGACTCTGTAAGTGGATGCATCCTATGGCATTCGTGATTGTGGCAACGCAATGCGATCGACATTTCTTGCCTGAAGAAATCTGATGACACGACTGTTTGAAGCTAAGCGTAGAAACGACACCAGGCCTGGCTGTCGAGCTGAGACCACGTATTCATTTCTTGATCGATCCTCGAAGCCTGAGTTCGAAAGAGTCCGAGACATGCTGGAACGATGGTTGGAGCGGCTCCCCGAAAAACAACGGCGCAAAACTATCGCCGAAATGCGCAGCAGATCTCCAGGCACCCAACGGGACGAATATCAATTCAATGGGACCTTCTTTGAGTTGTTTCTGCACGAACTCTTGCTCGGCACACGTGGAGCGGTCTTAGCGGAGCCCATGATCAATGGGCTGACACCGGACTTCAAAGTGACTGAAGAACTAGAAGATGGTAGTGATTTAACCTATGTGGTCGAGGCGACAGACATCGACTTGGAGCGAAGCACCAAGTTAGAGAGAAATTGGAACGAACTAACGGTCCTGGACACTATAGATGAAATTTGCTCCCCTGACTTTCGCCTAAACATCCGAATGGACGGGAAGCTAGAATCCTCGCCGCCCAGAGCCCATCTAAAAGAGACATTTGAGAAGCTGTTGAGAGAAGCAAATTATGAGGAATTCCTTATTGCACAAGAGCAACAGAGACTTAGCCTTGTGAATTCACCTAGTGCTTCATTTTCGCACGGTGGTTGGAAGGTGACTGGCCAGCTGTGGCCAGTGTCACCTGAGCGTCGCGGAAAGAATACGGGGTTTGTGGGCATCGTATCAAAGGGGGCCGACGGTATAGACGACATCGGCAGAACGAAAGATCGTATTTATGAGAAAGCGAAACGTTACAACAATGTGGAGAATTTAATCATCGCGTTGCGTTGCGACAACTCAAACAACAGGTTAGATGAAGTGTTGTTTGGGAGCCAGCAGTTTACCTTCTATGTTCACAACGACCTGACGGACACTACCCCGCTTCCAGAACCGTACAATAGCCAAAGGCTAAACGGCTTTTGGTTCAACTCGGGTGGTCCAATCAATCGGCATGTGGTCGGTGTTGTGGCCTTCTATGAAGTTCACCCTGGTACCCTAGACAGGTCGAAAGCAGTTTTCTATTCGAACCCTTACTTGAACAGGCCAATGCCAGAATGGACCAAGTTGATCACGCATGCGGAGTACACGGACGGCGCGTTAACAATTGAGGAAGGAGTGCCGCCACACGCATTTCTGGAAGATTACGAGGTCATAGGGAACCCATTTGGGTAGTCTCAAACGCAGGATAGAATTGGGGATGATTCGGCGGGCTTGCATACAGCAAATTATTCAGTTGGAACGCGGTAACCTCCGAGGAGAATGCGTTAAGCCTGAACCTGTTTCACATCACTAGGTGCGCCCAAAACCGTCTCCCTCGCGAACAGCCTGCCCCCGCGCCCAACTCTGAACCTACGGCCATCTCCTTGCGTTCGCCATTTTGCTTAGCCAAATTTCCCCCGGACGTCCCAATGTACACTCCGGCCGCACCCCCTCGCCCAAACCCGACCCACTCGCTCCCCCGTACCCGAAAAAACGTCACTCTCCCGTGCCAACCATTCCCCAGCTCTGCCCCATCCAATCCCGCGCACGTCCCACCTCTTCCCCACGTCTGCACCACTTCTTCCCACCAATCCGCCCCAATCCCGCGATTTCGCCAGCTCTCTTGAAACATACGCACAAACGTGCTACCCTCGCCCTCGCGAGGGACCGACCCCGCGGCCCGGAATCCCTACGCCCAATCGGGGGTAAGGCCCCAGGCACCCGTAAGGGCGTCTCTCGTGGGCGCCCTGTGGCAGTGAAGACACGGCTGAGTGCCCCTGCTCCGTCCACCTGTCCTCCTATGCCACGCGGCGCCACTCTCGTGTCCCGACAACCCGCGCCAGCATTACAGATTCGCGCGGGACCGGCGACACGCTCAGCTACGAGGCGCACAGAATGTCGCAAAAACGAACAGATTTCGCCTTCCCGCTTTCGCGGGAATGACAGTGCTGGGGCGCCAGGTAATCTGAAACAGGCTCGTTAAGCTTCACCAAATGGACACCACCCACCGAAGAGTTCGCAATTCAGCCTTACGCGGCCCATCGCTCTGACAATGCTCGTCCAATCCATCGCCTTCCTGATATTCGACGGCAGTATCCCGAACATGTTGGCCGAATCCCTCGCCAGGGCTGATACCGAGGCGATAGGGCAGCTTGGTACAGACGAGATTCGCTAGCTTGACCCAGGCAAATGCGATTCTGTAACATCGCCTCACGGTTGATACATTCACATCTGCATTCAGCCGAGCTCCAACGAAAGGAATTACAAATGAACGCTTCCCAAAAACCCGTCGCTGTCGTGATAGGCGCGACGTCCAAATGGCAGTCGGATGGGCGCAACACGCGGCTGATCCACGGTGGCGACATCGACGACAGCGACGTGCCCGTCGGCGTGCGCTGGGGCGTTGGCGGCGCTATCGCCCAGAAGTTCGCGCAAGAGGGCTTCCTCACCGTGCTGACCACCCGCAACGCCGGAAATGCCGCACCGCTGCATGCGGCCATCGGCGAGCAGGGCGGCGAGAGCACTATCGTCGAGCTCGATCTCGCCTCCCGCGACTCCATTTCAAACGCATTCGCCCAGATTCGTGAGCAGGCGGGGGAGCCGGACGTGCTGGTCTACAACGCGGGCTATATCGAGGGGCGCGATCTTCCGCCGGAAAAGGAACTGCTGGAGCACATCCCGTTCGAGATGTTCGAGACGGCGCAGCACATCTCCAGCAGCGGCCCCTTCCTGGTCGTCCAGGAGGTGCTGCCCGCCATGCGCGAGCGCGGCGAGGGCACTATTCTGATTTCCAACAACTCGTCCTCGCTGCGAGGGAGAAAGCGCTACACCGGACAGTCGCTGTACTACCCGAGGGTGCTGATGCGGACGCTGGCGCAGGCTCTGACAGAGGAATACTCGGAGCACGGCGTGCATGTCGCCAATGTGGTCATCGACGGCATGATCGACTCACCGGGGACGAGGGCGATGCCGCGCTCGCGGCAGAACCCCGAACTGCTGATAAACCCCGTCAAGATAGCGGAGGCGTTCTACTACCTGTACACGCAGGATAAGTCCTGCTGGACGCACGAACTCCAGCTGACGCCTCATCCCGCAAAGCCGAGCTTCTGACGGGCGCTGTCTGGTGGAGCCGCAGCTCATCTGAGAGAGCGCCTGCCCTTTGGCAGCCGCACTTCACGCCGGACGCCAGGAGAGCTTGCCGGGCTACCGCCCGCTCATCAGGCAGAATTCGTTGCCGTCTGGGTCGGCGACTACCGCCAGATTCTCGCCCGGCTCGGCGAAGTTCCTGACAGCCCTTCCGCCGAGGGCTTCGACTTTAGCCAGCGCCGCCAGCACGTCCGGTACCGTCAGGTCTATGTGTACGCGCGTCTTGCTGGTCTTCTTGTCTGGGACCTGCTGGAGGTAGACTGACAGGCCGGTGGGCAGGGGTTTGAACAAGAGGTACTGATTCCATGCCGAACGCCGCCTGACGCCCAGCACCGCAGAGTAGAACGCTTCCGCCCGCTCTAGGTCGGCCACGTCTATGCCGACGTGAGTGAGTGCTCCCACAGGCCCGGTTTCTTCATCCATGGTGTCGTCCCTCCTACACCAACTCCTGGAGCTTTCGCAGGACTTCCCGCCAGTGGCGGCGCATCCGCTCGCGCTCGTCCGGGCTGGATAGCCGCTCCTGGTGGAAGCGGACCGAGGTCTTCTCCCCGGAGGCGACAAGGGTCACCTGTAGAGTTGTGGGCTGGCACAGCTCGGCATGGGACCAAGTCAAGCGGACCCTCTGTCCCGGAGCCACCGTGCGCACCTCTCCCCAGAAGCCCTCGGAGGTGCGGTACTTCTCCCCTTTTCGCAGCTCGAAGGGGCCGGCCTCGCCCAGCCATATGTCCCGCCCGGGTCCGGCGACCAGCAGGCCCCACGCGAGGTCACGGGGTATGGGAAGGGTCTTCTGCACGCCGATCTGGTAGCTCGCGTCCGCAGTCTGGCCGACGATTCTCAGCCCGCGTGCCTGTTCGTATCCCACAGTGACCATCTGCTGCCACCAGCCGTTGACCAGTCCGCCCTTCCCGCCAACGAGGCCGACTATCTCGCGGTGGGTCATTTCCCGAGCGTCTAGCGCGTCGAGGAAATCGAGCCACTCATCCCAGTCGCGGCCCGTGGCCTTCGCCACGGCCTCTCCCGAGATTCCTCCGATTTTCTGGCGCCTGGTCGGCAAGGCACTCCTCCAGATCGTTCTGTGCGGCGCTCAGGCGACGTTGGTCTCCGCGCTGGTGTCCCTCAGCCACGTCGGGCGAATGACAAGCTCGGGAATGGATGCACGCTGCGGCAGGCGCACGATCAGGGTGATCGCCTCGGCGGTATCCTCGGCCGTCACCATCCTGCTGCGGGCTTCGGCGGAGGGGACGACCGGCCGCAGGTCCAGAATCGGCGTGTCGACCTCTCCGGGAATCACCACGCTGAACCTGATGCCCGAGTTGCGGTACTCGTTGTTGAGAAACGCCGTGAAGTTGATCACTGCCGCCTTGGCCGCGCTGTAGCTCATACCAGCCAGGGGACTGCCGTTGAGCCCTGCCATCGAGGATACGTTGATGATCGTCCCCTCGCCTGCCTCGACCATCGAAGGTACCACGGCCTGGGTGCAGAACACCGAGCCGACGAGATTGCTGTCATATACGCTGCGCAGGTCCTCAGGCGTCGTGGTCAGCAGCATCCTGCGGGGCGAGCTGTGGCCCGCGTTGTTGACCAACACATCTACTCTTCCGTACTTGGCGAGTACCTCCTCGACCATGCCGAAGACGAGCTGTTTGTCGGCGACGTCCACTCCGTATGCCTCAGCCCTGCCGCCACCGGAGAGTATCTCGTCCCTCACGGCTTCGACTTTAGATGCCGTCCGGCCAACGGCGACGACCACCGCGCCCTCTTGCGCCATCATTAGGGCGGACGCCCGGCCGATGCCGCTTCCGCCGCCGGTTACTATGCAGACATTGTCCTTGAGACCCACTTGAGCAACCTCCTCGAAGTATCGAATGCTAACGCTATCGGCCCATATGGTAACAGGGTTGAAGGGTGTGCGATGGTATTGGTCTGGCAAGGCGTGGCACGCTAGCAGGACTGGGTAGCGGGAGGTGGCGCCAGGCGCATTTCAGGTGGGAACTTGGTAGTGCCGAACACGCCGAGATGGGCCAGTTCAGGCAGCTTCGGCCTCGCGAGTCGGCGGAACCGCCGGGAGTACAGATGGAGAGGCTGAAGAGAGGGGCGCGGCCCCTAGATGCTCAAACGCAACTGGCCCATGTACTCCAGGCGCGACCGGAACGGACGCCCGTCATCCGTGACGTACAGAAGGCCCAACTGCTCGAGTCGAATGCTGAGGGCGGATATGGTGACCTGAAACAGGTCGCGCAACTGGTACAGGGCAGGCCACCTGTAGAGGTCGACGCTGCGTGCTGGGTCCAGTAGGAGCGTCTCCGGCATTAGCAGGCAACCCATGAACCGGTGCGCCTCGGCCTCGCGCCGGCCCGGTCCGTGCCCAGTACGGCGGAACACGCAGCTCACGCTTTGCTCCAGGCCCGGAATCGACGCCTGTTCCGCGGTATCGCGGTGGACGTGCGCCTCCCAGTGCCCGGCCTCATGGCCCAGAATGGTGTTGTAGAGGCCGGGTGTCTGCTCGATGAGCGGGTGTCTGCGCTCGTTGAAGACGACCGTCCTGGACTCGAGGAGCAGCTCAGCCAGAATGTGCTCGTCCGGCCCTTCGTCGATCGGCTCCCACAGTATGCCAAGGTCGAGGACGTTCTCAACGATCTGCTCGACTGGCACGGGGGGCGCGGCAAGCGCTCCGAATTCTCGTTTGTAGCGACCGAGGAGGTCGAGGGCCAATCCTTCGAGCGTCTCGTCCGTCGCCAACGCTGCCTGCATCATCCCCCGGATTGGCCGCTCTGAATCAGTTTTCGCCACTCCTCCGGAGAGCGCACGTCTTCGCCAATGGAGCGAAGAAAACTCACCGCCTGAGGATTCTTGAACAGCGTGACCGCAAGGTCCGAGGGCACTTTGCCCCCCAGAATGGTCAGCTCGTCGGCGAGCTCCTGCCTGTCCAGGCCGAGCTCCCTCGCGAGTTCAGTGGCGATGCTCTTCAGCACCTTCTCACTCGGCGGCTTCACACGCTTGTTCTCAATCTTGCTGAGGTATGTGAAGTCGATTTCCACCCTTTCCGCAAGTACTCGCTGGCTCATCTGAGCCTCCTTGCGGAGAGATCTTATCCGTTCGGACAGTTCCATATTTTGCACCTCACGTGAAGCATAGCCCAAATTGCAGCGCCAAAGCAACCGCATCGCGCACGTGCGTCCCGCCGCAGCTCACTGCGCTCGCAGTCGCGGGTGGAAGTAGGAGGCTCTACGTACCATGCCCCCGCCGAAGGGCCATTGTCCCAATCCCAGTCCGCTCTCGGCACGCTAAAGCCGCGCCGACCCCGCAATGCCGCGCCCAAATGTTCCTAGACGCCCCCAGTCCGCTTGTGTATTTTGTCCATATGACGTTCGGAGTCTCAGGCCCAGAATCGAGGGCGGCTCGCAAAGACTCCACGATCGGGCGGGACGGTGCCGCGACAATGGGTTGTTGCGTATTTTACCCATATGACGCGCTAAGTCAAAGGCCCTGATATACGGCCGACTCGCGGAGATTCACCGTGTAGGCGGGACAGAGTTGCGATTTAGGCTCCGTCGTGTATTTTATCCATATGAGGCGCTCACGTACAGGCCCGTATGTGAGGGTGGGTTTCTGACGGTCCGCGAGCGGACTGGAAAGTGTTGATTTATGGACTTCAGCCACTTTGAATGGGTCAGCTTCGATTGCTACGGCACGCTTGTAGACTGGGAGACAGGCATATCGTCCGCGGTGGCCCGGGTGATGGCGCCCCACAGGGTGCGCATGTCCCGCGCCGACATACTGGCGCTGTTTGCGGAGTCGGAGCCGAAGGTGCAGGCGTCGCCCGGATTCATGGAGTACCGGCGTGTGCTGCGAGAAGTGATGAAGCTGATCGCGGCTGAGACGGGCGTCGAGCTTGGCGAGTCCGACCTTACCTGCCTCGCGGACTCGCTGCCGGACTGGCCGGTCTTCCCCGACGTGGCAGACGCCCTCCGCACGCTGAAACGGCAATTCAAACTCGCTATAATCTCCAACGTCGACGACGACCTGTTCGCCGGCACGGCCCGGCAACTGGGCGTAGAGTTCGATGCCGTGGTCACCTCGCAGCAGGCGCGGTCTTACAAGCCCAACCTGGCCAACTTCAGCCTTGCCCAGGAGCGCATGGGCGTTCGGCGCGAGAACTGGCTGCACGTTGCAGAGAGCCTGCACCACGACGTTGGCCCGGCGAACGCTCTCGGTATAGCGTCGGTGTGGGTGAATCGCGCGGATCGTGGAGGAGGTACCCGCCGGACCGGCGCGAGTCCCGATCTGGTTGTGCCCGGCCTTGCTGAGCTTGCGGAGATGGCGCGCTCCGAGTGCGGGTAGGCCAGGAGTGACCTGTTCACGTCCGCGCATGGCAGATGCCGACCCAAAATGGAGGACGAGCTGAACACCGCCAAGAAAGGACGCCTTGGCAGCGCGGAGGACCGCGAGGCGCTGCTGGCCCGAATCGACCGCATTACCGAGATTCCGTTGCTGCTGTTGGCGTTCGCGATGGTGCCCCTGCTCGCGGCGTCGATGCTGTGGGAGTTGACCCCTGCCGGCGAAAAAACAGTGTTCTACCTGGACATCGGCGTGTGGGCGGTGTTCGCCACGGACTTGTGCGTCAAGTTGGTGGTTTCCCCCAACAAGGCGGCATTTCTCAGGCAACGCTGGCTCGACGTGCTGATCGTTGTAATACCCTTCTTCCGTCCCCTCCGGGTTGTGCGGGCATTCCTCTACGGCTCGCGGGCGCTCGCCGGCGTAGCGAAACTGGTGCAGGTCGACTACCTTGTCGTGTACGCCGTAGGCCTGATACTGGTCATCTCGACAGTGGTGACGACCGCGGAGCGAGGCACCGATTCCCCGCTGGCGTTCTTTGGGAACACCTTGTGGTGGGCGCTCACGACCGTGACAACGGTGGGCTACGGCGATATGGTGCCCGCCACAACCACTGGCAGGGTCGGTGGCGTAGTGTTGATGATTGGAGGAATCGCGCTGTTTGGCGCGCTGACCGCGAATCTCGCCAGAATGTTCATCAGGCAGCAAGGCGACGGCGAGAACATGGAGGAACTGCTGCGCGAGGTCAGGGCTCTCAGGGAAGAAGTCGCGGAGTTGAGTGCTCGCGAACAACGCTAGCGGCGCGAAGTCCGCACACCCGCGCGCCGTGACGTCGTCCCTTGTTGCATTGGACCCCGCCGTGGTGCCGCCCTCTAGCCCAGGAATCGGCGCAGGTGTGCGGCCTCCTGGATGTAGTGCGTTATCTCGCCGGATGAGTAGTCCTGGCTCAGGCTGGCGAACGTCGCGCTGGTCAAGCCCTCGTGGACCCTGTCCAACTCTTCGGTGAAGCGGACGAGCAGGCGCAGGTAGTCGTATCCCATGAGTTCGCGCACGTGACGCTCGTTGGCGAATCTCAGGGAGGCGCGCAGGTCGCCCTCGAAGCTGGGGTAGTTCTCCCGCACAAATGAGAGATCGTCCTCCGACAGCGCCCCCAGGCCCAGCAGCTCGGGTGGCACTCCGATCGAGTACAGCGCCGACGCGAAGCCGATGGCGCGGGGCAGCGTCACGCCGCCGACGCCTCCGAGCGAGCGGCCGTAGCCGAACAGCCCCACGTGCATCTTGCGCTCGCGCCGCTTGGGCACGTGCGCCGAGACCCTGGCTATCAAATCGGTCAGCCGCTGCACCTGAGACTGGTACTCCTCGGATGTCCTCTCAATCACGTCGAGGGCGCGGTCCTCGTCGATCTGCATCGGCTCGCCGCGGTCGTGCGCGAGGATTCTCGCGATTCCATCGCGCACGGTCGCCTTGTCGTAGTCATACTTGAATGCTGATTGCACGGTGAAGGTCTGCGCGCTGGGGTACTCCGTGAAGGCGCGCTCCACGTTTACCGGCGTCAGGTGACCGCGAAAAGGCACGGACCCCGCGCCGATGATGGGATACAACGGCACACCCAGTCGCCGTTCGAGGCGATGCAGCCGCAGCAGGCTCACCTTCAGTATCAGCTCCGCGCCCACCATTCCGTAGTTCAGGGCCGGGTCGCTGCGAGCCAGGAACACCCGCTGATACGGCTCATCCCTGCCATGCAGGTACTCTTCGACGATGCGGTCGCAGGCGAGCAGGTGGTCGCTGTCTTCTATCAGGGGGATGACCCGGATGCGCTTTGGGTAAAACTCGCCGATCCAGTCCTTCACGGTGTGACCGCCGAGAATCGGCCTGTTCTCCTGACCAACGATCACGTCCCGGTAGTATGTCTCTATGATAGATAGTTCCTCGGACGAGGTCGTGAACGGCAGGATGACCTCTTGTATGGGCGCCTCGGCGAGCTCGCCGTAGAAGCCGCGCGCGACGTCCCAGGCGGCTGGTATGCTCTGAAGCGCCTCCACCATGGACTTGCGCATGTCCTGCTCGATGCGGGGATTGGGGACCCGCAGCGTGAGCGCCATGTCGCGACCAAGCATATTGTCTTCCTGGAAGAATTCGGGGTAGCCGATCAGCAGCTTGCGAACAACCTGGTTGTCCGCCTCCTTGCCCTCGGAGTCCCACATCTGCTCGTCGCAGCCCAGGTCGAACACGTCGACCGCCTCCTCGACCTCACCTTCCCCCTTCAGCACGCCCTCGCTGTCGGCGAAGGGCGCCGGGGTAGCGTTGTCCGGGTGTTGGGTGCTCATCACCTTTGGCACGAGTGGCACGTCAGACCTCCAGGTGTTAGTTGGCGGTTATCAACTGACGATTCGATTCTAGCACGAAGACGGGAGTTGTCCAATTCCGATTGGCGCGGCGCGCCGCGAGATGGCGGAAGGATTGCGCTGTTCGCGCCAATTCTGCTAACGTGAGGCCGTGAACGGCGGAGCAGTACGGCGCGTGGAGATTGCCGCATGGTCACTACGAGCAGCGTAAGATTTCGAGGCGACGGCGCGATGATGGACGCCTTTGTCGCCATGCCCGACGGCGGGGGCACACACCCCGGACTGGTAGTCATCCACGAGATGTACGGTCTCAACGACAACATCCGGGACATCGCCACGCGATTCGCGGACGAGGGATACGCGGTGATGGCGCCAAACCTCTATTCGCGCGTCGGCGGCGCGGCGCGCTTCTGCATGACCCAGCTCTTCAAGGCATTTATCAAGATGAAGATGGACCAGCGCGCGGTGCGCGACCTGCGGGGCGCGGTGGCCCACCTGCAGAGCATGAACGGCGTGAATTGGGACCGCCTCGGCGTGGTGGGTTTCTGCATGGGCGGAGGCTTTTCGCTATTGCTCGCGTGCGCGTCTAACCAGAACCCGGTCAAGACGAGTGTCGTGTTCTACGGGCGCAACCCTAGTCCCATTGACTCGGTCGCCGGTCTCAACTGCCCGTTGCTGTTCATGTACGGCGAGGACGATAAGATGATAGCCAAGGGTGTTCCGAAGCTGCGCTCCGCGCTGGAATCGAATGGCAAGAGTTTCGAGACGCACTCCTACCCGGGCGCCGGACACTCGTTCATGAACGACACACGGGGCGGCTTCCGGCCCGACGCGGCATCCGACGCCTGGAAGCGGACCATCGCTTTCCTGGACGCCACGCTCAATGACGACAACTGAAAGAGAGGGCAGGTGACGCCATGCCTATCGTTAACCACGACGACGCCACCGAGGTTCCGTGGCGCCCCAACTACCGCAAGTGGGACATCACGGCTCCCGGCGATGGAACAACCAGCAGCAGCATGTCCTACAGCGTAGTTGGCGCCGGGGCAGGTGCTCCCCTGCACTCCCACGAGGCGGACGAGCTGATCACCGTACTGGAGGGCGAGCTGGAGGCGCGGCTCGGCGAAGACGTGAGGCTCGTAGGTCCCAACCACACCCTGGTCATCCCGCCGGGCGCGCCGCACGGGTTTACCAATCGAGGACCCGCGGTCGCCAAGCTGTTGACCTACTTTCCGGTGCCCGACCCGTTCAACCACACGACCTACCTGGAGGGCACGCCGCCCGCCGGCCACGACTAGTCCTCAGTTCTGGCGGACCGGACAATCGAGGCCGCCGGCTACGGTCCGAGCATCAGTTCCGGAGCGGGCGTCAACCGCTCGATTGGCAGCGGCTCGTACTCGCCGCCGGGCGGCGTCCAGTATATCGCGAACTCGGACTGCGGGGACTCCGAGACGTACTCAACGAGGACCCGGTGCGCACCACGTGTCAGAGGCACTACCGCGGAGTGTGGCGTGGTATCGTCGGGCGGGAACTGGGCTATTAGATCGCCGTCGAGACTGAGCGAAAGCTCGCCCTCTGCCGAAAGCGTAAAGCCATAGTCGCCGTCTTCGGGCGCATTCAGTACGCCTTCCCAAACGGCTCGGTACGGCTCCGGCGTAACCGGGTCGTACCAGAAGGTCTGCATGGACGGCGTGACACGCGACGCGACGTAGGCTTCCTCATCGCCGTCCGTGGCGTAGAATCGTCCAGCGAGCCCATAGGGCCGGATGTCGCCGCGGAACATGTGGGACTCCGGAATGGCCTGCCAATCCGATTCGGGCGGCTTCCAGAGAAGGCGCAACGTCCCGCGGCTGTCAGTAACTCGACCCCTCACCTCCAGCGCGTGGACGCCAACGGCGGGTCGTATGCTCGTTTCGGCGCGCTCGCCCGACAGCACGGGCACGCCGTTCAGCAGCACCGCCGCCGCCTCTTCCGACTCCAGCGCGAGGCCGTGCTCCCCCGGTTCGGTCACGTGAAGCGCGCCCGTCCACGCAAAGTCGAACGGCGGGGCGTCAGCGCCGACTTCCAGCGCCCAGGCTGCCTCCGCGCTCCGCTGGACTCCGTGTATCCGAGGGCCGCCGTCCAGAGTGTACACGGCGTCAAGGCCCTGGCGCTTCAGGAGTTCCTCGCGGCTTATCTCGGCGAGGTAGAACATCGGCTCGCCGCCGTTTGGGGGCCGCACCTCCCGGAACTCCGCACCCGGGTAATACAGCTCGAGCAGGCGGTAGACGGCGGCCTCCCGCGGCTCGACGTAGATAACGGTGCCGAGGCCAACCCTGGCGGCGGCCAGTGGCACGTCCTGCGGCGCGCGCAGGGCCGTGTAGTCCGGACTGTTCGCGGCCAGGTCTATTCCGAGGCTGTGCTTGAACTGGCGCGACGCGAAGAGCGTGTAACCCCTGGCCTGTTGCCTGAGCATGTCGCGTCCTATCAGCGTCTCGCCCGTGGAAAACGCGGCGTACACCCTGGGATCAGCGGCCTGCTCGCCAAAGTAGCGGCCCACGTTCAGCAGCGCTATCGACACAAGCAGAGCGCAGCAGGCGACAGGCGTCAGGCGGCGGGTGAGCGTCCACGGCGACGCTCGCCCGGAACGCCAGAGCGCGTGCAGCGCTAGCGCGACGAGTATGGCGACCGCCGGCAGCACTCCTATGGCCCGCAAGGCCTGCGGCGCCTCCCACGGAATGGTCAGCACGCCGGGGATGAGCATGATCGCCAGCCAGAACGGCAGGATGATCAGCGGCGTGCGAGACCAGCAGAACAGGCATGCCGCGATGCCCAGCACGAGCAGCGCGGCCGACAGGCCGTCCAGCATTGCGGCTCCCGGCAGGTTGTGGCGGGGATTGCTGTCGCCTTCGACATTGAACATCAGCGCGTGGGCGCGCAGATTGTCGACGACATGGCCGATAGCCTCCCCAGCCGGCGCGACCGAGAACACCGAGCTGGCCCTAGTCCTATCGAAGAAATCGGCCGGTTCGAGCGCGGCGTATTGCGCAACCGGCGCCGCCATGACCAGCGCCGTTATCCCGATGACGGCCAACCTTGCCGCGAGCTGCCGGATAGTCGGCCGCTCGGACAGAATGCCGTACAGCAGAACTACCGCTACCACGAGCGGAAACAGCCTGAACCCCGCGTAGAACCACATGCCCAGCCCCAGGGCGGCTCCTGCGAAGCCGTAGTCGGACAGCCGGCCGCTCCGAGTCGCACGCAGCGTCAGGTAGGCCGTCAACGCCGTTGCGAGGCTCAACGTGACGCCGTGCATCCCTATTCGGCTGAAGTTGATGTCCCAGCGCATGACCGCCAGCACGAATGCGCCCGTCAATCCCACAAGTGGCCCCGCCAGGTGCCGCCCAAGCAGGTAGACCGCCGCGATTCCCGCCAGCGAGAAGATCACGCTCACCAGGCGCAGCGCCTCTGGCGTCGCCCCCAACAGGGTGGTCAGTGCCGCGACCGGGAGCAGATAAAGCGTTGGAAGCGTGGTGGCAAACACCGGGGCAGAGCCAGGGTCCATTGCTATGGCCGCCGCTACGGACAGGTTCGCTGCCTCGTCGTACCAAAGGCCGACCGGCAGGTCCCGCAGGTCGTGGAGGCGCACTGCCCGCGCCAGCAGCAATATGCCGCACAGCGCGGCGACCTCGTACAGGAGCAGCGGCCGCACGGTGAATGGCTTGCCGCACCGCAGCCTACGCACCAGCGGCGTCCACCGGCCGTCGATGGTGGGGATCACGACCAGCATGGAGACTGCCGACACGCCGAACATCACCCATCCGGCCGTGTTGGGCGGCCCGGACGCGAATGCGCTGAGGGACGCAAACGCGCTTACGCCGCACACCGCGGCGCAGGCCGTACCGAACCGGGATTCCGCAGTCCAGGCGGACAGCCGATGGCGGAGCGACCTGCGGGGCCGTGGTGGCCCTGAGGTGCGTTCGCGCCAGCGGGCCGCGGCAGGAATGTCGGTCGCGGCGAACGTGAACGCGGCAATCGCCGTCAGGAAGAACGCCGAGGCCCACAAGGGCCGCCCACTGCGAAGCAGGGCCTGAGCGAGAAACGCCAAGGCTATCGCGGCGACTACCAGGGCAAAGCGGACGCCGTTGGACGCGGCCATTCGAGCGGGCTAGTCGGTGTCCCGGTGGGACGGTGGAGCCTCGACCCGCAGCACCTCCGAGGCGCGGAGCTCGCCGATCCGCGCCGGCGCGAGTCCACTCTCCAGTAGCACGGCCTCCCCCTGTTCTCCCAGCAGAGGCGTCGGCAGGTAGGAAATGTCATCGCTGCCCGGGAACGCTACGCCTCTCCGCATCAGCTTGAGAAGACCGAACGTCGGGTGTTGGAGCTCGACGATCATGTCGTTGGCCGCAGCCTGCTCGCTCTCGAAGTATCCCAGCGCGAAGCCCTCTACGACGGGGGCGCAGAGTGCCGCCGTGCCATTGAGAAGGCCAAGCCAGTGACCGACGTTTTCCGAGGCGAACAGCTCCGAGAGCGCATCGGACAGCAGGGCATCTTTCTCGGCGCGGCTCCTGGAAGATACGAAGCGCTCGTCCGCTGCGAGTGACTCCAAACCGGACGCCGAGCGCAGCGCCGCCCAGCCCTTCTCTGACTCCGCCGCCAGGTACAGCCAGCCGTCCCGCGCCCGGTATATGCGGTGCAGCGCGGCGAGGCCGCGCTGGTGCCGCTGGGGGGCGCGGCGGGGCGGTTTGCCCTCGTAGCGCATGAAGCCCTCCACGCTCAGCAAGATGCCGGCGCTGAGCAGGTTCGTGTCGGCCTTCTGCGACACGCCGTGGCGTTCCCTCGTATACAGGCACAACAGCGCCCCCAACGCGCCCATCGCGCCCGCGGTGAAGTCCGTTGGAGCGAGCGCGGCGAGGTACACGGGAGGCAGAGACTCGCCCCCCTGCGCGCGCTGCAGGCCGGTCAGCGCCTGCGCCAGAGGGTCCACGCCGGCCCGGTGAGCGTACGGCCCGTCCCAACCGAAGGCGGTCACGTGGGTCTCGACGATGCGGGGGCTGAGAGAGGTCAGATCGTCGCCCCCGAGGCCAAGGCGTTCGGTGGCTCCGGGCCGCATGTTGGCGAGCAGCACGTCGGAGCGGGCCGCCAGCCGCTGCGCCGCCTCACGGCCGCCGGGCGTGGCCGCGTTCAGCGATATGGAGCGCTTATTGGAGTTGAGATAGTGGAACGTGGAGAGCGTGTCCGACCGCGAGATGTCGCCCGCGGGCGACTCCATCTTGACCACCTCGGCGCCCAGGTCGGACAACATCTTGCCCGCAGTAGGCCCGGCCAACACGTTGGTTAGCTCTAGCACCCTGACGCCCCGCAACGGCGGCGCCGCGGACACCGGAACCCCTGCGGGAGGCTGCGGCTCGGCGGCGAACTCGGCGAACACGGCGTCGGTGTGCTCGCCGGGCACGGGCGCGCCTTGCGACACCTTGCCGGGCGTCCGCGACAGCTTTATGGGCAAGCCCATCTGGGTGACGCGGCCAAACAGCGGGTCGTCGACCTCGATGATCATCTGGTTGTGAAGAGCCTGCTCGTTCTCCATGCCCTCTTCAGCCGTGCTGGCGCGGGCGTAGGGAACGTCGGCCCTCTCGAAAATCTCCGCCCATTCGGCGTAGGTCTTCGTCCGGACGGTGTCGGCTACTATGTCGTACAGCTCTTGCCGCAGCAGTTCGGTCTCCGGCGAGCGCCCGAAGCCATATTTGGGCTGGGCGACCACTTCCGCGATGCCCATGGCCTCCGCCGCGCGCTCGATGAAGCCGGCGTGTATGCAGCCGAGATGGAGCCAGTTGCCGTCCGAACATTCCATCACGCTGTAGAAGGGCGAGCCGCCGGACGGCGTGGCGACATACGGGCGCGGCGCGTAGGAATCGCCGCCCACTTTGGGCGAGTACACGAGCGCGCCGGCCAGCAGGGAGGTCTCGACCTTGCGGCCGGCGCCGGTCTTCTCGCGCGCAACGAGGGAGGCGACGATGCCCTGGGCGGCGAGTAGCCCGGCCCCGACCTGCGGCAGCGGGTGTACCACGTGTATGGGGTCGCCGTCGAACGACGGCTGGCTCGCCAGAATCCCCGCCCTGGCCATTACGAGGTCGGCGTGCGCCGGCTCGTCCCTGAGCGGGCCTATCCTGCCGTAGGCCGTGATAGAGCAGTGCACCAGCCGGCGGTTGATCGGTGCAATCGCCTCGTATCCTGCTATCTCGTGAATGCCGGACGAGGTCGGCCAGCTCTCGATGAGCACGTCGGCGGCGGCGGCCATCCTGCGAAAGGCGCTCACGTCCGCTTGGACATCCAGGAAAATGCTCTCCTTGCCCCTGTCCCAGATGCGGTACGCCGGGTCCGTGCGCATGGCGCCACCGCCCTCCGGCATGGCGTGGATGACGCGCGCGCCGTTGTCGGCCAGGAACATCGTCGCGATGGCGCCGGCCGGGCCGTCGGTGAGGTCGAGTACCGTTATGCCTTCGAGTGCTCTGGGCAATGTGTTCGCGCTCTGGTCGTCTCAAGATTCCGGCGGCTTCCGGGTGAGGCTGCCGCTCGGTGCATTGTAGGCCAAACAGCGGGGCGATAAAAGGCGCGACGGGGGGTTTGAGTGGAGGCGTTGGATTCCTCGGCTGCGCTCGGAATGACAAGGGCTGCGCTCGGAATGACAGGGCAATGCAGCAGAGTGATAGGGGGACGCATAGGGATCCCGTGCCGCTTGGCCTGGACAGGCTCACGATTTGGGCAAAACAAAGACCCCGGGCCTGAAGAAGGGCCGGGGCCTCGTTCGCGGGCGGTGGGCAGCACGACTCGCGCTGCCCTGCTGGATCCTAGTTGTCGTCGGCTGGGACCGGCTCGGCAAGCCTCTCCCTCACCAGCGCCCTCATCTCCTTCACTCTGGGGAGATTCGGGAACTGACCGTCTTCTTCAGCCTTGTCGTAGATCTTGTCGCCGTCTACGAACACCTGAAGGATTCCTGCGGTGCCGGGCGTGAGCCTGAGGGCTACGTCTTTACCGCCTTCTGCGAAGAACTCGGAGGCCATCCAGGCCGCCGTACCGAGGTGCGCTCAAGGCACGCAGTAGATGATTTCGATCTCGAACTTGCCTTCTCCAGCCATGACAGAGCCTCCTTGGTTGACTTGGTGCCGGGCGCTTTAGACTGCCGCAACGCGAGGCGGGCAGGCGCGGCCGACCCTCTGCGGCTGAAGTTAGCATAGCGTGGGCCGCTTGTCAAACGAGAGCGCGCCGTGGCGATAGGCCGAATCGGAAGTGCGACTCAGCCGTCGTCGTGGGCGCTGTAAGCGGACATGAGCACGAGCTGCATTAGCTCCATTAGCTGGCTGTGCCACTCCCACCGCTCGTGGAGGGTCTCGTGGAAGGTGCGGGCGCCGTCCTCGTCGCCACGCTCGTCGAAATCGGCCTCGCACTGCGCCATCAGGCGGGCCGAAATGCGGTCTATCACCTCGTCCAGGCTGCCGAACAGCCCGGGCGGGATTCGCATCCGAGCGTCCATGGACTTCAGGCTGGGCAGGTGCTCGTCTGCCAGCAGCAGCTCCGATTTGAGAAGCGCCAGCGCGGCGAACACCACCGCGGCCTCCTCGGTGTGGACGTACACTTTGACGTCTCCTCGCGCCCTTGCCGCCTGCTCGCGTGTGTCCATATCCTTCACCCCGTCATATTTTGATGCCGCTATGGCCGCGGCCCGCCCGCCGGCGCCGTAATGTCCCGGAGAATGAGCTCCGCTACGCCCTTGTCCAGCGGCTGGTTGTTGCTGCCGCACTTGGGAGACTGGATGCAGCCCGGGCATCCCGACTCGCACACGCACTCGGAGACGGCCTGCAGCGTGGTCGCCCAGAGCTGCTCGATCAGTTCGTAGCCGAGCTCCGCTATGCCCACGCCGCCCGGATGGGCGTCATGGATGAAGACCTGCGGCCTGCCGGTGTCCGGGTGGAGAGGCGTGGTGATGCCGCCGATGTCGTTGCGGTCGCACATGGCGAAGAGCGGCAGCACGCCTATCGCGGCGTGCTCCACGGCGTGCAGCCCGCCGGCGAGGTGCATCCGGCCCAGGCGTATGGTCTCCAGAGTGCACTCCGGCACGTCGAACCACAGCGCCACGGTGTCGTAGCTCTGCGAAGGCAGGTCCACGTCCTCGCTGCCCAGCAGCTCGCCCGTCATGTGCGCCCTTCGCAAGAAGCCGACGACGGTGGTCGACACGCGGACCTCGCCGAGATAGACGCGCGTGTTGCCGGCGCGCTTCCACTTGAACACCCGCAGCACGCGCGTATCCGTCAGATCGCGCGCCTGGGTATAGTACGGCGCGTCTTCCCTGGAGGCGTAGGCCGTGCGGGACTCCAGGTCGAGGGCCTTGACCAGGTACTGCTCTCCCTGGTGCAGGTAGATGCCGCCCGGGTGTAGCTGAAGCAGGGCGCCCAGCTCGTCGATCGTCTCCAGTATCAGTCCGGTTGGGTCGTCCACCAGCGTGTACGTCTTGGTAGATGCCGAGCGGATGTTGACCGTCTCGGCGGGGTAGTAAGTGTCGGGCGAGAGGTGCCAGCGACCCTCTACCGCGTTCAGCAGCCCGTCCTCTTGCAGCTCGGCGGCGCACATCAGCAGGTCGGGGCCGAAGAACTCGGTGTCGGCCATTGTCAAGGGGGCCTCGTACGCGGCGCACAACAGGTGCGGCTTGAGGATGTACTCGTTCTCGGGCGAGGTGAGCGCGCGCTCATGCGAGCGGCCGAAGAAGGCCTCCGGATGACGCATCAGGTACTGGTCGAGCGGGTCGTCCAGGGCCACCAGCACGCTCAGCGAGCGGTCGCCGCTCCTGCCGCTGCGGGCTGCCTGCTGCCAGGCGCTGGCGATGCTGCCCGGGTAGCCGTTGAGAAGCGTCGCGTCGAGGTCGCCTACGTTGATGCCCAGCTCCAGCGCGTTGGTGGTCGCCAACCCCAGCAGCCGGCCGTTGTACAACTCTCGCTCGATACGGCGCCGTTCCTCCGGCATGTAGCCGCCGCGATAGGGCGACACCCTGTCCACGATGGCGGGGTCGGTCTCTTCGAGCTGGCGTCGGGCGTAGAGATAGACCAACTCGGCGAGTTGCCTGCTCTTGACGAACGCCAGGGTGCGGACACGGCGGCGCAGCAGCTCGGCAAAGATGCGCGCCGTCTCAGTGTTGGTGCTGAGCCGGCTTCCCTGGGCGAAGTCCAACAGCGGCGGGTTCCAGAAGAGAAAGTCCTTGCCGCCGGATGACGAGCCGTCCCGATTGACGACGCGAAACGGCAGCCCCGTGAGCCTCTGAGCGTGTTCTGCCGGGTTGGCGACGGTCGCGGAGCACATCACGAACTGCGGGTCGCTGCCGAACTGCCGGCACAGCCGTCGCAGTCGCCGGAGGACGTTGGCGAAGTGGGAGCCGAACACGCCGCGAAACACGTGCGCCTCGTCTATCACCACGTAACGCAGATTTCGGAGCAGCCTGTACCAGGCTCGGTGGTTTGGGAGGATGCCCACGTGCAGCATGTCGGGGTTGGTGATGACCACGCGGGAGCTTCGCCTGATTGCGCCCCTGTCCTGGCGTGGGGTGTCGCCGTCGTAGACGGCGTGGCGGGCGCCGCCGAGCCGGGTCGTCAGGGACTCCAGAGACTCGCTTTGGTCCTGCGACAGCGCCTTGGTGGGGAATATGTAGAGCGCACAGGCGGAGCGGTCCTCGACCAGGGCCTCGACCACCGGCACCTGGTAGCACAGGCTCTTGCCGCTGGCGGCAGGCGTCGCGACGATAACGTTCTCGCCGCGCCGGATATGGTTGATGGCCTCGGCTTGGTGGGTGTACAGCTCGTCGATGCCGTGCTCGGCCAGGGCCTCGGCCAGGCGTGGGTGCAAGGGCGCGTCCAGTTCGCCGTACTCGGCCGCGCGCGGCGGGATGCTCTCGCGGTGTACGAGCTGGTCCTTGTACCAGGGCACGAATTGCAGATAGGTCAGAAACGAGTGGACGTCCAAGCGGCCCCCCCCCAACCGGCCGCGCCAAGCGGCCCCACGCCCATTATAGAGAGCGGCGACGCGCATTTGAACACCTGTGCGTGGGGGTGTAGGTGGTCAGTGTACACAAGAGGCAAATGGGTGCTACAGTGAGTCTTCTAGATTAGAAACTCAATTACACAGTTGGCAGCCATGTTGGAGTGCACTGATGACGAACGGCCCACAGCTATACAGCATAGACTCGTCTACTCATGAGTCCACAGCGATTGAAGAGGTTGACTTCCAACGGCTGGGATTCAGAGAGCGAAGGGACATCCAGGAATGGGTAGCGAACAACCCTGCCATTCTGGGTGAGGACTTGTTGATTGTCGGCAAGGAGTTCAGCGGATTTGACAGAACCAACGAGCGGCTTGACCTTGTCGCTGTAGACACGGAAGGCAGGCTTGTTGTCATAGAACTGAAGCGGGACGATTCCGGGGCCGACGCGCACTGGCAGGCCATCAAGTACGCAAGTTATCTCTCCAACGCCAAACAGGACGATATAGTTGGAATGTTGGCAGACCATGTCAGAATATCTAAACAAGAGGCCAACTCTAGGATCTTGCAACATCTGAACGAGGACGATCTCACAGTCTTGAACAACGACCAGCGAATCATTCTAGCGAGTCACAGGTTCGCGCCTGAGGTCACTTCAGCGTCCTTGTGGCTGAATCAGAAGGCCTCAAATGAAGGCCTGATAACCTGCATCCAACTGACACCCTACTACGACCAAAAGACCAATTCCCTCTACGTTCAGGCAACCACGATCATTCCTGTGCCGGGTGTAGATGACTATGTTGTCGGGATTGGTTCCCCGCAAGAAGATGGTGCGTCTAGCACCTTCTCGACCGCATTGGCAAGAACTTACGCAAAGAACCAAAACGATGAAGTGACACTCTTCTTGAGGGGCGTTGTGAATAGCGCCTTAAGTGACATTCCAGATGCCATTCGACCTTCAAGAACAAGTAGATGGGGTGGCCAAGGATGGGCTCACGGTCTTGACTTTAGGTATTATCATGCCTGGTACTCCAAGTCGCCCTTTCGCCAACTTTGGGCAAACTGGGATCTCTCTTACCGGCTCCACCTGTTTAGCAGAGCTAATGCTGGAGGGTTCAGGGTGGAAGTGGAGTTGGCGAGCCTGGTGCCGGATCTCAGGGCTAATCTTGAGAAGCAGAAACTGCCTGGCGTACTGTCAGATGGGCTGAAGGCGTTCAACATAGACGTCGAATCTGAATTGCATCCAGACAGAGTCTTAGTCCAGCACGAATCGGAGCAACTAGACTACCGGTTCGCAGACTTGCTCACAACGACACTTACGACATTCATCAAAACCCTTACGCCGCTTGTGGACAGGTTTGAGGAAGAGGGCAATGAGGTGGACACGCGATGAAAGGCCTCATCGCTTCCCTGATCTCGCAATCGTAACTCTGACGGTTCCTTTGTGCTTCTCCGTGTCCTTCGTGGATAACCGACCAAGCGTCGGGCATTAGTCCGAAGGCGAAGCTGGCTCCACCAGCGCCGCGCCTTCCGCTCTACCGAGGGCGCGGTCGAGCGTGTACAACGGTGTCGCTTCGGTGCGTGCGGCCGCTGCCAAAATCATGAGGTCGGCAAAGCCCGGGCCGCCTTGCCGGTACTGGAGGGCTGCGCGGGCCACGTCGTCCGCCGCCTCTACGACCAGGCTGTCGGTGGCGCTCAGCTCCACGAGCACGTCGGAAATCTGGGTCCGCGAGAAGCGGTAGGCTCGCTCCAACACCCACGCCACCTCGACTATCACCTCGCGGCAGATGAAGCCCGGCCGATCGGCAGACAGTCCCTCCAACAGCGAACGGGCCACTTCCGCCTGCGCCGCATCGTCGCGGACCAGGGGTAGCGCACCATCACGTTCGTATCCAGCGCCATCACGCTTCGGCGATACCTTCAGCGATTGCCTGGTCCATCTGTTCCAGGCTCACCGCCGGCCCATCGCGCCTCAGTATGCCGAACAGCCTGCTTATCGGACGAACCGGCAGTATCCGCACTTCGCCTTCACAGATGATGTAACGCACGCGATCCCCTGGCTTTACGGCGAGAGCTTCCCGCACGGCCTTCGGCAATGTGGTCTGTCCCTTTGCTGTGATTTTGGATTCGACCATCGCAACCCTTCCATCGCATCCTTTTCTTGCCACCGGTCGTTACGGTGTGCAGTATAGCAACGCCCTTGTGCGCCGAACAAGGCGAGTTCACCAATCCTGACGCCCGCGGCGGTGTGCTAAAATACCGACCGAGCAACCAGAGCCAGAGGTGTACCCGCATGGAGCCGACTTCCCAACAGAGGACATTCCTGGAAGATACGAACGTGGCGATTCTGTCGACGACCGGCCCCGGCAATCGTGCTCACGCTATGCCGGTCTGGTACGTCTACGAGGGCGGCCAGATAATCATCGGAGCGGGAGCGAACTCGCAGAAGCGCCGCAACATAGACAAAAACGGGCAGGCCACGCTGGTGATTGACCGGCGCGAGCCGCCCTACCACGCGCTAATGGTCCAGGGCCGGGCCGAGATCGGCCCCGCGGCCCCGCAGGCAATGCGGCTGAAAATAGCCTCTCGTTACCTGGGCGAGCAACGTGCCCGCGAGTACGTCGAAGAGACGGCTGGCGGAGACTCCATTGCGATTCGCCTGACACCGCAGAGGTTCATCGAGTACGGCGGCCCCGCCGCAGGCGGTTAAGCCCCCGCCCTCTGCATCCGCAGCCGCTCGGTGCCTCACTCGAACCCGAAACCCGGTTTTCAGCCTGGAGCAGTCCAATCGACGAGAAACAGCTGCGCGCGCTTCTGAACGATTTCAAAGAAGACAGGCTTGAAGCCGAGGAGCTTGTTTCCCAGCTCCGGCAGATGCCCTACGAGAACCTGGAGTTCGCGAGGGTCGACCACCACCGCGCGCTGAGGACCGGGTTCCCGGAGGTGGTGTTCGGTCTGGGCAAGTCGCCCGAACAGGTGGCGGCCATAGCGTCCTCGGTGTTGGACAAGTCGGACAGGCTGCTGGTGACGAGGGCGACGCCTGAGGCGTACAAGCGGGTCCGCGACGTGGCTCCCGACGCGGCGCACCACGAGTTGGCACGCGCCATCGTCGTGGACCGGCGCAGCGCCCCGGAGCTAGCCCCCGGCGTCGTGGTGGTGTGCGCCGGGACGTCGGACCTGCCGGTGGCCCAGGAGGCGGCCATCACCGCGCGCCTCATGGACTGCGAGGTCGAGGAGATCAGCGACGTGGGCGTCGCCGGATTGCACCGGCTGCTCGAGCATCTGCCCGCGCTCCAGAAGGCCAGGGTCGTGGTCGCGGTCGCGGGGATGGAGGGCGCGCTGCCCTCGGTCGTCGGGGGACTCGTGCGCGCGCCTCTCATCGCCGTCCCGACCAGCATTGGCTACGGCGCGAGCTTTGGCGGCTTGGCCGCGCTTCTGGCCATGCTCAATAGCTGCGCCAGCGGCGTGGGCGTGGTGAACATCGACAACGGGTTCGGCGCCGGCTACTTGGCCGCGATGATCAACACTCTGCCCGCATATCCGCTGCTGTAGGGGCGGGTTTGAACCCGCCCGTGACTGGCCGGTGACCTGGCGGGGTCCCGATCAGAGGGCGCGGCGGGCGGTTCGCGAACCGCCCCTACATGCGCTCCAGGGGCGTTACAGGGAACTCGGCGGATATGTCGTCGAACCACTGCACCACTTCCTTGTGCAAGGGGATGCCGTTCGCGCGCCGCTCCTCCTCTTCCTCACGCTCGGACAGACCGGGATAGATGACCCTCTCGTGGCCCGGAGCGGGCGGGGTGGTGCGCAGGACGCGCAGCGTCTCGTCCATGTGGTCCTTGAATTCGTCGAGGTCGGTAAACGCCGACACGTCGTAGGCCGCGAAGTAGTTCTTGAAGCCGCTGCCGTAGGGTTCGCTGTCCAACATGCTGGGCACGGAGCCGGACAGAAAGGCGCCGAGCACCTCGACCATGAGGTTGAAGCCGTAGCCTTTGTGGGAACCCTGTTCTCTCGTGCCGCCGATGGGCAGCCCGAAGAACTCCCCCCTCCCTCTGGGCGGCGTCTCATCCAGCACGGGCGAGCCGTCCAGATCGGCTATCCACCCCGGCAGCAAGTCAGAGCCTACTCGGCGAGCCAGCTCCAGCTTGTTGAGCGCGACTGCGGAGGTCGCTGCGTCGAACAGCAGCGGGGCCTCGTTCCTTGCCGGCGCCGCTATCGAAATGGGGTTCGCGCCCAGCCGGCCCTCGGCTCCGAACGTGGGCAGCACCGAGGCGCCGCCCGCCGTGATGCACATGCCGACCATGTCCTGCTGCGCCGCAAGCATGGCGAAATGGCCCACCGCTCCGGCGTGGCCGCTGTTGCGCATCGTCACGATGCCGACGCCAACCTCGCGCGCCTTGCTTATCGCGAGCTCCATGGCGCGCCGGCCGACGATGATGCCCAACCCGCCGTCGGCGTCCATGGTCGCCGTGCCCGGAAACTCGCGCACGACGCGCACGTCCGGCGTCGGGTTTAGGCGCCCTTCCCTGTACTGTTGCACGTAGGCACGCATCATGTTGGACACTCCGTGCGTCTCGACGCCCCGCAGGTCCGTCATGGTCAGCACGTCCGCTCCCTCTGTCGCGTCGTCGGGCGAAACGCCCATCTTCTCGAAGATCTCCGCGACAGTCTTGCGCAGAGAGCCTTCCGGGATTCTCACCTGGTCGGGCTTGGGTACCTTGAAACGTTCCAGCATGGACGTATCCTCCTGGTGGTATCGGGACTCAGTCGGCGAGCACGCGCTCGAACACGTAGCGGCCGAGGTCGCGGTTCTCCTCGAATGCGAACCCGTCGAAGTCGCCGTTGTAGCCGAACAGCGGGATGTCGCGCTCGTGGGCGGACGCATGAGACCGTAGGCGCGGTGGGAGCTGGACCTGCGATGCGTCGCCGAACACGGAATCCGAGTCGGCGGTGACCACCACGTCGCCAATGCGGTCGTGGTGCAGCCGCAGCTCCTTCACGGCCTGGTCGCGGTCGTATACATCATCGACGCCGGGGACGCCGCGGAGCGCGTCCATCGCCTCGGCGGTCTGGCGCGGGTCGTCGAGGTAGACGAACATGCAGCCGCCCAGGTTGGAGTGGTGGACGACGTATCGGTCCTTGATGATGGGCACGGGATTGGCGCCTATCTTCCATTTCGCGAGCGCCGCCCCCAGGTCGACCATCCGGCTCTTCCGCGACATGCCGTGGTCTGCGGTAAGCAGGAACGTCACGTCCGGGTGTGCCGAGAGCAGCTCGCCGATGGCGTTGTCGATGATTGTCAGGTGTCTCTGGGATTCCGGCTCGTCCGGCGCGTAGGTGTGCATGGCGTAGTCGGTGGTGGTGACGTAGACAAGGTCCGCGTGCCGTTGCGACATTATGGTGTTCGCCGCGTCGATGGCCCAGCCGTTTACTTCCAGAGAGTAGATGGGCGGCGGTTCCCCCAGGGCCGAGGCAAGTTCTGCTGGCGGGCGCTCGGACGATACCGCGACTGTCGCCCAGCCGCCGAGCAGTGTTCGCAACTTGTCCTTGGAAGTCACCAGCACCGTCGACTTGCCAAGTTCCGTTGCCCTCTGAAAGAAGGTAGGGGCCAGGATGTATTCACCCGACTCCATGTACACCTCCTCGCCGGTCTCCCTGACGAGTCGGTAGTTGGAGCTTACACCGTGCGTCTCCGGATAGCTCGCGGTCACCAGCGAAACGTTGTTTACGTTGGTTACGGACGGCATCATGCAGCGGCCGACCTTGGCGAATCCACTCGCGCCGAGCGCCTTCAGATTGGGCATCTCGCACGCTTCCATGTACTCGGGATCAAGGCCGTCGATGCACATGACTACTGTTGTGTTGGACAATTGGGTTACTCCAAGGCGCGATTCGGCGCGATTCGGCGCGATTCGCGCCGCCCGCCGGGCTCAATTCTAGCAAATCGGCCATTCGCGTGCATGTCGCGTTTGACTTGCGGACTGAAGGAGCTTCAACTAATATGAAGTGTACATTATGGCTGGAGCAATAAACGAATTCACCAACATCAGCGCGCTGGTGCCCGAGGCGATGGGCGAACCCGGCAAGCGCACGTTTAGGGTCAAGGCCGAAAGCGGAAGCAGCACTGCCACAATCTGGCTGGAGAAGGAGCAGCTTGCGCAGCTAGCGATGGCAATGCAGCAGATCGCGTCGTCGCTTGAGGACGCCGGTGGCCGCGAGGCCAACCCTCCACACGAGGATGAGGTGCGACCCCTGACCAACGTCGAGTTGAAGGCGCGCAAGTTGGCCCTGGGCTACCACGAACGCCGGGCGATGTACATAATTGACGCGCACGAGGCTGACGAGGACACCGCCGATGTCAGGCTGTGGACGGATTCCTCGCAGGCCGAGAGCTTCGCCGAGGACGCGCTGCGGGTCTGCGCCTCCGGTCGGCCTATATGCCCCCTGTGCAACATACCGATAGACGCCGACGGCCACACCTGTCCCAAGATGAACGGCCAAATCAAGGCGTTGAACCTGCGCGAGTAGCGACCGCTGGACCGTAGTGGGCGCCACGGCCTGGAGCGCCCTGCTCCAGGTCCCGAAGGTCTGGCGCGGCCGAACCCTAGACTTCCCGCATCCCCGTTGGAGGGTCACCGAACCTTGTCCCGCAGGCGGCGGCGCTACAATCGCTACACTTTCCCCGACGACTCTGAGCACGGCACGCCCGTCACCCTGCCCGAAGACGAGGCGAGGCCGTTGCTCCAGTCCGGGGAAATCGTCAGCGGCTACCGCTTGCCCTGGGGGTCAAACTACACCTTCTACGTGCGGATCAGTGCGGGGCTGGGCAAGTTTCTCCGGGCCATATACAAGCCCAGAGACGGCGAGCGCCCACTGTGGGACTTCCCTAGCGGATCGCTGTACAAGCGGGAGTACGCGACCTACGTGCTCAGTCGCTGCCTCGGCTGGCCTTCGGTTCCGCTGACACTCGTGCGCGAGGGGCCTTACGGTGTGGGCACCGTGCAGCTGTACGTGGACCACGACCCCGAAACGAACTACTTCGACCTCGTCGAGGACAAGGCGGAGCAACTCCAGAAGTTCGCCATCTTCGACCTGCTGGTCAACAATGCGGACCGCAAGGCGGGCCACTGCCTGTTGGACCCGCACGGCAGGGTGTGGAGCATCGACCACGGGCTTACGTTTCACCCGTCTTTCAAGCTGCGTACGGTGATGCTGGAGTTCTGGGGTAAGCCCATGCCGGATGACTTGGTGAGGGACATCGAGGCGTTGGGCCGAGACCTGGAGACGGCGGGGGACGTTTCCAGCCGGCTGGCGGAGATGCTCTCGCCGGCGGAGGTTGGCGCGCTGTTGAGCAGGGTTGGTTTCCTGCTGGAGGAAAAGTCGCTGCCCGCACTGGATCCCTACTACAACGTGCCCTGGCCATGGGTGTGAGGCCGCGGCCCGGCGGTTACCCGGGAAGCAGGCCGGCGAGCATCAGCTCCATGGCCATCGCGTGGCTGCAGTCCTGGTTCATGCTGTGGGTGTGGCAGTCGCAACGCCACGACCCAGCCTCGTAAGTTACCAGATGGTCGCCGTTATCGCCTCGGAATGCTACGGAACAGCTTATCAGGCTTGCTCGGTCGCCCTGTTCGGCGTAGTCCCTGGCCTTAGCGGCTTTCCTTACGAGGCTTGATGAGTACATGTCATTTACCTGCCCTTCTTGATCTGCCTGTATTCTCTAAATGTCAAGAATATCCCCACACCGGGCACCTAGTGGACGGCGGTAGTCTCGAACTGCGTGTCCACAAGTCCGGCGGCAAAAACTAGATACTAAGGTTAACAATTGGCGGTCGGCGCCGCAACATCGGTCTGGGTGGCTAACCTGCCGTAGCGCCTAAGGGCGCCCGGGCCGAGGCCGAGGAGATTCGGCACCGCATGCGGCGAGGACTCGACCCAACGCCAGATGTCTTGGAGCGGCCCACCGTTCCGACGCTTGCGGAGGTTTCCGAGTCTGTGATTGAGCTGCGTGCTCCCACGTGGACCTCTCCGGGTCACGAGTCGCGGTGGCGCGAAAGCCTGCGCATTCACGTAATACCCAGGTTGGGCAACCGGCCCGTGGACACAATTGCTCCGGCCGACGTGCTTGCCGTATTGCTGCCCATTTGGACAGCCCTACCAGAAACGGCACGCCGCGTGCGGCAAAGGCTTGGCGTAATATTCGACTTCTCAATTGCTGCTGGTCACCGAACAGACAACCCTGCCGCGGCGGTCAAGGCCGCTCTGCCGCGTGACCGTCGACGCAAAAGACACCACGCGAGCCTACCTTATGAGGAAGTCACCGATGCGATTAACGCCATCCGCAACTCGGCAGGGCGAAACGCGACGAAGTTGGCAATGGAATTCTTGATTCTTACCGCCTGCCGCACTAGCGAAGTCTTAGGAGCGACCTGGGATGAGATCGATCTCGACTCTGCAACCTGGACAATCCCCGCCCACCGTATGAAGATGAGATCGGAGCACCGCGTGCCGCTGTCCACGGGTGCGCTCGAGGTGCTAGAACAGGCCCGCAAGCGCACTGGCGGCAAGGGTCTTGTGTTTCCATCCGACCGCAAACTTGGCCGCGCACTCTCCCATCCGGCGCTACTGAAGTTGTTGAAGCGGGCGGGCTATGGTCATGTAACCAGCCACGGGTTCCGTAGCAGCTTCAGAAACTGGACCGTGGAACAGACAGACGCGCCATGGGCGGTGTGCGAGACCGCGCTTGCACATAAGCTCGGCGGTGATGAGGTGGTGGCTTATGCGCGCAGCGATTTGTTTGAGCGTCGAATGGATTTAATGCAGGACTGGAGCGACTACGCGCTCGGGATTGGCATTGCTGAGGCATAAGCGGCGCGAGGGCTGCACGGACATACAATTCAATTGAAGGACACAAAGGAATAGGCTGATGGGGGCATCGAAGCGCGGCATTGATCCAGATGCCAACAGGAACCAGCTAACCGCCTTGCAGGTCGAGCGGCTTTCGGATCCGGGGCAGTACCCGGACGGTGGAGGGCTGACCTTGCGAGTACACCCCTAGGGGGGACAAGACCTGGGTTCTTCGGCTGACCATCGACGGGAAGCTACGCGAACGCCGGCTAGGCGGTTACCCCCAGGTTGGCCTGACCGAGGCACGATGCACCGCTGAGGACATGCGCCAGCGGTTGCGCCGAGCCGATGAGCCAAGCGCGCCGCCCGAGATAGATTACAACCCTCCGCCCAGCACTCCGCTAGTGATACTGATTGTGAGTGTCCTGAATTCGACCCCGGACGCCAATACTGATCCCGTGGGAACAGCTCGTAGAACGCATCCGCCCGTTCTATCCCAGGGCAGGCCGGGGCCGGCGACCCTATGAGTTGTCTGTGATGCTGCGGATTCACTGCGTGCAGATGTTCTACAACCTTAGTGATCCTGGTATGGAGGACATGCTCTACGAGGTCGAGTCGGTGAGACGGTTCGCAGGGTTGAGGCTGTCAGGCCCGCTCCCGGACGAGACGACGATCCTGAACTTCCGCCATCTGCTGGAAGAGCACGAGTTGGGACAGGGTCTGTTCGAGGAGATCAGCCGTTATCTGGAGTCCCAGGGGCTGCGGCTTCGGGAGGGAACGATCGTGGACGCGAGCATCATCGAGGCGCCATCGTCAACGAAGAATCGTGCAGGTAAGCGAGACCCTGAGATGCGTCAGACGAAGAAGGGGAATGAGTGGCACTTCGGGATGAAGGTACACGTCGGTGCGGACGCTGAGACGGGAGTAGTACATAGCGTGACGACGACGCCCGCGAACGTTCATGACGTGACGGAGGCTCACCGGCTGCTGCACGGTGGAGAGAATCGAGTGTGGGGCGATGCGGGGTATCAGGGAGTCGACAAGCGATTGGAGAATCGCGAGTTGGATGTGGACTGGCAGGTAGCGATGAGGCCCGGGAGACGTCGGCAACTGGAGCCGGGAAGCTATGAAGCGCTTATGGAGAAGCGCAAGGCGTCGACCAGGGCGAAGGTGGAGCATCCGTTCCTGTACGTGAAGCGGCACTTCGGATACGCCAAGGTGCGTTACCGAGGGTTGGCAAAGAACACGCAACGCCTGACGTTGCTACTGGGGATGGCGAACTTGATAAGGGCGGAGCGGTACCTGGCAGCCTGAAGGGGGCGAAGTGCGCCCGAGCTGGACAAACGAACGTAGATAGGCCTTAGCGGAGCCGTTTCAGGACCACAAGACCTCTATCGACACACCGTAGGAGGAAGAAACACCTCGGACAGTCCACTTACTGTCCATCACATACGAGATACCCTCAATTGTTCAGAGGTTCCCAAGAAGTTGGGCTGTTACGACATTCAGTACCCATGCTACTTATCGGGCCAGGGCCAGTACCTGTCCGATTAGTGGTTGAGCGCAGTACAACTGTCGCGGGCAAGTCCAGCCCAACTTGATACTCGACCCAGCCAACGCTACTATATGCTAGGCGGCTGCCGTAGAGAAACAGGTGAATCGCGGTTCACCCGGACTGGAATTGGGATGCGTAACGGGGCGGTTCTGGAAGTTCAGGATCTACGAGTCTACTTCTACACCAGGTGGGGCCTGGTTAAAGCAGTGGATGGGGTTACTTTCGATGTCCGGGTCGGCGAGACACTGGGCATCGTCGGCGAATCTGGGTCGGGCAAGTCCGTTACTGCGCTGTCCATAATGCGGCTGGTACCCTCTCCCCCAGGGAGGATCGAAGGCGGCTATGTCGGCCTGAACGGGGTGGACATTCTGGGCCTTAGCGAGAAGAAGATGCAGGGGATCAGGGGACAGCGCGTCGCCATGATCTTTCAGGACCCGATGACATCCTTGAACCCTGTATTCAATATCGGCAACCAGGTGGGCGAGACCCTTCGAATTCATCAGCGGTTGAGAGGCAAGACTCTCGCGCAGAGAGTCATCGACGCGCTGAGACTCGTCCGTATACCGGCGCCCGAGACCCGCGTCAGGGATTACCCGCACCAGATGAGCGGCGGAATGCGGCAGCGCATTGTTGGCGCCATTGCCAGCTCGTGCCAGCCTGAGGTGCTTATCGCCGACGAGCCCACCACTTCCCTCGACCTCACCATACAGGCCCAATACTTGCAGCTACTGAAGCAATTGCAGCAGGAAACTGGGGTCGGGATGATCTTCATCACCCACGACTTCGGAATCGTGGCTGACGTTTGCGATAGAGTGGCTGTGATGTACGCCGGCAAAATAGTGGAAGAGGGTGAGGTTAGGGAGATATTCAACAACCCTTCTCATCCGTACACCCAGGCGCTTCTCGCGTCATTGCCGAAGTTGGATGAGAAGGAGGACAGGCTCTACTCGATCGAAGGGCAACCTCCCAGGCTCTACGACCTGCCGGTCGGGTGTTCGTTTGCCCCCAGGTGCCCTTTCGCAATGGACGTGTGCAGAGAAGAGTACCCGCGCGAGACCTCTGTAGCCCCCGGACACAGGGCAAGTTGCTGGAAGCTGGTGGACTTTGAGCGAGCTGCGGTCGATGAGTGACCAGGCCCTGATCGAGGTCGAGGACCTCAGGAAGTACTTCTCCGTCTCCACGGGGTTTTTGAGGCGTTCCGCCGGATCGCTGAAGGCCGTTGACGGCGTTTCGTTCAAGGTCTGGCCTGGAATGTCATATGGACTTGTGGGGGAGTCTGGATGCGGCAAGAGTACGACAGCCAAGATGATCTTGCGTTTGGAGCGGCCCACGTCAGGGAAGATACGCTTCCAAGGGCAGGACATCTACGACCTCGATCAAGGCGGGAGAAAGAGTTACAGAAGCTCCGTGCAGGCCGTGTTTCAAGACCCATGGTCTTCCCTTAACCCGCGCATGAGGGTCGGAAGCATCATATCGGAGCCTCTCGAGGTAAACTCCAGTCTTACTCGGGCCGAAATGCGAGCGAAGGTGGCCTCGCTCCTTCAGGACGTGGGACTACATCCTTCACAGGCGGAGCTCTACCCGCACGAATTCAGCGGCGGACAACGCCAGCGCATTACCATCGCTCGCGCCCTGTCATTGAACCCGGCGCTGATAGTCCTGGACGAACCGGTGTCGGCGCTTGACGTCTCGATACGCGCCCAGATTATGAATCTGCTCAAGGATTTGCAGGATAGATACAACCTGAGCTACCTGCTGATAGCGCACAACTTGTCTACAGTTCGGCACATGTGCGACCGGGTCGGCGTCATGTACCTGGGCAGGATAGTGGAGGAGGCGGACGATTTGTTCGAGAACCCCCTTCACCCGTATACGAAAGCGCTGATATCGTCGGCGTTACCCTCGCACCCCGATATGCGGCGCGACAGAGTCATACTCGCCGGAGAAGTCCCCTCACCGCTGGATCCACCTCCAGGTTGCCGGTTCAATCCGAGGTGCTCCTACGCAATGCCTCACTGCTCCCAACTTGGGCCTCCACTCAATGAGCAATCGCCAGGGCACTTTGTTGCGTGCCACCTGTACTCCGACGACCCGTCCGTGCACTGAACACACCGGACAGCCTGCCGGACAGAAGCTGCCAATCACCAGATGACATTAGGGAGGCAACGCCGTGAAGTGCGAACCAGCGGGCAAAGTACAGACGGTGTTGGGCGTAATCGAGCCGGAACGGCTCGGGGTTACTCTCACCCACGAGCATCTGCTGGCGGACGGTTCGCCCATCAACGCTCCCCATCCCCCCGCGGAGGCCAGCGGCAAGCAGCTCTATTTTGAGAATCTCTCTCTGGAAAACGTGGGGCTGATACGATACTACGCCGCCCCCAACCTCGAGGACAGGCGACTCCTGGACATCGAAACCGCCATTGCAGAAGCCAACCTTTACAGACAGCACGGAGGAGACTCCATGCTGGATGCAACACCGAGGGGCTTGGGAAGAGACCCTGTGGGCCTGTCTGTCGTGGCCCGGGCGACCGGCCTCAACATCGTAATGGGGGGTTCCTACTACACCTCGAGAGCTCATCCGCCTGGCATGGACAGCCGCAGCGAGGATGAGCTGGTCGAGGAGATGGTCCGCGACGTGACGGAGGGTGTGGACGGCACTGGCATCAGGAGCGGCATTCTTGGGGAGGTGGGGTGTTCCTGGCCTCTGACCGCAAACGAGCGAAAGGTGCTTCGCGCCACCGGGCGTGCGCAGCGGCTCACCGGGGCACCCATAACCGTCCATCCGGGCCAGGGAGACGAGAGAGCGCCCTTCGAGATTCTGCAGGCGCTTGATGAAGTGGGAGCGGACATCGGCCGCGTGATAATGGGCCACATCGAGCGCACCGTGTTTCGAAAAGAAACGTTCCTGCGATTGGCGGAGAGCGGCTGCTACATCGAGTGGGACCTCTTCGGTAGAGAGGACTCCTTTCACGCACTGAACCTGGGGATAGAGTTGCCCGGCGAGGGCGCTCGCATAGATCGAATCGCCTGGCTGAGCTCGCGTGGATACGCGGACAGGGTCTTGATATCACACGACATCGGTTCAAAGAGGCACCTTGTCAGATATGGAGGGCACGGTTATTTTTACATTCTTCGGAACACGGTGCCCAGAATGCGAAACCACGGCTTCACCGAGGATGCAATCAACCGAATCCTGGTCGAAAACCCCAAAAGGGTGTTGACCTTTTCGGAGCCGAAGAGAGAATGAGCACGCCTGCGGGAACTGCGGAAGGCGGGTTCGAGCCAGGAACGGGATCATAGGGGACGAGACGTTGGGTATGTCGGAGATTACAGGCAAGGTGCAAACGGTTCTGGGCGCCATAGAGCCTGAAGAGCTTGGCATCACGCTGACACACGAACACCTTCTGATGAGTGGGGAGTGCTATTTCGTCGAGCCGGAGGAAGCCAGCAAAAAGGCCTACGTGGATGCGCCGCTCACGGTGGATATGCTGGGCATCATACGCCAGGTGCGGGAGCACAACCTGGACAACCGCAGGCTGTGGGACGTGCAGGCCGCCATAGAGGAGGTCTCGCTGTACAAGCAGTTCGGGGGGCGCTCGCTGGTGGATGCGACGCCCATCGGCGTGGGCCGGGACCCCGTCGGATTGGCACGCATTTCGCGAGCCACCGGACTCCACGTCATCATGGGGGCCGGCTACTACGTGCCTCTGTCCCATCCGCCGGACATGGACAGTAGATCCGAGGACGAAATCGCCGCGGAGATGGTCAGGGACATCACCTACGGTGTGGGCGAAACGAGGATACGTTCGGGGATCATAGGAGAGCTCGGCTGCGTCTGGCCGATGGTCGAAAACGTTCGCAAGGTGTTGCACGCCGCTGTCCAAGCCCAGAAGCAGACCGGCGCCCCCATCCTGGTCCACCCTGGGGCCAATCCCAAGTCGCCACTCGAGGTTGTCGACATTTTGACGAAAGCTGGGGCCGACCCCAAGCGGGTGATCATGGGGCACGTCGACGACCGCGTCACTGACCTTGCCGCACTGAAGTCACTGGCGGAAACCGGGTGCTACATAGAGTACGACGGATTCGGGACCGAAGATACCGCAATCAATCTCTCCATAACCAGCAGGACCTACAATCCGGCGAGTGACGACCAGAGGCTGGACAGGATCGAGTTTCTGGTGGGTGAGGGCTACCTGGACCGGATCGTGATAGCCCACGACGTGTCGAACAAGTACCAGTACAGGCGATTTGAGGGCAAGGGCTACGCCCACATTCTTAACAACATTGTACTGCGGATGAAGAGAAGGGGTCTAAGCGAGAGCCAGCTACGTGCCATCCTGGTAGACAATCCGCGGAATGTCCTGACATTCCAGTAACACCCTGCACGCTAGGTCGCACGGCCAGTTGTCGGCCAATCTAGCCCGCGTGCCCGTACCGGATGGCCTGCTCCACGATGTCCAGGCCCACTTCCTCACCCCAGGCGGCCAGCAGATGCTTCGTAACGGGCTGGGGTACGCTGCCGTCGGCTATCTGTCGGTTGTCCACCCTGCTTACCGGGAGGATGCAGGGGCTTGTGCCTGTGAAGAACACCTCGTCGGCAGTGTACAGGTCGTACGGCTGAAGGTTTTCCTGGCAGGCCGGAATGCCGAGCCTGTGGGCGAGGTCGAACACCATCTGCCGGGAAACGCTCTGGAGAATCGCGTCGTCGGGCGGCGCGCGCAGAACTCCATCAGTTACGACGAACACGCTCCATCCGGTGCCCTCCGTGAGGTTGCCACTCGAATCCAGGAGCAGCGCCCACCCCTCCGGGTCTATGTCGGCCACCTCTAGCTCCGCCAGGTTGAAGTTCATGCGGCTGAAGTGCTTTATCTTCGGGTCCAGGGAGTCGGCCGAGTAGCTTCGAGTGCGAGCGATTACCGCGTGCGCCCCGTTCAGGTAGGAGGGGAGATACTTGTCCCAGTCGATGTCCAGGACTTTCACGCAGACGGTCGGCGGCCCCGCGGTGTGCGTCCAGCGGCCCGGCCCCCGGGTTACGAACGTCCAGATAACGAAGTCACCGGCAGCGGCTCTCAGGTGTTCGTTCCGCTCGATGGCCTCTTCGTTGACGGCCAGCATTTCGTCCGGCGAAAGGCCCGGATCGATCCGGACGTACTTGAGGGAGCGATACAGCCGATCGATATGCTCCTTCATACGAAAGCTCTTGCCATTGAACGTGCGGCCGGCATCGAAGACCGTGTCGCCCAGCAGGAAGCCGCGGTCGCTGGGGTCGATCTTCACCTGGCTGAACGGTATCCACTCTCCATTGAAATACGATAGGTAATCCGCCATCTCTTCTCCAGCACTCCAGGCCGCCTGATGCCCGTCTTCCGATAGCTCTCTTGCCGAGAACCAACACGGCAATTGCACCACGGTGTCGGAAAAGTGTCAAGGAGAATTCAGTGCTGGCCCGAGGCCAATTGGACCCCACGCCCGTCAAGCGCATCCGGTGGCTGCGCCGCGCCGCGTCGGGCGTGTTTGACACGTTGTCTGCGCGTATGTAGTCTAGCTCCTGGGTCGCTATCTCACAATGTGGGTGGATTTCCCATGAGTTCCGTAGGTTCATTTGCCGGGATCACACCGCGAATTCCTTGCAGAGAGGGGCGGCGCTCCGGACCCCGACTTGGTGGGTTGTGAGACTGCTTCCAAATCGAACGTTGGGGAGACGACAGCTATGGGAACCAGACTGCTAACCGCGTCACAGGCCTTGGTGAACTTCCTCAAGAACCAATACGTGGAGCGGGACGGCGTGGAGCACCGCTTCTTCGCGGGCTGCGCCGGCATTTTCGGTCACGGCATAGTTGCCGGACTCGGCCAGGCTCTGCACCAGACTCCGGACTTTCCTTATTTCCAGGGCCGCAACGAGCAGGCTATCGTCCACATGGCCGTCGGTTTTGCGAAAATGCGCAATCGACTCGGCGCCTTTGCCTGTACGTCGTCCATCGGACCCGGCTCCACAAACCTGGTCACCGGTGCGGCCGGCGCGACCGTCAACCGCCTGCCGGTGCTCCTGCTGCCCAGCGACGTCTTCGCGCGTAGAACGGCAGCTCCCCACCTACAGGCCATGGAGTCCGAGCACACGCTGGATATTTCGGTCAACGACTGTTTGAAACCGATCTCGCGGTAGCGGTATTGGGACAGAATCTATCGCCCCGAGCAACTCATCGCCGCGGTGCTCCATGCCATGCGCGTACTCACATCCCCGGCGGACACTGGGGCCGTCACGCTGTGCCTGCCCCAAGACGTGCAGGCGGAAGCCTACCGCTATCCCGAGGAGCTGTTCGCGAAGCGTGTGTGGACAATCCCGCGCACGCCTCCAGATAGGGCGATGCTCCAACGCGCGGCGGAGTGGATAAGGCGCAGCAAAACACCACTGATTGTCGCCGGTGGCGGGTGCATATACAGCGAGGCCACGGAAGCTCTATCGGAGTTCGCTCTAAGCACGGGCATTCCTGTGGCGGAGACTCACGCGGGCAAGGGATCTCTTCACTATCGCCACGACCAGTCCGTGGGAACCTTGGGAGTCACCGGCGCCCCTGGCGGCAATCGTCTGGCGCGGGACGCGGACTTGGTGTTGGGGATTGGAACGCGCTACACTGATTTCACTACCTCTTCAAAGACGGCTTTTCAACATCCTGAAGTTCGCTTCATAAATGTCAATGTCGCCGAAGTCGACGCGCACAAACACAATGCCCTGGCACTTGTGACCGATGCCCGAGCCACACTGGACGAGCTGTCCGCCGCTCTATCTGGCTTTCGTGTCAGCGACGAGTACGCCGCCCGTGTCGCCGGGCTGCGGCAGGAGTGGGATGCCGAGGTCGAGAGGTACTATCACCCGAAGGGCGGCGGCGCCATCACCCAGGCCGAGGTCATTGGAGCAGTCAATTCATTCTCGGGGCCGCGCGACGTGGTGGTGTGCTCCTCAGGCAGCCTGACAGGCGACCTGCACAAGCTGTGGCGCACCAGGGATCCGAAAGGCTACCAGATGGAGCACGGCTATTCGACCATGGGATATGAGATTGCCGGCGGGCTTGGCGCAAAGATGGCAGCGTCCGACCGGGAGGTGTACGTGCTGATGGGAGACGGCTGCTACCTGATGATGTCTTCGGAGATCCTGACCTCCGTACAGGAGGGGATCAAGCTCACAATCGTGCTGTTGGACAACCACGGCTTTGCGAGCATCAACCGCCTCTCGCACGCCACCGGCGGCGAGGGCTTCGGCACCGAGTTTCGCTCTCGGGGCGAAGACGGGCAGCTAAGCGGGGACTACCTCTCAGTCGACTACGCCGCCAGCGCCCGCGCCCTGGGCGCCAACGCCGTGAAGGTGGATGGAGTGGAGCAGTTGCGGCAGGCTCTGGTCAAGGCGAAACAGTCTCCGCGCACTACTCTCATCGTCGTGGAACCGGACCCGTCGCAGGCCGTGAGAAACTACGACGCGTGGTGGGACGTGCCTATGTCGGAGGTCTCCGAGAGAGCGACTGTGGCAAAGGCTCGGGAGGAGTACGAAGGATTGGTCAAGAAGCAGCGCTACTACCTGTAGGCAGAGCGGGACCGCGGGGACTGACGCCTAGCAGCCTGTCTGAGGATTGACTGACGGGCTTTTGGTACAGGCGAGGTCAGACGGCGACAGCTATTGTTGCCGGGTGCAGCCACTGACGGACCAATAGTTTCGTACGCCTCACTGTGTTGACCACCCTGACGATGTTCGGGACACTTGCTGCAAACCTGTTGGTCGGTGTTTCGCGAAGCTGAGCCGCCCCAAAGCGGAACAGCTTGAGCAGGTTGTGACCGGTGCAGATCAGCGACCACTCGCCGCTGACCTTCTCCAGGCCCCGCAGCAGGAACTGGCGGAAGCCTCGGCCCTGCTTGATCTGGCCGAACACCGGCTCCACCGTTCGCATCCGCAGAGCGTAGCGTTGCCGACCCCGTTTGGTCTGCAGCTTCCGGCGCATCCGATCCCTGGGAGACAGATGACTGGGTATGCGACCCCGGGGCGATGGCGCCACAACTGTGCCGTGGCGGGTCCGCTCCGGCGCGACTAACGGGTCCACGCACAGCCCGTAGAGACCTTCGACCGCCTGTGCAGAGTAATAACCTGCGTCGGCGGATACCTCTTTGGGCACTGCGCCGACGTTGTCTATGGCCTCCTCCACCATCGCCACCGCCTGCTGCTTGTCCGAACTCTGGTTGGTGGCCTGAGCCGCCACGATCACCTGGTGACCGCTGTCCACCACCGCCTGACAGTTGTAAGCCTGCAGGAAGTCCCGTCCGCCCGGCGCCGGCATGATACGCGACTCAGGATCGGTGAAGTTGCGCTGGGCTTTGTCCTCAGGCACCCCCGAATGGCCCTTGCCCGCAGCCTCGGCCTGCTCCGCAGCCGCCTGAGCCTCCGCTTCTAACGCCGCCATCGCCTCCCGTATCTTCTCCAACCGCCCCTCCCGAAAGGACAACTCCTGCGGCAACTCGTCCCCACGCTTGCCCTGTCCGTACCGCTGGTCCTCATCCTCATCAACCTCCTGGGCACGCCGCAGCAACTCCTCGACCTCCGCCGCCAACTGCGCTTCCTTCTCTTTCATCCGACCGTAACTCATCGCCTTGTGCCTGGATGCGTTGGCCCTCACCTTGGTCCCGTCCAGCGCCACGTGACCCAGCTTCACCAGCCCCGCCTGCCGGCACAACGCCAATACCTGCAGGAACAGGCCCGACAGCGCTTCCAGATTGTCCTTGCGGAAGTCCGAGACGGTGCGGAAATCCGGCGTGTTGTTCGCTGCCAACACCCGGAAGGCTATGTCCTCGTGGAGCCGCTGGGCGATTCGTCGGGAGGACGCCACTCCCACGCAGTAGCCGTACAGCAGCACCTTGACCATCATTCGTGGGTGATACGGAGGCCCGCCTCTGCTCTCCCGCTCGTAGCGGGCGGTGATCTCAGACAGTTCCAACTGGTCGACGACGTCAGAGATGAAGTAAGCCAGATGGTCATCCGGCAACCACTCCCGCAATGCCGATGGCAGCAACAACTGCTGGTCTGGATCATAGGGACGGTAGGTCTTGCTCATCGCCGACTCCACGCTACTGAACTGCGCCTATTATACTCCCACGACCACTCGCCTACCGTGTTTCTCGGACGGGCTGCTAGCTCATCCACTGCACCAGTTCGACGCGCACGTTGTCGGGACCTATGATTTCCGCGGTCTTCACCCCCGGGCGAGGTGCCGCCGGTTCCTGGCTGAAGCAGGCTCCCTTGGCCTTGAGATCAGCTACCGCGGCTTCCATGTCGTCCGTGCTAAGACCAAAGTGGTCCACGCCGTAGTGCGACTCAGACGGCCCGTCCACGAGTTCTCCCCCTGTAACGTGGACCCGCCGGCCATGGAAACCCAGCAAGACAGTCTTGACACCTCTCACTTCCGGTGTAGCGATAACGGTGGCGCCAAACATCCGCCGGAGGAACTCCACCAGCCTTTCTGGGTCTCTGCTCATCAGATGAACATGATCGAAGGTGTAGGACGGCAATTTTCCTCCAGAAGCGTTCACTAGTTCGCCGCGCCAATTTTCAGGCCGAGAGCCGGCTACAGCTGCTGGCGAAGTTTGGGGTCCAGGGTGTCTCTCAGCCAGTCGCCGAACAAGTTCAGCGACAGCACCGTCGCCAGAATCGCCAGTCCAGGTATTGTGGAAACCCACCAGGCTCCGGCAAGCACATCTCTTCCCTCGGCTATTAGTGACCCCCAAGCGGGTTCAGGTGGGGGAATCCCCGCGCCCAGGAAGCTCAGGCTCGCCTCCAGGATTATCACCAGGCCCACCTGCAGAGTGGCTACCACCGTTACCGTGTTACGCACGCCTGGCCAGAGGTGCCTCAACAATATGCGCAGGGTGGATGCGCCTGCCACCTGCGCGAGGGCAATGTAGTCCATCTCTTTAAGCTTGAGCACTTCGCCCCGCACCATCCGGGCGAAGCGCACCCAAATCCATAGTCCCATTATCATGAGCAGGACGCCGAAGGAAGGACCAAGTGCCACAACGAAGACCAGGGCGACCAGAATGAGCGGCAGGGCCATGAAGATGTCCACCACCCGCATGATCAGTTCATCGACCAGGCCTCCGTACCAGCCGGAAATCAGGCCAAGGATGGTGCCAATGCCACCGCCTACCAGCAGCACAACCGCCGCAACCATAAGAGACACGCGCGCGCCGTAGCTGATTCTCGCGAATATGTCGCGGCCCTGCTGGTCGGTGCCGAGAATGTGGTCGCTGCTCCCTCCGTCCATCCACATGGGAGGCAAGAGCCGCTCGGTAAGTTCCCCGACCCGGGGGTTGTGCGACGACAACCACGGGGCCAGGACGCCATCGGCGACCACCAAGGCAAGAACCAGGACCGGTATTATGGGCAGTCGCCTGGCGTAACGCAGCAGCGCGGCCAGTCTTAGCCCCCTCACTCGCAACGCCAGGCTCAGTCTCGTTTCGTCAACCATAGGTCGTGCTCCGGCCTCAGCCCAAGCGAATCCTGGGATCTATGCGCGCATACAACACGTCAACCAGAAATGCCGCCGCCAGGTATGCCATAGTGAATACAATAACCACTCCTTGAAGTAGGGAGTAGTCAGCGTGCCTGACGGCCCGCCATGCAAGGTTCCCCAGTCCGGGCCAAGCGAATACCGTCTCCGTAATCAGAGACCCCGTCACCATGCTGCCCAGGGTGAGTCCCGCCATAGTGAGTGGAGGGATAAGCGCGTTCGGCAGGGTGTGCTTCCAGACGACGCTATGCCCGGGAACTCCCTTGGACTTGGCAAACTTAACGTACTCAGAGTCCAGCTCATCCAACATCGCGGAGCGCATGATGCGCAGGTTGGCTGCCATCACTGCCCAGCCGAAAGTAACCGAGGGAAGGATGAAGCTTCGCCAGTCTTCTCTACCGGCGTATGGCAACCACTCCAGCCTCACCGCAAAGAAGAAGATCAGCATTATGCCAATCCAGAACGTTGGGGCCGACTGTCCTATCAGAGCGATCAGCTTGCCCGCCAGATCCAGGCCGCCCCCACGCCTCACCGCGCCGAGAATGCCCAGCGACATGCCTCCGATCAGAGAAAACACGAAGGCGCTCAACCCCAATTGCAGGGTGGCCGGCAGGCGTTCGAGAATCACGTCCCTTACCGGGCGCCGCTCGGAGAACGAATCGCCCATGTCTCCTCTGAGCAGCCCCGTCAAGAACAGCCAGAACTGGTGATGGACAGGCTTGTCCAGCCCCAGTTCTTTCCCCAGGTTGTCCCAGTCCTCTTCCGAAGCCCACGGGTCCAGGAGGAGAGACCTGGGATCTCCGGCGACGCGGGCCATCAAGAAGACAACAATAGAGACGAGGAACAGGGTGACAAGAGTGACTGCTATGCGCCTTATCAGAAAGCGGGTCATGACACGTCAATGCCCCGTGCCGGCTTCAACCGGCGATGAGAGATGGAGCGGGCGCGCTCCGATGGGCGAGCGTATGGCAACGGCGGCGTAGTGGCACTATTGCCTTGCACCACTACGCCGCCAGTATACAGATTGCTTTTCCGAGGGAGGAGGGGAGCGCTACCGACGGTGCCGCGCCCACTCGAGCGATGTCAGCGCTCTTGGATCGCCTCGGTCCTGGTGCTCGTCAAACCACGGGTCCAGTGCGGGCCCCAGAGGCCACACGAGAGAAACGGTGTAGACTCCGGCTTCGAGCGCGTTGTCGAACACGAACTGCGCCACCTCACGCTCTTTGTCGAACCGCGCGGCCACATCGAATATCACTCTTGCTTCGCCCACAAGTCGGTCGACGGTGGCGTGCTCGAAGCCCATGTTGAATCCCGATGTGCTTAGCATCAGCCCCATCAACTGAATTGGTTCCCTGGTGGCATTGGTTCCATGGCAGTTCAGGTGGCTCCAGTCGCGGCTCCTGATAAGCGGCGAGGCGCTGGCGTAGGGCATCGGTGCCATTTCGACCCGTATGCCCACTTTCTCGAGCATTCCGCCAATGGCAGTGCACGCCTGGACGTCGCCCGGCACCTGGCGTGGATAGACCATCAGCCTTGTGTCGAAGCCGTCGGGATAGCCGGCCTCTGTCAGGAGTTGTTTCGCCATTTCAGGGTCATAAGACCACTTGACGTCGGAGGGCAGCTTGTCTTCCTTGTTCTCCCATCCCCACAAGGTCAATGGCTCGCCACGGCCCATCACCAGTTCGCTTACGATGGTTTCCCGGTCGATGGCGATGGTCATTGCCTTGCGAACCTTTCGCGCCTTCTCCCACTCAGGCGAGTTAACGTCCGCCGAGGACGATATCCAAGGCAGAGAAGAGTCGTAGCCAGGGCGCTCCGTTACGTAGTAGTTGCCGTAGATTCCGAAGTGCATCGTGGCTCCGGGGGAGCTTTCCATCAGCTTCACCCCAGGCAGCTTCTGCACTTCGGGGAGCGTGTCGAACGCCATGACGAATGTGTCCAGCTTCTCGGTCTGGAAGCCGGCTAACCTGGTATTCTCCTCCGGCACTTCACGTAATATTAACTGGGCGAATTCGGGCGTCTTTCGCCAGTGGTCGTTCACCGCCTCCCAGGAGAAGAAGTCTGAGGTCCTGTGCTCGGTGACATCCCAGGGGCCGGTGGTCGCGCAGTTGTCGCTGGCCGCTTCCCAGCCGACTTCCTCCACCTGCTTCTTGCTCAGTATGTAAGCACAGTAAGGGCAGGATAGCTCAGCCAACATGCCAACGGCGGGTTCGCCCGTGTTGACCCGAATCGTGTAGTCCCCGTCGATCTCCACCGAGCCGTCCGGGCTCTGCCACAATCCTCTAAGTGCGCCGGCGCGCGGCAACGCGGAGCCGTCTTCCGTGCCCCTCATGATGGTGAAGACTACATCCTCCGCGGTGAGTTCGCCGTATCCCTTGGTAAACGTGATTCCCCTGTTCAACTCGATGGTCCAGGTGATCATGTCGTCGGAGATGTCCCAGCTCTTGGCCAGTTCGGGCACGATCTCGTCCTTTGTGTTCAAGGTGAAGAGCGTTTCGTGGCCCTGCATGCCGACGTCCGCGACGCCCGCGGTGTGCTTGGGATCGCAGATGTAGGCCCCGAGCTCCGCTCTGCCCACGTCGATTGTACCCTCAGGCTCGCCCGTAGCCTCGACCATCAATGCCGCGGCCACGGCGGACTCGACAGCTCCCTGAATCTCGGTCTGCTGTCCGGCCAGGGCGTTCTCAACGGCCATGGCGACCTGGTCTTCGGTGACGCCGGGCCTCGCCTCCAGGGCGCCCTGAATGGCCGCGGCAACCTGCTCCTCGGTGACGCCGGGCTGCTGTGCCCTGAGCGCCCTGGCGATTTCGGTCGCCACGTCCTGCGTCGTGACCCCGGGCCGCGCTTCCAGCGCGGAGGCGATGGCAGACGCCACGTCCTCAATGGTAACTCCGGGTTGCGCTAACAAGACCTTCGCGACCTCCGAAGCCACATCCTGGGTGCTGACACCGGGCTGGGCAGCCAGTGCCGACTGTATGGCATTCGCCATGTCCTCGGCTGTGACTCCCTGGGGCTGGCTCTCCAGGGCCTGCTGCACAATCGCCGAAATGTTTACGGGCGTCGGTGTCGGCACCGGTTCCTCCCCGCCGCAGGCCATTACGCCTATCAGCAGCAACACCACCGGCATTATCAATAGGAACTTGTGCCTTACTAGCGAGCTAGTCATGGTTGGGGCCTCCTTTGACTGTGCGGCTGCCTGAAGTGTGTATATGTTTTTCCACCCAGCGGCCATGTGCCTTTGCTCGGGGAGCGTACATGTGACTTAGACACATTCTCCACGCCGTAGAAGCCGTGGGGGTGGCTCTCTGTACGGGCTCTGAATCGGAGTCCGGCCGCCAAGTTGTGTGTCTATCGCTTGGCAACCTGTGCCCTGGGTCGGGATTGCCGCAGGCTAACACAGGGGTGTTGGGCTGTCAACGACAGAGATGCGCCGGGCACTTGCTCCGATTACTAAGTGGACAACACACGGAGGCCCCTACCCCCCGGCGCCGGGTTCAGCAAGCCACCAAGCGCTGCGCCCGCACCAGGTTGGATAGCCCCATCAGCAACGCGAGGCGTTCGGCGTTCTTGGCCAAACCCCGGTATCTCACCTTGGCGTAGCCGAAGATGCCTTTCACGTCCCAGAAGGGGTGCTCTACCTTGGCTCGTATCGATGACTTCGCCTTCTCCGCTATCGCCCCAGCACTGCCAGGCTCCAACTTCCGCCGCTGCCCCGCCCTCATCGCCACATGCCACCCCGCCTTAGCCCCCCGGTTCTTTCCTCGCGCTTGTCCACCCCAATGTACCCGGCATCTCCCCATACCGCCCGCTCCTCCCGTGCAACAACCTGTGCGCTTGCGTTACGTCGTGGACGTTTGTAGCCGCAGTCGCCATGCTGTGCACAAGCCCACTGTCGGCGACCACCCCGATGTGCAGCTTCATGCCGAAATGGTACTGGCAGCCCTTCTTTACCCGGCGCATCTCGGGGTCGCGCTGATTCCCCTTGTTCCTGGTTGACGACGGCGCCGTTATGATGGTGACATCTACTATGCTCTCCTGCTTCAGCATCACGCCCCGCTCCTTAAGATGGCCTTTGATCTCCTCGAACAGTTCCTGCCCCAACCGGTGTCTCTCCAGCAAGTGGCGAAAGTTCGGGATGGTGCTCTCGTCGGGTATGTCTTCCGACAGCCTCAGACCCGCGAACCGCCGCACCGAATCGGCCTCGTACAGCAGGTCTTCCATGGCCGGGTCTCTGAAGTTGTAGGTCACCCGCACTACGTGAACCCGCAGCATTACCGGCAGGGTGTAGGGCCTGCGGCCTCTACCGGCTTTGGGATAGTGGGGCACAATGTGTTGCTCCAGTCTCCCCCAGGGCGCCAGAGCCTCGAGCTGTTTGAGAAACACGGTAGGCGAGTGGTTGGGGGTATAATAGGCGCAGTCCAGTAGCGTGGAGTCGGCGATGAGCAAGACCTACCGTCCCTATGATCCAGACCAGCAGTTGCTGTTGCCAGCGGCATTGCGGGAGTGGTTGCCGGATGACCATCTGGCTTACTTCATCTCCGACGTCGTCGACCAGTTGGAACTGTCTGAGATCACCGCCCGCTACGAGCGGGAGAGCAGAGGCGGGCCTCCGTATCACCCACGAATGATGGTCAAGGTGCTGCTGTACGGCTACTGCGTGGGAGTGGCGTCCTCTCGACGAATCGCCCAGCGGCTCCACGAGGACATAGCCTTCCGGGTACTGGCGGCGAACAACACGCCGGATTTCCGCACCATCTCGGACTTCCGCAAGGACAATCTGGAAGCGCTGTCGGGCCTGTTCCTGCAGGTATTGGCGTTGTGCCGGCAGGCGGGTCTGGTGAAGCTGGGTCACGTGGCGTTGGACGGCACCAAGGTGAGGGCCAACGCATCCAGGCACAAGGCGATGAGTTACGGTCGGATGAAGGAGAAGGAAGCGCAGTTGGCGGGGGAGGTAGCGGAGTTGCTGCGGCGTGCCCAGGAGGTTGATGAGGAGGAGGACCGGCGGTACGGACAGAGCAAGCGCGGAGATGAACTGCCGCAGGAGTTGTCCTTTCGGGAGGGGCGGTTGCAGAAGATACGGGAGGCGATGGCGGCGTTAGAGGCCGAGGCGCAGGCGGCTGCGGAGCAGGCTGAGGCCGCGGGCAAGGGCCATTCGGGGGTGCCTGAGGATAGAACCCAGCGTAACTTCACCGATGCTGAGTCGCGTATCATGCCTGCGCCGGGCGGACGGGACTTCCTGCAGGCTTACAACTGTCAGGCGGTGGTGGACAGCGCCCACCAGGTGATCGTGGCGGCTCAGGCCACCAACCAGACTTCGGACAAGCAGCAGGCGGTGGCGATGGTGGAGGAGGCCATCGACAACGTCGGCGCAGTGCCCAAAGAGGTGTCCGCCGACGCAGGCTACTACTCTGCACAGGCGGTCGATGGTCTGTACGGGCTGTGCGTGGACCCGTTCGTCGCGCCGGAGCGGACCCGCCACGGCCGGGTTGTGCCGCCAGCGCCCCGGGGTCGCATACCCAGCAATCTGTCTCCCAAGGACCGGATGCGCCGGAAGCTGCAGACCAAACGGGGTCGGCAACGCTACGCTCTGCGGATGCAAACGGTGGAGCCGGTGTTCGGCCAGATCAAGCAGGGCCGGGGCTTCCGCCAGTTCCTGCTGCGGGGCCTGGAGAAGGTCAGCGGCGAGTGGTCGCTGATCTGCACCGGCCACAACCTGCTCAAGCTGTTCCGCTTTGGGGCGGCTCAGCTTCACGAAACGCCGACCAACAGGTTTGCCGCAAGTGTCTCGGACATCGTCGGGGTGGTCGGCACAGTGAGGCATACGAAGCTACTGGGCCGTCAGTGGCTGCACCCGGCAACAACAATTGTCGCCGTCTGACCTCGCCTGTACCAAAGGCCCGTCAGTCAATCCTCAGACGGGCTGCTAGGCCGATCATCGTTATCCATAGCAGCACGAAGAAGACCAGCTCTCCGAAGACGTTGCCTATGACTGCCACTATCGCCAGCGTGATCAGAATCGAAACGATCGCCAGACCTATCGGTATCAACGCGGCCACCACCGCGCCGAAGAGCACCAGCAGGATGAGAAGCGCCACGGGAATGCCGATCCGCTCACCCTGCTCCAGGTCCATCGCCGACAATTCCGCCTGTACGTACCGGCTGCTTGCGTCACCGACGATCAGCACGCGGAAGCCGTCCTGGTGGTCCGCCTCCTGGACGACGTGGATGACTTCCTCCACGTTCTCGAGCGCCTCCCCGATGGAGCCGGTAAGCTGTAGGGCCACTATGGCGCTTTTGCGATCCGTCGAAACGAGCGCCAGAGAATCCGTCGGACTGTTGGCCTAGGCTTCGTAGTAGTTCACGCCACCTTCCACGATTTCCGGTCCCAGGGCGCGGAGTTCTCTGGTGACCTCTTCGACCTTCCTCCGAAACTCCGCATCGTCCACCGTCAGCGATTCTGACTGAATGATGACGATCTCAGCGGGCGGAGGCTCGATTGGGGTGCCCTCCAACAGCTCGTTGGCTGTCACCGACTCGACCTCGCCGAACCGTGGGATCAAGCGAAGCTCCGTGGTAGTGGCAGTGGGCATCCACTTGCCAATGATTCCGAGGGCAACCAGAACCAACAGAAACCATATGCCTATGGTTACCCACGGCCTGCGTGAACTGATGTGAGCGAAAGATTCGGTCAATACAGGAACCTCCACCGTTGGCCCAAGGACTCATAATGCAACCCGCAGTCTACCGTTACCGTCTCTTTCCTATCAATTTGCCACTTGTCTCATAGTAATTGTCAACAATGGTTGTTACCAACCGTATGAGGCGCAATTGCGGAGGAGAATGAACGTATCCAGTGGACGGCTCGACATCTGACACATGGTCGTCGAAAACTGGACCGCAAGGTGAAGTCACACACCTGTCGTTTCCCCGTGTGGGCCGCCTCTGTTAGACTGCATTTCGCCAATCCAGACCGTAGGCGTAATGCGATGATTAACGCTTCGCGGCGCAAAAGCGAGCGAGGCCGTCGTGTGGGAGCCAAAAGGTAAAGGTATGCTGAAAACACTCTCTCGCGGCCTGCTGCTCGCTATGCTGGGCCGCCGGCTTCCCACAACCGCGGGCCGGATCGAGACGCCCGGCGCCAGTGCCGAAGTGATCATACGCAGGGACCGCTGGGGGATCCCGTACGTGGAGGCCGGCAGCGTCGAGGACGGCTGGTACGGCCTTGGCTTTTGCCACGGCCAGGACCGGGCGGTACAGCTCGAGGGCCTGCTGCGACTGGTGCGTGGCACGTTGGCCGAGGTCAGCGGACCCGGGCTGTTGCCCATGGACAGGCTCTCCCGGCGAATCGGCTTCCGGCGCTCGGGGGCAGCGCAGTCCAGGGCGCTGAGCGAGCAGACCAGGCGCGACATCACCGCCTACGCGCGCGGCCTCTACGACGGCGCCACGTTCGGCAGCCCGCGCAGGCCCCACGAGTTCGCGCTGGCCGGTATCCACGCGGCGCGCTATTTTGCCGAGGACGTGATGGCGGTGGGCAAGCTTGTGGCTTTCTCCTTGTCGGCCAACTGGGACGTCGAGCTCGCGCGGATGAAGATTCTCCAGGAGGACGGCGCCGAGGCGCTGGCAGCGCTCGAGCCAGCGCGGCACCGGGACGCCGCTCACCTACCCAACTCCAAGACGGCGTTCGACGCGCTGGCCTCGGACCTGGCGGCGTTCGCGAGCCTGGCGGGGTGCGGCGGCATGTCCAACGGCTGGGCGATAGCTCCCGGCCGGACGGCCACGGGCAGGCCGATACTAGCCAACGACCCACATCTGCGGCCGGAGGTGCCGCCAAACTGGTACCTGGCCCGTGTGAGCACGCCCGAATGGACGGTCGCAGGCGCGAGCTTCGTTGGAGCTCCCTTCTTCGTCGCCGCGCACAACGGTTCGATTGCCTGGGGCGTCACCGCGGGGCTGGTGGATAACACGGACCTGTTCCTGGAGCGCGTGGGCCCAGACGGGCGAAGCGTGCAGGAGGGCGATGAGTTCGTCAGGTGCGACGTGTTCCGCGAGGTCATCGGCGTCAAGGGTGACGCCCCACTGGTGGATGAGGTGTTGGTGACAAAGAGGGGCCCTATCATCAGCCCTGCGCTGGACGCGGATGCGCCAGCGGTGTCCCTCGAGGCCACCTGGCTGGCAGAGGCGCCGTTGGGCACACTGGACGAGCTTCACGTGGCGCGGAACTTCGATGAGTTCCGCCGGGCGTGGTCCACCTGGAACCTCGCGTCATTCGGCCTGGTCTACGCCGACGAAGGCGGAAGCGTCGGCGGCCTCATGGCGGGACAGGTGCCGGCGCGCCGCAAGGGATATGGCACGCTGCCCTCCGCCGGATGGGAACTCGATGCGGGCTGGGAAGACCTTCCCGTCCCATTCGACGAAGTGCCGGCGGTCTTCGACCCGGAGGAGGGATTCGTAGCGACCGCGAACGATGGCCTCGGCCTGGAGAACGATGGCCTCTTTCTGAGCGCGGACTGGCTGCCCCCCTACCGCCAACGGCGCATCGCCGAGGCGCTCCGGTCGAGAAACGACTGGGACGTCAACTCTACACAGTCGCTGCAGATGGACCTGCTATCCCTACCGTGGATTGACATGCGGTCCGGAGTGCTCGCCGCGCCCGGGGCGTCGGTGGAGTCGGCTAGGGCGCTCGAGATGCTGGCGGCGTGGGACGGAAGAGTCGCGGCAGACTCCACCGCAGCGTCGCTCTACGAATTCTTCGTCTGGGAAATGACCAGGCGCTTGGCCGAGGCGAAGGCCCCCCGTTCGCACAAATGGGCGCTTGGCGACGGCTTCACGCCGCTTACGGTGCGCACCATCATTGGCCACAGGTTGATATGCCTGCTGGTGCGGCTCATGAAGGAACGGCCAGACGACTGGTTCGGCCGCCCGTGGCTGGCGGTAGTGGACGCAGCGCTGGCCGCAGCCTACGATGGGCTTCGCGTCAGGTTCGGCCCGGACGAGCACCTCTGGGCCTGGGGCCGCGTGAGGCCGACCACGCTGCGCCACCCCGCGTCGGTTCGCCGGCCACTGGGCCTGCTGCTGAACCTCGGCCCTTTCCCATGGGGCGGCGACTCGGACACCGTGAGCCAGGCTGCCAACACGATGAAAGCCCCGTCCGATGGCGTGTCGGTCGTCGCGTCTTTGCGCATGGTTATCGACGTTGGCAACTGGGACGCCAGCCGGTTCGTGCTGCCGGGCGGCCAGTCCGGGAATCCGCTTTCGCCTCACTACTCCGACATGCTGCCGCTTTGGCGGCGCGGCATGGGAGTGCCCATCGCCTGGTCCGCAGGGGAAGTGGAAAGGGCCGCGGCTGAAGAGCTTAGAATCCTTCCGAGCGCGCTCTGAGGCGGCCTTCGGTTGGCCGCGATTCAGGTGCTTTTCGGAAATCGCTCTCACTGACCCACTTTTGCCAAGAACGTCTCATCCCCAGCTGCCTAGAATAGCTAGGGTTGGCGCTGGCTGACGCCAGCCTTCGACCCCGTTTGGAGACGGCCGCCCAGGGGACCTGAATGAGAAAACGCATCACGCGCGGAGACGCCACGTCGTTCTTGGTACACGCGCAGACCACAGTCGATCGAGTTACCACATGGCTGACGGACCTCATGTCGCGCGGCGCGATTACGGAGGCAGTCGCGCGCATCTCTCGCCTTCGGCTGAAAGACCAGGCGGAAGTGGTCTCTCACATGAACCCGGAGTTGCAGACCAGGCTGCTGGGACATCTGTCGCCCGACAACCTGGCGGAAATACTGGGGGAACTGGAGCCTGGGGAGGCCGTTGAGCTTTGCATGTCGATGGTGCCGGGGCAGCTCGCCTCCACCCTCGACCAGTCCAGGCCGGAAGTTGCCGCGGACATCCTCCGTGGGCTTCCGGATGCCGTTTCCAAGACGGCGTTGGAGAACATGACGGACGCCAGCGAGGTCATACCCCTGCTGGATTACAGGGACGACCAGGCCGGCGGCCTCATGACGCCACACCTGATAGCCCTCCGCGACCGAATGACCGTCTCGCAGGCGGTGTCGTTCGTGCGGCGGTGGGCCGGCGAGCTCCGCCCCGAAGAGGTCTCCTACATGTTCGTGGTGGACTCCAACGGGATGTTGCGCGGCGGCATCAGCCTTTCCCAGCTCGTATTGGCGCATCCACATCAGCTGATCAGCCTGCTCATGGAGACGGACATCATCTCTGTCCTGGCGGACACGGACCAGGAGCAGTGCGCCCGCCTGATGGAGCGTTACGGCATCCAGAGACTGCCCGTCGTGGACGAGGACGAACACTTGGTTGGGGTTCTTACACTTGAGGACATGATCGACGTGGTGGAAAGCGAGGCCACCGAGGACATGTACCGGATGATCGGGGTGGACAGGAGCGAGTCCGCGCACGGTCCGATATCGCGCTCCGTGCGCAACCGGCTGCCCTGGCTCTGCGTCAACCTCGGCACGGCGATACTCGCGGGGCTGATCATCACGCTGTTCCAGTCGACGCTGGGCAGGGCCGTGGCGCTCGCGGCATTCCTTCCGGTGATTGCCGGGCAAGGCGGAATCGCGGGCACTCAGACACTGACCCTCATCGTGCGCTCCCTCGCCCTCGGCGAGCTGGGGACGATGGCTGCCAAGCGGATTCTCATGAGGGAAGCTGTGCTCGGCCTGATACACGGCCTCATACTGGGACTGCTAACAGCGTGTATCGTGATGATCTGGATGGGCGGCAACGAATATCTGGCGATGGTGGTCGGCGTGGCTATGATGGCGAACATGATCGTTGCAGGAATAAGCGGCGTGGTCGTGCCTCTTGGCCTTCGCGCGCTCCGCATCGACCCCGCGCTCGCGTCCGCTGTGGCGGTCACTACCATAACGGACGTCGTGGGATTTCTCATCTACCTGGGGCTCGCGACGCTGGCTATACAGCTTATCGTCGGCGGCTAAGCCGCCCCGATCATATTCGCCAATACCCCTGTGGTATCATGGCAGGAAGTACAGGTTGGGGGTGTGTTATGGCGCTGAAGGTACTCGTTTCGGTGGATATGGAGGGCGTGAGCGGGGTCGTTCACAGGGACCATACGGGACGGGACGGCAAAGACTACGAGACGGCTCGGCGGCTAATGACGCTGGAGGCCAACGCGGCGGTCGAAGGGGCTTTCAACGCGGGCGCGGACGAGGTAGTCGTCAACGACAGCCACGGCACCCAGATGAATCTCATCCACGAGCTGCTCGACCAGCGCGCCCAACTGATTACAGGCTCACCCAAACCGCAGACGATGATGGCCGGCCTGGACGACAGCTTTGGCGCCGTGTTGTGCGTCGGCTATCACGGCAGAGCGGGCACGAGCGGCATCCTCGACCATACCTTCACCGGGGCGGTGGCGGACTTTCGCGTCAATGGGCAGTCGCAGGGCGAATTGGGCGTGAACGCCGGCATCGCCGGCTACCACGGGGTGCCTGTGGTGCTCGTAACCGGCGACTCGACCACAACCGCCATGGCGAAGGAACTGATCCCTGAAGTCGAAGTCGCCACCGTGAAGGAGGCGCTGACGCGGTACTCCGCCAAGTGCCTGTCTCCGATTGCGTCACAGGCGCTTATTCGGCAGCAGGCCGCTACTGCCGTCGAGCGCCGGGAGGAGATAGCGCCCGTACGCTACGAGTCGCCGGTCACAATGACCTTGCGGCTCGCTAACGCCGGCATGGCCGACCTCGCCGCCTTCATTCCCGGAGTGGAACGGCATGATGGGGTCACTGTGTCGTTCACCTCCAGCGACTACTTGGAGGCGTTCCACTGCTGCCGCGCCATACTGATACTGGCAGCGTCCGCGTAATGCAGAATCGCTTGGGTAGAGCGAGCCGATCAGCCGTCCCCGTTTGAGAGGGACCAGTCACAAATAGGAGACCGACCGTGAGCGAGCATGACGTACACGAGGTGGAAGACAGGCTCCGCATTGTCAGCCGGCTTTACGGCGACAGACTTGACGAAGGCCAACTCGCCGAGGTGCGCAAGGGCGTTCAGGGCATCGTGGAGACGTCAGAGGCTCTGAGGGCCGTCAGTCTAAAGAACGGCGACGAGCCTATGTCGGTTTTCGCGCCGTACCGCGAGGAGGAGTGACGTGACCGCCAACGACTACGTCTTCACCAGCATTCGCGAGTTGAGCGGGCTGATCGAGTCGCGCGAGGCGTCGCCGGTCGAGCTTGCCGTGTTGTTCCTGGACCGGCTCGAGAAACTGGGGCCGGACTACAACGCCGTGGTGACGGTCACACGTCACCTGGCCCTGAGCCAGGCCGCGCGGGCGGAGGAGGAGATAAGCGGCGGCAACTACAGGGGGCCGCTTCACGGCATCCCCTACGGGGCGAAGGACCTGCTCGCCACGTCGGGAGGCATTCCGACGACCTGGGGCGCGGCGCCGCTGCAAGGCCAGGTCTTCGACTACGACGCCACGGTCGTTGTGCGTCTGAGGGAGGCGGGGGCGGTGCTGGCCGCGAAGCTGGCGATGGTCGAGCTGGCCGGGGGTGGGGGATACCGCCAGCCTGTCGCGTCTTTTACAGGGCCGGGCATCACACCCTGGGACAAGGGAAGGTGGAGCGGCGGCTCCTCCAGCGGCTCCGGCGCGGCTACCGCCGCCGGGCTGGTGCCATTCGCGATCGGCTCAGAGACGGGGGGATCGATCATTTCTCCTGCCAGCAACTGCGGCGTGGCGGGCCTGCGCCCGACGTACGGGCGCGTGAGCCGTTACGGCGCGATGGCGCTGTCGTACACGCTCGACAAGCTCGGGCCCCTGTGCCTGACAGCGGACGACTGCGGGCTGGTGCTGGAGGCGATTGCGGGCAGCGACCCGAATGACCTCTCCACGACAGAGCGGACCTTTCACTACGACGATTCGGACGTGTCGGGCCGCCGGTTCAGGCTCGGAGTCGTCAAGGGCGTGACAGACAACGTTGACGAACCCACGCGCTCCAACTTCGAGTGCGCGCTCGAGGCGCTGGCGTCCATTGCGGACATAGAGGAGGTCGAGTTTTCCGACCTGCCGCACGAGGCCATCAACCGCACGATAATGTTCGCGGAGGCGGCGAGCGCGTTCGAGGATTTCGTGGACGCGGGCCTGCCCGCGGGTCTGACGGCCCCGGAGGACCGCTACGGCCTCTACGCCCGCGTTGCCGTGCTGGCGAAGGACTACGTGAAGGCGACGAGGCTGCGGTCGGTGATGGCGAGGAACGCCGAAGAGGTGATGGCGCCGTTCGACGCGCTGGTGGGGCCTACGCGCTCCACGATTGCGACGCCGCTGGACCAGGAGTTCCGCAGCGCGGCGCTTCACGGCGGGCGGGATACGATGGGCGCCGTCGGAAACGGCGCGGGTCTGCCGGCCATTTCGGTGCCGAGCGGCTTTTCGGAAGAGGGTCTGCCGACGGGCATCCAGTTCATGGGAAGGGCGTACGACGAGAATGCCGCGCTGGCGGCGGCGCGCGCATACCAGTCCATCACGGACTGGCACAAGCGGCATCCCGCCGATCTGACGTAGGCGGGCCGAACTCGGAGCGGGGCCCTAGGCTCCGCCGGCCACCGCAGGGACTATGCTGATCTCGTCGCCGTCGCTGGTGGACGTGTCCAGCCCTTCGAGGAAGCGCACGTCCTCGCCGTTCACGTAGACGTTGACGAAGTTGCGCAGCGCCCCGGTGTCGTCGCAGAGGCGCTCCCTGATACCGGGGAACTCGTTCTCGAGCGCACCCACCACCTCGCTCAGCGTGCCGCCCTCTACGTTGACCTTGTCCTGGCCGTTGGTGACGCGGCGAAGCGGCGTCGGTATCCTTACCATTACACTCATGCCTTGCATCCTCCAGATGTTCGGGTAGCATTCCCCGGCGGCCGCTCCGGCCGCCGGCAGCGCCGCGCATTCAGCTTTGGGGCAGTGGTTTCACGGCGCGCGAAGAGGTCGCTATCCCTCTATCACGTCACCGCCCACCGGGTCGACTCTGACTCCGGTGGCGGAGACCCATCGCATGCCCCTGTCAATTTCCTCTTCCTCGCCCTCCAACTCGAGCACCACCCAGCCCATGTCCTCCCGAACGTCCGCGCGTCGGATGTTCGTTATGATCTTGAACTTCTGGCCGAGTTGGTAAATGACAGGCTCGGTGATAAGTTCGGTCGGAAAGGTGAATTTCACTCTCTTGCTTGCCATGTCGCTCTCGCAGTCAGTGGTCCGGCTGGCGAAGGGTAGCGCGTTCAGCGCGCCGCCATCGCGGTCTGGAAGGCCTCGTAGTCGGGTGTCGTCTCGATTGGGTGGATGAGGTCCTCGACGACCTCTTGAGTCTTCAGTCCGTTGCCGGTGACGTAGGCCACCGTAAGCTCGTCCCGCTTGATGACGCCCTTCTTCACCAGCCTGCGCAGGCCGGATACTACGACGCCGCCGGCGGTCTCCGTGAATATGCCCTCGGTCTCGGCCAACAGCTGAATGCCCTCGACCACCTCATCCTCGTGAGCGACCACCGCCGAGCCGTTGGAGGCGGCGACGGTCTGGAGGGCATAGAAGCCATCCGCGGGATTGCCGATAGCGAGGGACTTTGCGATGGTGTCGGGCACGACCGGCCGCACGTGGGGCGTTCCCAGGTCGTAGGCTTCCACAATGGGCGAGCATCCCTTGGCCTGGGCAAGGTGCATACCGGTCTTGGGCCGGTCGATCAGGCCCAGGTCGGCCATCTCGTTGAACGACTTCCAGATCTTGGTGAACATCGAGCCGGACGCGGCGGGCACCACGCAGTTGTCGGGGGCGCGCCAGCCAAGCTGCTCGGCCACCTCGTACCCCAGGGTCTTGCTGCCCTCCGCGTAATAGGGCCTCATGTTGATGTTTACGAACGCCCAGTGGTGGTTGTCGGCCAGCTCGCTGCATAGCCGGTTGACCTGGTCGTAGGTGCCGTCCACGGCGACCAGGTCGGCGCCGTAGATGCCGGCGCCTATTATCTTGCCCTTCTCGAGGTCGGCCGGGAAGAAGACCATCGTCTTCATGCCGGCTTTGGCGCCGTGCGCCGCTACCGCACCGGCCAGGTTGCCGGTAGAGGCGCAGGCGAGCACGTCGAACTCGAACTCGAGGGCTTTGGCGGTAGCCACGGATACAACCCTGTCCTTGAACGAAAACGTTGGGTTTACGCTGTCGTTCTTGATGTACAGGTTGTCCAGCCCAAGTACTCTGCCGAGGTTCTTGGCCCTGACCAAGGGAGTGAATCCCGTGCCCATGTCCAGCACGTACTCGCTGTTGACGGGCAGCAGATCGTGGTAACGCCACATCGTGAGTGGGCCGTTGGCGATGCTCTCGCGGCTGATGCTGTTCCCTATGCTGACGTAGTCGTAGACGACTTCGAGGGGACCAAAGCAGAAGTCGCAGACGTTGAGAGGCTCGACCGGATATTCGCGGTCGCACTCCCGACATCGCAGGCCCGAAACGTGTGGCATTGGCGTACCTTCAGATCCTGTTGGCGTGGCCGAACTGGTGTGGTGTAACGGAGGGCTTACCTAAGGCAACGGAATGGTAACAACACGAACGCGCACCTGTCAACGCGCGAGCCCGCGGCCCGCACATTGACCCTCGCGTCAATCGAGATAGGCGCGAATTGCCGCCCGCGCACGTCGGCGCGGGCGGCAATTCGCCAGCCCCCAGCCTACTGGCGCGGGGGCGTCGGCGGCATCGGGTTGGACAGGTTCCTGCCGATGGAAATGGGGATGAGTTCGTCCAGCTCGTCCAGTGTCCAGCGACCATCCTTGTGGATGCTCCTCATGACGTGCCTGGGCGAGTAGAGAGACACGACCCAACCGCTGGTGCCGATGACCTGGCCGGTGACGGCCCCGCCTGCCTCCGTGCTCAGGTAGACGACCTTGGGGGCGTTGTTCTCGGCGTCGCCCACGCCCTCCGGGTCGACCGGAGGCGGAGCCAGCCCCGACGCCTGCGCGCGAAGGTCGCGGGAGCTCTGCGGCACCGTGGCGGTCATCCTCGTGGCGGCGCCGGGGTAGACGGCGTTTATCGTGATGCCGTAGGGCGCGAGCTCCGGCGCGAGCGCCCGCACCATGCCCACCATACCCTCCTTGGCCATGGCGTAGTTCGACTGGCCCGAAGAGCCGAGGCCCGAGCCGGACGAGAACAGCACTATGCGGCCGTGGTTCTGCTTGATCATGTGCGGAACCGCGTGCTTGACCATGTTGAACGCGCCGTACAGGTGGACCTGCAACACGCCGTCCCATTCGTACTCGGTCATGTTGAAGATCATGCGGTCGCGCAGGATTCCCGCGGGGTGGGCCAGGATGTCCAGCCTGCCGAAGTTGTCGATGGCCGCCTGGACTATCTTGCCCGCGGAGTCGAACTCGGCGACCGAGTCGTAGTTGGCGACCGCCCTGCCGCCGGCCTCGACTATGTCATTTACGGTCTCGTCGGCGGGAGTGGTGGCCGTGCCGGTGCCGTCGACGGCGCCACCGATGTCGTTGACAACGACCGCGGCGCCCTCCTCGGCGAGCAGCCTGGCGCATGCGGCGCCGATGCCTCGGCCGGAGCCCGTGACAATCGCTACCCTGCCCTCAAGTCTGTTTCCCATAGTATGACCTCTCTCTTTCGTTTGGCTGAATCAGAGCGGAACGGCGCGGACTTTAGAAGCCGCTGCCGATCATCTTGGGCATGAGCACGTCCATCTCGTCCATGTTGAAGTTGCCGTACTTGTGGACGCTCCGCTCTATTGCGGGGTTCGAGTACAGGTAGATGCTGCCGCCTCGAACGCCGAAAATGTAGCCGTTGATATGCGGTGCGGCGTCCGTGGACAGGTAGACCGCGAGCGGCGCGACGTTGTCTGGGTCGTCTCGATATCCTGGACCCTGCCAGTCGGCGAGCGGCGGGGACTGGCCGATGCCCGCGCGCTCGTCGCGGGGTGCGCCCGACGCGACTCGGTACTCGTCTACCGTGCCCGGGAACTGCCTGGTCTCGACCATGGGGGAGATGCCGTTGCAGGTTACGCCGTACCTGCCGAGGTCGCGAGCCACCGTGCGCGTAACCCCTACGATGCCCTCGGACGCGGCCGCAAAGTTCGAACGGCCAATCTCACCTAGCCCAGCGTCCGACGTCATGTTGACGATGCGCCCGCTGCGCTGCTGCCTGAAGACTATGGCCGCGTACTTGCAGGTGGCGAACGTGGCCTTGCCGTTGTTCCTGATGATGAGGTCGAAGTCCTCGGGTGTCATCTGGAAGATCATTCGATCGCGGGTGATACCGGCGGAGTTGACCAGCACGTCGAGACGGCCGTAGCTGTCAACGGCCGTCTTGACTACGTTTTCGCCGCCTTCCATCTCCGCCACGTTGTCGTAGTTGGCGACAGCGTTGCCGCCACGCGACTTGATCTCCTCCGCCACGCTGTCGGCGGGGGCTTTCGAAGCCCCAGAGCCGTCCACGTCGCAGCCCAGATCGTTCACCACGACGGACGCCCCCTCCTCGGCAAGCAGCAACGCCACGCCCCGGCCAATGCCCCGGCCGGCGCCAGTGACGACTGCTACTTTACCCTCAAGCCGATTTCCCATGTACTTACCTCCAATTTCCGCTGTTGCTTTCACTTTCGCCGGCCCGGACTGAGTCCGCCCTGCGTTACCTTACCGCGCACATTATAGCGCCAAGCGTCTCGCTTGTGGCAAATCACGCCGGAATTGGGGCGCGGCAGGCCTTGACGTAAGGATGAGCGGGCGGAAACCAGGGCCGCCCCGCCTATGCGGCTTCGGACCAAATCCATGCGGACCAATTTTCGAATCCGCTCGCTAGAAATCGGCTGCGGGATGGTGTTATGCTTAGTTGCCCAGTCTGGAAAATCTGGCAACCGGCGACCCGCGTTGAGAACTGGGACCGGGCCTCGCAAGGAGGGAGACCTTGACTCTAGCCGAACCGAATGTCCCTGTCTGCCAGAGTTGCAACATGGAGATTTTCGAAGATTCCGATTTTGGCACCGAGGCGAACGAAACGCTTAGCGTCGAGTACTGCACGCACTGCTACCAGGAAGGGGCGTTCGTCGACCCCGACCTCACGGTCGACCAGATGAGCGCCATCGTCTCGGACTTCATAGAGGCCGACAACGTAACGATGGCCGAGGCGAAGGCCATATCTAAGGCCCTGTTGTCCAGACTCAAGAGGTGGCAGTAGCCCCGCTCTTCGGCCAGGGCCGGGCACTGGTTCGGAAATACGCCTTCCGCCCCTCGTGGGTCGGCGCGGCGTTACCAGCCCTCGTACTTGATTCGAGACGGGGGCGCCCCCAGCGACGTCGCCATGCGGACCATGTCGGCGATCATCGGCGGCGGGCCGCATATGAAAAAGAGTGACCCCGCGTCGACGCCCGCCGCTGCGGCCATGTCGCGGTCGATTCTGCCCACTCGACCGGTCCAGCCGGCTGCGACGGGCCGTGTGACGCTGAAGTGGCAGTCTATATCGGGGTTTCCGCGGGCGATGTCTTCCAGTTCCTCTCTGAACAGCAACTCGTCGGGCGTCTTAGCACTGTAAAGCAACGTCAACGGCACCAACCGTTCGGACTCATCGACGTACCTCACGATGCTCATCAACGGAGTAATGCCGATTCCCCCGGCCACCAGGACGAGCGGGCCGCCCATGTCCGACGTGTAGAGGAAGTCGCCACCGACCTCGACCTCCACAACGTCGCCTACCCTAGCCCTCTGGTGCACGTAGTGGGTGACTGGGTTCTCCCCTACCAACTTCACGGCAAGCTCGAAGCCGCCCGTCAGGGACGGGGCCGACGTGATCGAGTAGCCGGCCACGGCGGTATCTCCGCCGCCGTCAGCATAGAAGTCGACCCATTGGCCGGGCCTGAACGACAGCCGGTTGCCGCCCGTATCGAGCCGCAGCGCCTTGGTCGTCGGCGAAGCCTGGGTGATTTCGACTATCGTCGCGGGAATTGGCACGCGCGTATCCTCCCGTTTGTAGGGCTTGGCGACGGAGGGCGCCGCAGCGGGGCGCGGGTGGTGCGGACTCGCGCTAGTGGCAGCAAATGCGAGGCGCCCTACTTGCTTACAAGGCCCGCCAGGGGCGCGTAGCTCTCGCTCTTCTCGATCGGTTCGGTAGTTATAGTCCCCGAGCGGCTCAGCAGCTTGTATGCGCCCGCACCTTCCTGGGAGGTGATGACGCTGTAGCCGCCGTCCACCACCTCGATGGCGCAGTTGTTGTCTATGGCGATTCCGACATCGCGGTTGCGCGACACCATGCGCTCGAAATCGGCCTTCCTGGGCACGCCCGCAGTTGCGCTGTCGAAGTGCGGGCAGCCCAGCGCGTCGATCAGACCCATGCCCTTCACCCTGACGTAGCTCCAGCCATCCGGTTGGTAGAAGGCCATGGAGTCGCTGTGGCCCCAGCTGAACCAGCAGATGCAGCCCGCGCTCAGTCCGGCGAGCACGACACCCTTGTCGTGGGCCTCTCGCAGAATGGCGTCGACGCCCAGCCTGCGCCAACGGCGCATCATCTTGAGCGTATTGCCTCCTCCGACGTACACCAGGTGCGACGACAGAATCTTCTCCTCCAGCTCCTCCCTGGACGGTGTGACACCGAGCAGAAACAACACGTCGGTCTCGCAGCCCAATGTATCGCGGTAGACTCTCCGGAAGTCCTCCCAGTAGCTTACCCTGTCGTAGCTGGCGGTCGGGACGAACAGGGCCCTGGGTTTGGCGGCGCCGGTCAATTCGATGATACGCTCGTCGATGGCGCGCGTCTCCAGGTTCGCCATGTCGCCGCCGCCGATCGCCACTATGTTTCCCATCGTGAGGCCTCCCCGAGCCGCGCCCGCGGCGCTATGAGTCGTCCCCAGCCGCGGCCGCCGCCTGCCGCTGAAACGCCGGGATCACCTCGGCGGCGAAAACTCGGAGCTGCTCCATGAACTCGTCCCGGGGCATCCCCTCCGGCCAGTGCAGGATGATGTGCTCCAGGCCGGGGTACTTGCTCTCCACCTCGTGCAGATAGTCAACCAGCTCCGACGCGGGGCCGCATATCCACGCTTTCTGCTGCGCTCCATCCTCCACGCGGGGCACGCGGGCCGGCGCGCCGGGTGTACCCCAGGTGCGGCCCTGCTCGTCCGCGTACCGAACGAAGCCGAATGGCGCGAACCACTTGTAACGCTCATCGTGGAAGGGGCGGAGCCGCTCAATCGCCTCCTGCTCGGTGTCCGCAATGTAGAAGCCAATGCCCAGTGCCAGGTCTTCGCCCAGCTCCAGCTCCCTGCCGTGTTGCGCGGCGGCCTCCTTGTACCTGGCGAACATGTCCTCGACTATCGTTTCGCCGGTGAGGGCCACTACGCCCTTGAAACCGTTCCTGGCGGTGAACTCGATGCTGCGTCCGCTCACGATCGGTTGCCAGGTTTCCACCGGCAGGTTGAGCGGGCGCGGCACCAGGGTTATCTCTTGCATGTCGTAGCCGCGGTAGGGCACATCCGCCGGTATGGTGTAGTGCTTGCCTTTGTGGGAGAACGACTCCTCGTTGAAGGCCTTGCGAATGACCTCCATCTGCTCTTCGAACAGCTCGCGGTTCGCGTCGTTGTCGATGACGGGCGCCCCGAAAGTCTCGACCTCTCGGCTGTGGTAGCCCCGGCCCACGCCGAAGATGATGCGCCCGTTGGTGAGGACGTCTGCCAGGGCGTAGTCCTCGGCCAGGCGCAGCGGGTGCCACATCGGGGAGATGTTGAAGGCGCAGCCGAACTTGAGCCTCTTCGTCTGCGACGCGAGATGCGTCCCCAGCAGAATTATGTTAGGGATGCACTCGTAGCCCTCGCGCTGGAAGTGGTGCTCCGCCATCCACAGGGCGTAGTAGCCGAGCTCGTCCATCAGCTTTGCCGCCCGCGTCGCCGTGTCGTAGGACTGTACCAGGCGCTCGTTCGAGTAGCGGCGGTCGTCCGCGGGGGTGCCGTCCAGCCCCACGTTTTCGAGGTCGATGTTGCCGACGTAGAGAACTGAGAAATGCTTGATCATGCGATGCTCCAGGCCGGTCGGCAGAATGGAGTGGCGGGCCGGCCACGCCCATTATAGCGAACCCCACGGCGGGGCGCACAGTCGCACACAAAGGGTTGCCGACCAGGCCTTGTTGGCTCTCCGCTGACACTGGCGGCAGGGTTTGCCCCGCGATTCGACTCTGCGCAGGGACCTGTGAACCGGATGCGCGGGCGGTTGGCGAACCTGCGCCTACGCGTTGGCTGGCTGAGGGGCTGGCCGGGGTGGCCGCGCAAGCAGAGCGGCGATGCTGCTGACTACAAACGCGGCGACGAACACTGTGAAGGCAAGCGAGTAGTCGCTGCGAAGGTCGAACAGGAAGCCACCGAGCACCGGGCCGCCCGCGCTGGAAATGAGTCCGAACGGCTGGGCGGTGCCTCGTATAGCCCCCTGCGCCTCGCGACCGAAGTAGTCGGACCAGGCCAGGCTGCTGACGAACGACTGTGCCCCGCGGGTCAGTCCGTAAACCGTAGCGAACACGCCAAGGTGAATCAGCGAGCTCGCGCCCATCAGCAGCAGGATTCCTGCCGCGCCGCCGGCATAACAAGCGGCGAGGCAGTAGCGGACGTGCAGCCGTTCGGCGGCGAACCCCCAGAGGGGCTTGGCGACGGATTGGAGGAAGTAGAGGTAGGTTATCACCATCGCGGCCTGGCCCGGTTCGATCTGCCGGTCGGTGAGGTAGGAGAAGATGTGCAGATTTACGCCGCTTATCGCGAATCCGGCGAAGTTCGTGCTTATCAGCAGCAGCCAGAAAGCCGGCGTGCGCATCGCCTCCCTGGCCGTGAGCGACACCTCTTCCACGACGCCCCGCACGCCCTTGGGGCCATCACTCGCGCCGTCCCCGTCGGGGAGCATGCCGTAGTCCTCGGGCCGCCTGCGCATGAGCGGCGCCACTACGAGTGCCAGTATCAGAACGAAAGCCCCAAGCGCGACCCACGCGCGGCGCCAGCCGGCTCCGTCAATGAGCAGCGTCAACGGCAGGGGAAGGGCGACGCCCGCCGAGGACATGCCCATGGTGGAGAATGAGAGCGCCCTGCCCCGCCTGCGGACAAACCATCTGGCGACCGTGGAATCCGCTCCGAGAGGACCGAGGGCAAGGCCGCCCAACGCCATCAGCACGCCGTAGGCGGCGAACATCTGCCAGGGTTGAGAAATAAAGGAGATGAGCACCGCGCCGACCGCGACGGCCGCGCCGCCTATCATGACGTAAACGCGGGGCCCGTGCCGGTCGATGGCTCGCCCGGCAATAGGCGCTCCGGCGGCGGAGGTGACGCGCGATACCAGGGTCATACTCGCCAGCACCCCGCGGCCCCAGCCGAGGGTGGCCGCCATGAAGGGGAAGAAGATGCCGAATGAGACGACGAGAACGCCGTAGTTGATGAAGTGGGAGACGAACGCGGCTCCCACCACGACCCATCCGTAGAAGAAGCGTGGCCGCGCCCGTTCGCTAGCGCCCAAAGTTACCGCACCTCGGCGGCCACCGTGTTCCTTGGATTAAACCCAAGCGGCTGTCAGTATGTCAATCTAGTAGTTGTACATGCAGAGGGACAAAACGGTCTAGAGAGTACGATGCGTCCTCTGCACCCGAGCAATTGACCCAGGTCCGGACTATCTCCAGCACAGAGATCAGCATCAGAACCAATCCTTGCGATTTTCCACATATGTTTGGTGAAAATCTTCGTCCGTCTTTGTCAGGTAAAGTATGCCCTCAATAAACACGACAATTGAAATGGCAATGATTCCGAAAATCCCGATAACAACGACAAACAATAAGACGCTGAGAAAGCTAGCGATGAGAAGAAGAACCCCCGGTCCAGTATAGCCAAGGTAGAATTTGTGAATACCAAGAGTGCCTAGCAGAATCGCAAGAATTCCGGCGGCCACCTTGCTCTTCATGGGCCGTATCGGTGTTCCGATCGGCGCTCCTGCCGGTGCACTCAGCCTTGAATGCCCACAATGATTGCAGAACCTCGCGTCCGGGTCCGGAACGTTTCCGCAGTTTGGACATGTCGATTCGTCTTCCAAAGAGTTGCCACACTGTTTGCAGAACTTGGTTGGCCTGTCAGCTAACTGGCCACAGTTTGTGCAATACACGTTGCTCATTTGCGCTTGATCCCTCAGGTGCGGCCGTCGGGTCTAGGTGACGCACGTGCAGGGTAGGTTAGCCAACCTACCCTGCACAAACATCATTTTGCGAGTGTAAGCTCTCCCTAGTCGGCTATGCCGACGGCGGCGCGAAGGTCATTGATGGACTGGCCTCGCGGCTTGGAGGGCCTGCGAACCCTGCGTCCGATCGGCTCGTTCTCCACCTCGGGAACGATCTTAATGGAGACGAAAACCGGGCCGGACTCCGCCATGATAGACTCGATGCTCGTCGCGAACTCCTCGAGGTCGTCGAAGTGGTAGGTCGCGGCGTAGCCCGCTCCCTTCGCCATGCCGGCGTAGTCAATGTCGTCGGAGTTCGGCACGGGCTGGCCGCCGGTGGTGGCGTAGCACCCGTTGTCCATGAGGAAGTGAAAGAAGTTCTCCGGCTTCTTGCCCGCGATGGTGGCGAGAATGCCGAGGTTCATCAGCAGCGAGCCCTCGGAGTCGAACAGGGCTATCTTCTCATCGGGAAGCGACAACGCGAGGCCTAGCGCGGCAGAGGTGGTGTGCCCCATCGCGCCGCCGAGGGAAAGGTCCCTGTCGGTGTCCTCGGTGTAGTCCATCCAGTGCCGGCCCGCGGTGCCCGTGGGTATCACGATCGCCTTGCCGCGGTGGTCCTTGAAGGTCTTGAACATTTCAGATGCTTCGATCATCGGTATCCTCCGGGTCTAAGTCCTCTCGGTTCGAGCGTTGCCGCACTCCGTCAAGGACGGTTGAGTTGTGGTCCGGTGTCGTTCCTGTGGCTAGCGGTTGAAGCCGTGGTACTCGTCGCCTATCAGCACCGCGACTGGTCGCTTGGTCTCTTTGGCCTCGTTGAACGCCAAAGTGATGCGGTCCGCGTCGTCGTCCTGCTCCACCAGGTAGTAGTTGATGCCGAAAGCGTGCAGGAACGGCTCGGTGTACTTGGCCACGGTGTCGGGCGTGACGCCGTGTCGCGTCCAGCCTCGGTAGCCGACAACCAACACCATCGGGAAGCCGGCGTCAAGCGCCATGCCGCGAATGGAGTCGCCCGACTCCAGCATGCCGGTGTTCTGGATGAGGCACACGGGCACCTTGCCGCCAACCAGCAAACCGAGGGAGATTGCCATCGTCTCGCCTTCTCTGCAGGTCGGGATTATGTCGAGCCAGGGCTCTTCGGCCATAAGCTCGTAGAGGTAGTTCGTCTCGCTGTCCGGAATCGTAACGATGTGCGTCACGCCGTTAGCCTTAAACTGCTCTATGAGGGTTTCGGGTCTTAACAGGGCCGCCTGTTGTTGTACCATCGCAGATTTCACTCCTCGCGTTCTGGCTATGCACCCCGTCGCGGAGCGCGACGAGCGCGGGTTTGCTTCGCAGGCCACATTATAGGACGGACTCAACAAGAGGTCAATTTTGGATGGCAGGCATACTCCGAAACCCCTTCCCCCTTGATTCCTACGCACATCCGTGCTATTCTCCCCTCCACGAGGGACTGACCCCACCACCCACAAGTCCCTTCCCCCTGGACTGGGGGAAGGTTAGAGCCTCCCTCGTGCTTGCCGAAGGGATGGGGGTGAAGATACGACAACGGCACCTCCCGCGGACCTGTTACATTTCCGCTACATTTTGATTCTCCCGTTCCCAAACCGGTCTCGCTAAGTGTTCCAAACAGCCCAATCCGCCAAGGCCCCCAGCTGCGAAATGACACAGAATGTTACAGAATGACACACATTTCGCGGTTTTCCCCACGAATGGGCGGCTATTGGCCCCTCCTGACCTGCCCAATCCGGCTCTCTCCATGCCGCCGCCCAGGCTGGGACGCCCTTCGGCTGAGCCGCCGTCTACCAGACGTATGGAGTATGTGTTAAGCTTTCGCCGGACGCGCGGACACCGGGCGGAGTCGCGTTCTTGCGGTCTTGCCCATTTGAGCCGCACACAGAACTCATACCCTTAGCCACAGGAGATGTGAAGATGCTTGCCAGGATGTTGGGCGCAGTTCGAATGAATGTCGATACCTACGAGGATGTAGAGGGCGACCGCAGCGCAACTTGGCAGGCGATGGCCGTGGTGGTCATCGTCTCCATCTGCACCGGTGTCGGGGCGTTGCTCAGTGGGGTGATCTCCGGCGAAGAGTCAGTCGACATATTGGACTTGGTATTCGGCGTCATCTTGGGAATTGTCGGCTGGGCGCTCTGGGCTCTCGTTACGTGGATTGTGGGCACTACCCTTCTCAAGACGCCAGCCACAGACGCCGACTGGGGTCAGCTCGCCCGCGGCACCGGTTTCGCGCAGGCTCCCGGCATCTTTCGGATCTTTGTCTTCGTGCCCGGCGTGGGCGGGCTGATAGGGCTGCTTGCCCTCATTTGGCAGATTGCGTGCATGATCATTGCCGTACGTCAGTGCCTGGACTACACGTCCACCTGGCGGGCGTTCTTCGTGGTCCTGATTTCTCTCATCCCGTATGCGATCCTCATAGTCATTTCGACCATAGTGCTCGGCCTAGCAGGGGCAGGCGCAAGCTAGCTGCACTCGGGCCGTCGCCAAGCGTGGGAGAGTAGTCCGCCGTGGCTCATAGTCACCACAATCACGGAGCGCCGTCCGCCGTAGTCGAGGGGCGCACCGGCGTTCGCCGAACGGCCGCCTTCATCATCGGCGGCCTGACGAGCGGCCACGGCGTATTCCACTGGATAGCCCAAAGCTTCATCGTGGTCATGCCCGAGGTGCGGGACCTGTTGCTGGGCGGCAGCAGCGTCGCCGTGGCCAGCATCCAGTCCACCAGGGAGGTCGTCTCTGGCGTGGTGGCGCTGCCGGGCGGCGTGCTCACCGACGCGCTGCGGCGGTACTGGGGCTGGGTGATGGCGGCGTGCATGGGGCTGTTCGGCATCGGGTGGCTGCTGATGGCGAGCGCGGGCTGGCTCGTGCCGGGCGCTTCGTGGGTAGCGCAGACTTCCGGTACTGGCGAGCAAGTGTCAGGCCAGCTCAATCCCGCGGGCTACGCGCTGCTGCTGTTCGGCATGGCGGTAGTCGGTGTGGCCGCTTCGGTGTGGCACCTGCCCGCGATGGCTGCGCTGTCTTCCCACTTCCGCGAGAGGCGCGGGTCCGTCTTGTCCTTCCACGGCGTCGGCGGCAACGTCGGCGACGTTATCGGTCCCCCTCTGACAGGCATTCTGCTGGTTGCGTTGAGCTGGCAGGCGATCATCAGCATCTACGCGGTAGTCCCCATCTTTCTGACCCTCCTTGTTTTCTGGGCCTTCAGAGACATCGGGCATAGGGCGCAAGAGGCGGCGGGTACGCAAACGGCTGAAGCGCTGCGGTCGCAGCTTGCCGAAACGAAGCTCATCGTGCGCAATGCGCGCGTGTGGGGCATAATGACGGTCGCCGGGCTGAGGGGCATGGCCTACCTGGGGTTCGTGACCGTCTTGCCTCTGTACCTGGCGGACGAGCTGGGACTGATCGCGGAGGGCGAAGACGGGAGAAGCTTCGAGAATCTGGCCCTGCGGGGCGGGCTGATAGGGCTGCTGGTGTTCGTAGGCATTTTCGCCAGCCCCGTGACCGGTTACCTGTCGGACCGGTTCGGCCGCAAGCTGATCCTGATTCCCGGACTGATCGCCCTCGGGGTGATAACGCTGCTCATGGCCCCGTTAGGCGACACACTGGTCGTGATGTCGGTGCTGCTTGCCGCGCTTGGTCTGTTCCTGTACAGCGACCAGCCCATCCTGACGGCGGCGGCTATCGACATCGTGCGCGAGGGAACCGCGGCAACGACGCTGGGACTGCTCTCCACTTCGCGCTTCGTGTTCAGCGCGGCGTCGCCACTTATCGCTGCCAGGCTGTACTCCTGGGATGCCGACTATCTCTTCTACTACACCGCGGCGCTGTACGCGGCGGCCGTGGTGGTGCTCGCGTTCATTCCCCTGCCCTTGGCGCAGCCGTCGCACGAAGGCCACCACGACGCCCACGACGAGGGCCACGACGACCACGGCGAGGGCCACGACGACCACCACCACGGCCCCCGCGGCCACCACTAACGCCGCCAGCTGAGCGAGGGGAGAAAATGGAACTGGGAGCGTTCTCTGTCAGTCTTGCCGTGAAGGATCTGGCGGCATCCAGGGCCTTCTACGAGAAGTTCGGCTTCGAGGTCGTTGGGGGCGAGCCCTCTGAGAATTGGCAGATTCTCCGCAACGGTGACCACACCATCGGCCTGTTTCAGGGCATGTTCGAGAGGAATATCCTCACGTTCAATCCGGGTTGGGACAAGCACGCGAACCCGCTGCAGGAGTACACCGACGTTCGTGAGCTACAGCGTCGCCTGAAGGCGGATGGAGTCAGCTTAGCCTCAGAGGCAGACGAGGCAGGCTCCGGGCCGGCGAGCTTCGTCGCCATAGATCCGGACGGTAACACCATCCTGGTCGACCAGCACGTGTGAGCCGCCCCGGCCTTCTGAAGGGCCGGCTATTCGTTGACCGCGCTGAGTATGAGGTCGACGGCGTTCTGCCTGTCGGCTGAGAGCGCGGCGAACACCAGGTTCCCCCTGTTCTTCAGCACCAGGTGAAGCCCGTCGACTATGCCGTAGCGGGCGTTGGTGTTGGCGATAGAAATCGTCTCAAGCTGCGCTCTGTCTGATACGACGCCGAGCATGAACGCCACCATGACGCCCGAAAAGTCGGACCTGCTCACCATCAACACGCCGTAGGTGTTCTCCTCCAGCACTTGCCTGTCGAGCCTCTCGGGCAGCACCAGCGGGTCGTCGTCCGTGTAGATGGCGAATCCGACGAGGTCCACTCGCAGCAGGGCGAACGCGGTATCTATGTCGGACAGGTCGAGGTCAACCGAGTTGTATAGCGCCGCGGCCAGGCCGTTTTCGATGTTCGCGATGCCAGCCGCCACGGGCTGGGAGGGAGGACTCGCCGGCAGGTGGGTCACCAGGTCCCAAGGCAGGGAGGGGTGCCGCTCCAGCGTGACGTATGATGCTAGCCTGGAAGCGGTCCCGACCGACTGGACCCAGTCTGGGTCCCCCGAGGCAACTCTCAGCGTGCGCGCGTCGCCGTCGGCCCAGCTACGCTGGGGATTCGTGCCGAGGCGAAACGCCACCAGCCCGTTGACGGCGTCCGCGGCCTCGTAGAAATCGAAGATGCCCCCGAAGCCGTCGGGCGATCTGCCCACGAACAGCGTGACGCCGCTCGCCCGCACCAGGGAGCCGGGCTGCGCGCCGGGAGTGAATGGGGTGCCGCTGGGTCCGAACGAGTCGAGGGGCAGCATTACAGGCCCGTCGGGGTTGACGTACAAGTAGCTTGCGGCAGAAACGTCGGGCACCACCGCCTGTGCCATGCCGACGGGCAGCAACGCCTCGCCCGGCTCGTACGCCCCGGAGCAGGCCAGAGGCAGCGATGCCAGCGCGATGGCGAGCGCGGTCAGCGCAAGGCTTACAGGGAGAGCACGGCGGCTCGCCGCGAGAAGGCGTGAGTACGCGCTGTCAGGCGATGGCCTTGCGCAGATCAACTATCTGGTCTCTCAGCAACGCCGCCTTCTCAAACTCCAGGTTGCGGGCCGCAGTCTTCATCTGCGCCTCCAGATCCTTGATGAGCCGCAAGATGTCGTCCTTGGGCATGTCGTCTTTGGTGACGTAGGGAGCCCTGGTCTCGGCGAGCGCCCTGACCCGCTCGGTGATGTCGTGTACGGTTTTGCGAATGCCCTGCGGAGTGATGCCGTTCTCGCGGTTATAAATCTCCTGAACCTGCCGGCGGCGGTTCGTCTCGTCTATGGCGCGCTTCATGGAGTCGGTTACCCTGTCGGCATACATGATGACCTGCCCATCTATGTGCCTCGAGGCGCGCCCGATGGTCTGAATGAGCGCGGTCCAGGAGCGCAGGTAGCCCTCCTTGTCGGCGTCCAGTATGGCGACGAGGCTGACCTCGGGCAGATCGATACCTTCGCGAAGCAGGTTGATTCCGACCACCACGTCGTATACGCCCAGCCGAAGGTCCCGCAGAATCTCGCTGCGCTCCAGGGTGTCTATCTCAGAGTGCAGGTAGTGCGTCTTGATTCCCAGCTCGCGCAGGTAGTCGGCCAGCTCCTCCGACATTCGCTTGGTGAGCGTGGTGACGACAGAGCGTTCGCCACGGCTCGTGCGAAGCCGGATCTCGTGTATCAGGTCGTCGATCTGGCCCTCGGTGGGCTTCACCTCCACGACTGGGTCCATGAGTCCGGTGGGCCGGATGACCTGCTCCACTATACTCTGGCTGTGCTCGTACTCGTAGGGGCCGGGCGTTGCGGACACGTAGACAATCTGGTTGACGCGCTCCTCGAACTCGCCGAAGTTGAGGGGGCGGTTGTCGAGCGCAGAGGGCAGGCGGAAGCCGAATTCCACCAGCACCGATTTTCGCGACCGGTCGCCGAAGTACATGCCGCGGAGCTGGGGAAGCGTCATGTGAGACTCGTCTATGAAAATGAGGGCGTCCTCCGGCAGGTAGTCCATAAGCGTGTAGGGAGTGCTGCCCGCCTCCCGCCTGGACAGGTGGCGGGAGTAGTTTTCGACGCCCGCGCAGTAACCCGTTTCGCGCATCATCTCGAGGTCGTACATGGTCCGGGACTCGAGTCGCTGTGCCTCGAGCAGCTTTCCCTGTGCTTCGAGCTCGGCCGTGCTCTCGGCCAGCTCGGCCTTGATGTCCTCCATAGCTTCGAGCATCTTCTCTTCGGAGGTGACGAAGTGCTTGGCAGGGTAGATCTCGATGTCCTGGCGTTCGGCCAGCAGCTCGCCTGTGAGCGTGTCGACCTCGACAATGCGCTCGATCTCATCGCCCCAAAACTCGATACGCACTCCGATCTCCTCATAGGCGGGGAGAATCTCGAGCGTGTCTCCCCTCACCCTGAAGCGCCCGCGTGCCAGGTCGTAGTCGTTGCGCTCGTACTGCATGTCCACGAGCTGGCGAACGAGCAGGCCGCGGCTGCGCTGCTCGCCCTTGCGGACGTAGGCGACAAAGCCCTGGTATTCCTCCGGCGATCCCAGGCCGAAGATGCACGACACCGACGCGACTATGAGCACGTCGCGCCTGGTGAGCAGCGCGCGCGTTGCGGCGTGCCTCAACTTGTCGAGCTGCTCGTTGATGTCGGCGTCCTTTTCGATGTAGGTGTCGGTCCTGGGGACGTAGGCCTCGGGCTGGTAGTAGTCGTAGTAGCTGACGAAGTACTCGACGGCGTTGCGGGGGAAGAACTCCTTGAACTCGGTGGCGAGCTGCGCCGCAAGCGTCTTGTTGTGAGCGATTACGATGGTGGGGCGCTGCAGGCGCTCGACGGCGCAGGCCATGGTGAAGGTCTTGCCGCTGCCGGTCACGCCTAGAAGGGACTGGTGCTTCATGCCTTGATCGATGCCGGCAACCAGCTTGTCTATCGCCTGCGGCTGGTCGCCGGTCGGCCTGAAGTCGGAAACTATTTCGAACTGTGGCACCGCGCGTCACCCCGTCGAGCAATCTGTGGCAGGCGGCCTCCGGCGGGCGGGCGCCGCCAGGCCGCCGCTCGCATATTCTACAACTATTGGGGCAGTTGCGCCCGAACAATGGGGGTCGCCGCAAATGAAAAGGGAGAAATCGGGCGCGAGGGAGGCCATGCAACCAGCCGGCGGCGCTATTGCGCCGGTGGCTCGCTGCGCGGCCGGGTGCCGAGTGTGGCCTGCATCTCCAGCGGAGTGTCCGAGCCGTCGCGAATAACCCCAATGGTTACGGTGTCGCCTGGAACAGTCTCCTCCAGGAGGTAGGAGATGATGTCTTCCATGGCTTCTACGTCGTTGCCGTCGATGCTGACGATGATGTCGCCGTCCAGCGAGTTCGCTCCGGAAACTCCACGCATTCCCGCGCCGGCGGCGGGTCCGTCCTTGATAGCCTCGACGATGAGCACGCCCCTGGTATCGGCCGGCAGCGACATCTCGTCGGCGATCTCGGCGTTAACCAGCGTACCCCTTATGCCCAGCCACGAATAGGAGTATTCGCCGCTCTCTATGAGGTTTGGAACGATCACTTTGGCGGCGTTGATGGGGACCGCGAAGCCGACGCCGGCGTTCGCGCCACTGGACGAGGCGATTCGCGCGTTTATTCCGATTACGTTTCCGTACATGTCGAGGAGCGGGCCGCCGGAGCTGCCCGGATTGATGGCTGCGTCCGTTTGTATGACGCCTGCCAACGAGAAACCGAGAGTGCCAGCAGGAAGCGAGCGGCCTGACGCGCTGATTATGCCGCTGGTGAGCGTAAATTCGCGCCCGAACGGGCTGCCGATTGCCGCTACAAGTTGGCCGACTTCCGCCTCTGCGCTGTCTCCCAGCCGAGCGGCACCCATCCCGTTCCTCGGCTCCGTCAGCTTGAGCACGGCGAGGTCGGAGTCCGAGTCCCCGCCCAGCAACTCGGCCTCGACGACGTCGCCATTGTGGAAGGTGACCGTGAGGCGGTCCGCGCCATCGACAACGTGGAAGCTCGTTACGATGAGACCTTCGTCACTCCAGACGAAGCCGGACCCCTCACCAAGCACGAATCGGTCCGGAAGGGTCTGGGGGCCGGCGTCGGGACTGGTCGAAAAGGGCAAACCGCTGAACGTCTGGGAATCCACGCGCCTGTAGGTGGCTATGTGCACGACCGAAGGTAGAAGCTCCGTATAGATGCGGTTCAGCACCGCCCCCTGGGCGGCGACCACAGCTTGGGGATCGAGGCCGCCTCCCCACGTCTCCAGCGCCGCCCCTGCTGTGCTCACTTCGACTGTGTCAGTCGGCGGAGCCTCTCGTTGGGCGGAGTCCGCGACGGCCGCCGAAAGATCGCCGCCGGCATCTGTCGCTTCGGTCGATTCGCCACATGCTGCCGCCAGCACGAGCAGCGCCGGCAGCATTAGAATCGCGAACATTGGCAGTTTGAGGCCGTTTGGTCGCATCGTCGTTCCTTTGGATAGTGTGGTGGCCAGGCAATCAGTGTGGTGGCCAGGCAATCAAGGCGCGCCAACCCGCTGGCTACAGGGCGGGGTGTTCTATTGTATAACGAGAAGTGCCCGCGCCGGGTTAGTCCTGACTCCGGCCTTCGGCCCCACGGGGCGGCCGAAATGTGGGCCGCACGCGCCAGATCATCTCGGTGGAGGTATCGTCGAAGGGAGAGCCATCGAAGTCGCCGAGCACCTCCAGCACCTCGTAGCCGTAGGCAGTCAGCAGGTGGCTCATCTCCCAGTAGTGGATGTAACGCAGTTGAAAGTCGAGGTACCGGCGCTCTACGACTAAGCCGCTCTCGTCCAACACTTCGACGATGATGCGGGCGTCGATTATCTGGTTGTAGTTGTCATAGGCGCTCTGCTGCCAGAGCACGCGGCGGGCGCCGGTGAGCGGGTCGATCACGTCGCGAAAGTGGCGCGGCGTGTCGCCATGCTGCACCAGCATGGCGGGGTCAGGCACGAACAGGTCGATGATCAGCTCGCCGTCCGGCGCAAGGTGCCGCTTGACGTTTTCGAGCGTGCTCACCTGGTCCGGGACGGTAAGCAGTGAGAGAAACCCTCGAAACGGGATGAGCGCCAGTCGGAAAGGGCCGCCGACCCGTTCAGGATCGAAGCACCGCATGTCCGCCTCGACGAGGGTGACGGAGCCAGGCAGTGCGCCCGCGCTTTCGACGTTGCGCCGCGCCGCTTCCAACATCCTGGGCGAAAAGTCCACGCCCACCACGTCGATCCCAGCGCGGGCCAAAGCGACCGCCACGCGCCCAGTGCCGCATCCCAGCTCCAGCACCGGCCCGCCCGCCCGCCTGGCTTCTCGGGCGTAGTAGGGCAGGTCGTCGCGGACGTAGGCGTAGACCGCGTCGTATACAGTGGCCCAGGCGTCGTAAACTGAGGCCATGAAGGGGTGCTAGCCTGCCGCGATTCGTTGGAGCGCCTGGCGCACCCGCTCCTCTACGGGGGCGGATCGGGCCGGGCCGAGGGAGGCCAGGGCGGCACGCGCCTCGGCGGGGGAATAGCCCAGGGCCGTCAGGGCGTCCAGTGCGTCGCCGTCGCCCGCACTGGACCGGTCGGCGAGCAGGTCTTCGGCCAGCTTGCCTCGCAAGTCCAGGATGATGCGCCCGGCGGTCTTTTTGCCCACGCCCGGAACGGCCACGAAGGCGTCGGTGTCGGCGGCTCCGACGGCTACGGCGAGCGCGCCGGGAGTCATAGCGGACAAAACATTGAGGGCCACCCGGGGCCCCACGCCGCTGACACCGATGAGCGCCTCGAACGCGGCGCGTGCGTCTTCGTTCGTGAAGCCGTAAAGTGTCAGGCTGTCCTCCCGTACCTGCAGGCACGTGAACAGACGCACCTGGTCGCCGGCGCCGCCGATGTCCCGAGCCGTGGACGACGGGACGTTGACCTGCAACGATATGCCACCGACGCGGATGTTAACGGTGTCCGGTCCGACGCTCTCAATAGGCCCGTGCACTGATGAAATAAGGGAAGATACCACTGCGCCTGCCGCCTATTCCTTCACAACGAGCCGCGAAACCCGACGCGCGCTCAGATGGCACAGCGCCACGGCGAGGGCGTCCGAAGCGTCGGTGGTGTAGTCGTCGAGGCCGTCGATTCCGAGGCTGGCGCAGACCATGATCTGGACCTGGAGCTTGGTGCTTCCGCCGTGGCCGGTGATTGACTGCTTAACCTTTCGGGGTTCGTAGCCGAATATCTCCAGCCCTGCCTTGCCGGCGGCAGCCATGGCGATGCCCTGGGCCTGTCCGATCGCCAGGGCGGACTTGACGTTGCGCGCTACAAATGGTCGCTCGATGGCTATTTCGACCGGCCGCCACTTTTCGATTGTTCGAGCCAACTCATCGTAGAGGAAGCTGAGCCGTAGCGAAAGTGCCTCGCGACGCGGCGGGCTGAGTGTGCTAGCGTGCAGAAGCCGCGCTTCGTCGCCCAGCGACTCGACCACGCCGACGCCGGTCGCCGAAGTTCCAGGGTCTATTCCCAGAACGCGCAAGGGGCTACGCCGGAACAAACGCCGCTACAAGGGCCCCGTCGTTCGGCCCGGGCCAAATTCGTCACTCTTCCCCCCGGTACTCTTCGAGCACGTCGTCTGAAAAGTCGGCGTTGGAGAAGACGCGCTGCACGTCGTCCAGCTCTTCCAGCCGGTCGAGCAGTCGGAGCGTCTGGAGAGCAACCTTGTCGTCGAGCTCTAATGCGATGGTGGGCAGCATAGCAATCTCGGAAGAGGTGACGTTGGCCTCACTCTCGGTGAGCGCGTGGCGTATCTCGTCGAGATTGGAGGGTTCGGAGTAGACGTGCAGGCTCGACTCGTATGTCTCGAAGTCGTCTGCGCCAGCGTCGATTGCCAGCAAAGCCAGCTCTTCGGCCTGGTCTTGGTCCGCCTCGACGATTACCACGCCCTTCTGGGCGAATTGCCACGCCACCGCACCGGTCTGCGCCAGGTTGCCTCCCGCCTTGGCGAACGTGGAGCGTATGTCCGATACGGTGCGGTTTCGGTTGTCGGTGATGGTCTCCAGCAGGATTGCCGCTCCCCCTGGGCCATAGCCTTCGTAGACAACCTCCACCATCTGGACGTTTTCTCCGCCTTCGCCCGTCGCACGCTTTATCGCCCTCTCTATGTTGTCAATGGGCATGTTGTTGTCCCGGGCGCGCTGCACGGCCATACGCAGCCGGATGTTCATGTCGGTGCTGCCGCCGCCCTGGCGCGCGGCAGTGATGATCGCCCGCGTTAGCTTGGTAAAGAGCTTACCCCTGCGGGCGTCGGTGACGGCTTTGCCGTGCTTGATTGTGGACCACTTGGAATGCCCCGACATGTCGGCCCTCCCGAGTAATGCCGTGAATGACTGCGTATCTGGCGGTCGCGCACTTGCGGACATTTGGTAAACCGCCCCCGCTATCGCAGATTCTAGCACGAGGCCGCACTTCGGTCAAAAGAGGCGCCACACAGTTCGGAAGTGTTGGGAAGGGCCAGTTGCGCCGTTGGGGCGGCGACGCGCCCGGTTTCCCGGCGGCGAGACGGGCATGACCGCAATAGCCGCCGGGAGTCTTGCTCAAAGTGTTGGAAAGAATATCGCGAATTGCCTAGCCGACTGATTAAGCGTGGTCGTAAAGATAGGATTAAGCGGACGCGCCCGCCGCAGTCGCGGTTGTACGAAACAGGAGAAAAGGGAGGTAATGCCATGGCGACGCTTAGAAAGCAGGAGATCAGCGAGAAGATCGCATCGGAGCTCAACGGGACCAGATCGGAGGCGGAGGCCGCGCTGAACGCGGTTCTCGGCACCATTCAGAGCGCACTATTGTCCGGAGACCGAGTGGTGCTCACCGGGTTCGGCTCGTTCGAGGTGCGCAACGTCAAGGCGCGGCGGGTGCGGCCGATTCGGGCCAACGGCTCTGGAGACCTGATAACCGTGCCGGCGCACAAGCGGGTCGGGTTCACGCCGGGGGCAGAGCTGAGCAAGAGCGCAAAGGTCTAACTGGCCGTGCAACGGCCTGGGGGTTCCAGTGGGTGGGGTGCCCTGCCCTGGCTCGTTTCCTTCGGGCCGGCGCAATGGCGCCGGCACCGGGCGGGAATGGCCTACTCGAGGCCCTCCGGCAGTCGAACAATCATCCGGTTGGCCGCGAGGTCGACGCAGACTACAACGTCCTTCAGCGCCGGAACCAGCAAGTCTCTTGCTCCTGCCCTATCGACCACGTAGACGTCGTTCGCGCCCGTGGCCAGGATTTCCCTGACCGCGCCCAGGCGCTCACCCTCGTGCGTGTAGACTTCCAGATCGATGAGCTGGTAGTGGTAGTACGTGCTTTCGGGCAGTGGCGGAACTTCGTTGGCAGGAACACTGAGACTCTTGCCCCTGAGCCGCTCAGCGCCGTTACGGTCGTCGACCGAGTCCAGCTTGAGGAGGATACCGCCCTTCAGCTCGCGTGACCGGCGCACCCGCACTGAGCGGCCTTCTAAGTAAAGCCGGCTGTTGGCGGCGAAGCGGTCGGGGTTGTCTGTCAGTCGCTCGACTCGCAGGTCGCCCTGAATTCCCCACGCTCCCTTGATAATGCCAACCACCACGTCGTCAGAGGAACGTGCCGTCGGTGCGTGATCTGGTTCGTGCCGGGGTAGGATGGAGGGTTGCGATGGGGTTGGGTGCTTCTCGCGGAGGCTAGACAATCTCTAGTATTGCGCGGGTGCCCTGCTTGACGGCCGCGACGCGAAGCAGCGCGCGCATCGACTGGGCCACCTTGCCTTGCCTGCCGATGACTTTGCCCTTGTCTTCGGGCGCCACCTCCAGACGCAAGATGATCCGGCCGTTCGAGGCTTCTTCGGTAACCTTTACGTCTTCGGGTTGTGAGGCAATGGACTTGGCGAGGAACTCGACCAGTTCTTTCATTCGGCCTTTACTCTGTCAAGCGTACCCAAGCCGCGGAGCAACCTCTTCACTGAGTCGGAGGGCTGGGCGCCCTGCCTGATCCACTTCAGCGTCTTGTCCTCGTCGACCACAATTGTGGGCGGGTCTGTCCTGGGGTTGTAGTGTCCGATCTGTTCGACGAATCTGCCGTCGCGGGCCGCCCGGGAGTCCGCCACCACGATGCGGAAACTGGCCTGGTCGCGCGCGCCCGCTCTTTTCAATCTGATTCTCAGCATTTCTGGCCGCTCTACTCCGCCTGACCGGACGGGGACTCCGCCGCGGCCTGTTTTGCTTGTTGCATCTGTTTCATAATGCGCGATTTGCGCCTCGAGGCGTTGTTCGGGTGCAGCGCGCCCTTCTGTGCCGCCTTGTCCAGAGCTGTCACCGCGTCCGTGACCGCACGCTCGGCCGCTTCTACGTCGCCGGACGGGATCAGCCTCCGTGCCCTCGCTACAAAGGTGCGCGCCCTGGTCCTCAAGGGTTGATTTCTGGCGCGCCGCCGCGCCGCCACTCGTGCCGCTTTTTCGCTTGGCAAGTTTCCTACGACCTCCCGGATACTCTGTCTCGGCGCGTCAGGACTGGGCAGTCCTGGTGACGCTGATAACCCCCTTTACGCCCTCTAGCTTGGCGAAAAGGCGGCTCAACTGATCAATGCTCTCCACGTAGACAGTGAGCGATATTATGCTGATGTCCTCAAACTCCTCGGAAACACAGGAGGCTATGTTAACACGTTCCTCTGAAACAAGGGAAGTGGTGTCCCGCAGCAGTCCCACTCTATCGAAAGCCTGTAGGCGTATTCTGACGGGGTAAAGGGTCTGTTTCCTGCCCCAGTCAACGGGTACCAGGCGTTCGATTTCCGACTCGGAGGTCACGTTGGGGCAGGCCGCGCGGTGGACGGTCACCCCGCGGCTGCGGGTGATGTAGCCTGTTATCTTGTCGCCGAGTATGGGGCTGCAGCAGCGGGCCATCCTTGTGAGCAGGTCGCCGACGCCCAGCACCTGCACGCCAGAGGAGGGACCGGAGGGCTGCACCTCCATCCGCGGCAGCTTTTCCATCTGTTCAGTGTTTTCCGACAGCTTGGCCACCACCTGGGCCGGCGTGATGCCGCCATTGCCGAGCTCGGCGAAGAAGTCGTCCAGGCTGTCCAGCTTCATCAGCTTGACGGCCTCTTCATCGGTCGTGCCGACGATGAGCCTTCGCACCTGCTTCTGATAGATGTCCTTGCCCCGTTGGATGTTTATCGCTCGTTCCTGCCTGTTGAACCAGCTTCGAATCTTGGACCGAGCGGAGGTTGTGTTCACGTAGCGCAGGTTGGCGTTCAGCCAGTCCAGGCTCGGTCCGCGCATGGTCTTGCTAGTAAGTATCTCGACCGTATCACCGTTCTGGAGCTGGTACTGAAGCGGCACGAGTTTGCCGTTCACCTTGCCGCCGATGCAGCTATTGCCGACGTCCGTGTGGATGCGGTAGGCGAAGTCGAGCGGTGTGGAGCCGGCTGGCAGTTCTTTCAGGTCTCCCTTCGGCGTGTACACGAACACCTGGTTCTTGAACACGTCCGTCTTGAATGACTCAACGAACTCTTCAGCGCCGCTCACGTCCCTCTGCCACTCGAGGAGCTGGCGAAGCCAGGTCATCTTCTCCTCGAACTGCACATCCGTGAAAGACCCTTCCTTGTAGAGCCAATGGGCGGCGACGCCATATTCGGCCACGTTGTGGAACTCGTGCGTGCGCACCTGGACTTCGACGGGACAGGCGTCCTCGCACAGGACAGTGGTGTGCAGCGCACGGTAAAGGTTGTCCTTGGGGTTGGCGACGTAGTCGTCGAACTGGCCCGGAATGGGGCGCCACATGCTGTGCACCACGCCGAGCGCCGAGTAGCAGTCTTTGACCTCGGTGACCAGCACGCGCAGCGCGAATAGGTCGTAGATCTCGCCGAAAGTCTTGTTCTGCTCGGCGTACTTCTGGATCTTCTTGTGGATGCTGTAGAAGTGCTTGGGCCGCCCTGTCACTTCGGCCTCAATGCCGGCCGCGTCGAGCTCCGCCCTGAGCGCGGTCTGTACACGGTAGACGTACTCTTCCCGCTCTTGCCGCTTGGAGTTGAGCAGGTTGGAGAGTTCGCGGTACGCCGCCGGGTTGAGGTACTGGAACGAGAGGTCCTCGAGGCGCCACTTCAGCTCCCAGATGCCCAGCCTGTGTGCCAGAGGGGAGTAGATGTCCAGAGTCTCCTGGGCAATGGCGATCTGGCGCTCCGACGACAGAAACTTGAGGGTTCGCATGTTGTGCAGGCGGTCGGCCAGCTTGATGAGAACGACCCTGATGTCCTCCGCCATGGCGACGATCATCTTGCGAATGGTGGCAGCCTCCGCGAATCTGTCGCTGTTCTGAGGCCGTTGCAGCTGGCTGCGCTCTTCGGACAGCAGCTCTGCCTGGGTGAGCTTGGTAACGCCGTCGACGAGCTTGGCGATTTCGCCGCCGAACCTCTCCTCCAGTTCCTCGGAGCAGACGTCGCAGTCCTCGAGGACGTCGTGGAGCAGGGCCGCGGCAAGCGCGTTGGCGTCCAGCTTCAGGTCCGCTAGCAGAAGCGCCGTCTGGATGGGATGTTCGATGAACGGCTCGCCAGAACGGCGCAACTGACCTGAGTGCGCGCGCTCGGCGAATTGATAGGCGTCTTCGACTACGGAGATCTTCTCTTCGGGCAGGTAGTCCCGAATCTTCGCTAGCAGAGTCTCCACTTCGCAGGGCTCCAAATTGCGCTGAACGGGGCGTGTGTGGGTACGGGGCGTGTGTGGGTTAGGAGTCTAGTATAACCAACAGGGGTTGCTCCCGCAAACGGATTCCCGGGATCAGCGCGGCCGATTCTGCTTGCGGCGCAACGTTAGTAGGATGTGTCTTCAAGGTCCTCGCCGAGCAGCTCGCGCAGCTCGCGCTTGGCCTTGCGGATCTCCTCGATCTTCTGGCTGATCTTGTCGAAGGTGTCCTGCTTGGCCTTGACGCCCTCGGTTATCAGGTAGTGGGCCGCCTCCGAGCGGCTCGAACATAAGCCCGCTTCGATCAGCTCGTCGAGGCGCTGCAGGCTTTCGCTGTCTACCCGCACCATCACCACGCTCGTTCTTGCCGAGCGCTGGCCGCGCACGGTGTCCTGCCAAGTCTGCTTCACGTTCTCGCCAAGCGCCCCCACCGCGTCCGAGCCTCTTCCCACGGCCTCCCGGACAACCTTGTTCACCTCATCTACAACCTCGTCGAGGTCGTCGAGAAGTTTCTTGCTCTTGCCCTTTAGATCTTGACCCGTTTGCTCGGCTTCGCCGCACGATACGCCGTCGGCGGGATCAGCTTTGATCTCGTATCTGTGTTGCTCGCTCATGTTCGCCTCCCTTAGCTGTATCTGTGTATGTGCATTACACGTAAGTAATATAGCACGTAAGGTAAGTTTGACGCAAGCGGGAATGGAGATGACGGCCCGCGCTTTCGGTTTGACGCCATATTTCTGTATCGCTTATGCTTGCGCGTGGCCGCCTGCTCGCCTACGCGGCTCTGGAGGTCCCACCCTATGGCGAACGGCGATCCCGAACTTCCCTGCAAGAGTCCGGCGCAGGTCTCGACGAGTCCGGCAGGAAGCCCACCCCAGGCCGGCGCCCGCCGAACTCGCAGGCGGTCCTCATACGCTACGCGGGACCTCACCAAGGGCAGCATCCCCGGTAACCTCTGGTTTCTCAGTTGGCCCCAGATCGCCGAGGGCAAGCTCGGCGTAATCGACCAGATCGCCGACCTGATATGGGCGGGGAGGCTTGGGTTCCAGGCGATCGCCGGCATGGGCGTAGCCCAGACGTACATAATGCTGGTGATGACGTCCCGGATGGGGCTGGACACCGGCATGCGGTCGATGATCGCGCGGGCCGTCGGCAGTCGCGATATCCTCTACGCGAACCACGTGCTGGCGCAGTCTCTCACTCTCGCGACCCTCTTCGCGCTCTTGTCGGTGCTCGCCGGCCTTTTTCTGACTGAGCCACTGCTACGCCTGCTGGGCTTGAGCGACGCCGTCGTTGCACAGGCCTCAGGCTACATGCGGGTCCAATTCATGGTCATGGCAGTGATGGGATACCAGCGGTTGTGCGGCAGCGCGCTGCAGGCGTCCGGCGACAGCATGACCCCGCTCAAGGCCGCGCTGGTGACCAGGGTGGTCCACGTCGCCCTCAGCCCGCTTCTCATCTTTGGCGTGTTGTGGTTCCCATCGCTGGGCCTGGCCGGCGCTGCGGTCGCAAACCTCGTGGCCGTCGGGATTGGCGGAGCGATGAACTTCTACGCGCTTCTCAAGGGTACGTCGAGACTCGAACTCAACCTCCGGGGTTACAGTCTGGACCTGCCACTCATCTGGCGGCTGGTGAAGATTGGAACGCCGGCGTCCGTCACGAACATGCAGCGCGGGCTGGGCCAGCTCGTGGTCGTGGGTCTTGTGGCTACGTTCGGGGACGCAGCGCTTGCCGCGTTCGCGCTCACACGCCGCGCGGAGAACGTGGTCAACCAGGGCAGCCGCGGCCTGGGGCGAGCAGCGGGAGCGCTGGCCGGACAGAACCTGGGAGCGGGCTTTCCGGAAAGGGCGAAAGGCTCCATCAACTGGGCGCTGGTCTATGCCGCGATTGGGTCGTCGCTGGTGGTCGTGCTGTTTTTACTGTTCCCGGAGGCGGTCGCCGGGCTGTTCAACAGCGAGCCTGAGTTCGTGTCCCAGGCTGCCACCTGGGTCAGCATAGTCGCGATAGGCTACGTGTCGATGAGCGCCGTCCAGGTGTTCACGCAGGCGCTCAACGGCACCGGGGCAACCATGGCCCCGATGGTGATAACTATGGCCACAATGTGGGCGGTGGAGATCCCTCTGGCCTTCGCGTTGTCGGTGTTCTCGCCGCTGGGCCAATACGGCGTCCCTTGGGCAATCGTCGTCGGGATGACCTCCAGGCTCGGCCTGCTTTACATCTACTATGCCAGGGGGCGCTGGTTGCGCACCGGTATGCTGTAGCCGTGTCAGTGGAGTTTGCCATATGTTATTCTGGATTCCAGAATGGAGGGTGGCACAACGTCAGACCATGAGCGTAGAACCGGAAGCCGAACAGCGGGCAGCGGATGCGCCCGGAGCGGGACATAGGACGTTCAGGTTTGGCGAGCACGCCGGTCTGCTCCTGGCTCCGGCTGCCTTCGCGGTGGACCAGCTTACCAAGCTACTTGTGCGCAACAACTTCGAGCTCGGCGAGTCGTGGCCGGCCACCGGGTTTCTGAGATTAACGTACGGCACCAACACCGGTACGGCCTTCGGACTCTTCCCCAACCAGACGCTTGTGCTCATACTGGCGTCGTTCGTCGCAATTGGCTTCCTCGTCTACTTCTACCGGGCTCACGCCCCGAACAAGCCGCTGCTCCGCGCCGCGATCGGCATGCAGCTAGGCGGCGCGCTGGGTAACCTGGTCGACAGGTTGTGGGCCGGCGCCGTCGTGGACTTCATCGACGTGGGGCCCTGGCCCATCTTCAACGTTGCCGACTCTTGCATCGTCGTCGGCATGATCGTGCTCGTGTCGGTGCTCGTGCTTGCCGGGCGAGATGAGCGAAGGGAGGGTGCCGGGGATTCCGGCGGTGGCGGCCCGCCTTGAGCGCAACATACGAGTTCAACGCCGCTGCGGGCGGCGAGCGCCTAGACGCCTTCGTCGCGTCCAGGTTGCCAGGCGTCTCCAGGTCGAGAGCGCGGCGACTCATCGACGATGGCCGGGTCACGCTGGATGGCACGCCTGCCAAGGCTTCGACGAGGTTACGGACCGGGCAGCAAGTAGTCGCCGAAGTGCCCGAGGAATCCCCGGCCGGAGACCTGCCGCAGCGCATCGCCCTGGAAATCGTCCACCAGGACGAGAGTGTCATCGTGGTCGACAAGCCTGCCGGGCTTGTCGTCCATCCCACGCCGGCGCAGCCGGACGGCACCCTGCTGAACGCCTTGTTGGAGATCTGCCCCGGGCTGCCCGGCGGAGCCGGCATGAGGCGCGGAATCGTCCACCGGCTCGATAAGGACACCTCTGGCCTGATGGTCGTCGCCAAGACGGCGAGCGCTTACGCGGACCTCACCGGCCAGTTGAAGCGCAGAGCTTTCCGCAAGACCTACCTCGCACTCGTGCGCGGCCGTATCGAGCCTTGCCGAGCGGTGATCGAGTCGGCGATCGGGAGAGACCCCGCCAACCGGCAGCGGATGGCGGTCGTCGAAGTAGGGCGGGAGGCGATCACGCGCTACCGGGTACTGGCCCATTACGCTGATTGCAGTCTGGTGGAAGTTAAGCTGGTGACGGGACGTACCCATCAAATCAGGGTGCACCTTGCCTCGCTGGGGCACCCGGTGGTGGGAGACCGCACCTACGGGCGAGGGCCTCACGCGATTGCCAGGCAGTTCCTCCACGCGGCCGTATTGGGCTTTCGACATCCTGAAAGCGGCAAGTACGTGGATTTCTCGTCTGAGTTGCCTTCGGACCTTTCTGCGTTTCTGGGAGACGTGGTTCGGCGCGGCCTACCGTAGACCTCAGACCGCGCGCCGCTTCCGTGCCGCCACCACTCCGAATATGCCGGTGGCTACCAGGGCCATTGCCGGGCCGGACGGTAGGTTGAAGTGGTATGAGAGGTAGAGTCCGGTGATCGCCGACGCGCCGCCGATTATGGCTCCTACCATCATTACACCCACGAACCGCCTCGCCAGAAGGTAGCCCGCCGCGGCAGGCGTAATGAGCATGGCCATTACGAGTACGATGCCCGCCGCCTGTATGCCCACCACGATTACCAGAGCCAACATCGTGAGCAGAACCGCCTCTACGAACGTCGTCTTGATCCCCACCACCTCGGCGCCAATTGGATCGAATGACGTGTAGGCAAGGGCGCTGTGGTACACATACAGGCCGACCAGTACGAGAGTGCAGAGGCCAAGAGATACATAGACGTCCGTGACGGAAACGCCGAGCACCTGTCCGAGCAGCAGGTCTTGGATGTTCACGCCCACCGGGAACTTTGAAAGCATCACCAGGCCCAGCGCGAACAGGCCCGCGAACACTATGCCGATAGAGGTGTCTTCGCTGATGCGCGTGCGGCGGCTGATGTAGCCCATCAGAAGGGCGATCCCTATGCCGCTGGGCACAGCGGCGATGAAGGGGCTTATCTTCAGCAGGAACGCCAGGGCCATCGCGGGAAGCACCGAGTGAGCCAGGGCATCCCCCATGAACGCGCTGCCTCGCGTGATGACGTATGCGCCCAGCACCGGGCACATTACGCCGACGAGCACTGAAACAATGAGCGCCCGTATCATGAACCCTCCTAAGGTGAACGGCTCGATCAGCAGCTCGGTCAAATCGCCCCCTCCCCGTTGCCGGCAGGGTCTCGGGCGAACTCGACGCCGTGGGCGCCGTAGAGCTCTTCCAGCACCTCTGACGTGAAGACCACATCAGGCGGGCCGTAAGCGCAGACGTGCCTGTTGAGACAAAGCACCTGGTCGAATCTGCGGGCGAGGTTGGAGAGGTCGTGCGTCGCGAGCAGCACTATCTTGCCCTCGTCACGGAGGGACTGGAGGACCCGGACGAGGCCTTCTTGCGCGCCCACGTCAACCCCGCTGAACGCCTCGTCCAGCAGCAGGATAACGGCTTCCTGGGCGAGGGCGCGGGCGACGAACACGCGCTGCCGCTGCCCGCCTGACAGCTCCACCATCAGGGCGTCGCGACGGTCCCAAAGCCCTACCCGCTCGAGGCACTTCTGGGCCATTACTCGGTCTTCCCGGCCGAGAAAGTGGAGCAATCCGGCATTCAGACAACGGCCCATCATCACCACGTCTAAAGCCGTGGCCGGAAATTGCCAGTTCACGCTGTCTCGCTGGGGCACGTAGGCCAGCGCGCCTCGTCGCGCGCCATCTCCCAGCAGAGTCACGCTGCCTCCGGTGACGGGCACGGTGCCGGCCAGCGCCCCGAACAGGGTGCTTTTGCCCGCGCCGTTCGGTCCGAGCACGCCCATTAGGGTGCCCGGTCCCACCTCGAAGTCAACGCCGGTTAGAGCCTTGTACCCGCCGATCTCAACGGTCACGGACTTCGCCACGATGCCGGGCGCCTGTCCCGTTTCGTAGTCCATGCTCAGCCTCCCTGTCGTACACTGGGTCCCGGTTTCCGCCAGCCGGCGGTCGAACGTCCGGACATGCTTGTCTCCAGGTGACGGCACGCCCAGGCGCGCCTGGGTTACGGGCTACGTGGCAGCGTCAGGCATCTTCCCGCGCCAGGCACTGTTCGCAGCAGACGTAGAACTCGATCCGGTGGCCGAGAATTTCCCCCGGGATATCGGTTCCGAGGGCACGGATAATCCGCTCGATTGTGGCCGCTCTGAATTCGCCCACGTTTCCGCATCTGATGCAAACGGTGTGGTGGTGGTGTTCGAATCTCGCCAGACTGTACTTTGGCGACCCGTTCGGGAGGGCCAGCTTGCAGACTACGCCCGCCTCAACGAGCAGCTTGATTGTCCTGTAGATAGTGGCTCTGCCCACGTCTGGCAACTCTTCGTGCACCTGTTCCGCGCTGAACCCCTCGAGCTTTTCGCTCAGGTGGTCGATTACCCGGCGCCGCGGAGAGGTCAGCCGGTGGCCTTGGTCCTCGAGCGCCGCTAAAAGGTTGGGTCTTACACCTTGTGTCATCATTACGCTTGGCCGCCTTTAGACTATGCTGATGAAACTCCGGTTCCAGTCTCACTATATGATACGCAATATCAACAAACAGGACTCTTCTACATGAGAAGCTCCTGTGAAGCGTTGGTCAAAAGGCTGATCGCCCCCAAATTGCCGATACAGCATATCATCGAAAAAACAGGTGGGCAAGCCTGGCTTAAATCGGAAACAGGGGCCGGGTCGGAATGCCCCCTTCCGCGTCGAGGCGAGCGGCCCAAGAGCGGGAAGTTTCGGGTTGAATCCGGCCAGAAACCGCGGAATCTACCCGCGCGAGGCCTGTTAGCCGGGTCTGCCCTTTCAGCCGCTGCCCCTGTGTTGTAAACTTCAGTTACCCTTGATGATGGTGATAGACCCATGCTTTCATCCGCCAACGTGGAACTCCTACCGGACGAACAGATCGTCTTCGAGGGCGGCAACGGCACTCTGACCAACCAGAGGCTGCTGGTGGCCGCCAAGAACAGGGCCGGCTCCAGTCCCGTCACCGAGATTCCTCTGGTCGACATCACCGAGTACAAGAGGGTGATTGGCGGCCAGGACAGCAGGATAAGGCAGGGACTAATGCTGCTTGCCGCCGGAGCGGTGTTCACCGCGCTCGAGCTTTCGGCAAGCTCGATGCTGAGAGAGAGCGGCGGCATTTTCGAGATCGTCGACGTGCTACTGTTCATGCTTGGAGCCCTTGGGCTGGTGCTGGGTGCGTATCTCGTACTCAGGAGCCTGGTCCGAGTGTTGCCTCACACAACGGTCTTCTTTCGCATCGCCAGCGGCGAGGACGTCGCTGTGAGGTTCCCGGGGCGGGAGAACCCGCTCGCCGACGAGCTGATCCGCCGCTACTCGCGAGCAAAGACCCGTCTGGGAGGCTAGCTCGCCCTCTCCGACGTGGCCTCCCGTCGCTCACGCTCGCCGACCCCGGCCTGATCGTACGCCACGGGCTCCCCGCGCAGCGCGGCAAAAACCAACGCTGTCACCATCAGCGCCGTGGATAGCAAGAACGCGCGGTTCAGCCCGAGTACGAACGCTGCCCTCGCACCCTCGGCATCCACCGACTGCCCCACGTCCGCAAGGCTGGGTTCGAACCCGAGCGAGGCCATGGTGAAGGCCGTGATGGCCGCTCCAACGGCAACGCCGGTTAGGTTCGCAAAGGTCCTGACCAAATTAAGGAACGCGGAGGCTATTCCGTAGGACTGGCGGTTCAGGGACCCCATGATGGCGCTGGTGTTCGTCGACGAGAAGGCACCCATTCCGGTACCCGTCAGCACCATGCCCGCCATGACGTGTACTGGTGAGGAGTCGGTGCCCAGCTGGGAGAAGAGAAACATCCCCGCCGTGGAGCTGGCCATCGCGCCGACGGAAAGCCAGCGCGTGCCGAACTTTTCCGATAGGCGGCCTGCTATCGGCCCCATGAGAGCTGTGCAGGCGGAGCCGGGCAACATGAGCAGCGCCGCCGTGCTGGCTTGGTAGCCCAGCCCCTGAATGATGTAGAAGGGCATGAGGAAGAACACCGCCGTGCCGCCTAGGAAGCTCAGGAACCTGGCCGCCACGCCAAGCGAAAAGGCCCTCACGCGGAAGAAGTCCAGGTCCAGCATGGGGTGGTCGATTCGCCGCTCCCACCAGGTGAACGCGACCACAAGCGTCAGCGCGAGGCCGAACGCGAGCAGAATGGGTGGCGAGAGCCAGCCCAGTTCGTGGGCGTTCGTTATGCCCAGCAGAAAGCTGATGAGCGCCGCCGAGGAGAGCGCAGCGCCGGCCCAGTCGAAGCGTTGGCGCGACATGCCCGCACCGCCGCCGCCGCGGAGCACCGCCAGCGCCGCGATTATGGCGATGACGCCTATCGGCACGCTCGCGAAGAATACGGAGCGCCAGCCAAGCTGCGTCACGAGCAGCCCACCGACTATGGGGCCGGTGATCGCGCCGGTGCCGATTATGGCCATGTAGAGACCCAGCGCGCGGCCCCGCTCCCGCTCAGGGAACACTTGCGTGATCATCGCCATACCGTTCGCCTGAATCGCCGCCGAGCCGACGCCCTGGATGACCTTTGCGAGGATGATGAGCGTAAAGGTGCTGGCCGAGCCCGCCAGCGCCGCCGCGCCAACGAATACAAAGAAACCAGTCACGTACACCAGCTTCCGGCCCAGCATGTCCGACAGCCTGCCAAGCGGCATGAGCGTCGCGCTCGTGCTCAGCACGTAGCTGAGGCTGATCCACTGCACGGTCGGGATGTCGGCGTCGAACTTCTCCGCGATCCTGGGCAGCGCGATGTTGACGCCGGACTGGTCCAGAACGGTGAGAAACAGCCCGATGGCGATGGAGAAGTAGGCCCACCACTTGTAGTTCGGGCTACTCGCGACCTTGCTGATCGGACCTATCGCAGCCGGTAGTCTCAACGGCAAATCATCCTAGCGAGCCGGCGCCCGCTCGCCCACGTCCGCGTGGTTCACTGCGGACGGAGCGGATGTGCCCGGCACACTGGACAGCACCAGGGCCACCAGGTTCAGGCCGAACATCACGTAGAAGGCCGTTCTCAGACCCTGCGTGAATGCGCCCCTCACGCCTTCGTTCACCCCCTGCGACGCTATGGCATTCAGGCTCGGCTCGTAACCCATCGAACCCATCACGGCAGTGACCACGGACGTCACCAGGGCGATTCCGATGACGGTCGCGCCGGTGCGCATGAGCGTCATGAACGCCGTGGCGACACCGTATCTCGAACGCTCGACGGTGCTGAGAACGGCGCTGGAGTTTGGTGAGTAGAAGAAGCCCATGCCTATGCTCTGGAGAAAGAGCGCGCCCATCAATCGCCAGACGGGGGCATCGTCGCCTACAGTCGCCAGGCCCAGCATGGCGATACCGTTGACGACCAGGCTGCCGATGATGAACCACCGCCAGCCGTACCTGTCGGAGAGCCGCCCTGCGATCGGCCCGGCGACGGCGAAGCAGACAGCCGTCGGGCTTAACAGCAGTCCTGTCTCCCACGGAGTGAGTCCACGCACCCCCTGCAGGAAGAATGGCATGAGAAAGAACACGGAGCTTCCGGCCATGAAGGTCAGGAAACTCGCCGCGCTTCCCAAGGTGAACAGCCTGCGGCGGAACAGCTCCAGTGAGAGCATGGGCTGGGGAGCGCGGGACTCCCACCAGACGAATGCGCCGAGCATAACGACCACAGCGCCCAGAGCGCTAATGGCCAGCGGCGATGCCCAACCCAGCGCGTGGGCGTTGGTCACCACCAGCAGTAGGATGGACAGCGCGGCGGCCGATAGCCCCGCTCCAAGCCAGTCGAAACCGGCCTTGCCCTCCCCGTCCCTGCTGCCGCTGGCGTGCGCCCCGGAGTCGAGCACGACAATGGCCGCCGCGAGCGAGAGCAGGCCGATAGGCACCCCCAGGAAGAATGCCGCGCGCCATCCGAATATTCCCACCACCGCTCCGCTGATGATAGGCCCCGCGATAGCGCCAGAGCCGACTGTTGTCATCAGCGAACCAATCGCCTTGCCGCGCTCCCTCGCGGGAAACGTGGTCGTGACGATGGCCATGCCATTGGCCTGGATCATTGCGGCGCCCACTCCCTGGAGCGCCTTGAAGGCGACTATGAAGCGCAGTGTGTGGGACGCGCCGGCCAGAACGGCTGCCGCGATGAATATCACGAATCCGGCAGCGTACACTCGCTTGCGGCCAAGGATGTCCGACATGCGCCCCACAGGCAACAGAAGCGAGCTGGTCGCGAGCATGTAGGCCAGGGTTACCCACTGCACCGCCGGAATGGAGGCGTCCAGATCGTCGGCGATAAGAGGAAGCGCCAGCGACAGGCCCGACTGGTCGAGCACAGACACGAATGTGCCCATGGCGACGGTGGCAAAGGCCCACCACTTGTAGTTGGTGCGGCGCGCCCTCAGGACGCTAAGCATCAACTGGTCAGGCCGCTTTGGGGAAGGATCGCGCTAGGCTGTCGGAGGCTCACGGAAGCAGCAAGCTGCGCAACACGTGACGTCGGTTGGTCGTGTACGGCCTGACCTCGTCCGGCCAGCGTCCTTGGTCGACTGCCGCTGCCCAGGCGTCGCTCGTCAGCACGTCGGGCGATTCGATCTCGTAGATGGCGCTGTAGCGGGGCTCTCCCTCAGCGACGATGGTTTGCCGTTCGCCGCCGAGTATCATCGTCAGCTCCTCTGTCTTCAGCCGCGCGATGGAAATAACGCCCGGCACCGTTTGCAAGAGCGGTACGTGCTCAGTGTCGTACACCTCGTTGAACACTCCCTCTTTGTCGGGCCGAACGTCCATGCTTGCGGTAAAGAGATATCTTGATTGGATTGGCATGTCCTAGCTCCTTTCGACTTGGTGGCTTTGGTGGCATTCGCGATTATACAGCGGGCGGCGGTCGATAATCGACTCAGGTTGACACACTGCCCTGCCGCCCTACAATGTGGGGAAAGGCAAGGGACAAGTGAAGCGGGGGGTTTGCAATGATTACCAAATTTGGAACTCTGTTCGCGGGGCACGTGGACCTCGAAGACATGGGCTTGGCGGGAACGCCCGTCAACGACCGCTGGCTGCCGGACGAGCAACTCGCCACGGTGTTCGACAAGTCGGTGGCGATGGCCGAGCTTATGGATCGCACGGGATACAGCACTCTGTGGTTTGCCGAGCACCACTTTCAGAGGGAGGGCTACGAGTGCATTCCCAACATCTTGCTGCTGGCCGTGCATCTCGCCCATCTGACCGAGAACCTCAAGTTCGGCTGCGGGTTCAACATCGCTCCGATGTGGCACCCGCTTCGCATGGCTGAGGACTTCGCGACCGCGGACGTGCTGACAGGCGGGCGCGTGATATTCGGGGTTGGACGCGGCTACCACACCCGCGAGGTCGAGGTGTTTGGGGCGCCCATGCTGGACGGAGACGCCAATCGTGAGCTGTTCGAGGAGCAGGTGGACGTCATCTTCAAGGCGTTCAACAACGAGTCGTTCTCCCACCACGGCAAAAACTACCAGATACCTCCTGACGTGCCATACCGCGGCTACGACCTGAAAGAGATAACGCTGGTGCCGCGTCCGCTCAGCCTGCCCGTGGAGTGCTGGCAGCCCATCGTGAGCGCGAGCGAGCGGGGGCTTAACTTCATGGCCAAGCACGGCATCAAGGGCGTCATAGGCGGCGGCGCGGCCCCGGGCGGCGCGGCGGACCAGGTGGTGCAGGCGTGGCAGAAGACGCTCGCCGATCGCGGCAAAGAGACCGAACTTGGCGGCGATCTGATAATGGGCGTCTCGTTCCACATAGCCGAGACAGAGAAGAAGGCGATCGACGAGGCCCGCACCTATTTCGAGGAGAACATGAAGATGTTCGCCCCGCTCGGCTTCGTGCGAGGTCTGACCGACGAGCAGGTGAGCGCGCTGGGCGACCCCGCGAGAGCACCGTTCGCCGGCCTGCCCACGATCGAGCAGGCGGTGGAGTCCGGCTCGTGGTTGTGCGGCCCGCCGGACCTGATCGCCGAGAAGCTGCTACGTATCCAGGAGATGTACCCCGGCCTGGAAGAGGTGAACATGGGGAACGTGATCGGCACGCCCCAGAACGTCATTCTCGAACAGCTGGACTGGTTCGCCCGGGACGTAATGCCCAACTTCAAGGCGAAGGCGGCAACTGCCGCCGCGGCAGGGGACTAGCACAGGAGCCGACGCCCGGTCGCGGTCGAGCGCCGGCGCCCCTGCGTGGCCTGTCGCGACGTTCGCGGACGGGGAAAATCGCCAAATTTGCCCCATTTTGACTCATTCCGCCTCATCTCATAGCTGGGAGAGTTGGCGGTGCGCCCTGGATGGTGGCGCTCCTGGGCGCGGGACTCATGCGTGGGAGCATCGAAATGTAACAGTTATGAGACAGGTCGGCTGGGGCCTCAAGACCCGTGTCCGTGGACGCAAAGTCGCCGGGTTGGTCCCTCGTCGCGAGGACAATGGCACGTATGTGCGTAACGTTCAAGAAGGGCCGACAGAACCCTTCCCCCTAATATCCAGGCCTCAGCGGCACGGTGGGCGTGCACCGCTGCAAACGAATAGCTTGCGGCCTGAGCCTCGATGGGGTGTGCTTTGTTCCGTCTTCCGATACCGGCAATCACCGAATTGGGACACGCCCGAAGAAACTTCGCTTAACTGGACTAATATTCACACTTGTAGTAGCGTTGGGACGGTGGGCAACGTATGGAGAGCTTCCGGCGAATGCCGAATGTCCTTGCGAGTGGCCCCTAATGAAACCTGGAAACCTGATTTGGTTGTAAGTGGCGGGAGAAAGTGTATGAAGTCGGCGAAATTGCTTACCATGTTTCTGACGCTGTCGGCATTCGTCGTTCTGGTCTTGGCCTGTACGTCGGCCGAGCCGAGCGAGCGAGTACAGCCGGCCCAGCCGGAGGCGGCGGCCCCTGCCCCGGCGGCCGGGGCCGCAGCACGGACGGATCCCGCAGCCCCCGCGGCCGCCGCGCCCGCCGCGCCGGCAGCAACCTCCATTCCGCTGGACGTTCTGCCGGCTCCGGCGGTGGCAGGCCTGGAGCAGAGGCCGGCGAGGGCATTGCCTACGCCCGTGCCCGAATCCCTGGCCAGGTTCGGCGGCACGCTGAAGTGGATATCCCAGGGAAGCGTCGGGTCGCTGGATCCCCACGTGACCTCCGCTGCTGTGACTCTGACCTACGGGTACAACCTGTACGACACTCTCGTGTCCTGGGACGAGGAGGGCGCGCTTCAGCCTCAGATGTTGGAGGACTGGTCCGTGGAGGACGCCGGCAAGAGGTTCGTCTTCACTTTGCGGGACAACCAGAAGTTCCACAACGGCGACGACGTAACGTCGGACGACGTGATAGCGTCGTTGCATCGATGGCGGGAAAAGTCCGCCTATGGTTCCTTCTTCAATGATGCTCTGGTGGGATTCACCAAGGTCGACGACAAGCAGTTCACCGCCGAGTTCACAGAGCCGGTCGGCGTCTTCCTGCAGGGGCTGGGCATTCCTACCGTCTCCTACCCTGTCATCATGCCGGCAAGCGTTGCGGCAACGCCGTCCTCCGAGCTGGTGAGCGACCATACAGGCTCCGGCCCGTTCCAGCTCGTGGAGTGGGATTTGGGCAACAAGATAGTCGTGGAGAAGTTCCAGGACTACACGCCGCGAGACGAGGCGCCGAGCTTCCTGGCGGGGGGCAAGGTGGCGTATCTCGACGAGCTCGAGATGCTAGAGGTGCCCGATCAGCAGACCAGGGCGTCCGCGCTCCAAACGGGCGTAGTGGACTTCCTGGATATCATGTCGCTGGACTTCTACGAGGAACTGGACGGCAATCCCAAGATCGAAGTCGCCATCGGCAGGCCCGGCTCCCAGCCCATCTTCTTCTTCAATAAAGCGGCGCCTCCCTTCGACCACACTCCCAAAGGCCTGTTGATGCGCCGGGCAATTCAGGCGCTCACGAACGCCGAGGAGATAATGCAGGGCTACGGACCTTCCGAGCTCTGGTCGCTTTGCCCATCGGTTTTCTCGTGCGGCACGTACTTCGCCAACGAAGTGTCGTCTGAAAAGTACAACCAGAACAACGTGGAACTTGCCAAGCAGTTGCTGGATGAGGCGGGTTACGACGGTGAGCCGATAACCGTGCTCGACCCTGCGGACTACCCCACCATCCACCCAATTTCAATCGTGCTGAACGAGCAGCTGAAGAGGGCTGGGGTGAATGTAGACTACCGGGTGGTCGACTGGGCTACCGAGGTGCAGTTGATTCTCGCGCCGCGCGACTCGACCGCCGTCAACGAGTGGCACATTGCCCCCACCTGGATGAGCAGTTGGGCTTTCCTTCCCCTGGCCAATGGCGCGCTCAGGAAAGACGGCCTGGGATACTACGACAGCGAAGCGATGGAGGAACTGAGAGCACGATTCTCACGCGAGTCCGACCTGACCGAACTGAAGAACATCGCGAGTGAAATGCAGAGGGTGTTCTTCGACGAAGTGCCCTACGTGCATCTTGGGAACTTCTTCCAGTTGCGGGCAATGGACAAGGACCTGGATGGTCTGATTGCCTCGCCAGTTGGAGGATTCTACGCCGTGGGCCTCTACTGGGAGGACCCTTCACGGCGCGGCCAGTAGCGACCTACCTCTTGCGACGAGGGGGCGTCGAACGCCCCCTCTCCCCGAGTGAAAGGCCCAGGCAGAGGGTGAGACACGCTCTCGGCGGGAGAAGGCCGGCTTCCGTAGCAACCATAGTCGTTGGCCAAACAGAAAGGTGAGTGTTGAGGGCGTACATTCTGCGCAGGATCCTGGCCACCATTCCCGTGCTGGCGGTGGTCGCGCTGTTCACATTCACGCTGCTGCGAATCGTGCCGGGAGACCCCGCCGCGGTGCTGGCCGGGCACGAGGCCACGCTCGAGGACGTGGAACAGATACGCAACAGGCTCGGCCTGGACAAGCCGCTGCCCGTGCAGTTGGGCGTATGGATCAGCCAGCTGGCGCGGGGCGACCTGGGCAATTCGATTCGGAAGACCGACGAGCCTGTTTTGCGCCTCATCGCCAGCCGGGTCGAGCCAACGTTGTCCCTGACCCTGATCACCGAGACGGCGGCCGTGCTTATAGCGGTGCCCCTGGGCGTGCTGGCCGCGTGGAAAGCAAACTCGTGGATCGACAGATTGGTAATGGTCTTCGCGGCGGTGGGCTTTTCCATGCCCGTCTTCTGGGTGGGATTCATACTCATCTGGATCTTCGGCCTGTGGTCTTTCGGCCTCGACTTCCCCCTGCTGCCCGTGGCCGGTTACTCGCCCCTGGGGGAGGGCGCGGTCGATTTTGCGAGGCACCTTGTCCTACCGGCGATCACGCTGGGACTGGTGCTGATTGCGCTCATCGCCCGCATGACGCGGGCGAGCATGTTGGAGATTCTGAAAGAGGACTACGTCAGGACTGCGCGGGCCAAGGGGATTACCGAGAACATGGTGTTGATCAGGCACGCTCTTAGGAACGCCTCGCTGCCCATCATCACCGTGATTGGGCTGGGAGTGGCCGCGCTGCTTTCGGGTGCGGTCGTGACCGAGAGCGTGTTTGCCATACCCGGCATGGGAAGGCTCGCGGTGGACGCGATAGTCGCCAGGGACTACCCGGTCATCCAGGGCCTGATAATCGTGCTCGCGACGCTGTACGTATTCATCAATCTTGGCGTTGACATCGCATACGCCTACCTGGACCCTAGGATCAGATACTGATGGCCCGCGGCACAAGCGACTCCATCGGAGTGGGCGGACAGACCGCAATTCCCCGGTCGGGGGGTTGGCAGAAGGCCGCGATGCGACTGGCCCGCCGCCAGCCCAGCATGGCGGCGGGCATAGTAATCATAGTTTTGCTCGCTGTCATAAGCGTCGCCGCCCCGCTGCTTTCCAGCGGCGACCCCACCGAAATCAGCATGGGCAGCCGTCTCACCGGGCCGTCGGCCCAGCACTGGTTCGGCGCGGACGGCTTTGGGCGCGACGTGTACACCAGATCGCTCTACGGCGGCCGCATCTCGCTGTTGGTGGGCTTCTCCGTGGCGCTGATCGCCATGACGGCGGGCGCGATGATAGGCGCAGTGTCCGGGTACTTCCGCAAGTTTGATGCCGTCGTTATGAGGGTCATGGACGGGATAATGGCGATTCCCACCATCCTTCTCGCGATTGCGCTGATGGCCATGCTCGGCGCGAGCGTCCAGAACGTCATCATTTCCCTGGCGATCGTGGACACGCCCAGGACCGTGAGGGTGGCCCGCGCGTCCGTGCTCAGCCTCAGAGAGCAGCCGTTCATCGACGCGGCGAAGGTGATTGGCGCGAGTCCGGTCCGCATCCTCGCCCGCCACCTCGTACCAAACCTGCTCGCCCCGCTCGTCGTGATGGGCACGTTCATAGCGGCGGCGGCTGTGCTCACCGAGGCCTATCTCAGCTTTCTTGGCGCGGGAACGCCGCCAACCATTCCAAGCTGGGGCAACATCATGGCCGAGGGCCGAGGGTTCATTAGCAAGGCGATGTGGATAATCTTCTTCCCCGGATTGGTGCTCGCCATCGCGGTTACCGCCATCAATCTCGCGGGGGACGGACTCCGAGACGTGCTCGACCCGAAGCTGGCCCGCCGCATGTAGCAGGTCCGGCGCCGGTGCCCCACCGGCGAATCGCGCAGCACAAGTCGGGTAGGTACAGGCTTCATACGCTCCCGTTGGCGACGTGGTTTCCTCCCCAGGGGATGGCGCACGTCCCGCTCCAATGGGCACAAGCTTGCCTCGCGAGGCAGAGCTCCCACGGGTGCGGCGTGCGCCAGCGTGGTACAATTGCCGCGCATTCGAGCTACGCGCTCATTCTTCGAGCTACGCGCTCATTCGAGGAGGAACGTTTCCAAAATCATGGAAGAGAAGAATAACGTGCTTGTGGTGACGCCTCATCCCGACGATGCCGAGGGAGGCGCGGGCGGCACCATCGCCAAGTGGACTGCGCAGGGTCGCGACGTAGTTCTGGTGGTGACAACCGACGGCGGGCACGGCACGAGCGACAGGTCCGTAGACCCTGCCGACCTTGCCCGAACGCGGGAAGAGGAGCAGCTCAACGCCGCCGAGGTGCTTGGCATATCGGAGGTGGTGTTCCTGCGCTTTCCCGACCAGGGCCTTGTTGACGGCCCCGAACTCCGAGAGCGCATCGTGCGTGAGATTCGCAGGCACAGGCCCCAAACCGTCGTTACAATCGACCCAAACCGCCGTTACATCCGCCACCGCGACCACATGGTGACCGGCCGCGTTACGCTAGACGCGGTGTTCCCCTACGCCCGCGACCATCTCGCATTCCCGCAGCATCTCGAGGAGGGGCTGGAGCCGCACAAAGTGCGTGAGGTCTATCTGTGGGGCTCGGAGGAGCCGGACACGTACCTCGACATAACCGACACCTTCGACACCAAGATGAGGGCGCTCTACTGCCACATCAGCCAGGTGGGCGAACCGTCGACGGCGCGCCGGGAGCGGTCGATGGCGAGGCACAGGGACGTCGGCAAGCGCATCGGCGTAGACCTTGCGGAACAGTTCAAGCGAATAGAGGTCTGGCGATAGGGCGGCTTGGCGTGCAGGCGCCCGCACGCTTTCCGGCCGGGGCGGCTTTGAGGCGTCGGTTCGGACGGTGCGGCCCCTGGCCCGCGGCGGAGAGCTGAGCATGGAGATGGAGCCGTCCGGCCTGTCGCGGTTCAGGCTCGCCGGACCACTCGGCGAAGGCGCGGACTGCCAGGTGTTCGCGGCCATGGACCTCGAGGACGGCGCCCCGGTTGTCGTCAAGCGCCCCCACCCCATGCTGATTGCGCACGGTCAACACGCCGACGCGCAGCGCCGTCTCTCCCGCTCCCTCGAACTACAGCGCGGGATGGGCAGCGCCCTTTCACGGCTGGCCGCGGCCATTGCCTATGCCATGGCGGAGCCGGGTTTCGCCTACTTCGGCGACACGCACGAACATCCCTACCTGGTCGTCGTGGAAAAGCGCGCTCGGGGGCTGCCGCTCGTCGGCAGCGCGACGGACGGCATAAAGCGCAACCCTATCGGACTGCCCCAAATGCTATTCTCATTGCATCCGGTGGCGCGGCATCCGGCGCGGCCGAGGTTCTCCGTCGCAAGGGACGTCCTCGAAGTCGGCTGCGCATTCCTGGAACAAGGAATTGTGCTGCTGGACGCCAGGCCGCAGAACGTTTTCTTCGACCCGAAGAGCGCGGGTATCACCCTGATCGACACGGGAGGCGCGACAAAGGCGAGGCAGGCGACCAGGAGACGGCCCGCGCTCGACGCCCACGACTTTTACCTCGAGCTGTTCAAGTGGTACCTGCCGATGGACGACCCGCCCTCGGTTCCAGGCGGCTACGCGGCCCCGCACGGCATGGACTCGGTGCCACGATTCGAACAGGACCTTGCCGCGTTCCGGCGTGCCTACGAAGACATGCCGTGGCGAACCATAGGCGAGACCGGCGCCGCCCTCGTCGAGCGAGTCCGTGAGCGGGGCTATCCCAGTCCGTCGGAATTTCGGGAGCACTTCTTACAGCTCGTCGGCCTGTACGAGGAGCGCTACGAAATTCTGGCTCGCGACCAAACGAGCGTGACCGTATGGATTGAGGCGAGGCGGTTGCTGGACCTGCCCTACTGGCGCAGATTCCTATTCGATTCCGTGGAGGACATGGCCGCCTACCGGGCCGACGCTTCCAGCTAGAAAACCGGGCGCATTGCTGCTATTCTGCTTTCGGAAGCGGGAAGACACCCTCAAGGAGGTCAGGCAGCACCGCGGGCGAAAGGAGGCGAGCGGATTGAAGAGCATCGAGATAGACCGGACTAAGCGCCTCAAGCAGGAGTCGCACACGGGGCACAACAGGTGGCATCCAGACATCCCACCCGTGTTGGAGGCCGATCCTGGGGAGTACGTGCTCCTGGAAACACGGGACGCCTCGGACGGGCAGATTCGGCCCGGCATGTCCGTTACCGACCTGGAAGGTATGGATGCCAAGGTAGGGCATCCGCTGACCGGGCCGGTCTACGTGAAGGGAGCCAAGCCTGGGGACTTGCTGGAGGTAGAGTACATCGACATTCTGCCCCAGTCACACGGGTGGACGCGCATACGGCCGGGCTCGGGTTTTTTGAGGGACCTGTTCACGGAGCCATACCTCGTTCACTGGGAAATCAGCGACGGCTGGGCTACCTCGAGCCAGCTTCCCGGCGTTCGGATACCGGACGGTTCCTTTATGGGCACGGCAGGACTCGCGCCGTCGCACGCGCAGGTTGAGCAGTGGCGCAGGCGCGAGGCCGACCTTGCGGCCCGCGGAGGCATCGCAGCGCCGCCGGACCCCGAGGACGCGGTGCCGGCCACTGAGCCGGTGGCGAGCCAGGGTCTGCGCACCATCCCGCCGCGCGAGAACTGCGGCAACGTGGACGTAAAGCAGCTGACGAAGGGATCGCGGCTCCTGATTCCGGTCGCCGTGCCGGGCGGGCTGTACTCTGTGGGCGACGGCCACTTCGCTCAGGGCGACTCGGAGTGCTGCATTACCGCAATAGAAATGGGCGCGACGCCGGTTGTGAGGTTCAGCGTGCACGAGGGAGAGGCAGAGCGGCACGGCATTCGCATGCCGCGATTCGCCCACCCGGGTTACTTCGCCTCGCCGGAGTGGGCTGCTCCCCGCAATTTCATAGCCACCATGGGATACCCAATCACCGATGGTGGCGCCAACGACGGCGAGAACGTGACACTGGCGGCCCGCAACGCGCTGCTGAACATGATCGACCTGCTTGGCGAGCGCGGCTGGAACCGGGAGCAGGCTTACGTTATCTGCAGTGTGGCCGTGGATCTGAAGATCAGCAACATAGTCGACCTGCCAAACGTTACGGTGTCAGCCTTTCTGCCGGAGGAAATTTTCGTGGGCTAGCCGGCCCGGGCCGGGTGCCGGCACCCGGCCCGAGATCCGATTTCGCCCCGCGGTAGGATGATGGATAATAGAGCCCGGCGGCGCCCGGGCCGTGGAGACATGGTGAGCTAATGCCAGGACCGCTAGACGGCGTGAAGATACTGGAGTTCACGGAGATAATCGCCGGTCCGTTGGGAGGAATGCTGCTCAGCGACATGGGCGCCGACATTATCAAGGTCGAGCCTCCATGGGGCGAGCCGTGGCGATTCGCCCGAGAATTCATCCCCACCGAAAGCCCAACCTACATTTCCCTCAACCGGGGCAAGCGCAGCCTTCCCCTCAACCTTACCAAGCCAGAGGCGCTGGAAATCGTCTACCGTCTCGTGCCCGACATGGACGTGGTAATCATCAACGCCCGGCCCGACGTTCCGTACAACCTGAGCATAGATTACGAGAGCCTTTCGGCCATCAATCCCCGGCTAATCTACTGCGAAAACACCGCCTATGGGCGCAAGGGTCCGGACAGCAACCGACCGGGCTACGACATCGTGGTGCAGGCCATGACCGGGCTCATGGCGTCGGAGGGCAAGATCCAGGACGGAGTGCCGCAGCAGATACAGTCCACCGCCGTTGCCGATTACGCGACGGGCCTGTCCATCGCGTGGTCGGTGTGCGCGGCCCTGTACCACCGAGAGCGGACCGGCAAGGGACAGAAGATCGAGGCGTCGTTGCTGGGCTCGGCGCTGGCCGTCCAGTCCGGCAGGTTCATGAGCATAGCGGCGCTCGACGAGGAGCCGCGGGCGGAGTTACTGGAGCGCCTTCAGGCAATGAGGCAGGCGGGTGCCCCGTATGAGGCGATGCATGAGATCTACCGAGAACAGTCTCCCTTCCGCAGGGGCAACGTATACTACAGGACCTACCAGGCGAAGGACGGCATCGTGACCGTCGGGTGCCTCAGCGACACCCTTCGCAAGAAGATGGCTGACGTTGTTGGGCTGCACGACATTCGCTTCGAGCCGGGCTACGACCCCACGTCCGAAGAGTCGATTGCATTCAACGAGCGGCTGCTGGAGAAGGCGCGGGCGATTTTCCTCGAGAAGACGGTCGACGAGTGGCTCGCCGTGCTCGATGAGGCCGGCGTCCCCGCCGGCCCGCTCAGGTTCGTGGAGGAACTGCCGACGAATGAGCAGGTGATCGCCAACGACCTGGTCGTCGAGCTGGAACACTCGCTGGTGGGCAAAGTGACGATGGTGGGGCCACCGTTCAGCATGAGCGAGTCGCCCCTCGAGGCCACGTGCGCCTCCCCCGCGCTCGGCGAGCACACCGCCGAGATTCTGTCCGAGTTGGGCTACGACGCCGACAGGATTCAGCAGCTCAGGGACGAGGGCGTCACCCGGTAGGTGTTCCGTGTCGAGCAACGTGAGAAGGGTGCGAACGAAGGGACGCACCATAGAATACGAGCTGAGACGCAGCAGGCGGCGGACGAAGAACGTGGCCTTGACCGTGGAAGGCGGGAGGGTGCTGGTGTCGGCACCCGTGCGAGCGCGAGTACGCGAGATCGACGACTTCGTGCGCCGCAACGCCGACTGGATAGCGGAGCAGCACCCGGAGGACCAGCAGCTCGCCATACCGGACCAGTTCGACGAGTGTGCCACCCTGCCCTACCTTGGTCGGCGCTTGACGGTCGGATGTATCCCGGTAGAAGGGACACGCCGCGTCGTGGTGCGCCTCGAGGATGGCGCGTTCAGCTTGGCTGTGCCGGCCGGTCTAGGCGAACCGGTGAGATCGGAGCTGATCCGGCTGGCCGTGCAGAGGTGGTACGAGGAAAGAGCCGCAGAGCAGCTTCCCGTCCTTGTCGACCACTGGCTGCCGCGATTCGGCTTCGACCACGAGCCGACTTTGCGGATTGGCAACCAGCGCCGCGCATGGGCCAACTGTTCGAGCGACGGCGTTCTCCGCTTCAGTTGGCGCGTCATCATGCTCGAAGAGCCGCTCGTCGAGTACGTCGTGGCGCACGAACTGGCGCACCTGGTGCACTTCAACCACTCGCGCGACTACTGGCGACTGCTCACCGCCGTGATGCCCGACCAGGAGACTCGATGGAAGGCCATCAAGAAGGCAACGCTGAAGTTGCAGTTCTGAGGCCGGCAGTGCCGGGGGTCTCGCTCTTGCGGTTCTGAGTTGTGGGCGAAAACCGGTGGGTGGTACAATCGCCTCCAAGCTGAGGCGACGGCACAAGGATAGTTTCGACTACGGCGGAGGGAGGCGACGATGGCGGTAGTAAAGAAGATCGTTGCGATGTACCTGGTAGTCCTGGCGGTCTTGGTGGCAGTTCACTTCATCCTCGGCCCCATATACCAGGACTCGCTCGACTCCGTCGATGGATGGATGGCGCTGAACTGGTTCATGGCGGTGGGCGTGCTGGTGCTCTGGGTGTTCCACTACCTTCGCAAGCGGGAGCACGACGCCGCGGACCCCGATGGGCAGGTGACCCGCAAGTACATCGAAGTAAATGTTGCGGTTTACGGCTCGATCGTAATCGGAATTCTGTTCTTCTGGAACTGGATCGACCATCTCGTCAATGCACCGGAGGTACAGAGCGACGTCCATCTGATATTCTGGGCGTACATCGATTCGGTGCTGGCGGTGGCGCTGGGTGTGACCGGCTGCCAACTCTGGCGCGACGGCTAAGCGTCGGGCCGTCGCTGCCGTGGCGGCCGAGATGCGGCCAACCGGCGGGTTTCTTGGCGGCCTGAGAAAGTGGTACAATCTAACGGTATGGATACTAAGCTAGACGCCGAGTGCACCGTTGTAAGGCCAGGCGAACTTGAGGTGGAGATCGCGTCGGGCGCGATGACACGCCTGGCGGGCGTGTCGCAGGCGCTGGTGGGAGCCGAGGGCATTCACCTCGCGGTCGCCACCATTCCGCCCAACTGCGCCTCCTCGCCTCACTATCACGTGAACTGCGAGTCGGCAATCTACGTATTGAAGGGTACGGGGCGTTTCCTCACCGGCAAGCGGCTGGAGAACAGCTTGGCCATTGGACCAGGCGACTTCATCTACGTGCCGCCGGACTCCGTACACCAGCCCGTCAACGACAGTTTGACGGAGCCGATGGAGTTGATTGTCGCGCGCAACGCGCCAGTGGAAATCGTCGTCGAGCACGACCCCTCCGCCGAGTAGCTCGCATGTCCAGGGGCGTGCAAACGCCCTGCCCCACGCACAGTATGGGCCATTAGCTCAGACGGTTAGAGCGCAGTCCTGATAAGACTGAGGTCCCTGGTTCGAGTCCAGGATGGCCCACCATGACGTACCGAATTCATAACTCGCCCATTCAGGGCGATCTCTGCGGCGTCCGCTCCCCCCATTGGGCTATCGTCCGGCGTGGGTATGGAGTAGACGATGGCGGCCCTGCCGGGCTTGACCACGACCTCCTTGACGAAGGAGCCGACGAAGGCTTTGGTCTCAGTCAGCTCGCTGGTCTTGAGGAACTCGCTCATCAAGGCGGCGAAGGCGGCGATGGTGTCGGCGCTGTCGAGGAACTGCCGCCTCTCTTTTAGCAGCGCCCTCGCCTCCTCTGTGGCGATCTCCAGCTTCTCCTTGCGCTCCCGGAGTTCCACGATGAGGTCCGAAGCCTCGGCCACGTCTACGCTGTCGCTCCTCGCTATGAAGTGCCAAACGCGGCCCAGTTGGTTCTTCACGTCCTCAAGCTCCCCGTCGATACTCTCCAGCCTCTCCCGCTGGTCGCGGGCCACCCCGTCCATCTCCTCGTCCAGCAGCTTCACCAGGTCTCTGATGTTGGACTCGGTGAGAACGTTCTCCCTGATCTCGTTGACGATGAGCTTCTCGAAGCTCTTGGCGTTGAGCCTGGGGGTCTTGCAGGTTCCCTTGCCGCGCTTGAGCAGGGAGTGGCAGACGTAGTAGGTGTACTTGCCGCTCTTGGCCTCGGCTGCGGTCATGGCCTTGCCGCAGGTCTCGCACTTGGCGATGCCGCTGAGCAGGTAGGGGCTGGAGGCGCGGCGGGGGTTCACCTTCTTCGGGGCGCGGGAGCCGAGCAACCTCCTGGCCTTCTGGAAGTCCCGCTTGGAGACGATGGCGGGGTGTGCGTCCTCGACGCGCACGGGGGGAGCTCCGTCTTTGGCTTTGGCTCCCCAGACCACGGTTCCGGCGTATGCTTCGTGGGAGAGCATGGTGTGGATGGTGGTCTTGAGCCACTTCTTGCCGTTGGTGGTTGGGATGCCCTCGGCGTTGAGGGTCTTGGTCACGTCGAGGATGCTCTTGCCCTGTAGCACCATGTCGAAGACCCGTCTGACCACGGCGTCGGCGGGCGGGTTCAGCTCAAGCTTGGGGCGCTTCGCGGCCCCATCCTGGACGTGGACCCGCTTGTAGCCGTAGGGTGCGTAGGTGGTCATCCAGAAGCCTCTCGACGCGGCCTCTCGCATCCCCCGGACAACCTCCTGGGCGAGATTTTCCGAGTAAAATTCGTCCACGCTCTCGATGATGGCCTCAAGGAGCTTGCCCGTGGGGGTGTCGTCGGCCTGCTCGGTGATGGAGACCACGCGGATGCCCCGCCTGCGCAGCATGGACTTGAAGGCGACGGCGTGCTCGCGCTTGCGGGTGAACCTGGAGAATTTCCAGACAAGAATCTCCTTGAAGGGAGCCTCGGGCTTGTTGGCCTCGTTCAGCATCTTCTGGAACTCGGGCCGGTCGGCAATGCGCCCGCTCTCGGCCTCGTCCACGTACTCGCGGGCGACCAGGTAGCCGTGCTTCTCGGCGTAGTCCCTGAGCGCCCGTAGCTGGGCGGCGATGGACAGGTCCACGTCCTGGCGGTCGCTGGACACTCTTGCGTAGAGGGCCACTGGCGTCAGATCGAGTCGGTCATTCATCAGTCTCTCCTCCTTGTGTTTCACTCTGTCTTGTCCGGCAGGAGCGCAGCCGTTCCAGCCGCTCCCGTCTGCGCCACTCCCGCTCCTCCATGAAGATGCGGATGGCCTGGCGGAGCAGCTCGCTAACGGAGAGGTCATCCTCCTTCATCACCTGCCGCACCTGCGCCTCCATCTCCGGTGGGAGGGAGAAGGTGAGGGTCTTGGACTTCCTGGGAGTTGTCACTCTCTTTTTGCCTCCTGTTGTAGTGCGTTGTCTTACTATACACTATCAAGACACTGGCCTGCAACTCCTACCAGGGGCCAGCCGCCGCCGGCCTGCGCCTGCGCCTGCGGCCGGGCATGTCCGAGGCGACCATCTGGGGTCCGAGGACGGAGGCGTAGCTTTCGGGCACGGCGATGACCACGACCTTCGCCAGCTTCCCCGTCCAGATCACGGGCCTGGCTATGGCGACGCAGCCGCCGTCCTGGGCGTATCGCGCTGTGCCGTAGCGGGCGGCCTGCTCCGCCAGGGAGCCGGGGGGGATGGGCCTGCCCCTGCGGGGCAAGCCTCCCCGCTCGCCGCAGATGGGGAACGTGGTCGATGTCCCAAATCCCCGCGTCCGGCGCACCACCTTCGCCCGCAGGTCGAGCGGGTCGGTCCAGCCTGCGGCGTCGCTCTTGTCCTCCCGCGCGTACAGGACGGCCATGAAGGGCGGCTGCCTCAGCACCTCAGCCAGCCGGATGGTCACGGCGGCGTAGGAGCATAGGAAGGCACGCTGCAACTTCAGCACGTCCAGCCCCCACTCCAGGGCAAGCGGCTCGAAGGCCCTCGGCTGCATCAGCACCGCCGCCGCGAAGCGTTCGGCCTGTGTGCACACGATCCGGTCGGGCGGGGAGCCTGAGTCCATGTCGCATAGGGTCTCATAGATGATCTCGTAGGTCTCGTGGATCACCGAGTAGTCCTGGGTCCCGGCCCACATGTCCTCGCGGTAGTGGATGTCGTAGCCGCCCCCCGGCGCGCTGTAGTGGATGCCCTTCACGTCCAGGTGCCTCCTGCCCGACACCTCGCCGAACCCGGCTCGTTTCAGCAGGGCCTTGATCTGCTCCATCGTGGGGCGGGCGGGGACGTCGAAGTAGCGCACGAAGCGGGCGGCGAGGCGCTCCGGGTCCAGGGCCTCGCGGGGGGAGTCGTCCAGGAGCAGGCGGCAGAAGTCCTCTCTCGTCCTGTTCATTCCAGCAGCCTCTTGTTAGCGAATCGCTCGTACATCTCGACGATGAACCGCTTGGTCTTCAGGGTGATGGGGCCGTCGGGCCGGGTGCCCACGCGGAACACGGGGTCGGCCAGCACGTACTGGTAGGCCCGCTCGATCTCCATCGCCTCGCCGCCGTAGGGGTCGGGCTGGTCCACGCGCCCGGCCCGCTTCATAAGCTCCTGTTCATCCACGTTGTAGAGGGCGGCCAGCTTGCGGAGCATGTTGGAGCCGGGCTTCCGGCCGCCCCGCTCGATCTGGGAGAGGTAGGAGCTGGAGATGCCGGTGCGCCTGGTCACGTCCCGCAGGCTGAGGTCTCCCCGCAGCCGTCTGAGCAGCGGCCCGATTTCGTCATCGCCCTCGATGGCCTCTCGGTCCTCAAGGTCCCGGTCGTCGTCAGGCTCATCCATGATGTCTCCCTCTTGCATCCGTAGTTGCGAACAGCGTTGCGCACGGCGTACCTGCTACAGTGCAGCTACATTGCTGCTAACTAATTGTTACATCAGAGCGAGCAATTGTCAATGAATCCTTCTAATAGACCCTGAATCCGCCTCTCGGCCATTGCCTCTGTCCGCTCTGTATTACTACACTTACGCCAACAGAACGCATTATCGTATTTCGATCCGAGTATACATCACCGACGCCCGCGAGGGCCACCCCCTCGCGGCGCTCCGAACCCCACGAGAGAGACGGAATCGCGTGAGTAAGAAGTCGAAGCGGAAGCTGACGGACAGGCAGGAGCGGAGGCGCATCGAGGGCCTGCGGATTCTGGCCCGCATCATCGCGCGCCACTACCTGGCCAACCCCCACCTGTACCCAAACGGCGCAGCCGGGGACGGGTCGCAGTCGGCCAAGAAGGAGGGCGAGGCGTGAAGCGCAGGCAGCCCTCCTCCAGGGTAAAGCTCGACCACCACAAGGTGTGGGAGCTTCTGAACCGGCTCAACATGACCCAGAACGAGCTGGCGCGGCTGGTCGGCACCTCGTCCGGCTACCTGTCCCAGCTCATGTCCGGGACTCGCTGCCCCTCGGCGGACATACGCAAGCGGCTCATGGAGGCCCTGGGCGTCACCCGCTTCGAAGACCTGTTCATCCTGGAGCAGGTCTATGTGTAGCGACGGCTCCGCCTCGTCCGCTCCCCTGCTCGTTCCGCCCGGCGTCGCCCTGATGCCCGACGACTTCCCCGAACGACTGGAGGCGGTGAGAAACCTGTTCGATCTCAACTGTGAGGAGATGGCGGTGGCGCTGGGCGTGGACCCGCGCCAGCTGATGCGCTGGCGCATCAAGGGCGGCGCTCCCAACGGCGGAGCGATGCTGGCCCTGGTGCGGCTGGCGATACGGTCGCCGGAGGGTCTGGCGGCGCTGCTGGACGAGGACGTAATCGTGATCTTCAAACCGAGGAGGAGTGAATATGGCAACTAACGAGCGGAGTCTGACGTTGGACAACCGGCCCCCGCTCTTTCCCGAGGACTTCGGGGAGCGGCTGGAGGGCCTGAAGGACTTGTCCGGGCTGTCGTGGGGCGAGTTCGCCGAGCGTCTCGGCGTGACGCAGCGCGGCCTGGCGAAGTGGCGCAGGGGAGGGCCGCCTTCGGGGGCCTACTTGTGGACCATCATCGAGCTGGCCCGCGAGCTTCCCGGCGGCTACGACCTGATGATGTACGGCGACGACGGGACGGAGGAGTAGAGGGGCCATGGGACGCCGGCAGGAGCGGGTCTACCACGTAGAGCCTGAAGAGTTCCCCCAGGACTTTCCTGAGCGCCTCGACCGCTTCCGGCAGGCCGCAGGGCTGTCCTGGCGGGAGCTGGCCCGCCGCCTGAAGGTCAACGCCCGCATCGTGCGCCGATGGAAGGCGGGAGCCAAGCCCGGCCCCGGCCACCTGGTCAACCTGTTGGAGTTGGCCGCGGGGATGGGGCTGCTCCACCACCTGCTGCGCGGAGCGGAAGAGCCGAGCGCGTTCCAGGGGGCGGGCCAATGACCGGATACAGGCAGGGACACATGGAGAAGGTATGCCGGGGCTGCGGTCGGGTCTACTACCGGCAGTTCCGGCGCAATTCGGGCCGGGAGGGGTGGTGCGGCGGCAGGTGCTACATGCGGACCTACCGGCGAAGCCTGAGAGAGGCCGCCAACGGGCAACCGGCGGGCGCGGCGAGGGCCGGGCGGGATCAACCGTCCGGCCCTCTTGTTCGTTGCCAAGACACTCTGGAAGGGAGAGAGACAGTGACTGAGAGCGAGGAGATCATCGGATTCAATCTCGACCTGGTGGCCGAGCGCCCCCTGGTTGCGCAGACGCGGTTCGCGGAGGACGGTGGCATCGGCGTCGATTGGCGGGGCCGCTGCTGGGCCTGGCTGAACGGCGACGAGGCCCCGGCATTGGTGGAGAACCCGTCGGCGGCGGGAACGGTCCGGAGGAGGCCGCCGTGGGTCTGGACTGACGGCCAACGCCACAGGCAACGGCTGTCCATCGACGCAAAGAGGGCCGGGCGGTTCAATCCGCCCGGCCCTCCTGTCTTTTCCGGCCCTTCCCCCTCCTCGCCGCTCACCGCCTGCCGCACCGGGGGCCTCCGCTTCGTCTTGGATGGGAGGCCCCTTTGGTGTATCGTTGGGTCTGCACCACCCCGGAAGACGCTAACGCTGCCTTGCGGCAGCCTGGCACAGGGCGCACAAGGGGTGTGGAGATCAAGGCTGCATGATCCCGGACGCGGGCGGCTACCCTCTCGGCGTCCGGGGAGCGTCTCAAACCGAGACGCTCTGTTCTCGTTCCGGGGAGGCTTCTGCTAAACGGGTTTGGACGAGGAGGCAATCACAGACAGAGACCGAGGAGGTGGCGCAATGACTGTCGAAGGACGTGAAGGGAGCACTAGGAAGCAACGACGCCCCCCTTTTCCCGAGGACTTCGGGGAGCGGCTGGAACGCCTGTTGAAGATGGCCGAGCTGTCGCCGCAGGAGTTGGCCGAGCTTCTCGGCGTGACGGAGCCCACCGTGCGGAGGTGGCTCAGGGGAGGGGTGCCCAAGGGGTTCAACTACATGGGCATCATGCAGCTGGCGCGGGGCGTTCCCGGGGGCTTCAATCTAATGCTCTACGGCGACCCGGAATCGGAGGGCGAACCGGCGAAATAGGAGCGAGAGGCCGGGCCACGTCCAAGCGCCCTCCTCCTCCTCTTTCCTCATCTCCTGACGACGCCCTGGGGATCCGTCCTCGACGCCCTGCGGTTGAGGGCGCGGTCGAGGATCCCGAAGGCCAAGCGGATGCCCAGCTCCGTCACCCTTTGGGAGGGCTCCTCCTCCTGCTTGAGGAGGGCGTGGGCGATGAGGTCGGCCATCTGTAGCAGGTCGTCGTCCCGGGAGCTTCGGAAGGAGGGGCCGCCGATGATCCGCTCTATGGGGATGTCCTTCGTCGGCGCGCCGTCCTCCCACGCCTTGTACTTGCTGGGCACGGGGTTGCGGCTCCTGAGCCTGCCGTAGAGCCGCCTGACCATCCGCTCCCCTCCCTCGTCGAAGATGAGATGGGCGTAGCGTCCGTCCGCTGCGACGGACGTGTTGATGCGGTTGAGCAACCGGTCCAGGCTGACCTGTTCGTAGCCCTTCACGTCGGCCTTGCGCAGGCAGACGTTGACGACCTCGATGCCGCCCAGGGAATGGGCGGCGTTCTCTATGATGCGCAGGCCGTCCATGAAAATCTCGGCTCCCTGCTCCGGGGTGAGCCTGCGGCCGGTGTTGTCGATGCGGGCCAGCTTGCCCCGTCCGGCCAGCAGGTCGCACGCGTGCAGCTCCCGGCTTGTCGGGACGCTGTAGTCGCCCGCCAACGCCGTGCGCCAGTCCTGAATGCGGCCATGCAGGCCGTTCCATCGCTCGGCGTTCACGCCCAGGGCGGAGCGAACGTAGTAGCGGGGACCCTCGGACTCGTCGATGTAGTAGATTCTCATGGCCTTGGTTCTCCTTGCATGTCGGTCAGGGGGCGCACCGGCTCGAAGCCTCCGCCCGGGGCGAACCATGCCCGTCCCAGCGGCCCCTCCCGCTCGACCAGCTCCCGGTGGGAGGCCAGCAGGGGGACGGCGGTCCTGAGACGGTCCATCTCGCCCTGCGCTACTCTCAGGAAGTGGGTCTGGGCGATGTCGTCGTCGAAGACGACCAGGACGACGGGCGGCGCGCCGTGGTCGTCGATGGGCCGGTGGGACGAGTAGTAGCGCAGGTAGGGGGCGAGCCGCGCCGCCATGGTGACCGGCCGAACCGCCCTCCGCTCCCACTCCAGGAAGAAGGGCCATGCGGTCTTCCGACGCCTGAGCATCCCGAAGGCGTCGGAGTGCACCGAGCGCCTCCCGCCGAAGTAGCGGAAGTAGCGGGAGGCCCTGCGGGGCGGGTCGAGCTGGTCGATCTCCCAGCCCAGGTCGCGGGCCTGCCGGGAGAGGGCCGCTACGAAGCCGTGGACGGCTGCGGTGTGCTGCATGTCGCGGAGGAGCTGCCGACTGCGCCTGCCGGAGACGCCGCGCCAGCCTGCTGCGGCCCCGGCGTCGGGGGGAGCGGCGCTCCACCGCTTCTTCGCTCCGCCAACGGCTGCCCGGTCCCTGCGAGCCAGCAGGGTCAGCCCCGCGTCGGTGAGCACCAGCCGCCGCTCTGCGGAGGGTACGCGGGCGGCCAGCCCGAAACCCTCAAGGGCCGTCGTGAGTTGGGAGGCGCGCTGGTTGGTGACGCCCAGCAGACCGGCGAGGTCGCCCAGGGCGAGCCAGGGCCAGTCGGAGAGCAGGTCGAGGACGCGCTTCTCGGTGGGTTTCAGGAGGGCGGGCAGCATGTGCTCGGGGACGCCCCGCTCGCTCCCCCGCTCGTCGATGTCCGCGGGCATGGAGACCCGTGCCAGGGGCCGCTCGGCGGGGAGCGAGCCCCTGCGTTCGATCCGGTCGATGGCGTCTCTTAGGCTGACGGCGGCGTTGACCGAGGACAGCCGCCACACCGCGTCGTCGGTGGCCGCTGCCGCCTCCTCCCGCTCCAGTGCGAGGACCGTTGGCGTGGACGCCCGGCGCAGAATCCCTCGGGCGTAGCGCAGCCGGGTCTCGTCGGGGAGGACGAGCAGGATTCCGCCGGGCTGCGGCCCGTCCCTGAGCCGCCCGATCCGCTTGGAAAAGCCGGTGCGGTCGGTGGCGTGGCCCTGCCGGACGACGCCGACGGTCCTCCCGTCGGGGAGGGTGATGGCGGCGTCCATCGGCATGGCGCGGTACCAGCGGAAGCGGATGGGGTGGTGGATGTTGGCGACGGCGGAGGCCAGGCGATAGACCACGGCCACGGCGTCGAGCCTCTCCAGGAGGACGCGCCGCCACCGGGCCGCCAACGGGTAGCTGCGGAGCAGCCGATCCGGGGTGAGGTCTTCCTCCTGGGCCAAGCGGCGCAGGCCGTCTGCGGTGAGGTGGAACCTGCGGGTGGGGGCAACGAGCTCCGTCCCGTGGGGTACGGAGGCGATCAGCCCGTCGTCCTCCAGCTGGCGGGCGGCCTCGTAGACCGCGCTCTGGGACCAGCCGGAGAGGGCGGCCATCTCAATCCGGTCGAGGAAGGGCATGGTGGCGAGGCGGCGAAAGAGCTCCCGCTTTCCCCCGGTGAGCGGCCTCATTCCTCAAGCTCCTCGTCGGCTGCCCCGTCCGGCGTCTCCAGGGCGTCGTCCCCAGGGTTCTGGTCGCGCTTGCTGCGCTGCTTGCGCCGGGCCTGCTCCTGGGACTGGCCGCCGCTCTCCGCCGTCTCGGTGTCCTGGCCCTTCCTGAGCTTCTCCAGCTCCTCGCGGTACCTGTCCACCAGGTCTTGCATGTCCGCGTCCCGCCGTTCGATGTCGCTGGCCGGTGTTAGGTAGCTCCCGGCCAGGTCGCGGATGCGCTCGGCTGTGTCGGCATCTCCCGTCTCCGGCTTTGCGACCTTCATGGAGAAGGCGTCCATCCGCTCCGTTCCGACGGTGGCGCGGACGTAGCACTGGTGGACCGGCAGGGACGTGATGTCGTCCTCGGTCACCCGCTCCTTGCCCAGCTCCCAGACGAGCTGGCGGGCGTCGTTCCCCGCGACCTGGAAGACGGCCAGGCAGCCCACGTTGGCGAGCAGCGTGTCCCGCATGGTGCGGGAGAGGTCGTCCAGCTTCGCCAGGCTCTGGGTGGCGAGCACGAAGCTGGCCCCAAACTTGCCAAGCTCGGACAACATGCTCTCGTAGTCCACGCCGGGCATGGACTGCATCTCGTCCACCACCACCAGAGCGCCGCGCCGCTGCTCAAAGGGCAGGCTTCCCTGCTCCCGTATCACGGCGTCCACGAGGTTGAGGAGGGACGCGCCCACCAAGGCGGCCACGTCCCTTCCCGCCTTGCCCTGGGCGGTGGAGACGAGCAGGATGCCGCCGTCGTGGATGGTGCGGCGCATGTCGATGGTGGAGCGGGGCTGGCCCAGGATGGCCCGCGCCCGCTTGGAGGATGCATAGTAGGAGAGGCGGGTCTGGACCGGGGCCAGGGCGTCGGCGCGGGTCTCGCGCCGCCAGCCGAAGAAGTCCCTGGCCCACCACTGAATCAGGTAGGGGTCGTTGACCTTCGCCAGCACCTCGGCGCGGAATCCGTCGTCGGCCAGGATGCGCAGTCCGTCGAGGATGGTGTACTGCTCGCCCGCGTCCCTGCTCTCGTTGGCCTCGTGGAGGGTCTTCACCGTCTGTTCGAGGATGGACTGCATCCTCGGCCCCCACTGGTCCCACAGGCCCTTGGCGATGCGCACGACGGAATCGGCGGTGCGGTCGCGGTCGGAGAAGATGCGGGTGTCCAGAAGGTTGACGCCGGGCGCTCCCCGCTCGTCGGCCAGGTCGATGAGCCGCACCTGCTCGATGAGGGACTCCGGGACGTGTTGGAGCAGGCCGCCCACCAGGTCGGCGTGGGGGTCCCCGACGACGATGGCGTCTCCGTCCCTGCCCTCGGCCTTCTCCCGCATCTTGTGGACGACGAGGTGGTTCATCAGGGTGGACTTGCCCATGCGGGTGCGGGCGACGTAGAGGTGGTGGCGTCTCAGCAGGTCGGCGGGGAAGTGAATCTTCCGGGGCGTTCCGGTGGTGGTGTCGCCGACGTGGGCGCCGCCGCTGACGCTGAGGGCGGTAGGCAGCAGCACCTTGGCCCCGGCGCGGGCCACGAGTGGCGTCTCGTCCCTGGCTCCCGGCGGGTGCCACAGGCAGGCCGCCTCGCGGACGCCCAGGACGCTGCGCTTGCCGAACAGGCCGGGGCCTGACGGGTGGAGCACCTGGGGGTCGGGCACGGCGAGCCGCACCCGGCTCACGTCGAGGCGCGCGCCCGCGGGGTTGTCATAGTCGCGGTAAGCGGCGGCCACCGGCTCCAGCAGCTCATTCGCCCGGTGGGGCCGGGTGCTCCGGGGCAGGATCGCCGTCACCTGAATCTCGGCGTCGAAGGCGATGCGGGAGACCTTCTCCTTGATGAGGATGGGGTCGAAGACCCGCTTGCGGGCCTTCTTCCAGCGGTGCCAGGCCCAGCCGCCCACGGCCAGGGCGAGGGCGACGCCCGCCCCCATGAGCACGGCCTTCCAGGTCTCCCCCGCCTGCACCCACAGGTAGCCCCGGAGGGCGGCCAGGGCCGCCACGCCCAGGACGGCCATCGTCACGCCGTCGGTCTGGAGGGGCTTGGTCTGATAGGTGTAGGCGGGGTCTCGCCGGTCCTCCACAGGCCGCTTGTGGGCCTTCTCCAGGTGGGACTCCGACCAGTCGGGTCCCATCGAGCGCAGCATCAGCCGGGCCACGATGCGCTCCCCCTCGTTGAGGTTGGAGAGCGCGCCCAGGAGGGAGATGAGGGGGTCGGAGCCGGGGTCGAGCAGGTCGTCGTCCCGGAAGACCCGGAGAGGCACGTACTCGGGGCCGTCGGCCCGGAGCGTCATGCTCCACGCCTGCTCGTCTTCGGCCAGGCGCAGGGGGTCGTCCCCGGCGGGAATCTCCTGTATCTGGGCCTGGGGGTAGCGGGCGGCGATCTGGGCGCGCACCACCTGGTCGTCCAGGCAGCGGGCCAAGAGCGTTACGCCGTCGGCGTCCCCGGCAAGCTCCAGGGAGAAGGGTTCGGGGACGGCGATGGAGCCGAGCATGTTCTCGACTCCCAGGAGCGTTCTCTCCCCCGTCCTGGGCGGCGTCACCGCCAGCAGCGCCGAGGGGTTCTTGGCCTCGTTGTTCAGCAGCCACTTGATGGGGTTCGCTTTCATTCGCTTGCTCCTTTCTCTATCGGTTCTCTCGCCTTGCGGTCGTTCGGTCGCTCCTAGTGACGACCGGGTCTCCACTCGATGACCTCCGTCTCCTCCGGCGTGGCCTCGATGCGCACGGGGAAGCGGTGCCCCTTCGCCAGCAGCAACCCGTCTCCACGCGGGCACGACAGGAGCCATCGCTGGAGGTCCTGGGGAAGGTCGAAGGCGTCGCCCACCGTGCTTATGGCGGCTGCGTCCTGCTGAAGCAGCAGCTTGAAGGCGGCGTTCTGAAGCAGGGCGCGACCGGAGTGGCCGGTGATGGCCCGCGAGGTGTCCTCACTCAATAGGTCCTGGACGTCCTGGGTGATGAACTGCAACCCCAGCCGGTGCTTCCTGGCCCGCTTCGCCATGCTCACCATGAAGGCCGCTCCCTCCGGGTGCTGCATGATCGACCACACCTCGTCCACCACCAGCAGGCGGGGCTTGGGGTCCTGGGCTGCGGCGGCCCACACCGTCTCGGTGCAGACCATCGCGGCGGCGGGGCGAAGCTCCGGCTCCAGGAGCCGCAGGTCGAAGACGGTGATCAGGGCCTCGTTGGACAGCAGGTCGTCGCCCTCGTCGGAGAGGAGGTTGCGCAGGCTGCCGGTGGCGAAGGGCCGCAGCAGCCTCGCCATGTCTTTCCCTCCCGCCTCATCTCCTTGCAGGTACTCGTAGAAGTCGCGGAAGCCGGTGCGCTCGCGGGGCTGGGCGTAGTAGCCCGCCAGGGCGTGGTCCAGGGAGGCCCTTCGCTCCGCGCCGAGACTCTCGCCCACCATCACCTCTATGAGCCGGCGCAGGCTGCCGATGCGCTGGAGAAGCTCCTCGGAGTCGCCCCGCTCGATGACGAAGGGGTTCATGCCCTGGCCGGGAATGCCGGGAGAGAGGACGCGCCCGCCCGCCGCCCTCGCCATGTCCGCGTACTCGCCTTCGGGGTCGATGACGTAGGCGGTGACGCCCCTGGTAAGGCCCCGCAGCATTCCCAGCTTCGTTGCGAAGCTCTTGCCGCTGCCCGACCTTGCGAGGACGGCGGTGTTGGCGTTCAGGTGCGTCCCGTCCCAGGGGTCGTAGACCACCGGGGAGCAGGCCCGCATGTCGATGCCGTAGAGGGTTCCCCTCCGGGTGTCCAGGTCGGGCGGCGAGAAGGGGAAGAGACGGGCTATGCTGGACGTGTCCAGCGTCCTCCACTCCGCCACGGCGTTGAGGGCCAGGGGCAGGGTGGACAGGATGCCCTCGCGCTGGCGGAAGGCCAGGGGATCGAGCTTGCCCAGCGTGGCGGCGAAGTGGGCCTTCGCCCGCTGGGTCATCTCCTTGAGGGACGCCTCGTCCTTCGCGTGAAGGGTGATGGAGAGCGACGCGTGGAAGAGCCGCTCGCGGCCCCGCTGCACCTCGTCGCGGAGGCGGGTCACGTCCTCCAGGGCAATCTCCGCCTCGGGGGACATGGTGCGGCCCCGCTTGAAGGACAGCGACTGGGCCGACTCGAACCGCACCTTCTGCCACTCCAGGATCCTGGCCGCCTGCTCAGCGGGAATCGACCCCAGGTGGATGGACATGTCCATCGGCGCGCCTGCGGCCATGAGGCTCTGGAGGAAGCCGGGGGCCAGGGACCGGGGCCACTTGCCCAGGTGGAGGGAGCGGACCAGGCGGTCTCCGACGCGCACCTCGCGGCGGCGCATCTCCACCTCCACCGGCGCCTCCTCGTCGATCTCGGCGGGGGTGCCGCCCAGGGCCGAGGCCAGCATCAGCATCCGCAGACGCCTGCCGCTGAAGGGGTGGACGGACAGCCCGGCCCGCGCCAGCAGGCCGCGCAGCTCGTCGAACCGCCCGAACTCGCACACGGCGTAGAAGCGCCGGTCGAGGATGCCGTCGCGGGCCTCCAACTCGGTCAAGAGCCTGCGAAGCGACTCGGCCGCCGCCCTCGTCTGCGGGGGAAGGTCCTGCGGCTGGGCCTCCCTGAGCTCCTCCCGCAGCCCGCCAAGGCGCGGCGGGTGCTGACGGATGAGGAGCTGCACGGGGAAGTCGCAGGCGTTGAGCGCCCCGGCGAAGGCCCCCAGCTTCGGCTCGTCGATCTCCAGGCCCATCACCTCGCACACGCCGAGCTTCACCCCGTCCAGGCGCACGGGGCCGTCCTCCTCCAGGTGGGAGAGGATGAAGAAAAGGGGCAGATCGGGCGGTGGCTTGGGAGCGGAAGGCTGGGTTCCCGTGGGTTCGGAGGCCGCATTCGCGTTGGCCTCCGCAATGTCCTGCGGAGCCTCGTCGCCCTCCGGGGGCCTCTCCGCTCCGCGTCTCTTGATTCGTTCAATCAGCTTCTTCAAAGGGTTTTCCTCCTCCGGTCTAGGGGGTCGGGAAGTCCACGAGGCCGCTGCGCAGCAGCGCGGCGACCGCCTTGGCCAGAAGCACCAGCGCCAGGCCGACGACGGCCATCGCGACGGCGCTCTTGGCCCTGCCGCCGCCCCGCTCCTCGGCTCCCTCGGCCATCAGGACGAAGCCCGCCCAGACGATGGCGAAGAGGCAGAGTCCGGAGGCGGCGTAGGCCATCGCGGTGAGCACCCGGTCGAAGGCGTCCAGCATGGCCTGCTCCTCGGGCGGGACCGCGCCGGTGGTCGCCAGCGCGGTCCCGATCAGAAGGGTTGCCGTCAGTAGACGCCTCACCACGGCCACTCCCATCCCAGAAGGTCGAACCAGTCGCTCAGAGCCTGCCCCGCATTTGATGCGGGGCCGCCGTCTGCGGGCTCCTGCTCGGCGGGCGGTTCGACCGGCTCAGGCTCCGGCAGGACCAGGACCTCGAAGGGGTCGTCGGCCCCGACGCTCGACGCTAGGGCCAGGGTCTCGTCGCGGCTCCCGGCGATGGGCGACCGCTCCACCGTCTCCGCCTTGACGTGCTCCTTGTGCAGCACGTCCACCGTCACCTCTTTGGCGATGGTGGCGCTGGGGACGTAGGCGTACGCCGTCGCGGTGGCGGACGCCGTGGCGCCGTCCTCGCAGGTGGCCGTTGCCGTCTCACTGTCGGAGTCGCTGTCCCCCGGGCGATGGAGGTGCACCGTCCTGGTGACCTGCTCCACCCGTTCCGGGTGGTGGGTGAGCCGCGTCAGCGGGGGGATGGGGATGCTCAGGGACGCCTCAAGGCTCACGTCCACGCTCACTGGATGGACGGCCATACCCGCTCCGACGGGAAGCCGGAAGCGGGTCTCGCCGCCGGGGACGAAGGGGACGCTCCCATGGGACGAGCCGGTTGCTGCGGCGACTGTCCCCGTGACGGCGGTCACCTGGGCGTCCATGAGCGCCGTCACGGGGACGCTCCCATGCCCGGCCACCGTCTGAAGCTCGACCGGGTGCTCGATGGTGGACACGCACTCGGACTCGATGACTCCTTCGACCACTCCGGAAGTCCAGCCCAGTGATGTCACGCGCAGGTCGCACAGTTCGCCCTCGACATTGGGGAGCGGGTACGGGATCTGTTCGCCTTCGACAGTGACGGCCCCGGCCTGCCCCAACGTGTCCTCCCACGAGAAGGTGAAGGACGGTCTGGGTCCGTGCAGGGGAAGCGAGTAGTCGATCTGCTCCCCCTGGTCCAGGGAGGCCGAGCCCCAGAAGCGCAGCCAGGTGCCCTGCGGCCCGCCGAAGGCCCGCACCCGGATGTGCAGGGGGGTGGCGGCTCGCAGGGTGACAGCGGCCCGGTCGCCGGAGACGGTGAGTCCCTCGACGAAGAGCCGCCGCCCTTCGACCGGCTCCGTCACTTCGAAGTCGATCTCGTCCCGCCACGGCTCGTGGTCGTCGGCAAGGGCCGCCTGGGGGACGGCGGCGACCGCCGCCGCGAGAGCGACGGCGGCCGCGATTGCCAGGAAGCTCTTCGGGGGCTTGCTTTGCCGGGACTTCCGGCTCCCGTCCCCGTTGCCGTTTCCGTTTATGTTGTCCTTGTCCGTCCGCCTGGGCTTGCCGAACCAGCGGTGAGGGCGGAAGGGCATCCGTCCGCCCTTGCGCTCCCGGCTCCCGCGCTTGCGGCGAAGGCGGCGCAGGGTCTTACCCGCCCGCCTCGCCATCAGCCGCAGAGGGCCGGGGCCGCTCTTCACCGGCTGCGCCGGCGCGGGCGGCTCGCTCCGCACCAGCTCGGACGGCGGCCCTGCGTAGAGCCTCGCCCCAAGCCGGTACTTCAAGAGGTCGGCGGCCACCAGGGGCAGCTGCCGACCGCCTATCTTCCCGACGACGGCGACCAGCCCCGCCAGGCCCAGGAAGACGGCCAGGGCCATCCTCACCTCGGACGGCCCGACGGGGGCGTAGCGGTATGCGCCGTAGGACAGGGCGCACACCGCCATCATCGCCACGACCTGCGGGAATGTGAACCCCAGCAGGACCTTGTCCTCGGCCTGCACGTGGGTTGGAACCTCGTGTTCTCTCATGGCTCTTCTCCTTCCCTTCCGCCTACTTGTCCGGTGTGGGCGCGGGAGTCGGGGCGGTCGGGTCGGGCACGTTGGGGTCCACCGGGGAACCCACCACGGCGTTCATCACCAGCTCCACGACGCCGTAGGCCACCATCGCCAGCACGATGCCCGCCAGGGCCGTCATCATTGCGCTCTTGCCGCGCTCCATCTGGTGCGGCGCTCCCGACGCCGTCAGGTACAAGTAGGCCCCGTAGATGAAGAAGCCCACGCCGACGACCCCCACGATGCCCAGCAGGATGCCCACCAGGTTCGATATGGTCTGAGTCAGTGCTTCCATAGTCTTGTCTCCTCTCTGTCTCGACTGCCGGGCGTTCTCCCGCCCGGCCTCCGTCCCTCTCTATCTGTTCCGTTGTCGCTGCTCTCCTAAATGCACATCGCTCTCACCTCCTTCGTCCTGTTGTCGATGGGCGCAGGCCGCACCCGCACTCCGTTGGGGTCGTCGTTGTCGGGGTTACTCGTCGCTGCTCCGGGGGGCATCTCCGCCGCCGTCTCCGCCTGCCGATGGGGTCGCCATCGAAGCCGCCGAGCTGAGGCCGCTCCCCGCTGCCGACAGGCCCGCGCTGGCCGCCATCGCCCCCACCGCCATGCCTCCCGGCCCCCCGGCGGCCCCGCCCGCTATCAGCCCGATGGTCTTGGCCGACCTGACCATCGAGGAGGGCAGGTTCATGCCGAAATAGAGCATGGAGAGCCAGGAGTCGAAGGTCCCGGGGTTGCCCAGCATCGACGGCACCCGGGTCGCCATGTAGACGAAGGACAGGGACATGAGCAGCTTCCAGATCAGGTCCTGCACCGGCTCGAAGGCGGCGATGGCCGCGAACTCGCGCAGAAACCCGAATCCCAACGCCAGGGCGATGAGCTGGATGGCCTGCTGGAACACCGTCGTCATGAACAGGCGCAGCCACTGGCGGCCCCAGCCCGCCGTGTGGGGCAATATCCACAGCCCCAGGGCGATGGGGGCCAGTGCGAGCAGGATGTCGATGAGGGCAAGGCGCAAGATCATCTGCACGATGACGTAGAGGACGAAGAAGCCGTAGACCAGGTAGAGCGCCGCCAGCAGCAGCGCCATGCCCACGCTCCCCGCCTGCACCGCCGTCATCAGCGTGCTCAGGGTCGAGCGCAGCATGTCTCCGGGGGTGACGCCGAGGGAGAAGGCGATGAAGCCGGAAACGGCGTCGGCCACGTCCAGGACCAGGGCGCACCACCACAGGGACGACGCGGCGGCTACCAGGCCCAAAACAAGGCGGGGCACCATCTCCCGCCATCCCGCATGGGAGCGGCCCAGGTGCTCGGAGATGATGAAGCTCAGGCCCATCCAGCCGAGGATGACCACCAGGGCGGCGGAGGTGATGGCCCAGACGACCATCCACGCCTGCTGCACCAGGTGGTGGTCGTAGGTGAGGTTGGGAGGGGTTCCGGTGAGGATGTCGCCCATGCGCTACCCGCCCCCGCAGTTGTCGGCGTCCTCGCCCGACGCCCGCTCGACAACTCCGCAGAGGGTTCCGTGGGTGCCCTCGATGATCCACCCGGCGAAGGCTTTAGCCCAGCGCGCCGGGCTGAGGGCGGACAGAATCTTGTCCCAGATGCGGCCCGGCTGGTGGATGGGGACGACGGCGTAGAAGTCGCCCCTCTTGCCGTCCTCGGCCTCGGCCAGCATGACCATCAGGTAGGCGCGGTCGCGGTCCAGCTCAGGGTGCTCGTCAAGGTCGGGGTACTCCCAGGAGTACTCCCAGCCGTCGCTGCGCTTCTTCTCCCCGCCCTTCACCCTGTACATGGCGCTTATCCAGTCGCCGGTGTCGGCGTCGCGGACGGCGTAGAAGAGGTTTGCGATCTCCCGGTCGAAGACGGGCCTTGCGACGAACTCGCCGCCGCCCTTGCGCTCCACGAACTCCCGGTCGGCGTTGACCAGGACGATCTCGCCGGGCGGGGACTGGGCCAGGGCGATGTTGCTTGCGGGGATTGCCAGAAGCGCTGCCAGCAGCAGCGCGGCGGCCAGGGGCATCAGCCTCACGGCTCTGCCAAGGGACCTTCGGATCGTCGATTGCGCTCCCACGATTCGCCTCCTCTTCGTTGATGGGGCCGTCTGTTCTGCCATCGAGTCTGGGAAGTCGCGGGGCCGGACACCATGCCTTATATGGGAGGACTCGCGCGTCCTCCCTTTTAGGGCATGGGAAGGAATGGGCCGGATGTGGTGTCATACCCGTGTACAGGGATTTGCTTCGGTGCCCAGAAGGGAAGTTTTGGGCTGTGGGCAACGTGAAACGGGCGTGAAGGAAGGGAAGTGAGGCCGAGCCTGCGAGCACTTTGGTGAAAGGGGTGGTTCCGACAGCGGCCCAAAAGGGAAGTCGGGGGTGGCGCGACATCGGAGCGAGCAATTGGACGGGGAGGTTGGAATCGGGGGTCGAAACCACCTACAGGACAGCCCCCTACAGGACATGACTGCGAGGAGGTGCGACCATGAATGAGCGGGATGTGGACGGCAACGGGAGCGTGGACGCGGAGAGGCTTCGGCGGCTCAGGTTGAGCGAGTTCCTGCGGGACCTGGTGCGGCAGGAGGGCAAGATGGAGGCTGCGGAGCTGCTGGGGGTCAACCACAAGACCCTGACGCGGGCCGAGGAGTCGGGTGAGATCACGGGGCGCATGGGCGATGCGCTGGAGCTTCTGCTGAGGAGGGCGGACGACGCCGAGGTCGCGCGGCTGCGGGAGGCGGTCGGTGCGCTGGAGGAGCGGGTGGCGGCGCTGGAGGGCGGCATGGAGACGCCTCCTGCGGCAGATGTGGAAGGCGGGGGTGAGAGCAGCCAGGTGGAGGGCGGTGACGAGGACGGTACCCAGACCCAGGCGCAGGGCGGGAAGCACGAGGAGGGGGCGGGCCGGTCGGAGACCAGGGCCGCCCCTCCGATGGCGGGTGTGCGCTCGAAGAAGCGGGCGATGCTGCGCAGGCTGGACCCGGAGGTGGTCACCGAGGAGCCCGCCGACGACGATGATGAGGTCTACGGCGATGCGTGGCCGCTGGTGGAGGAGTGGCGACGGCTGCGGGCCGGGCATCCCCACCAGGGGAAGAGCCTGTCGTGGCTCACGACGGAGGAGCGTCTGCTCGTGCTGGAGCTGGCTATGCTGGAGGAGCACGGGCTGACCCTGCCCCCGGAGACCCAGGCCCTGCGGGGCTTCGGACGCAAGGGTCAGATCAACCATCGCTGGAAGGCGCTGGCCGACACTCGGGTGGCGCTGCGGAAACGGAAGCTGCTGCGCTGGGTGCGGACGGTCCTCACCCTGTGGCTGTGGCGGAAGTAGGCCCCGGAGCCGTCTCCGGGGCCGGTTTTCGGCGGTTGCTGCATCGCAGCGAAGTGGGCGCTAAATCGGTGCGAGCAATTTAGGTTGCGTTGGCCCGAAACAGGGTTTGGGGCCTTCCATTCGCTCGGTTGTTCGGGTGATAATTGACGCAGTTTCTGGCTTTTTCCAGTGTTTCCTGCCTAGAAACCTGGAGGATTCCCGTCCCCCGAATCCGGGACCGGCTGCATAGGATCGAGCCTTGCTCTCCGAACAGCCGCCCAGGGGTCGAACCGGAAGGATTGAGCCTCGCTCTCCCGAAGGCCGCCCCGGAGGACACATTCGCAGCGGTTGGAGCGTCTCTCGTTTCGGCCCCTCGGACACCCTGGTCGGAGTGCGCCCTGCACACTGGCCGGTTCCTCGCGTCTGCGGCATGGTTCCTGTGGAACTGGCCGCAGCTTCACCACGCGCCGGTCTGCCATTGCAAGCTGGCTGGCCGCTTCCCCTTCGCGCAGCATCCCAGGACGTTGCCAACGTAGCTCCCGGGTCTCGCTGCGTCTCTCACCGGGCCGTCCTGTGGTTGATCTAGGCCGGTCGGTTCTCCCCCACTTCATAGCAGCTCCCCCTGAGTCCACTCCTCTGAGTTGACCCTGGGCCGAGCTGCGTCTTCTTTCAACACGGCGTCTCCCTCGTTCGGCTCACTGTCGGACTGCTGGCGTCGTCGGCACGGCAACACGGATTCAACGGCAACGGCATGAGATTCAGCAAGGAGGTAGCACACATGGACAGGCAAGTTGGTCGGTATCAGAAGGGCGAACGGCAGGTGATCGGCGACCGCGTGGTCCTCAACCCACGGACCCGCCTCTGCTCCCTGCGAGACGCCGAGGGCAACGTCTTCGACACGTTCAGGTTGTCTCTCGAGGTCTGCGGCTGCGGGTATTCCTTCGCGCGGGCGGGGGTGGGCTACAGAGGCTCGGACGGCTGGTACTGCAAGAGATGCGGGCAGCTGCACACATTGGACGGGAAGCAATCCGCGAGCGACCCGGCCCGCCTGAAGCCCGATTCATCGCGGGTAAGGGAGTTCGACGTGGGCATCCGGGTATCCCCCGACTGGTCCACGCCCAGCGACCTGGAGGCCGGCGCGGGTCAACAACGGAAAGGAGGCGTCGATGCACGTCAAGGAACTGGTTCCAAAGGTCAAGGGACTCGCGGTCAAGGCGGGCGGATTCATCCGGCGGCACAAGCGGTTGACGATAGCGGTCGTGGTCGCGGCGCTGCTGTTCGGGCCGCTCGTGACGACTGACGGCGAGCTGGTCTTCCTGAACGCGGTCGGCCTCGGACTCGGTGCGCTGCTGCTCAGGCGGTTCATCAGGCCCGGAGGCAGGCAGCGAACGGGACGGGCGCAACAGGCACAACGGCAACGGACGGCAAAGGCAACACAACATGAAGGAGGACATGATGACGACGCAAGCAACGACGATTGGTGGGACTGGGACAAGGCTGCGGCCAAGCCTCGAAGAGCTGGTTGACCGGCTGATGGCGGCGCTGTTCAGGGCTGAGCCGGAGACGGCGCCGAAGACGGAAACCCCCAGCGTGGCCCGCAGCGTCCACGAGGCGCGGCGGCTGCGGCAGGCGGGAGACATCGACGGGGCGCTGGCGGTCTTCGCCGGCGTGGACACGGCAAGGGCGGAGACCAGGGAGGCTCGGTGGGCCTACGCCGAGTGGACGGACCTGGTGCGGAGGCGCTTCGGCGACCGGGGCGCGCTGGTCTACAGCCAGGGCGCGGGTGCGCCAAGAAGCGCTTAGGTTGAACGTTCCAGATGTGGAACCCGGCCAGGAGTGGGCCGGTGGCTAGGGAAGCAGGCACGGGGGCCAGAGGCAGAACCGTGTCTGAAGCCTTCCCGACAATGTGGCGGCGGCCACCCTACTGAACCGCGCGCTGCTAGCCAGAGTGTCGTCATGGTCACACAAGAAACTGTCGATTAACGCGTCGAAGGCTGAACCACCCGCTCACGGTAGGGCGAGGGTGGAGTCATCGGAGTCTCTGCCTCTGTGCCGCAGAGACAACCTGTTAGGGCAGGGATGCTGTCCTCCCTTTGACCGGCATCCCCCGATGACGAGCGCGGCAACGAGCCGTGCCAGGCGTACAGACAGGACCTACCACGACACGCAGACGCAACCTAAGTGAACTTGGGAACCACGTTCGGCTCCCCGGCGAGACGGAGCTAGTCCTTCTTGTCCCCGCCCATCGATTCGACGACGGAGCCTAGCTTCATGACGAGGACGAAAACCCCGGTTGAAACCAGAAGCGCGCCGACCGCGACCGTAAGTCCCGAAAACGCTGTGATCAACATTGCAGTGTCCGACATTCGATTCCTCCCTTGGTGTCGATGTCCCCAAATGGGGCCTCTGCTGGTAGCACGGCAGCGTCACGATAACACGCCGGGAAAAAAAAAGCAACATGGAGCCAAACCGGAGTAGGCCAGCTTGCGGCCAATGCCGGACGTGGGGCAGAGCCCTCGTAGTAGTCCGCGGTCGGGAAAGCCGGCCACATGGCGAAGGAGGGCAGTTAGACGAGTGCAGAACACAAGCGAACTAAGCCAGAGGAGGGATGTATGAACCCAACGAAGATGGCAGAAAAGCAAAGGTTCTTAGCAAGGACGGCCAGTGGGCATCCAGATCACAGGTTCACCAACCTGTACGACCTGTTGCACTGGGACTACTGGATGCACATATCGGCTGAAAGGGTACTGGCGCGACCGGGTAGCCAGACCGACGGCGTGGACAGCGTGACGCGGATTGCGTTCAAGGCGGACTACGAGCGCCACATGACGGCGCTCATCGACCAACTGAAGCGCCAGACGTACACACCGCAACCCGTCCGGCGAGTCTACATACCCAAGCACGATGGCAAGAAGCGCCCGCTGGGCATCCCCGCCCTGCGAGACCGCATCGTGCAGGAAGCACTTCGGGCCATCCTCGACCCGATTTACGAGTCGGACTTCTACCGACATTCCTACGGCTTCCGCAAAGGTCGTCGCACCATGGACGCAATAGGGACTCTCATGCCCCTGTTCAACAGCAACGTGAAACACTACTACGTGATTGAAGGTGACCTCCACAGCTACTTCGATACCGTCCACCATCGGACGCTCATGAAGCTGTTGCGGAGGAGGCTGAAGGACAGGGCTGTGCTAGACCTGATCTGGAAGTTCCTGAAATCGGGCGTGATGGAAGAGGGCCTCTTCGGGCGCACCGATTCCGGTGTGCCACAGGGAGGGGTTATATCCCCGCTGCTCGCCAACGTCTACCTCAACGAGTTTGACAAGTGGGCGGCGGCGCAGTGGGATCTCGACCCTAACGCTCGACAACGGCGAAGAAAGGCGGGTCTCGGCAACTTCAAGATGGTGCGCTATGCGGACGACTTCGTGGTCGTCAGCAACGGCACCAAAGCCGAGGTCAAGGCCACCAAAGCGGCCATACAGCAGTTTCTGGAGAACGAACTCCACCTGACGCTATCGGAAGAAAAGACGGCCATCACCCACGTCAACGACGGCTTTGACTTCCTGGGTTTTCATATCCAGCGCAAGCGGGCCAACGGCAAGTGGGCGGTGCATCTCCGACCGACGGCCAAGGCAAAGGAGCGAGTGCAACGGAAGCTCAAAGACCTGACTTCCAGAAACTGGGCTTGGATGGACGAGTACAACCGACTGGCAACCCTGAACGCTATCGTGCGGGGCTGGGCCGCGTACTACCGGTACACCAGCTTCGTACGCGACATTGAGGACATCACGTCCTTCGTGTGGTTCCGCTACCTCTACTGGTTGCAGAAGAAGCACAAGGGAAGTCGCAAGGGACAGCTCATGAAAGACAAGACCAGAGTGCTCCACGGCAGAACCCGCTGGCACGCAGAGGTGCGCGAAGGCGGTAACACGCTGGAAACGTACCAATGGCTCCCCACCCGACAGGAGCTTGACCGCCAACGCTACCGACGGAAGGGGGAAGCGGACTTCCCGCACCCCTACCTGTCCGGCCACGCAACGGCGGCAGGCGACCATCCACAGGGAGCAACCGGCCCAGACGAGCGTATCTATACGGCAACCGTCGGCGTAGGTCACGTCAAACGTGACGAACCCCTCGGCCTTGCCGAACAGCGACTTCGGGCAAAGGTGCGTGACGACATGAAATGCCGAAAGTGTGGCACACGGGCAGCTTTGCATGTCCACCACACCAAAGGCATGAAATCGCACGTGCTCAGTAACCTGGTCACGCTCTGCCGGACGTGCCATGAGGCTGTACACCGTTCGAGCCAACTACAAACCGTCTAATGGAGAGCCGGATGCCATGAAAGTGGCACGTCCGGTTCGGTGGGAGGGATGGCGCAAACCAGCCGGAGCAATCCGGCCATCGGCGGCGCTGTCCCTACCCAATGACGGGCCGCCGCCCTGGTTCCCAAGGACGACGGCTCGCTGGAGGTCGCGGCGGTTCTGGGGATGCGCTGGGAGCCGGGCAAGGCCGTCTCGCGGCGCAGCCTGCGGGGTCTGCGGCCCCTGAGCGGGGGTGCGTGATGGTCGTAGCCAACGCTTCCGTTGACATCCCGGCGCTGAAGGCCCGTCACCCCCTGGGCGACACGGTGGAGGCGTCGGGCGTGAGGCTCAGTGGTCGGGGCAGGGTCCGCCAGGGCGTCTGTCCCTTCCACGACGAGGTTGAGGGCAGCTTCACGGTGTACGCCGATTCTGAACGCTGGTACTGCTTCGGCTGCGGCTTGGGCGGCGACGTGCTGGACTTCATCCAGCGGGTCGAGAACCTGAGCCTGCCCGATGCGATCCGGCGGCTGGACGGCGGCCCAGGGCTTGCTGCCGGGGCAGCCCCTCGTCCGGTTCCGGCCAGGCGTCCCGGGGCAATCCCGTTGCCCCCACGGGACCCGGCCCTGCTGACGGCGGCGGTCCGGTTCTACGCCGGGCAGCTTCGGCGCAGCCCGGCGGCAATGGAGTACCTGGCCTCGCGGGGCGTCGCCCTTGACGCCTCCTTGCGTCTCGGCCTCGGCTACTCGCCGGGGAGCGGGCTGCGGGAGGCCCTTGAGTCGGACGACTTCACCGCCGAGCGGCTCAGGGACTGCGGGCTGTTCACCGAGCGCGGTGAGCGGTTCGCAGGGATGGTGGTCGTCCCCGACGCCTCCGGCGGTCTTGGCCGCTGGCTTGTCGGGCGGGCCATAGACCCCGACCGGACTCCCCGGTTCCAGGCGCTTCCCGGCTCCAAGCCGGTGCTTGGGCTTGGGCGTCTCGGCCCCGCTCCGGCCTTCGCGGTCGTGGCCGAGGGCGTCTTCGACTGGCTTGCCCTTGCGCAGTGGGGCGTCCCCACAGTCGCAGCCCTGGGCACCCAGGGGGTCGAGAAGGTGGCGGAGGGCTTGCGGGGCTGCCCCCGGGTCTTCCTCGCCTTCGACTCGGACGACGCTGGACTCGAGGCCACGGAGCGGCTTGCGGGCTTGCTTGGACGCAGGGCCGCCGCCGTCACCCTTCCCCAGGGCGTCGGCGACGTGGCCGAGCTTGCGGCCCTTCCCCACGGCCGCGCCGTCTTCCTCCGCCTGCTGGCTCAGGCGGCACGCTCCGCCCGCTAGCGGCTTCTTCCCAGCTTCCCACTCCCCCGGACCACTTCCCCTCTACCGGAGCTTGGCCCGCTCCGGCCTTGCTTGCGGGACTCCCTCCCGCTCCACCCCATCCCCACTCTCACCGCCCAGGAGGACCTATGCCCAATTCACGACGGGCCTTGCCCGCGCACGGCCTCCCGTAGGGGAGTCCGCACCGGCCATTCGCTACAGGAACGACACCACAAGAAGGAGACAGACATGGTGAACAGGAACGGAAGCAACAACGGCGTCCACAAGGACACCGCCATAGTCGCCAGGAACGGCAACGGGGCGCACAACGACCCCGCCATCATCGACGGGCACGAGCTGCTCTGGGACGGGCTGCCGCCCGCAGTCACCAACGCCCTGGGGCAGCCCATCGACCCCGCGCTGGTCTCCCAGCGCAAGGGGCGCGGAGGCAGGGTCTTCGACTACCTCGAAGGCCACGCCGTCATTGACCAGGCCAACCGCATCTTCGGCTACGGCGGGTGGGGCTATGAACTGGTTGGGGACGTGACGCTGCGCCAGATCGAGACCGTCGATCCCCAGACCGGCGAGATCAAGACGACCTGCGCCTACAGCGCGCCGGTGCGAGTCACCGTTGCGGGCGCTCTGCCCCGCACCGACACCGGCGTTCACCCGGTGGCTGAAGACACCCTGGACGGCCACGACACGGCCATCAAGGGCGCGGTGACGGACGGCATGAAGCGGGCCTTCAGGAGCTTCGGTGTTCAGTTTGGCAACGGATTCTATGGAGACCAGGCCCCGGCCAGCGGCCCGCCCCGACCGGAGCGGGCGCCCGTCCAGCCCAGGGCGGTGTCCGCCCCGGCGAACGTGGCGACGCTGCGCAAGCGGCTCGTCGAGCTGGCCGCCGAGCAGGGCTTCGACCAGGACCAGGTGCGGACCGCCGTAGTGGACCGGCTGGGCAAGAGCCTGGACGACCTGACGTCGGCGGAGCTGACGCCCCTCATCGAGGGGGCGACCGAGAAGCTCCAGCAGATGCGGCAGGCGCAGGCGGCCTAGCCCGTCCTGCCCATCGGGACACGCAATCGAGCGGGGTCGTCTCTTCGAGGGCGGCCCCGCTTCTCATCTACAGGAAAAGGAGGACACGACCGATGACGACGATGCACACACCCTGGGGGCCTCCCCAGGACATCGAGGAGCTGGCCGAGGGCGTCCTGCGGGTGTCCACCGCCAGCCACGGTGGGCTGAAGCTCAGCCGGGAGCGGTGGGCCGAAATCCCCGCCGAAGTCCGGCGGACCTTGTTCACACCGACGTTCGCCGAGGAGGACTGCGAGGAACCCATCGTGAGGACGCTGCTGGGCCTGGGCGACGACCGGGAGCGGGCGGCGGCGGTCAGGACTGCCGAATACTTCGAGCGGTACGCTCCCGCGCTGCCCTATCTCCGCCGAAAGGGGGTGGGCCATGAGCACGACCACGCGGCCTAGACCCCGCAGCCTTCCCAGCACCACCACCAAGCTCCAGACGGAGTACGGGAACCTCTACGTCACCGTCTCGACGGACGAGGACGGAGAGCCCTTCGAGGTCTTCGGCTGGCTGGGCAAGGGCGGCAGCTTCCAGCACGGGGTCACCGAGCTTGCCTGCCGCCTCATCTCGCTGCACCTGCGAAGGGGCACCCCGCTGGCCGAAATCATCGACCAGTGCCAGGGGATAGCCGAGATGCAGCCGTTCTTCAACCAGATGCCGGACGGCAAGAGCGTGGCGGTCCTGGGCCTGGGCGACGGCATCGCCCACATCCTCAAGGCACACCTGAAGGCCAGGGAGGAGAGGGAGGAGAGGGAGGCGGCGGAGACGGCGGAGACGGCGGAGACGGCGGAAGCGGTGGAAGCGAAGGTCGCTGCATGAGCGGTCTGAACAATCGAGGCGGGGCCGTCTCCTACGGGGGCCGCCCCGCTTCTCATTACAGGAAGCAAGGAGGAATCGACATGACGACAGACATTGACCGGGCGGAGGTCTTCTCCCGCCCCGCTGGGCGGTTCGACGAGGACGGGCAGCTTGAGATACGGGCCTCGTCGGCCCTGGGCTGCCGCCGCGCCCTTTGGTACGCCGCGACGGGCTACCAGCCCACCAACCCGCCGACCGAGGAGTCGCTGACGGCGATGGAGGCGGGCAACGCCCTCGAACCCGTCGTCCTGCGGGCGATGGAGCGGGCTGGCTGGCAGGTGTCTCCCGCCGACCCCCAGGATCCGGAGGCGGTCACAGTGCGCATCGGCCCGAACCCCGTATCAGGTACGGGGCAGGCTCTGCTGGTGACGGGACACCCCGACGCCACGGGGCGGATGCCACTGGACGGGGAGGAAGCGGACTCCGAGGTCCAGGCGTTTCTGTTCGGGGGCGGGCCTGCGGCTCCCCGCTACGGCGGCGAGATGGTCGTCGAGGTCAAGACCAGGGGGCCGGAGGCGTTCAAACGGTGGCGCACCCTGGGAGCTGAGCGCAGCCACCCGGCGTCGGTGGCCCAAGCCGCCTTCTACACGCTGGGTCACTACGGAGAGCTTCGGGACGCCGCCATCGCCACGATGGACACCGGGGGCCGCACCTGGGACTACGAAATCATCCCCGCCGACCGGCTGGAACGGGCCTTGCAGGATGCCTGCGAGTGGCTGGGACAGCTCGGCGCTCACCACGTCCAGAACGGGCCGGACCCCGACGCGCTGCCGGAGCGGGACTTCTCGGCAGGCAGCTGGCAGTGCAGGTCCTGCCCGTTCCTCAACATATGCCTGCCGGGTACGGCGGCAGAAGACGGGACAGACGCGGGGACGGAGACGGAGGAGGTGAGCGACCAGGAGGCGCGGGAGGCTGTGGCGGCCTACGCCGAGGCGCAGGAAGCCATCAAGGAGCCTGAGAAGGTCAAGCGCAGCGCGCTCGACACCCTGAAGGCGTGGATGCGCCGCCAGGGGGACTCCAAGGCGACCCTCGAAGGCCGCACGGTCAGCCTGGTCCGCTCGACTCGCTACTCGGTCAACTATCGCAGGCTGAACGAGCTGCTCGAACCGGATGTTCGGGCAGAGGTCGTCACCGAGGGCGAGTCGGAGTACGTGCGGGTGACCTAGACGCTCCCACAACGGAGCGCAGGACGGGGCCGCTTCCCTCTAAAGGGGACGGCCCCGCCGAATTCCATACAACCCCATAGAAAAGGAGAAACCCATGCTTGACCAGAAGGGAAACGCCACGACCACGACCTGGCAGGACAACCACAGCGGGCGCCGCAGGCACAAGCTCATGACGAAGGAGCTCGGGGACACGATCCCCGCGATCGGAGCCAACGAGAACGTCGAAGACCACGACGACGTTCTCGCCCCGGCCAAGCTTTTCAGCCCCTACAGCAACTGGACCTGGTACGTCACCGAGTGGGACGCCGAGACCGGGCTGTGCTTCGGCCTCGTCAAGGGGTTCGAGACGGAAGTCGGCTACTTCTCCCTCGACGAGCTGGCGGAAGCAACCGTGTTCGGCAGTGTCCCCGCCGTGGAGCGCGACCTGTACTGGAAGCCGATGACCCTCGGCGAGATCAGGAGACTGTCGTAGAGGATGGCGACCTGGTGACCAGCGGTCATAGACGCAATCAGAGAAGAAACAAAGGAGGGCGGGATGAGCAGGTTCGCGCCCAAGACCCTGCGGAGGATGCCGTCCGCCACCCGCGAGATCGCACGGCTGGCCAACGAGCTGGCCTCGGTCCAGACCCGCCTGGCCAACCGCATCGGGGGGCTGGTAAGCACGGAGATGATGGCGAGGGCGTCGGAGCGGGTGTTCTGTAGCAATGCCGCCCACGCCGAGGTGGTGGACGCCGCGCTGCGCTACCTGAAGGCGATTGACGACCCGGCTCTGGGGCCGGGCGCAAGGACCGACGCGCTGATGGCTCTCCAGGCTGCTGCGGCGCACTTCGACCCCGACAAGCTCTTCGAGGGCGACGGCGGGCCGAAGCCTCCGGTCTTCGAGTTCAGCTAGACGCTCTCTGACGGGAGCGCAGGACGGGGCCGATTCCCTCTACAGGGACGGCCCCGCTTTCATTCAACCGGGCGCGGCAACGTCCGCGCCACACCATTCAGGAGGAATCGAAATGGCACGCACCATCAACAAGGTAGAGCTCTTGGGACGGGTCGGGGCCGACCCCGAAATGCAGTACACCCCGAACGGCACCGCCGTCACCAAGCTGCGGCTGGCGACGGACCGCCGCCGCCAGGACGGGGAGGTCGAGGCCGACTGGCACAACGTCGTGATCTGGAGCAAGACGGCCGAAGCCGTCAACGAGTACATCGGCAAGGGCGACCGCATCTACGTAGCGGGCCGCCTGGCCCAGAACACCTGGCAGGACGACGACGGGCAGCGGCGCTACCGCACCGAGATTCACGCCTCCGAGGTCGTCTTCCTCGACTCTCGCAACGGCAACGGGAACGGTGGGCAGGTCAACGACGGCGACGCCTCGGACGTTGAGCAGACGGTCGCCGCCTCTCCCTTCTAGCCCGTCAACCGACAACCGCATAGCGACGCCTCACTGAAGGCGCACCACGAGGCCGCTCCCAACCTACAGGGGCGGCCCCGCTCCTGTTTCTAACCGACTGCGAAAGGAGGCCGACATGACCAGGAAGAAGACCCTCACCAAGGACGCCGCGCTGCTGGAGGCGCTGCGCAGCAACCTGCACCTGCTGGGCGAGATCGCCATGCGCTACGAGGTCGAGACCCAGCCGGAGCGCCCCACGGGAGACCTGCCCGCCATCAACTGCCCCGACGACGTGCGGCGGCTGCTCGGACCGGAGATGGCCCCGCTCGCCCAGGAGCAGCTCAGGGTGCTGCTGCTCAACACCAGGAACATGGTCGTCGGCCAGCGGGTCGTCTATCAGGGCAACGTCAACTCGTCCATCGTCCGGCCCGCCGAGGTGCTGCGCCCCGCCGTCATCGAGGCCGTCCCCAGCATCATCATCAGCCACAACCACCCCAGCGGCGACCCGACACCCAGCCCGGAGGACGCAGCCATCACGAGGGAGCTGGCGCAGGCGGCCAAGCTGCTGGGCATCGAGCTGCTCGATCACGTCGTCATCGGCGGGGAGAAGTTCGTCAGCCTCAAGGAACGGGGCCTCATGTCCTGACGGCCCTCGCCGTCCGGCTCTCACGCAGGGGCAACCGTCCCTGCGCATCCCCTCGACACATACACCGAAAGGAGACATGACATGCTCGCAACTCACACCATCGACCCCGAAGACCTCTACACCATCACGGCGGGCGGCTTCTCGGCCACCGCCGACGCCTTCGCCCGCGACGATGCGACCGACGGCCTCTGGTTCGTCTCAATGGTCGGCTCCCAGACGGCGCTCAAGGCGATCTGGGCCTCGCTCCTCAAGCAGCCCCCCGACACCGCCCACATCATCAAGGGCGCGGACGGCATGGCGCTCTCGGGCGGCTACCAGCGGTGCGTCGTTCCCCACGAGACCATCGGGACGTGGACGACCAAGATCGCCCGGCTGCCGGTGTCCGGCGGCTGGCACGCCCTCGTGTACACCAAAACCGCCGAGTACGGATTCGAGAAGGACAGCTTCCTCCTGCTGGCGCAGGCCGAGGATGAGGCCCCTGCGCTCCACGACCGCTTCCTCGACAAGCGCAGCCCGCTTCCCCTGCACAGCACCTGGGCGGACTGGCTCTGGCGGAGGGGCCTGGGCGAAGGGGAGATTGTCCCCCTCCAGTCGGTGGGCGTCTCCGCCTACCGGTGCTCCCCCAAGGCCGACAAGCTCCGGGAAGACCTCTCCGACGCCGTGGCGTCGGGCTGGCTCACCCTGCCCACTGAGGAGGTTTCCGATGGATAGGATGCTGAAGACGGCCAAGCGCAAGAACAAGCGCAGGCAGAACCGGAACGGGAGCGCCTGGCGGCGCTTCTCCCCTGACGGGACGACCTGCCGCTACTGCAAGCACGACCACACCACGCACCTGACAAGCTCAGGCCAACCCCACTTCTACCGGCCCGCCACGGAAGCGGAGAAGCGGGACCCCTCGGTCATGCTCTACCGCCACACCCTGCCCCAGGGCGGCTCCGTGCTGGTGCGACGGATGACCGTCTCCAACCACGCCGAGCTCATCACCGCCTTCTGCACCGCGTGCGCGAAGAGCTTGAACACCCACCAGGTGCTCTGCTACCAGCGCAACGTGGGCGTCGGAGAGGTGGTCGAGGTGCAGACCGGCCACAGGGACATGGCAATCGCCGCCTGAGGCGGCGCAACACACAGGAAAGGAGAGGAGACCATGCCAACGGAACAGACGCTGTTCTTCACCTGCCCCCACTGCGACGAGCGGTTCGCGCAGGTCGAGGAGCCTGACAGGGACATCCAAACCGGAGAGACCTACCACTGCGGCTCGTGCGGCATCCAGGTGATCTTCCAGGCGGCGACCGTCGAGGACTACGTGCCGCCCCCCAGGGCGAGAAGGGACTGCCACTTCTGCAACCCCGGACCCTGCCGGTTCGGGCCGTCAACGGACACGACAGACGACACAGAGAAAGGAGAGACGACATGAGACTTGCAGCACAGGCAAAAGGCGGGTTTTACCCCACGCCGGAGCGGGTCGTTGACCTGCTCGCGGAGCTGATTCACACCCCCCCGGCTACTACCACAGGGACCGGGAGACCCTCCGCATCCTCGACCCCTGCTGCGGGGCAGGGGAGGCGCTGGCGCAGCTGGCCCAGCGGCTGGACGTGCCCAACGCCATCCCCATCGAGACCTACGGCGTCGAGCTGCACCGGGACCGGGCGGAGGAGGCGGAGAAGCGGCTCGGCCACGCCCTGGCCTCCGACCTGTTCGCCACGTCGATAGCGAACGGGGCCTTCGGGCTGCTCCTTTTGAATCCGCCGTATGACCATGACTCGGAAGACAAGCGGACGGAGCACGCCTTCCTGACCCAGACCACGCGCTACTTGGCCGAGGGCGGGCTGCTGGTGTTCATCGTCCCCAGGCAGCGCCTCGCGGTCTCGGCCCGCTACCTCTCCACCCACTACGGGCGGATGCGGTACTGGGCCTTCCCGCACCCGGAGCGAGAGGTCTTCGACCAGGTGGTGTTGATAGCCTACCGGAAGGTCGACCCCGTTCCCGACGCCCACGGCGAGAGCATGGCGCTGGAGTGGGCGGTGGGAGAGCCGGAGCCGATGCGCCCCGAACAGTACCCGCCGTTCACGCTGAAGACCACGCCCAGCGGCGACATCCTGTTCACCACCCGCACCGTCGATCCCGTCGCGGCTGCTGCCGAGGCCAGGCGGTCGGGGCTGTGGACGAGCACGGAGATAACCGACACCCTCTGGCCCGCCAGGGACACCCGCACCCGCCCGCTGATGCCCCTGCGAAGGGGCCACATGGCGATGCTGGTGGCGGCGGGCTTCTTGGACAACCTCTGCCTGGAGGCGGAGGGGCGGCGCATCCTTGTCAAGGGCCGCACCAGCAAGGAGATGGTCATGGTCGAGGACAGCCCCGAGAAGGAGGTCCACCGGGAGAAGCTCAAGACCACGGTGGTCGCCCTGGACCTGCACGACGGAGAGATCACCGACATCGCAGCATAGACGGCTCGCCCCAAGAGCCGCGCCACAAGGCCCCGCCATCCCTCTACGGGGAAACGGCGGGGCCTCGCTTCGTCTGGACGCAACACCCTTATAAAGGAAGGAAGGTCGTGAAGATGCAGATAACCATGACGCTGGAAGCCTGCTGCCGCTGCGGGCAGCCCATCGCCCCCGGCGAACCCGCCATGCAGACCGCCTCGGTGGACATCATCGGCGGACGGGCGGTCTCCACCCCGGTGAAGTCCTACCACCTGAAGGGCAGGTGCTACGAGGACGTGCACCGGCGGAAGTCCCTTCCGAACGCAGCATAGACGGCTCACACGAGCCGCTCACGAGGCCCCGTTGGTCCCATCGACTGGCGGGGCATCGCCTATCGCCCAACCCCAAGCACTCTCATAAAGGAAGGAGAAAGACATGAACCTCGGACAGTTCATCGACACATTCAAGGACGCCATCGCTCAGCGGGTGGTGGAGTCCTACCCGCCCCTCTACCGGCCCTCGGAGAACGGCCACAGACTCCCCCGCCTGCTCCGCAAGCCCCTGGGGGCGCAGGCCGACGCCATACGGGGCGCGGCCCTCTCCCTCGAAGCCCACCGGGGCACCACCGTCGTCGGCGAGATGGGCACCGGCAAGACCTTCAGTGCGCCGCGTTACGCGGCATAGGATACCTAGCTCAGCTAGGAAGAACCCGGAGAAAGTTCTTGGGCCAACCGACCTACCTCGAAGCGAAAGCCTAGGGGGACAACAGCATGTCGGTAAAGCGGCTACAGTCCCAAAGCGTTGTAGGACTGGTTCCGCAAGGCCCGCGCGATACGGTGAAAGCTAGACTGCCTGAACCCCAGTTCCCAGTTGGTGTTCTTGCCACCCGCCGGTAGAACGCTTGTAACCCGGCGCCACTCATTGCCTCGGTACGATGAAGGTACCAATGCAACTCCGATGAGTGGACGATGACCGATGCGGTCTATTCAAGGGAACAAACGGGGCACCTACAGTCGCGCTAGAACGTCCTATGTCAACGGAACGCGGGATGGCCTACGGGGGGAGACCCCTATGGTCACGGAGTCCTCGTAGTAGTCCGAGCCGGGGAAAGCCCGGCACATGGCGAAGGAGGACAGGTGTCAACGACGCACAACACAGAGAGGTATGCAGAATGCAAAACGCCGAAACTGTACTGAACGTCATACGCGAACGCGGAGAACGAGGATTGCCGCTGGAGAACATCTATCGGCTGCTGTACAACCGGAACCTTTACCTGCGGGCCTACGGTCGTATCTACTCCAACCAGGGGGCTACGACCAAAGGAGTCACCGCAGAGACCATGGATGGTATGTCACTGGCGAAAATCGACCGCATCATCGAAGCCTTGCGCTACGAGCGGTTCCGATGGACGCCGGTGCGACGGGTCAACATTCCCAAGCCTAACGGCACGACCCGCGCCCTGGGCATACCGACGGGGCCGGACAAGCTGTTGCAAGAGGTCATCCGGATGATTCTGGAAGCCTACTACGAGCCGCAGTTTTCCGACCGCTCCCACGGCTTTCGGCCCGACCGGGGTTGCCACACCGCCTTGAGCAACGTGGTGGACTACTGGTCTGGTGTCCGCTGGTTCGTCGAGGGCGACATCAAAGGGTGCTTCGACAACATCGACCACGAGGTCATGTTGTCGGTGCTCGGCGAGAAACTCCACGACAACCGATTCCTACACCTGCTCAAGTACCTACTGAAAGCAGGCTACGTTGAGGATTGGCAATACGGTCGCACGCTGAGCGGGACACCGCAAGGCGGCATCGTCAGCCCTCTCCTCGCCAACATCTACCTAGACCGGTTGGACAAGTTTGTCGAGAACGTGCTGATACCAGCCCACACCCGTGGCTCAGACCGGAGAGACAACCGCGAGTACACACGGTTGCTGAACCAAGCGGCCCGCCAGAGGAAGCGGGGGAACCACGCCGAGGCACTGCAACTGCGCAAGCAAATGCAACAACTGCCGTCACGTGACCCCTACGACCCCGGCTACCGCCGGTTACGGTACGTGCGCTACGCGGACGACTTCGTGCTGGGTTTCATCGGGCCAAAGGTCGAAGCCCAACAGGTGAAAGAGTCCTTGGAGACGTTCCTGCGCGACACACTCAAGCTGGAGCTATCCAAGGAGAAAACTCTCATAACCCACGCCACCAGCCAGGCGGCGCGGTTCCTCGGCTACGAACTCGTGAACCAACAGGCCAACGACCAGTTTGACCGCAATGGTCGGCGCAGGGTCAACGGCCAAATCGGATTGCGGGTCCCCGCCAACGTCATCGAACAACACTGCCAAGCCTACATGCGCAAAGGCAAACCGGCACACCGCAGTTACCTACTCCACGATGAAGACTTCTCCATCGTGGCACAGTACCAGTCGGAGTTCCGGGGCGTCGTCAACTACTACCTTCTGGCCTACAACGTCTCCCATCTCGGGCGACTGCAATCGGTCATGGAGATGTCGCTGGCACGGACCCTTGCGGCAAAGCACAAGTCCACCGCACGGAAGATGCGACGCCAGTACAAGAGCGTCGTTGAAACCGAGCACGGGCCGCGCGTCTGTCTCAAGGTCGTCAAGCACCGGGACAACGGCAAGCCACCTCGCGTGGCATATTTCGGTGGCATCCCCCTGAAACGGCAACGGCAGGCCGTCCTAGTAGACCAACAGCCTCAACGGTACAGGGCTGGCCGCAACGAGCTTATCAAACGGCTCCTAGCGGACAAATGCGAGATGTGCGACTCAACGGTGAAAGTGGAAATCCACCACATCCGCGCACTTCGCGACCTGAACGTGAAAGGCCAACGAGAAAAGCCCCAGTGGGTTCAAATCATGGCTGCACGACGGCGAAAGACCCTTGTGGTCTGCCGGACGTGCCACATGGACATCCACCACGGGCGCAAGTAATCCGCGCAAGCAGCAGTAGGTAGTGTCACGACTCGGATGCTTGAGGCCCCAGCAACGGACTCCCCTAGCAGGTCACACACACGGCAAAGATACGCTCAGTAGCGCCGTAATCCACGGTCCACTCACTGACACAATCGCCGTACCCTGGTATAATACCAGCCAACCCCTGCACAGGGAGGACAACGCATGACTTCTGACTCCGAGCACACGAATAGGCAAAGCCCCCCGCAGCAGGCCCAGGGCCGTCAATGGCCCATCCTCGTCCTGCTGCTTGGCTTGGCTGCGCTAACCCTGGCCCTGACCGCCTGTGGCGGCTCGTCCAGCACCAGCACCCCTGGTGCCACAACTGGCAGCCCCTCAACCGCAACATCGCCCCCGGCGTCCCCTCCGACGCCCGAACCTACGGAGGCTGCGGAGGTCGGTGAGAGCACAGAGATCATCAGAGAGACGCGGGAGTACATGGAGGCGCTTTGCGCTCTCATTGCCGCCGAACAGGAGGTAGCCACCTGGGGCGAGGAGGCAGACCGGGTGCAGAAGGTCATCGACTTCCTTGAGAATAACGAGCCCCCGGCGGAACTTCGAGATACCTTAGAGGCCAATGTGGCGATGCAGAAACTGATGGTGAGGTTCGCAAAGGAACATCGTTCTCTGTCGTATGAGGACGAAGAGGCTTGGAACGAGTACATCAAAGGCCCGGAGATGCAGGAAGCTAACACAACACTCGGCAGGGCGATTGAGGCGCTTGACGACGCCGTGCTGGAAGCCCTCAGTTGTTCCTAGCTGCCTAACGACCCATAACCACAACGTACCGCGCCACCCGGCGCGGTACTTGCTTTTACTGACACTACCCACAATGACACTGGAGAGCCGGATGCGGTGAAAGCCGCACGTCCGGTTCGGAAGGGGGCCGACGGAAAAGTGCCCCGCTAACGCGGGGTAACTCGCCGGCGGCCTACCTTACTCGCCGCCGCCGCCGCACATCTGGCGGGCTTCAAGCGGGTCCTGGTCCTCTGCCCGCCCCACCTGGTGCCCAAGTGGAAGCGGGAGGTGGAGATGACGGTGCCCGGCGCACGCGCCGTCGTCGTCAAGTCCATCACCGACCTGGAGCGGCTGCGCCTCTCCGTCGGCTCCGGCCCCCTGTTCGCGGTGATGAGCCGTGAGAAGGCCAAGCTGTCCTACCGCTGGATGCCCGCCGTCATCGAGCGGTGGGCCACCTCCAGGGGCAGGCTGTTGCGGGACGAGGAGACGGGCGAGCCGTTCCGGGTGCCCTGCTGCCCCGACTGCACGGCTCAGATCGTGGACAAGGACGGCGTTCCCCTCACCGACGAGGACCTGAACCGCCGCAAGCACACCTGCGCCAACTGCGGCTCTCCCCTCTGGCAGGCCGACAAGTCCGGCCCCGCCCGCTACCCTCTGGCCGACTACGTGAAGCACCGGATGAAGGGCTTCTTCGACCTGCTGGTCGGGGACGAGGTGCACGAGTACAAGGGGCGCGGCTCGGCCCAGGGCATCGCCGCCGGCGTCCTCGCCGATGTCTGCGGCAAGTCCCTCAGCCTGTCCGGGACTCTGATGGGCGGGTATTCGAGCACGCTGTTCCACCTGCTCTACAGGTTCTCCTCGGAGATCAGGACGGACTTCAGACGCTCCGATGAGCACCGCTGGATTCAGCGGTACGGCTTCGAGGAGCACACCGTCGGCAAGCCGGACGACGACTCGGTGGAGGACGGGAGGTTCAGCAGGCGGCGCAAGTACCGCAAGGTGGTCAGAGAGAGGCCGGGACTCGTGCCCAGCGCCCTCTTCCACATCATCGGCAACACCGTCTTCCTGCGCCTCGCGGACGTGGCCTCGGGGCTGCCCCCCTACGAGGAGCAGGTAATGCTGTCCTCGATGGACTCGGAGGAGGACGCGACGGGCTACTCCCAGCGCAGCGCCTACAACACCGTGTACGAGGAGCTGCGGCTGAAGCTGGCGGAGGCTCTCAAGGCTGGCTCGAAGCGGCTGCTGGCGACCTACTTGCAAACCCTGTTGGCCTACCCCGACGGCTGCACCAGGGGGGAGACGGTGTTCGACCCCCGGAGCGGGGACGTGATCGTCCAGGTGCCGCCCCTCTCCGAGGAGCGGCTCTACCCCAAGGAGAAGGCCCTCATCGACATGGTGGCAGCGGAGCGGATGGAGGGCCGCAGGGTGCTGGTCTACGCGACGCACACCGGGACGCGGGACATCACCGAGCGGATGGACGACATGCTCACACGGCACGGGTTCCGCGTGGCGGTGATGAAGGCCGACGCCGTTGCCCCGGAACGGCGGGAGGCGTGGGTGGCGGACAGGGTGAAGCAGGGCATCGACGTGATGATATGCCACCCCAGGCTGGTGCAGACGGGGTTGGACTTGATCGACTTCCCAACGCTGATCTGGTACGAAACTGATTACAGCGTCTACGTAATGCGGCAGGCGTCACGGCGGTCGTGGCGCATCGGGCAGACCCGCCCGGTGAAGGTGGTGTTCATGTCCTACCGAAACACCCTCCAGGCCGACGCGCTGAAGCTGGTGGCGAAGAAGCTGCAAAGTTCCCTCGCCGTCGAGGGCGAGCTGCCGGAGGACGGGCTGGCCGCATACGGCGACGACGGCGACGATTTGATGATGGCGCTGGCCCGCAAGATCGTCAGCGGCGACGAGGAGGAGGACGAGACGGAGACGGTGGAGGCGGTCTTCGCCCAGGCCAGGGACGCCGAGGCCAGCGCCGAGGAGTACCTGGTGGACGACGGCTGGAAGCCGGTGGAGGTCGAGCCGGAGGCCGTCGAGGTCAACGGCAACGGCCACCACGCAGGCGGCATCGGGCCGACGGTCGAGCTGGTCCTGGACACCGGTCGCCACGCCAACGGGAACGGACACGCAGCCGTCGAGGTCAACGGGAACGGCCACAGCGACGAGGCCCCGGAGCCGCAGCAGTCGCTGTTCTCCTGGGCGGAGTTCATGGCCGAGGAGCCGGTCAAGCCCAAGGGCCGCACGAGCAAGCCCCAGCCCGCAACCCTCTCGATGTTCGAGTGGGCGCTGACCGTGGAACAGGAGCGGGAGGAGGAGTTGGTCGGCGCGGGGCGCTAGGCCGTCATGGAAGGGGAGGGCATCGTTTATGGAGCGATGCCCTCCCCTAGCTGCCCATGCATCCGGCCCTTGCATCTTGATTCCGGCATGGGACAATCAGACTAACCGCCTGTCCATATATGCGGCCCCTTTTTGTTGCCCGCTTTCCGATGGGCTATTGACTCTCTTTCTGTGTTTGCCCTATTCTTGCTTCAGACAAATCACCTTCGGGAGGGGCAGGCGATGGAAGCCAAGAAGAAGAGACTCACCCTGGACTTAGACCCCGCCTTTCAGCGGCGCCTGAAGGTCATCGCCGCGCTCAAAGGCGTCAGCATGCGCCTGTATTGCCGGACCGCCATCGACCGGGAGTTGACAAAGGACGAAGCCAACGGCCTAACGGGTCTGCCCTCCTCCCTCTCTGACGCGGAGCGGTTCGAAGCGCTCCAAGAGAAGTACTTTGGAGATAGGGTGCTGTCTGGAAGCGGGGCTGACTACATCCGAGAGGCCCGCGAGATCAGGGACGCCCAGATCGAGAACTGGGCATGAGCGAGTTCGTCGTCGTTGATGCAAGCGTGGCATTCAAGTGGCTGGTGAGGGAGGAGCACACCGACAAGGCCCTGGCAATTCTTCGGGTTTGGGATAGTCAAGATATCAGGCCAGCGGCTCCTTATCTGATGCCCTTTGAGGTGGCTAACGCTCTCCATAGGCGAATAACACAGGGCGAGCTAAGTGTCGAGGCGGCTGCCGATCTCATCGGTAGTCTGCTGTCGTCGCGTCTCGAACTGCATCAGCCGCCCAATCTTCATCGCAGGGCGCTCGAGTTGGCCGGCCAGCTCAAGCAAGGCGCAGTCTACGACGCCCACTACCTGGCGCTGGCTGAGAGTCTCGATTGCGAGCTGTGGACCGCCGACCAGAGGTTTTACCGAGCGGCAGGCCCAGGCGTTGAAAACCTGCGCTGGATAGGGGAGTTCAGTGTGCAGGATAACGGATAGGGCAACTATGCCTCTTGTCCGTTACAACCCTAAGCTTAGAGTTCTCTCACCGGCTCCAGCCCGTCTTACAGGAGAAGGCGCTCCTTCTTCCCCGGACGCTCTGCGCGAAGCAAAGATAGGAGGTCACGATCATGGCGAGTACAGGAACGACGAGATGGCTGACCCTGCTGGGCATTCTCCTTGCCCTGGCCCTTACGGCAGCGCTCGCGGCCTGCGGCGGCGATGAGCCGGACGCCGACGGAGAGCGGACCGCGACGCCCCGGACGGAGGCCACGGAGACCGGGGACGGGGACGCGGCCACCGCTGAGCCGCGATCTACGGCGGCGACAGCGCCGCTGCGCAGCATTGGGCGGACCTCCGGCTCCGCCAAAACGGACCGGGAGGCGCTGGTTGCCCTCTACATCGCCACCGACGGTCCGAACTGGAATAGCTATACAAACTGGCTGAGTGACGCGCCCCTGGGCGAATGGTACGGCGTCACCACCAACGACGAAGGCCGAGTCACTCAGCTGTTCATCGACGACAACCGGTTGAGAGGGGAGATACCGCCGGAGCTGGGCAGCCTCCCCAACCTGGAAGGGCTGTACCTCTACGACAACTATTTGAGCGGGGAGATACCGCGGGAGCTGAGCAGCCTCGCCAACCTGCACACGCTGCGCCTCGACGACAATCAGTTGAACGGGGAGATACCGCCGGAGCTGGGCAGCCTCTCCAACCTGATACGGCTGTACCTCAGCGGCAACGAGTTGAGCGGGGAGATACCGCCGGAGCTGGGCCGCCTCGCCAACCTGACACTGCTGGAGCTCCACCACAACGAGTTGAGCGGGGAGATACCGCCGGAGCTGGGCAGCCTCGCCAACCTGGAAACGCTGGACCTCCGGTTCAACGATTTGAGCGGGGAGATTCCGCCGGAGCTTGGCAGCCTCGCCAACCTGATACTGCTGCATCTCAACAGAACCCGGTTGAGCGGGGAGATACCGCCGGAGCTGGGCAACCTCGCCAACCTGAAATGGCTGTACCTCAACCACAACCAGTTGAGCGGGGAGATTCCGCCGGAACTGGGCAGCCTCGCCAACCTGAAGGCGCTGGACCTCAGCTGGAACGATTTGAGCGGGGAGATACCGCCGGAGCTGGGCAGCCTCGCAAACCTGAGATGGCTGTCCCTCGACGTCAACCGGTTGAGCGGGGAGATACCGCCGGAGCTGGGCAGTCTCGCCAACCTGGGGACGCTGGACCTCCACCACAACGAGTTGAGCGGGGAGATACCGGCGGAGCTGGGCAGTCTCGCCAACCTGGTGACGCTGGACCTCAGCTACAACCAGATGAGCGGCTGCATGCCGGCCAGTTTGAAACGTAGCGGCTTAGTCGTTTTTCTGCCGGATAACCTGGACGGCTATTGCCCGTAGAGGTCTGCGCTAAGCAGAGATAGGAGGTCACGATGATGGCGAGTACAGGACCGGCGAGATGGCTGACCCTGCTGGGCATTGTCCTTGCGTTGGCGCTGCCCGCAGTCCTCATGGCCTGCGGCTCCGATGCACCGGACGCCGACGGAGAGCGGACCGCGACGCCCCGGACGGAGGCCGCGTCCACGCCCGCGACGGAAGCGGCAGCTTCCACCCCCATGCCGGGGGACGCGCCCACGGCCACCGCTGCGCCGCGACCGACGGCTACCAAAGCGCCACTGCTCACCATTGGGCCGACCTCGATCGAAACGGACTGGGAGGCGCTGGTTGCCCTCTTCATCGCCACCGACAGTGCGAACTGGAAACGCAATACAAACTGGCTGAGTGACGCGCCCCTGGGCGAATGGTACGGCGTCGACACTGACGTCAACGGTCGAGTCACAGAACTGGACCTCGACGACAACCGGTTTCGCGGGGAGATACCGGCGGAGCTGGGCAACCTTTCCAACTTGGAAGCGCTGAACCTCAGCGGCAATCAGTTGAGCGGGGAGATTCCGCCGGAGCTGGGCAGCCTCGCCAACCTGGAAACGCTGAACCTCAGCGGCAACGATTTGAGCGGGGAGATACCGCCGGAGCTGGGCAGCCTTGCCAACCTGGAAACGCTGAACCTCATCTCCAACGATTTGAGCGGGGAGATTCCGCCGGAGCTGGGCAGCCTCGCCAATCTGGAACAGCTGTACCTCAACGACAATCAGTTGAGCGGGGAGATACCGCCGGAGCTGGGCAGCCTCGCCAACCTGATAGTGCTGTATCTCAACCGCAATCAGTTGAGCGGGGAGATACCGCCGGAGCTGGGCAGTCTCGCCAACCTGGAATGGCTGGACCTCAGCGGCAACGAGTTGAGCGGGGAGATACCGCCGGAGCTGGGCAGCCTCGCCAACCTGATAGTGCTGTATCTCAACCGCAATCAGTTGAGCGGGGAGATACCGCCGGAGCTGGGCAGTCTCGCCAACCTGGAATGGCTGGACCTCAGCGGCAACGAGTTGAGCGGGGAGATACCGCCGGAGCTGGGCAGTCTCGCCAACCTGGAATGGCTGGACCTCAGCGGCAACGAGTTGAGCGGGGAGATACCGCCGGAGCTGGGCAGCCTCGCCAACCTGGCCTCGCTGGACTTCCAAGCCAATCAGTTGAGCGGGGAACTGCCGCCGGAGCTGGCCAGCCTCGCCAACCTGGAACGGCTGAACCTCGGCTACAACGAGTTGAGCGGGGAGATACTGGCAGAGCTGGGCAGTCTTTCCAACCTGACAAATCTGTACCTCAGCGGCAACGAGTTGAGCGGGGAGATACCGCCGGAGCTGGGCAGCCTCTCCAACCTGAAAACGCTGGAACTCGACAGAAACCAGTTGAGCGGGGAGATACCGCCGGAGCTGGGCAGCCTCGCCAACCTGGCCTCGCTGGACTTCCAAGCCAATCAGTTGAGCGGGGAGATACCGCCGGAGCTGGGCAGCCTCTCCAACCTGGAAGCGCTGGACCTCAGCTACAACGAGTTGAGCGGGGAGCTGCCGCCGGAGCTGGGCAGCCTCTTCAACCTGAAAAAGCTGTCCCTCGGCGGGAACGAGTTGAGCGGGTGCGTGCCACGCAGCCTGGAAGTCCGGGTGATGAGCAGATCTTATTTTTCTGACCTTGGCGACCTGCCCTTCTGCTGAAGCCACGCGCCCTCAGCTGGCGGAAACGGCGCCAGGGGCGCGCCTTCTTCCCCGGACGCTCTGCGCGAAGCAAAGAAAAGATAGGAGGTCACGACAATGACGAGTGCAGGAACGACAAGATGGCTTGCCTTGCTGGACATTGTCCTTGCCGTCTCTTGAACGTGGCGATCACCCGTGCGCGCAAGCGACCGGTATTGGTCCTGCCACATGGGCCAGAGTGGACGGTAGGCAGAACCATCTTCGAGATGTGGATGGGCCTTTAGCCCTCTTGGGGTCTGCTTCGGCAATGGCAACGCGGAGAGGAACTTTAAGACATCACGGTCATCCGCCGAATAGCCCTCTACCGATTGATGGTCACCACGTCGGGGAAGAACGCCGTTCTCGTCGGCTACCTGACTCGCTCTATGGGTTGCCGTAGATTCAGCTCCTTCTACATACTGGGCAAGATCGATTCCTGAACGTCCTCAGCGCGTTGAATGGCTCCGCCAGTGGGTTTGGACCACCAAACTGGACTCCTTACAGCAGGACCTCCCAGCGAAAAGTTCGCAATACGGTATGCTCCGGCCCACCAAACTGGACAAAACAAGAACTTTCGAGATGACGTTCAGGCCAATTCTCCATGCATTAGAGGGTTACAGATAGCTCGCAGATGTTAGCTATCTGTAACTTGGTCTCCAAACTGCGCAACCGGCACACCATCAAATCTGGCTTGAACGAATCCCTTGAATGGCAGCGTCTTGGCGATCACTGAGCGTGTCGGATCGCTACGGCGCGACGTGTGACCAATTACGCTGATGATGAAGCACTTGAAGAGATACTGGAGTGGACGATCACGATAGGCTTTCAGCGTTCAAGCGGGCATTCGGTTCCCGTTTGACAGCGCACGTCGGCTGAAAGCAGGTTGATTGGGAGCGAGAGTGGCAACGACCCGATTAGACCTACAGCCGCATTAGGCCCCATAGCTCACTGAGCTACAGACCGCCAGCGACGATGGTACTGCTCCCTGTCGATCCTCTCTCTGTCGGATCCGGGCTGAAGGATTCACTTGGGATACTTCAAGCTTAGCTAAAGGACCTGACCCCCTGTTTCTCCGGTGCGGATCCTAATCGCACCAGATACCGGCGTTATGAATATCTTCCCGTCGTCGGTGTTGCCAGTTCGAGCGTTGGCGACGATAGCATCAATGGTCTTCTGAGTATCCGCATCGCTGACCACTATCTCGATCTTCAACTGGTGAAGCATGCTCGCCATGTAGCTCTGGGTTCCTCTGCCGCCGGTTCGGACGCCCCTCTGGACCCCTCGACCGGTTACCTGGATCACGGTCAAGCCCAGGATGCCCTCGTTAGCCAGGGCATCCTTTACGTTGTCCAGCTTTTCGGGTCGGATGAATGCTTCGACTTTGTTCATACTTTCTTCCTCGAGAGCTTTCACCTACTGTAAAGATGGTTCCCGAACTGAGCGCCAACCTCAGGAGGCTAGGGTATTCGTTCCGGTAGAGACTACACCGCCTGACTGTTCACGCACCTCCTGAGCGTACCTCATTGAGCTTGTCTCAGAAGCCTGACACTCCCCGGGTCGTCGATTTCTGGATGTCGGCTCTCGCTGGCATTACCTGTTCTCTGCCGTATTTCCAACCTTGTCACTCCATAGAACGCTAGAATCAGTCTGCCCGCCTAGCGTGAACCCAGTCAAGGGACTTTGTGAGACGGGCTCAATACAGTACACGTAGGCCGAAAAAAGTGGAGTTGGCAGTGCCATAGCCAACGATCTATCGGCGGATCCAAGGACGGCCACGCGATACATGGTCGGATAGGGACCGCGGGTGAAGGGATACTCCCTGGGCAAACCCAGGTCAGATGCATAATCCCGACCAGCCACATCCTCCTTGATATATAGTCGGCTTGCTCCACTCCGGACACGGCCTAGAAGCCATCCTTGCGTTCGCCTGTTGCTGCTAATGTTTCTTGCTCTCCATTGATATCGAGCCCTTGGCCCTATGTTCCATAACCCTGTTCTCCATGTTGGGACAGGTCCAGACCTTCTTCTTCCTGCCCCTCTTCGACCCGCAATCCGAGAGTGAACTTGAGGGCGAAGAGGATCATCAGTGTCATTCCAAAGCCCCACGCCCAAGTAACACCGATACCTCCCAGCTGCCGCACGATCTGAGCTCCCCGGCTAAGGTCAGTCAGCTCGGACAAAGTCAAAAAGCCCACTCCCACGAACAACCCCGCAGCCAACATACCCCAGGTTGACCCGATGCCATGAACTCCCCAGACATCCAAAGAATCGTCCAACTTGATCTTGTTCTTGAACCATACAGCGGTATAGCAGAATACCCCTGCGCCGAATCCGATGAGGATAGCAGGCATTGGACCTACAAACCCCGATGCGGGGGTGATGGTCGCCAGACCAGCGACAGCTCCGGTGGCAGCTCCCACTGCGCTGACCTTCTTGGTGAAGTGCATCGACAGAGCAACCCAAGTTAGAGCTGCTGTGGCGGCTGCGGTATTGGTCACCACAAATGCATTGGTGGCGCTACCGCCGGAGGTGAGAGCACTCCCGGCGTTGAAGCCGAACCAGCCAAACCACAGCAAGCCAGCTCCGAGAATAACGAAGGGTACGTTGTGGGGCTCCATCGGGTCGGTACCAAACCGCAGGCGCTTACCGAACACCAAGGCTGCTGCCAGCGCACCTGCTCCAGAGCTGATATGCACCACGGTCCCTCCTGCAAAGTCCAACATACCCCAATTTCCCAACCAACCACCATCGCCCCAAACCCAATGAGCGAGAGGAGCGTAAACGATAGTTGACCACGCAACGATGAAAATCACATAAGAGCTAAATTTCATTCGTTCCGCGAAAGCCCCTGTGATGAGAGCTGGCGTGATGATGGCAAACATCATCTGAAACACCATAAAAGCTTGGTGGGGGATTGTGCCGGCGTAGGGTCCTGGGTCTGTCGCCGAAACACCACGCAAGATCACATAATCCAGCTTGCCAATAACACCGCCCAAGTCAGGGCCAAAGGCCAAGCTGTAACCCCACAGTATCCAGACCAAGCTGACCAAGGCGATGGCCATAAAGCTGTGCATGATGGTGCCCAGGACGTTCTTCCCCCGAACAAGCCCGCCATAGAAAAACGCCAAACCGGGTGTCATGAGCAACACCAAGGCCGACGATGCTAATATCCACGCTGTCTATAGCAGCCATAAGACCGACCGTTCACCTCATCTATGAGCACATCTGGGTTTCAGAAAGTACAAGAGTACCCACCTGCCGATTACCGATAGTGCGCCTTCAGGTGCTTCAGGTAGAATACTTACTTACAGATTGAAAGTCAACTTCTTCCTAATGGAGCCTGTCTCAGAAGGACGTCCGTTGGCAGGCTTACTCCGACGCGAAGTATTACGTAGACGATGGGGTGAGGGATAGCTGTCAATGGTCTCAGCTCACGAGACATGACAAGGTTCCAGACCGTCAGGTGGAGGGTGAAGATGGAGGGAGCAGCTCCACACCCGGTAGAGGGTGCGCAGATTGAAGGCGATGGCCAACATGGTCCACTCGGCCGCCACGTTGGCGAGGCCACGCAGCAGGAACCTACGTGCCCTCTGTCGTACCTTGATGATTCCGAAGACCGGCTCGACCAGCTGCTTTCTCAGCCGGTACGCCTCTTTGGCGGCTAACGTGGTCCTCCAGACACGATGACGGCGCAGCGCAGCGTCGTAAGGCCCTATCGTCACACTACGGCCGAACTCTTTGGACTTCGTACAGACTCCGAAGGCCGGGCACGCCTGACAGATGCCTTCAGAGGCTCGGTACAGACGCCACGGGACTCCATTCAAGCGTTGGATACGAAGAAACTGGAGCCTCTGTCCTTGTGGACACCTGAAGCTGTCGCTGTGCTCGTCATAGGTAAATCGGTCCTTGTGATATGGGTCCCCAAGCAACTGTTGTCGCGTCTCCGGCATCGCAACCGACTGTCCTCTACGAGCGCATCCTTCCAAGCCCTTTCCGGAGTGGTAAGCGGCATCTGCCAACGTCATCTCTGATTTCGTTCCCGTCGTCTCCTCGGCTTGCTCAATCATGGGAACCAGCTGAGGGTCGTCACGACCATCGTCTGCCATGTCAACCGCCGTGATAAACATGCCGGTCGCTCCCCCGTCAGGTTCTAAGAGGGTGTCTAAAAAGCGTGTCATGAAGGAGCTAGACGACGGATCATGAGATGAATCATAGCTATGTGGATCCAGGCCTCGGTTGTCTCGGTCAGGACTTCGTAGTCCTTGCTCAACCGACGAGAGCGTCCCAGCCATGCAAATGTTCTCTCAACCACCCATCTCCGCGGCAACACCTCGAACTGATGGCTGCTTTTCGGACGCCTCACAATCTCCAGCGCCCAACCCGACAAGGACATGACCCAATCAACCAACTGGCCCGCGTAACCAGCATCAGCCCAGATCAATTGCAGGCGTGGAAACCTTCCTACCAACTTATTGATAACCAGCTTTGCACCATCTCGGTCTTGGATGTCAGCGGGGTGGACCACGACTGCCAACAGCAGTCCTATGGTGTCCACGATGATATGCCGCTTGCGGCCCGTCACCTTCTTACCGGCATCATAGCCACGAGGCCTCCTTTTTCCGTCGTCTTCACGCTCTGGCTGTCTATGATCGCCGCGCTGGGAGAAGTCTGTCGTCCATCGGCTGTCCGTACCCTCTCGCGCAGGGCTTGATGGACCTTCTCCCAGGTTCCGTCCTTTCGCCAGGTGCGGAAGTAGTGAAACGCCGTGCGCCAAGGGGGAAGGTCGTGAGGCAGCATCCGCCACGGGCACCCGCTCCGAAGTACGTACATGATGGCGTTCACCACCTCCCGGCGAGGATACTTGACCGGACGGCCTCCTGGTTTAGGAGCGGGCAACAGAGGCTCTAGCAGTTGCCACTCGGTGTCACTGAGATCGCTGGGGTAGGCTTGTCTGTTCATGGGAATGGTTTATATCATCCCCCACTCCTGTGTACAGGTATTATATGACCACTTATTAGACACCCTCTAAGGGGGAGACCATAGCCTGGGCGTTGTAGCCAAGCAGAACGCTGCCACGCGCCTTCATCAGCCGGGCGTCTCCGTCAGTGAGGTTAATGCGCTTCTGGCGTTCCTTACTCTCAAGGTCGGCCATCGCCTGCCTCACTTGCTCCCTCAGCGTCTCCTTGTTGGCCAATTCCCCGGGCAGATGGGCAGGGGCCGTATCTTCTCCCGCTTCGTTCTGAGCTTCAAGGTCACGTATCGCCGCTTCTACCCGGTTCAATAGCTGGCGCAGTTCCTCAACGTTGTGCGTCCTGTACACCGATGCGTTGGCGCTCACCTTTGTACCATCCACCGCCTGCACCGCCAGGTCCACCAGTTTCATCGTCACCGCCGTGCGAACCTTCCGCTCAAACAGCTTCCTCATGGCCTAACTGTGTCCTTTGTAGAATCGCCACAGGGTGTTGTGGTCTGGGTGTTGCCATCCGGTCAGCCACAGATACGGTATCTGGTCCCGGCAGGCCGTCTCCAGCTTCCGGCACGAGCGCACGCCGGTCATGAAGCCGTACAGCCACACGCTCAACAGCGCACGAGGATGGTAGGCCGGCGCTCCCAGCGGGTCTCCTTCTATCTCCACGCCAAGCTCCGCCCAGTCGTCCCTATCCAACGCGTCTACGAACTCAGCCACGAATCGCGCCGGGTGATCCAATGGCAACAGCTCGTCAAGGGACGGCGGCAACAGCCACATTTGCTCTCGGTCCATGTCTCGAAGCGGCATCTGATTCGCTCCTGTCCCAGCGTTGCACTACAGTCTACACTCTGACATCCTCGCCGACTTTTGAGACAGGCTCGTATGCGGCCCTTTTTGCGTTTCAGGGACTGCGGCGACGGCCACTGGCGCTCCGTTCCCTACTCGGTGAACAGGTGGCCGAGGCCCAGGCTGTCGGCCAGCTCCACCAGCGCCTTCATGTGGTGCCGGTTGGGCCAGACGCAGCCGCCAGCCCAACGCCATACGGTGTGGCGATAGGTCTCCAAGCGGCGTGCGATCTCCGACCACGACAGCCCCGACTCCTCCTGGAACCGCCGCAGACGCTCCGGGAAGTCGTCGGGGACGACGTGGGGCCTTCTGCTGTATTGTGTGCGCTGTCGAGGCATGGCATGAGCGCTCCCGGAGCACAGCCTTCGATCCTCTCCTATGGGAGGGCAGCGGTCCCATTCCCGTATGGCTCATACCGCGGGAGACCTGGGTCCCAGTCGGAGCGCCTGCCTCGCCCGTTCATACTTGTCGGCTTCTCCTCGTTTGCCCTCTACTGGCCCGGCCCGCTGACGGTGAGCTCCAGGCGGTTGGACAACTTCTTGTCGCCGTCGGCGCAGATGGCCCCCTGCGCGTCGCAGTCCGTGGTGGCGGGCAGAGTGATCGTCACGTCCCCGTTGGAGTCCGGGCTGACGACGATCTCCCATCGGAGGTTCTTGCCCTTGACCAGCCGCCGTGCCCCGGTTACCTTGCCTTCCTCCACCGTGAACGCATGGTCGCGCAGCGTGGTGAAGCTGAAGCCCGATTTGGGCTTCTCGCTGAAGGCGATACTGATTCTGAATTCGCCGCTGCCGTTGTGGGACGTCGGGACGCTTTCGAAACTTGCCGTCAGCGGAGGCCCCTTGACGGTGAATTTCAGCGGGCTGGACAGCGCCCTGCCGTCATCGGTGCAGATGGCCCGCTGCGCGTCGCAGTCCTCGGTGGCGGGCAGCTCGACGGTGACGTCCGCGTTGGAGTCCGGGCTGACGCTGATCTCCCACCGGATGTTGGGGGTGGCGCTGTCCCCGTCCAGTTTCCGGGCTCCGGCCACCTCGCCGCCCGTCACCGTGAACGCATGGTCCCGCAGCGTTAAGGAGCTGAAGCCTTCCGTGGGCTCCTCGCTGAAGCGCAGCTTGAAGGTGAAGTCCTCCTGTCCGTCGTGCGACTCCGGTGCGTCGTGGATGGCGGCCGTCAGCGGCGTCTCCACGGCCTCCTGCGGCTCCTCATCGGGGATGATCAAGGGCGGGACGGACAGCACCGCGTAGCTGGTCATCGACTCGGCGTTGCCCGCATCGTCGGTGAAGGTGACCCGCACCTGGATGGCCTTGCCCTCGTCGTTGCCGGTCATGGTGTAGGTGGAGCTTGCCGCTCTCTCGATGTCGGTGTCGGAGCGGACCCATTGGTAGGCGAACACTGCGCCGGTCAGACCGTCCTCGTCCTTGATGCCGTCTGTGGTCGCGGTCAGCGTCTCGCCGGCCTGCACCGTCCCGGTGATGCCGGGCCCGCCGGTGGCCGGGCTGTTGGCCCTCTGGTTCTGCATGCTTGGCACCTCCTCCACCTCGATGGTGTAGGTGCCCGTGCCGGTGCCTGGGCTTGCCGCCAAGATGAGGTAGTCTTTTGAGGAATAGACAGTGACCACCAGTTCGCTGTCCTTTTCCGTCTCGCTCCTATCGTTGTTGAAGTTAGTCGGGGAGCCAAGGCCGAATTCAGTCTGAGTGAGTGGAGAAGTTGCGACGATAGACACATACGGGTCGGCCAGGGTGCCGCCCCCGGACTCGGAGCCGCGCATGCGTATCCGGTAGCTCTTGTCGGCTTCCAGCGTGACCCTGAACGGGTCGACGTCGTTGTCCACTTCCAGGTTCCCGGTGACGCTGCCACCCACCGCCACTGCTCCCGTGGTCTCCTCGGCGCCCTGGTAGTCGTCTCCCGAGTCGGTGATGTCGGTCAGCACAACGGTGTAGACGTCCCCCGGCTCAAATCCTTCTCTGCCCAGGATATCCACAGAAACGAGCCATCTGGATGGTACGACGCCCCTGCCCTCGCGCCCGCTGTAATACCAGGTTCGCGTCCCTGTGAACTCCAGGCTGGGATCGCCGGGGATATCCTTCTCGTCTGAGACGTGTCGGAAAAAGGTATCTTCCTGATCTGACGTCCCTAAGTCGGAATAGGGATGCACTCCAAGCAACAGCCGCACATCAACATCTACGGACTCACCGCCGGTGGTCTCAGGGAGACTGACCTCCACCCGGTAGTTCCGGTCCGGTAGGACGCCAAGGCGGAATAGTTCATAATCAGTCTCGTAGACGGGAGCGGTAGCGGGCATCCCGGGCGCCAGGTTGCCGACGAGCTCATCGCCAGCGCTCGTCCCATCAAATGACCCGTAGAATCCCGTCCAATCAGCAAATCCTTTCCCTTCAAAGTCGTCTGCCGGGATCGACGTGCTGGTGTCGGTGATATCGGTGACCGAGAGGGTGTAGGAGCCGGTAGAACCCTCATATCCGGCCACCTCCACGAAGTAGTCCCCCGCGCAGGGATCGGTGAAGTCCGTGATCGCGTTCCGGCCGTAGCCGCTGTCGTTGTCGTAGGTCTTGAACTGGCCGGCGACGTGGCTGAAGGGGATGTAGGTGCCCTGGCGGTCGTAGATGCCGACGATGAGCGGGTCCGGCAGGGTGCCGTCACCGGTGTCGGCGCCTTTCAGCTCCAGCCAGTAGACCCGTTCGCCCATCCTGCCGTCGAAGCGCACGCGGAACCAGTCGCGGTCCGTGGCGCTCTCGATGTTGCCGGTCACGCTGCTGCCGATGGGCGCCCTGCCGGCGGTGCTCGCGCCCGCAGGCAGGGCGCCGCCGGACGGCTCCGAGAGCGGGTTCAGGGCGTCTCGCAGGGTGTCCGCGCTCTCCCCGGCGCAGTAGTTGCGCACCACGGATACCACGAGGATGGCGTCTGCGCCGATGAAGGGATATTGATCCACGCCGGGGAACGTCGACCCCTTGCCGGTGACGGCGATGTAGTAGTCGCCCTTGGTCGGCGGCGTGAAGTACATGCCGGCGCTGCACGCCTTGGACGATGAGGTCATGGGAATCGCCGTGCCGTCGGCACCGTGGATGCCCTCGATCACGGCGGTCTGTCCGCACTTGCCCATGTCGAAGCTGATGTGGTAGGGCACGTTTGCGAGCAAGCTGACCCGGACCCAGTCCACATCGTCGGTGGCTGTGTCGTCTGGGTCGCTGCTCGTGCGCATCAGATAGACCCTGGTTGGCTCCTCCAGCTCGGCGACGGCCGTCGTGGACGTGTCCGCGGGGTGATCGTCGGACCGCGCGGTCAGGGTGTACACACGATCGGGCGCCTCGCCGCCTTTCGGGGACGCTGTGGACACGTAATAGACGCCGGCCTGATCCGTTCGGAAGGGCAGGCTGTTGAACCGATTGGGAAGCTGGTACCAGTTTGGAGGCCCTCCTGCGGGCGCGATGGCGCTGGTGCGCAGCTCTGTTCCCTGGTCGTCGTGGATCTTCAGCAGGTACAGCGTCGGCTGTGGGTCTGCGTCGAACTGGTAGTCGACGTCGGCTTCGAGGCTGACGGCGTACCAGTCGACGTCGGTGGAGGTGTGGTGTTGGCCCTCTACGCCGGCGCCGTCGACGACGAGGCGCCCGGTGGTGGCGGTGTCGCCGGGCTGGTCGCCGCAGGTGGGCTCGCCGAACTCGGCCGACGGGCTGGACGCCCGCTCGCCGAGAACGGCCATCTTGAGGCGAACGGGGGTTCGCGCCCATCCCGTGGAGCCCGGCGGCTGCTGCAAGGTGGCGCTTCCAAGCGACCAGTCCCTGGCCGCGCAGTCCTCCACGCCGCCCGCAGAAGCGGTGAGGGCAAGCGCTAGTTGGTGGTCATCTGTGGCCGTTTCCGCAGCGTCGACGACCAGCCAGTAGGTCGTCGACGGGGAGAGGGTGACGCTGGCCGGAGCATGGAACGTGACGACGCCTCGCCGAGGGTTGGTCAGCATACCCATTTCGTGCAGCGAGGCCCCCGGGCTTCCATCTTCGTCTACGTGGATCGCGGCCCTGAGTCCGCCGACAAATTCCGCTGGCTCACTGTGAACATCGGTCTGCACCCCGTGAAGGGCATAGCCCGCGTCATGTTCGCCGGTCGTGAATGACAACGCGACCGTGCGGTCAAGAGCGAACGTCCGGGTGATAGTATAGCCGAATCCCCTCGACGCCTTGCCCAGGTTGCTGACCAGTGCCGGGGCGGGCGTGGGGGGGGGTCGGGGTTCGGGGCGGGCGGCAGCGGGTTCGGCCAGCCGTAGACGTTCAGCGGGATCCACTTGAACTCGTTGTCGAGGTTCCAGTCGTCCCCGCCGAAACCAACCGGATGGACAAAGCGGCTGCCGTAGGGTCCGCCGAGGGTCCAGCCGGCTTCGGCGCCCGGGTTCTCGCCGCGACTGGCGTTGGGCGTCTGGTAGTAGCTGGCGGCGGCGTTTTGGAAGTAGGCCACGTAAGTCCGCCCCGGCTCGACATGGAGCTCTTCGCTGACGGCGGTCCTCGGAGCGAACCGGTCAGGCGAACCGCCGATGCCCGCGGTCGCCTGGTAGCCGGCCAGGGGCGACTGGGGGTCGCGCGCACCCTCGCGTGAGCTGAACGCGTCGACAGCGTAGAGGTTCGCCACGGGGTCCAACGTCCCGCTCTCGAGGTCGATGTCCACCCCGAGGCCGGAGATCGTGTAGCCGGTCGGGTTGGGGCCGGTGGTGAACCCGCGCCCGCCGGCCCATTCGTGATCGTAGTGTCTATTCGTGCTGAGGCTGCACAGCCGCCACGATGTCTCGGTATCGGGACCCTCCACGAACTGCGGTTCGCAGTCAAGTCTGATGCTTGGGTTGGTAGCTCCGCCGTCATACGTTCTGCCCTTCGGCAGGTTGAGCCAGACCTTGGTCACGCGCTCGGCGCCGAAGCGCAGGAAGGGGCCGTCGGCGGCGGTGTCGCGCAGCCCGTGGGCGCCGACACCAGCACGCGCTCCGGCTCCGCGTAGCCGTGGAACGCCATCTGAATGGGCTTGCGTGTCGAAGAAGTCGACCAGGAGAACCCGGTCGCGGTCAGGTAGTCGATCCGGTACCCCGCGTCGCCGATCGTCCAGCTCTCGAAACCGGCGTCCTCATTACCGTTTGCTGCCGCATGAAGGGAGTAGAAGCCCGCCCCGGTTACCTCGTCGAAGACCGCCCAGTACTTCCGGCCTGGTTCCAATGTCGCGTTGTCCGGGAATGCGGCGGTGAGATTGAGGATACGGATCGGACCGGCTGGAACTCCTACGTACGCGACGTACAGGGCGCCGGCAGCGGGGCCGTCGCTGTCGTCGCCGTGGATTGCGACACGTAACAGACCTCCGGCGTTTGTCGAGACACCAAAGTTGATAGAGCTGAGCGCGTACCAGCCCGCATCCCCGCCCGGGGTGAAGGAGGTGGCAGACCCCCAGTAGCTGCCCGACGCGAATCCGCCGACCTCCGAGGATCCGACGCCCGCGCGCTCGTCGCTATCGAAGCTCTCGTTGCCGCCCAGTTTTTCAATGGTGTTCTGCGGCGAGCCCAGCGCCGCCAGCTCGATGACCCGCGGCAGACGCTGCCACGCAAGGCCGCTTAATCTGGTATATCTGTATTCAGTAATGTTCCATCCATCGACCGGCGGCGGAACCTGGTCCTCGTTTGCGGAACTCGTGGCCCCGAGGTACAGAGTTTCGCTCAAGGTCTCGAATACGACCCAGTACGTGGCGCTGCCGGGAATAACCGTCCCCGGCGGGGCTGAAAGGGTGTACTCCATGAACTCACCGGTGCTGGCGAAGTCGTCCGGCACGGTCAGGGCGTGCAGACGGGATCCAGGGAGCCCCCTGTCGTTCTTATGCAAGCTGACGCGCACTTCCGGAACAAGGACGTTGCCGCCTTGTTCGCTTGCACTGGCTGCGACCCGGATGCCCTGGAACCGGTAGCCGGCGGGGTTCGGACCGGCGATAAAAGACTGTGCCTGCTGTGAGTCCGTAATAATATCGGCTCTCACCCCGTCCGGTTGCCCAAGATTTGAGACGAGCGTCGCGTAGCTGTTCTGCTGCTGCGCCACCGGCGGGTCGGAGGAGGTGTCCGTGGTTGCATCTTGCGCATGGGCCAGGGACACGAGGGACACGAGCAGGACCATGCTTGCCAGCAAGGGCAGCAGTCTATTCAATTGGTTTGTTCTCCTCGAAAGTTAATGTTGTTCCAGCCGCCTCTCACGCGCAGTCCGGATGACCTTTCCCGCAGGTGGCGGCGTTGCACGGGGCTCGTCAGTTACGGCAAGCGTTCTCAACCCTCATGCGCACTGGGACATTTAAGACTATGGCCCCCACAAGAGGCTGCACAAGAGTCGTTTGCCACGTTTTGCTGTAGGCTTTTGTACACAGCGTTTTAGCAAGCTAACGAGAGCGTTACTGCGTGTATTCGGTGATTTGTATGCGCCCTTTTTTGAGGTGATTAGATAGTCATTAGGGTGTGGTGTTGAATAGGGTGTATGGCATTTTCTACGTAGGTACGAATGCCTACAGATGATTGGGTACATTTCAGTCTCGACAACGCCGCACAGTCTCGCTACATTTGGGACGCCGGATGCAACGGCCTCACGCCGTCAAGTGAGAGGGGGCCACCTATATTGATGCCAGGGGACGGTTTGGGCGGACCTGGTCGGATTCCCGCAGCATCGCGACGAGGGCTGAGGTGGGGCTTCTGTTGTTGGGAGGGCGCTGGGGCCTCCTAGCTCAATTCGCGGACCCGTCGTTGTGCCAGCCGGAGCCGAACGATCATCCCGTCCTGACTGACCAGCCAGACACGCACGTCCTCCGTGGTCACCCAGTTGCCCTCTGCGGGGGCCTCGGACACATCCGTGCCGAGCAGGTCTTTAAGGTCCGTTCCCACCAGTGCTTTGTTGTAGTGGTCCACGATTGTGCCGCTGCTGTCGGTCATGAACGCGAATCATTCCCCTTCAACGGTCTCGGCGCTGTTGTAGTAGTCGATAGTCGCTGCCAGTCCTGAATAAACGCTCTCGGGGCCGGTGAAGTATGCGATGGTCCCTTCCAGTCCCGCCGAACGGAACTTGTTGACGGCGGCGAACACCAGGGACTTGGTGAATTCGTCGGCGTTGACATACCAGCCGGAGGCGAACAGCAGTCCTTCGTGCCGCACCACCCAGGCATTCTTGAGCTGTATGGCGCCGGTGTGGTCGGAACCGAGACTGCCGCTCTCCGGGTTCTGGTAGACGTAGGACACCCACTTGCCGTCCTCGGTGGCAGACAGCATGTCAGGCCAGAAGTTGTAACCGTTGGTGTCGGTGCCCACCCAGCCCTTCACGTCCAGCCCCAAGCGCTGGGCGTCGGGATGTCCGATGACTAAATCGTTCTCGTCAATGATGAACACGTACCACTGGCCGTCGATGCTGTCTGGGCGGTTGTAGTAGGCGAGGGTGGCGTCGAGGCCCAGGGTCTCGTACCGGCTGATGGCGTTCTGGACGAAGTACCTAGCAGCCCGTCCGAGAAACACGGTAGGCGAGTGGTTGGGGGTATAATAGGCGCAGTCCAGTAGCGGGGAGTCGTTGATGAGCAAAACCTATCTTCCCTACGAACCCAACCAGCAGTTGCTGTTGCCAGCGGCATTGCGGGAGTGGTTGCCGGACGACCATCTGGCCTACTTCATCTCCGACGTCGTCGACCAGTTGGAGCTGTTTGAGATCACTGCCCGCTACGAGCGGGAGAGCAGAGGCGGGCCACCGTATCATCCACGGATGATGGTCAAGGTGCTGCTGTACGGCTACTGCGTGGGAGTGGCGTCCTCCCGACGAATCGCCCAGCGGCTGCACGAGGACATAGCCTTCCGGGTACTGTCGGCGAACAACACGCCGGATTTCCGCACCATCTCGGACTTCCGCAAGGACAATCTGGAAGCGCTGTCGGGCCTGTTCCTGCAGGTATTGGCGTTGTGCCGGCGGGCGGGTCTGGTGAAGCTGGGTCACGTGGCGCTGGACGGCACCAAGGTGAGGGCCAACGCATCCAGGCACAAGGCGATGAGTTACGGTCGGATGAAAGAGAAGGAAGCGCAGTTGGCGGCGGAGGTCGAGGAGTTGCTGCGACAGGCCCAGGAGGTTGATGACGAAGAGGGCCGGCGGTACGGACAGAGCAAGCGCGGGGACGAGTTGCCGCAGGAGTTGGCTTTTCGGGAGGGGCGGTTGCGGAAGATACGGGAGGCGATGGCGGCGTTAGAGGCCGAGGCGCAGGCGGCTGCGGAGCAGGCCGAGGCCGCGGGCAAGGGCCATTCGGGGGTGCCTGAGGATAGAACCCAGCGTAACTTCACCGATGCTGAGTCGCGTATCATGCCTGCGCCGGGCGGACGGGACTTCATGCAGGCTTACAACTGTCAGGCGGTGGTGGACAGCGGCCACCAGGTGATCGTGGCGGCTCAGGCCACCAACCAGAGTTCGGACAAGCAGCAGGCGGTGGCGATGGTGGAGGAGGCCATAGACAACGTCGGCGCAGTGCCCAAAGAGGTATCCGCCGACGCAGGTTACTACTCTGCACAGGCGGTCGAAGGTCTCTACGGGCTGGGCGTGGACCCGTTCGTCGCGCCGGAGCGGACCCGCCACGGCAGAGTTGTGCCGCCGGCGCCCCGGGGTCGCATACCCAGTCATCTGTCTCCCAGGGATCGGATGCGCCGGAAGCTGCAGACCAAACGGGGTCGGCAACGCTACGCTCTGCGGATGCAAACGGTGGAGCCGGTGTTCGGCCAGATCAAGCAGGGCCGAGGCTTCCGCCAGTTCCTGCTGCGGGGTCTGGAGAAGGTCAGCGGCGAGTGGTCGCTGATCTGCACCGGTCACAACCTGCTCAAGCTGTTCAGGTTTGGGGCGGCTCAGCCTCGTGAAACACCGACCAACAGGTTTGCCGGAAGTGTCCCGAACATCGTCAGGGTGGTCAACACAGTGAGGCGTACGAAACTATTGGTCCGTCAGTGGCTGCACCCGGCAACAACAATTGTCGCCGTCTGACCTCGCCTGTACCAAAGGCCCGTCAGTCAATCCTCAGACGGGCTGCTAGCCCATGGGCTGCTCACGGATTGCTCACGGGAGGCCACCCGAAGAGGCTCGAACTCCTCGTAAGAATCGCAGTGCCAAGGATCACAGAGCCCCCAACCACATCTCGAAGACGGTACCATCTACCATCCACTTAGGCCCATCATCCGGTCATGCACACCACGCCTGGCCTGCATCCAAGGACTGCGCGCGCCTTGCGCACGGCCCGGCCCACCAGACCTTTGTGCCCGCTCTGTCGCGGTGGCTTGCCCGGTGACTCAGCCAGCGTGACCATCGACGATTCCTTCTGACATGCGTTGTCTGATTGTTGCTGCTATCGCATTCTTGCGTTAACTTCGCGGAATCAAAGGTTGCGTGTTTTCCGGTCACGGACTAGCATTAAGTCGGATTCCGTGCAAGCACACGTGCCGGCTGGAATTCCAGCGCAGTGCTAGCCTGCTGTTCCCAACTACAACTTGTGACCGAGTCTATGTCTTCAGTAACTCACACAAACGAAGAATTGCTGTACCAACCGGACGATCGCCCCAGTCATCCGGCATCCCTGGTCCACGGCTTTCAGAGTGTGATGGGTTCGATCGGGGCAATGGCGGCTACCGCTTCGATAGTGGCCCTGGCTGGCGGACAGTCGGAAGACTACCTGGCGTGGCTGTTTTTCTCGAGTCTCGTCGTGTGCGGCCTTGGCAGGATTCTGCAGACCTTTCGGATCTGGCGATTCGGGTCCGGGTACTCGCTCTCCGTAGTTTCCGCCTCTGCCTTCATTGCGGTCTGTATCACGACACTGGCAGAGGGCGGGCCGGCAATGCTGTCCAGCCTGATCGTGATTTCAGTTGTCTTCCAGTTCGCGCTTGTTTCGCGGCTCTCGCTTCTGCGTCGAATAATCACTCCGACAGTTGCGGGGACGGTTCTCATGCTGATGTCCGCAACGATCATTTCAGTCGTGCTCGGCAGATTGTCGGACATGCCAGAAGGTGCTCCTTCCGCTGCAGCTCCCATACTCGCTGGAGCCACTCTTTTTGTCCTCATTGGTGTGCGGCTGTTTGCCTCACCCACATGGCAGCAGTGGGCTCCGATCATCGGACTACTTGCGGGCTGCGCAGCGGCGGTGGCGTGGGGCCTGTACGACTTCCAACGCGTTCTTGAGTCCCCGTGGGTGGGTTTGCCGGCAAATCAGTGGCCGGGATTCGACCTGAGCTTTAACGCGACGTTCTGGGCACTGCTGCCCGGGTTTGTGATCGTCGTCATGGCAACCACTATCAACTCTATCAGCGATACGGTCGCGATTCAGCAGGTTGCGTGGCGCAGGCCACGTGCGACCGACTTTCGCGTTGTTCAGGGCGCTCACAATCTGCTTGCGTTGACCAACCTCATGGCCGCGCTGCTGGGTGCCATGCCTAACATGATAGGAGGCGCCAATTCGGCGCGAGTCATCCTGACAGGTGTGGCCGCCAGGCGAATGGGTATCTACTCTGGGGTCATACTGATAGCAGTGGCGATACTGCCGAAGGCGATTGCTCTCGCAATCTCGATTCCGCGACCTGTTCTTGTGACGTCCATGGTCTTTATGCTCTCACTTCTGTTCGTGCAGGGAATGAGGATCGTCGTCAACGATGGCATCGACGGGCGAAAGGCTGCGGTTGTCGGACTGTCTCTTTGGATAGGTGTCGGAATCCAGAACCAGATAATCTTCCCTGGCCTCTTGAATCGAACTCTCGAGACTCTTCTGAGCAACGGTATGACGACCGGTTCGATCTGCGTGATTGTACTTACCGCCCTCATCGAGATGGCCTCCTCCAGACGAAAACGACTGAACATGGAGATGAACCTTTCCGCAATGCCCGTGATGGATGTCTTCCTGCGCGACTTCGCCTCTAAGGCAGGGTGGAGCGAGGCATCTGCGGACAGACTTCGCTCCGCAGGCGAGGAGACGATTGCGAGCCTGCTTTCTGACGATGACATGCAAGAAGCCGGCTCCGGAAAGCGCCTGATAGTGAACGCACGTCGGACCGACCGTTCCATAGAGCTTGAGTTCTTGACAACGTCTGAAGGCGACAATCTTGAAGATCGTCTGGTCTATCTGGGCGAGCAGCCAGAGATACAGCACGAACGGGATGTTTCATTCCGCCTGCTGAGGCATTACGCCTCGTCAGTGCAGCACAGGAAGTACCACGACATAGACATAGTTACTGTTCGAGTCGACGAACTCGGACGTTGAGGTTTGACACGCCTTTCGCTCGGCAGAAGTGCCCATTCTATTGTATTTGCGAAATGAGCCCGAGGAAGTCGGTGAGCGAAAGTTGCGGGACTTGGAATTTAGCGCACCGTGTCGCATCTTTGCCCCGACCAGCTCAGCAGCGCGATGCCCGGATTGGAGTGAAAGCAGTGGCCGCCCAGCCATCCAAGAAGTCCTCAAAGACTAAAGGACGCCACAGGGCAGCCGCGGAGCCGCCAGACAGCTTCGACGCATCCAGGAAGGTAGACGATATGATCGCGGGCCTGGGCGATTGGAGAGGCGAGAGGCTTGCCGAAATCCGCAGGGGAGACGAGTTTGACGAGGCCGCTCTCGAAGCGTTGCTGCGAGAGGCGGTCGCCTACAACACCGAGCACTCAGTCCCAAAGAGCAAGCGCTCCAGAGCCGTGTGACCCACCCTGTGGTCGAGGAACGAGCCTCCGCTCCTGACTAGCAGCCCGTCCGAGAAACACGGTAGGCGAGTGTTTTCGGGGGCATAATAGGCGCAGTTCAGTAGCGGGGAGTCGGCGATGAGCAAGACCTACCGTCTCTGTGATCCAGACCAGCAGTTGCTGTTGCCAGCGGCATTGCGGGAGTGGTTGCCAGAAGACCATCCGGCTTACTTCATCTCCGGCGTCGTGGACGAGTTGGAGCTGTCGGAGATCACCGCCCGTTATAAGCGGGAGAGCAGAGAGGCGGGCCACCGTATCATCCGCGGATGATGGTCAAGGTGTTGCTCTACGGCTACTGCGTGGGAGTGGCGTCCTCCCGACGAATCGCCCAGTGGCTCCACGAGGACATAGCCTTCCGGGTACTGGTGGCGAACAACACGCCGGATTTCCGCACCATCTCGGACTTCCGCAAGGACTGTCAAGGGCGGATAAGACGGGTGGACCGTCTGAGAAGGGCGTCGAAGCTACCGGCGCGTAAGATCTGGGACACGTTCGAGCACGACAGGACCTCGGCGAAGCTCAGACAGCAGCTTAAGAGACTCGCTGAAGGTGACTTCGTCGACCACGGTGTCAACGTGCTGGCGTTCGGGATGCCCGGCACGGGCAAGACTCATGCCATGTGCGCCATCGGACACAGGCTTGTAGAGTCAGGGCGTTCGGTGCTCTTCTCTCCAGCGTATCGGCTCGTCCAAGACATGCTGGCCGCGAAGTGGGACCTGGAGCTGCCCAGGATGCTCAGGAAGCTGGACAACTTCGACCTTCTGGTGGTCGACGACCTGGGTTACCTGCCGCAGGGAGCCGAGGAGTCCGAGGTGCTGTTCACCCTGATAGCGGAACGCTACGAACGCAGGTCTCTGGGCATCACCTCTAACCTGGTGTTCAGCGAATGGGAGAAGGTGTTCGCAAACCAGATGGCGACCGCGGCGGCGATAGAGCGGAAGCCCCGCTGCCACGCATCGTCTAGCATGACAGGTACAGCGTCGCGCTCCGCCGTGCCCGTCGCACTGCTCACTACGAAGTCCAGTAGCAGGCCGTTGCGATTCTCCATCAGTGCGTGTCCCATGAACACCAACTTGGCCTCCTTCGCCGCCGCCTGCTGCTTGTCCGAAGTCTGGTTGGTAGCCTGAGCCGCCACGATCACCTGGTGGGCGCTGTCCACCACCGCCTGACAGTTGTAAGCCTGCAGGAAGCCCCGTCCGCCCGGCGCCGGCATGATACGCGACTCAGCATCGGTGAAGTTGCGCTGGGCCTTGTCGTCGGGCACCCCCGAATGGCCCTTGCCCGCGGCCTCAGCCTGCTCCGCCGCCGCCTGAGCTTCGGCCTCTAACGCCGCCATCGCCTCCCGTATCTTCCGCAATCGCCCCTCCCGAAAAGCCAACTCCTGCGGCAGTTCATCTCCGCACTTGCTCTGTCCGTACCGCCGGTCCTCCTCCTCATCAACCTCCTGGGCCTGTCGCAGCAACTCCTCAACCTCCGCCGCCAACTGCGCTTCCTTCTCTTTCATCCGACCGTAACTCATCGCCTTGTGCCTGGATGCGTTGGCCCTCACCTTGGTGCCGTCCAACGCCACGTGACCCAGCTTCACCAGACCCGCCTGCCGGCACAACGCCAATACCTGCAGGAACAGGCCCGACAGCGCTTCCGGATTGTCCTTGCGGAAGTCCGATATGGTGCGGAAATCCGGCATGCTGTTCGCCGCCAGTACCCGGAAGGCTATGTCCTCGTGGAGCCGCTGGGCGATTCGTGCGGATGTTCGACACCGGCGAGCGTGGCCGGAGGAAGCGCCCCACCACACACCGGTGTTTGTCCTAACGAACGAGAAGCGCGACCCGCGGGTCAGGCCTGGAGGGTCGGCCTTTTTCTTCGTGAACAATGGTCCAGAGAGAGCGCTGGAGCTCGCTCGCGAGGCCGCCGGCGACTGCGACATTCACATCTCGGGCGGTGCCGACGTGATTCAACAGTATCTCCGTCTAGGCGTGACCGAGTAGCTTGAGATCTCTCTGGCGCCGGTCCTTTTCGGCGGCGGACGACGACTGTTCGAGAACCTCTCCGATGCCGTGCCTCCCTATCGGATCGCAAGCGTGCTCGATGGCCCGTCGGCGACACACTTGCGCTATGAGCGCTCGGAATAACGGATGTTGGCCCATACCGGCCGCAATTCTACACCTACAGCTGATGCGGCCTGAGGCGTCCGCCTTCTCGATATCCGCCGTCTCAATCACGTGCCATATCGCCCCAGCCGTTTCCTCACGTCCACAAGTTCGCCCTCGATGAAGTTCAGCCTCTTGCGATGCTCGTGGACTACATACGGCCCCAACGCCATCACGTAGCTTGGAGAACGCCCTTCTCACAGCGCCGGCTGGTGGGCGTATCTCACTCCGGACCACCTTCTGTAGGTGTCCGATCGAGCCGACAGCCATGGCATTCAAGGCGGCGCCTCCTGTCGAAGCCGCAAGGTCAATCACTCGTACCCCTAGCTGGAACACCAAGCTGTTAGTCCAGGACGTGAATCCAGCGACGGGCCAGCAGGAGTCCAAGCACGCCTGGCTTATCAGCCATAACGGGATGACCTTCGGATCAGTCTGGTATCACGACGACCAGGGCTAGTCGTCCCAAAGCGAGCGGCGGAGCACGGAAGGCTCCAGATGAGGGAAAGCGGGAATCGGTTAGCGAGCGGTGATCGCCGCGAGCAAGAGCAGGCGACGAAAGGCGGCGCGCCCGTCGGGGAGAGCGGCTAAATCGGCAATGTCGCCGGCGCCACGGGGAAGCGTGACCATGGCGGCCCGTCGTCCAAGCAAGGCTCCAAGCCGGCGCGCAGCTTCCCGGCCCGCGTCGTCCGAGGCGAACGCGAGGAAGACGCGGGCACAGCCCCGCAAAGCCGCCGCGGTCTGCTCCAGGCCTTGCTCGCCAACGGCTGCGCAGGCTGGGTAGTCCCAGCCGGTGAGGGTGAGCCAGTCGAGGACGCTCTCCGTAACGATCGCCCAGCTCGGCGCGAGACCGAGTCGGCCAAGCCCGAGCACCGGCTTAGGGTCGGGCAACGCCTGGAACCGTGGCCTCGCCTCGGGATCGACGGCCCGGCCCACGAGCCAGCGGACGAGTCTGCCATAAAAGTCGGGGACCACGATCATGCCGGCGAACCGTTCTGCTCCCCGGTCCATGAATAGCCCGGAGTCCCGGATGTGCCTCTTGGAGAATCCGAGGGACTCCATGGCCTTCTGCAGACCGTCGCCCGGCCCGTAACCGAGTCCGAGGCGGCCTGCGGCGGCTGGGGCGAGTCCCTGCGATGCCAGGTAGGCCCGCGCCTCTGAGCAACGTTGGAGCTGTTCGGCGTAGAAGTGCGCTGCCTCTGTCAGCAGGTCGGGTCCCCTGGGAGGCAACTCGGCGAACCTGGAACGCCGCGGGCCTGATGGACGATTGGCGTCTCCAGGCGCAGCTGTTTGGCTACAGTCCAGCCGGCGGATCGCCTCAGACTGGCTCGGGCTCTCGGACTTCCGCATGAAGTCCTGCGCATAGCCACCCTCGCCTCGGCCGTTGTAGTAGGACCGTCCTGAGTCGGCTAACAACATGATGCTTTCCTCCGCATCGTCTATGCCTATCCGTCCGGGCCTGGGACGGTGACCTCTAGCTCGTTTGACAGCGGCCTGCCGTCCCCGGCGCAGATGGAGCCGTCGGCTTCGCAGTCCGTGGTGGCGGGCAGCAAGACGGTTACCGTGCCACAGGCGTCCGGTTTGAAGGTCACAGGGCCCGCGACGCCGTCGCAGTCGGTAAAGACCGGTGCCCCTTCGGATGTGGCGGTCCCGCTGGCATAGACGGCCATCCTCATCCTGTGCCCGTCGGGCGTCCTGGAGTTGAGCAAAGCAGGGCGCCGGCCGCCGCCTCTTACGGCGAAGATCTTGTCACCTATGGACCACCCTGCCTCGGCGGAGGGCTCATTTTCATGTCCGATCACTCCCTTTCGGCAGCGTGTTCCTGCTGGGCATCCCGTAGATCACCGTATGTTGTCGCCTGGCGTCAGCCGCCGGATTCATAGTGGTGCCAGCCGGAGCCGAAAACCAGCCCGTCGTGCTCGACGAGCCAGAAGTGCTTGTCCTCAAACTCGCCCGTGGCGGGATTCACATCCTCGTGGGTCACCCAAATTCCGGCCTGCGGCTGTGGGACGCCTGTGAGAGTGGCCTTTACTATCTCCTCGACTTCACTACGCGTCAGGCCGGGTTCCGATCGGGACAGGTCTGCCATCGCCTTGCGGATTGCTTTCTCCACGTCGACGGTCGTGGCCCCGGGTTCCGGTTGTCGAGTCGCGGTAACATTTGTCATTTCTTCGCGAGTAATCTCCTCGACTTGCGCGCGGGACAGACCGGAATCTCCGAATCCGCAAGCAGCTACGGAATGGGGAACCAGAACGGCCAGAGATGCCGACATCAGCACTAGTTTGCTTAGCTGCCTTTTGCCCATGTCTCATCCGCCGCCGCAAGGGGTCTCTAATTTGATGTATTGTCTTGTTAGGTCACTGTGACGGTTACAGGCAAGAAGCCTGTTGGGTAACCATTAGAGACGTCAATTAACGCACCATACCTTCTTTGCCGTTACATTCCGCCCATTGCCACGGCGTTGTTGGATATCGCCTCTAAGCTCCTGCGGTCTCTGGTGGGGTCGCTACTGTTTATAATGAGGCGCCCGTACTTGTCACGGGGGCCGCTAGCTCCGTCGTAGTAGGTCATTACGACTTTCAGGAAACTGCCCTGGTCCGTCAAGGAGGCATTCAGCCTGTTGTTCACAATGGGCAACTGTGGACTCAACGTGATGGTTCCCGGCTCGTCGATGTTTACAACGCGAACTGTGACGGCGACTGAATCGTCGGTCACGGCGGGGCTTTCCGCGTTGACGGAGGCGTCCTTCCCATCGGTCACGTTGACCGAGATGGAGTAGGAGCGCTCTTCCTCGTAGTTGGGAGACGCTCCGGGCTTCACGGAAATGTCACCGGTGTTGCTGCTCATGGAAAATACCCCGTCGAACTTAGCAGCATCCGTTCCCGAGACGGAGTAGGTGAGGGAGTCGTTGTCCGGGTCCGTGGCTGACACCGTGCCCACGATGGTGCTGGTGGCGGCGTTCTCGTTGACTTCCATGGTCAAGGGAGCCGCAGTTGCCGTGCAGGCAAAGGCCGGTGGCGCTGCGGACGGCGCATCTCCACTGGAATAGACGGCCATTCTCATCCTGAAGTCGTCGGGCCTTTTGGTGGGGACGAAAGCAGGTTGCCAGCCACCGCTTCCTCCGTAGAAGATTTTGTCGCCTATGGACCAACCTGCCTCGGCGGCGGACTAATTATGCGACTGAGTGACGCTAAGGGTTAGCGGTCCCTGTACTGACAAGACCAGCCAGCAGTGGGCATTGGCTGCGAACTCAAGACCGCTACCAGTGAAATCCTCATAAGTTGATATTGAATCGTCGAAGGTCGTTGGGTTGGTCAGAGTATCAATCGTCTCACCCGGCTCACCCGACATTTCTGCGCGTATGGTCACCGATGGACTCGGATCTGGTCCGCTGCTGCGCGTTGGCAACCGCACCTTGGTGAGAGTAGCGGAGGAGTTGCCAGTGCAGAACGACTGGGTGTACCGCTGATTGGGGGTCACGCCTATCTGTCTGGATGCGGTCTCGTCCAAGGTGCTAACCCTCAGGGTCTCAGTTGACTGCGCACCCACCGGGCTAATGTCGGCCGCCGCCATGATGAACACAACCGCCGCAATCCACGGCCCTATGGCTCCGACGCCAAGACGGGGAAAAATGGCTCTTGTGCTCATCCCTTACTCCCCCACAGCTTTGATCTGTCGGTAAGTCGGATTAGCTCACTCACTCGCCCGCGATGACCTCCCAAGTAGATGTAAGAGGGTGTCTAATAAGTGGTCACATAATACCTGTACACAGGAGTGGGGGATGATATAAACCATTCCCATGAACAGACAAGCCTACCCCAGCGATCTCAGTGACACCGAGTGGCAACTGCTAGAGCCTCTGTTGCCCGCTCCTAAACCAGGAGGCCGTCCGGTCAAGTATCCTCGCCGGGAGGTGGTGAACGCCATCATGTACGTACTTCGGAGCGGGTGCCCGTGGCGGATGCTGCCTCACGACCTTCCCCCTTGGCGCACGGCGTTTCACTACTTCCGCACCTGGCGAAAGGACGGAACCTGGGAGAAGGTCCATCAAGCCCTGCGCGAGAGGGTACGGACAGCCGATGGACGACAGACTTCTCCCAGCGCGGCGATCATAGACAGCCAGAGCGTGAAGACGACGGAAAAAGGGGGCCTCGTGGCTATGATGCCGGTAAGAAGGTGACGGGCCGCAAGCGGCATATCATCGTGGACACCATAGGACTGCTGTTGGCAGTCGTGGTCCACCCCGCTGACATCCAAGACCGAGATGGTGCAAAGCTGGTTATCAATAAGTTGGTAGGAAGGTTTCCACGCCTGCAATTGATCTGGGCTGATGCTGGTTACGCGGGCCAGTTGGTTGATTGGGTCATGTCCTTGTCGGGTTGGGCGCTGGAGATTGTGAGGCGTCCGAAAAGCAGCCATCAGTTCGAGGTGTTGCCGCGGAGATGGGTGGTTGAGAGAACATTTGCATGGCTGGGACGCTCTCGTCGGTTGAGCAAGGACTACGAAGTCCTGACCGAGACAACCGAGGCCTGGATCCACATAGCTATGATTCATCTCATGATCCGTCGTCTAGCTCCTTCATGACACGCTTTTTAGACACCCTCTAAGTCCACAGGCGTTGAAAGCGAAGTCATGTGTTGCTAGTTCGAGTATTCGTGCTACAGCCAAGCACCTGCCTCGGAAGCCTCGCCCTGCATGATTCTCCATGCACTTTCGGCGTCGTGACAAAGGGGCGATTAGGCCGCAGTGAGCAGTACACATATGCGTTTGTCTTTCACGAAAAGGGAGCGTTTCCTCCCCCATCGGCCCAGCCTCCACCCCTCGGCTCAGCCTCCACCCTAGCCATACCATCTGCTGCGGTGGAGCGATAGGTGAATGGGGAAAAATGGGGCTTTGTCTTTTCACTGTATACAGGACAGCGTTTTGCCTATTCACATTAGTACATTGTGCTCTCGTAGCCCTTGAGCGATTGATGTAACTTGTCAGTAGCAATCGTCAATGGATTCTGTGGCCTTGCGCGAAGGGTTTGTTTGATCATGTCAATGCGCATCCAATCACGAGGCTCTGTGCTGGGAGCCTGGGCTTGCTGAAGGCCGGTGTGGGAGCCGTGCGGCAGAGGGTCATGCAGGGCGTCCTGATCGACCCGGACGTCGTTGCCTACGCAGCGAGGGTTACTGTCTGGGGCCGCTGGTTCATCTGGGCCTTCAGCATCTACCTTATGGCTTACCGGCCTGGCTTTTGGTTCCCCCAGGACGCTGAATACCTGGTAGTTCACGGGTCGCTGGGTTTGCACAACGGCCTCGTCCACTACCGGCTTCTGACGCACAGGCCCGTGACATGGCGTTGGATGCTCGTCCTTTGCGCCATGGACGTCGCCCTGATCACCGCCAGCATCGTCATCTTTGGCGGGTTCGGGAGCTTCATCTTCCTGTGCTACTATCCGGCCATCACCATATTTGCCGTGGTCTTCTCATCCTCCTGGCTCAGCTTCGTCTGGGCGATGATCGCGGCCGTCACGTACACCGCCGTCTGTCTGGCTGCCGGCTCCGGTCTCGACATCGACGCGGGCGACGACCGAGGGTTGATGGCCAGGCTGGCGGCGATGTGCTTCATCGCAATGGGCGTCAGCTTCATCACCCGGTTCGAACGCACCCGGTGGCGGAACGCGGTGACCAGGGAGCGGCATTTGCGGCAGGAGCGCATCGATCTGTCCCAGACAATTCACGACACGGCCGCTCAGACCGCCTATATGATCGGCATGGGGATTCACAGGGCGAGGCAGTTGGCCGGCGAATCAAACGAGGAACTGGTTGCCGCCCTGGATGCGACCGCTGACCTGTCGAGGTCGGCCATGTGGGAGATGAGAGGCCCTATCGACGCGGGCCATATCGTCGAGGGCAGGGAGTTAGGGCGAGTCTTGTGGTCGCACTGCGCGACATTCGAGAAGATTACGGGCGTCCCCGCCGAGATGTTACAGTCGGGAGCCGAGCCCCCCATTGCCACGGAGACCCGGACCGGTCTCTTCACCATCGCCCACAACGCCCTGACCAACGTGTTCCTGCACGCCCGGCCCAGCAGAGTCGAGGTCAGATTGAGTTTCCAGGCCAACCGGATGATTCTGTCGGTCTCGGACGACGGGGTGGGTCTTCCAGACGACTACGCAGAGCGGGGACGGGGCTTCAACGGGATGAGGGTTGAAGCTGCGAAGATGGGTGGAACTCTGATAGTGGAGAGTGTGGCAGGTGGAGGAGGAACGACCATTACGTGCGTGGTTCCCCAAGAGGGGGGATGAAGGAGGAGCCTGAGATGTCGTCAACGGATCGGGTAAGGGTGATGGTGGTGGATGACCACCCCATCATGAGGAACGGCCTTCGGGATGCGCTGGAGGGATCGGGACGTTTCGTGGTTGTGGGTGAGGCGGAAGATGGGGAGGAGGCGGTGAGGATCGTCGAGGGGTTAAGGCCGCAGGTCATTGTAATGGACGTTGTCATGCCGCGCAAGGACGGCATCGACGCCTGCCGGGAGGTCATGGAGCTTGTGCGCGGCACGCGGGTCATTATGCTGACGGCATCGAGTGAAGAGGACTCGGTGATAGAGGCGATCGCCGCAGGCGCGACGGGGTACCTTCAGAAGTACTCGAGGCCGGAGGAGCTGGTGGAAGCCGTCCTGGACGTGGCCGAGGGTCGGCTGCGTATTCCCGACAAGGCGGTGAGGAAGGTCTTCGCGATGATCCGCGGGCAGCGCAAGCTCGTCTCCCGCCAGAATTCGGACAAGCTGACGGCGCTGGAGCGAGAGACGCTGACGTTGTTCGCCAGCGGCAGGTCCTACGCCGAGATCGCCGAGGCGAGGGGCAACAGCACAGTGACAGTGCGGAACAACCTGTACCGGATACAGGACAAGCTGGGAATCGAGACGAAGCAGGAACTGGTCATCTGGGCTGTGCGGAACGGCCTGCTGGACGACGTGGTGGTGGGCATTGACCCTTAGCCAGCAACGGAGAGGCAATGATCCACGGCCAGTTGCTGCCAATGGGCTGGTGCTCGCCCACACATCTGGTTAGCGGGCGACCTTGCAGTCAATTGAGGCGTTTAATCCGGTCTTGTGGACCGGGAGCGACCGGGCTGTCAGTGGAAAAGTACGCGACCAGGGCGGCGAGATCGATCTCGCCACCGGTACGCTCCGTGCCTTCCCTAAGCACGGTGTAGCCGTCGCCCCCGTCGGTCAGGAAGCTGTTGACGGTGATCCGATACGTCGCGCCAGGGTCGACCGGGATGCCGTTGATGGAGATTGTCGATGGATCGATCCTTGAACCCACTGGACGTGCGGCGTCCCAAGTGTAGCCGAACCCCTCTCGAGACCTGCAGCACCCAGCGGACATCATCCGTGGGGTCGCGAAATTGGGCCTCGAGCAGGCCATCGATCTGGGCCCCCGTGAGCGAAAGCGTAACCAGGCTGTTTCCGAAAGGCTGCACCGAGAAGGCCTCTCCGTAGGTCAACTCCCCGTCGGACTCAGGGCCGATTCTGTCGTAGAGAATATCGCGGCGAATGCCGCCGGAGTTCGTGAAAGCCACCACCGCGCCGCCGGAGGCTCGTGTCGCCGCCAGGTGAGCGTCGGCGATGACGTCTCCCAGAGCGGACTCGCCTGCGGCGTTCTGCCGGCGGGTGATGTCGGCGGTCGTGGAGCCGATGACCACATCGGCGCGAGGGGCCGAGAGGGCGTCGTACGTGTCGATAGGGGCTGTGAGGGCGGGCTCGGGGGTGACTCCAGACTGGGAGTTGGGCCGGTTCTCGATCTTCACCACCGTGAGATAGCCCGTGGCTTGGCTCAAGGTAGCGTCGATGACCGTAAACAGTCGTCCCCGATTGTCCGCCATGGAAACCCACTTACCATCGATGCGACATATGAACTCGTCGTTGGTATGGCCCGTGATGACAATGTCCACCGCATCGTCCAGGCGAGCGACGACCTCGGCAACGGGGCCGCCAAGGCCCGAACCGCAGTCTTTCAGACCTCCGTCGGACATCCCACCCTCGTGGAGCAGGACCACGATGGCCTCGTTGCCCTGCCCCCGAAGGTGGGGGACAAGAGCGTTTACTGCCTCTGCCTCGTCGCCGAAGGTCAGCCCCTCCACGACCGCCTGGGACACTACTGCCGGTGTGGCCTGGAGTGTAAGTCCGATGAACGCGACGCTAACGCCTTGATAGCGACGGACGCCGTAGGAAGGGAAGATTATTTCGCCGGTGCTGTCGTCAATGACGTTGGTGGCGAGAAGCTCGAAGTCAGCGCCGCTGAAGGGGTCCCCGTCCAGGTCGCCCTCAACCGGGTGGGGCCCACCCTGCTGCATCCTGCGGAGTTCGGCGAGGCCCTCGTCAAACTCGTGGTTGCCCACGCCATTGAAGTCCAGCCCCATGAGGTTCGTGGCTCCTATGGTTGGTTCGTCGTGAAAGGGGGCGGAGATGAGCGGCGACGTGGTCGTGGAAGTCGTTGATGGCCAGGATGCGAAGCGGTATCTCATCTGATTCCGCCGAAGTCGCCGTGACCTCGGCGGGCGCTTGAGTCGAGCAGCCGAACGCCAGCGCTGCAACGGCCAACAGTTGGAAGTACCAGATGATGCGATTCAAGATTCGCTCTGCGTTCTTCGCTTCAGACAGTCCGGAAACGGCGCCCGTCCGATTGGGCCATGCCTTGACGTCATCCACGAGCCGGCGGCGTTGACAGACTTTCGCGTGACTGTATAATCGCCTGGGACTCGCGCCCTGGCTGGGGTGTGCGCGGTGCGCGGTTAACATTTCGTATGGCAGACTTGGCTATTGTAACTCATCTCCAGCCGCTCATCGGAATTGCTCTCCTCATCGGCCTGGCCTGGGCAGTCAGCGAGCGCCGCCGCCGCCGGCCTGGCCCTCCAACTGGCCCTGGCTTTGTTGCTGCTCAAGCTACCCGGCTCGCAGTGGGCCTTCTCCTGGATTAACCATGTCGTCGACGCCTTGCTGCGGGCCGTGCAGGCCGGCTCTGTTACCCAACAGGAGCCTGTGTCAGATTACTAGGTGCGCCCAAAACCGTCTCCCTCCCGAACAGCCTGCCCCCGCGCCCGACTCTGAACCTACCGCCATCACCTTGCGTTCGCCTTATCGTATAGCCAATGTCCACCGGACGCGCCCCAACGCACACCCCGGCCGCACAACCTCGCTCACACCCAACCCATTCGCGCCTCGTACCCCGAAAAAAGTGTCACTCTCGCGCGTCACCCGTTCCCCGGCCCTGACCCATCCAACCCCACACACGACCCAAGTCGTCCCCACGTCTGCACCATTTCTCCCCACCAATCCGCCCCGATCCCGCAATTTCGCCACGGCTCTTGAAACATAAGCACAAGCGTGCTACCCTCGCTCACGCGAGGAACCGGCCCCGTGGCCCGGAAACCCTACCCCAAAACGGGGTAAGGCCCCAGGCATCCGTAAGGGCGTCCCTTGTGGGTGCACGGGGGCAGTGAAGACACGTCTGAGTAGCCCTGCTCCGTTCCCCTGTCCTCCTCTGCCACGCGGCGCCACTTTTGTGTCCCGAAAACTCGCGCCGGCATTACAGATTCGCTCGGGACCGGCGACACCCTCAGCTAGGAGACGCACAGAATGTCGCAGAAACGAACAGCCGTCATTCCCGCGAAAGAACGTCACCCCCGCAAAAGAACGTCACCCCCGCGAAAGAACGTCACCCCCGCGAAAGCGGGGGCGGGAACCCAGGGGAGGGCGGGAACAACGGTGTTGGGGGCGCCAAGTAATCTGAAACAGGCTCTCCCAAGACGCTATCGTTGTGGGCAAGGCGATTTAGATATAGCATTGGCGCAGCAGGGGTATTGCCCGCGAACCGGTGCCCAACAGGAGGGAGAGACTATGGCTGGTCCCATATTGGTAGATGCGCATATGCACCTCGTCGAGGAAAGGGAGAAGGGCCGGATCAGGAAACAGACATACGAGATCTGGGAGTACGGCGAAAAGACCGACGTCAAGTACAGCAAGTACGATGGGGTCGTGGAGGACGCTGTCGATGCTATGGACAAGGCGGGTTTCTCCAAGGCGGTAGTGGTGAATCTGTTCGGTTCCGGCTCGACGAGCTTTGAGAGGGGACCGGAGCTTGCCGAAGAGCTGAAGGCCTTCAACAGGTGGGGATGTGACACGGTGGCTCCCCACGACAAGCTGATCCCCTACGTCAACTCCGATCCCCATATCTTGTCGGGCGAGGAGATGTCGGCCCACATTCGCGACATGGTCGAGAATCACGGCGCGAGAGGCGTAAAGCTCCATCCGGTGCTGCAGCGCTTCGAGATGGGCGACCCAAGGATGACCCCGACCTACCAGACATGCCTGGAGCTTGGGATACCAGTTCTTTCCCACTCGGGGCCGCAAAGAGAGGGGAAGCCGCTGGGCACACCAAGGGCCTACGCGCCGCTACTGGAGAACTTTCCCGAACTGACCGTGGTGATAGCGCATCTCGGTGGGGGTGCCTGGACGGAGGCGCTGGAGATCGCCCAGGCCTACCCTCACGCCTACTTCGACTGTTGCGAGATCATGGAGTGGCTGGGAGGTTCCAACGCTCCGACCTACGAACAGCTTGGTAGGCTGATCAAGGACATCGGACCGGAGCGGGTTGTGATGGGTTCCGACTTCCCGTGGTACGACCTGGACCGGAGCGTCGAGATCGTGATGGGGCTGCCGCACCTTGCCCAGGAGGAAAAGGAGGCGATGCTGGGGGCCAACGCGATCAGGATAATGGGGCTGTAGCTGCGCACTGAAGGGGAGTTGGAAGAGTGGGCTGGCGCGGTACAGCGCCGGCGGTCTTTCATCTGCCGCATGTCGCGGCCGCATACGCTGAGCACTGCAAGGAGGAAGCCATGGCCGGAAAACTGGACGGTAAAGTGAGCATCGTCACTGGAGGCAGTTCAGGCATAGGCCGGGGCACGTCCCTGCTCTTCGCTGAGGAAGGCGCGAAGGTGGTCGTCGCCGACGTCGATGCTCGTGGCGGAGAGGATACCGTCGCGCTCATAGGTGCCTCCGGCGGGGATGCCGTGTTTGTCCACACCGACGTCTCCCAGTCCTCCCATGTCCGGGACATGGTCCAAAGAACGGTCGATCACTACGGCAAGCTGGACCTGCTGATCAATGTCGCGGGCAGGCAAGCCGAGACCCCTCCCCTGGTTGACGTCACCGAGGAGGAGTGGGACCTGGTAATGGACGTCAACGTCAAGGGGACATTCCTGGCCTGCAAGTACGCCGTGCCTCACATGCTCGAACAGGGCGGTGGAGCTATCGTAAACGTGGCGTCATCGGCGGTGCTGAGAGGGTCCTCGTTTTCTCTACCCTACTCCGTTAGCAAGGCTGGCGTGGTGCAGCTGACTAAGACCGTCAGCAGCCAGTACGCTTCCCATGGTATCCGCTCGAACTGCGTGATTCCGGGCCTCGTCGATACACCCGGCTCCCAGGGGGTTGAGGGCGCGGCCGGCATATTCGACGAGGCCGTGGCTAGGATACCTGTCGGCCGGGCCGGCCAGCCCGAGGACATCGCCAAACTGATGCTCTACCTCGCCTCAGATGACGCCGCCTTCGTGACCGGGTCGGCATACGTGATTGACGGCGGAAGAAACGTTCAGTAGACGAGAAGTCTGGCGAATCGGATTCATTCTCCCTTCCGAACATGCGCAGTGCAGAATGCGCAGGCCGACAACGCTTACTTCCCTACTCCCCCCGACCGGACCGACGATCGGCTCCCCATTGGCGACCAGGGTATACTGTCATCTAGGTGTAAGTTCTTATGACAGATGTGAGGATGTCGAGACGATTTCGGCAGGCGGTGAGATGAAAGCTACCGCGAATGGCGTAACAACCCGTGCTCTAAGTCTGCCGGAAGAACTTATCCTCATGCTCCTCAACGAGGAGAACGGCTAATTCCACCAGGTTCCCGGAAGACGAACTTCGATAACGAGATTCCCGACCCCAGGGGCGTCATCATAATCTGTGTCATCAACACGTGTGACGTGTTTCGGTTCATCTTTCAGCTCGACGAAGAGGCGGAGAAGCGCATCGAGTTCATCTGCAGGATGGAGCTGATTGGCCGGTCCATAGGCGCCGCGGTGCCGCACAACCTCGCCGGCCCGTTGCTTCGACATTCTGCCCTGTCCAAGAAAATTCCGACCGTCTCTCTCCGAAAGCTGTTGTTCAATCGGCATGTTCGCCACGGCAACGTTCCAGCGCTCTTCGCGGACCTCGCTAACGAGTACGGCCCGGTGTTTGAGATCCGGCCTCCATTCGCCGAGCCTATGATCTTCCTTGCGGGGCCTGAGACAAACCGCTGGGTGCATCGGCGCGGGCGGATGTACCTGCGAGCTAAGGATTACTTCAGTGACTTCGAGCGAGTCTACGGCGCGTCAGGGGTGTTGCCTTCATTGGATGGCGCCGATCACTTCCGGCTCCGCAAGTCGATGTAGGCCGCGTACTCCCGCGGAAGGCTGGCAGGGCAGCTCGACCAGCTTTACTTTCACGCGCGGAAATTCATGTCGGATTGGAAAGTCGGGGGCACTTACGCCGCTACGCCGATGAGCCGGAGAATGATAAACGCGCAGATGTCGCCGCTATCGGTCAGCGTGAACTCCCTGTACATCATCGACGATCTGATGGTGTACAAGGAGCGAGCGCTCAACACTCACATCGTGAAGGCGCTGCCCAAGTTCATGCTCAATACCCCGGCCATGAAGCGCCGCGCGAAGGCCGTGGACACATTGCTGGAGCGGATACAGAGTGTACACACTTCCGCACAGCGGGCCGGAAGCCCTCGTGACCTCGCGGACGACATCGACCAATACAGGCCCCCGCGCAACGAGCATTTCAGCCCCGGCTACGCGCCGTACGGACTGGGCACGCACATGTGCCTGGGTTTCCGGTGGATGGAGCTGCAGCTCGCCGTCAACGTACTGATGGTCGCATTTTACTTCAAGCTCGAAGTATCCCCCTCGGACTACAAGCTCCGGTTCAGCCCGCTTCCGTCGATGAAGCCGAACAAGAAGCTTAGGTTCCGCATCGCCGAACGATGGCACGAGATACAGGCCTGAGCGAACCCAGGAATCTGGGATCGTGGCATCGTGTGGCAACAGGAGACCGTGGCGGTGTCGCCGCTCGTTCCACCGGGTCTGACCACCTACCCACACGACTAGAAATTGAGCCCTAGCGCTGCTCCTCGCGCCGATAGACAGCGTCTATCGCCTCGTCGAGCTCGGTCCCCCAGTTCTGCACCATCGAGCGCAGTCGCATGTTCTGGTACGCGCCCCAGATCGTCATGGCGGGCGGCACCAATAGGACGGAGACGATCAGAGAGTAGGCGATAGTAATGGCCGCGGTGAATCCGAACTGCTGCGACGCGGCCAGTGGTGATGCCAAGAGCACTCCGAGGCCTAGTGCCGTCGTCAGCGCGGACCCGAGCAGCGCGGAGCCGGTGCTTGACAGCGTCCTGATCGCCGCCTGTTCCGGCCGAGGAGCTCCGCCACGCGGCTGATGCCGGGCAAGGCGTTCGAGATTGGGCGGGGCGTCGCCAGCTTGCCTCGCGCCTCCCGCCTGCGGTCGATGATAGTCCGGCCGGCCGGCACCAGCGTCAACATCACCATCAGGCTCATTCCCACGCCCAGCCCCGCTATGATTCCGAAGTCGCCGACTAGGGCCTGTTCACACTACGTAGAGCGTCGAAGATGATTGCGAACAAGACAAAGCCGGCATAGAGCGCATCGAGCTTGTCATAGCGCGTGAATACTCTTCGATACCCCTTCAATCGACGGAACAGGCGCTCCACTTCATTCCGCCTCTTGTACAGTTCTTTGTCATACTCCCAAGGGTTCACGCGACTTTTCAGGGGTGGAACAACAGGCGTGAACCCCATATCGAACGCCAATCGGCGTGTTTGGTCGCCCGAATATGCGCGATCCATCACCAGAGGCGGATTCCCTCGTTGTGGCCCCAGCCGGTTGAGCAGTTTGCGCCCCTCCGGTCCATCGTGGGCCTGGCCCGGAGAGAGCGAGAACGCTAAGGGTGTCCGATCATCCGCGGCAACCATATGAAGCTTGGTCGTCCATCCGCCTCGGGACTTGCCGATGGACTGTGGTCCGTTTTTTTGGCCGCGCCCGTGCCGTCGGGATGCACCTTGACGGAGGTGCTGTCCAGTGAAGCTACCTCGATTGTGACCTTCACAATGCCCTTTCGCTGAAGCTGTTCGAACACTCGGTCGAGCACTCCGCTCTTGGCCCAACGGTTCATGCGCATGTAGACGGTATGCCAGTTGCCAAAACGACTCGGCAACCCTCGCCACTTGCAACCGTGTTCTGCGACGTACAGAATAGCGTTGAGCACCCGTATGTTTGGAATGGTCACATTGCCACGCTGCACGGGTAGGTACGGTTCGATGAGTTGGTAATGAGCTTGTGTAAGTTCCATACATGTATGATAACATGTCCAGGCCCCTAGTGTGAACAGGCCCTATTCCGATTGGAGAGAACAGGCTCGCCAAAAGGCTCGCGATAGTTGTGACGGCGGCCAGCGTCAGCGGCACTGTGACGTTCGCAAGGCCGCTGCGGACGGCCTCTACCTCCGGCTTGCCCTCTGTTCGCTGCTCGCGGCAGTGCGACACAATCTGTATGGCGTAGTCCACCGTGAGGCCGACTACGATGATGGGCACCATCGCCTTGAGCGAATTGGGGGACCTGTCAGGCCCAAAGCGTTCGGTCCCAGCCAACCTTCCGCTCCGACAATCCAGATGATCGACGTGAGCAGCCCTGCCAGCGTGAGCAACAGGTCCGAGATCCTGCGCATGAAAAGCAGGATGAGTGCCGCGATGAGGAGGAACGCCAGGTCTATCAGCGGCGCCATCCCCTCTTCCGTTGCCTTCTTGTACTCATCCTCGACTACGACGGACGAGATGCTGTTCACCCGCAGCCGCCCCTCGGACCCAATGGCCAACTCGTGGACCTTACGTTCCGCGTCCTCGATTCGCTCGTCGCCCGTGTCGCGCAGGCGAATGGTCGCAATGGCGACTGGCGATCCATCGGTATCGGAGCCGGTCAGCGCGTCGAACGCCTCAGCGATAGGCGGGAGGACACCGGCGGAGTCGATATCAGCCTGCGTCAGTGAGTCGAAATGAGCTACCTGGAGAGAGAATTGCCTTGAGAAGCGATGAGGGAGCTACGACGGCAGCTTCCGGCGCCAGCAGATCGCGTACGCTCGGGTCGCTGCCAATCTCTTCGATCAGGGCGTCCATTTGGGAGACCCCGCCGGGTGTGAGAACATCGCGGCGAAAGAGGAGAGTTACTACACTCTCTTCGCCGGAGTCACCGAAGAGTCTGTCGATTTCATACAGGGCTTCGGCCACTTCACTCCCCTGGGGAAGTGTCGACGCGGTTTTCGGCGGCGGTGCGGCGCGCGTCGCACCGCTCCGGCCCCCAGCAAGACGGTGATGGCGATGAGGACAAGTATAGTTACGAATGGGCGAACCGTCACCAGCCAGCTAAGCCGGCCGAGTAAGTTGCTCACGGCGTATCCTTCAGTTTGCAGCCCCTGCAAGTATTGCAGCGAGTGGACCGGCCAAGTAGCTTCTCCGCCAGGCTAGGAATCGGAACCCTCGGTGTTACGCGGGCCAGGATAGAACTGGGCGCAGTAGGCTCGGAACGGCATGATCTCACCGTCGGAACGGCACAGGCGCGGGCGGGACCGATACTTCTTATTGCGCCAGGTGAACACGTCCTTCAGCACGTCACGCCGCTGAGACTCCGCGATGAACCTGTTCCTGATCGGGGCGCGTAGTCCCACTGGGAGTAAGCCCAGCCCCGCGATCCAGCGTCTTGGTTTGCGAATCTCCCGAACTTGAGAGACCAGCGACAGATCGATCAGCGTACCGTCGACGGGCGTCGCCAGAACCCACAGTCGCATATCCATTCCGATTGATTTCTCCCTGATCTCCACGAAGGAGTAGCCCAGCCCAAAGATGTTCGCCCGGGCAGAAAGGTCGAGTGTGAATCTGCCGAACTTGGTTATCGTCAGGCTACTCCTGAAGTCGAAACGGCTTTCGAGATAGGGCCCATCTACCGAAACTCGCGCAGTGCGGCTCACGCTGTCATAGCCGTGAACGTAGCGCATGTGGCCCAGGTCCACCGAGTTTTCCGTGGTTTCCTGTGGATGCCCGGGAAACCGGAGCGTCCGGTCCACCAGATCGCTCCACCCGTCCTGGTCCGGCGGCTCGCTGGGCAGTCGTTACTACTCTACCCGTCCTGGGATGCCCCACCAGGCGAAGATCAGGCCGAGGACTTCGCACGTCTCGAAGACCCGCAGAGTCGCGGTCCTGGGCGGCTCGGCATAGGACATGGCGACGCACCGGCCGGTCGAGTCGAACGCGAACCCGTGGAAGGGGCAGACAGGCCGTCAATTGCGAATGCGGCCCCCAGCCGCCGGCCCCAAGTCGGCGCCTAGGTGCGGGCAGGTGGCCTCGGATACGCAGATCCGCCCGCTATCATCACACCAGACTACTACGTTCTCTCCCATCCAGGTCTTTTGAATGAGTCTGGACTTCAGAATCTCCTTTCGGCTTGCCACGAGGTACCAGCCCTCTGGGAACGGGTCCAGCGTTTGGGCGTAGACGATCGGGCTGCGTTGGGTAGAAACCAATGTAGCCCCCTCTCTACTCGTCCTCGAGTTGAAGGCCTAATCTCTTTCCACTCACGCACTCAGGTTACGAGAGCACATTGGCACGTAGGAAATCGGGCCTTCTAGCATACAAGTGTACAAAGTACACGGGGGGGGGTGGAACCGTGTGAACATTTGCCGCTGGTTGGCCCAATTCTGTGCAGGTAGTCGGGCACGAGGCCGTCTTCTCCCAGCCCGCCCGAGAAAGTGTCATACAACTGATGGAGTCCGGCTTGGCGCTAAACGTTCTCCGCCCCTAAACCATGCTCGACGGCCTCACGGGGCCTACGAATACGTCCTGCGGGATTAGGCTCTCCCGGTCCACGGAAAAACGCATGTCGATGCCCTCGGTGGCGACCCTGCCCATGGCAGTGTAGTGTCTGCTCTCGCCGTGCAGGCCGCTGCGGTTGCCGCCGGAGTGGGTCCGCACCCATCCGGGGGGAAGCAGCTGTTCGCCCTTCCAATTGCCGCCGGTGGCTACGAGCAGCCCGAATCGCGCCAGGTCCTTTGCGCTGATCACCACCCAGCCGGGGCCGCTCCGCACCGGGTTGCCATCTATCTCGTAGGGAGGATCGAGGTAGGTGTAAGAGTCTGGAATTGTGGGGTAGAAGTATTTCTGGTCCTTGATGTAGCCGCCGGTGCACCAGTCCCAGTCGTCGGCCGCGACTCCGATCTTGCTCATGATCTTCTCGTCCATCACGTCCTTGAGGTCCCTGCCCCAGAGGTGCGTCAGCGCCTGCGCCACGCGCCACGTGCCGGCGCTGCTGTAGTGGCGCAGAGTGCCCGGCTCGATATGCGAGTAGATGTCGTAGAATGGATCGCCGGTCCACTTGGCCCACTCCGGAACGCCGGGAATCTCGTCGGTGCTGGTGTTGCGTCCCATCCAGTCGTTGCCCAGTTCTATAGCGAATCCGCCGTAGTGTCCTGCTCCCCACTTGATGCCGACCAGGTGCCGCCAGGTGAGCCTCCTGTGGTAGCCTTGGTCGAGGTGCTTGTGGGGATGCGAGAGCTGCCCCTCGCCGGTCCAGGTCTCGGCGATCAGGTCGTCGGCCTGCACCATGCCCTCCTGTACGGCTAGGCCAAGCAGAGCATAGGTGAATGCCTTTCCGGTCGAGGCCGTCTGAAACTTGTAGTCGCCGTTGCCCCAGGTGTGCACGAGGTATCCGCCGCGGGTTATAACCGTGCCGAACTTGTTGCCCGTATGGTCCTCTCCCCCGAATTCGGCGCCACTGGCGTCAATCGTGGACAGAAAGGCGTAGAACTTTTCGCGGTCTAGTCCGGCCTCTTCTGGCGTAATCTCGACCCATTCGTCCTCGGGGAACGTCACCCAGCCAGGTATGTCTGTGGTGCGCATCGGCAACTCCCTTCGCTGCTACGCATTCTCGGATGCACCGGGCGCGCCGGCACCCGCGGCTCGACTATAGCAACGGCCGCCCCATACCGCAATGTCGGGGCTGGAAGACGGGCGCCCGCGCCCCGCCTCGCACGCGGGAGCGCGGGGGCGGGGCGCGGGGGAGGTGTTGGAGGCCTGTGGTACACTCAAAGGGCGAAACTCTTCCCCAACCTTGGTCTTCGGAAGGATTCCCAGGTGACACGATTCCCCTACACCATTCCTCGATTGCCCTCCCACGGTCGCGCCCGCTGCGCCCTCTCAGCCCTGGCGATGCCGTGGGCGTTTACGCTGCTGCTGGCTTCCGTCGTGCTGTTGCTGGCCTCGTGCGGGGACGACGCCGAGCCGACACTGGCGGCGCCGTCTCCGCCAGTGTTCCAAACTCCGACGGCGGTCGCACCCACCGTGGAGGCCGCGCCGACGCCCGCACCGCAGCCGACTGCGACAGCGCAGCCGACGCCGGTAGCGTCGCCCACGCCGGCCAGCGTGGGAAGTGTGGTCGACCGGCTCAGGCAGAATGCCGCGGACTTCCAGTACGCCATTGGCAAACAAGGCGGGGCCATGACGCTCGCCACGGTGGCGGAGCCGCTCACGTTCAACCTCGCCATTGCCAACGACGCCTATTCCGCCGGCGTCCTGGGTTACCTCTTCGAGGGCCTGACCGAGACTTCGTGGCTCACCGACGAGGTGGAGCCCCTGCTAGCCGAGTCGTGGGAGAGCTCGGACGATGGTCTGACCTGGACTTTCCGCCTGCGGAGGGACGTGCGCTGGCACGACGGAGAGCCGTTCACCGCACACGACGTGGACTTCACCTTCAATCGCATCATCTACAACTACGACATACCGGCGGCCGACCGGGCGGTGTTCCACTTCCGGTTCCTCAACGATGAAACCGGGGAGTGGGATGAGGCGCCGATGACGGTCAAGGCGCTGGACAACTACACCGTCCAGTGCGTGCTTCCCCAGCCGCTCGCGACGTTCCTGCGTTCGATGGGCACGGCCATCTTTCCGAGGCACATCCTGGAACAGTACGTTGACGACGGCACCTTCGCCGAGGTGTGGGACATCGCGACGGACCCGGGCGAGATTGTCGGCACCGGGCCCTACACGATTGAGAGCTACGTCGTGGGCGAAAGCGTCATCCTGCGCCGGCACACCGACTACTGGCTGGAGGACGACGAGGGCAACAGGCTGCCGTACCTCGAGAAGATCGTGAACATCGTGGTTCCAGACTTCGACGCGGAGCTCGCCGCGTTCATCGCGGGCGAGACCGACGTCCACGGAGTCCTGGGCGAGGAGCTCGAGCGGCTGGAGCCACTTCAGAGGGAAGGCAACTTCACCATCCACAGGCGCGGGCCGCAGTTCGGGTTCACCCTGGTCGGGTTCAACCAGAACCCGGGGGTCAACGAGGACACGGGCGAGCCGTACCTGGACCCGGTCAAGCTGGAGTGGTTCCGTCAGAAGGAGTTCCGCCAGGCGGTCGCGTACACCATCGACAAGGCCAGGATCATCGACGAGGTGCAGCAGGGCATCGGGTACCCGCAGTGGTCGCCGGTCAGCCCGTCGGCGGGCGACTTCCACAACCCTGACGTGCGGCGGTACGAGTTCGACCTGGACAAGGCCCGCGAGCTGCTCGACGGCCTGGGCTGGGTCGATACCGACGGCGACGGCGTGCGTGAGGACAGCGACGGCAATCCCATCGAGTTTTCGATGGTCACCAATGCCGGCAACTCGGTCCGCGAGCGCGTCGGCGAGATTGTCAGGCAGGGCATGACGGACGCCGGCGTGGGCGTTGATTACAAGCTGATCGAGTTTGGAGACCTTGTCACCAGGATCACGCAGACCTTCGATTGGGAGGCGATGATCGTGGGCCTCACCGGCGGCACCGACCCCCACGGCGGCATCACTTTCTGGCACAGCGGCGAGTTCCTGCACGTGTGGAACCCGAACCAGGACGAGCCGGCGACCAACTGGGAGGCCGAGATCGACGAGCTGTACGTGAAGGCCAGCGCCGAGCTTGACCGCGCCAAGCGAGTTGAGCACTACCACCGGGCCCAGGAGATAGCCGCCGAGAACGTGCCCGTCATCTACACCACGCTGGCTGAGCGGCTCACGGCGGTGCGCAACGTCTTCGGCAACACCACGCCGACGCTGTACGCTATCTGGGACCCGCGGTACATATACCGGACGGACCAGTAGGGGCGAGACCGCCGTCACCCCAGCGGGCGGGTTTGAAACCCGCCCCTACGATTGCCTGTCGAGGGAGAGGGGACTAGCGGCCTACGCCGACGTATTCGAAGCCGAGGGCCTCCAGCTCGGCGGGGGGGAGGGCGTTGCGTCCGTCGAAGACCAGGCGCGGCGGGATCATGCAGCGCGCTACGACGCGCCAGTCGGACTCGACTATCTCGCGCCATTCGGTGAGCAGCACCAGCGCCTGGGCGCGGTTCGCGGCCTCGGCGACGCCGCCGACAAGCCGCGCCTCCGGGGGCAGCGCGGCGCGGGCGTTGTCCATGGCCCGCGGGTCGAACGCCTGGACGTCGACGCCCTCGTCGACCAGGGCGCGCACCAGGTCGAGCGACGGCGCGTCCCGCACGTCGTCGGTCTCCGGTTTGAACGCCAGGCCCAGCACGCCCACGCGGAGGCCGGCCAGCGCGCCGCCGAACCGCTGTCGCAGCGCGTGGAGCGGAAGCAGACGCTGCCGGTTGTTGGTGTTGATCACCGACCGGAGCAGGTCCACCTCGACGCCGCTGGTGAGCGCAAGGTGGTCAAGGGCGCGCACGTCCTTGGGGAAGCACGAGCCGCCGTAGCCGACGCCCGCGTGGATTCGCGCGCCGGTGCGCGAGTCCATCGCCAGGCCCATGCTCACGTCGTCGATGGACGCGCCGATGGAGCCGCACAGCGAGGCTATCTCGTTGATGAACGAAATCCGCGTCGCCAGGAAGGCGTTGCTCGCGTACTTGATCATCTCGGCGCTGGTGATGTCGGTCACCAGGTGCGGGGCGTCGATGCCCGCGTGCATACGCCTGACGACGTCCGCTGTCGCATCGTCGCCAGGCTCGACGCCCAAGACGATGCGCTCCGGCGACGCCCAGTCCTCCACCGCCCTGCCCTCTCGCAGGAACTCCGGGTTGGACGCGTAGCGGATGCCTGTGCCCTTCAGCTCGAAGTCGAGCAGGCGGCGTCCGGTGCCGGGCGGGACGGTGCTCTTCATCACGACGACCAGGCCCTCGGAGCCGACGGTCTTGACCCAGTCCACCGCCGCGCGCACCTGCCGCAGGTCCGCCGCGCCGCCGTGCGTCGGCGGCGTGCCGGTGGCGACCAACGCGGCGTCCCCCGGCGTCTCGGCGAAGTCGTCGCGGTGGAGGAACCGCAGCGTGCCAGCGCTCAGGCCGCGCGTCACGCCGGCCTCCAGGCCCGGCTCGAACATGGGCACGCGGCCCTCGGCCAGCGCATCCACGCGCCGCCGGTCCACGTCGATGCCCACCACCTCGTGGCCCGCCTCGCACAGCCCGGCGGCGGCGACCGTGCCGACGTAGCCCAGGCCTATGACGGTTATCTTCACGTGCGGTTTACGCTCCCTTCCTGGGTTCCCGCTTTCGCGGGAATGACGGAATTCGCGGGAATGACGGAATGGGGGGCGGCGATTTGGCGGATGCCTTCGGACGCCGGGACTAGCGGCTCCCAGCCTATGAGCGCCTTCGCCTTGGAGTAGTCCGCCGACTTGCGGAGCTCCTCGAACTCGCCCCTCGGGTTGGGGATGACGTACTCGACCTCGCCGCCGACGATGGCGGCAATCTCGTTGACCGACGTCTCCTCTTCGGGGCCGATGTTCAGCGCGACGTTCTCGCCCTCCGGGAGGTCGGCCGTGGCGGCCAGCAGGTTCGCCCTCACCACGTCCGAGACGTGGGTGTAGCCTCGGGTCTGCTCGCCGTCGCCGTACACCGTCAGCGGCTTGCCGGCGTCCCGCAGCCGCATGAAGTGGGGGATGACCAGCACGTAGGCGCCGCGAGTGGCCTGCCTGGGGCCGTACACGTTGAAGTAGCGGAGCGAGGCGACGCGCAGGCCGAACAGCCGCGCGAACATGGCGGCGTACTGCTCGCCCATCAGCTTTTGCAGCGCGTAGGGCGACTTGGGGTTGGTGGGCATGTCCTCGCGCATCACGTGGGTAGGCTGGTCGCCGTAGACGCTGGAGGACGAGGAGTAGACGACGCGCCCGACGCCGTTTTCCCGCGAGGCCTGGAGCACGTTGAGGGTGCCGTTGACGTTCACGTCGTGGGTGCCCACCGGGTCCTCGATGGATCGGGGGATGCGCGCCCAGGCCGCCGTGTGGAACACGCAATCGGCGCCGCGGGTGGCGTCCCGGACCGCGTCCAGGTCGGTGACCGACGCTCGGACCAGCTTGGCCGAGGGGTTGGCGCGGTCGCCCTCGCTGGTGGAGAGGTTGTCCAGGGCCACCACGTCGTGGCCCAGCTCGACCAGCCGGTCGACCAGGTGGGAGCCGATGAAGCCGCACCCGCCGGTGACAACGTATCGCATGAGGTCTGTCCTCGGGAAAGGATTATCCACGAAGGGCACGCTAGATTCCTCGGCTGCGCTCGGAATGACAGGGGGAGCGCTCGGAATGACGAGGGTGCGCTCGGAATGGCTAGGGAGCGCTTTCCCCGCGTGGGGATTATGCTATCATAATCAAGGCTGGCGGGAGCGGCGGGCGGGTTTGAAACCCGCCCCTACGACATAGAGGTGGCCGGCGGGTTTGAAACCCGCCCCTACGACATAGAGGTGGCCGGCGGGTTTGAGAGCCGCCCCTACGACATGGAGTGGCGGGCGGGTTTGAAACCCGCCCCTACGGGTCTGGCGGGCGGCCTAATCTGGGCCTGGCGGGCCGGCCAATCGGCGGGAAATTCGCGAAAAGTGTGTCAAAGTGGGTCAAACTGTGTCATTCGTACTTGGCGGCTCGCCGGTTTTGAGAGCATTTGAGACAGTTTTTGAGCGGTCGTAAGTAAGGTTTGAGACGGTATAGGTACGGTATCGGGATGGAATGTGACAGGGCCTCGTGCCGGTTTGTCGGGCTTCGATGAGTGGCACGGCGGTGCGCTGGGAGGCATGGGCTGGCGGTCGGCTCCTGGTGGTTGGGGTGTGGGGAGGTTAGCACAGTTGTGCGGGTGTGTCAATGAGGGGGTCGAATTCGGCGCTCTAGGTTGTGGGGTGCCAGCTCCTGCGGGGGGGTGACGGTTGAGTTGCCGGGACAGGTTCGGGAGATAAGCGTCTGATGGGGACGACAATCGCTGAACTGGAGCGCAAGCGCGCAGGGGAAATCGCGGACGAGTGGCGTTCCCGGGGTTACGAGGTGACTATCCAACCTGAGCGTGACCAGTTGCCCTCGTTTATGAAAGGGTTCAGCCCCGACTTGCTGATGCGGAAGGGGGATGAATCGGTCGTCGTCGAGATAAAGTCCAGGCCCACGATGGAACGGGAGGGTCGCCCGTCCGGGCTGGCTGGGGTAGTTAGGGACAGGCCCGGATGGAACTACTGGCTGGTGCCGGTGAATGTGGGCGAGCAACTGAGGGTGCCAAAGGGTGTCCGCTCCTTTACGCGGGAGGATGTTCTTGACTGCGCCGCCGAGTCGGAACGGCTGCTGGATGCGGGGTTCGCCGACGCGGCCTTCATTCAGGCGTGCGCTGCCGCCGAAGGCGCGGTGAGGATACTGCTTGACGAGGAGGGGGAACTGCTGGGGCGGCCTCCCTCGGAGCACGCTATCACCCTGGCGGCGCAGGAGGGCGTCATTTCGATGGAGTGCTACTTCTTTCTGAGGGACGCGCTGAGAAAGAGGAACGCGCTGGCGCACGGGTTCGCGATGCCTGACACTGACGTGGAGGCGGTGCGGGGGGTGATGGGCGTGGCAAACCGGTTGCTGGAGGGGTAGTGCGTGGACACGGGGGTAGCGCGGCGTGGCTTACGGGATATTCTTTACCAACGAGTTCTGGCCCACTGTCGGTGGCATAGGGGAACACTCTCACCAGATGGCCAAGCACCTGACGGAACTCGGAGAGAACATTACACTTCTCCACTACGTTCCCCAGGGTTATCAGGGTGACGAAGAGTTTGACAGGAACTGCGGCTATCCTGTGGTGCGGTTCAGTACCAAGATAGGGACTGGGCAGTGGTACAAAGATCCGTGGGCCCGTACAGCCATCGCGACCACACTGGTCAAGGCGGGGCGACGATGTGGCGCAGAATACTTGATATTCAATGGCTGGAGAAATTCTACGCTGTTCGTAGCCAGCCTGAGCGCTGCACAGCGGATCCTTGGAATTCCGGCGTTTCTGTTTATTCATTCTAGGCGAGGATTGCCAGAGGCTGGTTCGAGGATGCGGGATCTCGCATTTGGCGCATTCTTGAGGTCGGCCAAAGGTGTGATTCCAGTCTCTCACTCGACCGTGGCATTGCTTGAGAGGTTTAAACTGAAGCTGGCGCGTGTCCATGTGATCTGCAATGGCGTGGATTTGAGGGAGGTAGACTCACACAAGTCTATGGGCGATCCACACAAACTCGCCTTTCTGGACAAGGTGATGCCAAGTGGCAGTTCAATCATTTTGTGCGTGGCTCGCCTTAGTCGAATTAAGCGAATCGACAGGCTGGTTCGCGTTATGCCAAGGATACAGGCTGCGGTGCCAGGCGCAAGGCTTGTAATTGCGGGCGTAGGTGACGAGGAAGACCAGTTGAGAATGCAGATCGCCGACTCAACAGCTCGAGATTCGATTACTTTGTTGGGATTGGCTTCTGGAGATCTGAAGCTTGAGATCTACGCGCGTTGTGCAGTGTTGGCCTTGTCTTCCGAAAGTCAGGGGCTCCCTCTCGTACTTCTAGAGGCTGCCGCCTTTGGGAAACCTGTCGTTGCTACAGCAGTCGGAGGTGTATCGGAAGCTGTCGTTGATGGCGAGACCGGGTTACTTGTGGAGCCTGGTAACGATGAGGCTCTCGCATGCGCCATTATCAGGCTTCTCAACAACCCCGAAGAGGCGCGTCATATGGGAAAAAATGGCCGAAGCAGGGTCGAATCAAAGTTCACTTGGACCCGTAGCGCCGTCCAGTTACGCGCAATCATACACCAGACAATCGGGAATCGAAATTGATTGCACAAGCCAGTCCGAGAGTCAGCGTAATCATTCCCACTTACAATCGAGCGTCAATGCTGGTCAGGGCGGTGGAAAGTGTCTTGACACAGACATTCACTGACTTTGAGATACTGATAGTGGACGACTGCTCCACCGACGAGACCCCAGAAATGGTCGGGGGACTGGACGACCCTCGCATACGGTTGTTGAGACATGGCCAGAATCGTGGTCAGTCGGCGGCACGTAACACTGGTATTGCTAATGCTAGAGGCGAGTATCTGGCATTTTTGGACGACGATGATGAGTTCTTACCCACAAAGATTGAGCAACAGGTCCAGGTTCTGGACGCTGCTCCCCCGGAGGTTGGTATGGTCTACGTGTGGGTCTCCCGCATCGGGCCGAGCGGAGACGTGGTTGGGGAGTCATGTCGAACCTCTGAGGGCTATGTCTTTGAAGAGGCGCTAGCATTGGGGCTCTCGCTAACTATTTGTTCAACTGCAATGCTCCGTAGAAGCGTATTCGATGTCGTTGGCCGTTTCGACGAGACGATACGGCGGGCCGCAGACGCTGACTTTTTTTGCAGAGTGACCAGGGACTTCAGGATCGCATCGATTCTCGAGATTCTGGTGAGGTATCACATAGGGCACCCTAGCCTGTCCGAGCCGTACAATGTGTCCAAACGGGAGTTGATTGTGCGGAGAGACTATGTACTTTGCCACCAGGCAAAGTACAGTGTGGAACTTGCTAGTAGGGGGCACGTACGTTCTGCCGTGTGGAGGAGACTCGCGATTTTTGAGTGGCGGATTGGCAACCACGCCAAAGCGATGCGGGCGATCTTGCATGCATTTGTTGCCGACCCGAAAACGGCGTGGTACGTTGCAAGGTTCCTGGGCAAATGGGCATTCGGCAGGTTAGTCATGCCCATACCACAGGGTCGAAAGTGAACATGCCGTCCGTTCCCAGGGTTAGCATAGTTATCCCAACTTACAACCGGGCGGGGATGCTGCCACGAGCGGTAAACAGCGTCTTGGCCCAAACATTCTCCAACCTTGAGCTGCTGATTGTGGACGACTGCTCTGCCGACAATACGCCTGAAGTGGTAGCCGGTTTTGTCGACCCGCGGATACGCTCTTACAGGCACAACCGCAACCGCGGACTGGCTGCGGCTCGCAACACAGGGATTGCCAACGCTCAAGGCCAGTACATTGCGTTCCTTGATGACGATGACGAATACCTGCCCACGAAGCTGGAGAAACAAGTACAGGCCCTCGATACTGCTAGTCCCGACGTGGGATTGGCCTATTCGTGGTGCTCAGTATTTGGGCCGTCCGGGGACGTGCTTAGCGAACACCGCTCGACTCAAGAGGGCTATGTCTTCGATGAGGCGCTCTCGCTTAACCTCTCGTTAGACATTGGTACTAGCTCGATGATTCGTGCCTCAGTCATCAAAGACATAGGTTGCTTTGATGAGGCTCTCCTTCGCTGTGAGGACTTGGATTTTCTATGTAGGTTGTCCAGGCAATTTAAGATACTTTCAGTTCCCGAGGTGCTGGTTAAGCTGCATCAAGGTCATCCGCAAATGACCACTCCGTCTAGAAGCAACCTGTTCCTCAAGAGAGACTACATCAAGAGCCACATAGCTAAGTTCCGTGTTGAGATCGGCAAGCGGCGCCGAGTCCGCTCTTTTCTTTGGGGAAGACTGGCGCTTGCCGAGCTAGGGACTGGCAATCACCTTGGCGCGTACCGCGCACTCTCAGTCGCATTCTTTGCGACACCGGTGACCATTAGTCGCAAAGTTGCCAAATGGTTGATTCAACGAGGAAAAATGTGATGCCTGGTGAATGGGTGCAGCGACTTCCCACGCCCGCATACGTTGTGGCACGGCGCTGCTATCGGGCAATACGAGAGACTATCCGCATCGGCTATTGGATTGCCAGTCTAGTCGCGTACCGGTTGACGGAGCGCTCCGCAAGACGGCCGGTGGTTGGCCTGCACACTGTCTTCATCGCCAAGGAGAACATCCTCTTCCTAAAAGAATGGATCCTCTACCACAAATTGAAGGGAGTCACTCACTTTTTTCTTTACGACAACACCGGAGTAACGCGGTCCTCTCCGACGGTTGAGAAAAGTCCCCACAGCGTGATTGGCCGAGTTAGCAAGTATGCCGTCCCGTATGACGATATCGTGAGGCTAGCAGACTCGGAGACTCGACGCATTCTGGATGACATCCAGCGCGAGATACCAGATGTCACGGTTGTGAGGTGGCAACCGCGAGACTCGGATGGCAACATCATGTACGCGCAGACACAGGCGCTGAATGATGCCCTGTCACAATACGGTGAGATTGTCGACTGGATGGTGTTCATGGACATGGACGAGTTTATGGTGTCGGACGAATCCGTGCCGGAACTGTGCTCGTGGATGGAGTCGCGTGGGTACGACGGTGGTGTTATGTGCGACCGTCCCATGTCGACTCGTCTCGACAACGTCGACAGGTATGTGATAGAGACCGATCTTGCATATCGTGGTACGTACAAGGTCGCTCCTAAGTACATGTGTGACACAGGGCGGGTGGTTCACGCCAATGTTCACAGTTTCTCTTCGAGGGGTCGGCAGCACAGGTTCGATTCCGGGCGTCTATTCTTTCTGCACTACAAAATGCCAAGTAGGCACCCCGAGATGCGGGGGTACTTTCAAAAAGAGCGGACCGCAATCGCCTCAGACCTGATAGATGGCGTGAAGGCGCTGGCTGGTGAGTACTGTACTCCCGAATGGCGGCTGAGCGCTGTTCATCCGGACTGGCGACGAAAAATGGAGAGCGTCTATCCTTGGTGGCATCTTGATGATGGTCGACACGAGGCCTGTGGCACTTAATTTCGCCGTTCTTCTCTCAACAGAGCTTCTGGTATCGAGGCCAATACCACAAGCGCAGGCAATCGCTTTGGCAGACAGAGTTCCGAGTCCGAATTGAGAACCGGAAGGATAGCGCTGTTTATCGGCTCAATGCGCGGCGGCGGAGCGGAGCGGGTGATGCTGACGCTGGCGGGTGGGTTCGCGGAGCGGGGCGTGGACGTGGACCTAGTGCTGGTGAAGGCGGAGGGCGAGTACATGGGCATGGTGCCGGAAGGCGTCCGGCTGGTTGATCTGGACACCAGCAGGACGCTGACAGCGTTGCCCAGGTTTCTGAACTACCTCCGTCGGGAAAGGCCCTCATCGTTGTTGTCCACAGTTCTGCCCACTGACCTGGCGGCGCTGATGGCCAAGCCAATCCACGGCAGGCGGCTGCGGGTTGTCGTTCGGCAGGCGACTACGTTCTCGGACACATTCGACGTCGAGGCGTTCAAGACCCGCCAGTTCATGCGGCTCGCGCGGCTGCTGATGCCGTCAGCCGACGCCATAGTCGCGGTGTCGGATGGGGTCGCGTGCGACCTGCGCGCCCAGGTGCCCCGGGCTGCCGGCAAGGTGACCACCATCTACAATCCCGTGGTCGCCCCGGGTCTGTCAAAGCAAGCAGCGGCCTCTGTGGAGCACGCCTGGTTCAGCAGCGGTGGCGCGCCGGTGATTCTGGCCGCTGGCCGGTTGTCAGGTGAGAAGGACTACCCTACCCTGTTGCGGGCGTTCGCGGAGGTGGTGCGGTCGCGTCCGGCGCGGCTGGTGATTCTCGGGCAGGGCGTCGAGCGCGAGAGTCTGCTCGAGCTCGCCGAGCGTCTGGGCGTGTCGGACCGGTTCGACCTGCCGGGGTTCGACGTCAACCCGTTCCGGCACATGTCCAGGGCGTCGGTGTTCGTGCTGTCGTCCAGGTACGAGGGTTTCCCCAACGTGCTGGCGCAGGCGATGGCGTGCGGCGCGCCGGTGGTGAGCACGGACTGCCGCAGCGGGCCGAGCGAGATGCTGGAGGGCGGCAGATGGGGTCGGCTGGCGCCGGTGGGCGACTGGCGGGCGATGGCGCGGGCTATCGAGGCGACGCTGGACGATCCGATGCCGGCGGAGGCGCTGAAGGCCAGGGCGTCGGTGTATTCGGTGGAGGCGTCGGTGGAGCGGTACCTGGAGGTGTTGCTGGGGGGGCGGCGGTCCGGGCGGGTTTGAAACCCGCCCCTACGGGCGCGAACGAGGGGGAAGGGACGGTGCAGTCGTGCCGCGTGTTCCGCTGGCGGGCGGGTTTGAAACCCGCCCCTACGGGCGCGAACGAAGGGGAAGGGACGGTGCAGTCGTGCCGCGTGTTCCGCTGGCGGGCAGGTTTGAAACCTGCCCCTACGGGGGGCGCAACGATGGCTATGCTGATATGCTTGGGTGCGCAGAATGCGACTGACGCCGGAGACGGGACGGCCGGCGGCGAAGGGGGCTTTCCGGGGTGACGGCTGGCGAGAGGATCCGGGGGCGAATCGCGCGTAGGGAGGCGATTGTTTGCGTGGTGGGGCTGGGCTACGTGGGGCTGCCGCTGGCGGTGACGTTCGCGGACGCGGGGTTCAGGGTCCGCGGCGTGGACACGGACGCGAAGCGGGTCGAGGCTGTCAACGCGGGCCGGTCGCACGTCCCGGACGTGCCGTCCGAGACGGTGGCGAGGCTGGTGCTGGACTCCGGCAGGCTGTCCGCATCCACGGGCTACGACGCCGTTGGCGAGTCCGACGCGGTGCTCATATGCGTGCCCACGCCGCTGGGCAAAACCAGGGACCCGGACGTGTCTTACATCGTGTCCGCGGCCAGCGAGATCGCGCCCCGTCTGCGGGAGGGCGCGCTGGTGGTGCTGGAGAGCACGACGTACCCGGGGTCGACCGAGGAGCTGGTGCTGCCGCGGCTTCTCGAAGGCTCGGCGGGAAGGCTCGAGGTCGGCAGGGACTTCTTCCTGGCGTTCTCGCCGGAGCGGGTCGACCCGGGCCGCGCCGACTGGACCATCACCAACACGCCCAAGGTCATTGGCGGCGTCACTCCGGCCTGCACCGAGGTGGCGTCGTGCCTGTACGGGGCCGCCATAGCCGAGGTGGTGCGGGTGTCCTCGTCCCGCGCCGCAGAGATGGTGAAGCTGCTGGAGAACACGTTCCGCGCGGCCAACATCGCGCTGGCCAACGAGATGGCCATCATGTGCGCGCACCTGGGGCTGGACGTGTGGGAGGTCATCGACGCGGCGTCCACCAAGCCGTTCGGGTTCATGCCGTTCTACCCGGGGCCCGGCCTGGGCGGTCACTGCATCCCGGTCGACCCTCATTACCTGGTCTGGAAGATGCGGACGCTGGGGTACACGGCGCGGTTCATCCAGCTCGCGGACGAGATCAATTCGGCCATGCCGCAACACGTGGTGTTGGAGATCACGCGCGCGCTGGGCAGCGAGTCCAAGCCGCTGAACGGCGCGAAGGTGCTGGTGCTGGGCGTCGCGTACAAGCCGGACGTGGGGGACACGCGGGAGTCGCCGGCGCTGGACCTGATACACCTGCTGAGGCAGCAGGGGGCGTGCGTGTCGTACCATGACCCGCTGGCGCCGTCGATACGGGAGGCGGGGCTGGACATGGCAAGCGTGGGCACGTCGGACGAACCCGCGCTGGGCGAGGCGCTGGCGGTGGCGGACTGCGTGGTGATCGTGACGGACCACAGCAGCTACGACTGGGCGGACGTCGTCGAGCGCAGCCGGCTGATCGTGGACACGCGGAACGCCGTCGCGAGGGCCGGCGCGGCGGGCGGCAAGGTGTTCAAGCTGTAGGCGAGTGGGTCAGTTTGTCAGTGGTCAGTATGTCAGTATGTGGATTCCGGCTCGGGGGCCGGAATGACGGTGGAGCGATGGGGAAGGGATTTGCGGCACTGGGAGCGTAGGCGCGGATGTGCGGTATTGCGGGCATAGTGTACAGGGACGGGCGGCCGGTCGACCGCGGCCTGGTCCAGCGGATGGGCGCCTGCCTGCGGCACCGCGGGCCGGACGACGAGGGGGAGTACACGGGCGGTGGCGCGGGCATCGCGCACACGCGGCTGAGCATCATCGACCTGAGCGAGGGCGGACGCCAGCCGATGCGCTCGGACGACGGCAGGTACGTCGTCGCCTACAACGGCGAGGTGTACAACTTCCGGGAGCTGCGGCACACGCTGGAGCGGTGCGGCCACGAGTTCCGAGGCCGCTCGGACACCGAGGTGGTGCTGCGATCGTTCATCGAGTGGGGCGAGTCTTCGTTCGCGATGCTCGAGGGCATGTTCGCCATGGCGGTGTGGGACAGCGCCGAGCGGCGGCTGCACCTCGTCCGGGACCGCTTCGGCATCAAGCCGCTGTACTACCACGCGGACGCTAAGAGCCTGGTGTTCGGGTCGGAGATCAAGGCGCTGCTGGCGTCCGGCGAGGTGGCCCGCGACCTCGACTGGCGGGGACTGCACGAGTACCTGTACTACAACACCGCGCTGGGCGAGCGCACGATGTTCGCGGGCGTGCTCAAGCTGCTGCCGGGCCACATGCTCACGCTGGACGACGACGGGGTGCGGGTGAGGGAGTACTGCTCGATATTCGACGTGGAGGCTGTGCAGGACGACTACACCACGGCGGTCGAGAGGGTGCGCGAACTCCTGGAGCAGGCGGTGCGCGCCCATCTCGTAAGCGACGTGCCGGTGGGCGTGTTCCTGAGCGGGGGGATCGACTCGTCCGCCATCACGGCGTTCGCGGCCAGGCACTACGGTGGCAGGCTGAAGACGTTCTCCGCCGGGTTTGATTTCGACCGGGGCGTCAACGAGCTGCCCAAGGCGAGGAAGGTCGCCGAGCACTTCGACACCGACCACCACGAGCTGCACGTGTCCGGCGGCGACGTGGCGGGTGTGATCGAGAGGCTGGTGCGCTGCCACGACCAGCCGTTCGGGGATGCGGCCAACATACCGCTGTTCCTGCTGTGCGAGCAGCTCGGCGACGGCAACAAGGTGGTGCTGCAGGGCGACGGCGGCGACGAGGTGTTCGGCGGATACAAGGTGCACTCGCTGATGGCGATCGAGCGGTGGGCGACGCTGTTCGCGCGCGCGACGTCGTGGGCGTCGACGAGGGTTCCCGACGGGGTCCGTTACTTCGGGGTGATTCAGCGGCTCAATAACCCGGACTCCTCCCTGAAGTACGCCATGGTGCTGGCGGACCGCCGGGCCGGGGAGCGCCCCGCCGGCGTCTTCGCGCCGGGCGCGCGCTCGATGCTGGAGGCGAGCGACCCGTTCGCCCGCTACCGCGAGATGTACGGGAGATTTGCCGGACTGGACGCTGTGCAGCGAACGCTTTACACGGACTGCGCCGTCATCCTGCCGGACCTGTACTTCGAGAAGGTCGACAAGGCGACCATGGCGCACGGCGTGGAGGTGCGCGTGCCGCTGGTGGACACGCGCCTGGCGGCCTACGTGATGGGCCTGCCGGCGAAGTACAAGATCAGGTGGCTGCACAAGAAGCGCATCCTGCGGCGGGCGCTGCGGGGGGTCGTGCCGGACGAGATACTGGACCGTCCGAAGGTCGGCTTCGGGGTACCCGCGTCGCACTGGCTGAGGACGACGCTTGCGGGATACATGAGAGACGTGTTGCTGGACGATACCCGGCCGAGCGCGTCGCTGTTCGACGCTGCCGCCCTGCGCACGCTCGTCGACGACCACGTGGAGGGACGGAAGGACAGCGGTACGTTCCTGTACAGGCTGCTCAACCTTGCGCTGTGGCACGACGAGTACGGCGTCGCCGCGTGAAGGGCCGCGACACGGTGCGCGGCCACGTGATGTTCGTCACCAGCGGCCTGGAACGCGGCGGCGCGGAGCGGCAGCTCGTCATCGTCGCAAACGCGCTCGCAGCACGGGGCTGGAGGGTGACGGTGCTGTCCTACCTGCCGTTCTCGGACGTGTCGCTGCGCGCCGAGGTGGACGAGTCCATAGTGAGCCTGGTCAGCCTGAACGTCCGCGGCAGCGTGGGCAAGCTGGCCGGCGTGGCCAAGGCCGTCGCCGTCGTGCGGAGGGCGAGGCCGGACGTGCTCGTCGGGTTCATGTTTCACGGCATGATGACGACGCGCATCGCCGGCCGACTCGCCGGCGTGCCCGCGGTCGTCTCGGCAGTCCACAGCGAGGCCCACGCCCGGGCCAGGGAGCGGGTGTTGGGCGCGACCGGCTGGATGACGGACGCCGTGACCGTCATGTCCGACAGCCTGGCCTTGCACATAGCCGGGCGTGGCGTGGCTGCTCCTTCGCGGCTCGTCGTGATCCCGAACGCGGTGGACTTCGAGCGCTATGCCGCGTGCGGCTGCCGCGGTGGGACGCGGCGGGAGCTGGGCGCCGGGGACGGAGAGTTCCTGTGGCTGGCGGCGGGCAGGCTGGCGCCGGCGAAGGACTACCCCGGGCTGCTGAGGGCGTTCGCGGCGCTCGCGGGGCGGCGGCGGGCCAGGCTGCTTATCGCCGGCGATGGGCCGTTGCGCGGCGAGCTGGCGGGCCGGATCGACGCGCTGGGGCTGGCAGGACGTGTCCGGCTGCTAGGGCTGCGCGACGACCTGCCGGAGCTGTACCGCGCGTGCGACGCACTGGTGCTGTCGTCCGCGTGGGAGGGCATGCCGAACGTGGTGCTGGAGGCGATGGCGTCCTCGACGCCCGTCGTGGCGACGGCGGTTGGCGCCGTGCCGGAGATGGTTGCGCACGGCGAGACGGGGTTCGTCGTGCCGCCCGGCGACCACGCCGCGCTAGCCGGCGCGATGGAGCGAATGATGGACCTGACGCCGGAGGAACGGCGCGCGCTTGGCGAGGCGGGATGCCGAGTTGTTTACTCGCGACACGCGGTAGATAGCGTAGTCGACAGGTGGGAGGAGCTGTTCGGCCGGCTGCTGGAGAGCAAGTCACGTGGCAGAGGAGCATCGGGCCGGTGACGGAGCTGCCGCGGTCGGTCGCTATCACGTCAAACTCGGCTGAGCGGATCTACAGATTCCGCGCGCCGATAGTGCGGGCGCTTGTCGAGCGGGGCATTCACGTGTACGCGGTGGCGCCCGCGGGCGAGTTTGCGCGCGACGTCGAGGCGCTGGGCGCGGAGTTCGTCCTGTGGCGGCTGAACCGGGGGAGCGTCAATCCATACACCGAGGCGGGGTCGCTGGTGTCGCTGTTGCGGATCTACCGCAGGCTGAAGCCGGACGTGTCGCAACACTTCACCATCAAACCCAACGTGTACGGCGCGCTGGCGGCAATGCTCGCCGGCGTGCCGGTCGTGGTGGGCGGGGTGACCGGCCTCGGATACGCCTTTGCCGAGGGCGGTCGCCGGCGCTCCGTGCTTCCCCCGCTTGCGAGATTGCTGTACAAGCTTACTGCGGCACTGAGTGACGATGTCACCTTTCAGACTGCGCACGACGCGGACGTGCTCTTCGGCGCGTCCGGCGGATTCAGGCGGAGCGCGCTTGTGATTCCGGGCGGTTCCGGCGTCGACCTCGCGGCGTTCAGCGAGGAGGTGGTGAGCGCGAAGGCTCGTCGGGAGATGAGGGCGGCGTTGGGGATTGCACCAGGCGCGCCGGTGGTGACGATGGCGTCGCGCTTGCTGTACGACAAAGGCGTGGTGGAGTACGTGGAGGCGGCGCGGGCGGTCAGGGCGAGACGGCCTGACGCGGTGTTCGTGCTGGCGGGAGCGAGGGACTCGGACAATCGCGAGTCGGTCACGGAAGAGGATCTGGCAGTTTGGGGCCGGTCTGAAGACGTGCTGTTGCCCGGTCACGTGAGTGACGTGCCCTGCCTGTTGTCCATTTCAGATGTAGTTGTCCTTCCAACTTACTACCCTGAGGGCGTGCCGCGGTCGCTCATAGAGGCCGCGGCTATGGGAAGGGCCATCGTCGCCACGGCCATCCCGGGAGCAGCGGCGGTGGTCGAGGATGGCGTCAACGGGACGCTCGTGCCGCCGCGCGACGCCTCCGCTCTCGCGGCCGCCATCGAGGCGCTGCTTGGAAATGCCGAAATGCGAAGCAGATATGGCGCCGCAAGTCGCCGCAAGGCCGAGCGGGAGTTCGACGAGAATGTCGTCGCAGAGCGATACGTGGCGGAGTATGCCAGGCTGTGGGGCGCCAGGGCCAGGCGTCGGCGGTAAGGCGACCGCCGAACCGGCTCTCGCGCGTGGTGTACAATGGGCCGCGCGATCAGTTTTTCGGAGGGGTGACACCATTATGCAGAATTCGCAGACCGGCGCCCGTCTCGTGTACCGCCGCGTGGAAGCAGGAGTTTCGATCATCTCCGACCTGGAGTCGTTCGCTCTCGCAGAGGGGATAACCCACGCCGCCATAACGTCTTGCATAGGCAGTCTCCGGCAGCTTAACCTGAGGAACCTGTGCCGTCACGACGCCGAGGGTTCGCCGGAGTTCGAGAGGACCACCCTCGAAGAGAACCTGGAGTTGGTGAGCGCCGAGGGATACGTCCAGCCGCTACCCGACGGCGGAGTGCGGGTGCACGTGCACCTCGCCGCCGCTCGCCCATCCGGCGAGATGATCGGCGGCCACTGCGAGGACGCCACGACCTACACCGGCGCGTACCTGTACCTGCACGTCCTGGAATAGACCTGATTCCGATAAGAGAGTAAGTCGGGCCTCAGACGTGGCCTGCCGCATGTGCGATAATGCGGCCGACGGGTTACACATCAGCCATGCAGGACGACAGATGACCGCGACACAGACCGACGCCAGCCAAATCCTGGAGGCCGCGGGCGAGCTCGCCGCTCGCGTGGGCGCTGCCGCAGACCGCATCGAGGCGGAGCGGCGCATACCCCCGGAAATCGCGGAAGAGCTGGCCGACAGGGGATTCTTCCGGCTGCTCCTCCCGAAGTCTTTGGGAGGTTCCGAGCTGGAGCATCCGGACTTTCTGAAGATTGTCAGCCTGTTCGCCCGGGCAGACGCCAGCGCGGCCTGGTGCATAAACCAGAACAACGTCTTTTCCACGAACTCGGTGCGGGTGTCCAGGGACACGGCCAGGGAGATATGGGGCGTTCAGAGAAACGTGGTCACGAACGGCCCACCCGTTCCGGGTTCGCGGGCCGACGTAGTGGATGGCGGTTATCGGCTGAGCGGCCGCTGGAACTTCAGCAGCGGGATACCTCACGCGACCTGGGTCGCGGCGCTGACTCCGGTCTACCAGCCTGGCCAGGCGGAACCTTCGGCTATGCGGACCCTTCTCCTACCAAAGGAGCAGGTGAAGATGGTGGACGTCTGGCAGGTCGGTGGACTGAGGGGCACGGGCAGCCTGAGCTTCGAGGTGGACGGCGTGTTCGTACCGGCCTCGCGCTCGTATCCCGACAACGCCGTGTCAAGCGAACGCGGGCCCATCTACGTCATCCCGACCACGCTGCTGTTCTGTTCCGGATTTGCGACCGTCGCGCTCGGCGCGGCGCGCGCCGGACTTGACGCGGCAATCGCGCTCACCAAGTCGAAGACACAGCATTTCCAGCGGGAGCGGATGAGCGATCTCGCGACAACGCAGAGAATGGTCGGCCAGGCCGAGGCCAGGTGGAACGCCGCGCGCTCGTACCTCGGCGAGTCTTCGCTCGCCATGTGGGCGGGGGCCAAGGCCAATCTGTCGCTGACGATGGAGGAGCGAATCGCCGTCCGACTGGCCAGCACTCACGCCATCCGCGAGGCCGCCAAGGTGGTGGACACCGCTTACGCGCTGTGCGGATCGAGCGCTATACTCGCCGACGGCCCCATCCTGCGCCGCTTCCAGGACGTCCATACGATCACGCAGCAGGTGCAGGGCCGGCTGAGCCACTACGACACGGCGGGCCAGTACTACCTGGACACGGAGCCGGAAGGCATCTTCTAGCCGGAACGACCTCGTGCTGGCGGGGCCTTGACTGCCACGGTAACTATACGTATACTCAGTGAAAGTACACGTACACTACACTCGGAGCGTCAAGCAACGATGAAACAGAAGCTAACCATTACGGTGGACTCCGAATTGCTACCGATAGCCAAGCGGTACGCCCGCTCCCGCGGAGTGTCACTATCTTCGCTGGTCGAGCAGTCTCTCAGGGAGATGGCGGGCGAATACTCGACGACGTTCTCTTCACGCTGGCGGGGCAGGTTTCAGGCCGCGGACCGGCAAGACGATCCTCGATACGACAGGCTGGCAGAGAAGTATCTCAGTTGATACTTCTGGATACCAACGTACTGATAGACGTTGCCCTGGACCGGCGACCACACTCCGAGCACGCCTCGGAACTGCTGGACCATATAGAACGCGGCGGGGAGGCCGGGTTCATCGCCTGGCATTCGGTCTCAAATCTCTACTACATCGTGTACCCTACGCTCGGCGGCGCGAACGCGCGCGACTTCATCGTGGAGCTGACTCGATTCGTCGGAGTGGCCGCTACCGATACCGCGGGCATTCGCTACGCCGTTGAGCTTCCGATGGAGGACTTCGAGGACGCGATGCAGGTGGCGGCGGCCCTCGCCTGCGGCGCGAGGCAGATCGTTACCAGGAACGTGCGGGACTACGAACGCTCTCCCATTCCCGCGATCACGCCGCGGCAGGCGCTGAGCGGGCTGTTCTAATCCCCTGTGCGCTGCAATGCGGCGCGCGAAATGTTCCCCCGTTGGAGTGAACAAGAGATGCGATTTTCGCTTGGAATCTTGATTGTCGTTTTCTGCCTTACGCCGGTCGTTGCGCTGGCCTGCGGTGGCGGCGAGGAAGAGGAGCCTTTCAGGATAGGGGTGATGGAGTCGCTGACGGGCCCCGGCGAAACGTATGGCACCGTGGCCAACCGGTCGAAGCAGATGGCGGCGGACGAAATCAACGCCGCGGGCGGAATCAGCGGTAGACAGCTCGAGCTTGTGGTCGAAGACTCCCAATGCAGCGCCAAGGAAGCTATATCCGCGTACAAGAAGTTGACCGACGTGGACGGCGTCAAGATCATTCTCGGCACCTCGTGTAGCGGGGCCATGCTCGGCGTCGCTCCGCTGGCCGAAGCGGAAGGCGTCGTGCTGTTCTCAGGGCTGGCGAGCAGCCCTGACATCGCGAACGCCGGCGACTACATCTTCCGCACGCAGATCAGCGACGTCGAGGTTGGTCTCGTCACCGGCAACGTGCTGTGGGCGGACGGCGTCCGGGCGCTGGCGACCATCACCGAGGCCACGGACTATGCAGAAGGCGTCCGGCGCAATTCAGTGGCCCAGTTCGAGAAGCTTGGCGGGAAAGTGGTGGCTGCCGAGAAGTTCGGGTCAGAAGTTACCGACTTCCGGTCGCAGCTACAGAAGTTGTTTGCCGCGAACCCAGACGCGCTCCACCTGGCCCCCCAGTCCGAGTTCGCGGCAGGCACCCTCATCAAGCAGGCGCGTGAGGTGGGATACGGAGGCCCAATCTACGCCGAAACGATATCGGTGGGAACGACCGCACTGGAAATCGCGGGCGACGCGGCTAACGGCATGAAGGCCGTCACGGCGGATCTCGATCCCGACAACCGGAAAGCGCAAGAGGTGCTGGCAAACTTCAGGGAGCGCTACAAGTACGTTACGCTGCCGTGGCACCTGGGTTCGGCCTACGACGACGTTTACATAGCGGCCGAGTGCCTGAAGCAGACCGGCGACGACCAGGACGCCGACGGCTTCCGTGACTGCATGTACGCCATCACCTGGAGCGGGGCAATCGGCGACGACTACAGCTTCGACGAGCAGGGCGAGGTCGTCGGGCTATCCAGGGTGGTGGTCGAGGTGCTGCCGACGGCCGAACGGACCGCCGACAAGAGTTACAGGGTGCTCCCGCCCGTTCGGGGAGGCCCCTAGGCGGACGCCTCGGCACGGGGACAGGCCGCTAGCCACCGCGCTGTCCGCGCCGGCTAGCGGTTGTTCTGCGTGAGGCTGAAGCCGTTGCCTTCGGTGTCTGCGAGGAAGGCCAGGATTATGCCCTCCTCTGCCCGGTCCACGGGCGGCTGGACCACCCTGCCGCCGCCGGCGCTCACCTCGTCGCACGCCGCCGTAACGTCGGCGACCGTGAACGACAGCCCGGTGGAGCGGTACTCGCCGTCGCCGCCACCGTGGAGGGCCACGACCGCTTCTTCGCCGCCCAGCTCGGCCCAGCCACCATAGTTGACCCTCAGATCGAGCCCGATGACGTCGCGGTAGAACGCGATGGCCCGCTCCATGTCCTGGGCCATCAGCATGAAGATTAGCTTCTGCACGTCCATGGATGACACCTCCTTTGGTGATGCGGTCAAGCCGACCTGGAGCCGGGCGCGGCCATGAGCGGCGAGCGGACCGAGCCTTCCGCAAAGCCATTGGCCGTTTGTGCGGCTGGCACGGCACACCGAGCCCACGGCTGACCGCCTGTCCAGCCCCCGCCGCTAGTCGCCCTTCGCGCCGGGCACGTCCTTGCGCTGGAAGAGCCACGTCGAGGCCGCCCCCAGCGCGGCAAGGTAGGCCGTGATGACAAAGAAGGCGCGTAAGTTGCTCTGCACCTTGTCGAGCGGGAAGAAGGCAGCGTCCTGTCCCGTCGCCCGCACGCCTGGCTCCGCCAGCCAGCCGGAGACTGCGGGGCCTATCATCAGGTCGAGGAAGCCCTGAAACCAGTCGAACCGGTCGAACCTCGCACCCAGGAAGCTGATCACTACGCCCTCGGCGAAAATGTAGCCTATCGTAAGGGTTATGCCAAAGGTGGCTGATGAAGTCAATATCGTGAAGAGCATGCCCAGGGCGATGTACGGGAACAGCGCGAACAGCACCTTGCCTAGCATCACCAAGACGGTTGACCACCGGCCCGGCTCCGCAAGCTCCATGCCAGCGGGCACGAGGGAGGTCGCGACAAGAGCGCTGGCGTACAGGGGCGCTAATGCTACGGCCAACGCGGCGGCGGCAACCAATGCGAGCAGAACCGCCTTCGACGCAAGCAGCCGCCACCTATCGACGCCCCTGGCGAGCACGGTGCGCAGCGTTCCAAGCCCGTACTCCGTGCCTACCATCGACGCCGACAGGATGATTACAAGCAACATCCCGACGAAGTGCATGACCGCGAGACCGTTCGCGAGTCCCCCCGGCGGGACGAATACCTGGCTGTGCCAAACGCGCAGCCTCGATTCCTCTTCCAGGTTATCCTCGCAGATCTCTCTGAACGTTGGAAGGCTCTCGATCGCCTGCTGTCGCCGCTCCGCGGGAAGGCTGTCCAGCAGGTCGCTGAAGTTGCCTTGGTCGATGTCGACGCATGAGAAGAAGACGCCCCCCGCCTCGGACGTCTTGATTCCAAGATTGCGGTTCCCGTAGAAGTCCACGGAGCGGTAGGCGAAGAATTCGGCCCACAACCAGATCTGCGGGATGATGATAAGGGGCAACAACAGGACCCACGGCATCCAGCGTCGGCGCAGCTTGAACCACTCCCACCGCGTGGAGACGTGCAACGTCCGAGATCATGTTCCGTCGCTGTCGTCACCCGTGACTTCCAGGAAGTACTGCTCGAGCGACTGCTCGTCGGCAACCATCTCGGTAACGTAGACCTCGGCCCGGCCGAGCGCCGCGCTCAGCTCTGACGACCGCTCGCTTGGCGCGGTCACCAACACGGACTCATCGCGTGCCTGCACTTCTTCCACCCAGTCGAGTGCCGAGAGCACCTCCACGGCCCTCGCGTTGTCGGTCGTACGCAGGCTCACTCGTTCGCCTCCCCCGGACTGAACGAGGTCCGCAACTTTGCCCTGGGCGATAAGTCTGCCCCGGGAGAGAATTGCCACGCTGTCGCAGACTTGCTCCACCTCGTGCAGTAGGTGGCTCGACAGCAGCACGGTGCGGCCCCCGGTGGCAAGGCCGCGTATCAGCTCCCGCACCTCCGCCATCCCGGCGGGGTCCATGCCATTGGTCGGTTCGTCCAGGAACAGCAACTCAGGGTCCCCCAGCAGGGCGTAGGCAAGGCCCAGGCGCTGCTTCATTCCCAACGAATAGGTGCGGAATCGACTGCAGGCGCGGTCGGCGAGGCCCACTTTGTCGAGCAGGTCGTCCAGTTCGGCCGGGTCGCTCCGACCGGTGATTCCCTGGAAGTAGGCGAGGTTCGCCCGGCCCGAAAGGTATGGGTAGAACGACGGCGTTTCGACGATTGCTCCTACCCGGCGCAGCGAATCTTGGTGTCGCGCGTCCCCGCCGAACAGCGCGAAGCTCCCGCTCGTGGGCGTAATCAGCCCGAGCAGCATCCCCATGGTGGTGGTCTTGCCTGAGCCGTTGGGTCCCAGCAGCCCGAATATGCGGCCGCGCGGCACCTCCAGCGAGAGCCCGTCCACAGCAAGAATCTTGCCGTATCGCTTCGTCAGTTCGTCCGTCCTTATGACGAGGTCGCTCACTGTCAATCCTCTCTCGCATTACGCCGAGGCGTGGCGCCGCGGCCAATCATCTGCCCGCGTTACTCGCCCTTGGCGCCTGCGATGTCCCTCCGAAGGAATATCCAGAATGCGGCAACGCTGAGCGCGGCGGTGTAGACGAGTATCACCAGGAATGCTTGGAGAGCGTCAGCCTGGCCCGCATCGGAACTCGCGCTGTTGATTTCCACGGTCACGGCCGCCGATTCCATCCAGGCGCTCACGTTTCTGCCGATCAGAGCGTCCGCGATCCGCTCTCCCCAGTCGGTCAGGCTGAGGAGAGGAGCGGCAATCAGCTCTACGGCGTAGTAACCGAGCGCGATGGCCATGCTCATCGACGAAGATTGAGTCAACACCGCCAGGAACGTAGCCAGGGCGACGTATGGCGCCGCGGCGTAGAGAGCTTTCACGTATGTGACCGCAGCGTCAGCCCACTTCCCGGTTTCGGCCAGGCTGCCGACCTCGTCGGGAGGGATGACCGCCGCCAGCAGACTGGCCAAGGCGGCCGCAATGGCGACGATGACGTAGGCGGCGGCGCTGGCGAGCATCACCAGGGCAATTTTGGCACCGAGCAGTTGCCACCGGCCGGCGCCGCGCGTGAGCGTCGTCCTGAGCGTGCCCCATCCGTACTCGCTGCCGATCAGCGATGCGGTCAGGATTAGAATGAGGAACGGCGCAAAGCCTACCAGGCCAACAACGCTTCTGCTGATGGAGTGCGGTATGGTGAACGCCTTCCGGAATTCGTCGAGCGGGCTGGCATTGGAGCAGCTCTCCTCCTGGAAGCGGTCCACGTCCTGAATGAACTTTTGTCGCAACTCTTCCGGAAGCTTGTCGACCTCGGGAGGCAGGCCCTCGTTCAGGAGGCTTATGCACGTGACCGACACCTCGACTAGCTCGCCTTCCACCTCCTCGATCATCGTGAAACCGCTGCTGCCGCCGGCGGTGAAGGCCTGCAGAGACTCGTTGTGGTATGCGCCGTAGCTCAGCCAGATGCCGAGTTGCATGAAGGCTATGGCGACGGCCAGCAGGATCCACGGCATCCAGCGGCGGCGCAGCTTGTACCACTCCCATAGCGTGAGGCGCGCTACGTGTGCGAACAAATCGGTCCTCCTTGGTGCGACCGCGGGAAGTGGCTTGGGGATAGCGACACTGTTCGCTGCCGGACGCGCGAGGGTCGTCCCCTATTCTGCGAGCGGGCTGCCGTAGCTCTCCGAGTACACCAGTTCGGAGACGGACTTGCGGGGCACACCCCGGCCCTGGAATTCGTCGTGGCGGTAGCCGAAGGGCAGAACCGTGATCAGGTCGAGGCCCTGCGGTATGCCGAGCACCCCAGCGATGATCTCGCGCTGGTCGTCGGTGAGCGTGACGAAACAGGTGCCCATGCCTTCCGACCACGCCACGAGCTCCATCTGCTGCAGCACACGGCCCGCGTCCATCTGCGGCTGGTCCGCGTTCTCCATGACGATGGCGATGGCGATTGGGGCGCGCGCAAGGAAACCGCCGGAGCCGGCGGTCTCGCCCATCTTGACGAGGGTGTCGCGGTCGCGGATTACGATGAAGCGCCAGGGTTGCTGGTTGCGCGAGCTTGGCGACCACCGCGCCGCGCTGAGCAGTTTGCCCAGCGACTCGTCGGTCACCGGGTCGGGCTTGAACTCACGCACGGTGCGCCGGGTCCTGAGACACTCGTAAATGTCCATATCCTACCTCCAATTCATGGCTGGAATACATCATACATGGCGCCGAGACGCAACGCATGGGAGCTTCGCATATACGCGAAGAAGGCGCTCGCGGGGACGGAGAGAGACCCCGGAGCGCCTTCGATTCGCGTGGTGTTGGAACCGCGGGTTAGCCGGCGGAGACCTCGTTGAGCTTCCCTGTCGCGCAGTCGTACACGAAGCCGCGCACCGAGTCCTTGACCGGAATAAACGGGTTAGCCTGTATACGGGCGATGGACTGTCTCACGTCCTCATCGAGGTCGCCGAAAGCCTCCAGCGCGAAAGATGGCCTGAGCCCCGTGTCCGCGTAGATCGTGTCCTTCACGGCGTCGTCGCGGAAAGTCAGCATGCCGCAGTCGGTGTGGTGAATCAGGATGATCTCGCGGGTACCGAGCAGCCGCTGTGAGATGACCAGCGAGCGGATAGCGTCGTCGCTGACCACGCCGCCCGCGTTTCGAATGACGTGGGCGTCGCCTTCGCCGATTCCGAGCAGCTTGTGTGTATCAAGCCGGGCGTCCATACAGGCCACCACTGCCAAGCCCCTGGCGGGCGGCAGTGGGAGATCCCCCTTGTCGAAACTCTCGGCGTAGCGTGCGTTGTTCTCCAGCAGTTCGTCGGTAACCGACACATCAACCTCCTTGGGCGATTTGAGACCGTGCGGCCTCTTGGAGCCTAATTTAACAGGCAAGACGGATTGGATGTCAAGGCCAGGGTATCAGGAGCGGGTCACATTGCCCATGGCAGTTACCCTTCGCCCAGGCCGGTAGCCAGAAACGTGACCACGATTACGGAGATTGCCGGTGGCAGCACCAGAATGATGCCCTTCGAGAGTGCGGGCACGGCGTGTGACGGCTCAGCACACGGTGGAATAGGCGTCGCCATCGAAGAGGCCGTTGGTGCGCTGGGTCTGCCTGACGTAGCAGATGATTTCCTCTACCTCGTCCGGTGATACGCCGGGGACGGGAGGCATGTCGCCGAATCCCCAGTGGTGCTGCCGCACTCCGTTGCGCACGGCGTTGCGGAAGCTCGGGTCCGGATGGTGGCCCGGATGATAGACTCCGTCGGTGAGAGGCGGACCCTGCCTGGTGCCGACGGCTCCGGCCCCGTGGCAGATCGAACAGTTGGCGTTAAACACCGATTCGCCGGCGCGGGCCATTTCGGAAATGCCGGAGGCGGGCGCGGCAGCCGCGGCGGCTCTCTGCGGCTCAGCAGTGGCCTGCTCAGGCGCGTCGTCCCCACCGCATCCTGCTGTCAGCAGCAGAGCGACCATCGCGACGACAACGTAGGCGACGAGTCTGGCCGTCACTCTACCTCCTCTGGCCTTGGGACGATTCAGGCTGGCGGGTCCTGGATCCGGCGCTCGCCGGCGCGGCGGCGAATGCACGCATGGCATATCTTAATGCGTCTCGTGGCTGACTGGTAGCGTAAACCGGCGCGCGGTGTCGGCGGTCGGCTGCTCGGGGGGTGCAATGGCCGGCGCCTTGACTGCGTTTGGCTGTACCATTAGGCTAGTTTCCAGGAGGTCAACATGACCGCAGAAGCAAGCGGGCGACATATTGGACTTGGCGCTCTGGTGGTTGGGACCGGCGCTGAATACGCCGAATCGCTGGTTGTTCGAACCCTGGAATTCCGGGGGAAGGCCTCCAGGGGCGCGCGCACCGCGCTGGACAGGGCCTTGGACGGCTGCGTCAGGGTCAACGGCTTTCGGGACGCGAGCAAGGCTCCCAGTGCTCCCCTGAAAGTTCCGGTGCTGGACGCCCTGGTTGACGAAGAGGCCCCCTTGGCGCGTGCGCTGCTTGGCGTGTGGGCCGAATCGAGGCCGGAGTTGCGCGACCTGGTGGCGGAGCACCTGCGCAACAATAGCGTGACAGACGACTCGGCTCATACGGAGAACGAGCCGTGGAGCAGCAGAGACCTGGACGAGACCGTTCACCTCTTCGTCGAGCGGCACGAGGACCTGGACGAGCGCGACGCAACGCTGATGTTCTGCTTCGTGTCCGGAAGAAGCGTGCACGTCGATCTCCCAGGGACCACTGTCAGGTCCCCTATAATGCGGGACTTCCTCGCGGCCCTCGATAACTTGGACCCTAACGCACCTGACTGGGAAGAGGTCGGCCCGTTCCTTGACGCGGTTGCCGATCTTGAGCAGGAGAGGTCCAAGAGGGCGGCCGATGCGGCAGTCGAGAGCCTGGTGACGCTACTCGACAAGGTACTGCGGGAGTTCGAAGGGGAATTGGCCTACCTCGACCTGTACGCCGGTGTTTCAACGTGGGCCGGTGAGGCGACAGACAGGGTTTGGCTGATTGGCGATGCGCTCGCAATCGTCGAGGAGCTGCACCAAATGCTGGAAGTGTACAGGCCCGTGAGGCCGCAGGCAGACACGAGGGTCGAGGAGGCGGCGAGAGCGGCAGAGCGCGTTGCCGCGGAAGACGGAATCCTGGAAGTCGCGTCCAGGTGGCGCGAGCTTATGGAAGCTCCGGTTGTCCTTGAGGAGGATGAACCTGTAGACGGCGATGACCGCGCCAAGGACGATTCCGCAAAGTTCGATGACAACGAGCTGAGAGAGGAAATCGAGTCCCTGCGGGCCGAAGTGGACCGCCTGCGCCGTGCAGACAGCGAGCGAAAGGTCGAGTACGAGGGGCTGGCCAGGCAGAGGGATGACCTGGTTGCGGAGCGAGAATCGCTGCAGTCCGAGATTGCGAGGCTCGACGCCGAGCTTTCCAGCAGCAGAAAGATGGTTGAGATATGGCGGCTCGCCGGTGTGTCCGCCAGGCTGGACGAGGCAGGCATGCCGGCCGAGGAGCGGAAAGAACCACGAACCGTGAGGGATGCCGTTGCGTTGGCCCAGAAGCTATTTCCGGACCGCTTGGCCATCGCCCTGAATTCCAAGTCGGACAAACGCAGCCAGTTCCAGAAGCCACAGGAGGTGTTCGACGCGCTTGCATGGCTCGCCACCGCCTACCATGACAGGCGCGCGAACCCCGGCGGGTCGCCTGACTTCGACAGGCTACTCAAGGAGTCCTGCCCCGGCTGGTCTTACAAGTCCAGTCAAACTGAGATAACGAGGGAACAGTTCGAGGAGTGGTACACTACGACCTGGGAAGGCAAGAGTTACGTTCTCAATCCCCACCTGGGCAAGGGAATAAGCTACGATCCGCAGAACACTATCAGAATCGCGTTCGACTGGGACGATGACCGAAAGCGAGTCGTGGTGGGCTACATCGGAATGCACCAGCGCAACCGCAAGTCTTGACGCCCGCGCCCAGACCATGTACAAGGCGACTAGCGAATCATCCAACCTAGCACCGGCCCAGAGCGCCAAGGAAGAGAGCAAGGCAATGGTAGACGTCATCGGCATCGAGACCGCATTCGACAACAGGTTCACCCGTGAGTTCGGCTTTCCGAAGGAGCGCCCTGCCACAAAGGTCAAGGGCTACATGGTGGACAGGGAGAAGGACTTCATACGCCAGTCTCCCTTCCTGGTGATGGCCACCAGCGCCACCGACGGAAGTTGCGACGCCTCGCCCAAGGGTGGCATGCCGGGCTTCGTAAAGATTCTTGACGACTCGACGCTTCTGATCCCGGACGTGGCCGGCAACAGGCTGTTCCAGTCCTACATCAACATGAACGCGAACCCCCACGTCGGGTTGGTCTTCTTCATCCCCGGCGTGCGCGAGACGGTGCGGGTGAACGGCAGGGTGCGCATCGTGAGCGGCGACGAGCTTCGGCGGCTCCAGGTGGCGCTCGAGGTGAACAACCCGGACGAGAACGCCAAGGTGCTGCAAGGCATCGTGGTGGAAATCGAGGAGTCCTACGGCCATTGCCCGCGCGCGCTCAAGTTTTCGGAGCTTTGGGAAACCGGCGGCGCGTAGATGGCCGTCGACATCGTGGCCATAGGTGACACCCACTGCCGCGAGTGGTCGGAAGTGCACCCCGCCATACGCGAGGCGGTCGAACAGGCGGACGTGGCCCTACATTGCGGCGATTTCACCTACATGGGTGTCGTGGACGGTATGAGACGGGGGGCGAAGAGGGCCGTGGTGGTGCACGGCAACTCGGACCAGGTGGACGTCAGGCGTACGCTGCCCTACGTGGAGGTGCTCGAGGTCGAAGGCGCGCGGATCGGCGTCATCCACCCGTCCTGGGGCGGGCCGGAATTCGACCTTGAGGAGCTTCTTCCCGACTTTCCCGATCCGGTGGACGCGATAGTGTTCGGTCACTTCCACGTGCCGATTAACGAGGCGCGCGATGGAGTCCTGTACGTCAACCCCGGGCAAGGCTACGCCTCGTTCATGGTGCCCTGCACCATCGCCCGCCTGAGAGTCGACGCCGGGGAGATCACGGCCCGGATCGAGACCGTCGAACCCGCCAGGTAGGCGTCGCCGTCGAGCCTTAGGAGGCCTGGTTTCCGCAAGCCCAATCGTCTGCGAGCAAGCGAAGGTGATGCCAATGCCCCAGAGGGTCAACCGAGCGATCGAGCTTCTGGAAGAGGGACAACCTGTCTACTACACGGGCGTTCACGACGTGTCCTACGAGGGCGGCAAGGCGATGGCCCATACGTGGGCCGACTACATTGCGTTGGAGATGGAGCACGGCGCTTTCGACATGCGGGGGCTTGGCGAGTTCATGCGCGGCCTTGTCGACGGCGGCCCTACCAACAGCGGCCACCGCACGCCCGCCGTGGTGATAACGCTGCCGCTGGACGGCTCCGGCGAGGACGTGGTGCGGGCCAACGCCTGGATGTTCCGGCAGGCGCTCGCGCGGGGCGTCCACGGCGCGCTGCTCTGCCACGCGGAGACGCCGGGGGCCGTGCGGGCCTTCGTCGAGGCGTGCCGCTACCCGTTCAACACCGTGGGTGTCGGGGAGTCGCTTGGCGAGGGAAGACGCGGCGGCGGCGGCCAGGCGTCCGCGGCGGAGGTATGGGGGCTGCCTGTCGCGGACTACCTGGCGAAGGCCGACCCCTGGCCTCTCAATCCCGACGGCGAACTGCTGCTGGGCCTGAAGATAGAGAACCGCCGGGCGCTGGGGAACTGCGAGGACAGCGCCCGCGTGCCCGGTATCTCGTTCGCCGAGTGGGGGCCGGGGGACATGGGCATGTCGCTGGGCTACCTCGACGCCCACGATCCGCCGTACCCGATGGACATGGTGTCCGCCCGCCAGCGAGTGAAGGCGGCGTGCGAGGCCGCCGGGTTGTATTTCCTGAACGCGGTGAACGACGAGAACGTTCGCGGCATGATCGACGAGGGCGTCATGTTCTGCGCCACCGGACGCAGTGGGGAGTCCGCCGCCGTGCTGGGCCGCGCCCACACCGGGCGCACAATGCCGGTGTAGCCCCGGCGCGTCTTCCTGCCCGGACGCCGATGCTCCCCTACTTCAACTCCGAGGCGAGCAACAACTCGTTGCGGAACTCGATTGATTCCGGGTGAATGAGCCGGCCCTGCCTCAGGTAGTCGGCGGTCGATAGCTCCAGGAAGCGCGAGATCGCGGCGTCCAGGCTGTTTTGGGCCAACCGATCGATCTCGCCCAGGTATGGGTAGCGGCGGGCCTTCTGCGGGTCCAGCTTGTCGGCGAGAAACACCACCTTGGCGACGTCGCCCATGCCACGGTGGCCTGTGGTGTGCCAGCGAACGCTTTCCAACACCTGGGTGTCGCCGAGTCCGTCGTTTTCGAGCTCGGCCGCGGCAAGCGGACCGTGGAGCAGCACCGGGAGTCGTCGTTCCACCGCGCTCGGCGCGATGCCAATTGCCTCGGCGCGCTCTATCAGCTCTGCGCCATCGAGCGCGCGGGCCAGGTCGTGCGCGGCAAGGCCCAGGTCGACCAGCTCAGCGTCCAGGACGTGGTGCAGGGCCAGCCGCCGCCCGATGTCTCTCACGCGCTCGACGTGGTCTCGCAGACCTGCGGGGAGCGCGTCGAGCCGCGATGATACGCAGCGAGGCAGCCGGGCCGACAAGACGGCCTAACCCATTTCGCCGAGCGCCCGGCCCCCGAGCACGTGCAGGTGCAGGTGGTCGATCATCTGGCCGGAGTCTGCGCCTTGGTTGACGACCAGGCGGTAGCCGCTCGCATCTACGCCTTCGCGTTGCGCCATCAGGTGCGCGGCCTCGAACATCCCGCCCAGGCTGGCATGGAAATCGGGAGTCAGGTCCGATAGAAACGTGAAGTGGCTCGTCGGTATCACGAGCAGGTGTACCGGCGCCTTGGGCGCGATGTCCCTGATGACAAAGCAGCTATCGTCGCGGTACAGCACGTCGCTGGGGATTTCGCCGTCGCGAATCCTGCAGAAAATGCAGTCCTGTTCCATGGTGGTTACGCGCTATTCCACCACGGCTATGGCCTCGACTTCGACCAGGTAGTCGGGGCTCACCAGGATGGTGTTCATGACGGTGCTGCTGGCAGGGCCGTTCTCGGGGAAAACCGCCAGGCGCGCCGCGGCGTATGCAGGGTAATCCTCGAGGTTGACCAGGAAGCAGGTTATCTTCGTAAGGTCGTCGAGCGTTGCGCCGGCAGCCTCCAGGGCCGCCGCCACGTTGCGGAAGCACTGGTCGGCTTGGGCGCGGGCGTCGCCCTTGCCCACCAGGTTGCCGTTCTCGTCGGCGGCCACCTGGCCGGAAACGAAGACGATGTTGCCGACGCGGGTCGCGGTAGAAAATCCGTTGGGCTTGTTGTTCGGATACGGGAAGAATACCTGTCGTGACATTGCGACACCCTACCCTTTCGGCGTTCTGTCGTTAGGAGGCCTGTAGCAGTTCTATGCGAACGTCGTCGGGGGCCTTGATGAAGGCGATCCGCATGTTAGGGGCGCTCTGTATCGGCCCTTCCATCAGCTCCGCGCCAAGCCCCACCAGCCGCTCGATCTCGGCGTCCATGTCGTCCACTTCGATTCCGAAGTGTTCGAGGCCCCAATGTGGGGTGGCGTCGCCGCCGCCCATCTGCTCGGCGGTGCGGGCGCCAGAAATGTTGACGGCGATGCCGTCGGCGGACTGGCAGCGAATAAATCGGTCGCCGAACTGCCTCACCGTGTCGCTGACGATCTTGAAGTTGAAGGCCTTGACGTACCAGTTGGCGGTCTTTTCGGGATCGGGCGCTTTGAGGTGAATGTGATTGAATTCGTAAGCCAAGTTACGACCTCCATTTTGGGGTTGCGGGCCGGGCTCCGCAGCGTAAGGCGGGGGGCGCGGCCAAGTGTGCTCGCTCGCCCGCAAGCCTATGTCATGCGCGGATTGGCTGTCAACCGCGGCAGCGAGCGCAGGGGCCGGCGGGCGCGATCTTGCCGGCATCGAGAGGGCATGCCCTGGCTGCTGTGGCTGCGGCGCGCGGCCCCCTCGTGCTACAATTGAGCGCGGTCTCGGCCCTTGAACGGCGGGGCGAATACTCGGCTTATGGAGGACTAACGGCCATGCCCATTCTGAACATCGACGACGTGAATGAGGAGGAGCTTTCTCCCGGCACCCGGCGCTGGGCTATAGTGGACGGAACCAAGGGCGCTGACTCGCTCAGCGTCGGCGACCTAACGCTCGCACCGGGGTCTAAGGTTGCCAACCACATTCACCCGACGGAAGAGGCGATGGTGATTCTGGAAGGCGAGCTGGACGCTGTGCTGGGCGACGAGGTCGTTACGGTCAAGTCGGGCCAGACCGTGTTGGCCCCTGCCGGCGTCAAGCACGGCTTCGTGAACAAGTCCGGCGCGCCCGCCCGGCTGATGGCCATCTTCCCGACAGCCACAATCGAACGGACCCCGGTCGACTAGGAGTACGTATGACTGTCTCACTTGACTGGCTGGGCTGCGCGACTTTCAGGCTCCGCATCGACGAACTCACCCTGTACCTGGACGCCTACGTGGACAGGGCGCCAGGCGCGACGCCGGTCGGCATCACGGTAGACGAGATAGAAGTCGCGGACTACGTGCTGGTGGGCCACAGCCACTTCGACCACATAGCGGGGGCCGAGGTCATCGCGGCGAACACGGGCGCGACCGTCATCGGCTCGACAGAGTCGGCACGGGTCATGCGGGACGAGGGTGTACCCGAGCGGCAACTGTGGCAGTCCCAGGGCGGCGAGCACTTCCGGCTGTCCGACAGCGTGACCGTGCGCACGTACCCCAGCCTTCATTCCTGTATCTGGACAGGCGGCCCCGGAGTGCCGGGCGAGGTGGTAGTCGGCCAGTATTGCTTGACAGAGGATGAGCGTTGGCCGGCGGATACCACCCACGACTTTCCGCAGCGGATGGCGACAATATCGGAGGCGCACAGGGCGGAGCATGGCCGGCCCGCCGTTGGCAGCGACACACATGGTGGGGCGATAGCCTACGTTATCGAAACGCCTTACGGCTCCATCTTCTACCATGACACCTCCGGCTGCTGGACTCGCGTGGTGAGCGACCTTCGGCCCGATGTGGCGATTGTGGCGATGGCGGGCAGGCCTAACGTCGACGGCGAACCGTTGCAGGGCTCGCTCGCCAACTTCGTGGGCCGCATGGCGGGCCTCATGCGGCCGCGCGAAATGTTCCTGGGCCACCACGACAACTGGATGCCGCCTTCCACGCGGGACATGACCACCGACGAGATGATGGCGCCGGTCCGCGAGGAGCTGGCCCGCGTCGAGCCCCGCACCACGCTCGTGGAGGTCGGTTACCTGGAGGGCACGCAGCTTTTCGCATAAGCCGTGCCGCCGCGCAAGTGAAAGTCGGCTCACGTCCGAACGTACCAGCACAGGGGGAGTGAAGCAGATGAGCGAGGCGAACGCCGACCTTCAGGTGATCGAGTTCGACGACCCCATCGAGGCCATCGAGCGCTGCTACGAGCTGGGTTGGACCGACGGGCTGCCCGTCGTCCCGCCCACGGTCGAGCGCGTGCGGGCTTTCCTGGACTACGCCGGGCGGCCGGAAGACGAGGTGCTCGGCGGCGTGCCGGAGCGCAGGCGCGAGGTCACCGTCGGCAAGGCAGCCGCCAATGCCGTGATGGCGGGCTGTCTTCCGGAGTACTTCCCAGTGGTGCTCGCCGCCTGCGAGGCCATGCTGGACCCGGTGTTCAATCTCGTCGGCCCTTCTTCCAGCCTGGGTGGGGCGGGAATTCTCGTCATAGTGAACGGCCCCGTGGCCCGGCGGCTCGGGATCAACTCGCGGAACAATCTGTTCGGTCCGGGCAACCGGGCGAACGCAACCATTGGCCGCTCGATCCGGCTGGTGCTGATGAACGCCTGCGCGGCAGTTCCCGGACTGTTCGACCGCAGCATCCTCGGTCACCCCGGCAAGTACAGCTACTGCATCGCCGAGGCGGAAGATGAAACGCATTGGAACCCGCTCCACGTGGACCGGGGGTTCGCGCCGACGGACAGCGCGGTGACGGTGTTCGCGTGCGAGGCGCCCCGGCAGGTGCGGACGACAGGCGACCACGCAGCGATCATCGAGTCCGTGGCCGACGTGGCTTCCACGATGGGCACGTCGATGTCGACAGTCGGCTCCACGGGGGACGAGTCGTCGATAGTGCGGCGCGGCGAGGTCGCGGTGGTCGTGTCGGGGGACAGCGAGACCTGGAGCGGCTGGAGCAAGGCCGACTTCCGCGAGGCGTTGCACCCCAAGCTGGCGCGCTCGATGTCGGACCTGAAACGCTCCGGCCAGGTGCGGGGAGCGGCGCTGCCCGGTGACGACGAGCGCATGGTGCCGCTGGTTGCATCGCCCGACGACGTGCTCGTCGTGTTCGCCGGCGGCGAGGAGAACACCATGTGCGGCGTCATGCCAAGCTGGGGTCCCAAGGTGTCGTCCACGGCGGTGACCAGGCTGGTGCGTCCGCCCGCATGACGGCACGCTGCCCCTTGCGGCCAAATCCTCTATAATTGTATTTGACCCCGCACCAACCGACGCAAGGAGACCTCCAGACATGGCCAACCGAATAGACTTCAACTGCGACATGGGCGAAAGCTACGGTATGCACAAGATGGGCTACGACGAGGACGTCATCAAGCACATAACGTCCGCGAACGTCGCCTGCGGCTTCCACGCCGGGGACCCCATGTGGATGCGGCACACGGTGCGGCTGGCCGAGGAGCAGGGCGTCGCGATTGGAGCGCACCCGAGCTACCCGGACCTGAACGGCTTCGGGCGCAGGGACTTGTCGGTTACGCCCGAAGAGGCGAAGAACGACGTCGTCTACCAGATAGGCGCGCTGGCGGCCTTCACGGAGTCCAAGAAGCTCCAGCACGTCAAGCCGCACGGCGCGATGTACAACAAGGCGGTCAACGACGAGCCGCTGGCGCGCGCCATTTGCGAGGCGGTGCTGGAGGTGGACCCTGACATGATAATTCTCGCGCTCGCCGGTTCCAGGTGGATCGACATCGCGCGTGACATGGGTCTCAGGGTGGCGCAGGAGATATTCGCGGACCGGGCGCTCAATCCCGACGGCACGCTGGTTTCCCGCTCGCAGCCCGGATCGGTAATCCACGACGTCGAGGACGTGCTGGAGCGCAGCATCAGGATGGTCACCGAGGGCAAGGCGACCGCCATCAACGGTGAAGTTATCGAGGTGCGCGCGGACAGCCTTTGCCTACACGGGGACACACCCGGCGCGGTGGACATGGCCCGTGCGCTCAGGCAGGGCCTCACCCAGGCGGGAGTAGAGATCACGCCGGTCGGCCAGATAGTGTGATGCAAGAGTCCCCTGCCCTGCTCCCGTGCGGCGACCAGGCCCTCGTCGTCGAGTTCGGTGACGCGATTAGCCCCGAAATCAACAGGCGCGTACACGACTTGGCACACGCCATAGAGTCGGCCGGCGTCAGGGGCGTGTACGACCTGGTGCCCACCTACCGCTCGCTGCTGGTGTACTACAACCCCATGAGGACGACCTGGCAGGAGCTCGAGGACAGTCTGCGCTCCCTGCTTCAAGATACGCGCGACAGCGGTTCGTCCGTGCCGCGGGTGGTGTCTGTGCCCACGCTGTACGGCGGCGAGTACGGCCCCGACCTGGAGTTCGTGGCTGAGAACGCCGGCTTGACGACTGACGAGGTGGTTGAGATCCATTCCGGTAGCGACTACCTGGTCTACATGATGGGTTTCAGCCCCGGCTTTCCCTACCTGGGCGGTCTCGCGGAGCGGCTGGCCACGCCCAGGCTAGCCACGCCGAGGCTGGAGATTCCTGCCGGCTCGGTTGGCATAGCCGAGAGCCAGACCGGAGTGTATCCGGTCGCGAGCCCCGGGGGCTGGCAGCTTATAGGGCGCACTCCGCTGCGGCTGTTCGACGAGACGGCCGAACAGCCGGCGCTTCTCCGGGCGGGAGATTACATCCGGTTCGTGCCACTGGAGACGGAGGTCCGCTATCTCGAAATCCAGGAACGAGTCGAGGCGGGCGAGTTCGAGGCTGACATGGAGCCGGTAAGCTGAGCGGCGCGGCGCTTCAAATCTTAGAACCGGGCCTGCTCACGACGGTGCAGGACAGGGGCCGCTACGGCTTTCAGCGATACGGCGTACCCGCGTCCGGCGCCCTGGACGCCTACGCGCTGCGGGCCGCTAACCTGCTCGCGGGCAACGACGACGGCGAGGCCGGGCTGGAAATGACCGTGCTGGGCCCCCGCGTCCGTTTCGGCGCGAGCACCTGGTTCGCGATCGCGGGCGCCGACCTCGCGCCCCTTCTGGACGGCGACGCAATTCCGAACTGGCAGCGCATAAAGGCCTCCGCCGGAAGCGTTCTGAGCTTTCAGGGAGCGCGCGATGGGATGCGGTCGTACCTGGCGGTGGCGGGCGGTATTGACGTCCCCAAGCTTATGGGAAGCCGATCGACTTACGTCAAGGGCGGGTTCGGCGGGCTGGGAGGCCGACCGCTTCGGGCGGGCGACGAGCTGGAGACGCTGGGCGCGCCGCTCGAGGATGACTTCGACGAGGTCGCGCTGCCCGAAGCGGTCATACCACCGACCTACGGCCATGACCACCGCCTCCGCGTGGTGCTCGGTCCGCAGACGGGAGCGTTCACGCAACAGGGCGTCGAGACGCTGCTGGGATCCGAGTACAAGGTGTCGGTGCAATCTGACAGGATGGGTTACCGGCTGGACGGCCCCGCCATCGAGCACGTGTCCGGTCCCGACATCGTGTCGGACGGGACTTCGCTCGGCGTGGTCCAGGTGCCCGGCAACGGACTCCCGATCGTCCTTCTCGCAGATAGGGGCACCACAGGGGGGTACGCAAAGATAGCGACGGTCGTCAGCGTGGACATAGGCCGCATGGCCCAGGCAATGCCGGGAGACGTCATCAGTTTCGAGGCGGTGAGCGTGGCAGAGGCGCACGATATATTCGCCGAGCAGGAAGCAAAGTTGCGCGATCTGGCCGAGGCCGCGGGCGTCGGTCTGGGGCACGGGATGAGCGTGGTGGTCGACGGCGAGGTGTTCGAGGTCGCGAACGAGGTTGGCGAGTCCGTGTCACTGCCGGATGACCAGCCCGACGGTCCGGTCTGGAGCCACAGGGCCAGGGCAGTAGGTGTCGGCGCCGCATTTGAGTTCGATATCAGGGTTCGGCAAGCGAGGACAGAGCAATGAGTAAGAGCATAGGCATTCTGGGCGCGGGCGCGGTCGGCAGCTACATCGGCGGCTTTCTCACCCGCGAAGGGTATGACGTAACGCTAATCGACATGTGGGGCGTCCACGTGGACGCCATGAACGAGTCCGGCCTGAAGGTGTCGGGCACGCAGGGGGACTTCAACGTCGCCGTGAACGCCGTCCACCTGGCTGACGCCTACCAGCTCAGGAAGAAATTCGACTACGCCTTTCTGGCGCTCAAGTCCTACGACACCGAGTGGGGGGCGCACTTCCTGAAACGGTTCCTGGCTCCCTCTGGAGCGATCGTCAGCTCGCAGAACTGCATGAACGACCGTCTCATCGCGTCCATAGTCGGCCACGAACGCGAGATTCCGTGCGTCATGTCCGGCATCACCGTGGCCCTGTGGGAGCCCGGCCACGTCACGCGCGGCGGGCAGCCCGGACGGGACCGGGGCCACGACGTGTTCCGAATCGGGGAGCATCACGGCCAGGTCACGCCCCGGGTCGAGGAGCTGGTGGCCATGGTGAGCTGCATCGACGGCGCCAAGTCAACGACTAACATATGGGGAGAGCGCTGGTCGAAGCTCACCACGAACGCCTCGGGCAACCCGATGCAGGGCATGACCGGCCTCGGCTCCTCCGGACTGTCGGAGATGCCGGGCGCGCGGCGCATACAGGTCCAGATATGCAAGGAGTCAGCCCAGGTGGGCCTCGCCCACAACGTGCTCGTGGAGAGCATCAGCGGCGTCGCGGCCGAAGTGTGGGCGAGGGCGGACGAGGGCGACGTGATGGAGGAGCTGGACGCCAAGTTCCGCGGCGGCCGTGGAGGAAGCGACTGGAAGTCGTCGATGGGGCAGGACGTTGCAAAGGGCCGCAAGACCGAGGTGGAGTTCATGAACGGCTTCATCTCGCGAATGGGACGAGAGATCGGAGTGCCAACTCCCGTCAACGACGCCGTGGTGAGCGTGGTCAAACAGATCGATGACGGCGTTGCCGTTTCCGATCCGTCGAACGTCGATCGCGTGCTGGAGCTTGCGGGCCTCTAGGAGCGACGCCGCCCTGGCAGGCTGGGCGGCGCTTCTACTGAGAAGCTCGGCCCATGTTCGACTGGCTGCACGCTATCGCGGATTGGACGCTGGACTTCGCGGACAGCGGCGCGGCCGTGGTCGCGCTGGCGCTGGTGGCCCTGAGCGAATCGGTCTTCTTTCCGGTGCCGCCGGACCCGTTGCTCATCGCGATCGGTATCCGGCAGCCCGAGGCAGCTATCTGGCTGGCCGCGCTGTGTACCGTCGCCTCGGTGGCGGGAGGGGTCATCGGGCGCTGGCTCGGAATTCGCTATGGGCGGCCGCTGCTGCTGCGGGTGGCGCCGGCGGACAAGGTGGACGCCGCCGAGCGCATGTACCGGCGTTACGGCGCCTGGGCGGTGATCGCGTCCGCGATTACGCCGATTCCGTTCAAGGTGTTCACCGTGCTGTCGGGAGTGATGGACATGGAGCTCCGCGGCTTCCTGGTCGCTGCGCTTATCGGCAGAGGGATTCGCTTCATGACCGTGGGCGTGCTGATCGCGCTGTACGGCGACTCCGTAGAGGAGCTGATCCGCGAACGTTTCGAGTACGTCACTATCGGCGCGGTGGCCGCAGGGCTGGCCTTGGTTGCCGCACTCCTGGCCGTGCGGCACGTTCGCCGGAGGAGCGTGGCTTCCCACAGCGGACTTAGCGAAAAGGATTGACCATCTGAAGGGACGAGACCAGATTCGTTCCGGACTGGCGCATGGTGCGCCTTTCAACTGGGGAATGGAGACCGTGACACAGGACCAAGAGACAAGAGAGGGCGGCGTAATCGTATGCCCTTACTGTTCGCACACCAACGACCCGCGTTCCACGCGGTGCGGCCAATGCTGGTCGAGGCTGCGTGGCGCGCGGGTGGTGAGCGAGGATGAGGCCACAAGCATCGTCGACAGGCTGCTCTCGGTGCGAAGGTTGCGCAAGCGGATTCGTTACGGAATCATGGCCGGCATCGTGCTGCTCGTGGTGGCGTGGCTCGCGTTCCTGAACGTAGGGACCACGCGCTTCCAGGGGCCGGCGTCGACCAACGTCAGCGCCGCGTCGACGCCGGGCAACTGGCCGATGTTCCAACGCGACCATCTACACTCGGGCCTCGTGGCCGATGACCACGCCGTGCCTTCAGGCAAGCTGAAGTGGCGTTTCGACACCGACGGCCCCCTGTTCTCATCGCCGGCGGTTGTCGACGGCATGGTGTACCTGACCACCGGCGACCGGCGGGTGGTAGCTCTGGACGAGGCTACGGGCGACCTGATTTGGGAACGCAAGACGACAGGGCCGGTAAACTCGTCGCCGGCGGTCGTGGGAGGGATACTGTACTACGGGCTGAGGGACGGCAAATTCTTCGCCGTGGACAGCTACAGCGGCGAGGAGCTGTGGAGGTACCAGACCGAAAACTACATCTTCTCCTCACCCGCCGTACACAACGGCGTCGTCTACATAGGATCCGGCGATTCACTTCTGTACGCGTTCGACGCACAGACGGGGGACCTGCGCTGGACCTACGACGCCAAGGGGCCGATTCTCACGCCCCCGGCGGTGAACGACGAGGTGGTCACGCTGGTGTCTCAGGGCGGCACGCTCCACGTGGTGGACACCAACACCGGAAATCTGCGCCTCGACTACGCGATGGTCAGCATCTCCAACGGCTCGCCCACCATGTTGGGCAATCTGGTCTACTCGGCCGACGAGGCGGGAGGAATAAGGGCGTTGGACTGGCGAATGCGGGTGCTGCCCTTCGAGAAGTCCGCCAGGTGGCTTCGCACCCAGCTTTTCATATGGGGCATGGTCAACTCGATACCGCCCCAGAAAGGCTACGTGTGGGCGGACCGCATCCGAGGAGGCGGTTTCTCCAGCACGCCAGTTATCGCCAACGGCGTCCTCTACATCGGCTCGCACGGTGAAGAGTTGCTTGCATTCGACGCCGTGACGGGCGAACCCTTGTGGGAATTCACGACGGACGCGTCGGTCCTCGCATCGGCCTCAGTGGCCGGGGACACGGTGTACGTGGGCGACTCGGACGGCATTCTGTACGCCGTGGACGGCGAGTCCGGGAAGCTGGCCTGGCGGTTCGCTACCGGGGCGCGCATCGACTCGACGCCCGTGATTGCTAGCGGAGTGCTGTTCCTGACGTCGCGCGACGGCACGCTGTATGCCATCGAGTAGAGGTGGAGGATAGCAGGCACTGCACATAGCAGAGAAAGCCAATTCTATCCCCCATACTGATGTAGTCAACGTGAAAGCCTGACGCTCTAGCGTCAGTGCTGTTTGCAAGAGGGAGCGATGAACAGCCGTACTTCCACCATCTGGAGCATCTTCGTCTGTACAGCCATGGTTGTGACGCTATGCGTCGCGTGTGGTGGCGTTGACACGCTGCCGACTACACCGGTGCCCCCTGTATCAACCGCCGCTCCTACTGTCACTCCAACGCCGACGCATACACCGACAGCCACTCCGAGACCGACTGCAACTCCAACGCCAACTCCGACCTGGGAAGACGTGATAGCTGACGCGAGGCGCGCGGTCGTTCAAGTCATGACTCAAACTGGTAGCGGTTCGGGATTTATTGTCGACTCGTCAGGTTGGGTAGTAACGAACGAACACGTGGTCGGACAAGCGGAATACGTTACTGTAGTGCTGGATAATCAAGAGACCACGACAGGGCAAGTAGTGGGCGTCGACGGGCTAAAGGACTTGGCAGTCATCCGCATAGCCCCGGGCAACCAGTTGTCAGTGTTGAGTGTGGCAGATTCAAACCAAGTTGAAATTGGGCAAGAAGCAGGTGTGTTGGGGTATCCTGATAGGATGGCGAGCGACCAGTTCACTGCGGCAACGGGCATAGTGTCTGCCAGGAGTGTGGAGGAAAACCCGAATTCACCATGCTCGTCTTCGGTGGAGTATATACAAACCGATGCCGCAATCAACCCAGGCAATAGCGGCGGGCCGTTGATCGACTCAATGGGTGAAGTTGTCGGCGTAAATACATGGAGGCCAGACCTTGGTGTTAGCGGACGCCGGTATGAGGGAATTGGCTACGCCGTGTCGTCAAACGAGCTTTGGGACTCTCTGCCCGCACTCGTGGACGGATATCGAGTTGGCTGTTATCTAATCGCAATCGAAGCTGGGGGTACCGAAATCGTATCCTTGCGGACTGTTGAAGGGACGAGTTTGAATTACTCGTTCAAGGTCCTTGATGACACTCAAAGCCAAGACTTGGACATCAACTTACTGCTCTTTGACCCCAATGGAAATGTCCTGGCAACTGAAGAGCGAATGAAGAACGGCCGTGGAAACCTCAAGGCGGAAGTCGCTGGTACTTACACTTTGATGTTTGACAATTCGTTCTCGTGGTTGACACTCAAGACCGTAGTTTATTTTTATGAAGCTATACCGCCGGGATAGAGCAATTAGTATGGCTTGCGAGATGGTTGATGTCCCTTGCCACACAGGTTGATTCCTAGAACAGTTATTTGTACGGGCACGTACTCTGCGATTCTGCGGTTAGTGCTGCCGTCGCCGCAAGTCAACTGGACGAATCAGACGGAAGCTGTCTCAGATTACTAGGCACCCCCATCAACGTCTTTCCCGCAAGGCTAGTCCCCGTGAAAGCATACCCTGAGCCTGCCGAATGGGCGGGGAGCGGAAACCCGCGAGAAATCGTCTTTCCCGCGAAAGTGGGAACCCAGGGGGGCCGGGGCCTCCGTGTGGTGTCCCCCCGGTAATCTGACACTGGCTCCAAGCGGAGAGAAAAGATACGTGTCTGCCCCACGCCACCCCACCCTCGCCCCCAAATTCACCCGTGACCTCCCATCTCAAGCCCAAAATTCTGCCCCAAAGCCGCTCAATCGATTCCCGCCAGCGTCACGCCAGCCCCCCAGAGCTTCACCGTCGACGCCAAGTCCCACACCCGTTTCGTCCCACCCCAGCACCTGTGGAGCGGTACCCAATAGCCCTCCCGGCCGTCAAGGGGCCCTTGACCCCATCCCAGGGTCTTTTCATTATCGGGAAATGTCATTCTGAGCCGAAGGCGAAGAATCTAAAATCACTCGACACGGACTCGGCTCTAGTATGAAGAAGGGGATGCAGGCAAGGACTTTAGACCCTTCGGCTACGCTCAGGGTGAAAATGAAAAGACCCTGCCTAGGCCCCACGGACACCCGCCATGTCACGGAATGTCCCCAAAAGTCCCGGTTTGACACACCATCCCGCACACCCTGGGACATCGAGGGACAGCCCCTCCAGCTACGAAATGCGCAGGATTACGCAGTTTGGAGCACATTCCGTTAGTCCCTTTATCCCCACCACCTCATTCGTCATTCCCGCGTTCGCGGGAACCCAGGGGTGGACGGGCACCAGGACACAGCGTTACCTGGTAATCTGAAACAGGCTCAATCAGACGCTGTCCTGCGAGCTGCCCGCCGCGCCATGGCAGGAGCGGCGCGTGTGCAATCCAAACGTGGCTGGATGGGGATTGCCGTCCTAGACCGCCGCCTTCGACTCGGCGTCCTGGATGTATTCTATGGTATCCCGAACGTCGGCGATTATGTCCTCCGCCGGTTCCAAAATCCCGTCGTAGAAACACGCTCCATGCAGAAACGCCTGACGGACGGCATAATCCTTGCGTACTATTTCTAGCGACGGGTCTTCTCGCCGCAAGGCTCGCAACATACGCATAGTCTGCCCCGACGTTCGCGGCTCTTGGCCGGTGCGGGCCAGTATCAACGCGTCGGTGGCCCGCTTGGTGGCGCACCATGCCTTCTCAGCGGCGTTTCGTAGCCGCCCCTGGTCGAGCATTTCCAGAGCGTCGCCGTACAATCCCCTCGCGTCTGCGAACAGGGAGCCTACTCGTTCGGTTTGCAGCATATATCTTAACCTTGCAAGCTAGTGGTGAATCTACGCCCGCACGTACTTTACGATCCTGCGGCCGGTGCTGCCCTCACCGGAGGTCGGCTGGACGAAGTAGATGCTGCCCTGTGAATCGCCCGCCGCGCCGTGGCAGGACCGATACTGGTCTCCACCCCAGCGGGCCAGCCGCTCGCCGTCCAGGGACAGCACGCTGAAGAAGCCGCCGTTGTGCTCCGGGACGAACGCCGCGCCGTCCGAGTTTACCCAGATGGTGGCAGGGCCTATTAGCTCGGACTGCCACTGGCTGAGAAACTCGCCGTCCTGGCTGAACGCCTGCACTCGATCGTTCTCGCGGTCGGCCACCAGAACCCGGCCACGGCTGTCTACCCACACGCCGTGGGGCAGCATGAACTGCCCCGGGCCGGTGCCCGGCTCACCCCACGACAGCGTGTGCTCGCCGTCCGCGGTGAAGCGGTGCACGCGGCAGTTGGCATAGCCATCGGCGACGAACACGTCGCCGGACGGCGCGACCGCGACACCGGCTGGCAGGTTGAACGGCTCACCGCCGTGGGTCACCTGCTCGTGCAAAGAGCCGTACTCGCTGTTGTTGGCGCCGGAGTCGGACCGGTAGCCCTGCTTGCCGATGGTCAGGAGCAACTCACCCTCGGGCGTGAACTTCATGATCTGGCAGTCGTCGCGCTCGACGATCCAGATGTTGTCCTGCGGATCGGCGTAGATGGCGTGGGGGAACGGGAACTTGCCTTCGCCCCAGGAGCTCAGGAAGTTGCCGTCGCGGTCAAAGACGATGACCCTGTGCTCGCCGCGGTTGAAGCCGTAGACCCTGTCTTGGGAATCAATGGCGACGGCCGCCATCGGGGCCTGCCAGCCGTCCGGCAGCTTCGCCCAGTCCTCGATTACCTCGTACCTGTAGTCGCCGCTACCAACCAGATTGGGCATCTTCTCGCTCCTTTCGGTTTTGTAGGTGCTCAACTTGTCGGCCCCACCGTTGTGGGTACGGGGAGCCTGCTGAGGAGCCTCCACTCATGGGTTCCCGCGTTCGCGGGAATGGCAGTGGTGTGGGCAGGAATGACAGTGATGTGGGCGGGCCTAGCCCAGCAGTTCGGGGCGGCAGGCCCGCAATGCCGCGAGTGTGGAATCGACGCCGGGCCGGGCCGCCACTACCCTGACCATGGCGATGTCGAGACCCTCGGCGAGTGCCCGGAAGTGGGCCGCCGCGCCGTCGGGCTTGCCAAAGTAGCCGACCTGGAGCAGAAGCTCGGCGGGAAACGCGTCGGCGACCTCCTCGCGCGAGGCGCCGTTGGAGCGCATTTCGTCAAGCTCGCGAAGCGCGTCCGTGAACCCCATGCGCTCGAAGTGCGCCCGGTAGCCGAGTTGCCGCTGGCGCTCGGTCGGCACGCGGGGCCCGAGGGCGTAGTTCATCGTTGACAGCGCGAATGCCCGGCGCGCGGCGTCCACGTCGTCGTCCACGCACACGCGGATATACTCCGCCAGCTTGATCTCCGAGGGGTCCCTGCCCGCTTTCGCGGCGCCGTCGTTCACGCGCTCGCGGCTCCAGGCGACGCGCTCGGCGTCGCACCAGTTGAGGCTGGCGCCGTCGGCGCACTCGCCGGCGAGCTCAAGCATCCGCGGGCCGAGCGCGCCGAGATAGACCGGCGTGTTCGGGGCCGGGCGGATTCCCAGTTGTCCGCCGCGCAGCGTGACGGTCTCGCCCTCGTAGGTCACCCGCTCGCCGGCAACAAGGCCGCGAACGGTGGTGAGGTAGTCCCGCATCATCGCGAGGGCGGAGACGCGGGCCATGCCGGTCTGCTGCCTGGCGCGGGGCTGGTACACGCCGCCGGCGCCGATTCCCATGTAGAAGCGCCCGCCCGTCACCTGGCTCATGGTGCCTCCGCTCATAGCGAACGCCATGGGTGAACGCCACATCACGGGGGACACCGATATGCCGGTGTGCAGACCTTCGGGAACCACGTCGCGGGACGCCGACCAGCGGTAGTTGCACACCTGGAAAGAGTCCTGGCCTGTGCCTTCCGGTGTCCAGATGCTGGTGTAGCCCAGGCGCGCCGCCTCGCGCGACATCTCCATTTCGTCTTGAACCGACAGTCCCAGGGTGCCGTCGAGGCCAATGCCGAATTGCATTGTCATACTCCTATAACTGACCACTGACTACTGACCACTTATCGTCGTGTTCGCCATGTCCTCGATGAAGTTTGCGATGGCCGAGTGGTCGAGGTCGCCCTTGCCGTCGTTGACCAGGGAGCCGATCATCTGCTGCACCAGGCTGGTGACCGGAAGGGGCACGCCCAGGTCCATGCCGGTGAGAAGGGCGTTTCGCAGGTCCTTCTGGTGAAGCCGGATGCGGAAGCCGGGCTGGAAGTCGCCGGCTATCATCATGGGGCCCTTGGCGTTCAGCACGGTGCTGCCTGCGAGTCCTCCCTTGATGGCGTCGAACACCACGTTGGGGTCGAGGCCGGCCTTCCTGGCCAGGGTGAGCGCCTCGCCGACGGCCTCGATGTTGGCCGCGACGATGATCTGGTTGGCGAGCTTGGTGGTGTTGCCCGCGCCGTAGTCGCCGCACAGCACGATGCTGGCTCCCATGCAGCCCAGGAGCTCCAGTTGAGCGTCGAATACGTCCTGCTTGCCACCGACCATGATGGCGAGCGTGCCCGCGATGGCACCCGGTTCGCCGCCGCTGACCGGGGCGTCCAGGAAGCTGACGCCGGCGGGCTCGCACGCGGCGGCTATCTTCTGGGAGCTAGCCGGTGCGATGGAGCTCATGTCGATGACGACCGAGCCTTCGGACGCGCCCTCCAGCACTCCGCCCTCGCCGAGTATGGCGGCCTCGGAGTCGGCCGAGTCGGGCACCATCGTTATGACGATGGAGGCCCTCTCGGCGACCTCGCGGGCCGACGAGGCGGCGGCCGCGCCATCGGTGACCATCTCTTCGACTGCGGAGCCGACGATGTCGTACACCGTCAGCGAGTAGCCGGCCTTCAACAGGTTGCGGACCATGGGCCGGCCCATGATGCCGAGTCCTACGAAACCAACGTCACCTTGTGGCATGGTAGTGTTTTCCTTTCGTTGTGAGTTGCTGGCCGCGTGGCACGGCGGCTGTCTAGAAGCATTGTATGTTAGATGTGCGCGTTACAGTCTAGAGCAAAACTCATCGACTGTGAGCCGGGCGGTACGTATGAGACTGCGAAGGGTTCCTCTGGCGACAGTTGAGTGATTTGGCGCCGAAAGAGACCTGACCGCCCCTGGTTTGGACATGATGATATGGCTGCCGCGCTGGCGGAAGACTTCCCATCCGAAACGCCGGAAGTTGCGAACAATTTGCGCCCCGCTCAATGAGGGCAGCGGAGGCATTAGAGCGTTACTTCTACCTGCCGCGTTTCGACGTTTAGGGGCATGCCCTTCTCAGCCCGCACTTCTAGGCAGAGCTCTATCGCCTCTTTGATGTTGGCCAGCGCCTCGTCTTTGGTTTCTCCCTGACTGACGCAACCGGGAATGGACGGACATTCGGTAATCCAGACACCGTCCTCATCAGTATAAAGCGTCACAGTCAATTTCATGGCTAAGCCTCCATGTACTTCTCTCAAACCCTTCCCGCCCCGCTGCCCTGTCCCTGCATCACATCACATAGACGAACTCACGCACGGCGTCAGCGGAGGCCTCACCCTGACACGACGAACTCCAGCGCCTTGGGGTCTTCCATGCGCCGCGCCGCATCCAAGATTTCAATGCCGACCACGTTTCCGCGCTTGTCGTAATCCAGCACGACGCCTGGCCGCTCCTCGTCACTTTCGTCTATCTGCGAATCGCTTAGCAGTATGTGTAGTGTATCGGTGTCGGCGTCGTATGTTAGCTTCATAGCTTGTTACCGTGATTCGCCAGTGTATTCGCAATCGGTTTACGTTTCGTTACTGTCTTGTTAAAGGGAACAGGTCACCGAAGGCCCGGCGTTCGAGGCAGTCTTAGACAACATTTAGCTTTCGAGCCAGATTCAAACAGTACTCATTGATGTGGTCGCGCCTTAGCCCGATGTTGGCAACATCAAGTGCCCTGCTTGTGTTGCCGATGTTCAGATATAGCCACGCAAGCCGTGAGCAGTCCGTGGCAGACATCACACTTAGTCGTCGTTCCATGGCCTGAATGGCTCGTTGGATGAGCTCGCTGAGTCCTCCAGACCACGCCATTTCAATGTTCCTGCCTTTGAGGACTCTGAGAAGGGTGTTAAGGCGATTTGCGTATCTACTTATGTCATCCACGTCAGACGTTGATAGCAACATGGCCTCGGTCAAAGCATGGACCGCTCCGAACCAATCTTCATTCGACTCGCAGAGTTCAGCAAGTCTCAACCACGCGTACAATTTATCGGGTGGAGCGGCAACTTCAAGGAAGTTGCTTAGATAGCGTTTTGCTTCTTCCGTGGCATCAGCGGAGTAGTCAACTTCAATTACTAGGTCTGCAAGCTTAAGGTATGCCTTTGGTACTCTCTCGGCGAGATATTCTAAAATTGGCAAGATTTCGCCGAGCGTTTCAGGTTTCTCACTTGCACGCTTAGCTACCGACTGTACTAAATTATCGATCCTAGGTAACACGCCATGTGCCGCGTCTGTTTGCTTGCCCGCTCCGAATTCCATTAGAAGTCTGCGGTCCTGTTCAATCGCAGCTTTGAAGGGACTAACTTCTAGCCTGCGACGCCCGTATTCCACTGCAGCAAGCGGTACCCCGACGAAAGCCCCCTCTCCTTCGGGGGAGTCCTCTGCGAAACTTACCCGATTGACAAGGGAATACCGGCTCAGTTCTTCCAAGGCGCTGGAAACATCAAACCGCTCCGTGCCGGGACGCAGTAACACGGCTTCAACTGCTACTTCTGGCACAAGAACTCGCCAACTGCATAGCAAGAGGAATACTCGCTGCCCGGCAAGGCTTAAGGCGTTAAATGTTCTCTGGAACAGAGATCGCAAGAGATCATCCGAAGATGCAAATACGCGTTTTGGAGTCACAGCCCTTTGTTCCTTGGCAACCTCTCCGAGAAGGATCTTAATCACATACGGATGCCCATCCGACTCCCTAATCAGGTCTTCCTTATACGCATCATTGAGGAGATTAGCAACACCTAATCGACTCGCATGCTCCTCTATGAGACATTTGGCCTCTTCGTCGGTCATACCACCAATTTCTATGTGATAGTCACCAACAAAACTTCTGAATCTAGTTGTAATCAAGACTTTGTTGGGTGGCCGGACATAGGTGTCAATCCATCTGAATGCATCGGAGGGATTCTGCATTGTCTCAAAATTATCAAGTACGAAGAGAGTAGGGCCTCCCCAAGCTCCACTTTCTAGGGCGTTTTGAAAGTAAGCGCGCCTATCAAAATGCCGTTCCTCCCTACCCGCAGCCTCTAACAAGTCTGCCGCAGCCTCCGCAATATTGTCCTCTGTAACAACACGCGGCGAAACGGGCTTCGGCCCAAATTCAAGAAGGTCGATGTCCCGAGCGCTTATCCAGAGAATGACGTCGTAAGGCTGTGATCGTTGGGCAGCAATTTCTCGGATAGCCGAAATCGCGATTGTTGTCTTTCCCACACCCCCTGGCCCAGTTAATGACACTATCGGGTGCTGGTCATAATTTAGTAGTTCTTCCTTAACTTGACCTTCTAAGTCACTTCTGGGAATGTATCCAGTAGGCATGGGTGGAACGTTCGAGAATGTATTTCCTACTATGTCAAGCTCTTTGCGGCCTTCAGTCTCGCTTGATGGAAGGCGCGAAGGAGGGTCAGACCACTCCACGCCTTCTTTCACCGTCAGGTCGTTAGTTATGTACGAAAGTGCTTCAAAGCGGTTGTTCTTAAAGTTACCATTTGGTAACGCTATGTCACGAATCTCAGGATCGGAAAACACAAATGGAGTGTGAACGGGTCGATCGCAGTAGAAATAGACTCCATCTCGGAATTGGATGTCTCGCTCCCTCTTCAGGTAGTCAAAGGGTGAACTTTCGGACAAGAGCTTTGATACACGATACTTCCCCGAGAGATTTTGGTGCAGATGGACCCATGGGACTCGAAACAGACGCAGATTGCCAACAACAGCACTTAAGGCTTCGCCCAGTTTGGGACAACATTGAGCGCACTGTTCAGTTGTAGGCGCGCCGTGTCCGCGGCTTCTATTTCTGAAACTGACGCATAGGTCAAAGAATTGGCGCAACGTTACGCGGTTGCCTAACTGGATCTTGAGCCCTATCAAGTTCGTCGCTTGGTGCAGATTCGCTACGGCTTCGTAACGCCAATCGCCTGGACCGACTCGCTCAGTTAGGTCCCTCACTAAGTTTAGAGCGCCGCCGCCAAACAGTTGACTGGAAGGCCCGACTAAGGCAGCGTGGAGAATCTCAATCCACGTGCCAAACGAGTCAGCCCGGACTAGCCGATGTTCCAATGAATAACGATGCTTGTCTACGTCGTCGCCAATGCATGCCACGATTCCGGCTGTGACAATCTTTGCCAGATATTCCAGTTTCAAACTTAGTGCGTGGAAGTATGCGTGGTCGCCATCTTCTTTGTCGAGTTCAACGCGCGTGTCAATTCGGCCAAATAGAAGGTTTTGCGTCATGCGGGAATTCACCTATGTGATTTGTTCGATTCCGTGCAACGGCCTGCAACGCCTAACGGGTGCCACGCTCTCCAGCAGGTCAATGAGTGCTCTTGCGGTGGCTATGCCCAGCCGGACATCATCCTCTTGAAGGCTCTCTTCATAGAAATTCACGTGCATCGCTTCAGCGACAATCAGCTTTTGCCAGTGAAGGTTGTAATCGTCTGTGAGAGCTATCAGCCTCTTGGCGTTCTCGCGCAAAAGGTAATGGGACTGATGGTTCCACCCATAGTCCTCCGAAATCGCCTTTACGTAGTGCGCGACCGCGCCCCAAGCTTTCTCAGATGCCTGTAGCAGTTGGCCCTGTTGAAACTCGTCCTCAGCCTGACTGAGAAACGCCGCGCTGATTTCTCTATGCCTAGTAGCTGTCGTCATAGAAAATCGTCCCTATGGGGCAATTACTCCCCCCTACCCCTGCGCGGCCATCACGTCGATGAGCTCGCGCACGGCGTCGGCGGAGTGCTGGAGCGCGGCGGCCTCTTCCGGCGTTAGCTGGAACTCGATTACTTCCTCCACGCCGCCCGCGCCCAGCTTGACCGGAACGCCGACGTAGATGCCGTCTATGCCGTACTCGCCCTCCAGGTAGGCGGTACACGGCAGAATCTGCTTCTTGTCGAACAGGATGGACTCGACCATCTGCACGATTGCCGCGGACGGCGCGTAGTAGGCGCTGCCGCTCTTGAGCAGGTTCACTATCTCAGCGCCGCCGTCCTGGGTGCGCTTCACCAGCGCGTCCACCCTCTCCGGGGGAAGCAGCTCGGACAGCGGCGTGCCGCCAACCGTGGTGCTGGCGGCGATGGGGACCATGGTGTCGCCGTGGCCGCCGAGTACGAACGTAGCCACCGCCTCGACCGAGACGCCCAACTCCTGGGCGATGAACGTGCGGAAGCGCGCGGTGTCGAGAATGCCGGCCATGCCGAACACCCGCTCCTTGGGCAGGCCGCTGACCTGGTAGGCCCGCTGCACCATAGCGTCCAGGGGGTTGGTCACGACGAGCAGCATGGCTTTGGGGGAGTGCTCCACCACCTGCTTGACTACGCTGGTGATTATGTTCATGTTCGTAAGCAGCAGGTCGTCGCGGCTCATGCCGGGCCTGCGCGCCACGCCGGAGGTGATGACCACGATGTCCGAGCCGGCCGTATCGGCGTAGTCGTTGGTGCCGATTATGGAGGCGTCCGTGCCGAGGATGGGCCCGGCCTCGAGCATGTCGAGGGCCTTTCCCTGGGGAAGCCCCTCGACTATGTCGACCAGCACCACGTCGGCGTAGCCCTTGTCGTATATGCGTTGTGCGGCGGTAGCCCCTACGTTGCCCGCCCCTACCACTGTTACCTTGCTGCGCATTTCTGTTGCGTACTCCGTTCTTGCAGATTGGCGTCCTTAACGTAGGGGCGGTTCGCGAACCGCCCGCGGTGCGGCCGATGCCTGCCTAACCCTCCAGGAAGTCGTCGATGCCCTCTTCCAGCTTCTCCGCTACCAACCCCTCGAAGGGCCGGAGCGCCAGCGGTATCGAGAGGTCGATCTCGTAGTCGGCGTCCGTCACTTCCAAGGTGCCCTTGAAGTTGAGGCCCCGCGCTTTGAACTCGAACTCCATCGTGTCGCCCGACCAGGTGCGCGATACTCCGGAGACCGTGTCGTCGAAGCCGGACACGAACTCGTCGAAGCTCGACGTGATCTTGTCGGCCGCGGCCTCCCTGGTCATGTTGTGCGCCCTAACTACCTTCATGGTCGGGCTCTCTCCCTGACGGTCCTCAACGGGCGGGTTTCAAACCCGCCCCTACGTGTGTGGCCGCTTGGTCTAGCCTACGGTGTTGACGTATTCCTGCCACCTGTCCTCGACGGTCGGATCTTCGACGGTGGACATGATGTACTGGCCGTACTCGCGGCTGGTCGCGCCGGTGTTGCGGCCGGTGGTTATGACCTTGCGCTCGTACTGTCCGCAGATGTCGAGAGATTTGTGGAGCTTGCCGCCCAGGTCCTCGAAGCCGATGTGCTCCAGCATCATAGCGCCCGCGCGGAGCAGCGAGCTGGGGTCCGCGTACTGGGCCCTGCCCTCCTGCACCATGCGGGGGGCGCTGCCGTGGATGGCCTCGAACATCGCGTAGCGCTTGCCAACGTTGGCGCTTCCCGCGGTGCCGACGCCGCCCTGGATCTGGGCCGCCTCGTCGGTGAGAATGTCGCCGTACAGGTTCGGCAGAGCCAGCACCTGGAAGTCCTTCTGGCGGGCGGGGTTTATGAGAGCGGCGGTCATGATGTCGATGTACCAGCCGTCCCACTCGATGTCCGGGTAGCGCTCCGCGACCTTCCTGGCGATGTCCAGGAACTTGCCGTCGGTGGTCTTGACGACGTTGGCCTTGGTGACGATGGTCACGCGCTGCCTGCCGGTGCGCTGCGCGTGGGCGAAGGCGGCGTCGATGATGCGCTCGGAACCCTGGCTTGTGATGATGCGGAAGTCGATGGCCAGATCTTCGGTCGCGTTCAGGCCCTGGCTGCCCACCGCGTACAAGTCCTCGGTGTTTTCGCGGAAGAACGTCCAGTCCACGCCTTGCTGGGGGATTCGCACGGGGCGGACGTTCGCGAACAGGTCCAGCTCCTTGCGCATGGACACGTTGGCGCTTTCAATGTTGGGCCAGCCATCGCCCCGCTCCGGCGTGTGGGTAGGTCCCTTGAGAGTGACGTGGCACTCCTTGATCTCGGCAAGGACATCGTCCGGGATGGACTGTAGTTTCTCGGCCCTGTTCTCGATGGTCAGGCCGTCGATGACGCGGAAGTCCACCTTGCCTGAGGCTACCTCGTCTCGCAGCAGGTATGCCAGCACGGCCTGCGTTTCGGCGCTGATGGAGGGGCCGATGCCGTCGCCGCCCAACATGCCGATGATGATGGGGCTGATGGACGAGTAGTCGATCCAATCGCCTTCCTCCTTGAGCCGTTCTACACGCTCCAGCTGTTGCTGGACCAACGTGCCGAAGTGCTCCTTGGCGGACTCGATAATCTGCTCGTATGCCATTGGGTCTCCTTTCAGATATCGCGATTCATGCCGGTCGGTCCGGCCTCGCGCTCCGGCCGCCCGCTCGGCGGCCGAGTCGTCAAGGCGCTATGACCGCCAAAACGTCATCTTTAGAAACGGTCACGCCCGCGTCGAACGAAAGCGACTTTATCGAGCCGCTGATCGGCGAAGGCAGCGTGTTCTCCATCTTCATCGCCTCGAGCACCAGAACAGGGTCGCCGGCGGCCACGCTCTGGCCGACCTCGACAACGTACCGCAGCACGATTCCAGGCATGGGCGCCGTGATGGCCGCCTCGCCCTCGGCGGCGCCGGCAGCCGGCGCTGGAGCCGCGGCGGGCGCGGGCACAGCCACCGGACGTCGCGGTGGCGCCGGTGCGGCCGGTGTGGTCTGCTGTGGGTCGACCTCGACCTTGTAGACGGAGCCCTCGACGAAGACGTTGAAGGCCCGCGCCCGCGAGCTCTTCTCTGGCAGCGCTTCGGGTTGCCCTGGGGGCTGCGTGGCGGGTGCGCCGGACTCCGGCCTGTCGGGCCTGGGGTCAAGGCCGTGCTTGATGCGCAGAAACCTCATGCCGGTGGACGGAAACAGCGCGTAGGTGAGCACGTCCTCCAGGTCGTCGGAAAGCGGTCTGACCTGCTCGGCGGCCCGCTCCATCTCGGGCGCGAGCAGGGCCGACGGCTTGCCCGAAATCGGCCGGCTGTCCCGCGCGTCGCCTCGGAGCGCGATGCTACGCACCTCTGGGTCGAGCTGGGCCGGCGGGCGTCCGTACATTCCGGAGGCGTACTCCCGCACCTGGTCCGAGACCATGGCGTACCTGCCGAAGAGCACGTTGCTCACCGATTGAGAGCCGATCATCTGGCTCATGGGCGTAACCAGCGGCGGGTTGCCCAGGTCTCGCCTGGTTCTCGGCACCTCGGCCAGCACCTCGTCGAGCCTGTCGAGAGCGTTCGCCTCCCGTAGCTGCGAGATCAGGTTGCTCGCCATGCCGCCCGGTATCTGGTGGTCCAGCACGCGAACGTCGATGACGGCGGACCGCGGGTCCTGCATCAGGTGTCGGTACTTTGGCAGGATGGACTCCAGGTAGTCGCCTACCTCCAGGATTGCCGCGAGGTCGAGGCCGCAATCGCGCTCGGTACCACGCAACGCCACTTCCAGTGGCTCGATGGCGGGCTGCGCCGTGCGCAAGGCCAGCGGCGCGAGGCACGTGTCGACAACGTCCACTCCGGCCTCGATTGCCTTCAGCACCGCCATGGATGCCATCCCGCTCGTGTAGTGTGTGTGAAGCTGCAATGGCACGTTCAACACAGGCTTGAGCGCGGTTACCAGGTCGAAAGCGTCGTACGGAGCCAGCAGGCCTCCCATGTCCTTGATGCAGATGCTGTCGGCGCCCATGTCCTGGAATCGCCTGGCCTTTTCGACGTAGTAGTCGAGCGAGTAGATGGGACCGCCGAGCCCTCCGCCTTCGGTGATGGAGTAGCAGATGGCCAGCTGGAGGTGTTTCCCGCTCGCTTTGACGGCATGGGCCGCCCGTTCAAGATTCCACTCGTCGTTGAGGGCGTCGAACACGCGGAAGATGTCTATGCCGACGTGGGCGGCTCGGTCGATGAAGGCGTCGACGACGTCATCGGCGTAGGCGCGGTATCCCACAAGGCTCTGGCCTCTGAGCAGCATCATGAGGGGCGTGCTGGGCATGAGCCGCTCGAACGTGCGCAGCCGCTCCCACGGATCTTCGTGCAGGAAGCGGGTGGCGGCATCGAAGGTCGCGCCGCCCCACACCTCCAAGGAGTGGAAGCCAATCGCGTCCATGGCGGACGCGACAGGTTCCATGTCCGCCATCTCGAGCCGCGTGGCAAGCAGGCTCTGATGGGCGTCCCTGAAGGTTGTGTCCGTTATCTTGATAGGGTTGGCGGCCAATTCAGCAAATCTCACTCGGTGGCGGTGTGCGGCGCGGGTTAGCGGCCTCTCCAGGACAGGGCCCGGATGGCCGGGGTTTCGAAGGACGGGTTACGGGCGGCGAGCTTCCAGGCACTACCCCCGCGCGCGCCTCCCGCACGGGGCAGTGGCGCCGCCTCCTGATTCAGGTACGCCTGCACCGCCGCGGTGATGGCGGCGACCAGCCTCTGGTCGGGAGCCGGGCGGCCGCCCACGGGCGATATCACAGCGGGATGCTTCCGTGCTTCTTGAACGGCAATGAGTCCCGCTTGTTGGCAAGCATGTCCAGGGCGTGGGAGATGCGCCGCCGGGTCTCGGCGGGGTCGATCACGTCGTCGATCATGCCGCGGTTGGCGGCGATGTACGGATTCATCAACCGCTCGTCGTAGTCGCGAATCAGCTCCGCCCGGAGCTCGTCGGGGCGGTCGGAGTCTCGCAACTCTCCTCGATACACGATGTTGACCGCCCCGTCCGCACCCATCACGGCAATCTCGCTAGTGGGCCAGGCGTAGTTGATGTCGCCTTCCAGATTCTTGCTGCTCATCACGATGTAGGCGCCGCCGTAGGCCTTGCGGGTGATGACGCTTACCTTTGGCACCGTGGCCTCGGCGTAGGCGAAGATGAGCTTCGCGCCGTGTCGGATGATGCCGCCGTGCTCCTGGGTTGTGCCGGGCATGAACCCGGGCACGTCGATGAAGGTCACCAGCGGGAAGTCGAAAGCGTCGCAGAACCTGACGAACCTGGCGGCCTTGACTGAAGAATCGATGTCCAGCACACCCGCCATGAAGAAGGGCTGATTGGCGACGATGCCGACGGGCCGGCCGTTGATCCTGGCAAAGCCCACCACAACGTTGCCGGCGAATCTCTCGTGCACCTGCATAAACTCGCCGTCGTCGACTACGCGGCCAATCACCTCGAGCATATCGTACGGCTGGTTGGGGTTGTCCGGGATAAGCTCTACGAGCCCCTCATCCCACAACTCGGCGTCATCGCGGGGCGCCAGGCGCGGCGGCTCCTCCATGTTGTTCTGAGGAAGGAACGACAGCAGACGGGCGATCTGGGCGAAGCACTCCTCCTCGCTCGCGAAGGCGAAGTGGGCAACGCCGCTCTTGGCCGCGTGGCTGACCGCGCCGCCCAACTCCTCGTGGGTAACTACCTCTCCTGTCACGGAGCGAATCACGTCGGGGCCGGTGATGTACATCTGCCCAACGCCCTCGACCATGAAGACAAAGTCCGTCAACGCGGGCGAGTAGGTCGCGCCGCCCGCCGCGGGGCCCAGGATTACCGATATCTGGGGAATCACGCCCGACGCCCGGACATTGCGGTGGAAAATGGAGCTGTAGCCAGCGAGGCTGTCCACGCCCTCCTGGATGCGGGCGCCGCCGGAGTCGATGAGGCCCACCACGGGCGCTCCGGTGGAGACGGCAAGATCCATCACCTTGCACACCTTCTGGGCCACGGCCTCGGACAGCGACCCGCCCAGAATGGTGAAGTCCTGAGAGTAGACGAAGACCAGCCGTCCGTTCACCTTGCCGTATCCGGTAACGACTGCGTCTCCGAGGAACTTCTGGTTTTCGAGTCCGAACTCGGTAGCCCGGTGTAGAACGAAGGCGTCTAACTCCTCGAACGTGCCTTCGTCGAGGAGCATGGTTATGCGCTCTCTTGCGGTGAGCTTGCCGCGTCGGTGTTGTCCCTCGATGCGACGGGCCCCGCCGCCAAGCAGCGCCTCTTCCCGCTTCTCTCGAAGCTCGTCTCGTTTTTGGTCGACTGCGCGGCGCAAAACCATGTTGGAATCAGGTCACCATCGGTTGGAATGTCAGCCATTGACACTATCAGATAACGCATATCGCCGCAAGTTTCGGGCCTGGGGGCGGTCCGCAGTGGCAACGCCGAGCGGGACAATCCTGCTGAGGCTCCCCGCCCCTGGATTCCGGCTCGGGGGCCGGAATGACGGATAGGCTTGGGCGAATGAAGGATAGGCTGGGGGGGACGGGGCACGAGGAGCATGATGCGGGCCGCGCACGACCGGCGCCAATTGACGCGCGTAGCGCGCGGTGCTATCGTTTGGCGTGCTCCGCGGGTGGCGGTTCCCGCCGTGGCCGCGCAACTGATTACAAACCAGTAGACGGATGAGTTCACCACGATGGAAGACACCTCGGCCGGGCCGCGGCAGCTCGCATCCATAGATTATTTCGGCAAGCGCGCCGGCCGTTACAGGGAGAGCCACGGCAACCTGGAGGCGCTCGAGCAGCTGGTACGAATGGCGGCGCCGCGAGGCGACGAGGTCGTGCTGGACGTGGGAACCGGCCCGGGCCACCTGGCCTGCGCGTTCGCCCCGCACGTGCGCAACGTGGTCGCGAGCGACGTGACCATGCTGATGCTCAGGGAGATTCCGGTCGTAATGCGCGACAGGGACGTTGCCAACCTGTGGCCCGTTGCCGCCGACGCGCAGGCGCTGCCGTTCGTGGACGGGCAGTTCGACATCGTGACATCGCGGCTGGCGGCTGCCCACTTTCCGGACCATCCACTCGCGGTGCGGGAGATGGCGCGCGTGTGCAAGACCGGCGGCCTGGTGCTCGTCGCCGACAGCATGGGTCCCGAGGACCCGGATGCGAGGGAATACGTCGACGAGTTGGAGTGGCTGCGGGACTCCAGCCACGGCAGCAATCACAGCTTCACCGAGTGGAACGACGCCTACCGCGCAGCGGGACTCGAGGTCAACGAGGTGTATGTCACCAGTGGGCGCATGAGCTCAATGGAGAACTGGATGGACCGCGCCGACACCCCGCCCGAAAACCGCGAGCGCATCTTCGACTTGATAAAGAACGCTCCGGAGTCGCTCAAGCGACACGTAGACATTGGACGCGACGGCGATGGCAAACTGTTCTTCACCACGTCGCAGATCCGCATTCTGGGCCACAAGCGCTAGGCCCCAGGCACGGCGACTCTCAGGAGGTACGCGGCGTTGAAAGATGAGCTGATGGACATTCTGGCCTGCCCGCTATGCAGGGGCGAGCTGGGCCTCACCGTCGACCGGCGCGAGGGCGACGAGATAGTGGAAGGAAGCCTGCGCTGCACCGAGTGCGGCGAGGTCTTCCCGATCGAGGACACCATCCCCAACCTGCTTCCCCCCGAGCTCCGCGTCTGATCTGCCGCACCACTCGCTAGCTCGAGATTGCTATCTCGTACAGCGCCGCGAGCAGGTCTGCCAGCAGGAAGACGAGCACACCCAGAATCGCCACGAGGTTGTAGCCCGACAACGCACGTGAGACCCGCGCAAGTCGACCGGTCGATTGTTCCGGCTCTTCCGGGAATATGGGCGATCCTCGGGGGCGGCGCCTACGCCAGGCGAGGGCGAACATGACCGTGGCGAGCGCGACCTTTGCCGCGAGTACCAAGACGTAGGCGGCGCCAACGGACGCGGATTCGAGCCGGTGGAAAGTGAGCACCCCGCCGGTGACGATAAGCACGATGATGCAGGTGTCGACAAGTGCGCGGAATTCGGTCGCGGTGGCTTCGCCCAGGAGATCGGCTGCCTCCGGTGAACGCCGCGACGCGGGGCGAAGCACCAGCAGGTAGAAGAGGCTGCCGCCTACCCAGGCCACCGCAGACACCACGTGCAGCCATCGGACCATGAGCATGAAGACGTCGGTGGCGCTCACTTCAACTGCCGCATCTCACCGGCCGCTCCGGCTGCCCTCCAGCCCTCGTACCGCAGGCAGACACTCTTGGCGCAGAATGCGTGCGGCGCTCGGCGCTAAGGCAGAATCTCGGCGACCAGCTCCTCGAGCTTCTCCCGGTTGAGAGGGCCGCTCCACTTGCGCACAATCCCGTGGTCGGCGTCCAGAAAGAACGTGGTGGGAAAGCCCGGCACCTCGTACTTCTCGAAGGAGATTTCGCCCTCACGGTCGGGTCCGAGGGCGTAGGTAACTCCAAGGCTATCGACAAACTCTTGCCCGTTCTGTTCGCTGTCGACGCCGACGAGTTGCACGCCGATGAACGCGAGCCCGGTGTCTTTGTGCTCCTGGAACGAGGCCTCGAGGTCCGGCATTTCGGCTACGCAAGGCGGGCACGACGGAAACCAGAAGTTCAGCACGACGGGCCGGCCTTCCAGCTCGGCCAGAGTGAGGGTGTCGCCCGCGGCGTGGTTGGCGTTGGCGAACAGGGGCAGTTCGAAGTCCGGAGCGGGGTCCAGTGGCTCGGAGTCCTCCGGCGCCGCGGATTCCCCGCCGCAGCCGGCGAGCAAAACCAGGCAGAGTGCCGCCAGCAGCACAGCCGCCAGCAGCGAGGGCGCGTTCGAGCGCGGGTTGCGATTGTCCATCGGTCAGATTTCCTCCACAAACAGCTCCTCCGCCCTGCCAATCAGGATAGCCGCCCTATCCTCCGCTACGTTCTTGCTGTCCAAATAGAGGCGCAGCAGCTCCTGTGGTGTGGTGCCCTTGGAGTAGGCCGCGCCGAGTCTGTTCTTGGGCTGCTCTATTGGCGTCTTGGAGACGGAGGCGACGTAGAATGCGCTGTTCAGGGCCTGCCGTATATCGGCGTCTCTGAGGTGGCCCTGCAACTGGATAGGAAGCTCGATGTTGAGTTTGACTATGGCGCCTTCGACGCGCTGCCTATCGATCTCACTCAGCACCGTGGCCGTCGGATCGGGGTCTCCGTATTGCAGCCTGACGTCGATGGTGATGAACCTTCTCGCGTTCACCTTCTGGAAACTGAATGACTTCAGGCGTGACCCCGCGGGAAGCGAAGGGTCCAACTCTACAACGCAGAAGCCCTTGTCGTCAGACTCCTCGCCGAAGTCCACGCGCTCGAGGCTGCCGGCGTAGGCCATCATGGGCTGCTCGCCAACGACCTGGTGCTTGTGAATGTGGCCCAGGGCCACGTAGTCGAACTGCGGACGCGCCAAGCTGCTGCGAAGCAGCACGTGGTCCCGGCCCAGCATCATGCTGCGTTCGGAGCCGTGCCGCACGCTATCGCGTGTCGAGCCGCCCACCACTGCAGAGCTTACTGTCACGTGCGCGGCCAGCACAGCGGGCAGGGACGGATCCAGCCGCTCCGCGAGTGACTTCACGCCCTCGGTCAGGCGGTCCTGGATCAGGGCGTTAATCGCGTCGATCGTCAGCCCGCTCCTCTCCTCGGATGCCAGGAAGTGGCTGCGCCTGACCCATGGAACAGATACGATCTGCACCGGCCCGGAATGTGTGTCAACGACGTGAGTGGCCAGCCGCTCGCCGACGTGCACCATGCGGACGCCCAGCGTGTCGAAAATCTCTAGCGCCGTCGCGGGGCCGGCGGTGAGGGGCATGTCGTGGTTGCCGACCACCAGGAACACCGGAATGCCGGCGTTGGCGAGCCGGGCGATGCGAGCGGCGAACTCACGCTGGTGCGTCTGGCTCGGGTTGCGGCTCTTGTAGGCGTCGCCCGTGAACAGCGCGAGGTCGGCGCGTTCGGCAATGGCGTACTCGACGACCTCGTCGAACGTGGAGAGGAAGTCGCCCAAGCGCGCCGAAAGCCCCGTGTCGGGGTCGATCCGGCCGTAATTTTCGACGCCAACGTGGACGTCGCTGAAGTGTACTATCTTCATGCGGCTGCTTGTGGGCCTACCAGCTGAAGTAAAGCGCCACGAAGTCGCTGTCGTCGAATGGCAGACCCTCGATCCATCGCCGTATCTGGTCTCGCTCCTCCGGGGAAGCCGGATTCGATTCGCAGTACCGTCTCGCCTCACTGACCAGATCGTCTCTGGAGTAAAACCCGAAGGCGACGCCGGGTCCCCAGGCGTCCGAGTCCTCCACCAGGCTGTTCGCGAAGCTGTGGGCTACGCCGGTGGGGGCTTCGAGCCAGTTCATGGTGATTTCGGCTACCTCGAGGCCCAAGGCGGCGTTCCCCCTATAGTCTCGCGGTAAAGTGGCGCACGTGGCTCTTGGGACCCTGCCTTGACCGGGTCAGCCGGCCAGACGGCTCGCCAGCTCTCCGGGCAGCGCGTCGATGGCGACGCGCGTCTGCGCCATCGAGTCGCGCTCGCGTATGGTGACAGCGTGGTCGTCAAGCGAGTCGAAGTCCACCGTGACGCAGATGGGTGTTCCGATCTCGTCCTGCCGGCGGTAGCGCCGCCCAATGCTTTGAGCCGAGTCGTATTGCACCACGCCGTTCATCCCCGCCGAGCGCCTGACGCTCTCGAAGACGCTCCGGGCCAGCGGCTCCAGCCTCTGGTTTCGGCTGAGCGGCAGCACCGCGACCTTCACCGGCGCAAGTGACGGGTGGAGCCGCAGAACAACGCGGCGCTCGGTGCGGCCCGACGCGGTGGGGGCCTCCTCTTCTGTGTAGGCGTCCACCAGGAAAGTCATCAGGGCGCGGTCGACGCCGGCGGACGGCTCGACAACGTAGGGCACCACCCGCTGGCCGGTCTCGTCGTCGAACCAGGACAGCGACTCCCCGCTTGCCGAACCGTGGGCGGACAAATCGTAGTCCGTCCGGTTGGCGATTCCCTGTATCTCTCCCCAGCCCCAGGGGAACCGGTACTCTATGTCGTGCGTCGCCTTGGAGTAGTGGGCCAGCTCGCTGCCCTCGTGTTCCCGGACTCGCAGCCGCTCCGGGCTGACGCCGAGCTCGCGGTACCAGTCCAGGCACTCCTCGACCCATTGGCGGTGGGACTCATCGTCCTCGCCCGGCTTCACGAAATACTCGATCTCCATTATCTCGAACTCACGGGTGCGGAATATGAAGTTGCCGGTGGTGATCTCGTTGCGGAACGCCTTGCCAATCTGCGCCACGCCGAAAGGCAGTTTGCGGCGGGTGGTGTTGAGCACGTTGTTGAAGTTGACGAATATGCCCTGGGCCGTTTCGGGCCTGAGGTAGACGGTCGACGCCTCTTCCTCGACCGGCCCCATGTAGGTGCGGAACATCAGGTTGAAGTTGCGCGAGTCGGTCAGAAGGCCGCCGCAGTCGGGGCAGCTCGGCTCCTCGAGCTGGTCCTCGCGCCAACGCTTGCGGCAGTCGCGGCAGTCCACGAGCGGGTCGGTGAAACTGTCCAGGTGGCCGCTGGCGCGCCAGACGTCCGGGTGCATGATGATTGCCGAGTCCAGGCCTACCATGTCGTCCCGGCCCCAAACGAACCTGCGCCACCAGGCGTCCTTCACGTTGCGCTTGAGCTCGACGCCGAGCGGCCCGTAGTCGTAGGTGCTTGCCAGGCCTCCGTAGACCTCGCTGCTCTGGAAGATGAAGCCTCGCCGCTTGCACAGCGACACTATCTTCTCTAGGTCGATTGGTGTTGTGTCGTCTGCCACAGATGGCCTTTCAAGTGCGTGTGTCTTCACCGATGCACCCAAATTATAGCACGCGAGCGCGTTATAGCGTGGCGCGCCGACCTCGCGGGCCGCAAGAGCACCGCGAGGTTTGGAGTGCTGAACACAAGCCGTCCTGACCAAGGCTGGGGTCGGAATCCCGGCTAGCCGCCGAACGGCCACCACCATCGGCGGGGGGCGGGCGGCGCGCTCTCCTGCCGGGGTGCTCGCGCCGGCTGGGGTCTCGCGCCAAAGAGTCTGGGGTCGATGGCCATCAACCTATCGCGGTCCTCTTCCGAGAAATCCTGGCTCAGGCGTTGCGAAATCGCGACGTGAAGCATGGCCTGTTCGGAGGACAGATGTTGTACAGCCCCGCTATACGAAGTGGCGATGTTTTTCGCGGCCTCCTCGTCCATCTGGAGTAGGACGCGCAGTTTGGACGCCATAATCCCCCGGATCCCGTCTGCCAGCATGTCGTGTTCGGCGCGGAGCAGCATCGCCACGCGATCCGAGCGGTCACGGTCAGCGAGCCTGGCAATTTCGGAGAACTTCTCCAGCATCGCCGGCTCTCTCTCCTGGACGCCCTGCGCGCCGAGGGCGAACCAGGAAACGTACTCCTCCGACCTGAGCCAACCCAAGATGTCGTTGAACCGCGTGATAGGCAGGGGCTTGGTGCAGTAACGGCTTGGACTGACGTTGGAGAACTGCAGCCGGTCTCTCTCGGCCTGCGTCGACGTCAGAATCAGAATCGGAATGCGATTCAGGTCCTGGTTCTGGCTCATCTCCTGCAACACTTCGTACCCGTTCATCCTGGGCATGTTGAGGTCAAGCAGCACCAGGTCGGGCGTTGGTGTGTCGGAGTGGTCGCCTACCTTGCGCAGCATCGCCATCGCTACTTCCCCATCTTGGGCGACGGTCACGCGCAGGGGGTGATCGGAGTCTCTCAGTATTCGCTGCGTCAGCTCCACGTCCGCGGGGTTGTCTTCTACCAGCAGTACGTCAACGGGTCTGATGTCCGAATCTTCTACTACCATGGTCAGCCTCCTCCTCCAGTAAAGTCGAAATTGTGAAATGGAAAGTAGACCCCTTGCCCGGTTCGGACTCTACCCAGATTCTTCCGCCGTGTCTTTCCACGATTTTCTGGCATACGGCCAGACCGATTCCCGAGCCGGGATACTCGCTTCGGTGGTGCAGCCGCTGGAACATCTGGAAAATGCGCTCCGAGTGACGGGTCGCAATTCCGATTCCGTTGTCGCTGACCGAGAAGGTCCACGCATCGGGCCGTTCCTCAGCGCAGACGTGCACTCGCGGGGCAACGTCGCGCCTGTACTTTAGGGCGTTGCTCAGAAGGTTTTGCAGCAGCTGCGTCAGCTGCGTATCATCCGCCATTACAACGGGCAGTTCCATGTAGGTAACCGTGCCGCCGCACTCCTCCAGGGCGCGGGCCTGGTCCATTAGCACGCGCTCCACAATCAGGTTGCAATCGGCGGGACCGAATGGCTTCCCCTGCGTTCCGACGCGGGAGTACGTCAGTAGGTCGTTGATGAGACCCTTCATTCGTGTCGCGCCATCTACCACGTAGCCGATGAATCTGTCGGCGTCGGCGTCCAGCCGTCCGGAGTAGTCCTCCGCGAGAATTTCGACGTAGCTGGAAACCATGCGCAGCGGCTCTTGCAGGTCGTGGGATGCCACGTATGCGAACTGCTCCAGCTCGGCGTTGGAGCGTCTCAGATCTTCATTGAGCCGGGCGAGCTCGTCGGACTGCCTCACCAACTCCGCCAGGAGGGTTTGCCTTTCGATCGCGTAACGCAGCGAGCGGACAAGCAGTTGACCTTCCATCCGGCTCTTCGAGAGGTAGTCCTGCGCTCCCAGCTGTACCGCCTGCACCGCCAGCTCTTCGTCGTCCAATCCTGTCAAGAGGATTATGGGAGTTTCGGGCGCCTGCGAGTGCGCCGTGGCAAAGGTTTCCAGGCCGTGGCTATCGGGAAGGGACAAGTCGAGCAGCACCACGTCGGCCCTGCCCGCGGCCAACTCTTCCAGACCCTCCGACAGCCTCTCGGCGTGAATCCACACGAACGATCCGCCGTCAGCGTCGGCAAGCATTTCCTGGATCAGCAGCGCGTCGTCCGGATTGTCTTCTACAAGCAGTATAGTCGTTCGCCCGTCAGCCACGGCCCATCCCTCGCCTGTGCTACAAGGCGCAATTCCGCATCGATTGCCGGGGTTCAGATCAGTTCCCGCCGCATGGAAGCTGCGCCTGGCTCAGCCAGAAGTCTTCGATTGAGTTAATCGCTGCGAAGAACTGGTCCAGTTCTACTGGCTTCGTAATGTAGCAGTTCGCGTGGAGCTGGTAGCTCCTCAGGATATCCTCTTCGGCCTGGGACGTGGTCAGCACCACCACCGGTATGTGTTTCAGACCCTCGTCAGTCTTGATCACCTCCAGCACCTGGCGTCCATCCATCTTCGGCAAGTTCAAGTCGAGCAGTATAATGTCGGGGTCGGGGGCGCCGGCGTACCCCCGTTGCTTTCGGAGGAACGCGAGAGCCTCCACGCCATCGGGCAGGGCCGTCAGGTTGTACGGCAGACTGCTGTCCTTCAGGCCCTCAAGCGTCAACTCAACGTCGTCAGGAGAGTCCTCGACGTGAAGTATCTCGATTGGCCGCGTCAACTTTCTCGCTTGCATACGCTTCTCCAAGCCTTTCACAGGGGGCTGGGAAACCGGTCAAAGGGAATCCTCTATTGCGCGTCTCCCGGCGTCCATCACCGGCCCTCGGCTCAATCGCGCCGGGAGGGTGAAGCAGAATGTGGAGCCCTGCCCCAGCCGGGACTCCACCCATATCCGCCCGCCAAGGCGTTCGACGGCCTTCTTGCTGATCGACAGGCCGATGCCGGTGCCGGGGTACTTCCCGCGTGGGTGAAGGCGTTGGAATATCGTGAAGATGCGGTCGGCGAATTGGGGTTCGATGCCTATGCCGTTGTCTTGCACGCCGAATTTCCACTCATCGCCGAGGTCCTCCGCCGAGACGTGGACTTCAGGCGGTTCCTCGCCACGATACTTGATGGCATTTCCTATGAGATTGCGAAACACGTGCCCAAGGAGCGTGGAGTCCGCCAGAATAGTGGGCAACCGGCCACAGGATATGGTCGCCCCGCTCTCTTCGATGGACGCCTGGAGCGAGTTCAACTCACGGTCAAGCAGCGCGCGGACGTCCACACTCTCCAGGTCGTCCAGATTCCGGCCGACCCCGCTGTAGGATAGCAGGTCGTTTATCAACACCTGCATCCTGGAAGCGGCGGCCACCGCTCTCCCGATGAACCTGTCCGCGTCATCATCCAGCTTGCCGCTATAGCGCCTCGACAACAGGCTCGTGAACCCGACGACCGACCGCAGCGGCTCCTGAAGGTCGTGGGAAGCGACGTAGGCGAACTGCTCCAGGTCGGCGTTCGAGCGGGCCAGCTCCACCGCTCGCAGTTCAAGCGCTTCTTGCAGCCGCGCGTTTTCCAGCAGCGCTCCGACGCCTCCGGCGATGGTGGTGAGAAACCTGACGCGGTCAGCGGTGAAGTGGTCGGGAAGACTAGAGAGGATATTGATCACCCCGATTATTCGCCCGGTAACCTTGACAGGCAAAGAGGCCATGGACCCGATTCCCCTGTCCAGCAGCGTTGGGATGGCCATATCGCTGTTGCGATAGTCGTTCACGATGACCGGTTCACCCTGCGTGAAGGCCTTGCCGGTCACGCTCTGGGCATACGGGAGCAGGTGCTGCCTGTCGCCGCCGACTACCGGCCCGACCGCGGCCAGCACCACCAACCCTTCGCCACTCTGGTCGGGCACCCTCAGACCCACCTGGTCGGCGCGCGTCAGATCGACCAGAGCCTCGAGGAGACTGGTCACGCGCTCTGTGTAGCTGCCCGGCTGAGCCAGCGCGTGGGCCATGGTGTAGAGGGCTGCCGCCTCTTCGGAACGGCGCCGAGCCTCTTCCTCGGCCTCACTGCGTTCGGTCACGTCCCGCAGAACGGCGAAGGTGGCCCGGCGCCCCAGGAAGGCCGTGGCCACAGCCGTGGCTTCTACCATTCGGACTTCGCTATCCGAGCGTTTGATTCTGTAACGGAACACTCCCGGCACGGGTTCGCCCCGCTCCCTGGCGGCCATGTAATCGCCGATAATCGGGCGGTCTTCGGGAACGACGAAATGGTCCAGCGGCACTCCCGACACCTCGGACTCATCGGTAAGGCCGTGCAGCGCCAGGAACGCACGGTTCATCAGAACCCGCCGGCGCCCGACGTTGATCACGATCGCGTCGGCCACGTTGTCGAAAGCCGCCTTGTAGTGGGCCTCGTCGCTTCCGACTGCCTCCCACAAGGGCCGTCTTTGTGCCAGAACGGCCTCCAACTCGCCGACCCGCTTCCGCAAAGCGGCCAGCTCCGCCTCGACGTCCGGTGTTGCCGTCACGTGATCAGTCACTTCCAACTCGCCGCAGACTGCGTACCGTGTATTTGTACCGGAAGGTTAATCAGAAGGCGCAACCTTGTCAACTTTGCGGAGGACTAGCCCGCGCCGGCCGTTGCGATTCGGACTACGGGGCCGACAGCGCTCGCTTACCGTTGTCCGCCTGTGCTGCTATACTGCGCTTGGCCGCCGGCAGGGGCCAAGCCGGGCGCCAGTTTCAAGAGGTGGTCGATGCCCAAGCACGGTTACAGAATCCTGGACAGCGACATCCACGTGATGGAGCCGCCGGACATGTTCGACCGCTATCTCGACCCCAGAATGCGGGTACACACCGGCGCGGGGCAATTCTTCGACCTGGTGACCGAGCCGCCCGATGCCGGAAGTCCGGAGTTTGAGGCCAACCGGCAGAAGATGCTCAGGGCACAGGCCGTACTGGGCGCGCGAGTGCAGGACCGCTACGTCGAGGAGCAGATGCGGGGCTATACGGCGGAGCTGCTGCTGGAGGCTATGAACAAAGAGGGAGTGGACGTGGCGCTGTTGTTCCGCTCCCGCAGCCACATGTACGTGGACCGCGACGACCTGGACGCCGAGTACGCGACCGCTATTTGCCGGGCGTACAATGACTGGCTCGCGGACTTCGCCACCGCGGAGCCAACGCGGCTGTTGCCGTCGGCGATCGTCACGCTGCACGACCCGGATCTGGCGGCGCGAGAGGCCCGGCGGGCCGTCGGCGAACTGGGGATGAAGGCGGTAACGCTGCTGCCGCATCCGGTCAGGGGCCGGTACCTGCACGACCCGGACGTGGACGTCCTATGGTCTGCGCTCCAGGAGTTGGACGTCGCCGCTACCTTTCACAGCCAGTCCGGGGGATACGCGGTCGAAAGCCCGGGCAACTGGTTTCGGGACCATCCCAACCCCACCGTGCTATCCCACGCCTTCACCGCCCCACTCAACATCATGTGGGCCATCGGCTCGGTTATCCTGGGCGGCGTTCTGGAGCGCTTTCCAAGCCTGCGAATGGGGTTTCTGGAGGGCAACTGTGCGTGGCTGCCCTGGCTGCTTTGGCGTCTCGACGAGCAGTGGGATCTGTTCGAGGACGCGGAGGAGATACCGCTCAGCCTGAGGCCGTCCGAGTACTTTCTGCGGCAGTGCTACATCGCCGTCGACCCGGGGGAGGCGCTTGTGTCGCAGGTGATAGATGACATCGGCGACGATAACATTGTAATATCTACGGACTACCCGCATCTGGACTCGCTTTATCCAGAGGCGATGAAGACTTTCATCGATCTTCCTAACGTAAGCGAGCAGTCCAAGCGCAAGATTCTTTGAGACAACTGCGCGAGGCTTTACAACGTCGGCGGCTAGCAGGGCCGCGGCAACAACCGGCGGGCCACCCCGCCGGCACAGCATCCGTGAATCAGGAGGTTCAGCACATGCCGCCCACCAACCCGGAGATGACCAAGAAGCTGAGAGAGATTTTCTACCGTCCCGGCCTGACCATCGTGCCGGGCGGGTCCACGCCCTATCACGCTATGATGACCGAGCGGGCGGGCTACGAGGCGTTCTACATGTCCGGCTCGATGACTTCGGGCTGGACCATCGGCTGGCCCGACGTGGGCGTCATCTCGATGAAGGAGATGGCTGACAACGCCGGAAGGATCGCAAGGACGGTCAACATCCCCGTCTTCGCCGACATCGACACCGGCTACGGCAACGCGCTCAACGTCTACCGCTCGATCAAGGAGTACATCAGCCAGGGCGTCGCGGGGGTGCACCTGGAAGACCAGGACTTCCCCAAGAAGTCGGGCAGCATGGCGGGCCGCCGGCTCATCAGCACCGATGAGGCCGTCGGCAAGTACAGGGCCGCTATCGACGCCCGCAACGAGCTCGACCCCAACTTCGTTATCGTGGCGCGTAGCGACGCCCGCGGCGCGGAGGGTGGCGGCTTCGACGAAGTGCTGGCCCGCGGCAAGGCGTACGAGGAGGCGGGCGTGGACGTCATCTTCTTCGAGTCGCTCCAATCGTGGGAGGAGTGCAAGATAGCGATGGCGTCGGTGGATCTCCCGTCCTTCTGCCTGCTCCACGACGTGATCTACCGCGACGACGAGGGCAACTACATCCCCGGCCCGACGCTGGAAGAACAGGAGGCCGATGGGCAGAAGATCGCGCTCTACGTGGGGCTTTCGGGCGGACCTATGGGCCAGGCAGGCTGGGAGGCGCTGCTCGACTTCAAGGAACGCGGCGTGCAATCGCTGTACGAGTGGCGCAAAGAGGTCGATGCCAAGCCGCCCGAGCGTCAGCTCCCCGCAGATCTGCTGTCGATCGCACGGGTGCGCGAACTCGAGGAGACCTACCTGCCAGAGGATCTCCAGCGCGACTACGACTCCACAATCGGCAGGAGGGCAGGCGACCCCGGAACGTAGACAGCCGCCGGAGCGGCCCAGGAGGGACGAATTGCGACAGGTTCTGGAGGGCATCCGCGTCCTGGACTTCACGAAGGGCATGGCAGGCTCAGTCGCCACCATGGTTCTCTCCGACTTCGGGGCCGAAGTAGTCAAGGTGGAGCCGCCTGGCGGAGACTCGTTCAGAGCTTTTCCGGCCTCGGTGCTCTGGCACCGGGGCAAGAAGAGTGTGTGTCTCGACCTGTCGTCGCCCGAAGGCTACCGCGACGCCCTCGGTCTGGCAGGCCAGTCGGACGTCGTGGTGGTCGGTTACCGCCCCGCCACCGTGAAGAAACTGCACCTCGGCTACGTGACGCTCAAGGGACAGCGCCCCGACCTGGTCTACGCCTCCATCACCGGATTCGGGTCGAAAGGCCCCTACGCCAACTATCGGGGCTATGAGGGCCTCGTGCAGGCGAAGACCGGCCGGCTGATGAACTTTGCCGGCCAGACACCGCGCCAGGGACCGCACCACGCCGCCGTGAAGGTCGCCAACCACGCGGCCGCCATGGCGACGGTGCGGGGGGTAGTCGGCGCGCTCATGGTGCGCGACAGGACGGGCGTGGGCCAGCTAGTGGAGACCAGCCTGCTTCAGGCGGTTACCTACTACGACATGCTCCAGTGGCTTATCTGGCAGATGATGATCAAGGACCCCGACAGTTTCCCCGAAGACGCTATGGTGAACCTGCGCAGGTCGGGACCTATCCAGTATCTGCCCGCACGGACGAAGGACGGCAAGTGGGTGCAGCTCGCCAACCTGATGTTCCGGCTCTTCCACGCCGAGATTCGCGCCCTGAAGCTCGACTACATATACGAGGACCCGCGATTCAAGACCGCGCCTACGCTCCTGGAGGAGGACCGCGACGTCCTGCGCAAGATTATCCTGGAGCGCGTTGGTGAGAAGACGCTCGACGAGTGGATGTCGGTGTTCGTCAACGACACGACCGACGTTGCCGCGGAGCCGTTCATGACTTCCGGAGACGCCCTGGACCACGTTCAGATGGTTCACAACGGCCACGTCCAGCGCCTTTTGGACCCCGCGGTCGGCTCCACCAGGCAACTCGGGCCGCTGTGCGCGATGAGCGCGACGCCGCCCAGAATCCAGGGGCCCGCGCCCAAGGCGGGCCAGCACACGGCAGAGCTGATCGCCCGGCTGAACGGGGCAAGGCAGACCAATCGAGCAGAGGCTTCGACGGGCGAGCTGCCCCGTCATCCTTTCGAGGGCGTGACGGTCCTGGACCTGTCCACGGTCATCGCCGGACCGTTGGGGGGATCGCTGCTCGCCGAGCTGGGGGCACGAGTCATCCGCATCGAGACGCTGGAGGGCGACTGGATGCGCCAGATGAACAACGGCATCGCGTCCAACCGGACCATGGCAGGCACCGAGGGGCTGTCGATCAATCTGAAGACGCCGGAGGGCCAGGCGATACTCTACTCCCTGGTTGAAAGGGTCGACGTGCTCATGCACAACATGCGGCCCGGAGCGCCGGAACGGCTCGGCGTCGGGCTGGAACAGGCGAGGGAGCTGAACCCGAATATCGTCTACGTGTACGTGGGCGGCTACGGTTCCACCGGACCGTACCACCGCCGGCCAGCCATGCACCCCATTGGCGGCGCGGTGTCCGGTGGCGCGATGGCGCAGGCCGGGCGGGGCGCGCTTCCAGACCCGGAAGCGGCCATGACCATGGACGAGATAGTGGAAGTGTCCCGGGTACTGGGCCGCGCCCAGGACGTGAACCCCGACCCGAACACTTCGATGGTGGCGTCGACCGCCGTCGCAATGGGGCTGTACGCGCGTGATCGCTACGGTGAAGGCCAGTACATAGAGACGACGATGATTGGCGCGAATGCCTACGCAAACGCCGACGACTTTTTCGACTACGAGGGCAAGCCTCCGCGGGAGGTATCCGACGCCGCCGGATTCGGCCCAAACGCCTTGTACCGGCTCTACGAGGCCGAACACGGCTGGGTCTACCTGGCCTGCCCGCTCGCCAGGGAGTGGCGGCCTCTGTGCAAGGCCGTCGGGCGGCCCGACCTCGCTGACGACCCCCGATTCGCCACCGCCGACGCGCGGCGGGCCAACGACGCTGAGCTGGCGGGCGAGCTGGCTGGCTCCTTCGCCACCGCCCCGGCCGCGCACTGGGAGCGGACCCTGACCGCCGCCGACCTTGGTTGCGTAGAGGTCGAAGAGCGTGGCATGTACCACTTCTTCAATGACGACGACCACGTCGCCGAAAATGGCTTCATAACGGAGGTCGAGAGCGACCGGCTGGGCAGCTTCTGGAGATACAGTCCGGTGCTGACGTTCTCCCGCACGCCGAGCAAGGCGGGCCCCGGCATCACCAGGGGGCAGCATACGTTCGAGATACTGGGCGAGCTTGGCTACTCCAGGGAAGAGGTGCTGGCGCTGCGGGGGCGCCGCGTGCTCGACTGGGAGTAGGCCGCCGGCTTGCCGCGCGGCCCAACCCGGCTCTGGATTCCGGCTCGGGGGCCGGAATGACGATCATGCATGGGTCTCCTAGACGGGCGGTGGGAACCGCTCCCTGATGGGACCGAACACATCGCGGCTCATACCCCGCCCCTGAACAAGCCAGAAGAAGACCAGCTGCAACACGCCCCTATAGCCGCCCATCTTGGTGCGCCATCGAACGTGCCAGCGCGTGCCTCCGTTCTCGGCGGAAAAGGTGTCCTCGCGGTCTGCCCACGCCGAATCCACAGCGACCATCTGCCGGCGTGCGGGGAACTCGAAGAAGCATCGCCAGCGCACGATGTCGGGCGGGTCGTCCGGGTATCGCGCAACGTCCTCGTCGATTACCAGCGCGCCCCCGTCCCGCTCCACGATTTCGCCGTAGTGCGATACGAAACGCGCCTCGTCGGTTGGCCCGCCGCTGTCCCAGAGCGTGACGTGCCGGTACAATTCCTCCGGAGGAGCGTCGATATGGGTGTTGATTCGCAGTATTGGCAATTTCTCACCGTCGCCGGATGGCGGCCTCTCTGGGCCCCTCCGCGCGCCAATGGTATACGCCCCCGCCGTGCCTGTTCAACCCCGGCGCGGCGGGACGGGCGGGCAGCGACTGACGCGCCGGACGCGATGGCGTACAATGGGGCCGGCGCGGGGCGTCCGCGCGGGCGGCGAAATCACATTGGAGGCGACAAATGGGTGAGAAGCGTATCGGCGTGGCCGCGATGGGCGGCGACAGCAGCGACGTTCTGGCGCGAATCGAGGACTTGGAGAGGCGCGGCATCGGGGCCGCGTGGCTCACCACCGGAGGCGCCGGAATCGACGGCATCACGTTGTTCGCGGCGGCGGCGGCGCGCACTGAGAGCATCCTGCTCGGCACCTGCATCACGCCAACCTATCCGAGGCACCCGATAACGACCGTTCAACAGGTCCAGGTCGTGGCGCAGCTTGCGCCGGGCCGTTTTCGGCTTGGACTCGGCCCGAGCCACAAGGTCAGTATCGAGCCCACGTTCGGAATCGAGCACACGGCGCCGCTCACCAATCTGAAGGAGTACATCCAGGTCTGCAAGTCGCTTCTGTGGGATGGCGAGGTCGACTACGACGGCACGCAGTACCATGCCCACGCGCGGCTGGCAAACGACCCCATTCCCGACGTGCCCGTTATGGCTTCTGCGCTTCGCCGGCGGTCTTTCGAGGCATGCGGAGAGGTAGCGGACGGCGCGATAAGCTGGGTGTGCCCTGGCAACTACCTGCGCGACGTAGCCCTGCCGGCCATGCGGCGCGGCGCCGAGCGCGCCGGCCGCCCGACGCCGCCGCTCGTCGCGCACGCCCCCGTCTGCGTCCACGACAACGCCGACGAGGCGCGCGCTGCGTCAAGAGAGCAACTGTCCAACTACCCGCGTTCACCGTTCTACCAGCAGATGTTCGCCGACTCCGGCCACCCGGAGGCATCTTCCGGCGAGTGGAGCGACGGCATGATCGACGACGTGGTGTTCATGGGAAGCGAGGAAGCGGTTGCGGACCGGCTCCGGGAGCTGTTCGCGATGGGTGCGACGGAGATCATAGCCCACCCGGTGTTGGCCGGGGCCGATCGTGAAGCATCGTCGAACCGCGCTCTCGAAGTCATAGCGGCCGTCAGTCGCACGCTGTAACGACGACCGACCGGGAATCGGACTTGTTCAACCGGATTCTGGTCGCGAACCGTGGTGAAGTGGCGTGCCGCGTGATTGCCACCTGTCGCCGTCTGGGGGTCGAGACCGTTGCCGTGTTCGCTGAGCTGGAGCGGGGCGCGTTGCACGCTGAATCAGCCGACCGTGCTGTGTCACTGCCGGCCAGGGCGACGCCCGCGGCGAGCTATCTGGACGTCGACGCTGTGGTCGACGCGGCGCGCCGGTCCGGCGCGGAGGCCGTGCATCCGGGCTACGGCTTTCTCTCCGAAAACGCCGAGTTCGCTCGCGCGTGCGAGCGGGCGGGGCTGGCCTTTGTCGGGCCGCCGCCCTCCGTAATGGAGGCGATGGCCGACAAGTGGAAGGCGCGGCAGTTTGTCGCACAGTTCGGCGTGCCCGTTCTGCCCGCGGCCTTTGTGGCGGCGGAGGGCGCTCTCGAGGACGCGGCGAACGACGTGGGCTTTCCACTGATGGTAAAGGCCAGCGGGGGCGGAGGCGGCATTGGCCTGGTCGTCGCCGATTCTCCGGCCCGGCTCGCAGGAGCCGCCAACAGGGCGCGGTCCTCCGCGCGCAGGGCGTTCGGCAGTGGCGAATTATACCTGGAGAGGTACATTCCGGGCGCGCGCCACGTGGAGGCCCAGGTACTGGCCGACGGAGAGGGCAGTTGCTTACACCTGTTCGAGCGCGAGTGCTCGGTGCAGCGCAGGCACCAGAAGGTGATCGAAGAGACGCCCTCCCCCGCCCTGTCCGCGGAGCAGCGCGACGACCTGATGGGAAATGCGTTGGCCGCGGCAAAGGGGATCGGCTACCGGAACGCCGGCACGTTCGAGTTTCTGCGGGCGCCCGACGGTACTTGCTACTTCCTGGAGGCCAACACGCGCCTGCAGGTGGAACACGGCATAACCGAGCTGACGACGGGCGTCGACCTGGTGGAGTTGCAGCTACGGATCGCCGCGGGAGAGCCGCTCGCGCTCGGACAGGATGACATCGTACCACGGGGCCACGCGCTGGAGTGCCGCGTGTACGCCGAGCGGCCCGACACGTTTCTGCCATCGCCTGGCACCCTCAGCACGTGGCGCCCGCCGGCGGGCGACGGTGTGCGCGTCGATACCGGTGTGCAGCAGGGCAACGAGGTCACTCCCTACTTCGACCCGCTGCTCGCAAAGGTGATGGTGCTGCGAGACAACAGGGATGCCGCCATCGACGCCATGGCGGACGCCCTGGGCGAATTTACAGTCGAGGGAGTGGCCACCAACATCCCATTCCTGTTGCGGGCGCTGGCCTCGCCACAGTTTCGCTCCGGCGACTACGACACCGGCCTTGTTGGGGCGCTGACGGGGCGGCCCAGCAGCCGGCAGTAGGCGTTCGGCCAAGAGCGCCATACCCGCACGACCAGGCCTCTCCCGGACTGCTCACTTCTGGTTTCGTCTCCCACCTGCACAGACAGGGGAATTAGTCCTCACACCCCGTCTGACAACGCTCTGACTAATTCCACTAGTAAGTGTTGACACATTATTTTAGTTAGTATATGCTAATCACCGAAATTAGCATGGGCTGTTACACAGAGCGTGGCCGTACTTAGTTGGGAGGAAGACCAAATGGCGCAACTCAAGCTAGTCCCGATCTTTCTGCTGTCAATCGCGCTGGCCTCCGTTGTAATCACTTCCTGCGGAGGGACTTCGGAGGATGAGAACTCTGAAGGTAGCCTCGTCATCTATTCGGGCCGGAGCGAGTCCCTGGTCAAGCCAATCATCGACCAGTTCGCCGAGGCCACCGGGATAGATGTCTCAGTCAAGTACGGCAGCACCGCCGAGATCGCGGCGACGTTGCTGGAAGAGGGCGAGAACGCACGAGCGGACGTCTTCTTCGCCCAGGACCCGGGCGGTCTCGGCTCGGTGGCCGCGATGCTCGGCCAGATACCGGACGAGGTGCTGAATCTCGCGCCGGACTGGGCCCGCTCTCCAGAGGGCAAGTGGGTTGGCGCGTCCGGCCGGGCCAGGGTTATCACCTACAACACCTCGAGGCTCGCCGAGGCTGACCTGCCGGACACGCTATGGGGTTTCACCGATCCACAGTGGAAGGGCCGCATAGGCTGGCCGCCCACAAACGCCTCGTTTCAGACGATGGTCACCGCCATGCGTTTGACCTGGGGCGGAGACCGAACGCGCGAGTGGCTGCGTGGAATCCTCGCCAACGAGCCGGCGGCCTATCCCAAGAACACACCCGCTGTGGCAGCGACCGCGTCCGGCGAGGTGGACGTGGCGTTCGTGAACCACTACTACCTGCACCGGTTTCTCGCCGAAGAGGGTGAGGACTTCGCGGCCCGCAACTACCACCTTCCGGGCGGCGGCCCAGGCAGCATCGTGATGGTCGCGGGCGTGGGGATTCTCGACGGTGCGGAGAACCGGGAAAACGCCGAACGTTTCGTGCATTTCATACTCTCCACGGTGGCGCAGCAGTACTTCGCCAGCCAGACCTACGAGTACCCGCTTGTGGACGGCGTGAAGACCGAAAGGCTGCTCACACCGCTGGACGAAATCAACAATCACGTGGTCGACATGGCCTTACTGCACGACCTGTCCGGCACGCAGACGCTTCTCAGAGAATTGGGGATTGTGCAGTAACGCGACCAGAGTAGGGAAGACAAGGCGCTTGGCCACCACCGGGTACAGCATACACGGACTCGCTTCCTACGCCGCGGCGGGCGGCATGTGGCGACGCATGTTGCGGTCGTTGCCGCCTGTCGCGTTCCTTGCGCCTGCGCTCCTTGTCGGCGCGGCGATGTTTCTGCCGCTCGTGTACCTCGTCATCCGCGGCTCCGGTGCGACCGCCGAGGCCTGGGGTCTGCTGTTCCGCGCCCAGACACTCTACACGCTTGGTCGCACCCTGTTGCTGATGGGCAGCGTGACCCTGATTTCCGGCGCCATCGCGGTGCCCTTGGCCTGGCTCACGGTCCGCACCGACCTGCCGTTTCGCAGGGCTTGGGGCGTGGTGAGCGTGCTCCCGCTGGTGATCCCCAGCTTCGTTGGAGCGTTTCTGTACATCTCCGTACTCGGACCTAGAGGCCTGCTCCAAGGCGCGTTGCAAGATGCGTTCGGCCTGGAGAGACTGCCGGAGATATACGGCCTGCCGGGAGCGACGCTGACGCTGGCGCTGCTCAGTTTCCCCTACATGCTGCTCACCATAAGAGCGTCGCTGTCCAACCTGGACCCGGCCACGGAAGAGTCGGCCCGCGGGCTGGGCTGCGGCCCCTTCGCGACGCTGTGGCGTGTCACGCTGCCCCAGCTTAAACCTTCGATAGCCTCGGGCGGGCTCCTTGTCGCGCTGTACACGCTCAGCGACTTCGGCGCCGTGTCGCTGATGCGTTACCAGACATTCACCTGGGTCATCTACCAGCAGTACGAATCGGCTTACGATCGCTCCGTCGCCGCCGTGCTGGCGCTCGGGCTGGTCGCTATGGCCGCCGTTGTGCTGGTGCTGGTGCACGTGACCCAGGGCCGCGAGCGGTACTACCAGTCCAACGCCGCTGCCGCGCGGGTGCCCCGGCGGCTCCGCCTCGGCAGGTGGAAGTGGCCGGCGTTGACGTTCTGCGGCGGCGTGGCGCTGTTTTCGCTTGGGCTGCCGATGGCGATGCTGGCCTACTGGCTTGTGCGCGGCCTCGGCCTCGGCGAACCGCTTCAGCCGCTCTGGGAGGCCACGCGCAACTCAGTGGTAACGTCCGGCCTGGCGGCGTTCGCCACTGCCGCGTTGGCGATTCCGGTCGCGGTCGTGATCGTGCGCCACAGGGGCAGACTGAGCCGCGTGCTTGAGACGGCGAGCTTTACGGGCTACGCGCTGCCCGGCGTGGTCATCGCGCTGGCGCTCGTCTACTTCGGCGCGAACTATGTACGCCCGCTCTACCAGACGCTTTGGCTGCTGGTCTTCGCCTACGTCGTGCTCTTCTTTCCCGTCGCGCTCGGGGCGGTCAGCTCGAGGCTTCAGCAGATCAGCCCGCGGCTCGAAGACGCGGCACGGGGGCTGGGGAGGCGTCCCTGGCAGGTGCTGAGGTCCATCACGATGCCGCTGCTCAGGCCGGGCGTCCTCATGGGAGCGGCGCTCGCCTTTCTGATAACCATCAAGGAATTGCCGGCAACGCTCATACTGGGCCCGCTGGGGTTCGGAACGCTTGCCACGGCGGTATGGTCCGCATCGTCCGAGGCATTCTTCGCGCGCGCCGCCGCTCCGGCCATGATGCTCGTCCTCATCTCTTCCATACCCATGGCATTTGTGTTGGCCGCATCGGGGAGGACCAGGGATTGACCTCGCCGGTCTTGTCGTGCAGGGAGGTGAGCAAGGCATTCGGCGCCGTGCAGGCCGTCAGGCGCGCCACACTCCACCTGGAGCCGGGCGAGATTCTCGCCATTCTCGGAGACAGCGGCTGCGGAAAGACGACACTACTCCGGCTGATAGCGGGGTTCGAGTACCTGGACTCCGGGGTGATCGAGATCAAGGGTAGGCGTGTGTCACATTCCATGGACCACGTCGCCCCCGAGCGCCGCAACGTGGGCATGGTGTTCCAGGAGTACGCGCTCTTCCCGCACCTCACGGTCGGCCAGAACGTCGAGTTCGGGCTGCGCAAGCTGCCCGGGGAATTGCGCCAGGATCGGCTGAGGCAGGTCCTCGACCTGGTGCAGCTCGCGCGGCTGGAACACAGCTATCCCCACGAGCTTTCGGGCGGCCAGCAGCAGCGGGTCGCTCTCGCCCGCACGCTGGCGCCGCGCCCCGTGACGATGCTCCTGGACGAGCCATTCAGTAATCTCGACGCGCAGATGGCCACGCGAATGCGCCAGCAGGTCGAGGCGATTCTACGCGCCGGGGAGATCGCGACTGTCCTGGTCACGCACAACCGGCAGGAGGCGTTCGCCATGGCCGACCGCATTGCCGTGATGAACGCCGGGCACATCGACCAGATCGACACTCCAGCCAAGATTTACAGCTCGCCGGCGACGGCGTTCGTGGCCCGGATGACGCGCACTTGCGACCTGATGCCGGGCCGGCACTCATGCGGTGTCGCCTACAGTGACGCGGGAGCGCTACCCGTGACCTGTCCGCGCAGCACGTTGGAGGACAACGCCGCCGTCGACGTGCTGGTGCATCTGGACGACTTCAGAGCCGCCCCCGACAAGGACGGCGCCTGCGTCGTGCGCTCTTCGGAATACCTGGGCGACAGGGTCGTCCTGTACGTGCAAACGCCTTCCGGGTTCACCATCAGGTGCAGCCACCCGCTGGACGAACAGATCGAGCCGGACACGCGCGTAACTCTGCATTCGCGGCGAAACGGCCCGTTCATCGCCTTCCAGCGGGAGTGAGCCGCTCGCGGCCGGCGAATCTGCCGCTCCAGTCGCAGCCCTCACGACGCTCTGTTTCCCAAGCAGTTCCCCGTTGAAGTATCATGTCCGTAGTCAAATTCTGCACGGAGGCTCTCGCTCGATGACCAATCCAATTACTCGCGTCAGGGACCTCGGCCAGTCGATCTGGTACGACAACATCAGCCGCGCGCACCTGCGATCGGGCGAGTTGCAGCGCCTGATCGACCTCGGCGTCAGCGGCCTGACCTCGAATCCGACTATCTTCGAAAAGGCAATCTCGGAGAGTGCCGATTACGACGCCGACCTCGACGCGCTGATAGGCGCGGGCAAGGGGCCGTCGGAGGTGTTCGAGGCGCTGGCGGGCGACGACATCCGGGCCGCGGCGGACATGCTGCGCCCGGCCTACGACGCCGCCGGCGGGGCAGACGGCTTCGCCTCCTTCGAGGTCAGCCCGCATCTGGCCCACGACACGGAGGGAACGGTGCGCGCCGCCAGGCGGCTGTTCGCGGCGCTGGACAGGCCCAACGTGATGATAAAGGTACCCGGCACACCGGCGGGCATCCCCGCAATTCGCCGGCTCATCGGAAGCGGCGTCAACGTCAACGTCACCCTCATCTTCTCGCTGGAGGCGTACGCCAACGTCAGAGAGGCGTACATAAGCGGCCTGGAAGACCTCGCCGCCGCCGGAGGGGACGTCTCGCGCGTGGCGTCGGTGGCGTCGTTCTTCGTCAGCCGCGTCGACACGTCCGTCGACGCGAGGCTGGCCGAGCTGGGCGGAGACGCGGCAGTTCGGATGACAAGCAGGGCCGCCATCTCAAACGCCAAGTTGGCATACCGTGACTTCAAGGCGACGTTCGGCACGGCGCGGTTCGCGGAGCTCGCCTCCAGGGGAGCGAAGGTACAGCGTCCCCTGTGGGCGAGCACCAGCACCAAGAATCCAGCGTTGAGTGACGTCCTTTACGTCGAGAGCCTGGTCGGCCCCGATACCGTCAACACTATGCCCGACGTGACACTCGAGGCGTTTCTGGACCACGGTCTCGCCGTGCCCTCGCTTGAGAGCGAGCTGGAGCAAGCGGAGGCCCACGTCGCCGCGCTGGAGGCGACGGGCGTCAGTATGGCGCGCACGACCGCCGAACTGCTCGATGCGGGCGTGAAAGCCTTTGCCGACTCATACGACGCGCTTCTCGCCAACATAGAGGCGAAGGCAAAGCTGCTGGCGGCGGCCGGGGCGTAATGGCGGAGGGCCCGACCGCAAATGCAGCGATGATGGAACTCGCCTGCGAGGAAATCGACCGGCGGGACATCATCGGCAGAATCTGGCGGCGTGACCACACGGTCTGGAAGCCGCGTCCGGACGAGATAGCGGATCGGCTGGGTTGGCTGGACGTATCGGTCGCTATGCGAAGCGAACTCCCCTCTTTGCGACGCTTCGCGGACGAGGTCCGCGCCGATGGCTTCCGGCGCGTCCTGCTGCTGGGCATGGGCGGGAGCAGCCTCGGGCCCGAAGCGCTGTCCCGCACTTTCAGCAGCGCGGACGGATACCCCGAACTGCGGGTGCTTGACTCGGTGCTACCCTCTGAGGTGCTCGCGGCGACAGCCGACGTCGAACCCGCTCACACTCTCTTCTTGGTGTCGTCCAAGTCTGGCACGACCGTCGAGACGAACGCGCTCTACCGCCACTTCAGGCGGGAGGTGGAGGCGAGCGTTGACGCCGCTGCCGCGGGCCAACACTTCGTGGCTATCACCGACCCTGATACACCGCTGGCCACGCTGGGAGCGCGCGAGGGCTTCCGGCGCGTGTTCGCCAACCCTCCCGACATTGGCGGGCGCTACTCGGTGCAGTCTCTGTTCGGCCTCGTGCCGGCGTCGCTCATGGGTCTGGACCTCGACGTTGCACTCGACCAGATTGACGCTATGGGCCGGCGCTGTTCGCGTGGCCGGCCCGCGCGCGACAACCCCGGCGCCCGGCTCGGCTCGGCCATCGCCGCCCACGCGGCGCGAGGGCGCTACAGGCTGACCATGCTCACGTCGCCGTCTGTGGCGTCATTCGCGCCGTGGGCTGAGCAGTTGGTGGCCGAGAGCCTGGGCAAGGAGGGCAAGGGCATCGTGCCGGTCGTCGATGAGCCGATCACGCCGTCGGCACGTCTAAGCGGCGATCGGCTGCTAGTCTACGTACGGCTGGAAGGCGATGACAACGCCGCCGCCGACACGGTCGCCGACTCTGCGGTGCGAGACCGCAGGCCGCTGATGACCCTGAAACTTGGCGAGAAAGGCGAGCTATGGGGGGAGTTTTATCGCTGGGAGTTCGCTACGGCGGCCGCGGGGGCTCTCCTCGAGGTAAATCCGTTCGACCAGCCGGACGTTGAGCTGTCCAAGCGAATGGCGATAAGCGTCCTCGACGGAACGGGCGGCACGGACGACGCGCCAAGCGGCGTATCGCCGGCCGAGCTTCTGGCCGATGCGCAGCCGGGCGGCTATCTTGCCGTCCTGGTCTTCGTTCGCCGCACCGTAGAGCTTGATTCTGCGCTGGCCGAACTACGCCGCACAGTCGGCGAGGTGCACGGTGTCGCTACCACCGTGGGCTACGGGCCGCGTTACCTGCACTCCACCGGGCAGTTGCACAAGGGAGGTCCGGCGAACGGGCGGTTCCTGCAGCTACTGGAGAAGCCGCGCGCCGGGCGCGCCGGTGACGTGGTCGTGCCGGGCGCCGGCTACACTTTCGGCCGGCTGGCAAGGGCGCAGGCGGACGGCGACCTTGGCGCGCTGGCGTCGCTGGGCCGGCCCGTATCTAGGGTGTACGTCGAGGGAACGGGCGCGGAGGAGATGATGGCGTTGGCGGGCTGCCTGCGCCGCCACGCGGGTGGAGCCGCCTAGTCCAGCGAGGCCTCTACGCTCAGCTCGACGTTGCCCGAGAGTGCCTGCGATATGGGGCAACCGTCTTTGGCCGCTTCGGCTGCCTGCCGGAAGGCGTCCTCGTCGATGCCGTCGACCTTGCCCTGCACTGTAAGAGCGCTCGACACGACCTTGAAGCCACCGTCCACGTTGTCGAACGTAACCGTGGCGCTCACTCGCAACTGTTGCGGCGGCGTGCCCGCCCTGCCCAGGCCGGCCGAGAGCGCCATCGAGAAGCAGCTGGCGTGTGCGGCGGCGATCAGCTCTTCAGGGCTGGTGCGTCCGTCCGGCTCTTCCGTTCGCGCGGGCCAGCTTACGCCCAGGTTGGCGAACGCCTGGCTCGTGGTCGCTGCCACGACCCCGCTCCCTGATGGAAGGTCGCCAGTCCAGGTCGCGTCAGCTCGTCTTACTGCTGCCATGAAAATCTCCCGTGTACTTATGGGTGTGGTTCCGGGGCGAATTGTAACACCATAGGGCGTGGTCCGCCTCCGACATCACGCGGGGGAGCCTGTTTCAGATTACCAGGTGCGCCCAAAACCGTCTCCCTCGCCAACAGCCTGCCCCTGCGCCCGACTCTGAACCTGCGGCCATCGCCTCGCGTTCGCCATATTGCTTAGCCAATGTCCCCCGAACGCCCCAACGCACACCCCGGCCGTACAACCTCGCCCACACCCGACCCACTCGCTCCCAGCACCCGAAAAAAACGTCACCCTCCCGCGCCACCCGTTCCCCGGCCCTGACCCATCCAACCCCACACACGTCCCACCTCTTCACCCCGTCTGTGCCATTTCTCCCCACCAATCCGCCCCGATCCCGCAATTTCGCCAACCCTCTTGAAGGATAAGCACACGCGTGCTATCCTCGCACACGGTAGGGGCGGGTTTCAAACCCGCCCGCGCGATTGACCCCGCGGCCCGGGAAACCTATCTCCAAACGGGTAAGGCCCCAGGCATCCGTAGGGGCGTCCCTTGTGGGCTGTGGCAGTGAAGACACGGCTGAGTAGCCCTGCTCCGTCCTCCTGTCCTCCTCTGCCACGCGGCGCCACTCTTGTGTCCCGACAACCCGCGCCAGCATTACAGATTCGTGCGGGACCGGCGACAACCTCAGCTACGAGGCGCACAGAGTGTCGCAGAAACGAACAGACTTCGCTTTCCAGCGAAGCCTGTCCCCGTGGAAGCATGCCCTGAGCTTGCCGAATGGGCGGGGAGCGGGAATAACGGCGTTTGGGGGCGCCAAGTAATCTGAAACAGGCTCCACGCGGCGCTGGAGCAGGCCGCGCAGACGCGGTCGCGTTGACACTCCGTTGGCGAGAGCTTAACATTATCTTGGATTCTGCGGCGGCCCAAGAGGCCGGTCGTGGACGCCTAACACACCTGTCACAGCATTTGGGACGACGCGCGACTATGACGGAAACACTCAGGCGAACACCGCTGTACAACACCCACGTTGAGCTGGGTGGCAGGATGGTGCCCTTCTCCGGATGGGAGATGCCCATCCAGTACGACAGCATTTTGAACGAGGCCAGGCTGGTGCGCTTCGGAGTGGGCCTCTTCGACGTCTCGCACATGGGACGAGTCGAGATCAGCGGAGCAGGGGCGGCCCCCCTGCTGAGCAGCGTTCTCAGCGTGAGCGCTATGGCTCTACGTGCGGGCAGCGCCCGTTACAACGTTATCTGCGACGAACAGGGCGGCATCATCGACGACGGCATCGTGTACCGAAAGGGTGAAGAGCAGTTCCTGGTGATCCCGAACGCGGGCAATCACGCCGACGTGCTCGACTGGATCGTCAGGTGGAACACGGGGCCTGACAAGGCGGACATCGTGGACGTTTCGGACGACTATGCCATGATTGCCTGCCAGGGGCCGGCGGCAGAGTTCGTCCTTGAGCCACTGGCGTCGGTGGACCTGTCGAAAGTCCGGCCATTCCGCTACGTGGACGCCAAGTTGGACGGCGTGGAAACGATGTTCGCTCGCACCGGCTACACCGGAGAGGACGGTTTCGAGCTTATCCTGCCGAGCGAAAGCGCGGAGCGTATCTGGTCGCTGCTGATGGACAGGGGAGCTATCGCAGCGGGGCTTGGCGCGAGGGACGTGCTGCGAATGGAGGCGGGACTGCTGCTCCACGGAAACGACATGAGCACGTCGATCAACCCTTACGAGGCCGCGTTGGAGAGGTTTGTACGGCCCAATCGCAAGCGGTACGTCGCCGGGCCGGCGCTGCGGCGCATCCGCGACGAGGGTGTCAGCAGGCGTCTGGTAGGCTTCAACATGGTGGAGCGAGGCATTCCGCGGCACGGACACCCCATCGTGGACGAGTCGGCGCAGATCGGGGAGGTCACCAGCGGCGGGTACTCGCCAACTCTTGACAGAAGTATCGGCATCGGCTACGTTCAAACCGACTTTTCAACAGAGGGCTCGCGCTTCCAGATAGACATCAGGGGACGGCGCGTGCAAGCCGAGGTAACGAGCCTGCCCTTTTACACGCGGAGGCGGAGAAGTAGCACATGAACCCTCCTGACCTGAGGTATTCTAAGGAGCATGAGTGGCTGCGGCTGGAGTCGGACGACATCGGCGTCGTGGGCATCACCGAGTTTGCCGCGGACAGCCTCGGCGACGTGGTCTTCGTGGAGTTGCCGGACGTGGGGGCGAAACTAGTCCAGTTCGAAAAGATGGGCGAGATAGAGTCCGTGAAGGCCGTATCCGACTTGTTCACGCCCGTCAGCGGTGAGGTGCTGGAGAGAAACGAGCAGCTCGAAGACGGCCCGCAGCTCGTCAACGATTTCCCCTTCTATTTTGGATGGATGCTGCGCGTTCAAATCAGCGACAGGTCCGAGATCGACAAATTGCTGAGCGCGGAGGAATACGACGCTCTTATCTCCGCAGAGGAGGCTTAGCCCGCCTGATGGAGAATGGCAATTTCGTTTCTCCCTACGTCCCAAGCACAGAGAGCGACCGCCGCTATATGCTGGACGCTATAGGCGTCGATTCGGTCGAAGAGCTGTTCCAGGACATACCCGAACAGCACCGCAACCCCTCACTTGACCTTCCATCTCCGAAATCTGAATTCGAGTTGATGCGCCACGTCGCCGATCTGTCGGCGATGAACAGCGTGCCGGGCGAATACGCCTGCTTCCTGGGCGCGGGCTCATACCGCCACCACGTGCCAGCCATCGTGCGGCAGATCACCAGCCGCAGCGAGTTTGTGACCTCGTACACTCCCTATCAGCCCGAGGTGTCGCAAGGCACGCTTCAGACCGAGTTCGAGTTCCAGACCCTGTGTGCCCAGCTAACGGGTATGGAGGTCGCCAACGCCGGCATGTACGATGGCTCCACGTCACTCGCCGAGGGTGTGCTGATGGCCGCGCGGGTTACCAGGCGCGACCGCGTCGCGGTCCTGTCCAGCGTCTCGCCGATGTACACGGAAGTGCTGGACACCTACACGCAGGCGCCGGGTATCGAACTCTACACTGTGCCGAACGACGCCTCCGAGCTGCGGGAGGGTACTGCCTGCCTGGTGGTGCAGCAGCCCAACTTCTTCGGCTACATGGAGGAGATGGAGCGGCTCTCGGAGCTGGCGCACTCCAGCGGCGCGCTGCTCGTATGCTACGTGGACCCGCTGTCGCTCGGCATGTTCAAGCCGCCGGGCGAGTACGACGCCGACATCGTGGCGGCAGAGGGCCAGGCGCTGGGAGTCGCGCCGACTTTCGGGGGGCCGTACGTGGGCATATTCGCCTGCAAGGAGCGGTACATGCGCCAGATGCCCGGTCGCATTGTCGGACGCACCGTCGACACCCGGGGCCGCACCGCCTACGTGCTGACGCTCCAGACCAGGGAGCAGCACATCCGGCGAGAGCGCGCCACGTCCAACATCTGCACCAGCGTCGCGCTGATCGCGTTGATGACCACCGTGTACATGGCGGCCAACGGCAAGCGCGGCCTTCGGCACATCGCCGAGCTGACCTACCACAAGGCCAACTATGCCGCGTCACTGATCGAGAAGATTCCGGGCTATTCACTACCCATGGATGGCCCATTTTTCCAGGAGTTCGTGGTTAGCTGCCCGCTGCCTCCCGCGGAGTTAAACGAGCGGCTGCTCGAGCACAAGATCATCGGTGGGCTGGACGTGAGCGAAAACGCTCCGAACGGCATGCTCCTGTGCGTCACAGAGGTCAACAGCCGGGACGAGATCGAGCGGCTTGCCGCGGCCCTCGAGGAGATAGGCGCGCAGGCATGAACCCACTACTTGACAGATACGAGCGGGACCGCCGGCGTCTCCTCATGGAGCGCAGCGTGAGCGGCCGGCTCGGTACGACCCTGCCGCCGCTGGACGTGCCGGAGCAGCCGTTGCCCCCCTCGGATATGTTGCGCGGGGAGTTGCCCATGCCGGAAGTGAGCGAAGGTGAGATAGTTCGCTACTTCTCGCAGCTCAGCCAGTTCAACTTCTCGATCGACCACAACTTCTACCCGCTTGGGAGCTGTACTATGAAGTACAATCCCAAGCTGAACGACGAAGTCGCGTCAACACCGGGCATGGCCCAGCTCCACCCCTATCAGCCGGAGTCTACGGTGCAAGGCGCCCTGAAGCTCATGTACGAGCTACAGGGCTACCTGAACGAGATTACCGGTATGTCCGCAACCTCGCTCGCCCCGATGGCGGGCGCGGACGGCGAGCTGGCCGGGATGCTGATGACGCGGGCCTACCACCTCGCCAACGGCGACGCACAGCGCAAGTACGTTCTGATACCGGACAGCGCGCACGGCACCAATCCGGCGTCTGCCGCGATGGCGGGATTCGAGGTCGTCACGCTGCCGTCGGACGTGAGGGGCGACACCGACCTAGAGGCGCTGCGAAACACGGTCAACGACGAGCTCGCGGGACTGATGATCACACTGCCAAGCACGCTGGGCCTGTTCGACGGACACATACTGGAGGTGTGCCGCATCGTCAGTGAGGCGGGCGGGATAGTCTACGGAGACGGTGCGAACCTGAACGCGCTGTTGGGCCGCGTCAAGCTGGGCGACCTGGGATTCGACGTCGTCCACTCGAACCTTCACAAGACCTTCACGCAGCCTCACGGCGGCGGCGGGCCGGGCGCCGGTCCGGTGATTGCCGGACCTAAGCTGGAACCGTACCTGCCGACGCCGATCGTGACGCGCCACGTAGAGGAGGACGGCTCGGAGCGCTACTCGCTGTCCGCGCCTGAGAACAGTATAGGACGCATGGGCGCGTTCCACGGCAACTTCGGCGCGCTGCTCCGCGCCTACGCCTACATCGCCACGCTCGGAGGCCCGGGCGTAGCTGGCATCAGCGAGGACGCGGTCATCAACGCGAACTACATTCTGAGCCAGCTCAAAGACTCTTACGACCTGCCCTACGACCGCGTCTGCATGCACGAGGTGGTGCTTTCCGCGCGCAGCCTGAAGCGGGCGCACGGCGTGAACGCGCTCGACGTAGCCAAGCGACTCATCGACTACGGCATACACCCTCCCACGATGTACTTCCCTCTCATCGTCGAGGAGGCACTGATGATCGAGCCGACCGAAACGGAGTCGAGAGAGACGCTGGACTACTTCATCGAAGTGATGAAGACTATCGCGCAAGAGGCCGCCGACGAACCGGACCTTCTCCACGACGCGCCGCACGACACCCCCAACACGCGGCTGGACGAGGCGCTGGCCGCCCGCCGGCCCTATCTGCGGTGGCGCCCTGAGTCCTAGCCGGCCATCCAAAAGCAACTCAACACCAATCCAAAGCCAGGAGAAACACATGATCGAGGTAGGCCAAGCCGCGCCCGACTTCACGCTACGGGCCCACAATGGCGAGAGTGTTACACTCAGCCAGTACAAAGGCGATAAGAACGTAGTCCTGTCGTTCCACCTGTTCTCCTTCACAGGCGGTTGAACGCACCAGGTCTCCTCTTTCCGAATGGCCAATGCGGCCTTCGAGAGGAAGGATACCCAGGTTCTGGGTATTAGCACCGATGCCGCCCCCACCCAAACCGCCTTCGCGTCGTCCATCGGCGGGTTGCCGTATCCTCTGTTAGGGGACTTCCACCCCAAGGGTAACGTCGCGCAGCTCTTCGGCATCTACAACGACGACCGAGGCACGTCCAACCGCGCCATCATAATCATCGACAAGGAAGGTGTGGTGCGGTACGTGCGCACCTACGAGGGCATGGCCGGACTCAGTCCCGAGGCCGTCCTGGAAGAGGTGGACAAGCTTTAGCGGCGGTCCGGCGGCCGGGGCCGGGGAACACCGGCTTCGGCGCCCTTCCGCGCGTGGAGCGCAGATGCACGCCAACGCCACACGATCGCCCGTGTTCAGGGAAGGCGATTCCGCACTGCTGATAGACCGCAAGGGTCGGCGCTACATGGTGCGACTCGAGCAGTCCGCGGAGTTTCACACACACATAGGCCACGTCAGCCACGAGGAGCTGCTGGGCCAGGATGAGGGCGCGTGGCTACTCACTTCCAAAGGCCACTACCTTCTCGCGGTAAAGCCGACGATGGCCGACTTCACGCTAGAGATGCCCCGCATCGCCACCGTTGTCTATCCCAAGGACACCGGTGCGATCCTGGTTTACGGCGACATCTTCCCGGGGGCCAGGGTGCTAGAAGCAGGCACCGGCTCAGGCGCGCTCACGTCGGCGCTGCTGAGGGCCGTCGGGCCTACGGGGTCCGTGGCCTCTTACGACGTGCGCGCCGACATGCTCGAGCGGGCACGGTCAAACGTCGAATCGCTGTTCTCTGACACGAGCAATCTCAGCCTGAATCTCGGCGATGTGGGCGAGGGTTTCTCCGAAGAGGGTCTCGATCGCATCGTACTCGACCTGCCGGAGCCGTGGCACGTGGCCCCGCATGCCGAAGAGCGGCTGCTGCCCGGCGGCATATTTCTGAGCTTTCTGCCGACCATACTACAGGTGCACCAGTTGACGCAGGAGCTGCGCGAACGGCGCACGTTCGACCTGATCGAGACCTTCGAGGTTATGCAGCGCGGCTGGACGGTGGGGCGGCGCAACGTGCGCCCGGACCATCGCATGGTGGCGCACACCGGCTTCATCACCACGGCTCGCAGGTGCTCGCCACGCCCTCAGCCGGACGGCGGCGGGGCATAGCGGGCGTTAACAGCCTCCGGTATACGGGGGCGGGATTCCAAGTCGGCCAGGGCAGTTGCCGGTAGCGGAGGTGATTCATGGACAGCACTACTGCAAAAGAGGTTGTGGAAGAGTACGCCAAGAGTGACAGCTTGCGGAAACACCTGCGTGCCGTAGAGACCTGCATGAGGGCCTATGCCCGCAAGTACGGCGAGGACGAGGAGCTGTGGGGAATCGCGGGCCTGGTGCACGACTTCGATTGGGAGGTCTGCCCGACTCCCGAGTCCCATCCCACCTATGGCGCTGAGATTCTGCGCTCTCGCGGCTTTCCCGAGGAAATCGTCCGCGCGGTGCTCTCACATGGCAACCACACCGGCATAGCCCGCGAGACGCAGCTTGAGAAGGCCCTCTTCGCCTGCGACGAGCTGTCGGGCTTCGTGACGGCGGTTGCGCTCGTACGGCCCACCAAAAGCCTGTCCGACACCAAGGTCAGGTCGGTCAAGCGGAAGTTCAAGGACAAGCGGTTCGCTGCTTCGGTGAGCAGGGAGGACATCTTCCAGGGCGCCGAGGAGCTGGAAGTAGACCTCGACGAGCACATCGAATTCATCATCGAGGCTCTCAAGCCGGTGGCAGCGGAGCTGGGCCTCAACGAGTAGGCGATCTCGAGTCTTCGCCAGGGTTGTGCCCGAACGGCCACAGCCGTTCGAGGTCCGGTGGTACGCCTTCCGCGGCGTGCGGATAGCGGCCGGAGATCAGCCGCGCGTGGCCGGTGCTGAGCAGAGGCGGTTCCAGCGGTTGCGGTGGGGAATACGCCTGCTCCTCGCGGTGGCCCGTGGTTTCGCCGCGGCGCTGTAGCAGCACCCGGAAGTCCCCCAGACCGCCCGGTCTGACCAGTTCGAGCATCCCCATTCTGTTCGCGTTTCGCTCAGCGTCTCCCATTGGCATAGCTCGGAGTTGCTGGAGCATGTCCGCGAAGCCCAGGTGACGCAAGAACCGCGCTTGCGGCCCGAACGCCACAGGGTCGAGTCCTGCCTCGCGGCCCTCCGACATGACCGACGTGAAGTCCACGTGGGCGGTTATGTCCTGCTCCCCTATTCTGGCGTATGGGTCGGCGCCGCTGGTGTGCCGGAAGTGGGTCTGCAGGGTACCGCCCATCCTCTCCGGGGCGTATAGCTCTCCCGCAGGGAAGCCGTAGTCTAAGGTCAGCAGGTAGCCCTCGTCCTGCGCCTCCGCCACGCTTTTCAGCCAGGGCCGCAACTCGAGGCAGACCTCGCCCAGAAAGCCTTCCGGCAGCGACAGCCCCAGGCTCTCCAACCGCTCTGCCAACAGCGGCGTGGACGGTTCGCCCAGCGCCTCCGTCAGGCCTCCCTCGCTGTGCGGCACGACGTAGACTTCGCGAACTGCGCCTTCGCTTATGCGAAATCGGTGGAATGGCAGGGCGTCCAGCAGTTCGTTAGCGATGACGCAGCCGGTCACGCCGCGAAGGGGCAGGCGGTCGCTGATGATTGGCTGCACCTGGCCAGAGAAGGGCGGCGGGCCGCTCGGCCGTCGGACGTCGACAGCCAGGTAGACCAGCGCCCCGGAGAACTGCGGCGACAGCCGGTCGGCGTAGGAGCAGATGTCGCGGGCCAGCAGGCCGTCCCCGGCGCCAAGCTCGACCGCGGTAAATCGCGAAGGGTACCCCAGCCGATGCCACATCCGCCAAAGCTGCACGCACAATAGGGCGCCGAAGGCGGGATGCGCCGCGGGACTGGTGTAGAAGTCGCCTCCCTCCCCGACGCGGCCGCTCTGAGTGTAATATCCGCCCGTGGGGTGGTACAACGCCATCGCCATGAACTCCGCGAAGGTCAGCCTCCCCCTGGCTTCCGCCTCTGCCCTGATGAGGGCGGCCAGTGAGCTAGTGGGCATGTGTCGGCGAACCGGCGGCGTTTGTCGTCGGAGTGGAGCGATACCGGGCGGTGCCGGTGGGCGCTACGCGACCGCCGCCGGCCGCGGTGGAATGGAGACGGGACGTAAGCTCGGAATTGGCAGGGGGCATAGAGAAGCGGGCAATTGCGGGAACCGGCCTGGCCGGGTTCGCCAAAACGGCAGAATGCGCGTCCCTGCCGTTGGTTTTATGTGTCGATGCGATTGTTCGGGGCGGACATTGGCCTCACCCTAGATGGCACCGAGAGTCTGCCATGGGAGGGCAAGCAAGCCGTCCTGGGTCTTCGGTGCGCGGTTAGCCTCCGCGCGCCTGGCGGGCCCTTCTGCTCGGGGCGCTCTCCCTGTCCCAGCCGGAGCCGGGTATGGAGTTGCGAAACTCGGCCTGCGCACCGCACAGCTTGCACTCGCCCATACTGGTTGGCCCGTTGGGGCTGGCTATCTTCCAGTAGTGTTGGCAGTCTGACGCCTCAGCGTCGTCCTGCGTCTCTTCATCCACCAAAATCTCTTCCTCTGCGAACTAACGGGTCGCCGGTATTCGCGCCGGCTTACTCCCTCTCGTCGATGGGCGTGTACTCGAGGTCCATTGGTCCCGTGTACTGGAGTCGCGGCCTTAGCAGGATGTTGTTCTCGAACTGTTCGATCACCTGGGAGGTCCAACCGGGTATGCGCCCCATGGTGAAGATGGATATGAACAGGTCGTCGGGGATGTCGAGCAGGTAGTAGATCGACCCGGACCAGAAGTCGACGTTTTCGCAAATACCCCTGCGGGCGTAGGGTTCCATTACCTCTGAGACGGTTTGCAGGATGGAGAACCACTTGGGTTGGCCCTTACGCTCGCCGAGCGCCTTGGCGTCGGGACGCAGATGGTTGGCGCGTGGGTCCACGGCCTTGTAGACGCGGTGGCCGAAGCCCATCACCCTTTCGCGCCTGCTCAGCATGTCTCGCACGTAGCTCTCGGCATTCTCTTCATTCCCAATGTCCAGAGCCATCTTCATCACTTCTTCGGCCGCGCCTCCGTGCGAAGGCCCCTTGAGGACGGACACGCCGGTGGCGACTGCGCAATGAAGGTCGGCCTGCGTGGAGGCGGCGACCCTGGCGCCGAACGAGGAGGCATTGACGCCGTGTTCCGCGTGCAACACGAAGTCCTTGTCGATGAGGCGAACGTCCTCGGGATCGGGTAGATCGCCTGAGAGCATATAGAGGAAATTGCCCGCGTGGCTCAGAGATTCGTTGGGAGTAATCGGGTCCTTGCCCTCTCGTATGCGGGCGTGAGAGGCGACGATGGTTGGGGCCTGGGCCGTCAGGCGCACTCCCTTGCGCAGCGTAGCTTCTTTCGAGTTGTCATCTACTTCCGGGTCGAACGTGGCGAGGGCGGAAATGGCCGTTCGCAGCACATCCATCGGGTGGGCGTTCTTGGTCAGCTTTATGATGTCGATGATTTCGTCCGGCAGCCAGCGGTTCGTCTTCAACACCGTGTCGAACTCGTCGAGCTCCGTCCTGTTCGGCAGCTTGCCGTAAAGCAGCAGGTAGATTGTCTCCTCGAAGGAGGCGTTCTCTGCCAGATCGTCTATGTTGTAGCCTCTATACAGGAGCTTACCGATATTCCCGTCGATGAAGCTCGAAGTCGTCCTGTCTATGTATACGTCGCGGAGGCCACGATGTAGCTCGACCTTCTCTTCGGTCATATGACAACCCTCCCAGGCCTCGATTGTAGTTTCACCATGCGAGTCCATTCACTAAATCGAGCGCGTTGGCCACCCTGGGCGCAGCATCTCCACACCCTCGAAGCACGCTGATTCTAGCACCACCTAAATTGGGTGTCAACAAAGCTTGTCCGCCCTATGGAGTCGGCTTGCGTGAAACATTTCGGGACTTTGAAAAGCGCGCCCGCGTCCTATAAAATGTACCTAGACATGCCATCTACAGAAAGCGTCGCCGCCGGAGCCAAGACCCGTTGACGGCGAACGCGGATGCCACGCGGATTGAAGCGCTACCTGACGGGACGAGGTTGAGTCCAATCAAATGACCTACCAGTTGGATGCCCTTGACGTTGCCATAGTTTCGCACCTCCAGGAGAACGGGTCGCTCACCAACGCCGGCATTGCCAAGCGGAAGGGCGTGGACGTTAGCGAGGAGACGGTCCGGCGCCGCATAAAGCGGTTGGTCAAAGAGGGCCTGATAAGAATCGTCGCGGTCCCGGACCCTAACAAGCTGGGTTATCAGTCCGAGGTTCTCATCGGGGTGCAGGTGGAGGCTGATAAGGTGGGCGACGTGGCGGACGCGCTCACCCAGATAACCGCCATCACCTGGGTTACCGTGAGCACAGGCGCCTACGACGTGTTCGCCTGGGCGACACTCAAGACGTCAGCCGAACTGAGTAACCTGCTGCTGACCAAGGTCGGCGTCATTCCTGGTGTGCGAAAGACCGAGACCTTCATCAACCTCGACATCCGCAAGCGACTCTACGGGTTCGACATCAGTACCTACGCCGTCGAAGACGAGAAGTAGGCGGGCCTTCTCTGCCCTACCGCGGTGTTGCTTCCCATGGCCGGCGGCTGTGGCTGCAAGTCTCAGTAATGGCGAGCTCCCGAATGTTTGACATGCAGCTTAACACTTCATTAACATGAGGTTAACGGACTTAGGGCGAAGGAGGCCGATCTATGGAATCCAACGAGTCCATGACTATCCTTCAGGCTGCGGGCAAGTACGCAGAGTATGTGGCTGCGCGCAAGGCCAAGCGCGCGAGCGCCAAATCTCGCACTGCCAAGAGCGAGGCTGATTCGCTCTCCGTGTCCCGCAACAACACGGAGCTGGACAAGTTCATAAGGTGGTGCAAGCCCGACACGCCCTTCGCCAAGGTGAAGCCCGCGGACATTGGCACCTACGCCGAAAAGATGGCCGGCAACGGCACTACTCCTCAGGCCGCCGAGCGGCTCCAGATAGTGCGCGAGTTCCTCACCTACTCTCACAAGAGCGGGTTTACCGACCAGAAACTCGCTCAGCACCTCCGAATCCGCCGGCCCCGCAACAGCGCGGTGAAGACCGGTAGCGCGGACAAGCATGCCCCCAACGAGATCACCCGAGAGGGGTACGAGCAGCTGGCGGAAGAACTGGGCAAGCTGAAGTCCGAACGTACCAAGACGGCTGGCCAGATACAGCGCGCCGCCGCGGACAAGGACGTCCGGGAGAACGCACCCCTCGAGGCCGCCAGGGAGCAGATGGGCCTGGTCGAGTCCCGAATCCGTTCCATACAATCGACGCTCGAGTCCTCGGTTATAATCGAGGCCAGGACCGGCGGAATCGTCACCACAGTGAGACTTGGAATGCGCGTCCAGGTGCGAGAGTCCAAAACCAAGCGGGAACAGACCTACATGCTGGTCAGCCGAAGCGAAGCGAACTCGCTTGAGAGAAAGATCTCCGACGTCTCCCCGCTCGGCAAGGCGCTCATCGGCCAGAGGAAGGGCCAAACGGTCGACGTGCAGACGCCCCGCGGCAAGTCTCAGTACTCGATCATCGACATAACGGCCTAGCAGCCCCTCGCACATTACGCCCCCACTCACCCAGGCGCAGGCTACCCGCAGGAGGTTGAGCGTCCATGCGCGTTCTCTACGAAAAGAAGGGCCACGTCGCGCACATCACTCTCAACAACCCTGAGAAGGCGAACATTCTCGACCGTCCAACGGCCGAAGAGTTGAGCGAGGTTTGGAAAGAGACGTGGGAGGACATGGACGTGCGGGTGGCGATTCTGACCGCCGTCGGGCAACGCCACTTCTGCGCCGGCCACAATCTGGCGGTGCGGCCTGACATAACAGCCGAGGAGCGAGAACGCGCGCGCACCGAAGCCATCTTCTGGCCGCTTGCGGGCAGCGTCAATGGCGCGGCCAGGTTTGGCGCAGACGGGCGCCTGGGCGACCACTACCCCCAGATCTGGAAGCCGGTCATCGGCGCGATCAATGGCTGGGCGGCCGGAGCCGGCTTCTACCTGATGTTGACTTCGACTGATATACGCATCGCATGTGAGGAGCACGCCCGGTTCAAGTACGCGCTGCTCAGCCAGGGTTGGGTGGGAAACGGCCCTGGCGCAACTTACCTGCCCCGCCAGGTGTCTTACGTCGACGCTATGCGCATTCTGCTGACCGACGAGCCCTTCGACGCGAAGGAGGCCCTGCGCATCAATCTCATCAACGAGGTCACGCCGCACGAGAGCCTGATGTCCCGCGCGGAGGAGATCGCGGACTCCATCGCTAAGATGCCTCCGCTGGCCGTTCGCATGATGAAGGAGTTCGTAATCAGGTTCAGCGACATTCCGGTCACGGAGGCCTGGCGCGTCCAGACGCTGATGAACACGCTCGTAACGCAGATGAGCACCGACGGCGACGAAGGCCGCAAGGCGTTCTTCGAGAAGCGGCCTCCTGAGTTCGGCGGCACGCTGCGAATGCCCGGCGAGCCCTACCCCGAAGTCGATCCAGAGGATAGGGAACGCCGCGAAGAGGTGCGCCGCGAGCTTTTCAGCTAGCGTGGTGTAGTTCAGGGGGCGTGCTTTGAAAGCCTGCTTGATAAGGCGGCAGGTCCGATGCCAGTGTTGATGTACCTGAATAGCCGATTCGTTCCTCAGGACGAGGGTCTCCGGGAAATGCAGCAGATGGGACAGTCCATCGGCGGCTACTATGACACCGAGCGCACTTTCGGCGGCGAACCGTTTCGGCTGCGGTCCCACTTGGAGCGGCTCTACAACGGGCTCAACTACTCCGGTATCGACGCCGGAGTCTCGATCGACGAGATGGAGGCGCTCACCCTTAAGGTGCTAGAGGCAAACCGGCCCTTACCTGCGGGCAGCGAGCTGACTATCACCCAGCTGGTCGCGCTTAGCCAGCCGGAAACGCCCGACGGCCCCCGACGCGTAACGGTCGCCATCTACTGCCAGCCTCTCGACGTGGGCGCATTCGCGAGCAGCTACATCCAGGGTGTAAGGGTGGTGACGCCCGTCACGTACGGGGCGCCCAACGCCGGCGGTTCGGACGCGAAGGCCGGTAGTCCGAGGCAGCTCTTGCTCATGACCGGATCGAACGGTCGTATCACGGAGTGCCAGGGCGCGAATTTCATGTTCGTTCGCGATGACCGGGTAAAACTGCCCAACCGCCGCAACGTGCTGCCCGGAGTGAGTATGCGTACCGCGTTGGAGTTGTGCGGCTCCCTTGAAATCGAGGTAGACGAAGCTGAATACTCCATTGGCGACGTATATCACGCCAGCGAGGCGTTCGTGTCCAGCACCCGGTTCTGTCTTCTCCCGGTAGCGACTGTCAACGGCTATCGTCTGGGCGACCAGACGCCTGGACCCGTTACGATCAAGCTTCTTGCCGCCTGGCGAAACCTCGTGGGAGTCAACTTTATCCGGCAATCCGTCGAACAGATGCCCAGAGAGGCCGGTCCGACCGGATCGGAAGGCCGGTCATAAGCGGCTCGAACCGCGGCCGGCCAGTTCCCGCTGTAGCGCCATGCGGTATGAAGACTGTGAACTTGTTTGCCATATCCCGCTCGCTCGAATCGCACAATCGTCGATTGACAAGCCCGCACCGGCCCGCCTATACTTTGCCGAGCGCAAGGACAGGCGGCCTAGGTTCACGCCATGGACGTTCCCAGACCGGCACGCGGCCTCCGAGATCCGGCGGTTACCTAACGCCAATGCGCGAAACCCGTCCTCTTGAAATGCCACCCCCGAGCAGGCCTATTGTCGCGTCCGGTGCATTGCGATGCGTTGTGCCGGGCGGCACAGGATAGGAGCGCCAACGATTGGCCGTCTGCGCTGAGCCAACCAAGTTCGTGTTCGTAACCGGCGGGGTCGTAAGCTCCGTTGGAAAGGGAGTGACCGTCGGCTCGATCGGCCGCATCCTCAAGAGCATGGGCATCACGGTCTCTCTTCTGAAGCTCGACCCTTACTTGAACGTCGACCCGGGAACGATGTCTCCCTACCAGCACGGGGAGGTCTTCGTCACCAGCGACGGAAGTGAGACAGACCTGGATCTCGGCCACTACGAGCGCTTCATCGACGCTCACCTGACCAGTTCCTGCAACGTGACCGCCGGCCAGGTGTACAGCGACGTAATCTCCCGCGAGCGTAGAGGTGAGTTCCTGGGCGGCACCATACAGACCGTGCCGCACGTAACAGATGCAATCAAGCAGCGGATTCTCGGCCTGGCCGCCGAGAGCGAGGCCCAGGTCATCGTGGTCGAGGTCGGGGGCACTGTCGGCGACATCGAGGGCCTGCCTTTTCTCGAAGCGATCCGGCAGATGCGCAACGAGGTCGGTCGGGACAACGTCCTCTACATGCACGTGACCTTTCTGCCCTACATCACGTCGACGGGCGAGCTCAAGACGAAGCCGACGCAGCACAGCGTCAGGGAGCTTCGCAGCATCGGCATCCATCCCGACGCCATCGTGTGCCGCAGCGACCAGGAGGTCACCGACGACATACGCCAAAAGATAACCGTCCACTGCGACGTGGCCGTCGACGCCGTATTCACACTTCCCACCGTATCCACCATCTACGAAGTGCCGCTCATACTCGATGAGCAGGGCCTGGGCAAGCTCATTGTGGAGAGCCTGGACCTGCCCGCGGAACAGCGTAACTTGGTCGATTGGCAAGAGATGGTGAGCGCCATCAAGCGGCCAAAGGACAAGCTTCCCATAGCCGTCGTAGGGAAGTACGTCGACCTGCACGACGCCTATATTTCGGTCAAGGAGGCGCTCACGCACGCGGGCCTGATCTTCGAGCGGGACGTGGAGGTTCGCTGGGTGCACTCCGAGGATATAGAGCGGTCCGGCCCCGAACAGTACCTGGACTCGGTGCAAGGCATAGTGGTGCCGGGCGGGTTCGGGCCTCGCGGGATAGAAGGAATGATAGAGACGGCCCACTACGCGAGGAAGCGTAACGTGCCCTATCTGGGACTGTGCCTGGGCCTGCAGGTGATGGTGATAGAGGCCGCCCGGGGACTGCTCGGCAAGGAGCAGGCCAACTCCACCGAGTTCAACCCCGAAACGCCCGACCCGGTGATCGATTACATGCCGGAACAGAGAGACATCGTGGATATGGGCGGCACCATGAGGCTTGGTGTCTATCCCTGCAGCGTCGCCATGCTGCCGACGGGTAGGGAAAGCATGGCGTCGAAAGCCTACGGCGTGAAGACCATCAAAGAACGACACAGGCACCGGCTGGAGTTCAACAACGGCTACCGGGAGGAGCTGCAGTCGGTGGGTCTTATGCCGACCGGCCTTTCGCCCGACGGGACCCTGGTCGAGATACTCGAGATGGTGGATTCGAGCTTCATGGTTGGAGTACAGTTCCACCCGGAGTTTCTGTCCAGGCCGAACAGGCCTCACCCGCTATTCGAGGCCTTCGTCGCCGCCGCCGTAAAGACGTTGAGAGAGGGTAGCCAGAGATCGCTGCCCCTGGACGACGCCGATCCTGTCACCTCGCTGCAAAAAGTGTAGACTGTGGGAATCACATGTGCTAAGATACCAAAATACACCCCAAATGCCGAGTCACAGCCAAGCCCGCGGCCGGATCACATGGCCGCTTAGAGGGCTGGCAGCAGGCCAACGGCCGGCTGGCGACTTTCCCACCATTCCCGATTTCACCATCGATTACGCAGCCCAATTGCGTAGCCTGACTGTAATCTGCCGACAGCCCGACGCGCGTCGGTTCGGACGGTTTGGTGCACATTGAAGAGGCGACATCTTACCCCATTACCCCACGTTGTTCAGGCGGCATTCAGCTCCCACACTTGTCGCGGCAATCGCTGCCCCGGCGGCCGAATGTATAGCCGGTGTGGTTCCCGCCAAAACCACTATCACAAGAGCGTGACCCACACATTGCAAACTTCCCGCTAATGGCGGGGCGATGACTATGCCACACGACATGCGCCAATCGGCGCGGAACCCTGGAGAGAACGATGGACCTGATTGAACTACAGCGCAAGAGCAACGAGCAGATGCTCGAGCTTGGCGTCGAGATGGGCGTGATAAACGAAGGCTCGAATCCCAAGCGCCACGACATATTGAATCGCATACTCCATGCGGTGGCCGAGAAAAACGAGCAGATTACCGCGAGCGGGATACTGTCGGTAGTCAATGACGGTTACGGCTTCCTGCGTCAGAACGGCAGCCAGCAAGACTCGGGCGACGTTTACGTTTCCCAGTCACAGATAAGGCGCTTCGGCCTGCGCACGGGCGACATGGTGGCGGGCCAGGTGCGCCCGCCAAAGGACGGCGAACGCTACTTCGGACTGCTGCGAGTCAGAAGCGTGAACGGCTCCCAGCCCGACGCGGCGGGGAACCGGCCTCCGTTCGAAAGCCTGACCCCTGTGTTCCCCACGGAGCAGATCATTCTCGAGACTGAGCCCAACTACCTCTCGCCGAGGCTGATGGACATGTTCGCTCCAGTCGGCCGCGGCCAGCGCGGACTCATCGTGTCGCCGCCCAAGGCGGGAAAGACCACGCTCCTCAAGGACATCGCGAACGGCATCGCCGCGAACTGCCCCGACATACAGATCATGGTTGCGCTCATCGGAGAGCGGCCGGAAGAAGTCACGGATATGCGGCGCTCCATCTCGGGCGAGGTGTTCAGCTCGACGTTCGACGAGCCTGTCGAAGACCACTGCCGAGTCGCCGAGCTGGTGCTGGAGCGTTCGAAGCGCCTGGTGGAGAGCGGTAACGACGTCGTAATCCTGCTCGACAGCATCACACGGCTTACGAGGGCCTACAACCTCGCCGTGCCGTCCAGCGGACGCACGCTGTCTGGCGGCATGGACCCCGTGGCGCTCTACCCGCCCAAGCGCTTCTTCGGAGCCGCCCGTAACACGGAAGAAGGCGGCAGCCTCACCATGCTGGCCGCGTGCCTGGTTGACACCGGCAGCCGCATGGACGACGTGATTTACGAAGAGTTCAAGGGCACCGGCAACATGGAGGTGCACCTGGACCGGCGCTTGGCAGAGCGCCGCGTGTTCCCGGCGATGGACATCAACCGCAGCGGCACGCGCCGCGAGGAGCTTCTCCTGAGCGAGGACACTCTGCGACAGGTCTGGCTCTTCCGCCGGATGTTCAGCATGATGGTCACATCCGACGCCACGAACACCTGGGAGGTCACCGAAGAACTGCTGCAACGGCTGAAGAAGAGCAGAAGCAACGCTGAATATCTGCAGATGCTCGAGAGCCAGCACAAGGTGGCCCAGATGAGCCGTCAGCCGGCTACTGCTGGGAGGCGCTAACGAGCTGGTCCCTGAGCCAGCCCAGGACCCGCTCCGGTTCCGGGTTGGCCTCGAACAACTCGTTCAGCAGGTCGGCGCCGGCGCCGGGGTCACCCTCGATGGATAGTTGCCTGGCCCGCAGCTGGAACACTTCCCACCTGCCCGGCGCAAGCTCCGTCGCCTGGTCTGTGAACGCCCTCGCGAGCGCCAGGTAGCGCTGGTCTTGGGATACTGCCGTCTGGTACGCCAGGCCGAGGGCGACGACCAGGTGCCAGTTCTCCGGTTCGACGTCGAGCGCCTCCTCCGCCTCCCTCTCGGTCGCTCGCACCACGCCGTCCACCCGCTCCGGCGGCAGCCTTGCCAGCTCTCTGGCGACGAAGTCGAACAGGTCGCGGCGCGGATAGTTGCCGAGACCCGGGAACATGTCCGCGGACTCGGCCAGGCCGTCTATCCTCTCCTCGAGCTCTACGGATGCGATTCTAACGTCCCTGTAGCTTTGCGAGGCGACCAAGACCCGGATGTTCACGAATAGAATGGCGGCAACGACCAGCGCCACGACGGCTATAGAGCCGTAGAGGAAACGGGCATCTGGTTGGAGCGCCGGCACCGAGTCGAACCGGCTTAACAGCCGGCGGAACACGGAAATTCGGGTTTCGCCCTCTGCGGGCGAACGCGTGGGCGCACCCGCCGTCGTCTCGATGCTCGCGACAAACGCGGCCAGCATCACGAACTGCAGCAGCATGGTCGCCGTGTCGAACAGGAAAAGGTTCTGCACGAAGTAGCCCACCAGGCAGGCGCCGATGGTGAGCGTAAACGCCTGGTCGCCGGCGTTCTCCCGGCGGGCGCGTTTCAGCACCACCCAGAACATCAGGACCCAGATCGCCATGTAACTGAGGAAACCCAGGGCGCCCTTGGTGGCCAGCTCCTCCACCGGCTTGCTGTGAGCCTGGTCGAACTTTTCCAGGGACGGGTTGGTTTGCGAGACGTACCGTCCAAAGGCCACGTGGTAGTTTTCGGGGCCCCAGCCGAGTATGGGCCTCGCGGCGAAGGCTCTGAGACCGGCGGCTACCGAATGTATGCGGCCCTGAATCGATTTGTCGTCCGCACCGGCACTCGCCAGCCTTTTGAGCATCACGTTCGACTGCGCTATCGGCTCGAACGCGGGCGTGCTCCTGACGGCAAAGAAAGCGACGCCTCCCAGCACCATCAGCCCGACGACTACGGCAGCCGCGATCCTGAGCTGCCGCAACTTGCCAATGAACACGTAGCACACGCACAGCGCCAGCAGCGCCGCGGCGCCGCCCACCACAACGCCGCGCGTCCCGCTGTAGATCATGACCCAAAGATTGGACGACGCCGTGGCGACCCAGAAGACCCTCCAGCCCCACGTCGAGAGGCCAAAGTCCCTCTCGGCCGCGCGCCGCTCGGCACGCCGCCGCCTCGCCGCGCGGCCTCTGGGCACCGGTCTCACCGACTGCTCGGCGCGGTCGCGTCCCTGAATCAACGACTGGGCCAGGAATCCGAGCGCTATCAGGAAGTTCACGAGCATGTATGCGCCAACATACGTTGCGTTACCGAGCGTCAGCTCAAGCCGCGCGTTCTGCTCGAAGAAATCGAATGGAGGGACCTGTATGCCGACCAGCTTTCCCACGCCTAGCAGCGACAGAAACAGGCTCACGCCCAGGTTTACGTTCAGAAGCGTTCGCCAGTTGCCGGTCGTCCGCAAGGTGGAGACCAGCACCACCGCGAACGCAAGCCAGTGGGCCAGGTCGACGATGCCCTGCATCCTCTCGTAGGTCGACCACATGCTGCGCAAGAAGCTCACGCCGAACAGACCGGCCAACAGCGCGACGGCCAGGTAGAGCGCGAGTGCCTGTACTATCCGCGACCCAGGCAGCCAGTACTCCGGGCGCTTCCAGGCAAGCAGTATCCACGCGCCGAATGCCACCTCGATCAGCACGTGCGAGTAGACCGCCTTGCCGACAATGAATGGGAAGATTGTGCTGAAGGTGACCACTAGCGGGGTCAGCAGGGTCAGCCCGACAGCGACGAAGATGACAGTCAGCAAGCTCTGTGTCAATATTTCGTCCGGCTGTCTATTTGCGAGTGTCGCCATTGGTCTGCCCCCAGCTGGGTTAGCGTCCCCAAGCGCCCGCGCAATTATAGGTTTGGGCGCGTGCGCCGGTCAATCTGTGGTCCGCCTCCAAAGGGCGGGCGGTTAGAGGATGAACCATGTTTGTGGTACCATAGGGCCGTCACGGTTCAACCGTACAACGGTCACTTAGAAGCAACCTTCGCCCGCGGCGGCGGGCAAGCGTCACCGCAAAGGAGGCATCGTGAAACTTACCATTTCCTGCATAAAGGCGGACGTGGGGTCCATCGGCGGGCACACCAAGCCGTCGGAGAGAATGATGGACGCCGTAAGGGAAGAGGTCGCGAGCGCCATCGAAAACGGGCTGATCATAGACGGTTGGATATCGCACACCGGTGACGATATCGCCATCCTCATGTCGCACATCCGGGGCGAAAACGACGAAGGCATTCACCAGTTCGCCTGGGACACGTTCATCAAGGCAACTGAGGTCGCGAGGGAGTACGGCCTGTACGGCGCCGGCCAGGACCTGCTGGTGGACGCGCCCTCAGGCAACGTGAGAGGCGCGGGCCCCGCGGTCGCGGAAATCGAGATGGACCACACGCTCGAATCTCCCCGACCTGCCGAGTCGTTCATGCTGTTTGCCGCCGACAAGTGCGGCCCGGGCGCGTACAACCTGCCGCTATTCCTCGGATTCGCCGATCCCATGTACTGCGGCGGCCTGATGCTGCCCCAGATGATCAAGGGCTTTACCTTCCACGTCATCGACATGGACAACACGGGCGGCGACAGCATCATTGAGCTGAACGCACCCGAGGACTACTACCAGATCACCGCGCTTCTGCGGGACAACGAGCGCTTCGGTATAGACGGCATCTACTCGCGGACAAATGGGCAACGCGCGGTGTCCGTATCGGCGCAGCGCCTCCACTCGATCGCGGGAGTCTACACAGGGAAAGACGACCCCATCGCGCTGGTGCGCAACCAAGGCATCTTCCCGGCGCCTGAGGAGGTCATCTCGACCTTCACCAAGGCCCACTTCGTCGGCGGCGACGCCCGCGGCTCCCACGTAATGCCCATTATGCCGGTGGCGCTTAACACTCCCGTAACCGGACCCTACTGCCTGCCGCTCGTATCCGCTGCCGGATTCTCCGTCAGCCGCGACGGCATGTTTTCGGATTCACACATCGACTTCTTCGACAACCCGGTTTGGGACGAAGTGCGCGCTCACGCCCAGCGCAAGGGCATCGACATGCGCGCCCAGGGCTGGTCGGGCGCCGCCATGCTGCCCTACAGCGAGCTCGAGTACGGAGGCTTCCGGGACACGGTGACCGGCCTGGTGGACAGGTTCTCCTTCAAGAACGGCGCACGGGCGGGCGTTCCCGCCGACGACAACTAGCGCGGGTTCGCCGAGACGGCCCCACGCGCAGCCGGGTGTCAACGTAATGCCGGAAAGGCTCTTGATAGCGACCAGGAACCTCGGCAAGATGCGCGAACTCAGCGCGTTGCTTGCCGGGATTCCCAGGCAGTTGGTATCGCTGGCCGACGTGGGTATCGAAGTGGACGTCGAGGAGACAGGCTCCACCTTTGAGGCCAACGCCGCGCTCAAGGCGCGCTGCTACTGCGCCCTGAGCGGCCTGCCCACTCTGGCCGACGACTCGGGGCTGGAGGTGGAGGCCCTGGACGGCGAGCCGGGCGTCTACTCGGCACGGTACGCCGGCGAGGGCGCCACCGACGAGCAGCGCATCGCCCGCCTGTACGAACGCTTGGCAGGGGTGCCGCCGCGCGAGTGGGCCGCCCGCTTCAGGTGCGTGATAGCCATCGTGCGGCCGGCCACTTGCGAATCCGACGTTCAACTTTTCGAGGGCGTGTGCAACGGCCGCATCATCAGCCCGCCGAGGGGAAACGACGGCTTCGGATACGATCCCGCTTTCTTATTCCCCAATCTCGGCAGGACGATGGCCGAACTGTCACCGGCAGAGAAGAACCGCCTGAGCCACCGTGGCATGGCCGCGCGTAAGGCGGCCGCCGCGTTGTCGGCAGGGGCGTAGGTAGCACTAACCGCAAAAGGACACGGCACCATGTTGGCAGACTTCTTCGGAAACCTGGAGCGGCTGGCGGCCGATCTCTACCCCTATCGTTTCCCGATAGGCGTGGTCATCCTGATCGTCATTGCGGCGGTGGCTTACTACGCCTACCGCAGGGGGCTCCACCTGTGGGCGTGGCAGCGCCGGCTTCGAGTCGCGATCATTGGCATTCCAGTCCTGATATTGCTGGGCATCGTGGGGTGGGACCTGGGTTCTCCTCTGTTCATCAACGTCACGGTGGAGGAGGAGTTCCCATTCGCGTACGCCGCGGAAGTGCCGGCGGACATGACCATGGAAGAGATCGAAATGGTGATGTCGACCGTGTCGAAGATGGACATGCCTCCGGTTGCGGAGCCAATGCCTGAAATGCTGGGCGCGGCTTCCACGTTCCAGGGCACATTCACGCCGGCGTCGCAGCTCACGCCAACCGCCGTGCCGGCGGCGGCCACGCCGGAGCCGACGGCGCAACCGGACGCCGCCGCTGCCCCCAGTCCCACGAAGCTCAAGTCAGGAGAGTTCAGAGACGCCGACAGCTTCCACAAGGGCAGCGGGCAGGCGCTGATCTTCGACCTGCCCGGGGCCAACAGGCTGCTTAGGCTGGAGAACTTCAGAGTCACCAACGGTCCGGAGCTTCACGTGATTCTGACGCAGCACCCGGACCCTGACAGGCACTCGGATCTCGAGGAGGCTGGCTTCGTGGACCTCGGCCTTCTCAAGGGGAACGTCGGCAACCAGAACTACGAGATTCCCGAAGACGTCAACGTCGCCGACCAGCAGAGCGTAGTGATCTACTGCTACCCCTTCCGCGTGGTGTTCAGTGTGGCGACGCTCGCGGACGCGAATTGAGGAAGTGGAGATGAGGGCATGAAGATAACCAACGTGGAGACTTTCATCGTGGACGCCGGTTGGCGTCCCTGGACGTTCGTCAAGGTGGAGACCGACGAGGGCATCACCGGCTGGGGCGAGTGCAGCGACGGGCGCACTCCCAGGGGCGTGGTCGGCACGATCGAAGATTTCAAGCCGCTGCTCATCGGCAGCGACCCCAGGGCGTTCGAAATGCGCTTCTGGGACATGTACCGCGCGTCACGACAGAGCCCGGGAGGAATCGCGTCCAAGGCCATCGCCGGCGTGGAGCTTGCGCTCATCGACATCAAGGCCAAGGCGCTCGGAATTTCCGTGGTCGAGCTGTTCGGTGGGCCGACCCGCGACATCGTGCGCGTCTACTGGTCGCACTGCGGCACCTCGCGAATCCGGAACCACGAGCTCATCGGCGTGCCGCCTATCACCAGCATGAACAGCGTCGCCGAGCTGGGCAAGGAGGTCGTGGAGCGGGGTTTCACCGCGCTGAAGACGAACATCCTTATGCCGGGCGAGGACGCCTACGTTCACTCGCCCGGTTTCACCAACGGCAAAGGCTCCACCGACCAGACAGTGAGCACGGAGCTATTGTCACACATCGAAGAGTTGATCGGCACATTCCGCGACGCCGTCGGGCCCAACGTCGACATCAACCTGGACCTCAACTTCAACTTCAAGCCAGAGGCGTCGATGCGCATCGCGAAGGTTCTGGAGCAGTTCAACATGCTCTGGCTCGAAATCGACATGTACGACCCTCAGGCCATCCTGCAAATCAAGCAGTCAACTTCGACCAGAATCTGCACCGGCGAGAACCTGTACTACATGCGGGAGTATCTGCCCTACTTCCAACTGCACGCCGCGGACATCTTCATGATCGACGTGCCGTGGAACGGCTTCAGCCAGTCGAAGAAGGTGGGCGACCTTGCGGAGGTGTTCCAGTTGAACGCCGCGCCGCACAACTACTACAGCCACCTGTCGTCCTTCATGAGCGCCAGCCTGTGCGCGGTGCTGCCCAACGTGCGTATCATGGAGATCGACATCGACGACGTGCCGTGGAAGGACGACCTGGCGACCGCGACGCCGCACATCGTCGACGGCTACATGACCGTGCCTACCGCGCCGGGTTGGGGCGCCGACGTCAACGAAGAGGTGGCGCTGGCGCACCCCTGGACGCGCTAGGACTTTCGCCGCCATTCTAGCCTTTCCCCCAAGGGAAAGGGCCTGCTACATTGCGGCTGTAGGTCAGGCCCGTAACGACCAGCGCGCCATAGGGTGCTCCAAGTCCGGGCTAGTACACCACGATTTCCTGGGCGCAGTGGCAGAATGTCAGCAGGTTGGGGACGAACGCGAAGCAGTCTTCGCAATGGTAGAACTCATCACCCTGGCAGGAATCATCGCACCCCCGTATGCAGGTGTGTCCGCAGGCCATGTCGGCGCATCGGCATTGCCGGACGTCGCGGACCACACACTCGATGCCCTGTACGCGCCGCCCCAGGGGCGACTCCTCGAACTTCCGAATGAGTGCGGGCAAATCGGATTCGTCGGAAGCAAGAATGTCCGCAGTCAGTTGACGCAGCTTCTCTTCCAGAGCGGTCCGCTCTTCGAATGTGAAGTTGGGCTGCATACTCAGACCCCAACCTCGCTCTCCACTTCACCGATCGCCTTGTCGAGCCCGGCCACAATCTGGTCTACGTCTTCGTAGGTTATTCCGAGTGGCGGCCCAATGCTTATCGTCTGGCCGGCGCAGCGGAGTATGAGCCCCTCCTCGCTGAGCTTCTCGGTGAGGCGATCGCCCAGCTTCAACTCGTCGGGGAAGTAGCTCTTCGTCGCACGATCGCTGACTAGCTCCATGCCGAGTAACAGCCCGATGCCGCGAACGTCGCCTATAATCGTGTGGTCCTCCTTCAGCTCCCTTAGCTGCTCCAGGAAGTACGCGCCCACGTCCGCGGAGTTCTGCACAAGGCCCTCGTTCTCGATTATCTCGATGTTCTTCAGCGCTGCCGCCGCGGAGACGGGATGGCCTCCAAACGTCAGTGCCTGCCGGAAGATGTTGTCCTCTCCGGCGAAGGCATCGGCCACCTCGCGCGACACCACGGTCGCGGCCAGTGGCAGGTAGCTGCTGATGACGCCCTTGGCCACGGTCATGATGTCTGGCGTCACGTCCCAGTGCTCGACCGCGAACATCTTGCCGGTGCGCCCGAAACCGCAAATCACCTCGTCCGCAATGAGCAGCACGCCGTACCGGTCGCAGATGTCCCTCAGCATGGGCCAGTACTCGTCGCCGGGAACCGCGGCGGCCGAGGCCGCTGAAACGGGCTCCGCGATTACCGCGGCAACGGTCTTCGGGCCGTGGAAGAGAATCAGATCTTCGATGGCCTGCGCGCAGCGAACCGCGCACTCCGATGGGGACGCGCCACCCAACTCGCAACGGTACGGCAGGGGTTGCGGGGCGTACACCATGCCCGGATAGGCCGGCTCGAAGTCCTCGCGAACGGCCCTGCCGGTCCCACCCAGCCACAGGACACCGCCGGTCATGCCGTGATACGAACCTTTCCTGCTGATCACCTTGTACCGGCCGGTCTCTCCCCTGCGCTTGTGGTAGCTCCGCGCAATCTTCAGGGCCGTTTCGTTGGCCTCGGAGCCGCCGCTCACCGGCCAGGTGCGCTCCAGACTTCCCGGCGTAATCTGCGCCAGTTTTTCGGCAAACATGACGGTCGGAGCGGTGGTGGTGCCCTGGGGAAAGTACGGGAGCTTCACCATCTGCTCGTAGGCGGCGTCGGCGATCTCCGTGCGTCCGTACCCCACGTTCACGGAGTTGTAACCGCCGTTCACGTCGATCCAGGTCTTGCCGTCAGAGTCGGTGACCCTGACACCCTCGCCTCCGACCATGATGCGCGGCTCGCCATCCTCCGCCATCTGCGTCCAGTCTCGGTTGTGCATCCACAGGTACTTCAGGGAGCTTCTGCGAAGGGCTTCGCTGTCCGTTACGGCAACCATGGCAAATCCTCCTGCCTATTCCCAGAAAGCAACGAGGGCAGCCCACTGATTGGGCAACCCTCGCGCCGATTGGTCTATCTCTGTTGATGCAGGGTCGCTATATGTTGAATTGCGGGTCCCGGTAGTCCGGAAGCTTGTTGTAGATCTGTATGCGGTGGCGCTGGGAGTCAACGACCATGAGCCTGGACTTCTCTTCGTCGAAGACGACGGCCATGGGCAGCGCGAAGCGCCACTCCGGCTCCAGGGTGTAGACGCGCCGCCTGGCCTTGTACACGTCCGGGTTGCCGGCCACGTACTGACGCTGCCACTTGGACAGCTCCTGGGCGTCGCCCGCGAAAGTCGTTACAGGCGCACCTTCGCTGTCGAAGCAGCCGACCCTGTTGTTGACCCAGTCGCACACGTAGATATCGCCGTCCGGGTCTACCGCGACGTCCGACGGGTGATCGAACTGGTCCTCGCCTGTGCCCTGGCTGCCTATTGAGAACAGAAAGCCGCCTTCGGAGTCGAACTTCTGCATCCGGTGATTCCTGTGGTCCGCCACGTAGACGGCCCCGGAGCCGTCCGTGGTGACTCCCCAGGGCGAGTCGAGCTCGCCGGGGCCGTCGCCCCTGCATCCCCAGGCGGCGATGCACTCGCCCTCCGGGGTCAGCTTCTGCACGCGGTGGTTCAGCGTGTCGGACACGAAAACGTTGTCCTCGTTGTCCACAGCTATGCCGGAGGGCCGGTCAAACTGGCCCTCACCGCTCCCCTGCTCGCCGAACGTCCTGACAAGGTTGCCGTCCCGGTCGAACACCGTGACCCGGTGCAGCCACTCGTCGGTCACGTAGATGTCGCCCTTGCTGTCGATGGCGGCGCTTGTGGGCCACACGAACTCGCCGGGGCCGCTTCCGGCCTTGCCAATCTGCCCGACGATCTCCTCGTCACCGGGGTTCGTCCCTATAGTGAGCTTCGTCAGGTTTCCGCCGTTGCGCCTGCGCATGACCAGGTACACGTCGTCGCCGTCGCCCAGGGCGACCTGGACGATGCCGGTAAGTTGGCGACCGCCCACTACGTGGCTGAAGTCGTAAACGCGATTGGAGACGATTCTGGTTAACATGCTACCCTCTCGTCGCTGTTTGCACGCGCCGCCGCCGCCCACACAATGGCGTAGGCGGCGGGCGGGTGCTGCTAGATGAACGCGGGCTTTTCGAAGGTCCCTTCCACAATGGGCACGGCGTCCAGACCGAGCCAGTCCTCGAGTATCGTCGAGTAGACTCCGCGGAAGTCCATGTTGGGGACGAGGTCGCCCTGCTCGAGGTCGCTCGCCCTGGTGGAGGGATAGACGCCATACTGGCCGCCCTTGACGTTTTTGCCGATGACGAACGAGACGCCGCCCGCGCCGTGGTCGGTGCCGGAGCCGTTGTCGTAGACGCGGCGCCCGAACTCGGAGAAGATGAGCATGGCCACGTTGTCCGCCGCGTCGTGCTCCTCGAGGTCGTCGAAGAAGTCGCCAATGGCGTCCGACACGTCCCGCCACAGAGTGGCGTGGCTGCCCATCTGGTCGGCGTGGGTGTCGAAGCTGCCGTGGTCGCAGTAGAAGACGCGAGTGCCCAGGTTGGCGGTGTGCACCTGCGAGATGCCCTTGAGCTTGCGCGCAATGCTGGTATCGGCGTACTCGATGGAGGAGGAGTACTGCTGTGGCGCCACCTTCAGGATGTCGGCGCCCTTCAATGCGTCCAACCCCGTCTGGCCCAGGAAGTCCATCACCGGCCCGCTGCCCATCGCGGGAGCGTACATGCGCTTGTATCGCTCCAGCACCCTGTTCCGCTTCTGCTCATGGCTGATGTCGGTCAGCATGCCGTAGTTGTCGAGGTCCTCGACCGTCGCCACCGGAACGCCGGGAGCGGCGAGGGCGCGGAACAGGCTCGGCCCCATGCTCACGGCGGTCACCACGTTCTCCTTGTTGGGGTCGATCTCGCGCACCGCGCGGCCCAGCCAGCCCTCGGTGCCCAGCTTGTCAGGCTCGCAAGTGTGCCAGATGTCCATCGACCTGAAGTGCGAGCGGGGCGAGTTGGCGTACCCTACGCCGTGCAGAATGGCCACCTTGCCCTCGTTGTACATGTCCCGCATAGGGGCCATGTTGGGGTGGAACCCGATGTGGTTGTCGAGCGCCAGCACCTCGTCGTCCGCGATGTTTACGTAGGGGCGGTAGTCCCTGTAGAGAGAATCCCCGTAGGGCACCACCGTGTTCATGTAGTCGTTTCCGCCGGTAAGCTGCAACACTACCAGGACGGGATCTTTGGTTTCGCCTTTCAATTCACTCTCCTCTCAACCCGGTTGCCGGGTTCGAAGCCGGGGCCCTGCGGCCCCGGCCATGTGCCGCGTTAGGCGAACTGGAACTCTCTAAGCGAGACGATCAGCTGCAGAATCTCGGCCACGCGGCCCTCGGACTCCACCGCCTTGTCGCCGTCCCAACACAGGTCGCCGTCCATCTCCACGTGGGCTATCAGCTCCTTGCGGGAGTTTTCGTTGATGTCCAGCGGGCCCATGAGGTCGAGGCAGATGTCGACCAGCTCCTCTGGGGTGCTTGCCTGGGCCTTCACCCTGTCCATGATAGAGCGGATGCCGGGGCGGCTTACGTCCCCGACCATCTCCGCAACAAAGTTGGTGCGTTTCATCAGCGAGCCGCTGTTGATCCACTCCGGGCCGGCGTGCCAGCCTTCCACGCTGGGCGGATTGAGCAGGTCCTGGCCCATGTAGCTGATCTGGTTCGACCAGTCGAACACCTCGGGGCACGGCAGCTCGGTGTCGCCCACAAAGCGCAGCGCGCCAATGACGACCTCGGTTGGGTTCTTGACCTTGTTGAGGCGGGACTCCTTGAAGAAGTCCGAGTTGAACAGCACCCCCAGCGTGGCCCGCATGTCGTAGTCGGACTCAATGAGGGTGTCCACGAGCAGCTCTACAGCCTCCGGATCGTTGGGCGGAGTGACAGACCACGCCGGCACCTGTGGCTCGTCGGCGACGAAGAAGTTGTACAGGTGGCGGGCGATGAACCTGGCGGTCGCCCGCTGCTGAAGGACGATCTCGACGATGTCTTCGCCGTTGAAGTTGCCCGTGTGGCCCAGGAACGTCTTCTCTCCGTTGTCGTGATCCTCTTCCTTGTATTCGAAATACCAGTCCCACCTGCCCATATGGAACCTGGGCAGCTTGGGAGACATCGTCCAGCCAGTGAAGGCGCGGGAGCACTCCCTGACGTCCGTCTCGGTGTAGTTTCCCACTCCCATTGTGAAGAGCTCGAGCAACTCCCTTCCCCAATTCTCGTTGACGGCGGTTGCGTGGTTCTCGTTGTTGTCGAGCCAGTAGATCATGCCCGGGCACCTTGCGACCCCGAGAAGGATGTCGCGGTAATTGCCGAGCCCATTTTCGCGGAACATGTCCACCATGTCGATGATCTCGTCGTAGTGGTCTACCTTCGACACGCCGGTAGCGAAGATCTGGTGATAGAAGAGGCACAGCTTTTCCTGGAGCGGCGCCTTCGTGTTGATCATTCTCCAGACCCACCCGGATTGGCCGATGCCGCCAAGCGTGCCGGGCTTCCACTGGAGGAACTGGTAGCGCAGAAACTCGTAGATGTCGACCGGCTCCTGGTTCTCCGGGTGCAGAAGCTCCTCGACGGTGGCCTCGTATCCCCTGGCGACCCTCGCCTCTATTTCTTCCCTCGCCGCTCCGAACCCTGCCCTGCGCATCAGGTGCGCCATCAATTCGATGTCTGTGTTGCTCATAGGCAGTACTCCTTCAAACTATGCTCTGCGGCCCGGGCGGCTATTCCGCCATGCGGCGCGCCACCACGAGTCCCGCCAACCCGTTGCGTTGGCACCAGACTAGCAAATGAGAAAAACAGTGTCAATCTGTCGCGGCGCCGAGAACCGCATGGCGCAGGTTGTGGGAAAACCAAACACGGCTCCGCATGCATGATGGTGGATAGGCTTGTTCTCTGCGGGTGGATAGGCTTGTCCTCTGCGGGGCGAAAGTCAAAAGGTGTTGACATACACACGCGTTAGAGCTTACTCTCTAGGCGACCCAGGCCCGACGCCATTGTGTGGAAAATCCACGACCCCTGGCGGCAGGCCACCGGTTGCCGCCGTCCAGGCCGGATTTGGCAGGGCGGCGCAGGCAGTAGAGGAGCGGTGACTTATGCGGGACTACGCGGTAAACCGACTCATCCTACTGATACCGACGTTTTTCATCACGACGTTCATCATATTCGTGCTGGTGCGCGTCATGCCGGGTGACGTTCTCGACCGGCTGCTGCAGGACGGCCTCATCGCCAACCAGGAACAGCTTGAGATCATGCGCACCGAGATGGGCATCAACCGTCCCCTCGTCAGCCAGTACTTCGAGTTCATAGGCGACATCTTCCGCGGCGACCTGGGTAAGTCGCTTTGGACCGACCGCAAGGTGATCAACAGGATCGGCACTGCCCTGCCCGTCACGCTGGAGATCACCTTCCTGGGGATGCTCGTCGCCGTGACTGTGGCTATTCCAGTGGGGGTGTTCGCCGCTCTGCGGCAGGACAGTATCCTCGACTATTTGTTTCGCTCGTCCGCGTTCATGTGGGTCGCCGCCCCCACCTTTTGGGTCGGCACCATAGTGATTACGTTCCCGGCGATATGGTGGGGCTACCTCGCGCCAATCCGCTACGCTCGTCTAACCGAAGACCCCGTAACCAACCTTCAACAGTTTATAGTGCCGGCGCTCATCCTGGGCCTGGGGCTATCAGGCAGCCTCGTTCGAATCACGCGGGCCATGATGCTGGAGGTGCTCCGGCAGGACTACATCAGAACGGCAAGGGCCAAGGGCCTTGTGGAGCGCGTAGTCATATACAAGCACGCGCTCAAGAACGCGATGATCCCGGTCGCCACCTGGATAGGCCTGGACATCGCGTTCCTCATTGGCGGGACCGTGGTTATCGAGCAGATTTTCACCCTGCCCGGCATGGGAAGGCTGCTCGTGGACTCGATCGACCTGCGCGACTGGCCGATGATCCAGGGCGCGGCCCTCTTCTTCACCATCTGGATTCTGCTAGTGAATCTGATTGTGGACCTGAGCTACGGTTGGCTGGACCCCCGAGTCCGCTATGAGTAACGCGCGCCAGGCACCCGGCGAGGACGGATAGCGATGGGCATGAGATTCGGACAGAGCACCGCTGGCGATGCCGCCGCGGCCGAGCAGAGCCTCCTGGTCGAAGGGCTCAGGCCGCAGCGAAGTCTTCTCTTTCGATTTTGGCGCGCCTGGCGCCACAAGCCGTTGGCAGCCGCTGGCGGCTTGGTGGTGCTGTTCGTAGTCATCGTTGCCCTGCTCGCACCCTGGATTTCCCCCTACCATCCGCTGTATCCGAACCTGGGTGACGAGCTGAAGGGCATCAGCACCACCTACTGGATGGGCACTGACAACTTCGGCCGCGATATACTCAGCCGGGTCATACACGGAGCCAGGGTGTCGCTGATCGTAGCCGCAGTATCGGTTGGTGTCGGCGTAACCGGCGCTACCGCGCTTGGAATGGTGACGGGCTACGTCGGCGGAAGACTGGACCGCTACGCCCAGCGGTTCGTCGACGCCTTCATGAGCATTCCCGCGCTCGTGTTCCTGCTGGTGGCCGCTGGTGCGCTCGGCCCGAGCCTGCAGACGGTGATCGTCATCCTAGCCGTGAGGTACACCTTCACCCAATCGCGTCTCATTAGAGGGTCCGTCATCTCAATCAAGGAGAACCAGTACTTCGACGGCGCAAAGGCCATAGGTGTGCCTCTGATTGGCATACTGTGGCGCTACGTGCTGCCCAACGTCGGCCCCACCGCGCTGGTGCTCGCCACCGCCGCCGTGGGCTGGGCGATACTGGCAGAGGCGTCGCTGAGCTTCCTGGGATACGGCGTTCCCCCGCCCAGCCCTACCTGGGGCGGCATGCTGGCCTTCGAGAGCCGCGATTTCTTCCGCCAGCAATGGACCATGGCTGTCGCTCCCGGCGTGATTCTCACCATCGTGGTGTTCAGCATGAATATGTTCGGCGACGGGGTCAGGGACGTTCTCGACCCCCGCCTCCGAGGAAGCCGCACCGAGGCCCAATAGGCCCCGGTGTTTCAAGAGTCAAGTGCGGGTACAGTTCCAAAGGAGGTTAGGTCCAAGTAGAATACGACCACGACAGCCAGGCGTTGGGGCGTCGCCTCATCCGCCTTTGGCAGACTTTAGCCAAACGAATAGTCTGTGGAATCATTCCAAGCTACAAAGAGGAGGAGGAACATGTTGACTGCCAGAATCTTCGGCAAGATTGGCATATTGCGCTCGCGGGGAGGGTTAGCCGTGCCCCTTGTGCTGGCTCTCACCGCCGCTTTGGCCATGATGCTCGCGGTCGCGTGCACCAGCGACGAGCCGGAGGATACACCGGTTCCGGCCGTGGCCCCCACTACCGCGCCGGCGGCGCAAGTGGCGCCCACAGCCGCGCCGGCCGCCGCGCCAGCCATGGCGGCCGATGATGACATGATGGAGGCCCAGTTCGGCGGCTTCCTCGATTTGCCTACCGGCACAGGCCGCCAGACGAACACCGACCCGCACATGACCCCCTGTTGCACCACCTGGTGGCAGCCGGTGAGCAACCGCGTGGTCGACCTGCACCCGCTGACCCTGGAGCCGAGGCCCCAGGTGGCCGAAAGCTGGGAGTGGTCCAGCGACCTCCTGACGCTTACGCTTGTCATTCGCGACGACATCTCCTTCCAGGACAGGGCGCCGGCAAACGGGCGCAAGATGGTCGCTGAAGACGTCGCCTACTCGCTGCGCAGGTCCAGGGGCCTCGAAAACCCCGAAAACCTGGACGAGGTGAACTGGCCTCGCTCCAGCGTGCTCCGCTCGATGGCTGACGCGCAGGCAGTGGACGACACGACGGTCGAAGTCACCCTGAACAACGTCGATGGCGGCTTCCTGCTCGGCTTGGGCGACATTCGCAACATGGTCGTGCCCAAGGAGCTTGTGGACCAGTGCGGCAACCTCAAGGACACCGCCAACTGCACCTTAGGCATAGGGCCGTTCATCCTCGACCTGTTCGATGAGCAGGTCAAGTACGACTACGTCAAGAACGACAACTACTGGCGCCAGAACGAAAAGGGCGAGGGCCTGCCGTACCTCGAAGGGCTGCGCTACACCGCCATTTCCGACAAGGCGGCTATCATAGCGGGACTGCGCTCCGGCCAGCTCGACATGTGGGCGTCCTCACAGGTGATGCCCCGCAACGTGCTGGACATCCAGAGCACCAACCCCGAGATCAAGCGGCATGCCTACGTGGGCGCCTGCTGCGGCAACATCGGCATTCAGTTCGACATCACCAAGAAGCCGTTCGACGACCTTCGCGTGCGCCGCGCGATCCACCTGCTGATCGACCGCGACACGACCTCTGGCGTCCACTTCGGTGGCGGCCCCGAGAGCTACGGTCGGGACTGGAACTACGGCACCCCCGCGTCGTCCCTGTTCGTCGACTACGCGCTGCCCCAGGAAGAGGTGAAGACCCTGCCTGGATTCCGCCAGCCCAAGACTGACGACATCGCGGAGGCCAAGCGGCTGCTCGCCGAAGCCGGATTCCCGGATGGCTTAGAGTTCCAATGCGACGCTTCGGCAAGCGGGAGAGGCGCAGTCCATGGCGACGCCGACGGCTGCTTCCTCGTCCAGGCGCAGTTCATCCGCGACTACGAGGTCTCCGGCGAGCTGCCAGAGCTCAAGGTAACCGTCAAGACCTTCGACAACATGCACGAACGCAACGTCAACTACCTGCATCCGGGCGTGTTCTGGTGGAGCTACACCTACGAGATGGACCCCGGCCTGCAGCTGCAGCTCACCTACGGCTGCGAGGGCGGACGCAACTACGTCTGGCCGCGCGACCGCGACGAAGACCTGTGCGACGCCACGTGGCAGTCCAAGTGGCAGGCACAGCAATCGGAGCTGGACCCGGCCAAGCGCCAGGAACTGCTTCACGACCTTCAGCGCTACACCATAGACCAGGTGTGGAAGGCGCTGGTGTGGGACCCCAAGTACAGCATTCTCTACAACGACAGAGTGCACGGGGTCGAGGAGCACCTGGGGCCGTCCGTTGGCATCATCCCCAACTACAACCTGGAGTTCCTCTGGAAGACACAATAGCGGTGTTAGTGCCGGGGCGCGCGCAATGCGCGTCCCGGCGTGACGCCTGATAATCCGGCTCGCCCCAAGCTCGCTTCGGTGGGCTTGGGGTGACCGCGTTAACGGCCCGGCCTTTTAACGCCGGCCACTGAAGGGATCGCCATATGGCATACCAGTTCGCCAGGTACGAGAAGAAGGGGAACGTCGCCTACGTGACGATCGACCGCCCCGAGGTCATGAACGCCCTGCACCCGCCGGCCAATGAGGAGCTTTCCCGCATCTGGACCGACTTTCAGGAAGACGACGAGATGTGGTTGGCGGTGCTGACCGGGACGGGCGAGCGGGCCTTCTGCGCGGGCGCCGACCTCAAGCACATGGCCCAATTTCAGGGTCGGGGCGAGAGCCGCCACCTGGCTAACCGCGGCGGATTCGGCGGCTTGGACACCCGGTTCGACCTGTGGAAGCCCGTGATTGCCGCCGTCAACGGATACTGTCTGGCCGGGGGTTTCGAGCTGATGCTGGCCTGCGACATTGTCGTCGCGGCGGAGCACGCGCAGTTCGGGCTACCGGAGCCACGCTGGGGGCTGGACGCGGGGCCGACCGGCTTTCACCGGCTTGTTCGCCAGATCCCCACCAAGACGGCCATGGGCATGCTGCTCACGGGCAGGTTCATCGACGCCCAGGAGGCCAGGCAGATCGGGCTGGTCAACGAGGTCGTCCCGGCGGCAGATCTGATGGCGGCCGCGGACCGGTGGGCGGCGCAGATCCTGGAGTGCGCCCCGCTCTCGGTGCGCGGCACCAAGCAGGCCGCGTACGCCGGGCTGGGCCTCCCCCTGGAGACAGCGGCTCGCCTGGAGTACGATCGGCGCGTGCGCTCGGCGGCGTCCGACGACCGCCTGGAGGGGCCGAAGGCCTTTTCGGAGAAGCGCAGCCCAACCTGGAAGGGACGCTAGGACGCGCCGCGTAGCCTTGCCCGCGCTGCCCTTTCAACCTAGAATAAGCCCCGTGTAGACGGCTCGTCACCGCCGGTCCGCACCTGTCGCCCACACACTGGCGCAGGTAGAGCGGGTGGTCCCGGCGGCGGACGCGAAAACCTGAGGCGAAGTCTGATGGTCACCATAGCCGCGGGGTTGAGCGACGTTCGCGTCTTAGACCTGTCTCAAGACATCGCAGGGCCGTATGCGGCCTGCCTGATCGGCGCGTTCGGCGCGGACGTGATCAAGGTCGAGCCGCCTGGCGTGGGCGACCTGACGCGCCGACGGGGCCCCTTTGCCAACGACGATCCGGACCCCAACCGCAGCGCTCCGTTTCTGTACCTGAACCGCAACAAGCGCGGCGTGACCCTGGACTTGCGCACACCTACCGGCCTGGCTCTCGCGCGGCGGCTAATCGACGTCGCGGACGTTGTAATCGACAACTCCGAGCCTGGCTCGCCCCTGTTCGACGCTCTGGACGGACGCAGGATACGCGGCGGCAATCCGGCGGTGGTGGTGACGTCGGTGACCAACTTCGGGCGCTCGGGGCCGTACAGGGGGTACAAGGGCGGCGAGCTGGTGATGGATGCGCTCGGCGGCTGGATATTCGTCACCGGCGAGCCGGAACGTGATCCGGTTAAACCGGGCCTGTTCCAGGCGCAGTATTCAGCGGGACTGAATGCCGCAATCCATTCTTTGGCGGCTCTGAACGTGCGGCAGGCGACCGGTGAGGGCCGAAACGTCGAGGTGTCCGTCATGGAAACAGCCGCCCACTTCGTTGGCTCGGGCATCTCCATGTACTCCAGCTCCGGCGACCTCCAGGTGCGCGCCGGAAGCTGGACGTCGATGCTCAAGGGCTGGGTCGGCCCTCGAAGCCATCCGACGGAGATTTACGAGTGCAAGGACGGCCACGTGGGCGTCGCGGTGCAAACGCAAGGCCAGTGGGAGATGTTCACGCTGGCATTGGGCGTTCCGGAGCTGGAGACGGACCCGAGATTCGCCACCAACTACTCAGAGCGGGGACGCCACGTGCGGGAGTTCAACGCGGTCGTCGCGCCCTGGTTCATGGAGCGGACGCGGCGCGAGATTTTCGACCTGCTCGGCCAGTACCGAATCCCCTGCGGCATGGCCTATACCGCGGAAGAGATACTGGAAGACCCGCAGCACGAGAGCGTTGGATTCTTCCAACAGCTCGAGCAGGCCGACGGCTCCACGCTGCCCTTCCCGCGCCTGCCGCTGCGCGGCGACGGCCTGCACGTGCGCATGGCCCGCGCGCCGTCACTTGGCGAGCACAACCGCGAAGTCTACACTGAGTTGCTGGGCCTGGGCGGGGCCGAGTTGGCGTCGCTGCGCGGCGCGGGGGTGATCTAATGCTACTGCAAGGTGTCCGAATACTCGACCTCACGTACTACATCGCCGGGCCCGTCGGCACGCAGGTGCTTGCCGACCTCGGCGCGGAGACCATCAAGGTCGAAGGCCCCTTCGCGTCCACCAGGACACGAGTCGACGAGACGCCCGAGAACGGCGGCTCCCGGCCACGGGTGGTGGTAGCCTACACCGGCTTCAACTTCCTCAACCGGAACAAGCGGAGCGTAGTGCTCAACCTCGCCTCCGACGAGGGCAAACAGGTCTTTCGCGACCTCGTGCGAATCAGCGACCTGATCGTCGAAAACTACAGCCTTCGAGTAATGCGAAACTTCGGATTCGAGTACCCGGCGCTCAGGGAAATCAACCCCGGCATCATAGTTATCTCAATGCCGGGTTACGGGCGCGAGGGGCCGTACCGGGAGTACGCATCCTGGGGCGAGACGATCGAGTCCACGGCCGGACTGACCCAGATGACCGGCTACGAGGACGGCCCTCCGCTGCGCTCCGCCATCTACATGCCCGACCCGTTCAGCGGCATGTACGCCGCCATGGCAGCCATGGTGTGCCTCAACCAGCGCTCCAAGACGGGCCAGGGGCAGCACGTCACGGTCAGCCACCTGGAATCCGCATCGCAGCTTTCGGGCGAGGCCATCCTGGATTTCGCCATGAACGGGCGAAACGGCCGCAGGATGGGCAGCCACAACAAGTACCGCGCTCCCCACGGCGTCTATCCGTGTGCCGGAGAGGACGAGTGGGTCGCCATAGACGTGGGCGGCGAGGAGGAGTGGGACGCCTTCCGAGCGGCGCTGGGCGACCCCGACTGGACTCGCGAGCCGCGGTTCGCCGACCTGCTCGCCCGCCACGCCAACCAGGACGAGCTCGACGAGCACATAGCGGACTGGACCCGCCAGCGCGCGAAGTCCGATGTTACGGCAACCCTCCAGGGCGCCGGCGTCGCCGCGGGCGCGGTCCAAAATGCCGGTGACCTCGTGGCGGACGCACACCTGAACGAGCGGGGCTATTTCTGGCACTACGCGGAGAACCTCGACGGCCACCCGACGATCGCTTTTCCGGGTGGCAGGGCCGTCTACGAAGGGGCGCCAAGCAACGTGCTGCGTCGCGCGCCCGCGTTCGGGGAGGACAACGCCTACGTCCTTAGCGAACTGCTCGGATACCCCGACCGGCATATCGACCGGCTGCGCGAGCTTGAGGTAACGCTGGACATTCTTCCCAAGTTCTGACTATCGGAATCTGATCGGCAAACAGGAGGCCAAAATGGCTGTGATAGAGTACGAAAAGAGAGGCAGGATCGCCTACGTGACCATCAACCGGCCTGAGGCCATGAACGCCCTCAACCGCGAGGTGCAGACGGGCCTCGCCGACGCTTGGCGTGAGGTGGAGTCGGACCCGGACGTGTTTGCCGCGGTGCTGTCCGGCGCGGGCGGCCGGGCGTTCTCGGCGGGAGCCGACCTGAAGACGATGGAGACCGGCGACGACCGGGGCGAGCCGGTTGTTCCTGCGGCGCGCGAGGACGGTTCGCTGGGGCCGTCCGTCAAGGGCGTCGGCAAGCCCGTCGTGGCCGCCATCGACGGATACTGCCTCGCGGGCGGCCTGGAGCTCGCGCTCGCCTGCGACATCCGCATAGCCACCGAGCGCTCCCAGTTCGGCTGCCCCGAGGTGAAGTGGAACCTGCTGCACGGGTTCGGCGCCCAGGTCATGCCCTTCAGCGCCCACATGTCGAGCATGATGGAGCTGTTGCTGACGGGGGAGTTCATCGACGCCCAGGAGGCCAGGCGAATTGGGCTGGTGTCCCGCGTGGTCGAGGACGGGAAGCACCTGGAGGCCGCGGAGGAGTTGTGCGAAAGGATCTGCCAGAACGCTCCGCTCGCCATAAGGGTGACCAAGGAGCTGGCGTCCCTCAGAGTCAACCAGGGGTTGCGTGAAGGTATGCGCCTGTACGCGACTCTCGGAAGGCTGCTCAGGACGACCAACGATTCGAAGGAAGGCCCCCGGGCCTTCGCCGAGAAGCGCCAGCCCAGCTTTACCGGCAGGTAGGCAGCATCACGCCTCGTAGCGCGGCGCGGCCGCCCAACCTGCGGTGTGTCTGCGTCCGCGCTCCTACAGGCTATTCAGAAAGCGCTCGACCTCGAAGTTGAACACGTCCGGCCTCTCGAAGTAGACCGAGTGGCCCGCATCGGGCACACGCAGCAGGCTTGCGCTGGGCATGTAGCCGGCGGCCATCTCGATCACGTGCGGCGGCGTGACGTCGTCCTCGTCTCCGACGATGAACAGCGTCGGCGTCGCAACCTTCGCCAGGTCCGAGGCCAGCGGCCCTCCCGACAGGCCCTCCGTTCCGAAGGGCACCCGCGGCGGATTTGTCCTCGAAATCTGGAGGTACAGGTTCGCAAGGTTCGGGTTGCGCGCCTGGAATCCCCTCGACAGCGCTCTCACGCCGATCTCCTGAGTCGCCGCCTGCGCCTCGCGGAAGGCCGCGAAGGCCTGCTGCAACTCCGGTTCGGCGATGCCGCCCGGCGTGTCCGCCATCACGAGGCTCTTCACGCGCGCGGGGTGCTCCACCGTCAGCCCCAGGCACGTCCATCCACCCATGGACTGCGCCACGAGGTGCGCGCTGTCGATTCCCAGGTGGTCGAGTAGCGCTCGCAAGTCCTCGACAAACATCGACCTGCCGGGCGCGCCGTCGGTGTCCAGTGAGCGCCCGAAGCCCCGGTGGTCGATTGTGATGCAGCGGTAGCTCCTCGAGAAGTAGGGTATCTGCTGCCACCAGCTCAGCAGGTTGCCGCCGGCGCCGTGGGCGAACACGATGGCGTCCCCTTCTCCAAATTCCTGGTAGTGCATCTCGATTCCGTTGATATCCGCTTTCGACACTCGTCACCTCCCGCATGATTCGTATGGCGCCATTCTAGCGCGGTTGCCGCCCCGCGGTCGACCCCGGTCCGGCGTGGCGCACAGCCGCGGAGGCCTGCCACAGACTGTCCTTGCGAAGTCGTGCGGCCTGAAATACAATTGGCCTCGGCCATGGTGCCCCGAATCCGTGGCAGGCCAACCAGCGCCGAGGAGGTCACACGTGGACTTCGAACCCACGTATTCCGAAGAGCAGCAGCAGTTCAGGGCCGAAGTGCGAGAGTGGCTTGAGGAGCACGTTCCTGAGGACCTCGCCAATCCCGCCGACTCCGCCAAGACGTCGTATGAGGACTATCTGAAGTACAGGGGTCTCGGCAGGAAGCTCGGCGATAAGGGCTGGCTCTGGGCCACCGCGCCGACACAATACGGCGGAGGCGGCCTCTCCATCGATCACGCGATCGTGATAGAAGAGGAGCTGGACAGGCACGACCTGTCCGTGCCTCCCTACTACGACAGCGGTGGACGCCTGGGGGGTGCGAGCATACTGGTGTGGGGCAGCGACGAACAGAAGGACCACTTCCTGCCACCCATCTTCACGGGCGAGGTGCGCACCTGGCAGCTGCTGACCGAGCCCGGGGCCGGCTCCGACCTGGCCGGCGTCAAGATCAGTGCCGTCCGCGACGGCGACGAGTACGTGATCAACGGCCAGAAGATTTACGTGGGCAGCTCCAACGGGGCGGAACAGTTCTGGATGATTACCTGCACCGACCCGGAGGGAGAGCGGCACCAGAACCTGAGCTGGTTCATCATTCCCGCCGACAGCCCCGGCATCACCGTCACGCCAATGGACCTGCTCATCGCCGGCGGCGAGGGCGGCGCCGGCACCGGCGTTAAGAACACCATCTTCTTCGACAACGTGAGGGTTCCGGCGTTTAATCTCATAGGCGGTGAGAACAACGGTTGGCGCGTCGCCACCACGCACCTCGAGCTGGAGCACGGGTCCGGAGGCACCATCCGGCGCAATCGAATGGTGGACCGGCTGTTCGAGTACATGGGCACACTCAAGCGGAACGGCAAGCCGCTGCTGGAAAACCAAGACGCCCGTGACGCGCTGGGGGACTTTTACATCGAGGCCGAGATTTCCAGGCTCTTCGGGCTCCGCAACTACTGGATGCGCAACTCGGGCGTGCCATTGTCCTACGAAGGTCCGCAGTCCTCCTCCTATCGCAAGAACACCGGGCTGAAGATGGCGCAGCGCATACTGGACCTGATTGGCCCCTACGCGCTCACCAACGACCCCAAGTGGGACCTGTCCGACGAGCACATGGAGGTGTACCAGCGCTCCAGCATAGTGGCCCTTCACCCTGGCGGCACTACCGACATCCAGAAGGTGATCATGGCCAGGCGAATCGGCATCGGGCGCGAGGTCAAGGAGAGGCAAGGAGCGCTAGCATAGCGCGGCCCGGCGGACAACCCGAATCGGCTAGACCAGGAGAGGGCGCGTCATGGACCTATCGCTGAGCGAGTACCAGCAGCAGCTAAAGAACACCGCGCGGGACTTCATGGACCGCGAATGCCCCAAGGAGACGCTGCTGGACCTGGACGAATCGGACACGGGCTACAGCGACGACATCTGGCAAAAGGCCTCGGAAATCGGATGGCTGGGGATGCTGGTGCCGGCGGAGTACGGCGGCGCGGGCGGCTCGCTTACGGACGCGGCGGTCGTCTACGAACAGCTTGGCAGCGGGCCGCTCTCCGGTCCGTTCTTCTCGTCGGGAGTGCTGGGCGCGCTCATAGTCGAGGAGAGCGGCAGCGACGAGCAGAAACAGCGCTACCTGCCTGGAATCGCAAGCGGCCAGGAGATTTTCGCGCTCGCCTTCACCGAACCCAGCTACGGCTGGAGCCCCGGCTCGATACAGCTTCGCGCTGAGCGCACCAACGGCGGCTACACGCTGAGCGGCACCAAGCTGTTCGTTCACGACGCGGTCGCGGCGTCCAGGCTGATTTGCCCTGTTCGCACGGAAGACTCCGACAATCCCGCGGACGGCGTAACTCTCCTCGTCGTGGACTCCAGCGCCGAGGGCGTGACCTCGCGCAAGTTGTCGGGCTTCATGGGCTGGGTAGGCGAGGTCAACTTCGAGGGCGTGCGCGTGAACGAGTCCGCGGTCCTCGGGGAGGCCGGCGGCGGCTGGGCGCCACTCCAACGGGCCCTCCGCCGCGCCGCGCCGGTGCTGTGCGCCTACAAGGTGGGCGGCTCGCAGTCGGTGTTCGACATGTCGGTAGAGTACAGTCGCACGCGACGCCAGTTCGGCACGCCCATAGGCCGGTTTCAACGTGTGCAGGACCACATCATCGGCATCGTGAACCATCTCGACGCCGCGCGCTGGACCACATTCGAGGCGTTGTGGAAACTCGATACCGGAAGGCCGGCCGACACGAGCGTTCACATGGCGAAGGCTGTCTCGAGCGAGGCGTACATGCAGGCGTGCAACGGCGCCCATGAGGTGCACGCGGGCCTGGGCGTGATGAGGGAGTACGGGCTCACGCTACACACGCGGATGTCGCGCACGCTCTATCACATGCTCGGAGATCCGCTCCACCACCGCAGGCTGATGGTGGACACGCTCGATATCTAGCCCTTGGCGGCCAGCAGCTCGCTGAGCCTGTCGATCGGAATCTCGTGGCGGGTGTTGCCATCCCGCCCGACCATGGTCTCGGATCTCAGGATCGAGTTCACGATCGCCTCTTCTGTCGCCTCGACGGCGGCCCTGAACAGCGGCGTCAGGGCCGCGTCGTCGATGTCGGGCCGCTCGAACGAGCTCGAAAACGCTATCACGAAGTCGCCGCTGCCGTGGCTCGCAATGCCCCCTACCCGCGCGAGGCCCAGGCCGGCACGCCTTGCTATGCGACCGAGCTGGCGCGCCGTCACTGGGGCGTCGGTGCCGAGCACCATCATGGTAGACCCGCCGGAGTCGTCGCCCATGCCGGGCGGCAGGATATGGCGGCCCACCTCCACACCGCCGATGCGAAGCTCGCGGGGGTCGCCTGTGTTGGTCAGCGTCAGCGCCCCTACCGTGTAGGTAGCGTCAAGCCTGTGGCAAATGCGGGAAGCCGTGCCAATTCCCGCTTTCCACCCGAACCCTGTCATGCCCGCGCCTGCGCCGATGTTGCCCTCTTCCATGTTCGGCGTCGTCGCGCCTTTAATCGCGTCGAAAACGTGCTTCGCTTCGACGTGCCTGCCGATAATGTCGTTGAGGAAGCCATCGTTGCACTCCCCTACAATGGGGTTGAAAGAGTAGATGCCCGGGTTGGAGCCTGCGAGGAAGTCCACCAGCGCGTCGGCGACGCGCCAGGTGCTCAGGGTCCCGGTCAGGGCGATGGGAGTCTCGATTACGCCCAGCTCCTGGACTTGCAGAAAGCCGACCGCCTTGCCGAACCCGTTCAACACGTGCACGGCAGCGGTCACCTTGTGCCTGAACAGGCTGCGCTGATGGGGCATGATTACCGTAACGCCCGTACGCACCGGCCCGCTGCCGATCCGCATGGGGCCACTCCCTTCTATCAAAGTCGTGTGGCCCACGGCCACACCCTCGACGTCAGTTATCGAGTTGTGCTCGCCACGGGGGAGAAGTCCAAGCTGCAACCCCAGTTCGGTCGCGCGGGGTCGATCCCTAGATTTCAAGAAAGCCATACATTCGCTCCGCTCCACGAATAGGTTGACCGAGAATAGACCAAGTCCAACCTTAGTGCAAGCAACCGAGCCGAAGTTCGCCTAGACCGACCCGCTGTTGAACGCTAGGCGCTCGCAGCCAGCAACATCAACCCGGCCATGGCTGCCGCCAGGCCCACCCACTGGTTGGGGGCGATCCTCTCGCGGAAGAACACCAGCCCGCCCAGTATGGGCAGCACCGGGTAGATCGTCGCCGCCGCGGCGACGATGGAAATGACGCCCACTTCGGCGCCCCGTGCAAACGCGAACAGACCGAGCGTCTCGAGCAGCGCGACGAACACCGCGCCCGCGAGCAGTATTGGGCTTAGTGTCCGCCAGGGCGCGGTTCTCATCACCGCCAGCGCAGGCGCGACCATGGCGAGAGTCAGCATCCTCGTCAGGAATACGGGCAGGAACCAGCCCAGCTCCCGTGAGGCCAGGCTTATCAGGTACTGCCAGCTCCCCAAGCAGAACATAGTCACGATGGCGAACAGTACGCCCTGCCCAACAAGTCCGCGCTTGGACTTCAGGTTGCGCAGGTCGACCGACACAAGCGCCACGCCGCCTATCACCGCAGGCATCGCGGCGAGCTGTATGGTGCTGAGGCGCTCCCCGGACAGCGCGACCGCCAGCAGTATGACCACAACCGCGTTCGCGCCGATGATCGGCGTGACGATGGCTATCGGGCCTATCTGGAGCGCTCGGTAGAAGAATATGTAGGTACCGAACGCTAAGGCGGAAATCGCCGCCATCTCGGCCCACTGGCCCGCCCCGACTTCCCCGAGGTCGTTGGCGACAAGCAGGTAGGCGGACGACAGGGCGACCGAACCGGCGTGCACCCAGAATACGGTTCTAAGGCCGCCGATCCGCTTCGTAACCAGCGCGGCCGCAAAGTCGGACGCTCCCCAACCTATGGCGGCCAGCAGACCAAATGCGAGGCTCTCGATTACCACGCGCCGGCCGGCTAGCGCGCGCCGGCGGCGGGACCGGCGCCGCGTATGACCCGCAGGGCGTCCGACGTCGAGAGGCTGCCCACGAGCCGCTCGCCGTCGACGACAGCAAGCTCGCCGTCCGGCAGCGTCGCCAGCAACGCCACGGCGTCCCACAAGTCGTCGTCGGGGCGCACGTATGGCAGCGGCAGCGGCCTCATGGCATTGCGCACCGGGACCGCCCGCCAGAGCGCCATCGGCACAGAGGCGGCGTCCGCTCCCGTGAGCACTCCGACCAGCCTGTCGCCCTCACACACGAACAGCGCCCGCCGGCCCGAGGGAAGCAGCCGGCGGTGAACGGCGTCGTGCAACGGCATGTCCGGCGGAGCGACCAGCGGCTCCGCCCACATGGCGGAGGACACGAGCGGCGCGTCCTCGGTTTTAGCGGTCTCCGGCCTGCGGGAGGAGGCAGCCGCGGCCGCGAACAGGAACAGGCCAACGAGCACGAGCAGCAGCCCGCCCGGATTGCCCTGCAACACCCGGAACAGGCCCCAAGCCACGAATGCCAACCCGAACAGCTGCCCTCCCCACCCGGCAATGGTCGCCGCGAGGCGGAAGTTGCCGCTGACTGCCCACACTATCGAGCGAAAGATCCTGCCCCCGTCCATGGGGTAGGCCGGTATCAGGTTGAACAGGCCCAGCACAAGATTCACCACCGAGAGGTATACCAGGATCCCCTGTAGCGGCGAGTACGTGTTACTGAGCGGTTGCAGCGCCAGCCAGAACAGACCGGCGAGCACCAAGCTCGTCGCGGGACCAACCGACGCTATCGAGAGCTCCTCCCAGGCGGTGCGCGGCTCCTCCTTCAATTGGCTGATGCCTCCCAGCAGGAAAAGCGTGATGCCCTGCACCTCTATGCCACGCCGTCTGGCGACGATGGAGTGGGCAAACTCGTGGGCCAGCACGGACGCGAACAGCAGCAACGCGGCGACCAGGGCGGTGGCCCAATACTGCGGGCCGCTCCAGCCCCAGTAGAGCGAAGGGTAGAACTGGGTCGCCAGGCTCCAAGTAACCAGAACCAGCAACAGGAACCACGAGTAGTGGAGCCCGACTGGAATGCCCGATATGCTGGCGATGTTGAGGGTCGAGCCTCGACCCATTGGACCAAGCAGGAAACGTCGCGCCGCCGAGCCAAGACGTCTGATTAGCCCTGGGCGATTTTGCCGACTAGCCAAGTCCGTCAGCCCATGACCGTCGCACCGATGAGCCGGCCAATGCCGTATGTGACGCCGGCCGCGGCGCTCCCCAGCGCCAGCATCCTGAGCGCGCCCCAGGCCGGGTTGTTCGCCGAAAACAGGCCGAGTGCACCGCCCACGATCACGAGCGCTCCCGCACTCATGGCGGCGCTCAGGACGAAGGCCGACAGGCCGGTGTCGAACAGGTACGCGAGAATCGGAACGAGCGCCCCCACTACGAACGCCGCAAATGAGCTGAGCGCAGCCTGCCACGGCGAACCAAGCTGGTTCGGGTCCAGGCCCAACTCCTCCCTCGCCATCGTGTCCAGCGCCACCTCCGGGCGCTCCATGATGCGCTTGGCGAATCTCTCGGCCTCTTCCTGGCTCAGTCCCTTCGCCCGGTATATCAGCACCAACTCCTGTTCCTCCTCCTCGGGCCAGGCTTCGAGCTCGGCGCGCTCGACTCTGATACTGCGTTCGTACACGTCCCGCTGGGAGCGCATGGAGACGTATTCGCCGGCCGCCATCGAGAACGCGCCGGCAAGCAGCCCGGCAAGACCCGCGAGCAGGACTATTTCAGGATTGCCGGAGCCGCCCGCAACCCCCATCACGAGGCTGAAGTTGGAGACCAGCCCATCGTTCACGCCCAGCACCGCGGCCCTCAGACCACCCCCGCCAGCTGCGCCGGAGCGACGCAGTTCCCACCCCGCGGCGCCTTCCTCTCCGGAGTCCAGCCGGCGCAGGGTGCGGGCATGTTTGCGTTCCTCCTCCGCCATGTCCTCCGCGCCCGGCTCGTAGTCGTAGGCGTCTATTTCCTTTGCCTCGACGCGGATCAGCCATGGCAACACCCGTTTGACGCCTAATACGCCAAGGGCGAGCCGGAACATACGCACCCTGAGATTGACTTTAGGTTGGATTGGCTCGGCATCCTCTACACCAAGCTTCTCCGCCCACCGGCGAGCGTGCCGGAGTTCCGACTCCACGAGTTGCTCGAAAATCTCTGCCTTTGAGGCGTTGTCTTCGGCCTGCGCCATGGAGGCGTACATTGCCGCCGCTTCCAGCTCCGCGCCCAGAAACTCCCTGTAGCGCCTTCTGTCTGACTCTCTCATACCCCTCTATTATAGGGCAAAACGAGAGCAGGCTGGCGTGCTATGCGTTTAGGCCCAGCTCGTCTCGTATCGCCTTGAGCCGGTCGAGGTTCGGCTTGTCCGGCCCCTTTCTGTCGTCGCCGGGCACCTCAAGCAGGAATGGCACGCCCCCGAACGCCTCGTGGCCCATGATGGTGCGAAAGCCGTCCAAGCCGATGAAGCCCTGGCCTATGTTCTCGTGGCGGTCTACGCCGGAACTGAAATCCACCTTGGAGTCGTTGGCGTGCACGGCAACCAGGTTCGCGAGCCCGATGCTGCTGTCGAAGTCCCGCATCGCCTCGTCGATCCCCTGCGGGTCCGCCAAGCGGTACCCCGCCGCGAATGCGTGCTGGGTGTCCAGGCACACCTTGACCCTCGGGCTGCCCGCCAGCTCCATCAACAGGCCGATCTCCTCGAACGACGCCCCGAGGTGCGATCCCATACCGGCGCTGTTCTCCAGAATGAGGTACGCGTCGTCCGGCGTGCTGGCGATCACCTCCGCCAGCGCCGCGGCCGCCGCAGCCTTCACGGCGTCGAATCCGGCGGACTTGTGGCTTCCGCAGTGGAAGATAACACCCACCGCGCCGAGCTGGGACGCGGCGCCCATATGGTTCACCAGCGAATCTATAGACTTGCGCAGCAGGTCGGGCCCGGCCGCGATGTTGACCAGATAGCTGCCGTGGAGGAAGGCCGGCAGCCCGCCCGCGGCCGCAGAGCTCTCTCGAAAGGCAGCCGCCTGTTCCTCTTGAATCGGCCGGAATTTCCATGCCCTGGGCGACGACGCGAATATCTGGATGGCTTCCGCGCCGATCTCCTGCGCCCTGCCGATGGCATTCGATGCGCCCCCCGCGGAGGATACGTGTGCGCCTAGCCTCATGTGGTTGCTCTCCTGTCCCTGCGATTTGCCGCACGACCACCCTCGGTTCGCCCGCACAGGTGACTCGCGAGCCGCGGGCCTCAGCCCCATTATAGGTCAGGCCGCGATTGAGCCATAGGCCGAATTGGCCTATAATCAGACCGTGGCGGGTGGGCGACCCGGATTGTGAGGCGCAATTCCACCTGCTTGACACACCTAAGGAACGGAGCCGCAAATGCGAATCGAAACTGTGGCAATTCTCAGCCCCGGCGACATGGGACACGCCGTGGGCCGCGCACTGCGCGAGCACGGGCTGAGCGTCATATCCCACCTCGAGGGGAGGAGCCAGCGCACCAGGGAGCTGGCAAGCCGGGCTGGCATCGCCGGTGTGGCGAGCCTGGAGGAGCTGGTTGGCAAGGCGGACGTGGTGCTCTCGATACTTGTGCCGTCCGAGGCCTCCGGGGTCGCGGAGTCCGTCGCCGGCGCGATTCGCGCCACCGGAGCGGACACCATGTTCGTGGACTGCAATGCAGTCTCGCCCAGCACGGCCGCCACCATGTGTGAGACTATCACGCGCTCGGGCGGCTGTTACGTCGACGGCGGCATCATCGGCGGCCCGCCCGCTCCCGGCGCGCCGCGCGTGCGCATCTATGTGTCCGGCGAACGCGCCGCCGAGCTTTCCGCCTTAGACTGCGAAGGCGTGGCTGTCATGCAGATGGGCGACGAGGTGGGCCGCGCCTCCGCTATCAAGATGTGCTACGCGGCGCTGACCAAAGGCACCTCGTCGCTGCAGCTTGCGCTGCTGACCGCAGCGAAGGTGTTGGGCGTTTCCGACGAGCTTGCCGCGGAATTCGCTTCCTCGCAACCCGCCGCCTCCAGCGCGATGAACAAGGGCCTGCCAGGCCTGCCCTCCAAGGCATTCCGTTGGATTGGTGAGATGGAGGAGATCGCCGCCACATTCGACGGGGCGGGCGTGACCCCATTCTTCCACAAGGGCGCCGCCGAGATGTACCGGCTTATGAGCGAGACCCCCTTCGCGGGCGAGACGCCGGAAACAATCGACAGGGCCCGAACGCTCGACGACACCGTCGCCGCTCTGGCCGAACTCCTGGCGGCCCCTGCCCCGGCGGGCGACTAGCCCATGACGATGAAAGCGCTGGTTCTCGAAAGTCCGGGCGAGGAGCCGGTCCTCGCCGTCCGCGAACTGCCCGTCCCGTCACCAGGGCCGGGTGAAGCGGTGCTGGAGGTGGCGGCCTGCGGCATGTGCTACCACGACGTCGCCGTGATTGGCGGCACACTGCGCCGGGGCGTCAAACCCAATGTCGTACTGGGACACGAGATCTCGGGCCGCATTGCAGAAGTCGGCGAGGGAGTCAGCGACCTGAAGGCGGGCGACAGGGTAGTCGCCACACTTACCACCCACTGCGGCCGGTGTGCGAACTGCTTGTCGGGGCGCCAGTACAGGTGCGAATCCGGGCAAGGCGTGGGTCACGCCCTGGATGGAGGATTTGCGCAGTATGTCTGCCTGCCCCAGAACTGCTTCGTGCGCCTGCCCGACGGGATCGACCTTGTGGGGGCCGCGGTGCTTGGCTGCCCTATGGGCGTGGCGCTACGCGCGGTGCGGGACGTCGCGCGCGTTCGCGCCGGCCAGACGGTGCTGGTGACGGGTGCGGGCGGTGGCCTCGGCATCCACGCGGCGCAGATTGCCGCCGCGCTGGGAGCTAGGACGCTCGCGGTCACGGGATCGCTGGACAAGCTGGAACCGCTGGAACAGTCCGCCCCATGCGAGGTGATACTCGCGGACGGCGAGCTCGACTTCGCGGAGATAGTGCTCGCGCTTACTGAAGACGCCGGAGTGGACGTGGCCATAGACACCGTAGGCTCGGCGGTCTTCCGCTCGGTGTTGAACAGCCTCGCGCAGTTTGGAAGGATGACGCTGCTTGGCGAAATCGCTGGGCAGCGCGTCTCCATAAACCTCGCGGAGATACTCTTCCGGGACGCGACTATCACGTCGTCGACCGGCGCCGGTCCGAGCGACATCGAGGACGCGGCCAAGTTGGTCGCCGAGGGGCGCGTTTCGCCCGTGGTGTCCGCGCGTTACCCGCTAGAGGACTGGAGGCGAGCCTACGACGCGATGCGGGAACGCCGCACGTTCGGTCGCGTGGTGCTGACGCCCTAGCCTGTGGCCGCGGGGCTGGCCCTGCGGAACACCCTCTGGAACAGCGAGCGCACGTCGCCGTACTCCCACGACACCAGCATCTGGCTCGCGATGCCTATGGAGCTGTAGGTCCCCACCACGACGCCAATCAGCAGCACCAGCAGGAACGTCCGTATCGTCGTGCCACCAAAAAGCATCAGCGCCAGCAGTGTGAAAAGCAGCGTAAAGCTGGTGTTGAGCGACCGGCCCAGGGTCTCGGATATGCTGAGGTTCACGTTGTCAGCGAAGTTGTTGTTCGGATTGAGGAGCACGTTCTCGCGCAGCCGGTCGAACACCACGATCGTGTCGTTGACGCTGTAGCCGATTACGGTGAGCAGCGCAATCAGGAACATGGTGTTCACTTCCACGTCCCACACGTAGCCCAGAATGGCAAATACCCCAATCACGATGAAGGTGTCGTGAAGCAGGGCCACAATTGCGGCCGCGCCGTACCGGAACGGGCTGGGCACGTTTCGGAATGCCCACCACACGTACAGGAAGATGCCCACCGCCGCCGCCAGCACGGCCCACATCGCGTTGAGCACCGTTTCGCGCGCCACGACCGGAGACACGAGGTCGAAGGCCAACACGTTCGACCCGCTCGGCGACAGGTCCGACTCAAGGCCCTCCACGAGGGCGTCCTTGGCCTCCTCGTTCAACTCCACCGTGCGGATGAAGTACGTGTCGTCGCCCATGCTCTGCACTACTGCCTCGGGCCGGCCCATCTCTTCGAGGGTTACGCGCAGGTTCGGCTGGTCTACGCTTTCGTCGAACTCCACAATCAACGTGGAGCCGCCGGTGAAGTCGATGCCCGGTTTCAGGCCCGGCGCGAGAATGAGAAACACCACACCCGGCAGGATAACCACCAGGGATACGAGGAAGAACCAGGCCCTTTTGCCCGCGAAATCCAATTGCATGTTCCTCTATGCCCCTCCCGTTGAAATCTGCCGCTGTGGCAGCTCGCCGCCGCCGGTCGGTACGAACACCCCGAGCCTTCGAGAGACCGCGGTCGTGGCCAGCACTCTCAACAATGTCCTGCTGACCGTTATGGCCGAGAACATGCTCACCAGCACGCCGATGGCCAGCGTTGCGGCAAAACCCTGCACGATGGTGGTGCCGAGTTGGTCCGAGAACCAGAACAGGATGCCGCAAGTGATCAGCGTGGACACGTTGCCGTCCCGTATCGCCGGCCACGCCCTGTCGAATCCAATGTTAATCGCCGAAAGCAGCGTCCGCCCGGCCCGTAGTTCGTCCTTCATGCGCTCGAATATCAGTATGTTGGCGTCGACGGCCATGCCCACGGACAGTATGGCGGCCGCAACGCCCGAAAGGGTAAGGGTGACCGGCAGCACCTTGAAGATGGCCAGCAGCAGCGCGGCGTAGATGAGTAGCGCGACTGCGGCGATCGCGCCCGGCACCCGATAGTACAGCGTCATGAACAGGAGCACCAGCCCCAGGCCAACGAGCCCCGCAATCACGCTTTTGTTGAGCGAGTCGACGCCCAGTATGGCGTCGATGTCCCGCTCCTGGACCAGCTCCACAGGCACGGGCAGCCGACCGGACTCTAGCAGCAGCGCGATGTCCCGGGCGCGTTCGAGCGTGAAGTTACCCTGAATGAAGCCCGTGCCGGACGTGATTACGGAGGTCACCACAGGAGCGATCAGCTCCTCCTTGTCCAGAAAGATGGCGATGGACTCCTCGGTCCCCACAATCTGCTGTGTCAGCTCTCCAAAGATGCGTGTGCCGCGGTCGTTGAACTCAATGTTGACAATAGGTACGCCGGACCCGCTGTGCGTCCCCGCGAACGCCCTCGCGAGGTCGTCGCCCGTAAGCCCGATGTTCTCGTCGAAAGAGCCCTGAATCTCCGTGAAACTGGTCCGCGGGTTCGCTCCCAGGCGCTCGTTGGTGTACGCGATCAGCGCCTCGGCGTTCTGGTCCGGTTCGGCGTATGGCTCCAGCGCCATGGCATAGCGTGTGCTGGATGCCAGTTGCTGGAAGTAGAACGACGGGACGTCGGTATACCTGAGCGGTTCGTCGCCCTCGATGGCGATCTCAAGGCGGCTCAGCCGCGGCGACGCCTCTCTGAAGGATGCGGCCAGCTTGTCGAGCACGGCGCGAAACTTGTCGGCGCCGGCATCGCTGAACTCGAATACCAGCACCGGCGGCTGTTCCAGCGCGGGTTGGGCCTCTTCCGTGGACGTCGCCTCCGCGGCGACCGCCTGGGCCTCCTCCGTGGAGGTTGCCGCGGCATCGGTTGTCGTGGCGAGACCCTCGTCGGTAGTAGTCGCGAACTCCGCCGCGAGTTCATCCTCGGTGGGCAGCCGGCGAGCGGTCAGACTCACGACGTCGGCGGGCATGAATTGCTCCAGCTTCACGGGAACGTCGAGCCTACGGTGCATGAACTCCAGCAGCGCGGTCTCGCCGATGATCTCCTTGGCCCGGCCCGGGTCGCTTACGCCCGGGAGCTGCACCAGCAGCCTGTCTTGCCCCAGAATCTGGATAATCGGCTCTCCAAGGCCGGAGCTGTTCACCCTACGCTCGATAATCCGCTTCAGCCCTTCCATGTCGTCGGAGTCTGGAGACGTGACCAAGCCGGTGACGGGGTCAACCACGTCCTCCACCTGGTAGACCAGATGTATGCCGCCCTGGAGGTCAAGCCCCAGGCTAAGGCCGAGGACCGTGTCCCCTCCGCGCTCGAATCCGCCAAACGAAATCTTTTGCACCGCCAGCACCGCCACGGCCACGATCAGCAACACGGCGATGAGAATCAGCGACCGGGCATACCTACGCAAGGTCTCCTCCAGAACGGAGGCGCGCTCCGACCAGGGCCATGGCGTCCTCCTTCGTCTCGATCTCTCCGCTTGCGGCGGCCTCCGCCACGATCGCCAGCATCTTCCCCACGACAGGGCCGGGGGGCAGTGCAAAGCCGTCCATGATGTCATGGCCGCTAACCAGCTTGGGGAAAGGCTCCCCAGAATCTCTCTCCAGCCGCCAGGCAAGCATTTCGCCCGCGACCTCGCAGGCGTGCGCCCACTCTTCGCGCTCGAGCAGCGGTCCGCGCGCCGCCAGGAAGTCCGCCAGGTTCAGATAGATGGTGTCGACCGCGGCGTCACCGGCGTCCCGGAAGAAGCGGAACATCGCCCTGCGGGTCGGAAGCGAGCCGTCGTTCCCCAACTGCCCAGGCCGCAGGTGGTGGCGCACCATCGCGCTCAGCAGGCGGGAGCTGCGGCCGCTCAGCCTCAACCGCTCCGCTATCGCGGCTGTGATACGCTCGCCCTCGATGTGATGGCCCAGAAATCGGATGCGGCCGGACTGCTCCACCGTCCTGGTGCACGGCTTGGCGACGTCGTGAAGAAGCGCGGCCAGCTTCAGGTGAGACAGCCTGCCGAATCCGTTGCCGACGGGTTCGGCGAATCGCTCCGCGATCCCATCGCATCGCGGGAGCGCGTCCACCACCCAGTCGCCGGTGCACGGCCGGCCCCGCACGATGCGCTCGGCCTGTCCCACCGACTCGACGAGGTGGTTGAACACGTCGTAGTAGTGCTCCCTGGGCTGCGTGACGCCCTTCGCGTCCGCAAGCTCCGGCAACACCTCGCACAGCACACCCAGGTCGTCCAGATCGCGAACGTTTCGGGTCGCGCCAGGCTCGCCGAGCAGCTTGAACAGTTCTTGGCTTACCCGCTCGGCGGACACCTCTCTGAGTAGACGGGAGCTTTCGCGTATCAGCGTGCGCGTCTCGCCATCGATCGCGAAGCCGAGCTGTGCCGCGAGTCTTGGTGCGCGTATCAGGCGCGCGGGGTCGTCCGAGAAGACGCCGGGGCTAACGGCGCGAATCGTGCGAGCACGCAGGTCCGCCAGACCACCGAATGGGTCCACCAACGAGCATGAGTCCGGACCGGTAGGCGGGTCGCCCGTAAGGGGGACCGCCATCGCGTTCACCGTGAAGTCGCGCCTGGACAGGTCGGAAACGATGCCATTGGTCGCAGAACTGACATCCACGACGCAGTTGTCGCCCTTTACACGCAGCACCACACGCACCATCTCCTCGTCGCAGCCCGCCCAGGGCACGAAGGCACCGTCCAGGTCCGACGCCAGCCGGACGCCCGCGCTGTGCGCGCGGCCCTCAACCGCGATGTCGATGTCCACAGCCTCCCTGCCCAACAGCGCGTCGCGCACCGCGCCGCCGACCAGCCAGCTCCGGACGCCCCATGCGTCGAGGCGCGCGCGGACCGACTCGACGGCAGGCGCGATTCGCCAGCCGCCCATTGCTATGCGCACGGGCGCGTGGGCGTGGGACTGTAAGGTCAGGAGGTCGGGGGGATAAACGCTCATGTGGATTGGTTGGCTGTCTGCCGCGGCGAGATTAGCGGACTCGCGGGTGCGGCAAGTCTGGACGAAAGCTGCAACTCGGCGACCTAACCGATCTTCATCGTGGCGGGGGACTCCAGTTCCTCCGAGTCCAGGGCCACTTCCTGTTCGTCGGCCCCATCGCTCCCCGCGTCACCGCTCTCCAGCTTCACCAGGTCGTCGTGGCTCTTGAGGTGGTCGAGGTACAGAATGCCGTTGAGGTGGTCGACTTCGTGCTCCAGGGCCTGCCCAAGCAGTCCTTCGGCCTTCAACTTAACGGTCTGCGACGTATGGTCCAGCGCGCCGAAGGTGACCCAGAGGGACCTTGTGATGGTGCCCCTGTACCCAGGGATGCTGAGACAGCCCTCCTCGACCTCCCTCTCGCCTTCACGACGAACGATCTCCGGGTTGATGTAAATTCTTGGCTCCTCTTCGGGCAGCCGCACGACAATAATACGTTGCAGCTCGCCCACCTGGTTGGCCGCGAGACCCACTCCGTCCGCGTCATCCAGCGTGTCAATCATGTCGTGGGCCAGGCTCAGCACCGAGGCGTCTATGCTTCGCACCTTCTTGGCCCGCTTCCGCAAAACAGGATGCGGGAGCATCAATATCGGCAAAACCGCCAAGCGATTCTCCTCGGCGCGCGGCCTATGCCCAGGGCCGCCGCAGATACGTCCCATGATTATATCCGCCATCGCGCGGCCCTGTAAAGGACAGAGCGCCCGCGGAACCCGGTTCGGGCGCGGCGGTCTACTGTGCTAGAATCTGGCCAACCTGAGGGAGTGTGTCTGCAATGAACGTGCTCGTAACCGGCTCGTCCGGCTTCATAGGCTCTGCGCTATCGGCGCGCCTGCAGGCCGAGGGACACGCTGTAGTCCGCCTTGTGCGGCGGGAGCCTGCGCCGGGATCGGGGGAGGCGCGCTGGGACCCCGAGTCGGGCTATGTCGACGCCGGCGCGCTGGAGGGGATTGACGGCGTGGTCCATCTCGCGGGCGAGAACATCGCCAACAGGCGCTGGAACGAAGAGCAGAAGGCCAGGATACGAAACAGCCGCACACGGGGCACCGCGCTGCTGGCGAACGCCCTAGCGCAGACAAGTCCGCCGCCTCGCTGCTTCGTGAGCGCTTCCGCCGTGGGCTACTACGGCGACCGCGGCGCCGAGCCGCTCGGCGAGAACGAGCCGCCGGGCACGGACTTCATTGCGCAGGCGACCGCGGAATGGGAGGCGGCGGCCCTGCCGGCCGCGGACGCGGGTATGCGCGTAGCCATTATGCGGCTGGGAATGACGCTCGACCCCGTGGGCGGGCCGCTGAAACGTATCGTTCGGCCGTTTCGCCTCGGTCTCGGCGGCAGGCTCGGCAGCGGGCGGCAGTACATGAGCTGGCTCTCGCTGGAGGACGCCGTTCGTTCCTTCGTTCACACGCTCACCGCGGACACTCTGTCGGGGCCGGTCAACGTGGCCGCGCCGCAGGCCATCACCAACGCCGAGTTCACCCGCGCGCTGGCGACGGCGTTGGGCCGTCCGGCGCTCTTCGCGGCGCCCAGACTCGCGCTGCGCGTCGCGCTGGGGGAGATGGCAGACGTGTTGTTGTTCGGCGCGAACATCTCCCCGGCAAGGCTCGTGGAATCGGGCTTCACCTTTCGGCACACGGAGATTGAGGCCACGCTGCGGGAGATGTTGGGCGGCTGACGGGAAGCCCGCCGGTCTCAGGCGAACCTGATGCCGTGAAGCGGAAACACCAGGCTGTGAACGGCCTGCACGCTCGCCTCCGCGAACACCCTGGTATCGCTGGCCGATTGCTGTATCTCGGGCGGCTCATCGCTCAACGTGTCTACGCCGTATCGGCTCCGGTACGACTCCGGCACCTCGTCCGGCAAGTCCTGGCCCGCCATCTGCCCGAACGCCAGCGTCCAGGCGCGGCTCACCGCCTGCAGGTCGTAGCCGCCTCCTCCCAGCGCCAGCCACGCGGGCACCGCGATCTTGCCGAACTCTCCAACTGCCTCCGCGAACCCCTGCGTCGTGAGCCTCAGGTGCGTGATCGGGTCTAGGACGTGGGTGTCGATGTCGAGCTGCGTCACCAGGACGTCGGGCCTGAAGGCCGCGAGCAGCCTGGGCACGATCTGCCGGAACGCCCACAGGTACACCTCGTCGGAGGTGTAGGGATACAGCGGAATGTTGACGGAGTATCCCCGTCCCCTGCCCGCGCCAATCTCCTGCGTGAAACCCGTTCCCGGGAACAGGAACGCGCCGGACTCGTGGAGCGAGATCGTCAGAACCCGATCTGTGTCGTAAAAGGCGTGCTGTACGCCGTCCCCGTGGTGGCAATCGATGTCGACGTAGGCAACGCGAGCGCCCCGGGCGAGCAGTGACTTGATCGCTATGACGGGGTCGTTGAACACGCAGAACCCGAATGCGTATCCCGGCATCGCGTGGTGAAGCCCGCCCGATATGCTGAACGCGCGGGAATGCTCACCGTCGAGCAGCATCGCCGCCGCCCTGAGCGACGCGCCCGTGGACAGCATCGCCGCGTCGTACATGCCCGCGTAGTACGGGTTGTCGCCGACGCCGAAGTTGAACGTTGCCGGGTCTGTCGCCGCATCCCCGCGACTGAGGCCCTGGACGGCCGCAACGTATTCCGGCGAGTGATGCGAGAGCACGTCTGCCTCGCTCGCGCTGGCCGACGATACGAGGTCCACGTCCGGCGCGGCGAACGCCCCGTATGAGTCCAGCAACTCGTAGGTGTACCGCAGGCGCGCCGGCTTCATAGGGTGAGTTTCGCTCAGCGTGTGGCGCGACAGCCGGTCGTCATAGACGAAAGCTGTGCGGCTCAAAGCCGGGCCCTCCTCGGGTGAAACTGAAACTTGGTGTAAGGGCTTGCGGTCATAGCGCGAAGCTCATGTCCTCGGACGAAACCTCTATGCGGATGCCGAGACGCTCCCCGACGCCGGCCAACTCGCGGCGCACCATAGGCTCCCAGGGCGGGCTGATGTGGGATACGATCACGCGCGGTAGGCGCGACCACCTGTCTCGAAACGCCACCAGCACGTTCTCCAACCGTTCCGGGGTCAGGTGGCCTGCCCTCGTTGCCGAACTCGCGCCGTCATTGCCGTAGGTGCACTCGGTCAGCAGCACGTCGGGGCGCACGTGTTCCCACGCCGCCTCGACCCCTTCTCCCGCGTCCCCAGTGTAGAACAGGCTCACGTCGCCCGACGATATCAGGTAGCCCGCCGCGGGCACGGCGTGGGGCACCGGCACCGCTTTCACGGTGTAGTCCAGCACGCTGAATTCCTTGTAGAACTCCACAGGCACAAGCGTGAATGACGGCTCGCGCGGAGGGTCCGGGTTGACGAAGTTGGGGTAGATGCTTCCGTCCAGCAGCTTTCGGCCTACGAAGTCGATTGTATCCGGGATGGCGTGGACCTTCACCACTTCCTCCACCTCGCGCAGCGCCATCCCCAGCGGCAGCAGGTCCCTCACGTGGTCAAAGTGGCGGTGGGATAGCAGCACCGCGCGAATGCCCTCTTGCTCGCCAAAGCTGAGCGACCTGGTCAGGCTGCCGGCGTCGAGCGCGAGCTGCCCGTCGATCAGGTGGGACTCCATTCGCGTGTTTCTGCTCTCCAAGTTATGTGCGCCAAGCACCCGCAGTTCCATGTTCTACCTCACATCTGCGTCGAAGCGCGGCGGTCGCCGCAACGCTACTTTTCCCCGGCGGCTAGTTGTCGTCCGCGACCTCGTTCTTTGGGGAGTTCCGCAACCACCGGAAGAGAGCCGCGGCGAGCGTCGCCACCACCGCTCCTCCGATTATGAACGACGTGCCTATGGTGCCCGGATCCGCCGGCAGCCTATCCATCACGCTCCCGCCAAGCTGCCGCTTCCAGCGTGATTCCAGCTCGTCCAGGCTGATGTCGTACGCCACCCGCACCGCCTCCTCGACGCCCATGCCGGCATCGATCGCGCCCAGCAGCGCCGTCATCCGGTCCGGCCCGTAGGTCTCCATCATATAGTCGACCACGCTCCAGGACTGTGAGTAGAAGCGGCGCACGTCGCTCGGCACGCCGGGCACGGCGCCCATCGACCGCAGCGGCATCAGCCGGCGGTTATGGTAGGCGTCCAACACGGTGCGCTCGCGCCAGGAGTTGGGGCCTTCGAAGTACATCGCCAGTCCCTCGTTCAGCCACGCCGGCATCCGACCCAACGGCGAGGTCAATGCCTCGTCGATGAGCAGGTGCGTCATCTCGTGGATCATCCCTTCGCGTCCGAGGCCCACGAGCACGAACACGTCGAACGCGCCATAGGCGAAACCGCCGTACAAGTGCCCCGCCGTCGCGGCGTCGCTCACCTTGGGCAGGCTGCTGCCCGCCTCGCGTTGGCCGTTCAGGATGACGGCCTTCATAGTCGAAGTCCCGTCGAGCCTGAGCAGTGCTCGCACTTCCTCCAGGCGCTCGTTCACGTCTTGGGCCGCGGCGCGCACCTCGCTCGCCGGGCGGTCGTGCCACAGCACCTCCAGCCCAGGCAGGCGGTAGCGTTGCCAGTCGTATCTGGGATTCAGATACTCCAGGCTGTAGCTCTCGCTGTCGAACTCGTTCCCGTTCGCGTCGCCTATGTGGTAGTAGTAGGTAACGTCGACGCCGCTTGGCAGGAAGTTGGCTCCGCCCGTCTTGATCCGGAAGTCCGCGTCAATCCGGCTCGAGGGCGTAAATTCGGGGTAACCGTATATCCTGGTGTCCTGCCGTCCCAGCTGGTACACGAGCCTCACGTTGGTTATGGGCGAGTCGGACTCTACGACCAATCTGAGCGCTATCTCCTCCGGAAACGCAATCGAGTGCGAGCTGGAAATGACCCGGATGGGCGTGACGCCCTGGTTTGGCGACGGCAATGGCTGGTCGCCGCCGGGCGAGGCGAGGGCGATCAGCGCGGCCAGTATCGTTGCGAGCAGTGGCATCGCGGCCAGCCTCTCCTAGATTCCCGTGATCCTGATGGACGAGTGCGCCTTGTAGATGCGGTTTATGTTGAGAAGCAGGGCTGTCAGGTCCTCGACGTAGCGGGCGTTGGCCAGCCCCCCGCCGTCTACCGCGCGAACGCCCTTGATTCGCTCCGCCATGTCCATGACAAGCCGCCGGGCGTCGGCGTCATCGGCGCAGACTATCACGTCCGAGTCGATGGACTTGTCGGGGACGAGCAGGTCTTCCGCGCTGACGTTCTGGAACGCGGCGGCCATGGTCGAATCGGGCAGAATGGCCTGCGCCTGGAGTGCCGCTGAGCCCTCCTCCACCCGTACCGCGCTGGCTCGACCCCTGCTGAACTCCAGCGGGGCGACGAGGCTGACTACGGTCTTACCGGCCAGTTCCTCGGTCAGCGCGGCCAGGGTGTCTCGCTGGGCGGCATACGGGACCGACACGAGCACCACGTCGGCCCTGGCCGCGACCTCGGCGTTTGCCGCGCCGCCGACCGATCCGGCGGGCGCGTGCTCCAGCACGCTCTCGGCCGCGCTTCTGGCACGCGACTCGTCCCGCGATCCAATAAGTACGTGCTCGCCGGCCAAAGCGAATCTGAGCGCGAGCCCCCTGCCCTCCGGTCCGGTGCCGCCTACAATTCCCAACATGCTGGCAACCTCAACTTGTACCGCTTCTCCGGAGGCGCCCTTCCCTACTCAGGGAGCGGCATCACCTCGGAGTCGACCGCGAGCCCCAGGCCCTCTTCATAGAGTTCCCACGGCTTGAACGACTCCACGAACTGTTTTGCTTCGTCCATGGACGCCATGCCCTTCTCGGCGCGGCCCGGATCGTAGCCAAAGGTCTTCGCGAAAGCGTCAAAACCCCGCCTGGTCTCCCTGACGCCTCCGACCTCCTCCTCCAAGTCCCCGTTGTCCGCGCCGAGCACCAGGCGCTGGCCTCTCTTTGTATAACGCCAATACAACCTCATCAGGTATGTTCTCCTAGACGCCATTGTTGCTGCCTTGTTGATATTACTTTAATGGCTAGGGTCACGCCATTGCAACTTCAGGCGGGCCGGCGCGCCCCTTCCCGCTACGGACGCACACCCGTTGCGCGCGTTGGTGAGTTTGCCTACAATGGGGCCACCACCAAACTTGGGAGGAGTACAGACCATGCCGGACTTCACGACCGACAGCATCCGCAACATCGTGCTGCTATCTCACAGCGGGGCCGGCAAGACTATGCTTAGCGAGGCGATGCTGCACGTTGCTGGCGTCAATAACCGGCTGGGCAGCATAGAGGACGGAACGACGACATCCGACTTCGAGCCGGAGGAGGCCCGCCGCGGAACAAGCATCCAGATGGCCATCGCGGCTTGCCCCTGGAAGGGTGGCAAGATCAACATTATCGACACCCCGGGCTACGCCGACTATCGCGGTGAAGTAGTCTCCGGTGTGCGGATCGCAGACAGCGCGGTGATCGTGGTCGCGGGACAGGCCGGTGTCGAGGTGGGCACCCGGCAGATGTGGCAGTTCGCCGACGAGGCCAACCTGCCGCGGCTGTTGTTCGTGAGCAAGCTCGACCGGGACAACGCCGACTTCGGCCGCGTCATGGAATCGCTTACCCAGGCGTTCGGCAGGAAGTGCGTGGCGGTGCAGGTCCCGATTGGCTCAGAGGGCACGTTCTCTGGCAGCATCAACCTGCTGGACCAGGATGCGGAAGTGCCGGCGGACCTGGAGGACGCGGTGGAAGAGGCCCGCGAGTTGCTCACCGAGGCGGTGGCGGAGACCGACGACGACCTGACGATGAAGTACCTCGACGGCGAGCCTCTGACGCCGGAGGAGATGCGCGAAGGGCTGAAGGCCGGCATCGCTTCGGGCGACATCGTGCCGGTGTTCGCCGGCAATTCCGTGTCCGAGCTGGGCACCACCGCGCTGATGGACGCTCTGATCGACCTTCTGCCCTCACCGGCTGACGTGGGCGCCGTCGATGCGGCCGTCCCCGGTTCGGACGAAATGGTTGAACTGGCCTGCGACAGCTCCGGCCCGCTGGCGGCGCTGGTGTTCAAGACGGCGGCCGACCCGTTCGTCGGCAAGCTATCTTACCTCCGTGTGTACAGCGGCACCTTTGCCAGCGACAGCCAGATTTGGAACGCCAATGAGGGCGAGGGAGAGCGAATCGGCCAGGTCTTCGTGCTGACCGGCAAGACGCAGTCGGCCACCGGCGAGCTGGCAGCCGGCGACATCGGCGCCGTTTCCAAGCTTTCGACCGTGCTCACGGGCCACACCCTGACCAACCGGGAGAAGCCCTTCACGCTGCCCGGCCTCATGTTCCCCGCGCCGGTCTTCCACATGGCGGTATTCCCCAAGTCCAAGGCCGACGTGGACAAGATGACCAGCTCACTTAGCCGCATCGCGGAGGAGGACCCGAGCCTGGTGGTGTCCAGAGAACCGGATACGCTGGAGGTGCTGTTGGGCGGCCTCGGCGACACTCACGTCGACGTCGCCGTGGACAAGATGAAACGCAAGTTCGGCGTGGAGATCCTGCTGGAAGTGCCCAGGGTGGCCTACAAGGAGACCATCGCCTCTCCCGCGCGGGTGGAGTACCGGCACAAAAAGCAGAGCGGCGGCCACGGCCAGTTCGGACACGTTTGGCTGCACCTCGAGCCGCTGTCCAGGGGCGAGGGCTTCTCATTCGACTCCAAGATCGTCGGCGGCGTGGTGCCACGCGAGTACATACCGTCAGTCGAAAAGGGTGTGCAGAGATCACTATCCGGCGGCGTTGTCGCGGGCTTCCCCGTCGTCGACCTCAAAGTCACGCTGGTGGACGGCAGCTACCACTCAGTGGACTCGTCGGGCATGTCGTTCGAGATTGCCGGGGCTTACGCCTTCTCCAAGGGCGTGCGCGAGGCCACCCCTGTCCTGCTGGAGCCGATCATGAGGGCGAGCGTCACGGTGCCGGATATGTTCGCGGGCGACATCATCGGCGACCTTAACAGCAAGCGTGGCCGCATACTGGGAATGACGCCAAACGGGGACGGCGAAACACTCATCGAGGTCGTGGTGCCCCAGGCGGAAATGCTGAGATACGCAACGGACTTGCGGTCTCAGACGCAGGGTGTCGGCTCGTTCACGATGGACTTCGACCACTACGAACAGGTGCCGCAGCATATCGTCGGCAGACTCGTGGAACAGTTACAGGAGCGAGAGGCGGCGGGCGTCTAGGCACTGGCCGTCCGGCTACGCCCGGTCGCCGGACGCCAAGAGGGGCGGTTCTCGAACCGCCCCTACTTTTTTGCCCAATTCATCACGCCCTTGTGAAGTACTCCCGGGTCAGGGCTCCAGCAGCTCTCGCACTGTCTCCGTGAATGCGGGAAGCACAGCCTTCCAGTCGCCGACGACGCCGAAGCTGGCCTCCTTGAAGATGTTGGCCTCGGGGTCCCTGTTTATCGCAACGATGTGCTTGGAACCAGAGCAGCCCGCGAGATGCTGGCTCGCGCCGGAAATGGCGACGGTTATATACAGGTCCGGTGTGATGGTCTTGCCGGTCAGGCCTACCTGGTAACTGTGGTCGAGCCATCCGGCGTCGCAGGCGGCGCGCGAAGCGCCCATCGCTCCGCCAAAGAGCTTGGCGAGCGCCTCGATGTCCTCGAACGGTTCGGGGCCGCCCAGGCCACGCCCTCCGCTCACCACCACCACCGCGTCCTCCAGCCTCACGCCCTCGGACTCGCTCTGCACCGTGTCGACCAGCCTGGCCTTCACCACCGAAGCGTCAAGGCCTGGCTGCAGGTTCACCACCTCGCCGCTCCGCGACGAGTCCGCCTCCAGCGGTTCGAAAACCTTGCCCCGCAAGACGACGACCTGTGGCCCGTCGCCCGGGAAGGTCACTTTGGCCAGTGCGTTGCCCCCGTACACGGGCCGGGTTGCGACGACGCGCCCGGTCTCGGAATCCACGTCCACTTCCACGCAGTCCTGCGCCACGCCGACGCCCAGCCTGAACGCCAGGCGAGGCCCGATGTCGCGCCCGTTCGGCGTCCGCCCAACCAGCACTACGCTCGCCGGCGCAACGCCCGCGACGTGCTCGTAGGCCGCGAGGTCGGCGTCGATCTGCGAGTCCGCCAACAGCGGATCGTCTACGACGAACACCCTGTCGGCGCCGTGAGCGATCGCGGTGTCGGCCAAGCCGACGCCATCTCCGCCCAGCAGTACCGCCCCGACGTCTTCGCCTAGCGAATCTGCCAGCTTCCGGGCCGCTGCCAGTAGCTCAAGCGACGACGATTGTATTCTGCCACCACCCACCTCGGCCAGAACCAGAACTCCTGCCATCATCACACCCCGCGTGTTATCGGCGTTCAGCCGCGCGTCTCGGTTGCGTCACTGTCGAATCCAGGGCCCTCGGCCTCCTGGAAACGGCGCGCCGCCGCCGTTAAATGATCTTCTCTTCGCGCAGCCGCAGCGCCAGCTTGCGACCCGCGTCCGCCTCGTCCTCGCCCTCGACAATCTCGACGTCGCTCTCGCTGACTGGAACGTATAGTTCGAGCGTCTGCAATCTGGCGCTCAGCCTCGACTCATCGAGGCCGAGGTCCGCGATAGTCTTGGTGACGGGCCGCTTCCGGCTCGCCGCCATAATGCCCCTCAGCGTTGGGTAGCGGGGCTCGCCCAGCTCGTTGCTGACCGTCACGACCGCGGGCAGCGCCGACTCGAACACCTCGTATCCGTCGGACAGCGTGCGGTGGACCAGCAGGCCGTTTTCCGCGATCTCCACCTTCTGCGCCAGAGTGACGCAGGGCAGGCCCAGCATCTCGGCGATGCCGAGCGGAACGTGGGCGTTGTCCCAGTCCGAGGCCTGGCGGCCGCACAGTATAAGATCAAACTCGCCGGCGCCCTTGATCGCCTCCGACAGCGCGTAAGCCGTGCCAAACGGATCCAGCTCGAGCGCCGCCTCGTCGTCGATCAGGATCATTTCGTCCGCGCCCATCGACAGCGGCTTTTTCATCACGTCCATCACGAAACCGCTTCCCATAGAGAGCACGGTTACACTGCCACCCTCGGCGTCCTTGATGCGAAGCGCCGCCTCTACGGCATTCTCGCAGAAGCCGTTGACCACGGGCGGAATGCCGGCGGCCGGCACTACCTTCTTCGTTGACGAGTCGACGCGAAATGCGGAGGCCGGCGTTTCAGGATCCATTACCTGCTTGACGCACACCAAGATGTTTACCGCCATCTCTTCCCCCTAGCAAATTGAAGCTCGCAACGTGAACACTGCGCCGCGGGCACGTTTCAAGACCGCCCGAAATTATCGCACCGAGCGTTCTCGTGTGTCAACTTGAGGCCGAGGCGCCAAGGGGCGTGGCGAAGCCTGGGAAAGACGCTTCTATCCACCTCTTACGAGCGGACGACGGTATGGACGGGGCGCCGCGGTGACTCACGGGCAATGGCGTCGACTCCTCATCGCAGGCGCAGAGTCGATTTTCCAGATCCTCTTGAACTCTCCGCACAGCCGTGCTATTCTCCACCAGACGTGGGACTGACCCGGCCAGCCGGCGACCGCGGACGGTGTCGTCGATACCTCCGTAGACCTGTCTCATTCCTGCCCAAATCTGTCTCGCCAGCGTTGCAATCCGTCGCAGACCGGCAACACTCCCAGCTATGAGGTGAGACGGAATGAAACAAAATGAGACAGTTTTCGCCGAAATATTCGCTCGTGTGCAGGTCATGCCCCTTGCTCATCTGTGCAGGTCGGGACCCTTTCAATACGGCCTGCTGAACTGACAGGGCCCGCTAGCGAACATGTATGCTTTTGCTAACACAATAGGCGTGATATAATCTTGCACATCATCCCCACCTAGGAGCCGCCTGTGAAAGTCGACCGCGAGGAAGTTGTTGACCGGCAAACTGTGCTCACTATCGAGTTGGAAGACGACGACCTCGACCCGTACCTTGACCGCGGCTACAGGCGAATCGTCCAACGCGTAAACATTCCCGGATTTCGAAAAGGCAGGGCCCCCCGCAACATTGTCGAACGCATGGTCGGCAGGGAGAGCCTGCTGAACGAGGTGCTGGACGCACTGGTTACCGAGGCCACCAGCCGCGCCATCGACGACCAGGAGCTGGAGTCCGTCGGTTTGCCCAGGATAGAGATGGTCGACTTCGAACCGCTCTCATTCAAGGCCACGGTTCCCCTCAAGCCGGACGTCGACCTCGGCGCGTACCGCGACATCCGGATCGACGAGGAGCCGTTCGAGTTCGACGAGGAGTCCGTTCAGCAACGCCTGGAAGGGCTGCGCGAAAGGTTGGCGACCTGGAACCCGGTCGACCGCCCCCTGGAAGTCGGTGACATGGTCACAGCAGACCTTGTCATCACTTCGGAAGGCGAAACCGTGTTGGAGGACCCAGACTACATCGCCTTGACTGGCGATGGGGCGCTCAGGTCCCTTCCCGGTCTGGGCGAGCAACTGGCAGGCGCACAGGCGGGCGACGAACGCGAGTTCGACCTGGATATTCCCGGCGACTTCTACATGAACGCCATCGCCGGGAAGACGGTGCACGTGCGTACCACGGTGAAAGAGTACAAGGAACGCGAACTCCCCGACCTGGACGACGACTTTGTCGTGAGCCTGGGTGGGGAGGAGGAGACGCTGGAGCAGCTAACCGAACGCATTCACAACGAGGAACGCCAGGGCGCGGAGAACAAGGCCATCGGCGAATTCACGGAGAACGCGCTGGAAGCGCTGATGGAGCGCGCCACGGTCGAGCTGCCCCCACTGCTCGTCGAGCACGGTGCCGAGCACCAGTGGCATGAGCAGCAGCAGTTCCTGGACAGGCTCGGCATTCGCCTCGACGACTACCTACGCTCGACCGGAAGTACCGAGGAGGCGTTCCTGGCCCAGGCGCAAGAGGACGTTAGGGGGAGGCTGGTCCGCAGTTACGCGATGACCAGGTTTGCCGACCTCGAAAACCTGGAGGTATCCGAAGAAGAAGCCGAGGCACGGGTCAGAGAACTCCTGGCGGAAAACTCGCTTGAGCGGGAACCGACCGAAGAGGAGATAGCCTCGGTCCGCAACTCCATGCTGAGCGAAGTGGCCATGGAGCGCCTCAGGGCCATAGCCAGGGGCGAGCAACAGGGTGAAGACGATAAGGCCGAGTCCGCGTCCAGTGAGGACGCCTCCGAGTCGGCCGAAGACCCCAACGACGAAAGTGCCTGCACTTCCGAAGCTTAAGGAGAACACTCCGGTGATTTACAGACCTGAAAACGTCATCCCCATGGTGGTTGAAGGTGACGCCAGGGGAGAACGGGCCTACGACATCTATTCGCTGCTGTTGAAGGAGCGGATTGTCTTCCTGGGCACACCCATCGTCGACCACATAGCCAACAACATCGTTGCTCAGCTCCTCTACCTGGACCGGGAGGACCCCGACAGGGACATCAGCCTCTACATCAACTCTCCGGGAGGCGTCATCAGCGCCGGGCTCGCCATCTACGACACGATGCACCTGATTCGTCCCGACGTGTCCACAATCTGCGTCGGCCTCGCCGCCAGCATGGGCACTGTGCTTCTCACCGCGGGCGCGCCCGGCAAGCGCTACGCCCTGCCCAACTCCACGGTTCACATGCACCAGCCACTCGGCGGCGCGCAGGGCCAGGCGTCGGACATCGAGATTCACGCAAGAGAGATACTGCGGATGCAAGACAAGATCCGCCAGATTATCTCACAATCTACTGGCCAACCCTACGACAAGGTGGCCAGGGACTCCGACAGAGACTACTTCCTGAACGCCGAGCAGGCCGTAGAGTACGGCCTGATAGACGAGGTGCTTCACCCGCCATCCGACGGCCAGGCGAAGAGCGAGTCCGACAGTGCGGGGGCCGATAGTGCGGGGCCGATAGTTCAGAAGGCGGGGAGAGCACGACTCGATGACGCGAAGGGCGTCGCAAATGAGACCTCTGTTGAAGCCGGCGATTAGACACCCAGGCGCGCCGACGGCCCCGGTGTCTGTGTGCGGCGCCCGGAAACATGACGGGGGGCTCCAGTAGGATGAGTCGCCGAACGGACCACCAGTGCTCCTTTTGCGGCAAGCTCCAGAGCCAGGGCGGCAGGCTGCTCGCGGGCGTAGACGGTGTTTACATCTGCCACGAGTGCGTCATTCTGTGCGAGCAGGCCATGGCGCGAGACATCCGGGAGCAAGCTCCCAAGTCCCGACCCGGCCCCCAGCCGAGCTCATTCAGCCCCAAAGTGATCTGCGAGAAACTCGATGAGTACGTCGTTGGTCAGGAACGCGCCAAGAAGGTCCTCAGCGTAGCTGTCTACAACCACTATAAGAGGGTGGCGTCGAACCAGCAGCACGCCGACGTGGAGCTGCAGAAGTCCAACATCCTGATGCTCGGCCCTTCCGGCTCCGGCAAGACTCTGCTCGCGCAGACACTCGCGAAGATACTGGAGGTGCCATTCACCATTGTTGACGCGACCTCGCTGACGGAAGCGGGGTACGTCGGTGAAGACGTTGAGAACATCCTGCTGCGCCTTATCCAGGCCGCGGATTTCGATATTGGCCGTGCCGAGCACGGCATTATCTACATCGACGAGATCGACAAGATGGCCCGCAAGATGGCAAACCCGTCGATCACGCGAGACGTCTCCGGCGAGGGTGTTCAGCAGGCGCTGCTCAAGATAGTGGAGGGCTGCGTGGCCAACGTGCCGCCGCAGGGCGGGCGTAAGCACCCACACCAGGAGTTCCTGCAAATCAACACCGAGCGGATACTCTTCATGTGCGGCGGCGCTTTCGAAGGCATCTCGGACATTATCGAGAAGCGCGCGTTCAGGGACAGGCGATCGCTGGGTTTCAGGTCCGGCGCTATGAGCACGAACGGCCACGGCCCGGCGGAAGACGAAGACATCTTGCGGTACGTGGAGGCCGACGACCTGCTGGAGTACGGCTTCATCCCGGAGTTTGTTGGCAGGTTCCCGGTGGTGGTCAGTCTAGCCGGGCTGGACCCCGCGACGCTGGTGCGAGTGCTCACTGAGCCGAAAGACGCGCTGGTGAAGCAGTATCAGGCTCTGTTCAAGATGGACGGCGTGGAGTTGGAGTTTACGGACGACGGCCTCCAGGCGGCGGCGGCACAGGCCATCGGCCACAAGACGGGGGCGCGCCGGCTCCGGGCGATACTCGAGGACACGCTGCTCGACGTCATGTACGAATTGCCCAGCATTCTCGACGTGGCAAAGTGCATCGTGGACGCCGATGCATTCCAGGACGACGCCGGCGTTTCCCTCGAATTGGCCGGCGGCGAGACTGTTAAGCTCGACGTCGCGATTGCTACCGCGGAAGCGTCACCTGCGCCGGCAGCCGACATCAACGACGACCAGGGCTTTCACCCCGCCGCCTCCTGAAGGGAGCAGCCCCCGGAGCGCGGGACCGACCCCTCAGACGGCGAGCAACTCCGCTTCGGGCGCGAAGTCGCTTCGTTTCGGAATGTCCTCTCTCACCAGCTTCCCGCGTCTCTTGTAGACCCGGTACGCCCCGGCGTCTTCGCTCGACGTCAACAGCCGATAGCCGCCATCCACCCACTCCACTGCGCAGTTGTACCCTATCCCGAGACCTATGCCGCCGTGCTTCATCACCTTGGCGTGAAAGTCAGGCTCCCGCAGTTGGCCATCCGTGACGCCACCCGGATGCGGGCACGCGAATGCGTCGATGAACCCCAGGCCACGAACGCGGGTGAATCCGCTCCAGTTCGCGGCGTTGTAAAAGAACCCCGAGTTGCTGTGCCCGTAGCTGTACCAGCAAATGCACCCTGCGCTCAGGCCCGCAAGCGGTATACCTTTGTGCCAGGCCCTCTCGAGCACGCCGTCTACGCCCAGCCTTCGCCACCGCGTCACTGCTTTCTGCGTATTGCCGCCGCTCACGTAGATGAGGTCAGCCGACAGGATGACAGACTCCAACTCGGCCAGGCTGGGCTTTGAGTTTAGAAGGTACAGTACCTCGGTCTCGCAGCCGAGCCTTTTGCCGTAGACGGCCTGGAAAGTCTCCCAGGGTTCGGGAGCGTCGTAGGTCGCGGTCGGGATCAGCAGCGCCCTGGGCCGAGTCTTGCCCGAAAGCTCCACGATCTCCCGGTCGATGGGCAGGGTCTCCAGCTCGCCCATCATCCCGCCGCCAATCGTCACTATCTTACCCATTGCGCGTTCAACCTCCTCATGGCCCTGGAGCTTGCGGCATTTCGGCCCAAGCCCGCATCAACCTTTCGACATCTTCATTCATACACAGGCCACCCTCGATCGGACCGCTGGGGCCGTGCGGCCTGCCACCCTCGATTCGGATCGAGCCTTCGGCCAGCGCGATGAGGGTAGCCACCAGAAGCGGACGCTCGCGCGCGACGCCCCTACGCCGGATTTCCGCGAACAACGGCTGCCGCTCTCCCTCGGCCCGTGCCGCGTCCAGCCCCACGCTGTCGAGCTGACTCCTGAGCGCGTCAAACTCAGCATCGCGAATAGGGAAGCTGCAATAGCTCAGAGGCGGCCCGGCGTCGAGAACTTCCGTGGCGAGGTGCAACATGGCGCCGTGCTCGGCCGCACCCCTCTCGATGAGCTGCCAGATTACACTCTGCCACATGCCGGCCGGAGCGTCCGGGAGCGCGGGGTGCAGGTTGATCATTGTACGCTCGCGGCACATGCGTGGGCTGGTGATGAGCATGTAGCCGGCCAGCACCGACAGGTCGGTCTGGTATAGTGCCGTCAGGCGCATCGCCTCGTCGTGGTAGGCGTCTCGGTGGAGCGCCATCCCACCCCCGCCGCTCTCGCGGCGGAACCTCTGGGACGACAGCCTCACCAGTGGCACTCCCATGTTTTGTACCATTTTGAAAAACTCATCGCTGCCTTCCGCCTCGCCCTGCTCCCGGTTGCTGAAAACGTACTGAATCGAGGCATTCAGCTCACCGAAGGCGATGGCGCCGTGCACCGCGCGTAGCAGCCCGCGGGAGCCCTCGCCCCGCCCCGTCGACCACCAACCCAGCCGGAGAACGCGCCTCCCCTTGTCTTCCACCTATCCACCCTCCCGTATCGACACCAGCAGCGAGACGGCCCTCCCGCGGTCTTCCGTGGTAAGGCCGCGCACCAGCGCCTGGCCCAAGTCGGCCAAGGCCCCTGCGTCGTCCCCAAGCCGCTCGCGGATGATGCCGCGCAACAGGAGGGCCTCGCCCGCATCCCAGCCTCCCTCGATGACCTCTTCGACCTCCTGGAGCGCCTCGCTGTACTGTTGGGCTTCCAGCAGGTGTTCGGCCCTGACCAGACCGCCCGCAACGCCCGAACTGCCCAGCCACACTCCTGCCACAAGCAGCAGCGCAATTGGAGGGACCGCGAGCATGACGCGGCGATTCGAACCAGGACTGCGTCGCGGCGCACGGGTGAGGACCGGGTAGACGCGGTGCCGCTCGGGCGGATCGGCGAGAATGATACCCAGTGCGAACCCCATGGCCAGTCCGCCAATGTGCGCCCAGTTGTCGATGCCCGGCGTCACGAAGCCGTAAGCCAGACTGATCGCCACAAGTACCGCAATGCCCGCGGCGTCGCGCCGGCTCCCCCGGCCCTGAGGTCCCCTACCCGTCAGGAAGCAGGCCGCCAGCGCGCCGAGCAAGCCGAATATCGCCCCGCTCGCCCCCGCACTTATAGCCATAGGGTTAGCGACGAAGCTCGCCGTCGAACCGGCGAGACCCGCCGCGACGTAGATGAGAACGAACCGCAGACTTCCGAATGCCTGCTCAAGCAACATGCCGTAGATCAGCAGCCCCAGGCTGTTGAGCATCAGGTGCATGATTCCGATGTGAAGGAAGACGGAGGAGAGGAGGCGCCAGTACTCGCCTCCGGCCACCAACGGCCCGTGATTCGCGCCGAAATCCAGAAGCGACGCGGGGTCCCGGGTGCTCCCGAGCAGCTCGGCGACGAGCCACCATGCGGCGTTGGCGGCAAGCAGCAGCCATGTTGCCAACGGGCGGTTGCGGAGGGTCAGGCCGCCTGGCGCGTCTATGCGGCTCCGGCGGCGCCACGACTCAAACATCGACTGCAAAAGGGATCGCACCTTCCCGTGGACAAGTGTCGTCCGGCGAGGGCGAGGCCGACTCAGAACACCTCAACCCGCATCATGTCCTCGAACGTCTCACGCCTCCGAATCAGGCGCGCGTCGCCGTCGTTCACCATGACGATCGCCGGCCTCGGGTTCAAGTTGTAGTTGCTGGACATAGGTGGGGCGTACGCTCCCGACGAAGGGATCGCTACGACGTCGCCCTCCGCGAGTGTGGGCAGCTCGATGTCGCGAATGAGGACGTCGCCCGATTCACAATACTTGCCGACCAAGGTCACCGTGTTCTCGGGCACGTCGTGCATGCGGCTGGCCAGCACCGCCTCATAGCGCGCCTCGTAGAGCGCGGGCCGGATGTTGTCGCCCATGCCGCCGTCCAGCGATACGTACCGGCGCACCGTCGGGATATCCTTCGTGCCGCCCACGCTGTACAGGGCTACGCCCGCGCGGCCCACGACCGACCGGCCCGGCTCCACGACCAGCCGGGGTGTGCCCAGCGAAAGGTCGGCACAGCGGTCCCTGGTGGCCGAGGCGATAACCTGCGCGTAGTCGGCAATAGCGGGCGGCGGCTGCTCGCGCACGTATCCAATGGCGAATCCTCCGCCCGGGCTGAACTCACGCAACTCCAGGCCTTCGTCTCTGAACTGCGAAACGAACGTCAGCACCGTATCGATGGCGATTGAGTATGGCTCCAGCTCGAAGATGGGCGACCCAAGGTGGAAGTGAACGCCGACCAGGTCCAGGTTCGGCGCCGCGAGAGCCTGGCGGATGGCCAGCGCCGCGTGGCCCGTCTCTACCGAAAAACCGAATTTGCTGTCCAGAATGCCCGTTGTGGTATGAACATGCGTGTGGGGATCCACGCCGGGCGACAGCCGAAGCATTATGTCTTGCACCTCGCCGCGGGAGCCGGCCAGCTCGTCCAGCATCCGGAGCTCATGGAAGCTGTCCACTACAACGCGGCCCACGCCGTAATCCAGCGCCAGCTCCAGCTCCGGACGAGCCTTGTTGTTGCCGTGGAAGTACATCAGCTCCGGTGGGAATTCGATAGCCCTGCCGAGCGCCAACTCGCCGCCCGACACCACGTCCAGGCCAAGGCCCTCCTCCATGGCAAGCCTTCCGATGGCCGGATTGAGGAATGCCTTGGAGGCATAAGCCACTAGAGAGTCCGGATACCGACCGGCGAACTCGCCGACGAACTCGCGGCAAATCCGGCGCAACGTGTCCTCGTCGTACACGTACAGCGGCGTCCCGAACTCAGCGGCGAGGTCGATTGTGTCGCAGCCGCCAATTTCGAGGCGCCCGGCTTCGTTAACGTTTGCGGTTAAGGGAAAGAGGCTGTCGTTTTGGAATGGCATCGCGTCGTCCCGGCCTTGCGGACCGCGGGACAGTGCAGCCGGAGGCATTGTGATAGCGGGGTTCGCCTCCAATTCTATATTACGCCGTGCCGCAAGGGAAGCAGCACTTGACACGGGGGCGCGAACCGGGTAATGTATTTATGTGCCCGCCGAGATGTTGACATTTCTTTGGGGAGGGCATACAATGATACACCCCTCGCATAAGAGGGGCGGCACCTTAACAATTGGATAGTGGAAGGAAACAATTCTTGCAGAGTTTGATCCTGGCTCAGGACGAACGCTGGCGGTGCGCCTAATGCATGCAAGTCGAACGGACGGCTTAGATTCGTCTTTGTCGTTAGTGGCGGACGGCTGAGTAACACGTAAGTGACCTACCCTGAAGAGGGGGATAACCCCGAGAAATCGGGCCTAATACCCCGTAAGCTCCGGTCGTTAAGGCGGTCGGAGGAGAGGTATTCGACTAGTTCGGGTTCCGCTTCAGGAGGGGCTTGCGGCCTATCAGGTAGTTGGTGGGGTAATGGCCCACCAAGCCGAATACGGGTAACCGGTGTGAGAGCATGATCGGTCAGAGGGGGACTGAGACACGGCCCCCACTCCTACGGGAGGCAGCAGCAGGGAATCTTGCGCAATGGGCGAAAGCCTGACGCAGCGACACCGCGTGGGGGAAGAAGGCTTTAGGGTCGTAAACCCCTTTTCTCAGGGAGGAGAATGGACAGTACCTGAGGAATAAGGTTCGGCTAACTACGTGCCAGCAGCCGCGGTAATACGTAGGAACCGAGCGTTGTCCGAATTTACTGGGCGTAAAGGGCGCGTAGGCGGCCCGTTAAGTCTTATGTGAAATCTCCCGGCTCAACTGGGAGGGGACATGGGAAACTGGCAGGCTCGAGGGCAGTAGAGGGAAGCGGAATTCCCGGAGTAGTGGTGGAATGCGTAGATACCGGGAGGAACACCAGAGGCGAAAGCGGCTTCCTGGGCTGTCCCTGACGCTGAGGCGCGAAAGCGTGGGGAGCAAACCGGATTAGATACCCGGGTAGTCCACGCCCTAAACGATGGATACTAGGTATGGGGGGTATCGACCCCTCCCGTGCCGCAGCTAACGCAATAAGTATCCCGCCTGGGGAGTACGGCCGCAAGGCTAAAACTCAAAGGAATTGACGGGGGCCCGCACAAGCAGCGGAGCGTGTGGTTTAATTCGATGGTAAGCGAAGAACCTTACCAGGGCTTGACATGCTTTTGAAACCCCGCGAAAGCGGGGCCTCCTTCGGGACAGATGCACAGATGTTGCATGGCTGTCGTCAGCTCGTGCCGTGAGGTGTTGGGTTAAGTCCCGCAACGAGCGCAACCCTTGTCGTTAGTTACTCTGTCTAGCGAGACTGCTCCTAAAAAGGGAGAGGAAGGTGGGGACGACGTCAAGTCAGCATGGCTCTTACGCCCTGGGCTACACACACGCTACAATGGCCGGTACAGAGGGTCGCGATGATGCGAGTCGGAGCTAATCCCACAAAGCCGGCCCCAGTTGGAATTGCAGGCTGCAACTCGCCTGCATGAACGCGGAGTTGCTAGTAACCGCAGGTCAGCACACTGCGGTGAATACGTTCCCGGGCCTTGTACACACCGCCCGTCACGTCATGGAAGTCGGCAACACTTGAAGTCGCTGGGCCAACCCGCAAGGGAGGTAGGCGCCGAGGGTGGGGCTGGTAACTGGGACGAAGTCGTAACAAGGTAGCTGTACCGGAAGGTGCGGCTGGATCACCTCCTTTCTAGGGAGAACACTCCACAGTCCGAATGCTCGGCCAAAAGCCGGACACAGGGCGAAACGGAGTTACTCCTAGGTCGATCGGTGGGTGAGACGCTAAGGAAATCGAGTCGAGCCGGATCTGCCTCTGGCAGAGGAGCTCCTCTGAGGACTGAAGCGTCTCCCTGAGAAAGCCCGCCGTTCAATCACTTAGCACAACTCAGCTGTTTCCTTCCACTATCCAACTGTTAAGGGCAAACCAAAAGGGGCGGGCCTCACGCAAGGCTGGCCCCTTATCTTTGGCCGTCGCCAAGCGCCCGTCAGCCGAGTGCAGGCCGGTGACCTGCTGCCAGACAAGTCTGGCGGCGGCCGGATCGCCGCCGCGGCCGTCGAGAGACAAAGCCATTCGCGGCTCAAAAGCGACCGCGGAGAAACGGGATGTTGGCGTAGCCTGCCTGTGTGTTCAGCGGCGGGCGAAGTTGGGGCTGTAGCTCATCTGGGAGAGCGCCTGCTTTGCAAGCAGGAGGCAGGGGGTTCGAGTCCCCCCAGCTCCACCAACGACCCTTCCACATCCGGCCCCAGATGTCCCAGATTACCCCCATGTCGTAGCTGAGAGACGCCATATCCGTGCCCAGCCGTGTCCTATGAGTCCCCCTCTATCCCGCGTCAAGTGTGGTAACATGTGTGGGAATAGATTCCGGCTTGGAAGTACTGCCGTGGCGCTGTCAGCAACAAGAGCAAAGGCTCTCAAGGATCCCGGGCGATACTCCGACGGTGGCGGCCTCCATCTCTTCATCAGCAAGAGAGGCGCCAAGTCCTGGGTCCAGCGCATCACAATCGACGGCCGCAGACGTGATGTCGGCCTCGGCGGGTTTCCCACGGTGAGCCTTGCCCAAGCTCGTGGCAAGGCCGCCGACAACCGCGCCGCCGTTGCCGAGGGCCGCGACCCACTCGCCGAAAAGCACGCCCCTGCTATGCCCACCTTCAGGGAGGCCGCCCAGACCGTCCACGAGGCGAACATGCCACGCTGGCGCAACGCCAGGCACGTAGCGGCCTGGATCCAGACCCTGGAGCGCCACGCCATGCCGGCCCTGGGTGATAAGCCTCTCGACAGGATTGACCGGGCCGCCGTGCTGCAGGTGCTCACCCCGATTTGGACGACCCGGCCGGAGACCGCCCGTCGAGTGCGCCAGCGGATGAGAACGATCTTCCGGTGGGCCATGGCACACGGCTTCATGGAGAACAACCCAGCGGGGGAGGCCGTCGACGGCGCGCTGCCGCCCATGCCTAAGGTGAAAGCCCACCTCAGGGCCCTGCCTTACCAGGAGGTCGGTGAGGTCCTCAGGACCGTCGAAGCGTCCCAGGCTTCTCTGTCCGCCAGGCTGTGCTTTCGGTTCCTGGTTCTTACGGCGGCGCGCTCCGGTGAGGTGAGGGGCGCCACCCCGGGATGAGATAGAGCTCCGGGACCGCGTGTGGCGGATTCCCTCTGAGCGGATGAAGGCGGGCGTGGAACACCGGGTGCCCCTTAGCCAGCAGGCCCTCGAGGTGCTCGGCGAGGCGTTCGGCCTGCATGACCAGTCCGGCCTGGTGTTCCCGTCGCCGATGAAGCGGAAGTCGCAGATGTCGGACATGACCCTGACGAAGGTCCTGCGGTCGACGGGCCTTGCGGAGCGTGCCACCGTCCACGGGTTCCGCAGCAGCTTCAAGAACTGGACGCTTGAGCGGACAGATGCGCCGTGGGCCGTCTCCGAGGCTGCGCTCGCCCACACGCTGGGCAACTCGACCGAGCAGGCCTACGCCAGGTCCGACCTCTTTGAGCGCCGCCGCGCGCTGATGCAGCGGTGGGCGGACTACGTGACCGGCGAACCTCAGGCGGTGCCGGAACAGGAGAACCCTGTCGAACTGACCGTTCATCCGGTCGGCGTATAAGGACTAGCAGCTAGTTCCGAGTTCACTCTCTTCCACGGGCCGGGACTCCAGCCAGGACGTAATGTCGCTTTCCTTCCACCGGACGGCACTGGGGCCGACACGTACGGGCCTTGGAAAGTCCCCGGCCTGCATCTGTCTGTAGATCGCCGACCTGCTCAATCGCGTAATCCTCTCTACCTCACGCCGCCTCAACAGTCTGTCACGCACTCTCTGCACCTCCTCATATGGGTCGGGACGCCGTGATGTCCGTCTGGAGAAGGCGTAGACGGGTCTGCAGACCGAGAGTGGGTCATTAAGTAGCCGGTTTTGCCATGTCTTCTAGCGAGAGCCGCCACAAGTCAAAGGACTGTGGCCCTATCCGGGCTCAGTCCTCCTTGCGTAGACCAGCCCGGCGCGTTCGGAGATGGCGTCAAGGTGTTTCAAGACGAAGCCCTCGAACTTCTCTGTCGAGGAGAGTTCCTTCCAGATGCGCTCCTCCGTGTCCTCGGAAAGCCCAAGAGCCTCAGCCACCATGCGGCAGCCGGAGGCGTCTCTGCCCCTCGGCGGCACATCAACCCTGCGCATGATCTCGATGGTGAAATGGATCTGCACGTCACGCTCGAGGTTGGCAGAGTTGACGGGGCGATGGGACTGGACAGGCCTCAAGGCGGGGTGCACCCTGATCCTGGCCTTAACCTCATCCCACCACTTGCTGAGCGTGATGGGGATGTCCTCACCCTGCTCATCAAGGTGGTCATATATGAGCCATAGTGCGTCGAAGTATGCCCGGCTGGATTGGGAGAGACTGATGAAGTCCAGCAGTTCTTCGGGGCATCGCGCACCAGCGGGAGAGCGTACCCAATCGGATGCAAGAGTTGCCTAGACTTGTAAGCACTCCCGGCGTGAGTCTAGTCGGCTAGTGTCCGGGACTTCGGCCAGGAGTGCCCTGGCAACCCGGAGGCCCTCTTCATGAGTGGGGGGACGCCTGCTATCGCCAATGCCATGCCCCGCCCTCCGTCGGGCGGCACGCCGAAACAAGGCGCTGAGAAGCCGGCGCTGGGGAACGGCCGGCCACCATTTCTTCATCTCGGCCCTGATAGTGTCCACGATGGCCTCGTCCACGGCCTCCGCGTCTCCGCGCTCCACAGCCAGGCGAATCCGTTCATTCGCTTCCTTTCCGCTAGGCACGATCAAGTCGGTGACGTCAGGACTGCTGGCGAGCTCTTCAAGCACCTGTGGGCGCTTTGCAATGGTCCAACGGATGGTCTCAACGCCGCGCTGCCAAATCTTCGGGAACCGTTCTCATCCGGTCCGTCCTCCTTCCGGATGCCCGCTCATTCCTTTACTTACTCCGGCGGTGCCGGAAGTCTGGAAGGTAGCTTCGAATGTACCCCGCCGTGCCTCGGTGCACCGGCGAGAACCGCGCCGGCGAAGTGGCGGGCAGGCCGGCCGTGGGCTGCTGAGCTTGGTGCTGCCCGTCGCCCTTTGTCTGAGACCGCGCGGTAAACCGGCGCTGTCCTGCAGCTTCCCGAGCCACCCCGTCCACAGCCCAGCCCAGCTCCGGCTCCCTTCCAGCATAGCACACCCGAATTAGCGGACCAGCCCCAATGGGATTTCGTCCGCGGCCGGGCAGCCGCCTGATCACCGTGAGGAAGGCCCCGCTGGGCGGCGAGGTGTCGCATCTACCGGTCCGATGACGCGAGGAACTCAATACCAACCAACGCCATGTGTGTCCGGGCCGGCGGCGCGGTGGAGATCCGATGGCACAGGCTGCAGGACCTTCACGACGGCGAAGCCGCCCAAAGTGCCCTACAAATAAAACCGAGCGCAGATCGCACGGCCCTATCCTCGTTGTACTACACGAGGGAGTTCTGTGGCTCTGCGCACACTCACGAAGCGATAACGGCGATTCTGCGATGGGAGGCAGGGCCGCGCCGGTTCGGACCGAAGACCGAAGGCACCATCCGGCTGATTTGGGAGCGACAGTGTGGACTCTTCGTGGGGTTCGCGTCCGTGCCTCGCCGCAGCGGGTGACGCCGGATCATTCACGGGATGCCGCGCCCGCCGACTGGGGTGAAGGTGTTCCTGCACGCCGCCCGTGCTATCGATCGCTCCCCGAGGCTGCGCCCCTCCTTCGCCTGACGGCGCCGTGCCATCGCTGCCATAATCCCTGAGAGAACCCCGGCCGCCTACAAGGCAGCGCAAGGCGCCGGAGAGGCTAGCTGTCCACCTGAGTGTATGGCGGAGCGTTCGAGGGGGGCGGACACGAACGAAGAACAGCCGACGGTTCGCGCGCGGAACGTTATCGCCAATCTCACCCGAGACGATGTGAGGGCGCTCGGAGAGGCCGCCGAGACATGGAGCGGTCGACCTGAGCGCGCTGGGTTCTCAGTATATCGGCGGCAGGCAGACGGGCGCTTCGCAGCGCGTCCACATCCGACGCTGAGGCCCCCGGTCGGTAGGTGCAGGACACACCGGACGCCGGGCGGTTCGCGCGGCTCACCAGAGTACGGGATGTGCCGCTGCTGAGTGGGCGGGGGCGAGGGCCAGGCGTTGATCCTGCAACCGGACCACTAAGCGACTTCGGATGGCTTCATCTCGGCAACCAACACGAGATCGTCAGCGCGGAGCCACGCATCGCGGGGACTCCCGCCGCCATGCCGCGCCCCCACAGCCTCGGCAAGTAACCGGACGCCTGGGCACGCATCTCGCTTGGGATACTGGCGGAGTCGGAGTTCGAGACCGCCGCCTGAGAGTAGGGGCTACTCAGAGCCGCACGCAAGCACCGGAGGTCTGGCGATGAGTGTGCGAAGGTTGCTCGTGCGCACAAGGCGCACTTCGAGCGCATCGTTGGGCGGCAAGTGAGGGTACAGAGCGCAGGACTAAGTGCAAGACCTGCAAATCGGGCGGAAGGCGCGGATTGAAATGCCGTCGCACACGGATCGCCAGGGCGGCGAGTCCTGGGAACGGTTGGGAACAAAACCCCCTGTTACATGAATGAACTTCGTTGGGCGTTCTGTTTTTTGAGTCAGTATGTTTTCGAGCTAAATCAGCCAGACGAGCCTTCTGGCTGATTTGCAGCGTAACAGATAGCGGGAGCGCCGCGCGTTCGGCGCTCGTCGGCGCGGGACCTTGGCCCGGAGCCAGAGGATGAGCACACGCCTGTGGCCGTTCGGCACTTCTCTACACCCTCAGGGTTGCATCACACCGGGAACACGTCACGGGACAGCCTTGGCGCGGTGTGTCGCGCGTTACGGCGTCGGTCGTACTCTTCCCACATACCCGCTCCGCTTTGGCTTACGACGCTCAAGTTGCGGTTGATCTGTAGCTGCGGTTTTTCTAATCTCTTCTCTGGGATTTTTTGCTTCGTCCAGGGCCCCGCGGCCGATGTGGCGATCCCGACTCTGAGCCGTGTGGTGGGCGTATGAAGGTTCGCTGGGTGTTGGCGGTGTTCCGACTGACAGTTGGTCATTGGCGAGTAGTTGGCTTCAGCAGCGGACCGGTTTCGCTTGGGCGTCGACCCCGGCGGTGCGGCTGCCCATAGGCCGGCGCTGAGGGGAATGACATCCTCGCTTCATGCCTGTGTGAGCCGCCCCTTACCAATTGTGTCAAACGGAGACAGGCACAAGAAGGACGTGGGGTGTTGGGGATTCTGGGTCCGAATCTCGGCTAATGGTCTGATCGCTATCCTAAACGCGGGGACGCGATCAACTCTGCCAGTAAGTCACTTTGGGCTGCGGCAAGCTCGTGTACTTGGTCAGGCAGCATAACCCAACACATCTCAAACTCAATCCCTTTGGAAGTGCCACCGCCGGTTTCGAAGTGGGGCCAGACTGAATGCGCGTCACGCAAGAGCTCCCTCCTTGCCGGTCCACAGAGTGCAATGCTCTCGTTGGGGCACCTGTGGGACCGGATGCCGACCACACGACTCTACGAGGATCTCGCTTCAGCGGGAGGGAATAGTTCTTCGTATCAGTTTCCGAACCGAAGAGCCGTTCTTGCTAGCCGCGTGCTTTGCCGGGTTTTGTGGTACGTGAGGCTGGTCTACGGTAGTTGCCCCCCTGCTAGGCCAAGTACATTGCGGTATGGCAACACGCGCCAGTCAACCCCGTCTTATGAAATCAGCGACCTTCTCCGCCATCGCCATTACTGTCAGGTTCAGGTTAGCCCGCACGGTGCCGGGCATAATCGATGCGTCGACGATCCTCAGGCCATCGATGCCGTGCACACGGCCGTACTGGTCCACAACCGCCATTGGGTCGTCTGAAGTCCCCATCTTGCAGGTGCTGGATACGTGATGCGCCGTAATCGCCTCCCGTTTCATCCAGGCATCCAAGGCGGCGTCGTTACTCAGAACTCGTTCTGACGGGGCGATGCGCTCCTCGACTATCTTATCGAAGGCCCCGTGCCTGAACAGGCCGACGCACAGCCTGACGCTCTCACGCAGTCGCGCTAGGTCGAACGGATCGGCCAGAAGGTTGAAGTCGAGCTCGGGCGGCTGCCTCGGGTCGCGTGACCGGATGCGCAGTTCGCCCTGGCTCGACGCCATGTAGAGACTCTGGCTCACGCCTATTCCCACCGGGTCGGCGTGGTCCAGACCCCTCATCGGGCGTTTCGCCGCATAGTTGCCCATGTAGATCACCAGGTCGTTCTCGTAAGGCGAACCCGATGCCGTAAACCGCAGCGTGACGGTGCCGGTGCTGACCTGATCGGTATTCAGCGGGAAGTCTGTGCGTGTGCGCCACGCCATCGGCACGTCCGGGTGGTCTCTGAGATTGCGCCCGACTCCGGGAAGGTCCTGCACCACTTGGATGGACAAGCGACGCAGCTGCTCTCCCGGGCCGATTCCCGACAAGGCGAGTATGTGCGGCGTTCCTATCGCGCCTGCGCTAAGGACTACCTCGTCGCCATAGACGGCAGACTCCTCGCGTCCCCTCAGCACACGAACCCCGATTGCTCGACTGCCCTCGAAGATAATCCCGGAAACGAGACTGTGGGGCCTGATGCTCAGCCCCGGTCGATTGCGCGCAGGATCGAGGTAGCCGATTGCCGTGCTCACCCGAACCCGCCCCGCGATATTGAACGGCAAAGGGCCAACGCCGGCGGAGCCCGGCCTGTTGTGATCAGGGCAGTCCGGAAATCCCGCATCCAGGCACGCGCGATAGAAAGCGTGCTGCTGAGGTTCCCACTCGTCGGGCCGGTGCCGGCGGCAGGTAATGGGGCCGTCCGAACCGTGAAACTCATTATCGAAGTCCTCATCGGACTCCAGTTTCAACATGTGGGGGAAGACCCTGTCATAGCTCCACTCAGGGTTACCCCACTCCGCCCAGCGGTCGAAGTCCTTCGGCATTCCCCGCAGGAATTGGCCGTCGTTCACCGCGCTCGAGCCTCCGGTGACCCTGCCCCGAGGGATGTCTATGTGGGCGCGGTCTGTCGCCCTGGCACGAAAGTCCCACATGTGTCCGCCGTCCCGGAGTGACGTGTCCGAGCCGTAGGCGTACTTGACGGCGTCCGGCATCAGTTCCCTCACGGGATAGTCCGCTCCCGCTTCCAGGAGCAGCACCGACCGCTGAGGGTCTTCTGTAAGGCGGGCCGCAAGCACGGCTCCAGCCGAACCGGCTCCGACCACTATGTAATCGTATCCCCTATTCATGCTGTCTGGACGCTTTTACATCCGCAGTTCCAGACGTGGCCGGAGCAGCCGTTCCGGCACCTCGTTCTCCCGCATGAATTCCACCAGCAGCCGGTGTAACTCCCCTGCCTGGTCGACGTGCCTCTCTATCACGTTGTCTAACTGCCGTGGATCGGATGCCAGGTCGTAGAGCTGAGACACCCCGGCGCCGGGGCTGTAGAGTAAGCTCCACTGTCCCGCGGTGACGGTAGTGATCGGGGCTTCCTCAAGGTCACGGAGGAAGTTGTCCACCGACTGGACAGGGTCGCCGGGATTGGCGAATGGCAGGCTGCTAACCACGTACTCGCGCCCGGGACGTGTCGTGTCTCGCATGGCGGGCGCAAGTGAACGGCCCTGCACGAAGGCCGGGATGTCCAGACCCAGCAGGTCGAGCACTGTGGGCATCACGTCGACAGCGGAACTCAGGCCACCGTAGGAGCCTGGCGGTACTCCGGGAGCGAGAATCAGCAGAGGCAGGTGGACGATCTCCTCGAAGAGCGGCGAGTAGCTCCACTTCGAGCCCGGCTCGTCGTATGGCCGGAGAGTCCCGTCAGGGTACTTGTCCGAGCTCATCTTGCCGAAGAGACCTCCGTGCTCTCCGAAGTAGAAGCCGTGGTCAGTGGTGAATATGACAGCCGTGTTGTCCGCGAGCCCCATGTTCTCAACATACTTCAGCAGAAATCCCACCCAGGTATCCACCATGGTGATCTCGCCGCAGTACGTGGCGTGTGCCTTGCGGAGCTGCGACTCGCGGTATCCGGGCACGTCATGCCAATTCCCATACAGTGGCAGCACTAGCTCGCCGTCGTAGTCCGGCATGTAGAGCTCGGTGTAGTAGGCCGGAGCGTCCCACGGTTCGTGGGGATCCCAGGTGTCCACGTACAGGAAAAAGTCTTCCTTATAGTGTCGTTCCAGCCACTGCATGGCGGTCATGAATGTCTTGGGCGCATTCCTGTCGGCTTCGTTACGCCACCTCTCCCTGACATCCAACGCCTCGTTGTGGTAGCCGGGTTCCGGAATCAACGACCACAGCGTGTCTTGTCCGGTGTTCATGAAGAAGGACTGGAAGCCCCGGTCGTAATTCATTCCGTCTCTGAGGTAGTAGGGGGTGTCGACGGAGGCCGCCGTGTGAAGTCCGTGCTTGGCCAGAATCTCCGCCAGCGTGGTCACGCCCGCCGGGAGAGGCTCCCAGCCCATGAAGGACATCGTCCATCTTCCCGTCTGATGGTCCGCCCTGGTGGGCATGGTAGGGAATCCGGCAGAGTAGTGAGCATCGAACCTGACCGACCCCGCCGCCAGCTTGTCCAGAGAGGGTGTCCTGATATGCGGGTTTCCGTATGCGCCCAGATGGTCTCTGCGAAATGTGTCGGACACTATCCATATGACGTTCATCTCAGTCACCAGCGTAGTCTGTTTGTTCCAGCCAGTGTATCACTGGGCTGGATACGAATGGACTCTACCGCTACTGGAGTTACTGTTCAGAATCTGAAGCGCAGGCAAACATGTTGGAATCTCGAATCGCGCAGGCGGGCGGCTGGTCGATCACCCGGGCCTGTCCGCTCCTCATATCAGGATTTCGCAGCGAACATTCGCAGTACAGGACACGCTGGCCCACCAATTCATACCGAGAGCCAAAGGGAACTCGAACTCTTTCAGGGGCAGCTGGAGGAAGTACCGGGTCACCAATTTTGGTCGGTAAGGCAGCAGGAACCAGGACAATTGCCGCTGTTCACTGTAGGCCTTTTGGATTTACGCGAGTGCAGCTTTGCCCAGGTGGCAGCAATAGCTTCGGGTCTCAAGGGGTGACGCAAAACGGCGGGCCAACCTGCGCCAAGTTGTTGCTCGGCACGTGTCGCAGCCCCTCTCGTATGCAGTGTCTTTCGATTATCGACTCCCTACTGTGGCAGATTCAGGATTCAACCTACCCGTCAGGATTAACCGTAGCTGTGCGTAATGCACCTGGGGACTGGTCGACCGCCTGAATAGGGCGGTTGAAAGCCGGACCGTTTACAACCTTTAGTGACGTATGTCGTGATAGCAGCTCGCCGTGGCCCGATTACTTCAGCGCCGGTTACGAAGCTCCTGCAGGGCTATCTTCGCCTCGCGCCGTAGTCTGCTGGCATTTTCCCGTGCACGCTCCAACGCTATGAATGCGTCAACTGTGAAGGGTTGCCAGGTGTTGCGCAGGGCCCGCATGGCGTCCGACTCCGTTTCCATTGCTTGCACCAGCAAGTTGTACATAGGCAGCAGAAAGCCCGACTTGGGAAGGTCTCGTACCTGCCGGCCAAGCTCGGCCAAGCTCCCGTCAAACTGGCCGAGAGCCTGGAACACCTCGGCCCGGTTACAGCCGCCCTCAGCGTTCCGCCAGTCGTTGTAGCGCTCGTGGAACGCATTCCAGTCCCCAATCAGTTTCTCATATTCGCCAACAAAATCCTGCAATTCCTCCAGATCCTCCAGCGCGCTTCCATCAAGGAACTCCCTGTTGGTTCGCCTCACCTCCCTCAAGGTTGCCTCGACGCTCTTTATGACGGGGTTCATGGTCTCCAGAAGTTGTTCAACTTGCTGGCCGGATTCGTTCTCTCCCGGTGCTGCTGGCTTTTCACGGGCGGAAGCTGCCTCCTGGGCGGCCACTACCGCCAAGGCCTCATGTACTTTTGCCAAAGCCGTGACCTCGGCTTCCGCAGCGTCTTGCAGCATGTCCACCGAGTCTTCTGCGGCAAATGGCGCAGGTAGTTGGTCTACGGCCTTAGACACCGCACTGAGTTGTCTGCTGAGCCTCTTGACCCGGAGCAGGCTATCGGCGGTATCCGTGTTTTCCGCTTCTTGTGACAGGCTGGCGTAGTCATCATGGAACTCATCCCAGTCGTCTCTGACGAGATCGAAGGCCGCGTCGAAATCTTCCATTGCGAGCAATTCTTCCGGGTCAGAGGCCTTCTCTAGCTTTTCCTGCGACTCCAATGCCAGGTCTTCCACTTCCTTCTGTGCCCGGGCCGCCATTGAACGCTGCTGCTCCACCGCCTCGAACAATGAGAAGATGTTGGGCTGCCAGCGGTCCCGCAGCTGACGGAACGCCGTCTCCTCTGCCTCGGCAGCCGCTATCAATATGTCGGCTAGCTCCTTACTGACCGATGCCCTCGGAAGATCCCTTGCTCGCTCCGTCACAGCGTTAAAACCGACGGTGAAGCCCTGCAGCGCCTCCTGCACGGCGCTCCTGTGACAGGAGGTCAGCCCGGCGCGCCACTGGTCGAACTCCCGATGGTACTGGTCCCATTCCTGGTCCACGGTCCGTTGTCGTTTCACAAACTCGGCAACGGCCGTAAGGTCGCTTTCCGACAGTGGCCTGACGGACAGAGGAGTTGAGTCCGGGGGCAGGGTTACGGGTGTGGTAGCAGGGCCCTCGGTCTCTCTGCAGGCCAACAACGATGCCAGCATCAACAACAGTGCGGGCAGAATAAGACAGGTGATGATTCGTGATTTCATGAGCTGCTGCGCAACCCCACGGAATCGCTTATCAGGTCCTTTCTGAACTCACCGTTGAACAGGCCGCCTACAGCCTCGGCTAAACCATCCGGAGTGTCCGCGAGGACTACCAGCACATGCCGGTCCTGGTCCCTGTGGAGAACGACAACTGCGGTCCCCTTGGTGTTCAGGTCTTCGGCGAAGGCGGTGCTCAGGAATTCGTCGACGCGAATCCCCGCCGCTTGAAGGTATTGACCCACCCGGAGAGCGTCCTCGTATAGGCCCAAGAACGCCGTGTCCCGGCTTACGTCTTCCACTCCGCGAACTTCGGAAGACAACCCATAGGCCGAAAGACCGTTTCTCATCTCAGTGCCGACACTCCAAAGGGAGGGTTGTCCCAGCAGAATGTCTACAGAATCGTCCGGGCGGCCAACGTAGAAATGGGGAAAGTCTTCCAGATCGAACTCTCGCCGGCTGTCCGTCAGATAGTCCGCTAGATTCGACAGAAACTTGCCGTTGTCCACCAATGAATTGTAGGGAGGAACCATAAAGGTGAAGTCCCCTATTGCCAGGACGTTTTGGCTTTCGCCCCATGCAATAGGATAGAAGTCCTCGGCAGCCTCCACGAGGGAAGACCTGGTATTGACATCTGTGAAGGCCAGCCCGTGTCCGGAAGACCGGACCGATCCCGCGATGTACAGGGCTATCGTGTCCAGTCCGCTGGTAAGCGGCGCGGGTTGGAAGTCTCTGACGAAGATGTGCCGGAAATTCAGATCATACTCCAACGTATTGAACAGGTAGTCAGGCTGAAACTCCACGCCGAATCGCTTGGCCAGGATGTTTATGCGGCTGGGCCGCGTCGGGTCCGAAATCAACAGCAGTTTGCCGCCCTTCTCTACGAACTGTTCCACCAGGTCCACTTCAGCCTCCGAGTAACCCACTCGGGGGAGTACAACCAGAAAACTGTCGGCACGCCTCAGCTTATCCTCCAACAGCGTCAGTCTGGTCTCTACTTCCATCGGAGCGAAGCCGCCAACGACCTCCACGTCATATCCACGGTTGGCTACCCACGACTTGAGAGTCACAACCTCTTCTTCTTCAAAGGAGTTTACGTGCAGCGCGTCCACCAGCATAAGCCCTCTCCGGACCTGGGCGGTGTCCGAATCCACTGCCACAGCCGGGGCCACGCCTGGCGAGGTTATCTGCTGGAAGGGAATATCCACCGAGGGTGGCGGATCGTATCTACTCGGATAAAAGAATAGGAACGCGCCCGCAACAGTGACTGCGGCGAATAATGGGAACAGCGCAACCACCGCAAGCTTACGGACCATGACCCACGTATAGGTAGTACATGTTCGGGCGGTGTACCTCCATTGGGAAATCCGGAAGCGGGTCTTCCTGGTTCGCTGCCAGGCCTCCGTGCAGCATCAGTTCTCGCAGACCGTGGAGTCCGGCTCTGCTGCTGTCAGGCTCAGACCCCGCGAGCCCGCCGCTTCCAGTGCCGTAGCCTACGGAAAGCAGGTCCAGCACACTGTCGAGGCCGGCATCACTCCCGCTGTCTCCGGCTTCCGACGGCAGGATCCGTTGCAGGTCGTTGAAAACTTCTCCGAGAACCTCGAGGTTAACGTTCACGAAATCGTAATTGGAAATCCCGGCAAGGTCAGCCGCCTTTCGGATGGCGTCGCTATCGCCGCCGATCGCGTCGACCAATCCCAGCCTCACAGCGACCATGCCGGGATAGATGCGCCCCTCGACCAGTTCTTCCCTGGAAATGCGCAGCTTGTCTCCTCGTTCACCAATCACGATTTCAGCAAAGGCGGATTTCAGCATGTCCACCGTACCGACCCACTCTCTTCGGGTGGCCCCATCCAGCTTGTAGGGACTGCTGACAACCGTCGTCTCATCCGGCAGTTCAGGGATCAGCGGCCCAGCGATTAGAATCACGCCCACGTTCCCAACCAGCGAGGATGTCTGTGCGTAGGAATACGAAGCACCCATCGACATCATGTATCCCCCGCTGGCAACGAGGTCACCCATGACCAGCACCACAGGCTTTTCCTCCCGCAGCTTGCGGGTCTCGATGTACAAGCGTTCGCTGGCGGAGGCACCCCCGCCGGGCGAACTCAACCTGACGACCACCGCTCTAATGGAGTCGTCCCGACGCGCGTAGTCGATGTACTCCCCAATCACATAGGCCGATTCCTCGGTGATTACGGTGAAGGGCACGTCTATTATGCCAATCCTGGGTTTGCCGGGAGACACATAAATGAAAATCGATGCCCCTGCCGCTATGCCCAGCACCGCCATGATTGGCGCAAGGACGTACCAGCGAGTGAACAGTCCCGCGAAAGCGGACAGGATATGAATCATTGACCCGCACCCAAGAGTTGCATCGCCAAATATGTTACACCGACTGGCACGGGGAGAGAAAGGGCAGGATGGAATGCGCCTGGGCCTCAGTTGTTTGCTGGCCCAGAGAGCTGTTACCCATCAGGAGTCGAGAGCCAGTTGGGAAGTCGAGAGTGTACGGGGCAATCGAGGTGGGGCGAGCTTGGCCAGGACCGCATTGCGTGGCAATCGTCCATTGAAAGCCCCAATTGGCGCCCACACTCTCTCCCTCATAGGCACCTTGGCGATCCGGCGCCTCGACGACCCCACCTTCACTTGAGTTGTCCTGACACCCTATGCCGACCAGCAGCGCCTCCGAATCCTTCCAGGGCAAGGGTTCGTTCTGTGAGAGACATGTAGGGCGAAGTAGACTGCCGGCTGTAGCCCCCGCTTCGCCGACTACCGGGTAATGGACTCATCCCAGTTGTAAGGGAGTCAGACCGGCTAAGCAGTTGAAGCTGATTACCCATGGAGTGCCTGTCGGTGTAACATGGCAGGTGGTACAACTAACGAGGGCAGGTCATGTTGATGGTCTACGATTGTGTCCGTAGTTAACTGCTCAGCGAAAATGTCCCGTGGTCTACAACTAGGATGGTCGAGATTCGCCAGACCGATGGGGCAGTAGTGGCAAAGACGCAGACTCGGCCGTGGGTCCCGGCGGAGCATCTGGAAACCGAGGAGGACATGGCCGCCTATCTGAACGTCGCCCTGGAAGAGGGCGACCTGAGCTTGATAATGGCGATGCTTGGGGACATCGCCCGCGCCCGGAGGATGGCAATAGTCGCGGAGAAGACCGGGCTGGGCCGGGAGAGCCTCTACAAGTCGCTGTCCGCCGACGGCAACCCAGAGTTCGCCACGGTGCTCAAGGTGGTCCGCGCCTTGGGACTACAGCTTCACGCGTCCGCCGCGCCGGGAGTAACCGGAGTATGAACGACCACTATCGGGGACAACCGGGCAATGGCAGGTAGCCGGTTCAGCTTGAGGAGTAAGCCAGTGCCGAAAGTCATTTGGCCGACGCTGGCGTTTTGCCTGCTGGCAGCCTTGCTCACAGGCGCGGCTTGCGCCGGTCACGATCAGGGGGTGAAATGGGGATACGATGGACCGGGCGCGCCGGAACGCTGGGCCTTGTTGTCCGAAGAGTACGCAACCTGCGCCGACGGCCAGCGGCAATCTCCAATCGACATTGCCGGATACGACCGGGGTGACGCCGCGCCCATTGCGCTCTCATACAGCGGCGATGCCGCAGCCGTCCGCAACGACGGTAGATTTGTGCACGTTGACTATGGACGCGGCAACACTCTGAGCGTGGGCCGTCGGACCTACGAGTTGAAGTCGGCTCACTTTCATTCGCCCTCGGAGCATCTGATAGACGGCGCGAGTTTTGCGGCAGAGTTGCACCTGGTCCACGCGGACGCCGACGGCAACCTGGCGGTGGTGGGGCTGCTGTTCAGGCTGGGCGCACCCAGTCCCGTGGCGCAGGAGATTCTCGACGCCGCCCCAGCTGCCGGCGATACCGTCATCGAAGGTCTTGCACTCAGCGCCAGAGACTACGTGCCGGGCGAGTTGGACTATTATCGGTACGATGGCTCAAAGACGACGCCTCCGTGCGACGAACCGGTTGACTGGTATGTGATGCGCCAGCCGCAAACCATCTCCCAAGAGCAGGTCGATAGCCTTCTGATGCTGGGCGGCGGTCCCAACAATCGTCCTGTGCAGCCCATAGGCGACCGAGTGATAACAACCCTGCGCCACGCCGAGAATGCCCAGCCGGTCCCTGTTGCGTAGATACAGTAACCAAGTGAGGAGGACGACATCATGAAGCACCTATAGCCGCTCACACCGGCGGCCCTCTATGCCAGAGTGTCCATCACCGAGCACGCCGACGACTCCCCCACACCGTTGCGGTCGGCGGTGTCATGGGAGACCTCGGCGTCCAGAGTCGCCAGTCTGGCCACCCATTCTCTACAAGGTCCGTTGCTGGGAAGATGAGGTATTGGTGTATGTACGGTTCTGCCAACGAAGCCCCGAAGGACGCTCGGGCGTGGTGGCGCCTCCTGAGAGGGGACGATGCGTTCTTCGTGCTGCACTTCCAGCCGTCCGTCCGGTCCCTCAAGTACATTCACCACTGCTCCGGCGTAGCTTGGCCGGTCCGTGCCGGGCAGCAGTTGCAGGGTGCGCCAGCGGTATCTGACCGTGTTGTCCCTGGCGACTCTACGCCTGTGCTTGAAGCACAGGATTCTCTCCGGGCACATCCCTTCGTCCACGGCTCGATAGGCGAATTCCGACTCCTGCGCAGGGACACCAAAACGCGTGTTGAAGCGTGGCAGGAAGCCCCTCAGCACGCGGTTGGCATCGTCGATGGTGGTCGCGCCCGCAAGCCGTAGCTCCGTAACGAGCCTGTCCTGGAACGTTCCTGCGGTGCGTTCCACACGACCCTTGACTTGTGGTGTTCGCGCGAATATCAGCTGTATTCCAAGTTCATCCATAGCTCGAGAGAACTGAGTGGGAGCAGCGGCAGTCTCTGGCGAAGGCGTATGCTTGAAGACGGCATGCCGATCTGCGTAGAGTGCGAGCGGTATACCACTATGCCGTATCAGTCCCTGCATCAGCAGGAAGTAGCTGCGTGTGTTCTCCAACTCGCCAAACAGAGCATCGGCCACGACCCCGGTGGCGTCGTCCACTGCCAAAAGCGGCGTGAACTGCGGTCCATCTTCTCCTAACCAGCGATGATGACTTCCGTCTATCTGAATCAGCATACCTTCACGCGGCATCCGCTGCCGCCGAACTCGGTGCTTGGATGGACGCCTACCGCGAGGGCTACTCTCGCCGGCGCTCACCAGCAGACGCCGCAGCGTGGTGCGAGTTACGTCTATGCCTTCGTGTTCTCTCAAAACTCGCTCATATGTGTGTGGTTGGTTCCCGCGTACCGTGTGCGTGCCAGATGCAGCACAGCGGCCTTCGTCGTCTCCAATATCGCGTTGGGCGTCTGCGACCTCGATGACCGTGAGCCAGGGCTGCTGCTGCTTCCTTCCTGTATGCCGCCAGAAAGCGCCAGGCATGGCGTATGCTCACTCCCATTAGCGCAGATGCCTGCTCTATCGCCATATGTCCCGCCAGCAAGCTGTTTAGAACCTGAAGCCTTGCCTGTTCCTTTTGGTTCAACGTCACATTCTCCATAATGTGACATTCTTGCTGAACAGTTACCTGTGACGTTTATGCTGAACAACTACAATTGGGGTGGAGCAAAAGTATACCACCTGTCGAATTTGTTCAGCGAAAACTTTACAACCCGGATAGTGATATAATCGGCGACGAACAGTCCGAAGACGGAGCTGTGGGCGGGATGCTTGTGCGAGTCTCGCGTTGCTTCGACGGACGCCACCCAAGGCAGGTCGCTGGAAGAAAGTACACACGAAGCCATTGGCGTCGCCAGTGCTTGAAGCCCATGTAAGACCCTTCGTAGTCTCCGGGCGACGAACCTTAAAGATGCTCGAGCATCCCTGTCACACTCAGCGTACCAAGCCGAGTACTTCGCCGGGTGAGATGTTGCGACGACTGGCGAGAGGTGCAGTTGGCTGGCCGGAAGTCTCTCCGCCCGCCGACCCGGCTCTCAGCACGGGCAGGCGAATATGACCAACAGCGCGGACATCAGCAATAGGCCGGAGGAAGACGGCTCTGCCGGCCACCCCGGACCGTCCGGTCGATCCCAGAGGGTCGCCGGTCTGAGGCTCGTGTGCCGAAACCTGTGGAAGGTGTTTGGAAAAGGATCCCGGGACCTCATCGACTCCATGGATCCTGCCCTATCCAAGGAAGAGGTGTTGGCCCGGACCGGCTGCGTGCTCGCCGTCAGGGATGTCTCCTTCCACGTCGGCGAAGGAGAGACCTTCGTCATCATGGGTCTATCCGGCAGCGGCAAGTCGACTCTCGTCCGCTGTCTCAGCCGTTTAATCGAACCGACGCTCGGCGAAGTTCGGATAGATGGCGAGGACATGCTCGCGATGAACAAGCGGCAGTTGCGGGACATCCGCCGCCACAAGCTGGGCATGGTCTTCCAGCACTTCGGCAACTTTCCCCACAAGCGCGTGTTCGAAAACGTTGTATACGGCCTGCAGGTCCAGGGAATCGACAAGACCACCCAGCGCAGGCGCGCGACCGAGGTCATTGAGCTGGTTGGCCTTTCCGGGTGGGAAGAACGGTATCCGCACGAGTTGAGCGGCGGAATGCAGCAGCGTGTCGGCCTGGCTCGTGCCCTCGCGGTCGACCCGCAGATTCTCCTCTTCGATGAGCCGTTCAGCGCCCTCGATCCCCTCATCAGGCGAGAGATGCAGGACCAGCTTATTGGGCTCCAGCGACTGGTCCAGAAGACGATGGTCTTCATAACCCACGACTTCCTCGAAGCCCTGAAGGTCGGGGACCGCGTGGCCATCATGAAAGATGGCGAGTTCGTTCAGACGGGCACGCCCGAGGAGCTGGTCTCCAACCCGATCGACGACTACGTGCGTGACTTCACGCGGGACGTGCCGCGGTCCAAGGTGCTCACCGCGCGCTCCGTCATGACCCCGTCCCTGGTCTACACCACCGCCGACGAGGGACTGGCCGACGTGCTGGACGCGCTTGCCGCCCGGGAATGCGAGGTCGCGGTGGTGGTCGACCGGGAGGAACGCTTCATCGGGACGGTGCAATCGGCGGACGTGCCACACGGTGGCGCGGTCGATTCCAGCGTCGCCTCCGTAATGCGCGACTCCTGCCCCGTCGTGGAACCGTACACCCGCCTTGAGCGGCTCATCCCGCTCGCAATCGCCGGCGACGACCCCATCGCCGTTCTGGACGGCGGCCGGTGCGTCGGCACCATCAGCCGCGAAGCGGCCGTCGCCGCGCTCGTTGGCGACGAGGAAGTGGCATCGTGATCCGAGCGGAGGCCGTCCAGGTCCGCTCTCTGCGAGAGTCCCGGTACCGCGGCATTTTCTGGGTGGCACTCACCGTAGCTGCCTACGTCCTAGCATACTCCCTGTCGACCGCCAACGCAGGCACCGACTTCGGTAACTGGCCAGGCAACTGGGAGCTTCCCATCCAGGAGCCGATCGACGGCTTCTTCGAGTGGGTCGGCGACAGCTTCGCCTGGTTCTTCGATCCAATCTCCGATGTCATCGACGCGGGACTCGCCGGAATCGACGCGTTTCTGCTGTGGCTTCCTTGGCCGGTTGTGGTGGCGGCGGGAACGATTCTGGGGCTAAGGCTCGGCGGCTGGCGGCTGGGGCTGTTCTCCGGCGCGGGCGCGCTATTCATTGGCCTGATCGGGTTCTGGGACTCCGCGATGGTCACAATGAGTGTCCTGGTAGTATCGGCAATCTTTGCCGTCGCGGTCGGCGTTCCAATCGGCATATTCGCCGCCTTCAGCGACCGTTTCGAGGCGGTGGTCCGCCCCGTCCTCGACACCATGCAGGTGCTGCCCGCGTTCGTGTACCTCATTCCCGCGCTGGTGCTGTTCGGAGTGAGCGGCACACAGGGCATCTTTCTCACTGTCGTCTACTCCATTCCGCCCGTCATCAGGCTCACCAACCTGGGAATCCGCCAGGTCCCCCGGGCCGCTATCGAGACGGCACTCTCGCACGGATCGACGACGTTTCAGACGCTGTTCCAGGTGCAATTGCCGTTGGCCAAGAACTCGATAATGATGGGCATCAACCAGACAATAATGATGGCGGTCTCCATAGTCATCATTACCGCGCTTGTGGGGGTGCAGGGCCTCGGCAGGGACGTGTGGCTCTCGCTGAGGGAGGTGAACGCGGGAGAAGGCCTCGAGAGCGGTATCGCCATCGTGCTCCTGGCGATAATCCTCGACAGGTTCAGCTATGCCCTCGCGCAGTCCGGCCCCGGCTCCTCAACCTCCATGGCCCCCGCTGGCCCTCCGGCCGGACGAAGCCTTCAAAACACGGCTTCGCGGTACGCTCGTCCCATCGCGGGCGCGGGGCTGATAGCCGTCTTGATGGTCCTCGGCGCCCTGTTCGCGTCCCTCCGGGATTTCCCGGACGAACTGACCTTCTCGATGGCGGGACCGGTAAACCGGACCTTCGATTGGATGGCCGTCAACCTCCACTTCATCACCAGTTGGATACGGGACACCCTGTTCCGAGAGCTTGGCTACTCTCCCATCCGAACGTTGCTCCTCTGGCTCCCCTGGCCGGCGCTGATGGTCGCCGCCGCCGGGCTGGCCTACGTCACCGCGGGCTGGCGCGTGTCGCTTCTCGCCCTGGCGGGGCTGGTCTTTGCGGGGATAGGCGGGGTCTGGGACGTCACCATGGACACCCTGAGTCAGGTCCTGACCGCTGCGGCTTTCACCGTGGTAGCGGGAGTCGCCCTGGGCGTTCTCTCCTCCCAGAGCAGGGCGTTCGAGTCGGTCCTGAGACCGGTACTGGACACGATGCAGACCATGCCGATATTCGTTTACCTGATCCCGGTGATAATGCTCTGGGGCATCGGCCCACTGGTCGGTATAATAGCGACCGCGGTGTACGCGCTGCCTCCGGTGATCCGCATGACCAGCCTCGGCATCAGGGAAGTGCCGGCCCCGGTGATCGAGACGGCCCAGTCCCACGGATCGACCGGCCTTCAGACCATGCTTCATGTTAAGATACCGCTGGCGTTGCCCACGATTATGATGGGAGTGAACCAGACGATAGTCATGGTGTTGGCGATGGTGATCATTGCCGGACTCGTAGGTGGCGGAGGCCTGGGTCAGGAAGTCTTCATAAACTCGATCTGGCTCAGGGTGGGCCACGGTCTGGTTGCCGGCATGACCATCGTGTTCATGGCGATGGTGCTCGACCGCATGACACAGGGCAAACAGGGCGCCGCCATACCTTTCGCGGCGATGAGGTAATGAGAAGCGGCCACAGTACCACTGGGACGCACAGGGGGCGCAAACCGTAGGACAGCGCACACGGAAACGGGTCGGGGCTGCTCGGTGCGCCTCCCATGCAGATATCGTACATTCGCAGATAAGGAGGGTGAAAATGAAGAGAGTGAACATCGGATGGGTTGGACTGTCGATGATCGTGGCGTTAGCCATGGTCTTTGCGGTAGCCCTGGCCTGTGCCCAGGACTCCGAAGACGCCGAAGAGCCCGAGACCAGGGGCACGTTGTATCTCGTCGATCAGGACTGGAACGGCCAGCTAGTCACAACGGCCGTGATTCAGATTCTCCTGGAGCAGGAGATGGACCACACCGTCGCCACCAAGTTCGCGCCGGCGGACTCGGCGCCGCTGTTCATCGGCCTCGAAAACGGCGACTTCCATTTCGTCTGCTGCAACTGGCCTTCCTACAGCGCCGCGCTCCTCAAGGAGTACGTTGACGCCGAAGACGGCGCCAAGGTGGAGCGCATGGGATCGGTGGGCGTCAGAGGCGAGACCGGATGGTACGTTCCTTCTTACGTCATCGAAGGCGACGCCGAACGGGGTATCGAGGCCGTCGCGCCCAACCTGCGCGCCGTTGGGGACTTGAACCAGTACAAGTCCGTCTTCGCCACGAGCGACACCGGCACGAAGGGAAGACTCCTGGAGTTCACGGCCGCCTGGGACACCAAGCCCGAAGAGCGACTGGAAGCCTTCGGCGCCGACTTCCAGGTGGTGTTCGCCGGGTCCGAGGGCGCTGCCCTAGCTGAAATCGACGCCACGTTCCAGAGGGGAGAGCCCATCCTCACATACCTCTGGGAGCCCCACTGGGCCCACGCCAAGTACAACCTGGTGCAGATCGAGATGCCGGAGTCGACTTCGGACTGCTATCCCGATGGCAGCAACTACAACTGCGGCTTCCCAACCGACCCCGTGGCCAAGCTGGCCTGGCCGGGTCTGAAGGATGAGTTCCCCGAGGCGTATGAGTTTCTCTCCAAGTTCCAGATGACCAACGAGCAGCAGAACGAGATTGTCCTCAATCTCACCGAGAACGACCTGACCGTCCGCCAGGCAGCCCAAGAGTGGGTAGATGCCAACGAGGCAGTCTGGAGTCCCTGGATCCCCTAGCAGCCCGTCTGAGGATTGACTGACGGGTCTTTGGTACAGGCGAGGTCAGACGGCGACAGCTATTGTTGCCGGGTGCAGCCACTGACGGACCAGTAGTTTCGTACGCCTCACTGTGTTGACCACCCTGACGATGTTCGGGACACTTGCGGCAAACCTGTTGGTCGGTGTTTCGCGAGGCTGAGCCGCCCCAAAGCGGAACAGCTTGAGCAGGTTGTGGCCGGTGCAGATCAGCGACCACTCTCCGCTGACCTTCTCCAGGCCCCGCAGCAGGAACTGGCGGAAGCCTCGGCCCTGCTTGATCTGGCCGAACACCGGCTCCACCGTTTGCATCCGCAGAGCGTAGCGCTGCCGACCCCGTTTGGTCTGCAGCTTCCGGCGCATCCGGTCCCTGGGAGACAGATGACTGGATATGCGACCTCGGGGCGCGGGCGGCGCCACTCTGCCGTGGCGGGTCCGCTCCGGCGCGACGAACGGGTCCACGCCCAGCCTGTACAGACCTTCGACCGCCTGTGCAGAGTAGTAACCTGCGTCGGCGGACACCTCTTTGGGCACTGCGCCGACGTTGTCTATGACCTCCTCCACCATCGCCACCGCCTGCTGCTTGTCCGAAGTCTGGTTGGTGGCCTGAGCCGCCACGATCACCTGGTGGGGGCTGTCCACCACCGCCTGACAGTTGTAAGCCTGCAGGAAGTCCCGTCCGCCTGGCGCCGGCATGATACGCGATCCAGGATCGGTGAAGTTGCGCTGGGCCTTTATGGTGTTGACCTCGTCAAAGTCGGCCAGAAATGGACGGTGCTAGAGGATAACCTGAGAATACCGTCAGGCATTACGTATCAGATCAAACCGCGGGGAATTCTGGCCCAGTTTCCCCGATTTCATCAATGGCTACGACATCGAGCCCTATGACATCCGCGAGCCCTACTGGGAAATGTTCCGTTCGGTGTCGGCTCAAGCGGAGCCAGCAACCGTGCTGCTGGCGGATGGCAAACACGGTGCGGCATTTTTCGAGCACCGGTTTCTTTCAGAGCTACTCGGGATCCCTCTGGTGGAAGGGGCCGACCTTCACCGGGACCCCGACGGGCGGATCCGAGTGCAGACGCTGGACGGAGACATTCCCGTTGATGTAATCTACCGAAGAGTTGAGGACCTGGACATCTTCACGCCCGGACTGATGCAGTCCTACCTGGAAGGGAAGGTGATCCTCATAAACGCTATGGGAACCGGCGCGGCCGACGACAAGCTGGTCTATATGTACGCGCCTGAGATAATCAGGCATTACTTGGGCGAAGAACCCGTATTGAAACAGATACCGCGTTTCAGCCTTCTCGCATCTGATCAGCGTCTCCACGTCTCAGGAAACCTCGACGAGTTGGTTCTCAAAACCAGGTCTGGATATGGAGGTTTGGGTGTGTACATCATGCCAGATCTTGGAACGGTCAATCGCACCAGCATCACCCAGCAGACCATCGAACGACCAGAGGCCCTTGTAGCCCTGGAGACCCTGGACTTTTCCAAACACATGGTGTTGGATGTCGCTTCCGGCCAGCTGGTAGAACACTTCGTTGACCTGCGGGTGTTTGCCTTCCAAAACTAGAATGGGAACGTAACCGTGCCTCCGGGCGGGCTCACCCGGGTTTCCTCTGGAGGCACTCGCATCACTAACAACTTGTCAGGTGGCATGTGTAAACCAACGTGGGTCGTACGGTAACTGAGAGCGATGTTACTGAGCTACGCATATGTAGCAGAATATCGGTACAACTCCGAGGTGTTCGAGAATGATAATTTTCTCCGACTCGTACCACAGTTGGACGACTACCAGGCTCCCATCCGCTATGAAGTCCTGACCCGTCCCTCGGGCGGGCAGGTCAGCTACAAAGACCGTTTCGAAAACCTCGTCCATAGGGTGCGCGTCACGACGCAACATCGCGAGTGGTTAGTAGTATCGGTTGGCCAGGCGGAGCTGCGACCGAGGACACTACAAGCTGGCGACGTACGACGTCTCATCCCCAGCAATGACCCAGAGAACTTAGACTTCCTCGGCCCCTCCCGTTTTGTTGAACCTCGCAAGCTCGCCGATTTTGCAGCAAGCATACCCGGTATCAACGAATGGCTCGTTGAATCAGTTGTGAAGGTGGTGGACTGGGTGCATCGGAATATCGAATACACAAGGGGAGATACCGACGTGCATACGCCGGCCCATGAGGTGCTGCGCATCGGTCGAGGGGTGTGTCAAGACCAGACACACTTGGCCATTGGCCTGCTCCGTGCTCTGGGAATTCCCTGCCGGTACGTCGGTGGCATTCGGACCGAGAGTGTAGGCGAAACCCACTCGTGGTTCGAGTTTTTGAACCCGCAGGTTGGCTGGGTGCCCGCAGACTGCACAACGAACGTGGTCGGAGACCTTGGTGTAGGCGTCCTAAAGTTCGCCAACGGACGGGATTACTCGGACGCGGCCCCGGTTATCGGAACATTCGTCTCTCAGGGCGAAGGTAAACTCAGCAAAGTCTTGAATTGGGCGACGTTCGATGACCGCCCGTATTCCACTGAGGATGCAATCGCCAGGTTCTTGAATGATGGGGACGAGGATGTATCATGACAACCGACCCACGCTCAGCCAGCAGCACAACCAACCCTTGGATAATTGACTCACGTGTCTATAGCCTTATTTGGCTGGGAAGATGGATGGAGAGAGCCGACTCAATGTTGCGGGCAATTGATACCGCGGCATTGCTGGCGGTGCGCACCGACGGCCCCACCTTTCAGAGTGGGCTTCAAACGGTTGCCGAAGGATTCAGGGTTTCGGTAGAGGGTACAGACGCTCTTCTGGATGCGTTGCTTCGGGAGCGAAGTACAAGTTCAGTGTACGCAAGCATTGAGCGGTCCCGAGATAGTGCCAACCAGGTCGCACCATTGGAATTAATCCAAGCGTTGAATATTGTCTGTGCCACACATGTATCACCTTCGGATCTTGCACCCGAGCGCCCTGTAACACCGGACCATAACCAGCTGATAACGTGGTTTTGACAAGTAAGGGAGTCGCAATGTGGCTTCGTACAAGTTGTGATATTACCTTTGATGTGAGCGTCCCGACGCCCTTTATCCTGATGCTCCGTCCTCGAAGCGGAGCACATCAGCGGGTGGCGCATGAAGACTGCACGTTGACGCCAAGCGTACCGATCACAGAGTATGCGGACAGCTACGGTAACCTGTGCGAGCGATTGATAGCACCCCCAGGTGAGTTTTCTATCCGTAGATCTGCAGACGTTTCAACCGCAGACGGCATTGATGTGTCGCCTGGTGCGCCATTTGACGAGGTGCATAATCTACCGGACGAGGTTCTAACCTATCTTCTTCCCAGCCGTTATTGCGAGTCCGACCGGTTTATAGACCTCAGTAGGGAACTCGTAGACGGCGTCGAGCCCGGCTACGATCAAGTGGCTAGAATTGTAGGGTGGATCCGCACCTCCGTGCGCTTCAATCCAGATTCTAGCAATTTTCAGATGTCGGCAGTCGAGGTCAACCAGCAGCGCGAGGGCGTATGCCGCGAGCTCACTCATTTGGGCATCGCGTTATCCCGCAGTCTCTGTATCCCAGCGCGTATCGTTGTAGGCTATCTGCACGAACTCGAGCCGATGGATTTTCACGCTTGGTTCGAGGCGTACGTAGGTGGCCGTTGGTACACCTTCGATGCAACGCAGGCCGTTCCACGTGGAGGGCGAGTTGCCGTCGCTTATGGGCGCGATGCGGCCGACGTGGCGATATTCAACCAGTTTGGCCCGGCGCTATATCCCAGAGCAATGGAGGTACGGGTCGAGATGCTCGACGCTCGCCCGAGGAGCAATTGAGAATCCACTGTAGACCGTCAGCGAAAATGGGACGCACTAGGGGATTAGGAAACCTGAGCGATTGAGCGGGTAGAGCGAGCTCGCGGACACCTCTTTGGGCACTGCGCCGACGTTATCGATGGCCTTCTCCACCATCGCCACCGCCTGCTGCTTGTCCGAAGTCTGGTTGGTGGCCTGAGCCGCCACGATCACCTGGTGGGCGCTGTCCACCACCGCCTGACAGTTGTAAGCCTGCAGGAAGTCCCGTCCGCCCGGCGCAGGCATGATACGCGACTCAGCATCGGTGAAGTTGCGCTGGGTTCTATCCTCAGGCACCCCCGAATGGCCCTTGCCCGCGGCCTCAGCCTGCTCAGCAGCCGCCTGAGCCTCCGCCTCTAACGCCGCCACCGCCTCCCGTATCTTCTCCGACCGCCCCTCCCGAAAAGCCAACTCCTGCGGCAGTTCATCCCCACGCTTGCTCTGTCCGTACCGCCGGTCCTCACCATCATCAACCTCATGGGCACGCCGCAGCAACTCCTCGACCTCCCCCGCCAACTGCGCTTCCTTCTCTTTCATCCGACCGTAACTCATCGCCTTGTGCCTGGATGCGTTGGCCCTCACCTTAGCCCCGTCCAGCGCCACGTGACCCAGCTTCACCAGCCCCGCCTGCCGGCACAACGCCAATACCTCCAGGAACAGGCCCGACAGCGCATCCGGATTGTCCTTGCGGAAGTCTGAGATGGTGCGGAAATCCGGCGTGTTGTTCGCCGCCAGTACCCGGAAGGCTGTGTCCTCGTGGAGCCGCCGGGCGATTCGTCGGGAAGATGCCACCCCGACGCAGTAGCCGTAGACCAACACCTCGACCATCATCCGCGGATGATACGGTGGCCCGCCTCTGCTCTCCCGCTCGTAGCGGGCGGTGATCTCCGACAGCTCCAACTGGTCAACGACGCCGGAAATGAAGTAGGCCGGATGGTCGTCCGGCAACCACTCCCGCAATGCCGCTGGCAACAGCAACTGCTGGTCTGGATCATAGGGACGGTAGGTCTTGCTCATCGCCGGCTCCACGCTACTGAACTGCGCCCGTTATACCCCCAACCACTCGCCTACCGTGTTTCTCGGACGGGCTGCTGGGGTGCGCCCGCAGATGCTGATGGTGGTAGCGGCTTCCACCTGGAAGACTCCAGACAGCCCGTACATGGGGCGACTGTTGGATTTCGAGTAAACGACGCTGCTTCCGATTGGACCATGATTGGACTGAGCGGAACCGGGCCGACCAACCGTAACACTGTTCGTGACCAAGGCCCTTGACTCGCTTCCTGAAAACCGCTCCGTTCCGTTGTGAGCGCAACCAGTCCAGGCGTAACTCCCGGTCTGGGTGAAATTGAGGCCGTTATTGCCGGACTCGTTCTTTTCGTTGTTCTCGTCGTCCCAGGCGCCGTCGTAGAAGTCCTGATAATCATCGGCTACGTTTACGCCGTTGAGCCAGTATATGGGTACGCCCCTGTCGGCGCCCATGTGTCTGGTTTCGGTATTGTCTCGGGCGTCGGTGTCTCCGGTGCAGCCAACCACATGGAAGCCATCGCTGTAGGCCTGTATGTCGGTGTGACCCGCAGCGGCGAGATCCTGTATGAAGGTGTCGTAGGTTGCAATGGTTGTCGGGTTGGCGTTGCGCTTCATGGAGGAGAGGAAGATAGGCCGAAACTTGTCGCCGCCGCTTAGTCCTAAGGGCTTGAGGCTCCAGTCCGAGGGAATCACGGAAGCATCGGTCGCGCGGGTCACCGCTATCTTGTAGGTCAGGGTGGTGGTGTCCTCAACAGTTACTGTCACAACGATCTCGTTGTCACCCACGACGAGCGAGGGAACCGTGATTCCGTCGGTGAAATCGCTGTCGGCTATCGCGGTCCCTCTCAGGTTGACGCCGCACCTCCGCGCCGTCGTCGTTCACCGTCGCGGTCAGTGTCACCTCGTCCACAGCATCGCCCACTTCCGCCGCATAGACGTAGGTGCCCGGCACGAAGCCCGGGTCAAGCGTCAGGTCGTTCGTCCCGTCGCTGACCGTCAGGGCGCTCAGCGTCGCGTCGTTGGAGGGGGTCTGAGCCTGCAGGGGCAGGGCCGGGAGTGCGGCCGTCAGGGCGCACGCGCCGCGTAGGGACCGGACGCGCAAACTCCCCTGCCGCCCCGGCTCGGCTCTTAAGCCGGCATCAACACTCTTGTCAAACTGCCTTCTTGGTTGCATTCGTAACGTTCCTTCGCGAGTAACTTAAGCGCTCTCTCATTTACCTTGACGCCGACAATTGCCAAATGCCCCATTTCATGGGGGCACTTGCCCCGCCACGGCAATGGCCAATGCCCTACTGAAAGGAATTCTAACGCTTCTCCTCCACACATCCCGCCGGCCCAGCGCGGTCTTGAATGCCGGGCCTCCAGCCCGGGCCGCCGTGTACCGAACTCATTACTCGGGAGGCGCAGCCTGGCCGTTTTCATCGCTGCCCCAGCAGGCGACGGAGCCTTCGCTCCTCACCCCGCAGGTGTGGTACCCCTCGGCGCTGACGGAGACGAAGGAACCCGCGGGCGGTGTGGCCTGACCGGATTCATCGCTGCCCCAGCAGTCGACGGAGCCGTCGCTCCTCAACCCGCAGGTGTGCTGGTTCCCGGCGCTGACGGAGACGAAGGAACCCGCGGGCGGCGTGGCCCGGCCATCCCCATCGCTGCCCCAGCAGGCGACGGAGCCTTCGCTCCTCACCCCGCAGGTGTACTGGTTCCCGGCGCTGACGGAGACGAAGGAACCCGCGGGCGCCCTGGTCTGACCGGATTCATCTCTGCCCCAGCAGTCGACGGAGCCGTCGCTCCTCACCCCGCAGTTGTGCTGAATCCCGGCGCTGACGGAGGTGAAGGAACCCGCGGGCGGCGTGGACAGGCCATCCCGGTTACCACCCCAGCAGGCGACGGAACCGTCGCTCTTCAACCCGCAGGTGTGGTACCCCCCGGCGCTGACGGAGACGAAGGAACCCACGGGCGGCGTGGCCCGGCCATCCCCATCGCTGCCCCAGCAGGCGACGGAGCCGTCGCTCCTCACCCCGCAGGTGTGGTCCCACCCGGCGCTGACGGAGACAAAGGAACCCACGGGCGGTGTGGCCTGGCCGTAGTAGTCGCTGCCCCAGCAGGCGACGGAGCCGCCGCCCATCACCTCGCAGGTGTGGTACCCCCCGGCGCTGACGGAGACGAAGGGAATCGTGGGCGGCGTGGGAGTTGGGGTGGCTGTGGCTGTCGGCGTGTTCGTTGGAGCCGGTGTTGGGGTATCCGTAGGCGCGGGAGTCGGCGTAGGCGTCGGAACCGGCGTGAGAGTTGCCGTGGGCGTGTTTGTAGGCACGGGTGTGCTTGTGACTGTCGGTGTGGGTGTTGGGGTGTTTGTCGGAGCCGGCGTGGGCTCCGGCGTAGTCCCCAACGCGGGCGGCGTGGCCTGGCCGAATTTATTGTCGCCCCAGCAGGCGACGGAGCCGTCGCTCTTCACCCCGCAGGTGTGGTCCCACCCGGCGCTTACGGAGACGAAGGAACCCGCGGGCGGCGTGGCCTGGCCATACTCAACGCTGCCCCAGTAATTGTGATCGCTGCCCCAGCAGGCGACGGAGCCGTCGCTCCTCACTCCACAGGTGTGGTCCCCACCGGCGCTGACGGAGTCGAAGGAACCCACCGGCGGCGTGGAGTTGCCGCGAAAATCGCTGCCCCAGCAGGCGACGGAGCCGTCGCTCCTCAACCCGCAGGTGTGGTCCCCACCGGCGCTGACGGAGACGAAGGAACCCGCGGGCGGCGTAGCCTGGCCTTCCCCATCGTTGCCCCAGCAGGCGACGGAGCCGTCGCTCCTCAACCCGCAGGTGTGGTGATCCCCACCGCTGACAGCAACGAAGGAACCCACCGGCGGCGTGGCCTTGCGGAGAAAATTGTCGCCCCAGCAGGCGACGGAGCCGTCGCTCTTCACCCCGCAGGTGTGTACCAACCCGGCGCTGACGGAGGTGAAGGAACCCGCGGGCGGCGTGGCCTGGCCATCCCAGTTACCGCCCCAGCAGGCGACGGAGCCGTCGCTCCTCACCCCGCAGGTGTGTAGATTCCCGGCGCTGACGGAGACGAAGGGACTCGCGGGCGGCGTGGCTTGGCCACTCCCATCGCTGCCCCAGCAGGCGACGGAGCCGTCGCTCCTCAACCCGCAGGTGTGGTTCCCCCCGGCGCTGACGGAGACGAAGGGACTCGCGGGTGCCGGGGTCGGCGTGGGTGTCGGCGCAGGAGTTGGCGTGGAAGTCACCTCGACAGTCGGCGCAGTCGGCGCAGGAGTTGGCGTGGAAGTCACCTCATCCGTCTCGATCGAGGCCTGTAGGAGTCCGATCCCAGTCAGGTCGAAAGCAGCCCCTGACACGCCGTCTGAGAACTTCCAGGTCAGCCCAACTGCGTCCTCAGGCACGTCGACGTAATCCAAGGAGTAATAGGCCGTTCCGTCGGGAGAGATCTGCTCACCCGGTGCGCGGGATGCACCGAACAGTGAGCTGGATGCACTGGCTCGATCATACCGATAACCATCCAGGTCCTGAAGGCTCATCTGAGTGTCCCAATCCGGCATCGGTACCGGACTGCCCCCAGCATTCTGGAAGTCTACCTCCAGGGAAACTGTGCCCTCGTCCTCCATGTAAGCATCGGTGAGCTCGACCAGGTAGTCGCCGACGCGGACGCTCTCTCCAACGCCGAACGTGCCCACCAATGCCTCCGGCTCATCGAACCGATCGGCAGACGTACCTTCCATGCAGCCCGCAGACACCATCTGCCTGCGGACATCGTCGGGCAGATGGGCCTCTACCTCCTCCATGTCCGCCACGAGCGTCAGGCCGACCAAGATGCCTGTTCCGAAGTCAATCGTGTCATCCTCCGGCAGCAGGTCGACAATGTCTATGACGTTTTGGAGGACAGACAGCAGTTTGTTGTGCCACTCGGCGACCTCAGCGGGCGGGATTACCGCTTCGAATCCGGCCAGTAACTCCGCGAAACCACCGGAGAATTCCTTGTTGGTGGCATCCTCTTTGAGGTTATCATCACCACCAAGTACCTCGCACGCTGACAGATACTCCTCGAAGGACACCGTAGAAGCGGTTGGCTCCGGCGTGGGGGTGTTTGTCGGAGCCGACGTGGGTGTGCTTGTCGGAGCCGGCGTGGGGGTGTTTGTCGGAGCCATGGTGGGCGTAGGCGTAGGCACCGGCGTGGCTTCGGGCTGTGCTGTGACGGTGGGAGTGGGAACGGCCCCAGCCGACGGCGTGGGGCTTGGCTCATCGGAGCACCCGGCCAGCAGTATGGCAAGGAGTATAGCACTCGCTCCTAGCGTTCCCAGGGCAATGGACTTTGACATTATTTCTCTCCTCGGTGCAAGATGAAGCGCCACAGTTGCGTATACGCTAGCCTGCCGCATGACGCGCCGTAAGGTTCGTTTGTACCCCCAAGTCCGCGGGGTGGCCTTCCCGTTTTGGCGGTCTGCTGTCGAGTCTGGCCCAAATTCACGGCTACACGCGCTCCTCGCAATTGGTTCTCTGATAAACAATCTCAGATTCTCGGTCCGTCGATAAATTACCAAATGCCCTATTTCAAGGGGGCATTGGCCCTATTCGTGGGGAGAGCATCATAGCTGGTAAGTGTGCCAGCCTGGCCGAGATAGCGAATGTTAGTTCTGGATATCGCAATCTCGCCGGAGGCACCCAATGGGTGAAAGCACCGACAGCCGCACCACGCTCCGTTTTGACCGCCGCGTACGCCTGGAATTCCACGGCTCCACTATAACCTCGGACGCGGGACTCCTGGCCTGCCGCGAGTTGGATGATGCCCTGGGACTGACGGAGACAGCAACCGCCTGTCTGCAAGAGAGCAGGGGTGGCAGCAACGTCCAACACGAGTTGGTGGCTCTGCTCAGGCAGTCGGTATACAGCCGTCTTGCTGGCTATGAGGACACCAACTGACGCTGAACGGCTGGCCCAGGACCCAGCTATGCGGGTCATCGTTGGACGGCGAGGCCTTGAGAGACAGGCAGCAAGCACCAACACGATGAGCCGGTTCGAGACGGAGGTGCTCACCCGAAAGCATAATCCGGAAGGCTTGGCCCGTATGAACGCACAGTGGGTGGATCGGGCTATGGCCCATACATCTCACCGGCGGGTCATCCTGGACATGGATAGCTCAAAGAGCCCGGTACATGGGGAACAGGAGGGAGCAGCCTACAATGGCCACTTTGGCTGCACGTGCTATCACCCGATCTATCTCGGCGCTCAATATGCCGATGGAATCGTCGTTGAGGCAACGGTTGAGAAGGTCGCCGCCTGATGTCGTTTACACATCTATTGACGTAACCTCCATCAGGACTCCCATGCACCGGGAGATTCCGTTGCGGGCCGGGCGACGATCCCTCCCGCACACCCATGATGCTGCCCTTTTTGCCTTTTAGCTGCACGGCAGCAGCAAGTCCGCGATCCCTATCTGCTAGTCGAGTAATCGTAAATGGAGCCGGTCGCCGTGCCGTCCTCGATCTGCCCGCCACGTGGGTTCGACAGCCGCAGCGTCATAGTTTCGGTGTCCTCGTACGCCGCGTCGAACTCTACCGGCACCCATATCGTCTTCGTAAGATCGCGCCTGCCAAACACCAGCGTCCCTGACTTCGGCTCGTAGTCCCGGCCCGCCACCGCAGTACCGTCCACGGTGACGTAGTCCACGCGCACTTCCTTGTTCGCTTCCCGGTTCAGGGTCACCTCGAAGATGAGATACGTCCGCGTGTCCCGCGATTCTTCCCTGGAGTTGAGGACGACATGCCCCTGATGAGGGCCGTCATAACGGCGACTACCGATGTCGTGTCCAAGGTGGCGGAGACGCTGCTGTCGCGGGTTGTCGTCAGTTCAAGACCTTCCTCGTGATGCTTATCCAGTAGATCCCGGTCCGGTCGGTACCCTCCGTCCCCACGGCGATGTAGTAACGGCCGGTGCTGGGCGCCTCCCAGTCTTCGACGAAGACCTTCTTTCCGGCGTCTCCCGCGCTGGCGGTGCCGCTGATGGCGTTCCCGTCGGCGTCTTTGATGCCCAGGATCTTGAGTTGGGTGGCTTGCAGCCTCTCCGGCAGGCTGGTCTTGGTCCTTAGTCTGACGGTGTACTCCTCACCCTGCTGGAGGTCTACCCCGATCCAGTCCTCATCGGGGTTGGAGTCCGAGTCCCAGTTGTCTCCCAGGACGTGGTGGATCTCCGGTCGGGTCACGTTGTTGTTGCCCCAGTCGGTGCCGGCCAGGAGGACCTGGCGTCCTCCGGTTCCAGCCAGCAGGTCGGAGTGGTCGGGGTATCCCTCGGGGCCTCCTTCCCACTGGTACTGTACGTCGCCGTCGTCGTTGATCCGGCAGATGTTGTTGACCCGGACCTTGAGCTGGTAGGTGCCGGTGCCGTTGTTGCCTGAGGAGACCTCGATCTTGTAGGTGCGGTGGTCGGTTCGCAAGATGCGCCTGATGGCGTTGCCGTCACTCTTGGAACCGTAGGTAATCAACTCGGATCTGCCTCTGGCGTTCCAGATGGCGGGGATTTCAGGGTCCTCCAGGGTGAGGTTGGGGTGTTCCTCGACGCCGAGCATGTCGCTGCCGTCCACTCCGATGGCCTCGATGAGGTAGCTCTTGTAGGGGTCGAGCCTGATATTGTGGAGGTTGGTGTCTCCCGCTTGGGTGATCTCACCGGTCAGGTTCTTGACGACGATGGCGTTGACCAGGTTGTCCAGGTTGTCGCACGGGGAGGCAAGCTTCACGCTTACCGTGACCTCCTGGCCTGCCGACCAGACCAGGCTGGCGGGCAACTCGCCGGAGGGAAATTCCCATTTATCGCCCGTATCGCCCTCCTCGCCGTCATGCGACTCCGCGTCCGCTATGAACGTGTGCCCTTCAATGGTGACCTGCGTGCCGCGCGGCACCCTCGGGTTAGAGCCGAAGAAAATGTAATCGGGCAGTTGCGGGTGCGGGTGCGCAAAGGTGTGCACGGTCCAGACGTTGATGTTTGCGCCGCCGGGTTGGATCGTGTCGTCGACGATCGAGCCGAACTTGTCAAATTCATACCCGTGTAATAATCCGTCACCCTCGGCGTCTGCCACCGTCATCGTCGTGCACCAGTCGTTGACCGCGGGACAGGGACTCGCCGCCTCCACGACCGACACGTTCGCCGTATACGCATAGATCGTGAGCGCGGCGAAAGCGGCGATGAGCACGGCCGCCAGGAGTCGAACACGCAAACGTCCCGGCCACCTCGGTTCGGCTCTCATCAAAGCGGTGTCTTTTCTTCCCGTATCAACTCCCGTGTCAAACTGGTACCGTGATCGCATTGTGCCTCGCCCTCCGTGCTTGTGAATTGGTTCTTCCCTTTTAGCTTCCTGAAGCTGCTCCAAACTGTCTTCGTGGCTGCATTCTGCTGTCAGGCCCGTGGGCCGGTCCGGCGCGGCCAGTGCGCTTTGGGGCAGGGCCCAGACCGCTCCGATCACCGCGAGCAGCGCAACCGAAACATGCTCCCTGATTTCCTTCCCGCAAACAATTACCAAATGCTCTATTTATTAGGGGCATTTGCCCTGTCCGATATATGTGCAAATGCCCCTGCTTTGAGTGGTGTTGATGTGCAACGATTCTGTCCTCCTTAACTGGCCAGCGAATATGTCCGACCATTTACAGCTTCAGAGTCATTTGGAGGTACTATCGCTCTGTTGGCGAGGGCATGTGCTACTTGCAGGCATAGCACCAACTGTTTAGATTGATGAAGGATGTGCTTGGAACTTCCGCCCGCAGCTATCAGAACACCTCATAGATTCTAGAACAGGGATACGAGATGCCTCACGGGTCCCACTACAGCCGGGTCCTGCAGCTAGTCACGAAGACAACCGACGCCTTCCGGGTAGACGATTGGACGCTCAATCAGGTCGACCAGGACGGACTGAGGTACGTGGCGACCATTTCTGTCAGAGTGCACTGGTTTGTAATCGCCGTACTATTTTTTGAACTGGTGTATCGCCCCTATCTGTATTTCGGGGTTGCCAGGTATGCCCCTTATCCGCTGCTCCTCCTCACGTTGATAGGGTTCAATGCGTACATTCACTACCGTCTCCTGTCCAACAGGACGATCACTTGGCACTGGCCTGTGGCTCTCTACGCGTTGGACGTGTTCCTTGTTTCGGCAGCGGCGGCGCTAAGTGACGGCTTCAGCCACTCCTTCCACCATCTGTTCTACTACCCCGCGCTGGCCGGGTTGGCGGTGCTGTTCAATTCCTTCAGGCTCAACATGGTGTGGGTGACGATGACGTCCGTCGTCTATGTGGCAATTAGTCTGACCGTGGGGGATGGGATAGACACCGAGGCAGGAGACGAAAAGGCGTTGCTGGCCAGGATAGCCGTCATGTATTTTGTCGTTGCGGCCGTTAACCTGGCAACCAGGTTCGAGCGGATGAGGTGGAGGCAGGCGGTGGAGCGCGAGCGGGCGCTGGAGCGTGAGCGGGTCGAACTATCCCGGGCCATTCACGATACCGCTGCCCAGTCCGCATACATGATCGGGTTGGGCATCGACACGGCGAAGGCGCTTGCCGGAGACGCGAACCAGGAGCTGACCTCCACGCTTGAGGCGACGTCCCGGCTGTCCCGGTCCGTCATACTGGAGTTGAGACATCCCATAAACATGGGCGGCATCTACGAGGGCAGGGAGTTGAGCCGGGCTCTCAGCTCGCACGCGACCAGCTTCACGAACGTCACCTCGGTGCCCGTCGAGATGACTCACATGGGGGTCGAGCCGCCACTGTCGGTCGAGGCCAGAAGCCTGCTCTTCTCGATCGCGCACAACGCGCTCACCAACGCATACCGCCATGCGGAAGCGAGCAGGGTGACTATAAACTTGGAGTTTGCCGAGAAGGATAGTCGCCTGTCGGTGTCGGACGATGGCGTCGGGCTTCCCGATGATTACGCGGAGCGCGGTAACGGCTTCACGAACATGAGCAGGGCCGCCGAGCGGCTGGGCGGGCGTCTTGTCGTGGACCAGAGAGGCGCTATGGGCGGCGCGACCGTGACCTGCGTGATACCGCGGGAACGATAGTGAGAGGAGGACCAGGATGTCAGCGGGCGAGCGCATAAGGGTGATGATCGTTGACGACCATTCAATCGTGAGGGTCGGACTGAAGCAGGTCCTCGATCAGTCCGGCGAGTTCGAGGTGGTGGGACAGGCGGCGGATGGCGAGGAGGCGGTCAGGGTGGCAGCAGACGTGTCGCCGGACGTGGTGGTGATGGACGTGATGATGCCGAAGAAGGATGGAGTGGAGGCGTGCAGGGAGATCATGGAGTCCGCGCCCGAGACCCGCGTGCTCATGCTAACGGCCTCGACGGAGGAGGACGCCGTCGTAGAGGCCGTGGCCGCCGGCGCCACCGGATACCTCCAGAAGGAGACTGGCAGGGAGCAACTGCTGTCAGCCGTGCGGACCGTGGCCCTGGGCGAGCTCCGATTGCCCGCTGACGTTGTGAGAAGGACGTTTAAGGCGTTACGCGACGGCGCCGGGACCGGAGATGCTGCATCGGAGGCCGGGCTGACTCCGAGGGAGCGGGAGATACTCGTCTCCTTCGCCCAGGGTATGTCCTACGCTCGAATCGCGGAGGCGAGGGGGATCAAGCCGGTGACCGCCCGGAACGCTATATACGGCATCCAGCAAAAATTGAGGATCCGGACGATGCAGGAGTTGGTGCTCTGGTGCGTGCATAACGGACTGCTGGACGACTATACAACGGACGGCTTACTCAAACGCCTCTGAACACGTTCAGATTGCCCTTGTCTCGAAGTGAGATAGGGCGGTGAGATGCAATGCATGGGTATGGCCAACTGGTCGGCGTTCATTCCCCGCTGTCCGGCTGTCCTGCGGAGTTGGGATCGTGCTGTGCAGGTTGGGCTCGCCGACGGCGACGACCGCTATCTCACGAGAGATCCGGATATAGCAATCGCCATTAAACGCTACCGCCGCTCCCTATTCCTTATGAACGCCGTCGCCTCGTCCACGTCCATGCGCCCGATGGGGCCGGATGCGTACATGGACCCCAGGACGATCCCCCGCCGCAATAGGAACTCCGTCGGCTGCAGATAGCGCCCGTGGCGTTCATCCTCCGTCCACCACGGCGCGAGGGACTCCACGCTGTCTGGGGTCACGCCGTAGGCAATCGGGAATGAAAGCCCCACCTCTTCCGCCATGCGGGCGGCCGTCTCGCGGTCTTCCACGGTGGCGCCTATGACGGACACCCCAAGCTGTTTGAGTTCGTCCATCTTCCGTTGGTAGGCGGCCAACTGCCGCCTGCAGTACGGTCACCACTCGCCCCGGTAGAACAGAAGGGCAAGGTATCGGCCTGGGATGTCACGCGGCAGCGTCGCCGTGGAGCCATCCGTGAGATTCAACTCGACTGTAGGAAAGCGATCGCCCTGTTTCAGCTTCTGGGACACGGCGGTCCTCCTTGGTATCGGGCTGGGTGCTTGAGACATTTTCAGGATAGCACACTGGCCGTGAGTTCTGGCGACGCGTCACCCGCCTGAGGCGCAACCTGATAACATCGCGGCAACATAGTCGGGACGCAGGGGCAAGTCGAGTAAAGTGTCCAGCGTTGCACAGGAGGCCAGGTGTTGAGAGGCGAACTGGAGATGCTGAAGTGCGTCCCTGCCGGAGCCCTGGTCCTGATCGAGCCTCTCTCAAACTGACCCGGGAACCGCGGCCAGCCGGACTACTGCCCTGGTGGCCCCATCATGCTGAGACCACACTTGAAAACCGCTTCGAAGAACTCGGTCGGCGGACCCCCATTCTCAGGTTGGAGTGCCCGGACCATGCCCTCTGGACCGTCCAGCTCGCTCAAGACGCACTTCAGGTTCTCAAGCTCCCCCGGACTGGCGCCAAGCGTTGAGACCGCTGCCTGCGATTCTTCCTCGTTCAGACACGACAGGGCCAGCACGAACAGCCCCATTCCCTGCACCATCGCGGTCTCCTCATCTCCGCTTAACCCGGCGAGCATAACGCCCTTGACGTCCATCTGACCGGAACCGCCGCGAATACAAGCCGAACTCTCCGTACTTAGAGAGCTGCCCGGCTCAACGAATCCGCTCAAAAACAGGCGCAAGGCCGTTTCCTGCTCCAGGCAGCCCAAGAACGTCGTCGCCTCTTCCGCTCCCGCCAACTCGGGACTGGCTAGCAGAAGCGGAACCTGTGTTGATTCCAAATTCCCCGATAGGCAGGCCTGTTCTGCCTCCGACAGGCCGGATACAAAGGCCTCAGGGTCATCTAAGTCGAGCGAACTGAGTTGCCCTTGCTCGCTGATGGAAGCACTAGGCCCGGATATGGGAGTATCCGCAGGCTTCGGCGCCTGGGTGGCTGCTGCGGTCGGAACGCTGGTAGGTACGGGCGTGGGCGTGGCGACAGGCTTCGGGGTGGCCGTTGCGGTCGGCGCCGGCACGGGGGTTTCCGTCGGCACTGGCATGGGTGTCGCAGGGGGTTGGGGCGTTGGAGTGTCCGCCCGGGAACATGCAAGGAGAAACAATGCGGAGACAACGGTCCACAGCAGGAACTTCAACACTTTCTGACCTCGACAAGGGTGTTCAGTTTTATACGCGAGCTTATACGCGAATGTATACATTTTTGGGCAACATCCGCTTGATATCTAGGTCACTTCGGGACTGCTTCGGCCCAGTCCCGCGCTAACCGGCAAGGCGGAGCGTGGGGATGGCGTCTTCCGCTCAGGGGTGACCGACTGCACGGTACGGCCGCTCGGCCTCCAAGAGTTCGCCGCTCTCGAACCGGGCCGCACCGAATCGATGGACCGGGTGGCCCTTCGACTCCCCGTGCATCACCAGCTCCGCCACCATTCTCCCTACGACAGGTGACAGTTTGAACCCGTGCCCACTGAATCCAACCGCCCAGTACAGACCTTCGGTGGTCTGAGAGCGGTCCAGGATCGGGTTGCCATCCGGCGTCATGTCGTAGAGAGCGGCGTACCCACCCCGATAGACCGCGGCGGCGAAATCCGGGAGCCGTCGCCTGGCGCGCTCCCAGAAGTCTACGATCTTGTCGTGGTCGGCGCCGAGCACGTAGGAGTCCGGGTCGACTACCTCGTTGAGGTCACCTGGCGCCTCTCCACCCACCAGTGTACGAAGGCCGGAGTCCTCCCTGAAGTACAGGCCTGTGGTGTGGTCGATGAGAGTTGTCGTCATCGATTCGAGGGCGGGCGGGCGCCTGAACCCGACCATCTGGACACGGATTGGAGTAACGGGCAGCCTCTCCCCGACGTCCGCCGCGAGCCGATTGCACCAGGGGCCAGTCGCAACGACTACCACCGGCGATTCGATGACGCCACGGCTCGTCTCAACACCGGTGACCTTCCCGCTGGAGGCGGTCAGCCTCGTGACCGCCGTCTGGGTGAGAATCTCTGCGCCGCGGCCCTGCGCCCGGTTCGCGTATGCGTAGGTCGTGGCAACAGGATCGGCGAAGCCGGAAGCTGGCTCGTATGCGCCAATGGCAACTCCGGAGCAGTCGATGTTCGGCACGATGCGGGCAATCTCCGCCGGGGCGACGGCCTCGATGTCGACACCGAGCTCTCGGTTCATGGCCACGTTGGCCTCCACGGCCTCCAGATCGCCTTCTGCGAACAGCAGCAGCCTGCCAGTCCGTCTGAACCCGGCATCCCCTCCTATCTCGTCGGCGAAGTTGTGGAACACCTCGCTGGACTCCATGGCCATCCTGACCAGCACGGGATGCAGGTAATGCTCGCGAACCATCGCGCCCGACTGGCCGCTGGCGCCGCCAGCCAGGTGGCCCCTCTCGGCGAGCACCACCCTGCCCGCGCCCATGCGGGCGAGGTGCATGGCGATGCTGGTCCCAATCACGCCGCCTCCCACGACGACGACGTCCGCGGTGGTGAAGGTCACCTCTTTTTTATCCGCACAGTGGAATGCCTCTCAGTCCACTTCACTGGGCACGGTGGCGCTGCCGGCCGCGGCACTGGACTCTGATTGCCGTTGTTCATACGTCGCTGCCACGCGCCGGCGTATTTCCCATTTGGACTACCCACAACAGCTAGCCACACTTCGTGGTGAGGGGATATCCTCGACGCTATCCATTCTGAGGGAGTCTGATAATGGTATTGCCAGAGTTCTATCTAGACTTTTGGAAAGCCTACGACGTTCTGAGGCCGCTGTCGCTGTTCGTCGTCAGCGTCGTGATCTACGGGGTCTTCGTATTCCACTTCTACAGGTTCCTCGCAAGAAAGGACATATTCCAACTCGACCTCAGCAAATACAACGAGTCGGGGCATCCCGCACTGAGGAAGACCGTCTCGGTGATATTCTACTTCATAAAGAGCCTGGTGATGTTTCCCCTCTTCGTCGCCTTCTGGTTTGTCACGTTGGCAGGCCTGATGCTGGTGATGGGCAGGGGTCAGTCGATAGACGGCATAATGCTTGGCGCCATGGGTGTCGTGGCCACGATACGCGTCTGCGCCTACTACAACACCGCGCTCTCGACGGACATCGCCAAGATACTGCCATTCGCCCTGCTCGGTATCATGCTGATTGACAGCACTATAGTCCAGATCCCCGAATCGGCCGAAACCATCGAGGCGGCATCCTCGCGGATTGAGACCGTAACCTACTACCTGATCGCAGTAGTTGCGCTGGAGTTCCTGCTTCGCATAGTGTCGGGCATCTTTGGATGCTTCAGGCGTTCGTTCACCAAGGCGGCACCGGATTCGAAGTCTGCCGACGCGGAAATCGGCAGCGTCGACCGCGCACGGACGGGGGCTGCCACGCCGGCCTTCGCAAGCCGGCCTATGTACGGAGCTCCCCAGTCCGGAAGCCTGGAAAGCGACCCAGTGTCCGGGCGAGCTCAGCCCTACGTGGCCAAGGGCGCCACACCAAGTTTTCTCGTCACCGGACCAGCTCACGCTGGCTTCTCCGACGGCGAGGGTGCCGCGGGGTACTCGGGAAGAAGGCTCATCCGGAACAGCACGCTTCAAGATTCGCCTGGAAGCGTGCCTTCTCGGTTCGACGGCGGCGGCCCCTCGAGGTAACCCTGACCGGAGCCAGCGGATGTCTTATCACTACAGCGCTGGGCGCCTTCACCAGAATGGTGCCGCGCCCAGAACTGCAGTCAAGGGGCCCTCTATCCGGTTGCCTAACCAGCAGGCGCGTCCGCGGTATCCGACTTGCGCATGAGGTAGCCTACCCGGGGCTCGGTGAAGATGTACACGGGGTTGCTCGCGTCGTCGCCCAGCTTTCGCCGGAGCCGCTTCACCACGTCGCGTACCAGCCATGGCTCTCCAGTCCTGTACGGACCCCAAACGCGATGGAGCAGATGGTTATGGGACAACACCCGCCCGACGTTAACGGAAAGCTCAAATAACAATGAGTACTCGGTAGGGGTAAGCGCCACCTGGCGCTCGGCCACAGTCACGCGGCGCGAGGCGTAGTCAATGTGCAGCTCCCGCGTCAGGTACGGTTCGGACGGCTCGACCAACGGGGAAGGAACACGCTTTCTCAACGCGGCCCTGACCCTGACGGCGAGCTCTGTCGGAGAGAACGGCTTGACCACATAGTCGGCCGCTCCAAGATCGTAAGCCTTTGTGACAGCCTGTTCCTGGCCATAGACGGACAGGAAGATAACCGGAATGTCCGCCGTCTTGAGGATGTCCTTCATCAGTTCGTTGCCGTCGCTTTCAGGCAGCATCGGATCGAGCAGAAGCAGGTGCGGCCTTTCCTCCTCCATAAGCCGAATCACTTCGCTGGGGTGGCCGGACACGATGGGAGCGTAGCCCGCATTGGTCAGAGAATCTTGAATGTACCTGAGCGCCTGGGGGTCGCTGTCCACTACCAGCACACGCAACTTGCCCTTGTTCAACTGGCGCAGACGCACCGGCGTCGGAGCCGGTTGTACTTCGTCGACGGCGGATTCACCTTCCGCATGGGGAATGGTGAATGTGAACCGGGCGCCGAGGCCGGGACGATCGCGTTCTACCCAGATGCGACCTCCGTGCGCCTCCACGATTCCCTTGCAAATCGCCAGCATAAGGCCGGTACCTGTAACATCGCTCCCGCGGTCCACCCCATTGACCGAAGAGAGTTTCCGAAACAGGTTGGGCATGAGGTCATCTGGAATGCTCCGTCCTTCGTCAACCACAGAGATTGTTACGTGGACGCCGTCCCGCGCCGCCGTAATGCGGATGGGAGACCCTTCCGGAGAGTAACTGGCCGCGTTGGAGAGCAGATTGCTCAAGACCTGGACAATGCGCTGCCGGTCTGCCATTACCTGCGGAAGGACCGACGGCAGATCAAGCTGTACGTTGGTTCGTCCGCCCTCGCTCAAGAACTTGGACTTCGCCTCTTTCGCGATTGCCGCGACCTCTATGGGACCGGAAGCAACCGACAGCGTTCCCGTCTCGATTTGAGCCAAATCCAGGAGGCCTCCGATCATATAGCGCATCTGGTCCGTCTGGTCGCGAATGATTCGGTAGAACTGAGCAGTTTCTGCTGGATCCAGCTCGGACGCGGCATCGATCAGGGTCGTGATGGACCCCCTTATGGTTGCCAGCGGGACGCGAAGCTGGTGGCTCACCATAGCAAGAAACTCGGCCCGCACGCGCTCAAGCTCTTCCAACGGCGTCACGTCCTGCAAAGTGACGACGAAAGACTCGACGCTTCCGTCACTTGAACGGATGGGTGTAGCGTTGATCAGGGCGTGCACACTCCGGCCGTCCGGGACGTGGAGGACGATTTGCTCGGCCCACACCGTTTCTCCCTCCCTTAGCCACTCGGCAATTGGAAGCTCCGCAAGGGAGTGTTCACGGCCATCCGCGCGTCGGCAAGTCAACACGCCAAGTAGCTGTTCAGGCGACTGGTCAGGATCCCGCAGGCAGTCTACGATCCTCATCGCCTCCCGGTTGAAGGACTCCGGTACACCCGTCCGAGCGTCGAACACAACCACACCCACTGGCGAGATATTGATCAGGGTTTCCAGGTCGTTCCTGGCACGCTTCTCATCTCCGTGTCTGCGGGAGTTGGCTATCACCATGGCCGCCTGGGACGCAAACATCACCAGCGTCTCCTCATCCTCCCAACTGAACTCCCGCCCGTCTTCCTTGCCCGCCAGGTACACGTTCCCGAGACGCTCTCCCCGGTATTCAACCGGAGCAGCAAGGAGGGAGACCGAGGGACCCACAGCCGGTTGCGGAACAGGTTCGCGGGGGCCCAACGAGCTGATGTGGACGCGCAGATCGGGAACGCGGAGCGGGCCGGGAATGCTGCTGAGGTACTCTAACTGCCTCACTCCGTCTGGGAGCGCCCACGGCATGTCGACATCCTCCGCGGATGACCCTGAGGACAGAAAGTCCTCGGCACGGCCGGCTTCGTCGAAAAGCGTGATCGCACCGAACCGGGCACAGGTTAGCGATCGGGCGGCATCGAGGACCCCTTGGAGTACTGAGTCGAATTCGAGGCTTTCGTTAATGCGGAGGCTGGCTTCGCTCAATCGGAACAGGCGTTCCCTAAGCTCCACAATCTCCTTGTCCCGCTGGTCGACCTGGTCCATCTCAACACCTCGATTAGGGCGCGGACGAGCTTGTTCCGCCGGATGTGGCGAATCGGCTCATTGCCGGGCTGCGGCCGAAAACGGCTTTACGGCCCGCATCTTACCACTAATCGAAGTGTTTACACAATACCTTACATATAGATAGCGTGTATCATGACGTATAAGATGTGAGAGCAGGGCTCTTGCGGGTCGCAAGATTGTGGAAATGGCCTACGGATATCTCTGCAGCCACCAGCGAGCGATGTCGATTCGCCGCGCGAACCAGACGCCGGGGAAGCCTCGGGCGTACTCCAGGAAACGCCTAAGGGCGACAATTCGTGACGGCCTGCCAACTATGCGGCAGTGCAGCCCTACGCTCATCATCTTCGGGTTCTCTTCTCCCTCCATGTAGAGCGTGTCGAAGCTGTTCTTCAGGGTCTCGAAGAAGTCTCCCGGGCTGTTCATTCCGCCACGCCAGAAGCGCGTGTCGTTGACCTCGAGAGAGTAAGGCACCACCAGCCACTTCTTGCCGTTCACCCCCACGTAGTAGGGGATGTCGTCGTTGTAGGCCATGCTGTCATAGACGAATCCGCCCTCTTCAACGACTAGCTCCCGCGTGTTGATGCCTGGCCCGTACCTGACGTACCAGCCCAGCGGCCTCTCCCCCGTCGTGCGTTCGAGAGACTCCACCGTCATGCGGATCGCCTCACGCTCGGCCTCACGGGACATCTTGAAGTACTCTTCCCACCGGTAGCCATGCCCGAACACCTCGTGCCCACGCTCGACGATCGCGCGGCCTACCTGAGGGTTGCGCTCCACGGCCAGCGCGCAGCAGAAAAAGGTCGACTTTACGTTGAATTCGTCCAGCAAATCCATGATTCGCCAGACACCCACGCGGCTGCCGTACTCAAAGAAGGACTCGTTCGCGAGATCACGCTCCTCCTGTGGGACCGGTGACGGCACCTCGTTGTTCGATTCGTGCGCGGGGTCACCGTCAAGGGTGGAGTACTCGGAGCCTTCCTCGTAGTTGACGACGACTGATATCGCGATGCGCGCGCCTCCGGGCCATTCGACTTGTGGCGGGTTGCCGCCGTACCCGATCAGGTCTCTTTCCGTTGCCATACCAAGTATCCTCCTACACTCGCCAACATGGCGCCCGCCGCGACGAGCGCAAGCGCCACAAACATCGACAGCCTGACCATACCTGGCTCGATGACCCCTCCTGTGGCCGGCAGCTCAGGCCCGGCGGACTCGGCAGCCACCGCGGCCGAGGGCGATACGGTCGCGGCCGGGGCAGCCACCTGTGGCGCCGCAAGCCCGGGATGTACCAATGCAAAGTCGCCGAGGCTGTTCGTCCGGGCGCTGACTGTCGTGGGCCTCGCTCCGCCGACGCTGAACCGCAACGAGATCTCTCTCCACGGGTCACCAGGCTCACGGCGAGCAAGGAGCCTCAGGTTGATACAACACCTTAACATTTGTCAGCCCTGACAATGGAGTCAAATCCTGTATCTCGCAGCTCCACAGATACAGCAACTCCAGTTTGCCCAAGTCCCCGCTCGCGAATGGCGTGAGATCCGAGAGTTGATTCTCACCCAGGAGCAGCTCTTCCAGATTCGTCAGGCCTTCGACAATCAAGAGGTCCTCGTCGGTCAGCTTGTTGTCGCTTATGTCGAGTCTTGTCAGGCCGGTCAGACCCGCCAGCGGACTGAAGTCTTCGATCTCGTTGTGCCATAGTTCCAGCGTCTCCAGGTTGGCCAAGCCGGACAGAGTTGACACGTCGGAGACCGAGTTCCTGTACAGGCGCAGCTCGATCAGTCCGGTTAGTCCGGACAGAGGCGTGAGGTCAGTGATAGAGTTCCTCGTCAGGTGCAGCGATTCCAGGTTGGTCAAATCAGCCAACGGACCGACATCCGAAATGGAGTCGCTGTCAATGAACAGCTCTGTCAGACCGGCGATACGTGCAAGGAGTGCAAGGTCTTCATCGTCCAGATAGTTTCTCCAGACATGCAATATCTGGAGGCTTGGCAGATCCAGCAGCGGCTCGATGTTCGAAATGGCGTTTTCACCCACGTGCAGCTCATTCAAGGCTGGGAGGCCCCTCAGCGGCTCCAGGTCGGATATCAGCTTTTGCCAGAGTTCCAGCAATTCCAGCTTGTCGAGGCCGGCAAGCGGCGAAAGGTCCCAGATCGATTTCTCTTGTAGGCTGAGCTCCGTCAGGTTTGTGGCGTGCTCAATTCCCCTGATGCTCACGATGCGCGTGCCAGTCGCTGTGAACGTCGTCAGCGACGCCATTTCGCCGGCGGCTATGGGCCGCCCCACACTCTTCCCCAGTTCCGCTTCGAGGGCGGCGCGCAGGCTGTCGTCGGGAATAATTACCACGGTGGCCGTGGTCATCTACTCCGCAATAAGGGTCGGCGTTGTAGAAGTGCTGCTGTCGGTCCCCTGCGCCTTTGCTACTTGCGGCGAACCCGACAGCAGAAGGATCGCGAGCACCGGCGCAACCAGCACCATTATAGCGTAGCCTGCACTCATCCAAGCTCGCTTTCTCTCACGCCCCTCCGGTTCAGATTGCAGTATGCTGCTCAACACCTTGGGCAACCACCGCTCTTCTCATTGGCCTTGCCGCGCACTGCGGCCCTTAAACCATTCTAATCGCTAAGTGTTCGATTCTGCACTATCGTCAGGCCGTCGTCGATTCGAATCTGTATTGTCCCCTCCCCTGACTTCGACATTCCAACTATTGTTGTACAACGTGAAAGACTTGCGTGCGGTATGCTGGGAAGAGTCTGGGCTAGACTACACTGACCGCGTGGACAACCCGCTGTTGTCCTCAAGCAGGAGATCGCCAGTTGAAACCCGCTTTCAATGCAATTCCACTCTTGCTCATGAGTGGTGGCATCGCCCTGATGGTGACGAGCTGTCGGGGTGAAACCGTGCCGGGCAACGCGACGCTGGAGGTGGTATCCGGACGGGCACCCAACGCGTCCGTGGAAGGCACCGTCACCTACAGCGAGCGGCTGGCCCTCACGCCAGACGCCTCTCTCGTCGTTGAACTGCGAGACGTGTCATACGCCGATGGTGACGCCCCTCTCATCGCCCGTCAGACTGTCTCCGGCCCGGGCCAGGTTCTAATCGGGTTCAGAGTCGAATACAACCGCGAGGACATTGACCCCACGAGCAGATACTCCGTCAGCGCGCGTATTCTCGAGTCCGATGGCCGTCTCGCCTTCACCAACGACACCGCATATGATGTAATCACGCAGGGCAACCCCGACAAGGCGGACATGGTCCTGGTGCTGGTGGAGCCCCCGCCCGACCTCGTCGAAAGCCTTGGTTCAGGCCCGGACTGGCGGACCTGGATAGAGGTCCCGGCCACCATAGTGTCGGCCAACCTGATAGCCAACGAGCCTGGGCACGTGTTGAGGATTGTGTACCTCCAGTCCACTATCGAGGGCTGTGCCCGCCCGGTAGCCAGGAAGTGCAACTGGAAGGCAACGACATCCTCGTCCAACTGACGCTGTTTCAGCCGCCGCCTACGGCCTGGGCAATTCCCTGCGACGAAGAACTCGTGGAGCTCGACACCGTAGAGCACCTTGGAACCGGCCTCCAACCCGACCAGTCCTACCGGGTAATCGTGAACGACATTGAGACCACCAGATTCACAATTCCCAAGGCCGGCCTCGGTCACACCTTCATTGCCGAGTCGCCGATTGAGAGCGTGGATGTGATCACGGTCGAGGGCGCACCGCTCCAGTACCGGGCGCGCGTCGTCTCCGGGATGCCAGAGGGCAGCGGCTGCTCTCAGTTCAATGGCTACGAAATTCGGCGGAGCGAGCCGAACACGATAGCCGTGACGGTCACACACCACGAGGTGGCCGATCCGTTTGTCGTGTGCACCGCTGATTTTCCCATCGTGGAGACCGTCATCCCACTTGGTTCGGATTTCGAGTCGGGCGTGGAGTACACCGTCACCGTAAACTCCGACGCCTCGAGTTCGTTTGTCGCACGCTAGCTCTGGCCGAGCGTCAGGCGTGGCAGCTATGCGAGGCGACGTTGTGATGAGCACTTGGCGGCACGTCCAACACCGGGTTCGTGTCGAAGAAGCCCACGGGCTTGAGACTGAAGCCGCAGTAGGCCACCGGCGAAATGGGCCAGTCCTCCGGTCGCGGCACGTGATGGTACCCGAGGGTGTACCACAGAACAACGTCTGTGTTCTCGACGCTGCGGTCGTTCCTCGTGTACTCGGGAAGTCCGGCGCCGCCGGGATGCTGGTTAGGGTAAGCACCGGTGGCCGCCAGTTCGTCCGGTGCGTACGGCGTCACCCAGAGATGCTTGGTCATGAAGCCTGCCCGCTTGATGATGCTTGAACTGGGATGAGCGAATGGCAGGATGTTCTCTCCGGGCATCAGCTTGTAGCCCACGGGCGACCCAAGAGCGTTCCTGGCGGACGGGTTGGTCACCACCCAGTAGCGGCCGCTCATCGGGTCCACGACCCTCTGGGCCTCCAGCTCGGTCTTCAGCGTGGTTGCTTCGGCGTAGAAGGCGTTGCCGTGGGGATTTTCCGGGCCTGGCGGCTCGGCTATCGTGTTCATCTCGTGAACCGAGTTGCGTTCGCCGTCCACGGCCATGTCCAGGCGGAAGCTGAAGAAGTGCTGGTGGACGTGCGCGTTGAGCTGGGGGGCCACCAGAACGCCGTACTTGGGCGTCTCGCCCTCCGCGATGCCCGCGGTGTTGATAATGCCGGTCAGCTTCACTTCCACCTGGATTGTCCCATCCTGGTAGAAGTGCCAGAAGAACCCGTACTCGTAGTTGCCCACCGTGGCGATGCTGGATATGACCAGTCTTCTGGAACGGCGAACCTCCACGTGGCCGTTGCGCCAGTCGGTGTGCTTCCACAGGATGCCGTAGTCCTCCTCGTGCATGCACACTGCGTTGGGTATGGTGACGGCGCCTCCCTTGCCGTCGTTGAGATTTGCGTCGAAGTAGTAGATCTCGCCCAGGCAATCGCATCCGAGTGTGAGGGTGTTGGTCAGCGAGCCGATTCCGTACTCGCCGGCGTCGAAAGCGTTCTTACGGTAGTGGTCCTTGCCCGGTTCGCCGTAGGGCACCACCATGTCCGAAAGCGCGGCCCGGTACAGGATGGGCCTGGTCCGTCCCTGGTCCTCGTAGCCGACGGTGTGAATCACCAGCCCTTCCCTGGGAGTGAAGCCCACGCGCAAATGCCACTTCTGCCAGGTTACGCTGTAGCCGTCCACGGTGAAGCTTGGCCCTTCCGGCTGGGTGATTTCCAGGGGCTTCAGGTCCTGGCGAAACTCGCCCACGAATTCGGAGCCGTAGTTTCCGTCATTGGGGGCCAGCGGGATCACGCCGTAGTCGTCGACGCGCATCACCTCCATAGCGTTCAGGTCCACAAACACGCCCAGGCCCTCTATGGGCCGTGCGTAGCCGTTGTCATTGGGGCCGGCACGAAGGAAGTTGCGTGTCAGGACCAGGCGCCGTCCCTCCTCCTCGGCATATCCGTAGTTGCCCGCCGACCACGGCTCGACCATCACCATGTCCGCGTCGTAAATGCCGCGCTTCCGCAGGGCTGCCCGGAATTCGGGATTTGCTTTGACCGCGGCCTCGCACTCGACGAATTCATCGAGCATTATCCGGGGCTGCACACCCTCAAGCCGCTTCCAGTCGGTTACACACCCCTGATCAAGGGAGACGATCGCTTCGTATGTGGCCTTGTCGTCATTGTCCAACACCGCCAGGAATACGCGCCGCTCAACGGGGTTACCTGGCTGGTAGCCGAGGACCTCCTCCTTGTCCGGCTCCTTCAGGACGATTGTCTCGAATCGCACCCTTGGGCCGAGATTGCGCTCCGACGTGAGGATTCGCGTGGCTTCCACGATCTCTTCGGCCGTGAGCGGGTCCAGCGGATGGGAGGTAAACTGCCGGGTCTCCGAATCCGATCTCTTGTCCTCGGAAATAATCATTGCGACCTCCTCGAAGCGATGCTGGATGTACCGTCGGCGAGTCTGCTGGGCATTGCCGAAACTAGCACAAGCACGCTGAAGGGTCAACAAAGACGGCCATCGGGAAGAGTAGCTACAGTCTGCGGAGACTGGAGGCTCGTGTCAGGGACTGGCCGCCGCTCCCAGCGACTTCTCGGCCTCTCCGGCCGCATCTCGAACTGCCTCCGCGAGGCCCTCCAGCCTCTCTTCGCGCTTGGGCTGTAGATACAGGAACACCACTTCCTTAACCCTCTTCCCCGTAACCTGGCCGATCGCGTGTGCGTAGGCCCCTCCCTGCAGTCGATAGCTCAATACTGCGTCGGGCGTCTCGGCGGCGTTTATCGAGTCGGTCTTGTAGTCGACCACGACAAGTCCGTCTTCCTCCTCGAACAGCAAGTCGATGAAGCCGTGAAGGGAACCGCCGCCGACAGCCGCCGCCACGGGGACTTCTCGCCAGAACCTGCCGGACGCCACCGCCCGCTTCACGACTTCGCTTTCCACGGCCGTGCGGGCCAACCGGGCAATCTCTCCCTCGCGCTCAGGTATTCCCTCCGCCGCGGCCTGTGCGCGGGAGCGGTCGTCGATGTCCGCGCCGCTCGCCAGGTCTATCGCCTGCAGCACGGCGTGGACCGCCCGGCCCACCGAAGTCCCGGCCCGGCCTCGCCGCCAGGGCTCCGGGCTCTCCGGCTCGCCCTTGTCCTCCCTCGACAACCTTCCCAGCGACGTGGCTGATACGAAAAAAGGACGTCGCATCTCCTGGATCAATCTCTCACGTTCCATTAGCCACCTGTCGCGCGCCTCAACCGTGTGCTCGGCGTTCGTGTCCACGTGGGTCCGGCTCTCCAGTCCGGGATCGCGCGGGGGCACTTCGCCTGGGATTGCCGGATCGATCGGCTCCCAAAGTCCAGGCCCGCTCTGCAGTAGCGACGACATTAAGCCGGCAGGAGAGCTCGCGCCACCTCGCTGGGGTCGTCGCAGGCTAATCACGAGATGGTCGCGGGCGCGTGTGGTGGCGACGTACATCAGGCGGACGTTTTCCGCGTCGGACATCTTCCTTTCGCGCTTAGCGAGATCGTCGTAGCCCGCGGTGGCGAACCCGCTGTCCCTTGGTCCCAGTCCAACCTCGACAGCGCCCATCGAGCGGTCGAACAGAACAGGCCCTTCCCGGCCGCCTCGGCCCGAGTTGATTCCGGTCAGGACGACAACAGGAAACTCCAGCCCTTTGGAGGCGTGAACGGTCATCACCCGCACGGCCTCCTCGTCAGACTCCGGGACCGGCGTTTCGTTGACGCTCGCTCGCTCGTTCATCTGGTCCTCGACCCACCTCAGGAATGACCTCAGCGACGTCCCCCCAGCGGCGGCGAATTGCCTCGCCCTCTCCACCATAAACCGGTAGCGACGCCACTGCTCCCGCATTCTTGGGTGGCCGGACGCGGCCTCCATCAGCCCGCGCTCCCGCACGAAACGATCGATCAGTGCGCCGGGGGACTCCCAGAGGCGGGCCGCGTGAAAGGCACGTAGGGATTCGAATGCTTCGTTCACGGGACCATGTCCCCGGCCGGCGGTCTGCCTCAGATAGTCGAACCGTCCGCCGCTTTCGTAGTGCCTGGCCAGGTCGACGTCGCTGCAGCCGAACGCGAGAGAGCGGAGAGCGGCGACAGTGGCCACCTGGTCGGCAGGATCGTCGACGGCCTTGAGGCAGTTCAACAGGTCTCTGATCTCCTGGGTCTCGAATATGAGCGACGCGCTCTCGAGTCGGTAGGGAACGTCCTGGTCCTCCAGCTCCCGCTCCAGCATCCAGAGGCCGGTGCGCGTTGGCTTCAAAATGCATATGTCCGAGTAGATGACAGGCCTGTAGGTCTCGGTCCCACCAGCGTCGGTGGCCTCGCGGTCCAACGTCTGCCACTCGTCGGCAACCATCTGACGCAGCAGCCGGGCTATCTGCTTTGCCTCATCCGTTCGAACGCTGTCGATCGGTGCGTCGACCTCCTTGTCTGCCAGCGCCCAGACCCGCGGGCCGAATGGCGAGCCGGACCCTCCTGTCCATCGGGCCGACATGGACTCGTACTCGGCCTGGAAGAAACCGTCACCGTCAGCCAGTTCGCGGTCCCCACCCATCCACTGCTCGAACACGTGATTCACCCAGGCCACGACCCTGTCCTGCGATCTGAAGTTCTGCACCAGGCTGAGCGTGCGCCCACCTGCCCGCTCCATCCGTTCCCTGAGCCTGTTCATCTGCACCACGTCGGCGCGGCGAAAGCGGAAGATCGACTGCTTGGCGTCCCCAACAACGAACAACTTGCCTGTCTCTGGCAGTACCTGGTCCCAGGTCGAGGGACGAGGTCCGTTCTTCCCGCCTTCCGGCACAGTCTCGCTCAAGAACATCGCCATCTCGGTCTGTATCGGGTCGGTGTCCTGCACCTCGTCGATGAGTACGTGCGAGTAGCGCGCCCGGAAGTAGTCGCGCACCTGCAGGTCGTCGCGCAACAGGTCCCGCGCCCACACCAGCAGATCGTGGAACTCGGCGCGACCCTCCGCCCTCCGCCGCTCCGCGTACCGGAGAACGAACTCCCTGAGCGCATCGAGAATGGGCGTCATAGCTGCGGGCTTAGCCTGCTTTAGGGCTGCGGATGCCGTTTCCTGTAGCTCCGTGAGAAGCTCCTTCAAGGCCTTGCAGGCGTTGACTCCAGTGCTGGTGTCCGTGTCCCAGTCACCCTGCCTACCCCTGCCATATCTCAGGGGAAGAACCCGCGAGAGCTGGCGGTACGCCATCGCCGAACCTGGCTCCTCATCCGCCAGTCGGTGAATCTCCCTCAGCTTGACCTGGACGTGGCGGTAGAGCGGGTCATCGTCCATCAGCTTCGAGTACGAACAGAGTCGCTCCATCTCAGAGCCGGCCTGTCGCAGTTCGTCCATCCAGCCGCTATGCGTGGCTGGCGGCGAAACCAAGCCTTGCCCGTCGAGGTCGGTATAGTTGCGGTGAAACTCCTGGGCCACCTGCCTGAGCTGCGGCAGGGTCACTCTGAGCGTGAGCGCCAGGCCAAGATGCGGCGCGAGCGGTGAGTCCTCCTCCAGTTCCGCGTCTATCCATTCCGTCCAGGCCTCGTCGAACCTTAGGCCGGCGGCGATTTCGTCCGAGGTCTCGAACGCGGGTGGAAGCCCTGCTTCTAGCGGTCTATCGTGCAGCAGCGCGGAGGCAAACGAGTGGAGCGTCTGGATGGAGGCCTGGTCCAGGTCCACCGTGCCCTGGGCGCACCGGGCGCGCGCTTCCTCACCAAGAGAGGCGTCCGCGGCCGCCTCCTCGAGACCCTGGCGCACGCGGTCGCGCAGCTCGGCGGCGGCCGTCTCGGTGAACGTGATGGCAGCTATGCGGTCGAGCGTGGTCCTTCCGGTCCTTACCAGGCTCACCAACCTCGCAACCAGGCTGGCGGTCTTGCCCGTGCCCGCGCTGGCCTCCACGAAAAGGGTCTCATCCAGTTGTTCCGCGATTGCTCGCCTTGAGTCTTCGTCGACGGGAACAAAGCGCTTCCCGCGTTCGCCGTCAGAGTTTCGTAGAGGTACCATCCCTTGTCCTATCATTCCTGGCTGGAAAGCGCCACGTAGGCGGCCAGTCCCGGGTCCGTCTTCTTTCGGTCCCAGAGGTCTGCCCGCCGCGTTGCGCACAGCGAATCAAAGTCGCAGTACGAGCAGTTCGAGGGGCCGCCCCAACCGGGCGGCCCCGGATTCGCCGGGAACATTCCGGATTCAATCCCGGACACTATCGTCGTGAGCCCTTCCTTGAATCGCTCACGCACTTCTTCGTTCCGCAAGTCGAATGTTCCCTGCGGCGACATTTCGAAGCCGCCCCTGTTCGTGGCGAACCAGTAGACCGCACGAACGTCGGCGGCAGGCACCATCCGCCTTGCGGCGAGTGAGTAGACTCCTAGCTGGAGGCGCTTGCCTCGGTCGATGGGATCGGAGTCCAGGTCCTTGTACGGTCTCGCGCTGCCGGTCTTGTAGTCGATTACTAGCGCGGAGCGTCCGTCGGCGCTGACGTCTATCCGGTCGATGTACCCTCGAAATCGCAGACGCGATTCCGGGTCTTCGACTTCCGGGGAATCACCGCCAAAGCCGAATCCGGCCTCGACTACAATCTTCCCGGTGCCATGTCCGGCCCGCAGCTTGGCGTCCTCTTCGAGGAAGGTCTCCAGATCGGCCAGAATGTCGCGCTTCTCCAACCCCCAGAGAAGGGGTTTGCCGGTGACGCCCTGCGATTCAGCACTGTCGAACTCCTCATCAGCGATGTCGAACAGCCTCCGTCGCAAAGCCGGAGCCTGCTCCTCATCGGGGGCCGAACTTTTTCCTCCGGCGTCGACCTCCCGCGCGAACCGCTCCAGAATCCGGTGTATCAGCGAACCGCGGGCCAGTGGCGAGATAGACGCGTTTTCCTCCGTCGACTCCAAGGCGCTGAGCCTCAGCACATGCCCCAGGAAGTACCGGAATGGGCAGGCAGCCCAGCTCTCCAGGCTCGTGGCCGATACCGGCGACCGGCCCAGATTCCGCCGGAACCGCGCCTCGCCGCTCACCGTCGATAGGTTGCCGTCGAACTCCGTCAGCCGGTCGAAGTTACGGCTTCGGGCCAGGCGCACGGCATGGAAGAGAGTTCCCGCGCCCGCGAATGGGTGGTCGTCCAGCCTCGAGCCGCTGCCTCTCCACCGAAGCAAACGGCTCAGGTTGTAGTCGAGCCCGTCGGACAGCGCCGCCTCCGGGGTGGCGGACAGCGCGTGCTCCGGCGAGTAGTCTACCGAGAGCCACTCACGGTCGCCTAAACGTCCCAGGCCGCTGGCGTGCACCTGTGCGCCCTCCAGAGACGACGCCTGCTCGAGAAACCATCGCGACGGATACGCCTGGCGCTGCGACGCCGCGTTGGCGACCGGATACGACAGTTCGCGGTGTGCCGCGGTAGCCAGCGCGGAAAGGTAGTCGTAGCGCTCCGCTGCGATGCGCTGGGATACCCGCGACTGCCCCCCAGCGGCCTGCCAGCCTGCCTCGGGGAGCAGCGGGTCCGGACGGATCGCCGGCGGCATCCCCCCCTCGACCATGCCCACAAGCCATACCATGTCAAAGCTCATACCGGCAGCGGCGGCAACCGAGGAGACGAATACGCCCTGGCCGGTGACGCCAAGGTGACCCACCGTCGCGCGCAGGGAGTCCTCCACGGACTGCCGGAACTCGTCCAGCGTGGCCCCGCGCCCGACGCTGTCGGCGGCTCCCAGCTCCCTCAGCACGCGCAGCACCTTGTCCAGCGCGACGCCCTCGGCCTCCGGCAGGCGGCTGTCCAGGTAGCGCTCTAGGATACGCGAGGCCCACTCACAGAACTCCTGCCATCGGCTGCCATTCTCCGGCGGCTCGACGTCTCGAGCCAGGCTCTCGACGAACGCCAGCACGTCCCTGGCAGTGGCAGCCTCGGACACCATGCGGTCGGCGCGGGCCTCTGTTATCTCCTCCGCGGCCACGCGCCGTAAAGCCTCCTCTTTCAGCCGCGCCTCGTGCAGGCTGAGGCGGTCGCGCCACTGTTCCAGACCTCGAACTATTCCCGCCGTCCTCGTCAGTGAGTCCCACCGGCTGGGGCTATAGACGCCGTTTCGCTCCGCGGGGGGACGGACCGGGCAGCCGGTCAGCCACTCCATCACGTCCGCACGTCGGAAGTCGGTGCCCGGCATCGCAAGCAGGCCGGTCAGCGTCCGGCCCGCGGCGCTGTCGGCAAGAGTCTGCCGGTCCGGCCCGGCCATGGGAATGCCGACCATCATCAGCTCGTCCCGCACCAGGGAGGCGTAGGGGTTGTCCATTCTGTACAAAATGGCCATCCGATGAAAGGGAATTCGCCGCTCCCTCGCCTCGTGTACGATTCTCCTTATCGCCCACCTGACCTCTTCGTGGGCGTTGGGCGCTACGTGCAGGTGAACCTCGCCGGAGCGTGGCTGTTCACCAGCCTCGCCCCGGTCGACCGACCTGAGTTTTCCCAGCAAGGGACTTAGAGAGTCCGCCAGCGCGACAATCGGCCTGTCCGCATCAGCGTCTCCGGTCGTTCCCAGCACCACGTAACAATGGTCCCTTTCGGCCAATGACTCGATGAGACGCAATTCTGCCGGGCTGACGTTGCGGGGCAGGTAGACGATCACCGGGCCCAGGTCGGCCAGCGCGGGGGCCTCGCCGCGCCGCACCGCGTCGGCGGCCGCCTCCGCCAGGTCGTCGGCGTCGTACCAGTCCCCGCCCACCCTTCGGCGGAACTCGCCATACAGTCCGACGATGTCGCGGCGCAACCCGCCCTGCCTCTCGAGGGCGGCAAGCACGTCCTCACCAACCCGGCGTAGCTCGCCGAAGGACGCGCGCACGCTGGCCTGTGTCGCGGCGTGGTCCCTCACCGGCGCAAGCGGCCCCGTCGCGCCCGCCATCACCTCCCTGAGCCACACCCTCTCCAGCACGGACGTCAGCGGCCTTCGCCCCGAGCGGCCCATCGCCGCCCCTCCCAGCAACTCCGAAAGCACCGGCAGGACGATAAATCGGACATTCGCGAAGCCGCCCCGTCCCAGTTCCTGGCGCAGGCTGAGATTCGCGTAGCTGGACGGACCGACCACGGTCACCGGGGCGAGCGGGTCGCCCTGCTTTGCGTCGCTGACCAGCCGCCAGACCGCTTCCCGCAATTCGGGCGACTGTCGTCCCACGAGCAACCTGCCCGGATACGGGCGTAGTTCATCGCTTGCATTGGATTCCATGCCTGCACTATACCATATGCGGCCCGCGTGCTGGGCGCACTCGCATACAATGCCCCGGTGCCGTAGAATGCGAAACGCCCCAGGCAATTGGAAACGCCACCATCACGCCCCGCGCCACGAGATGGGAGCCGCAACTGTCAGACTTGCCGGCGGCCCAGCGAGGTGACGTGGCCCTCAGGTCAGACACCAATGAGGCGATTCGCTCGGTCTACCCTCGCCAAGGCAAGCCTCAGCCGACACTACTCAGTCGAGGCTGCCTTCCCGTGGCTGCTGGCGCTGCTGGCGGTCGGCTACATCGTGTTCCACTGGTCCGATCCAGTGACCCTGGCGCCGGACAGCGGCGGCTACCTGCGGTTCAGCGAACACCGAACAGCCGGTTACCCACTCTTTCTCAGAGCGGTCGAGACCCTATTCGGCACGACGGACGCGGCGCAGAAAGCGCAGCTAGTGATCGCGGCGTCGGCGTTCGCCTTCCTGAGTTGGAGCGTCCATCGCGCCTTTCGGTCGCCCTTCTTCGCGTTGGTGCCGGTCGTCGCGCTGATGCTTTATCCCCGCATTGCCGACCTGCACGGCTACATCCTCACCGAGTCCATCTTCGTCTCGCTTCTGTGCCTCGTGGTTGGGGCCATCGCGCTCTCGGCCCACCGCCCGACGTGGCAATGGATGGCGCTCGCGGCGCTGGCCTGCGGCCTGGCGATTGCGGTCCGGCCGGCCGGGTTAAGCCTGTTGTTGATCTGGCCGTTACTGTTCTGGCTCGTCTGGAAGCGTTGCGAAGGGCGACGGCTCGCGCTGGCTGCGGCGGTCGTCGCGCCCATCGCCCTCTGCCTGTTGGCTGAGAGCGCGGTCTGGCACGCGTCCCACGATTCCGATTCGCGCCCCAGTCTCGCCGACAGGCACCTGTTCGCCAAGGCGCTGTTAATCGAGCCGGGGCCGACGCTATCCGATCCAGAGCTTGCCGGAATCGTGGCCATGGGACGGGAGGTCATGGCGCCTGCGCGGGAGCTGATCGCCGGCGCGCCCAGCCACTACGCGCGTGCAAGACTTCTTGCGGAGTTCGAGGTTACTGGTCAACACGCGACATACTCGCGTGTGTTTTCGCCGGAAGTAAGGGCGGTAGCCGACCGGCGCGGAATTGAAGAGCATCGCGTAGTTGCACAGATAGGGCGACCGGCAATGCTGTCCTCCCCCGTCGCCTGGATTGGGAACGCCCTGACTCACTACACGGGGCTTTGGTCTCGTGCTTTTGTCACCCCCGCGACCCTCAACGAGTTCCAATCGTACATCGACGAAACGGAACGCAACGAGCTCTTCGAACGAATCTCGACATTTCGTCAGGGTGTCCTCTACGGTTCCCGGCTGGGCTTCGTAGTCCGGTATGCTTTGGGCACCGTCTTGGCGATCCTGCCGGTTGCCGCTGTGGTTGCGATGTGGCAGCGTCTTCGCCAGACGTGCCCTGACGGCAGGTTGGTTGTCGCAGCCGTTGGCGCATGGGCTGTCCACACAAATCTGCTGTTTGTCGGTATGTTCGGGGTAATGGCCGGCCGCTACGCCGACTCGATGGCGCCCTTTATGGCAGTATCAGGCGCGCTTCTCGCCCTATGGGTATTGGACCGTCTCGCCATCAAGGGGTCGAAGCCCACCTTTCACAGGTCGTAGCCAAGCGAGTGCGACAGCTCGAGAGTCTAGTACCGGGTCAATCTGAATATGCTGGACATTTTTCCCTATCCGTCATTCCCGCGAAAGCGGGAACCCAGGGGCGGGGCAGCATCACCTATGGCAAAACCAACTGGAACCGGTACTAGCTGCTGTGACACTTCAGCCGGCGCCGGAAGTCTTGCCCACGGCAAGCATAACTGGCACAGGCTAGATTTCGACGAGCCTGTTGCAGATTACCAGGTGCGCCCAAAACCGTCTCCCTCGCGATCAGCCTGCCCCCGCGCCCGACTCTGAACCCCTACGGCCATCGCCTTGCGTTCGCCATATTGCTCAGCCAATGTCCCCCGGACGCCCCAACGCACACCCCGGCCGCACACCCGCGCCCACACCCGACCCACTCGCTCCTCCGCACCCGAAAAAACGTCACTTTCCTGCGCCATCCGTTCACCGGCACTGCCCCATCCAATTCCACACACGTCCCACCTCTTCACCACGTCTGCGCCATTTCTCCCCCACCAATCCGCCCAAATCCCGCAATTTCGCCAACCCTCTTGAATGATACGCACATGCGTGCTACCCTCGCACACGGTAGGGGCGGGTTTCAAACCCGCCCGCGCGATTGACCCCGCGGCCCGGAATCCCTGCCCCCAAGCGGGGTTAGGCCCCAGGCATCCGTAGGGGCGTCCCTCGTGGGCGCACTGTGGCAGTGAAGATACGGCTGAGTGACCCTGCTCCGTCCCCCTGTCCTCCTCTGCCACGCGGCGCCATTCTTGTGTCCCAGCAACCCGCGCCAGCATTACAGATTCGCGCGGGACCGGCGACACCCTCAGCTAGGAGGCGCACAGAATGTCACAGAAACGAACAGACTTCGCCTTCCCGCGAAGCCTGTCCCCGTGGAAGCATGCCCTGAGCTTACCGAATGGGCGGGGAGCGGGAATAACAGTGTTGGGGGCGCCAGGAAATCTGAAACAGGCTCGATTTCGACACCCTCATTGAATCGTCCGCACATCAGTGCTACTCTTCCTTGCATGACAGACCGGCATCGCCGCCAGCCAACCACGAAGGCACTGTCTGGGACCACTCGCCGGCTGTCTCATTTCTGGCGCATTTCCGCGATTTCATTGCCAGATTCAGCCCCGCAAGGCCTCCCGAAAGGTGCAACCCGACAGTGCCCCCAGCTATGAGATGGCACAGAATGGCACAAAATGACACACATTTGGGCGAAATCCCCCTCTCGCGGGCGACCTGTTGCCCATCGTCCACCGGCATTCCGGCTTCATATGGGACGCCTTCCACCCTTGGGAAGACCCCAGTCGATGGACTCAAACCAACCAGGAAGCAGGACAGAAAGATGCAGACTCGCAATCCTCACCAAGTAGCGCCTCCAGGGCTGGTCGATGGTAGACTTACGTGGCACAACAACCCCAACTGGCTGAGCATATGAGGCACGATCCTGACCGAGACTTCCAAGTCCTGCCCCCAAGTGTAGACGGAAATTCGATAGGCTCAAACATGATGCACGTGCGACGTGGGCGTCTGGTCGCCGTCTTCCCGTGGCTGCTCGCGCTGCTGGCGGTCGGCTACATCGCGTTCCACTGGTCCGATCCAGTGACCCTGGCGCCGGACAGCGGCGGCTACCTGCGGTTCAGCGAACACCGGACCGCCGGCTACCCGCTCTTTCTCAGAGCGGTCGAGACCCTATTCGGCACGACGGACGCGGCGCAGAAAGTGCAGCTCGTAATCGCGGCGTCTGCGTTCGCCTTCCTGGGCTGGAGCGTCCAACGCGCCTTTCGGTCCCCGTTCTTCGCGCTGGCGCCGGTCGTGGCGCTGATGCTGTATCCCCGCATTGCCGACCTGCACGGCTACATCCTCACCGAGTCCGTCTTCATCTCGCTGCTGTGCCTGATGATAGGGGCCATCGCGCTCTCGGCCCACCGCCCGACGTGGCGATGGATGGCGGTCGCGGCGCTCGCCTGCGGCCTGGCGATTGCAATACGTCCAGCAGGCATCAGCCTTTTGGTGATATGGCCGTTCCTGTTCTGGCTCGTCTGGAGGCGCTGCGAAGGGCGCAGGCTGGCGCTGGCTGCGGCGGTCGTCGCGCCAATTGCCCTCTGCCTGGTGGCGGAGAGCGTAATCTGGCACGCATCCCACGATTCCGAATCGCGCCCTAACGTTGCCGACGGTCACTTTACCGCGAAGGCGCTGCTCTTTGACCGGGAGCCCGTCATATCAGATCCCGAACTGGCCAGCGTCGTGGCTAGGGGACGCGAACTAATGGCCCCTGCACGGGAGTTTATCGTTGGTGTCCCAAGTCGGTACGCTAGGACGAGGTTGCTCGCCGAATTCGAAACCGCGGCGCGGAGGGTGATCTATTGGGGCGTGCTTTCCACCGAGATAGAAGCCATAGCAAGTAGACGTGGAGTTGACGAACACCACGTCCTCGCTCAGATAGGCCGCTCGGCCATGCTGGCTGCGCCTACCGCCTGGATGGGGAACGCCCTGACCCATTACACGGGGCTATGGTCTCGTGCCTTCGTCACCCCCACGACTCTGGATGAGTTTCAGGCATACATTGACGAATCTCAATCCGACGCGCTTTTTGAGGGTATCGCAGTTTTTCGCGAAGGAGTGCAGATTGGTTCGAGACCTGGATTCGCGGTGCAAATTGTGAAAGGCACGTCTTTACTTGTCATTCCTCTTGCCGTGGTATTGGTGGTGTGGCAGCGGCTTCGCTGCGCCTATCCGGACAGCCGACTAGTTGTTGCAGCCATCTGCATACTGGGCGTACACTCCCATCTCTTGTTCGTATGCCTGTTCAACAAGATGGAGACGCGATATGCGGAAGCAATGGTGCCTTTGGTTGTGATATCTAGTGCGCTGTTGGCCGCCTGGGTGTGGGAACAACTAGCCGGACAGAATTTGGGCAGCCTTTGGAGGTTTGTGCGGCAAAGCGGGCTCTAGAGGCCGGCGCGGTGGTGAGGTCGGAGTCGCTGAGGGGCAAGGGCAACGTGGTGCGCCGCATGTTCGCGGACGTCGAGGCGGATGTGTACGTGCTGCCGATGGCGACGGCACTTACGACGGCTCAGCCGCGCCGGCCATGGTGGACAGGCTCATTGCCGAAAACCTGGACATGGTGGTTGGAGTGCGTGTCGAGGCCGAGGGCCAGGACGCATACCGGCAGGGCCACAAGATGGGCAACGCCCTGCTCAACCGGATGATATGGGGGCTGTTCGGTGGCGTCTTTACGGACATCAGCTCGGGCTACAGAGTCATGTCGCGTCGGCTTGTGAAGTCGTTCCCCGCCCTATCGCAGCGGTTCGAGATCGAGCCGGAGCTGGCCGCCCACTGTGCCCATTTGCGACTGCCCTGCGCCGAAATGCCCACGCGCTACGTGGAGCGGCCGGAGGGCGGCGAGAGCAAGCTGCGCACCCTACGCGATGGCAGGCGCGCCCTTCTCACCATCGGGCTGCTCCTAAAGGAGTTTCACCCATTCCTGTTCTTCACGTCGGCGGCCGCCGCGCTTGCGCTGGTCGCATTTGTTCTGGCGTGCCCATCGTCCTCACCTTCTGGGAGACGGGCCTGGTGCCGAGACTGCCCACGGCGGTGCTGTGCGCCAGCTTGGGGCTGGCATCTCTCGGCAGCTTACTCAGCGGGATCATTCTGGACAGCGTCAACAGGGGTCGGCGCGAAATGAAGCGCATGGAGTACCTGCGCTATCCCTCCGTGAAGGAGGCCTGCCGGGAGCGACACGGGCCGCGCTAAGACAGCGCCAAAGACTCGCCGGTAGGGGCAGGTTTCAAACCTGCCCGGTGCCGGACTATCCCTGAATTTCGGATTCCGGCCCCGCGCTTACCGGGAACTCGCCACGCCAGGCCGCTCACCGGCAGTCTCCGTCTCAGACTGGGCGCTCCTCTTGAACGCGGACGCGGCGGCCCCTATCAACTGTAGAAAGGCCATCACCAGGAAGGCAACCTTCAGTCCGGTCATGAACGAGCCCACCAGCCTGGAGGCGGGCCCCGCATCGAGCACCGCGTCGATGTTCGGCTCGAATCCCTGGCTCGCCATTACCGCGGTCACGATGGACGCGGCGATTGCGATTCCGGTCACGTTCCCGGCGTTTCGGGTAAGATTGACGAACGCTGCGACCACGCCGTGTCTTCTCGGGTCGGCGGAACTGAAAATCGAGACGGAGTTAGGGGACTGGAACAGGCCTGAACCGGCACTGTGGAGCACTATACCCACCAGCGCCACGACGATAGAAGAGGACACGGTGATGGAGGCGAGCGCGAACAGCCCGGCTGCCGAAAGCAGCAGACCGGCTACGTTGAACAGCCTCCACCCGTACCGGTCCGAGAGCCGCCCGCTGACCGGACCCATCACGATCCTGCTCACGGCGTTCGGGAGCAGCACCAGGCCGACCAGCGCGGGGGTGTATCCGAGCGCGGCCTGCAGGTAGAACGGCAACAGGAATCGCCCGGAGGTTATTCCCAGGAAGGACATGAAGTTTGTAGAGATGCCAATGGCGAATACCCTGCTCCTGAACAGGCCCAGATCCAACATCGGCGACGGGGCGCGGCTCTCCCACCAGATGAACGCGGCCAGGAGCACGACGAACGCCAGCCCGGCCACCACGATGGGCGGCGAACTCCATCCCAGGCTGGCGCCGTTCGACACGGCGAGCAGGAACGTGACGAGCACCGCCGTCGACAGCGCCGCGCCCGGAAAGTCGTACGACCGGCTGCGGGTGTCCTGGCTGAAGCCCTGGCCCCTCACTACCGCCACCACGACCAACATGGCGAGGACGCCCATCAACACGTTCACGTAGAACAGCCAGCGCCAGTCTAAGGCGGTTATCAGGAACCCGCCGGCCACGGGGCCGAGTACGCCGCCCGTCCCCACTACGCTCGCATGTGAGCCGATTCCCTTGCCCCGCTCCTCGGCTGGAAAGACAGACGTGATCATCGCCATGCCTGTGCCCTGCGTCATGGCAGCGCCGACTCCCTGCACCGCCTTGAAGGCGATGAGCATCAGTATGCTCTGCGAGCCTGCGGCCAGGAGCGCGGCTCCCGCGAAAATTGCCATGCCGGTGAGATACACGGTCTTGCGGCCTATTATGTCGGAGAGCCGGCCCATGGGGAGTATCAGCGCGCTGACGGCGAGGCCCTCGGCGACTACCACCCACTGCGCCGCGGACAGGTCGGCGTCGAAGTGCTGGGCAATGGTGGGAAGCGCAACCGACATACCACCGTGGTTGATGACGGAAGTCAGTGTCCCAAGTGCGACCGCGGAGAACACCCACCACTTGTAGGCGGGTCTGTCGAACACGCCGGAGGCTAGCACGAGCGCCTAATCCTCCCGCGCCGGGTTCGCGTTCACTGTCACCTCCTGCGGCCGTGATGACGATTCCGCCCCGCGGCCGACGCGCCTGGTGGGCGCGGGTGTGGAGAGAACGAGCGCCGCCGCGAACGCCATGAGCGCCACTCCCACCCACCACGCGGGATCGTAGGTTCCCCAGATGTCCCGCACGTAGCCGGCGGCGGGAGCGCCCAGCCCGCCCACGGCAAGATTGATGGGATTAACGAGACCGCGAATGCTACCCACGCTCTGGCGTCCGAAGTAGTCTGCCCAGATGAAGTTCTGCAGGAACATCATCCCACCGATGCCCAGGCCGAACAGCGCCATGGACACGAACATGACCGGGAGATTGTCCGCGTAGATTGTCATGACGCTCGCCGTCGCAAGCATCACAAAGCCAGCCGCGCCGAGCGCACGCGCCGGAACGTGCCTGACCATAAGCCCAAATGCGAAAGTGGTCACCCCCGCGCACACAGCGTCGAGCGCGGTTGCGAACGAGATGAGCGTTGGGTCGAGTCCCTTGTCCATGAAGTCGGCTATCCTGTGCAGAGCGACGGTGCCGGTGGCGAGCGAGACGGAGCTGAACACCACGACCAGCTTCCACAGCGTGGCCGTGCGCACGGCCTCAGAAAGGCTCCATGAGACCTCCTCCGGCGCTCCTCGCGAGGCCGCCCGCTCGTGCAATACGCGGTCCGGGCTTTTGGCGCCGTCCGGCCGCAGTCCCATGTCCTCGGGCTGCCGCCTGACGAATATGGCCGCCAGCGGAACGATCACCCCCATGCCGAGCACTGCCAGAATAATCCAGGCCCTGCCCCACCCGACCGAGTCAATCAGGTACTGAGTCAACGGCACGAACAACAAGGCGCCCACGGGGATACCGACCGACATGAACGCGATGGCCTTGCCGCGGTCCGCGACGAACCACTTGAGCACAGGCACGGACGTCACCAGCGCTCCCGGGCCGCTCATCCCGACCAGCCCCATAACGGCGAACAGGACAACCAGGTGCCAGGCCTGACCGATGAACGATAGTCCTATCATGGAAAAGCCGGTCATCATTGCGGCGACTGGCAGCATCACCCGTGCGCCGAACCTGTCGAGAAGCAAGCCGACGGCAGGGCTGGTCACGGAGCTAGCCCCTTGCCGGGCGGTGTGCGCCCAGCCGAACGCGGCGCGCCCAATGCCCAGGTCATCGCCCATGGGCTTGATGAACAGGCCGAAATTGAGCGAACCCATGGCCATGCTCACCGCGCCGGTCGCCGCCATCACCCATACGATGACCCAGCCGTAGTACAACCGGCGCGGCCTAGCGTTCACGTGTCATCTCGGTCGGAACCTCCTGAAGGTCACTCACCAATAGGGGGTGTCGCCTGCCGCCAGGCTCGTTCGATCAGTCCGCCTGCCGAGTCGCAGCAGAGAACAACCTGGCGTTCCACCATAGCGAGGGCGTTCAGGTATCATGTCGGCGCTGCCGCCCGGCGTAGCCACGCGGACTTGGGTTCGCATGATACCAGACGACGATGCGACTGGTGCGTCGCCAGTCGCTGCCAGAGAGGCAGTTCTTATTCGAGGGATGCGCTTGAAGGCGATGATACCAGCCGGGATGGTGTTCGCGGTGGCCCCGATCGCCGCGGTCATCATGGGCGACTCGTTGATGTACGTCGTGCTGCCTGTGGCGGCGGACGACCTCGGCGTCAGCGACCGGCTCGGCCTCGCGGCCTCGTTCTGGATCGGGCTCGCCCTCAGCATCAATCGTTTCGTTCGCCTCGTCAGTAACGCCGCCGCCGCCTCAGTCTATCAACGGTTCGGAGTGCGCTGGCCCTTTGTCGCGTCCATCGCCGCCGGCGCTCTGACGACGCTCGCGTATGGTCTCGGCAGGGACCTGGCGCTGCTGCTGGTGGCCCGCGCCGCTTGGGGGATTTCGTACTCCTTCATGCGGCTTGCCGCGCACCTGACGGCGTTTGGAGTCGGCACCTCCGACATCCGGGGCAGGCTGATGGGCTTCTTCAACTCCGGGCAGCGACTCGGCAGCCTGATAGCGGTCACGGCCGGGGCGATGTTGTTCCAGATCTCGTCGAGAGAGGCGACCTTCGCTGCCCTGGCCGGTGTCGGACTTCTCGGCGTGATAGCCGCAGTCCTGGTCCCCGACCTCAGGCCCGGCCGCATGGCCCCTGGCCGTAGAGGACTGCAAGGCCGCCTCGGTCTCTGGAGCCTTGCCGTGTCGAGGCTCCCGGATGACAGCGGCGAATTGCGATTACCCCTTCTCTCCATCAGCTTGATGCGATTCGCCACGGCGTTCGCGGCGAACGGCCTCGCCATAGCTACCGTGGCCCCCTACCTCGCCGAAGTCGCCGGGGAGGACGAGATGGTGTTGGGAGGAGCATTGACCGTCGTGACTCTCTCCGGCATCCTGATCGGATTCAGGTGGTTTTCCGACCTCGGCCTCGGTGTACCCCTGGGGCACCTGTCGGACCGCATAGGCAGGCGGTTGTCAATCGCGATTGGAATGGCCTGGATGTTCGCTCCGCTGTCCCTCATAGCCGCGTTCGACTCTGTTATCGCCGCGGTCGTCGGGCTGCCGGTGCTGTTCGTCGCTGCCGTGGGAGTGAACACGGCGCTGGACGCGGCCATGGGCGAGACGGCGCCTGCCTCTGGCCGCGCCTCCGCGATGGGCAGGTACTCCACCTGGCAGGACCTGGGCTCGGCCCTGGGCCCGTTCGCCGGATTCCTGATCGCGGCGAGAATCGGCTTTCAGGGAGGTTTCCTGATCGCCGCCGCGTTGCTGGCGGCGTCGTGGGCACTGTACTTGATCGCCGCCGGCAGCCCGCTGAGGCAAGGGGCGCGCTGAACGAATGCGAAGAATGCGGCGGAACCAATGAGGAGGTGTAGACATGAGCGAATCCCTGGAGGCACTGGCGGAGAACCTGTGGCGCGTCCGCACGTCGGGCGGCCAGGTGCCGGTCGCGGCCGCGGCCGAGCTGGCGACGGTGGCGGACGCCTACCGCGTCCAGCGCAAGATAGAGGCACGGGCTTCCATGCGACGATTCGGGTGGAAAGTCGGCGCAACTAGCGAGGCTGCCCAGCGAAGCCTCGACTCCGACGGTCCGGTCTCGGCCCCAATGCACGCGCCGTCCTGCTTCGAGAGCCCGGCGTTGGTCTCCGTATTTCCAGGCCAAAGCGCCAGCGTTGAATGCGAGTTCGCGTTCCGCTTCTGCCGCGACCTGCCGCGTCGGCCCGAAACCTACGGCCTGGACGAAGTCCTGGAAGCCGTTTGCGGCCTTCTGCCTGCGATAGAGGTGGTCGGCGGACGATTCGAAGATGGCCTAAGCGGAATCGGGCAGCGGCGGCTGATAGCGGACATGTCGGCGCACACCGCCTTCGTTCACGGCTGGGAGCAGACCGGCTGGCGCGCGATAGACGCCAAGTCCCACCGCGTCAGCCTGTACAGGAACGGGGCAGCGGTGCGTGACGGGGTTGGATCGAACGCCCTGGGAGACCCGCTGCTGGTATTGCTCTGGATCGCCAACCACCTCTCCAGCAGAGGCGAGAGCATCGATGCGGGCCAGATTGTGACAACAGGCACTTGTACCGGGATCACGCCCGCAGCCCACAACGACCGGTTCGTCGCCGACTTCGGGACGCTTGGGCTGGTCGAGGTCACGATAGCGGAGCGCTCCGCTTGAGCTTATGGCAATCGTCTGATTCGGGGCATGGCGATCGCCGATGCCACGGCGAGAATTGCCAGAATGCCTCCATTCACCAGCAGGGCGCCCTGTGCTCCCAGCACGCCCGCCATTCCTCCAATGCCCAGGTGGCCCACCGGCGCCATGCCGATACTGAGAGTCCACGACCCCATCGCGCGGCCCCTTTCCTCATTGGAAACGTTGGACTGCATGATCGTCCTGTAAATTATGTCCGAAGCCGACGCACAGGCGTTGATGAACGCCAATATCAACAAAAAGACCACAAGGTTGGAGGTGAGATAGAAGGCCATCTGGCCCAGGCCGAATCCAGCCACGACTATGAAGGCGGTCAGTCCCTTTCGGTTGAGGTTGCTGATAGCGGCTAGAAGAACCAGAGCAAGTATACCTCCGCCCTGGCGCACGGCGGACATAACCCCGAGCCCGGCCGCGCCGACGCCGAGGACGTCCCGCGCGAACACCGGCAGCACGCTCTGGTGGGTGAACCCGAAGACCTCCGTAATCGCGGTCATGAACATCATGGCCCGCAGTATGCGGTTCTCCCGCAGAATCTGGACGTACCCCGCAAGGTTCTTCAGGACGGGTTGGCGATTCACGGGCGCCGCCTGGCCCGCGCTCCGCACGGTCAGCATTAGCGCGGCGGCGACGAGATAGCTCACGCAAATGACAGCATACTGGTTTCCCAAGCCCCAGGCGGCAATGAAGCTCCCAGCAAACAGCGCGCCAATAACTCCGCCGATCCTCTGGTTCATGGCACTCAGGGCAAGGCCATTCATCGCATTTTCGGCGCCCACTATGTCGTAGACGTAGGAATGCCTTGCGGTCATCAGAAACGCCCAGAAAGAACCGGAGGCCGCCGCCAGCGCGATGACATACCAGACCTGCGCCACCCCAGCCAGCAGCATGAGAGACATCGCGCCTGGGATAATGCTGCCTACCCATGCGGTGATCCTCAAAAGGTTGCGCCGGTCCACACGGTCGGATACCGCGCCGGACAGGATTCCCAGGAAAAGGAAGGGCGCTATGCGAGCCGCGGCTGCCACGCCGACCATGAAGGGCGAATCGGTCATTTCCAGCACCAGCCAGCCCAGCGCCACGTGGTCCATTCCCATGCAGAGCGAATGGAATAGCGACGCCGCCCAGAGGAGCCTGAAGTCTCTGTATCGAAAGGACCGGGCCCATTCGGATTCTGTCAGAAAGGACGCCACGCGGAAACTCCAAGCCTTGGGCATCCGTCACGGGATGGGAGCGCAGGGGAGAGCGCGGGAAGTGTTGGAATCCTGCGCGTTGGCGCAGTGTAACCCGTTTCGCGCAACAGGCCCTAGCGCATCAGGGGCGCGGTTCTATCGTGTTGCGCCGCATCAGTCCCGCCGGCCGACAGCCCAACAAGTGGTGCCAGCGGCGGCCCTCGGCGACCGATACAGAGTCCATACAGCCAAGAATGGTATCCGGCTTATCCACTCCAGTATGGGTTTGGTATGATAGCCTTCGATTCAAAGTTCTGCTTGCCGATCGAACACACTTCATTGGGTGGTTTCAGCTATGCGTTTCTTCCAAGACATGTGGCATCAAATCGGAACCCGGCTGTACTTGGCCCTTGGCTTCGCGGTGTTATTGACCCTGATCTCCAGCGGGGTGGGTGTGTACTACTTCGAGCAGAGCGGAGACCTCAACGACCAGGTCCGCTCGGAGTCGGTGCCCGTACTGGAGGCGTCGTGGGTCGCGGCTCGCGAAGTTGAGCGGCTGCGCGTACTGGGGGTGGGGCTGCTAACCGAACCCGATTCCGGACTTGTGGACACGCAGGCGAACTCGGTTACCGATTCCCTGGGGCGGCTTGACGACGCCCTGGAACGTGTCATCGGCGTACAGACCTTGGCTCCAGGCGCGCTCGAGGTACAGGGTGCCGCATACGAAATGGCCAGAATCATCGACGACCTCGCCCTGGCCAGGGACGCCACGTCGGCCGCCAACGGGGCGGCGGATGATCTGTGGGTGCGTCTGAACGGTCTCACACCCGACTCGGAACAATCCGATTTGGCATTGTCGGTATTGAGGCAGGCGTTGGCCGCAGACGACCTGGTCGAGCTGGAGAGGCTGTTGAATCAGTTGGCCCGTTCGGTCACGGGCGGCCTCGACCCGGCCGTGATCTCGCTGTTGGAAGACGAACGGGGTGTGTTCACGGTCCGCGGCGAGCAGCTCGCCCTGAGGGACCGGTCCCTGGATCTGGCCTCCTCCTTCGATGAGTCCAGCGCGGCCGCGGAGGCGTCCGTTTCCGACCTGCTGACAGGGTCTCGGGCCCTGTCCTCCGAGACAGTCGAGCTGGCCGTGAGCAGCTTCGACCAGGGCAGGCTGCTGCTGACCGTGATCAGCGTAATCAGCGTGATTGCGGCCACGCTGGCGGCTTGGCTGTGGGTGGGAAACGGCATGGTCCAGCGTCTCTCCCGGCTTTCCGACCGTATGCGAAACATGGCCGACGGCGACTTGGTCACAGAGGTGCCCGAGGTTGGTAGAGATGAAATTGGGGAACTGGCAAGCGCGCTTGAGGTCTTCCGCCAGCAGGCATTGGAAGTGCAACGTCTGAACCTGGTCGAGCAGCTCTACGAAGAGCTGCGCGTGGCGAATGCCGAGCTGAAACGAATGCAGGACCGCCTCGTGGCCCGAGAGAAGCTGGCCGCGTTGGGTGAGCTGGTGTCCGGTGTCGCCCACGAAATGGCCAATCCTCTCAACTTCGTCAAGAACTTCAGTGAGGGTTCGCTGGAGATGTACGAGGAGCTCTCCGAGATGTTGGACAGATACCGGGGTGCGATGTCCGAAGATGATGAGGCCATGTTCGATGAGTTCAGCCAGGAGATGTCCGACAGCCTGAAGAGAGTGGCCTTCAACGGTGGGCGCGCGCTGGCGATCGTCGAGCGAATGCGAGGTCTGGGAGTCGTCGGCAGCGAGCCGGTGTTGACAGACTTCAATCCGGTGGTGCAAAGGTCGGCACAGGTCGGGTGCGAATCTTTCGAGGCGGAGTCCGAGGACTTTCTTGTGCGCCCGATTTTCGACCTTGACTCGTCTCTGGGTCAGGTGCCCCTGGTGGAGAGAGACTTCAGTGAGGCCATGCTGAACCTGGTCACTAATGCCTGCTATGCGATGTGGCTGAAGCGAGAGGAGATCGGAGGGAACTACGAGCCGGATCTGGCTGTGTCGAGCCGGCTGGTTGGCGACGTTGTGGAAGTGCGAATCCGCGACAACGGCCCCGGTATACCGGAGGACGTGCTGCCCCGAATCTTCAATCCATTCTTCTCCACGCGGGCCGGTGCGATGGGGGCCGGCCTGGGACTTCCCATAGCTGCCGACGTGGCACGGCGTTTCGGCGGCGACCTTTCCGTGGATACCGTGTATGGCGAGTATACGGAGTTTACCATGAGCCTGCCCGCGTTAGCTGCCCAAGATATTTTACAGTGACGAGTCTCGCGAACGCCTTCGCAGCACCAGATAGGCGAACGCGCCGATGGCAAGGACGCTGGTGATGGCCAGAATGACGATCAGCGTGGTGCGCTGACGCGGATTGCTGACGACGCCGGTCAGAGCATCGCGGATGCGAGGCACGGCATCGCCGATCAAGGGAATGTCCAGACTCTGCAGCAAGCCCGGCTCAGGCTCAGGCGTTGAGGTTGACGTGGGCCGAGGTGTCGGGGTCAGCGTTGCGGTGGCCGTCGGTGTCGGGGTCAGCGTGGCGGTGGCCGTCGGTGTCGGGGTCAGCGTGGCGGTGGCCGTCGGTGTCGGGGTCAGCGTTGCGGTGGCCGTCGGTGTCGGGGTCAGCGTGGCGATGGCCGTCGGCGTCGGGGTGGGTCTGGGCGTTGCGGTAGCAGTTGGTGTCGGCGTGGCAGTCGCCGTCGCCGTCGGCGTTACCGTGGGCGTCGGCGCCGGCGTGGCAGTGGCCGTCGGAGTGGCCGTTGGTGTCGGCGTCGGTGTCGCGGTAGGCACAGGTGGGGGAACCGGCGTGTTGGTAGGCTGAGGTTCCTCTGTGGGCGTGGGAGTTGGCTCAGGCTCAACCGTGGGCGTAATTGTGGGAGTCTGAGTCGGGGTCCCGGTATGCGTCGGTGTCGGCGTGGGGGTGTCGTCTTCGGGCGTGGGTGTCGGCGTGTGCGTGGCGGTAGGCTTTGGTGTGGAGGTTGGAACGAATATCGGCCGAGGCGGCGGCGGACTGACTACTGGCTGGGGCTGGTCGGAGTCTTTGTCGATAACCGTGACCCTAAGCTCCGCCGTCTCGTCTACGTTGTGGTCGTCCCAGCCAGGGTGAAGGCGAATGGTAATCGTCCGGTTACTGGTGGGCTCGACACCGTCGTCGACAACACGATGGCTTGCCGTGTTTGTCTCCTGGCCGGGCCAGAATCTCAAGGCGATCAGATGGGAGAACTCCGGCCCGATACATTGATTGTCCGGTTCCGGCTCGCAGGAATCGAAAACCATAATGCCGCCATGGATATAGCCCGTCGAGGTCGCGGAAAGAGGGCGGTCGATGCGAGCGGTGACCGTCAGACGCGTGCCTTCTCTCACGGAACCGGAAGGCGAGATGCTCTCAAGCGTAACCACCGGGCAGGGGGGATCGCCCTCCCCCGAGACGCAGCGGTTTTCCTGGGCGAGTGCGTCGCCGGTCAGGGTGAATTCGGCAAGCGTGGAGAAGAAGGCAAATGCGAGCAACGAAATAGCTATTGCTGCCGCGACGCGATGGGCACGGTGCTGTAAATGCGAGATTGTTTTGGGGGTGGGGGACGCCAGCATAATAGCTATGGTGACCTCAGCATAAATATACGGGGATTATACAAAAACATACATGCCGATGTTGGCGAAGAGGATTGGCCGTGCCTGGCGGTGTACAGGGCGCCAGGCCGAGTGGGCCAGACAGGGCCAAATGCCGCCCTTTCGTGGGAAAACCCTCGACAACTGTCTCATTTTGACTCATTTTGACTCATTACCTAGCTGGGAGAGTTGGCCGTCCGCGACGGCTTGATACGCTGGCGAGACCGAATTGGGCAGAACAGTTACGAAATGTTACAGAAATGAGACAGGTCGGCGGGAGGTCCCAAACACGCCGCATCTTCACCCCCACCCCCATCCCCGTATCAAGTACGGGGCAGGCACTAGACTTCCCCCATCGAGGGGGAAGGGACTCTTGAGTGGCGGGGTCGGTCCCTCGTGGAGGGGATAGTAGCACGGCTGTGCGAGTGCATAAAGGGGGCCGACAGCATCTCCTCTAACCGGCTACATTCCGGACCGATGTCGCTCCCGCACTTGACAGCGCGCGGAGCGCAAGGCAAGGTTAGTCGCATACCATCGGCACGCCAGGCCGGTGGAGGCCTCCTTAGCTGAACGGAAGGTGAAGCCATGCCAAACATCGAAGTCCTCAACCCCGTCGCAACCAAGTACACCGGCCTCACGGTGCGTCCCGCGCCGCGGCTGGACACTCTGAACGGCAAGACCATCGGCCTCTACTGGAACCAGAAGTCCGGCGGTGACGTGGTGCTCTCCCGCGTCTCGGATCTGATACGCCAGCGCTTCCCGGAAGTGCAGTTCAAGAACTACACCGGCTCCATCGGCTGGGGCCGCACCGTCGCCTCCGATGAGGACGTCGACCGCATCGCCGAGGAGTGCCAGGGGGTGATAGGCACCACCGCCGATTGAGGGGGATGCACGTCGTGGCTTGCCCACGACACGGTAGCGGTCGAAAAGGCGGGTCTGCCCGCCGTGGCCGTCGTAGCCCAGCGCTTCTCCTCCGCCTGGCGCACCAGCATATCGGCGTGGGGCCAGCCCCTGCTGCCCTCCGTCACCATTCCCCACGTCGTGGCGGGCCAGAACCACGACCTGATTCGCAGCATGATCGACGAGCAGATCGACGGCATAGTCCGCGGGCTGCTCGACCCGGTCAGAGAGCCTGCCGCGGCCCCGGGCGCGAACGGCGCGTCCGGGTCCGTGACCGTCGGCGGCGACGACTTCCTGTCGACCGTGGAGGCGGTCAACAGCCTGTTCCTGGACAGGGGCTGGGGCGACGGCTTCCCCGTCGTGCCGCCCACGCCCGAGGCCGTGGAGCGTATGCTCGGGGGCACCAAGCGCGACCCCCAGGACGTCGTGTCTATAATGGAGCCGGGCTTCGGAATCGCCACCGTGGAGAAACTGGCCGTAAACGCGGTGATGGCCGGATGCCGGCCCGAGCACCTGCCCGTTCTCATAGCGGCGGTGGAGGCGCTCGCCGAGCCGGACTGCATTCTCCGAGAGATGCAGGTGTCCACGGTACCCGAGGCCCCGCTGATGATAGTCAACGGCCCCATCGCCAAGCGGCTCGGAATCAACGCCGGCACCACGGCCATGGGCCCTGGCGCTATCAACTACGCCAACACCGTGATTGGCCGCTCGCTGCGCCTCTCGCTGATGAACATTGGCGACTGCTACGCCGGCGAGGCGGACATCAACACGATGGGCCTTCCGACCAAGTACAGCATGTGCATCGCGGAGAACGAGGACGCCAGCCCCTGGTCGCCCTATCACGTGGACAAGGGCTACCGGCCCCGCGAAAGCACCGTGACCGTGGTCGCGGTCTCGGGCGTGGGGTCCATAGTGGACGTGTCCAGCACCAGGCCGGAGACCATCCTGGACGTGGCGGCGTCCGCCCTGCACTTCACCGGCAGCGCGCCCTCGGGCGACTGGCTGCGGGGCGGCAAGATCAATCCGGCGACGAACAAGAAGGTGCTCGCCCAGCACACCCTGCTGGTGGCGCCGGACCACGCGCGGATCATGGCCCAGGCGGGCTGGGACAAGGCGGACGTGCGAAACTACCTGCACCGCACGGCTCGGCTGCCGTTCAAGACCTTGTACGGCGACGGCAACATAAAGCGAGACAAGCTGGGCAACTGGTACGAGCGCCCAGACCTGCAGTGGCTTGAGAACTACCCCGACGTGGAGGTGCCCATCGCGGCCAGTCCGGACTCGTTCATCGTCGCCGTCGCGGGCGGCCTCGGCAACGTAAGCGAGTTCTTCTGGGGCATCTACGGCTCGGCCACCAAGCCCATCGAGGCGTAGCGCGGGGGGGCCGCGGCAGTCGGCCCGCCAGACCCGTAGGGGCAGGTTTCACACCTGCCCGCCCGCGGCAGGACCCGCCTGTCTGCGTGCGTTGGCCGGTCGCCCCAGGGCGGGTTTGAAACCCGCCCCTACCAACAGACGGCCGAATCCGTGGGGGCAGGTTTGAAACCAAGCCGGTAGGCGGGCGCGGCCAACGAAAGGCGCTGATTTGCAGGGCCAGCTTTTCACCGAATACTTCCTGACGGAGGGCATCCGCGACACGCCGGAGTGGCGCGCGACAGCGGACGCCGCAACCGAGTTTCGCGCCTTCCTCGCCGAGGTCCGGCGTCGCTGCGACGCCCTGGCCGCTGCCGCGAGTCCGAACGAGTCCACCACCGAGCAGGATCTCATCCGCCCGATGTTCGACCTGCTGGGCTGGGCAGACTATCTGCCCCAGCAGGCCGCCGCACGCAACGAGGACATCCCGGACCACCTGCTGTTCGCCGACGCCGACGCGAAGGACCGCGCCAACGCGAGACCCAAGCCCGACGACCGCTACAAGGACGCCCTCGTCGTCCAGGAGAGCAAGCGGTTCGGCCTGCCGCTCGACGCCCGCGGCGGCGACGGCCCGCGGCGCTCGGAGACCCCGCACGGCCAGATACTGCGCTATCTCGCCACCGCCGACAGAGTGTCGGATGGCCGCATACGCTGGGGCATCCTCACCAATGGTCGTGTCTGGCGGCTCTACGACGGCCGCGCCCGCCCGCGGGCCACCGCCTACTTCGAGATCGATCTCGCCGACACGCTCGCGCGCGACGACCACGACCGCCTGCGCGTCTTCCGGCTGCTGTTCCACCGGGACTCGTTCACCCCGGCCGGGGGCGCCACCGCAACCTTCCTCGAGGCCGCGCTCGCCGAAGGCCGCCGTTACGAAGAGAAGGTCGCCCAAGACCTCTCCAAGATAGTCTTCGAGAAGGTCTTCCCTGACCTTGTGAGCGTGCTGGCCCGAGACCCCGCCAACGACATGCGCGAGGTTCGCGACGCCGCTCTCATCTTCCTGTACCGGCTGCTGTTCGTGCTCTACGCCGAGGACCGCGGCCTGCTGCCGGTCAACGACTCCCGCTACGACGACTACGGCCTGAGAAAGCGCGTGCGCGACGACGTAGCCCACAGAACGAGTCAATACGACGTCTTTTCTGATGGGGCCGCCAACTACTACAACCGCCTTACTGAACTTTTCCGCATGATCGATCAGGGCGACCCGTCCATCGGCCTGCCCCCATACAACGGCGGCCTCTTCAGCGCGAACGCTGCCCCGCTGCTGGAGCGCGCGCGGCTGTCCGACGCCGAACTCGCCCCCATCATCTACGCGCTGAGCCACACGGCTGAAGCCTCGCCCAAGTTTGTCAACTACCGGGACATGTCGGTGCAGCAACTCGGTTCGATTTACGAGCGGCTCCTGGTGCACGAGCCGGTCCGTGATGACTATGGCGTCATCTCCATCCGTCCCAACGCCTACGCTCGCAAGGACAGCGGCAGCTTCTACACCCCCCAGGAGCTGGTAGACCTCATCATCGACCGCACACTCAAGCCCCTCGCGGACGAGCGCCGCGCCGCCTTCGAGACCAGGGCCGCCGAGCTGAAGTCCGACCGCAGACCTCACGCAGAGCGCCGCGCCGAGCTGCTGAAACTGGATCCCGCAGAAGCCGTCCTCGACCTCAAAGTGCTCGACCCCGCCATGGGCAGCGGCCACTTCCTGGTCACCGCCGTGGACTTCCTGTCCGACTACGTGGCCGACCTCGTGGAGTCCGCGCCTACCGCCACAGACTGGCTCCCCGGCGGCTACGAATCTCCCTTGGTGCGCCGGGTGGCCGCCATTCGCGAGGACATCCTCCGCCGCGCCGGGGCCGCCGACTGGGTCGTCGACGAATCCCAGCTCACCGACCAGGCAATCATACGGCGCATGGTGCTGAAACGCTGCATCTACGGCGTGGACAAGAACAGGCTCACCGTCGAGCTTGCCAAGGTCTCGCTTTGGCTCCACAGCTTCACTGTCGGCGCGCCCCTGTCCTTCCTCGACCACCACCTGCGCCACGGCGATTCCCTGATCGGCCTGCGAGTCCTGGATGGTCGGGAAGAACTGAACCGGCTGAGCGGACTGTTCGTCAGCAGCGCGATAGCGGGAGCCGAATCCGCCATTGAAGGTATGCAGCAGATAGAGGAGATGACGGACGCCGACATAGCCGAGGCGCAGGAGTCCGCCGCGCTGTTCCAGCAGGTGGAAGAGACCACGGCGGACTTGCGCGGCCTGCTCGACTTTCTGGCCGGCAAGAACTGGATGACCGCCGGCATGAAAAAGAAGGCTCTCAGCGAGTTCGAGGCGCCGCTTGTAGAGTACCTGGGCAGCCGTCCCAACGACGCCTATCACCTTCTGGCGCGCGGCCCCGACGCCATCGACAGCGGGCAGGACAGTGACACCGAAACGCAGTTCAACAATCTCTGGAGCGACGCCAAAGCCATCGCCAACCGCGAGAGCTTCTTCCACTGGGAGGCCGCTTTCCCGGGCGTGTGGAGCAACTGGCAGAACGAACGGCCCCAAGGCGGTTTCGACGCCGTCATAAGCAACCCGCCCTGGGACCGCATCAAGCTACAGGAAGTCGAGTGGTTCGCCTCCCGCAACAGGGAAATCGCGCTAGCTCCCACCGCGGCCGCGAGGCGGCGGGCCATTCGCCAACTGCGCGACGACTTCGACCCCCTGGCTGACGAGTTCGACGCGGCCAAGAGGCAGGCCGATGGCCTGGGCCGGCTGGTGCGCAACTGTGGCGACTACCCTCTGCTCGGGCGCGGCGACATCAACCTGTACTCGCTGTTCGTAGAGCGAGCCATGTCCCTCGTCAAGCTCGACGGCTACGTGGGCCTGCTCACGCCGTCTGGCATCTACGCCGACAAGACCGCCGCCCGGTTCTTCCGCTCCGTCTCCACGTCCGGCCGCGTGTCGAGCCTGTTCGACTTCGAGAACCGCCGTCTCGGAATGGGGCTACCACCGTTCTTCCCCGACGTGGATTCCCGCTTCAAGTTCTGCGCCCTCGTCTTCGGAGGCGAGAAACGCACTTTTAAGCAGACCGAGTGCGCCTTCTTCCTGCACGACCCGGCGACTATCCACGACGCAGACCGCTGCTTCCCGCTCGCCGCGTCCGACTTCGCCCGCGTCAACCCCAACACCGGCACCGCGCCCGTCTTCCGCACCCGCCGCGACGCCGACATCACGCGGGGCATATACGACCGCCACCCGGTGCTCGTAGACCACTCCAAGCGTGAAGAAGATAGCATGTGGTCGGTGAAGTACAACCGTATGTTCGACATGACAAACGATTCCGGCCTCTTCAGGACAGCCGCCCAACTGGAAGGTGGGGGCTTCTACCCCGTACAGGGCAACCGTTGGAAGAAGGGAGAGGACCTGTATCTTCCCTTGTACCAGGGCAGGATGATATTGCACTTCGACCACCGGGCCAACTCAGTTACCGTCAATCCCGAAAACACACATAACCCCTACCTGAGCGAACCCGTAGAGGAATGGCAGCACGCAGACCCAGACTTCTTGCCGCAGACTGAGTACTGGGTGCCAGCCTCCGAAGTGAAGGACAACCTACCCGTATGCCCCGGCTACGCGCTGGGCTTCCGTGACATTGCCAGGCCAAACGACGTCAGAACCATGACGTCCTCTATCGTGCCTTGGGCCGGTTACGGGAATACAATGCCCCTTCTGCTCGTCGGGAACGCGGACCCAGCCTATCACCTGGTAGCCAATCTGAATTCAATGTGCTACGACTTTGTCGCAAGGCAGAAAGCACAAGGTACGCACATGAACTGGTACATCGTCGAACAACTCCCCGTCATCGCCCCCGACGACTACGACCGTCGGTTCGGCGACGTAACGGCGCGCGAGTTGGTCCGCGATCACGTATTGCGCCTGACCTATACCGCCCACGACATGGAGCCGTTCGCCCGCGACCTCGGCTATCTCGGCCCGCCGTTCAAGTGGGACGAGGAGGACCGCCGCCACCTGCGCGCCCGGCTGGACGCCCTCTACTTCCACCTCTACGGCCTCTCCCGCGACGACGCGGCCTACGTGCTGGACACCTTCCCCATAGTCCGGCGGCAGGACGAAAAGGCGTTCAAGCGCTACCGCACCCGCGACCTCATCCTAGCGTACATGAACGCCCTCGCCGCCGGCGACACCAAGACGGTGGTGTCAGCCTAGGGCCGGCATCGGCTCGCGGCCGCTTACGCCGTCGCCGTGTCTGCCACGAACTCGCCGCGGCCGCGGTACATCCCCACGCCGAAGACCAGGTAGGAGGGCATCGCCGACTGCCGATGCGGCTTTCAGACTAAGCCGCGGACCAATCCGAACAGGTTCGCCATGCTCACGGCAAGGCCCTCAGTATTGATCCCACCTCCAAGAAGTTTTGGAGTAGGAAAAACTCCGAACTGGAGCAGGTGACCAGCTGGCACGTCCTTCACGAAACGTTCTTCCGTTTCGCCTTCGACCACAATCGCCAGTCGAATCACGGACGCCCGCCGAGCAGGTTCATGCGCCACAGCTCCCCCGCGCTGTAGCCGTCGTCGAGCCAGTGCTGGTAGTCCTCGGCGTCCAGCTTGCGGCAGATGGTCCGGCCCTCTTTAAGATCCAACACGAAAATCTCGTCCACGCTGAATGCATCCACCAGCAGCGGAGACTGCGTAGCCACAATTACCTGACGCTCCGAGGAAAGCGACTTTATCAGGCCCCCAACCAGCGCGATGGCCGCTGGGTGCAGCCCGAGCTCGGGCTCGTCCAGCATGATGACATCCGGCAGCAAATGCAGCGGCAGGTTGAGCAGCGTCACCAGGGGGAAGAAACGCAGCGAGCCGTCCGACGTGAGATGTGCGCCAAAGCTCTTGTCGCTCCACTTGGCCCGCCATCTCAGCAGCACACGCCCGAAGTTTTCCTCTATGTCGAACCGGTCGAACCCGGGCAGCACCCGCGCAATCTGGCGGCATATCGTTTCGTAGCGCCGAAGGTCCTCACGTTCGAGTCGGTAGAGCACCGCCGCCAGATTGTCACCATGGCTGCGCAGTTGGCCGTTGTCGGAAACGTCCCAACTCTTCTTGAACGCGGAATTGTCGGATGTGTCGTGGAACTGAAATATCTGCCAATCGCTCATCAGAAGGCCCACCAGAAGTGCGTCGTTCCTAACGCCTACCGGGTTGTCCGGCGACTGAGCAGCTTCCACTATCTTGGCTTCAAGGTGTCCGCTTCCAAGATGCTGCCAATCCTCCTCGATTCCAGGGCAGGAGGTGCTGTACCTGAACCTCTCGTCAGTGAACAAGAACCGATCCGGGTGGGCGTGCGCAAGCGCGAACCGGTAGTCTCTCCAGTCCTGTGAAGTCCGCATTCGGATTTCCGCTTCAATACGCGGCGTTACGGCGGCTCCGCCGAAGAGTTGGTCATCCGCCCCGCCCTGCCGCTGGACGTACTCCTGCAGCCGCCTCGATCTCAGCATCCAGCTAAGCATCTCGAAGAAACGTATGAAGTTGGACTTGCCGGAGCCGTTCGCGCCGATGAACACCGTCGCCTGCGGCATCTCCGACATCTCGAAGTCAGCGAGAGAGCGGAACCCCCGTATCCTTATGGACTCTATCCTGATCGCGTTCATCGAGTGCCTTCCCAACTGAATCTAGACCTGCCCCGCAAATCGCTGGCGCCTTCCGTTCCTCTCACTTGCCAAGAGCATAGGTTTTCGCCGCCAACCGCGCAACCCGCCCCCCTACACTCGCCCCGCCTCCGCCGCGCTCCCCTCGTCGGGCGCGGCGGACTGCGTATCCACCATCCGCGTGAACACGCCGTTGCGCGCGTAGAGCGCCGCGTAGCCGCCCTGCTCGACAAGTCGGCCCTCCCTGAGAACGAAGATGGTGTCCGCGTTGCGGACGGTAGAAAGCCTGTGCGCTATGACGATGACCATCTTGTCTCCCCTGAGGGAGTCGATGCTCTGCTGCACCACCCTCTCGGACTCGCTGTCGAGCGCGCTGGTGGCCTCGTCGAGTATGAGGACAGGGACGCGCTTGTACAGCTCCCGCGCGATGGCTATGCGCTGCCGCTGCCCGCCGGAGACGTTCAGGCCGTTCTCGCCGAGCGCGGTGTCGTAGCCGTCGGGAAGGGACTCGATGAACTCGGCGATGTCCGCCGCCCCGGCCGCCTCCCGCATCGCAGCGTCCACGTCCGGGCCGTCGCCTTCCCACAGCGTGATGTTGTTCCGCACCGAGTCGCTGAAGATGACGCTCTCCTGCGTCACGTAACCGATCTGCCGCCGCAACTCCGCCAGGTCCAGCTCGCCGTAGGGCGTGTCGCCCACGCGAACCACTCCCGCCGTAGGGGGAAGTATGCCCGTCAGGAGCGTCGCGAGCGTGGACTTGCCTGCGCCGGACGCGCCGACGAATGCGACGGTGCTGCGCGGCGGAATCTCGAGGCTAAGGGCGTCCAGCGCGGGCGCGCCGTCCCCGTACCGGAAGGTCACCCCGTCGAGCGCGATGGGCCGGTCGAAGTCGGGCGCCGTTCCCTCGGGCGCGGTGGGTTCCTCGTAATCCTCGAGCTCGCGTATCAGTTCGCGGAAGTTGCGCGCGCTGCCGACGTACCGAAGAAAGCCCTGGAAAGAGTTCTGGGCCTGTAGCGCGTAGTTCATGCCGCGGCGCACGATGAAGAGGATGAAGAGAATCTCTATCACCTCCTGGCGCGCTATCTCCACGTAGTACAACAGCAGCGCGGCGATGACGATCATGAAGAACAGCTCCGCGCCGTTGCTCACGAACGCGCTCAAGGCTCTCTGGCGGTATTCCAGGTCGCCCTGCTCGGTGCTGGTCGCGCTAAGCCGCCGCGTGACCCTGCCGCTACCGTGCGTGGATTTCAGGTACTTGAGCGACCCAAAGGCCTGCACGAGCTGGGACTGCAACGCCGCGTTGGCGGCGGTGGCCCTGACGGAGTACCTGGCGGCAAGCCCAAAGGCGCGCTTGATGAGGAAGTAGCCGGGAATGCCGACCACGATGACGACGCTGGTGAAGACGGGGTTGATAGCGAGCGGCAGCGCCACGTAGACGAAGGTGTAGGCCAAGGCGACCATGAAACGCGCGCAGTTGTTGAGCACCTGGGCGACGTTGCCTATCTCGATGGTGGCCGCGTTGGTATACGCGCTCACGCCACGCTCCAGCACGTGTTGGTAGTCGGCCCTGAACACCCTCTCCACCAGCTCTATCTTCATGCGGGCGAGCTGCGAGCCGGTTATCCTGCCGGCGACAACCTCCTGGAAGATGAAGCAGGCTGTGCGCGCCGAGTAGAGCGTGGCCATGCCGATTACGGCCACCCAGAGATTGTAGGGCAACCCCACGAGGGCCGCGCCCCTGGTGAGCGCCTGGTACAGAGTCGAGTCCGTGGTGGTGGCCGACCCGGCGAGTATCGGCAGAATCAGGCTGATGCTGATGCCCTCGAGCAGCGAAGCGGCGCCGACCAGTCCAAGCCACGCGACCAGCCGCCACCCGATCGAGGCGTAGAGGTATCGAATCAGGTATACGAAGTCGCTCATCTGCGCGTGTCGGAGCCGCCGGGGGTGAGGTTTGCGCTCGGCACGCCGGTGCCGAGCCGGAGTCCGGGCGTACAGCGTAGCACCAACCCCGGCGCGCCGCAATTCGCGAACGCGGCGCAGAGCGTGTGTCGGATTGCCGGCGCCGTCAGATTGCACTTGTCTCAACCAAGAAACCGGCAGTTGCAAAGCTGATGGCGACACTTAGCGAACATGAGTGGATCACAGGTGAACCGGGTGCGGATGACACAGCCGTGGAGGAGATGCGCTATCGGGCGGGATGCGATTTTACGCGCGATAGGACAGCCGCCCGACTGAAGGCGATTGACGACGAACTGCTCAGCCGCAAGGCCAAGGGCGACTGCCCTCGAAACCCTCGCCTAACAGCGAATCGGCGACAACAGGCTAGCGGAGAAGAGGGCAGTCCTTCCTCCCGGGGCTAGCTGCAATAGTCGAGTCCCAGCCCTTCGAGGTCGCTCTCCTCGACGTCCCGCAGCCCTGACGGGATGCAGCCCATGAGACTGTTGCCATTCAGGTACAGGCTCGTCAGGTTAGGCAGGTCCCCCCACGCCGCCGGTATCTCTCCGATCAAACCGATGTGTCTCAGGTACACGTTCTCAAGGCGGGTCAGCCCTCCCAGCTCAGTGGGTATCTCGCCTCCCAGGGGGTTGCCCTCGAGCAGCAGATACTTGAGGTTACTCAGCTTGCCCAACTCGGGAGGTATGCCACCGGTCAGATTGTTCTCGCTCAGGTACAGGGACTTCAGGTTCGAGAGCGCTCCAAGCTCCTCGGGTATGCCCCCCGTCAGGGAGTTCTCTTCGATTATGAGCTCGGTGAGACTCCTCAGGTTGCCCAGCTCGGGTGGTATGCCGCCCGTCAGGTCGTTGCTGGTGAGGAACAGGGAATTCAGGTTCCTGAGCTGACCCAGCTCTGGTGGTATCGCACCGGTGAGGTTGTTGTGGTTCAGGTACATCAGCTCCACTCCGGCCAGGCTGCCGAGCTCGCGCGGGAGCCCGCCGGTCAGCGAGTTGTAGTCGAGGTCGACCCTGCGCAGGTCCGCGAGACCGCCCAGCGCCGCCGGTATGCTCCCCGTCAGGCCCGCGTCGGGGAGGAACAGCACGCGGACGTATGGGGAATCTCCGCGCTCAACCCTCACCCCCTGCCAGTCGTCGATGTCGGTGTCGGCGCTCCAGTCGAGACTGGCGTCGCCGGCGAGCGTGTCCCTCGCGACAAGCAGCATCGAGCAGTCGCGCACGAGCCGCGGGCTGCTGCGGGGACGGGGCACAACCGTGCCGTTGGAGCACTCGTCCAGCAGCACGGCGACGCCGACCAATGCGGTGGACGTCTCGCCCTCATCGTCGCTCGCCTCGACCGTCAGCGCGTAGAATGCCACGGCGTCGGGGTCGACTGTCCCGGTCAGCGTGATCGCCCCGGTGCTCGTCGATATGGTGAACTTACCCGCGTCGTTGCCCACAATGATCGAGTGGCTCACAGGGTCGCCGTCGGGGTCTGTCGCCGGTATGGCGCCCGCCGACGCGCCCGTGGCCGCGTTCTCGGATATGGTGAGCGTGTAGAAAGACGCGCCGAACACGGGCGCGCGGTTGCACGCCCCGGTGGTGTGTGACTCCGGCTCGGACGGCGCGCCCCAGACGGCGGCATACACCGTGCCGTCTCCGTACGCCCGCACCCTGAACTCGTAGGTCGTGCCGCACGCAGGCCCGCCGGGCGGGCTGTACGTTTGCGTCAACCCGGCGGTGGTCGCGACTGCGGCCCAACCTTCGGCAGAGCCCAACACCTGCTGCTGTAACTCGTAGACCGATGCTCCCGCGACCACGCTCCACGTCACGGTGAACGTCCCATCGGCCAGAGTCACGCCCAGTCCCGTCGGTGCAGGCGGAGCGTCCTCGGCTACGTCCGTCACCTCGATCTCCACCGTCGTCGTCGCAAAGCCCTCCCTGTCGTCCCGCGCCTCCACCACCAGCGTGTACGAAGGCACGCTTTCGTGGTCCAACTCCCCGGCAACCGTGACGTCGCCCGTGCTCGTGGCGATGGCGAAATTGCCCGCTGAGTTGCCTGAGGTGATGGCGTGAGACACCGGGTCCGAGTCGGGGTCGGTCGCGAACACCGTCCCCACGAGATTCGTCGTGGTGGCGTCTTCCGCGACCATGAACGTGTACGTGGAAGTCGCGAACTCAGGCGCGCGATTGCACGAGGCCGTGACCACGGACTGCACCCCGGAGCCCTCGCTCCAGCCGGCCGCGTATGTCGTCGCGTCCCCGAAGGAGCGCACCCTGAACTCGAAAGTGGCGCCGCACTCAGGGCCGCCGGAGAGACTGTACGTGAGCGTGGTGGCCGTTGTGGCGCCCACACGAGTCCACTCCCCACCGGGGCCGTCCGTGCGCTCTTGCACCTCGTAGTTGGCCGCGCCGCTTACCGCCCCCCACGTCACCGTGAACGTCGAGGAGGCCAGGGATACGCCCAGCCCCACTGGCGCCGGCACCCGGGCCGTCTGCGGGCAGTCCGCAATCCCAGGCGGTCGAGGTCGTTTGTCTGAACGTTTCTCAAAGACGACCGTATGCACCCCTCCAGGGAGTTCTCCGACAGGCGCAGCGTGCTGAGGCTACTGATGCTCCCCAACTCCCAAGGAACGCTGCCGCTCAGCCTGTTCTCGTCAAGTTCGAGGTTCCATAAGGCCTGCAGCATCCCTAACTCCGGAGGTATCGGGCCGCTGAGGCGGTTCAAGGACAGCCACAGATCTTCCAGTTGCGCCAAGCGGGACAGTTCGACCGGGACCGGGCCGGTCAGGTAGTTAACGCCGAGATAGAGGTTCACCAGCTCGGACAGGTTGCCCAACTCGGGGGGTATCGGGCCGTTCAGCGCTTGCCATGGAGCTGCAGATCCGTCAGTCTGGTTAGTCCGCCCAATTCGGGAGGTATCGGGCCCGTCAGTCTATTGTAGCGAAGATGCAGCGTGCGCAGATTTGCCAGGTCCCCCAGTTCCGCCGGTATCAGACCGGTCAACTGCGAGTTCAGGCTAACATTCAACTCCTCAAGGCCCGTCAGTAGACCTAGCTCCGTCGGCAACTCGCCCGTCAGACCCCGTCTCTCCAGCACGAGTCTCGTCACGCGCCGCGGCGTGCCGCCGACCGTCACCCCGTCCCAACTGGTGATCGGCGTGTCGAGGCTCCATTTCAGTGTCGCCGTGCCCGCCAGCGCGTTTCGGATAGTGAGAAGGGTCTCGCAGTCGCTCACCAACTCGAGGTTGCTTCCCGGGTTGGCGACCGCGGCTCCCACGCTGCAGTCGACCTCGACCACCGTTACCGTCACGCTCGTCGTCCCGCTCACACCGTCGCTCGCTCCCACCGTGAGCGTGTACGCCGCGCCCACCGGGGCCCCCGGACCGGCTGCCACGGTGATCTCGCCTGTGCTGGTGGCGATGGCGAACGTCCCGGCCCCGTTACCGGAGATTATGGAGTACGTGATAGGGTCGTCGTTCAGGTCGAACGCCGTTACCGTGCCCACCGGCTCGCCGGCCCTCGCCGCGACGCTCACGTCGAACCCGTACGATTCCGACTCGAACTCCGGCGGACGCGGGCTGCACGTGTCGGTTGTCGTGGTGGCCTGTGCCCACAGCCCCGTGCGCGCGTTGTAAGTCACACCGTCGCCGTACGCTCCCACCCTGAAGTCGTGCGTGGCGCCGCACCTCAGTCCCGTTACCGCATATGTCGTGCTCGTGAGAGTCGACGTGGCCGTCGTCCAGCGGTCGCCCGCTTCGCTCCGTCGGTGCTGCACTTGGTATCCCGAACCACCGCTCACAGACGACCAAGACAGCCTGGCCGTATCCTCACCCGAAGCCGTGGCCGACAGGCTCTCGGGTGCAGGGATGTACACTGGTGGAGGCTGTGCGGGCGTGAAGGTGGTGGTCGCGTTGTCGCCGGGGGTGATGTCATCGTACGCCCCAATGTCCCGGTAGTATTGGTTCAGACCCGACACGCTTGCTAGCCTGGTCGTCGTGGCCGTGGATGTGGCCGTTGCCGCAGCGATGCGGTTCGTCAGGTTCGGAAGCGTCTGGGTGTGCTCGGGATCGTCAATCGGGGCCCCGTAACGCACCGCGTTCACCGTGCCTTGGGCATCTACCTGGATGTCCCACTGCGCCACCGCCTGCCATGCCTCCAACGCAATTGCATGGTGCGCTCCCATCGGTGCAAGAAAGACCACGCTTTCGCGATCTTCGAAAATAAGGCTCAGGACTCGTTCCGTGTCTGAGACCAGAAGTCCTAACCACCCCAGGTACTCCGCCTCGTTCATGAGTTCTTGGCCGCCGAACTCTCCCGCTTCGTGGGCCTCCCTGTACAGATCGTACACACGGGCTTCCCCGCGCCGGTCATAAGTGACAGTCAGTGTTGTGGTTGCCGTGACACCGGAGCCGAGCAAGAATTCGTGAGCGACATAGTCTACGAAGCAAGATAGGAACAGATACTCGGTAGACAGACCTCCTCGAGCAAGTGCAAGAAAGTTCGACCTGACAGTTGCCGGGTAGGCGGGGTTCGATTGATTCAACGCCTCCATAAATCTGCGTTCGGCCTCTGAAGCGGATGGCAACACTTCGTCGTCATCCAAGACAAGCCAAAACGTACCGCGGCCTCCCGCTGCTCTACAGTTCTTGCGATGCCACGCCACTCGCATCGTGTGGAATCCACTTGGGCAGTACCGCGGAATGCCAGATGAGTTGGGGACGTTCCGACCAGAGCAAGGCCCTGCGTCAATACTTCTTCGACACCTGGCATGTCCGTATCGCCTGACGGGGCGCTGTTCTGGCCCACTGGGCTCGAAAAGAAGTCGACCAAGCTAACGTCACGCGTCCCGCATAGGCTGCCGGCGCACGGAGGACTGACTTGCGCGGTCTCATCAAGCGCCCGCGAGCGGTTATTGTCGGAAGATCCGCCTAGTGTCGTGCCCTCAACGAAGTCCGCCTCAGCGAGCATGGTTCCCGGGCCGTACTGGCGAACGGTGAAGAACACCGCCGCGACCAGGATCACAAGGGTCGCCAAGACAAGCATGACTACTTTCGTTCTCATCGTGGCCGCCCCCAAACGGATATACGCATGTGGGTCTCACTCATTGCTCTTCGTCCATACACTCAGCGACTGCGACGTTCACCAGCAGAAGGACAAGATACACTTCGCATTGGCAGCTCGCAGCCCGTGATCTCCGTCCCTCCTGACAACAACACGGACGTCCGACCCGTCCGACGCTACCGTGAAGAGAATGGCGGCTTTGTCTTCTTCGATGGTTGAGTCGAGTATGGCAATCCGTGAACCATCCGGCGACCAGGATGCACTTGTACCTGCCCCGACCACCTGAAGCCCGGTTCCATCTGCATTCACAACATATACAGCCGAATTGGCTTTACCCGACCCGTCGTGTCCAAATGCGAACAGCAATTTCGTGCCATTAGGTGACCATTGTGGGTTGGCAGTCCTTTTGTGGGAGCCCGGCTGCATTTCAATCACCAGTCTTGGGTCGGAGCCGTCCAGACCGATTACATACAGCTTGTCACTCCATCCCCTTTCCTCAGTGTAGGTTGAAGCGAAAAACGCCAACTCCCTGCCATCGGGGGACCATGCCGGATGTCCATATAGCCAATGTTGGTGACAGCAACCGACCGAAGCGACGTACAGCTGTGTTAATCCCGCGCCCTCTGCCCCAATCGTGTAGAGAGCGGCCCGAATGATCTTATCGCCAACACTGTCGTTTTCACGCACAATCAGTGCCACCAAGAAAGCCAGGGCCTTTCCGTTCGGAGACCACGACAAACCTGTTAAAGGGTATTGATCAATCACGTGTTTGCGTCCGACCAATCCACCCGTCGAGATGTCGGGCAGAACCCGGAGCACATCAGAGCCGTCCGCAGCCATAGTGTAGAAACCATCCCCGGAGCCGTCCGCGCCCGTGAGGGCACTGCTCTTTGCGAACGCTATGCGGCTGCCATCCGGAGACCATAGCGGGGAGACGTCATGAACTGTGTTGTTCGTTAGCCTGCGTCTGCCAGAGCCGTCCAGCCCCGATATCTCTATCTCGAAGTCGCCGAAGCCATCGATTTCATCCTCGTAGTCGTGCGCCACCGTCACGTATGCTACACGTGAGCCATCAGCGGAGATGTCCGGAGTGAAGTAGTATACGTTGTCCTTGGAAATCGTCCGCAAGGTCGAGCCATCTGACGCGGCGACATTAATCGACGTCGCATCATATATGCCGGGGACGTTCTGAATGTGCGAAAAGACGATCTGACTACCGTCGGGTGACCACTTGGGCGTGGGCGACGATTGCGATACGTTTAGCCTGGAATCTTCCCTTGGGGGATGAGCGAAGCCACTTTGGATATCTAACTCACAGAGGGCACCGGCCAACAACGCCGTGGAGAGAAGTGAGGCAACAAGGGCCGCGGCCGGCCGGGCAACAACTCTCACTCCTTGTACCAATCCGCCGACCATTTCACTTTGTCTGATAGAGAGCGTAGATGGCCACGATGTCGAAGGGATGGGGCGAGCAGTCCGGTTCAGCAAATGTTGCATCAATCGGGGACCTTATCTTGTCATCATCGTCGTAATTTAGCACCGAGTCGGGAATGGTCGGGTGGGACGTTACGTATCTCTGGCCGTCGGTCCCCTCAAACCAGATGATGGGACGGTTGAGCAGTGGGGCGATAAAGTCAGGAACAAAGCTGCTCAAAAGGTCCCTAAAACTGAAGCCCGACAGGCCCAGCGCGTGCCCAGCCTCATGAACGGCGATCATGTATGCCTTGTAGCCTTCATCGGGATCATCGCCTAGCGAAGCGGGAGTTGTGTCAGGCATGCAGGTATTGAATGCAACGTTCGCGGGCATATTAAGGTCCGAGAGCCCAGAAGGGTCAGCGATGCTTTTGAATCTGGCCTGATTAAAGCTAATATCAACACTCTGGATGGCATTGCTGGCTTGCCTGTCACTAAGCAATGCCCCTAGGATGTCGAGCAACGCTCTCCAATTCTGGCTTGCCACGTGCTCAGCGATTGCTCTTCTCTCTTCGGGATCCTGAGTGCTCAGGCCCGAATAGCCGTGGAAGGAGGTGACACAGGCGCTTGTCCCTGGCCTCAAGCAATTCTTGAAGGCATCCGACTTGAACTCGGGGAAGGCATGAATGGCCGTCATAGAGGTCACGTTGAACATCCTGACTTCGTTCTGCCGATCGTCCTGCACTATGAAGCGTCGCGTGGGGTCGGTGCCGACAGCGGCAAAGGGACATCCACCTGTCAGGTCGCGTGTCATTGTGATAAACCCGTCGGTTGCCTCCTCCCACTGCTCGAATGCGTCGACGATGATATCGACCCACGTGGCACGTTCGGAAAGTGGAAACGTCGTGTGACAGATGATGTATTCGAATGTTCTTCCGGCGTGGTGTCCGAAGAACGGATAGGTCGCAACGCGCTTGTTGTTTCCTGGCAACTCTGATGAGGGCCACACGAAGGCGTCTCTAGCCGAGAAAACCTTGATGTCTTCGATCTCATAGTTGATTTGGATCGCGTATATCTCGTCGTCGTCGAGACCTTGTATGTTGTGGCTGCTAGACGAATCCGATGGTTCATCGGTCGCGCCGTGATAGTACGGCCACCCACTGTACTTTGGCCAGTTTATGTTTGTGTGGTCTATCGCTCCGATGCCAAAAGACGTGCCAAACCCCAGCTGCCTGTAACGGATAATGTAGTTGGAGCCACGCGAATCGGTCGTCCAACGAAGCGCTGCTCGCCCACTGCCGTCGGCATGAGCCCGTCCACCATCATGGAGTAGGGGGTTGTCTATGACTCGGACAGTCTTGCTGTCGTTACTTGGCAGAACGGCGCCGCCCTGGTCAGTCGCCTTTACCATGAAGTCAAAGCCCGACGGCTGCTGCGCCAGCCCGTTGCCGGACCATATATCATCAAGGTCGATCTCGTAGTAGTTCTCCGCGATATCCGTCCCGTCCGGCAAGACACTAAAGCTGCTGCCATCTCTGACACTCACAGTGTAGCGAGTGTTATGGTCAGAGTTGGCGACAGGCTGCCAGTACAACAAGGCCCTGCGCAGAACTATAGGCTCTACGATAGGTAGGGGCGTTCCGAGCTTGGTTTGCAGAAAGAAGACGCTCGACCACGAGCTCCACGCGCCGCACTCGGTCCAAGGGTCTGAAGTTACGCAGTTCCTACCTCGGGCCTTGTACCAGTATTCAGAGGCCACTCCGTCGAATTCCACCGGCGAAAGGACCTTGCCCTTGGTTGCCACCTCGGTGTAATCCCCGGTCTCAGTGCTCGAACGATGCAGCTCGAACTGGTAATAGTGTGGAGGCCCGCCTAGCTGGTAGGACACCACTATGGTGTTCGGATCTACTGAATGCATATCAACGCTTATGTTTGTAGGTGGAGCAGGCCGAACTCTTGAACTGGCGGCGCTAGTGGATTTCTTACGCGGGCCGTGAGCGTCTCTGTAGAAGACAGTGGCCCTCAAGTACTTCCCGCCATCGGAGGGCTCCGGCGAGTAGAAACTCTGCTCAGCACCTGAGATGTCGTCCCAAGATGACCCGTTCGAGGACTCTTGCCACTGCCAGTCTTCGCCCTCAACACCGCCGTCGGGGTCGTATAGGGTGGCTATGAATGCCTTGCCCACTTCGGGTGCGCTCGCGGACAGGAACCTGACCTGCCCCGGTTCGTCGAGGTTTATGACGTTGATGGTCACTGTGATTGTGTCGTCGTCCTCGCCGTCGCTCGCTTCCACGTCCACCGAGTAGCTGGACTTGGTTTCGTAGTCTAGCAAAGCCCTGGTGCGGATCAAGCCTGTGTTGGAGAGGATACTGAACGAAGAACTGTCGGTCCCACCCAGCGAATAGGTGAGCCGGTCATCGTCGGGATCGTCCGCTTCGACTGGGGGGGGGGACTCCGGTCCCGGCTGCGACATTCTCCTTTATGGAGCGAGTGGTGGAGGTGCCATCATCGAATGTAGGCGGTCGGTTCGGGCGTGAGGTGACTGTCACCCTCTGGGTGGTACTCACCACGTCGTTGGCCCCCTGACGCAGGGTAGCTGTCACAGTGCCGCCAGTGGTATCGCAAGCTTCAAGGGTAAAGTTCACAGTGTAGGAGTATGTTCCCGACAAGGTTCGACTGTCGTCGGTTCGCGTGCAATTGCTGCCGAATCCGATGTCTCCGTTGTTTGTGCTCACTCGTATACTGTAAGCGACCTTAGACTCCAAGTTCATGGCACGGACAGAAAAAGAGTCTTCTTCCCCCTCTTCTATAGATGACGCAAGGTCCAAGATGTCGATGCTGGGCGAGGGTGTGGGTGTGGGGGACCGATTTGAATGGGAATCGTTATGGTGCCCGATCTGGACACAAAGCACTCCGGAGTATCTATTGGTTCCTCGAAACACTCGTCTACAAAACCCCTGTTAGGTGAAGCCTGCGTCTACGTCGAAAGTTTCCGACCCAGCCGTGCTCGTGTCGGTCGTAAATGTTGTGCCATCGAAGTACGTGAAACTCCCGCCACTACTGGGCCTTTGCTCCAATCCGACAATCATGAAATCCGCACCGGCGAGCGATGAGAAATTAACCGTTATCTCGTTGCCAGTGCGCGAAATCGAGACTGACGCTCGTGGCCTGTTCCCTGGTGGTTTATCATCCTGGGCGCGGACTGAATCGTCGAGTGAAAACAACCAGAAGGCGGCGAGGACGAGAGCAAGCGCCAGCGGCGCGACTGCGAGAATCGCAAGCAGCCGAAGCAGCCTGGAAGGGCCCATTCCTGGACGGGACGATGTTGCCATCAGGCTCTTCCCTCTAGCAGAATAAGGTCGTCCATAACCGGGCACACTCCACAATAGAGGTGGCGATATGTGCACACTTGCTCACTATACTGGAGAGTGTTACGCCAGTGCCATAATAGCAACGGATGCCAATAAATGCAAACACATCACGCAAAGCATGGCGCCCACTGTTGGGTGTGCCAAGACAACTTGCCGCGAAGCAAGGCCGTGGCCGCGTGAGCATCGTCAGTGGAGGGACCCCGGATGGGCCGCCTGGCATTCTGACCCGGGCTCGCACGGTCCTGGTGGGAGCCTCCGTGCTACGGCAGTTCCAGGCCGTGGCTCTCGAGCAGTTCCTGGTCGGCGAGTATCTCGGCGGTAGGGGCGTCCGCCACCACCACTCCCCCGTCCATGATGATCGACCGGGGAAACACTTCCTTGACCATGTGCATGTCGTGGGTGGTGATCAGGATGGTCTGTTCCAGCTCGTCCAGGAGGGTAATCAGCCCGCGGCGCGCCCTGGGGTCGAGGCCAGCCGACGGCTCGTCCAACACCAGCACTCTCGGCCGCATCGACAGAACCGTCGCTATCGCGGCCCGCTTCTTCTCCCCGCCGCTCAGGTGAAACGGCATCCTGGTGTCGTAGCCCTCCAGTCCGACCTGGCCCAGCGCAAGCTCGACCCGCTCGTCAATCTCCTGCTGCGGCAGTCCCATGTAGATGGGGCCGAACGCCACGTCGTCGTACACCGTTGGCGAGAAAAGCTGGTCGTCGGGGTCCTGGAACACCAGACCCACCAGCGAGCGGACGCGGGCAAGCGCCTTCTTGTCGTTCTCGACCACACGCTCGCCCATCACCGACACCTCGCCATTGCCGTGCAGCAAGCCGTTCAGGTGGAGCAGGAGCGTCGACTTGCCCGCGCCGTTCGGGCCGAGTATGGCCACCTTCTCGCCGGCCCCGAGCCGGAAGCTCACGCCGCGCAGCGCCTCCCGCCCGTCCGAATAGGCGAAGCGCAGGTCCCGCACCTCCAGCGCCGTCTCGGCAATCACATCAGCACCCTTGCCGACACCGCGACCGAGGCGAACAGCGCCAGCGCGAGCACTGTCGCGGCGATGGCGTAGCCGCTCACGGGCAGCGTCTCCCGCTGCCGGATCGTGCCGTCGTAGCCTCGCGCCAGCATGGCCATGTAGATGCGCTCCGTGCGGTCCATAGTGCGAATGAAGAGCGACCCGGCCATCCCGCCGGCGCTCCGCGCACGCCAGACGATGGAGCCGCCGGCCCCTCTGCCCCCGCCCGCGCTGCGAGCCGCCCTGGAGCGCAACATGCGCTGGGCCTCGTCCACCAGCACGAACAGGTACCTGTACATGAGCATGACCACCACTACCAGGATCTGAGGGGTCTTGAGCGCCCTGAGCGCCGCGAGAAGTTGAAACGCGGGCGTGGTCGAGGTGAGCACCACCGCGGCGGTCACGCTCGCCCAGGACTTTATCAGCACGCTGGCGAAGAACTCCACGCCTTCGACGGTGCCTGTCAGGGTGAACAGCCCCAACGAAACGTCGAAAAGGGGGTCTCCGGGCTTGGTGAACACCGTGGGCAGCGCGATCATGATGAACGGCAGCGCGATCAGCGAGCGCAGGAACACGCGGCCCAAGCCCACTCCGGAGAGCGCCGCGGCCAGCCACACCAGCCCTACCATGATGCCGAACGCCGGCCACTTGCCCGGCGGCACCGAGGTCGTGGCGAAGATGAAGCCGAGCGCGGTCACCAGCTTGACGCGCGCGTCGGCCCGGTGGAGGAAGCTCTCCCCCTCAAGATAACGGTCTAAGACGCCGGCGGTGGAAATTGGTCTGCCCTGGCCCTGCCTCGGTTGACGGTCGCCCTGTACACCAGGTATGCGAAGCCGGCAAACAGGACGTACACCAAGGTGACGCCGATTAACCCGGCGAGAATCGTCGCGACAGCTTCGTTTTCGATGCCAGGCACCGCATAGTCGCCGATTATGGCATAGGGCGCGTCCAACGCGGTCTCGATGAAGCCTTGGTCTTCCGCTACGCGCTCCAGGCCATCGGGCGAGCCGGATGCGAGGGGCGCGAGCAACGTCACGCCGACAGCGATCAAGTAGCCGACTATCAGCACCCTTCGAAAGCCAATCCCGCGCCCTGAAGCGGGCGCCGGGTTAGGGTCAGCCCCTCGGCGCACTCTGAGCAATTCTGGCCGCGCCGCCAGGATGAACGACAGCGCGAAAACGGTGATCAGTCCCTCGCCTATGCCTATCAGCGCGTGTACGCCAGCCAATACCGGCAGCGCAAGCTGCAGCGGCGAGGTGCCTGACACCGCTAGCTGGAACGCCACCAGCACCGCAGCCGCCATCACGGACACCCACGCGCCCGCGAATCCGCCGACAACCAGAGTCGTCTTCGACGACGCCTTTACAAGACCGACGGCGGAGTAGACCCCGTAACCGGCAAGCACGCTGACGATCGACATGTTGAACAGGTTTATCCCCAGCACCACCAGGCCACCGTCCTGGAACAACAGCGCCTGCAGGCCGACCACCGCGGTCATCACGAGTATGGCCGCCCACGGCCCGAGGATGATGGCCGCGAGCGCACCACCCACCAAGTGGCCGGACGTTCCGCCGGCCACGGGGAAGTTGATCATCTGGGCGGCGAAGATGAAGGCGCCCATCACCCCCATCATGGGCACCATGCGCTCGCTCAGCTCGCGGTTCGTCTGCCGCGCGGCAAAGGCGATCACCAGCGCCACCACGACGTAGCCGGCTATGGCCAGAGGGAGGCTGAAGAATCCGTCCGGGGCGTGCAGCGGCGCCCACGAGACCCAACTGGGAATGTTCACGCCGATGCTCAGATACATTGGTGTACCTCGTGCGGCGGGCTAGCGGCCGCCCTCGTGGTCGGACTCCCGGCAACTGCTGCAACTGCCGAAGACCGCGAGGTGGTCGATGTCCACCTCGAAGCCGTAAGTCTCAAGTATTCTGTCCCCTAGCGACTGGAGCAGCTCCTGGTCGAGGAGCGCAACGCCTTCGCAGCCCTGGCAAATAAGGTGGTGGTGCCGCACCTGGTCGATCCATTCGTAGGAATGCTGGTCGCCTCCCATGTGGGTCTCCGAAACCAGGCGCATCTGCTTCAGCATGTCGAGCGTTCGATACACCGTCGACAGGTCGATGAAGGAATACGACTCCTTCACGTGCTCCAGCACCTCGCCCGCCGTGACGTGGCCCGGCGCGTGCCGCAGGGCGGACAGAATCATCAGCCGCTGCGGGGTCGGCCGGTGGCCGGACTCCTTAAGTGTTTCGATTATCTTGTCTTCGCAACTCATATGGGCTTCCACCAATGTTCGCGAGGCCAAACATAGCACCACAGCGAAACTGCGTCAACCCCTGAAATATGTAAGAGCTAAAATCTGTTTCTGCAATAGTTCGCAAATAGTTCGACCCGCCAGGTCCCTTCCCCCTTGATACACCACGATACACCACCGGTCCGGTAGGGGCGGGTTTGCAACCCGCCCGTTGCACAATAGCCCGGACCCTCACCGAACTGTCGCGGCCTCGGGCCGTCACCTATGGCTTGAAACGCGCCTCGCGCCGCAATATAATTGTACTCGGCACGGGTCGTGGCGCTCGGGCCGCGTGCATTGATGCGCGGCAGGAGCTTCGCGGTGCGGCAGCCGCCGTGACAACCCAAGGAGGAGCCATCAGGTATGACCTACATCATCGCTGAACCATGCATCGACCTCAAGGACGGAGCCTGCGTAGACGTTTGCCCGGTGGACTGCATTTACACTACCGACGAAGACAACATGTTCTACATCAACCCGGACGAGTGCATCGACTGCGCCGCCTGTGAGCCGGTCTGCCCCGTGACGGCCATATTCGCCGAAGACGACACCCCGTCCGAGTGGCGCCCGTTCATAGACCTCAACTACGAATACTTCGGGCTCTCCCGTTAGCCCATCGCATTCTGCCGGACGCCTCGCCCGGCCGGGCGTCCATTCCCCTGCCCCGACGCAATGGCGGGTCGGTCGCAACCGCGGGTGGTCGGCCAACGGAGAGACTCCACGGCATGGCCGCCGCAAATGCTTGAATGCCGCCAGGCCCGGACGCTTGCTCAATTCGTCCGGGCCTCTTCTTTGAGCAGGCGGCCCATCCTCGCAACCCGGCCGCCGCGCTAACGTAGCATGACCACAACACAATAGGAGACTCCCCAATGCCCAGCATAGACTCGACTCCGGAGTTCGTATCAGACGCCTACGAAAAGATGGAGCGCAATCTCGAGGTGGTGCGCCGCAGGCTTGGCCGGCCCCTCGGCCTCGCCGACAAAGTGCTGCTCAGCCACCTCGAAGACCCTGAGGGCCAGGAGCTGGTGTCCGGCAGCAGCTACCTCAACCTGAACCCCGACCGCGTCGTCCTCCAGGACGTGTTGGGGCAGACGGTGATGCTCCAGTTCATGCAGACCCGGAGGGAGCGCACTGCGGTGCCCACCACCGTGCACTGCGACCACCTGATACAGGCGCGTGTCGAGGGCGAGTCCGACCTGCGGGAGTCTATCGCGGAGAACAACGAGGTCTACGATTTCCTCAAGTCCGCGTCCGCCAAGTTCGGCGTAGGCTTCTGGGGGCCGGGCGCCGGCATAATTCACCAGGTGAACCTGGAGAACTACGCCTTCCCCGGCGCGCTAATCATCGGCACCGATTCGCACACGCCCAACGCGGGCGGCCTGGGAAGCTGCGCCGTGGGCGTTGGCGGCGCGGACGCCGTGGAGGTGATGGCGGGCCTGCCGTGGGAGGTGCTCTACCCACGCCGCATCGGCGTACACCTGACCGGCGAGATGAGCGGCTGGACCGCGCCCAAGGACGTCATCCTGTACCTGGCCGGCCTGCTCACCGTGTCTGGCGGAACCAACGCCATTATCGAGTACTTCGGGCCGGGCGCACGTTCCATCAGTTGTACCGGCAAGGCGACTATAACTAACATGGGCGCCGAGCTGGGCGCAACCACGTCGATGTTCCCATACGACGACCGAATGGCCGCCTACCTGCGCGCCACCGGCCGTGCCGAGCTCGCCGAGCTCGCCGGCAGGTACTCACACCTCGTGACCCCTGATCCGGAGGTCGAAGCCAATCCGGAGGCATTCTTCGACCGCGTGGTGGAAATCGACCTGTCGCAACTGGAACCGCACGTCGTCGGCCCGCACTCCCCCGACCGCGCTCGTCCGATCTCGGCACTGGCGTCGGAGCTGTCCGAGAGCGCAGACGAACTCGTGGACCAGATCTCCTCCACGCTCATAGGGAGCTGCACCAACTCGTCCTACGAGGACATGAGCCGCGCCGCCGACGTCGCCGAGCAGGCCGCCGCGCACGGCGTTGGGGCCGCGGTGCCGTTCATGGTGACGCCGGGATCCGAGCAGGTACGTGCGACCATCGAGCGCGACGGCCAGATGGATTCGCTGAAGCGCATGGGCGGCACGGTGCTCGCTAACGCCTGCGGCCCGTGCATCGGCCAGTGGCGGCGCGCACAAGAGATGGTGGGCGTGCCCAACACCATCGTCACGTCGTACAACCGCAACTTCCCGCGCCGCAACGACGGCCAGGCCCAGACGATGAACTTAATTGCCAGCCCGGAGATAGTCACCGCTCTCTCTCTATCGGGCCGCTTGTCGTTCAATCCCTTGACCGATGCGCTCACCGGCGCCGACGGCGAATCCTTCAAGCTGGAACCTCCCAAGCCGGCGCCGGAGGTGCCGGAGAACGACTTCGCCCGGGGCGAGTCGGCCTACGTGGCGCCGCCCGAGGACGGCAGCTCGATCGAGCTTAGTGTCAGCCCGGACAGCGAACGCATCGAGCTGATGGAGCCCTGGACAGCCTGGGACGGCAACGACTTCCGTGACATGCCGGTGCTGATGAAGACGCAGGGCAAGACCACCACCGACCATATCTCGCCCGCCGGGCCCTGGCTGCGCTACCGCGGCCACCTGAGCAAGTTCAGCGAGAACATGTTTATGGGCGCCACGAACGCCTATACGGGCAACGCGGGCACGGGCAGAAACGTTGTCACCGGCGACGAGGGCCATGGCATCTCCCGCATCGCAAGGAGTTATCAGGAGGCGGGCTTGAACTGGGTGGTGGTGGGCGACGACAACTACGGCGAGGGCAGCAGCCGCGAGCACGCTGCGCTGTCGCCGAGGCTGCTCGGCGGCGCGGCGATCATCGCCCGCAGCTTCGCGCGCATCCACGAGACCAACCTGAAGAAGCAGGGTCTGCTGCCGCTGACCTTCGCCGAACGCGAGGACTACGACCGCATACGCGAGGACGACCGCATCAGCCTCGTGGGCTTGAATGATCTCGCGCCCGGACGGCCCGTCCAGTGCATAGTTGCGCACTCTGACGGCACTTCCGAGACGCTGCACCTAAACCACTCGATAGGCGAGTCACAGGTGGAGTGGTTCATTATTGGCGGGGCGCTGAACATGTTCCACAAGTAGCGGACGCCGCCCCGCCGGCGCAGGCTGCTACGACGACAGCCACCCGTACATGGTGTCGAACAGCTCCCGCTCCCGGCCCTGATAACCGTGATTGGCTCCCTCGATCTCGCTCACTACCACGTGGGGATAGCCCGCGGTGGCCAGGCTCCGCCGGGCCGCGCCGCACACCTGCAGCTCCTGCGGACCGCCCAAGGCGCATTCCTCCCCGCCGAAGATGAACCGCGTCGGACAGCCGGTGTTGGCGGCGTGCGTGGTGACGCTGTAGCGATTGTCAGGGTTGAAGCAGTCCACGTACGCGCGGGCGCTCCAGGTCGACCCCCACGGCACGCCGGGGCGCAGCAGCGTATCGGGCCGGCCCTCGGCCACATTACGCTCCGACTCGCGGAACGGCCCGGCGAAGTCCTCGCCGTGCAGCGCGACGACCCCCTCGTGGTTGTACTCCCCCGGTGACACCGGCACGACGGCCACGACGTTCTCGTAGCGCTCTGTGGCCTGGGCGTATGCGGCCCGCACCGCGCCACCGCTGTGGCCGCCTATCGCGATCCGGCGGTGCCCGCGCGACCGCAGCAGCTCCAGCCACGCGGCGAAGTCCGCCCGCGAGTCATGCACGGACTCGAAGGCGTATCCGGCGAGCGGGCCTCCGCGGACGCCGTTTGCGACGTGATCGTGACCCCTGCGGTTTCCGGTGAGAAACGCGATGCCTTGTTCGGCGAAGCGCTCCCCCAGTCCCAGGTAGAGGCTGCTGTAGAAGTGGCCGCCGTCGCCGTGAAAGAACAAAACGGCGTCGACGGGTCGGTCTTGCCCGTCGCCCGCCGCCCCAAAGTAGGCACCGGACAGCGTTATGCCCTCCGGGGTGGTTACTTCGACCAGGTCTGCCAGCATATCTGATCCTCCCTCGTACCCATGTACCCTCTCTCCAGACGTTCTCCTTAGTAGATGACGCCCTCATCCACCATGGCGGCGTAATCCGTCTCAGCCACGCCAAGCAACTGCCGGTACACGTAGTCGTTGTGCTGGCCCAGCCGCGGCGCCGCCGTCAGCCTGGCCTGCGGCCCACCCGCGAATCGCCAGCCTATTCCCGGCAGCAGCCGCGACTCGCCGTCGCCCGTCGTCACCGGCGTGAAGTATCCGCCTCGCCTCAACGACTCGTCCTTATACACCTGGAGCGAGTTCCGGGACGGCTCCGCGACCACGCCGGCATCCCGGAGAATCTGCGCCACGCCCTCGGCCTTCAGAGTGGCCGTCCAGGCGCCGACCGCGGCGTCGATCGACTGCCGGTCTCGCCTGCGGCCGTCCGCCGTCGCGTAGGCCGGATCGTCCGCGAGCTCGCCCCGCCCTATCGCGCGGCAGAGCGCCCGCCACTCGTCGGTCGACGTGACAGCGATGGCGACCCATTCGTCGTCACCGGCGCAGCGGTACAGGTCGTGTGGAGAGTGGTTCGGGTCGAGGTTGCCCAACGGCTCTCTCAGGCTACCGCTCATCTGGTAGTCGAGCAGCGCCGTGGATATGCTGGCCGTCAGCGCCTCGGCCATAGAGAAGTCCACGTACTGCCCCTGTCCCGTAGAGGCCCGGTGCGCCAGCGCCGCGACAGTCACCATCGCGAGCTCCATGCCCACCCAGGGGTCCGCCCACAGGCCGCCCTTGATCGGTTCGCCGCCCGGATAGCCTGACACCGAGTTCCAGCCTGTGTAGTACTGGAGCAAGCTGCCGTAGGCCACGTAGTCCCTGTCCGGCCCGGAGTGGCCCGTGCCTGACGAGGATACCATGATTATGTCCGGCCGGACCTCCCTGAGCACCGGATATCCCAGCCCGAGCCGCTCTATCACCCCGGCGGCGAAGTTCTCCAGGACGACGTCGGCGGTGGCTATCAACTCCTTCGCGAGATCGAGACCTGCGGGCTGGGCGATGTTCAGCGCGCTGTAGAGCTTGGACTGGTTGTAGACCTGGAAGGCGGCGCCCCTGGACGAGGGATCCGGGCGTCTCGCGCTGCCCACCTTGATGACCTCCGCCCCCATGGCGGCAAGGAATCTCGCCGCCGTCGGCCCGGCGATGATCCAGCTCAGGTCAACCACCCTTACCCCGGCGAGGGGTAGCTCGCCGGAACGGCCCGTTGGCTGCCGCGCCGCGGGGTCTCGGGAGACCTCCCGCCTCACTTGCGGACGCGCAGTGGCGCCGCGAACCGGGGACAGCCCTGACAGCAGATGGTTGTGCTCGCCCAGCGTCGGCGCTGCTCGCCGGTTGGCGCTCGCCGGCGAGTTCGACAGCCTGTAGGCCGCGCCCGGGTAACGAAGTGTGCCCGCGACCGGATGTTTCAGCTCGCTGAAGAACTCCCTATGCGCCAGGTGCGGGTCAGTGAACAGGTCTTCAGCGGTGTTCACCGGGAAGCACGGTATCCGTCGACCCTGTCCCCATCGGGCGACGTCGAACTTGGAAAACCGCCGGCTCCACGCGCTCAGCAGTTCCCACAGCTCCGAGGTGTTCGTCTCCCTGGCCTCCCTGGTTGCGAATCGTTCGTCGTCGCCCCAGTCGGGATTGCCCATCACCTCGAGCCACTGTCTCCACTGTGCCTCCTCCCGCGGCGAAATGGCGACGTAGCCGTCGTTGCACGGCAGGACGCCGCCGATGGCGCCCACCGAGCCGGTCTCCCCGCGGTCGCGAGACGCCGCGGGCTGCCCGTATGCGTGGCCGGCGAACGATGCTATGAGCTGTGTGGCCAGGGCCTCGTACTCCGATACGTCCACGCGGCTCCCTTCGCCCGTGATTTGCCTGTGGTAGAGCGCGGTCAGCACCGCGGTCGCGGCAGCAAGCCCGGCGGCCATGTGCGACTGCCAGCCGCCCGCGCGCACCGGCGCGGCGCGAGCGGGGTCGTCTACAGGGCCGAGCAGCGCGTGGGCGTGTCCACTCCCGTGGAAGAGAGTCAGATCGGTGGCGCGGTCGCCGGCGCGGGTGCTCCACGGTCCGAAGGGCGTAATCGACGCGAAGACCAGGCCGCTATTGGAAGCGGCAAGGCTATCGTAGCCCAAGCCCAGCCGGTCCAGTGCGCCCGGCCCCAGGTTTTCCACCACAACGTCGGAGCCGTTCGCCAGGGAGCGCACCGTGCGGCGTCCCTCTTCGGTCGTGAGGTCGATGGTCACGCCGTGCTTGTTGACGTTGAGAGCTAGGAATAGCGCGCTGCGCTCCGCGTCCGGCTCGTCCCCTGGAAAGGGTCCGACGCGCCTCGTGCGATCACCCTCCGGCGGCTCAGCCTTGACCACCCGCGCGCCCAACTGCCCAAGGAGTTTCGCGCAGTAAGCCGCCGACACGCCTTCGCCAAGCTCGAGCACGTTGAGGCCGTTCAGCAGTGACTGTGTCATTCACCCCTGCTCCGCGGCGTGACCGCCTGTCTTGCTCTCAGGCTCGCGGCGTCTACCCGCCGGCCCGGAGCAGCGGGAACAACTCCCCTACGCTTTCCAACTCTTCCAGCGCCCACAGGCGACTGAGGGCCCTCTCGACCTGGGCTTCGGACAGCGTGTGGCCCGCGAGGGCACGGAACTTGTCCTCGAGCTGGGCGTCGCTCATCGGATTATCCGGCGTGCCCGTCGCGTGGTCGACCACCTCTGTCAGCTCCCGCCCGTCCGTCAACACCACGGTGACCTCGCCGGATCCCTCCTCCTGGGCGTCGTCCACCGTCGCGGTTATCCTGTCCCGCAGCCGCGTGATCTCAGGGTCGGCCACACGCGCGTCGGTGTACTGCGCCGGAAACGCGACCCCGTCAACCAGCCCAACGGCCATGCTGTGCTGGTACGAGAACTTGCCTTCAAGCCCTACTCTAGGATGGGGCCGGTCGACAAGCTCGAGCACCAGCGGATGGACCATCGCCCGCACGCTCTCGACCATGCCGCTGGTGACGCCATGCGTATCTCGAAAGCGCACCATGGCGTCGATCAGGGGATGGTTGACGACGCCGCAGGCGTATGGCTTGAGGCCGTTCTGGTACAGCTCCCAATGATCTCCCAGCCTATCAGTCGCGCGGCCCAGGTCGCTTTCCGCGGAGTAGACTTCGGCGAAGCCCCTCCTGCCCTCCAGTATCTCGGTGGTGGAGGTGAAGCCCCGGCTGGCAAGCAGCGCCGCCAGCACACCGCTCTGCGCGGACCGCCCTGGGTGTAGTGGCTTGGTCATCGAACCGAAAGATACGCGAAGCCCCGATGCCTGGGCTCCGGCGACCCCCAGCGCGTGGGCCATGCGGTCGGCGTCCATGCCGAGCAACCTGCCCGAGGCGGCGGCCGCGCCGAACACGCCGCAAGTGCCGGTGATGTGCCAGCCCTCGTCATAGTGCGCAGGGTGAACGGCCATGCCGATGCGGCACGTAATCTCCATGCCGAGCACCGACGCCGCCAGCGCGCTGCGCCCGTCGGCGCCGACTCGCTCAGCCACGGCAAGCGCCGCGGGAAAGGTCGGCGCAGATGGGTGGATGATCGTCGGGAAGTGCGTGTCGTCGTAGTCATCCAGGTGGGCGAGGTAACCATTCGCCAACGCTGCGTTCTGCATAGAGGTGCGCGCCTCCGCGCCGACGACCGAAGCGCTGGCATTGCCACCCTCTTCTCGGAACACGTCAAGCAGTATGTTCAGCGAAGGGTCTGTCGAAGCGTAAAGCGAAACGGCGAGATAGTTGATGAGGCACCGCTTGCCCTCGTGAATGAGGCGCTCCGGCAGGGCCTCCACGTCAGTCTCCACGACAAAGCGAGCGATGTCTTGGGTTGCTCCCATGGCTGTTGTCCTCTTCCTTCACGTGAGCTATGACCATGCGCCATTGAAGCGTGAGTGTAAGGCGGTGGTCAGAGGCTGTCAACGAGGTGAGCAGTCGCGCCACCCGGTGCTGGACGACTGCAACGCGCGCCGTGTACCATCGGCGGGGCGGAACCAGCGCCGTCCGGCGCCCCCCGCGGGGTCGCCATCAAAGTCTGGCCGGTTCGGGAGGCCGCAAGCATGAACTCATTAGTCAACGCTCACTTGGCGGTTGTCGTGGAGAGCAGCCGTTACCTGGAGAAGGTGATGACTTTACCGCCGGGCCTGCGTTCGGGCTTCAGAGAGCTCCGGGAATCTCTGGAGACGGAGACGGGTGCTGACCAGTCCTCCCGGGGGAACACCGAAGTAGAGGACGGTACGGCCGCGGTGTCCGACGAGCATCTCCAGGTCGCGCTGTCCGCCATCGAGTCCATGTCCGCGTCGATCGACGCGCTGGCCGGATGGGCTGCCGCCGGCGTACCTTCCCTAAGCGCTGGCCAGTTCGACCGTGCCAGGAACGTGCTCGCGCAGGCCGCGGGGCAGGTGGCCGCCGGCCTGCGCGCATCGGCCGCCGCCCGGGTGCGGGGCCTGTACGTCATCGTCGACCCGGAGGCAACAAGGGGCCGCCCGATATTGGACGTCGCCAAGGCGGCGTTGCGGGGCGGAGCAAGCGTTGTGCAGCTTAGGGACAAGTCCCGCGACAAGGGTGAGATGCTGCCCGACGCTTTAAGGCTACAGGCGATGTGCGAAGACTACGGCGGTCTGTTCGTGGTCAACGACGACGCCGATCTGGCCCGCGCCGTCAGCTCCCACGCGCTGCACGTGGGCCAGACGGACCTGCCGGTTGCCAGCGCCCGCGCCGTGCTGGACGCGCGACAGCTCGTGGGCACATCCAACGGTGGCGTCGGCGAGGCGCTCCGTTCGCGGGCCGACGGGGCGGACTACGTTGCCGTGGGCGCGATCTTCGCCACGACCACAATGGGCAAGAGCGGACGCAGGTCCCTGGGCGTGGACGCCATCAGAGAAGTCAAAGAGGCCGTTTCGATGCCTGTAGTGGCGATTGGGGGCGTCAACCTGGCCAACATTGCCGACGTCGTTCGGGCCAGCGCGGATTGCGTATGCGTGGTGAGCGCGGTCACCCTCGCCGACGACCCGGAGTCGGCGTCCGCGCGGCTGGTGGAGGCCATGCAATCGGCGTCCGGTTGAACACTCTACACTGCTTTCATACAGCCAACCGCTTCGCTGCCCGTCCGATTTAGATTAAGAACCAGTCCACATGCGGCCAATTGTCATTGACACTCTAGCCACACGCAACTAGAATTGCCATGGTGTGCACCCCCTAAGGTGCCGCCAAGCGGCGGGCACGCGCCACAGGTTCCATTTCCATATGACGGCAACGAGAGGTTGACCAGATGAACAGTTACAGAGTATTGCCCATCGCAATGGCAATGGCCTTGTCGTTGCTGGTACTGGCTGCTTGCGAATCCGAGACAGACGAACCGGATAGCATGGCCAGAGAAGACACCCTGACCACTATCCTAGACCGTGGAAACCTGGTCTGCGGCGTCAAGGCCGACACTCCCGGCTTTGGCGTTCTCAACCCGGACGGAACGGCCGAAGGCAACGACGTGGAGTTTTGCCACGCCCTGGCCGCCGCCGTCTTCGACGACAGAAGCAAAGTTGAGTTCAAGGAAGCTACGTCCGCCAACCGCTTCGAGCTTCTTGCGGCGCAGGAGATCGATGTGCTCATCCGCACCACCACTTGGACCGCCAGCCGCGACGCCAGCCTGAACGTCGCCTTCGCTCCCACTACCTTCTACGATGGTGCTGGCATCATGGTCAACGCGGGAAGAGGACTGATGAGCGTCACGGAACTGAATGGGGCCACCATCTGCATCCTGGACGGCACCAGCACGCAGGGGGCCGTCTCCGACTTCTTCGCTGAGCAAGGGCTTACCTACTCCGAACTGACCTTCCAAGCCAACCCGGAGTTGCGCGGAGCGTTCATAGGCGATCAATGCGACGCCTGGTCTTCCGACAAATCGCAGCTCGGCGGTCACCAGTTCACCCTAAAGGCCGATGATGGTATAGATGCCGTGGTACTCCCCGAAACGCTTTCCAAGGAGCCGCTCGGCCCGTCCGTGCGAGACTACGACTCGGAGTGGGAGGACGTGGTGCGCTGGGTGGTGAATGGCATGATCATCGCTGAAGAACAGGGTGTCACCTCGGCTAACGTATCCCAGATGGCCTCCAACCCGCCCAATAACACCGTGGCCCGCCTACTCGGCGTGGGCTTCGACGGCGGTAATCCCAGCGACTTGGGCATCGGACACGGCAAGATTCCCGTCACCTTCATGCAAAGCGTGATTTCTCAAGTAGGCAACTACGGTGAGGTCTACGATGCAACACTCGAGAGGGTGGGGCTTATTCGTGATGGATCGCTCAACGCCTCCTACGTTAATGGCGGCTTGATATACTCACCGCCCATGCGGTAGACAATCTTTAAAATTCGTAGAGAAACGAGAAGGAAACGCGTGATGCGTCTTGCGGCGGCATGCGTTTCCTTCTATTCTGTCTACTGAGATGATGCAAACCCTCCAGACTCTCTGGTACAGAGACAGAACGCGCACTCTTATCGTCAACATAGTAGTCGGCGTGACCGCCGCTTTCGTTGCCATATACGTCGCCTACTCCATTGTCTCCAACCTCTTCGACTTCCACTTCCTCTACGGCCCCTACGGTAGCCCGGACCGCAGCTCCATCTTCTCAATACTGGAGATAGAGGCCAGCGACGCGCGGTGGCTGGGCATGCTGAAGGGCGCCGGCAACACCTTCTCGGTGGTCATCTTTGCGATTGCCCTCTCGTCGCTCTTAGGGCTACTGGTAGGCGTGGCGCGGCTTGCCGGCAATCCAATGATCAGCAGGCTGGGCGGCCTTTTCGTCGAGACGTTCCGCAACCTGCCGCTGCTGCTTATCATGTTCTTCTTTGCCTTTGGCCTCTTCCGGGAGCTGCCTGGCATAGACACCCGAACAGGTGTGGAGCGGGTCTTTTACGTCAGCAACCGGGGAGTCGCAGTCCCCTGGCTGGAGGGCGCGCACGACATGGCCTGGCTGTGGCTGATTGCGCTGGCCGTGGGCATAGCCGCTGCGGCCTGGATCCGGGCCAGGCGGCTGGCACAAGAGGCGGACACCGGGCAGAGCACCCACGCCAACACCTGGGCTGCATCCGTCTTCTTAGCTATAGCCGTGGTCTCCTACGTTGCGTTGCTCTTCCCTGTGCGGGTAACCCTGCCGGACGTTGTGCAGTCCGAGTCCGGGTTCTTCGCCTACGCTGGCGGGAACCATTTGGGGCTGGGGTACCTAAGCGCGCTGATGTCGCTCACTCTGTACTTCAGCGCCTTCATCGCTGAGATCGTGCGCGGCTCGATTCAGGCGGTGCCCCGTGGTCAGATTGAGGCCTCCGCATCCCTTGGCCTAACGGCCTACCAGCGCTTCTCGTTGATCATCCTCCCCCAGGCGCTACGCATCATGATCCCTTCCTTGAACAACGAATACCAGAACGCCAATAAGGACTCCACGCTGGCCCACGCCATAGCCTACGGCGAGATAGTCCTCATATCCAACAGGATAGTCAACAACACGGGCCATCTACTGCAGTCGTACCTGTTCATATTCTTCGTCTTCGTGATAACCAACCTGATCATCTCGCTGATCATGAACACCATAAACCGTAACGTACAGATCAAATGACCATCTTAACCACATACCGCACCATGGCTGCCATCCGTGTGAGTTGGGCTAGGGAAAACCTGTTCAACTCGCGGTTTAACACGCTGCTCAGTCTGACGGCCATAGTTGCCGGTAGCATCTTGGCGTTCCTCATCGTGCGGTTCGTTCTGTTCCAGGCCAACTGGGGCCTCGTCGCTATCAACAGGAGGCTGTTCTTTGTGGGCAGCTACCCCTCGGACGAGATGTATCGTATATGGATATCCCTCTTCCTGGTGGGGATGCTGGTTACCCTTACCTACGGCCTCTGGGTCGGGAGGCTCCGGCCGTTCCTAGTGGTGTTGGGTGCGGTGGCCGCGATAACGCTGACACTGGGCCTGGGGACGGAGTTCCACATAGAGGAGCGGGAGTATAGAGAGGAGATACGGTCAGGAGACCAGGTCTCCGTAGTAAGCGGCATACAGCGGGAGTTGGTGCAGGAGCAGGGCTGGGCGCCTGGATGGCTCTATGCTCTCTCTTTGGGGCTAGCTGTCCCCTTTGGCGGATCCTGGCTGCTGCTGGCTCTGCTGTATGCCATCCTCGCAGTCGTTGCCTGGGCGGGCAAGCGCCTCTCCTGCTGGAGGAGTAGCCCCGTTATGCTCCAGGCCATAGGCGCCGGCTGGGTCCTCATCATCCCGGTGACGGTTCTGCTCCAGTTGGGCGTTTCCGCCAGCCAGTGGGAGAGCGCTTTCCTTGACCTGCTGGTGTTTGCCATGGGCGGCTTCCTCTCCTTCTTCATTGGGGTGGTGCTCGCGCTGGGGAGAGTTTCCCCCTACTTGGCAATCCGAATCTGTTCAGTGGGCTACATAGAGGTGGTGCGCGCCGCTCCGCTGCTTGTCTGGCTCCTCTTCGCCACGTTCTTGGACGACGAGCTGGGACCCATCGGCGAGGCGTTCAGCAGCATCTCCCTTGCCTATCGGGTGATGATTGTCTTCACCTTCTTCGGCGGAGCCTACATGGCAGAGGTAGTGCGTGGTGGGTTACAGTCCATACCGCGTGGCCAGCACGAGGCTGCTGCGGCAATAGGCCTATCATCCACGCAGAAGTACGTTTTCATTATCCTGCCACAGGCCATCGGGGCCGTAGTTCCGGCCATCGTAGGCCGCTTCATAGCACTTTGGAAGGACACGGCGCTACTGGCCGCCATCTCCCTGGTTAACACTTTGGACAAGGCGAAGAAGGTTCTGGGAGGACAGACCGACATAGCGGAGGGCGCATTCTTTGAGATATACATCGTGGTCGGGCTGATCTACTGGGTGGTCTCCTACTCGCTGTCCCGGCTTGGAGGAGTGGCGGAGACCCGGTTGAGGGCGGGCGCCAGGTAGCAGACGGTGTCTGAGGAGGACTGACAGATGAAACATCAGGTTGGAAATGAGATAGTCCGCATGGAGAAGGTGGTCAAACGGTTTGGGAATTTCACCGCGCTGAACGAGGTGGACGTCTCCATAGCAGAGGGGGAGGTGGTGGTCATCATAGGCCCCTCCGGCTCCGGTAAGTCCACGCTGCTCAGAACGATAAACCGGCTGGAGCGGCACGACGCAGGCCGCATCATCGTCGACGGCGTGGAGTTAACCGACGACATGCGCAGCCTGGCCATGATACGGGCGGAGACGGGGATGGTCTTCCAGTCCTTCAACCTCTTCCCCCACCTGAGCGTTATGAGCAACATCACCCTGGCCCCCATCAAGGTGCGCAAGACACCCGCCGCGGAGGCGAAAGAGTCCGCCCTGGAGTTGCTGCGCCGTGTGGGAATCGAGGAGCAGGCCGACAAGTACCCGGCCCAGCTTTCAGGAGGCCAGCAGCAGCGCGTAGCCATAGCGCGGGCGCTCGCCATGCAGCCCAAGGTTATGCTGTTCGACGAGCCCACCTCGGCCCTCGACCCGGAGATGATCAAAGAGGTGCTCGACGTTATGCAGGAGCTGGCGAAATCCGGCATGACGATGCTGGTCGTCTCACACGAAATGGGTTTCGCGCGGGAGGTGGCGGACCGGATGATGATGTTCGACGAGGGCGTCTTGGTCGAGGAAGGGCCGCCGGAGCAAATCTTCGAAGACCCGCAGAGCGACAGGACCAAGCTGTTCCTATCGCAGATACTTTAGCGCTCCCCGCCGTGCCATACGTGGAGAGGCATGAGCCCACGCCCGGCGGCTACTGGGCGGGCGAGTAGAGGAACTGCCAGTTGACTCCGAAGCGGTCGACGCAGGCGCCGAAGTAGTCGCCCCAGAACATGTCCTGCATGGGCATCTCCACCCTTCCCCCCATCGACATGGCGGCAAAGAGGGCGTCGGCATCCAGCCGGCTGTCGGCAGTGAACGATAGCGCGACGTTATCGCCGAACGTGCGAGGCGGTCCGAATTGCTCCGGCATGTCGCTTCCCATGAGAACGCTTGAGCCCACGTCAAGCGACATGTGCATTATCTGGTTCTTTTCGGCGTCGCTGACCGGCATCTCGTCCGGCCCTTCCGCGAACGTGGCGACGTGGTTGAACTCGCCACCAAATACGGACTGGTAGAACTCAAAAGCTTCTCGGCAGTTGCCGTTGAAATTGAGATATGCATTGATGCTCATGGCCAACCTCCTTCGACTTGTTCGCGTGCATAGAGGCTAAGTCCACCGCGCGCGGGGATTCAAGGAGAAATTCATGCAAAAGAAGCGCGTCAGTGTCAGAAAGCGAGGACAAAAGGAAACGGCGGCGGAAGCAGCATCTCGCAACTTCCACCGCCGCACCGGCCCTTGGCCTCTATCGCATCAGTTGATTCGCACTTCCCTGAGCTTGGGGACGATCATCGGTGTAACGCGGTAGCCATGCACGTGAGGCTTGAGCAGCAGGTGGCGCTCGCCGGTGTACCACAGCGGCACCCAGGCGCCATCCTCGACGATTATCTCCTCTGCCCGCCTGTACTCTGAGATGCGCTCTAGCGGGTCCTGCTGTGTACGGGCCCGTTCCAGTATGGCGTCCAGCTCCAGGTTGGAATACGCGCCGTGGTTGAGCGCGCTGTCGGTGTGGAACAGAATGTCCAGGAAGTCTTGCGGATCGGGATAGTCCGCCTGCCAGCCCAGACCGGCGTAGGCCTGGAACTTGGCATCGTTGAGGTCCTCGAGATAGGTCGCCCATTCCACCTGTTGGATCTCGACCTCCACGCCCAGGACCTGGCGCCACATCTCGATCACGACCTCGAGGTCCAGCCCAATCGTGCCGCCGGTGCCGGGCACGGTAATGACGATCCGCGGCCTTGACTCGGCGTCTGCGTAGTTGGACTCGTTCAGGAGCCGCTGGGCGAGCTCCTTGTCGTGCCGCAGACCAACCAGATTCTCGTTGTAGCCGGGGAACCCGGGTGGCAATATGCCGAATGCGGGCACAACCAGGTCGGAGAGAACCTCGGTTGCGATTAGCTCCTTGTCTATGGCATGGTTGAGCGCTTGCCTGAACTTGGGGTCGTCGAAAGGCGCCATGCTGGTGTTGAAGCCGATGTAGGAGATGCTGAAGTCGGGCGGCGCCACTACCAGCTCTTTGTTCAGCGGCTCGTTGGGGTCGAGCACGCGCTCGAGGTCGAACAGGCTGACGCCGGTAATGTCGATCTCGTCGTTTTCGTACATCGCCATGGACTGTCCGCCGGCGAGGTTCAGCAGAATGGTGTCTACCTTGGCCGGCTCTCGGTAGAAATGCTCGTTGCGCTCCAGGACGATGCGCTCTCCGATCTTGTACTCCTTCAGCCTGAACGGCCCGGTTCCGTTCGGGTTGTCGGTCCAGCCGCGACCGCCGGCCTCCACGGTGGCGCGGTCTACGACGAACGCCGTCGGGTACGTCAGCTTGGCGAGGAAGTAGGCCTTCGGCTGGTCGACGGTTATGCTCAGAGTCGTGTCGTCCACAACCCGAATGCCAGAGATCTCGGTCGCGTCACCCTTGATGTAGTCGAGCGCGCCGACGATGTCGTTAAGATAAGTGTCCGCTACGGGCGAGGCCGTCTCCGGCGCGGCCGCCCGCTCGATGGACCACTTGAAGTCCTGTGCGGTAACCGGCTTGCCGTCGTGGAATTTGGCGTTGGGCCGCAGATAGAAAGTGTACTGCAGGCCGTCGGCGCTGATCTCCCAGCGCTCGGCGATGTCGGGCACCAACTCCAGGTCGGTGTTGAGTGTGACGAGGCCGCTGAACAACTCGACCACCACGAACGAAGACGTCGTGTCTGTAGTCAGATGCGGGTCAAGCGTAGGCGGGTCTGCCCACTGCCTGCGAAAGACGCCGCCAGCCGTCGGCTCGCTTGCCGGCTGCTGCTCGGCGCTGGCGGGCGCCGTGGCCGTTGGCTCAGCGGGAACCGGCGTCGGCTCCGTAGGCAGCTCGGACACCTCACTAGAATCGCTACCGCACGCAACCGCCACGAACGCGGCCAACACGAACACGACGAGCAGAATCCACTTCAGCTTGAACAATGTCACCCTCCAACCTGCGACGCTAGAAACGTCTCGATAAATGAGTCGATGTTGCCGTCGAGTACGTCCTCGGCGGCTGAGTCCTCGTGGCCCGTCCGGTGGTCTTTCACCATCTGGTACGGGTGCAGGACGTAGCTTCTTATCTGATTGCCCCATTCGGGAGAGATGTGTTCTCCCTTCAACCGCGCCATCTCTTCGGCCCTGCGACGCATTTCGAGCTCAACCAGCCGGGCCAACAGTATGCGCATTGCGAACTCGCGGTTCTGGCGCTGGGAGCGCTCGTTCTGGCAGCTAACCCGTATGCCGGTCGGCAAATGCGTCACTCGGACCGCGGTGGAGTTCTTCTGAACGCTCTGGCCGCCCGCGCCGCCGGCCCTGAACACATCGAGCTTGACGTCGTCGGGGTCGATCGTAACGTCCACGCCCTCCTCGGCCTCCGGCAGGGCCTCCACCAGCGCGAACGACGTGTGCCGGGCGTGGTTTCCGTCGAAGGGCGATATCCTGACCAGCCGGTGAACTCCCCGCTCGGCCCGCATGTAGCCGAATGCGTATGCACCGGACAACTGGACGGTCGCGCTCTTCACGCCACCATCCTCGCCGAAGGAGACGTCCAGAACGTCGCTGGAGAAGCCCCGCCGCTCGGCCCACCTCAGGTACATTCGCATTAGCATTCGCGTCCAGTCCTGGGAGTCCACCCCACCGGCGCCCGCGTGCAGCGCGATGATGGCGTTGCGCTCGTCATACTCGCCCGAAAGGGCTAACTTGAACTCGAGAGCGCCCAGCCGTTCGCTCACCTCCGCGAGGTCCTGCCTCAGACCGCTGAACAGCGAGTCGTCCTCCTCCTCCAGCGCCAACTCCAGCCACTCCTCCACCGAAGCCGCCGCCTCGTCCAGAGACTGCCACTCGTGGACCTCCTGAGTCAGGGCGGATATTCGCCTCATGGTGTGCTGGGCCTTCGACGGAGAGTTCCAGAAGTCAGGATCGATCGCCTGCTTTTCCAGGCGAGTGATCTGTCCCCGCTTGCCTTCGAGGTCAAAGACGCACCATGATGTCGGCAATGCGCTCTCGTAACCCAACGACTGTACTCCTGAGTTCCAGCATTTCGAAGCTTTCCTCCGCTGTCTATTGCAACGCCTTTGCAGGGCGAATGGTTAGCAGAAAGTATATCAGGATGTGTGTAATTCGGGGCGCGGCCCAGGAAGGCCCGAATGTACGGATTGGTCTCTTCCAGAATGTCCCTTCCCCTGTGACGAGCCGCCGGTCTGGATAACCGCGCCCGCACGATGTAGAATCGCAGTTGCTTGACCGCCCGGCGCGAAGCCGCGGCGAATCGACAGAAACGGGGGAAGGACACTTATGCTCGACCTGCTCATCACCGGCGGCATGATCATCGACGGCACCGGCAGCCAGGGCTTCTACGGCTCGGTGGGCGTCGAGGGCGACACGCTGAGCCTGCTCCGCGGCGACGTATCGCACGTTCAGGCGGCGCGCACAATCGACGCGTCGGGCCGGATCGTGTGCCCCGGCTTCATCGACATGCACTCCCACGCCGGCCTCGTCATATTGTCGGAGCCCAGGCACGAGCCGAAGGTACACCAGGGCATCACGACGGAGCTGGTCGGCGTCGACGGCAACTCCTACGCGCCGTTCAGGACAAGGGAGAACTTCCTTCGATTCGTCGAGCTGAACTCCGGCCTGGACGGCGACCCGCCGTTGCCGGGCTCATGGTCCACCGTGGAGCAGTACCTCGCGATGTTCGACCGCAAGGTGGCGGTCAACATCGCCTACATCCTGGGCAACTCGCCCGTGCGCATAGACGCCATCGGCTGGGACGACAGGCCCGCGACCCCCGCGGAAATCGCCAACATGCAGGCCATAGTGAGGGAAGCCATGGAGGAGGGCGCGGTGGGCCTCTCCACCGGCCTCGACTACCCCCCTGGCAACTACGCCGACACCGCGGAAGTCTCGGCGCTGGCGTCCACGGCGGCAACGCTGGGCGGGTTCTATCACACCCACGTCCGCTACAGGCTGGGCGACCAGTTCCTGGACCCGTTCCGCGAGGCCTTGGATATAGCGCAGCGCAGCGGCGCACCCCTCCACGTGACCCACTTCTACCAGCGCGCCCCCAGCGCGGGCGGCGGGCGGCGAATGCTCGAGCTGCTGGAGGACGCCCAGGCCGGCGGTCAGGACGTGACTTTCGACAGCTATCCCTACGTCTACGGCAGCACTCGCATTCTCATAGTCTTCCCCGACTGGACCCACGACGGCGGACCCGAACGGCTGAAGCAGGTGCTGCGCTCCGAAGAGGGACGCGAACGGCTACGCAGGGAGATCGGACCGAGAGCACCCACCTGGCAGGACATGTGGCTGACCTACTTCAAGCGGCCCGAAAACCACAAGTACGAGGGCCGGTCGGTGGCCGAGATTGCCGAAATGATGGGCAAGACGGAGGTCGACGCGCTCTGCGACCTGCTGCTCGCCGAAGACCTGCAGACGTGCTACGTTGCGGCCGGCACCAACGGCAACACGCTGCCAGCATTCGTCACTCATCCCATGTCGATGGTGGGCAGTGACGCCGTGCTGCTCGGCGACTTTCCGAGTCCGCGCACCTACGGCTGCTTCCCGGTGATTCTGGCGGAGTACGTGCGCGAGGAGAGGCAGATGTCGCTGCCGGAGGCCATACGCAAGATGACGTCTTTCCCGGCGCAACGGCTGGGGCTGTCCGACCGCGGCCTCCTGCGCGATGGTATGAAGGCCGACGTCACCATATTCGACCCGCACAAGGTGTCCGCGCCGGCGACGCGTACCGAGCCGAAGCAGCTGCCAATCGGAATCGACTACGTGATAGTCAACGGAACCGTGGTGATCGACGACGGCGCCCACACCGGCGCCCTGCCCGGGCGCGCCCTCAAGCGCCGGTAAGCGGGACTCTCGCGGTCCGACTCGGCCCGGCGCGTTCAACCGCGGGGCGAGGTTGGTCTAGCGCGGCGCTGCGTCGACCTTTCGGGCGAAGTCCTGCACTGCGGTAGCCAGCCAGGCGTTCCAGCTAGTCATGAGGAAACGCACGCCCTTGGCAATGTAGCTCTCGACCGTGGCGTCCGACACCACCGTGCCTGCCGTCCTCCCTGCTCCGACAATCTGCGATATCGCCCCGTCGATGACCTCTTGCACTTCGGGGTGGTCCGCCCTTCCCAGGTGTCCCATGCTCTGCGCGAGGTCGCTGGGCGCGACGAAGAACACGTCGATGTTGTCCACCTCGACGATCTCGCCCAGGTTCGCGATTGCGGCAATGTCCTCGATGAGCACCACCAGCAGCGTCTCGTCGTTGGCGCGTTGCAGGTAATCAGGCACGCCGTAGCCTTGGCGGCTGGTGTACATGCCGCGCGATCCGAGCGGGTGGAACTTGCCAGCGTCGACCACGGCCCTGGCATCGTCGGCGGTGTTCACGTGCGGGACCACGATCCCCTGCGCGCCCAGGTCCAGCGTCCTGTAGATAGTGACGTAGTTGTTGGAGTTGACCCGCACAACCGACGTCTTGCCCCACAGGTCGCACGCCCGCGTCAGGTCCGGCACGTCGCCGAAGTCGACCGGCCCGTGCTCGCCCTCCAGCCAGACCCCGTCGAACTCGAACTGGCCCAGAAAGTCGATTACGTCGGCGGAGTTGTAGCCGCTCAGGATGGTCGCGGCCTGCCCGGCCGCCAGCTTACGCTTCACAACGTTCGGTCTTATGTCGCCCATTTGGCGCCTCCTTTGTGGCCGCGTGCGGGCTGGGTCTGAACGAGGTCTCGCCTGCGCCCGGCGTCGCGATTATAGGCGCGCCCGTGTTGGCGGGTCAATTGGACGCCTGAGTTGGCCCGACTCTCGTTCTTCCACTGCGCATGGGGGGCATAGGTCAAGCAGTGCTACAATGAGAACGACGTGCAACCGCCCGCAATCTGCCGTCCTCGATTCGGCCAAGGATTGATCGCGTTCCAGTGCCCGGAGTCCGACGTGAGCGCAATGAGCACCGTGAAGATACGAACACCCTACCTTGCCATGCTGTCGATTGGAATGGCGTTGATGCTGCTTGGCTGCGGTCTCTTCAGTGACGGGCAGGAGGCGTCAGTGGGTGAGGGTGGTGCACCGTCAGTCGCGTCTCCGGCACCTCCAAGAATCGCGGTGCCGACCCCGAAGGCCGCGGATACCGAGGGCGGCACCCCGCCGAACAACGAGGTCGCGGCGGCGTCGATGTCCATCACCTATGACGGTCCGAGGTCGCTCGAGCAGAGAATTCTCGCGTCTCCGGTGATAGTGAGAGTACGGCTCGGCTCCGCTACCTCGACGGTAGAGTCCGGCCCCACGTATCGTGGGACTAAGCCTATTGCGATCCTTGAGTTCCACTTCAGGGTTCAGGAGTACCTGAAGGGCAGCGGCGGCAGTGACATCGTGGCCGTCTGGAATGCAGGCCAGATATTCGACACGCGCGAGGAGGCCGAGGCGGCGCTACCGGCGATTGCCGCGGCTCGGGACGCCCAATGGGACGACCGCGAGGCCATCATCTTCCTGCAGCACTCTCAGACGTATCTCCCGAGCACTCAGCAGGCGGGACGCTTCTATCTCTCGGGGGAACATTACTTGGGCAACATTCTCGACGACTACTACAGCATAGCCAGCCGTGGCAACAAGCTGTGGCTACCCGCCGCGTCCGCGTCGTACCAGCCCGGCGACGACGCGCAGAGCTTCCTGCTGGACGTTCCGCCGGAGACCGGGCAGGGCCCCACGATAACGCTCGGGGAGATGAAGGCCAGGATTGCGGCGGTCGAGGCCAAGCTAAGGGGCAGCGATGGCTCCGAGGAATATATGCAATGCGTCATAGACACATATGAAACGGAGAGACGGCACGCCTTGAGGCTGCCCACGCTGCCACAGAAGTACGAAGGGGATGGTTCGGGACCGCCCGCCCGCCTTTCACTCAGTTCCGGCGCAGCCGCTGGCACAATTGTGCATGAGGTCGACACTTCTCGATATCATCCCGACGCTCCCCATCAGAACTCGATTGACGGTGTGGATGCCGGACTGTTCCAGGTGGGGTTCACAGACCCAAGCAAACGGCTGACTACGACACGTCCGTTGCCCGGGGGAGAATATACCCTTTTCTTCAACAACAGGTGGGGCATTCACGTCAAGTGCGAAGGATACACGGACCGCTACGAGATAACGGTCACTGTCCACGCCCCCGCAGGCACGCTCCACGAGGCGTTCTTCGATCCCGCAACCATTGGAACGGACGTTGCCGCTGACAGCGCATACGGCGTGCTCGATCCGGCGTCGTTCACCGACGCCAACGGCGTATCGACGGTCGTCCACCGAATCGCGTGGGCGGCCGATTACGAAAAGTCGGGCAAGGTAATGATGTGGCTCACTCCCCGTCTCGGCATCGCGGGACACATCGTAGATTTCATCGCCCTGGACGGCTCGGTGTCTGTGTCCCTGAACGTTGCCGACGCGACGGTGGATGCGACCAGCGGCATGCTGAGCTGGGCGGTGGGGCCGCAGCCGTGGCATAGCGGAGACAAGCTTATGCTGCGCATTCGGGAGGCGCCGCCGAGATAGTGCAGGGACTGCCTACATTGCCGGCGCTCTGCAGTCGCCCCGCCAAGTGGACAGCCACGGGCGCACGCGCTAGCATTAGCCCACACCCGACCGGTGCGGGAGGAGACTTGCAGCGCGAACCTAGGTTTTGCCAGTTCTGCGGCGGCGCCCTGGAGACGGAGTTGGTCGAGGCCAAGCCGCGGCCCCGCTGTTCCGAATGCGGCGTAGCGGTCTTCGAGGACCCCAAGCTGGCGGCGGTGACGCTCGTTGCCCTCGATGGCAAGCTCGCCCTGGTGCGCCGCGGCGTCGAACCCCACCTTGGCAGATGGAGCTTCCCGTCTGGGTATGTGGACCGCGGCGAGCGCGTGGAGGACGCGGCGGTCCGTGAGACTCTGGAGGAGACCGGACTGCACGTGCGGCTGAACGGCCTGGTCGGCCTGTACTCCGAGACCGGCCTGCACGTCGCGGTAGCCGTCTACGCGGCCGAGGTGATGTGTGGCAAGCTTGAGGCGGGCCACGACGCGCAGGGAGCGGCCTTTTTCGAGATAGGCGACATGCCACCGCTGCCGTTTCCGCACGACTACCGGATCCTCGAAGACTGGCTGGCATTCCGTGCGAATGCGGGCCGGCGTGAAGACGCAATTCAAGAGAGATAGGGCGGGTTTGAAACCCGACTCAACCGAATGCGCATACGTCAACGAATGTGAGCACATAGGACGATGAAGAGATGACTGACCTCCTTCTGCAAAACGCGACCCTCATAGACGGAACGGGCTCTGATCCTCGGACCGGCACGAGCGTGCTGGTTACGGGCGGCAAAATCGCCCGCGTGGGCCCCGCGTCCGAGGTGGACCTGCCGTCCGGCGCGACCGCCATCGACCTGGCCGGCCATACGCTCATGCCCGGCCTCAGTGACGCCCACGTCCACTTCGGACTCGTGGGGGTGAACGCCGGGTCGTACGGCGACGACGACAATCTTGTGACCTACACCCTTGGAGCCATCGAGAACATCAACATCGCCCTCCAGGAGGGATTCACGACGGTCAGAGACGCCGGCGGACTGGATCCGGCATTTGCGCGGGCGGTCGACCAGGGGCTAATAAGCGGACCGCGCATCCTGCCGTCCGGCTCCCCGCTGTCCCAGACAGGCGGGCACGGCGACCACCGGGGCCGCTACGACAACTCCCCTCAGGTGGCGATTCCCGGCGTGCTGGCCGCCACCGCGCTGGTGGACGGCGTGGACGAGGTACGCGCCGCCGCCCGCCAGCAGCTCAGGCTGGGCGCGACGCAGATCAAGGTGATGGCGTCCGGCGGCGTGATGTCGCAGATGGACAGGCTGGACAGCCTGGGATTCAGCGTCCAGGAGTTGAGCGCGGCGGTCTACGAGGCCAGGGCCGCGGGCACCTACGTGCTGGCCCACTGCCACACCTCGCCGTCCATGAACAACGCCCTGGACGCCGGCGTGCGGTCGCTCGAGCACGCCAGCATTCTCGACGAACCCACCGCCGCCCGCGTCGCCGAGCTGGGCGCGTTCGTGGTCCCGACGCTGCTCGTCATCGAGCGGCTGGCGGAGTCGCCGGAGGCCGAGGGTGTCTCACACTACAGCATGATGAAGCTGGAGCAGGTCAGAGGGCTCATGCCGGACAGCGTCCGCATGGCAAGGGAGGCCGGTGCGTCCATCGGCTCGGGGTCCGACATTCTGGGAGAGCGGCAGTCGGGCCGTGGCGGAGAGCTGGTGCACAAGGCCAGGCTGCTGGGTCCGATGGCGGCCATCGTCAGCGCGACGCGCACCAACGCACGGCTGTTCAATCTGGAGGGCCGAATCGGCGAGGTCCGCGAGGGCTACGAGGCCGACCTGATAGCGGTCGCAGGCGACCCGCTAGCCGACATCGAACTGCTGGCCGACGCCGCCAACATCCCGCTCGTGGTCAAGGGCGGCCAGATTGTGAAGAACACGCTCTAGCGCGTTATCCCGCCAGAGCCTGCCTGATGATCTCGGCGATGCGCTCTTGCTGCGCGGGAACGTCGGCAGGCTCCACGGGAATGGGGAGCTCGTCGAGCTCGTCGTGCAGCGCGCCCTCCAGCACTTCCGTCTCATGGGCCGACAGCTCCCACCGCGCCGCGACGTCCCCCGGACTCCACAGCGCCGCCTGGCGAAAGCCATAGTCGGCTACTGCGCGATTGGCGATTTCGGTCAATGCGTCCATTCGGCCTCCCCTAGCGCCCCACGCTCGCCAGACCGCCGTCCACCACGAACAGGCTGCCGCTGACGTACGACGCCTCGTCGGACGCCAGGAACACGATGACGTTGGCTATCTCATCGGGCGTGCCGACGCGCCCCATCGGGTGCTGCGACGCCCTCTCTCGCACGGCCTCGCTGCTCGCGGTGCTGCCACGGAACTGGGGTGTGTCCACCGATCCGGGCGCGATGACGTTGACACGCACGCCCAGGTGGGTGTACTGGGCCGCGGCAGTGGTGGTGAGGTGTATAACGCCTGCCTTGGTAACCGCATAGGGCAGCGACATGCCGTAGCCGCGTAGCCCGGCCATGGAGGCTATGTTGACAATGGAGCCACCACCGCTGTCGAGCATGGCGGGTATGGCGTACTTGCAGGAGAAGAACAGGCCCTTCAGGTTTACGTCCATCATCAGGTCCCAGTCGCGTTCTTCCACCTCCGCGAGCGGCGGCGTGCGAATCAGGATGGCGGCCGCATTGACCAACACGTCCACGCGCCCGAAGCGCTCGACAGTCTGCTCCACCATCCGGCCGACTTGGACCGGGTCGGCGACGTCCACCGGCACGAACAGCGCGTCCCCACCGGCCTCCTCCACCAAGCGTAGTGTCTCATCGCCCATGCGCCGGTTGCGATCCGCGATGGTTACGGACGCTCCCTCGCGCGCGAATCGCAGCGCCGTCTGGCGGCCGATTCCGGACGAGCCGCCGGTTATGATGGCTACCTTGTTGTTCAGTCTGTCAGTCATGGGTCGCATTATACGGGCGCGTCACTCGCGGTTACAACACCTGTGGTCGGTCAGAGCCTATTTCAGATTGCTTGGCGCCCCCAACACCGTTACCCCCGTGAAAGCGGGGAGGCGAAATCTGTTCCTTTCTGCGACATCCTGCGCGCCTCGTAGCTGAGGGCGCCGCCGGTGCTGCGTTAATCTGTAATGCCCGGCGCGGGTTGTTGGGACACAAGTGTGGCACCGCGTGACAGAGGGGGACAGGGGGACGGAGCAGGGTCACTCAATCGTCAGCCGTGTCTTCACTGCCACAGGGCGCCCACGAGGGACGCCCCTACGGATGCCTGGGGCCTTACCTCGCTTGGGGGTACGGATCCCGGGCTGCGAAGTCGATTCCTCGCGTGGGTGAGGATAGTACGTATGAGCGCACATTTCAAGGGGGGTGGCGAAATTGCGGGATTGGAGAGGATTGGTGGGAAGAAATGGCGCAGACGTGGGGATGAAGTGGGGCGTGTGTGGGGGCGTGTAGGTCATGTCCGGGAACGGGTGGCGCGGGAAAGTGACGCTTTTTTCGGGTACGGGGGAGCAAGTGGGTAGGGTTTGGGCGCACCTGGTAACCTGAACCAGGCTCGGTCGGGCCTACTTGAACAGTTCAGAGGGTTGCTCGATGAGTCGCTGCAGGCGCCTTAGGAATGCGGCCGCTACCGCGCCGTCGATGACCTGGTGGTCAGACGTGAGGCTTACCGTCAGCATTTCCCTTACAACAACCTCTCCGCCTCTCACCACGGGCTTCGTGACTGGCCTCCCCACTCCGAGGATGGAGCTCTGCCCCGCGTTCAGTATCGGCGTGAAGCCGTCCACGGTTCCGAGCACGCTTATCGTGAATGTGCCGCCGACCACCTCGTCGGGAGACAGCCGGTTCTCTCGGGCGCGAACAGCGAGGTCGTGCGTCTCTTCCGAGACCTCGAAGATACTCTTATTCTGTACGTTTCGGACGACCGGCACTATCAGGCCTTCATCGAGCGCGACCGCCAGCCCGATGTTCACCTCGTCGAAGTACAGCACGTTGCCGTCCGCCAGCACGCTGTTGTGGGCCGGAACCCGCCGCAGCGCTCCCGCACAGGCCATGATGAGCGCGTGGGCGAGGGTGATGACCTTGCCAGACTCTCTGGACGTCTCCCGCCTGAGCCGCTGCGCCTCGGTGACGTCCACTTCCAGGAAGTAAGAGAGCTGGGCGGTGTTGGCGATACTGCCGCGCATGTGCTCGGCGATACTCTTTCTCATGCCCGCCAAGGGGACGATCCTGGCGGGTGCGGGCAGCCCCGCCGGAATCTTCGGGCCGGGGGCAGCTTCCCGCCGTTCGGCGTAGGCTCGCACGTCGGCATCCACAACCCTGCCGCGGGGGCCCGTGGGAACAACCAGGGAGATGTCAACGCCAAGATGCGCCGCCAGCCGGCGCGCGCCGGGCGTCGAAGGCACAGTTGCGCCGCCTCGCCGCGTTCGGCCTCTTGCCGGCGCCGTTGCGGGCGCAGCGGCCTCGGACGGACGTGCCACATCGTCGCTGGGACGTGCGGGCGGCTGCTCCCCCTCGGCGAGCAGATAGGCCAGAAGGCCATCCACCTGAACCGTTTCGCCCTCTGCCGCAAGCGTGTGCAGGAAACCGTCTTGGGACGCTTCCAGGTCGTAGTTGAGCTTTTCGGACTCAATCTGGGCGATTAACTCGCCCTGTTTCACCCAGTCGCCGGCAGACTTCGCCCACCTGCTCACCAGTCCCTCGGTCATGAAGTCGCCGAGCCTCGGCATCACCACGGGCGTCGCCATTTGCCCTCTCCTCGTCGCTGCTCAGAAATCGCACGCGGGCAGTCTGGAACCTGGTCCCGCACTGCAGGCTCTTATCGAGCTTACTGCTACTCGAGGACCTCAAGCGCGGCGTCCACGACTTGGGCCTTGTTGGGCACGTACAGGGCCTCCAACGGCTGGCTGTACGGCACGGAGGTGTGGGGCGGGTTCACTCGCTTGGGAGGGGCGTCCAGGTAGTCGAACGCCTGCTCCGCGGCCAGCGCGGAGACGTCGCTCGCGATGCTGCACCGCGGGTAGTCCTCGTCGACGACGACTATCTTTCGCGTCTTCTTGACCGACTCGACGATGGCCTCGTCGTCCATCGGAGACAGGGACAGCAGGTCTATCACCTCGGCGGAGTAACCCTTCGACTCCAGGTCCTGCGCCGCTTCCAGGCACACGCCCGTCGTGTAACCAATACCGACGAGCGTAACGTCCGTTCCCTCCCTGGCTATCGAAGCGCTGCCGATTGGGACCTCGTAGGCCTCCTCCGGGACGTCCACGTCAAAGCGCCTGCCGAGAAGCTGGCGGTTGTTGAAGATGATGACCGGGTCATCGTCACGGATGGCCGACACGAACAACCCCTTGGCGTTGTAAGGGTTGGAGGGCACGACGCACTTCAGCCCGGGGAAGTGCGTGAACACCGAGTACAGGGTTTCGGAGTGCTGGGCAGCGGAGTTGGTTCCCGCGCCAATTCCCGTCATGATGGTAAGTGGCACGCGCACCTTGCCGCCGAACATGTAGTGGATTTTCGCGGCATTGTTCACTATCTGGTCGGCGCACACACCAAAAAAGCCCACGTACATGAGGTCGACGACGGGGCGCAGTCCTGTGGCCGCCGCTCCCACTCCCGCGCCTACGAACCCTGCCTCGGATATGGGGGTGTCGCGCACGCGGGCCGGGCCGAACTGGCCGATAAGACCCTTTGTGAGCCGCATCGGGCCGCCCCATGCGTCCTCCTTGTCGGGGCGTCCGGCCCCGCCCGCGATGTCTTCGCCCATTATGATGACGGACGGGTCGCGCTCCATCTCCTGGCGCAGCGCTTCGTTGACAGCCTGAATGTACGATAGTCGCCTTGTCTGGCTCGCGGTCGTCATATCTCGTCTCCTGATTGCCGTAAACCGATTCCGACCTACCGACTCACCGATAAGACACGTACACGTCGGAGGTGAGCTCGTCGTCGGCCGGGAACGGGCTCTCGTCGGCGAACCTGGCTGCCGCGGCGACCGCGGCGACCGCGCTCTCGTCGATGGCGAACAACTCGGCCTCCGTTGCGTATTCCCCTTCCAGCACGTGCGCTCTGAGCCTATCGATGCAGTCCCTGTCGCGGTAATACGCTTCCTCTTCTTCTGTCCTGTACCCGAGAGGGTTGTCGGCCCCAAAGTGGCCCTGATAGCGGTATGTTTGCGCCTCTATGAGGGTCGGCCCCTCGCCGGCCCTGGCCCGCCTGACCGCCTCGCCAGCGGCCGCGTACACGTCAGGCAGCGACTGGCCGTCTACGTTTACGCCGGGCATGTCATAGCCCGCCGCGCGTCTGGAAATCGAGGCCCCCGCCACCGAGTACTCGAAAGGAGTGGCCTCGGCGTAGCGGTTGTTTTCGCAAACGAACAGGATGGGCAGCTTCCAGATGCTGGCGAGGTTCATGGACTCGTGCAGACTCCCCTGGCTGGAGGCGCCGTCGCCGAAGAACACCACGCTCACCTGATCCGAGCCGCGAACACTCGCGCTGAGCGCCACGCCGGTGGCGACCGGGATGTTGGAGCCGACAACGCCGTTCGCGCCGAGCATACCTTTGTCGATGTCGGCAATGTGCATCGTGCCGCCCTTGCCCTTGTTTGTGCCGGTCGCCTTGCCGAGCAGTTCCGCCATCATCTCGTTCAGGTCGACTCCCTTGGCGATGCAGTGGTGATGGCTCCGATGTGTCCCCAGTACGAAATCGTTGTCCCGAAGGTGAGCGCATACGCCGGTGGGCACGGCCTCCTGACCGATTGAGGAGTGCATCCCCCTCAGCTTGCCCGCATCCGCCTCCCGGCGCGCCTGCTCCTCGAAACGACGGATGGTCACCACTTTCTCATACGCCCACAGAAGCGTGCTCCTGTTCAACTCGGGTCTTGCAGAATACTCCGCAGTCATTACGCAACCTCCCGTCCGATGAGAATTGTGCGGATTATAGCACAGGGCGCACGCTGACCATGCGGACGGCGAGCATGGGCCTTGGCGGCAGGACGCCCATTTCCAGATTCAGATCAAGAGGCACTCACCAGCGGCTGTCATACGCGTCTGCAATTGCAAAACATATGCGAGTACAATGACTTTGGCAACTTACCCAGAGACTGACGTGATGCTGTCGCTCAAATCGAATAGACGCCGACTCATGCGCGCCGCCTTTATCGCCCTTCCTCTGGCGGCGTCGGTCGCGGTGTTCCTAGCTATCACGCCCAGAGCGTCTGCGCAAGCTGACGTGCCCGATGCGCCTACGGCCGTGGCGGTCTACAGCATCGAGAGCCAGAAGCTTGAAGTGCGCTGGTCCTCTTCCGACGCGACATCGACCACTTCGTTCAAGATCCAGTGGAAGTCGGGAAGCCAAGAATTTGACTCCTCCCGACAGCTCACAAGCGATCCGGCGACGAGCATCGTAAGCGAGCAGTCGACCTCGGCGAGCGACCGATACGTGGACATCATCACCGGGCTGACCGACAGCACCGAGTACACAGTCCGCGTGATTGCGGCCAACTCCAATGGCGACAGCGACGCTTCTGATACAACGACGGGCACACCGGCGTCCGAGCCCGGCCAAGCGCGGGAGTTCTGGGAAAACGAGGTGGTCAAGATCTTCGAGGGCTCGTTCCCCTGGCTGCGGGAGACCTGGGACTACATCACCACTGAGAACGTCCTCGTGTTCTGGAGTAATTCACTCAGCGGAGGAGTCACCACTCTGTGCACCCACGTAACCCCGTCGAAGCTGAGGGAGTGCGACACGTACCGTGCCCACGTCAATAGGTCTTCCTTCCGCGTGATCTACTTGATCACTCATGAGCTGGCACACGTGTACACGCTGGCGACCGGCGTGTCGGCTAGTCACGGCCCGTTGGGTGTTGCGCGTCTCTACTTCCATGTGTTGACCGCCGGCGGCACTTTGGGCGGATCGTATTGTGATCCCATTGAGTTATTCGCTGATGCTCTCGTAATCCTCTCGCTTGGGGATCAATATCAGAACTCACGTTCCTACTGGGCCGTATGCATAGTCACCACTGACACAGTGACGGTGGAAGCTCTCGGCGCCGTCAGGAGCGCGCTGTCTGGACAGATGCCGTCGTGGTTCGCCGATACCTACAACGACACCGAGGGCAACCCAGACCTAGCGCGTGTCTGGCGCGAGGTGAAGGCAATTTCGGCGGCACCGGACGGGTTTCGCGAAACTGTCGTCTTTCAATTGCGGGACGCATTCGGTGGCTATTGCGACAACCGGAAGGCGACCGAATCGGCGTTCGGCAGCGGCGTCACGCGCAATCCCTGGCGCGACGGCGGCTGCGTGCCGGAAGCACCGACGAGCGCGTCGGTCACGGCAGTTGGAAGCGGGAAGCTGACCGTGTCCTGGCAGGGACCGCCCGTCGACGACGGCGGCTCGCCGATCGAGGGTTACAAGGTCCAGTGGAAGTCCGGTGCGCAGGACTATTCCTCTTCTCGGCAGGCAGTGGTGACGAATCTTACCGAAATCGTGTCGTTGCAGACGGTCAGCGGATTGACCAACGATGAGAGTCATACGATCCGGCTGCTGGCCTATAACCACAACGGCGACGGCGCGGCGGCAGAGCTCACGGCAACGCCGACCGCGACGGACACGACCGCGCCGGTCCTGCTCCTGTCGCGCTTCGACAGCCGCTCGGTCAGGTTGATCTGGAATGAGGCGCTCGACGAATCCTCGCGGCCCGAGGCGTCCGCGTTCACGGTGAATGTCAACGGGACGAGTCCCCGGATCTACGAGGTGGCTGTTCTGGGCAACGCCGTGTGGCTGAGCGTGGCTGCAACGATTACTACGAGCGACGAATTGACGGTGAGGTATGTGGTGCCCACGGGATCGGGGGCAACGCCGCTCAAAGACTCCTCTGGCAACAACGCCCCGGGCATTGCTACCCGAGCGGTCCGCAATGACAGGATTCAGATCGTCATCACGGACCCGGGACCGGACAAGACCTTCATTCTGGGCAGTGGCTTTGGGGGGCAGGACTCCATCGAGGCGACGGTGACCTTCAGCGAACCCGTGATCGTGAGCGAAGTGCCGGAACTCATCCTAGAGGTCGGCGGAGAGGCGCGGCGGGCGTCCTACCACAGCGGTTCGGGCACGACATCGCTGGTGTTTCGGTACGAAGTGACGGAGGACGAAACCGATTCCGAAGGTATCTGGGTCCGGGGCAGCGGATATATCAGCAAGCTAACGGGTCCGGGCACTGTCCGCTACGCCTCCACCAAGGCCGTTGTCCCGGCACGTTTATGGAGCCCCATTCGAACCGACTATCTCGTTGACGCGGTGCGCCCAACCCTGGTCCGTGCCAACGCATTGGCGAATGGCAACGACGTGACCCTAACATGGGACAAGGCGCTGGACGAAGTCTCAGCACCCACCGTTACCGGTGACGCGTTCTTCAAGGTTGTGGATACGAGCGACGACTCGTCCCGCCAGATCACTGCGATCTCGGTTTTGGGCAAGGTGGTGACGCTAACACTGTCCTCAGCCATTTCGGCGACGGATCGGCTGACTGTCTCCTACGAAGACTTCTTCCGCTGTTGCGAAGTGACCTTCAACGACCACGAGCCGCTGAGGGACACGCTCGGAAACCATGCCGCAGTGAGTAGCGCCGACGTATCTATCACGCAGAACGCGAATAGTGCTCCTGAGTTCCCGTCCAGCGAGACCGGGGCCCGCAGCGTGGACGAGAACACAGCCGCGGGGCGGAGCCTCGGCACTCCGGTCGCGGCCACCGATGCCGACAACGACCGGCGCACGTACTCGATCTCGGGAGCCGACGCCGCCTTCTTCGACGTGGTCTCGACGAGCGGTCAGTTGCGCACCAGGGACGCGCTCGACCACGAGTCCCGCGACAGTTATTCATTCACGATGTCGGTTACGGACGGCAAGGACGTTCACGGATACGCGGACACGACGATCGACGCCACCATCACCGTGACCGTCACGGTCGACGACGTTGACGAGACTCCTGAGGTGTCCGGCCCGATTGCCGTCGACTTTGAAGAGGGCGATACCGGGAACGTGGCCGCCTACACTTTCACAGATCCCGACCAGAAGGGAATTGATCTCGTACTATCGGGCGCCGACAGCGAGCACTTCACACTCTACAGTAACGGCGACCTCATCTTTAACGAACCGCCCGACTTTGAAGAAAAGAGCCAGTACCATGTCAATATCGAAGCCCGGGAACAAGGCGACGGCGCCAGCATAGGCCTCCTGAACGTCACCATTTCAATCACCAACGTCAACGAACCCGGCCTACTGGAGACGAACGTCGAGGAGCCCCGTGTAGGCCAGACGGTGCGGTTGAACGTCGCTGACGAAGACGGCGGTGTGCCCGTCATGGAGTGGAAGTGGGAAAGGGGTGAACCCAACAGCCCTTGCGGCACAGTCGACAACCCCACCGTCACCACCTGGGACACCATAACCGGCGCGAGGGGCGGCAGCTATACGCCGACGTTGGCGGACGAGGGACACTGCATCAGGGTCACCGCGTTCTACAACGACCGGGCGGGTACGGGAAACACAGTGCAGTTCCTGACGCCAAACACCGTTGAGGTCGGTCCCTTCTTCAACCAGAAACCGCCGACTTTCAGCGCGCGGGAAAACACCGCCGAGGGCGCAACGCTCGGACAGGTGCGGGCCAGTCACTCCAACAGCAGCGAGACGCTGACCTACTCGATTGCCGGTGCCGGTGCCAGCCACTTCACCATCGACGATAACGCCCAACTGAAGACCAGCGCCAATTCCCTCGACTACGAGAGCGGACCGGGGAAGGAAGCCGTGGTCGAGATAACGGCCGAGGACAACAACGGCCAGACGGCCACCATCAGCGTGACCGTCTCCGTGACCGACGAGTGCGCCAGCGCCGGTGAGCCGCCGTGCGCCCCGGACAGGCCCAGCGTATCGTCACTATCCACTTCCAGTCTGAAGGTCACCTGGTCCACGCCCGGGACCCCATCGGGCACCTCCATTATAGGCTACGAGCTAGAGTACAGGGAGCAAGACGGCGGGGGCTGGATTCCCCAAAGCGTGACTGGGACTGACCGCTCCCACACCATCGAGAATCTCACCGAGGGCACGGACTACGAGGTGCGGGTAAGGGCGAGAAACGACAGCAGCGGCTACGGCGAGTGGTCGATGACGGAAACAGGCAGTCCCGGAGCAGCCACTCGCGTCATACTTCCGCCCAACATTGGCGTGGGCGGCGGTGGTTTCGGCGGCGGCGGCGGTGGCGCACCACTGAACATCGCTCCTGAGATCACCGGGCCAGGAGAACTCAGGTATTCGGAGCACGGCACCGAGCCTGTGTACACATATGCGGTTGACGACCCTGACGGCCACACGACCAGGTGGGAGATAGAAGGGCTGGACCGTCAGTATTTCAGCATCACGGAAGAAGGAGTCCTCAGCTTCATCACACCCCCGGACTACGAAAACCCCATAGACTTTCGAAAGGACAACCTGTACGAGATTCACCTCATCGCCGTCGATAGCGGCACCCCTGCCCAGACTGCCCGCAGGGAGATAGGGGTGGAGATCAAGCAGGTCAACGAGATTGGACCGGTCGATGGGGAGGTTAAGGTCTCGGTAGTAGAAAACCTATCCGGCGTCATCGCACGGTACGAGATGCGGGATCCGGAGGGCGACGCTATAGAGTGGTCGCTGTCCGGCCCGGACGCCGAACTGTTCGTGATTGATGGAGGGGGCGCACTGGCACCGAGAAATGCCCTGGACTTCGAGGCACCGGGTAGCGCCGCAGGAAGCAACGAGTACGTCATCGTGCTCGTCGCAACCGACGACGGAAAGCCTCCGCTGTCCCAGAGGCTACAGGTCGTCGCAACCGTCACAGACGTGAACGAAAGGCCGGTGGCAATCCCCTTCCCGCTCGTCGAGTCGACCGCCGGTGATGCCGCAACCTCCCTGGATCTCGGCCGGTACTTCACCGACCCGGACGGAGATGCGCTGACCTACGCCCTCGAAAGCCCGGAAAATCCAGGTGTGGCCCTGGCCGCGGTGGAGGAAGGCATCTTGCTGATAACTCCCCTCGGAGCCGGGAGTGCCTCGTTGGTTGTTAGGGCCGCAGACTCCGAGGGATTGATCGCGACCGGCACCGTCGACGTGGTCGTAGCCAGCCCCGCTACGCCCGTGCCCACGCCCACCCCCGTGCCGACGCCGGAGCCGACTCCCACGCCAACCACGACGCCGGCGCCCACCGCAACGCCGACTGCCACGCCCGTGCCCACCGTCACGCCATCACCCATACCTACGCCGACACCGACTCCTACTCCTACTCCTACTCCTACTCCTACCCCCACGTCTACACCATTACCGACTCCCACGCCCGTGCCCACACCCACCCGGACTTCCACTCCGGCACCCTTGACGGCCCAATCCATCGAGCCAACGCCGACCCTTAGTCCCGTTTCCATTCGCCTGCCGGAGGCTACCGCTGTCGAGGAGACCACAGGGGCCTCGACGCCGGACCAGACAGGCGTACGACTCTGGCTCGTCATCATCGTAGCTTTGGGCTTCCTCGTAACAATCTCAGGAACGGTGGCATACGCGATCCGTCGCCGGGAGTAGCCACATCAGAAAGGACAGTCTCGTATGTAGCAGTTGGAGCCTGTTTCAGATTACTAGGTGCGCCCAAAACCGTCTCCCTCGCCAACAGCCTGCCCCCGCGCCCGACTCTGAACCTACGGCCATCGCATTGCGTTCGCCATATTGCTCAGCCAATGTCCCCCGGACGCCCCAACGCACACCCCGGCCGTACAACCTCGCCCAGACCCGACCCATTCGCTCCCTCGAACCCGAAAAAAGTGTCACCCTGCCGCGCCACCCGTTCCCAGCCCTGCCTCATCCAACCCCACACACGTCCCACCTCTTCACCCCGTCTGCGCCATTTCTTCCCACTAATCCGCCCCAATCCCGCATTTTCGCCAGCTCTCTTGAAACATACGCACATACGTGCTACCCTCGCCCACGCGAGGGACCGACCCCGCGGCCCGGAAACCCTACCCTCAAACGGGGTAAGGCCCCAGGCATCCGTAGGGGCGTCCCTTGTGGGCGCCCTGTGGCAGTGAAGACACGGCTGAGTGACCCTGCTCCGTCCACCTGTCCTCCTCTGCCACGCAGCGCCACCTTTGTGTCCCAACAACCCGCGCCAGCATTACAGATTCGCGCGGGACCGGCGACACCCTCAGCTAGGAGGCGCACAGAATGTCGCAGAAACGAACAGACTTCGCTTTCCCGCGAAGCCTGTCCCCGTGGAAGCATGCCCTGAGCTTGCCGAATGGGCGGGGAGCGGGAATAACGGTGTTGGGGGCACCTGGTAATCTGAAACAGGCTGTAGCAGTCGCGTGCTGTTGAACGCGGGCCGCGTGTTGTGCGAGAATGTTGGCGGCCCGAAGAGCGAGCCGAAATCGCGTCGGGCCCAGAGCTCGGGCATCGCCCGTGCCTTCACCACGCATCCAGTCGAGAGGTGGTCACATGACGCAAGGTTCCAACGGTAACGACTCCGGCCTTCTGAACGCGGTCCAGTGGCGATGCATCGGCCCGCCGCGCGGCGGTCGCACGGTCGCCGTAGCGGGAGATCCAGTAGACCCGGCGGTGTTCTACTTCGGAGCATGCGCGGGCGGCGTCTGGAAGACCGACGACGCGGGCACCTACTGGCAGAACATCTCCGATGGGCAGCTCAATACAGCCTCCGTTGGCGCGATCGCCGTGTCCGACTCCGACCCCAACGTCATCTACGTTGGCACGGGCGAGGCCTGCATCAGGAACAACGTGACGTACGGGGATGGCGTCTACCGCTCGACCGACGCCGGCAAGACCTGGACCCACCTTGGCCTGTCCGACACCCGCCACATCTCCCGCGTGCGCATCCATCCCACCAACCCCGACATCGTATACGTCGCTGCGCTCGGCCACGCATTTGGCCCAAACGAGGAGCGCGGCATCTTCCGCTCCACCGACGGCGGCAAGAACTGGGAAAGGATCCTGTACAAGAGCGAGAATTCGGGAGCCGCGGACCTCTCCCTGGATCCCAATAACCCTCGCATCCTCTACGCGGCGATCTGGCAGGTACGCCGCAACCCCTGGAGCCTGACCAGCGGCGGGCCGGAAAGCGGCATCTACCGCTCGACCGACGGTGGCGACACCTGGACCGAGATCACCCGCAACAAGGGATTGCCGGAAGGGCTCATCGGCCGAGTCGGCATCGCCGCCTCTCCCGCCAAGGCGGGGCTCGTCTACACCACTGTGGAAGCCGAGGACTGCGGGCTGTTCCGCTCCGACGACTACGGCGACACCTGGGAGGTCGCCAGCGACAGCCGCGACATCCAGGGCCGGCCGTGGTACTACCAGCACGTGTTCGCCGACCCACAGGACGCCGACACAGTCTGGGTGCTCAACTACTCGTGCTGGAAGTCCATCGACGGCGGCAAGACGTTCAACACCGTCGGCACGCCCCACGGCGACAACCACGACCTGTGGATCGACCCGCGTAACCCTCGACGCATGATCGAGGGCAACGACGGCGGCGCGACGATCACCTTCAACGGCGGCGACTCCTGGTCAACCATCTACAACCAGTTGACCTCGCAGTTCTACCATGTAATCACCGACAACCGCTTCCCATACCACGTCTACGGCACCCAACAGGACAACTCCGCCATTTGCGTGCCGAGCATGACCCACAAGGGCGCGATTCCCTGGACCGACTGCTATCCTACCGGCAGTTCCGAGAGCGGCTACATCGCCGTGCATCCCGAAGACCACAACACGGTTGTCTCCGGGTCCATCGGCAGCTCACCCGGCGGCGGCGGCAACATGCTGCACTACAACCACGAGACGGGACAGGTGCGCATAATCACCGTCTGGCCCGAACTGAACACGGGCCTCGGCGCGAGCGAGATGAAGTACCGCTTTCAGTGGACGTACCCCATCGTCTTCTCACACCACGACCCCGACCTGCTCTACGTGACCGGCAACGTCGTCTTCAAGACGTCCGACGTGGGCAGCAGCTGGGAGGCGGTAAGTCCCGACCTGACGCGGGCCGACCCTTCGACATTGGAGGCGTCGGGCGGCGCCATCACCAAGGACACGTCAGGCGCGGAAACATACGCGACCATCTTCGCGTTCTCCGAGTCGCACCACGACGCCAACGTGCTGTGGGCGGGCTCAGACGACGGCCTGGTGCACATCACGAAGGACGGCGGCGCGAACTGGGAGAACATCACTCCGCCGGACCTGGGCGATTTCACACTCGTGGGAATGCTTGAGGCGTCCCACCACGATCCGGCGACGGCGTACATGGCCGCGTCCCGCTACAAGCTGGACGAGACCCGGCCGATGCTGTACAAGACAAACGACTACGGCAAGACCTGGACCGACATCTCGGCCGGCATTCCCGACGGCGACTACACCCGCTGCATCCGCGAAGACCCCGAAAGGGCCGGGATGCTCTACGTCGGAACAGAGACCGTCGCTTACGTCTCGCTCGACGACGGCGGCTCGTGGCACTCTCTGGCAGGCAATCTGCCCAAAGTGCCGGTGCACGACCTCGTCATTAAGGACAACGACCTGGTCGCCGCGACCAACGGCCGTTCGTTCTGGATCATGGACGACCTGACGCAGCTGCGCCAGATCGACGACGCCGTTACGGGCAGTGCCGCCAAGCTGCTGAAGCCTCGCGACACCTTCAGGCTGGCGCGGCCGTTCCGCTTCCGCGAGGGAACCACGGGCAAGAGCTACCAGCTCGCGCTGGGCGGCGCGGTGTGCTACTACGAGTCCAAGGACGAGTACGGCCAGACCGTGCGCAACTTCCTGGACGCGGGCGAGAACCCGCCATACGGCCCCATCGTCACCTACTATCTGGCGGATGCGCCCGAGGACGAGCTAACGCTGACGTTCTCGGACGCCGAGGGCAACGCGATCCAGACCTTCACCAGCAAAGAGGCAGAAGGCGACGACGCTAACAAGCCGCTCAGGGCCCCCGCAAACGCCGGCATGAACCGCTTCCTGTGGGACATGCGCTACACCGCGGCTACCAAGGTGCCGGGCGACAAGACGGTCAGCGAGGATCTGTCCGGTCCGCTCGCTCCGCCGGGCAGCTACCAGGTCACGCTGTCGGTCGACGGCCACACCGAGACACAGCAGTTCAACCTCGTCAAGGACCCGCGGGTCACCGCCACGCAAGAGGACTTCGACGCGCAATTCGGGCTGCTGCTCAAGATTCGAGACAAGATCTCCGAGACCCACGAGAGCGTAATCAAACTGCGCAGCGTGCGCGAGCAGGTCGAGGAGTGGGCGAAGCGCGCCGTGGGCCACCCCGCGGAGGAAGCGATTTCCTCCAGCGCGTCGGCGCTGAACGACAAGCTCACCGCCATCGAAGAGGACTTGATACAGACCAACTACAGAGGCGCCCGCGACCGCCTGAACCAGCCGGTCAAGCTAAACGCCAAGCTTGCAGGCCTGGTCGACGTGGTGTCGAGCGCGGACTACGCGCCGCCCACCCAGACGCAGGAGGTCTACGTTGACTTCGCGTCGAAGATCGACCCCTACATCCAACAGCTGGACGAGGTTATCGACAAGGACGTTTCGGAGTTCGACAACCTGATCCACGAGCTGGAGGTGCCGACGATAGTGCCGCGCACCTCCTAGAAACGACCCAGCGGACGCGCCGCTGACCCGTCGCCGCAGTGGCGGCGGACCGGCGGCGCGCCCCGGCCCACGCGCGGACAGGCTTCACCGTACCATGCACAAAGGATTCGTCAGCGACCTACGCATCATCGACATGTCACAGGGGGTGGCCGGCCCCCTGGCGTCCAAACTTCTCGCCGACCAGGGCGCGGAGGTGATTAAAGTCGAACCTCCCGAGGGCGACTGCAGCCGACGCTTTGCACCGTTCGCCAGCGACGCGCCCGACCCCGAGCGGAGCCTCACCTATGCCTTCTTCAACACAAGCAAGAAGGGCGTGACTCTGGACGTCGGCACGCCGGACGGCGCGGAGTTGCTAACCGAGATGGCGCGCCGCTCCGACGTGTTGATCGAGGACCTTCCGCCGGGCGAGATGGCCGAGCTGGGGCTGGACTATGAGCGCCTGTCGCAAATCAACCCGGGCCTCATCGTCGTCTCGATAACGCCCTTCGGCCAGACCGGCCCTTACAGCGAATTCGCCTGGGACGACATCACGCTCCAGGCGCTCACCGGCTTTCTCTACCTCAGCGGCAACTCCGACAAGCCGCCCGCCCGTGCGCCGCTGGAACAGGCGCAGATAATGGGTGGGCGCAACGCGGCCAATGCCATAATGCTGGCAGTGCTCGAGCGTGAGATGAGCGGCCTAGGCCAATACGTGGACCTTTCCATCGCCGAGGCGGTGGCCACCGAGCCGCCATTTCAGTTCACCCACTACAGCTTTCTGGGCATCATCTCGAAACGAACAAGGCGCGTCAACGTGCCCGTGGACGGCGACTTTCTCCCAACCCGCGACGGCTACATCACCATGGCCAGCAGCGGCGGCAACACCTGGGAGGAGCTAGCCGTATTCCTTGATTCGCCGGAGTTGCTGGACGACAAGTTCGCCGACCGCCTCAGCCGTTCGAACCACGCCGAGGAGCTGAACGAACTGATGGTCTCGCGGCTGAGCGACCGCGACAAGCACGACGTATTCGACGCGGGCATGAAGAATGGCTTCGTGTTCGGCGTGGCGCAGACTCCCCAGGAGGTCCTGGACTGCCCCCACCTGGAGGACAGACAGTACTACCAGCGCGTCCAGCACCCCGATATGGGCGAGCTCAGGTACACCGGCTCCGGCTTCCGCGTCGACGGGGAGCAGTGCATCGGCATCTCACCGCCCCCGCGGCTCGGCCAACACAACGCCGAGGTCTTCTGCGACTGGCTGGGTAGGTCCCGCGAGTCGCTGGCCCGGCTGCGAGCACTGGGCGTGATCTAGCCCTTGCACTACTATTTCGCAGTCCTCTGTGGCCGCACCACCTGCATCCGCATCCAGGATACCGGGCCATTTACCCGAACACCGCTGCGCCCGGCGTCTCACCATGCCGGGTCGGAGAGGCACATATGGCAATAGACGCCAAGCGCATGCCACTGAGCGGAGTGCGAATAGTCACCGTCGAGGAGTGGCTTCAGCTCCCGTGGGCCACAGTCAACCTCGCCGAGATGGGCGCGGAGGTGATCCGCGTCGAGTCGCTCGGACGCATGGTGGTGCGCAACATCGGCCCGTATCCCGACAACAAGGTCGGTGAGCGCTTCTGGAACCAGGGCGCCACGTACCACAACTGGTACCGCAGCAAGAAGAGCCTCACGCTCGACCTGAGGACCCCGGACGGGGCGGAGGCATTCAAGGAGCTCGTCGCGGTTAGCGACGTTGTCGCCGAGAACAACCGCGCCGGCATCATGGAGCGTTTCGGCCTGACATACGACGTGCTCCGGCAGGTGAAGCCCGACCTTATCATGCTGCGCTCGACGGGGTACGGCCAGACCGGGGAATGGCGCAGCTATGGCGCCTTTGCCCGCACGGTGGAGGCGATGAGCAGCCTGTCGCACATGACGGGCTTTGCCGACGGGCCACCAGTCCGGGCCAACACGTCCTACGTCGACATTACGACGTCGTGGAACAACATGCTCGCCGTGATGATGGCGCTGCACCACCGCAACAGGACGGGCGAGGGCGCCGAGATAGACATGTCGATGTACGAGACCGGAGTGTCGAACGTGGGCACCGCCCTGTTGGAGCGCCAGTTAAAGGGCACCAACCCCGAGCGCATGGGCAACCAACACCCGTGGGTAGCCCCCCACGGGTGCTACCCGTGCGCGGGCATCGACAAGTGGGTGACACTCACCGCGCGGGACGAGCGTGAGTGGCGCGCTCTATGCGACGCCATGGGTCAACCGAAGTTGGCCGACGACCCGCGGTTTTCGTCGGGCGAGGCTCGCTGGGAGCACAGGGACGAGCTGGATGATCTCATCGAGTCGTGGACGAGCGCGCTGGATCACGTGCAGGTGATGCACATTCTCCAGGAGCGCGGCGTCCCCGCCGGCGCGGTGCTCAATGCTCGTGAGGTCATGACCAACCCTCACTTCAGGAGCCGCGAGTTCTTCGAGAGAAGCGAGGACCCGCCTGAGGTCGAGGGAGTCGGCACTCGCGTGTATGGCGGGCGACCCTACAGGTTCTCCAGGTCGCGGGGCCGGATTCGCAGGATCTCTCAACTCGGCGAGCACAACGGCTACGCGCTGCGCGAGCTACTCGGGATGGACGATACCTCCATCGCCGGCCTAGTAGACTCGGGCATAGTTGGCACCGTCCCCACGGGCGTGGAGTCTATGAATCCCCAGCCCATGGACATCGAGGGCCAACTGCGCATGGAAGCCATCGCGTCGCAGGACCTCGACTACCGCCAGGTGCTGGGCCTCGACGAGTAGCGGACCCCCTGCCACAGCGCCAGTCCCCTCTCCCTGGGGGTGAGGGTTGAACCCCGGGCAGCCCCGAGGAGCTTTCAGCCCCGGCTAGCTGACCCCTACCAGCGCCCGCTGCACGTACAGCGCAGCCAACTCGTCGACGCCAGAAAGCGTCTCCAGCCCCAGCATCAACTCTATAGTGCGCTCGCAGTCCTCGGGGGTTAGCACTCGAAGGGCGTTGTCCCTGTACTTGCCAAGCAACTCTTCGAGGCTCAGCAGATCGTCCCAGTCGCCGTGCGGCACGTCAACCTGCTCGTACAGCGTGCGACCGTCCTTCAGGTGCAGCGTGACCGGGTTGGAGGCGTCCTGGTACTCGCTCGGGATGGACGGATCCTCTTGAAGCGTGACCCGCTCCATCATGTCCCTCGCCTCAGTCCGGTTGACGTAGTCGTCATCGAAGCTCTCGATGACAATTCGGCGCGACAGGATGGCTTCGGCCATATTGTATTGCAGGCTGAACTTGGCGCGCAGCCCGAAGTCGAGGTCCATGCGGTTAAGCCAGCGCTCATGTGGGACCGTGACCACCACCTCTTCCACATGCTCCGGCTTCACGTCGTTGGCGACGACCAGTTTCAGAATGGCGTCGAGGGCGCGGTGGTTGAGGTAGCAGGTCGGGTACTTCTTCACGCCGATCCCGGGGCTGACGACGTGGAAGGGCTTGCCGAGCGAGTCGATGGTCGCCTTCGCGTCGTACTCGCCGTCCATGAACACCCCCGCGAAACCCCGCTCGCCGTCGATGGGTTCCGGGTCGCCGGTGAAGCCCGCCCTGGCCAGCAGCGCAGCGCGAAGGCCGCCTGCCGCGGCATTGCCGGAATGGTATGGCTTGGTCATGGTGCCAACGTTTTTGCCGATGCCGCTCGCGTGCGACGCGGCAATCGCGAGCGCCATGCGGATCTGCCATTCGTCCAGTCCCAGCATCTTCGACGCGGCGGCGGCAGCGGCCAGCACACCGTAGACTCCGGTGCTGTGGAAGCCGGGCGTGTGGTGCCCGATGCCAAGCTTGCCGTGGATTTCGAGGCCTATGCAGAAGGCGTTCACAACGTCTCGGCCCGATGCTCCCAACTCCTCGGCCAGCGCCAGCACCGCCGGAAATACCGTGCACGTGGGATGGCCGACAGGCAGCCAGGTGTCGTCGAAGTCGGTCGCGTGCGCCAGCACGCCGTTGGCGAATGCGGCTTCCGCGAGCGAGGTGCGCACGCCGCCCGCGATGACGGACGCCTGCGGAGCGCCGGCCGCCCCTCGCGTGTAGTCGAGCACTATACTGCCGACAGGCTGCGTGGCTCCCGCCAGCGAAACGCCCAGGGTGTCCAGCATAGCCCGCTTCGCGGCGGTAACCGCCTCATCCGGCAGATGCTCGTACTCGGTTTCGATGATCCATCTCGCGATCGAATCGGTTAGACCCATATCGTGCCTCCTTGTGGCCAAGAATACAGGGACGCTCCCGTGGCCGTGATGCGCCGAACTCACAGGGAACGAGACAAGCGATTACTCTTCCAACAACGCGTCAAGCAGCTTTGGGTCAACGCCCTTGTCTTTGAGGGTCTCTACCAGGACCGCCATCAGGCGTTCGGAGCGTCGTTCCGCTACCAACCGCGCCTCGTGCTCCCGCTCCCGTGCCTTGCGCTCGCGTTCGAGTTCTAATGTTACCCTCTCTCGGGCTTCGCGCTCGCTCCGCACTCTATACTCGTTCAGTACCATGTTCGGCACCTCCACCGCTAGAAACGTGAGAAAGGCAACTGACGCGCCTGTCGATAGGGCCTCCGGCCAGCTTCCATCGGGCCTCACAATCAGAATCAGCACGGCGACGATGGCGGCAGCAAGCGCGCTCACGGGAGATGCGAGCCTTCGGACGAGGTCAAGCGTCTCGTTGGGTTGGCGGACGATAGATGCCCGGCGTCTGCGGGCCCTAGCGCGTTTAAGCCGCCATCTCGCCCTATAGTATCCTAACCGACGCTTGACATTCAACGGCAGCGAAGGCGCTTCAATTTGCGCCTTCGGTTGTAGCCGCCTCCACCTCCCACAGGTCGTCGAACCGGAGCAGAGTGTTGGTGAGGTCCCGCGCCGCGTCGCCCTCTTCCTGGCTCACGTTGACGTGTCCAGTCTCCAAGACGTCCTTGTAGGCGTGGACGATGCCGTTCAGCGCGCTGCCAATCGTCGTGCCGGGGTAGATGACGACCTGGTAGCCGATCGACTCGAATTCCTTGACCCCAAGCGGGCCAATGCCCGCGAGCGCCAGCATGGGAATGTCCTTGATCTCGCGCCGCAGGTACTCGTACTGTTCTCTGTCGCGAACGCCCAATGGCATAATCACGTCCACGCCCAGCTCCATGGCGGCGTGGGCGCGGCGGACCGCCTCCTCCTGCGAGCCGCCCTCGATGGCGCGGATGCCGTCGTTGCGCGCGATAATCAGGAAGTCCCGGCTCCTGCGCGCCTTTAGCGCGTACTCCAGCCGCTGCTGGTACACGTCGATTGGGACGATATGCTCCAGGCCGCGGTGGTACGAAACCCGCTTGGGGTAGAACTGGTCTTCGATGTGGATTGCGGTTATGCCCGCGTCCTCCAGCGTCTCCACCGCGTGCATCACGTGGACGGGTTCGCCGAAGCCGGCCCCCGCGTCGAGGATGACGGGCAGATCGTAGCGCACGCCCTTTGCCACCGTCTCGCCCACCTGCGCCATCTGCGTCAGCGACGTCAGCGGCTCTGTTGTGCCGAGCACCGTCCCCGTTTGCGAGCCGGGAATATAGAGCGTCTTGAATCCCATGTGACGGAACAGACGGGCGGTGATCACGTCGTAGGCGCCGGGGGCGACCACCATCCTGCCCGCTTCCAGGTCGCGTCGCATGTTGGGGTTTGGCATCTCTTGTCCTTACGTTGGTGTCACTCGTGCGAAAATGTAAACTGCCCGCTTGCCCGCGGAGGACCGGTCCCCCCTCTCGCCCTGAGGTTGAGAGGAGGCCGATCCCTCGCATGGCTGGCGTCCCGATACCCTAGCTGACAGGCTGGGGCAGCCCCCGCTCCTGTATCATCTTGCGGACGTAGGGATAGAATCCCCCTGCCCTGAGTATCTGCATCGGCGGGGTGTCCTCGGCCCAGGCCTCGCCCGTCAGGGACGTGCCCTTGCTCAGGTTCTTGACCTCGCCTGTGTTCATGTTGATCTCGGCAGTGTCGCCCTCGTCGAACAGTTCCTGCACGCCCTTGCACCACAGCGTGGGCAGGGCGCTATTGACCGCGTTGCGGAAGAATATGCGGGAGGTCGACTCGGCAATAATCGCGCCAACGCCGTTGCGCTGGATGGCATCTGCGCCGTTGCGGCTCGAGCCGCAGCCGAAGTTCACTCCGGCGACTATGATGTCGCCCTCCTCCACCTCGTCTGTCCAACCAGGGCGGTTGGCGTTGAAGCACCACTTGTGCGGGGGCTTGCCCAGTCCGCCCCCGGCGAGCACCTGCGCGCCGGGCATCATGAGGTCGGTGCTGATCCGGTCGCCGAATTTCCACACCTTCCCCTTGTAGATCAGGTCGTCAGCCATTCTGATAGCTCCTTATTGATTGCTGGTGTGCGTCAGGTCGCCGGCCTAGAGGAAGTCCCTGGGGTCGGCGATGTAGCCCTTTACGCAAGACGCCGCTACCACGGCGGGGTTGGCCAGGTACACGAACGCATCGGAGCTGCCCTGGCGGCCCTGGAAGTTGCGGTTCGTGGACGCGATGCAGACTTCGCCGTCGCCGAGAACGCCCATGTGGCCGCCATAGCAGGGGCCGCACGTGGAGTGCTCTATGTTGGCGCCCGCTTCCGAGAAGGTCTGCCACAGGCCGGCGTCCAGCACCTCGCGCCACACGTTCATCGACGCGGGGCTGCACAGCAGGCGGACGTCGGGGTGAATCTTGTTGCCCTCGAGTATTCGCGCCGCCATCTGGAAGTCCTCCAGCCTTGCGTTGGTGCAGGAACCGATCAGGCCCTGGTCGATGCGGATCTTCTCCGCCTCCACCTCCGTGATGCCCTTCACGTTGCCTGGGTCGTGCGGGCAGGCGACCTGCGGTTCCAGGTCGGTCACGTCGAGCGTGAACTCGTCCTCGTATTCGGCGTCGGCGTCGGCGAAGACGGGCGTGTACGGCCGGCTTATCCTTCCGCGCAAGAAGTCCTCAGTCTTCTCGTCGTACTCGAATATGCAGAACTTCGCGCCCATCTCGACGCCCATGTTGGAGATGGTCCAACGGCTGGACAGGGTCATATCCTTGGCCACCGGTCCGGTCATCTCCATTGACTTGTACAGCCCGATATCGGTGCCGTAGGTGCCCATGATCTTGAGCACCACGTCCTTGCCAACGATGAATCCGTCGGGTCCGGGGAAGTCCCCCACCAGATTCCACTTCTGGCTCTCGGGAACCCTGAACCAGTACTCGCCAAAGATGTGGCCCAGGATGCTGTCCATCGCGGCGTTGGTCACGCAGGCGTTGAACACGCCCCCGGCGGTGGAGTGCGAGTCCGGCATGGGGATGAGCTCTCCAGGAGCTATCATGCCGTTCTCGGGGAACACCTGGTGTAGGATGCCCTGGCGTCCATAGTCGAAGAAGTTCTTGATGCCGTACTTCTTCACGTTTTCGCGAAGCTTCTTCATGTTGTTGGCCGCCGCGATGTTGGGCGGTGGGGCCTGGTGGTCCTCGACCACGTATGTCCTGTCCGGGTTGAACAGCCGTTCGACGTCCAGCTGGGCCAGCGCCTCGGCGGGTATGCCGACAGAGGCGTCCACCTTGCACCACAGGAACTCCCCGGGCCTGACCTCGTCCCTGTCCCCGTGGGCAGCCAGAATCTTCTCAGCGATTGTCATTCCCATACGTCACATCTCCTCTTGCTCTGTGTATCAGCCGAAAAGGGCACTACGCGCAGGCGGCCCTCCCCTTAAGCGGCGGCGAGGGCCGCTGCCAGGCGCTAGGCCTTGGCCGGAGCCCGCGAGGCCCTGGGGTCGTAGCCACCGATTGAGTCTTCGTACTTCTTGAGTTGCTCCTCCGGCAGGTACATCTCTTCCCACTCGGCAATCTCCGGGAAGCCCACGATGTCGAACATGTGGGGCATTTCGTACCTGTAGTTCTTCGTGATGCGCTCTTCGTAGTCGCGCAGCGCCTCGGGGCCGTCCATGTAGGCCTTGGCGTGCTCCCAGGAGCCCTGCACGCCCGGGCCTCCGACGAGTCCAGGATTGAACGAAGCCGCCCAGCCCCATTCCTGGAGCTCCGCCGGGGTTGGATCAGGTTCGATGTAGCCCATCGTGCCCATCAGCGGTCCCTCGACCTCGGCGCGGACGGTGAGTATCTCCTCCACGGAGGTCAGCGCCTCAGCGTAGAGCACGTCCACACCCACGGCCTTGTACGCCTTGAGCCTTGTGATCAACTCCTCCAGCGAGCCGCCGGTCACCCCGCGGGCGTCGCAGCGGGCGATGATCACGAAGTCGGGATCAATCTCGTTCTTGGCGTCCACGGCGGCCTTGTACTTGCCGATGGCCTCATCCAAGGGGATGACTTCCTTACCCTTGACGAATCCGCAGCGCTTGGGGAAAGGCTGGTCTTCGACGTGGATGCCCGCGACGCCCGCACGCACGAAGCTCGCGACGGTGCGGCGAACGTTGATGGCCGTGCCGAAGCCCTGGTCGGAGTCCGAGATGAGCGGGATGCTGATGGCGTTCGCCATGCGCTCGGCGTTCTGCACCATTTCGGTCATGGTGATGAGGCCGGCGTCCGGGATGCCCAGCACGTAGGCCGCGGTGGTGGCGCCGGACATGTAGGCGCATTCGAATCCGGTGGCCTCGGCTATCTTGGCGTGAAGCGCGCAGCCACCACCTGCGATAACGAAGATCTCTTCCCTGTTGAAAAGCTCCTGGAGCTTGGTTGTCTTCCTCAAATTCTCCTCCTCTCGTTCAACTGCGAATCACATCCCGAAGGAGACCCTCGAGGCCAGAGCCACGAGGGTCCTGTTCTCTGGCGCGGTGCTAGACTACGCCGTACTCGCGCTCCATTTCGTACACGCGCGGCAGGCCGAGCATGTCCGTCAGGCCGTCCCGCTGGCCGTTTCGGTGGACCGTGCCAGTCTCTTTCAACTCTTTCATGGCGTCTTCAACAGCGTTGAAGATGACGCCGAGCGTATTGCCGGTGATGTTAATCTTGAAGCCCATCTTTTCGACTTCGTCGGTTGGCCGCAGTCCGCCGTTGTAGAAGCGTGGAAGGTCGCCGAGCTCGCGGGCGTACGTAACAAGCTCCTCGTCCGTCCTGATCCCGTCGACGAAGACGAGGTCTGCGCCCGCGTCGTGGTAGGCGCGGCAGCGCTGTATGGTGTCGTCCCAGCCGTTTACGGCCAGAGCGTCGCAGCGGGCGATGATCACGAAGTCCTTGTCCTGACGGGCGTCCAGTGCCGCGCGCAACTTCTGCACGTGCTCCTCTACCGGCACGACAAGCTTGCCCTCGAAGAAGCCGCACTTCTTGGGGAACACCTGGTCCTCGATGTGAATCCCCGCCACGCCAATCGACTCGTACTCGCGCACCGTGCGCCAGGTGTTGATCGGGTTGCCGTAGGCGGTGTCGGCGTCGCATATCAGCGGCACGTCGATGGCGTTGGCGATGTACTTCGCGTTCTGCACCATCTCCGTCTGCGTAACGAGCCCAACGTCGGGATAGCCCCGCGCGGCCGCGGTGCCGAATCCGGTCATGTACACGGCATCGAATCCGGCCTTCTCGGCGATCTTCGCCTGGAAGGCGTCGAATGTGAAAGGCGCGACGACCAGGCCTTCCTCCATGAGGTTACGCAACTTGGTGGTCTTGTTCAAAATCTCCTCCGTAGACGCTCTGGGCGGCCTAGCCGCGCCGTTCCGGGTTCTCGCCCAATTCTATTTGCACACAATTGCCGTGTCAAACGAAGCGCCCCTGCCGCGGGCCCTTTCAAACTCCCCTCTCCCACTTGCGGGAGAGGGTTAGTGCTTGCCTCGTACTAGATACGGGGGTGAGGGGGCGTAGAGCGACGCAATTCGTTCACCGCCATCCCAACCTTTCCCATTGAGAGGAAAAGGGAAACTCCATTCCTAGCGTATGTCCGCGCACTCCTGCGTCAGCACTCCGGTTACCACGCTGAGCCGGTCGCCGTACTCCGACAACTCAATCAGTCGCTCTACTGAGTATTCGCCATAGTTTCTCGCCACCGGGTCGTGCCTTGCGCCGAGCACCAGCACGGCCACGCCGCTCACCATGATGGCGCCGCAGCACATAGGGCACGGCTCGAACGTGGTGTACAGCGTGCAGCCGGACAGGTCGGTCTGGCCCGTGTTGCGGATGGCGACGATCTCGGCGTGAGCCGTGGGGTCTGACGTAGAGTTAACCTCGTTGCCACCGCGTCCAATTATCTCGCCATCCCTGATTACTAGAGAGCCCACGGCGGAGTTGCCGGCCGCGGCGCTCTTAGCGGCATCCTCCAGCGCGGTTCTCATCCAATCTTCGTGCGAACGCGACATCTTCCTCTCCTCTTTGAACCGTGGTTGGCGGCGACTCCTATCGGGTCGCCTGCTACCTCAGTACCGCCTCCGCTATCCGCTCCAGCTCGTTCCCCATGTCTTCTTCCGTCTCCATGTACTCGGGGCGCACCACCACGCCGTTGGCGCCGGCGTCGCCGAGTGCCTCGATCAGATCGCGGTCCGCCGGCTGTCCGGACACCGTGATCGTGAGCGAAGCGGGGTCGCGTCCGGCCTCGCCCGCCAGCGCGCCGAGCTGGGCGCGGGCCTCGCGAAGCCGCTCCGGCGTGATGCGGTTCGGCAGCCAGCCGTCGCCCCAGGCAACGATGCGACGCAGCACGTTGCGGGCCATACCCCCCAGAATGACGGGAGGATGCGGCTCTTGCGCCGGCTTGGGGTAGCACTTTACCTTTGGGAAATCGTAGTAGCGGCCATGGAATTCCGCTTCCTCCTTGGTCCACAGCTCCTTCATCGCCAGCACGGACTCCCGCACCTGCGTCCAGCGGTGGTCGAAGTCGCCGCCCAGCAGCTCAGTCTCCTCCCTGTTCCATCCTGCACCCACTCCGAACAGGAAGCGTCCGCCGCTCAGCAGGTCCAGCGTAGCTACCTCTTTAGCCAGCACGAGGGGGTTGCGTTCCGGCACCAAGGTGATACCCGTGCCCAGCTTGATGGTGCTGGTTGCCCCGGACGCCTGCGCCAGGGCGATAAATGGATCGGCGAAGTGAGAGTACGTCCAGGGAATCACGCCGTCGTCGGAACCTGGGAAGGGGCTTGCCGACTCCACCGGCATTACCGGGTGTTCGCCGTACCACAGCGAACTGAAGCCAAGCTCCTCTGCCTTGCGCGCCATGAAGGCCGCGTTGATGGTGTAGGCGGGCAGCGGCATCGATACGCCAACGTTCATGTCTACCTCCTATCACTCGCTATATCTACACCGGCCATTGTGAAGCTTCGCGCATCGCAAGGCAAACGCGCGGCTGGGATTCCCAAACGGCACGACCGCCCGCCTGCGCGAAATTGTCGATTTTGCCGGAATTACTATTGACAACCGTGCACGGTTGCAATACGTTAAAGGCGAAAATGGAGTTAGAATAATTCTAACTTGTCTGAATTGGGCTGACGGTGCCTGTAAGCAGGCGACAAGGTAACGGAAATTGAACGCCACTGAGAAACAAAGGCTATTCGAGATGCGGGCGGCCCTGAAGCAAAGGGGTACACGGCTCACGCCCAGGCGCGACAAGATGCTGGAAGTGCTCGTCACGAGCGAGCGACACCCGAGCGCCAGCGAAATTCACGAAGAAGTGAGGCGCTTTCACCCTCGCACCAGCCTCGCCACCATCTACAACACCATCGAGCTGCTGAAAGTGACCGGCCAACTGCAGGAGATCGAGTTCAGCGGCGCCGCCAACCGCTACGACGGCAGGCGCAGCCACCATCACCCACACCTCATTTGCCTGCATTGCGAGAAGATCGAAGACTTGGACTCGGTCGACCACAGCGAACCATTGGAAGACCTGTCCAATTCAACCGGTTACGAAATCACGGGCCGCCGGATGGACTATTACGGCGTGTGCCCGGACTGCCAGTCGGGACGCACAGAGCAGCCCTAGCCAGGGCTGCCGCATCCGGAAGGAAGGGGGTGAACATCCCTCGTAACGCAACAGTAACTTCCGCGACAGGCTCCACTACAGATAACCCATGCATACAGAGAAAGGAGGAGAACTGATGGCCAACAGAGAAGACATCGCCCTTATGTCTCACCTGATGCGACGAGCCGGCTTCGGCGCGACCCGCGAGGAGGTCGAGGCCAGGGTGGAGCGAGGCTACGAGGCCACCGTCGAGGAGCTGATCAACCCCACCGCGCCGCCGGTGGATGAGGTCGAGCTTTACCGCTACCATCCGGGAACCGAATTCCCGGCCCAGCACTACGCCGGGGGACAGGCTCACTGGCTCTACTATCTGCTCAACACCCAGCGCCCGCTGGAAGAGAAGATGGCCCTGTTCTGGCACCATGTGTTTGCCACCGGCAACGGCAAGGTCGACAATTGCGACAACATGATCATTCAGATCGACATGTTGCGCGACTATGGAATGAGCAACTATCGTGAGCTGCTCGTTAAGCTGGCCAGCAACCCGGCCATGATCTTCTGGCTGGACAACAACGAGAACCACAAGAACGCTCCCAACGAGAACTGGGGACGTGAGCTGCTCGAGCTGTTCTCCCTCGGCGTGGGCAACTACACCGAGACCGACGTGTTAGAGTGCTCCCGCGCCTTCACCGGCTGGACCATTGCCGCCAAGATTCCGCGGTTCCCCTACGGTAGGCACCCCTGGTCGTTCGAGTTCCGCCCCGAGGACCACGACTTCAGCGAGAAGACGTTCCTGGGCCACACCGGCAACCTCAACGGCGACGACATCATCGACATCATCATCCAGCAGGAGGCGTGCCCGCGCTTCATCGCCCGACACCTGTACAACTTCTTCGTCGCAGACGAGCCGCAGGTGCCCGCTTGGGACATCGAGGAGCCACGCGACCCCGAGGCTATCAGGACGCTGTCCAAGGTGTTCGTCGACTCCGGCTACGAGATCAAGCCGGTTCTCATGACCCTGTTCAACTCCGACTCCTTCAAGGAGTCGATGTACCAGAAGGTCAAGAGTCCCGTCGAAGTCGTGGTCGGCACTCTGAGGATGACGCAGGACCTGTTGGGAGCCGACCCGCGCCTGGAGTCCATGGCCAATGAGGCCGGCTACATGGGCCAGGAGATACTGGACCCGCCGAGCGTCGAGGGCTGGCACACCGGCAAGGAGTGGATCAACAGCGGCTCTCTGGTCAAGCGGGTGAACTTCGTCGCGGACCGGGTGAACAACGTCGAGCTTCCCGGCGTGCAGAACATGATCAGGCGGATCGCAGGATCCAACGGGCAGTCGATGAGCGCTGATGCGCTGGTGGACCACTGCCTGGACCTGATGGGGCCGATGGAGGTCGCGGAGTCGACTCGGGCAGAGCTGGTGAAGAACGTGGAGTCCGAGGGGGCCATCTCCTGGGCGACCGACGAGGACTACGCAACGTCTTCGAGGCGCGCCGGTGAGACGATGGCGCTCATCGCGGCCACCAGAGAGTACCAGTTCGGCTAGACGGCAGATCACGGAGCAAGCAGCACAGAAAGTCCAAGTAAGGAGAAGGAGAATGGCGAAGACGAGCAAGCCCCCTGTGATAGTCGTGCTCCAGTTGACGGGCGGGAACGACTACTTCAACACCATCATCCCGTACAACGACCAGAACTACTTCGACTCGCGGCGCTCGCTGCAGATCCCGCAGCAGCGCGTCCTGCAGCTGGACGACGAGGTCGGCATGCACCCGGCCATGGGTCCGATGAAGGACATCTACCAGTCGGGCCAGATGGCCATTGTCCACGGCATCGGCTACGCGAACTCCCCGCGGTCGCACTTCCGCTCGATGGACATTTGGCACACATGCGAGCCCGACAAGGTCGGCACCGAGGGCTGGCTCGGCAGAGCCATCCGCGAGATCGACCCCGAGGGCGAGAACCCCATCACCGGCGTTAACGTAGACCAGGCGCTGCCCAGGGCACTCGTCGCCCCCGGCGTTTCGGTAGCGTCCGTCGCCGACCTCTCCACCTACGGCCTGCTGACCAGCATCGAGCAGGAAGAGCAGCGCAACAAGGTGCTCGAGCGGTTCGCCAACATGTACGGACCCGCCGTCGGCACCGGCGCCGTCATGGACTACCTCGGCCAGACCGGCCTCGACGCGCTCAAGGGCGCCGACATCCTGAAGGCCGCGCCGGCCCAGTACGAGTCCACGGTCGAGTACGCGGAGAGCCCCGTCGCGAAGAAGCTGCGCGACATCGCGATGATTCACACCGCCGACCTCGGCACCCGCGTCTTCTACACCAGCCACGGCAGCTTCGACACCCACGCGGCGCAGTCCGCGACCCACGCCCAGCTGTGGACGCAGGTGTCTGAGGCCATCGCCGACTTCTGGGACGACCTGCGTGAGCACGACGCCGACGACAACGTGACGATGTTCCTGTTCTCCGAGTTCGGCCGCCGCGTCCGCGACAACGGCTCCGGCACCGACCACGGCGCCGCCGGCGTAGCGTTCGCCATCGGCCCCAACATCAAGGGCGGCATGTACAGCAACTACCCGGACACGCGGCCCGCGGCGCTCGAGCAGGGCGACCTGGTTCCCAACATGGACTACCGCGGCGTCTACTCGACGATGCTCGAGGACTGGATGCACCTGGACCCGGCTCCCATAGTGAACGGGCAGTTCGAGCAGCCCAAGTTCATCAAGAACGGCGGCTAGTCAACAACAACCGCAAACAGCGGCGGGGGCGGCCTCTGAGAGGCCGCCCCCGCCTAAGACCACCACCGCGTTGCCCGTTGAGATCACGCGGGCGGTGGTGCGTGTTTCAGGAGGCGTGACATGCTAACTACTACGGTGGCCGGCCGCACCTGGAGCTTCAGCCACGCGATAGGCCGAGGCGCGGCCGCGGGCGCCGGTTTCGCGAACCCATACGACATGGCCTTCGCGCCGGACGGCTCGATATACGTGCTGAACCGCGGCACGGAACGCGTGGGCCAGGGTGTTCAGCTCGGCGAGAACAAGCGCATCGGGCTCGTAACAATGGAACAGGAGTTCATCGGCGACTTCGCAAAGAAGGACTTCATGTGGCCCGTGGGACTCGCGGTGGACGGAGACGGCAACGTCTACTGCTCCGACGAGTACGACAACATCGTCATCATCTACGACCCGGACGGCCAGCGCATCGGCCAGTGGGGCGAGGCGGGCTCCGGAGAGGGCCAGTTCCTCAGCCCGACAGGCATCCAGTTCGACGCTGACGGCAACCTGGTCGTGGTGGACAGCCGCAACGACCGCGTGCAGAAGTACACCAAGGACGGCAAATACCTGTCCGGCTTCGGCAGCTCTGGAAGTGCCGAGGCCCAATTCAGGCGACCCTGGGGCATCACAATAGACCGGGACGGCGCCATCTACGTCGCAGACTTCGGCAACGACCGCGTGCAGAAGTTCTCCGCGGACGGCGAGCATCTGCTCACCTTCGGCGGCTCGACGGAGACGGGCGCAGACCTCAGCCACCCGTCCGACGTGGCGGTGGACAGCGAGGGCGACGTATACGTCGTGGACTTCGGCAACAACCGCGCGCAGATCTACGATGCCGAGGGCGACATCATCACGGCGCTCTACGGCGACGCCCTGGAGTGGTCCAATTGGGCGCGCGAGGTGGTCGAAGCCAACCCCGACGTCGTCAAGGCGTACCGCAGGCTCAAGGACATGAGCCCCGTGGGCCGCTTCGCCCGGCCGATCAGCATCCTCATCGACTCGGAGGACCGGGTAATCATCAGCGAGACCATTCGCAACCGGCTCCAGGTCTACAAAAAGGACAAGGACTACATGGACCCGCAGTTCAACCTGTAGACCGTCCGGAACGTCAGCAAAGACATAGAGAGGGCGGCTCCCAATGGGAGCCGCCCTCTCGCATTTGAGATCTTCGCATAGTCGTCATTTCGGCCCCCGAGCCGGAATCCAAGGGCTGGTAGCCAGAACTGCTTTGGGACACTACCGGCGATGTCCCCCTACCCCAGTTCCAGCGTGCCCTCCGCGAACACCTCCTCCACGCTCACCCGCGCGGGAATTATGCCCTGTTCCACGTTCCAATCGATGAACGTCTCCAGTGTCACCCTGTTGGCCTCGATGCCGTAAGGCAAAGGCTCGGCGGCGCCGGCCGAACGCAGCGGCGCTATGGACTCGTCGCTCGGATGTCGAGACGCGCCCGCAGCAAGGCGGCCCGCATACTCGTCCCTGGCCGCCTCGAACAGTTCGAACAACTCGCGGGGAAGCCACGGATTCGCCTCGATGGCGTCGTTCCTGATTACGACGATGTGGCTTGTCGGGTACACGCCCGTCTCCTCGTGGAAGCGAAGCGCCGCGTCGCGAGCGTCAGGGATCAGCGGCCGGACTCGAGTCGAGTCCAGGCCGCCCACGCCTATCGCGGCGTCTAAGTCACCGCTGAGCAACATGCCACCCAGGTCACTGCCGTCGGGCGCGGACACTACGTTCGGCGGCTCCACGAACTCCGCCACGTGCTCGTCGGATCCCAGCACCCAGGTCACGGCGTCCAGATCAAGGCCGTACTCGTGCATCAGTATCCCCCTGGCCCAGACACCGGGCGTCACTGTGTACGCCCGCACTCCGACGCGCTTGCCCGCCAGGTCGCGGGGCGACCCGATGCCTGAGTCCACGTTGTAGACGACGTCGCCGTGGTTGAAGCTGCGGGTAATGAACACCGGAATCGCCGTCATCGGCTTGCCATGCGCCCGCGCGCACAGGTATGTCGATAGCGCCATCTCGGACACCTCGTAGGCGCTCGTCCTCACCATGGTCCTGAACACGCCCACGATGGTCTCGTACTCCGCCCAATCGAAGGCAAACCGCTCGGAGGCCACCGAGCCGTCCGTCAGCGGCAGCGTATGACCGTAGCGGCCTATCGCGGTCTTCAGTGCTAGTTTCGCCATTTGATATCGCTCCTCTTACGGGTCTCGCTCCATCTCGTCGCCGTCCCTCCCATCGTCCGTTGGGCGTGCAGCGCACCGCAGATACACGAAAAGACTATTCCCAGTTCGCCCCGCCAGTCAACCCGCACCGCGTTGACATCTGTTCGCAACGCCATTATCGTGGACTTGCGCGAAAGGCGCCGCCGGGACGACCACACGAAGGGTCGTTGGAGCGCCAAACGGCAAGGAGGGGCATCCATGGACTTCATGTACCGATACACCCCGGACCAGGAGGAATTCCGCCGCGAGGTGCAGGATTGGCTCACTGAGAACCTGCCCGCGGACATCGACCGCCCGCTGGAGTCCAGCCACGTCGACGCCCACACGTGGGAACAGGTTCGGCAGTTCCGGTTGCACCTCGGCAGAAAGGGCTGGCTGCACCCCACTTTCCCGAAGGAATACGGCGGCGGCGGCCTGTCTACCGAGGAGGCCGTGGTAATCCGCGAAGAGCTGGAGAAGGCCGATCTGCCGCCCTTCTACGACAACAGCCTCGACCTTCCCGCCATACTCGTGTGGGGAACCGAGGAGCAGAAGCGCGAGATTCTTGGGCCGCGTCTTAGCGGCGAGAAGCTCGGCTGGCAGCTCTTTACCGAGCCGGGCGCTGGCTCCGACCTGGCTAGCCTTCAGTCGCGCGCCGTGAGAGACGGCGACGACTGGGTGATCACCGGCCAGAAGGTGTTCGTCGGGGGAGACGCCGGCTACGCCGACCCGGATAACAAGGTGCCCGACGACGTTCAGATGGGCGAGCTGTTCACGCTCGCCGTCACCGACCCCGACGCTCCCCGCCACCGCAACATGGGCTACTTCATGATACCGGGCGACACGCCGGGCATTACGGTGCAGACCCTGGACCTGCTCGTAGGCCAGGGCAAGCGCCAGATGTTCATGGACAACGTGCGGGTGCCGGCGAGCCGCCTGATAGGCGACGAGACCCAGGGCTGGCAGGTCGCGCAGACTACGCTCGAAATCGAGCACGGCGGCGGCGGCGAGGTGGTGCCCAGGAACTCCACGTTCAAGAGGTTCCTGTCCTATTGCGCCGAGAACGGCCTGGATCGAGACGAACACAACGAGCAACTGCTGATGAAGGCCTACGTCGACAACGAGGTACAGCGGCTTCTCGGCGCGCGCAACCATTGGATGTACAGCACCCACCAGGAAATGAGCTTCCACGGCTCGCACCTGTCGCTCTGGCGCAGGGAGGCCGGGCTGCGGACCGCGGACGTCATCCGCGAGGTGGGGGGCCTGAAGGCGATGCTGGACTTCAATGACGTCATGGCTCCATTGGACGGCGAGCTCGAAGTGCACCAGCGCGCGAGCCTCACCGCGGCCCACCCCGGCGGCGCGATCGAAATCCAGAAGGTCATCATAGCCCGCAGGCTCGGCGTTAGTCGCACGCGGGAACGCGCCGCGCCCACGCCGTCGACGGCGACGGCCCGCAGGTAGGGCGCCGTCCTCGAGTCCCTTCCCTCTAGATGGGGGAAGGTCAGGACGGAGGCGAGTCTTCCGACTCTCATCACCTTAGTCCCGCACGGAGAGCCAGCATGGACCTCGCACTATCCCAAGAACAGACGATGATAAAGAACTCCGCCCAGGTGTTCCTCCGGCAGGAGTTGCCTAAGGAGCGCGTGGACGAGCTGTTCCGCTCCGAGACCGGCCACGACCCCGAGCTCTGGAAGAAGATGGGCAGTCTGGGATGGGCCGGCATGTCGTTGCCGGCCGAGTATGGCGGCCAGGCTTCCGACTTCACCACGATAGGCGTGCTCTTCGAAGAGCTCGGCGCGGCGCTGTGCCCCAGCCCTCTGCTGTCGTCGGTGCTGGCGGCGCAAATCGTCCTGGAGGCGGGCAACGAAGGCCAGAAACGGCAACTGCTGCCCTCCATCGCCCGCGGCGACCTCATCACCGCCGTGGCGTTCACCGAGGCCAGCGGAAGCTGGGATCCTAATTCCGTCAGGCTCACCGCGTCCCGGCAGGGCGACTCGTTCGAGCTGAACGGCACAAAGGCATTCGTACCCGACGCCCATCTGGCCGACTACCTGCTGGTTGTGGGCAGGTCCGACGACTCGCCTGGCCTGTCCGTATTCCTTGTGGACAAGGCGGCGCGAGGCCTCACCGTCCGACCGCACACCGGCTGGCTCGGCGACGTGCTGTGCGAGGTCACGCTGGACTCGGTTCGCGTTCCTGCTTCGGCGGCCATCGGCGTACCCGGAACGGCGGGCGCCGCGCTCGAATCGGCCATCGACAAGGCGACGGCGCTGCTATGCGCCTACATGCTCGGCGGCTGCCGGCGGGTGCTGGAAATCAGCGTCGAGTACAGCCAGAACCGCATCCAGTTCGGCGTGCCGATCGGCAACTTCCAACGCGTCCAGGACCACCTGATCGAGGCTCTGAACTCGGAGCAGTCGACCCGTTGGACAACCTACGAGGCACTGTGGAAGCTGGACGGCGCGACGTCGGACGCGCAGCTCGCGATTTCGATGGCGAAAGCGGTGGCGAGCGACGCCTACTTCACCGCCTGCGAGGCGGCGCACCACGTCCACGGCGGCATTGGCGTGGACATGAACTACGGATTGGCCTACTTCACCCAGAAGTCGCGCACGCTGCAACACTACATGGGCGATGCTGTGTACCACCGCCGCCGAATGGCCGCCCTCCTCCGGGATGCGGCCTAGCCCAGCCGCCGCGAGTCCAGATAGCTCTGGAGTATCACCGCGGCGGCGGCGGAGTCCAGCCTCCCCTTGTCGCGCGACGGCTCCACTCCGCGGCCTCTAAGGAGCCGCTCGGCCTGCGCCGTGGACAGCCTCTCGTCGACCGTCGTCACGGGAACGTCAACGAGCTTGACGAGCTCGCGCACAAACGCGGCTACGCGCCCCGCCTGGCGTCCTCGTGCGCCCGACATCGAGTAGGGCATGCCGACCACGATCTCGCTCAGCTCAAAGCCGGAAGCGTGGCGGGCGACCTGCTCGTGGGCCTCCTCGCCATCGTCCAGTTCAATTGCGTCGATGGGCGACGCTATCAGGCACGTGGGGTCGCTGAGCGCCAGTCCGATCCGCCTTTCCCCCACGTCGAGCGCGAGAATCCTCATCCGGCCTGGCTCTCGCGCACCAGACCGGGCACCAGCGCCAGGGCGTCGTCCAGCCTGTCGGCGCGCCGCCCGCCCGCCTGCGCCACGTCCGGGCGGCCGCCGCCGCCGCCCTGAATCGCCTTGGCAGCGCCCCTGGCAATCACGCTGGCGTCCAGTCCTCGTTCAACGAGGTCGGCGGTCACCATGGACACGAGCAGCGGCCGCTCGCCTATCACGGACCCCAGTACCACGACACCGCTGCCGAGCTTGTCGCGCAGCCAATCACCCACCTCGCGCAGGGAGTCGGCGCTGGCAGCGGTCGTCCTGGCGGCCAGCACGCTGACGCCGCCGACGTCCTGGCAGTCCGCAAGCAGGCTCTCCGCCGCCAGCAGCGACTGGCGCCTCTCGAGCGCCGTGAGCGCCCTGTTCGCCTCGTCCAGCGCGTCAACAAGCGACTGTACCCTGTCCTCGGCCTCCGTGGGCGGCACCTGGAGCCGCCGCGCCACGGCCTCCTCGCGCCGGAAGCGCTCCCAGACCAGCCGCTCCGCCGCGCGCCCGCTGACCGCCTCGATCCGCCGCATTCCCGCGCCGACGCTGGACTCGCCGAGCACGTACACCGCGCCCAGCTCGCCCGTGCGCTCGACGTGAGTCCCGCCGCACACCTCGAAACTGAACGTCGCGCCGTTCGCGATCTCGACCAGGCGCACCATGTCGCCGTACTTGTCTCCGAAAAACGCCAGCGCGCCTTTGCTGATGGCCGCGGCGTAAGTGTCCTCACTCTTTACGATCCTGGCGTTCTGGCGCAGCTTCTCGTTCACCAGAAGCTGCACCTGCCACATCTCCTCGTCGCTGACCGGTTGCACGTGCGAAAAGTCGAAGCGCAGCCGGTCCGGCGCGACGAGGGAGCCTGCCTGCCTGACGTGCGGGCCGAGCACCTGGCGCAGCGCGGCGTGGAGCAGGTGGGTCGCCGTGTGGTTGCGTGCGGTGTCCTCCCGCCTTATCTCGTCCACGTAGGCCTCCACGCTGTCACCCAGGGCGATGGCGCCTGCGGACACCCTGCCGAAGTGGACGATCACCTCGGGCATCACCTCCAGCGTGTCGTGGACTTCCACGCTTCCGTTTGGTCCGACAAGCTGGCCGGCGTCTCCCACCTGGCCGCCGCCCTCGGGATAGAACGGCGTCTCCACCAGCACTATCTCAACGTCCTGGCCCTCCGCTGCCTCGGTGGCTAGCTCGCCGCCGCTGATGAGGCCGATCACGACCGAGCTTGCCGTGAACTGCTCGTAGCCCAGGAAGCGCGTCGCTCCCACCGACATGCTATCGTACACGCGGATCTTGGCTCGGTCCCCACCAAACTGGGCCGTCGCTCGGGCGCGCTCCCGCTGCGAGGCCATCTGCTCCTCGAACCCGGCCATGTCCACCTCGATGCCTCGCTCCCTGGCTATCTCGCTTGTCATCTCGACCGGAAAGCCGTATGTGTCCCACAGCCGGAAGACCACCTCGCCGGGCAACGACTCGGCGCCTTGGAGCGCCTCGGACAGCGCCTCGTAGCCGTTGCGGAACGCCTGCTGGAAGCGCTCCTCCTCCAGCCTCAGCACCGTCAGAATGAAATCCTGGTGGTTCCGCAGCTCGGGGTAGACACTCCCCATCTGCTCGATCACCTCTCCGGCGACCTCTCCCAAGAACGCCCCTTCCAGGCCGAGCTGCCGCCCTTGCCGGATGGCGCGGCGAACAACGCGGCGCAGCACGTAGCCCCTGCCCTCGTTGCCGGGGACCACGCCGTCGCCGATCAGAAACGTCGAGCTGCGGGCGTGCTCGGAGATTACTCTCATGGCGTAATCGTCACCGGCGTCGGCCCCGTAGCTACGCCCCGACAGCGCCTCGACGCGGGCGAGCAGCGGCAGGAACAGGTCGGTCTCGTAAATCGTGGTCACTCCCTGCATGACGACGGCGGCCCGTTCCAGGCCCATGCCGGTGTCCACGCTCGGCGCGGGCAGGGGGTCCCGTGTGCCGTCCAGGTGGTGGTAATACTGCATGAAGACCAGGTTCCAGAGCTCCACGTACCTGTCGCAGGCGTCGCCGGCGTCGTTCTTCGGATAGGAGCAGTTGGGGCCGCAGTCGGAGCGCAGACACCCCCTGCCCTCGCCGAAGTCGTAGTGAAGCTCGCTGCACGGGCCACATGGCCCTTCCAGGCCGGCCGGGCCCCACCAGTTGTCCTCGTCGCCGAAGCGGTATATCTCCTCAGGGACGATGCCCGCCTCACGCCAAAGCTGAAAACTCTCGTCGTCCGTGTCGTGGATGGTGATCGCGAACCGTTCCTTCGTCAGCCCGAACTCAGTCTCGAAGAAATCCAGGGCGAAGTCTATGGCTTCTTTCTTGAAGTAGTCGCCAATGCTGAAGTTGCCCAGCATTTCGAACAGCGTGAGGTGCGTGGAGTCGCCCACCTCGTCGATGTCCACCGTGCGGATTGACTTCTGTGACGATGTGAGCCTCCGGTTTGGTGGCTCGGCATCGCCGGAGAAGTACGGCTTGAACTGCACCATTCCCGCCGACGTCAGCAGCAGTGTCGGATCGCCGACGGGGATGAGCGAGGAGCTCGCGACGCGAGTGTGCGCCTTGCTCTCGAAGTAGCTCAGGAATCGCTCGCGTATGTCGTTGCTGTTCATATTCGCGCACCTGGTCTTCTTCTAGGGATGGGGAGGGCAAGCTCCGCATTGGCCGCGGTCTTGCCCTTAGCATAGGAAATGGTAGGCAATCCACCCCCGCCAGTCAACCGGCAGTACAGACGGGAGCCTGTTTCAGATTGCTTGGCGCCCCCAACACCGCTGTTCCCGCTCCCCGCCCATTCGGCAAGCTCAGCGCATGCTTCCACGGGGACAGGCTTTGCGGGAAGGCAAAGTCTGTTCGTTTCTGCCACATTCTGTGCGCCTCCTAGCTGAGGGTGTCGCCGGTCCCGCGCGAATCTGTAATGCTGGCGCGGGTTTTCGGGACACAAAGTGGCGCCGCGTGGCAGAGGAGGACAGGGGGACAAGCGAACGGAGCAGGGCTACTCAGCCGTGTCTTCACTGCCCCCGTGCGCCCACAAGGGACGCCCCTATGGATGCCTGGGCTTACCCCGTTTGAGGGTAGGGTTTCCGGGCCGCGGGGCCGGTTCCTCGCGTAGGCGAGGGTAGCACGCTTGTTCTTATATTTCAAGAGGGGTGGCGAAATTGCGGGATTGGGGCGGATTGGTGGGGAGAAATGGTGCAGACGTGGGGAAGAGGTGGGACGTGCGCGGGGTTGGATGGGGCAGGGCTGGGAACGGGTGGCGCGGGAGAGTGACGTTTTTTCGGGTACGGAGGGGCGAATGGGTCGGGTTTGGGCGAGGTTGTGCGTTCGGGGCGTGCGTTGGGGCGTACGGGGGAAATTGGCTAAGAGCCTATCCGACAACCCGTCCATCACCCCCATCCTAACCTTCCCCCTGCGAGGGCTGACAGGGGTAGGCATTTGGTGTTTCAGGTTCCAAGCTGACAGATGATCTTCATGTCTGGCGGCGGTTCTGGCCATGGTTCGGGAAGCAGCCAGACTCTGCGCCAGAGTCTGCCCTTGTGCAGCAGCCGTCTCAGCCAGTTTGCGCCCAGCCGCAGCACGCTTACGATTCGTCTCGGCCTGCTTGTTGCGCTTCGATGATTGGACGCAAGAGATTTCGGCGGCGCTCTGAGGCGACCGGGGGCTACACCCAGGTCGATGGCGTCCTCTACTCTGGTCCCATACGCCAGCGTCCAGATGGTCGCAACAGACAAAGTGAGCCAGTGCCGCGACACCCGTTCGGGGTCGGTCCTTCGTGTGTTCTGCCACTGCCATCCGACGCCCTTGAGCATCCTGAAGCCCAGTTCTATCCAGAAGCGAAGCGTGTACCAACACACTCCGGCTTCTTCGGGCAGCAGATCGGTCATTACCACCCATGGCTCGTCCTGGTCTCTATCCCAGACCACGATCATCGTTCCACGGCGGCGTATGCTCGGCCTCCTGAAAGCCGTACCATACCCGACGTATGCGTGACCCGGACCCGGTACGAGTGTCCGCGCTGGCAGCCGAGTCCCCCCGTCAGGGCAGAACACGGTGTTGACAGACTGCCGCATGTAAGGGTGCCATCCCGCAGAGCGTATCTGATCCCACAGTTTCGGGCTCCTCAGCCCCCGGTCACACATTACAAGCACCGTCATCTGCTTGGGCATCGATTCGGACAGTACCTCGAGCATGTCCACCACAACGTCCATCCACTTGCCGGGTCTGTTGGCCGGCATGATGCTCCAGGCAAGGGGAATGGCGCAGCTTCGGTAGACTGCGCTTATCACGATAGAGTTTATCTGGTCCCCCTTCATCGTCGGGTCTATGGCAAGCACCATTCTGTCCGACTTCCACAAGTCGAGCAGCCACTTCAACAAAGGAACGAAGCACGCACTCACGTCCAACTGCACTCGGCATGGGTTGGCTCGGTCTTGCCCGTTATACAGCCATTCCCTGAGGTACTGGCGGATGCTGTTGAAGCTGCCCAAGAACAAAAGCGCCGTGGCGACAGCGTTCTGACAGCCGCTGCCGGCCAGAATCGTGCCGTACACCCACAGCACCAGCCCTCTCAGCTGAGACTCTCTGAGGTGCGGCATGTAGTATTCCAAAGTCCGCTGCATCTGGTAACATTCTGATGGGAAGCGCATGGGTGTATCTGGCAACCTTTCTGTGTGCTAACAAAAAGATGCCAGAACCCCATGCGTTTTCCAAGTTCTTATACTGGTTTTGTGCTTTGCCTACCCCTGTAAGCCCTCGCAGGGGGAAGGTTAGGATGGGGGTGATGGCTCAGGCACAACCGCTGAAGTTCCAAAAACCTACCCCTGTCAGCCCTGCGAGGGGGAAGGGACTTGTCGGATAGGCTCTAAACAATATGGCGAACGCAAGGCGACGGCCGCAGGTTCAGAGTTGGGCGCGGGGGCAGGCTGTTGGCGAGGGAGACGGTTTTGGGCGCACCTAGTAATCTGAAACAGGCTCCACAGACGGGCAACGAACCTTTTCCAGGACGACTCTGGGCGGCTCATGGTCGCAACCCTTATGGTCACCAGGGCTGTCCTGTGCGACGTATTTGGCAGAGCGCGCGTTGAGGGCGACCGAATGGCCACCCTGGCGGGCCACACATATTGCCGCCAAAGAAGGCATTTGACAGTCAAAACACACTTCAGTAAGATGCGGCACAGCTTTCCAAATAACTGTGTCTCAACTCAACACGATTCGAAACGCAACTGTCTGTCCACCTGAAGGTGATCAATTGTTCAATTCAAAGGCACGTAAAGAGGCAATCGAGAAGCTCAGAAGGGCCGTCGCAAGGCACGAGGCCGCTCGCAACCAGGTCGAGCAGGCCAGCGTCAGGCTGCATGAGTTACGCCTAGACGCAGCCACCGAGGTTATTCTCGATGTGGAGTCTTACGTGAACCTGCTGGCCAACTCACCAAAGGAGTTCGACACGTCGGTCGCCGAGTTCCGGGTGGAGGCGAACCGGTTTCAGGGAACTGTCAGCCGTCTTGAGACCCAGGCCGCCAGGACTACACGGCTCGGGGCCGGAACGGGCGCGGCGGGAGTGTCGGCGGGCGTGGGTGTCGCAGCTCTAGGGCCTTCGGCGGCGATGGCAGTCGCGACCACATTTGGGACCGCCTCAACTGGGACGGCCATTTCCGCACTTTCCGGTGCAGCCGCCACCAACGCGGCCCTTGCGTGGCTGGGCGGCGGAGCAATCGCGGCCGGTGGTGGCGGCATGGCCGGGGGGACCGCGCTGCTGGCCTTGGCCGGACCTGTAGGATTGGGACTGGCTGGAGCGGCCTTGGTAGGGTCCGGGGTGTTTCTCAACAGCCGCAATAGGAAACACGCGAGGCAGGCTACAGAGGACTTGACCAAAGTGGAAGCGGAAGTCCGATCCCTTGATGCGGCCCGCAACGAGATTGACAGATTACATCGCGCTACTGAGCGGCATACTCACGGTTGCAATACCATGTTGTCCTGGCTGAGTACCGCTCCGGCCGACTACCAGGACTTCAACGACACGCACAAGAAGCGTCTCGCCGCGCTTATCAATCACATCCGCTCTCTCAGCGGACTGCTCCAGGCGAAGGTGAGTCCATGAATAGAGAAGAGCGCCAGCGCCAGCAGCCTCCACACGCCGCCGCGCAGGTCGCCGCGGCGTGGGCCAGCCTCGATGCCGCAGGTCGCGCCAGCGACCTCGCAAGTTCCTTGGCGTCCCAGGACAGGGCGTTCCTGGCGGCCAACCGCGAGATGCAGGCCGTCCGCAACTTTGTGGGCACGCCGGAAAACATCCTGGGCAGCGCCACCACCAAGCACGGCGAGATAGCGGAGCAGGTCAACGTCGCAATCAGCCGCGCCAGAGACATCCTCTCGGGCAACGCCCCCGCAAGCACTTTCGAAGGAGTAGGCCGAATGGCTCCCGTCGACTACGTGCGTGACGGCGTGGGCGTTCAGGCCAAGTACTACAACGGGTTGCAAAACTCCCTCGGCGGCGTCTCCGAACACGCCAACAGGTATCCCGGTTTCGCGGGCGGCGAAGGCATCTACGACATCCCGCGCGACCAGCACGAGCAGCTCGGGCAGTTGAGCCAGACGGGGCGTATAGACAGGCTGTCGGACAACAGCGCAAACGCGATCAAGACCAGGCTCGACGCCCTGGAACAACAAACGGGCCGTTCCGCAGACGACCTGTTGCGGCCCGGAGACGCAACCTACAGGGAGGCGCAACAGGGCCGCGTTCACGAGACAATCCGCGACCGCGAGAGCGAACTATCCCGTACCAACGAAGAATTAAAGGAAGCGGCCAGGTCTGAACACGGCCCGTCCCTGTCAGGGCTTGGGAAAGCGGCCGCTATCGGAGCCGCCGTCGGCGGTGGAGTGGTGTTGGCCCAGGGCGTCTGGGTCAAGTACCGTGAGGGCAAGAACCCTTTCAAGGGCGAGTTCACCCTGGAGGACTGGCGCGACGTCGGTGTTCCCGCAGTCCAGGGCGCCGGGGGCGGCGCTGTCGCGGGTGGCGGCGTGTACCTGCTCACCAACTCCGCGAACCTTGCAGCGCCCTTTGCCGGCGCAGTAGTCAGCGGACTGATGGGCATCGGCAGCCTGCTGCGCCAATACCACGCGGGAGAGATTAGCGGCCACGAGTTCGTGGACATGTCGCAAATGGTAGCCATGGACGCCGCCATTGTCGGCCTGGCATCCGCAACCGGCCAGGTGTTGATCCCAGTACCAGTCGTCGGCGCGCTTGTCGGAAGCGTCGCCGGCAAGTTTGTCGCCAACATCATCACCGAAACGCTAGGCGAATCAGAGGCCGAACTCATAGCTCGAATACGCGCCTCCGAGCAGAGCGCGCTCGCGCAGCTCGACGAGGCATATCGAGAGCACATACGGCGTCTGGACGCCTATTTCGGCAGCCTTGAGCGATTGGCGGCGTTCGCATTCGACAGTGACGTCAACTTGGACTTGAGGCTGAATCTCAGCATCCGATTCGCGGAGACAGTCGGCGTGCCAAGAGAACTTATCCTACGCACCACCGACGACCTCGACGAGTTTATGACGGAGTGAACATGAACATTCTCGACAATCCCATCGAGGGCTTTTCGCCCGAACTGTACATCGCCACCCTGTCGAAGCTCGCCCACGTGGACGGCCTTCACGACTCGGAGCAGGAGATACTCGACCACCAGGCCGAGCGATTCGGAATCGACCTGGCAAACCTGCCTGATGTGCCGGAAGACCTGACGGAACTGCCTTGGCCTACGCGCGTGCTCGTTTACCGTGACGCCGTGATGCTCGCGATCGCTGACGAAGAGACTAGCAATGAAGAGCGCCAGTATCTCGTTGACCTTGCCCGACGAATGAAGCTGCCATCGGAGACAATCGACGCCATAGAAGCGTGGGTGCGGGAATACGGCTCGCTCTTGGAGCGGCTGGACGACATAGTATCGGGGCCGGGTTAGCCCAGGTCGCACCTCATGCGCCCCGTCTCCCCCTGGGCAGGTTTGAAACCTGCCCCTACCGGCCGTCTCGTACATCGCAGCAGAGCATCGTCCACACACCCACACCCCCCTACGACCCAGGATGCCCCGGCGCGCCGTACAGCGGGCAACCCGTGCATGACGAAGCCTGCCCGCACGGCGCGGCGTTCCCACGGGCGTGCGGCGGTGAGGCAGCCGCCGACCGCGCGGCGAATCGCTCCTTGCGCTCCTCTTTCGCCTGCTCCCCGAAGAGGTCCATCCTAAGCTGTTTGGCCGGCGGCGGGCGGTGGCCCGGAAACGCCAGGAAGGGCCACGCCCACTTGCGCACCACACCCATCGCCTGGAGGTCGCGCCAGTTGTCCACGGAGTGGCGGCTGCGGTTGAGTAGGATGCGGCCCGCCGATGTCGGGCCGACGCCGGGCACACGCAGAAGCCGCTCCCTGGAGGCCTCGTTGACGTCTACCGGAAAGCTGTCGAGGTTCGCCAGCGCAATCGATGTCTTTGGGTCGTCCTCGTGGGGCAGAAAGCCGCCGTCGTCGTAGGCGAGTTTTAGCTCGTCGTTGTCGAAGGCGTAGACTCGCTTTAGCCAGTCAACCTGGTAGAGGCGGTGCTCCCGGATCATCGGCGTCGCGGGGTGCTCCTCGAGCGGCGTGTGGCGTATGGGCTGGAATGGCGAGTAGTAGACGCGCTTGAAGTTCCAGTCTGAGTACAGTTGGTCCATGCGCTGGAAGATGTCCCAGTCCGTCTCGTCGGCCGCGCCCACTACCATCTGCGTGGCCTGGCCCAACGCTCCCTCGGCAGGCCCGCCGGCTCGGCGAGAGTTCCGGCGCATCATGTCGTCAACCCAGCTCATCGGCTCCAGTATGTCGCGCCGCATGTCCTTCATCGGACTGATCCGTGTCAGCATTTCGGGCGTCGGGGTCTCGATGTTGATAGAGAGCCTCGTTCCGAGCCGGTACGCCTCCTCTACGTACTGCCTTTCCGTGTCCGGCATGACCTTCATGTGGATGTAGCCGCGAAAGCCCTGCTTCTTGCGAACTATTTCGACCACTTTGAGCAGCCTCTCAGTGGTCTTGGAGCCGCTGCCAAAGATTCCGGAACTGAGGAACAGTCCGCTCACCACGTGGCGGCGGCGCATTTCGTCGAACGCCCCGGCGAGCTCGTCGGGCTTGAACGCCAGGCGCTTCCTCGGGACCCACGTGCTGTTGGGGCAGTAGTGGCAGTCGTACTTGCAGAAGTCGGTGAGCATTACGCGCATCAGGCTGATAGTCTTGCCGTTCGGCATACTCGCCTTGTACACGCCAGGCACGGTGTTGCGCTCGCGTCTTGCGTAATGCCCATTCTGCCTTTCGCCCGGCTGAGGACGAGAGAGGATGTCGTCACTCGCCATGCCACCGAGGGCGTGCAGCTTTTCGAGGGTGTCCGGCGTTCGCTTGATCAGCATGTCCGCTCCTGTCTGTGTATGGAATCGCACTAGTGTTCTATACACAGGAGCGAATGTCAAGGGATTAAGCGCGAGCGGAGCAGCCCAGATTTGGTCACAGCAGCGCTTACACCCAATGTCATTCTGAGCTTGTCGAAGAATCTAGGGGCCTTTCCGGCCAACGCTCAAGATTCCTCGACTACGCTCGGAATGACGCAAGGGCGACTTCTTGACAATGACGCGAGGGCGACTCCTTGATGATCCATGACCATACAGGATAATGCATGGCCATACAGTCCTACAGACGCCCGAACTCCGGCAGCGGGCCGCCTATGAGCGGCAGCGCGTAGCTCGCGAACCGCTCCACGTCCAGCCCCGAGTCGACGTGGAACATCTCCGGCGGCAGCCGCCTGACGCGCCCCGCGACCTCCGCCAGCGGCACGAGGCCGGTCTCCACGGCGTATTCGGGCCCGGACGAGCGGCGCAGCGTGACTATCCGGTCCGAGTGGCCCTCCAGCGCGTAGCTTACGGCGGCCCTTCCCACCATCTCCGCTTCGCGCGCGTCCACGCCCGACACGCACGCCACGAGCGAGCGCTGGATGGTGCCCGGGGCCTCGTGCCGCGCCCGCACTCCAAGTCTGCGGGCCACGATGCGCGCCAGGTGACGTGCCGGGCTGTCGTAGTAGGCGTGGCCGAAGTCGTCCACGTGCCAAGGCTCGGCGTCCGCGCCGAGCGGCCCGTCTGGACCGCGGACGCTGTCCGACACCACCGCCACCGCGAAGCCGAATCGGCGAAACGCATCCTCCATCGCCCCGACGAACCCGTCCTCGTCCACCGGCGCCTCCGGCACGCAGACCACGTGGGGAGCGTCCCGCTCCTCCCGCTTGCCCAGCACCGATGCCGCCGCGAGCCAACCGGCGTCCCTGCCCATCACCTCGATCACCGTCACCGGGGCCGCGGCGCCCATCGACTCCGCGTCGCGTCCCGCGCCCATCGTCGCCAGCGCCACGAACCGGGCCGCGCTGCCGTACCCCGGCGTGTGGTCGGTCAGGACAAGGTCGTTGTCGATGGTCTTGGGCACGTTCATGACGCGAAGGTCGTAGCCCGAAGCCCGCGCCGCGAGACCAAGAGTGTGGCCCGTGTCTGCCGAGTCGTTGCCGCCGATGATGAAGCACGCGGTCACGCCCCGGGCGGCCAGCGTCTCCAGCACGCCGGGCAGGTCGTCGTCCCGCAGCTTGCGCCTCGTCGAGCCGAGCGCCGCCCCTGGAGTGCCTGCCACGCGCTCCCAGTGCCCGTCCGAAACGCCGGACAGCGGGGAGAGCTCGCCCGTGATGAGGCCCTCAACTCCGCGTCGCGCGCCATACACCTCGCCGAACGCGCCGCTCTCCCTCGCCGAGCGCACCACGCCCCACAGGCTGCGGTTCAGCACCGGCGTGCATCCGCCAGACTGCAGGACCACGGCGTTGGTGTTGGCGGAGGAGTTTCTCAAGGCTTGACCCCGGAGGGGCGGACGCTGTCCGAGGCGGCCCACGCGCCCCTTGCCACTTGCCCAAAGGCGGCTATGATAGACGAAACGATTCGGAGGGTGTTACTTGGCAGAACTACGACGCTCCGTATCCCCCGCCGCGGCATGGTTCCTCTACTCCGCTACCGGCGAACCGGTCGGGCGGGTGTACAGGCAAACGGACCCGGAGGCGGTGCCGACCGTCGGTGAGCGCGTTGCCGTCGAACCGGGGCGCGAGACCTTGGAGGTGGTGAGCTTCGAGGAGCTGTCCAGCGCGTGTATCCTGCGGCGGTTCAGGGTAGTCGTGCGCGAGGCCGGATAGCCATCCCTACTCCAGTGCCGGCGCAACCTTCTCGGCGAAGTGCTCGATAGTGCGGATGCAGTCGGCAGGGTCCGGCGTGCGGAAGTCGAACGTGAGCTGGTCGATGCCGATTTCGCGGCAGCACAGCGCATCGTCGATGACCTCTCGCGTGGACGCGATGAGCGCGCCGCCCGTGCGCACTCCCCCGCTCTCCGACAGCCCGAGGTCCGTGAAGAACAGGCTGCGCTTCAGCGAGATGGTGATGTCGGCCGCGTCCCGCCCCTCCTGCTCGGCGTAGTTCGCCAGCCGGGGGAGCATCGCCGCCACGTAGTCCGGCGTCTGCCGCGTAGGGTGCCAGGCGTCGCCGTACTTCGCGGTCCGCCGCAGCGCCCGTCCTGTGTGGCCGCCGACCCATATCGGGATGTGGGGCTTCTGGACAGGCTTCGGGTACATCTGTATGCCGTCGAAGTCGAAGAACCGGCCGTGGTACTCCGGCTCGTCTTCGGTCCACAGGCACCTCATCACCTCCAGGCATTCGTCGCTCATCGGCCCCCGGTCGGCGTAGGGCACCCGCAGCGTGTCGAACTCCTTCTCGAGCCAGCCCACACCCACGCCGCAAATGACCCTGCCGTTGGTGAGCACGTCGAGGGACGAGAACATCTTGGCCTGCACCACAGGGTCGCGGTACGGCAGGATGATGACGGTCGATCCGATTCGCACGTGCTCCGTCGCCCCCGCGACGAACGACAGCACGGTCATCATCTCATGGTAGGGCGCGTCTGCCGGGCGCTGGAAGGAGCCGTCGATGGTGTACGGGTACTGGTTCGTGCCGGCGGTGGGCAGGATGATGTGGTCGCCCGACCAGATGGACTCGAAGCCAAGCTCGTCGGCCCGGCTTGCGAAAGCCAGCAGCGCCTTTCCGTCCAGCGTGCCGGGCAGGTTGAATCCGAATTTCATTTTACTCTTCTCACGATGCGCTGGAGTCCGTTATCAGAGCCGACTTCCTACAGTCCTCCTCTCCCTTGACGGGAGAGGATTGAGGTGAGGGTGATTTGCTACAAATGCTCTACCCGCTCACCATAGGGTATACGTGCCGGCTGCGCGACATCTCGACTGGGATCTCGCTGCCCGTCCAGTTATCGCCACCGTCGCCGCTGGAGTAGAACTGTCCGTATCCGGCGCAACAGAACACGTTGGAGGGCGCAGCCCGGTCGATGGCGATCTGGAACATTCGGCTCGGCGGCGTACCCCCTATGTCGATGCGTTCCCAAGTCTCGCCCACGTCGCGACTGCGGAACAGCGCCCCTGCCTCCTGGGTGCCCTGAGGCGCGCCGCCACCGCCCGCGCCTGCGGCGAGATACATAGTGCGGGGATCGTCCGGCGCCACGATCAGCCCTCGGCAGTACGAGCCGCCCGGAAACATCTCGCCGAACCGAACGTGCTCCCACCGACCCCCGCGGTCGCGGCTGCGGAACATGGCGACCTGCGTGATGATGTAGACCATCCCGGGGGCCGCGGCGCTGACCTGAACGCCGTGCAGGTCCACCGTGTTGTTGCGGACGTACAGTCCGTCCGTGATCGAGTCCCAGCTTTCGCCCCCGTCCCTGCTGGCGAGCAGGCCGCCCACCTCGACTGCGCCGTATACGTCCGACGGGTCCGACGGATCGGCGGTGATTCCGATTACGCGCTTGGCGAGCGGCTGCATGTACGTCGTGACGTTGGGGTAGCAGACGCGCTCCGTGTCCATCTGCCGCCAGGTCTCCCCGCCGTCCAGAGTGCGGTAGATCGAGCAAGGCTCGTAACCGGCGAATATCACGTCCGGGTCGGAGGGGTGAAACGCAAGCGACCAGACGTCCTGCCCGTCGCGCGGCGCCTCCAGCGCTTCCCAGTGCTCGCCCCTGTCGCCGCTGCGGTACACGCCTTGCTGAGTGCCGGCGTACAAGACGGACGGCCTGTCCGGATGCACGAGCAGCGCCCTGACCTGTGGTTGAGATGGCAGACCCTTTTCGGAGGGCTGCCACTCTCCTCCCAGGGCCATGCGATACAGCCCGCCCTCTGCGATGTTGTCGCCCTCGCCCGCAAGCCCGACGTATACGTGGGTGGTGTGGCCGTTCGTGGTCATATTCTTGCCCTCCGATTCAGGGATGTCTAACTCGCTAGAGGATCCACCAGTCTTAGTTCACTTATCCAGCGAAAATCACGAATATTGCGAGTCACCAGAGCGAGATTGTGCACCATCGCCGTAGCGGCAATTATTGCATCGCCCAGGCTCATCCTCCGTCGCTGGCGGAGTTGAACCGCTTGGCTTGCAATTGGGCCGGAAAGCGTCAGGACTTCAACATTGTGGAAAAAGTCCTCGCAAAATCGCTCTTGGCTCTCATCCAGCCGGTGATAACCAAGCACTTCGACATAAGTCACAATTGAAACGGCGGTATTTGCGGCGCCTATCAATTGGACCAATTCGGCTACTCGGTCTTTTGCCGCATAGATAACGATGTTGCTATCCAGCAGCACAGGTCACTCACGCCCTGGTAGTGGACGGTCTTTGCGGATCTCCCTTTGCCACTCGACCGGGTCATCAATCTCCAAGAAGGCCCCCGACTCCGCAAGCGCGCGCAGCGCTGCCACAGCTTTCTTGCTGTCCACCGGGGAGCGCCCTTGGTCCTCCGAGATGACGACTTTTACTTCTACCTGCCTGTCAGGGTCTATCTCAGGCTGCGTTCCCATCCACTCCAATCGACCTTTGTGCAAGACAGCCCAATATGTTCTCTCCATGTGCCCCTCCCTGCCCGTCGACCTGGAGGAAACTCTCCTAGTCGGCAGGCACCGGCTCGGCGACCTGCGACGTGAAAGCCGGCATGACCTCCTCGGCGAAGCGCTGCATCTGCTCCAGTATGACGTCCTGCGGAGTGCCGACGGGCTGGCTGACGCTGATGCGGTCGGCGCCCGGGTACAGCTCTTGTATCCGCATGAGTTTCTCCACGATCAGTTCGGGCGGGCCGCACAGGAAGCCGCCCGCCTCGACTGCGCCTTCCAGGGTGGGAAGGCCCGCGGCCAGCGCTTTGGCCGGGTCGCTCATGTCCTCGATCTGTTGCTCGGTGAGCGCGCGCACAAGCCGCAGCGGGCCGAACATCTTGAGATTCTCCTCAAAATAACCGGCGGCCTCCTTGATGGCCTGCTCCTGGGTCTCGGCGATGTAGAAGTGGAAACCGAAGCTAAGCCCCTCGCCCAGCTCTGCGTCCCGCCCGGCGCGATGCTGGGCCGCCTGGAACGCCTCGATGACCTGGTGCATGGCGCCGCCCTCGGCTACGCCACCGCCGATGACCCCCTGTATGCCGTGCTTCGCCATGAAGTCCAGGGCCCGCTGCGTCGCGCTCTGGATCGGCTGCCAGCACTCCACCGGCAATCGGACGGGCCTGGGCACCAGCGTGATTTCCTCCAGTTGGTAGCCGCGATACGGCACCGACGGCGGTATGGTGTAGTACTTGCCCTTATGGCTGAACGACTGCTCGTTGAACGCCTTGAAGATGATCTCGACCTGCTCTTCGAACAGGTCGCGGTTCGCCGGCTGGTCCAGCAGCGGGGCGTCGAACGTCTCCACCTCGCGAGTGTGGTAGCCGCGCCCCACTCCGAATGTAACGCGCCCGCCGGTGAGGATGTCCGCGGTGGCGTAGTCCTCGGCGAGCCGGAGAGGATGCCACATCGGAGCGATGTTGAAGCCGCAGCCCAGCTGGATCCTCTCGGTCACGTGGGCGAGGTGAACGGCGAGCATCAAAATGTTGGGGATGCACTCGTAGCCCTCCGGCTGGAAGTGGTGCTCGGCCAGCCAGAACGTGTCGTAGCCGCAGCGGTCCATCAGCTTGGCGATCGCCTCCGCCTTGTCGTAGGCGGTCACGAGGTGCTCGTTTGGAAACATCCGGTCGTTCACTGCTGTCCCACGGTATCCGACGTCCGTCATGTCCACGTGCCCAGCGTACAGGCTATCGAATTTGCTGATCATATCCTCACTCCTTGCGACGCTATGCGCCTCGTGAATGCTGCAGAAGCCATCCAAATCTGTAGGATTTCCGCCACTCCCCGTGCCAGACCGGCAGTTGGGATGCGCCTACCGCCGGCCCGCGGCTATCGCGATTGCTACACGTACTCCGCGCCCATCAGGCACGCTACGGGCCGATTGGTGCGCTCCGCCTCCTCGAAAGAGAGCGAAAGCCGCCCGACGTCGTCATCAGTCTCCACCAGGAAGTAGCTGATGCCCCAGGCGTTCAGCGTAGGCTCCGTAATCCTGCCGGCGGAGTCGGGGGTCGGGCCGTGGCGTGTCCAGCCGCGGTATCCCACGATAATCACGACGGGCAGGTTCACGTCGACGCCCAGGCCTCGGATCGAGTCGCCCGCCTCGAACAGGCCGGTGTTCTGTATCAGCACGACGGGCCGTTTGCCGCCCACCCACAGTCCGGCGGCTATAGCGAGCGTCTCACCCTCCCGGCAGACCGGCACGAGGCGTAACGACTCCTCCGCCCGCATCTGCTCGTAGAGGTAGTGGGTCTCGCTGTCCGGCAGGCAGATCACGTGCGAAACGCCATTCTTGGTCAGCTCTTCGATGATGGGCCGTGGGGTCAACGCGGGTGCTAACATTTAGGAACGTCACCTTTCGCCGCCTGCCTGGGGGGAACCTGTGGGGCCGATTATATGCCCCACGCAAGGGAGGGTCAACTTGGCAATAGCCAGGGGCTCAGCGCCTCTCCAAACTCTCCCGAAAGTCGAAGCGGGCGCAGCTTTGCGGGCGAATCGGCCCGGTATTCCCGTGGGGTGTGGAAGAAGGATAATCTCAATTGCTCATTACAAGGTCACCACAAGGGTTGTTGACTTGTGTTCATGGCCATAACATAGGAACCAGACCTGTAGTATCATGGCGGCAAGAGGATCATAGTTCCGCCCGCCAAGGGGGAGCCGCCCGTTCCGACATGTCGAGGCGACATTCCACGAATTTAGCGCGAGCGGTGCGCGCCGCTCGGAGTTTGGAGGTATTGTATGCAAGCCTACTGTCTCAAGTGCCGTGACCACCGTGACATCAGTGACGCCGAGCAAGTCAAACTTAAGAACGGAAGGCCCGCCACACGGGGCAAGTGTTCCGTCTGCACGGCGACGGTGTTCAGAATTGGGAAGGTGGGCTAGCACCGGACCGGGCGTGCCGCCGGCCGGCGGCGCACAGCGGCGTTAGCGCCGATGAGCCGCATGGGTGTGCGCCCGCGTTGATTTGGAAGTCCCGGCGCATGAAGCGTCGGTTCTGAATAAAATACAAACATAGAGGCGAACCGCGATTGCCCTTTAGGGGCACCCGGTTCGCCTCTTGTTGTTGGTTGGGCTGCAGCTAGACGGGCGTAACCGCTCCGGAGTCGAGTGCAATAGTGCTCTCACGGCCGCCTTCGCCGCCCATGAGGATCACCACGCAGGAAGGCTCGCCTCCCTCCGCCCACTGCCTGTGGATGTTGCGGGGCGCGTCGTACCAGTAGCCAATGTCGCCACGCTCGATGTGGTGATCGGTCAGTACCTGCAGGTCCGCCTTCTCGGGGTCGCTTCCGTCGTCGACCCTGGTCCACACCGTGAACCGCTCTTTGCCCGAAATGCCGCACTCCAGACCCCACCGGTGGTGGGCGTGAACCGGCGTCGGCTCGTCGGATGCGAAGCGCGCGACCACCAGGCGGAAGCGCTTGTCGGCATCCACGTGGAGGATGCGGCCTCTCAGTCCCGAGCTGCCCGAACTGGCCTCGCCCTGCAAGGTGAGGTCGCCACCCTCGGACACGAGCTGCTGAAGCTTGGGCCCTAGTGACCAGCTCGTCTCCATCGACACGCCCCGCTCGTTGAGCGCGGTGTCTACGTCAGACACGAATTCGGTTACCGAATATGCCATAGAAAAAAACTCCTTCCTGACTAAGTCCACATTGGCGGCGCGCACCAATTGCGCACCGCACGTGCCACCGCCAATTGTACAACAAATCCCCGCTAGGCGTGTCCGCAGACGCCATAATCGGGGATCTGGCCTACTTTGCCAGAGTCTCTGGAACACAGTCATTTCGGCGCTCAAGAATTCGCATTCTTGACACCGAGTCTCGCGCCATGATACTATCACTGCCAAATTGAATAACTGTAGCTCTTATCACGAGAGGCGGAGGGATCGGCCCAGTGATGCCCGGCAACCGGTTGTTTGGCCGTAGCGGCCTGCAACGCGGTGCCAAGTCCGACGAGCGCGAGCGCTCGAAAGATGAGAGTTTCCTTTCAAGTAAGAGCTTCCCCACGCAAACGGAGAAGCTCTTTTTTTGTTGCAGGAAGTCTGCCTTGGCTCGGCGTGTCCGCCCGTCTGCTTTCGGACGACTCCTCGTCTCCCGTTTCTGCATTCGCACCACTGAGGATATCGACGCCCTTCCACGCCGGTTTACCGGCGACGGCGGGCCGCAGGACCACCAGTTGAACCACGACCTAACCGAGTTTCGCCCCATCCGATGGCAGGATGACGACAGCGTCGCCCTGATAGATCAGACGCGCCTCCCGCTCGAGGAGGTGTGGCTGCGATTCGAGGACTATCGAGGCGTCGTCGGCGCCATCGAGGAGATGCGCGTTCGCGGCGCGCCGGCAATCGGCATCGCGGGGGCATACGCCCTGGCACTCGCGGCGCTGGAGCTCGAGCGCCAGGGCGTCGAAGACCTTGCTGAGGCGCTGCCCGCCCTCGCTCGCGAGATTCGCGCGGCGCGTCCCACGGCAGTGAACCTCGCCTGGGCGGTGGACAGGATGCTGGAGCGTGCTCGCGTGTCCGGCGGCGCCTCCGCGCTCGTGCACGAGGCGAAGCGAATCCACGAGGAAGACGTTGCCGCCAACCACGACATCGGACGCCACGGCGCTGGGCTGCTCGAAACCGGCTCGTCGGTGCTGACGCACTGCAACACCGGCGCCCTCGCGACCGGCGGGTACGGCACCGCGCTTGGCGTGATTCGGGCCGCGTGGTCCCAGGGCAAGATCGCAACGGTCTACGCCACCGAGACCCGGCCGCTGCTGCAGGGCGCTCGACTTACCGCCTGGGAGCTTGCCCGCGCCGGCATACCGTTCACGCTCATACCCGACTCGGCCGCCGCCTACCTGATGGGCCTAGGCTCCGTCGACGCGGTGATAGTGGGCGCGGACCGCATCGCTGCCAATGGTGACGTCGCTAACAAGATAGGAACATACGGACTTGCTGTGCTCGCCAAGGAGCATGGCCTCCCCTTCTACGTCGCCGCGCCAACGAGCACCATCGACTTGGACGTAGACACCGGCGCCGACATACCGTTGGAGCACCGCCCGGTGGACGAGGTGACCAGCGTCGCCGGCGTGCCCATCACCATCGAGGGCGTGCAAGTGCTCAACGCCGCTTTCGACGTCACGCCCGCCGAGTATGTCAGCGCCATCATCACCGAACGTGGCGCGCTACGCGGGCCGTACCGCCTGGCACTCGAGAGCTTGCTGGAGCCGGCCCGTGCCTAGCGCGTTCCCGGCATCTGCGGAGGTGGGCCTTGGCTGAGGCGAAGCTCGCCTTCATCGGAGGCTCGGGCCTCTACGACCTAGCGGAGCTTTCGGACCGTGGTGAGATCGAGGTGGACACGCCATTCGGCCCGCCGAGCGATGCTATCGTCCTTGGGTCCCTTGGGGGCGTGAAAGTCGCCTTTCTGCCCCGCCACGGCCGCGGCCACCGCATCTCCCCCACCGAGTTGCCCGCGCGGGCCAACATCTACGCGCTGAAGTCGCTCGGCGTCGAACGGATAGTGTCGGTCAGCGCCGTCGGCAGCCTGAATGAGAGCATCCGGCCGCTCGACATGGTAGTGCCCGACCAGCTCATGGATCGCACGAAGTCGCGCCCCGCGTCTTTCTTCGAGGGGGGGCTGGTGGGCCACATTGCGTTCGCCGACCCGTTCTGCCCCGAGTTGAGCCGTGAAGTGGCCGCAGCCGCCTCCGGTCAAGGAGCGGCCACGCACGAGGGCGGTGTGTGCGTGGTGATAGAGGGGCCGCAGTTCTCCACCCGTGCGGAGTCCAGGCTCTACCAGTCGTGGGGCGCGGATATCATCGGCATGACCGCGTTACCGGAGGCGAAACTGGCGCGCGAGGCCGAAATCTGCTACGCCACTCTAGCCTGCGTCACCGACTACGACACCTGGCACGTCAGCGAGGAAGACGTCACGGTCGAGGTCGTGATCGCGAACCTGCAACGAAACGTGTCGCTGGCCCGGGCCGTCATCCGTGCCATTGCGCCTGTTGCGGAAAAGGAGCGCGACTGCGAATGCGATTGCGCCGCCGCCAGCGCCATCGTGACCGCGAGAGAAAGCATACCGGAGGACACCGTTCGGCGCCTTGGCGTCCTCGTTGAGAAGTACATGTGAAACGGGGCTCGCCCGACCCTCCGACGAGCGGAGGCGGGGCGCCAACAAAGAGCCAATGCAAGGCACATAAGCACCATATAGGAGGATTCCGAAGATGCCGAGACAAGAGCCTGGGGAACCCTACTATCGGGTCGACTCCGATGAGGCCTCGACGATGTACGAAGACGATGACGCCGTTTTCGTGGACGTCCGCCGCACCGACGAGTACCTCGAGGGCCACATCAAGGGCGCCACGTTCATAACGCTGGACGACGTGATGGCGCGAATCGACGAGTTGCCGCGTGACAAGAAGCTGCTGTTCATATGCGCCGTAGGCGTGCGCAGCGGCCTGGCCTGCGAGATGGCCGCCTCGCTGGGTTACGACACCGAGTTGCTGTACAACATCGACGACGGTACGCCGGCCTGGATCGATAAAGGCCACCCCACCAGCTACGGTGACGATGAGTAGCCACAAAAGAGAGTGCCGCACATGTCGCTTCTAGTAGTCGGTTCGGTCGCGTACGACACGGTGTCGACGCCGTACGGGCGCCGCGAAAGCGCGCTCGGCGGCTCCGCAACTTACTTCTCCATAGCCGCCAGCTACTTCACCCCCGTCAGCGTGGTGGCCGTTGTGGGCGAGGACTTCGCCCCCCGCGATCTCGACCTGCTCGAGGCAAAAGGCGTGGACACGTCCGGCTTGGAGCGGGCATCGGGGAAGACGTTCAGGTGGGTCGGAGAGTACAGCGAGGACCTCAATTCGCGCGAGACGCTGGACACCCAGCTGAACGTGTTCGCGGACTTCTCGCCAACGCTGGCGAGCGGGCACCGGAGCGCGCCGTACCTGTTTCTCGCGAACATCCACCCCGCACTGCAGCTCGACGTGCTGCGCCAGATGGAGCCGCGCCCCAGGTTCGCCGCGCTGGACACTATGGATTTCTGGATAGATGGCAGCCGCGACGACTTGTCACGGATCGTGTCGGAGGTGGACGTGCTCTTCATGGACTTCGCCGAGATTCGTTCGTTCGCCCGGGAATCCAACGTGCTCGTGGCCGCCAGGCGCATACAGAACATGGGTCCGCGCGCGGTCGCGGCCAAGCGGGGCGAGCACGGCGCGTTGCTGTTCGACGGGTCATCCGCCTTCGCCGCCCCCGCCTTTCCGCTCGAGTCCCCCGTGGACCCCACCGGGGCGGGCGACGCATTCGCCGGCGGATTCATGGGCTGCCTCGCCGCGAGTGGCGACACAGGCCCGGACGCCCTCAAGCGGGCCGCGATGGTCGGCGCGGTGATGGGTTCCTTTGCCGTCGAGAGCTTCAGCGCCGACAGGCTGAGCGCACTCACCCGCGACGAGATCGCCTGTCGTTTCCGGCAATTGGCCGAAGTAACCCGTTTTCACGATTCCGGCGGCGAACTGCCGTGGCGGAACGACCGCTAACCGCATTCGCGGCGCAAACATCAGGAGGACGATTTGACTAGTAAAACAACCGCGGGAGACGTCGCCGACCTTTCTCTTGCCGGCGACGGCGTACGGCGCATTACGTGGGCCGCGCGCGAGATGCCGGTCGTGATGCAGATTCGCGAGCGCTTCGCCAGGGAGAAGCCGCTCAACGGCCTGAGAATCGCCGCCTGCCTGCACGTGACCTCTGAGACGGCGAACCTCGCGCTTGCCCTGCGCGACGGCGGGGCCGAAGTAGTGCTCTGCGCCAGCAACCCGCTGAGCACACAGGACGACGTCGCGGCGGCGCTTGTCGCCGAGTACGGCATATCCACATTCGCCATTCGGGGCGAGGACACCGACACCTACTACAACCACATGACCTCGGCGCTCGAGACCAGGCCCAATCTCACGATGGACGACGGCGCAGATCTTGTCGCCATGCTGCACTCCTCGCGCACCGATCTTTTGACCGACGTGCTCGCCGGCGCCGAGGAGACCACCACCGGCGTAATCCGCCTCAAGAGCCTGGCTGAGGCCGGGCAGCTGCGTTACCCCATCATCGCCGTGAACGATGCCGACACCAAGCACTTCTTCGACAACCGCTACGGCACCGGGCAGAGCACACTGGACGGCATAACCCGCGCGACCAACATCCTGTGGGCGGGCAAGAAGGTCGTGATTGCCGGCTACGGCTGGTGCGGCAAGGGCTTCGCCCTGCGCGCCAAGGGCATGGGCGCGCACACCATCGTGACCGAGGTCAACCCCGTCCGGGCGCTCGAGGCCGTCATGGACGGCCACCAGGTCATGTCCATGAACGACGCTGCCGAAATCGGCGACGTGTTCGTCACCCTTACCGGCGGCATGTCCGCTGTCGGACGCAGGCACTTGGAGGCGATGAAGGACGGCGCGATCATCGCGAACAGCGGCCACTTCAACGTGGAGATAGACATCGGCGCTCTGGAGGAGCTGGCTGACGGAAAGCAGGAGGCCCGCCCCAACGTCGACGAGTACCTGATGGGCGACGGCCGCAAGCTCTACCTGCTTGGCGAGGGCCGGCTGATCAACCTCGCGGCCGCCGAGGGCCACCCCTCGGCCGTAATGGATATGAGCTTCGCCAACCAGGCGCTCTGCGCCGAGTATCTCGCCCAGAGGGCGCACTCGATGGAGCCGCAGGTCTACGAAGTGCCGCGCGACATCGACGAGGAGGTCGGCCGGCTCAAGTTGCTTTCGATGGGCATCTCCATCGACACCCTGGACGATGAACAGCTCCAGTATCTGGGCAGCTGGCAGGTCGGCACCTAGACGACCCAATATCGAAGACCCAACAACAAACACGAGGCCGAAGCGGCCCGCAAGGAGAATTGTCATATGTCCCACAGCTTCAACAACGCAGAGTCGTACCTGTTCACGTCAGAGTCCGTGACCGGGGGTCATCCGGACAAGCTGTGCGACCAGATTTCGGACGCGGTGCTGGACGCCATACTCGAGGGCGACCCGCTGGCCCGCGTAGCGTGTGAAGTCTGCGTCACCACGGGATTGGTCGTAGTGATGGGCGAGATCACCACCGATACCTACGTCGACATTCCCACGCTCGTGCGCAACACCATCCGAGACGTAGGTTACTCCGACTCGGCATTCGGGTTCGACTACCAGTCCTGCGGTGTTGTCGTATCAGTGAAGGACCAGTCGCGAGACATCTCCGAGGGTGTAACCACAGCACTGGAGAGCCGCGGCCAGGATGCCGGCGACGGCATAGTCGAGGTAGGCGCGGGCGACCAGGGCATGATGGTCGGGTTCGCCTGCAATGACACCCCGGAGCTGATGCCTCTGCCCATTCTTCTATCGCACAAGCTCTGCCAAAGGATGACCCAGGTCCGCGAGCAGGGCCTGCTCGACTACATGCGTCCCGACGGCAAATCGCAGGTCACCGTGGAGTATTCCCACGGCCGCGCCAAGCGCATCGATACCGTGGTGATGAGCACGCAGCACAGCCCTGACGTGGAGCAGAAAGTCATTGAGAGAGACTTGGTGGAGCACGTGGCGAACCACATCCTTCCCCCAGAGCTCGTCGACGACGACACCAAGTACGTCGTCAATCCGTCCGGCCGGTTCGTGGTGGGTGGGCCCGTTGGAGACGCCGGACTCACTGGCCGCAAGATACTGGTCGACACCTACGGAGGATTCGCCCGGCATGGAGGAGGAGCCTTCTCGGGCAAGGATCCCACGAAGGTCGACCGCTCAGCCGCCTACGCCGCTCGCTATGCCGCCAAGAACATCGTCGCCGCCGGCCTCGCCGACCGCCTCGAAATCCAGGTGTCATACGCAATTGGCGTGGCGACCCCAACGTCGATATCAGTGGAGGCGTTCGGGACCAACAAGATACCCGACAGCCGGATTGTGGAGCTGATAGACAAACACTTCGACCTCCGCCCCGGAGCCATCATTCGCGACCTCGACCTGCGCCGCCCCATCTACAAGCAGACCGCCTCTTACGGCCACTTCGGGCGAGACGACCTCGATCTGCCCTGGGAGCGCACCGACAAGGCCGACGCCCTGCGGCAGGAGGCGTTCGCGGCGGCCTCGGCGAGGGCTTAGTAGGACGAGGTCGGCCCAATGACAATACGATTCGGCACTGACGGCTGGCGAGCGGTCATCGCGGAGGACTTTACGTTCGACAACGTTCGGCTGTGCGCGCAGGGCACCGCCACATACCTCAAACGCGCCGGTCTCGCTCCCCGCGGCCTCGTCGTGGGCTACGACACGCGGTTCGCCTCAGACCGATTTGCCGCGACCGTGGCGGGGGTGGTCGCCGCCAACGGTATCCCGGTCTTCCTGTGCGCTCGGCCTGCGCCCACGCCCGTCGTTTCATATAACCTCGTCACACTCGACGCCGGCGGCGGCGTGGTCATAACGGCCAGCCACAACCCGGCCGAGTGGAACGGCTACAAGTTCAAGGGCGAGTCGGGCGGCAGCGCGCCCCAGGAGACGGTCGACGAGCTGGAGCGGCTCATCGCGGAGGCTGCCGAGGACCCAGCCGGCATAGAGGAACTGTCGCTGCCGGAGGCCGAGGCGCGAGGCATTCTGCAATACGTCGATCCCGAGCCGACCTATCTGGGACACGTCGCGTCACTCGTGGACGTGCAGGACATTAGGGACGCCGGCCTCAGAGTAGTGGTCGACTCGATGTTCGGCGCGGGCGCGGGATATTTCGACAAGCTGCTTGCGGGCGGCTCGACGCGCGTGACCGAGATCAACGGTGAGTTCAACCCGGCCTTTCCAGGCCTGTCGCAGCCGGAGCCGCTGGCTCACAATCTTGCCCGCCTGCTGGCGCTCGTGCCCTCGACCGGCGCTGACGTGGGACTGGCAACCGATGGCGACGCCGACCGCCTCGGCGTAGTGGACGAGAACGGCAGGTTCCTGACTACGCTCGAAACGTTTGCCCTGCTCTGCCTCTACCACCTGGAAGTCCTCCACCGGCGCGGCCCCATTGTGCGCTCCATCACCATGACCAGCATGGTAGACAAGCTCGGCGAGCGTTACGGCGTACCCGTGTTCGACACTCCGGTCGGCTTCAAGCACCTGGGCCCGGTGATGATACGGGAGAGCGCGCTGCTAGCGGGCGAGGAAAGCGGCGGATACGCGATACAAGGCAACGTGCCTGAGCGCGACGGCATCCTGAGCGGGCTACTCATCCTCGACATGATTGTGAAGACCGGCAAGAGCCTGCCACAACTCCTGGAGATGCTGACCGACATTGTGGGGCCTCACCACTACGACCGGTGGGACGTGGAGTTCGACGCGGATGAGACCGCCGAAGTGCATTCGCGTCTGCGCAACGCCAGCGTCTCCTCGCTGGCGGGAATGCAGGTAGACAGCATAGACACGCGAGACGGCTACCGGTTTGGCCTGGAGGGCGGCTACTGGGGCCTGGTGCGCTTTTCGGGCACGGAGCCCCTGCTGCGACTGTACGCCGAGGCGGAATCCCCCGACACCGTGCAGTCGCTGCTGGAAGAGCTGCGAGACATAGCGGGCGTTTAGGCCGGCCCGGCGTGCCGGTCGACGAACCGAACCCTCCCCGCCGTATACCTCTACGCGGCGGCGCGTGTATAATCGCAGCATCGACCACGCGCCAACGGGAGAGTGAGCCATGACCTCCGCCACCAGATCCATGCTCGGCCAATCGCCACTGCTCATGCTCATCGACGGCCACGCTCTGGTGCATCGAGCCTTCCATGCCTTCCGCGACCCTTTGACCGTGCGGAGCACCGGGGAGGAAGTCTCGGCGGTCTTCGGTTTTCTGAACATGCTATTGCGCGCGCGAGAAGACTGGCAGCCCACGCACTGTGCGGTCGCATTCGACCTTCCCGGCCCCACGTTCCGGCACGCGGAGTACGACGAGTACAAGGCCCACCGGCCGCCCACTCCGCCGGCGCTTCGCTCTCAGCTCGAGCGCGTGCGCCAGCTCGTGGCCGCGTTCGGAATCCCCATCTTCGAGGTCGAGGGTTTCGAGGCCGACGACGTGCTCGGCAGCCTGTGCAAGCAGGCAGAGAGCCGACAGGTCGAAACGATCGTCCTATCCGGCGACAGCGACCTGCTACAGCTCGTGTCGCCGCTGGTTCGCGTCGTCCTGGCGTCCACCGTGAGGGGCCAAAAGGTGTATGACGAGGCGGCCGTGCGGGAGCGCTACGGCGGCCTGGGGCCGGAGCGGGTCCCTGACATCAAAGCCATACAGGGCGACTCGTCCGACAACATACCGGGCGTGCGCGGCATTGGCCCCAAACACGCCATTCGCCTTCTCACCCAGTTCGGCACGCTGGAGGGCATTTACGACCACGTCGAGGAAGTCACCCCCGTGAGGTTCCAGAAGACGCTGGAGGATAGCAGGGAGACGTCCGCCCGAGACAAGCGACTCACGACCATCGCGCGCGAGGTGCCAATCGAGCTCGACCTGTCGCTGTCCCGCATGGCCGACTACGATAGGGACAGGGTCGTCGAGTTCCTGCGGGAACTGGAGTTTCACAGCGTAATCGCGCGGTTGCCCGGCGGTGAGCCGGCGCACGACCAGGCGCGGATGTTCGAGGAGGCCGGCGGCGCCGATGCGGACTACCGGATCGTGGACACCGAAGAGGCGCTCTCAGCCCTGGTCGCGGAGCTGGACTCGCCGTCCGGCTTCTCCTTCGACACCGAAACTACCGCCACCGACCCCATGACGGCGCGGCTGGTGGGTTTGTCCTTCTCCAACGCCCCCGGCGCCGCGTGGTACGTCCCCGTCGGGCACCGCGAGGGAAGGCAAATCCCGCGGGACCGAGCTCTCGCCGCGCTGAAGCCGCTGTTCGAATCCCAGGATGTGCCCAAGGCGGCGCACAACGCCAACTACGACGTGACGGTGCTCGCCAACCACGGCATACAGGTCCGCAACCTGCAGTTCGACACGATGCTGGCCGCCCACTTCAGCGGCCGTCAACCCATCGGACTCAAGGACCTGGCGCTCAATCTGTTCCACGTCGAGATGACGCCGATTTCCGACCTGCTGGGCAGAGGGCGCAAGCAGATTACGATGGACCAGGTCGAAATCGAGCGCTGCGCGCCGTATGCCGCCGCGGACGCCGATTTCACGGAGAGGCTCAGGGGCGAGTTCGAGCGGGACCTCGAGAACAACGGCCTCAGCGAGGCCTTCCACAAGGCGGAAATGCCGCTGGTGCCGGTGCTGGTCCGGATGCAACGCAACGGCGTCGCGCTCGACACCGAGGCGCTGGGCCGCATGTCCGTCGATCTCGGCGACCGGCTCCGCGAGATTGCGGCCGACATGTATGAGACGGTCGGCCACGAGTTCAATATCAACTCCGGGCATCAGCTCGGCGACGTGCTCTTCAAGGAGCTGCGCCTACCGACCACCAAGCGCACCAAGACCGGATTCTCGACTGACGCCGCGTCGTTGGACGGCCTGAAAGAGCAGCTCGACCGCGGCGAGGCGGTAGATGCAGACCCGCGCGCTTACGCGGTGCTCGGCAACGTGTTGGACTACCGCCAGCTTTCCAAGCTCAAGTCCACCTACCTCGACTCCCTTCCAAACCTCGTAAACCCGCACACCAGGCGCATTCACACCAGGTATAACCAGACAGGCTCGGCAACAGGCCGCGTCTCCAGCAGCGACCCAAACGTGCAGAACATTCCCGTGCGCACGGAACTGGGCCGGCAGGTGCGCAGCGCCTTCGTCGCCGAGCACGCTCCGGACTGGACTCTGCTCGCCGCAGACTACTCGCAGATCGAGCTTCGCGTTCTGGCCGACCTTTCCGGCGACGCCTCGCTGCTCGACGCCTTTCGCAACGGCGAGGACATCCACGCCTCCACCGCCGCCGCGGTCTACGGGGTCGGCCTGGACGACGTGGACTCGGAAATGCGGCGCGTCGCCAAGATCATGAACTTCGGTGTAGTCTATGGCCTGAGTCCATTCGGCATTCGGCAGCAGACGGGCTTCTCAGCCGAAGAGGGCGCGCGCTTTATCGAGACCTACTTCGGCAGGTATCCGAGCATTCGCGACTACATCGAGGGCACCAAGGAGGAGGTCAGGGCCAAGGGGTACGTCGAGACCAAGCTCGGCCGCCGCCGCTACATCCACGAGGCCCGGTCGGGCAACCGAAACGTTCGGGCGTCGGGAGAGCGAATGGCGGTCAACATGCCCATCCAGGGAACAGCCGCGGACATCATCAAGATCGCCATGATAGACATCCAGAACCGATTGGACGATCTCGACATGGCCACGAAGATGATCCTGCAGGTCCACGACGAGCTGATATTCGAGGCCCCAAACGAGGAGATGGAGCAATTGAGGGCCCTGGTCATGGAGCTGATGCCGTCGGCCATGACGCTCAAGGTGCCCCTGGAAGTGGAGGTAAAGACCGGCTACAGGTGGGGCGAAATGGAGTGAGCCGCTGGCCTGTCTGGCGTCTACCAAAGAGCCACTCGAATTGGCTCAGTGGGCCATGCAGAAGAAGACCACTAGCGATAGAGGAGGGTAGAGAGAAATGGAAGAACTGATCGACAAGCTGAACGCGTTGTGCGACGAACAGCCTTTCGACACGGGCTGGTGGCTCAAGGACCTGCGCACCGGCCGGACGTGGGACCGAAACGGCGACAAGATCTACTACTCGGCGAGCACCCGCAAGATCGCCATCATGATGGCCGCCCTGAAGGGCGTGAACGAGGGCCGCTTCGCGCTGGACCAGCCCGTAGAGGTGCTCGAGGAGTACCAGCGGACCAACTCCAGCCCGTTCGGCAGGGTCACACCGGGATTCTCGATGACCTTCCAGGACTTCATGGTCATGATGATCATCCTCAGCGACAACACCTGCACGGGGACCGTCGTCGACATGGTGGGCCTGGACTACATCAACGAGTTCTGCGCCTCCATAGGAATGGTGGGCACCACCCACCGGCAGCGCACGCCACCGGAGAACCTCGCTTGGGACCACCCCGTCGAGGAGACCAACGCCACCACTGCCGGGGACGTTGGCCTGCTGCTGGACTCAGTCGTTCAGGGGACTCGTGACGCGGACGAGGCGGCGCGGCTGGGCGTCACAACTGAGCTTTGCCAGCTCGGCATAGACATACTAAGCTGGCAGTACCTGACCGAAAAGTTGCCCGCCTACCTGCCACAGCACACGAAGGTCGCGAACAAGACGGGGCACGGCCCCCGCACGCGCAACGACGCCGGAGTGGTGTTCCTGGGTGAGGAGCCTCTCTACGTGCTGACGGTGTACACCGACCGCTTGCCGGTCGAGATGCCGAACGGCCTGCCGGGCGACGCCGAGGCCAACATGCACATAGCCCGCCTGTCGCGCGCCTGCTACGACGCGCTGGCCGGCGTGACCGCGGCGGTGTAGCGTAGGGCACGGGGCGGCGGGTGCCGCCCCGTCTATCGCTCTATTCGCTCTCCGTATCGACTCCGGCCAGACTAAGCGATTTCATAACGCGAGCCGTCAATCTGTCTTTCTCGCCCTCCGAGACGCGGACGTCGACCTCCACCATCTGAAAGGTCACCGAAAGCGAAGGCGCCGGTTCTCCATAGCTGAGGTAGGACTCCATGTGTTCCTCGTTGATCGGCTCGAGGTAGTCCCTCATCGCATCTTCAAGAGACATCCTGGGCTCCGGAACGGGATCGCCGTCCTCTACCATCATTTCGATGTGGAACGTAAGCGCTTCGTGAATCATGGACAGCATCTTGTACCATGTATTTCCTGTGCTGATGCAGCCCGGAACGTCCGGCACGTAAGCGCAGTAGTTGTTGGGAGTCTGTTCGAAGACGACTGCGTAGCGCAACCTCATAGCTCCTCCTCCCTGAGTCCGGCCTGTCTCAAGATGCTCCTCCAAGTCTTTGGCTTGAGTTCTGTGCTCGGATGGCCAGGTATGCTCACCTTTCCCCGCTTCACCGGATGGTGGAACTGCCGGTGACTGCCCCGCGTGCGCACATGATACCACCCGTCGCGCGCCACTATCCGGATCGCATCTCGAACCTTTGGCATGGCCTGAACCGGCCGGCAGCGCGCACTTCCGCGCGGCTGCCGACCCTACGCTGCCAGCCTGCTACCAACTCACCGCGTAGCCGTCGCCGCGGGGGTCTGCGGCACCCATCAGCGTGCCGGTCTCCTGGTCGACCATGATGGCCTGCGCCGAGCCCCACCAGTAGTCCCACGCGGCCCAATCGCTCTCCACGATCAGCTTGTGGCCCTTGGCCCGAAGCGCGTCCAGCGTGTCGGGCGGGTAGCGGCTCTCTATCTCCAGCCGGTCCTCGTCGCCGAACTCGCCGCCGTAGCCCGACGGATGCGTGCCGTGCTGGTCGTGGTTCCAGCGCGCCGCCTCCACCGCCTCCTGAACTGTCATCCCGAAGTCCATAACGTGGCTGAGAACCTGCATGTTAGTCTGTACCTGCGTGTCTCCGCCGGGTGTGCCCCACACCATGAACAGCTTGCCGTCCTTGAACGCCATCGGAGGGTTCATCGTGTGGCGGACCCGCTTGCCGCCCATCAGAGCGTTGGGGTGGTTCGGGTCCAGGTGCCACTGTGTCATTCGGTCGTTGAGCAGCACGCCCGTATCCCCAGCCACGATGCCCGATCCGAAGTAGCCGCCCAGGCTCTGTATGTGGGAAACGGCATTGCCCTCCCCGTCCACTACGCAGAAGTACGTGGTGTGGGCCGCGCCCACCGGCTCGCCCTTGGCCACCTCGGGGTTGGCCCTTTCCGTGTTGATGCGCGCCGCCTGCCTGGCGGCGTACTCCTTGGACAGAAGGCCTTCTATGGGAACGTCCACCCAGGCCGGGTCCGCGATGTACTCCCTGTCGGCGAAGGCCAGCTTCTTTATCTCTACCATCAGGTGGATGAGGTCCGACGAGTTGCAGTCCATCGACGCCACGTCGAACGTCTCCAGCATGTTCAGCATCTCCAGCAGCACGAGGCCGGGGGAGTTCGGCGGGTGCTCGAACACCTCAACGCCGCGGTAGGTGGTGACCAGCGGCTCGCCCCAGCCCGCACACCGATGCTCGGCAAAGTCGCGCTCGGTAAACAGGCCGCCGAGACTCTGGCACGCGGCCACTATGGCATTGCCGATTTCGCCGCCGTAGAACACCTCGCGCCCCTCCGCGCCGACACGTTGCAGCGTTCTCGCCAGTCCGGGATTTGCGAGCAACTCGCCCGCCCTGGGCGGCCTGCCGTTCGGAAGAAACGTTCGCGCCGTATCGGGATGGGCCGCGAGCACCTCTCGCTGGCCCCAGAGGGTATTCGCCAGCCGGTGGCTCACCGGGAATCCCTCGGCCGCGAGCTCGATGGCCGGCCCCAACGCCTTTTCCAGCGACAGACCGCCGTACCGCCCGTGCGCCTCCAGCCACGCGTCGAGTATTCCGGGCGTGCTTATTCGCAGCACGGAGGTCCTCGGGCCCTGGCCCTTGGGCGGGATGCCTGTATCGCGGAAGCGGTCGATGCTGGCGGACAGCGGCGCCGCGCCCGTGCCGTTGAGCGCCTCCACCTTCCCTGTCTTAGCCATGTATATGAGCATGAATCCGTCGCCGCCGATGCCCGACATTTCGGGCTCGACGACGTTCAGCGATGAGGCGACGGCGATTGCCGCGTCCACCGCGTTGCCGCCGGCCTGCAGCGTGCGCAAACCCGCCTGCGAGGCCAGGTAGTGGGACGACGACACCACGCCGCGTCGCCCCATCACGACCGGACGATAAGCCGAATAATTGATGCCGTGTGGAGAAGTTGCCATGTTGCCCTCCTGAGCCGGGGTATCCTCTGAACTTGGCTGCAAGTTATCACCGCCGCCACGCGCCGTCAACAACGCCGCGTGGCATAGTATTGCCAACCCAGCAGACATGGTTGTAAGATGTTGAAGCGCATTCAGTAACTCAACTGGTAGTGGAAACGGTGGAAGGTGGAGATGATGTCCGGTTACAGATTGCCTCCAGAGTTGGCAGGGGATTTTGAACCCGTCTTCAAGAAGTACGTGGAACATGCCTTGAGAGAGTACGAGAAGGAGGTCGACGCATCGAAGCTCCGGCCTAATGCTAGGTACACGTATCTGCTGCACGCTAGGAATTTTGTGCGTTGGCTGCGTGGAGACTTCACGCCTGGCGGCACCCTCTGACATTGGTGTCGGCCTGCGTTTCGTGAGCCGCCGCACCGGGGGGCAACCGCAATGGTTGCCATTTGGTTTCGCTTGACAGGCCCACACCAATTGACGCTTGCCGCCAGCGGTGCTATTTTGAGGCGAGTTGCGCCGACAACCACGGCGGCGGACCAAGCAGCCGAATGCCCGACGCGGGCGCAAGGGGGACGCACATGGCAGGCTTCACGACTCGACCCGTCATCATGGGCGCGCGCGGCGTCGTAACCGCCGGCCACTACCTCGCGGCCTCCGCCGGCTTGCGCATACTCATGCAGGGCGGCAACGCGATAGACGCCGCGGCCGCCATGGGCATCTGCGAGACGCTGCTGGAGCCGCAAAGCTGCGGTATCGGCGGCGAGGTCCCCACGCTTGTCTACTCCGCGAAGGAGCGCAAGACCTACGCCATTTCGGGCATGGGTTGGTCGCCAAAAGCGTTCACAATCGACTGGTGCCGCGACAACGGCATAGACCTGATACCCGGCGACGGCTACCTGCCAGCCTGCGTTCCCGCCCCGGTCGACACCTGGGCAACCGCCGTGGCGCGTTTCGGCACCATGAGCTTCGCCCAGGTGCTCCAGCCCGCGATCGACATCGCCCAGGACGGCTTTCCAGTCTACCAGCGGCTTCACGACACGCTGGCTGACAGCGTAGACAAGTTCACCGACCTCTACCCGACCACGGGTGAGGTCTACTACGCGGGCGGCGGCGCGCCCAAACTCGGCGAGATTCTGCGCAACCCCGACTTCGCCGCCATGCTGAAGTCGATGTGCGCCGCGGAGAAGGAAGGCGCCCGCAAGAGCCGCATCGCGGGCATCGAAGCAGCCCGAGACGAGTTCTACAAAGGCCGCGTGGCCGAGACCATAGCCAGGTTCATCTCGGACAACCCGGTGGAGGACGCAAGCGGCGAGGCGCACTCCGGGCTGCTGTCCTACGACGACATCGCTGAGTGGCAGGCCGACGTGGAAGATCCGGTCTCGCTTGGCTATCGCGGCTATGACGTCAGCAAGTGCTCGTCGTGGACGCAGGGACCGGTGTTCCTCCAACACCTCGCCATCCTGAAAGACGCCGATCTGCGGGGGCTGGGCCACAACAGCGCCGACTACCTGCACCTCTGGATCGAGTCGGCCAAGCTGGCGTTCGCCGACAGGGAAGCCTACTATGGCGACCCCAAGTTCGACGACGTGCCGTTCGACACACTGCTGTCCGGTGACTACGCCCGCCGGCGCCGCGCGCAGATAGAGGCCGCCGCGTCGCTCGAGCAGCGCCCCGGCGAGGTCCCCGGCCGGGACGCCGCTTTCACCGCCGTCGCCGTGGCCGACGACAACCGCCGCGCCCTCGGCGTGGCCGCGCGCGAGACACGCGACCTGGGGCTCGGCCACGCCCACATCGGCGACACGACCCACCTGGACGCGATGGATGCCGAGGGCAACATGGTCGCGGCCACACCAAGCGGCGGCTGGATTGGCACCTCGCCCGTGATTCGCGGCCTGGGCTTCCCCCTGGGAACTCGCGGCCAGATGTTCTACCTGAACTCCGCCCGCCCCAACGCCCTGGAGCCGCGCAAGCGTCCCCGCGCCACCCTGACTCCCACCATCGTCACTCGCGACGGTGACCCCTTCATGGCCTTCGGCACACCGGGCGGGGACAGCCAGGAGCAGTGGACGCTCCAGTTCTTCCTCAACCACATGGAGTTCGGTATGGATCTCCAGGAGGCGTTGGACGCGCCAACCGTGCACACCACGCACTTTCCATCGTCGTTCTACCCGCGCGCGTCATTCAGCGGGCGCGTGGTGGCCGAATCGCGCATCCCGGCGGACGTGCTGGAGGAGCTGCGGCGGCGCGGCCACGACGTGCAGCTCACCGGCCCGTGGGCCAACGGCAAGGTCATGGGCGTGCGCCACGACAAGGCGGCCGGTGTGATAAGCGGCGCCGCCTCGGCCAAGAACAACATCGCCTACGCGATGGGCTGGTGACTTCGCATGAGAGTCATGGGGCTGCCTGTACAGTTTCTGGCTGTAGTCGCGGTGAGCCTCCTCATCACCATCTACCTCATCGCGGCAACCGCCGACAGCCGGATCGAGGCCAGGGCCGTCACGTCCCCAGCGGGCGGCAGCGCCGGGGCGGCCGGCTGGGAGCAGGCGGCATTGATCGTCTGCCCGCTGCACTAGCCCTGTGCCAAACTCCTTGCGCCTCCGTCGCGTGATGCCCCACACGCCGCTGACCCGACCAGCGCGCAGCGAAACTTCCCCGGCAGCCAATGGTTAGGGCCGCAAGGCCCCCGGCGGGCCGCCCCGAACACCGCGCGTTCTACTTCCACTACGCATGGGTCATCGTCGCCATCATCGCAGCGATGCAGATGGTGGGCACCACTATGCGCATGGCCTTCGGCGTGCTTGTCGACCCACTCACCGAGACCTTCGGATGGAGCCAGGGCGAGGTCACCCTTGCCTACGGCATAACGAGCGTGGTCACGGCGGTCGCGTCGCCCTGGGCCGGATCGCTCGGCGACCGCTACGGCGCGCGGATCTGCATGATAGCCGGCACCGCCATGTTCGTCGTGGGCATGGCGGCCACCGCGCTGGTCAAGGAGCCCTGGCACTTCTACGTCTCGTTTGGCGTCATCCTGGGAGTAGCGCAGGCCATATTCCTGGTGCCCCTGATTCCCGCCGCGATGAACTGGTTCCATAGGCGGCTTGGACTCGCGATGGGTATCATCATGGCGGCATGGGGAGTCGGCCCGGCCCTGGCCGCGCCGGTGGTGGGCCTGCTGGTCAACGAGTACGGTTGGGCCGACTCGGTGTGGATCATCACCGCCGTGTCCAGTGTCTCGATGTTCGCGCTCATCGCGCTGTTCCGAGACTGGCCCTCGGACAAGGGTGTGCCGCCCTATGGCGAGAGTTCCGACGTCGCGGCAGAACGCCCGGCGAAAAGAATCGACAAGGCCCAAGTAAAGCTCTTCACCGGCTACATGCGCCAGACCAAGGCCTACTGGAACATGAGCTCGATCCACTTCCTGGGCTGCGTCGGCCACGCCATCATCCTCGTGTACCTCGTTCCACTGGCCATGCGGGAGGGAATGTCGCTGGTGTCCGCCGCCGGACTGCTGACGGTCCTGTCCGCGGTCAGCGCGATAACCCGCATGACCACGCCGATGATGTGCGAGCGATACGGTGCGAAGCAGGTGATGGCGTTCTGGTTCGTCATGCAGGGCGTCACGGTGCTGATGTTGTTTTGGACGCACGACGCCTGGTCGTTCTACCTGTTCGCGGTGATATTCGGAATCGGTTACGGCGGGGAGGCCGGAGGGTTCCCCATTCTCAACCGCAAGTACTACGGCCACGCGCCCGTTGGATCAGCCTACGGCGTGCAGATGCTGGGAGCCAGCATGGGCATGGCACTGGGCGGCTGGCTCGGCGGTCCGATCTTCGACCTGACCGGAAGCTACGACATTGTGTTGTGGCTGTCGGTCGGGGCAAGCGTGGCAGGTGGTGTGAGCATCCTGGCGCTGGAGTCCACCCGCGCATTGCTGATTCCGGACTGGAACACGGAAACTGCCCCCTCACCTCGGTAGGGGCAGGTTTCAAACCTGCCCAGGGGTGGGGGCACCGGTAGGGGCAGGTTTCAAACCTGCCCGGGCGTGGAAGCTATGGAGCCGCGGACAGCCTTGGCAAACTCCGCTATCTTCCCAGGGTCCTTCGCGCCGCCCGTCTCCACCCCGCTCGACACGTCGACGCCCCACGGGCCGACCGCATCTATGGCTTCACGCACGTTGTCCGGCGTCAGGCCGCCCGCCAGCAGCACGTCGAACCGGGCCGCCACTTCCTTAGCGATGCTCCAGTCGAACGTGCGCCCCGTGCCGCCCAGCAAGCCGGCCTCTTGCTTGTCTATCAGGGGTATGCAACCCGCGGACGCGGCCTCATCGACGCGGCGCAGGGCGTCGGCCACCGCCCGCGAATGGGGCGCGGTGTCGTCTATTCGCACCTGACGAACGACCGCGGCGTCCACCTGCCGCCAGTAGTCCCGGCCCTCGTCGCCGCAGAGCTGCGCCAGGTCCAACCCGCAGCTCGCGATGACGCTGTTGACCTCGCTCAGGGGCTGGTTGGCGAACAGGCCTACTAGCCGCGGCGGGCCGCCGCTAGCGGAACTGTCCAGAGATGCGGACAGCCTCCGGTATTCGTCGATGATGGATCGCGCCTGCTCGACCTCCAGCTGCCGCCGGACGCCGTGCACGAACACGAACCCCAACAAGTCGGCGCCCGCCTCCGCCGCTACGACGGCGTGGGCTGACTCGCGCATCCCACAAATCTTCACGAGCGTCATACGAACTCCCTCAGCTTGGCCGACACGTCCACCGCTGTGACAAGTGACTCGCCTATGAGAACTGCGTGCGCTCCCGCGGCGCCGACGCGCTGCACATCCATGCGACTGGCTATGCCGCTTTCGCTGACCACGATACTGCCAGGCGGCGCGAGGGGGGCGAGTCGCTCGGTCGTCGCAAGGTCGGTCACAAAGGTGCGCAGGTCTCGGTTGTTTATGCCAATTATCTCAGCGCCCACGTCCAACGCCGCGGCCAGCTCCCGCTCATCGTGTACCTCTACTAGGCACTGCATCCAGAAGCGTTGGCTCAGCGCGAACAGCTCCGCAAGGCTATCGGACGTCAACATCGCCACGATGAGCAGAATTGCGTCCGCACCATAGGCGCGCGCCTCGTAGACCTGGTAGGGGTCGAAGATGAACTCCTTGCGCAGCACCGGGACCCCCGTGCCCCGCACGGCCTTGTGCGCAGCCTCGAGGTGCTCGATGCTGCCCTGGAAGTGCTCCGCGTTAGTGAGGACCGAGACCGCCGCCGCGCCACCGTCGGCGTAGGTCTTCGCCAGCCATGCCGGATCGAAGTCGGCGCGGAGCACTCCCCTCGTAGGAGAAGCCCGCTTGACCTCGGCGATAACGCGCACGGACGACCCCATGAGCGCCCCGCCGAAGTTGAGCGGCCGGTCCCGGGACTCGATGCGCTCCGCCAGCAGGGGAATGGGAGCCTCGGACTTCAGGCGCTCGACCTCCTCCCGCTTGGCACCTACGATGGCCTTGAGAATGTCCGGTGTATTGGGGTCGATCATCCGGCGCCTCTCCAGATATCCACCAGCTTCGGCAGTCCGGCCACGCTCCGCGCCGGGCCGAGGGCGTCGTATTCGTCGAACGCCTCCAACGGCGTCACGCCGGTCAGCACGGGCAGGAACCGCACGCACGCCCGGCGGGCCGTCTCAGCGTCGGTCTTGGTGTCGCCCACGTACAGCGCCTGCGGCGGTGTGGAGCCAAGCTGCGCGATGGCGCTAAGCAGCCCACCAGGATGGGGCTTCAGCTCCGAGACGGTGTCCGCGCCCACGACCACGTCGAAGATACCCTCCAGCCCGTCACGCCCGAGGATGGTGTCGATCCGGGTCTTGAACTTTTGCGTGACGATGCCCATCGCCACTCGACGCTCCCTCAGCTCTGCCAGCATACCGGGCACAAAGTCGTACACGACAGTCGAGTCTGCCATCACCTCGTCGGCCCGCTCGACGAACAGCCGGATGTACTCCTCCGCGCGGCCCCGGTGCTCCTCGCCCGCCAGCGCGACCAGCGAGTTCTCCAGCGACAGACCAATCGTCGCGCAGATTGCGTCATCGCTCGCCGGAGGTAGACCCATGCCGGTGAGCGCGTAGTTTGCACTTTCGATGACACCGGTCGAAGAGTCGCCGAGCGTGTAGTCGAAGTCGAACACGATGGCGCGCGGCCACCCCGCGGGTGCGCAACGAGTGAGCCTACTCAAGGGTCACGCTCAACTCGACCAGGCCATCCAGGCCGCGCCGCGCCGCGCCTCCGTCCACAGCATCGACAGCGAGCGCCACGCCGGCCTTCAAGGTGTCCGCCAGGCCGGCGGCCAACAGCGCCGCGCCCGCGTTCGCCAGCGCGATGTTCCGCGCCGGGCCTGGCACGCCGTCCAGCACGCCGCGCAGGGCCGCCGCGCTCTCGTCGACGCTGCCCACCGCGATGTCGCCCTTGCCGGCGCGCGGCAGACCTAATTCCTCTGGAGAGACCCGGTAGGACGACACCGAGCCGTCCCTCAGCTCCCACACCTGCGTCTCGTCCGAAAGCGTAATCTCGTCCATGCCGTCCAGCCCGTGTACCACGAGCGCCCTTTCGCTTCCAAGTCGACCCAGCACGCGCGCCATGTTTTCGCCGACGGAAGGGTCCGCGACACCCAGCAGGTGCCTCGTGGCACCCGCCGGGTTGGTCAGCGGTCCGAGTATGTTGAACACGGTGCGGATGCCGATTTCTCGCCGCGGGCCGGCCGCGAATCGCATCGACGGGTGGTACCGTTGCGCGAACATGAAGCCGAACCCCACTTCGTCCAGACAGCGCGCCACGCCCTCGGGGCTGAGATCTATCTTGACGCCGAGCGCCTCCAGCACGTCCGCGCTGCCGCACGCTCCCGACATGGCCCGGTTGCCGTGCTTGGCGACCTTGGCCCCTGCACCGGCGGCGACGAACGCGGCGGTGGTGGAGACGTTGAAGGCGCCGGAGCCGTCGCCGCCCGTGCCGCACGTGTCGACCAGCGCACCATCGACGCTGACGCGCAGCGCCTTCTCGCGCATCACCCGCGCCATGCCCGCGATCTCATCGGGCGTCTCGCCCTTCAGCCGCAGCGCCGTCACGAACGCGCCGAACTGCGCGGGCGTCGCCTCCCCGCCCATGATCTCCTCCATCACCTGCGCCGCCTCTTCCAGGCCCAGCGACTGGCCCTCGACTACTCTGCCAATGCTTTGCTGAATCATGGAATCACCCTTCGGTGTTTAGAAAATTGCGCAGCAGGTCGTGTCCCACACTCGTCATGATCGACTCGGGGTGGAACTGGATACCCTCGACCTTGTGGGACTTGTGGCGAAGCCCCATTACTATGCCGCTGTCCGTCCAGGCTGTGATCTCAAGCTCTTCGGGCAGGTCTTCGGGGTACACGGCCAGCGAGTGGTAGCGTATCGCCTCGAACGGATTGGGCAGGCCCGCGAACACGCCCTTGCCGTCGTGGTGAATGAGCGACGTCTTGCCGTGCATTATCTCTCCTGCGCCCCCGACGGTGCCTCCGTAGGCGTACCCAATGCACTGGTGGCCGAGGCACACGCCGAGCGTCGGGATGTCCGGCCCGAAGTGGCGCACCACGTCGTTGGATATGCCGGCCTTTTCCGGCGTGCACGGCCCGGGCGAGATGACGATCTTCTCGGGCGCCAGCTCCGCAATACCCTCCAGGGTCGTCTCGTCGTTGCGGACCACGCTCACGTCCGCTCCCAACTCACACAGGTACTGGAATATGTTGTAGGTGAAGCTGTCGTAGTTGTCTATAAGTAGTATCACCGGGTGCCTCCTGCTGCCGGCTCGCCTCAAACCGGCTAGCCGGCGCTTTCCGCCTCGTCGATTGCGCGCATGACGGCGGACGCCTTGTGTATAGTCTCCTGGTATTCCGATGCCGGAATGCTGTCGAAGACGACTCCGCCGCCGGCCTGCGCATAGGCTACGCCGTCCTTGACGACGAGCGTGCGTATCGTTATCGCCGTGTCCATGTTCCCCGAAAAGTCGAAGTAGCCGACCGCGCCGGCGTATGGACCTCGCTTGACCGGCTCCAGCTCGGCGATTATCTCCATGGCGCGAATCTTGGGAGCGCCGGACACCGTGCCCGCTGGGAAGCAGGCCCTCAGCGCGTCGAAGCTGGTGGCGTCTTCGCTCAGCTTGCCCTCGACGTGCGACACCAGGTGCATCACGTGGGAGTAGCGCTCGACCTCCATCAGTTCGGTGACGCGGACGCTTCCCGGCTTGCTCACACGGCCCACGTCGTTGCGCGACAGGTCCAGCAGCATGATGTGTTCGGCGCGCTCCTTCTCGTCGGTGCGCAGGCGGTGCTCCAACTCCGCGTCCTCCTCCTCCGTTGCCCCCCGCGGAAGCGTGCCGGCTATGGGGTGCATGGCGATGTTTCCGCCCTCGACCTGCACCAGCATCTCCGGCGACGCCCCCACTATCTGGAATCCATCCAGGTCTAGGTAGTACATGTACGGCGACGGATTGATCGCTCGTAGCGCCCGGTAGATCTCGAATGGGTCGGCCTTGGTGGGCCGGGCGAACCGCTGCGACGGCACGGCCTGGATGATGTCGCCGTCGACGACATACCGCTTGACGCGCCGCACGTTCGCCTCGAACCGCTCTCTCTCCATGTTGGGCACCGCATCCTGGGAGGTACTCGGCTCGCGGCGAGGCAGACTCAGCGGTTCGCGAAGGCGGTCCACCAGCGCGTCGATGCGGCTCACGGCCTCCCGGTAGGCGCCCTCCACGTCCCCGTCCACGTGTGCGTGGCTTACCACTCTCAGCTTGTGCCTCACGTGGTCGAAGACCACGAACGTGGTCGTCAGCATGAAGATGGACTCCGGCACGCCCAGGTCGTCCTTCTCCGGGGAGGGCAGGCGCTCGAAGTAGTTGACCGACTCGTATGAGAGGTAGCCGACCATACCCCCGTTGAAACGCACCGCCGGTCCTGTATCGGCGATTGTGAACTCGGACAGAATCTGCTCCACCGTTATCAGCGGATCCACTGCACCTTCCGGCTGTCCCGGGCCGGTCTTGATGATGCGCGTCGGCTCGGTGCCGATGAAGCTGTAGCGCGCGAGCTGCTCGCCGCCCTCCACGCTTTCGAGCAGAAAGGAGAACGGTGGCCGCGCTACCTTCAGATAGGCCGACACCGGCGTCTCCAGGTCCGCGTTTATCTCGACGTAGACCGGCACGAGGTTGGCCGATTCCGCCAGCCTCTTCGCCTCATCCAGCGAAGGATAGTAGGTCTGCTTGGTTGCTTTCGTCCCTGCTGTAGTCATCCCTTCCTCCCGGGCAGAATCAGCCCCATCCGGTGCTTCACCTCGTCCAGCTTCGGCTCGGCAACCACGCGCGCCTGATCCGCGCCGCGCTCCAGCAGCCGATCCAGCTCCGCGACGTCTCCCATCAGCCGGTTGTATCGCTCCCGGATAGGAGCCAGCGCTTCAATTACCACCTCCGCCACCCTGGTCTTCAGGTCGCCGTAGCCGCGTGCGTCGGCGAAATCGGCCTCCACCTCCGCCTCGGTCTTGTCCGTTATCACCTTGTATATGCCCAACAGGTTGTTGACTCCGGCCCGTTCGGGGTCGTCGGAAAAGCGGATTTCACTTTCGTTGTCGGTCACGGCGCGCCGGATGGAGCGCTCGATCTCGGCCGGCTCGTCGAGCAGACGGACCGCATGGCCCCGAATGTGCGAGAAGCTCTTGGACATCTTGACGCTGGGGTCGTTCAACCCCATCACGCGCCCACCGATTTCGGGTATGACAGCCTCGGGTACGACGAACGTGTCGCCATAGATGCGGTTGAACCGCTGGGCGACGTCTCGTGCCAGTTCCACGTGCTGCCGCTGGTCCTCCCCGACGGGCACCTCGTGGGCGTCGTACAGGATGATGTCTCCCGTCATCAGCACCGGATAGTCAAGCAACCCGGTCGACACGCGCTCCTGGTTGTCGGCCTTCTCCTTGAACTGGGTCATGCGCTCAAGCCAGCCCACCGGCGTGACGCAGTTGAGCAGCCAGCAACCTTCGGCGTGCGCGGCGACGTGGCTCTGGATGAAGATGGTGCTCTTATCCGGGTCGAGGCCGGCGGCGAACAGCATCGCGGCCAGCGAGCGCGTCTGGTGGCGCAGCTCGTCCGGCTCCTGCGGCGTGGTGAGCGCGTGGAGGTCGACGATGCAGAAGAAGTTGACCTTCTTCGCCTGCCTATCGGCCCAGCCCTTGATGGCGCCCAGGTAGTTGCCGAGCTGCACGTCGCCGCTGGGCTGGATCCCGCTGAACACCCGCCTGCGGGTCTGCCCGGGCGCGCCGGCCCCCTGATGCTTGGTAGTAAGTTGTGTGCTCATACTCGATCCTCCCGGACTCTCCAATGCTGGCCAGTCTTCCCAGCTACGTTGGGCAGGTCTGAAACACTTCCCCAACGTTTTCGCCACAAAAAAACCCGTCCTCGCAATGGGACGGGTCATCGATCCGTGGTGCCACCCAATTTCAGCCGCCAGCACGGGCGGCATCTCTGGCAGACGGGGAGGACCCGCGCTCCACGCGCCCTCCGCATCTTGGGCTATGATAACGGTGCCCATCCCGGCCTGCCCTACAACCGGCCAACGGCCGATATTCGGGTGGCGGCTCCCAGGTCCATTCGGCTTCCGCGCTAGCGCCGGCTCACACCTTCCCCGGCTCTCTGAGCTCCGCTTGAAAGCGTACTACTCCTGTTCCCAGCCTTTCGCTCGTGTGTTGTCTGTCAAGCCGTCGCGGCCAACTGCGTCCAGCCGTACAGTGAACGATGTCGGGGAAGTTCGGTCAACTGCGTCCAGCCGCCTCATCTGCCCGACACTTTCGTCACCGCCGCCCTCCATTGGACGCCTTTGTCAACCGCGTCCGGTAACTCAGGTCGTCAATTTCGGGTGTGCCGCGTACGACAGAATCAGTATAGAGACGGCCGCGCGGCACTGTCAAGCGTTGGTATCGGAGCCGAGTAGCCGCCCTACTCTGTCCAGCAGCCGACAGCCCACGTCGTACTTGCTCATCAGCGGCAGCTCTTCCACCCCGCCCTGGCGTTCCAGCAGCACCACCTTGCCGGTGTCCACCGCGAACCCCCTGTCCGGCGACTCGATGTCGTTCACGGGCATGAGATTGAGAATTCCCGCTACGGCTCGATGAACTCGCCGCCGTGCCACAGCCTGTACGCCTCGTTGAACCTATCTTCCCTGCCGCGCGGAACGTTCTCTCTGAAAGTCTGGTAAATCTCCTCTTCGGTGAGTCGTTCACCCGTGGACTGGCGCAGCAGCAACAGTTCTCTCAGGGCCACGGACATCGCATCTTGTCCCATCAGATCGAACAGATTGTGCAGGAAGTACTCTCCCAGTTTGTAGTTGCACCCCCAGAGCGGGTCAGATTGCTCCGGAGAAAGTTCGAGCAACTTGCTGATCTTGCGTACACCCTGGTTGTGGCAGATGTCTCTGACGAGTTTCTTCGTAGTTGGAAGGCGGATTTCCAGGCTGTCGACACCTATCCAGTCCATGACGTACGACTCCATGAAATCAGCTCCGCCTTCCACTAACCACGTGGGGCCGAGTCCCCCTCGGAAGTAGTAGTGGCCGATCTCATGGTATATCGTCCGCCTGTTTACATCGCTGAAGTCGTACATGACCAGCCTCATGTGGTCCCCCCGAAACTGCCCGCCGTAGCTTCTTGTGGCTCCTCCCACGGGCTGAAGCACCAGGACGACGTCCTGCATCGGGAACGCAGTCGCAAAGAGACTCTCGGCGGCGCTCACCGCCTCCTCCATCATTCCCACCACGTCTTTGTTTCGAGGAAATGGAATCGCCTGGAAGGCCCAGAAGTTGACCTCACCTGACAGGGGAAGAGTAACGCGCTTGGACTGTGTGTGGTGCTTGGTAGCCAGGCTCACAAACAGGTTTCTGGCATCTCCCGCCGCGTCTTCCATCGCGATCAGCAGCGCGGCCTCTTCGTCATCGATGCCATCCGTGAACCACGGCTGAGCGGTCAGTTGAGCAAGCTTGTCTTCCCCTCGATTCGCAATCCGGGCCAGCGTGAGCAAGAGATAGGCATCGTCACTCGAACTCGAATATTCGGTTAAGGCTCTCGCAAGCTCGATGTCCTCGACCGCGATTTGACCCAGATAGTAAAAGGCCCGTGATTCTTCCTCGGTCAAGTCGTCGGTGAACCAGGGCAGCCCCGTTAGCGCTTTCGCGAACTCCAGGTCAAGTGAAGCGATTTCATTGAGTCTTATGAGCATTCGCCACTCATCACCGGTAACATCGTCGGCGAACCAGGCGTATCCGGCCACTGCCCGCGCCAACTCGAGGTCACTCGATGCCAGTTCGTTCAGGGCATGGACGACTCCCCACTCGTCATACAGCACTTCGTCCGCAAGCCACCGGTAGCTAGCCAGCAGCCTCGCCAGATCGGCGTCCTTGGCTGCGATGAGACGGAGGGTGTGAAAAAGTCCTCTTTCCTCCTCGGTTGTCAAGCCATCCGCGTACCAGGGCAGGGCTGCGTACACCCCCACCAACTCAAGGGTATTGCGGGTAAGAGGCTCGATTTCTCCCAGCAATTGCCGTTCACTGTCAGAAAGACCGTCGGTGAACCAAGGGAGGCCTGCTACATGCCGCGCCAACTCGAGGTCATTGGATGCGACCTTTCCGAGGGCCCGAAGGTCGGCAAGCTCGTCTCCGGTCACATCATCCGCAAGCCACGCATAGCCCAGCACCTGATGGCTCAATTCAAGGTCCCTGGCGGCGAAGCTGTTAAGCCAGCCGAGAAAAGTCACCTCCGCTCTGCCGACCCTGTTCGCGGCCCAATCCAGCCCGACGACTGCCTTGGCCAGTTCGACGTCCACAAGCCAGATGGACACGATCTCCTTTGCGGCAGCCGAATAACTGTCGTCCGGCGGGTCGTCAAACCAGGAGAGCAATTCCGAGAGCTGACTGGCGGCGATGTCTCGCGCGGTCGGCGTCGGCGTGGCGGTTGGCGTGGCGGTTGGCGCAGGCGTAGGTGTTTCCGTGGGCGCGGGTGTAGGCGTGGCGGCGGGCACAGGCGTCGGTGTTTCCGTGGGCAAGGGCGTGGGCGTCTCCGTAGGCGCAGGCGTGGGTGTTCCCGTGGGTTCGGGCGTAGGCGTGTCCGTCGGCACGGCCGTATGAGTGGGCGCGGGCGTAGCGGACGGCGCCGGTGTCGCGGTAGACGTGGGGGACGGATCAGCCGTCGGAGTCGGAACGACGGTCGGCCACGAGACAGTCGCTACGGCTGCCAATTGCGGCGGCTCTTCCGCTGCTGCTGTGGGTGACAACGAGGCACCTTGCTCACCGCACGCAACCAACAGGACAACGCTCAAGACCGCGAACCCCCATAGCCACAATGAGGAAGCGGTGGACAGTCCACCTCGCATTGGGCCCTTTCCCCTTCTCCTCAATCCACCTCAACCGCGGAAGAGGAGTCTGTCGGGCCAAGTAGTCGCCCCACCCTGTCCAGCAGCCGGCAGCCCACGTCATACTTGCTCATCAGGGGCAGTTCCTCGACTCCGCCCTCGCGGTCCAGCAGCACAACCTTGTTGGTGTCGACCCCGAAGCCGCTGCCGGGCGACGTGATGTCGTTCGCGGCGATGAGGTGCAGCCCCTTGCCGATGAGCTTGGCTTGGGCGTTTTCCAGCAGGTCTTCGCTCTCCGCGGCGAATCCGACCTTGACAAGGTTCTCGCCACGCGTCTCCGCGAGAATGTCGGGGTTCTTGGTCAGCTCGATTGTCCACGTGTCCGACTCGCCCTTCTTCACCTTCTGGACGGCGGCGGCGGCCGGTCGCCAGTCCGCAACGGCGGCGGCCATTATCAGCGCGTCGGCGTCGCGGCACTCCGCGAACACCGCGTCTCGCATCTGGAGCGCCGTGCCCACCTTGACGACGCGAATGCCGACCGGGTCCGGCAGTGCCGTTGGCGCGGACACGATGACCGCTTTCGCGCCGCGGTCGCGGGCCGCCTCGGCGATTGCGAAGCCCATCTTTCCGGAGGAGCGGTTGGCGATCACCCGAACAGGGTCGATCGGTTCCTCGGTGCCGCCCGCGCTCACCACGATCTTGCGGTTGGCGAGGCTTCCGTTCCTGGCGAGGGCGATCTTGGTGAGCTCGATGATCTCCGCGGGCTCGACCATACGCCCTCTTCCCACCAGCCCGGACGCCATCCGGCCCCGTCCCGGTCCGGCGATCACGACGCCCCTGGCGCGCAGCTTCTCCACGTTCTCCCGCGTGGCGGCGTGCTCGTACATGTTGGCGTCCATCGCGGGCGCCACGATAACCGGCGCCCGCGACGCCAGAACCGTGGTCGTCAGCGCGTCGTCGGCGAAGCCCCACGCCAGCTTGGCGATGGTATTGGCGGCGGCGGGCGCGATGACGATCACGTCCGCCCGCTCCGCCATCGCGATGTGGTCCATACTCAGCTCGGACTGCGGATCGTACACGTCCGTCACTACCGGTCCGTGAGTTATGCTGCCGAACGTCAGCGGCGTCAGGAAGTTGGTCGCGCCCCTGGTCAGCACGACGTCCACCGCCGCGCCGGCCTGCGTCAGCTTGCTCGCCAGGTCGACGGCCTTGAAGCAGGCGATGCTGCCCGTGACGCCAAGAACTATGCGCCGGCCCTCGAGCGGACTAGGCATCGCCACTCGCTCCCCGGCTGGCGCCGGGCGCGGCGTTCATCTCGTAGATCATTCGCAGGCCGACGAGCGTGAGGTCCGGATCGACCGCGTCGAACAAACCGACTTCTCTCTCGACGATGCCCGCGAGCCCCCCGGTCGCTATCACCTTCGACCCGCCGCCCAGCTCCGCGTCAAACCTCCGGACCATGCCCTTGATCAGCTCCGCGTAACCCAGTATCAGACCCGACTGGATGGCGTGTACGGTGTTTCCGCCTATGGCGGCCGGTGGCGCCGACAGCTCGACGCGGCGCAGCATGGAGGTTCGCCTGAAGAGAGTGTCCGCAGCAAGTGAAATGCCCGGAGAGATAGCCCCGCCCAGGTAATCGCCATCCGCGGTAACGGCGTCCAGCACGGTCGCCGTGCCCACGTCGACAACGATGGCCGGTCCGCCGTAGATGTGCAGCGCGGCGGCGGCGTCCACGACGCGATCCGCGCCAACGTCGCGCGGGCTGTCGTACAAGATGCGTATACCCGTGGTCGTGTCGGCGCCGACGACGAGCGGCTTCACCCCGAAGAAGTCCTCGCACACATCCACCAGCGAAGCGGTGAGCGGCGGCACCACGCTGCACATGGACACGGAATCGACTTGGGTTGGGTCCACGCCGCGGATGGGAAGCAGTTGCCGGATGAGCAGGCCGTACTCGTCAGACATGCGCTCGACGTCCGTAGCGAGGCGTCCCCTGGCCATCAGTGTGTCGCCATCGAACACGCCGAGCGTGATGTTTGTGTTGCCCACGTCGATAGCGAGAAGCATTATGTGTTCACCATGTCTGGCAGGGGGGCGACCGGAAGCCGACCTGCGCCGGCACCACGGCTACTTCCTGAAGATGGCGTTGCCCTCTCTGCGCCAGCGCGCGCTCAGGTAGTCGCTGGCGGCAAGCAGACTAGCCAGTGAGGGGTATTCGGACACGCTGAGCTTGGTCGCCCCGAGCACCTTTGCGGCATCCGACGCCGCGGCCTGGCCCGAGATGCGATCGCGTTCCCGGTTGGTCCACGCCTCGTCGATGTTGATATCCCACTTGGGGTCATTCTGCCTGGGCGCCTTGACTTCATCCTCAGACTGTGGCCGTTGCACCTTGACGTCGTCCTCGGCCTGCGGCCGCTGCGCCTTACCGCCGTCCTCCGACTTTGGCCGGATCTCCAAGACAACTTCCTTTGGCTGCGGCCGCTGCGCCTTTTCGCCGTCCTCCGCCTGCGATCTGCCGCCGCCTCCCGCGCTCCGCGGCCGTTGTGCCCTGTCGCCGTTGGTAGGCTGGGCACGGCCAGCGCCGCCGCCATCGGCGGCCTGCGGCCTTGGGGTCCTGCCGCCGTTCACGATCTGGGGTCGAGCCTGGCCGAAGCTGACGATGGTGTCGCCGCCGTCGGCGGGCCTCTCCACGTTGACGGTCTTGCACGACTCGAGGAATCGGGTGAAGGTGCTGTGACCGAGCTCCTTGTAGCTGAAGCTCGGGTCTATGCGCTGCATAGTCTGGTAGAGCTTCGAGCCGCCAACCTGGCCTTCCGAGTCCATCGAGGCGTCTATCGCGCGGCGCAGCAACACTTCGCCCTGCGGCTCGCTCGACCTGCGCTGGCGTCGCTGGGCCTGCGCCGCCGGCTTGGGTTCGTCCAGGTATATGTACCGGTCGCAAGACTTTACGAGCGTTGGCGAGGAGCCTCCGCGCCGCCCGGCGCCTATGGCCGACTTGCCCGCCGAGCGCAGCTTGTTCACGAGCGGCACGAAGTCGCTGTCCGAAGACACTATGACGAACACGTCCACCGGCGCGCTGTAAAGCAGGTCTATCGCGTCGATGGTGAGAGAAATGTCGCTGGAGTTCTTGCTCTGCTTTGTCGAGCGGAAATGGTGTGACGCTTCAATGCCGTACTCCAGAAGCTGGTCGCGCTTGTTGCGGTGTACGGACCAGTCGGCGTAGGCGCGCTTGATTATGACCCGCCCCACGTCGGACAACTGGTCCAGCAGGGACTCCATAGATTCCAGCCCTACGTTCTCATAGTCGACAAGGACGGCTACGTTTTCTTCGGCCAAAGCTTCTCATCCTCTTCTGGCTGTGATTCCACGCCCAAATGCTGGCGCCGACATTGTACCACTTACGGCAAGCGCCGTATTCCGGCTACTCGGACGGCTTGCCGAACAGCAGCACGAGGCGCAGCGGGCCGCTGCCGGTGTTGCGGAAGCCGTGGTCGACTCCGGGCGGCACCAGCACCGCGTCGCCCGCGGCGACAGGCACGTCTTCGCCCTCGATCCACATCACGCCCTCGCCCTCCAGAAAGTAGTACGTCTCCTCCAGGCTGCGTTCGCCCTCGTGAACGTGGTTGCCCTCGCTCACGCCGGGATCCAACTCCCACACGTCGAACGTGACGCCTACCTTGCTCACGTCCTTGAAGAACCGCCTCATGCGGACCGTTCCGTCGCCGCCGTGCATGGCCTCGTAAGGGTACACGCCCTCGGCGTAGCTCTCTTTCCAGTAGGTGGCTGTCATGGCGTTCTCCTAAAAGAAGGCATCGGGGTTGCGGGGGTCGCGGGCGTTGCGCTCGTCCTTGCGCGACCCGCCGTCAACGGCCCGGTCGTACAGCACGCGCCCTCCGATGATGGTCGCGTCGATCTCGATGTCGTCGATCCTGCGGGCGCCGACCTCCAGCGGGTCATCCGACAGCGCCACCACGTCGCCTAGCTTGCCAGGCTCGATCGTGCCCTTGTCGTTTTCCTCGAACGCCAGGTATGCGGCGTCGATGGTCATGGAGCGCAGCGACTGCTCCGGCGTCAGGCAGAACTCCGGCCCAAGCTCGTTCCCGTCGCGCGTCAGCCGGGTGGCCGCCGTGTGGACGTTCAGCATGGGGTCGACCGGCGTCACGAACCAGTCGGAGTGGCCTCCGAACTTGATGCCCCGGTCGAGCGCGCTCTTGAGCGGGCTGATGCGCGATCCTCGCTCCGGCCCGAGGAACAGGTCCCGGTGCCGGTCTCCCCAGTGGTACACGTGAAGGTTGAAGAAAGAAGCCAGCACACCCATCTCCGCCATGCGGTCGAGCTGGTCCTCGCGCACCGCCTGGCAGTGCTCTATGCGGAACCGGTGGTCGCGCTTGGGATAGCGGTCCAACGTGTACTCGAATGCGTCCAGGATGGCGTCGATGGCAGCGTCTCCGTTGCCGTGTATGCCCACTTGGAAGTCGGCCCGGTTGCCCTGGTCCACGAGCACGTTCAACTGCTCCTGCGGCATGATGAGTATCCCGCTCTCATCCGGCCGGTCGTAGTAGGGGCTGGTCAGCGCGCCGGAGTGGCCCTGAATGGACCCGTCGGCGCCGATCTTCAGAATTCCCACCTTGATGTCGTCGCCCCCGAAGCCGCTCCGTAGCTCCGCCTCCGCGTACTTGGGCACCACGTCCAGCGGCGACTCGCGCTCCAGCATCGACATGAAGCTGCGCGCCACGTAGGCGCGAATGGGAAACTTGCCCTGCCTCGCCGCGATCTGGTAAGCGCTGAAGCCGCCAATCGGGTTGCCCGTGTCATGCAGCGAAGTCACGCCCGTCTTCAGCATCTGCTTCGCCGCCCACTCCAGGCCGTCCACCATCTGCGAAATGCCCGGCTGCGGCACTAGGAAACGCACCAGGTTGCCGGCGCGCTCGTACAGCAGGCCGGTGGGGTTGCCGCTGGCGTCGCGGTCGATGCGCCCGCCCACCGGGTCCGGCGTGGACCTCGTAACGCCGGCCATCTCCAGAGCGCGGCTGTTGGCGTAGCTCAGATGGCCCGCGACGTATGAAATGTATACGGGGTTGTTGGGCACGGCCGCGTCGATGTCCTGTCGGGTAATGTGTCGCATGTCCTCGACAAGCGAGTCGTCGAAGCCGCGTCCCGATATCCACTCACCCCTATCCGCCTGCTTGGCGGCCTCGCCGAGTTTCTCCACGATGTCCGCGATGGTGCGGTTGGGCGGTGTGCCGCAGTTCACCATATCCAGGTTGTAGTGCGCCGCCATCACGGGGTGGACGTGGGACTCCACGAAGCCCGGCACGACCGTCTTGCCCTGCAGGTCCAGGACCGTCACGGGGTCCACGGCCATGCTCATAGCCTCTTCGTTGGTGCCGACGCGGACGATTCGCCCGCCCAGTATCGCCACGGCCTCGGCCCGCGAGTTCTGCTCATCGAGCGTTATCACGTTGGCGTTTGTGACTATCAGATTCATCCACTATCCTCCCAGTGAGCGGAAGCATTCGACAACGCAGCGACGTTCGCTGTCCGGTGCGTCAGTCTGCCACACGATGGAATGCCGCCCTTAGCCGCGGTCCCACCTCGGCAAGCTGCTCGGGCTGGGCCGCGCTGAACGCCATCCTCACGTGGTTGTCGGCGGAGTTCTCGCGGTCGCTGAAGAAGTTCGAGCCTAGCGGGAACACCAGCCCCTCCTGGGACGCGGCCAGTGCTACGTCCCGCGCCGACGCTCCCACGCACTCGACCCACAGGAAGAAGCCGCCTTCCGGCCTGCGGAATCTCACATAGGGTTCGCAGTACGCGAGTAGAGACTCCACCAAAATCTCGCACTTTTCGGCATAGATCGGCCTCATCTGTCGCAGGTGCTCATCCAGGTCGCCCGAGGTCAGGTACTCTGTCAGCGCCCACTGAATGAGCGGCGAGCCTCCCATGTCGAACCGCACCCGCGCCATGGCGTCTATGAAGTCCGGACGCGCCTCCACCCAGCCGACGCGCAGCCCCGTGGCGATGGTCTTGCTCAGGCTGCCCAGACGGAGCACGCCCTCACCCTGAGCGAGGCTGTAGAGAGAGGCAGGCGGCCCGTCGTCGAACCCCAGCTCGGTATAGGCCGCGTCCTCGAGCACCAGCACCCCTTGCCGTGCGCAAACCTCCAGCAGCTCCTCGCGCCGCCGCCTGGCCAGCGTCACGCCAGTGGGGTTGTGGTAGTCGGCGACGGTGTAGAAGAGCTTGGGTCGCTTGCCGGCCGCCTTCACGCGCTCAATGGCCTCGGATAGCGCGTCTACGGACACGCCCTCGTCTTCCATGGGGACTTCCACAATCTCCGTCATGTACCCGCGCATCGATCTCACGCTGCCCGAAAAGCTGGGGGCCTCGGCGATCACCACGTCGCCAGGCTGAAGGAACGTCTTGGAAACGTTGTCTATGGCGCCCGAGCTGCCGTTGTGGACGATGATGTTGTCCTGCCCGATGGTGGCCCCCTCGATACGACTCTGCCGCTCGGCGATAGCCTCGCGCAGGCCCTCGTAGCCGTACCATCCGCCGTATGTGAGCGTGGCCGACGGATTGGCGTCGAGCGCACTGCTCAGCGCCTCTCTTATGTACGCGACCGGCAGCGTAGGAGGGTCGGGAATGCCGGCAGCCAGGACGATGGGATCAGGATGATCGGTAGGCAGCCGCCACATCCTGTCGGAGTCCGACGAGCTGCCGGCGCCTATCGTCTTCGCGGACTGCGACAGTAGGCCGTCCAGCGGGAAAGGGTCCCCGCTCCCGCCAGGAGCCGTAGTGTCTCGCTCAGCCTCTGCCATAGTCGTCGACTTCCGTGTATCTTGCGCGCTGGCTCAACCTCGCCCGGCGCGCTCTCTCCAATTGTAACATGCGACCGCGAGCGCACAGGGCGGGCCGGCCCGGCTAGCCGGAAAGAGCCGCGAGTTGGCGCAGCAACTCCTCTATCGGCGTCCTGTGGGTGGTACTGCCCACGAACTTGTAGCGGATCACGCCAGAGGCGTCGACTATGAAGGTGGATGGCGTGGCGAGCCCATCGCCCGTCAGGTTGAACACGCCGTAAGCCTGCACGACGTCCTTGTCCGGGTTGTACAGTATCGGAAAGTCCACGCCGGAGTTGCTGGCCATCGCCTCCGCGCCGGAAAGGTCGTCGATGCTGATCGCCACCACCTCGGCGTTCTGGCCCATTATCGCGCTGTAGTTCTTTGTCAACTCAACGAGTTGAGCGCGGCAGAACGTTCACCAGTATGCGCGGTAGAAGACGATCACCAGGTTGCCCTGCCCCAGACGCTCCTCTGTCGAGAACGTCCCGCCGTCGAACCTCGGCAGCGTAAAGGAGGGCGCTAGCTGCCCGACCTCGTTGCCCGGCTCCGGCTGAGGAGCGGCGGTTGGTAGCACGGCAGTCGGTGTCGGCGGCACCGCCGTGGCCGTGGGTGGGACCGCCGTGGCCGTTGGCGGAACTGCCGTGGCGGTCGGCTGCACCGCGGCGGTAGCCGTTGGCGGTGGGACGGTCGGCTGCGGGACGGATGTCGGTGGCGGCACGGTAGCCGCGGTCGGCGCCGGCATTGCGGTCGGTTGCGCGGCCGCCGTGGCGGTCGGCGGCGGCGTCGTGGTCGGCACTGCCGTCGCAGTCGGCTGTGGGGCCGCCGTGGCCGTCGGTGGCGGCGTGGTCGGCACTGCCGTGGCGGTCGGTTGTGGGGCCGCCGTCGGTCGAGGCGTTTCCGGGGCCGCCGGCCCTGCCGAGCCGGAGGCTGGCGTCTTCTCCGGCTCGCTTACAGCGGAAGAATCTTCACATCCGGTCAGGGCCAATACCGCCAAAGAAAAGGCCACGATCACCAGCGTCGAAGTAAGCTTTCGCAGTCGCAAACTGCCCATCTCCTGACCCACCGCGCTCGAAACCCGCGAGCGGAACAACTTATGAGGCGCGTTAAAGCGCTTGACCCGCGCGGCCTCATATACTTACACTGAAATCATTCGCTTCCCAGGACGTGATTACGCCATGCAGCGAGTCAATCCCTCGCCGTCGCTGTTCGCCGACCTGTACCAGCTCACCATGGCGCAGGCCCTTTGGCAAAGCGGAACGACGGCTGAAGCTACATTTATCTTATATTTCCGCGAACATTTGCCCGGAAGGGCCTTCTACGTCTTCGCCGGCCTCCACCAGTCCCTGGAGCACCTTCAGCGGCTTTCATTCGAAATTCGCGATATTGAGTACTTGCGTTCTACCGGCCTGTTTGACGAAGACTTCCTGAACTATCTCGGCAATCTCAGATTCGCCGGAAGAGTCAGGGCCATGCCCGAGGGCGCGATCGCGTTCGCAGGGGAGCCGGTGATCGAGGTCTCTGCGCCCATCATAGAGGCGCAGATTCCCGAGACTTTCCTCGTCAACAGCATAAACGCCAACACCCTGTTCGCCTCTAAGGCCGCCCGGATTGTCCACGCCGCCCGCGGAAGAAACGTGTTCGACTTTGCCGCCCGTCGTACGCATGGGCTGGACGCAGCCGACAACTTTGCTCGTGTTAGCTATATGGTCGGGTTCGACGGCACCAGCAACTTGACGGCGGGAGCACGCCACGGCATCCCGGTAGTAGGCACCATGGCACATTCTTTCGTCTCCGCGTTCGGTGACGAGACCGACGCATTTCGCAGCTATTCCCGCTCTTTCCCTTCTGCGAGCACTCTACTAGTTGACACCTATGATACCCTAAACGGGACTCTGAGGGCCATACAGGTTGCCCGCGAAATGCGCACAGCCGGCCAGGAGCTGAAGGCCATCCGGCTGGACAGCGGCGACCTCGTCGAGCTCTCCTTTGAGTGCCGGGCATTGCTGAATCGGGATGGATTCGGAGGGGTCCGGATTCTGGCGAGCGGGGCGCTCGATGAGTATTCCATAGACGAGCTGCTTCGAGTCCGCGCGCCTATCGACGGCTTTGGCGTAGGCACAAAGGCGGGTGTGTCGGAAGACGCGCCCTGGGCGGACTCCGTTTACAAGCTTGTGGCCTACGATGGCAGACCCGCGATGAAGCTCAGCGACGACAAGGAAACAATGCCCGGCTCAAAGCAAGTCTACCGATACTACAGCAGGTCCGGCCAGCCCCTGCGCGACATTATGGCGACAGCCAGCGAGCCGCGTCCGTCACCCGGCGCGCGGCCTATGCTGAAGGAAGTAATGAGAAACGGAGAGATCACCGTCGACCTTCCCGATCTGGGAGAGTTGAGGAGCAGGTTTGGCGCGGAATTCGCGCAGCTCGACAGGCGCTACAAGAGGCTGCGTAACCCCGACGCCTACGAGGTGACGGTCAGCGACAACTTGTCCAGTCTGCACTCGAGCACAGCCGAAGCGCTCCGCCGGCGAAGCGGCTCGGTCGTCGGAGAAACCCTGTCGGAGAGAGCGTGATGGCGCGACTTACGTACATAGCCAGGGACGACCTTCCCGAGGACAAGCACCCGGTGTTCGACCGCATCGCGGAGCGCAGGGGCGGCCCCGAATCTGGCGGGGCGCTGCCCCACTCGTTCGCTCTACTCCTCAACAGCCCCGACGCCGCAGAGGCCGTGGGCGCGCTTGGCGAGTACGTGCGCTTCAGAAGCCCGCTGGATCCCGCGGCGCGCGAGATCGCGATCCTGGCCGCCGCGATGGAGATGGGGAGCGATTACGTCTGGAAGCACCACGAGCCGGTCGCCCGCCGTGCGGGCGTCCGCGATACAACCATAGAGGCCATCCGGTCCGGCAGAGCGCCGATGGGCCTGCCCGCCAAAGAGGGCGTGTTCGCGCAGGCCGCCCGCGAGATCGTTCGCAACGGCACGCTGACCGACCGCACGTTCCAGGCGATACACCACCTGCTTGGCGCGGCGCTCACCGTAGATCTGGTAGTCGCGGTCAGCTACTACGTCATGCTGGCAAGGGCGCTCGGTTCGCTCGGCGTCGACCTCGAAGACGAACTCCACTCCGCGCCCGGCCTGCCTTAGGCCGCCGCGGCAGTTTCGAAAGCAGGAGGCGCTGATGGCCGAGGGTGCCCTCTCGGACGTGAAGGTGCTGGACTTCACCCACATGATCGCCGGCCCCTATTGCACCAAGCTGATGGCGGACTACGGCGCGGACGTCACCAAGGTCGAACGCCCGGACGGCGGCGACGGCGCGAGAAGGCTTGGCCCGTTCCCAGGCGACAACCCCCACAACGAGCGCAGCGGACTCTTCCTCCATCTCAACACCAACAAGCGCGGCGTGACCCTCGATCTCAAGACCTCCGCGGGCAACCGCATCGCCCGGCGCCTGGCAGCGGAGGCCGACGTAGTGGTAGAAAGTTTCCGCCCCGGCGTGATGTCCCGCCTGGGCCTGGACTACGCCACCCTCAGCGCGGAAAACCCGGCCCTGGTTATGACTTCCATTTCGAACTTCGGGCAGACCGGGCCTTACAGCGACTTCAGGGGCTCCGAGATCGTCCTGTACGGCATGGGCGGCGAGATGTACTCAGCGGGACTGGAGGACAGAGAACCAATCAAGCTGGGCGGCAACATGGTGCAGTACCAGGCAGGCGCGGCCGCCTCCGTGGCCACGATGGCGGCGCTCTTTGCTGCACGTGCGCGCGGCGAGGGTCAGCACGTAGACGTTTCGATAATGGAAACCCAGGTCGGCTCAATAGACCGGCGCATGAGTTCCCTCATTGCCTACCAGTACACCGGCGAGATAAGTTACAGGACTCCCTTTGGCGTCATGGGCTATCCCATCGGCGTCTACCCCTGCGCCGACGGCTACGTTGAGGTGACCGGCGGCATCGTCTACTTCCGCAGGGTGGTCAAGATGCTGGACGAGCCTGCCATATTCGACGACCCCAAGTGGTACACGCCACAAGCGCAGACCGACCCCGACCTACGAGAGCAGTTCGAGGAGTTTTTCATTCCCTGGTGCCTCGAACGCACCAAGTACGAGATTTGGTACGCCGCGCAGGAGGCCAGGGTGCTCAGCGGTCCGATCAACTCCATGGAAGACCTCGTCGGCGACCCCAGTTTCAACGACAGGGGCGCTTTCGCCGAGTTCGATCACCCCAGCGCGGGTCGGCTCACCTACCCGGGCCGGCCCTTCGTCATGGACCGGTCGCCCTGGGCCGCCCGCATGGCCGCGCCGATGCTGGGCCAACACAACGAAGAAGTGCTGGGCAAGCTGGGCTACGACCGCGCCGCGCTAGTCCGGCTGCGCGAAACGGGCGCGATATAGTAACGCTTTGATCGCGTCAGGCACCTCAGTCACGTCAAGTGCTTCAGTCGCGTCATTCGCTTCAGTCGCGTCATTCTGAGCTTGTCGAAGAATCTAGGAAGTGAGGCCGATGCCAACACTGCCCCTCTCAGGTGTTCGAGTAATGGACATGACAGTTGTGTGGGCCGGCACGTATTGTGCGACCCTGCTCGCCGACCTCGGCGCCGAGGTCATCCGCGTCGAATCGACCAAGAACCCCGCGCCGCTCACGAGGGGGGCGATGACGCACCCGACGGAGGAGCTGATCAAGAGCGCACCCCCCATGTTCGGCGGTATGCCCGGCCGCGTGCCCGGCCGCCGTCCCTGGAACCGCTTCCCCGTCTTCAACGCCCACGGTCGTAACAAGCTCAGCATGACCGTGGACCTGCTGCAACCTGGCGGCAAAGACATCTTCAACAGACTGGTCCAGGTCAGCGACGTGTTCGTCGAGAACAACGTCACCGAGACCATGGACAAGCTGGGCATCTCGTACGAGTCGCTTCGAGCGCAGCGCCCCGACATGGTCATGCTTCGAATGCCGGCCTATGGAAGCACCGGGCCCTACAAAAACTTCCGCTCTCTCGGCATTCACATGGAAGGCGCGGTGGGACATTCACTGCTACGGGGCTACGCCGACATGGACCCCTCCGCGAACACGCAGGTGTACGTGGCGGACGCGGCAGCGGGCGCGCAGGGCGCATTCGCCGTGCTCGCCGGGCTGCACCACCGCCGGCGCACGGGAGAGGGACAGCTCATCGAGCTGGCGCAGGCCGAAAACGTGGCTCCATTTATGGGCCAGTTCTTCATGGACTACTCGATGAACCGCAGGAACGGGGCCACCATTGGGAATCGCCACCCTTACGCCATTCAAGGTTGCTACCCCTGTAAGGGCGAAGACCGCTGGGTGAACATCACCATCTTCGATGACGGCGACTGGGCGGCCTTCCGCACCGCGATTGGCTCGCCGGCATGGGCGCAAGATCCGCGATTCGACACCCAGCACGGCCGGTACCAAGCTCACGACGAGCTGGACGACCGCATAAGCGAGTGGACCCGTGAGCGCGGCCACTACGAGGTCATGCACGCACTACAGGAGTCCGGTGTGGCGGCGGGCGCCGTGATAGACCAGGCGGACGCCTACTCCGACCCCCACCTGGAGGCGCGCGGCGCGTTCGAAGAGGCGTACCAGGAGGATGTGGGAACACACCTGTATCCGGGCGCCCCGTTCAAAATGTCGCGGACTCCGCCAAGCATCCGGCGCGGGCCGGTGCGCCTGGGCGAGGACAACGAGTACGTCTACAGGAAGCTGCTAAGCATATCGGACGAACGATACGCCGAACTAGAGTGCGAAGGCCACATAGGCATGGACTACGAGTAAGGGACGGGAACGGAGAACTCAGCCAAAGTCCGAGCCCAACTTTAGTGCCATTGTCCTGAGACCCCGTTCCGGTGCTTGTCTCACAATCATAGTAGGTGATACAGATACCTCGGTTCAGGTCACCACCTACTTCCACAGATCAGAAGTTCCCCGTTTGTAGTCACCCAACAACCTGAATTACGGAGGTGAGGCATGGCGGCTGGGTTTGGTCTGGTAGTCAATGAAAGAAACGAAATTCTCCTGATCCAACGAGGTTACGGCAGAGAAAAAGGAAAGTGGAGCCTGCCCGGGGGGAACAAGGACAAGTGGGAGAGTCTCAAGAGGACCGCCGTCAGGGAAACGCGGGAAGAGACTGGCATCAATATGAGTGCCGATCGCCTGTACCGTAAGGGAATTCGGCATAACTATGAGGTCTGGATCGGAAAACGAATAGGCGGGCGCTTGAGAGTCCAAAGCAAGGAATGTTTGGACGCGAAGTGGTTCCAAAAAGACATGCTGCCCCACGACGACAACCTCGCTTTTGGACCAGACAAGATAGTGATTGGAGAATGGGCGACCGGGAATAATGGAAGTCGTCGCGTACACTATCCACGTTCTAGAATGTGCAGAGCGGGCTTCACATTGGTTGTGAACGACAAGGGCGAGATCCTGCTGATACAACGGAGTCGTGGCAGCAGAGCGGGAAAATGGAGTATTCCGGGCGGGAATGTGAAAGGGGATAAAGGCCGTCTGGTTGCTGCCATCGAGGAGACGCGAAACGAGACCGGTATCATATTCGATATCGACAAACTCTACTACGAAAACCGGCACCGCGCTCGAATATGGCGCGGGTCACCTAGGCTACAAGAAGGGAAGCAATTCAATGGTAGATGGTTCCCGCTAGACGGATTGCCCGATGACGATAGCTTGGCTTTCGCTATAGACGTAAGGACAATCGAAAAATGGGCCTCAGAGAATCTAGAAAGTCACCGCGTTCACTGGTCCTAGTGGTTCTTTTCTACCGAGTTCTCTATTCGACTGCGAAAATCAGGGAGATAGTACTTCATGCTAAGCTTGATACGTAGACTCCTGGAGGGGAGGCTGGCGAATAGCTCACGTCACCGTCAGTTGGCGCCAAACGACAAGAGGCCCAGGTGGGAGTTGATTGGGACAAAAGCGTATGGAGATGTGGATTTCGAGAGGGTGCCTTCCTGGGTCCAGAAGCAGATAGCTCAACTTTACCGGAATGGGACATCCTCATTGGGCCTGCAGACCTTTGAACTCAAAGGCAAGACATATCGATACAGATTGGCATTCGCCGGACAGGGTGGCCCTTTCCTAAATGTCTACAGACGCAGGAGACTACAAGCCGTTCCAACACAAGGGGAAGAAGCCACTACGTCGGAGGGGAATGCAGACAGACCAGTGTCCTGATATTGGTCCCCCATACTTTCTACCTTGGATCCTAATGACAGTCTCCTCCAGCCGACACTGCTGGGCTGGTGCCCCGTGCTACAATTGGCTTGAGCGGGCGGCTGCCTGACACCGACTCGGCTTGTAGGAGGCGTCCGTCATGGATACGGCACAATTGACTATACTGATAGTCAATATGGTCGGTTTCGCAATCATCCTGGCGGAACTCTTCGCGCTCATGTGGCTGTCGCACACGCTGTACACAAGGCTCGATGCCAAGATGGAAACGTCGTTCCGCAGGCTCTCAGATGCGCTCGCTGAGTCGCACCGCAGGCCCCCGACCAAGCTCGACGATTCGTGCCGCAGACTCGAGGCCATGACAGATGCTCACAGATTCGACACGCAGCCCATGATGGCGAGGCCGTCGGAAGCCGAACTGGAGCAGGCGCGGCTGAACGGCGTCAACAGCGTCTTGTCCTTGCAGACACACACCCACGACACGCCCGGGGACTAACGCCGCGGCAGCCTACACCACCGGCCAGCGCGGCGCGAACGAAACCCCGGCCCGCTCCATCAATCCCGCCCCTATGCGTTGCACCCGCTGGATCAGCTCCCATTCGTCCACGAACAGCGCCCTGTGGTCCTCCACCACGACCCGGCAGTCCAGCGGACTGTCGCAGCCATGAGTAGCCCCCAACATCTCGACCTCGGCCGTGGAATAAACGGGCAGGTTTCAGAAGTTGGGCCTGTCGGTGGTCTGCGCGCCCGACACCTGGATTGGCTGACGCTATGCTTGTCAAGGATGCACAGAAGCGGTACGCTCCATTTTGATAAGTCTGCGGTGCAAGCTGAGCGACGACGCAGACAACCCCACCTACACTTCCACCGAGCCCCATGCTGGCCGCCGGATGTAGGAGGGCCAAAGGAAGGGAAGCACTTCATTCAATACTTACAAAAGGAGAAGCCAAAATGTTGATCCAGCCCTCAAACGGACTTGGGGCGTTGTTTACGAATCAGTCTAAGGATATCTGGGATCGATTAGGCTACGTCAGAGATTCATTCGAGAGTCATGGCGTCTCCGGTTCGGTGAGATTCGGGGAAGAGACGATCACGGACTTAGTGCTGATGGATCTTTACATCCAAGGATATACACTGGTCCATTTCAAACAGACTTCCAAGCCTGACGAATCTATGCGGGGCACCGATTTTGAATTGTGGCTTGGATCCAATCAACTTGGATGGTTTCGATTTGCAATCCAAGCCAAGAAACTAGACCTTAGAACTGACAGGTATTCTTCTCTCACGCAAGGGAACTCCAATGGACAACAGATTGACCTTCTAGAACGCTTCGCGAAACTCAACTGTGCCGCTCCTCTATATAGCCTCTACAACCATACTGACGACGCCAATAAAAGCCAACACTGGCACTGCTGTACTGGACGTCCTGACCTTAAGGAACTGGGTTGCACTGTTACTCCTTCATCCAACATACGGACGGCCATCAACGAATGGGGTGGCAAGAACTTCAAAGAGATTCACAGGAACCGATGCACACTGCCTTGGAAATGTTTGGTCTCATGTCCGAAGGTTTGGCGCGCACTCAAAGACATGTCAGAGAGCGAATCCAAAACATTGATGTCTGAAGGGACGCCTTTGTTTGACGCAAGTTCTTGTTACCACGAGACACTACCGACAGTGCTTCGAAGGGATAGCCAACCGTTTGTCGTAAGAAGTAATGAACGTGGTGGCTCACTGATGTCGGTACAGATTGACGCGGACCAAGAGGGATATCGTTCAATTGACAGATTCGAACCTGTTGCTCATGATGAGTTCAGAGAACGGGACGCTGGAGTGCCCAAGGCGGCCGTCGTGGTAGAGGTACAAAGTCCATTCTGAGCTTGGCGAAGAATCTAGGGCCCCAAGACCCAACGCCGCTTGGCCACACCCTCGCTCTACCCAATGCAACAGATTGCGGATAGATCATCCCGGCTATTCTGAACGCTCGCTATAGATTCTTCAGTAAACTCAGAATCACTATGGCCCTGCCAGGGCCACATAAGTGGATGGAAATTGTCTCGCGTGATCGTTGCCGCAGCTAGAACAAATAAGCCATGGGCCGCGCCGGTTGCCTCCACAACCCGCTGTTTTCATGGTAATGACGACATGAGGAGGCCGCCCCCTACACCACCGGCCAACGCGGGGCGAACGAAACTCCGGCGCGGTCCATCAGCCTCTCCCCGATGCGCTGCACGCGCTGTATCAGCTCCCATTCGTCCACGAACAGCGCCCTGTGGTCCTCCACCACGACGCGGCCATCCACGATCACTGTGTGAACGCTGCGCCCGTCCGCGCTGTACACCAGGTTGTTGACGGGGTTGAAGAGCGTTCGCCACTCCGGGCGGCGCGTGTCGAACAACACCAGGTCAGCCTTCTTGCCAACCTCGATGGACCCGGTGTCCGCGCCCAGACCCATTGCGCGCGCCGAGCCAAGCGTGGCCAACTCCACCGCGGTCTCGGCCGGCACCATCGACACGTCCTGCCTGCCGTCCTTGTACAAGACGGCGACCAGGTACATCGAGCGCATGGTCTCCAGCAGGTTGGAGTTGTTGCCCGCGTCGGTTCCGAGGCCGACGGGTATGCCCCTCTCCAACATCTCCGGCAGTTTTGCCGTTCGCGTCATGCCGGACCCGCCCTTGATGGCCGCGGTCGGGCACATCACGACGCTCGCTCCGGTTCGTGCGATGCTGTCGAGCTCCGCCTCGTCGAGGCCAAGCCCGTGCGCCAGGGTCACGTTGTCCTCCAATACTCCCAGGCGCTCCAGCCGTTCGGTTGGCGTGACGCCGTGTTCGGACATAGACGCCGCTATCGCATCCGGCCCTGTGCTGTGGTGCAGCGTCAGCCCTGTCCCTAGATCGTCGGCGAGCCCTTTCGCCGCGGCAAGCAGTTCGTCAGAGGCGTAGTCGGCCGAAAAGGGCATGGCCCACGCCCGCACGCGGCCATCGAGTGCGCCGTCGAAATTCTCTATGGCCGAACGCATCACTTCAACGGCCTGGGAGGTGGAGTAGACTGGCAGGTTCAGCGGGTTGGGCGCGTCGGCGACCTGCGCTCCGACGACGATGCGGCAGCCGGACTCCTCGTAGGCCCTCATGCAGGCGTCGACGTGCTTGGTGCTGCCGGGGTCGAGAAAACTGGTGGTGCCGTACTTCAGCAGCTCGGTGATGGCGAGCAGCGAGGTGTAGTACTCCTCCTCCGGAGTCATCGCCGCCTGCAGCCGGAAGACGTTCGGCAGATACGCCGGGCCCAAGTCGTCGGGGAAGATGCCGCGCGTGGCGTGCGCATAGCTGATGTGCATGTGCCCATTGCCGAACCCTGGCGTGACGACCATCTCGCTCGCGTCGATCGTCCTGTCCGCCGCAACGTCCAGCAGGTCGGCGCTCTTGCCCACACGGGAGATGCGGCTCCCCTCGACCACGATAGCGCCGTCGGCAACAATCCGCCGCCCCGCGTCGAGCGTCAGGACGAACCGTGCGTTCTCTATCTTGAGTGTCTGCTCCGACATTGCGTCTCTCCGCGTCAGGCCAGCACGCGGGGCAACCGCGTGCTTCCCATCAGATAGCGGTCGATGCCGCGGGCGGCCTCCCTGCCCTCGGCGAGCGCCCACACTACCAGCGACTGGCCCCGCGACATGTCGCCCGCGGCGAACACGCCATCAACGTTGGTCATCATGTCGGCGTCCCTGCCGACGTTGCCGCGGGCGTCCGTCTCCAACCCCAGGTCGCCCAGCATGTCGCCGTGCTCCGGGTGCACGAATCCCATCGCCAGCAGCACCAGGTCCACGTCCAGCGTGAAGTCGCTTCCCGGCATCTCCAGCATAGCCGGCCGGCCCGTCTCGTCGGGCGGGCCCCACTCCAGGCGCACGGCGTGAAGCTGCTGGACCCGGCTCGAGCCTGTGAAACGCTTGGTCAAAATGTTGTAGTCGCGAACGCCTCCCTCTTCGTGGGAGGACGAGGTGCGAAGAACGGCCGACCATTCAGGCCAGGGGTTGCCCGGGCGGCGCTCGACCGGCGGTTCCGGGAGCAGTTCGATCTGGTACACAATCTCGGCGCCCTGCCGGTGCGCCGTACCCAGGCAGTCGGACCCGGTGTCGCCTCCGCCCATGACAACCACGCGCTTGCCCTCTGCGGAAATGCGTGTGCCGGGGTCGACGGACTGACCCGCATTGATCCTGTTCTGCTGGGTCAGGTAGTCCATCGCGAAGTGAACGCCGTCAAGATCGCGCCCGGGCACCGGCAGATCGCGGGGAATCGTCGAACCGCCGGCGAGTAGCAGCGCGTCGTAGCCGTCCCGAAGCTCGGAGACGGGACAGTCGCGGCCGACGTAAACGCCCGTCCTGAATTCCACACCCTCATCGGCCAACAGGTCCACGCGGCGCTGAACAACGTGCTTCTCCAGCTTGAAGTCCGGGATGCCAAGCCTCAGCAGGCCGCCGACGTGCTCGTCGCGCTCGAACACCGTGACCTTGTGGCCGCTGGCGTTGAGCTGCTGCGCCGCTGACAGCCCGGCCGGGCCGGAGCCCACCACTGCCACAGACTTTCCGGTGCGGGTGCTGGGAGGATTCGGCGTAATCCACCCTTCGGCCCAACCCCTGTCGGCGATCGACTTTTCGATGTGCTCGATCGTCACGGGGTCCTGGTTGATGGAGAGCACGCACGAGACCTCGCACGGCGCGGGGCAGATGCGGCCGGTGAACTCCGGGAAGGCGTTGGTTTGGTGAAGGGCGTCGAGCGCTTCCTTCCAGCGCCCCCTGTACACGTGGTCGTTCCAGTCGGGAATCAGGTTGCCCAGGGGGCACCCCATGTGGCAGAACGGCACCGAGCAGTTCATGCAGCGCGACCCCTGCTCGCGCGCCTGCGTCTCGCTCCACTTGCCGTAAATCTCACCGAAGTGGTGGATGCGCTCGGTCGCGGGGGCGCTCGGAATCGTCAGCCGCCCGCTCTCTTTGAATCCGGTCACCTTGCCCATCAGGCGCTCACCGCCCGGGCACGCTCCGCCAGCACCCGTTTGTAGTCGTAGGGCATGACCTTGATGAACTTTGGAAGCATCCCGTCCCAGTCTTCGAGCACGCGCCTGGCGTTGGCGCTGCCGGTTAACTCCAGGTGCTCTTCTACCAGCCGTCGCAGCGCCCGCGTGTCCTCCTCCTCAACCACGCTCTCGAGGCCAACCATTTCGGGGTTGCAGCGGCTGGCGAAGTCGCCGTCCTCGTCAAGCACGTAAGCCTCGCCGCCGCTCATGCCCGCCGCGAAATTGCGCCCGGTCGGGCCGAGCACCACAACCTTGCCGCGCGTCATATACTCGCAGCCGTGGTCGCCCACGCCCTCGACTACCGTTTCCGCTCCGCTGTTGCGAACCGCAAACCGTTCGCCCGCCACGCCTCGGATGAACGCCTTGCCGCCCGTAGCGCCATACAGCGCCACGTTGCCTATGACTATCGTGGTCTCGGGCACGAAGTTTGCCCCGGCCGGCGGCTTGATCACCACCTTGCCGCCTGACAGTCCTTTGCAGAAGTAGTCGTTGGCGTCGCCATCGACGGTCATCGTCACGCCCTTGGCGAGAAACGCGGAGAAACTCTGGCCTGCCGACCCGGTGAACGATACCCGGATCATGTCGTCCGGCAGCCCCTCTTCGCCGTACCGCTTGGCGACCTCGTGGCTGAGCATTGCGCCCACGGTGCGGTTGTAGTTGTGAATAGGCATGGAAAGCTGTTGCGGCCGCCTGTTTTCGATGGCGTCGGCGAAGCGCTCGATCAGGTCGTTGTCCAACGCCTTCCACAGCGAGTGGTCCTGTTCCTGGCAGCAGTATGTGGCGACCTCATCGGGCACGTCGGGACGGTGCAGCAGCGCCGAAAAGTCCACGCCGCTCGCCTTCCAGTGATCGACGGCCTTCCGCGCGTCCAGCTTGTCCACGCGCCCAACCATCTCGTTCACGGTGCGGAAGCCGAGCTCGGCCATTATCTCCCGCATGTGCTCAGCAATGAAGAACAGGTAGTTGATGAGGTGCTCCGGCTTGCCCCTGAACATGCGGCGAAGCTCCGGGTCCTGCGTTGCGATGCCCACCGAGCACGTGTTGAGGTGGCACTTGCGCAGCATGATGCAGCCCAGCGTGATGAGCGGCGCTGTCGCGAACCCGAACTCCTCGGCCCCGAGCAGGCAGGCGATGGCGACGTCCCGCCCCGTCTTGAGTTGGCCGTCGGTCTGCACTACGATTCGGCCCCTCAGGTCGTTGAGCACCAGCACTTGCTGGGTCTCCGCCAGGCCTACCTCCCAGGGCAGGCCCGCGAACTTGATGGACGACTCCGGCGAGGCACCCGTCCCGCCGCTGTCGCCGCTGATGAGCACGACGTCCCCGTGGCCCTTGGACACGCCCGCCGCGATGGTGCCCACACCCGCCTCGGACACCAGCTTCACGTGTACACGAGACGACGGGTTGGCGTTCTTCAGGTCGTAAATTAGCTGGGCAAGGTCCTCGATCGAGTAGATGTCGTGGTGCGGCGGCGGCGAAATCAGCTCTACACCCGGCGTTGAGTTGCGCACCCAACCGATGTACTCGTCCACCTTGTGGCCGGGCAGCTGCCCGCCCTCGCCGGGCTTGGAGCCCTGCGCCATCTTGATCTGCAGGTCGGTGGCGTTGGCCAGGTAGTTTATCGTCACGCCGAACCTGCCGGACGCGACCTGCTTCATTGAGCTGCTGCGGGAGTCTCCGTTGGGGTCCAGTGTATACCGGTGGTAGTCCTCCCCGCCCTCGCCGGTGTTGCTGCGCGCGCCGATGCGGTTCATCGCGATCGCCATCGTCTCGTGCGCCTCACGACTTATGGAGCCCAGGGAGACAGCGCCCGTGGCGAAGCGCTTCACTATCTCGCTCGCGGGCTCCACCTCGTCCAGGTCTATAGGCTCGTCCAATGTCTTGAACTCCAGCAGCCCGCGAATGGTGCACATCTTCTCGCTCAGGCCATCGGCAAACTCGGCGAACTCCCGGTAGCTCGAATAGCGGTTCGACTGTGCGGCGTCCTGGAGCTTGGCGATGGTATCGGGGTTCCACATGTGGTACTCGCCCTCGCGCCGCCACTGGTAGCGGCCTCCCCCCGGCAGCCCGTTCGCGTGCCCGCCGTAGGCTTCACGATGGCGCTGGCGGCACTCCTCCTCTATCTGTTCGAGTCCCACCCCTCCGATTCGAGAGGGCGTCCAGGTGAAGTACCTGTCTATCAACTCTTCGTTAAGCCCGACCGCCTCGAATATCTGGGCGCCGCGATAGCCCTGCAACGTAGACACGCCCATCTTGGAAATGACCTTCAGCACTCCCTTGTGGGCGGCCTTGAAGTAGTTGTACTCGGCGGTCTCATAGTCGAGCGCCTCGGTAAAGCCGTCGCCGCGCGAAAGGTCCGCCAGCGTTTCCAGCGCCAGGTATGGGTTGATCGCGCCCGCGCCGTAGCCTGAGAGAAGCGCGAAGTGGGAGATCTCTCGCGGCTCGCCGGACTCGACGGCGATGCCAACCCTGGCGCGCGTGCCGGCGCGTATCAGGTGGTGATGGACGCCGGCGGTCGCAAGCAGGCTCGGAATGGGCGCGCGGCGGGAATCGGCGCCTCGGTCGGAAATCACCAGAATGGAGCAGCCTTCCTCGATAGCCCTCGCCGCCTCGGCGCACAGACTGTCCATTGCCTGCTTGAGCGCGCCGCCGCCGCCCTCGACGTCGAACAGCGCCTCCAGCGTCCTCGACCGCAGGCCGTGCAGGTCCAGCTCCTTGAGCTGGGCCATCTCGCGGTTGGTGAGCAACAGCCCCTTCAGCCGAAGCTGCCTGCAGTGCTCCGCGGTCTCATCGAACAGGTTCTGCTCCGACCCCAGCGTGGTTTCGAGCGAGGTAACGAGCTCCTCTCGGATGGCGTCCAGCGGCGGGTTGCTGACCTGGGCGAACATCTGCTTGAAGTAGTCGAACAGCAGCGGCAGCTTTTCGGACAGCACCGCAAGCGGAGCGTCGTTTCCCATCGAGCCGACCGGCTCCGCCCCGTTCTCGGCCATGGGCAGCATTATCATGGACAGGTCCTCCAGCGTGTAGCCGAAGGCCTTCTGCCTTGCGCCAATCGTCTCGAACTCCGGCCCGTGCGTAAGTCCTGGCTCCGGCAGCGACGCCATGTCTACGCTGTTCTTGTTCAGCCACTCGCCGTAGGGACGGCGGGCCGACAGCTCCGCTTTGACCTCCTGGTCTGCGATTATCCGGCCCTGCTCCGTGTCCAGCTCGAACATGCGCCCCGGATAGATGCGGTCCTTGAACCGCACCTTCTCCATCGGAACGTCGAGCACGCCGGTCTCAGATGCCATAACGAGTATGTCGTCTGTCGTAACCAAGTAGCGGCACGGCCTTAGCCCGTTGCGGTCCAGAACGCCGCACACGCGGGCCCCGTCCGCGCCGATGATCAGCGCGGGGCCGTCCCACGGCTCCATGATCCTGGAGTGATAGTCGTAAAAGTCCTTCTTGGCCTGCTCCATCGCAATGTGGTCGCCCCAGGCCTCCGGGATCATCATCATCAGCGCGTGAGGCAGTGACCGGCCCGTGGCCAGCAGCAGTTCCAGAGCGTTGTCGAAGCTGGCCGTGTCGCTCTGGTCGGACGACACGATCGGGAACAGCTCGTCTATCCGGTCGCCCATCTCCGGGGACGAGAACATTCCCTCGCGGGCCATCATCCAGTTCACATTGCCACGGATGGTGTTGATCTCGCCGTTGTGAATGATGTAGCGGAAGGGATGGGCGAGCCTCCACGAGCCGAGCGTGTTCGTGCTGAAACGGGAATGCACCAGCACGTAGGCCGTCGTTATCAGGTCGTCGTCGAGATCGTGGAAGAAGCTCTCCAGTTGGTGGGCCATCACCAAGCCCTTGTAAACTATCTGCCTGTCCGACATGCTGCTGATGTAAAAGTGGCCTGAATCGGACAGTCCCTCGCGCGCGACGGAGTTTTCGATGCGCCGCCTGGCCAGGTAAAGCTCGAGGGCGAAGGCGTCGCCGGCGGCTATGCCGTCCGGGCGTGCGACGAAGAACTGCCTGATGACAGGCATGACCGCCCTGGCCATACGTCCGATGGCGTCGGGCGAGACCGGAACGTCCCGCCATCCCAGCAGCCGAAGACCCTCAGCGGCGACCACGCGCTCGATTTCGCGCTCGCACTGCTCGCGCTGGGCGTCGTCCGGCGGCAGAAACACCATCCCCACGCCGTAGTCGCCCGCTTGGGGCAGCTCAAAGCCCAGGGACTCCGCCTCGCGCGCGAAAAACTCGTGCGGCATCTGCATCAGAACGCCCGCGCCGTCGCCCGTTTCGGGATCGGCTCCGCACGCGCCTCGGTGACCCAGGTTCCTCAAGACCTCCAGACCCATTGTTACGATGTCGTGGGACTTTGCTCCTTTGACGCTCGCAACCAGCCCGACGCCGCAAGCGTCGCGCTCGAACTGAGGGTCGTAAAGTCCCTGCTTGGTGAGGTTGGGGACGTAGGGACTACTCATAGCACACTTTTCCCGGTATAGATGTTAAGAGGGAGAATGGCCCGATGGCTGGACCGCCAGTCGTAAGGTGTAGCGCGTTCGTAACAGGTGCGCGTCCGCATCCCGCGCACTAACTAAAGACGACCACCCGGCCTCCTAAGCGACGCAATTCCGGTCCCGACCTACCTGGGCCAACTGCCGGCGGGAGCCGCAGTGGGCACACACTGATAGACGCTACCACCTCCTGTTACAGGGCGGCTGCGTCTGCCCAAGAACATAGCAGTTTGTGAAATATGTGTCAAATGGAATTTGGCCTGTTTCGCCTGGTCGCGCCAGGGTTCGATAACCAGGGAAACCACGCCGGTGCGGTTCACACCAGGGCGGCCAAAGTCCCCCAGCTCTCTAACACGGGTTGCCATGCAACCGCGGGGTGTTGTAGGTTGTGCCCTGATAACGAGGGCCGGGATGTCAGGTAGCCGGCCCAATAACGCGATGACCAGGGGAAAGCCACTTGACCAAGCTCATTAGCTTCGACATAGACGGCACGCTCGAAACGGGCAACCCGCCCGGCGTGATAACCATGGGCATGGTGCGGGGCGTGAAGGCGCACGGCTACATCATCGGAAGCTGCTCCGACCGTCCCATCAGCGCGCAGCAGCGTATGTGGGAGGAACATGACATCGGCGTAGACTTCACCGCGCTGAAACACAGGCTGGATGGTGTAAAGTCAAGATTCGCCGCCGACGAGTACTACCACGTAGGCGACACCGATATGGACCGCCACTACGCCGGGCTGGCGGGGTTCGAGTTCATTCCGGTCGAGCAGGTCTCGCCCGACGAGGGCTGGCTGCCCCACTTGGAAAGCGAAACAAACGGAGGTGCGCAATGACACTGAAATTGGGAATCCACACAGGACAGCAGGAGTGCACCTACGACGACCTGCGCCGCGTGTGGCGGCTCGCCGACTCGACAGGCTTCTACTGGGTGTCCATCTGGGACCACTTCTACGAGCAGCCGATGCGGGACTCCAAGGGCGACTGCTTCGAGGGCGTGGCGATTATGAGCGCCCTGGCCGCCGAGACGACCAACGTGCGCGTCGGCTCGTTGGTGTTCGGCATGGCCTATCGCTACCCCGCGGTGCTGGCGAAGGCGGCCGCGACGGTGGACCACGTCAGCGGCGGCCGGCTGGAGCTGGGCTTGGGCGCAGGCTGGTACGAGCTGGAGCACACCACGTTCGGCATCCCCTTCCTGTCCGTGCGCGACCGCATGGACGTGATGGAAGAGGGCGTGCAGATAATCAAGGCGCTGCTCACGGAAGGATCGGTAACCTTCGAGGGCAAGCACTTCCAGCTCGAAAACGCCAACTGCTACCCAATGCCGGTGCAGCGCCCCCCGCGGGTGTGGGTCGGCGGCCGGGGCGAACGGCGCACGCTGCGCATTGCGGCGCGCTACGCCGACGGCTGGAACGTCCCCTACATCTCGCCGGAGGAGTACGCCCACAAGATAGGCGTGCTCGACCGCTGGTGCGACGTCGAGGAACGAGACCCGGCGGAGATCTCCCGCTCGGTCAACGTCGGCTTCTGGATGGGCACATCTGCTGCAGACGCCGGTCGCGAGCGCGACCGCTTCCGTGCGCAGTACGGCGAGCGGGCTGAGGAGCAGGCGGGCGGCCAGCTATTCGGCACGGCGAGCGAGGTGGTGGACCGCATAGGCGAGTACGCGGACGCCGGCGCGCAAGGGCTCAACATCGCCCTGCGCGCGCCGTTCAACTTCGAGGCGCTGCAGGCCTTCGCCGAAGAAGTGCTGCCAGCTTTCAAATGAGCCGCTAGCCGTCGTTCGCGCCGTCCCGGTTGAGCACAGTTCGGAAGGTCAGTGACAGCCGGCGGTTCCGTTGCCGTTCCAGCTTCCCCGATAGTGAGTACTCGCGCTTGCGCGAAGCGATGCCGTGCTGCCAGGCGGAGCGTGAGTCGCCGGTCAGCAGGACGCAGGAGCGGCGATGCAGGAGCGCGGGGGACTTGTCCTTCCAGTTCTCCGAGAAGTCCATCTCCCAGTCGTCCAGCAACGAGATGGTGCACACGGTCGGGCCGAAACCGGGATGGTCGATGTGAGTCGCTATCCCTTGACCGGGTTCGTATTCGTTAACAATGACCTGTTCGGGTACCCGGTCAAAGACTCCGGTTTCTTCGTATAGCCTCTTGGCCAAATCGGCCAGCCAATCAGGGAGAGCGCCAATGTGCATGTCCGGAGTGATGGCGCGCGCCTTGTAATCGTAGCGCCAGCCGTAGTGCTGCACCCTTCGTCGAAGGTCGTTGCGCCACTGGCCCTCAGCCGCGTCAATTCTGCTTACGCAATCCGCTTCTTGCTCCGGGGTCAGAAAGCTGGGCAGAAACTGGAGGCCGGGAACCGCCTTGATCACCTGCAAGCCTACGTCCTCGCGAACGCCGTGATTGATGTGCCGAGGCGTCAACAGGTTGGACTGTTGCACTTCGGATTCCATTTCAGGCAGGCTCAATTGGGCGGCCATTTGAAGTGCTGGGCTCCTGGATGGTGAGGTCCGCAGCCGAGCGCGAGCGCTACCCCGCGCCGTACGGCGAGCGTGCGGACGAGCAGGCGGGCGACCAGCTATTCGGCACGGCCAGCAAGGTGGTGGACCGCATAGGCGAGTACGCGGGCGCCGGCGCGCAAGGGCTCAACATCGCCCTGCGCACCCCGTTCAACTTCGAGGCGCTGCAGGCCTTCGCCGAAGACGTGCTGCCCACGTTCAAGTAGGGCGCAGCTTCACAGCATCAGCATATCCACGCGGTTCAGCCTGCCGTTGACGGGGTCCGCCTCGTAGCCTAAAGCCTCGAGGGCCGTGACACCCATGATTGGCGGGTCGTCTTCGGCCCCGAATACGACGGACGCACCTGCGGCATCCCACTTGTAGGTCATCCGCACGATGCCAGTGTCGCGCGCCACCGCGCCTCCAAATCCAAGGAACCGCCGCCTGCCCTCTCGCAAGATTCCGAGACTGTCCAGCATATTTGAAGGCAACACGCTCAGGATCGCGCCCGTGTCCACCAGCACCCGGACGCTTTCTGTCACGCCCGGACTAGCAGCATTTGAGACGTCTACGTCGACATGGATGAATCCCATGTCGTCTCCCCGCAATCCACCTACAGGTTGAACTGCGGGTCCATGTAGTCCTTCTCTTTGACGTACACCTGTAGCCGGCCACGCGTGCTGTCCGTGACGATGATGCGGTCCTGTTCGTCGACGGCGATGCCGACCGGCCGGTTGAAGCGGCCCATGGGCGTGATGTCCTTCACGCGCCTGTAGGCCTTCGTCACGTCCGGGTTTGCCTCCACGACCTCTTTCGCCCAGTTCGAGAACTCGGTGGCGTCGCCGTACAAGGCCGTGATCACGTCGCCCTCAGGGTCGTATATCTGCACGCGAAGGTTGCCCCAGTCGACGACGTACACGTCGCCCTCGGAGTCCACGGCCACGTCCGACGGGTGGTCCAGGTCGCTGCCGTCCTGCAGGTTGCCGCCGCCGTAGCTCAGCAGAAACTCACCGTCCGCGCTGAACTTCTGGACCCGGTTGTTGCCCCAGTCAGAGACGTACACGTTGCCGTCGCCGTCGAGATCGATGCCCCACGGCTTGGACAGTTGCCCTTCTCCGCTGCCTGAAGAGCCGAACGCCGCCAGGAATTCGCCGTCCTTCGTAAACTTCTGCACCCTGCCATTGCCCGCGTCCACCACGTAGAGGTTGTCGTCGGCGCCGAACGCAAGGCCGGCCGGTCCGTTCAACTGGCCCTCTCCGCTGCCCTCCTCGCCCCACTGGCCCACACTCTGGCCGTCCTCGTCGAACACCGCGATGCTGTTGGAATACTCGTCGGAGCAGTACAGGTTGCCCTGGCAGTCCACGGCGAGGCCTACCGGCCAGACGAACTGGTCCCGTCCGAAGTCGCCGATGAACTGCTGGTCGATGGTCAGCTTGCCGATGCGCTTGTTGGGTGCGACCACCCCGCCGGCGCCCTCCTGGCCGCGGCTGAGCACGTAGAGAACGCCCTCGGGCGCGGTGGCTACCGCTATTGGCTGCGTGAAGCCGTTGCCCGCAGCGGCGTTTCGGCCCAGGGCGTGGCTGAAGCTCCAGGTCCTGCCGGCAACAGTTGTCGTAAGCATATGAAGTCCTCCCGATGTGGCTGCAGGCCGCGGGGGCCATCGCCGCGCCGTGCGGCGCGGGCGGCCGTCCCGGGCCTGACCTTGAACGCCCGACCCGGGTTACGGATCTGAGCACGTCTCCCCTTCAGTGTTCTTAGTGTCCTTCGTGGATATTCCTAGCCGAACTGGTACTCTCTGGTTGCCGAGATGAGCGCCATCGTCTCGCCGGCGCGCCTCGAAGACTTAGCGTAGTCCTCGTCCGTGGCCCAGGAGATGGCTCCCTCGGACTCCACGTTCTTCACCAGTTCCGCCCGAGTCGACTCCGCGACCTCCATCGGTCCCATCATGTCAAGGCAGTGGTCCACCAGCGCCTCAGCGCTCATCGACTGCCCGTTGGAACCGGCGATCCGATTGATCATGTTCTGCACGCCGGGAAGCTTGACGTTGTTCAGCCGGTCCGCGACGAAGTTCACCCGCTTGACCAGTGAACCGCTGTTGATCCACTCCTTGCCCGTGTGCCAACCCTCGACACTCGGCGGGTCCAGTATCTCCTGGCCCATGTAGCCGGGCTCCTTCGAGAGCGCTTCCAGCCTCGGGTCCACGCCCAGGCCGTCCCGCGTCATCCTCAGGGTGCCCACTACTACCTCGACGGGGCTCTTGACCTTCTGGTACATCGACTCCTTGAAGAAGTCGGAGTTGAACAGCGTCCTGAGCACTGGCTCGATCTCGTAGCCGGAGTCGACGAACACCTTGGACAGCGTCCTGATAGCCTCGGGGTCGCGCGGCTCCTCGATGTCCCAGGCGGGCACCTGCGGCTCGTCGGCGACGAAGAAGTTGTACAGGTGTCGGGCGATGAAGCGCGGGCACGCATCCTGCTGGACGATGATGTCGATGATGTCGTTGCCGTTGAAGTTGCCGGTCTGGCCCAGGAAAGTCTTCTCGCTGAAGTCGTGGTCCTCGGGCCGGAACTCGAACGACCAGGGGTGCCTCCCGTAGGGATACCGGGGCATCTTGGCGGCTATAGTCCAGCCGGTGAAGGCGCGGGAGCACTCGAACACGTCGGTCTCGGTGTAGTTGCCGACACCGAGGGAGAACAGCTCGAGCAGCTCGCGTCCCCAGTTCTCGTTGGGCGCGTACTTGTGGTTCTCGTTGTTGTCCAGCCAGAAGATCATGGCCGGGTTGCTCGACAGCTTCAACAGCAGGTCGCGATAGTTGCCCATCCCGTGCTCGCGGAACATCCGTATCTGCTCGATGAGATGGTTGCAGTTGTCGACCTTGCCGTTGCCGGTGGCGAACACCTGATGCCAGAACACGGCCATCTTCTCTTCCAGCGGGCGCTGGGTGTTGAGCAGGTGAAAGAGCCAGTAAGCCTGGCCCGGGCCCACCGCTCCACCGGGCATTTCGGTGATGGGATGATGCCTGAACAGGGTATATTCGTCCGTAGGGGGCTGCGCGTCCACGTCCAGCAGCTCCTCGACGGTGGCCTCGTAGCCTCGCTCCACCCTGGCCTCGATCTCATCGCGGGTCGCGCCGAAGCCGGCTCGCCGCATCAGGTGAGACATAAGGGCGATGTCTTCTCTGTTGGCCATAGGTATCTCCTCCTTTATCATTTGCGCCGCCACATTCTACCGCCAGGCCCCCGAACACCCGGGCCGCCAGTCGCAATTCCAAGTGCGCGCGATCCCATCCGGGGCGGTTGCCACCAAGCTCAAAGTAGCAAACCACACCGGCCTTGTCAAACCTGGACGCGGCCTGGAACGCCGGGCGTTTTCCGGCTCCGCCTCCGCTGGCATTGCCACGTCGGCCCCCGCCCCGCTGCCCTATGCATAAGAAAGGCGCGCGTCTATAATCCCGCAAACATCGAATGCGCCAATTCGCGCCCAACCACGCGTTGAAAACAACCGCAGATGAAGATAACCGACATCCAGATAGAAGTCGTCGAGCGCCGTCTGGACCCCACCGGCCTCGACTCCGACATGGGGCGCTTTGGAGGCGGCGTGGTTCAGGGCGTGCTTCGCGTGTTGACCGACGAGGGCGTGGAAGGCAACGCCTTTGTCGGCAACTTCAGGCAGGGCGGCGGCCGGCTGTTCGATCCCATCCTGTCCGTCCTCAAGCCGGAGCTTGTCGGGGCGACCCCGCCGACCGCGAGTGGCTGTGGTCCAGGCTGCCCCTGCTGCGTGGGCGCCGCGGCCTTTCGATGGAGGCGTGGGCGCCCGTGGACGTGGCCCTATGGGATATCGCCGGCAAGGTGGCGGGCGTCCCAATCTACCACCTGCTGGGCGCTCGCAGGCGCGAGACCGAGGTGTACGCCACATACCCGCCGCGCCACGATACCCCGGACGGCTACGTCGAGGAGGCGGAAGAGGTTGTCTCGCGGGGATTCCGCGCCTACAAGATCCACCCCGGCGTGATGCCCGCGCGCGACGTCACGGAGATGGTGGGCCGCGTCCGGGACTCCGTGGGATTCGACGTGCGCCTGATGCTGGACCCCAACGGCGGCTACGGATTCCGCAAGGCGCTTGAGATAGGCCGCGCGCTGGACGACTTCGGCTTCTACTGGTACGAAGACCCGATTCCCTGGCACCAGTACGACGCCATCGCGGAGCTGAGCCGCAGGCTGGACGTGCCGCTGTGCATGAGCGACCAACCGGAGTTGCAGTTCGCGAACGGCGCGCGCCTCGCACGCATGGGCGCGGCGCGCCTGGTGCGTGGCACCGCCGCCAAGCTGGGCATAACCGGCCTCAAGAAACTCTGCTCGCTGGCGGAGGGCTTCGGGCTCAACTGCGAGATTGGCACCGCCGGGAACGCACTCCTGCAGGCCGCGAACCTCCATGTGATCTTCTCCGTGGATAACTGCGACTTCTACGAGTACTGGATGCCTCAGTCCGCCCACCAGTTCGGCCTCGTCGAGGAGATTGTCCTCAACGAACGCTGCACCATCAGCGCGCCCACCTCGCCGGGCCTCGGCTACGAAGTCGATTGGCACTGGGTGCGGCGGCACAGCAAGGGAACGCTGGAGTAACCGCACCCTGAAGCCCAAATGGCCCCCGCAGGTTGCCGCCCGTCGGTTGTGCTAAAATTGCCACAGGCGCTCAGCCGGCGCCGGGAGGCCGATGGGACCCCTCACCACACGCAGGCTGATCGTCAAGCGTCTGCTTGACGATTGGAAGCTGCTAATCAGCATCTTCTTGGGCTTCGTTGTTACGACCACGCTGGTTGCTGGCACGCCCATCTACTTCCGCTCGCTACAGAGAGTAGGCGTAAACGCGGCCATCGACAGGTCGTCCGTCTTCTTCCTCAACTTCTTCGCCTACGCCCCCCACGTGCAGTTCGACAGGGATAACGTCCTGAAGAGCGAGGCCTACCTCGTCGACGCCGTGGATCGCTACATCTCGGAGATTTACAGGGGCCACGAGCGGTACATCCAATCGCCCACCTTCCTCGTCGGCAAGCCCAGCTCGCCGTTGCCTACCCAGCCCAGTGCGGCCGACCAGGTGTCTCGTGGCTACGTGCAGTACCTCTCCAACATGGGCGAGCACGTCGACGTGATTTCCGGGCGGCTCCCTACGGACGCCCTGTCACAGGAGCCGCGCGGCGCGAACTTCGAGGCTATGCTCGGCTCCAGGCAGGCGCGCGTTTTCGACCTGGAAGTCGGCGACGAGTTGGTGCTCACCCCGTCGCTTGGCGACCCTGTGCGCGTCACCGCGACGATTGTGGGCGTGATCGACGCCACCGACCCCTCGGAAGAGTATTGGAGCCGAAACTCGGAGGCCTACCTGAATCCCGCGCCGCTGGAGGAAGAGGTCGACGTCGAGGTCAACGTGGACCCGGCTGAGCCGCCGCTGTCCCTGTTCGTCACGCTGGAATCGCTCATAGCCGGCGTGGGCGAGGCCTATCCCGGCTCCATTGCGAGTATGCACTGGAACCTGTTTATCGACAAGGAACCGCTGAAGACGTGGTCTATTCCGCTCACCAAGGAGCGGATCGGGCAGATGGAGAACGAGTTCACCGAGTCGCTGCCCGGCGCGGCAGTGTTTACCGGCATCACCCGCCTGCTGGACAACTTCCAGCGGCGCAGTTTCTTCAGCGGCATCCCATTGCTGCTCCTCATGACCGTCATGCTTTTGACGGTGCTCTACTCCATTGCCATGATGGTGTCCTACCTGGTGCAGAGCCGCGAAGACGACGTTGCCCTTCTGCGAAGCCGCGGCGTAAGCGCGGTCCAGTTGCTGCGCCTCTACGCCCTGGAAGGCGCCACGCTGGCGGTGACCGCGGCGGTGGTGGCGCCGTTTCTCGCGATGGCGGTCGTCTCGCTCTCCGGCGCCCTGCCCTACTTTCGCGACATCAAGGAGACCGTGCTGCTCCCGGTCGAGCTCCACTGGTATCCGTTCGCGCTGTCTGCCACGGTCGGATTCGTCTGCCTCGCCATGTTCGTGGTGCCCGCCCTGATAGGCTCCAGAACTGGGCTGATCGCGCACAAGCTGCGATCGTCTCGCCCACCGTCCGTGCCGCTGTTCCAGCGGTACTACGTCGACGTGGGCCTGCTCATAATCGGGGGCCTGGTCTTCTGGGAGCTGCGACAGAGAGGCCAGTTCGTTTCGGGCGGGCTGTTCGAGGACGTGCAGGTCAACGAGGCGATGCTGCTGGCCCCCGTGCTCTTCCTCGTCGCGGTCGCGCTGCTCTTCATGCGCCTGTTCCCAATGTTCGTGCGGTTCATCAACGGCGACGCGCCAACGTTGCTGCACCTGCTCGCCGGTGCGGCGCTGGCCGCGCTCGGCGTGGGTGTCGCGGTGGATGCGCTGCGCTCGGACGCGGCCGATTTCGCGGCGCCGCTCGCCCTTCTCGTAGTCGCCGCCGCGGCGTACTGGTCCTCTCACCGAGCGGGCGGCGCCGTCTCCCGTGGGGCCGCGATGGCGGCGCAGGCGGTGGCCACGGCCTTGTTCGTTGGCCGCGACCCTCCCTCCCCCGACGAGATCGCGTTCGTCCCCACCATCGCGCTGGCGGCGCTTGTCCCCCTGCACCTGCTGTTCCTGGCGCTGCGCCACTTCGCCGGAGCCGCGCCCGTCTGGGTGTCCATGGCCCTCCTGAGAATGGCGCGCAACCCTCTCCAGTACACTTGGCTGGTCCTGCTGCTGGTCCTGATCACGGGACTTGGCGTGCTCGCGACGACGGTTGGCGGCACGCTGAACCGCAGCTACGAGGAGCGCATACTCTACGACGTCGCGACCGACATTCGCGTGGCGGACGTGCCGGGATACATAGCCCGCGGCACCAGGTCGCTGAAGGAGACGTACCTCGGAATTCCCGGAGTTACCCAGGTGTCGCTGGGACTCAGAGGACAGGGGCTGGTGGGCACGACGGTCTCGGGTATCCACTTCGACCTGCTGGCCGTGGAATCCGACGACTTCCACTACATGTCATGGTACCGCGACGATTTTTCCGCCGTGCCTCTGAGCGGCATAATGAGGTCGCTCCAGCCCATCTCGCGCCAGGAGCCGCTCGTGCTACCGCCGGACGCCGAAACGTTCGGGATGTGGGTCAAGCCGGGCGGCGAGTATTCCAACATGTTCCTCTGGGCCGCGATGCAGGACTCGACCGGTATAGTCAAAACGCTCTCCCTGGGCGAGGTAGGCCCGCCGGAATGGAGGCTGATGACCGGCGAGATGCCGGCGGGCCTGGTCCCGCCGGTGGTGCTCGCCGCGATCCAGACCTACGAACCCGTCTTCGGCCCTTCGGGCACCGCGGGATCGCTGCTGATGGACGACATGCACGTCACTCTCGGCAATGGCGAGGAAATAGTCCTGGTCGACGGGTTCGAGGAACGCTCGACGTGGACTCCTCTGGCGACCTCGGCCCTCTCGACCGACAGCATCGCCCAAACGTCCCAGGACGTTCGCAGCGGCCAGGCCGCGGGCCTGTTCGTATTCGGCAAGGACACCGACCGCGGCATCAGGGGGTTCTACCAGAGCCCCAGCGGCGGACCGCTTCCCATCGTGGCCAGCTCCAGATTCCTCGACGTGACCGGCGGCCGCGTGGGCGACGTCATGATCCTGGACATCATGAGCCGCCTGGTGCCGGTGCGGTTCACAAACCGCGTGGACTACTTCCCCACGATGTCGTCGCGGAGCGGCGGCTTCATTTTGGCGGACCTGGACGACCTGCTGCGGCATCTGAACATTCTCAGCCCTACCACGAGCTTCTTCCCCAACGAGCTGTTCGTCTCGGAAGCGCTCGGCGCCGGCGACTCGGTGAGCGAGGCGATTCTCAGGCTGACCGGCACCACCGACCGGGTGTTCGACCGCGAAGCGCGCCTGGAAGCGGTGCGGCTCGACCCGCTCATTACCGCCGGCTGGCGGGCCATGATGGCGCTGTCGCTAGTCCTCATCGTGTTCACCGCCAGCCTGGGATACCTGATTTACCTCCTGGCGTTCACCAACCGCGGACGCAACGAGATGGGGTTGCTGCAATCGCTGGGCATGACCGGCCGGCAGGTGCTGGGGCTGCTCAGCATCGAGCACCTTGCCATAGTGCTGGTGGGTCTGGGCATGGGCACCTGGGCCGGATTTCAGATGAGCTCGATTATGGTGTCATCAGTCGCCGTGACCGAGCTGGGCGACCCGGTGGTCCCCCCCTACGTCATGGTAACCGACTGGCCCATGCTGGCGGTGATTTACGCGGTAACGGCGTTGATATTCCTGCTATCGACGCTCGCCCTGACGAGGTCGATGCGAAGCCTCGAGCTGCACTCGATATCCAGGCTGGAGGCCTGAGTTGCTACAGCTGATCTACCTGGTCACTAGAGCACTTTCCGCGTGGCCCCTGGTCGTGCGCCGCGGCCTGGCGCACTGGCGGCTGCTTTCGACGGTTGTGGTAGGCGTGGTGCTATCCTCGGCCGTGATGGCCGGCACCGTGATCTACTACGACGCGCTGAGGGAGCTAGCGCTCAAGAGCGCTCTCGCGAGGCTCACCGAGGACGAGGCCAACATTCTCGTGAAGGCGGACCGCGGCCCCACCACGGTCGAGGAGTTCGCCAAGGTCGACCGCACAGTGAACGGGGAGGTTGACGCGAGACTCGCCTGGTTCCTCGAGTCGCGGGTGATGGGTGCGAAGACGGCCACGTTCTTCCTCTCCAGTGTGGGGAACGAGGCCGGCGCCGGCCAGGACAACGCCCGCAGCTACTTCGCCTACGTTCCCACGCTGGACGAGCACATCCGCATGGTGAGCGGCGGCTGGGGCGCCGACGCGGCCCCGAGTCCGGCGGGCCAGCCCCTGCGGCTTCAGGCCATAATCCCGGCCGAGTCCGCTGAGCTGTTCGGTGTCGGCGTCGGAGACAGCCTGTCCACCGTTCCGTACTGGAACGACGCCATTCCCTACGCCACGGTCACCATCGCCGGCATCTTCGAGCGCACCGGCCCCGACGAGTTTTGGCACCTCAACGACGCCGTCCTCTCCGCCTCCACCTCCGGCAACTTCCGCACGGTCCCGTTCTTCCTGACGCGGGAGTCCTACTTCGGCTCCCTGGGCGCGTCGTTCACCGACATGGACAGCACCTACGCCTGGCTGCTGCAGGTGGACCAGTCCAAGCTGGACGCTCGCAACGCCTGGATAGCCCGTAGCAACCTTGAGACGATGAGGAACCGCCTCTCGCGCAACCTCTTCAGCTACCGCCAGATTACGGAACTGGAGGACGCGCTGGCCGAGTACGACAAACGGCTTTTCTTCAGCAAGCTTCCCATGTTCGTCGTCCTCGTGCTCATCTCGGTCGTCATCCTCTACTACGTGGTCACCATCTCGTCCCTGGTGGTCGAGCAGCAGCGGGGCGAGATCGCGCTGTTGCGGAGCAGAGGGGCAAGCTCCCCTCAGATCCTGGCGGTGTTCGTGCTCGAGGGCCTGACGATATCCCTGCTCGCCGCGGCGGCCGCACCGCCGATCGCCGCCCTCGTGATAAGCGTGCTCGGCTACACACCGGCGTTCTCCGGCCTGAGCGGCGGCGGCAGGCTCGACGTAGCGATATCCGGAGCCGCGTTCGCAATGGGAGCGCTCGGCGGCATTCTCAGCTTCGCCGCGCTACTCATCCCGGCCGTCCAGGCGTCCAGGGTCGGCGTAACCCGGCACCGGCAGGAGTCGTCGCGCCCCACCGCGCAGCCGTTCTTCCTGCGCTACTACTTCGACGTGCTACTGCTGGTCATCAGCGTCGTGCTGTTCCGGCAGCTATCCGATCAGGGGTCGGTGGTCGCCAGCAGCGTCTTCGGCGAGCTGGTGGTGAACCAGGCGCTGCTGGCGGTGCCGGCGCTCGTTCTCGTCGCCGTCGCAATGGTGCTGCTGCGGCTCTTTCCCTTGGCGATCCGCTTCCTGAGCGGTGACTCGCCCTCCCTGCTGCACCTGGTGGCCGGCGCGACCGCCGCCATCCTGGCGCCCGCGATTGTGGTGCGGGCCATCGGCAACGGCGAGCCGCTCACGTGGATCGCGCAGCTAGCCGCGCTGGCGGCGCTCGTAGCGGCGTACTGGTTCACGGCAACGACAGATTCACCGCTGCGGCGCTGGGCCGGGCTTGCGGCGCAGGCCGCGCTCGTGGCCGTGGTGCTGTCCGTCGGACCGACGCTGCCCATGCCGCAGGTCTTCGCGCCTATTCTGATAGCGGTCCCCATCGCGCAGGTGGCTTTCCGGCTGCTGCACGTGTACGGTCAGAACGCCCCCGCGGGGGTCTCCATGGGAATGTGGCAAATGGCCCGACGCCCCACGCACTACGCCCGCCTGTCGCTGCTGCTGGTGCTGATGGCCGGGCTCGGCATCGTTGCCGCAAGCTTCGGCGGCACCTTGGAGCGCAGTTTCGAAGAGCGGGCGCTCTACTCCGCCGGCGCCGACATCCGACTGGAAGGCGTCATCGTCAACACGCGCGGCCAGAGCGTCTCGGTGGTGGACGAGTACAAGGCTCTCCCCAACGTGTCGGAAGTCGGCCCCGCCTTCCGGGGCGCGGGCACCGACCTGTCCGAGCTGCTCGGCGAGAGCTACACCATGGTCGCGGTCGACAGCCGGGTGGTAAGCGACGTGGGCTGGTTCCGCGACGACTTCGCCGACAGGCCGCTGCCCGACCTGCTGGCCGAGCTGGAGCATCCCAGCCTTCCCGTGGGTCTCCTTCTGCCCCCCGATTCCTCCGAGATTACGCTGTTGATTAAGACCGACCGGCCCCAGCCCGACGTGGGCGTGATCGCCCGCATGAGAGACTCCAACGGGCGATACTTCACGTACATTATGGGACCCCTGAATTCGACGCGGTGGGAGCGCATGACCGCGCCCCTCTACAGCCGCACCGGGCGAGTGTTCAGCGGCAGGCGTCAGCTTCTGACGCCCGCGCGGCCGCTGGAGCTGGTCTCGGTCACAGTGAACAAGTTCGACGGCCGCGGCAGGCTCCGGGCCGGCACCCTCTCTATAGGCGAGATCAGCGTTCGCACGTCTGACGGCGAACAAGTCGTGGAGGCATTCGACGACGTGTCCGGCTGGAGCATCGTCAGGGCCGCGCCGGAGTCCATATCCGACGCCATACAGCCCGCCGGCTCCTCCTTCGACGGCGACTCCGGCGCCGTGCAGTTCGTCTGGAGCGAGGGCAACCCGTTGGTGAGCCGCGGCATCTTCCACGGCCCGCCGATAACCCCGGTGCCTGTGCTCGCGAGCGGACTGTTTCTCAGAGAGACCGGACACGACGTTGGCGATTCCTTCGAGGTCTCGGTCCAGGGCCACCGCCTGCAGGTGCACATAGTCGACGCCGTGGACTTCTTCCCCACCCTGGACACCTTCAACAGGACGTTCCTGGTGTCCGATCTGAAGGCGGTCGCGGCGTACGCGAACCTCGACGTTACGGCCGGCGAGTTGCGTCCGAACGAGATGTGGATAGAGACGAGCGCAAACGGCTCGGAACGCGCGGAGCTGGTGGGAGTCCTTACGGACGACCCCCCATTCCCCGCTCGAAGGCTGCACGACACCCAACAGAACCTCGCGGAATCCCAGGTCGACCCGCTCGTCCAGGCCGGCTGGCGCGCGCTGCTGTTCATGGCCTTCACCGCCGTCCTCATACTGAGCGCGCTGGGCTTCCTGGTGCACGCCTACGTCTCGTTCAGAAGCCGCGAGATGGAGTTCGCGCTGATGCGTACCATCGGCTTCTCCACGCGCCAGCTCACCACCCTCATCTGGCTGGAGCAGGCGCTCATCATCGTCGCCGGCCTCGCCCTGGGCACCTGGATGGGTGGGCGCATCGGCGCCATCATCATGCCCTTCCTGAGCAACGACGACCAGGGCAGCCAGGTGTTGCCCCCGTTCGTCCTCGAGGTCAACTGGACGACGCTGTCCATTACCTACGCTATAATGGCCGTGGCGTTCACCCTGATAATAACCGGCATGATCTGGTTCGTCCGCCGAATCTCCCTGCAGCGAATCCTGCGACTCGGAGAGATGTAGTAACCCGTCACGTCCCTCCTCCCTTTGCGGGGGGAAGTTTAGAGCCTGCCCCGTACTCGATACGGGGATGGGGGTGAGCATGACAAGCACCCAGAGTTCCCCGTACGTGCTGTGCGAGGACCTGTTCAAGATATACAAGATCGCCGACCTCGAGGTGGTAGCCCTGCGAGGACTCGACCTGAGCGTTATGCCGGGCGAGGTGGTGGCCATAGTCGGCGCGAGCGGCAGCGGCAAGAGCACATTGCTGAACATACTCGCCGGATACGACGCGCCCTCCGCGGGCGGCGTGTCCGTAGGCGGAAACGACCTGCTGCGCATGAACATGAGGGACATAGAGGAGTACCGCCGCGAGGTGGTGGGATTCGTCTGGCAGCAGACCAGCCGCAACATGTTCCCCTATCTTTCCGCGGTTGAGAACGTGGCGCTGCCCATGATGCTGACCGAAATGCCCGGCAGGGAACGCAAGGAGCGCGCCGAACACCTGCTGGATCTGGTGGGCCTGGGACACAGGCTTGAGCACACCCCCGAGCGGCTTTCCGGCGGCGAGCAACAGCGCGTCGCCATCGCGGTGGCCCTCGCCAACCACCCGCCGCTGCTGCTCGCCGACGAACCGACTGGCGAGCTGGACAACGCCACCGCCGCCGAGATTCTGGACCTGTTCGGTGTGGTCAACCAGGAGTTCGACACCACTATCCTCATAGTCACCCACGATCCCGACATCGCCCACAAGGTCGGCAGGGTCGTTATGATACGGGACGGCAAGATGTCGACCGAAATCCGCCGCCGAGTGACATTCCAGAGAGTGTCCGGTTCCGCCAACACGGACCAACCGCTGGAGGAGTTCATCCTGGTGGACGCCAGCGGGCGAGTCCAGATACCCCGAGAGTACCTGGAGGACCTGCGAATTCGCGACCGGGCCAGGGTTGAGGTCGAAAACGGCGCCGTGACGCTCAGACCGGAGGAGCTTTAGAGTGAACAGGTACCAGCGGCTGGCAGCCGCGATTGACGTGACCCGGACCTACCGCCTCGGCTCCGAGGAGATTACGGCCCTCCGCGGCGTGAACCTGACAGTGCTGCCCGGCCAGTTCTTGGCAATCGTCGGCAGGTCGGGTTCGGGCAAGACGACTCTTCTGAACATCCTGGCCGGCCTCGACAGACCCACTTCCGGCGACGTGCTGTTCGAGGAGCGCAGCGTCATGGAGATGGGCGAGCGCGAGCTGCTGGATATCCGCCGCCACAAGCTCGGGTTTGTGTTCCAGTCGTTCGGCCTGTTGCCGTTGCTCTCCGCGCTCGAAAACGTGGAGCTTCCCCTGCGGATAGCGGGTGTAAAGGCCCGCGAACGGGGCGAGCGGGCGCGTGAGGCGCTTGATATTGTCGGCCTTTGGACGAGGGCGCGGCACCGGCCCTACGAGCTCTCCGGCGGCGAACAGCAGCGCGTCGCCATAGCACGCGCCATCGTCAACAACCCGCCCCTTCTGCTGGCGGACGAGCCGACGGGCGAGCTCGACTCGGTGAACGCCAGGTCCATTTTCGGCCTCTTCAAGCAGATGGTCCAGGAGCGTGGCATAAGCGTCCTCGCCGCCACACACGACTCCACGCTGCTGGAGATGGCGGACGACGTGAAGGAGATCCGCGACGGGGTGCTGCTCGACCAGGCCGCGCAGGGGCTGCGCTTCCGCGACTAGGCCGCCCCCGACTGGTTCCAAATCGTCCCTTCACCCTTGACGGGGGAAGGTTAGGATGGGGGTGACGGCACAGGCACAACCGCTGAAGTCCCCAAAACCTACCCGTCTCAGCTCCTTACGGGGCATGCGACGCAAGGTCGGGATGGTGAGCGCCAGACCCGCCCCTACGCCGACGTTCGGCTGGGCAGTTCCAACTGGGGCGCTGGCGCTCCGGCACTCGCGGGCAGCAACGGCTCAACGTGGCGCCACACCTCTTCATGGATAGCATCTACCGCGCCCGTGGAGTCAATCACGCGCCACCTGTCCGGCTCGGCTTCGGCTAGCGCCTGGTAGCCCCTCCGGACCCGCTGGTGAAAGGCCAGCGACTCCTCTTCGAAACGGCGCGAGCCCTCCTCGTCTAGGCGGCCCACCGACAGCTCCCCGCTCTCAGCGCCGTCGAGCGGCAACGCGATCTGCACGGCGCCCACGCGCCGCAAGCCAACCTCCGGAGGACAGTCCAACAGCAGCGTCAGACGGGGCATCACGCCCTCGGTCGCCAGAAGGTTCATCTCATCGATCGCCTTCAAGGGCATACGGCGCCCATAGCCCTGGTAAGCAATCGTGGAGTCGGCGTATCGGTCCGCCACGAAAACGACGCCGCCTCTCTCGAACTCCTGCCGTAGCACCTTCGCCACGAGCTCGGCCCTGGCCGCCAGGAACAAGAAGAGCTCTGCCCCTCTTGATATGGTCTGGTTGGCCTGTTGGCTGCCCCAGGGCCGGCCCTTGATAAGCTCTCTGAGGTGGATTCCGAGCGGCGTGGTTCCCGGCTCCTTTATGGCAAGCACCGAGCGACCCGACCTCCGCAAGCGCTCGCACAAAAGCTGGAACTGAGTCGTCTTTCCGCTGCCCTCGCCGCCCTCGAACGATACGAATAGCGCCACTTGTGCTCCCGTCTTGCTGTACATTCTGGTCCCTTCCCCTCGATGGGGGAAGGCTAGAGCCTGCCCTGAGCCTGTCGAAGGGATGGAGGTGCCGCGGACATTCTCCGCCCTCAGACGACGCCCCGTCCGTATCGGCCCTGACATGCCCACCGCGGGCAGGCCCGGCCTAGCGATTGTATATGACCACGTGGCGCGAGGGATCCTTGCCCATGCTGGACGACCTTAACCCGAACTTTCCCGCGATCTCGTGTTGCAGGCGGCGCACGTACGCGCCCTGCGGGTTCAGCTCCACGTGGCCCTCGCCCTTTCGAACGCGGTTTGCCGCCTCTTCGGCCTCCTGGACGGCCCCGTCCACGTATTCTACCGATACCGGCGCGTGGCCCTGCCTACGGGTGATCGCCTGGATGAACTGCTCGAGCTGCGCCGTGGTGTTCTTGCGAAGCACGTAAACCGGCTTGCCCACCTCTTCCGCATCCCGAAGGGCCTTGGTCTTGCGGCGGTAGTAGTTCTTCGTCGTGACGAGCAGGTCCGCTTGGCCGATGTCCATGACCAACTCTATGGGCGCGTTGGCGCTCCTCACCACGTGCTGCAGGCGTCCCCGGTTCACGCCGTATGGCAGTATGTGGGTGGTCTTGGGCGGCTCGAATTCAGCGGGCTCAAGGTCCCTGGCTGCCGGGAAGGGCGGCTCCCACCGCCGGGGCGTTTCGACGTCACGCAGGTCGGTGCGGGGGGCGGTCTGCTCGCTCCGTTTCACCCTGAAGCCGCCCTCGCCGTCGCTCTCGCGCGTCTCCGGCGATACCGCGAATCCTCGCAGCATTCGGTCCACAACGTCGGTCACGTCCGGGTGGACTGTGACCACGTTCCAGTCCTGTATCTCGACGAGAACGTCGAATGTGGGGGGCGCCCTGCGCTCCAGAACGGTCTTCTGCGTGCGCCGCCTCCGCGCCTCGATGTCGCCGAGAGTGACGGACTGCACACCCCCAACGAGGTCCGACAGCGTCGGGTTCATCACAAGGTTCTCGAGCGTGTTGCCGTGCGCGGTCGCCACAAGCTGCACGCCGCGCTCGGCGATGGTGCGCGCGGCGTTGGCCTCCAGCTCCGTGCCGATCTCGTCGATGATGATGACCTCCGGCATGTGGTTCTCCACCGCCTCGATCATCACGTCGTGTTGCAGCGCCGGCTTGGGCACCTGCATTCGCCTGGCCCGCCCGATGCCGGGATGAGGGATGTCACCGTCTCCGGCTATCTCGTTGGAAGTGTCCACCACGATGACGCGCTTGCCCGCGTCGTCCGCCAGCACCCGCGCGACCTCGCGCAGCATGGTCGTCTTGCCGACCCCTGGCTTGCCCAGCAACAGCACACTCTTGCCGCTGAAGATAAGGTCCTCGATAATGCGGATAGTGCCATAGACGGCGCGTCCGAACCGTAGCGTAAGGCCGACTACGTCGCCCCGCCGGTTGCGTATCGCCGATATGCGGTGCAACGTCCGCTCCACGCCGGCCCGGTTGTCCTCGCCGAAATTGCCCACCCGGTCGATGACGTGACGCAGGTCTTCGTAGGTCACCTCGTCCGTGCCCAGCGAAACGCTCTCGTTGGGCACGCGGGCCTCCGCCTCTCGCCCCAGGTCAAGCACGACCTCGAGCAGTTCGTCCACGTTCTCTCGGCTCCTCACCGACTCCTCTATGCGAGGAGGCAGCTTGTAGAGGAGCGCCTCCATGTCGTCGACTATCCGCCTTTCCACCAAGGCAATCGCACCTCCGGCCTGCCCGGGTCCTCGTCCCGGCGGCACTGTCGCCGCCAGGCAGTACTGTCCAGATACAGCATAACAGCAGATGCGCGGGGGCGGCAATTGCAAGGGCTGCGCAGGTAGGGCCATTCCAAAGTCCCTTCACCCTCGATGGGGGAAGGCCAGAGCCTGCCCCGTACTCGATACGGGGATGAGGGTGACGAAGCCGCGCCACCCACACTCCCACTTGAACGTCATTCCGTGTTGATGTACCGTTTAACCAAAGACTAGGAGGAATGACGATGAGTGACGATACGGCGAACACCGCAGGTGAGTGGGTCTTCGTTGCCAGAAGCGTGGCAGGCCTGCCCGACGCCCAGCCACTGGCGCTGCGATGCATGGCCAGGGCCGGAATGGCCGCCCAGCCTGGACGGCTCAGTCCGCAATGAGGCTATTCGGCGATTATCGGACAATCCGGATATTTCGGACTACCTGGAGAATTTTGGCATGGATGTCACAGACTACAGGAGTCGAGAGCAGGCGGCGGTAATGGGCCTGGGCGTCTTGACGAGCCCCTCCACCAGCCTGATTGGGACCTGGGGCCCGAATGCGTCCCTGAACGGAGGGAAGGCTCCTACGCCTGGTACTACACTTTCACGCTGGCCCAAGCCGCGGGTGTAACCATAAACCTGAAATCCGACGTAGATACATTCCTCTACCTTATTGGCGGTGACGCTCACGACGGTGAAGTGTTGGACGAGGACGATGACGGTGGCGACGACACCGATTCCCGCATCACACGCAGCCTGGACGCCGGAACCTACGCCGTCGAGGCCACCACCTACGCCGAATAGGAACCTGCCGCCTTCACGCTGCAAGTCTCGCTGGCCGGCCCAATGTGAGGCCACACCCCCCAACAACGTCGTGTACAACATCAACGCCCCCATCCGCGCCCCCGCAGCCAGTCACGGGAGAGGCGACCCACCTGCGTGGAACAGCGTTTTGTCCAATCTGCTTGGGTTAACGCGGACCCTTCGCTCGATTAAAGTCTACTCACTCCAACGCGCGAGGTGTCAAGAGAGACTTAATGGGAAACTGCGAGATAGACCTCCACGGCCTAACGTGGCGTGACGCCCTCGGCGATTTCTTGCGCTTGTATGAGGACGCCATAAGCGAGACCGCCGTTCCCGGCGACGCCTCGATTACGGTGATTCACGGCTACGGCTCCACGGGCGAAGGCGGCACACTCCGAAAGAGGTTCAGGAGCTTCCTCGCAAGATTCGAAGAGTACCTGGAATTCACGCCAGGCGAAGAGATTGACGGAAACCAGGGATGCACGATTGTGCGCCCACTCAGGGGCCTTCCCGATTCGACCGAACTGCTGTCGGAAGACATACTGGACTACTGCCGAACTCCCAGGACCCGCAGCAAGATAACCGGAAGATTTCGGCGACACGGCGACTCTAAAGTCATCGAGGCCATAACGTCCCTGGGAAAACAGGGGCGCCTACGCAAAGTCTACAAGAAGCGCTACATCATGTACGAGGCACGATAGACCTAGCCGGTCGGTATCGTGCCGGTTCCAAGAGTGTCCGCTGGTCTAGCCCAAGACCCAATGGATACCATTGACCCTAACACAACCTATCCAGAGCTTTAGGATTGGGCATTCGTCCAGACAGCCCTGCTCGAGAAGCCTTGATTCGGTTCCTGAAATCGAAAACCAGGAGTGGGCGCGTTCTCATTACTGGACGGGAAGGCGTCGACCCGACTATGCCTTGAGCTTGCTCCACGCCGCTGGCTGTGCTTTCACCATCGGCGACAAGGTGAAGGGCAGGCGTTACGCCACAGGAGCGCGAAGCCTGGGAGAGCCCAGCGAGTACAATGCTTGGAAGAGCGGCAAGTATTCATCGAGAACGGGTGAGCTCGCTTAAGCGATCTGGCCGCCCTTCAGACCTGGTGTAGCGCGAAGAAGTTTAAGTCACACACATCCATTCCCCTCCGTTCCGTGCGGGAAACCTCCCATTCGGCCCAGCTACGCCCGCGCCTCCGCCCCCGCGGCAAGCCGCACGGTAGACGCCATCGTGCGTATGCACACCACGTATTCCGCCCCCGGCGCCAGCCCCAACTCGCCCAACGCACGGCGCAAGTCGGGCTGGTACTCCGCCACAAGCGAACAGATGCTCCGTGCGCCCGCGAGCCGCTCCAGTCCGAACGCGGCCAGTGTCAAGGCCGCGTCCATCGATGCGGGAGCCAACATCGCCTGCATCCAGCCGTTCGCTCCCCTGCGCCCAACCCTCAACCACCCCTCCAGTGCGCGGTCGCCCTCCAGCACGTACTGGCGCGTGCGGCCGGGACCACGCTCGCGCGAGTCCCGCCACTGGTCGAACGTGACGCCCGCATGCCGCCGGACGACGGGCGGCACGGCGGCGTTGTAGAGACGGAATACGCCGTACTCATCCGGGCCCGAGGCGTCGCGAGGAGAGGTGGTTCGCGGCCCGGCTGCGTCGGGCGCGAGTACGGGCGGCTGGGAGCGCATCAGCGTCTCGTGGTAGGCGGGGAAGTATCCGGAACGCCGTGCCGCGTCCAACAGGTTACAGTCCGCGGGCAGCCTCAGGAATACGCGCTCCGCTCCGGCACGAACCGCCTCGGCCGAGACCCGCTCCAGCACCCGCGTGACCGCTCCCTCGGCGCACCCGTCCGCGAGCAGTTGCGTCACGTGCCAACTCCTCCGGCCGTGCAACCGGTCCGCTGAGGCAACCGCCTCCATCTCGCCACTGCAAGGCGTCGCCCAGGCGCCCGCCCTCGCCCTGCCCGCGGCGGTCGACCTGGCTATCGCCGCTATCGACGGTTTTGCGCCCTGCCCGGTCACGATTCCCGTGAACGTGCGGGCGTGGTTGACGGCGAATCGCCGCCTGGAAATGGTGAGCGCCGCGAGCCGGAGGAGACCTATAGGGGCTGACATGCCGGAGTTGGGACTAATCGAGACGACCCGCGGCCAGGGGTTGCTACGCGCTTCCTTCGACCATCCGGACGAACAGCTCGTGCACCCTGGTGTCGTCGGTCAACTCGGGGTGAAAGGACGTGGCGAGCAGCCTGTCCTGGCGCACCGCCACGGGACGGCCGTCGCTGACCTGGGCCAGCACCCGTACGCCCTCGCCGACCTTGTTGACAACCGGCGCGCGTATGAACACTGCCCTGAACGCCGGCCCGGAGATGTCGCCCATCTCCAGGTCGGCCTCGAAGCTGTGTACCTGACTGCCAAAGGCGTTTCGGCTCACTTCGATGTCCATCAGCCCCAGCGGCGAGGGCCGGTGGTCGGTCAGCCGCTTCGAAATGACGATCATGCCGGCGCAGGTGCCCCAAATGGGCAATCCCTCCGCCGCCTTCTGTGTAAGCGTGTCCCTGAAATCGTAGATGTCTATCAACTGGACGATCGTGGTGCTCTCGCCACCGGGGATGATCAGGCCGTCAACTTCGTCCAACTGGTGCGGGAGCCGGATCTCTGCCGACTCCACACCCAGCTTGTCCAGCACCTCGCGGTGCTCTGCGAAGTCCCCCTGAATCGCAAGAACGCCCAGCGTTGGCAAGCTACCAGCCTCTCGTCGCCAGCTGCTGCTCCACGGGCATAGTGCGGACGTCCAGTCCGGGCATCGCCTTGCCAAGTCCGGTAGAGACCTCTACCAGTATCTTGGGATCGTTGTAGTGCGTGGTCGCCTTGACGATGGCCTCGGCCATGATCTGCGGCGTCTCCGACTTGAATATGCCGGAGCCTACGAACACGCCGTCTACGCCAAGCTGCATCATCAGTGCGGCGTCCGCGGGGCTGGCGATACCGCCGGCGGCGAAGTTGACCACAGGCAGCCGGCCGGTGTCGTGGATCTCCTTGACCAGCTCGTAGGGCGCGCGCAGGTCCCTGGCCGTCGCCATCAACTCGTCGTCGGACATCCCCACTATGCGCCGGACTTCGCCCAGCACCTTCCTGGCGTGCCGCACGGCCTCGACGATGTTGCCGGTGCCAGCCTCGCCCTTGGTGCGGATCATGGCCGCGCCCTCGCCAATGCGCCGCAGCGCCTCGCCCAGGTCGCGGCAGCCGCACACGAAGGGGATCTTGAAGTCGTGCTTGTTGACGTGGTTGTTTTCGTCGGCCGGAGTGAGCACCTCGGACTCGTCCACGTAGTCCGCGCCCAGCTCCTCCAGTATCTGTGCCTCGACAAAGTGTCCGATTCGCGACTTTGCCATGACGGGTATGGTGACCGAGTTGATAATGTCCTTGATCAATTCCGGGTCGGACATGCGGGCCACGCCCCCAGCCGCGCGAATGTCAGATGGCACACGCTCCAGAGCCATGACGGCGACGGCGCCGGCGTCCTCGGCGATCTTCGCCTGATCGGCCGTAACCACGTCCATGATCACGCCGCCCTTGAGCATCTGGGCAAGCCCAACCTTCACTCTCCAGGTACCGGTCTCCGACCTTACGTCAACTGCCATCTTTGGCCTCCTAGAGCCGCTTGCGCTATCAAGCGAAGTTTCGCGCCACTATACGCCTTCCCGCGGCGGCAAATGATATTTCGCGCCATTATACTCCTGAGTACCGTTCTTTACAATTGGCCCTCCGGTCTGCCAATGTAAATCCACGGAACGCAACCCGCCGCCACTTGCCCGAAAAGTTGTCGATATAGGTCCTTGCGGGCCAATATGGCGTGCGCTACAATTCGCAAACTTTCTCCGAGGATGCCACCAAATGAGTCAGTCCCACGTCGAAGACAGGGTAAAGCTGCGCAAAGACCGGTCCAAGAAGGCCATAGCCTTCGCTATGAAGAGCCGCTGGAAGGAAGCGGCCGCCGTCAACCGCGCCATTCTCAAGGACTTCCCACGCGACCTTGAAGCCTGGAACAGGCTGGGCAAGGCGCTGAGCGAGCTCGGATGCCTCGCCGACGCCCGCGAGGCCTTTAGCAAGGCCCTGGAGGTGTCGCCGCACAACGGCATCGCCCGTAAGAACCTGGAGCGGCTGAAGAGACTCGATGAGTACGATCAGCCTGCATTCGTTACCAGTGGCGCCACGGCCCAGGCGTTCATCGAGGAGAGCGGCAACTCCGGGGTTACGTCTCTCGTAAACCTCGCTCCGCCCAACGCGCTGCTCAAGCTCTCTCCGGGCCACCCCATCGACCTGCAGTGCGAGGGCGGCGGGATCAAGGTGTTCCGGGCGTCCGGCGAATACTTGGGGCAGGTCGAGTCGCGGCTGGCCTCCAGGCTCGCCAGGCTGATGCAGGGCGGCAACCGCTACGATGCCGCCGTTCGCAGCGTCTCCGAGCGGGAGGTGATCATAATCGTCCGGGAGTCGTTCAGGCACCACTCCCAGGCACACGTGCCGTCGTTCCCTGCGCGCGTCACCGGGCCGTATCCCATGTACATGCCGAATTCGTCCGTCGAATACGGGCTGTCCGACGCCTTGGACGACGACGAGGAGCAACTGTCGGTCAAGGACTGGTCGAACGACGACACGGAGCCGGGCGACGATGCGGCGTTTACGCCCGTAATCCACCGGATCATCAACAGCCCCGGCAGCGACCTGGACGGCGACGACGATTACTAGCGGCCGGTCCCGCCTCCGGTCTTTGACTCGGAGGCGGACAGCGGACGCTCGCGATAGTAGATGCCCCACCGCTGCATCGCCGCGTCGACCTCCGGCGAACTGAGCTCCGACAACTGGCGAAAAAATCCCGCCAGCGCGTGCGCGTGAAGCAACTGCTCAGAGCACACCCAGCTAGCCTCTGCCGGCACCACGTACACCAACCCGTTGTGGTGTTCGCATTGCATCTCTATACGCTTGCCGCCCGTGTCGTGCTTGACCGTGATCCCGTACTCTGTCATGTCTCCCCTCGCGTTGCGGTGTCGGTTGCGCGCCGCGCCCGATCTCTAGTGTAGCACCACCCGCAGCCCCCTACGCAGGCCCCCGGCCAGTTGGGCTCTTATGCTACAATCCTTCCCGCACACCTTTGCGGCGACCGAATTGACTGCCGCATCCCAGCGCCACTTGGCAGGCTCGCTGGCCTGGCTTCGGAGCCTCCTCCAAATCTAGAAGACGTTGCCGACTACCGTCAGTCTATCCCAACCCGGGGTGGGTCGCCTATGGCCCACTGAACAAGGAACCGCCGCTATGACGGTCGCCACGCTGAGGATCAGTTGCCGGATAGCCCTTGTCGGGCTGTTTTTCGTCACAGCCGCCCTGACGTGGAACTGCGGTGGCGAGACGCAACCCACCACGCCCACGATGGCGCCCACGGCCGCTAGCACGCCTACCACTTCCCACGCCGCGACCGCGCTAACTGCAACGCCCGCACTCGCACCCACTACCGCGCCTGTGCCTGCCTCCAACATACCATTCCCCACCCCCACTTCTTCTCCGACACCCAACCCCGCCATGGACGCCTTCGGGTCCGCCATAGTTAAGTTGTGGGAAGCCGGAGGCGCCGCAATCGAGATTAGCGCCAACCTCGAGGCGCTGTCCGACGGCCACACCGTTCAGATACCCATTTCGTACACCGGAGTCTTTGCAATCGGCGGCCTTAACTGGTCGGACCTTGTCGTCGCTGCGCCCGTTCTGGGGATTGAGTCTCGGGTTATGACGCTTGCGGCTCCCTTCCTCACGACGGTCCATGTTCTCGACGAATCATCGGGCAACTGGGAAGCGAACTACGGTCACTCGTCCTATTCGTTTGCGCTCGATAAGCTCTTCGTGCCGCCTACATACGACTTTACCGACTTAGAGCTATCCGGCAGGGAAGAGTTGAACGGCATAGACGTCCATGTCTTCACCGCAAAGTTGCGAAACTTCGCAGTCGCCGGCTCGCGAGGCGATTTAGACGTCGTCTACTGGATAGGTGTGGACGATGGTCTGCCACTCAAGGTGTCCGCGTCAGGCGCCCTGGACGTAGATGTCGACACGATGCTGATTGGCGGTACGGTCGCGGAGTCGGCGTCGGTCGAGCTAACGGCAACGGTGTTCGACCACGGAAGGCAGGTAGACGTCGTTTCTCCCACCCTGGGCCTTCAGCGTTTTCAACATGAGGCGTTGCTGCTGAATGACGGGCGAGTACTCGTGGGCGGCGGCTTCACTGGAATCTCAAACAACAATGTCGTCGTCCCCTTTCCAGTAGGTCTGATTGAGACGTATGACCCTTCGACGGACCTGTGGTCGTTCCAGGATCCCATGGAAGACGCGGGGGTTTTGTACTCGGCCCTGAAGCTGGCTGATGGCAGAGTGCTTTTGGTTGGCTTGGCAGGCTTCGAAGACTCGGTCGAAGCATTCGCGAGCCTGTTTGACCCTGTCGCAAACTCGTGGGAAGAGGCCCCTGCACCTTCCACGCCTCGTGGTTTTCCGGAGACTCTTCTGCTCGATGACGGACGCGTTCTTCTCGTAGGCGGTTGGGACTTCACGCCATCGGACACCGCATTCTCGCAAGAGGTAGTGAAGGCGGTCGAGGTTTATGATCCCCAAACCGGCGAATGGCGGCAAGCGGCCCCGTTGATCCAAGATTTCAAAGAGCCGCCTTATTGCACTCTGCTGAACGACGGGCGGGTGCTGGCGATGGGAGTCGGCGGCGACAACTTTGTTGAAAGGATAGCTCTCGCGGAACTGTATGATCCCACCGCCGACTCCTGGACGCCAATCAGCAGTGCTGATAGCCATTATGCGCCCGGCAACGCCATCGGTTTGGCCGATGGCAGAGTACTTGTGCTCGGCTCACTCCCCAGGTGGTCCATCGATGAAAGTCCAGGCGGAAGCCCTCGGGACGTCATTCTTCCAGACGGCAGGCGGCTGACCGCCTCTCAGGTAGCCGAGCAGTACGCCGCCTCTAAAATTTACCACCCGGCCGTCGACGAGTGGTCTGCCGCCGAGGGTATGACTCATGCACGGAACAATGCCTCGCTGACCCTGCTGTCCGACGGAAGGGTTTTGGCCGCCGGCGGCGAGAACTACTGGTCCAAAGATTCGCTGCCCTACTCCACCACCGAGCTATTCGATCCGCAGACCAACTCGTGGTCGCCGGGCCCTGACCTGTCCGTACTGCGAGCCGGCGCCACCGCGACACTCATGCCCGACGGCAGGGTGCTGCTGGTCGGTGGTATGGGGCTTGTCCAAGACATAGAGGAGATATACCCCCATGCAACTGCCGAAATAGTCGATCCCGGTTAGGCCGCGGCGGGTAGCGCCGTGCACGCAAGCCTCTCTCGCCATAGTCACTCGCCACCCGGATGGGCACCGCCCGGACGGACGAATCTGCACCGACGCCTTCTCAGGCCCCCGTCTCCCCCCGTCTCCATGGAGCCCGCCGCTCCATCGGGCGCCTATGCTATAATCGTGCCCGCACGCCCTATGGCGACAACACCCGCGGCGTCCCCGTGCCGCGAACACAGGAGACCGCGCGATGGCCCCTCACTACCAGGACGACTCCATCATCATCCATAAATACGAATGTGGCGATTTCGGCAACAACGCATACCTCGTTGTGTGCCCTCAGACCAATGAGAGCATCATCATCGACACGCCCGGCGAGCCCGGCAAGGTCATCGAGGCGGCCAAGTCAACCGACGTCAAGGCCATACTGATTACCCACAATCACTGGGACCACCTCCTCGGCTTCGACGACGTGACGAGCGCCATTGACGCGCCGGTCGGCATAGGCGAGGCCGACGCCGAGGCGCTTCCCCGCCCACCTGCGCGGCTGCTGCGCGACGGCGACGAGATCGTGGCCGGCACTGTAACGCTGCGGGCCGTCGGCACGCCGGGGCACACGCCCGGCTCGACGTGCTACACCGTCGGCAACGCGCTCTTTTCTGGAGATACCCTCTTTCCCGGCGGACCCGGAAAGTCCGGCTCGCCCGAAAAGCTGCGGCAACTCATCGACAGCATCACCTCCAAGCTGTTCGCCCTGGGAGACGACGTCGTCGTATACCCCGGCCACGGTTCCGACGGCGACCTGAAGAACAGCAAAGAGGAGCATGCGGTCTTCGCGTCTAAGGAGCACCCGGCCGATCTGGCCGGAGACGTTCTTTGGCTCAGCACCTAGACTCTCCGGAGAACTCCGACGACCGGCCTCGGTGGAGGCCGCGCGACGTCGTATTTGCCACGCTCACATCCGCAATCGTGTTCGGTCTGCTCGTGGTGATCGCCGCGAAACTCTCGGGCATCGTGGACGAGCGCGGCACTAGCTCGATTCCTACCTGGACGCTGGCGGCCTTCTACGCCGTTCTCGTGGCCACGGTCTGGTATTTCAGCGTTCGCAAGTACCGCGCGGGCTGGCGCAGCCTGGGGTTTCGCGCGCCGGAAGGCAGGTGGAGCTTCGCCCTGGCCGCTCTCGTGCTGCTCGCCAGCCTGACCCTGTTCGCAGCGTACAAGCTCACCACCGACCAGCTGCCCATAAGCTGGCTGCGGCCCCCCGAAATATCGCCGGAGTTGTTCGGCCACGGCTTCGAGCGGGTGCTGAACGGCCTTGCAATCGTGGTGGTCGCGCCCGTGGCCGAAGAGGTTTTCTTCCGCGGTTTCGTGCTGGGCGGCCTCGTCGCCGCGCTCGGCGATCTGCGAGCGGCAGTGGTAAGCTCGGCGCTGTTCGCCGTGATGCACGCCTCGGTCGGTACGTTCGTTCCGCTGTTCGCGGCGGGCATGCTACTGGCGTGGCTGTACCTGCGGACGCGCTCCATCTGGCCCCCGATTGCCGCCCACTCCACGCAGAACGCCCTGGCGATGCTCAGCCCAGGCTGATGCGGACCACAGCCGTCGTTGTGAGAAACTGATGACCGAGGACCGGCTAAACAGAATCGACCGTGTAATGCGCTCGCTCCGCGCGGAGGGCAGGAAAGCGCTCGCGCCGTTCCTGACCATTGGCTATCCGGACGTAGAGACCTCCGAGGAGCTTGTCGAGTCAGTGCTTCACAGCGGCGCGGACATGCTGGAGCTTGGCATCCCCTTCAGCGATCCCCTCGCCGATGGGCCGACGGTACAGGCGACTAGCTTCGCGGCGCTTCGCAACGGCGTTACCGTTGCCGGCGCCCTCAGCACCGTCCGCCGCCTCCGGGCGAAGGGCGTTGAAGCGCCGCTCGTCTTCATGGGGTACTACAACCCCTACCTGAGCTACGGCCTGGAACGATTCGTCGAAGACGCGGCGTCGGCGGGTGTGGACGGACTGATCGTTCCCGACCTGCCAGCGGAGGAGTCGGGCGAGCTGGGCGCGCTCTGCGCGGCGCGCGGCCTCCACCTCATTCCCCTTCTCGCGCCCACCAGCACCGACGAACGCATTGCCAGCGCTTGCAAGGCCGCGGGCGGGTTTATATACTGCGTTAGCCTTACAGGTGTAACCGGCGCACGCAGCCAGCTTTCCGCGACGGTTGAGAACCTGGTCGAGCGCGTCCGCCGCCACACCGACTTGCCCTTGCTCGTCGGCTTTGGTGTTTCGCGACGCGAGCACGTCGAGGCCATAGGGCGGTTCGCGGACGGCGCGATAGTCGCAAGCGCCCTGCTGGACGCCATCGGCTCCGCCGCTCCGGAGCGGCGCCTGGAGGTGGCAGGGGATTTCGTGCGTGGGCTGTTAGCGGGGTAGATTAGGCTCGATGACCAAGCTGAGAGGACTTCGCGGCGCAACGACCGCGGACGCAAACACCAAGTCGGCCATTGTCTCCGCCACGAGCGAGCTGCTCGCTGAGTTGGTAACCCGCAACGACCTCGAACTCGACGACGTCGCGGCCGCCTTCTTCACCACTACCCGGGACCTCAACGCTGAATTCCCCGCCGTCGCCGCGCGCCTGCTGGGCTGGACTCAGATAGCGCTCATGTGCGGCCACGAGATGGCCGTCCCCGACGGTCAGCCCATGTGTATCAGGGTCATGGTCCTGCTGAACACGGACAAGAAGCCCGGCCAGCTCGACAACGTGTACCTCAGGCAGGCTGCGAACCTCAGGGCCAGGGGCGTGGACGGAGAATAGATGAGGTTCTCTGCGGCGGCCGGAGCGAGCGCGGCGAACGGCGAGGCGCGCGAGCGATGAGGATCGACCAGGAGCTGGCCGCACTCCGCGTCGAACGCGACTCGATGCTGACAGTGGGCGTATTCGACGGCGTGCATCGCGGCCACCGCCGCCTGGTAGCCCAGCTTGTGGAACAGGCGCGCCGGACAGGGCGAGTGGCCGGCGTCGTGACTTTTCGCAACCACCCCGCCGCCGTGCTTCGCGCCGATTTCCAACCCCAGTACCTGACCACCCTCGAGCAGCGCCTCGACCTGTTGCGGGAGACGGGCGTCGATTTCGTAGCGCCTGTCACGTTCGACGCGGAATTGTCCCAACTCGACGCCAGGGAGTTCGCCGCCCGCCTGGTGTCCACGCTGCGCATGAGAGGACTGGTCGTAGGCGCCGACTTCGCGATGGGCCACGGGCGCGGCGGCGACCTCGCGGCGCTCACCCGGCTTGGAGAGGAGCTGGACTTTACGGTGCGGGCCGTAGACCTGCTCGCCGACGGGCCCCTGACCGTGAAGAGCACCTCCATTCGCCGGGCGCTGTCGGAAGGCGACGTGGAGTCGGTCGCCAAAATGCTCGGACGCAACTTCACCTCCCAGGGCGTCGTGGCTGAGGGCGACAAGCGGGGACGTGAGCTGGGCTTTCCTACCGCAAACCTGGAGACGCCGCCCGGCCTGGCGGTGCCTGCCAACGGCATATACGCCGCGTGGGCCGAGGTTGACGGCGAGCGGCACATGGCCGCGATCAGCATAGGAGTCAGGCCCACTTTCGGAGAGCTGCCGAGAGCCGTCGAGGCCTATCTGCTAGAATATCAGGGTAACCTGTACGGCAAGACGATGCGCCTCGAGTTCGTCGCCCACCTGCGTGATGAGCTCAAATTCGACACAGTTGAAGCGCTCGTCGCGCAGATGCGAGACGACGTCCAGACCACAAGCCAGATTCTGCGCAATTTATCGGAGGTAACCAATTGAACCTGCGAACACCCGGACCGATTCCCGTGCCCGACGACATCCTGGAGGCGATGGGCGATCCGATGATCAACCATCGCGGACCGGAGTTCGCCGAGATTCTCCACCGCACGACCGATCGTCTTAAGCAGGTTTTCGAGACGGCAAACGACACCTACATCCTCACCTCCTCCGGCAGCGGCGCGATGGAGGCCGCCATCGCCAACACGCTCTCGCCCGGCGACAAGGTGCTGTCCGCGTCCGTCGGCGTGTTCGGCGACCGCTTCGCCCAGATTGCCGAAGTATACGGCGCTGAAGTGACCCGCCTCGAATTCCCCTGGGGCGAGGCCATAGACCCCGACGCGGTACGCGCGGCGCTCGACGAAGACCCCTCATTCAAGGCTGTGCTCGTCACCCACAACGAAACGTCTACCGCCGTTGCCAACGACCTGCGGGCGGTGGCCTCGGTCGTAAAGGGTGAGTTCGACAAGCTGCTGCTCGTAGACGGCATCAGCAGCGCGTGCTCGCTGCCGCTGTCCACCGACGCCTGGGGCTGCGACGTTGTGGCCGCCGCGTCTCAAAAGGGCTGGATGCTCCCGCCCGGCCTCGCATTCATCACGTTCAGCGAGAGCGCCTGGCGCGCTTACCAGGAATCCACAATGCCCAAGTTCTACTTCGACATGGCGCAGTACAAGCGTTACCTCGAAATAGGCCAGCCTCCATTCACGCCGGCAGTGTCGCTCATGTTCGCCCTGGACCTGGCTCTCGGCCGGCTGCTCGACGAGGGCATGGGCGCCGTTTTCGAGCGCCACGCCACGATAGGCCGCATGACCCGCTCCGGCGTGAAACGCCTTGGGCTGGACCTCTTCGCCAAAGAAGGGTCCGCTTCCGATACGGTGACCGCCGTGCGCGTGCCGGACGGCGTGGACGCCGGCAAGCTGATTGCGCTGGCCCAGAGCGAGCACGGTGTGGTGCTGGCCGGCGGCCAGCAGCGGCTGAGCGGCCAGATCATACGCATCGGCCACATGGGGTACTGCACCTCCGAAGAGATCGAAGAAGCACTACACGCCATAGAGTCCGCCTTGCCACGGGCCAGGCTCGAGTCCGCCGCGGCGCGCTGAGGCGCAGCCCCCAGGTTCGCCTATGACCATGCCAGAAATGATGAAGGCCATGTCCAAACTGCGACTGGCCCTCGCCTCCATCGAAGCCAAGGAGCGGGAGCTGGACGCCCTGCGCCGTCAGTTTCAGCGACAATTGGCGCGCACGCGCACGCGCACGCACGCCATCTACGGCGCGAACTCCCTGGACGTCTCCCTCGGCATAATGGACGAGGTGCAGGAACGCCTCGACAACGTCGAGACCCGGCGTCAACTCCTCGACTCCATCAAAAAGCGCGCGCAAGAGGAGTTGGCTGCGCTCGAGCTTACCAACAAGATCGAGCAGGCCAAGGTGGAGCTGAAAACCCTCAAGGCCCGCGGCCGCGATGGCGACGGAGACCGCCATCGGATCGAGGAGCTGGAGCAGTTCATCGAGTACGCGAGCCTGCGCGCCGCCGAGGCAATCACCGGCAAGCTCGACTTCGAGGGCGGCGTCAACCTCTTGTAGGCGTACACGCCTCCCCTCTCCTCGGAAGGTGTGCCACCGACCACTTCAAGCTGGCTGGCGCTCTCCAACGCCCCTTACGCGTTTGCGCACTCCAGAAATCTCGAAAGCCTGACCCGCAAGGCCTTGAAATGCGGCCCAAAATGTGCTTGAGTTTGCCGTAAGGCTGCTAGGGGTCGGCTTCGCGCAATGACAACACCGTGCGCAGCGGCATTAGCTCCATTCTCCAGCCGCACACTACGGAGGGATACGAACAATGGAACCCATCTTTTTGATCTGCATCGGAGCCGCCCTGTTCGCCCACGCATGGTACGCGATGGGCATGTACAACGACGGGCGCACCACCGGCGTAGTCGTCGGCGCTCTGGGCGCCGGCGCTCTCATCGCCCTTACCTTCGACCCGGTGCTCATGGGCGTGGAGACCAGCGGAGCACTGCAAGATGCGGAGATCAACGTCTTCAAGACACTGCTCGTGTTTTGGGCGATCTACGCCGGCGCGATAGCCGCCCACGGCGTCTACGACTTCGACGACAGGGCGATCGGATTCTTCGGCGTCCCGCTCGCGGCGGTCAGCATTACCGTCGCGGTATTCGCCTCCACGCAGATGCTGAACAACTACGACTGGACTATCTGGCTGTCCATAGCCGTCTCCGGGCTGCTGCTTGGCCTGGTCGGCATAGTGCTGTTCTTCAACCTGGCGTTGACGCTGCGCGCGCTGAACGCGCTGGCGGCTTGGACCATGCTGGTCTTCTCCGTCGTGCTTACCGCCATCGGCGTCGCCATACTGACCACTGGCATTGGTGGCTGACACACCGGGCCCGGCGTCCCGCTGCGCGACCACCGCGGACGCGCGTCGATAGCCGCCCAGCGGAAAGGCGCCCCTCCTGCGCCCCCCAATCCGAAATCGGGGAACTGACATGATAACTGGCAAAGACATCAGCGACACCGCGCTGGGGCTGCTCCACGACGCTGAGCGCGAGTTCGGCAGGTTCGATTGGGACGCTACGTTCGCGGACTATCTGGAGATGGTTATGGATGACCCATCCGTCTCCCGCCTGTCCCACAAAATGGTGTACGACGCCATTGTTGCCCAGGGCGTCGACGAGTCCCCCAGCGGCGACCCCATCTACCGGCTGTTCGCGAACGAGATGTTCGGACTCGACGATACGCTGGCGAGGATCGTCCAGCACTTCGAGTCGTCGTCTCGCCGCCTCGAAATCCGCAAGCGCATCCTGTTGTTCGTCGGCCCGCCCGCTGGCGGCAAGTCATCCGTCGTAGCGCTCATCAAGCAGGCGCTCGAGAGCCACACTCGCACCGACGAGGGCGCCGTGTACGCCATCAAGGGCTGCCCCATGCAGGAGGAGCCGCTCCACCTGATACCCCACCAGCTCAGGCCCCGGCTGCTGCGGAAACACGGCGTCTATATCGAAGGCGACCTCTGTCCCCGGTGCAGATACCGGGTTCGCACGCTATACCAGGGCAATATCTCCGACGTGCCCGTGACCCGTGTGGTGTTCTCCGAGCAGGAGGCCGTGGGCATCGGCTACTACCTGGCGACCAACCCCAACCCCACCGACGCCTCGCTGCTGGTCGGCAGCATGAACCCCAGCCAGCTCCAGGGCGAGCGCCACGAAGTGGCAGGCAAGACCTACCGCATGGACGGTGAGTTGAACGTGGCGAACCGGGGCATCATGGAGTTCGTCGAGATCTTCAAGGGCGACTTTCACCTGCTCACCACGCTGCTGAGCCTGGCGCAGGAGCAGCTAATCAAGCTGGAGCGTTTCGGGTCAGTCTACGCCGACGAGGCCTTAATCGCCCACTCAAACGAGGGCGATTACAACAGCTTCCTGACCAACGAGTCCTCCGAGGCCCTCAGGGACAGGATCATCGCCATCCAGATTCCCTACAACCTCAGGGTGGACGACGAAGTGCGGGTGTACGAGAAGATGCTCGAGAGAAGCGGCCTGACGGGCACGCACGTGCCGCCGCTCACCCTGCCCACCATGAGCGTGTTCGCCGTGCTCTCCCGCCTCGAGTCGGCGCCTTTCGCCTCGGGCCTTTCGCTGCCGGACAAGATGAAGCTGTACAACGACCGCAGCAGCGAGGACCACGTGAAGCAGCTCAAGCGCCAGCACGTCAACGAGGGCATGACTGGCATATCGCCCCGATTCGTGATGAACCGCCTGAGCACGGCGGCCAACCCGCAGGACGTCACCTGCATCACTCCCCTCGCCGCGCTGGACAGCCTGTGGCAGGGCAGGTTCGAAAACATCAGCATCGACCAGGAAGAGCGCGACCGCTACGTCCAGATTCTCACCGATACGGTGAACGACTACAGCGAGCGGGCCAAGAAGGACGTGCAGAAGGCGTTCGAAGAGGACTTCGAAAACACCGCCGCCGGTCTGCTGCTGGACTACTTGGCAAATGTGACCGCCTACTGCACCGGCGGGCGCGTGTTCGACGAGAACACGGGAGAAAATCGCGAGGTGAACGAACAGCTTTTGCGCGAGATGGAGCGCCACGCCGACGTGCAGGAACGGTCCAAGAACAACTTCCGCCACGAGATTTTCCGGCTCTTCAGGTCGTGGGACGAGCGGGAATTGGCCTACCACTACTCCAGCGAGCCGCGCATATCCTCGGCCATCGAGAAGCGGCTGTTCCCCAACGACAAGAAGCTTCAGGATACGCTTACGGAGCCGCGCCGCGAGCGCGAAAAGGTCGAGTGGGCACGCAAACGGCGCGCTATCTTCAACCGCCTGGTCAACCAGTACGACTACTGCGACCGCTGCGCCGAAGACCTGCTACAGTACGTCCTTCACGTGCTCGAGCGCAGGGCCGTCATAAGGCCCCTGCGCAACGAGGGCATCGAGTGGCAGTGGCAACTCAGCCCGCCCTCGCCGACGCCGCTCCAAATGCCGCTCTAGTCTCGAGGCTCTGCCCTACCCCGACCCGCGGGAGGCCTACCAGTCTCGGGTGGCGCGGCCCCACCGCTGCTCGTGCTCGGCGACCAGGTGTCGGAACTCCTCGGCATACGAGAGCGAGCGTATCGAGCCGGTCGTCATGATGAAGGCGTCCTCGCGGTTGTCGGCGTAGTACGCCTTGCGCAAGCCCTGTTTACTGAAGCCGTACTTGGCGTACAGATTTTGGGCGACGTAGTTGGACACCCGCACCTCCAACGTCAGGCGGTCCGCCTTGTGCTCCAAGCCCTGCTCGATGGCCGAAATGAGAAGCAGCTCGCCCACCCCCAGTCCGCGGTAGCCGGTGCGCACCCCGACGGACACGATGTGAGCCTCGTCTATCACCTGCCATGTGCCCAGAAAGCCCGCCAGGAACTGTTGGCCGGGTTCCCACGCGGTGGTTCGCCAGGGCAACAGCCCCCTGGCGTTGCGGATGAACCGCCGCACGCCGTCCCCCGCGCCGTCGCCACCCGGGTCAGGGTCGACGTACGGATTGGGGGCGTCGTCGCTCTCGACCTCCCCCCGGCGCCAGGCAACCAGGTACCGCGCCACCCTGTTGCCAAGCTCGCGGGTGAAGGACGTGGGAGGAAACATCTCCGGGAAGGCGTCGCGCTCTATCTCGGCCGCCTGCGCCGCGTCCTCCGCGACCAGCGGCCGCACGGCGAACGGCATCAGCCGCCCCGTGCCGGGGTCCGACAGCGGCTGGGAACCCTTCACGGCGTCCCCAGCCCCGCTCGCCGGGCGGACATCAGAACGGAATCCCCCACAACGAGTACCAGGACTCCAGGCTCCGCTCCACCGGCAGATTCTCCTGCTCCATCACCGCCCCCAGGCGCATCTCAGCCGCGTTGTCGCGGCTCTCCGGCGCCGACAGCACCAGCGGATAGAAGCTTCCCCTCTTCACGTTGTAAATCCAGTAGGCCTGCTTATCGTCGTACTCCAGCCCGAACACAGCCGCCAGGAGGCGATCGCCGAAGCCGTGCTCGGTAATGGTCTCTCCCACCAGGTGGAGCGTCGCCGCCAGGTCCTCGAAGTCCTCGTCCTGCAACGTGACCCACTTTGTGCCGTAGGTGTCGCCCACGACTTCGAACTGAGTGCCGGTCGCCCTTTCGCTCAGCTCCAGTATGTCGTGAATCTCCCGCTCGAGGTTATCGAAGAAGCTCGTCTCGACCGGGTTGAAGACGAGGCCCGCCCTGTCGGTCAGCCTGACGTCGCTGCGCCCCTGCAGCGACGCACCGGCGGTCACCACCGCGAAGAACTGGTCCCGGCTGGGCTTGCGCAGCTTGTTGCGATCCAGAAGCGCGTCTAGAAATCCCATAGACTATCCTCGCAGTCCCCGCTCCATCTCGCGCTGCATATCCCTCAGCCGCTCGATTCGCGCCTCGACTGTCGGATGGCTGGCGAAGAGCGAGGCTCCTCCACTCTGTTTGAGTTTGGGTATGATGAAGAAGGCGTTGGCATGTTCCACCCGCCGCAGGTCCTTCTCGGGGATACGGTACATGTCATTGCTTATCTTTGCCAGCGCCGATGCAAGCTGAAGCGGCGCTCCGGTCATCACGGCGCCGCCTCTGTCTGCCGCGTACTCCCTGTACCTCGACAGCGAGAGGATGAGCAGCTGGCTCAAGAAGTACACCAGTATCGTGCCAACGTACACCGCCAGCATAACGATCATGAACTGTCCGGCGTCGTGGTCGTCGTCGTTCCCCCCGAAACCGCCGAACAGGCTGATCCAGAACAGCATCTGCATCAAAAAACCCGCCGCGACGACGATGATGCTTGCCCAGGTGAGCACGGCCACGTCGCGGTTCTTCACGTGGGCCATCTCGTGTGCCAGCACCGCCTCCAGCTCGCGGTCGGTGAGCCGGCGCATCAGTCCCGTGGTCACGGCGATAACGGCGTTGCTCGGGTTGCGGCCGGTCGCGAACGCGTTGGGCACGGGCGTGTCCATTACCGCGATGTGCTTCGGCTTGGGCATGTCCGCCATGGCGGCGAGCCGCTCCACCATGGCGAGGAGGCGCGCCTCCTCGACTCGCTTGACGATCCTGGCGCCCGTTGCCATCAGCACCAGCTTGTCCGACGAGTAGTACTGGACCACCGCCATAACGATCGCTATCGCCAGCACGAAGAACAAGGGCACGCCCGCGAACAGCAGCAGCCCAATGAAAGCTATATACAGGCAACCGAGCAGAAACACGGTGATCATCATACGGAAGGTCAGCTCGGTGTCACCTCCGTAGCCGTGTTGCCTCATCCGGTATCCCCCTCATGCGCGCCTCACGCGCTTGACTTCTCAAGATAGTCTCAATTTGGCGATGCGCCCCCGCGCATTATACAGAATGATACAGCAATATTCAGACTACACCGTGAGGATGAACGGCGGTGTCACGCCCGCCGCTTCTCTGATACCATGTTCGCTCACTTTGATGTACCCGCCGCGGATTCCGCCCCGCGGCCAGGAGGGCCTTGACTTGCAGACCCTTTTCGGCATCGATACCGACGTGCTGATGCTCGTAGTTCTCGGCGCGCTCGTCGGCATTCTCGCGGCGCTTGCCGTTACCGCCGCGATCAACCGCGTAATGTTCAAGATCGGCGTCAGGAACCTGCCCAGGCGCCCCGCGCAGACCGCCCTCATAGTAGTGGGCCTAATGCTCAGCACGCTCATCATCTCCGCGGCCATGGGCACCGGCGACACCATCTACCACAGCATACGCAACACGGTGGTCGAGTCGCTCGGCGAGATAGACGAAATGCTCTTCTCGAGCGAGGCGACGCAAGGAGACGTCCGCGGCAACCCGTACTTCCCCATCGAGCGCTACGAGGCCCTGGCGGCGGAGCTCGATGGCGACTCCGGCATCGACGGCCTTGCCCCTTCGATCGGCGAAAACGTGCCGGCAGTGAACCCGGTGAGTCGCCAGAGCGAAGGCAACATGCGGATCGTCGCTGTCGACCCGGCCTCGGTCGGCGTGTTCGGCCCGATCTACGACCCCGAGGGCAGTCCCCTGCCGTTGGAGGACCTCCGCGCCGATGAGGCCTACCTGAACAAGAAGGCTTCCGAAGAGCTGGAGGCGTCCGTGGGCGACTCCGTCGTCATCTACACGCAGTCCGGCGAGGCCACGCTGAAGGTGCGCGGTGTGGCGCGCGACGGCGGCCTGGCCGGCGACGACCCGACCGCCCTCCTCACCCTCGCCGAGGCTCAGCGCATATTCGACAAGCCCGGCCAGATCAACGTGGGGATAGTGTCCAACAAGGGCGACCCCGAAGAAGGTGTTGATCTGACCGACGAGGTGACCGAGCGTCTGCGTGGCCTGCTGACCGACCATGCCGTGGCTGAGAGTCTCGTTGCACGCCTGGCCGACGCGGCCGTTATCGACTCCCTGGCCGCCGCGGCGGCCGGCGTCCAGCCCGAGTCGTTCAGGGACGACCTCCTTCGCACTGCCGACCTGCTGCGCACTGGCGAGACGACCCCTGAGCTTGTCGGCCTCCTGTCCGACGAGCGCGTGGCGGCCCAACTCTTGGTCGCGACCGAAAGTGCCGGGGGCCAGGCGGCGGCCTTCGAGACTTTCCGGCTATTCTCTGGCCTAAACTCCCTGACCGTCCGGCCCATCAAGAAGGATCTTCTCGAGATCGCGGACCAGGCATCCAGCGCCGTCAGCTCGATTTTCGTGATATTCGGCAGCTTCTCAGTCGTAGCCGGAATCATGCTCATCTTCCTCATATTCACAATGCTCGCCGCGGAGAGAAAGCCGGAAATGGGCATAGCCCGCGCCGTGGGCATGAAGCGCCGCCACCTCGTGCAGTCGTTCGCCTACGAGGGCATGGCCTACGACCTGCTCTCGGCGCTGGTGGGGGCGCTCACGGGCATCGCGGTGGGCATGATCATGGTGGCCGGCATGGCGGCCATCTTCTCGCGGGGCGGCGGCGGCTTCGAGATAGAGCCGAGCTACACATTGCGAAGCTTCATAATCTCCTACAGCCTCGGCGTGGTGCTCACGTTCATCACCGTGTTGTTTTCGTCGTACCGGGCCAGCAGGCTGAACATAGTCTCGGCCATCCGCGACCTGCCGGAGGTGTTCCAGGCGTCCGAGCGTGAGCCCTCCCTGCGGCTGGTCCTGCGCTCCGTGGGCCGCCCCGTGGTCTTCGCCGCACAGGCATACGCCAGTCTGCGGGAGGGCAGCACCACCGTGGCCGCTGTGCGGCTCGTCCTCGCGCTCGTCTGGGTCGTGGCGTTCCCCGTGTGGATAGCCGACATAGCCTGGACGCTAGCGAAGATATGCGCCGCCGCCCTTATGCACGGCTGGCTCACCTTTGTCGTAGGCGTGCTGCTTATCGCCTTGGGAGTGTGGACGAAGCAGGCCGCTCCCTTCACCCTCGGCGCCACCACCGCGGTCATCGGCGTGGGCCTGATGATGAGAGGCCTGCTCACGCGGCGGCAGTGGAGCGAGCGGACGCAGCACAACCTGACAGGCGCCGCCATCGCCGCGACGTGTCTGTTCTGGCTGGCCATAGGCAGCGCCCAGTCACAGCCTTACACCGTCGTGATAAGCCTGGTGGCCCTCGGTTTCGAGGCGGTGCGCCAGATCGCGCTTCGCAGGAAAGCCGTAAACGTCGAGCTGGAGGACAAGCACGCCTTCACTTTCGTGGGCGTCTCGCTCACACTCTTCTGGGCAACCCCGTTCGACTCGCTCGACTTCATCGTGCCCGAGTTGAACTCCAGTATCGAGATGTTCCTGATTTCCGGCGTGTGCATGGTAGCGGCCGCGGTCTGGACCATCATCTACAACTCGGACCTCATAACCGGCTCCCTCTCCTGGGCACTCGGGATCTTTCCCAGGATAAGACCCGCCGTCAACACCGCGGTAGCTTACGCGCTCTACTCCAAGATTCGCACCGGCCTCACTCTGGCCATGCTGTCGCTGGTCATCTTCACGCTGATCGTCATGTCCTCGCTGACGAGCTCATTCGACGCGGCGTTCGAAGACGTGGACCTGGTGACCGGTGGCTGGGACATCTCGGGTAGCACAAGCTACAACAACCCCGTCCAGGACTTTGAGCGGAGCCTATCAACGTCGCTCGGCGAGCGTGCCGGGGACATCGAAGCCGTCGGCGCGTACAGCAGCCTGGCAATCGAGGCCAGGCAGCCCGGCGCGGACGAGCAGGAGTGGCGAGAGTACCGCGTTCAGGGCTCGGACGCCGCCTACCTCGAACACTCGGAATACAACATACAGCTTATGAGCAAGGACTACGGGGAGTCCAGCGAGGAGATCTGGGCCGCGCTTCAGGCCGACCCCAGCCTCGCCGTCATCGACCGGCTCGCCGTGCCCTCTCGCGGCGGCGACGGCAATTTCGGCCAGATTGGCACTCCTAACTTCATGATGGAAGGCTTCTACGCCGAAGACGACGAGATGCCAGCTACGCGGATCGAGCTCCGCGACGCCCGCACCGGCAACGTGGAGACCGTGACCGTGATCGGCGTGCTGGACTCGCTGTCGGACCGCTCCCGCCGCGTGATTACTTCGAAGTCCGTGATCGATCGGCTCGCGGGCGAATCCGTGCCCTTCACCGTGCATCGCATCAAGGTCGCCCAGGGGGCGGACGCGGCCGAGATTGCCCGCGAGGTGGAAGCGGCCTACCTCGAAAACGGCATGGAGACCACCGTTCTAGCCGACGACATCGTCGAGGAAAGAGAGGCCAACGTCGCCATAAACAGGCTCTTACAAGGCTTTATGGCCACTGGCCTCCTGGTGGGAATAGCTGCGCTCGGCGTGGTCAGCCTGCGTGCTGTGGTCGAGCGCCGGCAACAGATCGGCGTCCTGAAAGCCATAGGCTACAGGCGAAGCATGATTCTTGCCAGCTACCTGATCGAATCGTCCTTCATATCGCTTCTGGGCATACTCCTGGGCATCGGCCTGGGAACGGTCCTGTCCCTGAACATCGTGGACCAGATAGCGGAGGAGGTGCCCGGCCTCACCTTCACGGTCGCGTGGGCCGAGCTTGGCGTCATCGTGGCGCTCGCCTACGTATTCTCGCTGCTCACGACGATAGTGCCGGCGCGCCAGGCGGCCGGCATCTACCCGGCCGAGGCACTGCGTTACGCTTAGCCGCCCCACCGGCCCCTTGAACGAAGGGGTCGGCAAGGGCGAGGATACACGTATCGCTTCCGGAAACTGGACCGCCGACTCGGCCCCCGCAGCCGGGTCGGGAGGACGAATCCTCGAAAGGCACAAACCAGGTGTGGCAAACCGTCGGCCACAATAGGGCCATCGACTCTCTGAAGCTGGCCGTCGAGAACGGCCGGCTCTCGCACGCCTACCTGCTGGCCGGCCCGCCGCGAGTTGGCAAGCACACGCTCGCCATGGACATCGCGCGGGCCGTCAACTGCACCGGTTCGTGTCGGCCCTGCGCAGAGTGCCGCCAGTGCCAGCGCGTGTCCCTCGGCCTGCACGCCGACGTGTACGTCGTCGGACTCGAACAACAGCAGGGAGACGATACGCGCACGCGAATCGCCGTCGGCATCGACCAGGTTAGGGAAGCTCAGAAGATGGCCTCCCTCAAGCCGTTCGAGGGGGCGGGGCGGGTGTTCATCTTCGAAAGCGCAGAGCTGCTGAGTGAGCAGGCCGCGAATGCCCTGCTCAAGACGCTGGAGGAACCGCCTGATCAAGTGACGCTGATGCTGCTGGCGACCGCGGCGGAGCAATTGCCAGAGACCATCGTGTCCAGGTGCACCGTGCTGAGGCTGCGCCCGTTGAGCCACTCGCTCATCGGAGAGGTGCTGCGGAACGAGCACGGCGCGACGCCGGAGCTGGCCGAGCGCATCGCTCTCGCATCGCGGGGCAGACTCGGCTGGGCGCTCGAGGCGCTCGCGGACCCGTCACTCCTGGAAGCGCGTGCCGAGCAACTGGAAGAAATGCTGGCCGCGACCTTTGGCACGCTGGAACAGAGATTCGAGCTGGCGTCCAGCCTCGCAACCCGCTTCACCCGCAACCGGGGCGACGCCGTCAGTCGTCTCGCATTGTGGCTAGGCTGGTGGCGCGACGTTATGATGGCGAACCGCGGCGCTCCGGAACTGGTCGCCAACGTAGACTACCGGGAGCAGATCGACACTGCGGCGGCCTCTCTAGCGCCGCACCAGGTGACGGGAGCCATCGCCGCGATCGGTGAGACTTTGGACCGCCTGGAAGGCAACGTCAACCCGAGGTTGGCGCTTGAAGGCCTGATGCTCGAGCTGCCAAGACCGGTCGCCCGGTCACCCCGGCCCGTGGGCTGAACCGGAGCTCCCGGTTGTTGGTTGCAGGCGTCAGAAACGGATGCCACCCACCGCAGTCTTGGGGGGACACAGCGCCGGAAGATTCGGCAAGGAGAATAGCGATATGCCAAACCTGGCAGGAGTACGATTAGAGGCGTCCGGACCCGTCCGCTATTTCGACGCGGGCGACATACGGCTGGAAACCGGCGACCGGGTGCTGGTTGAGACCGACGGCAGCCCACGCGAGGGCTCGGTGGTCATCAGGCCCGACCAGGTGCTCTTCTCGGACCTTCGCGGGCCGATGGGCCGCGTCATACAGAAGGCCGAGCGCTAGCGGGGCCGGCACCGGCCAATCCCTGGGACAGAAGCCGTCTCCCGGATTTCCCGGAGCAACCCTTGAAACCCCGCCGCTTTGACGCTAAAATGACCGCCGACACTAGGGCACTGAAACCATTTGGAGCCCCAGGTCCCTTTAAGGCAGTCCGGAGAGGCTGGCAAGGGCAAACGTGCGATAGCGTTCGGGTGCGGCGCCTTCAGGGCGAAGGCCGCCAATTGCCGCACCGGCACGGCGCGAGACCTCTTGCCGCCAGGCGAGAGGTTTTCTTGCGAGCTCGGCCCTGCTGGGCCGGCCGAAGCGGCGAGTGTTAAGTGACGAACGCGATCGAAGAACGAATCATACTGTCGTCCGAGCAAACGAGGCGCGCGCTGGCCCGCATCGCCCACGAGGTGCTCGAACGCAACGGCGGCGGCTCGAACGTCGTGTTCATAGGCGTGCACACGCGGGGAGTCCCCCTCGCCCGGCGGTTGGCGGCATACCTTAGCGAGTTCGAGGGCGTCGACCCGCCCGTGGGCGAGCTGGACATCGGCCTCTACCGCGACGACCTCTCCGGGCGGGCGCGTCCGACGCTCCGCCACACGCACATTCCCGTGGACCTGCGGGGCAGGCGCGTGGTTATCGTCGACGACGTGCTCTACACCGGTCGCACGATCCGCGCCGCCATGGACGCTATCAACGATTTCGGAAGGCCCGAACAGATCCAACTTGCAGTGCTCGTGGACCGCGGGCACCGCGAGCTGCCGATACGGGCCGACTACGTTGGCAAGAACGTGCCCACCTCCCGCGACGAGGCGGTGGACGTAAGAGTGAACGAGATCGACGGCGCCGAAGAGGTCGCAATCGTCAGGAGGCCCGGTCCATGATCGCCGCTCGCGGAGCAGCCGGTCACGCCGGCGCGTCGAGCGCGGAGCGGAACGGCCCCCCGCGCAGACACCTGCTCGACCTCGACGACTTCACCGAGGCAGAGATCGAGTCCGTCCTGCAGAACACCGACGTCATGCGCGAGGTGTTGCGCCGCGACATCAAGAAGGTTCCCACGCTGAGGGGCAAGAGCATCATCACCCTGTTCTACGAGGCCAGCACCCGCACCCGCGTGTCGTTCGAGCAGGCCGGTAAGATCCTCAGCGCCGACGTGATCAACGTGTCGAGCGGCGGCAGTAGCGTCGAAAAGGGCGAGTCGCTGTACAACACCGCCCTCACCATCCAGGCCATGAACGCCGACATCATCGTAGTGCGCCATCCCCACGCCGGCGCGCCACACTTCATGGCCCGCTTCCTCGACTCGTGCGTCATCAACGGCGGAGACGGTGCCCACGCCCACCCGACCCAGGCGCTGCTGGACATGTACACCATCAAAAGCCGGCTGGGCCGCATACGCGGCGCCAGGGTGGTGATAGTTGGCGACCTGCTGTACTCCAGGGTGGCCCGCTCCAACCTGTGGGGTCTCACCAGGATGGGCGCCGAGGTGGTGCTGTGCGCGCCGCCCACGCTCGTGCCGCCGGACTTCCTGGACGGCTACCGGTCGCGGCCCGGACATCCCTTCGCCTCTGTCCGCGTCGAAACCAGCGTCGAGCGGGCGCTGGAGGGCGCCGACGTGGTAATGGCCCTGCGCCTCCAGCTGGAGCGGCAGCAAGGCGGCCACCTGCCCACCCTGAGGGAGTACTCCCGGATGTACAGCATAACCCCGGACAGGCTGAAGCTCGCCAAACCCGGTGCCCTAGTCATGCATCCCGGCCCCATGAACGAGGGCATCGAGATTGATCCCGAAGTGGCCCACGGCGCAAGGTCGGTGATCGAAGAACAGGTCACCAACGGAGTCGCCGTCAGGATGGCCGTATTCTACGCGGCCGCCACCCCCAACCGCGAGGTCTCGCCGCCATGAGCGCCGAATCGCGCCCCACGCTGATAAGGGGAGGCAGGGTCATCGACCCCGGCCAGGGCATAGACTCAATCACCGACGTGTTGCTCAAGGGCGGCCTCGTAAAGGCGGTGGCGTCCCGCATCGACCCGCCGGAGGGCTGCGCCGTCATCGACGCCGGCGGCCTGGTCGTCGCCCCGGGGTTCATCGACCTCCACTGCCACCTTCGCGAGCCTGGCTACGAAGACAAGGAGACCATAGCCACCGGTACGCGTGCCGCCGCGCGAGGCGGGTTCACCACCGTCTGCGCCATGCCAAACACCAACCCGGCCGTCGACAGCGCCGCCGTCGTCGAGTTCGTGCTGCGAAAGGCCCAGCAAGTGGGCGCGGTCCGTGTGCTCCCCATAGGCTGCATCACCAAGGGCAGCCGTGGCAAAGAGCTGGCGCAGATGGGCGAGCTCGCCGAAGCGGGCGTGGTCGGCTTCAGCGACGACGGCAACCCGCTGGCCGACGCCAACCTCATGCGGCAAGCGCTCAGCTACAGCGCCGCATTCGGCCTGCCCATAATCAACCATTGCGAGCAGCCGGAGCTGTTCGAGGGCGGCTCCATGAGTGAGGGCTGGGTAGCCAACAGGCTCGGCCTCCCGGGCATCCCGAACGCGGCGGAAGAGATCATGGTGGCGCGCGATCTCAAGCTGGCCGAGTTGACCCGCGGCCGCTACCACGTGGCCCACCTCAGCACGGCGGCCTCGCTCGGCCTGGTGCTCGACGCGAAGAGCAGGGGTTTGCAAGTCACCTGCGAGGTCACACCGCACCACCTGACCCTCGGCGACGACGCTGTCCTGGGCTACGGCGGCCCACACGATGGCGCAGACGGTTCGTTCGGCCCGCTGACGCCCGCCGCGTACGACACGCGGGCGAAGGTCAACCCACCGCTCCGGGGCCGCGAGGACGTGGAGGCCCTGGCCGAGGGTCTGGCGAGCGGCGCGATCGATTTCGTGGCCACGGACCACGCGCCGCACAACGCGGTCGACAAGATGTGCACGTTCGAGGACGCCGCGTTCGGCATCAGCGTCCTCGAGACCGCGTTCGGCTCGCTGATGTCTCTCGTCCACCAGGGCAGTCTCCCGTTGCCTCTTCTCATCGAGAAGCTGACGCTGGCCCCGGCCCGCTTCCTGAGCCGCGCCGACCTCGGCACGCTCCGTGCGGGCGGCGCCGCCGACGTCGTCATCCTCGACCCCAACGCCGAGTGGGTCGTCGACGCCGCCCAGTTCGCCTCCAAGGGCAAGAACACCCCCCTCGACGGCCACACCCTCAAAGGCAAAGTAGCAGCAACAATCTACAACGGAGAACTGGTCTACAACGCCCGGAAGGACGATTGACCATGGAAGAAATCAAAATCTGGGCCATTGACGGCTCCGAGGTGACCGAGGTACAGCGTACCGACCAGACCGAGTCCGAGCAGTGGCTCGAGGAGAATCTCGTCAGCAAGCCGGAGTTGCTCATTCCGGGCCTGACGCTGGTCGGTCGGCAGACACAGACGGAGGGCGGCCCGCTGGACCTGCTCGGTGTGGACAGCGACGGTCGGCTGGTCGTGTTCGAGCTTAAGCGCGGCACTCTGTCCCGGGACACCGTAGCGCAAATCATCGACTACGCCTCTTATCTTGAAAGCATGAATCCAGGCACTCTTGCAAACTACATCGCCAGCAAATCGGGGTCAAATGGCATCGAGAAGATAGACGACTTCGGGGAATGGCACGCCGAAAACACCGAGGCGGAGAGCCTGGACTCTTTGCTGCCTCTACGCGCGTTTCTGGTCGGACTAGGCGTCGATGACAAAACGGAACGTATGGTGAACTTCCTTGCCGACAAGGGTATGGATATAACACTGCTCACGTTCTACGGGTTCAAGCAGGACGGAAAGACGCTTCTGGCGCGACAGGTGCGCGTGCAAGGGGATGACGAAACTGAGACTCGCACGGGAACTCGAAGACTGAGCCGAGAAGAACGGTTGGGTTCTTTGGTGAGTCAGGCCAAAGAATTCGGCGTATATGATTTGTTCAATAGAGGGCTGGAGTTGTTCCGTGCAAACTGGCCTAACACCAAAGAACACCCCATATCATGGGGGCTGAACTTCCAGCTGAGGCGACCCAATCGACTGGGCCACGTCAACTTTGCCAGAGTTGACCCGACGCAAGGACGGATGGGAATAGTCTTCTTTCCTCGCGCGATTGAGCTGTGTAAGGACAAATTCAAGCCACTCACAGAGGAGATCCAATTCAGTACGTCGCCGCAAAATCGCGAGAATGAAGTCCTGGAGAGAAGCGACACCGAGATTCAGTTCTGGTTGACAGAGTACGATTGGAAGACGCACAGAGAGAAGATCGAAGGGCTGACGCGGGCAGTGTACGAAGCTCTGAACAGGAGCGGTTAGGAGTGCAGATATGAACTCGGCGGACGGCCACGGGGAAGAGGCCAAGGACATGCCTCCCCGTCACATTTGCACGGCTTCGCTACAGGACATGACGCGCGCTGAAGAACCCAGGGCGAAAGGCCTCACCGACGCCCTAGACAAAGTCTACGCCGAAGAACCATCCGAGCTGGACGCCGTGGTAGCCCAGATGCAGTGGCTCTCCCTACCCAAAGAAGACTGGTAGCCAAATGACCACCCCCGCCCACCTCGTCCTGGAAGACGGCTCCCGCTACCGCGGCGAGGCCTTCGGCGCCCGCGCCTCGTCCTACGGCGAAGTCGTCTTCAGCACGTCCATGACCGGCTACCAGGAAATGCTCACCGACCCATCTTTCGCCGGACAGATCGTCATGCCCACCTACCCCCTCATCGGCAACTACGGCATCAACGCCCGCGACGTCGAGTCCCGCCGCGTGCAGGTGTCCGGGTTCGTCGTGCGCCGCCACGACACCAGGCCGAGCCACTCGCTCAGCGACATGACGCTGGACGAGTACCTCCAGGGCCAGGGAATCGCCGGTATCGCCGGCGTCGACACCCGCGCCATAACCCGCCGCCTCCGCAGCCGCGGCGTGATGATGGGCGCCATCGCGGTCGACGAGTCGCCCGAAGTGGCTCTGCGGCGCATCGCCGAGATGCCCCCCTACGCCGACCTCGATCTCGTCGCCCAGGTGAGCACCGCCAGCCCCTACCCCTGGGACGAGCCCCTCGCGTCAGTGCGGAGGCAGCCCAGGCCGTCGGGCGGGCGGCACATCATCAGCGCTAACGCCTCGTTCCCGCCTGCTACCGCGTCTGCTTCAATGTCTGTACGGCCTCAACCGTCATTCGGCTCCCAACCTCCCCCTCGTATCCTCGTAAGCGACTACGGCCTGAAGTACAACATCCTCCGCATGCTGCGCTCGCGCGGCTGCGAGGTCGTCGCCATGCCGGCAGCCGCGTCGGCCAAGGACGTGCTCGACCGGCAACCGGACGGCGTCCTGCTCTCCCCCGGCCCTGGCAACCCCGAGCTGCTCGACTACGCCGTCGAGACCGCCACGGGCCTGCTGGGCCGCGTACCCATTCTCGGAATCTGCCTCGGCAACCAGGTCCTGGGCCGTGCCTTCGGAGGCCGCACGTTCAAGCTCAAGTTCGGCCACCGCGGCGCGAACCACCCCGTCCGCGACCTCGCCACGGGCCGCGTCTACATCACATCCCAGAACCACGGCTTCGCCGTGGACGCCGACACCCTGCCCTCCGAAGTCGAGGTCAGCCACGTCAACCTGAACGACGGCACCGTGGAGGGACTCAGACACCGCTCCCTGCCCGTCATGAGCATCCAGTACCACTCCGAAGCCTCCCCCGGCCCCCTCGACAACGAGCAGGTCTTCGACCACTTCCTTGACATGGTGCGCAAATATGATGCATCATTGTGATGAATAAATATGATGAGGTAAATTTATGCGCACTACACTGGATATTGACGAAAGATTGCTGGACACGGTCCTCCAGGCCACCGGAGAGCGCAGCAAGAGCGCAGCCGTCAACAAGGTCTTGGGAGATTACATCCGGCAAATCAAAATTGACGAGATTCGCGCGGCGGCCGGAAGGTTCCAACTTGATGACACTCGAGCGGAGCAAAGGGCAGCTGACTGGCGCAGGCAAGAGTTCTTGGACAAACTGAGGAGCGCCTGAATTGGTAATCGCTGATACGTCGGTGTGGATTGACTTCCAGCGAAGTCCAGACTCCGAAGTAGGCAGGGAACTCGATAGACTGCTGGCCAGAAACGAAGTGGTGATGGTTGGCCCAACGCTGACGGAGATACTCCAGGGGTCTCGGTCCGACGCCGAGCTTGAGTTCTTCGCCAGCCGCCTCACGGCGCTGTCGTTCCTGGAAGCGAAACAAGAGACTTGAGTGAGCGCCGGGAAACTGAATCAACAGCTCAGACAGCAAGGCAAGTTGCTCGCGCTGGGCGATCTGATGATCGCCACGCTGGCGCTGGAGTACAATTTGCCCGTCTACTCACTCAACGGCGACTTCGACCGTGTGCCTGGCCTCCGACGTCACAAGGCGAGTCAGGTGGCGTCCTGATAGTCCGAGAAGCAACCAAACAGTGAACACCACCCCCCAAAAAGTCCTCGTCATAGGCTCCGGCCCCATCGTCATCGGCCAGGCGGCCGAGTTCGACTATGCCGGCACCCAGGCCTGCCGCGCCCTTCGCGAGCAGGGCGTCACCACCGTGCTCGTCAACTCCAACCCCGCCACCATCATGACCGACGAAGGCATAGCCGACGTGGTCTACGTCGAGCCGCTCACCCTGGAAGTCGTGACCCGCATCATCGCGGCGGAGAGGCCCGACGGCATACTGCCCACGCTCGGCGGTCAGACCGGCCTCAACCTCGCCGTCGAGCTGGCCGACGCGGGCGTTCTAGAGAAGTACGGCGTCCGGCTACTGGGCACCCCGCTGGAGACCATCCGCAACGCCGAAGACCGCGAGCTGTTCCGCTCTCTGCTCATGGAGCTGGGCGAGCCGGTGCCCCCCAGCACCATCGTCGAATCGATGGCCGAGGCCCGCGCCGCGCTCGCCGACCTCGGCCTGCCCCTCGTGGTGCGCCCCGCCTACACGCTCGGCGGCACCGGCGGCGGCATCGCCAACACCGAGGACGAGTTCGAGGCCATCGTCAGCGGCGGCCTCGCCGCCAGCCCCATAAGCCAGGTGCTGCTCGAACGCTCGCTGGTAGGCTGGAAGGAGATCGAGTACGAGGTGATGCGCGACGCTGCCGACAACTGCATCACCATCTGCAACATGGAGAACATCGACCCGATGGGCGTCCACACCGGCGACAGCATCGTCGTTGCCCCCAGCCAGACGCTTTCCGACAAGGAGTACCAGATGCTCCGCTCGGCCAGCCTGCGAATAATCAGAGCGCTGGGCATCGAGGGCGGCTGCAACGTGCAGTACGCCCTGGAGCCGAGCACGCTCGTTGGCGAGACTCTTCCCAACGGCGGCCGCGCCGGGAGCGCCTACTACGTCATCGAGGTCAACCCCCGCGTCAGCCGCAGCTCAGCCCTGGCCAGCAAGGCCACCGGCTACCCCATCGCCAGAGTCGCCGCCAAGATCGCCGCCGGCCAACGCCTCGACGAGATAACCAACGCTGTGACGCAGAAGACCACCGCGGCGTTTGAGCCGGCGCTAGATTATTGCGTTGTAAAAATTCCCCGCTGGCCTTTCGACAAGTTCCCCACCGGCGACCGCACCATCGGCACGCAGATGAAGGCGACCGGCGAGGTGATGGCCATCGACCGCACATTTGAGGCCGCATTCCAGAAGGCGGTGCGGTCGCTCGAAATCGGCAGCCACGACATCCTGTGGGAGGGCGGCTCGTCCGGCGCCGAAGGCCGGCTGCAACCCAGCGACGAGCGCCTGTGGGCGCTGCTCGCCGAGCTGCGCAAAGGCGTCAGCCCGGAGGAGCTGTCCCGCCGCACCGGCATAGACTGCTGGTTCATGCGCGCCTTCCAGAACATAACCGACATGGAAAAGAGGCTGCTCTCGAGCAACCTGGACCGCGAGCTGATGTGGGAGGCGAAGCGGATGGGATTCCCCGACGCCGTGGTGGGCAAGCTGACAGACATGACCGCGCAGCAGGTTCGCCGCCTGCGCCACGACTGGGACATCCGCCCCGTGTACAAGATGGTCGACACCTGCGCCGCGGAGTTCGAGGCGCTCACGCCCTACTTTTATAGCACCTACGAGCAGGAGAACGAGGCCGAGCCGACGCCCCGCGCCAAGTCCCTCGTCGTCGGCAGCGGCCCCATCCGCATCGGCCAGGGCATCGAGTTCGACTACTGCTCGGTCCACGCCGCCTGGGCCCTCGACGAAGAGGGCGTCGAGAGCATTATGGTCAACTCCAACCCGGAGACCGTTTCCACCGATTTCGACACCAGCAGCCGGCTATACTTCGAGCCGCTGGACGAAGAGAGCGTCCGCGACATCCTCGAGAACGAGGCCACGCTCACCGAGGACAACGAGGTCGAGTTCCCCGCGTCGATAGTCCAGTTCGGCGGCCAGACCGCCATCAACCTCTCCCAGGCGCTCGACCGGGCGAACATGCCCATCCTCGGCTCCACCGCCCGGTCCATCGACGTCGCTTCCGACCGCCAGCTATTCGAGGAGTTCCTGCAGCGCGTGGGCATTCCCAACCCTCCGGGCACCACGGTCGCCAACGTGGAGCAGGCGCTGAACGCCGCCGAAGAGGTCGGCTACCCCATCCTGGTGCGCCCCAGCTACGTTCTCGGCGGCCGCGCAATGGAGATAGTCAAGAACGCCTCGGAGCTGGTGCGCTACATGGGCGGCGCCTTCGAGGCCGGAGGCGGGCGCCGCGTGCTCATCGACAAGTACTTCGAGGGCCGCGAGGTCGAGGTGGACGCCGTCTGCGACGGCGAAGACGTGCTCATACCGGGCATAATGGAGCACGTCGAGCGAGCCGGCGTCCACAGCGGCGACTCCATGGCCATCTACCCCGGCCTGACTCTGAGCGAGGACGAGGTCGACACCATAGTCGACTACACCACCCGCATAGCCAAGGCGCTCGGCGTGCGCGGCCTGATGAACGTCCAGTACGTGGTCGTAGGCGGCCCCGCGTACCGCAGCCCCGCGAGCCTGCGGAGCGCCGGCGTGACGGAGCAGACCGGCGTATACGTCATCGAGGTCAACCCCCGCTCCAGCCGCACCATCCCGTTCATCTCCAAGGTCACCGGCGTCCCGATGGTCAGGCTGGCCGTCAAGGCCATGCTCGGCGTCAGCCTGAGCGAGCAGGGCTACCCCAGCGGGCTCTGGAAGCGGCAAAAGCTCGTGGGCGTGAAAGCGCCCGTCTTCTCCATGTCCAAGCTGCCCCAGGTGGACAGCTACCTCGGACCCGAGATGAAGTCCACCGGCGAGGTGATGGGGATCGACTATGACTTCCCCGCCGCCGTCGCGAAGGCGCTCATGGCCGCGGGCATGATGCTGCCCCGCTCCGGCTCGATCCTGCTGAGCATCGCCGACCGCGACAAGGCCGAGGCGGTGCCGATGGTACGCGACCTGGCGCGCGCCGGCTACACCATCTACGCCACCGACGGCACGGCCGCCATGATTCGCGCCCTCAACATCCCTGTCGTCGCCATCGCCAAGGTGCTCTCAGACGTTCACCCCAACGTGGTGGACGTCATCATGGACGGCACGGTCGACGCAGTGGTCAACACCGTCACCGGCGACCGCGAGGTGCTCCAGGACGGCTTCAACATCCGCCGCGCCGCCGTCGAGCGCCGCATACCCTGCTTCACCTCGCTCGACACTGCCCGCGCCGCCGTAGAAAGCCTGGTCGAAGGCGAAATGCGCTACAACGTAGCCCCCCTCAGCACCTACCTCTCCCGCGGTTAAGGGCATATCCGACAACCAATCCATCACCCCCATCCTAACCTTCCCCCTGCGAGGGGGAAGGGACCTATCGGATAGGCTCTAATAGAAGTCGTCAGCCTCGGTGGCGGCCCAGGGGCATATTCTTATGGTGATCTGGCGACTCTTGGGTGCCTGGCCGGTGCGTTTGCAGCGTTCGAGGTAGCAGAGCACTCTGCTGAGATTGGGCAGGAATGTGTCCTTCGGCGAGAGTTCACGCATGAGGTCGATGACTTCGATTTCTGAGCGAGCGACGCGCTTCCACTGGAGGTAGAGTGCGAACGCGAAGTCTTCGGCCGCGAGCTCGGTGCGCTCCCTGACTGCCTTTCTCCTCAGGCTGAATACCATGCTGCCTATCGATGGCGCCACTATCGCTCCTCGCGTAGTTGAAAGGCGTCGAAGAGGTTTTCGACGCGGCGTTGCATAGTCTGGTCGTACTGTGCATTGCGGGATTCCTGCATAACGATTCGGGCGGCTTGCAGGCGTATGCGGATGTCGTTGGAGTCGAGGGCGTCATTGATGGCCTCGACGGCCTTCAGGGTTATGGCCTGAAACTCGGACTGCGAGAATCGCAGGGTCTCTTCGCGAAGTCGCTCGAGGCACTCGCGGAAGTTCTCGTCTTCAAACCAGCGGTACAGGGTGTTGCGGGAGATGCCTGCGTTCCGGGCCTGTTCGGTTATGGGGCCGGGCCTCAGCAGATGCGGCAGGGCTATAATCTGCCTCTGGGTGAGGTTCTCGGCGAAATCTGTTCGTTTCTGCAACATTCTGTGCGCCTCCTAGCTGGGGGTGTCGGCGGTCCCGCGCAAATTTGTAATGCTAGTGCGGGCGATCGCGGCAAAAGTGTCACGCCGCGTGGCAGAGGAGGACAGGGGGGCGGAGCGGGGTCGACCGGCCGTGTCTTCACTGCCGCCTGGGAGCTTTCCCGTCAGGGGGAAGGGCTCTGCGGCCACGGGGTCGGTCCCTCGCGTGGGGGAGGGTAGCACGGCTGTGCGTATAGTTCAAGATGGCTGGCGAAATTGCCGAATGAGGGCGAATTCGTGGGGAGAAATGGCGCAAATGTGGGGACTAGGTGAGGCGTGTGTGGGGATGGATGGGGCAGGAGCGGGAACGGGTGGGACGGGAGGGTGACGGGTTTTCGGGGGCTACGGGGGCTTGGGGACGGTGGCAGGCTGTCGATAGGGCGTAGCTGGCGGGGATCGGTGTCTCTTCGCTGATAGGGATGAGTTTACGAAACCCATCCATTGGACTGCGGAATTCGGCTTCGTGCCCTTGAATTCGTCAGGGCGTTGTGCCCTTGGCTGTGCCGTTGATACCCATATTGTCACCGAGCGATGGGTGATCTAGCTTGTCCTCGATTCTGGTCACTTAGACTAGCGCTCGTCCCAACCATGAGCCCTGACAGGGTTAGCAGTAGTTCAGTTGGGCCTACGTTCTAACAGCGCCCTAACGCTCGCCTTAATCCGCCCAAAGACGTCCAGGTTGTGGTCCAAGTTCTCAATAAGAATGTCATACTGGTCTACTGTCTTCCGGACTGCCCTCCGCAAGTCTTTTTGAAAGTTGGGCAGTTGACTCAAGAACCCACCGACAGCGTACACGCTGTTCCTCAGGCCAGCGACATTGCTCTCCGTTGTGTCAAGCGTGGAAAGCAGCTCCTCGACGGAGTCCCTATCTTCAGTCGTTTCGGGAGACACAAACCCTAGCATCTGCCGCGAGCTCGAATCCAAGTTGGGCAACAACTCTGAATATCTCTCATTTAGGCTTTCCAACTTACCTGCGTAGGCGTCAAGCCTTGTTCCATATCTCCTCGCGATACGCTGGAGATGCCGTGGCGTTCCCTGAGTCTGATTTGCTGTAGCCAAGGTCACTTGTTCGTTAAATTCATCTGACTCATCTGAAATGCTATTGGTTTCTGACCCCAGCAACTCCATAAGCTCTACGAGTTCGCCCATGTCATCGTCAAAAGCAGCCAAGTGGTCAAGGTAGCCCCCTTCGTCATCTGGATCGGATTGTCTGAAATGCTGTTGTAGTTCTGACAACGACCGCTTGAGCTCAGCTGACAGCTGTTCGTGGGGCAGGCGAGGTTCTCTGTCGTACCCAAGGTGCTGAGCAAGACCTTTCATCAGCCGCACCGAGAAACTGGCGTCTTCCGCCACAAGCCCCTGGAAGAACTGTAGCGGCTTGGGTAGAGCCTCAACATCCATGCCTGAGTGGCAGATGGGGATAATTGGTATCTGGTTGGCGAGTCCAGCACCAGTTTCTAAGTTAATCCAGGGCATGGAAACCGACTCGTTGCTACAGAGGACCAACATGACCTTGGCAGCACTTAGCTCGCTTTCGAGTCGCGGGTACCACTGCTCGCCTGAGCCAATGTCGTGCCTACTCACAAACACCTGAACTTGCCCTAAGAAGGCAGACTCTATCCATTCTTTCAAAAGTGTTGCCAAAGAGACTTCTTCATCCACATGGCTGATAAAGACGTGCAACAATGTGACCTCCCAGTAAAATCCTCCAAATTGCTCTCTCTAGCGCCCGCAATCTGGCGACACGAAGCCTAGCGTAAATGCGCGAAATGTATACCTAAGAATGCAGTTCAGTCAAGGCAAACGCCTCATGGCACTTTCTAGGGCATTCTGTTGAATGGCCTACGCTTCAATAGACGCAAATAGCCCCCCAAGTACACTCAACGGATTCCTATTTGCAAGTGCTGGCCCGATTTCCCCGCACGTTAAGTTTGACTAATCACACGTAGGTTGTACGTAGGAATCAAACGTATTACTCAAGCGTTACTTGGAGGTAAGAATGGAACAAGCAGTAGAGGTAGAAGTGTTAGCAGATGTCGATGGAAATATCTATTCCAAGCTCACTGGCTTGCCTTTGGACGTTCAATGCGAGTTGATCCAAAGCCACGATATCAGCGTAACCTTTAAGGTTGACATTGATAGTTGCGCCACAAGAAGGGCAAGGAAAAATGGGGTTGTTATTCAGTTCTCGGAAGCTTTTGACAATATCCTTGCCGCAGTCACACGGCAGGTTAATTTGATGGTTTTGTAGCACTTTACGCTCCTTCTCGCAGGTTGATGGTAGCTTATCAGGTTGAAAGGCTGGCATAAACTCCCACGAGGTAAAGGTCAGCTCGTAGCCATCAAGCGCCTCCCCCATCTCTGCGTAGATGTTGTTGCCCCTTAGAATGAGGGGCAGTTCTTCAGGTTGGGCTTGGGTTACGCAAAACGTCGAGTCGAATGGATCAACATGAACGGAGAGGAACAAAAGGACATCGACTGGACAGTCAATGCTCCACCACAGGGAAACCCAATGCACCACGTCCTCTTGGCTGGCGATAGTCAGCCCTACATCCTCATTAATGCCAATCTCATACGTTAAGCCAAAGTCTAGGCCGGTGCTTGTTTCAAGGGTGAAACCGTTCTGCTCTAGTCCTTTGATCAGTATGTCTTGTCCGTGTTGGTCCAATTCCGGAAGGAGAGACCGAGTAGCCGTAGCTCAATGTACTCGGACGTTGGTAACAGAATAGGCGCAGGTACAAGCCTACGTGGAGTAGTTCTAGGTTCTGGTATCGCTGTCGCAATGGGCGCAGATGTCGCCGTAGACGTGGCTAGAATGGTAGTAGGAACCGGCATTGGCATGGACGGGATCGGTACATCCGTCGGCAAAGGTGGAGGCGTGGGAAAAAGGTACTGCTGTGGGGATAGTTATAGGAGCGGCGGCCGCTGGTGGAGCGGCTTCGCGCAATCCCGCAACGCCCAGTACGGCCAGGCTCTTCAACGCCGCCTCGAAAACCTCGTCGACGCCGTCAGTCTCCACAACGACCCGCAATGGCGCCCTCGATAGACAGCATAGTCTTCCGCCTCAGTAGAAGACTCGCCTCAGAGCGCGCCCAGGTTGCCGCCTACGAATTCGTCGACGCCGTCATGCGCCAATGGGACACCTTCTCCCGCTCGGACGCCGAGCTCACGGACTTTGTCCTCGGCCTCTGGCCCAGAGAAACCTTCCTGCCCAACTTTAACCTCGCCCTTGAGTACCTCCAACACTGCAAGACCCACGGCGAAATACCCGAACGCGGCTTCCTCACGGAGAACCTCTTCCCCTGGTTCTTCGACGACTGACCATGAGTCCCCTCTCCCTCCGCCACGTAGGGGCAGGTCTTGTGCCTGCCCGGGTTCCACCTCGCCCGTTCTGATATACTCGGCGCGCCTGGCATGAGCGCCGCCTACGAGAGACTGAAGCAATGTCAACATCGGGTTACATCCTGGCAATCGACCAGGGAACCACCGGCACCACCGCCCTCGCCGTGGACCACTCCGGCAGGGTCGTCGGCCAAGCGTACAGGGAGATAACGCAGTTCTACCCGCAGCCCGGCTGGGTGGAGCACGACCCGCTGGAGCTGGTCGACTCCTGCGAGGCGACTGTCGCCGAGCTGCTGGCCGGCGCCGGCATCAGCCCCTCTGAGGCGCGCGCGGTGGGCATCACCAACCAGCGGGAAACGACCATCGTCTGGGAGCGCGCCACCGGCCGTCCCGTGTTCAACGCCATCGTCTGGCAGTGCCGACGGACGGCGCCGATGTGCGACGAGCTGATAGGGAGGGGGCTGGAGGAAACGGTGCGCGCCAGAACGGGCCTGCCCATCGACGCCTACTTCTCGGCCACCAAGATTCGCTGGATTCTGGACGCGATACCGGACGGCCAGCGCAGGGCCGAAGCCGGAGAGCTGGCGTTCGGCACGGTGGATACCTGGCTGCTGTGGAACCTGACCGGCGGTGAGGTCCACGCAACGGACACCAGCAACGCGTCGACCACCATGCTGTTCGACGTCGACACGCTCAGTTGGGACGATGAGCTTCTGGCGATGCTCGACCTTCCGGCCGCCCTGCTTCCGGCGGCCCTGCCGTCCAGCCAGGTGTACGGCCACGCGTCGAGGGGCGTGCTGGCCGGGCACGACATACCCGTCGCCAGCATGGTGGGCGACCAGCAGGCGGCCCTGTTCGGCCAGGCGTGCTTCGAACCAGGCATGGCCAAGAACACCTACGGCACAGGCTCGTTCGTGGTGATGAACACAGGCGCGGCGCGGGTGGAGTCCAGGCACGGCCTGATGTCGATAGTCGCATGGAGCATGGACGGGAAGACGACCTACGCGCTGGAGGGCAGCATATTCTCGACGGGCGCGACCGTGCAATGGCTGAGGGATGGCCTGAAGCTGATAGAAAGCTCGGCCCAGGTGGAGGACCTCGCCGCGTCTGTGGCCGACAACGGCGGCGTCTACCTGGTACCCGCCTTCACCGGGCTGGGCGCGCCCCACTGGGACATGTACGCCAGGGGCGCTATCGTGGGCATCACCAGGGGTACCGAGCGTGGGCATATCGCACGCGCCGCGCTGGAGTCCACGGCCTACCAGACGAAGGACGTGATGGACGCCATGGAGTCGGACACGGGAATGCGGGTCCCCATGCTCCGCGTCGACGGGGGCGGCGCGGCGAACAGCCTCCTGATGCAGTTCCAGTCGGACGTGCTCGGCATCCCGATCGAGCCTTCGGCGGTCCGGGAGACAACCGCGGTAGGAGCCGCCTATCTGGCCGGCCTCGCGGTGGGATTCTGGCGCGACACGGAAGAGCTGGCGCACCACTGGGCCTCCGGCGCGCGTTTCGTCCCGAGCATGGATCCAGCCACGAGCCGGGTCCTCTACCATGACTGGAAACGCGCCGTCCAGCGCGCGAGGTCGTGGGCAAGGCCGGAAGTGCCTTCCTGCTTGACGGGCTGACAGGCGTAGGTTTTGGGAATTCAAGACGGTTGCGTCCCGTTCGTCACCCCCATCCTAACCTTCCCCCTGCGAGGGGGAAGGGACTGTGAGGCTGCCGGCGCGGCCCTGTAACCCCGCCGACCTAGGTCGAGGCCAACTATGTTCGCAACCTCACTCGGGAAGAAGCGCGCCGCCGGTGTGGCGGTAGGGCTGGCGCTGCTGGTCGCGTTCCTGGCGTTCAACCGCTTCCCCAAACTCGACACCGTCCGCGAAGACCTGGCAGCCGTCAACGCGCCCGTCGTCGAGTGCTTCCAGGGCTTCTGCATCGAGGCCGAGCCGGATACCCCGTTTGTGGAGCGCTGGTGGAGTTTCTCGGTCGAGTACCTCCGCCTGGTGGCCGTGGGCATGACGTTCGCCTTCCTGATGGCCGGACTCACCGAGGCGTTCCTGTTCCCCCAGACTGCCAGGGAGCGACTCTCCGGAGGCATCTGGAAGGGTACGCTTAGGGGGCTGGCCGTCGGGCCGGTGATGACGCTCTGCTCGGCGTGCATCGCCCCGGTCGCGGCGTCCCTCTGGCGGCGCGGCGCGGGCGTCGCCGGCACCATAGCGACAGTCCAGGGCAGCGCCACGCTCAACGTGCCCGCGCTCGTCATGGTCGCGCTGGTATTCTCGCCGATGCTGGGCAGCAGCCGCATTGTCGTCAGCCTGGTGGGGGCGCTGCTCATCGGCCCGCTCGTTGCGCTCATCGTGAGAGACCTCAAGGGGCCTGAGCCAGAACCGGCGCAGCCGCTCGATGACCCCGCTGCCTTCGCCGTCTCGTGGGGCGCCGCGCTGAGGGAGGGCCTCCGCGATTGGGCGCGCCACAGCCTGGGCTACGCGCTGCGGCTCGCGCCCATCATGGCCGCGGCAGGCTTCGCCAGCGGGTTCGTCATCCAGTGGATCAGCCCGGACACGGTGTCCGCCTACCTGGGCAACGACCTGCGCGGCGTGGCGGTCGCGGCAACGGTCGGCGTGCTCATAAACGTGCCGCTCCTGTTCGAGATTCCGCTCGTGGCGCTTCTGCTGCTGCTCGGCATGGGGGAGGCCCCCGCCGCCGCGCTGCTCTTCACCGCCGCCGCGGGCGGGCCGGCGACCTTCTGGGCCCTGGCCCGGTTCGTGCCGCGCAAGGCCATCGCCGCCTTCGCCGGCGCAACGTGGGCGTTCGGCTTGGCCGGAGGCGTCGCCATCCTCGGCGTGAGCGCCCTGTATCCCCATCTGCAGGGCGGCCTCCGCCAGCCTGACGCGGACCCGCCCAGCCGTGAAGCCCGCGCATCCGTCGGAGTAGAGCGTGTGGGCGTGGAGCGTGAGGCCGGGTCCCCTGGTTCCGGCGTGATCGCCAACCCGCCGCTGCCTCCGGCACCCTTCGTGCCGCTGGCTCTGGACGCGCCCGGCGCTGTCGCCGCGATCATCTTCGATTATGACCGCGACGGCGACAACGATGTCTACGCGACCGCTCCGGTGGGCCACGCACCGCGCCTGCTGCGCAACGACGGCGCCGGTGTCTTCACCGACGTTGCGGCCGCCTCGGGCGTCGCCGGAGGCCCGCCCGGCTCCACTGCCGCGGCCTGCGACCTGAACAACGACGGCTACCGGGAGCTGTACGTCGGAACGGCCTCAGGCGCCGGCACGGACAGGCTGTTCCTCAACAACCAGGACGGTACGTTCTCGGACATCACCGAGGCGGCCTTCGGAAGTGCGGCCAACCCCCGCGCCGCGTCGAGCGTCGCCTGCGCCGACGTGGACGGCGACGGCTGGCTCGACGTCTACGTCGGCAACGTGCCGGAACAACCGGGGCCGGCAGAGGGCAGCGCATCTCTGCCCGGACTCTACAACGCTCTCTACCTGAACAGCGGCGACCTCACTTTCGACGAAGTGGCGGAAGCCGCCGGAGTGCGCGGCGAACAGGTCGCCATGCGCGGCCTGGACGGCCAGCCCGTCCTCGTCGAGCAGGCCGGCAACCCCGTTGGCGAGCCTTCAGGCCGCACCCGCGCGGTGCTGTTCTTCGACCACGACGACGACGGCGACCCAGACCTGTGGGTAGCCAGCGACGGCGACAGGCTGCGCGTCTACCGTAACGACTCCTCGCAGGGCAGACCGAGGTTCACGCCGGTCGCGAGGGCCCTGGGCGTGGACCGGGTCGGCAACTGGATGGGCATGGCAGTCGGCGACTTCGATGGCGACGCCGACCTTGACGTGCTGGTGGTCAACGGCGGTCTGGGCAACCTGGCCGCGCCGCCACCGGAGCATCCCAGCGGTGACTGCGCATACCACGCGCGATTCAGCCTGGGGACGTGCCACCACATGTTGCTGAGAAACGACGGCGTGATTGGGGAAGCGCCATTCTTTGCCGACGTCGCCGGGACGATTACCCTGTCGCCAGCCGCCGGAATGCCCGGCGCAATCAAGCAGGTCGGCGTCCATCCCTTCTGGCCCTCGCCGACTGGACTGGCGGCCTATCCGCTCGGCTCGGGACCGGCGTTCCTCGACGTCGACAACGATGCGGACCAGGACTTGCTGTGGCCATCCGCCAGCACGGATATCGCAGGACCTGGCGGAGAATCGTGGCTTGTGCTGCGCGCCGAAGGCGCGGCAGCTTTCGAGGCCACAGTTGCTCCCGCTCCGCCCAAGCTCGGAAGCCCGGCAGCCATCGGTGACCTTGATGGCGACGGCTACACCGATCTCGTCGCCGCGCCCGGCGAGTCCGATGCTTCCGCGCTGGCGCTCATCAACGGGGGTGGCGGCAACAACTGGCTCACGCTGCGGCTGGTCGGGCGCACCGCGCTCGGCGAGAGCGGGTCCAACGCGAACGGCATCGGCGCGCGCGTGTACGTCGTCACACGGCCCGACCCCGACGCCTCGCCCGTCGTTCAGGTGCGGGAGGTGCGCGCGGATTCCGGCTTGACCTCGACCGCCGGCGCCGGCGTCGAATTCGGACTTTCGGATGCGGCGTCGGCCGACACGTTGCTCGTCTTCTGGCCGAGTGGCAGAGAGCAACGGCTGAGCGGCGTGGCCGCGAACCAGGTCCTCGAGATAGTCGAACCTGCTGATGAGTAGCCCCAACGGCGCCCCCCACCGTCATCCCAACCTTGACAACGCACTCCCGCCTCTGTTAGCGTTCGCTTGGAAGTGGACGTTTCCACACATAGCGACTTATCCCCGAAACGCCCCCCGGATGGCGGCACCGCCCCGCGACGGGCGTTTTTTCGTGCGCGCTTATGAGTTCCACCGCCGCGGTAGTCCTTGCCGGCGGTAGGGGCGTCCGCATGAAGTCGCAACTCCCCAAGCCCCTTCACCGCGTGTGCGGCATCGAGATGGCCCGGCACGTTATCCGGGCCGCGCGGGGAGCACGCATCGACTGGGTCACCCTCGTCGCCCCCCGCGACCGCTACTGGCTCATTCGCGACACCGTTGGCGCATTCGCCGCAGTGGTGCCGCAGTCCGAGCCGTTGGGTAGCGGCCACGCGCTTTTGGAGGCCCGCGGCAGGCTGGGCGGCGCGGATACGGTGCTCGTCCTCAATGCCGACGTTCCACTCATTCGCGCCGAGACAGTGCGCCGCGTCACCGAGGCGCACGCCGACAGCGATGCCGACGTGACGCTGCTCACGTGCGTCGCCGACCGCCCGGACGGCCTGGGCCGGGTTGTGCGCTCGGAGTGCGGCACAGTAGAGGCCGTGGTCGAGGAGAGCGACGCGAGCAAAGCGGAGCTCGCCTTGCGTGAGGTCAACTGCGGCGTCTATTGCTTCCGCGCGAGTTGGCTCTGGGATAACCTTCCGTCTATCGGACCCTCGCCGAGCGGTGAGACGTACCTGACCGCCCTAGTCGCCGCCGCCGCAAGACAGGGCCGCACCGTCGAGACGGTTGCCACGCTTGACCAGGCCGAGGCCTTGGGGGTCAACAACCGCGTGCAGCTTGCGGAGGCGGAGAGCGCGATGCGTGCCCGCATTCGTGAGCGCCTGATGATGGACGGCGTGACCATGCCCGACCCCTCGACCGTCTACGTCGACGCCGGCGTCCGAGTCGGCGCCGACACCCACATCCTGCCAAACACCCATGTGCTCGGCCACACGCGAGTCGGTCCGGACTGCGTCATCGGCCCGAACACGGTAGTCGAGGACTCAGAGATAGGAGCCGGATGCAGAGTGACCGCCTCCCACGTCGAAGGCGCGTTCCTTGCATCAGGCGTGGAGATCGGCCCATTCAGCAGGCTGCGCCGTGGCGCGCGCCTCGAAAGCGGCGTCCACCTTGGCAACTTCGTCGAGGTGAAGAACAGCCGCTTGGGTCAGGGCGCGAAGTCGGGCCACTTCAGCTACATCGGGGACGCGGACGTCGGCGCCGAGGTGAACGTCGGCGCGGGCACGGTCACCTGCAATTACGACGGTGAACGGAAGCACACCACGACAATCGGCGACCGCGCTTTCATCGGCTCGGGCACCATGCTGGTAGCGCCCGTGAGCGTCGGAGAGGACGCGGCCACGGGGGTCGGCTCCGTGGTCACCAGGGACGTTCCGCCGGATTCAATCGCCGTCGGTATGCCGGCCAGGACGCGGCGGCGCACCGGCCGCTCCGGTGAGGACCGGTGACCGCATTTGCGCGCACTTCCAGCAGCGGTGGATGACCTGACTTGGAGAGCGTAGGCTTATACGGCGCGATAGCCACCGCGCTGACGTTGTCGATATTCTTCGGTGTGACGGTCGTAGAGACCTCGTTGGCGTCGATCAGCTACGGGCGCGCGCTCCGGCTCGCCACGAGAGAGGCCACCGGCGCGAAGGCGCTGCTTGCGCTGTTCGACTCACCAATGGGACCGGCCATGGTGGTGCGAGTCCTGTCACTGCCGGCAGCGGCCGCCTGCGTGCTTGCCGGAGTTGCTCTTGCCATCGGCTACCTGGACTCCTCCTGGGGGATGGTGGCGGTGGTATCGGTCTGCGTAGTTGCCGCCCTCGCGGGGGTGCACGTCCTATCCATGTGGCTCGCCGCGAAGCACGGGGAGGCCATCGCGTTGCGGGCCGCGGCCGGAGTGCGTGCGGCGGCATTTGTGCTGGGGCCGGTGCTGGCGATTCAGGCCAGGTTGGCGAGCCGCGGCATAGGACCGGGAACGGCCCAGCGCGCCTATTTCACCTCGGACCTGGGACTGGAACTGGACGCCGAGGATGGCGAGCTCGACGAGCACGAGGTGTACATGATCCGCGGCATCTTTCGCCTTGACCAGACGATAGCCCGCGAAATCATGGTGCCGCGCGTCGACGTAGTGGCCGCGTCCGTGGGCATCGACCTGGGGGATTTGGCTAACCTGATGGTGGCGGAGGGCGGCCACAGCAGAATTCCCGTTTACGAAGGAGACCTGGACAGCGTGGTGGGCATAGCCTATGCGCGGGACGTGTTACGGGTGCTTGGCAGCGGGGGAGGAGGGGCCGAGGCCACCCTTCAGGACGTTATGCGCCCTGCCCTGTTCATCCCCGAATCCAAGTCGCTGGAGGAACTGCTCAGCGAGTTCCTGCAGGAGCGCGTGCAGATGGCCATCGTTATCGACGAGCACGGCGGTGTGTCCGGACTCGTCACGCTGGAGGACCTGCTGGAGGAGATCGTCGGCGAGATTCACGACGAGTTCGACGTGTACACTCCGGAAGTCGAGGCGCTGGGAGAAAACCTCTACGAGATGAACGCGGGAGTGAGCATCGAGCGCATGAACCAGTTGCTTGGCGTTGCCGTAGAGAGCGAAGGGTTCGACACACTCGGAGGCTTCGTCTTCAAGCAGCTCGGGAAGATTCCGAGCCCCGGCGACGCTGTCGAATACGACGGCATTCGCATCGAGGTGTCATCCACCGTGGGCCGCCGGCCCCAGCGCCTGATCGTCGAGAAAGTGTCGCCCCCGCTCCGGGAGCCGCAATAGGGGCGACGCCCCACGGTCCGATCCAATTGTTCCGCCCATCTCGCGCATCGTGGGAGGCATAGACTAACCAGCCACGGAGACTCGCGGCGTCTCCCCCATCACTTTTGCCCTTACTCGGATGATCTATCGTTCTTAACGTTTTACACATTAGCCAGGTCGGGCAAGTCTTCGAGACGCTAACCGGGGACGACGATGGGCGCAGAAGTAACTGAAGCACGCTCCCGCCTAATGTCCAAAGTCGGGCAGAAAAACACAGGGCCGGAGGTGATACTCAGATCGGCTCTACATCGCTCCGGCCTTCGCTATCGCCTTCACGCCAAGGACTTGCCGGGCACGCCCGACTTGGTGTTCCCCAGATTCGAGGCGGTCGTCTTCGTTCACGGGTGTTTCTGGCACTCGCATGGCTGCCAAAAGTCGACAGTGCCCAAGTCCAACCGCGAGTTCTGGGAGCAAAAGTTTCGAGCCAACAGGGAGCGAGACGAACTGAAAAGCCGAGCGCTTCTGAAGCGAGGATGGCGTGTTCTCGTCGTTTGGGAGTGTTCACTAGTGGGAAAGCACGCACCGACACTCAACCATGTTGTAAGGTCGGTCACGACTTGGCTCGAGGGCTCAAACACCGAGCATGAATTGCCCACGCGGTTTTCCACCGAGGACATCTATGGTTGTGACAGTACGCTCAGATAATGTGCAGCGGGCAAAGGCCAGAGGAGCTATGTGTATCAACTGTGCTCGCCAGATTCCTCGGGTCGGGCCATCAATGTGGCGAGGGCCGCGTGTCCGGCCGCGCGGCCAATTGGTGGCGGGACGGCATTTCCTATTATGTTCGCCAGCGATTGACGAGTGAGTGGGCTGCCATCGACCATTCTGAACTCGAAGCCGTCGGGGAAGCCCTGTATGCGGGCGGCTTCGTGCGGGGTCAACGTTCTGCGCCGGTCAGGGTGGATGTAGCGCCCGCGTCCGGGGGTGTTGAATCCCGTAGTGATGGTGCCCGCCGGCTTGTCCCAACTCAGCCTGCCGTAGATGGAAGGGTAGGTGTGGCCGTTCTTGTGACTCAGCGGGCGCATCTCGTTTCGAAGGTCGTATTCGCCGCGGTCGAACAAGAAGTCTATGCGTTTCCTGTTTTCACTGGAGAGGTCACCCGGCCTGTCCATCAGGTCGTCAGAGTAGCTGTCCCTAAGGTCTCCGATGGTTTCCTCGAGGGTCCTGGGCTTCCAATCGATGGATTTGACAACTCCTTCTATGTCCGGCTTTCTGTGCCGACTGGCCACCAATATGTGCCGCCGTCGAGTCTGGGGCAGGCCGAGCGAAGTGGCGTCGATGACGTGCTCCGACGTCGCATAGTCGGCCTGGTGGAAAAGGTCGATGGTATGACGAAATACGTTGAGCCGGTCACGCCTGATTCCAATCACGTTTTCTATGACCACCACCGGGGCGTCCAGCGCGACGGCCAAGAACGGCATGGACACGTAGTACATGTTGCGCGGGTCGGTGTGCCGCGTGTTGTTGTTGGACGTGGAGTGTCCCTCGCAGGGTGGCGCGCCGAGCAGAACGTCCACTCGACCTTTCGCGCCATGTAACTCGGGCGACAGTATCTGTACCCCGTCGCCGCGCAGAAACTCCGCTTTGCCGTCCGCGTTCACCTTGTAGCGCGTCGTCACGGAAGTCCAGACATTATCCGTGAGCGAAATGTGAGGATCGAAGTTACGCCGATACACATCCAGCGCGACCGGGTCGCTATCCATGGCCAGGACGTGCCTGGGGACCTTGCCTAGTTCGCGCACGGCCTCGCCGACCCCGTAAGTCAACCCGCCGGCGCCGCAGAACACGTCTGCTATGCTAATAGTGGCCTTGTCGTCCTGGAAAGGCATTTTCTTATGCGCGCTCCAGCCTGTCGCTGAGTCGCGCGAGCAGGTCGGCCAGTTGCGTGTCATCGAGATGTTCGAAAGCGACTGTGGTGTGCAACTGGCGAAGCCGCTTGTACAACATCCTGATGCCGTTCTCGTGGGTAAGGTGCAGAGTTCCCTTGCCCGAGTCGGGGTCCGGGTACTGGAAACCCACCAAGGCCCTGGCAAGGTTGGGCGCCCAGCCGTAATAGTGGCGAATGATGCCGGACTCCCAAAAGTCGGTTGGAGACAGGCGGTCCGAGAGATGATAGGAGTCGTCGTGTTCTGCGTCATACACTACATCGGCGCGAAGCCACAAAATCTTGAGCCTGGCCCGATCCGATGGTGCGTCAATACCGAAGTTGCCCAGTCCCGCGTGTTCGGAAGTGCGGTTGTGCCTGGACTCGATGATTTCGTAGAACTTGTCAACGGCGAGCCAGCGCCAGAAGCCGTCAACGGCGGCGAGATTCAGAGGCAAGTTCAACCCCTGATGTATGATGCGGCAAGCGGACCTGTCGAACTTCTGGTCCTTCGCGATGCTGCGAGCGTCGCCGAGTAGCTCGTCCTTTAGCGGCGTTAGGCTCTCAACGACTTCGTCCGCCTGTTGAGTGTTCCATGCTTCATATGCGCCGCCGGCTATCTCTACGTGGCCACTGAGAACAAGAGGGCGCTGACCGGATTGGCGGCTTTCCAGCACAATGCGCCGCGCATGTTCGCTTGAGAGCGTCATGCCCGAAAGGTGTCCTACAGGACAGCCTTCCCTCTCAAGCGGGAATGACGAGGATTTGGTCGGCTTCTTAACGAGGAACTCGCGGCGACTAAGGACTTGAGCGCGGTCAAGTCCACGCCTTTTCAACTCAGGACGGGCGGCGTCCACTCTAATGGTGACGATAAAGCACAACTCGCTGAGGCTCTGAAGGCTGCGGAGTTCCTGCGGGGCAGGATGCCATACGTCGGGTACCGAGTCCAACCGCCATTCCTTTATCGGCAGGTGTCTCTTGAGATGCCTGGAACGGGCAGACACACTCAGCCACAAGTCGCTAGTCGTGGCACCGACGCTAAGCGCTAAATCATCACCGTTTTCTATCGACAACGCGAGGCGCGGTCGCAGATCCCGTTCGTGTTCGCGAGCCTTCAAGAAGAAGATCCTATCCCCCGACAACGGAACGTCAGGGTACGGAGCGAAACGACACGATTGGAGGGCCGAGCCAAGCGGCTGCGAAACCGGATTCGGATTGGCGTCATCTCCAGAGTGTGAGATGGTCCGACGCTCTCGCCTGTGATGCTGAAACTCGCGAGAGTTTGGTTCAGTCGTCATACCTGGTTTCCAGAATCGTTGGACGTGTCCTCAATGTGGTGTGCTTCCTCATCTACGATGGGTCTTCATTCCATCCCGGAGTCGCCTCTCGACAAAGCGGTCTATCTTCTCTCGTTGGTCGTATTCGAGGCCGCCCCACCCCCCACTCTGCACAGGTCGCGTAGGTGAAATCCAAAGTAAATTGGACCTGGGTGTTACACTGGCTGTAGGGTCTTTGATTCTGCGCCCATCATTACGCAGATTCAGTGCCAATGACGAAAGCCCTCGCATCGGAACCAAATGACAATGACCGAGAAACAACATTCCAATCAACCGCCATAATGCCGTCCTCCCGTAGACACGCGTCCGCATGTTCCCAATGTGGGGATATGCCTTGCATCATACGCCCGTGCAACGCATTGCGTACCCGTGAAGGTAGCGCGTCCCACCATTGCGGTGAGAAGAAGGCATTCTCAAAGAACTCGAACACATAGCGAATGAGAGCATGAGGGAAGGCCATGTTCGACAGCTTATCCAGCGAATGGATCATCCGCTCGTTCAATGCCTCCGGGTCCCCTAACCACGTGAACACACTAACCCCACCCTTATCGCAAGGAATGAGCGAAAACGTAGTCCAATTCGAGTGTCGTTCCCAATTGTTTAGGTCCGCGATACGGGAGCCAGTAAAATCATGCGTAGTCTGTGCCGCGCCGCTACACATAACCTCCGGTATGCGCTCTAATTCTACGACGTACGATGAAACGCGAGTCAAGTCCGGCCCCAGAACCACACGTTCATATTCGGCCTTCGCCACTTCCAATTCTACTACGGCCCTATTCCTACCCACATTGAGTAACCGCAGCAGTTCGGCCCACTGTGCCGCAGGTGAATTGGGGTCGATTCTATGTATCACTGCTCTGGTGCCACGTATGGTACTCAGTTTCGCAAGCAGTTCATGACAAACAGCGCGATAGCCCAATAGAGCAAGCTGTAGAGGAGTAGCCTGCCATGTTTGTTTCTCTAGTGGCGCGAAGAAGCCATTATCATTCCACTCACAAAAACCAGTGAATGTTGATGCGTCTCCCACGCCAATCAACTCTGGCTCCATACCCTCCAGGCTGAACAACCGATAAGGCCGATACACCTTTCCGTAACGCGCTATCTTACGCAGCGATTGCCTTTGCACTGTATGTGCATCAACAATCTTCCCTCTACAGGTACGCGGTGCTTGCGGATGTAGGCATTTCCGAATCCTCGAAGCCTTCAACAGAATAGCTTGCGCCTGCCCCGCACTGACTATGTACGGACTGGCAGCAGGCGCACAACACCGCTTGTATTTCCTGCCAGAACCACACGAACAAGGTTGATTCATACCTGTTGTCATTACTTTCCCCTTGCATCGCCGCCATCCTCCTCCTTGTTCCAAACCAGTACGTGAGTCTTCTGGTTTCCAATCGTCGCGTCAATACTTCACTCATGTCAACCATGTCTTGGCAATTGTCGTTGACAGATTGGCCGACTTCGCAGCGAGAATTTAACCCGAACTCCGCCACCGTCAACCTGAAAGTGTCGCCCCCGCTCCGGGAGCCGCAGTAGGGGCGACGCCTCGTGCGCCTTGGCGTTGGGGACGTGGGGGGGCGTTCGCGAACGGCCCCCACGTCCGCCATTCTCCGCGGAAGCTAGATGAACAGGTCCCTGATTCGCTCGCCGACGATGACCTCCTCGCCCTCGGCGAGGCCGAACATGTGGATGACTATGTTCTCCTCGCCCTCGCGGACCCGCGTCCAGATGGGCGGGTCGCCTTCCTTCAGCTTGTCGACGACTTCCTGGGCGCTCATGCCGGCCACCGCCTCGTCGACGTTCAACTCGAGGCCGAATGGCTGGTGCCCTATCACGTTGTCGAGCATGACACCCTTGAGGCCTTTGTCCTCTGTGCCCTTCAGAATCCCCAGCAGGGTCTGGCACCGCGACTCGACGGACGCCAGACGCTCCTCGTGGTTCATCGTCATCCAGTGCCGAACCGCCGCTACCGCGCCCACCATCTCCTGGCGGTCCACCTTTTGCGGCCGGCCCACGCCTCGAATGCGACGCCCCTCGTATCCAACGAACGACTGGAGCGACAGCTTGTGGATCATCTCCTCGGTGCCCAGCGCGAGGCCAACGGACTGGGTCGCTCCCAGGTACTTCGCAGCCACGCACTGAAAGTCCGCGCCCATGCGAATGTATTTGCCGAACAGGTCCAGCGGGTAGATCTGGCCCGCGGCGTCAACCGTGACCGGAACGCCGCGAGCGTGGGCTATCTCGATCGTGTCCTCCAACGGCAGCGCGTCGGGGTCGATAACCTGCTCCACGGCGTAGTAGTGAACCGCCGCCGTGTTGGGGCCGATGGCGGCCTCCAGGTCGGCGCGCGTCGTGCGGTCGTCGCTACCGTACTCGACGAGCTTCGCGCCCGCGAGCTCGAGGCACCTGTCGTACCAGTAGCGCTGCCGCCTCTGAATGAGTATCTCGTTCTTCATGCCGGACGTGTCCGGCAGCTGCTGTATCTTGTCGTCGTCGTCGCCGGCCATCAAAGCTGCCGTCGCGAGCGTCAGCGCAGAGCCCGCTCCCGCGGTGATGTAGGCCGCCGGTACGTCGACCATATCGGCGATGGCCTGCCCCGCCTTCTCCTCCAGCTCCATAAGCGGCAGGTAGGCTGAGTCCGCCCGTTCCATGGCCTCCTTGACCTCTGGAATGGGCGATGAGCCTCCCAGCATGGTCACGCTTCCAATGGCGTTGATTATGGGCGTGGCCCCCAACTCCCTGTAGATGTCTCCCCAATCTGAACCGGCCATTGCTGGTATGCTCCTTTCTCTGCTTTCTTGCCGAGCAAGTCTATCATCCCAGGCGCTCGGTGGGGAAGTCCGGGCTGCAGCGGTTCGGAGTCCAGCGATGTGAACCACGGGACGAAACGATTCTCCGGCCTCCCCGGCGAACGGGAGTTGCTGCTATAATGGCACCCGTGCCCGGCGCGCGTGATCCGGCGGCGCCAGGCCATGCCGCCAGCCCAACCCAACCCGTGAGGCAACCCGGACCGTGAGCTACGGCGACCGCACACGAAACGGCGTCCCCCCGAACAGCAGAATAGTCTTGAAGGTGGGCACCAGCCTGCTTACCGGTGGCACGGACAAACTGGACCTCGAGATTATGTCCACTGTGGTCGGCCAGGTGGCCCGCGCTCGCGAGCGGGGTTACGACGTGTTGCTGGTGTCGTCCGGGGCCGTGGCTGCGGGTCGCCACGTGCTGAAGCTGAAGCCCGGCGGCAAGGCACTCAGTCTGCGGCAGGCGCTGGCCGCCATCGGCCAGGGGCACCTTATGAACGCCTACGAGCAGCTGTTCTCCTGGCACGAGATACACGTCGCGCAGGCGCTCCTCTCACGCCGAGACCTGGTGGACCGGTTGGGGTACCTGAACGTACGCAACACGCTGCTGGCGCTGCTCGATCGCCACGTTGTGCCCGTGATTAACGAGAACGACGTAGTTGCGGTGGAGGAGCTGGAGGGCGACGTGTTCGGCGACAACGACACTCTATCGGCCATGGTGGCGAACTTGGTGGACGCCGACCTACTGGTGCTCCTGGGTGAGTTGGCTGGGCTGTACACCGCCGATCCGCACCTCGACCCCGATGCGCGGCTTATCCCCTACGTGGAGCGCGCGGGCAGGCACCTCGACGAAATCGCGGGCGGCTCGTGGGACGGCCGCGGTCGCGGGGGAATGGCGACGAAGCTGTACGCTGCGCGGCTCGCTGCCGCGTCGGGCATAAGCGTGGTAATGGCCAGCGGCAAGGAGCGTAACGTGCTTCTGAGGCTGCTGGAGGGTGAGAGCATCGGCACATACTTCCCTGCCACCAGCTCGAAGATGGAAAGCCGCAAGCGGTGGATGCTCAGCGGCCTATCCACTCGGGGAGAGATAGTGGTCGATGATGGCGCGGCCGCCGTATTGCGAGATAGGCAACGTAGCCTGCTGCCCGCCGGCGTGAAGGGCGTCAAAGGCCCGTTCAACCGAGGAGATATCATCTCCATCACCGACGCCTCCAGCGCCCAGATAGCCTGCGGAATAACCAACTACGCCTCCCACGAGGTGGCCAGGATTATGGGTATCCATTCGGGACAGATAGCCGAGACCCTGGGCCACCAGTACGGGGAGGAAGTGGTCCACAGAAGCAACATGGTTGTGTTGTAGTTTGTCAGTTTGTCAGTAGTCAATATTCTTGATTGATGGCATTGACGCTGGTGATTGGCGAGGTGCGAAGTTGAACGACGAATTGACGAATAAGGGCGCCGCAGCGAGGGAAGCGGCCCGATTGCTGGCGAAGGCCGGCGGCCACGCTAAGAATACGGCTCTCGAGATCGTAGCCGACGGGCTGGCCCGCAGGCGGAGCGAGATACTAGCGGCAAACGGGCAGGACCTCGAGGCCGGTAGGCAGGCCGGTCTCAGCGACGCGCTGCTGGACAGGCTAAAGCTCGACCAGGACAGGCTCCAGGGCCTCGCGGCAGACGTGCGAGCGGTGGCCAAGCTGCCCGACCCGGTGGGAGAGACCCTCGACATGCGGGAGATGCCCAACGGCCTGCGCGTGGGCCGGCGCACGGTGCCGCTGGGCGTGATAGGCGCCATCTACGAGAGCCGGCCCAATGTTACGGTCGACATCTCGGCGCTGTGTCTAAAGTCGGGCAATTCGGTGATTCTGCGCGGCGGCAGAGAGGCCGCCCATTCGAACGCGGCGCTCGCGGAGCTGGTGAGGGACTCGCTGGAAGAGGCCGGGCTGCCGCGCGACGCCGTGCAGCGAGTCGAGTCCACCGACCGCGCGCTGGTCGGACGCATGCTCACCATGCGCGGCGTGATCGACCTCATCATCCCCCGCGGCGGACAGGAGCTGATAAACCGCGTGGCGGCCGAGGCCACCGTGCCCGCGGTGACGGGCGGCGTGGGCGTATGCCACACGTACGTGGACAGGTCGGCCGACGTTGACATGGCGGTGAACATAGTGCACAACGCCAAGGTGCAGCGACCTTCAGTGTGCAACGCGCTCGACACCGTGCTGGTACACTCCGCCATCGCCCCGGCGTACCTGCCCCGGCTCGCCGAGGCGTTCGGTGAGGACGGCGTAGAGGCGCGCTGCGACAGGCGCGCGCTCAGCATACTCGGACCGACCGAGGCCCTGAAGGTGATTCCGGCAACCGAAGAGGACTGGAGCACCGAGTTTTTGTCGCTGACTGCCGCCGTCAAGATAGTGGACTCGCTGGACGAGGCGCTGGACCACATAGTCAGCTACGGCTCCGGCCACACGGAGGCGATTGTGACGGAAGACTACTCAGCGGCTATGCGGTTCCTGGACGACGTGGACTCCAGCGCCGTTATGGTCAACACTTCCACTCGCTTCAACGACGGCGGCCAGTTCGGGCTCGGAGCGGAAGTCGCCATCAGCACCAATAAGATGCACGCGCGGGGGCCGATGGGGCTGCGGGAGCTGACGTCCTACAAGTGGGTCGTGCTTGGCAACGGCCAGGTGAGGCTGTAACGGCCCACGCCGCGCCTCCGCGAATCCGGCGTGTCCCAATCACATCCCCGGCTGCAGGCGGGCCGGAAGCCTAGGCGGGTTAATGGAAAACTTCTACTTCGAACGAGAGTGCCGCACTCCCTATTCTGAGTGCTACGTGGTGCTGGAGGACGAGAGAGCAGTGGGACGGTTGGACATACACTTCACCCACACCGTCATTCACGCCACGCTGAACGTGGAGGAGAGCCTGACTACGGACGGGATACAGGACCTCATCGACCTGATCGACGACGAGCTGCTCGACTGTGTGGGGATCAACAGGCAGGAGATCATCTTCCACGTCCACCAGGGACGGGACATCGGCGTGTTCAGCGCCCGCGACTTCGACGATAACGGCGGCCACGAGCGTTTGGCGTAGCCCCCGCGGCCTAGGGCCGAGCGCTGTCCAACTCTCGCTGGCGCAGCTCTACCCGGCGTATCTTTCCGCTGATGGTCTTGGGCAACTCGGAGACGAATTCCACAGCCCGGGGGTACTTGTAGGGGGCGGTCACGCTCCTGACGTGGGCCTGCAGACTGCCCGTCAGTTCGTCCGACTCCACGTAGCCGGGCGCGAGCACCACGAACGCCTTGACGATGCTTCCGCGGATCTCGTCGGGGCTGGCAACGACGGCCGACTCGGCCACGGCGGGGTGCTCGATGAGCGCGCTCTCCACCTCGAACGGACCGATGCGGTAGCCTGCCGAGATTATGAGATCGTCAGCGCGGCCTACGAACCAGTAGTAGCCGTCCTCGTCCACGTACGCCTTCTCGCCCGTTAGATACCAGTCACCGAACATGCACGAGTCCATCGCGTCCTTGTCGCGCCAGTATTCCTTCATCAGGCCTACGGGGCGCTCCGGGGAGACTCGAACCGCGATCTGGCCCTCCTCGTTCGGACCGAGCTCGGTGCCGTCATCGTCGATGACCGCGACGTCGAAGCCGGGTGTGGGCAGGCCCATCGAGCCGGGCTTCACGGGCATGCAGCGGTAGTTTCCAACCAGCAGCACCGTTTCCGTCTGGCCGTAGCCGTCATAGATAGTGTGGCCGGTGCCGTCTTCCCACTGCTTGATGACCTCCGGATTGAGCGGCTCACCCGCTCCCGTGCAGTGGAGCAGCGAACTCAGGTCGTACTTCGAAAGGTCGCCAAGCACCATCATCCGGTATACGGTGGGCGGCGCGCAAAACGCAGACACTCCGTAGCGGGTCAAGATTCGCAGAGTAAGGTCGGGGTCGAATCGACCCTGCGCGTTGTGCTGGAGCACCGCCGCGCCTTCCGTCCACTGCCCGAACAGCTTGCCGTAGGCGGTCTTGGCCCAGCCGGTGTCGGATATGGCCCAGTGGACGTCCGTGGGCTTGAGGTCGTGCCAGAAGCGGGCGGTGATGACGTGGGCGATCGCGTAGGACGCCTGGGTGTGCAGCACCATCTTGGGCGGGCCCACCGTGCCGGACGTGAAGTAAATGATCATGTCGTCGTCGCTGCGGGTTGGCTCGGCCGGCTCGTACGACGCGGACAGCCCGTCCATTTCGTCCTGCCAGCTGGTCCAGCCGCGCCTGCTGCCGTCCAACAGGATGATCCTCTCCAGCGTCGGGCAGTCGGCCACCACTTCTTCGACTTTGTGGGCATTCTCCAAGTCAACTATGGCCACCGTGGCGTCCGCGAGGGTCACGCGATACTCTATATCGTGGGGCGTCAACAGCGTGGTCGCGGGCATGGGGATGACGCCGGCCTTGATCATACCCAGCACGGCCACGTACCACTCAGGCACACGCGGCCCCATGAAGAAGGCGCGCTCGCCCCTATCCACGCCAAGGCCGGCAAGCAGGTTGGCGAACTTGTTGGACTGCACCTTGAGGTCCCAGAACGTGTGCTTCTGGGCGCTTTCGCCATCCGGCGCCACCGATATCAGGGCGAGCTTGGTTCGGTCCTCCGCCCATTTGTCGATCACGTCGAATCCGAAATTGAAGTGTTCCGGAACATCCAGCTTGAATTCCCGCCGCTCGGCCTCGTAGTCGGTCATGTTCGGCCTGTAGTCTGCCATGCCGTGTTCTCCTCCGCGCGAGTGGGCGCCGCCCGTTCGGGCCGCTATCCCGCCGCTCCGAGCTCCTCGCGTACTATCTTCGCGCCCTTTGCCAGCGCATCCAGCTTGAGGTACGAGATCCACCTGGGGAGCTGGAAGAAGCCGCAGTCCGGGTTGAGGTACAGCCGCTCAGGGCTGACGTGCCCCAGCAACTCGCGAATGCGCTCCGCCACGTCCTCAGGCTTCTCGACGTAAAACGACTTGATGTCCACGACTCCCGCGCCCAGCTCCCTGTCTATGCCGAACTCGCTCCACAGCCCGCTCTCCGCCATTTCGCGGTTGGCGAACTCGAACACGAATTGGTCGGCGCGGCAGTCGAGAAGCTCCGGCAGCATCCAGGCGTAGCGGCGCTTGCCGCGGGGACGGCTCCCCAGGTTACCGAAACAGACGTGCAACGCGAGCTTGGCATTCACTCCTTCCACGCAGGCGTTGTACAGCTCCACCCAGTCTCGCACCGCGCCGGGTATGATTGCGAACGATGGCTCGTCGATCTGGATGAAGTCGGCGCCGAGCTCCACCAGTCGGCGCAGCTCCCGGTTGATGACGCCGGCGAACTCCTGCGCCAGCTCCAGCCTGTCGCGGTAGCCCCCCCCTGGTCTCAAGTGGATGGTAAGCGTGAGCGGCCCGGGGCAGGTAACCTTCATGGGCAGGTTGGTTCGGCTCCTGGCGAACTCGTACTCCTCCACGATTCCGAGTCCATCGGGCACGCCCACCTTGCCGGTGGTGTGGAAGCGCGGCGGGGAGTCGTAGCCGTAAAGGCCGACCTTCCGCAGCGGCGGGTCTTCTACGATGCCGGTCATCCGGTCGTAGAAGCTTTGCACAAAGAAGTAGCGGCGCATCTCGCCGTCGCTGATTATGTCGAGTCCCGCCCGCTCCTGGTCCATGAGAGCCATGCTCACCGCGTCGTCGAAGGTCTCCCTGACGTCGGTGGCGCCGTACTCGCCCCGCTGGATCGCGTCCATGGCGGTCCACAGCCAGCTCGGGGTGGCGTAGCTGCCGACCACGGACGTTGGCAGCACGGGCAGGTCTCGTCTTTGCATGGGCGCCACTCCTGGCTGGAAATGCTCGAGGCAATGTTAGGGGGCGGCAAACTGTTGGTCAACGCCATTCGCACATACCGCAAAAATGCGGGCGCCCACGCGTCGCGGCGGGCCAACGGAACGGCTGATTTGGGCACTGGTCGGGGAGACTGGAATTGAACCAGCGACCCCCTGCACCCCATGCAGGTGCGCTACCAAGCTGCGCTACTCCCCGTGGCGAATAGGATAGCACAGGCACAACCGGCGTACAACGCGGAGGGCATCGGCGAGCCTGTCTCACTCTGCGGTGGAAGACCATGCTGCCTTATCGAGGGCGCCACATGGGGTCGTCCATGAGCGTCACGGCGTCGATGAGGTTTTCGACCTTACTGTGGAGGGTCTGGTCGCGCTGGGCGTTGTGGGCTTGGTCCAGGACGAGGCGGGCGGCCTGGAGGCGGATTCGGGTGTCGTGGTCATCGAGGGCGTCGTCGAGAACGGCGGCGGCCTTGTACGACATTGCCTGAAGCTGGGCCTGGGTGAAGCGCATGGTCTCTTTGCGGAGCCACTCGAGGCATTCGCGGAAGTTTTCGTCCTGGAGCCAGCGGTAGAGGGTGGTGCGGCCGACGCCGGCGTGGCGCGCCTGGACAGAGAGCGATCCGGGCCTGAGCAGGTGCGGGAGGGCCGTGAGCTGCCTCTGGGTCAGATTTTCGGCGAAATGTGTTCCGTTTTGTTCCATTCTGTTCCACCTCATAGCTGTGAATGCTGTTGGAGCGGCCCCGGCGGGGTCGCCTTTTGGCACGGACACGGGAGCGGAAGCCGCAAGGTGTGGCAGGAATGGAGCAGGTGGGCGGGAGGGCGGGAGGGCCCGGCTGCCGTGCGCGCGGTGGGCGGATGGCGGGGTCGGTCCCTCGATGCGGGGAGCGTAGCACGGGTGTGCGGGGGTGGTCAAGGGGGGTAAGGGACTTGGGCTTTGCAGTTCTGATGCTTGGGACTGGAGTGAGCCCTGCTAGAGGAGTATGGTGCCTGTAGGGAAGCGAACGCCCCTTTTGCCTACCGCACCTGACCAAGGACAGCTCCAAGTGGAGTTGATGGGGCGAGATCAGTGCGTGCCAAAACCACTTCTACGGTCCATTTCCCAATCGCTGGCGATAAGACAGCAAGTCCTGTTCGGTGACAGAATCGGGAGGCACTAGCTGATAGTGTTTTTCCGACGATATTCTAATGTCGTCGCCTTGTTGCTCAAACTCAAAGAGCGCGATCAACTCGTCCGCCATGAACTGCGCCCCGACGGGCCGACAGATAAGCGACGGCAGTTTCTCGGAGCAGACGGCTATGTCCTGCTCAATCTGGACTCGGTTAAGCCTGTCGCTGTCCCCCTTAGCTTGTACCGGTACAACATAGTGGGCCCCACTCTTGTCAACGCCGACATAAACCTCGTCCGTCTCTACTTGCCCGATTCCGGAAACGGTTGTGCGAAAGTGGTTCTGAAGCGAATAGCAGGCAATGCCAAGGAAGACATCTATGAGTCGATTGTAGCGGACGCGGGCTAGAAGGGCTTGCTCGTCGTTAAAGGCATACATCGAGATTATTCCAGGAGTAGCATCGGGTATCTTTGTGACCGCCAAGTTCGGATTGGGAACCAGTGGCACGTCCGTGACAAGGACAAATCTGTACTTGCCTCGCCCGGCTGGCCTGATAATCCATGTCTCTCCTGGTGGAGCCAATTCAAGAATACTCTCCGGCAGTTCCGTTCTATATCGGAAGCTGTAGATTATGTCTCCAAGGTTTCTGGGTAGGTCGACGTTCAGATCGGAGGCAAATGTGCGTATGTCGTCCCGTTCAAAAGCCACATCGCGGCTTCCGACCTCATGTCTTGCGAGAAAAATCGCCTCTATGATCCTCGCGTAGCGGCTGTTGCTAGACATATTCCTGTCAGGCACCTCTCCACTCCATGATGACAACTTCTTCCCGAAGTTGTTGACCTGTGACGGTTGAAGGTCTTGTGCGAAACAGATCAATGTCAAGAACCTTGTATCCGAGTGACTGGGCAAGATCGGCGATAATCTGTCCGGTGCGGATCATCACTCTCAGATAGGACGCCTGGTCGCCAACCACATATGCCAGCTTGGCGCCCGACCTAAGGACGGGCCGCAAGGATTCCAGGTGTCTAGCCATTCCACCAAAGTAGAGCAGGGTGACCCGGTGGTACTGGCGCTCAAAGCCGGACGTTTTGCCCATTGCGATTCGCCTTCGCTCAATGGCATTTGCGATTTCTTGTATGCCTTGATGTTTCTCAACTACCTGGTCGTCCGTGTCAGTCTTGTACACGCCCCTCGTGTTGGATCGGATCATGTCTTTCTTCAGGGATCTCAGTTGCTTTTTGTCTCGTATCAGCCCGAGGACGACCGACTCCAGTCGCGTTGTCCGCGTGTAGCCCTTTTCGTTCGGGTATGGAGGAGAGGTGATTACGGCGTCTACTGAATCTGGGCCCAATATCTCATCCGCGACTCGTGCGTCTGCCTGTATAACTCTGGCGGGGGCATGATCGTGCTCCCTTGTGTTGGCACTGTCTTCGGCGATCGTTCGCATTTCTTCGAGCCAAGCCTCAACGACCGGCGCGTCGTCCTTGATCCGACCCAGCCCTACTTCGGGACCGAACTTCAAATTGCCGATCCGGTAGACTAGTGCCTTTGCCAGTGCCAGTTGTCCGTACCTGAACAGGTTGGGGTTGCCACACCGCTCCGCCACTCGAAGGAGCATGAGCGTCTTGTGCAGAGGTATCGGGCTAATCGAGTTCTTCAACAACAGCTTAGCCTGCTCTGGGCCAAGCTGCCTCAGCGTGACTGGCTCATTGCCACCCGTACCAAACCATGGGCCACCGATGGGGTGGGCACTACTATCGTCGCCGTTCGCCATCGCGGCTAACGAAGCAACCTCGTTAGCATATTCCAACAGTGCCTGGGGTTCAACGGACCAATCAACCTTGACCGAGCTCGCAAGTGCAGCCATGGGATGGGATTCAATTCCCACACTTGCGATGCCGAGCTTCTTGCACTCCACCAGCGTAGTGCCTGTGCCACAGAACGGGTCCAAGACCGTGTCGGAGGAGTTCACGCCAAACAGTTCGAGGTAGTTGCGAACCAGATGTTGCGGGAACGACTGGACGAACCGGTACCAATTATGAATCGCCCGGTCTTCCAAGCGTAGCTTGTTCTGATCGGTTGAAGTGACTGCCTTGTGTCTGGAAATCTCAGTCGACATACGGCTAACGGCGAAACTCAGGGTGAGGCCTTATTCGGAACCAGTTTGCTCAATCGAATCGGAGGAGAAAATTGGCATCCTTAGCGAAAGTGATCGATTCTTGGTGTTTCGGTGAACTGCATGGGACACCAGGATAATCATGAGCAGCGCTTATGGGCGTTGGCGAAGTATATCATGTCAGACCCTGCCTTTCCGCTTACTCCCCCTGCCCTTGACAGGACAGCAGGTGTTAGCGGACGAGATGGAAACCCGCCCCTACGAGTGGTGAATCGACGGGGCTTTCGACGGCGGCGCGGAGTGTGCGCACCCCCGGCGCTTACCGGTCGGGCCAGGCAATCCCCTCGTCGGCGTACACGGAGTCGCCGACCCTGGACAGCGTGACGCGCTGGCGGTACACGCCGCCTTCGACGGCCCGCTCGGCCTCATGCACCTCTGTTGACCACGACACCGGGCCGGCGGCGGCGAGCGCCTCGGTCAGCGGCCGTCCGTCCATGGGGACGCCTTGGTCCAGCCCAAGCAGGCGCAGCACGGTGGGCGCCACGTCGGCGCTGCCCGACGGCGAGTCCACTCGCAGGCCGGAAGCGAAACTGGGACCCCTCGCGAACAGCGCGTTGCGCATTTCGGTGCGGCTTATCGAGCCGTGTTGCCCCAGACCTGGCGCGCCTCCCGTCGAGTACACCATTCCGGCGTACCCGGCCTCGTTTGACCCGGCGTCCCAGCCGAGCGACACCGCAAGTTCCGGCGCACGCTCGCCGTCGTTGCCCAGCAGCGCCGCCGGCAGCGTACCCGAAACGCCGGACGCCGTCCCGGACGCGAGAACGGGGCCGCACCATGGCTGGGCCATCAGCCACGCGGCCAGCGCATCGGCCGTATCCGGGTCGCGGTCGTGGACGTATAACAGCGCCGAACTGCCGTTGGGCGCCACCGCGACGCCACCGGGCCTGTTCGCGGTGGGGAAGCCCGCGGAGCTAAGCTCTGCCTCGAGGTCCACCACGCCCTTGATGGTCGAGTATCCGTGGTCCGACGTCACCAGCACGTCGAAGTCGTTAGCGCGCCCCGAGCGCTCCAGCCACGCCAGCAGCCGACCGAACTGCTGGTCTGCAGCGCCAACCGCATGCACGCTTTCTGCGCTGCCCACGCCGTGGGCGTGCTGAGCGTGGTCCGGCTCGGAAAACCAGATGAACGCGACCGCGGGCCGGCGTTCGGTCAGGATGTAGTCCGTCATCACGTCAACCGCCCTTGCCAGCCTGTCCACGGCGGGCATGGCCTCGGGGGGCCACTCTCCAAAGCGGGCCTCCAGCTCCCCGTACAGGCCGCGTGGAAGCGTGAATTCGGGGTGAATGGTCGCGCCGCCCGACTCGTCGGCGTTGGGGTTGTGGACAAAGGCGTTGCCGGTGGTTCCCGTGCCGATGGCGACGTACTCCATTCCGTGGCGCGCCAGCAGGTCGGCCAGCGTTGGCGCAAGCAGCACGCGGCCCGTGCGCTCCTTGAGCCGTGTCAGCGTTGGTTCCAACGCGGAGAACACCAGGTGGGGGTCCATTTCGCGCACGACCAGCGTGTTGGCCGCGAGGCCGTGGGCGCCGGGATAGCGGCCTGTAACCATGCTTGCGGCGTTAATGCGTGTGACGCTGGGGTACACGGGGTGGTGGTTCGCGAACGTGACCCCCTCTGACGCGAAACGGGCAAGGTTGGGCATCAGCTCGGGGGTCACCTGCGCCGGCTGCAATCCATCGAATACGGTGATCAAAACAGGACTCATGGTGTCTCCTGGGGGATTAGTTAGTCAGTTGGTCAGTTGGTCGGTTGGTCGGTTTTTCGCGGTGGCGCCCTGTTTCTACCCTCACCCTAACCCTCTCCTATCGAGGGAGAGGGGACACCCGCTCCGCGCCTTTGGATTCGCGTCTGACTTGACATGGCCGCCCGCGGCGTCGCACAATCGGGGCGGTCGCCGCGGGCTTTCCCGTTCCGCGAAGGCCCTCAACCCGAAGCTAGGAGGACTCCCCAGCATGACTACGACCGCCAAATCCTGGACACAGGAGAGCATAGAGGTTGCCTGCGCCAACATTCAAGTGGTAAAGGGCGGCTCGGGCGACCCGCTGCTGCTGCTTCACGGAGAGATGGGCTACCACGGCTGGCTGCGGCACCACGAGGCGCTGGCCCAGAACAACACCCTGCACGTCCCCACGCACCCGGGCTTTGGCACGTCGCCTCGGCTGGACTGGATAATGAACATCCGGGACCTCGCGGGCTGGTACCTGGAGGCGATAGACGACATCGGTCTCGGACAGGTGAACCTCATGGGGTCGTCGCTGGGCGGTTGGCTCGCGGCGGAGATGGCCACCATGGCCCCCGACATGTTCAAGAAGCTGGTGCTGGTCGCGCCGGCGGGCGTCCGCCCTCCTACCGGCGAGATATTCGACATGTTCCTGGTTGTGGCTAAGGAGTTCATCACCGAGAGTGTGCTGGACCCCGCCTCCACACCAGAGTTCGAGCAGGTGTGCCCCGAGGAGCCGAGCCCCGAACTGGCCGAGGCATGGGAGGTATCTCGGGAGGAGGCGTGCAGGCTGTCGTGGCGTCCCTACATGCACTACCTTGGATTGCCCAACCTGCTCAGCCGGCTCAAGCGGCTGCCCACTCTCATCGTTTGGGGCCGCGAGGACCCGATAATCCCCCTCAGCGCGGGTGAGTTGTACAACCGGTCGATTCCCGGCTCGCGCCTGGAGGTAATCGACGGCTGCGGCCACATGCCGGAAATAGAGAAGACCGACGAGTTCGTGCGCATCGTACAGGGCTTTCTGTCCGAGTAGGCGCGGCTCGCACGGGCCTACCGCGGGCCAAGGAAGTTTTCCAGAGGCACCGCTGGGGACTTGATCTCCACGATCATCGAGTCCTCGAGCGCCTCTACGCTATGGGAAACACCTTTAGGGTGCAGGCAGGCGTCCCCCGCCGCGAGGATGCTCTCGGCACCCTCGATGACGCCGCGCACACGACCGCTTACCACGTAGCAGACCGATTCATGGTCGTGGGCATGTTCAGGCGAGTTCGCGCCTTTGGGATAGCGCATTTCAATCATCACCATGTTCTCGCCGGATAGCATGGCCTTCAGGGATACCCTGCCACGGAAGGGCAGGCCCTCCACCTTGTCGGGGTAGATCGTCTCGGTTTCCGCGTTCTTGGCCGTGTGCATGGGTGTTTCCTTTCGTGACGATGAGCCGGGCCTGGAATCGGTGTCACCCCCATCCCCGTATCGAGTACGGGGCAGGCACTAACCTTCCCCCTGCGAGGGGGAAGGGATTTTATGAGACGGCCTACGCGAAAGCGCGGCGGTGGGAGAAGTCCTTCTCCTCGCTGGTGATGATCTCCAGCAGCGTCGCCTCGCCATTCTCGGTCGCTTCGCGGGCGCGCCCTAACGCGGGGGAGACCTCGGAGGGGTCGGTGACGCGCTCCGCCCATCCACCCATGCTGCGCGCCATGCCGGCGTAGTCGCCGCCCAGATCGCGCGTGCCGTACAGGCTGTGGGATGCGGCCATCGCGGCAGTCTCGATGGCCATGGTGGAGTTGTTGAACACTACTGTCAGAATGGGAATGTTGGAGCGGACGGCCGTCTCGAAGTCCAGGCCGGTCATGCCGAAGGCGGCGTCGCCCATGAAGTTGACCACGAACTTGTCGGGGTGGGCAAGCTTGGCGCCTATGTTCAGCCCCAGCCCCGTGCCCAGGCCGTGGGACTTGCCCCAGCCCAGGTAGGTGCGCGGCCCTCCGGCACGGTAGAAGGGCATGATCTGGTCGCGGGGGCTCCCGGAGTCGTGGGTAACTATGGCGTCGTCGGGGTCCACGAGGTTCATGAACTCCCAAATGACGCGGTAGGGCGTGATCGGCGTCTCGTTCGAAGTGAGTTTGGGCATCCAGTCCGCCAGCCACTCCGCCCTGATGCTGGCGATCTCTTCGGCGACCGCGCCCGCGGGCCGGCGTGGAGCGCCGTCCGAGAGATCGCGGCAGCATTCGATCAACTGGCGCAGAACCAGCTTGGCGTCACCGAGCAACGGGTGATCGGTGTGGTAGTCCTTGCCGATGTCGACGGGGTCGTTGGTAGCGTGAATCATGGTCTTGCCCGGCGGGATGGGGGTGGTCATGCCGTGCCTGGTGAAGCTGGTGCCCACCCCGAACACCACGTCGGCTCCGCCCAGGAAGCGGTACAACGGGCCGCTCATCACGCCGGAGCCGCTGCCCAGCGCAAGTGGATGCTCTTCCGGAAACGCGCTCTTGCCCGCCATCGTGGTCATCACCGGCGCCTGAAGCAGCTCGGAAAGCTCCACCAGCTCCGGCGTGGCGTCCGCGTACAGGGTGCCCTGCCCCGCGTGAATCACCGGACTGCGGGCGTCCAGCAGGACCCGCGCCGCGCGCTCGACGTCCTGTTCGTCCGCCGCAGACCGAGCGGCGCGCACCGGACGGTAGCCTTCGAGTATGGAGGGGTCGACTTCGGCGATTGCGACGTCCGCCGGAATCTCCAGCATCACCGGGCCGGGGCGGCCCATGCGCATCGCGGCGAACGAGCGCCGCATGGCGTCTACGACGCGGCCCGGCGAGTTCAACAGCTCAACTCGCTTGGTCACCGACTCGTAGCTGCGCATCGAGCTGAAGAGCGGGAATACGCCGTCGCGCTGCGTGGGATGGCCCAGAGGCAGCAGCAGCATCGGCACCGCGTCTGAGAAGGCCGTCGCCACGCCGGCGTAAGCGTTCTCGGCGCCCGGCCCGTACTGCATGGCGAACACCCCGGGAGGCCGCCCGTTGGTTGCGCGGGAGTAGCCGTCGGCTATGCCCACGCCCACGCGCTCCTGGCGGCAGATGATGGGCCGTATGCCGGCCTCCGCGGCGGCCTCGATCATGGGGGTTGTGGGAAAGGCGCTCAGGTACTCCACGCCTTCCGCCTTCAGAATCCGCGCTATAACGTCAATGGTGCGCATCGGTAGCCCCTCCTTGCGCCTTCGGTCGGCGAAGTCAGTTTAACACTTTTGCGGTCGCGACGGCTCTCGGCGCGTGTACTCGGCATGGACCGCTGCGGCGATGGACCGATTCTCGCGGCGTCCGCTGATGGGCGGCTTCGGCTTGCCTGCGCCGGGCGGCCCCGCGCATAATACTTCCCCATGACAACTGGCCCCCGGTTGACACGAGAAGACCTGGAGAGAAAGGTCGACACTCTCAGCCAGGAGATCGAGCGCGGTGGAGGAGACGCGGAAGCGTACCATGACCGCGGCAACGCGCTGTCGAACCTGGGTGAGTACCCACGCGCCGCGGCGGACTACCGGCGAGCGCTCGCGTTGCGGCCCTCGGACGCCGTTCTGCTCAACAACCTCGGGATGGCGCTGCTGTGCTCCGGGGAATTCGCCGCGGCGCTTCAACGGTTGGACGAGGCCGTCGCTGCCTGTCCGTCCTATCGCGACGCCCACCACAATCGCGGTCTGGCCCGCGCGGAGCTGGGCGACGTGGAGGGGGCCATCGCGGATATGACGCGGGCCATCGAGCTGGACCCGGAGTTTTGGAGCGCCTACAGGCACCGCGCCATTCTGCACTCGATGGCGGGCAACCACCGGGAGAGTTACGCCGACTACCTCAGGACGCGGCCACCGGCGGACGGCGGGTCAGGCGGCGGCGCTTAACCCGTAACGCCCCGGCGCCGCAGCGTAGCGGGGCGCTCGTGCTTCGGCGATGCCCGAATGGCGGCCTGGCGCGGCCATCCTCTCGTACAGCGCCATCAGCCCCTGCTGCCGGCGCGCGCCGCGTACGGCACGCCTGCCCCAGTCCGGCAGCATGCGCATCGCCTCGCGCGTGATCTCGTTCTCGCTCAGCTTGGGACACCCGGCGTACAACTCCAGGTAGGCCGCCTGGAGTTCGCGCGATCTCGCGACGCCCGCGTAGGCGTGCAGGAACGGCAGGGCCACGTTGACGACCATATCGCGTGCGCGCGGCGCTCCCACGTATGGGGGCGCGCCCAGCCGCCCGGTCAGAAGCGCTGTGCCGCCGTTGTCGGCGTCCGCCTGGACGCCGCGAGCGAGCCCGGCGTCCAGGAAGCGGTCGAAGATGCGCGCCGCGCCCAGAATGCGCCTGATGGGGTGATTCGTCGGCCGCACGCGGAAGTGGGTCCAGTCGCTTAGGGACATCGCGCGCCCCCGCCGCATCAGTGCCCGCGCCCTCTCCACAAGCTCGCGATGCTCCCCCGGAGCCAGCCTGGGCAGCAGCCCAGATGCGCCCGCCAGCGCGGCTTCCAACGCGAGCAGCCTGGTGGACGCCGGCTCGCTCCGCAGCCTCGAAAGGGCGGCGTAGGGCACGCGCGCCGCTAGCGTTCGGAAGGGCTTGCGGTTTGCCGAATAGCCGAGCGATTCCATCAGCACGGCGTACAGCACCTGGTCGGGGTCGCCGCCCCGCAACTCCAGCGAGAACGCGCCGCTGCGCAGCAGGAATCGCCTGTCGCCCGCCTCCGCCAACAGCCTGGCGAGCTCCTCAGGAGTATTCGCCTCGCTCACCTGAGGCAGCGGCGGCGGCGCGGCGCTTACCCCCTCGAGTGCCTCGGCCTGCGCTTCCAGGCCCACTACGGGGACAGAGCCACCCGCCTGGCTGCGCGTATCGGACGCCCCCTTGGGACGAAGCACGACGTGGAGGACCACGCCGTTGTAACTGGGGTCGGCGTGGTGGCTATGGCTGTACCAGTCCGGCGCCCGGAGGTGCAACTCGACGTCGCCCACCACGCGGCGCCCGTCGTCGCCACGCAGGATGGCGTCGCGGAAGTCCGGGCCGGCGCGGGCGCTCCTCCTGCCCGGGTAGAGGACCCGGAAGCGCTGGCCGTCCTGCGCCACGAGCGGCGCGGGAAGCCGTGCGGTGCGCTGCCAAAGGTCGGCGAGCGCCCTCTCGGATCTCTTCCACAGCGGCTGGCGTTCGAAGATTGCATAGTCCTGGTGGCTGGCGCCCGTCAGGTACTTGTTGGTGGCGAACTTGGTCATGGGGCGGGATTCTGTTGGGGCGGCAGGGCCGCCCCGGGCTGGTTCTCAGTCTAGCACAGCCAGTTACCTAGCGGGGCGCCGCCGGCCCGAGCACCCTTGGCCACTCCCCACCACTTGCGGCAAAGCGACCGTTGCGCTATTCTGCCAGCGGCGCACACCCGCGCCGAGACCATACCACGGAGGCCCCACATGGTAAGCTGGATGGAAGACCCCAAGATCGTGGTTCCCCGCTCGAAGGACGTCTACAGCCAACGCGCGCTCGACCTTCACTTCTCGTCGCTTGTGGTGGACACACACGCCGACACGATAAGCCGCTACGTGGATGACGGCGAGGACCTGGCGACCGAGACCGGACGTGGACACCTGGACCTGCCGCGCATTCGCGACGGCAACCTGGGCGTGCAGTGGTGGTCCTGCTTCGTGGCGGCCAGCCACGTGCCGCAGATGAACACCATCGACCGCTGCCTGGAACTGCTCGACGGCCTGAAGCGGCTTTGCGCGGAGAATCCCGACGACGTGGAGATAGCCCTCACCGCCGCCGACTGCCGCCGCATCGTTGCCGAGGGCAAGCACGCCGCCATACCCTGCATCGAGGGCGGCCACTGCATCAACGAGAGCCTGCCGGTGCTTCGCACCTACTGGGAGCTCGGAATGCGTTACATCACGTTGACGCACTTCAACACCAACACCTGGGCGGATGCATCCACCGACGCCTCACGCAACAACGGCCTGAGCCTCTTCGGGCGCGACGTGATACGCGAGATGAACAAGCTCGGCATGGTGGTGGACATCTCGCACGTGTCCGACAAGACGTTCTGGGACTCCATCGAGGTGGCAACCAAGCCGATTATGGCATCCCACTCCTCGGCGTGGGCGCTGGCGCAGCACCCGCGCAACATGAAAGACGACATGCTGCGGGCCGTGGCCACGAACGACGGCGTAGTGAACGTGAATTTCGCGGCGAGCTTCGTTTCCGAGCGCCACAGGCTGGAGTCGGAGAAAAACAGCGGCGAGATGTGGGAGGAGATCGAGGAAGTCGAGAAGTTCGCCCGCCGCTCCGCCATCGCCCACTACTCCGGCACGCCGGAATACGTGCAACAGCAGGCAGCCGAGATCCGGCAGCGGCGCAGGCAGATGTCACGCGAGATCGAGCTCCCAACACTGTCGGAGGTCGTGGACCACATCGACCACATCGCCAGGGTGGCCGGCGTAGACCACGTGGGCCTAGGATCGGACTTCGACGGCATAGGCGGCGGGCCCATCGGGCTGGAGGACTGTTCGAAGTTCCCGAGTGTCACCGAAGAGCTGCTCAGGAGGGAGTACTCTGCGGCCGACATCAAGAAGATTCTGGGCGAGAACACCATGCGCGTCATGGAGGCGAACATAGGCGAGTAGCCCGGCAGCCGGTGTTTGGGGCGTTGCGGGGGGACATGGCCGACCCGACCGCCCCGACGGAGCGATTTTGCCAATGAAGTACGAAGCGCTGAGACTGGAACGTGACGATCACACGGCGGTACTCACTCTGTGCCGCCCCGACGTGATGAACGCCCTGGACCGGCGGTTAACGTCGGAACTCCACGGGGCGCTGGTCGAGGTGGGCAACCTGTTCCCGGAGGTGCGGGCGCTCATCCTGACGGGCGAGGGCCGCGGCTTCTGCTCAGGCGCCGACCTGGCGGAGATGGGGCTGTCGCTCTCGGGGGACGGCGCCCGCAGGCCGGTGGTCGACCGCTCGCTGCGGATCCAGGGCCTGGCCTCGCGCATACGCGGGCTGCCACAGCCAGTCATCGCGGCGGTCAACGGCGCCGCCGTGGGCGCGGGCCTTTCGCTGGCGCTCGCGTCGGACATTCGGATAGCCTCGGAGGCCGCCAGATTTTCCTGTATCTTCGTCAGGCGCTCGCTCGTGCCCGACACCGCGGCGTCGTACACGCTCGCCGCGCTGGCCGGCCAGGGAGTGGCCAACGAGATGGCGCTTACGGGGCGCATCTACAACGCCGAATGGGCGCTCGGCGCGGGGCTGGTGAGCAGGGTCGTCGCGCCAGAAGACCTGATGGAAGAGGCGCGTTCGTTTGCCCGCGACGTGGCGGTCAATCCGCCGCTGGCGGTAAGGGAGACCAAACGGCTCATGTGGCGGCACAGCCCCAGCTGGGAGGAGGTCGTCGCGCTCGAGGACGAGGCCGCCGCGCCGCTATCGGGCACCGAGGACCAGCGCGAGTCGGTGCAAGCGTCCCTGGAAAGCAGGGGGCCGGTGTTCAGGGGAAGGTAGCGAACCCCATCTGAGGCCTGCTCTCCCTCCTAGCCCACGGCCTTTCGCAATCGAGGAATCACCTCGCCCACCAGCTGCTCCAGGTGCCTCTGCCTGTCCTCCGGCGGACAGGACACACTGAACACGATGTCGCGTGCACCGGCGTCCACGTACTCCTTCAGCCGCTTGACGCACGCCTCCACCGAGCCAAACACGCAGTAGCGGCGCACCACGTTCATGAAGCTGCCCTGGGAGGAGTATCGCCCGCCGAGGGCCGCCGCCGCGGCGCGCGCGGCGTCCTCCTCGTCCGGATAAATCGAGATGAAGGAGTAGAAGGCCCAATCGAAGCCCGAAAGGTCCCTGTCCGCGTCCGAGGCAAACTGCCGTAACTTGGACACGCTCTCGCGGTACAGCTCCGGGCTGTAGAAGTAGGGATACCAGCCGTCGCCCAAAAGGGCGGCCCGCCGAATCGCCGCATCGCGGCGGCCGGCGACCCAGATTGGCGGATGCGGTTGCTGCGCCGGGGGCGGGTTGATAGACACACCGTCCAGTTGGAAGTGGCGGCCCGTGTAGTCCACGCGGTCCCCCGTCCAAAGCGCCCTGAGCGCCTCCAGGCACTCGTTGGACCGCCGCCCTCTCTGCTTTACGTTCAGGCCCGCGGCCGCGAACTCGACCGGAAACTCCCCGCCAACACCCACGCCCAGCGTCAGCCGCCCGTTGGAGGCCCTGTCCAGCGTGGTGGTGAGCTTGGCGAGCAGCGTGGGATGGTAAAACGGCAGGAGCAGAATCGACGACACCAGCCGGATGCGCTCGGTCGCGCCAGCCGCCACCGCGAGCACCGGCAGCGACAGCGACGTGGGAGTGGGCGGATCGCCGCGCATGAAGTGTTCGCCGGTCGACAGAAAGTCGAACCCCAACTCCTCCAGGCGCCTGGCGCTGTTCGCCGTCTCGGAGTCCCCGCCCATAAGCCCTGTGCCAAACCGCAAGCCTGGTTCCATATCTGCCATCCCCCGCTATAGTGGTGTCGCCCGATTTTAGCACACCCCGCCGCGCTTGCGCCGAGCCGCCGCGGACGGGTGGCACGGATGCCGTGGCTGCTGGTACTATGTTCGCGCGGAAGCTCTTCGAATCGGGCATCCCGGTTGGTGGCATCAAGCCCGGCGATATGTTATAGTAAGGAATGAGGAGCTTGACCTCCTCAGGTGTTCTCTTCCTCTCGGCCGCCGGCGCAATGCAACCACTGCGATGCGCTGGCGGCTTTCTTTTTGATCGAGCAGCGCGCTCAGGCCGCGTCCCGCCAACAGCGCGCTAGCTAAAGGAGAACAGGCAATGCGACCGATTGCGGAAATCGCGGAATCTATGGGCCTAGCGGAGGAGCACGTTATTCCCTACGGGCGCCACAAGGCCAAGATCAGTCTGGAGGCCATACGGGAAGGCGGGCCGCGCGGCAAGCTCATCGTGGTCACCGGCATGACGCCCACACGCGCCGGGGAGGGCAAGACAACCACCACCGTCGGCCTCGCGCAGGGACTTGGCAGGCTCGGCCAGAGCGTCGCGGCCACGCTGCGCGAGCCATCCCTCGGCCCGATATTCGGCATCAAGGGCGGCGGCACCGGCGGCGGCGAGGCGCGGGTCGAGCCGGAAGACGAGGTCAACATCCACTTCACCGGAGACGCCCATGCCGTAGGCTCCGCCCACAACCTACTCGCCGCGCTTACCGACAACGTGGTGCAGCGGGGGCAGATCGAGGGCTTCAACCCCGTCGGCATAAGCTGGCGGCGTGTGACCGACGTGGAGGACCGCGCACTGCGCGACGTCGTGACCGGCGTGGGGGGCTCGCCCAACGCGCCCATGACCGAGACGGGCTTCGACATAGTAACCGCGTCGGAAATCATGGCGGTGCTGGCGTTGTCTTCCGGTCTGGCGGACCTGCGGGACAGGCTTTCGCGGGTCGTAGTCGGCTTCACGGACGGCGGCCGGCCCGTAACGGCGGAGGAGATCAACGCGGTCGGGTCGATGATGTCGCTGCTGCGCTACGCCATCCAGCCCAACCTGGTGCAGACCTCCGAGGGCCAACCGGTGATTGTCCACACCGGGCCGTTCGGCAACATCGCCCACGGCTGCAGCTCGGTCGTCGGTGACCGCCTCGCTCTCGGCTACGCCGACTACGTGCTCACCGAGGCGGGCTTTGGCGCCGACCTGGGCTTCGAGAAGTTCATGAACATCAAGGCGCGCTACAACGATCTCGAGCCGAGCGGCGCGGTGCTGGTCGCCTCGGCGAAGGCGCTCAAGTCGCACGGCGGGGTGCGGGACCGCGACCTCGACGAGCCAAACGTGGAGGCGCTGCGCGCGGGCGCGCCCAACCTGGAACATCTGGTGGGCGTGGTGACGTCGATGGGACTGCCCGTCGTGGTCGCCGTCAACCGGTTCCCGTCGGACACCGAGGGGGAGCTGGCGGCCGTGAAGGAGCTGGCCGAGGCCGCGGGAGCGCACTCGGCGGTCGAGATTCGGGGCTTCGCCGAGGGCGGCGCCGGCGGCGTGGAGTTGGCGGAGGCGGTGATGGACGCCACCAGGGGCGATCGGCCGACCATCGAGTACTTCTACTCGCCGGAGGACTCGATACGCGAGAAGACGCTCGCCCTGGCCAGGAACGTGTACAACGCCGACGGCGTCCGCTGGAGCCTCGCGGCGCGGCGACGGCTCCGGAGCTTCGAGAGCCAGGGTTGGGGCGGCCTGCCGGTGTGCATGGCCAAGACAAACCTGTCCATCTCGCACAACCCCAGGCTCAAGGGCCGGCCTTCGGGCTACACCTTCCAGATATCCGATGTCAGGGTGTCCGCGGGCGCCGGCTTCATATACCCGATTGCGGGAAGCATCATGACCATGCCCGGCCTTCCCGGATCGCCGAGGGCGCTGGACGTGGACGACGAGGGCAACGTGCTGGGGCTGTAGTCCGGACAGGGCCGCCAGCAAGCGGCCATACCCCTCATCCCAAGACCGAGGTAGCGACACGTGACCACGCTGAGCCAGTTTCCGAAGCCCGAGGCGGGCCAGTACAGCGGGCGGCGCAAGCTGTTCCTGGTGCCCACGTTCGCCATGTATCCTGGTGGAGAGGACGAGGAACGCGGGCTGCTGGACCGCTACTGGTCGGAGGTGCGCGACCACGTCTACAACCTGGAGCGGTCGCTGGGGCCGGTCGTCCGCGTCTACCACGAGTCCCTGTTCACCGACGGCGAAGAGGGCATGAGGCTGCTGGAACAGCTCAACCCCTTCGGCTACTCGTTCATCTCGGCTATGTGCCAGTCCACCGCGGAGCTGGTGGCAACGGAGGAGCGGGCGACCGTAGAGGAACATTTCGACTGGCAGCGCTGCCTGTCCATCGGGCTGATGAGCGAGGCGGTGCAGAACGCCGCCGTCGAGGGCTACCGCAGGACCGCGCAAAGCCGAAACGAACAGGCGAGGCAACGGATTGACGCCACGCTGGCGGAGGGCGAGACCGGCGCACTGTTCATCAGCGAGGACCACGGCGTGCAGTTCCCCGCCGACGTGCAGGTGTTCTACGTGGCGCCGCCGGCCCTGGACGCGCTGAAGCGCTGGCTTGGCGAGCGGATGCGCGCCGCAGGCGGCTAGGCAACGTGCGACGCCAAGATCAAAAGTTTTGAGGCGAAAAATGAGCCACAGTCAATTGGTTGACAACATGGAGAGAGTCTGGCAGGCCATCGATCGGTTGTGCGCCGACTTCGACGAGGCGCAGTGGAAGACGGCGACGGACTGCCCCGGCTGGTCGGTGCAGGACCAGATCTCACACCTCGTGGGCAGCGAGTCGGGCATACTCGGGCGCCCCGAGCCGGACCACACCCCGGCGGACCTCAGCCACACGAAGAACGACCTTGGCAGGCGCAACGAGGTGGTAGTGGACTGGCGCAGGCCCTGGCCCGGAGCCAGGGTTCTCGAGGAGTTCCGCGAGGTTACGGCGGAGCGAATGACCGGGCTGCGCGCAATGACCGGCGACGACTTCGAAGTCCAGACCCAGACGCCCGTCGGCCCGGGCAGCATGAGGGAATACCTGGCCATCCGCATATTCGACGCATGGGTGCATGAGCAGGACATCCGGCGCGCCCTCGAACTGCCCGGCAGCCTGGACGGCCCCGTCGCCGACCACGCCATGAGCAGGATCGTGCTCGCCATGCCCTACGTGGTCGGCAGGAAGGCGCAGGCGCCCGATGGCTCGTCGGTGGTGTTCGATGTGTCAGGTCCAACACCGCTGACGCTGCCCATCGGTGTGGAAGGCCGGCGCGCCAACCCGCTGGACGACGCGCCCGAGCAGCCGACCGTTCGCCTACAGACGGACACCGAAACGTTCGCCTGCCTGGCGTGCGGGCGGTGGGACCCTGAAGAGGTGCTATCCTCGGACAGGCTCGCCATAGAAGGCGACAGGGCACTGGGCGAGACCGTAGTCCGGCAGATGAACTTCATGATCTAGCCGAAGAATGCCAGCGTCGCTTACGGAACTCATAGCCCGGGCACCCTGGAGGGAAGCGGTCACATTTCGGGACACCTGGCCCCACGAGTACGTGCTGACCGAAAAGGACGGCCAGCAGGAGTTGCTGGACGCCGTTCGCGAGCGATTCCGCGACGGAGAGGGCGTGGCTTGCCGCTTCTTCAGCATGACCAACTCCTACCTGTTCATCGGCGACCACAAGTACTGGCTGATGACGCACTGGGAGGAGTTGAAGCCGGGCGTGAACTACGTGCTGAACCGCGCCCGCCTCTACCGGGACCGCCGGGACTTCGTCATCCAGCCGGGAGACACGGGCAAGCCGGAGCATTACCCTACCACCCCGGCTCGTCGAATCCGGACGGCAGGAGAAGGTATCGATGGCTGACAATGACACCTTGATGGCTTACATTGTGCCCAGACTCACCAGCGGCGTCGAAGACGCCGCAACAGAGGCTCTGGCGTACATCCTGAACAAGTCGGGGGGCGCGATGAGCGCGTTGAACGAGCTGCTCCAGGAAGGCGGCTTTGGCATCGAATCTATCGCCAGGGTGCAGACCCAAGTGACCTATGAGGATGGTTGCACCCCGGACATGGCAGGTTACGACGCGAGCGGCGGCGCCCGCCTGCTGGTAGAATCGAAGTTCTGGGCCGCGCTCCAGGAAGATCAGGCGAGCCGGTATGCCCGGCACCTCGATCAACCCGGCCCGGCGATGCTCCTGTTCATCGCCCCCGAGGTCAGGAGGCAGACCCTGTGGGCTGAGATAGGCCGCCAGATGTCCGACCTGGGCGATTTGGAACCAACCATGCCGAGGCAAGCGCGAGTGAAACGGGCCAGGATGACCTGGAAGGAATAGAGCGCAACGGAACTTCACCTTCTGTTGGTGAGTTGGGATCTGCTGCTCGAAAAGATGGACAACCAGTCCGGCGATACCGATGTACGTTCCGACATTCGACAGCTTCGAGGGCTCGCCCAGCGGCAAGACGCGGAAGCCTTCCTGCCGCTTCATTCAGAAGATCTGAGCCCAGAGCATGGGCGTCGCTATCAGGGTTACTGTCGACTCTTCGATGACGCAGTCGATGCCAGGGGTGTCCAGGAGAATTGGATGAACACCGAGAGGATGGCTGCGTCGTCGAATAGGTGGGGGTCCGGTAGGTGGTTCCGCTTTTCCGGCGTAGACTCGTCATTCTGGTTCGGCGTCAACCACCGTCTGTGGGCCAGATATGGAGACACACCGTTGTGGCTGGGACTCTATCTCGATGACAGCGGCAAGGTGACTGCGGGTAAGTTAGGCAAAGAGCTTAGCGAACAGGTTGCTGATGCCGATTATTTCCGATGGGTTCCAGTGCGCCTGAAGACTGGGGTGGAGTACGAAGAGGTCCTGAACCACGTTGTATCGCAGTTGAAGGCGATAGGCGTGATTGTCAGCGATGGCAGGACGCCGGCGTAGGGAGCTTCGTGGGCCGGCCCTAACGCCATCCCCGCCTGGCGGATTTGTAGAGCTGCCGCGTAAGGCCTGAAGGCGCTCTAGCCGCCGCCGACCGCGCGGACTATCTCCAGGCGGTCGCCCTCCTCGAGCGTGACAGAGGGCATCTCGTCCCTGCGCAGGACGTTGCCGTTGTGGGCGACCGCGATGTGATTTACGTTGACGCCGAGCGATTCCACGTATTCCTGGAGGTTCGTCGGCCCTTCGAGCCGGCGTTCCTTGCCGTTCACAATGACGACGATCATCTCCCGGTCCTCCTGGCCGCGTCGGCGATACTGCTCATGAGACCGCGGGCGGCGCGCTGCGGATCGTCGCTGCGAGTGATCGCCCCGATGACCGCCACGCCCGCCGCCCCCGCGGCGATCGCGTGGGGCGCGTTCCGCTCGTTAACGCCCCCTATGGCTATGTAGGGCACGCTGACCTCCGTCCGCAGCCGCTCCAGCAGCTCCACGCCGGCCGGACACGCGCCGGGGTGCGACCCGGACGGGAAGATCGTTCCCGCCACCAGCAGGTCCGCGCCATCTTTCTGCGCTCGCGCCGCCCCCTCGACGTCGTGTACCGAACGGGAGACCAGCAGCCCCGCGCCTGCCTTACGCGCCGCGCTCACCGTCATCGCCTCCTCGCCCAGTTGGACGCCGTCCGCGCCGCTTGCGACGGCGACGTCCACTCGGTCGTTGATGAACAGCAGCGCCCTGCCCTTAGTCAAGAGCCGCAGGTCCTGCGCCATTTCCATCAGCTTTCCCGACGGCAGGTCCTTCTCTCGCAGCTGGACCATGTTCACGCCGCCGCAAAGCGCCAGGGCGACCACCTCGTCGAGCGGCCTGCCTCCCGTCTGCCCCCTGTCGGTGACGAGGCAGAGCGAGGGATACGGTAGCCTAGATGGAGTGACGCGCATGAGCTTTAGATTCTTCGACTACGCTCAGAATGACACTGTGGGCACTCAGAATGACACTGTGGGCGCTCAGAATGACACTGTGGGCGCTCAGAATGGCACTGTGGGCGCTCAGAATGGCACTGTGGGCGCTAAGAATGGCACCGACTCTGAGCAGCGGCGGCAACGCCTAGCTCCGCGCCGCGGAAGCCAGGCCCACGGTCGGGCTGCTGGCGGTGGCGAGGTTCTTGCGCTCGATGCGACCGGCATTGTAGGCCATCCGGCCCGCCAGCACGCCCAGCTTGAACGCCTCGCCCATCGCCGAGGGATCGGCCGCCTGGGCGATGGCGGTGTTGACGAGCACGGCGTCCGCCCCCGCCTCCAGCGCCTGCGCCGCCTCGGAGGGGACGGCCAGCCCGGCGTCGACCACGACGGGCACGCCCGCCTCGGCGATGATGATGCGGATCTCGTCCATCGTCTGTATGCCCTGCCCCGAGCCGATGGCGGAGCCGAGCGGCATCACGGTGGCGCAGCCGACGTCCTCCAGCTTTCTCGCGAGCACCGGGTCGGCGTGGATGTAGGGCAGCACGGCGAAGCCCTCGTCTACGAGGCGGCCGGCCGCCTCGTAGGTGCCCACCGGATCGGGGAGCAGGTAGGTCGAATCGGGTATCACCTCGAGCTTTATCCAGTTCGAGCCGGTAACCTCGCGGGCCAGGCGGGCGGTGAAAATGGCCTCCTCGGCCGTTCTGCAGCCGGCGGTGTTGGGAAGGATGGTGTACTTGTCCCAGTCGAAGTAGTCGAGAATGTTCTTCTCTTCGAGGTTGTCGAGGTCGAGCCTTCGGATGGCGACGGTGATGATATCCGCGCCCGACGCCTCTATCGAGTCGACCATCTCCTGCATGGTCCTGTGGCGGCCCGTTCCGACCATGAGCCTCGAGGCGAACTCTTTGCCGTCAATTACCAGAGCGTCACTCATTTCACCCTCACACTCTCGGCGCAACCGCCGCAAAAGAAAGAGCCGCTGAGAAATGCCAGCGGCCCCGATTGCATCAGTGTTCGGCACGTCCCTACGCTGGCATTATCCAGATCAGGTAGCTGTTGGTCGGCGGCGTATTATGGCCGCCCTCTCAGCCTGGCTTGCCCAAGCTCCCAACCGATAGTATTCGCTTGTATGCTTCAGATAAGAGCATAGCCCACGGCGCGCAAAAAGTCAAAAGAGTGATGATCGCATAACTGTTCAGAGTTGATGAGACGAGTCTGAACAAAGGGCCTTCACCCCCATCCTAACCTTCCCCCTGCGAGGGGGAAGGGACTCTTGGCAATCACGAAGTCCGAATAGTTGCTGATCGTCCTAGCCGAGTTCGCCCAGGAACGCCATCACCGCCTGCTCGAAGCCGGCGGGGTTGTCGCCGGGCACCAGGTGGCCAGCGCCCGGCACGGTGGTCAGGCGACCATTGGGGATGCGCTCGTGCATCGCGCCGGCCGTGCCCTGCGCCACCACGTCGCTCTCACCGCCCCGCACCACCAGCGTCGGGCAGCTCAGGCTCTCGATGTATCCCCACAGGCGTTTCGCAGTCTCCGGGTCGCGGCCGACATTGCGGTCGCGGGTCCTCAGCCGCCGGTCATACTTCCAGGTCCACTTGCCGTTGGGAAGCTGCTTCAGGTTGTGCATGATGCTGCCGCGCACCTGTTGTGGATCGCGGCGGTGGTTGTAGGCCATCACGCGCTCCACAAAGGCGTCCACGGAGTCCAGCTCGTCGTTCTGCGAGGCGAAGCTGCGGATTCGCGTGGTTCCCGGGCTTTCAGTCTCCGGCGCGGAGTCGACTATAACCAGCGCCCGGATCTCCTCGGGGTGGTTGGCGGCGTAGGTGAAGGAGTTGCGGCCGCCCATAGACAGGCCCATGAGCACGAAGTTGCGCAGTCCTATGGCTTGAGTAACGGCGTGCAGGTCCTCCTGCTGAGTGTCGGGGGTGTAGTCGCCGTCCGGCGCCCAGTCGCTGTCGCCGTGGCCGCGCTGGTCGAGCGCCACAACGTGGAAGCGGTCGCACAGGGATAGCGCGACGAAGTCCCAGGAGTGGCACGTCTGAGCGAACCCGTGAAGCAGAAGCACGTCGGGGTCGGCCGGGTCGCCCCACTCGAGATAGTGGAAGCGCAGCCCGTTAGCGGTGACGTACCTGTCCTGGGGCAGAGCGTCTTCGGCGAAAGTTACGCCCGCTGCGCGCGCCGCGTCGTGAAGGGTCATGCCCTGGGAGGCGGTTGGTGAAGCCAAGTTTTCTCTCCTGTTGTTGGTATTGCGTGTGCCGTGTCTGATGGTGGGGCTAAGACCGTCGCGGACAGTGCGTGCCTATTTTCGCCGTCTAGCGTGGGTATTACAAGGGTGGGGGATGCGGGCGGGCCAGTGTCAGAATACCAGTCAGCCCATGCCGTGGCCGCCCCCGGCTGGGGCATCTGAACATGGTCGGGGTGAGAATCGGCGAGGACTTCGTGAAAAGTGTCTCATTCTGGCCCATTCTGTGTCGTCTCATAGCTGGGAGTGCTGGCTGTGTGCAACATCTTGAAACGCTGGCGAGACGTAACTGGGCAGGAAAGTTACAAGGTGACACAGAAATGAGACAGGTCGGCCGGGGTCCCAATCGCGCCATTCGCGGACGCCGCCTGGCGGGGTCAGTCGCTCGTCGAAGGGAGGGTAGCACGGATGTGCGCAGGGTTCAAGAGGGGTTGACGGAATCGGGGTCGGCCCAGGTTCAGCAGGCGGCCAAACCACAAAGGCCGTCGCTCTGTTTGATTGCCGCGCAGCGAGCCACTGCGCGGGTTACTGCTTGCGCGTGAGTGACCGTTCCTCGTTCGCCTGGCAAGCTGACACGGCTTCGGATACGGGCAGGCCGAACAGTCCACAAGAACTGGCTTGCCGGTCTATTGCTCGTTGAAAGACTCGCCACAAGCAATTAGAATAAAGGTGCGCCAACTAGTGAGCTGCGATGTGAGTTTGAGCAAGATAGTCGGGTGTAATGGGCGATGTGGAATCGGAAATTGAGTGGACGAAAAGTGGAGCGGACTAAGCACGGAAGAAACGATAAATGTTGGTGCGGCTCTGGCAGGAAGTACAAGCGATGCCACCTGAACAGAGAGGCTCAACAGCCGCTCGGAAGACAGGAGGTGTTGGAACGCTTCAGTGCGCTGTACGAGACGGGGGACTGCCTTCATCCAAATGCGGATCGCTCAACCTGTTCCGGCAAGATCATCAAGGCCCCCACGATACAGAGGAATGGTGGTCTGAACAGGATCGCTCGCAATGGGCACGTGTACAACTTGGTTAAGGATGGCAGATTCTTTGACCAGTCCCGATGGGAACAATCAAGTGGACCCAATAGGGTAGGTGTCCGTAAGGCCTCAACCTTCACGGGATTTTGCGCTCGGCACGACCATGAACTTTTCTCTCCACTGGAAAAGCAACCGTTCTCCGGAACTATAGAGCAGATAGCGCTGTTAGGATATCGCGCTATTTGCTATGAACTGTACATGAAAGAGCGTGACTTGGCGGGTTCTGATCTGAGGAGAGAAGCGGACAAAGCGCGGCCTCTAATCCTTCAGAAGGTGATGCAAGAAGCATTTTCTCTCCGTAACTCTGGGGTGAGAAGAGCCATTGATGAACTCCAATCCCTGAAAGGTCAATATGACAGGGTGATTTTCGAAAGGTGTTCTACTGAACTGGACTATTTTGTGGCAGTGTTCGACCGCAGCCCGGAGATAATGTGCAGTGGTGTGGTTCAGGCCACCCATGACTTTCAGGGCAATCGTCTTGCCGATCTGGGACGTCTGAAGACACCCGCCGATTGGTTGAGCTTTTCGCTGATCGAAACAGACGCTGGCGGTGCAGTCATTTTCAGTTGGCCAGCCGAGCATAGAGTTAGCAGGCAAATCATAGACACTCTAGACAAACTCTCGGATGAATCTCTGCCACACGCCATTGTTAGGTTCACCTTTGAGTTTTTCGAGAATACCTACTTCTCTCCGGAATGGTGGGAAGTGCTCGACCCCTCAGCGCAGGCCAACTTGAAGAAGCGTCAGTTACGCGACATAGTGGACTTTTGGGGGCAGCAAGACTTTCCGAGGCCTGACGAGTGTCTGTTGGACGACGGTGAACAAGTTGTCGATTGGTCTGTCGTCTCCCGCGTAACGTCGATCGGGGCAGCCTAGCGCCTGTCGAGACCAAGGCATATGCATGTTCCAGCAAGATGACCCATCGCTGGCAGTCATGCTTGTCGTGGCACTGGTGGTCCTCGTTGGACTCTAAGTCACCGTTTTCTCACACCCGAGGCTAAGCCTCATGCCGAATCAGAAGGACCCTTGGCGAGCGGGATTGGCGCGCGGCACAAGGTGCGGATGGGGGAGATCGACGATCCGGGGCCGGTGGCGGCGACGCTTCGGCAGCTTGTGCCGTGAGCGGCCGCCTTAGATTCCTCGGCTGCGCTCGGAATGGCACGTGCAGTCGCGCTCGGAATGACACGAAGCTACAGTCCAATACCTACCCCTGTCAACCCCTACACCTCCGGGCGGCGCGTGTGCCAGCCTGCGGCCTGCTCGTAGGCGTGGGCGACGCGCAGCGCCATCGCCTCGTCCCAGACGCGCGTCGCTACCTGCATACCGATCGGCATCCCGGACTCTGTGAAGCCGCACGGCACGGAGACCGCGGGCTGGCCGGTGAGGTTGAAGGGCCGGGTCAGGCGGGCGAGCAGCGTGCGCGTCGGGTAAGCCTGGCCGGCGACGAGCGACTCGCGTTCGCCGATGGGCGGAGCGCAGAACGTGTTCGTAGGCGCGAGCAGCACGTCGTAGGTACGCATCGCCTCCGCCATCTGCGCGTTGAAGGCCCGCCGCGCCCGCTGCGCCTTCATGTAGTCTATCGCGGGCGTGAGCGCGCCCACCTCGAATCGCTGGCGGACGTCGTCGCCGATGTCATCGGGGCGCTCGCGCAGGTGCTCGAAGTGCACCTCGGCGGCCTCGACGAACAAGATGGTGCTGGATATGGATAGCGCGTGGTCGAGGGCGGGTATGGATACTTCCTCGACGTGCGCGCCCAACTCCTCCAGCACGCCGGCGGCGGTCCTCACGGCCTGAGTCACCACGGGGTCGATGATGTCGTAGAAATACTCCTGGGGCAGTCCCACGCGGAGGCCGTCGACGCCGCGGCCCATCTGGGCTGTGAAGTCCTCCACGGGCCTGTCTGCCGACGAGGGGTCGCGCGGATCGTGGCCCGCGATGGCGTTGAGCACGAGTCCGGCGTCCAGCGCCGTGCGCGTCATCGGCCCCACCGTGTCCAGGCTGAACGCGAGCGGGTAGACGCCGTGGCGGCTTACGCGCCCGAACGTGGGCTTCAGCCCCACTATGCCGCAGAACGACGAGGGTATGCGAATCGAGCCGCCGGTGTCGCTGCCGAGCGCGGCCATACACTGCCCGGACGCGACCGACGAGCCGGAGCCGCCGCTGGAGCCGCCGGTGATGCGCGAGGTGTCCCACGGGTTGTGCGCGTCGCCGTCGTGGGGGTTCTCGCTGGACGCCCCCAGCGCGAACTCGTGCATCTGGAGCTTGCCCATCAGCACCGCGCCCGCGTCGCGGAAGCTCTCCGTCACCCCCGCGTCGTAGTCCGGTACGAAGTCGGCGAGTATCCTGGAGCCGATGCCGGTGCGCACGCCGCGGATGTAGTACAGGTCCTTGAGGCCGACCGGAATGCCGTGCAGCGGCCCGAGGCGGCCGCCCGACCGGACGGCCTCCTCGGCGGCGCGGGCCTCGGCGGCGGCCTGCTCGGCCATCACCGTGATGAACGAGTTGAGCGCGCCGTCGGTCCGCTCGATGCGCTCCAGGTGCGCGTCGATCAGCTCGACCGGGGACAACTGCCCGGACGCGATGAGCTCCGACGCCTCAGCGATTGACAGCCAGCACAGTTCAGAGCTATTCATCTTCGCCCACTCCCGGCGCGTCGACCCTGAAACCCACGGCAGGCTCGACGCCCTCCAGGTCCAGAGACTCCACGCCCCCCAGCGACTCCATGGCCTGCGTGACCTGGGGCAACAGCTCATCGAGCTTGTCGTCGCCCAGTTCGAGGCCGGCGGCAGCCGCCAGCGCAATCAGCGTTTCCTTGGTTATCTTGCTATCGCCCACGTTGACCTCCTTAGACGTTGCTCCGCGCCGGAGCGGCCGAGCGTTCTTCCTCCGTGCTCAACAGCAGCGAGCCGAGATTGCGCACCCGGCGGTTGGCGAGGGCCGGCCCGAGCGCGAATCCGACCACGGCGAGTCCGCCCAGCGCGAGCGTGAACGGCGCGCCTATCCTGGCTGCCACCTGGCCCATCAGCCCGCCGCCGAGCGGCATAATGTTGTAGGTCATCCCGTACAGCCCCATGACCCTGCCACGCATCCTGTCCGGCACCAGCGTTTGTAGCGAGCTCATGATGGACATCATGTACGCGGAGTTGGTCAGGCCCATAAGCAGCATTATCGCGAGCGCGAGCGGATAGAATGCCACGTATTCGGACGTAAGCGCGAATGCGATTATGAGCAGTCCGAAGAGCGTGGCGCCGCCCACTATGATCGCGCCGACCTTGGATACGTCGCTCTGCGAGCTGAGCCACATCGTCACGCCCAGTGCGCCCACGCCGCCCGCGCTGAGCAGCCAGCCCTGCCCGGCCGCGCCCACCTCCAGGATGTCCCGCGCGAAGATGGGCATGAGCACGACGTAGGCCATTCCGAAGAAGCTGTTGAAGAACGTCATCCCGATGAGAATGGAGAAGGTGGAGTTGTCCTTGACGAACCGCAACCCTTCCACAAGGTCCTGCGCAGCGCTGCTGCCGCGTTGCGTCTCAATCGGCGGCACCCTGACGGCGAGCATGACGAGCGCCATTATGAAAAACCCCGCTGCGCCCAGGAAGAACGCGGCGTGCGTGTTCAGTACCGCGACCACGATCCCCGCCAGTGCCGGCGCCGCGATGCGCGTGCCCTGCCATACGGAGGAGTTGAGGGCGACGGCGCTCATCATGACCTTGCGCTCTATCAGGTGCGGGTAGAGCGCCTGCCGCGCCGGCTGGTCGAACGCGTTCACGCCGCCCACGACGAATCCTATCGCGACCAGGTGCCACGGCTGGACCAGCTCGAACAGGGTGATGACGGCCAGCAGAAGTATGAGCGCGGCGTTCGCGGTCTGGGTGACTATTATCACCGCCCGCTTGTCCATCCTGTCGGCGTATACGCCACCGAAGAGATTCAACAGGATGGCGGACGCCGAACTGGCGATCCACACCGTGCCGAGGAATGCGGCCGAGCCGGTGAGCTCGTATGCCAGCCAGCCCTGCGCGAACATGAGCATCTGGAAGCCGGCAACGGACGCGAGAGAGCCGAGCCAGAATCGGCGGTACATGGGATACCGCAACGCCGGTGGAAGCGTGAAGCGGGTCCTGCGGGGGCTCTCTTCGATGTGGAGGTTCTGGTCCAATCGCGCTCCTCTAGGCAGGCGACGTGGGCGTACTCGACCGGATCACCGCCGGCCAGGCGAATCGCCAGCGCGCGGCGCGGGGGTCGCGCCGGAATCGCGCGCCTGCGCGGGCAGGCCGAGCCGGACGACTAGTCTTTGAGCGGGATGCGGCCCCAGGTGACGGTGTCGACGTCGTCGCAGAGCGACTCGTCGCGAATCATGTCCCGGATCGCGAGAAGGGTCGCGTTGACCTCATTGGTGACGTAAACCCAGTCAGGAGCCTCCGGGAACCAGTAGGGAGACGTTATGCGGACGACCTTCTTCTCATCCGCGTTCAGGTAAATGCCAAACTTAGAAGCGTGCTCCAGCATCGTAGACTCCTGGGTTCCAGCTTGTTGGACAGTGAATGCGATGGGCCGCAATGCACGGCCCGGAATGACGCGCCACAGTATATCAGGTTTGGGGCGGCGCTCCCAAATGTGTGCCGGGCGGACGTGCCTATCTCAGATTACCAGGCGGACAACACACGGAGGCCCCTGTCTCCCTGGGTTCCCGCGTTCGCGGGAATGACGATTTCTCGCGCCCCTACTCGACGGTTACGGACTTGGCCAGATTTCGGGGCTGGTCCACGTCGCAGCCGCGGCGCAGGGCGACGTGGTAGGCCAGCAGCTGCATGGGCACGGCCATGAGAACCGGGGTGAGCGACGGCGACACTTCCGGCACGTACACCACTTCGTTCGCAAGCTCCGTAATCTCCTCGTTGCCCTCAGTGGCGACCGCGATGACCGCTCCGCCGCGCGTGCGCACCTCATTGATGTTGCCGACCATCTTGTCGTACAGCCCATCGCTCGGGGCGAGCGCGACCACCGGAAGGTTCTCGTCTATCAGCGAGATGGGGCCGTGCTTCATCTCTCCGGCGGGATAGCCCTCGGCGTGAATGTAGCTCAGCTCCTTGAGCTTCAGCGCCCCTTCCATGGCCAGCGGATAGTTCGCGCCGCGGCCCAGATACAGAAAGTTTTCGCGACGGTGGTAGACGGCCGCCAGGCGCATGTAGCGCTCTTCGTCGTCCACGAGCCGTCCCAAAAGACCCGGCACGGCGGCAAGCTCCCGGCTGAGCGCCCGCACCCGCTCGGGGCTGAGCACGCCGCGCCTGGACCCGACGTGCAGCGCGAGCAGGTAGAGCGCGAGCAGAGAGCACACGAACGTCTTTGTGGACGCGACGCCTATCTCCGGCCCTGCCCTGAGCAACAGCGAGCCGTCGGCGACCCTCGTCGACTGCGCGCCGGCGTAGTTGCACAGCGTCAGTTGGCGGGCGCCCTTGCGGGCGGCCTCCTCCATCGCCGCGAGCGTGTCCGCCGTCTCTCCAGACTGGGATATCGACACGACCAGAGTGCGACGGTCTATCACGGGTTCCCTGTACCTGAACTCGGAGGCATTGTCGGCCTCCGCCGGTATGCGGGCGAACGACTCCATCCACATGCGGCCCACCATGGCCGCGTGCAGACTGGTGCCCATGCCCACGAGAATCACGCGGTCGATTTCGGCCAGCTCGCTATCGGTGTAAGGAATCTCGTCCAGCGTCGTGGTCAGTTTGTCGAAGTCCACGCGCCCGCGGAGGGCGTCCACCGCGGCCTCCGGCTGTTCGTGAATCTCCTTGAGCATGTAGTGGCGGAAGGTCCCCTTCGCCGCCGCACGGCCGTCGTATGGAGCGGGCGCGGACGACTTGAGCACGGCCTCGCCGTCTACGGTCGAATACACGGCGTCGGCCCCGCGAATGGTCACCATCTCCCCGTTTTCCAGGTATGCCACCCTCTTGGCGTGGCCGAGCAGCGCGGGCAGGTCGCTCGCGAGCAGCATCTCGTCCTCGCAGTACCCCACGACTATGCCGCCTGCATTGCCGAGCCGCACCCCCACGACGGAGCCGGGGGCGCTCCGGCACATGGCCACCAGTGCGTTGGCGCCGCTCATCCGCGAGCAGGCGGCCCTGACCGCGTTCTCGAAGGGCAGGCCTTCAGCCATTTCGGACTCGATCAGGTGGGGTATGCACTCGGAGTCCGTTTGCGAGGCGAAACGGTGGCCTTGCGCAGTGAGCTGACGGCGCAGCTCCGCATAGTTCTCCACGATGCCGTTGTGCGCCACCACCACGTCGCCTGTGCAGTCCGCGTGCGGGTGCGCGTTCTCGTCGGTGGGCGCGCCGTGCGTGGCCCAGCGCGTGTGGCCGATGCCCGTTTCGCCCTCTGGAAGGCTCTCGCCGATGTGCGCCCGGAGGTCGGCGAGTTTGCCCGCCAGCTTGCGCACCTGGGGTCCTCCCGCCGGACCCTGCAGCGCGATGCCGGCGCTGTCATAGCCGCGGTACTCCAGGCTCGCCAGGCCCCCCAACAGTATGGGCGCGGCCTGCCTATTGCCGGTGTAGCCGATTATTCCGCACACGTTACGACTCCGTTCACCCCCATCCTGTCACCCCCATCCTAACCTTCCCCCTGCGAGGGGGAAGGGATTGTTGAGGTGCCGTACTCGCCGCGATAGCTTTCCGGCAGAAGCAGGGCCACGCGCTCCATAATCATGTCGTTCAGACTGCCCAGGACCTCGCGTGTGGGCCTGCCCTCGATGACCGGCAGCGAGAAGGCCTGGCCTATGTTCAACCGGATTCTGCCTGCCGGAAAACACAGCCTGTGCCAGTTTTGCAGCCCCTCTGTCCCGGTCATGCCCACGGGAAGAATGGGTGCTTGGGACTTGAGGGCCAGCCGTTCGATGCCCGGCACCGCGCGACGCATAGCCCCCGGGCTGCGCGTGCCCTCGGGGAATAGCGCTATGACCTGATCGCGGCTCAGCATGTCCAGCATCCAGCGGTAGGCGCGCGAGTCCGCGGACTCCCTGCGCAGCGGGTAGGCCCCCCAGGAGCGGAGGAACCAGTTGCTCAGGGAAGTGGAGAATAGCGAGTGCTTGGCAACGAACCACGGGCGCCTTGGCAGCAGGCTCGCGAGAAACGAGGGGTCCACGTAACTCTGGTGGTTGCACACCACGATCAGCGGACCCACCGGCGGAACGTTCTCCGCGCCCGTCACCTCGCAGTCCGCGAAGGCCCTCAGCGTGCCCCTCTGCATCCTGGAGCACAGCGAATACACCCAGCTCACCGGCAGTCCTCCCACAGCGCCATCGCCAGCGCCACTACGGCGTCCACGCCCATGCCGTCGGTCTCGACGATAGTGGCGTCGCGCGCGGGCCGGCTCTGCTCCGCGTCGAGGCAGTCGCGGCGCTCGATGTCGCGCACCACGTCCTCGAGCCGGCCCTCTGAGCCGCCGCGACGCCGCTGTTCAAGCCGGCGCTTGGCGCGGGTTTCGACCGACGCCTGCAGGTACAGCTTGACCCTCGCGCCGGGCAGCACCACGCTGCCGATGTCTCGGCCCGCCATGACAATCGGGCCGGCGGCGGCGATGGCGCGCTGGCGGTCTATCAGCACGTCGCGCACGCCGGGGGTGCCGGCCACGCGCGACACGTTTCCATCCACCGCGGGACTCCTCAAGTGGTCCGTAACGTCCGCTCCGTCCACCAACAGCCTGCTGTCGACTCCTTCCACGAGCCGCATGTCGAGAGTCCGTGCGAGCGCTGTCACCGCCTCCTCGTCCTCTATTCCAACGCCTCGACACAGCGCTGCCCAGGTGACTGCGCGGTACATCACGCCCGTGTCAAGGAACGCGCTGCCGAGCCGGCTGGCCAGCGCCATACCCACGGCGGTCTTACCCGAGGCAACCAGGCCGTCTATTGCGATCGACTTTGTCATCAGCGTCCGCGTCCCCACCGCTCGGAGATTCATTCGAAACTGCGCCGATTATAGACGCAGGGACGGCGGTCGACAACGGCGCGCCGGCGCGGCTGGGGACGTTGTCGGAGGGCGGTGCGACGTCGATGAGTCAAAGCTCGAACCGCGTGCCCACGGAGTTTTGCACGAATGCGTCGGGGAACGCCGCGGCCAGCGCGTGCGCTGCACGCCACCCGGTGCAGTGCGCGGGAACGAGCACACTGGGGCCGATGTCCGCCAGCGCCGCGCACGTGTCGGCGATTATGGGGTAGAACGACGGCGCGCCGAGGTGGAAGCCGCCGATGACCGCGTGGACTGCGTCAATGCCGGTGAGCCGCCTGGCGTAGCGGACGATGTTGACGATACCGGCGTGGCCGCATCCGGTGAGCACCACAAGCCCCTTATCGCGCACGTTCATCAGCAGGGCCTGGTCGTCCAGAATCAGCGGGTCTGGACGCCACTCGCCGCCGCGGAGCGCCTGGTGTTCGGCAAAGCCGCGCTCGAACGGCGTGGTGCGGTCGACCTCGCCGGTCACCAGCAGCGACCCGTCCAGCAGGAATGAGGGCTGGCGGTCCTCGATGATCTCGAACCCCGCGCCGAGCAGCGCCGGCTTGCTCGTGGAGGGCATATCGCGCGGCTCGCGGCCCGGTATGGCAACCCGACGCTGAGTCCAGAAGTCGGGGTGAATGGTAACCGGCATCTTCACACTTCCGCCAAGCTCGTCGAACAGCCCGTTCAACCCCGTCGTGTGGTCGTAGTGGCCGTGGCTGAGGACTATGGCCTCTATGTCCCTGGCGGAGAGCTCGAGCCGCCTCATGTTGTCGATCATGCCGTTGGGCGAGACGCCCGTGTCGAACAGGACGGTGTGGCCGACGCCGCGCTTTTCGACGGTTACGAGTGCCGAGAAGCCGTGCTCCGCGCGCAGGTTGTCGGCGGCTTCCCCCGACTCGAAGAAGCGCACGGGGACTCTGGGAGAGCCGGGGCCGGCGGACGGGCGCTTGGCGGGGCCCTCGTCACGCAGCAGTGCGTCCGAGACGTTGTCGACCAGGGTGGTGATGCTGACCGAGTCCACGGGTTCGAGAGTGATGGGTTGCATGGCGCCTCTCCGCGACGGGTGATAAGGCTGATTGGGAATAGCATAGCACGTATGCGGGAATGGGGGTGGCGAGTTCGCCGCGCGTCCCAAGCTGCAACCGTTCAGCAAGTGCCAGCCGTGTTTCGTGTACAAGCGCCCCTCTCGTGAACGGCGGCCCTTGCCTGGCCGTCTCTCTGGCTCTATCTCCAACCGCCACTTTACCACCGCCGTTCCGGCCTTCCCGTCACTACAGACACTCCTGCCCCCGGGCCGGAACCCACCGGCCCCCAATCCACGCCGAGCGTTCACTCTCGCGCCAAGAGCCGCGAACCATTCAGATTCATGCTTGCATTGTCCCATTGCCTGGACTGATAAGGCGGCTTGTGTCTGTTACGATGCGTACAGTTGACTCTCCAGACAAAACAGGGTGGGTGATGAACGACACATACCGGAAGTACGCGGAGTTGGCGGTGTGGGCGGCGATCATCGTGGCGGTGGCGTTGTTGGGGCGCTGGGCGTTCTCGGTGGACACGCATGCGCAGGAGGGCGGCGGGCCGTCGGTGACGGTGACGCCGACGTCGCTGCTGGACGAGGCAGGGGACGGCGACGAAGACGAGAAGCGGGAGGACGTGCTGGACTGCTCCGACCCCGGCAATTCTGGACACCCGCAGTGCTCTAACCCGGACCCCACATCTACACCGCGACCTCCGTCCACGCGAACCCCTACTCCGATACCGCCGCCCACAAAGTCGCCAACCCCTAGGACAGGTCCGCCGATACCATTCGTACCAACCGAAGTGCCTTGCCCCCCTGGTTGGACTCGCGGGCCGTGCTATGCGCCAGGCGGCACGTGGACGCCGACCAACACCCCCATTCCCTCTGATGACACTCCAACGCCTACGAAGGAACCGACCGCTACGCCCATAGGCTCGTCGGGGGCGGGTACAGGGAATGGCAACGGCAATGGGAACGGCAATGGAAGAGCTACCCCAACTCCAACACCGAAGCCGAGACCGACAGCGAACCCTGCGCCCCCGTTCACCGCTACAATCACAGCGAGAAACGGTATTTCGGTAACTGGCAACACGTTTGAATTGGGAACCCTGCAGAACGCATGGGTGAGTATGACTGTGACGAACGCCGACCCCCACCTCCCCAACTTCGACCTGTCTGAATGGCAATTCAGCCTACAGACGGTCCCGAATTCCACGGGGTTCTACGTGGTGTCCAGCAGACAGTATTTCTGTGACCCGAACAACATTGGCAAGGATCACAGCGAGTGGACTGACCATGCGGTTTCGGCTGTGCTCATCATCCGTTGCGATGTCGGCGACACCAATAACACTGGCTTCCAGGTAAGGGCGCGGTTCAGGGATGACCACAGCCGCAACTTCCTCATTGCGATAACAGGCCGCATCGAGCAGGGCTGGCATCGCGACTCCGGGGAGCTTGTGTACGACTTTGACCTTGCGGCGCCAAAGGGGAACCGGCCCACGAACGTTCCGGTCAGTTACTACAGCAGTGACTTGAGGGACAGGATAGAGGAATCCGTCAGGGAAGGGACTACGATACTGAACTCCTACCTGGGGCGCGTCATCGGAACGACTGGCACATCCAATGTTACGATCAAGACCTTTTGGGGCGGCTCAGGTGAATGCGTTTCAGACGGAGTGGAGAACATGGGCTGCTACAAAATTGACAATGACGCTACCGGCAGCTATCCCCATCTGCGTGAGCATGAAGACATTTGGTTCAGGCTCCCGCCCGGGCGTATCTCCGTGTATGGCCACCTAACCTTCTGGTCGAACGACGCCCGCGACTTTGATTCACCGATAACTAAAGATAGATACTACTACCTGCCCCGCGTCGTGGCTCACGAGTTTGGCCATGCGTTCGGCGCCTTCCATCCGCACTCAGGTAGCCGGGTGTTTGACGACCGACTCATGGGAACGTACGAATCTGGAGACGAATGGGAAGACACACCTACCGACGGCGACATACACGCCATAGAGGGCACGCTGACGCCTCACTAGATTGGAGGGCTACCAATGCTGTACCGCACAATCGCGCTGTTCGGTCTGGCGGCTATCGGATGGGCCATCGCCTGTGGCTCCGATTCTCTGCCGTCCGAAACTCCAGTCCCGACTGAAGAACGGTCTGAACCTACTGCGATGCCGCCCGAACCAACCGCTACGGTTGTGGGGTTCTCCTACATTGCGACAAATCATTGGGGGAAGGCGACGGCCTCCATAGAGGAACGAACCTACCAGTCCGACGTTGTCGTCAAGGCACGGCTGGTATCGGCCGCCAACAGTGTACTGACCTTCCGATCTATCACTTACATCAAGGGCACAGGTCCAGCAGACTTCACTGTTCAGGCTGAAACAGATGGGCGCAACACCCAATGGGATAACCAGGACGCGATACTGTTCCTCAAGAGCGCGCCGAACATCAAGCCGACTTTCAGGTTTACGGATACGACATCATGGGACTATTGGGAGGATTTCCAAGGTCCGGTCGCCTATACGGGCAATCTACCGGAAGGCTACACTGTCGATTCGCGCAACCCTGTTTGGCTCCCCATAGAAGGTTCGGGTTCCTCGTCGGACCACACTCGGTCGGCCGGGCAGTCAAGCGGCAGCGGCGGGCCGGTCGTTACCGAGTATTCCGGGGGCCGTCCCAAGACAGTCACACAAGACGCGGTGCTTGACGCCATACGCTGGACGAACGCCGCGACATCCGCTCAGTCAGGCGGGAACAGCCTTAACGGCGGCAATAGTCGATTCAACACCTACTCGAGGAGCGCCAGTGATGTAGTGACCAGCAATGTCTATCCCGCGAGTGACGTTCAGAGATGTTTGATAGGGACGTTGGCTTGGTTTCGCAACGTCCGCGACTGGGAAGCCTACAACGGAAAGTCCAAGAACTACATCAGCGACTACCGCTTCGAGATTGAATCCGGCGCGGCAAGGGGTACACTTGTAGACGAGTATGACCAACACAGTGACCGTCTTGACGGGGCGCAATCCTACACTAACTATTGGACGGAAGGGCGCGACGCCGGTCTGTTCGAGACTATCCTGACGGACGACGACAACGACGCCAGAACCGGCTACGACCTAAGAGTCGTAATCAAGCGTCCTCTGCCCGCCGGCGAGTATTTCTTCAAGCACTACGGCCAACCTTACCTCGAGCGCGCCTGTGATGCGACTACCGAGTACTCCTACGCCAATACATACGTTACCGTAACCGCCCCGCCGGGCGCTGCCCACGAAGCCTTCTTCGACCCCGCCACCACAACGTCCGGCGTGGGGTACGCGGCAGGCTCGGCGACGACGACGGGGGTGCTGCAGCCGGCGACGTTCTCCCAGCGCGGCAGGGACATCACCATCACCGGGCTGGAGTGGCGCAACGGGCAGGTGGTGATGTCGTTCGACCGCACCGTGCAGCTCTCGGAGAGCTTCAGCTTCATCAGGCTCGACGGTACAGTTGGTCTGTATCTTTCCCGGTTTGACGCGACCGAGGACCTGAGGGCGCGCACGGTGACGTGGCAGGTGCCGGAGCGGCCGTGGGAGCCGGGCGACGAGCTGATGCTGCGGATAGGGCCGATACCGCTGCCGGGGGTACGCAACCTAACCGCGGAGAGAGGCTCGGACAGGGAGGTGGTGTTGAGCTGGGAAGTGCCTTACAGGGCGGGGGTAAGCGGGTACAGGATATGGCGGCACCAGCCGGAGAGGGACGAGGGGCCGAAGGTGTATGTAGCGGACACGCGGAGCACGGATACGACGTTCACGGACGAGTACTCCCCGTTGCCCAACCTGACGGAGTACAGCGTACAGGCGATCGACAGGAGCTACAACGCAGGAGAGAGTTCCGAGTCTGTACGGGTAGGCGGGCCGTAGGGGGCACGTGCGAAAGTCAAGACCTGGGGGCCGGCGGCGACCGCGGCGGGGGCGCTCTGATAAAGTCCATAGCTATGAGGTGCATCAAAATGCAACCGGAATTCGCGGCAAACCTCACTTTCAGGCGGCCTACGGCCCTTCAACACCCTCTCAGCCCGGCTCCCCTTTGATATGCCGCCAGCCGAACTGGGACAGCCCCTTCACTCTTGAAGTTGTCTCAGACTACTAGGTGCGCGAGAAGCCGTCATTCCCGTCCAAGGGGGCAGGGGCCACCGCATGTTGTCCGTCTAGTAACCTGAGACAGGCTCCCGCAGTCCTCAATTCGTGACAACCGGCCGTTATGTGTGCTAACATTTTGGGCGCGGCGTCGCCCGCTGCGGGTGCGGCATAGCGACGCGGGGCCGACAACGTCAATCGCAAGTCGAAAGGGAGCGTTTGAGGGCGTGCTTCTGTACCCATCCGCCAGGTGGTCGCGACAGGCTTGCGCGCGTGATGGCATTGCTGCCCGCAGTGCCATCTCTTTTTTTGCTTCCAACAAACTAGAGTCGAGGTGAACTAATGCCTACTTTCGTGGATCCCAAGGTGTGCGACAGCTGCAGTTCGTTGGATGTGCCCCAATGCGTGCACATCTGCCCCAACGACCTTATGGTGCTGCTCGAGGACACCCGCAAGGGCTTCAACCAGGAGCCTGAAATGTGTTCCGAGTGCTTCGCCTGCGTGAAGATGTGCCCGCAGGAAGCCATCGAAGTGCGGGGTTATGCGGACTTCGTGCCGCTGGGCGCGTCCCTCAAGCCCCACAGGACCGACAGCGACATCACCTGGGACGTAAGGTTCAGGGACGGCAGGACGCTCACCTTCAACTTCCCTGTGCGCACGACGCCGGTCGGCTCAACGGAGCCGTACAAGGACTTCCCCGAGCCCGGACCGGAGGACGCGGCGGGCCAGGGACTGGCTGGCGAATCCATCTGGCTGGGCGTGGACAATCTGTCCACGATGCAGAGTTAACAAGGAAGGTTGCATAGGATATGACAACGCCTGACATACAGACTATCGAGTGCGACGTTCTCATCGTCGGCGGCGGCATGAGCGGCTGCGGCGCGGCATTCGAGGCCAACTTCTGGGGCAAAGACCTGCGCGTCGTGATGGTCGAGAAGGCCGTGATCGAGCGCAGCGGAGCCACCGGCGAGGGCCTGTCCGCCATCAACTGCTACATGGGCATGCGATCCGGCTGGAACACTCCCGAGGACTTCGTGGAATACGTTCGCAACGACATGATGGGTATCGCGCGCGAAGATCTGGTGTACGACGTGGCCCGCCACGTCGACGCTTCGGTCCACATGTGGGAGGAGTGGGGCCTGCCCATATTCAAGAAGCCCGACGGCTCGTACCAGCGCGTCGGCCGCTGGCAGCTTCCCATCCACGGCGAGTCGATCAAGCCGGTGGTCGCCGAGCCGGCCCGCACGGCCCTCGGACCTGACAACCTGTACGAGCGCATTCTCATTACGCACCTGCTGCCGGACAAGCGCGACGAGAACCGCATAGCGGGAGCGATAGGCGTGGGCGTGCGCGACGGCAAGATATACGTCTTCAAGGCGCGCGCCGTTATCTGCACCTCCGGAGGCGCTTCCAACATCTTCCGCCCGCGCTCCACCGGTGAGGGTCTGGGCCGCACCTGGTACTCGGTGTTCGACACCGGCTCGGTGTACGGCCTGGTCATCCCGCTGGGCGCGGAGATGACGCAGATGGAGCACCGATTCGTACCGTCGCGCTTCAAGGACGGCTATGGGCCAATCGGCATGTGGTTCCAGTTCTTCGGCGCGAGAGCCACCAACGCCTACGGCGAGGACTACACTCAGACCAGGGCTGCCGACCTGAAGAAGTTCGACCCCTACGGTTCCGCTGTTCCAACGCCGACACCTCTTCGCAACCACCAGATGTTCCTGGACATCCAGGATGGCAAGTCGCCCATCTACATCCGCACCGAGGAGGCGATAGCCAGGCTGTCGAAGGACGACAACGGCGAGTTCGACCCAGTCAAGTTCGAGGAAGTGCGCAGCGAGGCCTGGGAAGACTTCCTGGACATGACGATCTCCCAGGCGCTGATGTGGGCGTCCCAGAACATCGCCCCGGAGGACACTCCTTCCGAGATAGTCCTGGCGGAGCCCTACATCATGGGCTCGCACTCCGGCGAGGCCGGCGCGTGGGTGAGCGGTCCCGACGACCTGGCCCCTCCGGAGTATAAGTGGGGCTACAACCGGATGCTCACTATCAACGGCCTGTTCGCCGCCGGCGACGGCGTTGGCGGGGCGCCCCACAAGTTCTCGTCCGGCTCCTTCACCGAGGGCAAGATTGCCGCGAAGTCGGCAGTCGCCTACGCCCGTGACGTGGCCGACGCCCCGCAGATAGACGAGGACAGGGTGCAGGAGCTGGCCCGCGAGATTCTGAGGCCGCTCGACACCTTCAAGACACACAGCGGGGTGTCCACATCCGAAGAGGTCAACCCCAACTACCTCATGCCGAAGCAGGCGCTCATCCGGCTGCAGAAGATAATGGACGAGTACGCCGGCGGCATCTCCACGCAATACACCATGAACGAGCCGCTTCTCAACCGCGGGCTGGAGCTGCTGACCTGGCTGAGGCAGGACCTCAATCAGCTTGCCGCGCGTAACCTCCACGAGCTGCTCAGGGGCTGGGAGGTAGTACACCGCGCCTGGGTCGCTGAGGCCCACGTGAGGCACCTGCTGCACCGGAAGGAGACGCGCTGGCCCGGTTACTACTACCGCAGCGACTATCCCGACCTGGACGACGAGAACTGGCGGGTGTTCGTCAATTCCCGGTTCGATCCCAACACCAAGAACTGGGACGTCTTCACCAAGCCATACAAACAGCTCGTCAAGTAAGGCGCGCGAGGCCCGCACGACGTAGAATGCGAGAGCGCCACGCCTAGCAGGGCGGCGGCGCTCTCTGCTTAGTGGAGGCTCGCGAACCGCCCTTTAGAGAAGGTTGAACGAGGTTGAAGTCGTAGAAATGGCCCTTATGAAAGACAGCACCGAATTCGCGGGCAAGGTGGCGATGGTCACCGGCGCCGGGCAGGGAATGGGCCGCGCCGTTGCCGCGAGGCTGGCGGCGGCAGGCGCAAGGGTCGTGGTTAACGACATCAGCGCCGAATCGGCCGAGCGCACGGCCAGGGCGCTCGCGGACGCCGGGCATGACGCCACGGCGGTCGCGGGCGACGTGTCCCGGCCCGAGGCCGTGCGCGAGATGTTCCGGTCCGCCGTCGACCACTATGGCGCGCTGCACGTGCTGGTCAACAACGCGGGCATCCTGTACCCAACTGCGGTCGAAGACATCGACGCGGAAGAGTGGGACCTGGTCATCGCCGTCAACCTCAGGGGCACGTTTCTGTGCTCCCAGGCGGCGATAGGTCCCATGCGGGAGGCCGGCTGGGGGCGAATCGTCAACTTCTCGTCGACCGCGGGCAAGAACGTCAGCACGGTCGGCGGCGCCCACTACACCGCCGCCAAGGCAGGTGTGCTCGGCTTCACGCGGCATCTCGCGAAAGAGGTTGCCGCGTACGGCATCACCGTAAACGCGGTGTGCCCGGGCCTGATCGACACCGAGATGGTGCGCGCCGTCGTCAGCCCGGAGCGTGCGGACGCATACGCCCGCGGCTTTCCCATAGAGCGGCTGGGCGAACCGGAAGAGGTTGCCGAACTGGTGGCGTTTCTCGCGTCAGACCGGGCATCGTACATCACGGGCGCGTCGCTGGACATCAACGGCGGCGACCTGATGATCTGAGCGCCGAAGGGGATTGGGTGTAGCGTGGAACGCATTCTGGTAACCGGCGCGGCCGGACAGATTGGCTCAGAGCTGGTGCCCGAGCTGAGGGAGCGCTACGGCGACGACAACGTGGTTGCCGCCGGTCACGTGACGCCGCTGCCGCCCGACGTGCGGGACGCCGGCCCGTCGACGACGGTCGACGTCTCCAGCTACGACGATATCGACGCCGCCCTCAAGCGATTCGAGGTCGGTACGCTCTACCACATGAGCTCCATCCTGTCGGCGCTGGCGGAGAATAGCCCGGCGACGGCCTACGCCGTGAACGTGGCCGGCACTTACAACGTGCTGGAGGCGGCCAGGAGCAACGGCCTGCGGCACGTGATCGTGCCAAGCTCCATCGCCGCGTTCGGGCCGGACACGCCCCGTGACGCCACGCCAAACGACACCATACTACGGCCAACTACGCTCTACGGCGTCGCCAAGGTGTTCGGCGAGCTGATGGGCAACTACTACGCAGAAAGGCGCGGCCTCGACGTCCGTGGCGTGCGCCTGCCGGGAATCGTTAGCTGGAAGACGGAGCCGACGGCCGGGACCACCGACTATGCGGTGGCTATCTTCTACGGCGCCATCAGGGAAGGGCGCTACACCTGCTACCTGCGGCCCGACACCGCGCTGCCGATGATGTACATGCCGGACGCCATAGCTTCGCTCGTGCAGCTCGCAGAGGCCGATGCCGACGGACTGGAGCACCACGCCGACTTCAATGTCGGCGCGATGAGCTTCACGCCCGCTCAGCTTGCGGACGCGATACGCGGGCGCATCCCGGGATTCGTGATGGAATACGAGATAGATCCGTTGCGCCAGGCCATCGCGGACTCCTGGCCGGACTCCCTGGACGACTCGGCCGCCCGTCGCGAGTGGGGATGGAATCCGAGATACGACCTGGACGCCATGGTCGACGACATGCTGGAGAACCTGTCCCGCAAGCTGGAGGGCGAGTGAGGGTTCGGCTCGGCGGCTAGTCCCGCTGCAGCAACTCGATTCGCACGTTCTCTGGCGCCAGCACGAATGCGATCTTGACTCCCGGGCGTAGCTGGAACGGCTCCACCGTGAACTCGGCCCCCCGCTGCTTCAGTTCCGCGGCGGCCTCATCCAGGTTATCGACCGTAAAGCCGAAGTGGTCCAGCCCCAGGTACGGCTCGGCGGGCGCTTCGTGAACGTCTTCGCCCTCGGCCACTTTTGCCAGGAAGAGGGTTAGTCCGTCGATGTCAAGGTCGATGCGGCTCTGCCCGTCCGACTGGACCGACCGCAGAACCTCCGCCCCGAATACCCTGGCGTAGTATTCCGCGGTGGCTTCGAGGTCACGCGAGCGCAGGTGGATGTGGTCGTATCTGAACCTCATGTTAGCCTCCAGCCGCGCGCAGCTAAGCCTGGCCGATCAGTCCCTGCAGCGTGCGGCCTATCTCGCCGGGCGCAGGGATAATGGCGACTCCGGCGGCGGCGAGCGCGCACTTCTTCTCGACTGCGCGGGCAGCCGACCCCGTGATGATGGCGCCGGCGTGGCCCATCCGCTTGCCCGGCGGCGCGCTTTCGCCCACTATCAGGGCGGCTATCGGTTTGGTGAACTCACCGCGGATGTATTCGGCTGCCTCCTGCTCTTTGGTCCCGCCGATTTCGCCGATCATCACCACGTTGTCCGTGTCTGGGTCGTCCTGAAACTTCTGAAGTATGTCGATGAACGAGGCGCCGCTCACAGGGTCGCCGCCGATGCCCACGCAGGTAGACTGTCCGATGCCCAGCGCCGTCAGTTGCCCAACCGCCTCGTAGGTCAGCGTGCCACTCCTGGACACGACGCCGGTGCGGCCGGGTATGTGGATGTGGCCGGGCATGATGCCCATCTTGAACTTCTCGCCGGGCGAGATTACTCCCGGGCAGTTGGGGCCAATCAGCGTCACGGGCTTACCCTGGATGTACCTGACCACCTTGACGGTGTCCATCACCGGTATGCCTTCGGTTATGCAGGCTATCAGCCCGATGCCCGCGTCGACCGCCTCGATAATGGCGTCGGGCGCGAAAGGGGCCGGGACGAAGATCAGGGACGTGTCGGCGCCGGTCTCAGCGACCGCCTGCTGGACGGTGTTGAAGACGGGCACCGATTCGCCGAACGTCTCGCCGCCCCTGCCGGGCGTGACGCCCGCCACGAGCTGCGCGCCGTACTCCATGCAACGCTGCGCGTGGTAGCTGCCCTCTCTGCCCGTGATGCCCTGCACCAGCAGACGGCTGTCCCTGTTTACGAGAATGCTCATGTATCGTCCCTGATTGGATTCGCGGTGAGTTCGTGGGCCTGACCCGGCGGGCTAAGCGCCGGTCGCCTTGATAGCCTCGGCGGCCTGGTTCAGGTCGTCGACCAGGGTCACGTCGAGGCCCGATTCCGCCAGAATCTGCCGCCCCTCCTCCGCGTTGGCGCCAAGCATACGAACCACCATGGGCCGCATCGCCGCCGGTTCGCGTTCCGCCGTGAGAACGAACCCGCGGGCCGCCACGTCGCAGCGCAGTATGCCGCCGAAGATGTTGACGAACACCGTGGCGACGCTTGGGTCTTTCAGCACCAGGCTGAGGGAGGCGGCCGTCTTCTCGTCGTCCGCGCCTCCGCCGATGTCCAGGAAGTTCGCCGGCGACGTGCCCGCCGCGGCGATCACGTCCATTGTCGCCATGGCCAGCCCCGCGCCGTTCACGATGCAGCCGATGCTGCCATCCAGCTTGACGTAGTTGATGTCGTACTTGCGCGCCTCGACCTCGAGCGGGTCCTCCTGCTCGGCGTCCCGCAGCTCTGCAATGCCGGCGTGCCGGAACAGCGCGTCGTCGTCCACGTCGAGCTTGGCGTCCACCGCAAGCAGCCGCCCGTCCTTGGTGACAACCAGCGGGTTGATCTCGGCCAGCGAGCAGTCGTTCTCATCAAATACGGCGCAAAGGCGTTCGATGATCGTCCCGGCCTGGCGTACGAGGCCGCCGGTAAGTTTCAGTTCGTAGGCGAGGGTTCGGCCCTGGTAGGGCACGAATCCGAGCATCGGGTCCACGGGCGCGCGAAGTATGCGCTCCGGCGTCTGCTCGGCGACCTCTTCGATGTCCATGCCGCCTGCATCGCTCGCCATAACTACCGCGCCGAGAGCGGCGCCGTCGATCACCATGCCGACGTACAGCTCGCGTTCGACTTCTATTATCTCCTCTACCAGCACGGCCCGCACGGGCACGCCACCGGCGCCTGTCTGCGCGGTCACTAGGCGGGTGCCGAGCATGGCGTCAGCCGCGGCCCTCGCTTCTTCCGGCGTGTCGACAAGCTTAATGCCGCCGGCTCTGCCGCGCCCGCCCGCGTGCACCTGAGCCTTGATCACGGCACTGCCGCCCAGGTCGCGGGCGGCCTGCTCGGCCTCGTCCGGCGTAGTCGCAAGGCTACCCCGTGGCACGGGCACGCCGCGCTCGGCGAGGATGCGCTTGGCCTGGTATTCGTGAATCTTCATTCAAACACTCCAGAACGGCGTGCGTAACCACCTGTTTTCCGCACGGTGGGGGAGGTCTGCGCAGCCGTTCAATTCTGGCGGAGGGGATGGGATTCGAACCCATGATCCCTTTCGAGATGCCGGTTTTCAAGACCAGTGCCTTAAACCGCTCGGCCACCCCTCCAAGGCCGCGGTTCCGCCCCCATTGTAGTGGCTTGCCGGACTGTCGGCAAGCGCGCGGACGAACGGCATAACCGGTCAGGTTGTTGGGAAGAGCGTCGATTTGGAGGGAACGTGCGCAGGCGTGGGAAGTCTCAGTCAGGCGTGGTCGCATGGTAGACCGCTCCTGAGCCCTATCCGCCTCTGACCAGCGCCGCCGCCTCGAAACGCTCGATGGTGCCGTCGCATAGCACCACCCCATCCTCGCAGCGGCACTCGACGCGCCCACCCTCAAACTGGTCGTCGTAGAGGCGAGCGTACAGTCCACGCTGGTCGAGCAGCTCCTCGTGCGTGCCCTGTTCGACTATACTGCCCTCGTCGATGACGAATATCACGTCCGCCGAAAGAATGGTGGACAGGCGATGGGCAATGGCGATGGTGGTCCTTTCTCGCATGAGCGGCTCCAGCGCCGCCTGGACCTGGCGTTCGCTCGCCGTGTCGAGGGCGGAGGTGGCCTCGTCCAGAATCAGCACCCGCGGGTCGTGCAGAATAACGCGGGCTATCGACAGCCGTTGGCGTTCGCCGCCGGACAGCCGGTATCCCCGCTCGCCGACCACAGTGTCGTAGCCGTCGGGGAAGTCCATTATTCTGTCGTGTATCTGTGCTGCCCGGGCCGCGGCCTCCATTTCCTGCTGGGTGGCCTCGGGGTTGCCGTAAAGCAGGTTGCTTCGAATGCTCGCGTGGAACAGGTAGCTCTCCTGCGTCACGTAACCTGTGAGACGCGCCAGGCTCGCCAGGCTGATGTCCCGCACGTCTATGCCGTCTATCCGCACCGAACCATCCGTGGGGTCGTAAAGGCGTGGTATCAGGTAGGAGATAGTCGTCTTGCCCGCGCCGCTTGGTCCTACGAAGGCGGCCAGTTGCCCCGGCCTAATCTGAAAGCTGACCCCGTCCAGCGCCCAGCGCTGGCTGGCCGCCCCGTTGTCTGGGTCGCCCCCGTAGGACAGGCGTACCGACTCAAACGACACCCACCCGCTCACCTCCTGCGGCGCTACCTCGACCGCAGTGGGTGAGTCGATAATGTCGGGCTCAATGTCCAGGTAGCCGAAAATGCGCTCGAAAAGGGCCAGTGAAGCCTGTATCTCTACCGACACCTGGAGAAGACTGCCAAGCGGGAAGAACAACCTCGACTGAAGCGTAGTGAAAGCGACAATGGTTCCTGCGGTGATTCCTCCAGACATGCTCCCGCTCAGCAGGTAGCCGGTGATTACGTATATTGCCACAGGTGCGATGGAGAAGAAGATCTGGATCAGCGCGAAGAAAGCCTGGCCCGTCATCTGAAGGCGTACCGAAAGGTCAGCCAACCGCTGGTTCTCGCCGTGGAAACGGTCGACCTCTTTATTCTGCCTTCCGAACAACTTGGCCAGCATGATGCCGGATATGGAGAGCGTCTCATGGGTTGTCGCGGTCATGTCCGCGACCGCTTTCTGGGACTCGGCCGTTACGGCGCGGCGACGGTCGCCCACAACCTTTGTAAGCAGGAAGAATATCGGGGCGGTGCCCACGGCTACCAGGGTGAGTTGCCAGGATAGTATAGTCATCGCCACCAGTGTGCTGATGACGATGACCACGTTGGACAGGACGTTGGACAACGTATTGGTGACTACGCTCTGCACGCCTCCTACGTCGTTGGCTATCCGGGACTGGATTTCGCCGGTGCGAGTGGACGTAAAGAATTCCAGCGACAGGCTCTGCAGGTGGGCGTAGAGCCTGTCGCGGAGGTCGCGCATTACCCGCTGGCCCACCGAGTTGGTCATGTAGGTCTGTACTATGCCGAAGCCGCCGGTGATCACCGTGACTGCAGCCATAATGCCAGCCAGGGTCCACAGTAAGCCTAGGTTTGGGGACCCTGACGACGGGAGCAGGGCAGAGTCGAACACTTCGCGAATGAGCAAAGGATTGACCACGCCCAACCCGGCAGTCACGAAGATGAGCAGCACTATGCCAACGACGCTGGGCCAGTAGGGTCTGTAGGACGCCATTGTGCGTCTCACCAACCCCTTGGGCCTGAGCGCGTCGCCTGATCTAGTGGAGTCGGACATGTCGTTCAAACTTCCTGGACAGTTCCGTCTTCGGTTGAAGCTGATGCAAGCCTGAGGGAGCAAGATTCTACCATGCGGTCGGCTCCACCTTCAACACGCCGTCGGCTTGCGCCGCAACACGTTAGGCCTTATCCTGTTACGGAATCAGCCGGGCAGGGAGCCGATGAGCGTCGGTCCGGGCGCGAAAAGGAGACACAGGCGTTGAATCTGGATGGCGGGCAACTGAGAGAGCGCATACGCTCTGCCATGTCGTCACAGACTCAGACGACGATAACAGTGTTATCGTGCCTGCTTGCCGTTCAGGACGAACTCGGCTACCTGCCGGACGAGGCATTGGAAGAAGTGGCCTCGCGCATGGACAAGACCATTAACGAAGTCTGGGGCGTAGCCAGTTTCTACACGAACTTCCGGTTTACGGCCCCCGGCGACCGCGTGGTCGAGGTGTGCTGGGGCCCTACGTGCCACCTGCTCGGTGCCCCCCACATACTCAAGGCCGTAATGGACGAACTCGGCCTGGAGGACGAGGGGGAGACCGAAGGCAACCGGACCAGCCTCAAGTACAACACTTGCCTGGGCGCCTGCTCGCAGGCGCCGGTCATGATGGTAGACCGCCGGTTGGTTGGCCGGCTGACTATCGACAAGGCCCTCGCCCGCGTCTCAGAGGCGAGAGACGGCGCCTAGAGGACGTTTGCCATGCCCGATCTCCACGAGCTGAAAGCGGAGGCCGACACGCGTTGGCGTGGCCTCGTGAACGGGCCGAAGCCGTGGATCAGGGTGGGCACCGCTATGTGCGGCCACGCTGTCGGGGCTTACGACACGCTCGCCGCGATACGGGAGACGCTCCAGAGCCTCGGCGCGGACGCGGAGGTGGATGAGGTAGGCTGCCTGGGCATCTGCTACGCCGAGCCGCTTGTCGACGTCACCCTCCCTGGCGGCTCACGGTTGTTCTTCCGCAACGTCGAGCCCGCCGACTCGTCCGAGATCATTGGCAGCTACGTCGCCAAGGGCGAGGTCCCGGACGACAAGGTGCTGGGATACCTGGGCGATAGGCCGATACGCGGCGTCCCCGACCTCGCCGAGCTGCCCGGAATCCGGCTCCAACAGCGTGTGGCCCTGCGAAACGCCGGCAACATCGCGTTCGACGACATCTACCAGTACCTTGCCAACGACGGCTACAGCGGCCTGAACAAGGCGCTGTTCGAGATGGAGCCGCCCGACGTCATCAAGGAGATAACGGACTCCGGGCTGCGCGGTCGAGGCGGTGCGGCCTTTCCCACAGGCATCAAGTGGAGCTTCCTGGTCGGCTCGCCCGGACCCCCCAAGTACATACTCTGCAACTGCGAGGAGGGTGACCCGGGCGCCTACAACGACAAGGGCATACTCGAAAGCGACCCGTTCACGCTAATCGAGGGCATGACCATAGCCGGGTACGCCACCAACTCCACGAACGGTTTCGTGTTCATTCGGCACGGCCACGACGGCCCGATTTCCCGTACCCGCAGGGCGATCGAGCAGGCCTACGAGCTGGGGCTGCTCGGAGAGAACATCCTCGGGTCGGGCTTCAGCTTCGACATGGAGGTCGCCCTGACCGGTGAGTCCTACGTTTCGGGCGAGGAGACGGCGCTGATGGACGCCATCGAGGGCAAGCGCGCCCAGCCCAGGCCGAGGCCTCCCTTCCCGGCGGCCTCCGGGGTGTGGGGGAAACCCAGCAACATCAACAACGTGAAGACGCTCTCCTACGCGCCGGAGATAATCTCCCGTGGCGCCGAGTGGTTCTCGTCCATAGGAGTCAACCGCAGCACCGGCACCGCCATTGCCTGCCTCAACGGCAAGATAAGGTACCCCGGCCTGTACGAGGTGCCCATGGGGATGACGCTGGGCGAGGTGATAAACGAGATTGGCGGCGGCGTGCCCGACGGCAAAAAGCTGAAGCTGCTCCAGACGGGCGGGCCGCTCGGCGGCGTGCTGGGCGCCGACAGCCTGAACATCCACATCGACTTCGACGAGATGCGCGCGGCGGGAGCGATATTCGGCTCGGGCGGCATCATCGTGGCCGACGAGGACACCTGCGCCGTGGACTTGACCCGCGTGCTGGTGGCGTTCTGCCAGTACGAGTCCTGCGGAAAGTGCTTCCCTTGTCGCCTGGGTATGGAGCACCTGCTGGAGATTGTGGAGCGCATAGCGCGATGCGAGAGCCGGCCAGGCGACATGGAGCTAATGCGCAAGGTCGGCATGACCATGGAGGCCGGCTCGCTGTGCGGCCACGGCCAACTGGGGTTCGGTCCCATCAGGTCCGCTTTCACGCACTTCCAGGCCGACTTCAGGGCGCACATAGAAGACGGGCGATGCCCGACCGGCAGTTGCGGCGCGCCCATGATTTCGCCGGTCAACACGCGACCATACGCCTGGGACTACGCGCCGGGCTAACGGGTACGTCCACGCCCTAGGACCGGAACAGATACGCGGCTCGGCAGGTGGGCCGCGCCGAGTTTGGAGAGCCGAATGACGACAGTGGCCGAGATTACAATCACCATTGACGGCGTCGAGGTGAAGACCGGGCCCGGCGCCACAATCATCCAGGCCGCCATGGACGCGGGAATGTACATCCCGTACCTGTGCTACTACCCGGGCTTGAAGCCCTACGGCGCCTGCCGAATGTGTGTCGTCACGGCGGAGGCGCCGGGCCGGGACGGCGAGTACCGGTCTCTGCCCGGCAGTCCCGCGTCATGCACCACTCCCGTGTCTCCGGGTATGCGCGTCACCACTTCGTCCGAGGGGCTGACCGACCTTCGCAAGGGCATAATGGAGCTGCTCATTGCGGAGCACCCCCACGGCTGCCTCACCTGCCACCGCATAGAGCTCTGCGGACCTTCGGCCTCCAGCATCTGCCTGCGGCACGTGTCCGTGAACGACCGGTGCCTAACCTGTCCCAAGAACGAGCGGTGCGAGCTCAAGGATACCGTCCGGCACCTGGAGATGGATCTGGACACCCCGCTCACCTACAACAATCGCCACCTGCCGCTGGCGACCGCCGACCCGATGTGGGAAATGGACATGAACCTGTGTATCGTGTGCGCGCGCTGCGTGCGGGTGTGCGACGAGGTGCGCGGCGACGACGCGCTGACGCTTGAGCAGCGCTCCGGGCGCAGCCTCATCGGCACTTCACAGGGCAACTCGCTGCTCGAATCTGGCTGCGAGTTCTGCGGGGCCTGCATCGACGTGTGCCCCACTGGGGCGCTGGTGGAGCGCAAGTACAAGTGGGACAAGGCAGTGCAGAAGATCGAGAGCATCTGTCCGCAGTGTCCCGTTGGCTGCCAGATGACACTCGAGGTCGACAGGCGCAACCGCATGATCAGGGCCATTCCGGACCGCAATGGCGAGGCCAACCGGGGCCAGGGCTGCTTCAAGGGCAAGTTCGGCCTGGACTTCGTGAACAACCGGCGCCAGCTGATTCGCCGGCCCCTCGTGCGCCGTGACGGCCGGCTCGAGGAGGCGACCTGGCACGACGCACTGGACGCGGCGGCCGAGGGCCTCGCCGCCCACGCGGGCGACGGATTCGCGCTGGTCGCCTCGCCGCGCGGCACCAACGAGGACAACTACCTCGCCCAGAAGTTCGCCCGCGACGTGATGAACTCCAACAACGTGGACGTATCTTCCAACCTGAGGCCTGAACTCGTCAGGCCTCTAGCCGAAGCGCTGGGCGCTCGCGGGGCGACCAATCCCATCTGGGACCTGGAAGGATCGGGCTGTTTTCTGGTCGTCTCCAGCAACATGACCGAGGAGCAGAACGTCGTCGCCGTGCCAATAAAGGGAGCGGTCAAAAACGGCGCCAAGCTGATAGTCATCGACCAGCGCGAGACCGAACTGACCCGCTTCGCCGACGTCTGGCTGCGCCCCAACCCGGGCAGCGAGACGGCGTTGATCGGCGGGATGTTGCGCGCCATAGTGGACGAATCGCTCGAAGACCACTCCTTCGCTGTCGACCGATGCGAGGGGCTGGATGGCCTCAGACGCTCGCTGTGGAATTTCGATCTGCTCAGAGTTGAGAGCGAAACGGCGGTGCCCCAGGACCGCATACGGCAGGCCGCGCGCCTGTTCGCCACGAACGGGCCGGCGTCGGTACTCTACGGCCTGGAGACGCTCGCGGCCGACCAGACGGAGGAGTGCGTGCGCGCGCTCGTCGACTTGTCGCTGCTGACCGGCAACTTCGGTGTGCCATCGGGCGGCGTCTATCCGCTGTTTACCGGGGCGAACCTGCAGGGGTCCATGGACATCGGCTGCTCACCGGAGCACCTGCCCGGCTACGCGCCGCTGCGGGGCGCTCCGGGGGTGGGCATACGAGAGCTTACCGAGGCAATCCGGGGCAAGCGGATCAGGGCGCTCCAGATCATCGGCGACAGCCCCTCGTTCACGAACGGCGACCTGGGTGAGTTCGTAGAGGCGCTGAAGGAGCTCGACTTCCTGCTGGTGCAGGACACCTTCCCGAGCGAGGTGAGCGAGCTGGCGGACGTGGTGCTGCCATCGGCAACATTCGCGGAGAAGGACGGCACGTACACCAACATCGAGCGCAGGGTGCAGCTACTACGTCCCGTGCTCGGCCCCAAGGCGGAGGAGGAACCTGACTGGCGCATCTTGTGCCGAATCGCAGAGCGCATGGGCGCACAAGGGTTCGACTTCAATGACAGCGCTGCCGTGTTCAACGAGTTGGCCGCGGCCCTTCCGGACTATGCCGGCCTTTCGCACCGCCGCCTGCTCGCGGGCGGGATTCAGTGGCCGTGCCCGGACGAGCAGTCGCGGGGCACCGCCGTACTCGGCGCCGAATCAGGCGTCCGGCCAAGGATGAGCCCGGTCGCGATGCGCTCGACGCCGCGGCGCGGCAATGCCGAGTACCCCTTCCTGCTGGCAAGGGGCCGCGTGCTGCACCAGCCGAATATCGACGCCGGCGTGCACCTGGTCGACACTCGCTACTCCATGGACCGCGAGACTCGGATCGAGCTTCACCAGGAGGACGCTCGAGAACTCGGCGTCGGCGTCGGCGAGCGGGTGGAGGTGATTCATCCCAGGGGTGCGCTCAGCGGCGTTGCCCGGCTCAACGGGCCGCTGAAGGGCGTGGTCAGCACCACGGGGCTGTTCGGCGAGCTGATTCTCGACCTGGAGTCGAGCGAGTTGCCGGACCCCATGCTCAGGACTCCAGGGCTGCCGATGCTGCCGGCGCGGGTGACCAAGCCCGCCGCGGCCGCAGCGGACTAGCGGGAAGCCGCGACTCTATCCCGCAACAGGGGCGACACATCGTGGATTGCGAAAACTGCGGACGCACAAACGAACCGGGCGCCAGGTACTGCGCCGGCTGCGGCGTAGAACTCAGCCAGAGACTTGACGACAGCGACCAGGCGGAGAGCCGGCCGGAGGCCTGCCCCAACTGCGGGACGGCCAACGGCCCGGCGCGGCCTATTGCGCCGCGTGCGGCGTGGAGCTCTCCGCCGTGGTGGTCGCGCCAAGCGGCAGCGGTTCAATCCCGACCAGGGGTCTGGGCGCGTTGCTGGACGAGGCTCTCCGGGTGGTACCGGGCCAACTTCTGGCAATTCGTTGCGATAGCGGCTGTACCTGCGGCCGCAAACGTGCTCGCCAACGTGTTCTTCGCGACCGGAGAACCGCCGCTCGCGGTGCTTGGAGCAATCTTCGTCCTGGCCTACATCGTACTCTCGATAATCGCCGTGGGTGCGATTGTCTTCGGGGTGGCGCGACACTACGTTCGCGGTGAAGTGGACGTGGTGGAATGCTACTCGCACGCATTCCAGGTCGGAGTACTGCTCATAGCGCAGGGGATAGTGGTTACGGTTGCTCTCGGCGCAGCATTCGTCGCAGGCATCGTGATGGTAGTAGTCGGCGCTTTCGCGCAGTTGGGCGGCGACGGGGCGGAAACCGCGGGCCAGGCATTGCTCGTCATTGGAGGGCTGTTGACCCTGGCCGGGGTTGTGATCGCCGTCTGGCTGGGGGTCAATTGGTTCTGCGCCGCCCACGCGGTGGTAATCGAAGGCAAAGGCCCAATAGCCGGGCTCGGTCGAAGCTGGAACCTCGTTAGGGGCAGTTGGTGGCGAATCTTCGGCATTGGGCTGGTCTTCGCGATCGTCATTGTCGTCGCGGCGATGGTCATCTCGATTCCAATTGGCATCATAGGGGGCCTTGCCTTCGCGGCAGTCGGCGGCGGTATTGTGGCAAGCATTGGAGGGGGGGCCGCAACCATACTGGTTACGCCTTTCGCCTACATCGCCGGCACCCTGATCTATTTCGACCTTCGCGTTCGCAAAGAGGGCTTCGACCTGGACGTTTTGGCCGCTGAGACTTCCAGGGTGTGACGCGGCGCGTGTAGAGTCTTGAACTGCGAAGTCTGTGGACACCCCTATGACAACGACGCCCGGTTCTGCGCCGACTGCGGCGCGGAGTTGCGGCGGCCTCACGACAGCGTAAGCCATACGCCGCCGCGCCCAACGCCCATAGACTTGCGCCAGGCCTACGGCGTGACGCGCGCGCCGGTCGCGGGAGACTGCGGCGACACCGAGCCATCGCAGGCGGCCGAAGCGCAGCCACAAGCGAGCGACGTGGAGGACCCGCCCGACCGCGAGGCCGTCGTATTGCCGGCGCCGCTGCCGTCCGAATCGCGTGACGAGGAGGAGCCGCCCGACCGCGAGGCCGTCGTGTTGCCGGCGCCGCTGCCGTCCGAATCGCGTGACGAGGACATCCCCCCATCGACCATGACCGAACTGCTGCTTCGAGCCAGGACCGTCTACCTGCGGCGCTTCTGGCTGTTCTTCCCTCTGGGCGTGCTGCCACAGATACCGCTTCTCATATCCCCACTGTCCGTGGAGGAACCCTCCATTGGCGGCTTCTTCTCACTGATCTTCAGCCTGCTGTTGTTCGTGGCCTCGACCGCCGCCACGATACTCGCCGTGGCCCACTTGAACGTGTATGGGCGTATCCAGCCATCGCGGTGCCTGGCCGATGCGGCGCAGATCGCCCTACCTCTGTTGCTGGTGCAGCTCATCATAGGATTCTCGCTGGTGGCGTCCGTCATCCTGATGGCGGTGGTCATTGGCTTTCCGCTGTTCATATACTTTCTGGCAACTCTCTTCTTCGCGCCCCACGCCGTGACCATAGAGCGGTTGCACCCCCTGTTGGCGATGGGCCGAAGCCGGGAGCTGGTAAGGGGCAACATGTTCCGTGTCATCCTGATTGGCACGTTATTCATCCTCGTGGCAGCGTTCATTCACCTGGCGTTTATCGGGCCGGCGATGCTGCTCGCCCCGGAAGATGAAACGATACTGAACGCCGCCTGGGCCGCCGCCGCCTCATTCGCTACGCCCCTGGTAACCATCGGAGGCACGCTGACCTACTTCGACCTGCGGGCCAGGCGCGAGGGCTACGACCTGGGCCAGATGAAGTCGGAGATCGAGCGGGGCTGAAAACCCGTCCAAAGAACGCCTTCCGGCTTTGAATGCCAGGCCGGTTTGTGGCAAGATAGATGGCAGGAGGTAGTAGAATTTGACAACGCTCAGAAGGTTCAGACAGGTCAAGCTCTCCAAGGTTAAAGTGCTGAAGAGGGAGGACTACTCGCCGGACCTAATGCTCTTGTGGGTCGAGAAGCCCGAGGGCTACACCTTCAAAGCGGGCCAGTACTGCACAATTGGCATCGACGGCATCGAACGCGCCTACTCCATCGCGTCCGCGCCTTACGAGGACTCGCTGGAGCTATTCGTCGAGCTCGTACACCCCGAGGAGGGGGGAGTGCTCACGCCCAAGCTATGGGAGTTGGAGGTTGGCGACTCCGTAACAATCAGGCCGCGCCCCAAGGGCATCTTCACCTTCGACCCCAAGTACCCTTCGCAACTCCTGGTGGCGACCGTGACCGGCGTGGTGCCTTACGTCAGTTTTCTGCGCCAGTACCTGCACGACGGCATGAGCGGCCATCGATTCTTCGTGTTGATGGGTGCGAGCTACCACGACGAGTTCATCTACGACGGCGAGCTGCGGCGTCTGCAGGCCGAGCACCCCGATCTGGTGACGTTCGTGCCAACCGTCAGCCGCCCCAACGACCCACACAACAGCGAGTGGAAGGGCGAGTCCGGGCGGGTGAACACGCTGCTCGACAAGTACGCAGCCGAGTTCGGACTCAGCCCCGAAAACACCCTGGTCTACGCCTGCGGCCACCCTGGCATGATCGAGTCGGTAAAGGAGATTATGCTGCTGGAGGAGTACGAGGTGAGGGAGGAACGGTTCTGGAAAGAGGACTAGACACCGGAAACGGCGTCTCTCTGCTCGCCAACCGACATGACCACACCGGCAAGGCGCCAGTACCTGCGCATCAAGGGGGAACACGAGGACGAAATCCTGCTGTTCCGTATGGGGGACTTCTACGAGACCTTCGACGATGACGCTCGCATAATTTCCAAAGAGCTCGAGATCGCTCTCACGTCCCGCGAGATGGGACGCGGCCAGCGAGTCCCCCTAGCCGGCATACCCTACCACTCCCTGGAGCCGCACCTGGCGCGGCTCATCCGCAAGGGTTACAAGGTAGCCATTTGCGAGCAGACCAGCGACCCCGCGACCTCCCGCGGCCTCGTGGATCGCGAGGTGGTCCGGGTGGTCACACCGGGCACGGTGCTGGAAGACTCGCTGCTTACGGCGGACGCCAACAACTACCTCGCGGCGGCGGTATCGCAGGGGGACCAGGCCGGCGTGGCCTACGTCGACATCTCCACGAGCGAGTTCGCCACGACGCAGCTTCCGCTGGCGCAGCTCGGCGTAGAGCTGACCCGCCTCGCGCCCGCCGAGCTACTCGTACCGGAGGGCGAGGACGCGCCTCCGGCGGAGCCTGAGACGGCGGTGACGGAGGTCCCTCCCGGCGCGTTTCACCCGGAGTGGGCGAGAGACGCGCTGCTCAGCCACTTCGGCGTCGCCTCCCTGGAGGCGTTCGGCTGTGACCGTTTGCCCCTGGCCGTTCGGGCGGCCGGCGCCGTGATCGATTACCTCGTAGCAACGCGGCGCGACTCCCTGGGCCAGATAACGTCGCTCCACACCTACTCCACCTCGTCGTACATGACGCTCGACACGCAGACGCGCCGCAGCCTTGAGCTGTTCGAGAGCGGGCGCTGGGGCGAGTCCGGCGCGTCGCTCTTCTCGGTGCTGGACCGCACGAAGACCGCCATGGGCGGCCGCCTGCTGCGGCGTTGGATTGGCCAGCCGTTGTTGGATCTGGGCGAGCTGCGCGAAAGACAGGACGCGGTGTCGTGGGCGCACCGAAGCGCGTTGCGAAGGGAGCGTGTGGCGATGCTGCTCGAAGACGTGGCCGACCTAGAGCGGCTGGTCAACCGCGTTCGCGGCCTCAGCGCCTCCCCTCGCGACCTGGTGTCGATTGCCACCAGCCTGGAGGCCGCACCCAAGATCCGGGCGGTGTTGTGCGAGGACGACGACTCGGGGCTGGTCGGCGGCGTCGCGCGCAAGATAGCGGACAACCGCGAGGCGTCGGCACTGGTGAGGGCCGCGATCGACGACGACCCCGCGCCAGCGCCGGGAGACGGCAAGGTCATCCGAACCGGATTCTCCCCGGAGCTGGACGAGCTTCGAGGCGCGTCGCGCACGGCCCAGGACTACATCGCCCGCCTGGAACGCACCGAGCGCGAACGCACCGGGGTCAAGTCGCTCAAGGTAGGCTATAACAGGGTGTTCGGCTACTACATCGAGGTCAGCAAGCCGAACCTGTCGCAGGTGCCCGACAACTACGTGAGGCGGCAGACCCTCGTCGGCGGCGAGCGGTTCATCACCCCAGAGATGAAGGAGTACGAGTCGCGCATCCTCAACGCCCAGGAAAAGATCGGCGAGCTGGAAAACTCCCTGTTCAGGCAGGTGTGCCGGCAGGTTGCCGACTCGGGCGCGGCCATTCTGCGCACAGCCGCGGGCATGGCCGAAGTCGACGTCTACTGTTCGCTGGCCGACGTCGCCTCGCGGCACGGCTACGCGCGCCCAGAACTGAACGACGGAGACACCCTGGACATACGGCAGGGCCGCCATCCGGTGGTCGAACGCACCATGCCGCCGGGGGCGTTCGTCCCCAACGACATGCGGCTGGCCAACAGCGACGAGGCGCTGGTGATTCTGACCGGGCCGAACATGGCCGGGAAGTCCACGTACATACGCCAGGGCGCGATCATCGCGCTCATGGCCCAGATCGGGAGTTTCGTGCCGGCGGAGTCCGCCACCATCGGCCTGGTGGACCGCATCTTCACACGTGTCGGGTTGCAGGACGATCTCGCGAAAGGCCAGTCCACCTTCATGGTGGAGATGCTGGAGACGGCGTCCATTCTCAACCATGCCACGCCGCGCTCGTTTATCATCCTGGACGAGATCGGTCGCGGCACCAGCACTTACGATGGACTGGCCATCGCGCGCGCGGTGGCCGAGTTCATCCACAGCCACCCGCGGCTTGGGTGCAAGACGCTGTTCGCCACGCACTATCACGAACTGACCCAGCTCGCGGAGTCCCTGCCGCGCGTGCGCAACTACAACGTGGCGGTGTCCGAGGACAGGGGCGAGGTGGTGTTCCTGCGCCGCATCGTGCCCGGGGGCGCGGACAAGAGCTACGGCGTGCACGTGGCGCGGCTGGCCGGCCTGCCGGGCGGCGTCGTCAACCGCGCGTGGGAGCTGCTGCGGGAGCTGGAGAGCACCGACCGCCGCGCCGGCACGGCGGACCTCAGGGGGTACGGCAAACGCGAACCCGCGCCTCGCCAGCTCACTATGCTGGCGGCCACGCCCCCGGTACTGGAGGAGTTGCTCGCGCTCGACGTGGACTCGCTGACTCCAATCGAGGCCATCAACAAACTCTACGAATTCCAGGAGCAGGCCAGGCAAAAGGGATAGACCGGGCCGAGAGCAGGGTCGTTGAGGCGGGGCCGGAAGCATCGCCTCCGGACAACACCATTGGGAGCAAAGACATGAACTGGCGTGAACTACAGGACAAGGGCCTAGCAACCGTCGGGGGCGCTGTCTCCGGCGGCCTCGATAGCTGCACCGTGACACACTGGCTTAGCGAAAAGGGTTTCGCGGTCCGCTGCTACACGGTGGACCTGGGCCAACCCGACGAGGAGAACCTCGACGCCGTGCGCGACAGGATGCTGGGTTGCGGAGCGGAGTCCGCCGTCATCGTACCGGGGCAGGAGGCGCTGGCCGAAGCCGGCCTGAAAGTCATCCAGGCGCAGGCGCGTTACGAGGGCGGCTACTGGAACACCACCGGCATCGCGCGCCCGGTAACCGTGGCGGCTATGCTGGGCGAGCTTGAGCGCGAGGACATCGGCGTCCTCTTCCACGGAGCGACCGGCCGCGGCAACGACCAGGTGCGATTCCATCTCGCGTCCAACGTGCTGAACCCTGGCCTGGAAGTCTACGCACCCTGGCGCGACCTCGATTTCGTCGAGCGCTTCCCTGGCCGCCAGCAGATGATCGAGTACTGCGAGTCCAACGGCCTGCCCATCCGGCCTTCACGGGAGTCGCGCTACTCGACCGACGCCAACTTCCTTGGCCTTACGCACGAGGCCGGCGACCTCGAGGACGTCCGAATCGCCCCTGGCTTCGTGGAGCCCGGCATGGGGGTCTGGCCCTGGGACGCGCCCGACCGACCTGAGGTGGTGACGGTGCGTTGGGAGGAGGGGGTGCCCGTCGCTCTGAACGGCGAACGGCTGGACCTGGTGGCGATGTTCGAGCGGGCCAACGGCGTCGCCGGCAGACACGGCGTGGGCATCGGCACGCACGTCGTCGAGAACCGCTTCGTCGGCGTCAAGTCGCGCGGGCTCTACGAAGCGCCCGGCATGGAGCTGCTGGGCCGCAGCTACGAGTACCTGTTGCAGTTCGTGCTCGACAGGCGCGCCCGCGAGTTGTTCGAGCTGCTCTCACGCACAATCAGTCTGCAGGTATACCAGGGCTACTGGCTTGACCTGGCGACCACCGCCGCACTGGCCGCGCTCGAACCCATACGAAGGCTCGCCACCGGCACGATGGCGGTGCGCCTGTACAGGGGCGGAATCTTCTTCGAGACCGCCGACGACACACCGGAGGCCATGCCACACTCCCTCTACACCGATGATTCGTCGATGGAGGCCATGGGCAGCTACGACCACGTCGATGCCGAGGGCTTTCTGAAGGTGCTGGGTGTGTCGGCGAAGAACGTGGGGGTTAAGCAATACCCGAGTCTGGGCAGGTAGCCCGTCAGGGAGGAGTGCGTTGGACAACCGCAGAACATACGAGGGGTCCCCACCCCACCCCAGAGTCCCCACGGGACTGAAGGGCATCACGCCCGAATGGCTGACCGGGACGCTGCGCTCGACGGGAACGATAGCGGATGCAACTGTCGCATCGATAGACGCCGCGAATATGACAGAAGGGCGGGGATTCGCTGGAACGCTGGCCCGGCTGAGTGTTCAGTACTCTGTACATGAGACAGGCGCTCCAGGCTCGGTGATCGTCAAGCTGCCCACCGAGAATCGTGTGATGCGGGGCGTAGCGCGCGCCAATGGCATCTACGAGAGTGAGGTGCGGTTTTACGAGCGGATATCCTCCCGGATCGAGTTGAGGACTCCCCGGCCATACTACAGCACGTTCGATACTGACACCGGCGACTTCGTTCTGCTGCTGGAGGATCTCGCTCCGGGCCGTGCGGGAGACCAGCTTGCGGGATGCTCCATGGAGGAGGCCGCGCTTGCCGTGACGGAGATTGCGCGCTTCCACGCGTCCTGGTGGGAGACCGAGAGCCTTGCGGAACTAGACTGGCTGAGGCGCACGGACCGCGACTCCGCCGGGTTCGAGCGTCTCCACCAGCGTTCGTGGGCGCGGCTAAAGTCGGAGACGGGAGATGTGCTGCCCGACCCACTGCCGGATGTAGCGGAAAGGCTTGGGAGAAACGTCGCGGCCATAAGAAACGTGACCGCCAAACCTCCACAGACGCTGGTTCATGGCGATTTCCGGCTCGACAACATGTTCTTCGACGTCCCGGGAGGAGCGGCGTTTGCCGTGGTCGATTGGCAGCTCTTCCGCAGGGGCCTCGGAGTGTTCGACGTCTCCTGGTTCCTCTCGGGGTGCCTCAGCCCGGATACACGCAGGTCGTGGGAGCAAGACCTCTTGGGTCTATATGTGTCAACACTCGCGCAGAACGGTGTTGTTGGGTACGATCTGGAACGCTGTCTGGAAGACTACCGCCTCTCGCTGCTGTCCTGCCTGATGCTGGGCATCATCGCGGGCGCGGCGGCGGACCGTGACACCGAGAGGGGGCAGGCTCTGTTCGAGACGCTTATGAGCAGGATTGCCTCGGCAGTCGACGACCACCAGGTAACTGAGTTGATGCCGAAAGGATAGAGACTTGAGCACAGACACTTCTTCGGAAGTCCGCGGCCAGATTGTCAACATGGTTCGGGACTTCGTCCGACGCGAAGTCCAGCCGATTGCGGACAGGTACGACAACGAGGACATCTACCCGCACGAACTTGTAGCGCCGATGCGCGAGATGGGACTGTTTGGGATAACCATCCCCGAAGAGTACGGCGGGATGGGGTTGGACTACACCACCTTCGCCATGATATTCGAGGAGCTGAGCAAGGGCTGGATGAGCGTAAGTGGAATCATCGGCACCCAGCACGTTCTCGCGCACGTCGTGGCCACGGGCGGCACGGAGGAGCAGAAGCAGCGGTTCCTTCCGCGCCTGGCCTCGGGCGAGATCCGGGGCGGCCTCGGCCTCACCGAGCCGGATGCCGGCAGCGACGTACAGGGCATCCGCACGACCGCCGTGAAGGACGGCGAGGAGTACGTCCTGAACGGCTCCAAGATGTTCATCACGAACGCCGAAAATGGCACCGCCTTCGCGGTGCTCGCCAAGACGGACACCGCGGCCGAGCCGGCCTACCGAGGCATAAGCTGCTTCGTAGTCGAGAAGCCGTCAACCGGCTTCAGCGTGGGGCGCCACCTGGACAAGCTGGGCTACCGTGGCATCGAGTCCTGCGAGTTGGTGTTCGAGGACTGCCGCGTGGGCGCGGACAACCTGGTCGGCGAAGTGGAGGGCCGGGGCTTTCGGCAGGTGATGAGCGCGCTTGAGACGGGGCGCATCAACGTCGCCGCGAGGGCCGTGGGCGTGGCCGAAGCAGCGCTCGACGCCGCCCTTCGCTACGCCCAGCAGCGCAAGACCTTCGGCGTGCCCATCGCCGAGCACCAGGCGATACAGCTTATGTTGGCGGACATGGCGACGAAGGTGCAGGCGGCAAGGCTGCTGACCTACGACGCAGCCGCAAGGAAGGACGCAGGCCAGGAGCGCATCGATTTGGAGGCCGGCATGGCCAAGCTGTACGCCAGCGAGATTTGCCAGCAGGTCGCGCTCGACGCGATGCGCATTCACGGCGGCTACGGCTTCATCAAGGACTACCCGGTGGAGCGCTACTACCGAGACGCGCCGCTGATGATCATCGGCGAGGGCACAAACGAAATCCAGAAGCTCGTGATTGCCCGCCGGCTGCTGCAAAAGTATAAGATATAGGACGATGTCCCCATACGGGCAATGGGAGAATTCGCCACGAGAATTACATATGACGCGGCGGCTGACGCCGTTTACGTCCGTCTGTCCCAGAGCGGCGGCACCGTAACGACCAAGCAAGTGGACCAGGACATTCTCATAGACTTCAACCGGAAAGACCAAGTAATCGGCATTGAGGTTTTGAGCGCGTCCAAACGGCTTAAGTTGTCTGAACTAGAGCCGTTGGCGGTCAAACTAGACACGCATTGGACAACGCTTTCAGAGACGCTTAGGTCACACAAGGCGCGCGGTTTTCCCTTCGTGGCTGCCAAGCAGCGCGAGAGTTACCGCATGAAAGAGGTTGGCTTGGACTACGTTACCGTTCAGGATGAGCAGCATGAAACGCGAAAAGTGACTGCCCGCCAACTACTGGTGGGCCAACCCCGCGACTCCCTTATAGAGACGCCGCGCGCCTTGGGCGACTACCCCGAAAATCAGCAAGAGGTGGCAAAGCAATGATTCACGACGGCCGAGACAGCTACGGCGGATACCTGGAAGACTTCACCACCGGCGACGTGTTCAAACACTGGCCGGGCAAGACGGTAACCGAGTTCGACAACCACCTGTTCTCGCTGCTCACCATGAACCACAACCCGCTGCACATCGACGAGCACCACATGCGAGAGAACCACCAGCACGGCAAGATACTGGTCGATGGCGCCTACGTGATTAGCCTGATCGTGGGAATGAGTGTCAGGGACACGTCCGGCAAGGCGATAGCCAATCTCGAGTACGAGCATATACGCCACCTGGGGCCGGTCTTCCACGGCGACACGATCTACGCCGAGAGCGAGATCATGGAGGTCAGGGAGTCCCGCAGCCGGCCGGACAGGGGAATCGTCTACATGGAGAGCCGCGGCTACAACCAGCGCAAGGAGCAGATCCTGACGCTGCGCCGCCGCTTTCTCGTTCCCAAGCGGGAGGGCTAGCGGGGCATGGGAATGCGAGAGGTCCAGTCGACCTACACAGTCTCCATCGAGTACGACAAGCGCCTGTACAGGCAGGACATCGCCGGCTCGATCGCGCATGCCCGGATGCTGGCGCGGCAGGAGATTATCGCCGCGGGCGAGGCGGAGGCTATCGTGCGGGGCTTGGAGGAGATCGAACGGGAGATAGAAAGCGGCGAGTTTCCCTGGCGGCCCGGCCTTGAAGACATCCACATGAACATCGAGCGGCGGCTGTTCGAGAGGATCGGCGAAACCGCCGGGCGCCTCCACACCGCCCGTTCGCGTAACGACCAGGTCGCGCTCGACGTGCGCATGTACGCGCGAGAGCGCTGCGCCGAGGTGCTTGGCCTGCTGCGCGACCTGCGTGGCGCGCTGGTAGACCTGGCGTCCGCCAACTCCGGCGTGATTCTGCCGGGCTACACCCACCTGCAGAGGGCGCAGCCGGTCCTCTTCGCCCACCACCTGCTCGCCTACTTCGAGATGTTCGGCAGAGACGCCCGGCGCTTCGCCCAGGCACTGGAGAGCGCCGACGTGATGCCGCTGGGCAGCGGCGCCCTCGCCGGGCTGCCCTACCCCATAGACCGGCGCTTCGTCGCGGACGAGCTGGGCTTCTCCCGTGTCTCCGCCAACAGCATGGACGCCGTCTCCGACCGCGACTACCTGTTGGAGTTCCAAGCCGCGGCCGCGATTTGCATGATGCACGTCTCACGCATGGCCGAGGAGCTGATCATCTGGTCGTCCGAGGAGTTCGGCTTCGTCAGACTGAGCGACGAGTACACCACCGGCAGCAGCATCATGCCCCAGAAACGCAACCCGGACTTCGCCGAAATCGCCAGAGGCAAGACGGGCCGCGTGTACGGCAACCTGATGGCGATGCTCACGCTGCTCAAGGGCCTGCCACTGGCGTACAACCGCGACCTGCAGGAGGACAAAGAGGGCTTTTTCGACAGCGCGGACACGTTGGCCGCTACGCTGGCGGTGTTCGCCGACATGCTGCCGGGCCTGCGGCCGGACCGCACGCGGATGCTGGAGGCTGCCAACGGCGGCTACGTGCTGGCTACCGACGTCGCCGACTACCTCGTGGAGCGTGGCATGCCCTTCCGCGAGGCCCACGGCGTCGTCGCGCGGCTCTCGAACCATGCCGCCGAGCTCGGCAGGCGCTTCGACGAGCTACCCCTGGAGGTGTATCGCCGCTTCTCCGAACTCTTCGACGAAGACGTGCTGAAGATAACCGTCGAGTCGTCCGTCGGCGCGCGGGACGTCCACGGAGGCACCGCCTTCGCCAGGGTGACAGGTGCAATCGAAGCGGCCAGGGCCGAGCTGGAGGCCGAGCGTGGCAGCTGAAACCCGCATCAAGATCGCGCCTTCTATACTGTCCGCCGACTTTGGCAGGCTGGGCGAGCAGGTCGCGGAGGCCGAACGCGCCGGGGCCGACTACATTCACGTGGACATCATGGATGGCCACTTCGTGCCGAACATCACCATAGGGCCGCTGGTGGTGCGGGCGGTGCGGCGCTCCACGTCACTGCCGCTCGACGTCCACATGATGATCGCCTCGCCTGAGCGGTACGTGGACGAGTTCGTCGACGCCGGCGCCGACATTATCACCGTGCACGTCGAGGCGTGCGCACACCTTCACCGCGTGGTGCACCAGATACGCGAGAGCGGGGCGAAGGCGGGCGCGGCGCTCAACCCGGCGACGCCGCCCTCCGCTGTCGAGGAGGTGCTCGCGGACCTCGACCAGGTGCTGGTGATGACGGTCAACCCCGGATTCGGCGGACAGGCGTTCATACACGGCGCGGTGGACAAGGTCCGGCGCGTGCGCGAGCGATTGGACGCCCTTGGGCTGACCGCGGACCTGGAAGTGGACGGCGGCATCAGTCAGGCCACGGCGAGGATAGCCGTGGACGCCGGCGCCCGCGTGCTGGTCGCCGGATCGGCCGTGTACAACGACACGACTAGCGTGGACGACGCAATCGCCGCGCTCAGAAACAGCATCTCGTAGACAACTGCCGCGGAGGGCATCCATGACACAACAGGCTACGCAAACAGACGCCAGCGTCATCGACGAGCTGCGATGGCGCGGCCTCATCCACGTCACCGAGCAGGGCCACGAGCTCTACACGCCCGGACTCGATGACCTGCTGGCCCACGAGAAAATCACCGCCTACATCGGGTTCGACCCCTCGGCGGACAGCCTGCACATAGGCAATCTGCTCGTCATCATGCTGCTGGTGCGAATGCAGCGGCACGGGCACACGCCAATAGCCATCGCGGGCGGCGGCACCGGGCTGATCGGCGACCCCGGCGGCAAGACCGAAGAGCGCCAACTGCTCACTCGGGAGCAGATGGCCGAGAACCTCGCGGGCATCCGCACGCAGCTCGCGCGCTTCCTCGATTTCGACGCACGGGACAACCCCGCGCACCTCGTGAACAACCTGGACTGGCTGGACAGAATCCTGGCCATAGACTTCCTGCGCGACGTGGGCAAACACTTCAGCATCAACTACATGCTCGCCAAAGAATCGGTGAGGAGCCGCATTCAGCAGGGAATCTCGTACACCGAGTTCAGCTACATGTTGCTTCAGGCCTACGACTATCTGGCGTTGTACGACCGCTTCGGATGTGTGCTCCAGATGGGTGGAAGCGACCAGTGGGGCAACATCATCGCCGGTATCGACCTGATTCGCAGAGACCGCGGTGGCCAGGCCCACGCGCTGGTAACGCCGCTCATCACCGACTCCGCCGGCAACAAGTTCGGCAAGACTGAGGCTGGCGCGGTATGGCTCGACCCCAAGAAGACCTCGCCATACCAGTTCTACCAGTACTGGCTGAACACCGCCGACGAGGACGTTGGCAAGCTCTTGCGCTGCTTCACGTTGCTCGGCCGGGAGGAGATAGTCGAGATCGAGGAGAGGCTGGCCGAACACCCGGAGCGCCGCGAAGCCCAGCGGCGGCTGGCCGAAGAGGTGACGCGCATGACCCACGGCGACGACGCGCTGCGCGCGGCACAGACGGCCACGGAGGCACTGTTCGGCGGCGACGTGTCGAGCCTGAGCGCCGACGAGCTGCTGGACGTGTTCCACGATGTGCCGTCGTCGGACATGCCGCGCGAGCGGCTGGAGGGCGAGGGCGTTGCGCTCACGGAGATGCTGACGCTGACAGGGTTGGCGGCTTCGCGCGGCGAGGCGCGCCGGCTCATCCAGGGCAACGGCATCGCGCTCGGAAGCCGGCGCGAGACCGACCCGCGCCGCGCCGTCCGCCTCGGGGACGCGGTGGACGGCAGCGTGGTCGTGCTGCGCAGGGGGGCGCGGCAGTGGCGGCTGGTGCGGGTGGTGGGGTGAGGTACACTCCTGCGTTGAAAAGGCAACTGAGAGACGAACCGTCTGCGGGTTTACAGGGGCGATATGACTGAAGCTGAAATGCAAGGTGTGCGTGAGAAGTTCGGGCAATTGCGGGCACTAGATGATGCTTACAACAACAGGTCCGACTTTAGTGCTCTAGCTCCGTTTCTTTTAGATGGCAACGGGGATCTGTTTGATGAAGCGGATAAAGCTGTTGAATTCTTTTGGGACATTTACTGTCCCAAATTGATATCCAACCGTGCTCGAGCGGAACCGTTGTCCCCACAATCTGAAGGACTGATGCTAGAGTGTCTTGAGTTGTTGCAGAAGCGGTATCGTGATCTTGTCGAATATGTGCCAGATAACAAAGACCCCGACTTGTCGGTGCGACTGTCGACTTACGTCCATCTCGTGGCTGCGCGAGCGTTCAGGATCATGCAGAGTGACGGGATTTCAGATGAGGCAGAGTATTGCCTAAGTGAGGTTGAACGGGTAATTGAGTGGGAAGCGCGTGAAACGCTTACCAAGACGCTTGGGGGAATAAAAGTACGAGACACTTCGGAGGCTCCGATTCGCACTATCTCAATGGGTGCTGTTGCCGCCCTTGCATTTATGGAATTGTGCCGCGTCAGACGTATCAATGGGGACTACACCGGCGCACTTCATTACCTGGCCAAATCAGCTATCTACTTCGATGACACCGTGCGCAACGACGAAAGTACGCTGAGTGCACGATTCGACAAGCAGGAACATTCATTAGATTCATACAAACGAGAAGCCCGTTTGCAGTCTTTACTGAGGGACCACCTTCATGACCCCGCACTCTTCAGGAGGCACTGATGCCGAGGTTTACACTTAGTCCCTGCTTAGAAGTCTCGCCGGAAGAGGCCACTATCATATTCGAATGTATCAAGGAAAATAGCCAATCTGATGAGGACTGGGCACAAGTTGCTGCGGATTGCAATGTATTGGCAACTGCTGAGTTTGTAACTTGGGATGAGGATGAGGCTTGGGAGGATTATGGAATCGCGCTCCATTGGAATGAATACTGGCAAAGGGCTCGTGGGTGGGCGGAGGCTCAACTCGGCGAGAACGAGTACCGCAAGAGAGTCAAGGAGTATGAAAAGACGGAGGCGGAAAGGCGGCTGAAAAACTACTTCTTCGGAGTAGATTGGCAAACCCTTCCAGAAAGGGCTCACGAACTACTCATCACGGCGGACGTGAACTGGAATTCGCCCGAGAGGATGTCAAGGGACATGATACTCACCAACCTCCTCAGAACATCGGAGGCGATGTGCTACGAGTTCATTTGGCAACCGTTGGCTAGAAGCAAGAGTGCCTATCCAGAATTTCAGCGTTACGAGGACAGAGTAGCCCAACGCCCGATTGGTTCTTACCCGAGGGTGTGGGACTACGTTCACGTCTGTGAGGACCGCTTCTTCCTGGGCTTTTGCACTTCACGAGGGCTAGGGCAAGATGAAGGAAAGTTTATGGTTGAACGCCTGCCTAAAGCGCTAGACCAGCTTGTGTCAATTCGAAACGATGAGCACATACCATTGGGCACCCTCTCACTAGAATCGGTAGGGGTCTACTACAAGAAATTCCTGGGCATCGGAATGGAAGGCGTGCTGCCGAGACTTGCCCACATCGGCCGCAAGCTGCGGGGTGGGCGGCGCGGAGGGCGCTAGGTTTTCCGTCAGGCCTCAACCGGCTGCGATGCGATTGCTTATGCCTGGCGATCAGGCGTGACAGAGGATGCGACAATCTCTTCAATGCGCTCTCTGAACATTGCCTCGTCAGAAGTGCCATCCTTGACCAATGCTATCTCTGCGGCGATTAGATCAATGACGTCCTGCAGAGGGCCGTCCTGCTCCCAGGCGAGTGGGATTACCAGGTCTTCAAGCGACTCGAAGTCCAGGTCGCCCATCGAGTAGCTGGTCAGCAGTTCCAGGATGTTCGCATCAACGAAGCGTATCACGCTTGTACAGGTCGCTGCGTGGCAAGTTGTCGGCAGACCGTAGCCCGCCGCCCCGAAGCTGGATTGACTCCAGTGTCTCATCCTGAAGGCTGGCCAGACTTTCGAAGTGAAGTTGTAACGCCTCCGCCAGGTTCGCCAACGCCTCTTCCTCCGACTCGCCCTGGCTGGCTACATCTACTTCCAGGGCCTGTGGCACGCACCACTGTCCCTCACTGTAGACGCTCGCTGTTATCTCTCTCTTCATGGATTGGCCACCTCCCTGCATGGCAGACAGTTCTGCGGCTCTCATCTCACTCACATTGGGTCATCATAGATTGTACACCCCCTCGCCCCTCCCTCGCCCGCAGCAGCGCCACCACTGCCACCACCGCCAGCAGGCCGGTGGCCGAGAACGCCGCGCCCCACTCGATGGATACCGGGACGAGGTCCAGCACGCCTCCGACAACAATCGGCCCTACCACGCCGCCCATGAAGCCAAGGAACGACTGCATGGCCATGGTGGAGCCAAGCTGCTCCGGCTCGGCGACCTCCGTGACAGCGGTGGTGTAGATTGCCGAGTCCGCGGCGATAGCCCAGCCGTACACGATCGCGACGCCGACGACCAGCGGCCACGGAAAGCCGCCCAGCCATCCCATCACCAGCGAGCACAGGCCGCTCAACGCAAAAATGGCCGCCGCGGAAGTCGCTCTCCCCAGCCTATCGGAGACCAGACCACCCATCACCGGCCCCAGGGCCCCCAGTCCCAGCGCCAAGCCGCCCACCGCCGCGCCGGTCGTAACAGCCTGTTCGTGCCCTATGCCCCTGGTGACCAGCACCGCCGTCAGGAAGGCGGGCAACCACCCTCGCACGATGTACAGCTCCGCCGCGTGCATGGTGTAACCGAAGATATAGACCCGGGAGCGTCGATTGCGCAGCACTGAGACGTCAAGCCGGCCGCTGGACGAGCCGGCCTTCAGCGACGGGCGCCGGCCGCGCAGCAGTACCCATGCGAGCGGCAAACTCGCGAAAGAGGCGAGCGAGAGCACGAGGTACGCGTCCTGCCACTCAAGCCGGTTCAGCAGCCAGCCCGTGGCGACCAGCGACACGCCGTTGCCGGCGTAGAACGCAGTGACGAACAAGCCCATTGCCATGCCACGCCCCTTGTCCGCGAACCGCTCGGAGATGACGCGCAGCCCAGGAACATAGACTCCGACCAGCCCGGCGCCGGCAAGCGCCCGCAGCAACGAACCGGTCACGATGTCCTGCGCGGCCAACGGAAACAGGGCATTGCCGACAGCGCACGCGGCTGCGGACGCCACAAGGATGTGGCGGGCGCTCAGCCTGTCCGTGAGCGGTATGACAAGCAGCGCCGAGGCCGCGAATCCAGCCTGGAACGCCGAGAAGACCACGCCCGCCTGCGTGTTGTTGATTCCCCACTCGTCCTGGATGAACGGAAGAGCGGCCACGTAGCTGGCGAACGGCAACAGCAGCACGGACAGCATCAGCGACATGGCCGAGATCCAGACCATGTCGCGCGGGTTCAATCCCTCGAAGAGGCGGCCAATCCAGAGACTAAGCGACTGACCTGGCATCAGCAATACACTGCGTCGCCCCGTCCGGCGGCGAACTTACCGCGAACGGCCCGTGCCGGCTGGCTGGTCAGGCTTGACACGCACACGACGGCACCGGGGATCACGGCGCGACGACCATCTCCAGCAGCTTGAGGACGGTCCGCCAGTTCCGCATGGTGCTCACGGTTTGCAGTCGGGCGGCAAGGTACTCGTTCGTCAGCTTGCTGCGGGCTACGCCGTTGGGGTAGCGCAGGTAGACATTGCGCCCTCGCACCACAAATTCGTCCGGGGGCGAACGCCTTGGGTCGAGACGAGATACCGCCTCGGCGCCCGGCTTGTCCTTGAGAAAAGCCACGTGTAGGAGTCGCGGATCGCCGGACGTGTCGAAGGGGCTCGAGGTCACAACCTGACGCACTTCTTCACCCGAACGCGCGACGACCGCCGTCTCATAGCCAAACCTCCGGCGAATCGCCAGAGTGACAATCTCAGGCACGGCTTCGGCCAAGTCGTGCGCCGCGTCGAACACAACGTTCCCACTCTGAATGTATGTCCGCACCGTGGCGCAGCCGGCAGAGGCGAAGAGGTCCCTCAGGTCCGCCATCGGCAGCTTGTTCCTGCCGCCGACGTTGACGCCTCTAAGCAGGGCGACGTACCGATGCTCGCCAGTGGCCGCGGATGATTTGCCATTTCCGGCCATGGGTCGTCCTCACCCCCATCCTAACCTTCCCCCGTCAAGAGGGAAGGGACTATAGGAAATCACCGCAGACGTAGCGCGGTGAGGAGCTGCCTCGCGGGCACCACCAGGGACTCGTCGTCGGTGAGGCCGAGCACCTGCTCGAAGTCCGCTTCGGCCCTCGCGACGTCGTCCAGCTGCAGGTACAACTGGCCGCGCAGCAGGTAAAGCAGGGCATCGTCCGGGGTCAGCGAGATGGCAGAGGTAAGGTCGTCAATCGCGGACTCGTACTCTTCGTCGGCCACATGCACACGGGAGCGATTGAGGTACGCGGCCTTCAACTCCGGGTCCAGCTGAATGGCCTTGCCGTAGTTGATCAGCGCGTTGTCGGTGTCCTCGACCTCTTCGAACACCATCCCCCGGTAGTTGTAGCCGGAGGCCAGCTCACCGTCCAGCTCGACGGCGCGGTTCAAGTTCGCCATGGCCGCGCGGTAGTCGCCGCGGCTGTAGTAGACGAACCCTCGCTCCGCGTAGGCTTCCGCGAGCCTGGGGTAGATGGCGAGGGCGGCATCATACGATTCGAACGCTCTCGGCAGGTTGCCCTGCTCCTTGAACGCCAGGCCCCGCTCGAACTCGGCGCGCGCCTCAGACTCCGGCGGCACGTCCGGGCCGCCGCACGCCAGGACCGCCAGCGCAGCGACCAGGAGCGCCACGCCGAGCGCCGCCCGAGTGAGCGTGGTGGCCCGGGCGACCATCGCGGCCATCAGAATCCGCGGATGGCGCAGCCGGGCTAGACGCCCTGCCAGACGCGCCGGCCGCCGCTGCGCACGAAGCGGCCGAAGCCCGGCGAGGGGAAATGCCCGGCGCTTACAAGCGAGCCATCTTCCTCCAGGCGGTCCAGCACGGCATGGCGCGTCTTCTGCGCGGTGTCCGGGTCGTTGTCGAAGCCGGGGTTCCAGTCGGTGTAGTGCGCCTGCGCCGGGCTGTGGGCCACGTCCGCAAGCACAAAGCCCTTTTCGCCACCGGAGGATATGACCAGCGAGATATGGCCTGGCGTGTGGCCGGGTGTCGGGAATGTGGTCAGCTCGTCGGTGACGTTGTACTCGCCATCCACCAGGTCGAGAATGTTGAGGTCGTTCAGAGGCAACACCTGGCCCTTGACATGGTCCGAGTTCGCCAACTCGGGGGACGTCCAGAACTCGTAGTCGGTGCGGGAAACGATGTAACGCGCGTTGGGGAACGTTGGGCTGCCGTCCGTAAGGTTCCAACCCACGTGGTCGGGATGAAGGTGGCTCAACACCACGAGGTCGACCGCGGAACTGTCGACGCCCTTCTGGCCCATCTCTTCTAGAAGCTTGCCGTCCGGACCGTTCAGCCCGGTATCCACCACGATGAGCTTGCCCGCCGAGCGAATCGCGAGCGAACCGTACCGGGGATGTATCATCTCGTAGGCGTCCAACAGATCGGGATAATCTTCCCGCCACTGCTCGATGGTGCTCGCCGCGAATACGGCGGTGGGCGGACCGGCACCCTCCCCGTCCGTCAGCGAAACCAGTTCCACGTTACCGACTTTTGCCGAGTATCCTGGCATGGGATTACCTCCTGCGCCTTTTGGGCACATTCTACCCCCACACGCCTCGCGACCGCAAACGGGGCGGCGCGGCCACGGCCTGTGCTATACTTGCGCAACCGGCCTCCGCTCGATGGCGCCGGCACCACCAGTGGGAGGTAAATCGTGGCACTGCTAAGTGAGGAAATCAGGCTGACCGAGCTCGCGAGCTGCGCCGGTTGAGCGTCAAAGTTCAGTCCTTCGGACCTGGCCCAGGTTCTGAGCCAGCTGCCCCCGGTCACCGACCCAAACCTGCTGGTCGGCATCTCCACCGGAGACGACGCCGCCGTGTACAAGCTCGACGACCACACGGCGATCATCCAGACGCTCGACTTCTTTCCGCCAATAGTTGACGACCCCTACACGTACGGCCAGATAGCCGCGGCCAACGCCCTGAGCGACGTGTACGCCATGGGCGGCCGGCCGCTGCTGGCGCTCAACATAGTGGGATTTCCTATAGACTTGCCCAAGGAGATTCTCGGCGAAATCCTGAAGGGCGGCGGCGCTAAGGCGCAAGAGGCCGGCGTGCTGATAGTGGGAGGCCACACCGTCGACGACCAGGAGCCCAAGTACGGCCTTGCCGTAACCGGCCTGGTCTCGCCGGGCGAGGAAGTAACCAACGCCGGCGCCCGGCCGGGCGACGTGCTGGTCCTGACCAAGCCGATTGGCACCGGTATCATCACCACCGCCGGCAAGCAGCAGCGTGTGCCAGACGACGTCCTGGCCAACGCGATCCGCGAGATGGCCACGCTCAACCGGGCCGCCGCGGAGGCTATGACCGCTGCCGGCGCCAACGCCTGCGCCGACGTCACGGGGTTCGGGCTGCTGGGCCACCTCAGGGCCATCTGCCAGGGCAGCGGCGTAGGCGCCCGCGTGAATTTCGGCGCGGTGCCGGTGCTTAAGGGCGCATGGGAGCTGCTGGAGTCCGGCATAGCGCCAGGCGGCACTCACCGCAATCTTTCCTCCATCGACGACGTTGTGGAGTGGGGAGACCTGGACGAGAACAAGAGGCTGCTGCTGGTGGACGCGCAGACTTCCGGCGGCCTCCTCATCAGCATCGCCAGGGAGGGACTGGACGGCCTGCTCAGCGAGCTAGAGAGTGCGGGCGTCGAGACCCGCGCTGTCGTCGGGGAGGTGGTCGCGAGGGAGGAGCTGCCGGACGGCATTCTCATCGAGGCGCTTTCTTAGCGAGCCGGCCAAGAGGCCGCGCCGTAGCTAATGGAGGAGGACGGACCAGACTGTCCCACGCGCCAGCCGCGCTTTGGCGCGAAGCTGGCCCTCGCCGTCTCCGCTCTCGCTCTGCTCGTCCTTTCGTCCGCGTGTGGCCCGCAGCCCAGTGCAGTGGCAACGGCTACTCCGTCGGCGGCGCCGACGCCCGCGCCCACCTCCACTCCTCTGCTGGTAGCGGCGCTGGTGCCCGCACGCGAACCCACCGCCTCGCCCACGCCGCAGGCCACGCCGACACATACGCCGCCGCCAACGGTCGCGCCTGCGCCCGAACCCGCCGCCACTCCGTCGCCGGCGCCCACCACGACGCCCACACCGGCGCCGACAGCGACGCCCACAAGTCAGCCCACGTCGACTCGAACGCCGCAGCCTTCGGCAACGGCCACGCCCACAGCTACTCCGTCGCGTGTGCCTACCAGTACACCGACGCCCCAACCCCCACACACTCCAACGGCACTGCCGACCGAAACGCTTACACCAGTGCCGACTGACACCCCCACATCACTGCAGATCCACACGCCTACCCCAGTACCGACCGACACTCCCACACCAGAACCTATGCCGCCCGACGTGCGCATCGCCTGCATATTCTTCGACGGCGAGGTACCACGGTGGGAGTCCGACGAGTACGTGGCAATTGTGAACGACGGCGGAAGCGGTCAGGACATGACCGGCTGGCGGCTTTTGGACATAGCGGACGGCCGGCCGCAGTTCGCGTTTCCGCCCCGGACACTGGAACCAGGCGAGACGATTCGCGTCTATACCAACCAGACGCACTCCGATTCGGGAGGGTTCAGCTTCGGCTCGAACAGCGCAATCTGGAGCAACAGTAACCCGGACGAGGCGGGCCTCTACGACGCCGGCGGGGCGCTGGTTTCGACCAAGAGCTATCCACCCGGTTGCTAGTCTTCAGATCCCCGGGCTAGCGTGACTCGGCGCGGTTCTGGTATCGTTGACGGCATCGAGCAGACTAGCACACCGGGCGGAGCATATGGCCGAAACAATGCGGGATACTGTTAGAGCACACGTCGCCCAACTGGTTCTCGACGCGCTCAAGGACGCCCAGAGCGAGGGGCTACTGCCGCCCGCGGGCGTTGACGCCGCCGCCATAGAACGCCCGCCCAATCCCGAGCACGGAGAGTTCGCGTCCAGCCTGCCCCTGAAGCTGGCCCGCCCCATGCGGATGAGTCCGATTGCCATCGCGGAGTGCGTCGCCTCTCGGATTGCGGTCGAGGAGCCGCTCGGCAATGTGTGGGTCGCGCGGCCAGGCTTCATCAACTTCTCGCTGTTGGACTCGTGGCTTGCCCGGCAGGTGGACGCCATACGTGAGGCGGGCGAGGAGTACGGCAACGTGCGTGTTGGCCAAGGCGAGCGCGTGCAGGTCGAGTTCGTCAGCGTCAACCCTACCGGGCCGCTACACGTGGCGCACGCGCGGGGAGCGGTCATCGGCAGCGCCCTGGCAAACGTGCTGGCCGCGGCGGGATACGACGTCCAGCGCGAGTACTACATCAATGACGCCGGCAACCAGATGGACAAGTTCAACGAGAGCCTGTTCGCCCGCTACCAGCAGCTGCTCGGCAACCCCGCTGAATTCCCCGAGGACGGTTACGTAGGCGGCTACATGGTGGAGCTGGCGCGTGATATTCGCGAGGCGGAGGGTGACCGATTTGCCGACGCGCCCCCCGCGGACGCAATCAGCGAGCTGGGCGGGATAGGGCTGCGCATGATGCTCGACGGCATACGTGAAGACCTCGAGGCGCTCAGGATCGACTTCGACGTGTGGTTCAGCGAACGCAGCCTCTACCGGTGCGGCCAGTACGACCGCGGCGTCGAGCTGCTTCGACAACGGGGACAGCTTGCCGAGCGGGACGGGGCGACCTGGTTCGAGTGGGAGGAGTCGGGCGACCACAAGCAGGCCGTGGTGGTGCGAACGAACGGCACTCCCACCTACTTCGCATCCGACATCGCCTATCACTTCAATAAGTTCGTAGAGCGCGGATTCGACCGGGTGATCGACGTGTGGGGCGCGGACCACCAGGGACACGTAGCGCGGATGAAGGCCGTTGTCGACGCGCTGGGCATTCCGCCCGAACGGCTGACGCTCTTGCTGAACCAGCTTGTAACGCTGCGGCGAGGCGATGAGCTGGTTCGGTTGTCCAAGCGCAGCGGCGAAATCGTGACGCTGCGAGAGCTTGTCGAAGAGGTCGGCGCAGACGCCTGCCGGTTTTTCTTCCTGTCGCGCTCGGCGGAAAGCCAGATGGAGTTCGACCTGGAGCTGGCCAAGCAGCAGTCGACCGAGAACCCCGTGTACTATGTCCAGTACGCCCACGCCAGGATCGCGAGCATTCTGAGTATTGCCGAAGAGAAGGGCATAGACTACTCGGACGGCCAGGTGTCCCTGCTCACCCACGAAGCCGAGTTGGCGCTCATACGAAAGGCGATGCAGCTACCCGAGGTGGTGGAGATGATGGCCCTTTCGCTCGAGCCGCACCACCTGCCGCACTACGCGGGCGAACTCGCCACGGCCTTCCACTGGTTCTACCAGCAGTGCCGCGTCATCTCCGGCGTGGAGGGGGAGGAGGCCGTCACGAAGGCGCGGCTGAAGCTGGCCGACGCCGCGAGGCTCACCCTGGCCCGCTGCCTGCGCCTGATGGACGTGGGGGCGCCGCAAAAGATGTGAGGCGGGGGGCTACGACTCTAGATTGCCTTGTTGCTTGTAGCGCTGGGCGCGGTCAACGTAGTGAGCGCCGGTGCGATCTATCAGCTCGGCGTGGCGGTCGCTGATTTCGCCACGCACCCTCGCCGGCACACCCATCACCAGCGAACGCGGCCCTATCTGCATGTTATCGACGACCATGCACCCGGACGCCAGCAGGCTGTATTCGCCTATCTCCACTCCGTCGTTCACCACAGCGCCGTTGCCGATGAGCACGCTGTTGCCGACGGCTTTGGCGTGGCACATCACCCTGTGGCCGATGACCACGTTGTCGCCGATGCTGACGTCGTCGTCGCCGTGGACCACGGAGTTGTCCTGGATGCAGGTATTCTTGCCAATCGCGATCTTTCCGGCGTCCGCCCGTATCACGGTGCCGGGCCACACGCTGGAGCCCTCGCCAATCTCCACGTCTCCCACCACGTAGGCGAACTCGCTCACGAACGCCGTTGGGTGAATCTCAGGGCTTTTGCCGTCGAGGCTGCGAATCATGGGTCCTCCTCCGCAAGAGGGTCTTCAGTCCGTCCCCGCCACGCCACGAACCACTTGGCCCAATTGTGTAGGACGGCGCAAGGTTATCGCAAGGTGCCCCGGCTTGACACCCGCTCCGTACCACGCCTAGACTTCTGCCCATCGAAACAGCATCGGACATTTCAGAGAGTGGAGAAGTTCATTGTTCAAACGGATAGATCACGTCGTAATCGCCGTCAACGACCTGGCGGGAGCGGTCGAGGATTATGAGACCAAACTGGGTCTAAAGGCGGAGATCCGGGACAGGGAGCAGCCGCAGTTGGGCTTACGCCAGGCCATACTTCCGCTTGGGGAGAGCGGCCGGTTCATCGAGCTGGTGGAGGCGTTAGGCCCCGACACGCCTGTGGGCCGAAGCATCGCCCGCAGGGGCGAGGGCATTCACCTGCTGGCCATCGCGGTGGAGGACCGCGAGAAGGCCGCCGAGGAGCTGAAGGCGAACGGCGCCCGGATTATCGAAGGCCCCGGCGGTCCCTACATCCACCCGGCCGACTCGCACGGGGTGCTCATCCAGTTGGTCGAGCGAGACTAGGCGGCTAGCGCCGCCACTCGTTCAGCAGCTCCCTGGCCTCGTTCAACCTGACGGGCTGGCGGCGCGGATCGAAGAAGCGCAAGGCGCGCTCGAGATCGGCAATGGCCGCGTCCGTGTCGCCCAGGCGGTGGTGCAGAATGGCCCGGTCCTGGTACGCTCTCGCGAAACCGGGCTTAAGCTCGATAGCCTTGTCGTAGTCCTCCATCGCGGGCTTGAACAGGTTGTCGTTATCCTCCTCGATGGCCTCGTTGTAGTAGGCGTATCCCCGACCGTGGTATGCGACGGCCATATCCGGAAGTATGCGGACCACCAGCCCGTATGCGGGAATGGCCTCTTCCCACAGGTTCGCTTCCAGGTAGGAAACCGCGCGGATGTACTCGAACAGCCCGCGCGTGGGCTGGCCTGACGGCGTGGGGGTCGGTTCGGGCGTTGGCTCGGGCGTCGGCTCGGGAGTGGCCGTCGCCTCCGGCGTAGCCGTCGGTGTCGGCACAGGCGACGGTGTCGGCTCAGGCGACGAGCAGGCGATTGCGACCCAGAGCAGCATCGCGGAGATTAGCGTAAGGCGGGTGGCGGTCATCAAATATAGCATAGCACAAGGGGCTCAAACGCGGGGCGGCTGCTCACAAGCGAACCTGCGCCCAGTTCAGGCTTGATTGCCACGCTTGCCCAGCAGGCGGCGTCCCTGGAAAAGGTACTGGTTGGCGTAGCCCGCGAACTCCCCGAAGTAGGCCTGCGCCCAGGGGCGCATGGCCGCGCGGGTCAGCGGCTTGCCGTTGGCGCGGACCATGTGCTCCGGGTACCACTCCCGGAGCGCGCGATCGATCCACACGTCAACCGGGAACGCCTCCCGCTTGTCCAGCGACATCAGCAGCACACAGTTGGCCACCTTGTCGCCGACGCCGGGCAACGCGGTGAGTGCTGCCAGGGCCTCATCGTAGTCCGCCTCGCGCAACGTGAACGGGTCCAGCTCGCCTCCCGCCACGATGCGGGCCGCCTGCGCGACGTACTTGGCCCTGAAGCCCAACCCAAGCGCGCGCAGCCTCGCCTCGCCCGCTTCTGCCAGCCTCGCCGGGGAAGGGAACGATCTCCGACGGTATTCGCCGAGAGCGAGCGGCCTTCCGAAACTGTCGGCGATGTCTTCCACGTTGACGCTGATGCGCTTCACGTTGTTGTTCGCCGAGCAGATGAACGAGATCAGGCACTCCCACGGCTCCTGGCGCAGCACACGCAATCCGGGATACCGGCCCAGCGCGTCCCCGATGCGATCATCGACGCGGACGCTTTCGCAGATCGCTTCCAGGTCGTCGTCCATGCGCAGATAGTCCCTGAACAAAGGCGCGATAGCCGTCTCGTCGTCGGGAGCGCACTCGAACTCCACTCCCTCCGGCGTCCTGCGTGTCCTTATGATGTTGTCGAACACGACACCGGTCAGCCATTCTCCCTCGCGCCGCCAGCGGAACGCCTGGCCGCTCTCCAGCGTGGTGATCAGGTCAAAGGTGCCCGTGAACGGGATGAGCACGGCTACTCCCCCAACCAGCGCTCGACCGCGCCGCCAAGGTCGTACAGAGGCACGCGCTTTCGTGAGGCGGGAGGAAGCGACCGCACGAACTCCCTGCCATAGCGCCGCGACACTATGCGGCGGTCCAGGATGACTGCCACCCCTCTGTCGGTATTCGTGCGAATCAGCCTGCCGAAACCCTGCCTCAGCCGCAGGATGGCCTGCGGCACGGCATACTGCATGAAGGAGTTCTCGAACTGCTCCGAACGCGCCTCGAACACCGGCTCGGTGGGTACGTTGAACGGCAGCCGGGCTACCAGCAGTGCTTGGAGCGACTCCCCGGCGAGGTCCACGCCCTCCCAGAAGCTGGCGGTGCCGAGCAGAACTGTCTCGGGGTTCTCCAGGAATCGGCGCACCAGTTGCTGCGGTGAGCCGTCCAGGCCCTGTGCGAGCACGCCGATGCCCCGCGTGCTGAGCCGGCCACGTATGGCGTGGGCCGTTGCCCGCAGAGAAGCGTGGGAGGTGAAAAGCGCCATGGTCCTGCCGTTCGCGGCGACGGCCACGTCGCTGACGGCCTGCTCCAGCGCGTCCTGGTAGGCCCACGAGTTGGGTTCGGGCATGTCTTCCGGTACGCACAACAACACGGCGCTCTCGTAGTCGAAAGGCGAGCCGACAAGCAGCTCCTCCGCGTCGTCCAGGCCCAGGCGCTCCCTCACGTGATCGAAGCTGCCGCCCGTGGCGAGTGTTGCGCTGGTCAATACACAGCTTCTCTCCGCGAACAGACTCTCAGCCAGTTGCTCGCTGACGTCCAGGGGAGCCATGTGCAGGAACAGCTCGGAATTGGCCGGGCCTCTGCTTATCCAGTAGACTCCGCTCTCTTGTGGATGCGGCACGAACTCTCTGAGCATACGCCGAAAGTCGTCGTTGGCTATCATCATGCCCGACAGCTCACCCAAAATCCCCGCGTAGTCGTCGAGGTTGGCCTCTTCCAGGTTTTCCAGCGACGCGCTCACCCTGCGCATGCTGTTGCCCAACTCGGCGAGGGTCACGTTCAGGTTTTCCCAGATGACCTCGAGGTCGGACCAGCCCGGCTGCTTGCGGTCCGCGCCGGTTACGCGGTAGTCGTTCGACGCGCCCTGGCTGAGAGTGAGCTCCACCACGGTTGAATAGAGGCTGGACGAGTGACCGAGTGCCCTGCCTGAAAGGTCCGTCGCCTCGGAGGCCGCCTTTGCGGCGGCGTCCATTCGCGACGCCACGGCCGTCGAACCGCGCAGGGCGTCCACCGCCTCGCGCAGCAGGCCGCGCTCGCCACCGATTCTCTGCAGGTGCTCGTGCAGGGCCGCCTGGGGCAGGTCATAACCGAACCGCCGCGTTGCCTCTTCCTCCAAGTGGTGCGCCTCGTCGACAATCAGCACGTCGTAGTCGGGTATCAGGGAGCCTTCCGCAAGAACGTCCGCGAGCAGCAGGGCGTGATTGACCACAACCACGTGCGAAGCGGCGGCCTTCTCCCGCGCCGCCCGCAGGAAGCACGGACCGCCCAGGCCCAGGCACTCGTGCATCCGCTCGGAGGAGAGCCTGCTCCACGGCGCCGCGGCGCTGCGGTGCCCCAGGTTCAGTTCGCTCCTGTCGCCCGTCGACGTCTCGCCCAGCCACACCAGCGTCTTGGCCAGCAGCCGAGCCTCGTCCTCGTTGAGCGTGTCGCCCGACCTCATACGCGACCACCGCCGTAGGCACAGGTAGTTGGCCCTGCCCTTGAGCTGGGAGAAGCGAACGGCTGCCGCATCCACTACGGGCGCCTCCGCGAGCGCCTCGACCAGCATGGGCAAGTCCTTCTGGACAAGCTGTTCCTGGAGGTTGATGGTGTTCGTGGAGACCACCACCCGCTTGTTGTTGGCTGTCGCGTAGACCAGCGCGGGCAGCAGGTACGCGACGGACTTGCCGACGCCGGTGCCGGCTTCCACCACGAGCCGCTTGCCCTCGTTAATCGCCTCAGCTACGGCGCGGGCGACAGCGATCTGTTCGGGCCGCTCCTCGAAGCCGTCCATCGCCTCGGCCAGCGGGCTGCCGGAGCGCAACAGCGACTCGACCATGTCGACGTCTATCTTTTCGACTTCCTGGTTGGGGCGGATGGGCCGTGCCTGTTGGAGCCGAGCACCGAGGTCGCCCAGGTCCAGTCCAGACGTGTCCACGCTGGCAGACGTCGCATAGTCCGCGGCGCCGGGCCATTGGCGCGGCTGCGACTCGATGCCGTCGAGCAGGTAGGCCAGCACCCAGGACGACCGCCCGGCCAGTCTGCCCATTTCGGACAATGAGAAGGCGTCGAGCTCCATTGCCCGGCGCAGCAGCACGTTGAATACGTTCCTGGTCGCGTGCGCGTCCGCGAGCGCCCTGTGAGGCTGCGCGTTGCGCGCGCCGAAGCGGTCTGCAAGCCGCTCCAGCGAGTACTCGGGCAGCCCGGGAAACAGAACGTAGGCCAGGTCCCAGGTGTCGCAGCGCGGGTTGCGCAACGCCAGGCCGCTCTTGGCGAGGAAACCCACGTCGAAGGGCAGGTTATGGCCGACGATGGGCAACTGGCCCACGAACTCGGCGAAGGGTCGAAGCACCGCGCCGACCTCCGGGGCGCGGTCGACCTCGTGCTGGGGGATGCCGGTGAGACGGACGATGAACTCGTCCAGGCGGCGGCGCGGGTTCACCAGCGAGGTGAACGTGTCGAGAACCTCGTCGCCGCGAAACTTCACGGCGCCGACCTCGATTATCTCATCCCGCTCGACGTTGAGGCCGGTCGTCTCCAGGTCGAGGGCGACCCATACCTCATCCGACGGCGGCGTTACAGGTGGGAGCAGTGTCACGCCCCTCGCCTCACTCGCTCTCGCGAGCCATCGCCGCCTTCATCTGCTCCCACGCCTGCCGCGCCTCCTCAACCGAACCCTCGTCCTCGATAGTAGTGATGTCGCCGGGATCCTGGTCCAGCACGACCGCCTTGAACACTCGCCGCATTATCTTGCCGCTGCGAGTCTTCGGTAGCATGTCCACGAAGTTGAGCTCGGAGATCACGGCGATTGGCCCCAGCTCCCTCCGGGCGGTCTGGAGCAGTTCGCGCCTAAGCTCGTCGGACGGCGTGTAGTCGTTCTTGAGCACGACGAACGCCGAGATGACCTCGCCTCGCAGCTCGTCGGGCCGGCCCGTCACGCCAGCCTCGGCTACCGCCTGGTGTTTGAGGAAAGCCGTTTCGACTTCGACAGTCCCTATGCGGTGTGCGGCGATCTTGATGACCTCGTCAGCACGGCCGGCAAACCACACGTAGCCGTCCTCGTCGATATGCGTGGAGTCGCCGGTGAAGTAGCGTTCGGGGATTATGCCCCAGTAGTCCTTTCCGTAGCGCTCAGGTTCGCCCCACAGCCGCGGCGTAAGACTGGGCCAGGGTCGCTTGATGGTGAGAATCCCCTTCTCGCCCGTGGGGACCGGCTCGCCCTCCGGCGTCAAAACCTCCACGTCGATGCCGGGCAGGGGTATGCCCGCCGAACCGGGCTTTATGGGCAGGGTCGAGATGCCATATGGGTTGCCGATTGCCGGGCCGCCCGTCTCGGTCTGCCACCAGTGGTCTATGACGGGGATGCGGTCTTCCAGGACCGACTTCTGCAGCCACTCCCACGCGGGCGCGTTGAGCGCCTCACCCGCGCAGAACACCCGCTCCAGAGACGACAGGTCCGCGCCGCGCGTCGGCTCGTCGCCGTAGCGCATGAGCGCTCTCACCGCCGTCGGCGAGGTGAACAGGCCAGTGACGCCGAATTCCTCGATGATCTTCCAGATCAGGTCGGGGCCGGGGTGGTCGATGGCTCCCTCGAACGCGATGGTGGTCGCCCCGGCCAACAGAGGCGCGTAGACGATGTAGCTGTGGCCCACTATCCAGCCGATGTCAGAGGTGGACCACCACACGTCGGTAGGGCGCAGGCCGAAGCACCAGTCGCCCATGGAGTGTATGCCAACCTGGTAGCCGCCATGCACGTGGACCGCGAGTTTGGGCTTCGCGGTGGTGCCGGAGGTGGCGAGGATGAAGGCCGGCTCGTTGGCTTCCATCACTTCGTATCCGCCGTCGTGGCCTTCGCCTCGCGCGAGAAACTCCTGCCAGGTGATATCACGACCTTCTGTCATGGACACTGGCTCGTCGCCGCGCTGGAGCACGATCACGTTGTCTACGCAGTCGCCGCCAACCTCCATGGAGGCGTCTACTATGCCCTTGAGGGGCACGTTCGACCCTCGCCGGTAGGTCACGTCGGTTGCGAACACGAGCCGCGAGCCGCTCGCCTGTACGCGGTCACCGAGCGCGCCAGACCCGAAGCCGGCGAACACTACCGAATGGATGGCGCCGATGCGCACCGCGGCGAGCATCAGCATGATTGCTTCCGGGCAGGGAGGCATGTAGATGGTGATGCGGTCGCCCTTCCCCACGCCCATTGCGCGGAGCGAGGCGGCGAGGCGGCGCACCTCGTGTAGCATCTGGGCATAGGTGAATACCTGCCTTTCGCCGCCCTCCGTGACGTAGATGAGCGCCGCGTGGCCGCCCCAGTCGTTGGCGACATTCAGGTCGAGGCAGTTGTACGCCATGTTGGTCTCGCCCCCGACGAACCACCGGAAGGTGGGATAATCCCAGTCGAAGGTCTTGTCCCACTTGCGGAACCAGTGGAGTTCATCCGCGGCGTTGGCCCAGAACCGTTCCGGGTCTTCCAGCGCTTCGCGCCTTATGCTCTCTACCAGCGGGTTGATAAGCTCCATTTTCGCTCTCCAGACCCCCATTACACGTATCTCTCGTGGTCCACCAGCCCACTCAGTCGATCTGGCGCACCGCCCACGTGTTCTGATGCGCCGCGACGCAAACTGGGTGTAGCCGCATTATCACCCGCGCCGTGGTCACGCCACCCGATTCACGTCGAACGCCCGAAGCTCGCCGACGTGCAGGCCCTGCACCGCACTGTAGGCACCCGCCCTGAGCGCCTCGATGAAGTCGGACTCCGACCTGATCTCGCCATCGAACTGCGTGGCGAACTTGCCCAGCCCGTGCGTCGAGTGGGCGTCGCTGCCGCCCGTACCTTCGAAGCCGAGCGTGCGGGCGACTTCGAGCGCGAACAGGTTCTCGCGCTCGGAATTGGAGCCGTTGCCGATCTCCACGTCGTCGACCACCTCGAACAGCGGATGCCGCCCCGCCTCGCCGGGGGTGCTGGGGCGCCCGGTGCGCTCCCGGAAGAGCAGGTTGAGGTTGTAGGGCGGGTTGTTGAAGAGGTTGCGGAACGGGTGTGCGGACACCAGGAAGCCGCCCGCGCGGTCAGCGGCGTGCCGGAGGTCTTTCACCCGGTGCATCCCGCCCACGTATGAGTGCATCCCGAACACCAGCACGTGGCCCATGTCCGTATCGACCTCGAGACCCCTTACGACCGTGAGACCCGAATCCTCGAATACACGCCGCAGCTCGTGGTCGTCCCAGCCACCGCCGTGTTCGGAAAGGCATACCCCGTCCAGACCTATCCTGCGGGCCTCCGAAATCAGCTGTTCCGGCGTCAAACTGCTATCGCTGCTTCCCTTTACGGTGTGAACGTGCAGGTCGAATATCGCCAAGTAGGTGTGCCCCTGTTCAGAGTAGCCCGCGCCGATGTCGATTCTATCGCCTGGGGGTTGCGACGGTCAAACGGCAGACTACCAGATAACCGATTGACCCGTATGTGGTATGATTCGCGAGGACGTAATTTCAACTGAGGGGTCAAGGGACAATGACCACTGTCGAGACTGACGCCGCAGGCGTCTTCGCCGACGCCCACCGTATGTACGCCGCCGCTCTCGATCGAATGGCCGCGGGTGATATCCGCGACGCGGCTGAGAAGGCGTGGTGCGCTGCCAAGCGCGCCACCGACGCGCTTATCCTCGCTCGCACAGGCTCATTGCCGCCCAGATCGCCAGACACAAGCAGGGGTTTGAGGCGGCTTGCGGAGTCCGACCCCAACACGCAGACGCTGCATGATCGCTACTTTGCCAGGCAGGCACTTCTGCACGGCGAGTGTTTCTACACCGGCCTGTGCGACCCCATCGACGCGACCGAACGGCTCATCCGGGAAACTATCGACTTCATCCGGGACGCTGAGAGACTGGCCGCCGGTTAGCGAAGCACCGCCTGCAGGGCAATCTCTCCCTTTACCTTAAACCTCCTCCCGCAATGGCAAGATGGGATTCGGGAGGGCCCGCACACCCCCTACGGCCGCACCGCGCGCTTGGGCTGCTGGGCCAGCTTGGCGAGCATGGGCTGAGCGAGCTTGACGAACGTGCACGCCAAGCGGCGCGTCTCGCGCGGGTCGATGAGGTCCACCACGTCGCCCTTGAGCGCCGCCCGGAAGGGCGACCGCAGGCGGAGCAGGCGGTTCTCGATCATCTCCCTGTGGGCGTCCGGGTCCGGCGCCGACTCGATCTCGCGCCTGTACGCCGCCGCGACGCCGCCCTCTATGGGGATGCCCCCCCACTCGCCGGCGGGCCAGCCGTACCGTAGGTTCAGCCCGTTGGGCTGTCCCAGGCTGTGCACGGCGTCTGCCGCCACGCCGTAGGCCTTGCGAACGTTGAACTCCACCTTCGGCACGTTCGCCTCGGCGCTGGCTATCAGCGCTCGCACGCCGCGGCGCATGGTCGCCTTGCGCTCTGCGTGCGAACCGAGCATGAACCCCGGCATGTCGAGGAACACCACTACCGGGAGATTGAAGGCGTCGCACAGGTCCACGAAATGCGTGTACTTCTCGGCAGCCCAGCCGTCCATCGCGCCGGCGAGCTTGAGCGGGTCGCTCGCCATCACGCCCACGCTGTAGCCATCCAACCTCGCGAAGCCGGTTATGATCGCGCCGGCCCAGTGCCTGCGCATCTCGAAGAACTCGCCGTTGTCGACCACCAGACGGATGAGCTTTCTGGCGTCGTAGCTACGGCGCCGGTTGGGCGGTATGATGTTCAGAAGCTCCTCGGGGCGACGGTCGGGCGGGTCGCCCGTCTCAACGCGCGGCGCGACGTCGGCGGTGGTGTTAGGCAGATACGAGATGAACTTCTTGATCTGCTCGAAGGCGTCTTCCTCAGATTCCGCCTCGTTGTCCACCTGGCCGCTCTCGTGGACGTGCATCTCGTAGCCGCCGAGCTCCTCCTTGTTCAACGTCTCGCCGATGGCGCGCCGGACCACGGGCGGCCCGGAGGGAAATATCTGCGACTGGCCCTTGATCATGACGGTGAAGTGGGACATCAGGGCAAATGCCGCGGGCGCTCCCGCGACGGAGCCCATGACGCCTGCCGCCACCGGAACCTTGCGCAGCAGCTCGACCGAGCGCCACCACAGCTCGCCCGCCGGCAGGCCCATGTGTCCGGCGGCCTCGTCGGCCTTCGAACTGTGGCCCACGCCCTCCACCAACTGGATGTAGGGTATGCCGTACTGGAGCGCCAGCGGCTGCGTGAAGTGGCCGGAGCCTTTGCGCACGTTGTGTGGGCTTCCGCCCGATATGGTGAAGTCGTCGCCGCCGATTGCCACGGGTCTGCCATCGATCTCGGCCAGGCCCATGACGTAGGCTCCAGGCGTGAAGGCGCACAGGTTGCCGTCCTCGTCATACTCAGCAGCGCCCACCATTGGGCCGGCCTCCACAAAGCTGCCCGGATCGACCATCTTGTCGACGCGCTCGCGCACCGTGTAGCGCCCGCCATCGTGCTGGCGCTTGATGCGCTCCGGGCCGCCCATCTCGCGGACCAGGCCGCGAATGTACGACATGTCTTTAACCGCGTGCTCCCAGCTCATCCCGGGCTTCCACGTCTCGCGCTGCGGATCGATCGGCATAGAATATCCTCCTAGTTTGGCAGCGGGGGGGGTCACTCGGCCCTCGACCGCCTGTTGCGCTCGGGGCGGAAGGCGTCAGGAGACGGCAAGCGTCAGCAGCGCCTCGTCCTCGGCCACGCTCTGGCCCTCTACCACGCCGACGGAAACAACTTGGCCGTCGTGCTCGCAGAAGACCTCATTTTCCATCTTCATCGACTCCACCACCACCAGCACGTCGCCGGGGCCGACCTGCTCGCCCGGCGACACAGCCACCTCGAGCACGGTTCCCGTTATGGGAGATTCGATGACTATCTCTCTCAACTCGCTTACACCCCTCTTAATGAAGAAGTCCGGCCCGAGACTATGGCGCCGGCTCCGCTATCACGCCGCATAGTATGGCAGAAACCAGCCAAAAACGCCTATAGCGGTGAGCGTGATGACGACGACGCCCGCGAGCGCCCGCCTCAGCAGGACGGCCAAGGGCGCCGCCAGCATCAGCGCGGCCGCTACGAAGCCCAGCGTGTAGGCGAGGTTGGGGCTTCCGAGCCCGCCACCGGGCGCCTGCTCAAGGCTTATCCTGTAGAGGACGCCGCACACCGCGCCGACGACGGCCCACGTGGGATAGGCCAAGGCGACGGCGCCAAGGCCGACGACCATGGGGCTGCGGTTCTCGATGATGCGCTGGGCCGCCGGCGAGCCGCTCTTCATCATGAAGAAGAGCATCAGCGCCACCGTGCAAATGAACACCGACGCCATCAGCATCCCCAGCGTGGCGCCGGCTATCAGCTCGTACACTCTCCGCCCTCCCCGTAACTGCTCCTCGTCTTGACGAGGTGCGCCCCCACTCCGTGCCGGTGGGTCAGAAGGAGCTGCAGTGCCGCGCCCACCTCCCTGCTGGACACCGGGGCGAACAGCGACGGGCCGCTGCCGGCAAGGTGTACCTCCCGCGCTCCCATCGCGTGCATCGCGTCCCAACAGTTGCGCAGTCCCGGGAAAGCGTCGAACGCGACGTTGTCGAACACGTTGAAGAGGAACTGCGGAGGCACGTCGCCCCCTCCGCGAATGCGCGCCGCCAGCCTTCGCGTGAGCGCGCCGCGGGTGAAGTTGACCGGCGATAGCCTGCCGTACAGTGAGGCCGTCTTGTTTGGCACAGAAATGTCCGGGCTGGCGATGACGAGCCATTCCAGGTCCGCAGGCGGTAGTGCAACAACGCGCTCCCCACGTCCGCTGACCATCGCCGTTCCGCCCCGCAGCAGGAAGGGCACGTCTGAGCCGAGACGTGCCGCGAGCCCGGACAGCTCCCCGGTCGACAGGCCGAGCCCCCACAGCCTGTTGAGCGCCACCAGCGTCGCGGCGGCGTCGCTGCTGCCGCCGCCGAGGCCGGCCGCGACGGGTATACGTTTGACGATCGATATTCGCGCGCCGTCCGCGGTGCCGGTGGCCTCTCGCAGCAGCCGGGCGGCCCTCCAGGCCAGGTTACGACATCCCGCCGGTTCCGGATCGTCGCAGGCGAGTTCGAGGCTCTCGGCGCGCTCGAACGTCAGCGTGTCGTGCAGGTCCACCGTCTGGATCACGGAGACGACGTCGTGATAGCCGTCATCCCGGCGTCCGAGCGCCTCGAGAGTCAGGTTGACCTTGGCATAGGCGTTTTGCGTAATCTGCTGGTTCGCCATGGAGTCAATCCAAGCAAGCGGCTTCTTGCAGGGCGCCCCACTCGGCCAGGTCCAGGGTCTCCGCGCGGCGCTTCGGATCGATCCCGGCGCGAGAAAGCAGGCTTTCGACCTCAGCCGTTGGCAGTGAAAGCCCCTGGCTCAGGGCGTTGCGCAATTGCTTGCGGCGGGCGCTGAATCCGGCCCTCACCAGCCGGAAGAAGTCCCGCTCTGAACGCAGGCGGAGCGCAGGACGTTCGTAGACGTCGATGCGGACGATGGCGGAAGTCACCTTGGGCACGGGGCGGAAGGCGCGCGGGGGCACACTGGCGACCACGCGCGGGCGGCCGTAGAGCTGTGTCGCGACCGACAGCAGCGACATTTGCCCAGGCGACGCGGTCATCGACCGGGCGACCTCGCGCTGCACCATGACCACCATCAGGCGCGGCCCGCTGTCCATCTCCAGAAAGCGGCGCACGATGGGCGTGGCCGCGTAGTACGGCAGGTTGGCTACCAGCTTGTAGCCGGTGGACATGTCAAGCAGCGCGGCCACGTCCACCGTCCGGGCGTCGCCCGCGACAATGCGAACGTTGGCCCGGTCCGCGAACCGGTCCGACAGACGGGCGGCCAACACGTCGTCCAGCTCGACAGCGACGACGCGCCCAGCCGACTCGGCGAGCCGTTCAGTGAGGATGCCGCGTCCAGGGCCAATTTCGAGCACCTGGTCAGCGGGGGAAAGCTCGGCGGCGTCCACCTCGCGGGCGAGCACACGCCGGTCCACCAGGAAGTTCTGGCCGAGGGAGCGCTTCGCCCGTGGGGCCGGGCCTACCGCGCCGGAGATGTGCTGAGCGGACATAGCAATGAGGCCGGGACGGGATGGTTACCGGAGCGGGCCACACGCGCTGTGGCGAGGGCCGCGCCCGTTGAATCTTGGAATAGGCCGTGCACCTCTTTTCGATCTTCCCCGGCGGCATACGCCAGACAGCGGACTCGAGCCAGGCGAACCTGCGGCGCCCGAAGGTAACCGCTTACCGCTGCTTCCTTCCGGATCTGACGGGGTTCACGGCGCTCCGTCGCGCAGGACCCAACTCTCAACATCAGCTACCTGGAGCAGTGGCCCCGTAAAGTCGACCTCCAAGAGGAATTCAGCCTCGCATGAGCGGGTTTCGAGAACAGGGCACCGCTAGCTCCCCGCCTAGCACGGCCTGATAACCAATGGTATTGGAAAGCCAGCGGAGGTGTCAACGCGCGCGGCGCCGTGCCCTTGCGCGACGGGCGTGTTACAATTCGGCTCGGCCATCAACACGCTCAGGAGGAACCCGCCGGTTTGGCATCCATATTCGATCTCCACGTACACACCAACAGGGGCAGCCCCGACAGCGGCCTCTCCCCCGACGAACTGGTCGCCGAAGCGACCCGCATAGGCGTCACCGGCGTTATGGTCACCGAGCACGACGGCTGGCCGCGCCACGACTTCGAGCAGTTCGCGAGCAACCAGGACCTGATCATGGTCAGGGCGCTGGAGGTGTACACCCCGCTCGGCCACGTCATCACACTCGGCCTCGAGAACCACGTCTCGGGCTTCTCCCGCGACATCGAGACCATTCGCCACCTGAGGCGTGAGGTCGACCGCGTGGGCGGCTTTATGATCCTGGCGCACCCCTTCCGGTTTCTGTTCGACTTGCCGGGCGTCTACACGCAGAACAAGCTGTTCGAGGACGCCGCGACGGTGCCGGAGACTCATGAGGAGGCGGCGAAGCACCCGATCTTCGATCTGGTGGACGAGACCGAAGTGGTCAACGGCGGCAACATCGAGGTGGAAAACAGGTTCGCCCAGGGCGTGGCCGCGCATCTCGGTCACTGGGGCACCGGCGGCAGCGACGCCCACTCCACAGCCGGGCTGGGCAAGGGAGTCACGGTATTCAGGGGCGACGTGCGCAACGAGCGCGACCTGCTGGAGGCGCTCAAGGAGGGCGACTTCTTTCCTGTCGAGGGATTCCACGTCGGCAAGCCGTCCGACTACGGACGCTCCAAGTGGTGGGAGCCCTCCGACCTCAACGGCTCGGGTCAAGGGGAGACGCAAGCCGCGCGCTGAGCAGAGCCGGTTAGCCTGGAGGTTGGCCTTATGGAGACTATAGGATTCATTGGACTGGGAAACATGGGGCTGGGGATGTCGCGGAACATCCAGCGCGCCGGTTATTCCATGGTGGTCTACGACATCAGGGAGGAGGCGACCAAACCGCTCCTGGAGAACGGGGCGCGGCTGGCGAGTTCGCCGGCGGAGGTGGCGCGGCTTAGCGACGTCACGTTCTCGTCGCTGCCCGGCCCCGGCGAGGTTGAGGCGGTGGCCACCGGGCCGGAAGGCGTGCTGAGCGGAATCCGCGAGGGCGGCGTCTACGTGGACCTCTCGACCAGCCGACCGACGCTGATACGGCAGATAGAGCCGCTGTTTCGCCAGAAGGGCGCCCACGTTTTGGATGCCCCGGTGAGCGGGGGCAAGTCGGGAGCCATCACCGGCAACCTGGCCGTGATGGTGGGCGGCGAGCGCGAGATCTTCGACCGCGTCAAGCCGGTGCTCGATTCGTTCGGCGACAAGGTGTTCTACTCCGGATCCATCGGCGCGGGAAGCATCTGCAAGCTGGTGCACAACATGATCGGCCACGGCGTGAGGCAGGCCATCGCCGAGGGGCTGACGCTGGGCGTCAAGGCGGGCGTGGACGCCGAATCCCTGTGGGAGTGCGTGCGGCGCGGCTCGCTGGGGCAGATGAACATACTGCACCGGGGCATACCGGGCAGCCTGTTCCGCGGTGACTTCGACCGCGCCAGCTTCGCCCTGGAGCTCGCCAGGAAGGACATACTGCTGGCAAACGAGCTGGGTCGTGAGTACGACGTGCCCATGCCGGTAGCCAACCTCGCCGAGCAGATGGCCATACAGGCCATTAACCGCGGCTGGGGCGACCGTGACGCCGGCGTCACGTTTCTGCTACAGGAGGAGGCTGCGGGCGTGGAAGTGCGCGCTCCGCACGTCGATCCCGAAAAGGCCGGCAAGTTCATCACGACTCACCCAGAAGCCGAGTAAGGCGCGCGTCGTTGGCGTCATTGGCTATCCGGCGCAGGGCCGGCTACAAGTGGTGGGCATTCGCGGCCCTTGCGCTCGGCATGTTCACGAACGTGGCGGACCACGGCAGCGTAATCGTCGCGCTGCCCACCATTGCCGACCACTTCCTGACTGACCTGCCCACGGTGCAATGGGTGGTTATCGGATACGCACTCTCCATCAGCGCGTTCCTCATGCCAATGGGCCGCCTGGGCGACATCGTAGGCCCCAAGAAAGTCTACCTGGCCGGGCTGGTAGTGTTCATCATCGGGTCGGTGCTGGCCGGCATGTCCTTCAACGTTTGGATGCTCATAGGCGCGAAGATCTTCCAGGGCATCGGCGCCGGCATGACGCAGGGCACGGGCATGGCCATGATCCTCTCCGCGTTCTCGGACGAGGAGAGGGGAAAGGCGCTCGGCCTGCAGATGAGCATGGTAGGCGCCGGTGGCGTCGCCGGCCCGGCAATGGGCGGCTTCATCGTCGCCTTCTTCGGTTGGCAGTGGGTGTTTGGCGTAAACGCGATTATGGGAGCGCTCGCGCTGCTCGCCGCGGCGGTGATAGTAGAGGAGGTCAGCGCGCCGGACGGGGGCAGAAGACGCCACTTCGACTGGCGTGGGGCCGCTCTCTCTACCGGGGCACTGCTGGCGCTGCTAGTCGGCATGACACTCGGACCGTCTCTGGGATGGTTGTCGCCAAGCGTTGCGATCATCGTGTTGGCGTTCGTGGTGACGTTCGGAGGATTCATCTGGTGGGAGCTGAGAACTCCTCTCCCGATGCTGGACGTGCGCTTGTTCACCCGAAAGCTGTTCGCCCTGGGGGTACTCGCCAGCACGCTGTCCTTCCTAGCGAACCAGCCCACGCGGTTCCTGATACCGTTCTATCTCCAGGCCGTGCTGGGCTTCAGCCCCAGCAAGGTGGGCCTGATAATCGTGCCCGGGTTCGCTATCGTTGCGTTCGTGGGGCCACTCGCCGGCTGGTTATCGGACCGCTTCGGATGGAGGCCGTTCAACGTAGGCGGGCTTGCATTGTCCGCTATAGGGCTTTTCCTGCTGGGGCTCTTGCGCACAGACTCGTCGGTCTGGCTCGTGCTGGCGGGGCTGCTGATGCAGAACCTGGGCATGGGAGTGTTCTACGGGCCGAACAACAGCTCCATCATGGCCGCGGTCGAGAAGAGCAGGTACGGCGTCGTGGCCGGATTCCTGAACCTGGTCCGCAACTCGTCGAACGTGGCCAGCATCGCCATGGGCACCGCGGTCGTGACGGCGTTCATGGCTGCGGGCGGCTACGCGCCATCGCTGTCCGGGGTCAACTCCGAGAGCGACCTCGGCCTGCTCCAGACGTTCACAAACGGGTTCAGCTTCTATCTGCTGATGATGAGTGGGCTGTTGGTCTTGGGAATGGTGGCGTCGGTTTTCAAGGGCACGAGGGCTCAGTCAGAGCCGTCGAAGGCCGGGGGTGAGGCAACTGACCCAAGGTCGGACGTCAAACAGAGCATGAAGGTGGAGGCGAGCGCCGGAGAGTGACCCCGGCGTCTGCCGACCCATCGCCCAGCCTGAACAGGCACCAGGAAGAACCAAGCTTCGCAGCAGAGGAGGCGCTGACATGAGACTGGCCGGCAAGGTAGCGATAGTAACCGGGGGATCACGCGGCATGGGGGAGACGGAGGCGAAGATGTTCGCCGCCGAGGGGGCGAAGGTGGTCATAGCCGACTTGTCCGAGGACGCGGGCCGGATGGTCGAGGCCGAAATAGCCGAGGCGGGAGGCGAGGCGCTGTTCGTGAAGCTCGACGTCACCGACGAGCAGCAGTGGAGCGACGCCGTCGCCCAGACGGTCGAGCGGTTCGGCAGGCTCGACGTGCTGGTGAACAACGCCGGCGTGAGCGGCGGCATAGCGAGCGACGTGCTTGACACGGACGCCTGGGACACACTGATGGACGTGAACGCCAAGGACGTGTTCCTGGGGATAAAGTACGCCGTTCCAGAGATGCGGCGCTCCGGCGGCGGCTCGATCATCAACATTTCGTCCATTTCCGGGTTCGTCGGGCAGGAACACATTCATATGGGCTACAACGCCTCCAAGGGCGCGGTACGCATCATGACGAAGACCGCGGCGGCGAGGTACGCGCGGGAGGGCATCCGCGTCAACTCGGTTCACCCGGGCATCATGCCTCCAATGGACACCTCGACCGTGACGGCGGCGCCGGAGACCAGGGAGCGGATGTTGGCCCACGTGCCCATGGGCCGTGAGGGCCGGCGGGAAGAGGTCGGCTACGCCGTGCTGTTCCTGGCAACGGACTAGGCGTCGTACATCACCGGAACCGAGATCGTGGTAGACGGCGGCTATCTCGCGGTCTAGGTTACCCCGCCGGTTGAAGGCACACCGATTGGGGGGCGGCTGACGTGGGCATCTCGAGACTGAAGGACTTGGCTGGGAAGCGGCGGGCCGCGATACACGCCTGGTGCATGTACGACTGGGCGAACTCGGCATACGCGACCAACGCCGTGGCAGTGCTGCCCGTCTACGCGGTGTTCCTTTTCAAGGACGCGCTTGGAGTCGACGCCGAGTTTCTCGGCCTCCGCGTCACCGGCAGCTCGCTGTGGGCCTTTGCGGTCGCCATCTCGACGGCCATCGTGGCGGTCACGACCCCTGTACTCGGCGTGATCGCCGACCGGATGCCGATTAAGAAACTGCTTCTCGGCATATACACGGCGTGTGGCTCGTTCTTCATGGTGATGGCGTTCTTTTCCGCGTACAGCCCGCAGCCGGGGGTGTGGCTGTTCGGATCGTTCTTCTTCGCCAACATGGGGTTCGCGGGCGCGCAAGTCTTCTACAACGCGCTGTTGCCACACGTGGCCCCGGAGAATCTGCTGGACGACGTGAGCAGCCGGGGCTACGCCTACGGCTATCTCGGCGGCGGACTGCTGTTGCTGGCGCACATGGCCGCGATCTTCCTGGCCGGCGACACCGGGTACGCCGACCTCGTGACTCGCCTCGCCATCGCGTCGGTCGGCGTGTGGTGGTTCGGCTGGGCGATCTGGACGCTCGTGGGGGTACCCGAGCCCAGGGTCGCGAACGCGGTCAGGGGACTGGGGCCGCTCTCGGTGGTGGCACTCGCCTTCAGCGAGTTCAAACGCACGCTTAGCGAACTGCGTAAGTTCAGGGTCGTGCTCTTATATCTGGGCGCGTACCTGTTGTTCAACGACGGCATCCAGACGGTGCTTACCATATCGGGGGCTTTCGCCGCGGACACGCTTGGCATCCCGCTGATTTTCAATGCCGGGACGGTGCTCATCATTCAGTTCGTCGCCGTGCCCGGCGCGCTGGCCTTCGGGTGGCTCGCGGCAAGGTACTCCACTAAGGCGGCTCTCCTCGCGTCGCTCTGCGGTTGGTTTATCATCATCGGGTTTGGCATCGCCATCGCCCCTCTCGAACCGGAGGAGCACGAAGACTTTGACTACCGGCTGGAGTATCGCTCCATTGGTGGCCTCTACGAGGTAACGCACGCACCCGAAGTGTCCGACTCGGAAACTGCGCAAAGTTGGCAGCGCGAAGTCAGCGTGATCGAGAAAGGCGATATGCTGACGAGGGGCCGCGCCGAGCGTCTGGTGGACGTCGTAGAGGAATCGCGGGATTCCGCCTACTCGGTTTCGGTGCGAGGCGGCGCGCTGGACGGCGAAACGGCGGTGGGCCGGCTGCACGCCTCGCGTCTGGGTAGCGGTCCGGTCGACTGGTGGCCGGCAACCGTGCGCGAGTTGCTGTGGAAGCCTCTGGGCCTCGACGCGGGCTTTCAGTGGCTGTTCGTCGGCGTGTTCGTGGGGGCCATAATCGGGGGTAGCCAGGCGTTGGCGCGAAGCCTCTTCTCGCAGATCACCCCTACTGTGCGGAGTGGCGAGTTCTTCTCTTTCTTCGGCTTCATGAGCAAGGCTTCGGCCGTGTTCGGTCCCCTGCTCTACGTATCCGTAACGTCCGCCCTCGACACGCGCGCCGCGATAACGTCTGTCGCACTGCTCATTCTGGCGGGATCAGTCTTACTGCGCTGGGTAGACGTCGCGGCTGGCCGCGCTACCGCCGCCGCGGAGGACGCGAGGCTGCGCGGGAGCGGCGGAACAGCCCGCCCGGACGATTAGGGCCCGTCAGCGCTCCCTGTCCTGCCACTTTGCCAGCAGGGTCACCCACACCGACGCAACGAGCAGCTTCAGGTCCAGCCAGGGTGACATGCGCCGCATGTACAGGGTGTCATAGCGGAGCTTGTGGTGAGGATCCGTATCGTAAGTGCCGTAGACCTGCGCCAGCCCCGTCAGGCCGGGCCTGACGAGGAGACGGCGTTCGAAGTCGGGCACACCCTTGGCAATCTCGGCGGCGAGCTCCGGGCGCTCGGCGCGCGGTCCCACCAGGCTGAGGTCGCCCCTGAACATGTTTATCACCTGGGGGAGCTCATCCAGCGCGCGATTACGCAGAACACGGCCCACGGGCGTGATTCTCGGGTCGTTTTCCGACGCCCAGACGGCCCCGCTCATCCGCTCTGCGTCGGGCACCATCGACCTGAACTTGTAAACCCTGAACACGCGCCCGCTCTTTCCCAGCCGCGGCTGGGTATAGAAGACGGGGCCGCGGTCGTACAGCCAGATCGCCAATGGAATAAACGTCCACAGCGCGATCCAGAGGGGGGCGAGAACCACGTGGACGGCGACAAGTATCGCGAGGTCAAACGGTCTCTTCCACCAGTCGCGGACGGCCTGGCTTCCACCGTCGACGTGTGGCGCCTTTTGCGCGCGGGGGCCGTCGGCGCTCAACGTGCGCCCATTCGATGGCGTTCAGACACGGGCGGTAACTTCACTGTCTTGCACCCATCACCCGGGCGGTCGCGGCACGCGGGGCAGGCCGAGGCCCGAATTCTAACACCGGAGTAGACCGCGTGAGAAGGCCGACGGGCATCGAAACCCACCCCATAGCCCCGTTCTTGCCCGTGGCCCAAGAACTTCGAGGTAACTTGACCCACCGTTTGCACACAAAAATGGTAGAGTATATTGGCTTGGCGAAATCGGCTTGTTCCGGGTGCACTTGGCGAGAACAGCAGGAGGTGTGAAGGTGAGCAACGCGAACCTCAACAAACCCGAGGAGCGAAAGCCAAGATTCCTCAGACAGCTCAAGTCGACGGTGCAACGCCGGTTGTTTGACGGGGTGGTGGTGCTGATTCCACTACTTGTGACTCTACTCGTACTCGCATTTCTGATCGAGAATGCCGACACGTTCATTCGAGGTCTGCCGTTCATAAGTGAGCAGACCCTGCTTGGCTACCCGGTTGACTTTCCGGGAATCGGCGTGATTGTTTTCCTCATCATATTCTTCGCGGTAGGCCTGATTGTGGCAACGGCTTGGGGACGCAAGATTATCGAGGTCAAGAGCACGATCCTGCGCAACACACCGGTGGTGGGCTCGATCTACGGAGTGACCGAGCAGCTGACAGAGGTGCTGTCTTCAAAGTATAACTTCAGCCGCGTCGTCTTCCTGGAGTGGCCCAGGGAAGGAATGCTGGCGCTGGGCTTCGTAACAGGGCGAGCGTACAACGTCGACACCCAAACTTCGTTGGCGGTTGTCTATGTTCCCACAGTGCCCAACCCGACTTCCGGCAACATGTCATTCGTGAACGAGGATGACGTGTACGAGACGGACATCAGCGTGGAAATGGCAATGCGGCTGGTGTTTACTGGCGGCATCGTCATGCCCGAGTACGTGTCACTCGCTCGGCTGCCCAGAGAGACGGAAGACGAGGACGAGGACAATGAGTGGCCCACAGACAACTTTGCCGGCAGATTCCACCTGGAGGCCGCGATTCTCGCCAAAAGGGACGACCTACCGAGCTAGTCTCCGGTCGTCGCGGCGACTTCCTCTTCGCCCTCCATTGCGGCTCCGGCTTCCGGCGGCTCGAGCGGCAGATCTATGATCATGCTGGTGCCCTCGCCCGGCTCGACGTCCACTCGAATAGTGCCGCCGTGCTGCCTGATGATGTCGTTACACATCGCCAGCCCGAGGCCGGTCCCCTCGCCGGTCGGCTTGGTGGTGAAGAACGGGTTGAAGATCTTTTCGAGCACGTCGTCCGGAATGCCTCCCCCGTTGTCCTTTACCTGTACGCGAACGCAGTCCTCGAGGCGTTCGGTGATGAGCCAAAGTGTGGGGAAGTACGAGCTCAAAGACGTCAGCTCTTCGCCTGTGTCTACTCGCCTCTGATTGGTGGCGTACGCGGCATTGCCTACCATGTTGAGAAACACCCTTGCCAGGTCCTGCGGTATCACGGCAATCTCGCCCACGTTTTCGTCGAACTCGTGCCGTATGTCCAGATTGAAATCGGGATCGAGCGCGCGGGCGCTGTGGTAGGCCAGACGGGAGTGCTCTTCGAGAAGCAGGTTGATGTTGGTGGGGTGCCAGTCGCCTGCGCCGCGGCCCATCATCAGCATGTCGTGCACGATGCGATTCGCGCGGTCGCCGTGGGACCGGATCCGTTCCATGTTTGCCACCAGGTCCTCCGATATCTCCTCAATCAGGTCATCCTGGTCGTCGCCTTCCTCTTCCAACACCTCCTTAAGCTCCGTCAGCAACTCTTGAGAAGACTCAGAGAAGTTCTTTATGAAGTTGAGCGGGTTACGAATCTCGTGGGCCACTCCAGCGGTTAACTCACCGAGCGCCGCCAGCTTCTCCCTGACCACAATCTGGTCCTGGGCCAGTCGAAGGTCCTCCAGCACCTCCTCCAGTTCGCTGTTCTTCCCCTGCAACTCCTGGGCCAGCTGTTCCACGAGGTTGAGTCGCTGTACCTCGAGGGCGTGCTGGCGGAACACGTCCAACGCCGCGGCCATGTCCGCCACTTCGTCTCGCCCGCCAACGTCCATTCGCGTCTCGAGGTCGCCGCCAGCCATGCGTCGCATCCACACCGAGAGCAGCTCGATGCGGCGCAGCAGGCCACGTCCGATGTACAGCCACGCGATCAGGACCGCGCCGGCAACGCTCACGACTGTAATTCCAATCAGCAGGTTTCGCCCGGTTTCCACCGCCTGCGCCGACGCGATGGTCGCCGCTTGCGAGTCGGCCCGCGCCTTTCCCACCAAGGCGTCGACTTCGGCCACGAGGTCGACCGCCTGCTCGCGGTTCATGGCCAGCAACTCAACCTCGTGTTCCACCAGCCTGAGTTCGCGGTCCAGCAGGTCGAAGCCGTTGTTTTCGCCCACCCCAACCTCGACAATCTTCTCAATGATTGGCGTAAGTACCGCGTGGAACTCTGTTCCTCTCAGGGGGACCATGTTGCGCTCGATGCGGCCCTTGGCCGACTCGAACTTCTCCCTGAGCGGCTCGATGAACGACGGGTCGGAGACGGTGAAGGCGTCGGATAGGTGAAGGGTCGCCTCCCCGGCATCGCTCTGCAGCTCAGCAAGCCGGCGGTACAGGAGCAACTCGTCCTCGGAGAAGTACTCCGTACGGGGAGCGGCGGGCATCCCCAGCTCCTGGTAGCCTGTCATCGCGTAGAAGAGTTGGTTGTCCAAGGCCGTGTAGAGCAGCGAAGTGAGCTCGTCCACCAGGATGTCAAGCCTGGCGGCGAGCTGGTCGCGTTCTTCTCTTAACAGTTGCAGGTCGAGCGTGTTGTACCTTATGAGCAGAACGTTGTTGATTAGATCTTCGGCTAGCGCCCGGACGGTCTCGTACTCGCCACCGGAGCCGTCCGACTGCGAAGCGAGAGCGTCAAGCTGCTCTTCGAACAGGCGTCGGACGCCCGTTATCTCATCTGCGACGGCGTCGAGCTCTTCGATGGACTGCGCCGTGGTCAGTTTTGGAGCGGCCGCAACGAGGCTGTTGCCGTGCTGTGCGACGCCGAACGCGGCGGCCAGATTCGGCACCGTCTCCTCGTTCACAATCTCCTGCTGTTGCGTGACTTGGTAAAAGGAATAAAAGGCGACCATCGCCGCCAGAAGCGTCAGCGCGGCGGAGGCGCCGATTCCCAGGTACATCTGCATCGAAATGCGGTGTCGATATTCGGCAAAGCGGCGCAGTCGCTCCCTCATGGCGTAACCTCCGCCATCCTCTCCAAGGGGTGGTACTGTCCATCACTTCCTATGGTTGTCAGAAACACGGCGTCAGAGCCCTGGTTGTCACCGATATCGAAGCTGACCGGGAATGCGCCGATTTCCGCGAGAGACGGTTGGTGAAGGGCGTCAAGAAAGCACTCGCGGTCGATGTCGCGGCCGCACGCCTCGAGGCCCGCAATAGCGAGAAGCCCCGCAAGGTAACCCTCAAGCGATACGAACCCGGGCACCGCGTCCGGGGCGTAGTCATCAAGCGCGTCCAGGTACGCCCGCACGATGGGTATGGAGTCGTCGCTCGGGAAGGGCACCACCTGCGTGACGTACACGCCTTCTCCCATCTCCCCAAGCTCCCTGGCAAGCGCGTTGCTGCCCACGAACGAGACGGTCATGAACACGGGATCAAGCCCTATATGGCGCGCCCACAACACCAGCGTGGACACCGGCTTGTACGCCCCTATCATGATCACCGCCTCGGGGTCGCCTTGCTGAAGGTCTACAAGGGCGGTCTTCACCGAGATGGTGTTGCGGGGATAGACACCTATAGCGACCGGCTCCATACTCCTTCGCTCAAGCGCTTGTCTCGCCCCGGTGTAGCCCGCGCGGCCATACGAATCGTCCTGGTACATTACCGCGATGCGTGTTATGCCCAGGTCGGTGGTCAGTCGTTCGACCATCTCCTCGGTCTCCTGGTAGTAGGAGGCACGAACGTTTATGACGTTGGTCAGCTGCTCGTCGCGCAGAAAGGCCGCGCCGGTGAAGGGAGCAATGTAGGGGACTTCGGCGGCCAAGGCAACCGGCACGGCGGACCGCGAAGTGGGGGTGCCGACAGCGCCGATCAGGGCAAACACGTTGTCGCTTATGAGTCGCGTAGTGTTCGCCACGGCGGCCTCAGGCTCGTAGGCGTCATCCAGTGCGGTCAATTCGAGCTGACGGCCGTGGACGCCACCGGCGAGGTTTCGTTCCTGGAACGCGGCCCTGATGCCCAGGTGCATGTTGGAGCCGAGTTCCTGAGCCGGACCGCTGAACGCCGCGGACTGGCCGAACAGCACGGTGTCGTCGCTAATGCCGGGAACGGTATCCGTGACCGGGCCATCTACTTGGCCGGCTTCCGCCTGGGGGTTCCGGGAGGAATCGACTTCCGGCTGGGCCGTCCCGGAATCGCATCCCTGCGTCCCCACCGCGGCGAGAATCACGAGCAGCGCTAGCGCCACGTATAGTCGGCCCGCAGTCATCACACCCTGCGCTTGATCAACGTCAGGTGGTTCCTGTCATCCTCCCTCTCGTACCTCATCTCGTCCATGAGGGTCTCGGCGAAGTAGATGCCAAGTCCGCCTATGCGCCTATCTTCCAGTGAAGCGTCCAAGTCTGGCTCGGGGGCCTCTGTCAGGGGGTCGAACGGGCGACCATCGTCCCAGATATCTATCGTCAGGTGGTCGGGCTCTGAACTGAGGATGACTTCGAACTCGTGCAGACCTTCCGAATGGCCGTAGTTCATGATGTTTGTGGCCAATTCTTCAACCGCGAGGTTGACGTGGAAAACCAGGGCGGGGTCCCAGTCCTCGCGCTCGCCGAGCTGTTCTATCTCGCTCTGGAGACGCATCAGCTCTTCAATTCTGGTCTCGAGCTTGAGTTTCAGTTTCTCGGTCAATTAAGTGGCCTATCTTCCGCGGGGCTTATTGTCTGCGGTACAGCACCAAGCAGGTGATGTCGTCCGACTGGTCGGCCTCACCCGCAAAGTCGTGCACCGCCTCGAATACGCGCCCCGTGGTATCTTCCGCACTACTGGGCGGGTCGACCTCGAACACCTTTATCAGCCTTGGGACACCGAACTCCAGCAGCTCCTCGTTCATGGCCTCGGTTACGCCGTCGGTGTACAGGATCAGCGCGTCACCGGGCATCAGCCTCAGCGTGCGCTCCACATACTTGAACTCGGAAACAAGTCCCAGCGCAATGCCCCCTGTCAGTGGAAGCTCCTCGGACGAACCGTCCGGGTGTACCAGCAGCGGCGGATTGTGTCCACCATTGGCGTAGGTCAACATGCCGTTTTCGGGGTCGTACACCGCGTAGAAGAGCGTTACGAACATGGTGGAGTCGTTATCTTCCTGCAGGAGTTCGTTGACGCTCGCGAGCACCTCGCCCGGCGTGGCGCTGCCGATAGACATGGCCCTGATGAGCGTGCGGCTCGACATCATGAACAGTGCGGCGGGCACGCCCTTGTCTGAAACATCCGCCACGACGACACCCAGGCGGTCGTGGTCGCGGTTCAGGATATCGAAGAAATCTCCGCCCACGTTGCGCGCGGGCTCCATTCTGCCGAACACCTGGAAAGTCTCATCCTCGGGGAAGTGATTGGGCAGCATCGATTGCTGCATGGCGCTTGCGATGTCCAGTTCGTTCTGCAGCACCGTCAGCTTGTTGCGCGACTCCAACGCGTCCCGCCATTCGAGCAGGTGGCTCAGCGTGCGCTCGATAGTAACTCGAAGGTCCTCGAAGTCTATGGGCTTGGTCACGAAGTCGAAAGCGCCCCGGTTCATGGCGGTGCGAATGTTCTTCATGTCGCCATAAGCGGAGATGATGACCGAGCGAACGTCGGTGCTGACATTGGGGATTTGACTCAGCAGAGTCAGCCCGTCCATCTGGGGCATGTTGATGTCCGACAGTACCAGGTCGATAGTCTCGTCAGCGCCCAGTTTTTCAAGCGCCTCCAAGCCGTTGCGAGCGAACACGAATGTGTACTGTCTTCTTCGGATGTCCCTGCGCATCCGCTGAAGAATCAACGGTTCGAGGTCGGGCTCGTCGTCGACAACCAGTATCTTGTAAGGTCGATTAATTGACATGCAATCAAGTGCGCTTAGCCCTCGAAGCTTAACGGCCAGGCGTTTCGCCCGGGCGTTGACTTCGCGGGCGTTGAGCGTGCAGCTACGCGCCTATGGCCGAGGCTGCTTCTTCCCTGGTGGAGTGAACCGGAATTATCTTGTCGAATCCGCTGATCTCGAACACCTCGCGAATGGGATCAGACAGCGAGCAAATCGCCAGCTTTCCGCCCTGTCGTTGCAGCACCCTCGCAGTAAGAAGGATTACCCTCAGGCCGGCACTGCTTATGTAGGCGAGCTTTTCCAGATCGAGAATCAGTGCCTTCACTTCCTCGTCGATAACGCTCGTCAGGGTCTCCTGGAAGTTGCGTGCTTCAGTACCGTCGATGCGGTCACCTACGTTGGCAAAAAGGGTCGAACCCTGACGCTCGGTGCTGATGTCCATAGGACTCTCGTCTCCTCTGGTTAATAGGGCTGCTCGCATACGCGCGGGCCGGGCAAGGCCGCGGCCTGCGTTTGGCATATGTACCCGACGGCTGCCCCAGCCCTGTCTATACATAGCATTTCGATATTTGAAAGTCAAGCTAAATGGCCTCGTCGCGAGCGCAATCGCACTCCATTTTTTGGACTTCCGTCAGGGCGAAGTCGCCCTCTTAAAGCCTACATTCAACGCCGAAATATTGCATCTGAGCACTGTTTCGGCCGTTTCTACGCGCGCAACGCCGCCGGCGCCATACTCACGACGTGGTCGGGGTCAAAAATCTGCGCGAGTGCGCCTGAAATGCGATTGCCCAAACAGCGGGGCTCCCTGCGGTTGCGGCGGCTCCGCGCCGGGTGCTATACTGGCCTCCCCACTCCTGGCGCCACAACCCATTGGGCAAGTGATGTGTATAGCTACGGATTGATAGGCGATATGTCGTCGGCGGCACTGGTCGGGACCGACGGCTCTATCGACTGGTGCTGCTTCCCACGCTTTGACTCGCCTAGCGTTTTCGCCGCCATACTGGACCCCGACGTGGGAGGGTACTTTCGCATTGCTCCCACGGCCCCGGTGGCCGCCACCGACCAGGCCTACGTAACCGACACCAACATACTGCGTACCACGTTCACCACCACCGGCGGCGTGCTGAACCTGACGGACTTCATGCCGGCCCAGCACGACGACGACGACAACCCGGAGACTCCACCAAGGGCCGACGACGAGATTCACCGCATCGTGCGCTGCGAGTCGGGCGAAGTGGAGGTCCTCTGCGACTACCAACCCCGCCACGACTACGCCCGCGCCATGCCTGCCTTCTCGGCGCAGCGATCGCGCTCCGGCTCGACAGCGGTCAGGGCGAGCGGCGGCCGCCAGACTATGACGCTGGCAGCTACGGTGCCCCTGCCGTTCGACGACCGCGGCGTTCATGCGCGCTTCACCCTTCGCCAGGGGCAGTCGGCCAGGTTCGTGCTCGCCTATGGCAACCGGCGGCCTGCCGGCGTCGAACGCTACCGCACCGATGAGAAAATGGCGACGACTGCGACCTACTGGAAGGGTCTCGTCTCGCGGATGCACTACACGGGCCTGTGGCGTGATTCGGTTGTGCGTTCGTTCCTCGCGCTGCACCTGATGATGTACCGCTACTCCGGCGCCGTCGTGGCCGCTCCAACCACCAGCCTGCCGGAGACCATTGGTGGCTCCCGCAACTGGGACTACCGCTACTCTTGGCTCCGGGACGCCAGCTTCACCGTCGACATTCTGTACCGCCTGGGCGACGAGTACGGCGCCGACAGATACCTGAACTGGCTGCTGGAGCAGTGCAACCTGCACCGGCGCAAGACGCGCATCCTGTACGGCATAAGTCCGGTTTCGTCGCTGCGGGAGTACACGCTGGACCACCTGCGCGGGTACGAGGACTCGCGCCCCGTGCGCATCGGCAACGCCGCGGCGGACCACGTCCAGTTGGACGTTTTCGGAGAGGTGATCGTCACGATCCACTCGCTGTTTGTGCTCAAGGGTGAGCTGCCGCCCGAGGTTTGGGAACTCGTCCAGCATCTGGCCGAGTTCGTCATGGGCAACTGGCGCCGCAAGGACAGGGGCGTCTGGGAGGTACGGGGAGAATTGCAGCACTTCGTTTACTCCAAGGCTTTGTGCTGGGCCGCGCTGGACCACGCCGCGTACATAGCCGCTGCCATGGGTCAGCGGCGGCTGTACCGCCGCTGGTCGCTGGCGGCCGACGACATCAAGCAGGAGATTCTGAGTCAAGGTTGGTCGGAAAGCAAGCAGGCATTCCGGCAGCGCTACGGCAGCGAGGCGCTGGACGCATCCAACCTGGGCATACCGTTCATGAATTTGATAGAGCGTGATGACCCCCGCGTTCGGTTAAACGTGGACGCCATAGAGCGAGAGCTAACTCAAGGGCCGCTTGTGTGGCGCTACCTGCCCGACGAGACCGACGATGGGCTGGGCGGGCAGGAGGAGGGCGCCTTCACGCTGCTGAGCTTCTGGCTGATTGGCAACCTGATATACACCGGCCAGAACGACAGGGCCATGGATTATTTCCACAACGTGATTATGACGCAATCGAACCACCTGGGCCTGTTCGCCGAGATGTTCGACCCGGTCACCCAGCGGCAGCTCGGCAACTTTCCCCAGGCCTACTCGCACATAGGCCTGATCCACACCGCCCTCAACCTGTCTGGCTTCATCGCCGACACCCCGACCCGACTCCAGTCCCCCTCGCCGTAGCGGACCCACCACCCGGCGCCCGCAGCCTCACACGGCCTGCGGCGAGTCTACGTGTGTAGGGACGCCTTCCGCCTCGAACGCCGCGTCGATGCGTGTGCGCGTTTCGGCGTCCAGCTTCCAGTCCGCGGCGGCGACGTTCTCCTTCAACTCCCACTCGTTCCTGACTCCGACCAGTCCGACGGAAACCGCCGGATGTCCGGTCGTCCAGGCGATGGCCAGTTGTGCGACGCTCTTGCCGTGGTCGGCGGCGATGGCCTTCAGTCGCTCGACGACCCGCAACTCCCGCGGGAATTCCTCCGGCTGGAAGAGCGGAAGCCCGAACGCGACCCCTCGGCTGCGCCAATCGCCCTCCCCGAACGCGGTCTCCGGCGTGAACGCGCCTGAAAGCAGGCCGAAGCCGAGCGTGCCGTAGGCCATGAAGCCGATGTTCCGCTCGGCGCAGAACGGCAGAACCGCAGACTCCATCCGGCGGTCGAACATGTTGTACCCCACCTGGTTGGCGGCAAGGTGGCCGAATCGCTCGCACTCGGCCATCATCTCCGGCGTGAAGTTGGAGACTCCGTAGTGCCTTATCTTGCCGTCCTCTTTCAGCTTGTTGAGCGCCGACACCGTTTCCTCGAAAGGCGTGTCGTGGTCAGGCCAGTGTATGAGAAGCAGGTCCAGGTAGTCGGTCTCCAGGCGCTGCAGGCAGCCCTCCGTACGCGCGATGACGTGGTCATAGCTGGAGTTACGGCCGGCATTCCGGTTGTCCTCGTCGTACTGGAAGCCCACCTTGCTGACCAGGACTATGTCGCCGCGCCTGTTGCCCAGCGCCTTGGCGAGCAGCCTCTCCGAGTGGTACGGGCCGTAAACCTCGGCGGTGTCGAACAGCGTTATGCCGTGATCGATCGCTGCGTGCACGGCCTGGGCCGCCTCGTCCACGTCGATGTGTCCATACATCGTGGTGCTCATTTCCCACGTGCCGAAACCGATCGCCGAGGTGTACAGGCCGCTATCCCCGAGTTGTCTCTGTTCCATATCTTCTCCCTTCAGTAACGGATGATCCCGCCCTCACGACATCACCGGGCTGCCGCGTTAGTGGGACGGCGCGGCGCTTTGGACGGGGCCATCCACACGCATCGAGACTACGTCGATATCGTAGTACTTCTGGTGGTTTATCGCGTCGGCGTAATGGCGGAGCAGGCGGTAGGAGATCTCGCTCTCGTCCGGCACTTGCGGCAGCTCGCTGATGTAGGCCAGGCGGTCCTCCACATTCTCGCCTTCCAACGCTAACGTGAATTCGAGCTCCGCCGCGCCGTCCTCCCGCCGCGCCGACACCGACAGCCTTTTCGGCGCCCTGCCGTCCTCCTCGCCGTACTGCATGAGTATGGCCAGCGTCTCCTCGCTCGCGGCGGCCAGTCTGTCCGCTGCCACGTCGTCCCACTTGTGGCGCGTCGCGAACCCGCGGGCGAAGTCGAGCACCTTGGGCAGCGCCTCGTCGTCCAGCCCGACCTGGAGCGACCTGCGCCGGGAGCTGGTCAGCTCCGGGAACGCCGAGAGCGCCACGGCAACGATGGCTCCCGCGGTCATGCCGTTGCCGAGCAGCACCGCCACAAACCCCTCTCCAATAGCGTCGAGAAAGATGAGCTGGTATTGAAATCCCACTCCGACCCAGAACGACACGCCGGCTATGACCGCCTTGCGGTGGTCGATACCGTCGCTCAGAACGATTCTCATGCCCTGAATGAACAGAAGCGCGATGAGAAACGTGACGAACGCCCCCGCCACAGGACCGGGAATGGCGACTAGAAGCGCCGTCATCTTTGGGAAGAAGGCCAGCAGTATGAGAAAGATCCCAATGACTACGCCCACCCGTCGCGCGCCAATTCCCGTCAACTCGGCAAGGGAAATGCTGGACGAGTAGGTGGTGTTGGGCGTCGTGCCGGCGAGTCCTGAAAGCAGGTTGCCCATGCCGTCGGCGCTGAGTGCGCCCTGTACGACCCGGAAGTCGGTGGCGCGCGGCCTGCGGCGGGAGACGCGCTGGATCGCGACGGCGTCGCCAAGCGTCTCGACCGCACCCACGAGGGTAACCACCACGAAGGCCGGCAGAAGCGCCCAGAACTCCGTGCCGGGAGTGAGGTCCAGCCCCGGCCACGAGCCGAAGGGCACGCCGACCCAGGGGGCGTCCAGCACCGGCTGAACGTCGTACAGGCCAAAGGGCACGGAGGCCACGCAGCCGGCGGCGATGCCGATGATGGGTGCCCATATGCGCAGCGGCGTCGGGCCGCGCATGGCCAGTCCCAACACCACGACGGCCGTCACGGCGGCGGCAACCGGCCCCGCAGAGGCCGAGACGTCGTCCGGCACCGTCGACATGGTGTCGAACAGGATGGGTATGACGGTACCGGCTATCAGCATCATTACGGTGCCGGCAACGACAGGCGTGAGCAGCCGCCTGAACCACGAGAGCCTGGAGGCGAGCAGGAACTGAAAGAGTGACGACACCACTATCAGGCTGGCCATGGTGGCGGGGCCACCCTCGACGAGCGCCGCGACACAGACAGCGATGAACGCGCCGGACGTGCCCATCATCAGGACGTGGCCGGCTCCGATGCGCCAGACGCGCACGGCCTGCAGTACGGTGGCCACGCCGCTGACGAGGAGCGCGGCGAACACGGCCCAGGCAAGGTAGCCCTCGCTCTCCCCTGCCACCTTTACGATGATGACGACACCGAGCACGATGCCCGCGAGGATGGACAGCGCCGCCTGGACGCCCGCGCCCACCGCAACGGCGAGAGGCGGATTCTCATCCGGCTCGAATCGCACTGTCGCATTGACCTGCTCTGATGCCAACGGCCACGCCTCTCCGCCGGAAATAGTCTGACGTTAGCTGGGGGCTTGGACGAGTCCGGCAGGCCGATTGTAACGCAAGCCCGGCGTGGTTGCCACGCCGCGCGTCCGGTTGCGAAAGACACCGCCACTTTGCTAGAATTGAGGCGCTGCGCCGGCGGTCGGTCCCGCGGCGCGGGAGGGGCTGTAGCTCATCTGGGAGAGCGCTTCAATGGCATTGAAGAGGCAGGGGGTTCGAGTCCCCCCAGCTCCACCAACGGCCATTCCACATATGGCCTCAGATGTCCCAGATTACCCCCATGTCGTAGCTGAGAGACGCCATATCTGTGCCCAGCCGTGTCCTATGAATCCCCCTCTATCCCGCGTCAAGTGTGGTAACATGTGTGGGAATAGATTCCGGCTGGGAGGTACTGCCGTGGCGCTGTCAGCAACAAGAGCAAAGGCTCTCAAGGAACCGGGGCGATACTCCGACGGTGGCGGACTGCACCTGTTCATCAGCAAGAGAGGCGCCAAGTCCTGGGTCCAGCGCATCACAATCGACGGTCGCAGACGCGATGTCGGCCTCGGCGGGTTTCCCACGGTGAGCCTTGCTCAGGCTCGTGGCAAGGCCGCCGACAACCGCGCCGCCGTTGCCGAGGGCCGCGACCCACTCGCAGAAAAGCACGCGCCCGCGATGCCCACCTTCAGGGAGGCCGCTCACACCGTCTACGAGGCCAACAAGCCACGCTGGCGCAACGCCAGGCACGTCGCTGCCTGGATTCAGACCCTGGAGCGGCACGCCATACCGGTCTTGGGCGGTAAGCCTCTGGACAGGATAGACCGTACTGCAGTGCTCAGAGTCCTCACCCCGATCTGGACCACGCGGCCCGAGACGGCCCGGAGAGTGCGCCAGCGGATGCGGACGATCTTCCGGTGGGCTATGGCGCACGGTTTCATGGAGACCAACCCCGCAGGAGAGGCCGTCGACGGCGCGCTGCCTCCCATGCCGAAGGTGAAAGCCCACCTCAGGGCCCTGCCCTACGAGGAAGTCGGAGCCGCGCTCAGAACCGTCGATGCTTCCCAGGCGTCCGTGTCCGCCAGGCTGTGCTTTCGGTTACTGGTGCTGACCGCGGCGCGCTCCGGCGAGGCCAGGGGCGCAACCTGGGACGAGATCGACCTGGAGGGCCGGGTGTGGCGGATACCGCCTGAGAGGATGAAGGCGGGCATGGAACACCGCGTGCCACTGAACGGGCAGGCCCTAGACGTGCTCGAAAGCGCAGCCGTGTTGCGTGACGAGTCTGGACTGGTGTTCCCATCGCCACAGAGGCGAAAGTCGCAGATGTCGGACATGACGCTGACGAAGGTGCTGCGTTCAGTTGGCCTGGCGGACCGCGCCACGGTGCACGGGTTCCGAAGCAGCTTCAAGAACTGGACGCTCGAGCGGACTGACACGCCATGGGCCGTCTCAGAGTCTGCTCTCGCCCACACCCTGGGCAACTCGACGGAGCAGGCGTACGCCAGGTCCGACCTGTTCGAGCGCCGCCGTGCGCTGATGCAGCTGTGGGCCGACTACCTGACCGGCTGACCGACAGGGAGAGATACAAACGCGGGTTCCTGCCACCTGGACCTCGTCGTCTACGTGTCGTGCGGTCCGGCGTCGCCCGTCGCCACCGGGCGTGACTCCACCCAGGCGGTGATGTCGCTCTCTTTCCACCTGACGGCGGCGGGACCGACCCTGACCGGCCGTGGAAATCCACCGCTCTGCATCAGCCGGTAGATCGACGAGCGGCTCATCCCCGTGATCCTCTCGACCTCCCTGCGCCTCAACAGTCTGTCGCTCATCATCAACACCTCCTCGGTAGTCCTTGGGACACCAACGGCATCCCAACACGAGAAGCGTAGATGGGTGCGCCTGCAGAAAGTGGGTCAAAAAGTAAGGAGTTTTCTCGGGTCTTTCCGTCGGAAGGCCCCCACATGCCCAGAGCGACAGGCTCGTGCTGGTGCTCTGGGGTCTCAACCAGTGCCCGACCGGGCTTCGGGACAACGGCGTCCAGGTAACGCGGGGGTGGGCCTCTTCATGAGAGACTGCCAGCTGAGTGAGAACCCTGATCGGGCCTCAGGCCTCGGCGTCATACCCCAACCCGGTGCGCTCGGAGACCGCGTCGAGGTACTTACGCATACGGGCTCCGGAGACTTTTCCCAGATGCGCCCCTTCCAGATGCGCTCCACCGCATCTTCGGAAATCTCCAGCGCCTCCGCCACGATACTACAGCCGGAGACGAGACTGCCCCTCGGCGGGACTCCCACCCTGCGAAGGATCTCGATGGTGAAGCATATCTGGACGTCGCGCACGAGGTGGGCCGAGTTGACCGGACGATTGGGAGGGAGGGGCTTCAGCGGAGGTCGGAACCGGCGACGGGAAGCAATCTCGGCCCACCAGACAGCGAGCGGGAGAGGGATGTCTTCGCCCCTGGCAAGAAGGACGTCCGTAATGCCATGGAGAGCATCGAAGTAGGCCCGGCTGCCGTCGGAGCGCTGGATGTACTCCTCCAGGTCGCAGGTTCGGCACTGGCCAAGTGGGGCCAGAAAGTGGCGTATCAGAGTCTCCGTCACCGCCAGAGACTCTTTCGCTGGGTCCCAGTCCGCTCCTGCCCTGCACTCCGGTCAGAAATGCCTTGGCAACCCGGAGGCCCTCGGTGTGGGTGGGCCGGCGCCTGCTGTCGGCGGAACCACGTCTGGCATTGCGCTGGGCCGCCCTCCGGTACAGGTCGACCAGAAGCTGCCGTTCGGGAAGGTCAGGCCACCACTGCCACATCTGGGCCCTGATGAGGTCGACGATGACCTCGTCTTCGGCCTTCCTGTCCCCCAACGACTCGGCTCGATGAAGGCGCCCGTGGGCTTCCCGTTCGCTGGGCCCGGGGTTTGCGGTTGCCTGGGGATTGCTGGCAAGCTCTTCGATGACCTGCAGGCGCTTTTCGATGAGCCACCGAGCATTGCGTGCCTGCTCGGCGACTCCTGTCGACAAAAGTCTCATCCGCCTGTCCTTCCTTCCGTCAGGACGCTCCCCTCAGCACCGCAAGACTCCCGGGATCTGGAAGGCCGCATCCAGGGTGAATTACCCTACCGGCGCGCTCAGAGCATCCGCCGGGACCGCCCCGAACCGAGAACCGCCACGGTGCAGGCGCGGCCATTCCACACTTCCGATTATCCGGAATTCTCTCAGTTGTGTGTTTGACACCTTCCGGTATAACTCCAAGCGAGGTCGAAGTGTGCAACGCGCTGGGTCTACTGTAGCGCGGTAAGGCCTGTATCGCGAACTGGCCGGGACCCGGCGGAGAGGGAACTTCAGAAAGCCCACAGCGCGACGCAAATCCGGCGGGTGGTACCAACAGCAGGACACCTTTACGCCCTCGGTATCGCGGGAAAGAGGCTCCTGGGGCCACTGCGGGGCGTTCGCGGGAGTCGGGCTACCCCCCGGCTGTTAGCGCTGCGCGGGCCGGCCGACCGTAAACGCGAAGATGAGAGCGTTGCCCAGCAGGGTCGGCAATGGATAAGACCGCCCCCGGCCAACACGGGCCGGGGATGCCGAAAGAACCCTCTCGGGCCCGCCACCTCAGGCCATGCGACCCGGACTGAAGACGACCTCTCGTAACAACGCTGCTCGCATGCGCCAACACAGACCAGGGCAGGTCATCGGCCTTCCGTGTGAACCTGCGGGACGGCTGCATGTGCCTGTCCACGACGTGGGCCGTCAAGGCTCCCGTGTCGAGGCCGCTCAGGTGAACAGTCGCCGGCGTTCCTGTCCATCGAGTTTCGGCGGGCGTCGGATACGGCGCGCTCCCCAGGTACCTGTGTGCGCACCCCCTGTTCACCGGCTGCCGGTGGAAGCACCTCCTGTGCCGGGTCCGATCGGGTTGGGGCTAGAGGCTGGGGAGCGAGCGCCCTGACTGTTCGCGAGGCCCAGTGATCCGCCTACGCCTCAACGCCCCGCCGCCATGGCTCGTGCCGGCGCCGCAGAGATTGTAACGCGCACCGGGAATGTAGGCCCTCGTCGACCACGCGCCGGCCTGGCTGTCAACGCGGCCGAGCTTCTCCTGGGGCGTGCGGCTCACGCTACCCGAACGCACCCTGCTGTGTCCGATACCTTCGACGAAAGTCGGGGCACTCCGGACTCTTTCGGAGTTGGTCCGGCAACAGACCGACGCCAGCCGGGCGGAAGCCATGTAGGACCCAGGCATCTTCAATGATCCCTTGTTCGGAGCGCCCCGCGGGTACTGGCCGGACCCGGCCCGTGAATGTCGGCCCGTGTTCCAGCAGGTGGTCTCGGCGCGGCGGCGAGACGCTGACTGTCGCTTGTGCGGTCGCCCTGGGCAACACCGGTGGCCACCCCGTGTCCCCGTGGCCCGAAGCCGGGCGCGAGGGAGTCTGGCTCTGTGACCGCGTCGGCGGAGAAGGGCGTCAGGCCGCGGGAGGCGCCGGTGTGGGTGAACTGCCGACCCGAGTGTTCGGCCTGCTACGCACCGGCGGCTTCGATGCTCGGCAGGGTGAGGACAGGGCCGAGAGGCTGAGACCCGCCGGGCCAGGGGCCACCCTGCATCCGGAGCGCGACCCTCGTCTGGGCACGCGGATCCCCCTCATGCTGGCGGACTGCAAGCGCATGATCCGGTCTGATTGCGGACACGTGTGACTCGAAGATGGAGACCGAGCGCATGCGGCGCACGTACACGAAAGGGACGCGGACCGTGTCGCGCAACCGTCGAGTTCCCGTGCAGGGCCGGCCCCCATCTGATATTGCAATAATGGGCCAACTGCTTGCCAACATCAATAGATACTAAAAACATAATTAGTATGGCGATCGGTCTTTTTAGCAGCTCACATAGAGCGCCTGGCCAGGCCAGTGTCAGCGTCGAGAGACGCTGACAACTCATTGACACAAACTCGGCGTCGAGTGTCGGCTGTCAGCCTCTCTCGCAGCATCGCCAGCGCCACGTGGTCCGGCTCCCCTGGTCCCATCGGCGCGCCACACACGACGCACTCCGCGCACGGCGACACTCTATGTCCCATGTGGCGTATCGGCGAGGACCCGCTCGCCGGAGCGCCCGGACAGCTGTACTTGTCGAAGAACATTTACCGCGCGACCCCTGGGAGCGCCGCCGCTCTGACTACCCAGTTTAGCGTGTCGCGCCCGCCCGCTTTGTAAAGCGGGACATATGCCGCAAAGCTCCCGTGGAAATCTGCCCGTGCGAGGATGATTTTTCTCAGCCTACGGAGCTGTTACATGGCCGTATTGCTCAAGTGCACACGCTGGGCCTTTTAGCACAGCCCGAGGCGCAGTCTGAGACTGCGGCTGGCCCCTCATCTGCGACACACTGCCCGAGGTGACCACCCAATTGGCGTTGCAGTAGTTGTGGAAATAGGGGTGGGGGGAATGGATAGGCGTACCCATCCAGGTAAGGAAGACAAGCCCATAGGAGCTGCTAGGGGGACTAGGACTTAGCTATAGCACAGACGCGATTTATCGATCATTCCCACACTTGTCACCACCAGAATGGAAACCTTAACTGGACTTTACGCAATTCAAGCGGCGTAAGCGAGGGAGTCGACAAGTCGGTGGAACAGAGCGGCGGGGAGTTCCTGAGTATCGGAGTCTGGGGCCGACAGTGAAAAACCCTCCGACGCAAGCCACAGGAGACGCCTCACCAGGGCGATGGCGTCGACGAAGGTCGGCGACGGCTTGTCGTACCAGGCCGCGGTGCGGTGGGTCATGGGGCGGCGGTTCTGCAGGGCGTGTGCGGCCAGGGTGGTCCAGGAGAACAGACCCATCAGGACCGGGGTGGTGCGTGCGATGGCCAGGTCGGACCACTGACGCTGGGTCTCGACGCCCAGGTGTGTTCGAACCTCCTGGAAAAGCCTGCCCCGTACTGGATACGGGGTGACCTCCAGTTGCCAGCGCGGCACAAACCATTGCAGTATCCGGGTCGGGTGCTGCGCCGGGTCGGTGCAGAGCAGTGCCTGCGGGGCGAAGGAGCCCTGGGGGTCTCGGATCAGCACCCAGCGAATGGGTACAGGGGACTTGCCGGAGCGGTACCAGACCGCCGTCCGGGAGGTGAGCTCCACCGTTCGGGTGGCGCCGTCATACCAGGCCACGGTGACGGTGGCCCAAGTTGTTTGGGGCTGGTCAAGGAGGGCTTTGAGCGAGGGCCGCCGCGCGCCTTTGAGCGGCGGACGACCGTTCTGTCCCGGCTGACGGGCTGGCGCTGGAGCATAGAGGGCGGCGTCCATGCGCAAACGGACGATCAGGGTGACGGGTTCCCGGAGGGACTGGCAGCGGTGGAGCAGGTCCAGCACGGCGTAGCCGTTGTCGCCCACCAGCACCAGCGGGCGTTGCGGCAGCCAGCGACGCAGTTGCAGTATCATCTGCCTGGCCCAGTCGGTGAGTTTCTTGTGCCGGCGTCCCTGCTGTTGGTGGTACCGTGCCGATGGCGCCAGCACCGTGAGCACCGGCAGGGCCCAGTGCCGACCGGCCCAGGGGACATGGCCCAGCCACATCAGGGAGATCCAGCGCAGGCCACTGGCCTTGACCAGTTGGTGGCGACTGGAGCGCACCGCGTCGCGGTAGATGCCCCGGGTGTTGATCCTGGGACCGCGACGTCGTTCGAGGGTCTCATCAATGCCGAAGACCAGAGGGTCGTCGCCTTGGTCGAGGTGCTGGAGCAGCAGCATTAGCAGGATGCGGGCCGCCTGACGAGGCGACCAGACCGCCCGGTTCAGCACCTCATGGTAGCGGGCGTAGTCGCGGTGGTCGCTGCGGCCCATGACACGCAGCGCCGCGGTAACAGTACGTTGTCCCGGGGTCAGAATCGCGCCGACCACCAACACCTGGGCTTTCCGCCAGGTCGGGTTGGTGAACAGCTTTGCGAACGGAACGAGTACGGCTACAATGGCGTCGGGCGGGGTGAGCATGGCTGGACCTCTCCGTGAGAAGTGTGGTCAGGCCAGCTTACCCTGTTCTTATACCTTTACCGATTTATGCGTAAAGTCCAGCCAAGGTCCGTCAGTCAATCCTCAGACAGGCTGCTAGGCTATAAGAAGCATGGCTTCAGAGACATTCAGCACCTTCCTGGAGAGGCGTTCAGGCTGGATAGTGACCGGAATCATCACAGCCACCCTGCTGCTTCTCATACCCCTCATAGCCCTGCACCCGGATGAGCAGGCCTCGACGGAGCCGGGCGGGCCCATCTTCGACCTGCGCGACCTGGTCGAGGAACGCTTCCCTCCCGCTATCTACGTCCCGTCCTACATGCTGGAATCCCCGGATGGGCCGGAAGGCGACGTCCTGACCCAGGCCGCGTTGTGGGAGCTGTACCAGAACGAAGAGGCCCTGCGCCGCGCCGACGAGCGCGGAGAGTTGAGCCCGCCGAAGCTGGAAGCCCAGTCCTACCTGTACCGGAGCAACAGCCCCTACACCCAGCTGCCCATCCACGGCATCTACTCCGTCGCCGACGGCGTTCAGGACGTCCTGAACAGAATGGGCAAGGACCTGGAACATGCCAGCGACGACGAGGTCAAGCTCGCCCTCCACCTCATGTTCTTGGAGAACTCCCCCACCTTCTCCCTGCGCGAATCCCTGTCGGGAGGAGCCTCCTTCACCTCCGAGCAATCGGAGACCATCGGAAACTACCGGCGCTGGCGTTCCCCCGCCATCATCATCTTCGTGAATGCTGACAACAACCGGCTGGGCGGGGGGCCACTGACACTAAACATCGGAGGGGACGAGACCGCCATACAGAGAGAACACCTCGGCCGAAACGTGCAGAGCATCCTCAGGGGCGAGGAGCGGAACTACCGGCTCTGGGGCATAGCCATAGACCCAAACCTGGAATCCCAGGACGAGGGACGCACCGCCATCCCCTTCATCCTCGCAACCGCATTGGCAGCGCTGGCAGTGACGGGAATCAGCCTGCGCTCCTGGAGGGCAGTGTTCATCACCGCCGCAGGCCTGACAATGCTCATCCTGTGGCTCAAAGGAATATCGAACCTCCTTGGCCTCAAGGGCGGCCTAGTCGTGGAACTGATCGTGCCCATCGCCATGATCTCCCTGGGAGTCGACTTCGCTATCCACGCCCTGCACCGCTACCGCGAGGAGAGACGGAACGGACTCGGGGCAGGGCTGGCGTTCAGAGTGGGATTCGCCGGCGTGGCCGGAGCCCTGGTGCTGGCCATGCTCACCGACGGCGCGGCCTTCCTCTCCAACGCAGTATCGGGCATCGAATCAGTAACCGGGTTTGGAATCGCCGCCGCCATTGCCGTGGCGTCTTCCTTCGTGATCATGGGGGTCTTCGTGCCCCTCGTATTCATGCGGCTGGACGCGCGGCGGGAGACGGGGAACGAAGCCGCTCGGCCCGCAGCCCAAGCGACCCCTTCAGACCAGAAGGACAGCCGGACCCGCAGGTCCCTGGGCGCGGAGCGCGCCGTGGCGGGACTGGCCCGAAGGCGCCTAGTGGTACTTCCGGTTGCAGTTGCATTAACCGGCGCTGCCCTCATATTTGCCATCAGGCTCGAGGCCCAACTGGACGCCAGGGACTTCTTCGTCAACGACTCGGACGTCGTGGTCGGACTGGACAAGTTTGACCAGCACCTGGGGGCCAACCAAGGCGAGCCGGGGATCATCTACATAGAGGGCGACCTGTCGGCCAGCGAGTCCCTCGAGGCGCTCAGAGAGCTTCAATCAAGGCTGAAGAATAATCCCCACGTTGCCAAGGGCGCCGACGGAGAGCCCACCCTGTACCGCAGCTGGCCGATCTTCGAGCTGATGGAGCACCTGATGGGCAGCGATTATGCCCTAGCGCAGATGGAACTCATCACCCACATGACCGTCACGGACGCGGATGGCGACATGATGCCGGACACCCCACCGCAGATCAGGGCCGCCTTCGGCTACATCGCGGAGCATGGAATCCCACTGTCGGAATCCACCTGGGCTCTCACTCCAGCCCAGGTCCAGGGAGCCTTCTTCCACGATCCCACCGGACATGACCCGGACGCTCTCCAGATCCGCATCGGCCTGCCAGGGACAAGGGAGCAGTCCCTGGTGTCCAGGGCGCGGCAGGCCGTCAGGACCGACCTGGAGGCTCTCGAGGTCGTGCCCTCCATATCGGCAACGGGCGTCACCGGCTCCGCCTTCACCAGGGCGGCCTCCCTGGACGCCGCAGTGCGGTCCCTGCTCATCTCCCTGCCCATCGCAGTGGCGTCCTGCTTCCTGATGACAGCAGTGTTCATGAGATCAGCGCGCTATGCTCTCGTGACCATCATCCCCATAGGCCTGGTGGTGACCTGGCTGTACGCCATGATGCACCTGATGGGATTTCACCTCAACTTCGTGACGGCCACCATCGGGGCGGTCTCCATCGGAGTCGGCGTGGACTTCTCCATCCACATGACCCAGCGGTTCCGGGAAGAGATGGGAAGGGTCGGCGATGGAATGCGCGCGATGGAGCGGACCGCGAGAGGCACGGGGACAGCCCTCGTGGCGTCGGCAGGGTCAAGCATCTGCGGATTCGCCATCATGGCCCTTGCTCCCATGCCCATGTTCTCCGCCTACGGCATTCTCACCGCCGTCATGGTCCTCATGGCGGCCGCAGCAGCCCTGCTGGTCCTGCCGTCCCTGCTGTTGCTGGTGACCCCCGAACCCCGACAGGTGGATGGTTAAAGCAAGGCAGGACTGCCCCACCTGAAGAGGCTCGAACTCCCCGGGAGGACCGCTGTGCCAAGGATCACAGAGCCCCCAACCACATCTCGAAGATGGTTCCACCTACCATCCACTTAGGCCCACCACGGTTTACGGTAGATACCACTATCTTCGAAATGTGGATGGGCAACCTGTCAAAGCACACAGGACTAGCTATTCCTGTATTGTGACGGTTGGTGCCACCAAACGGACAAGTCGAGAATCTTCAGTTCTCTGGGAACCGCGCGGCTGGCCCCTCATCCTCTTCCATTCTATCATAAACCGGTTCCACCCCCCACGTGCGTGGGGACGGCCTGATGTTGCCCATGTCTATCAGAGCTTGCACCGGTTCGAAAGGCACAGGCCGAACTGCTGGGTCTGGAAGGGACGATGGTGCTGGGCGCCTCGATGGTGGCGTTACAGCTTCAATGGGGCCATCGCCTTTCAGCGATGGAAGGTTGTCTGCCCTAGAGACTTTGAAGCAGGGGCAGGAGCTTCAATGGGGCCATCGCCTTTCAGCGATGGAAGGATGTGACCCACGGGAGAGACAAGTTTTGCCTCTCGTAGCTTCAATGGGGCCATCGCCTTTCAGCGATGGAAGGGTGGCGATAAGCCAGGTTGTTGTGAGTGCGAGTGTGAGGGCTTCAATGGGGCCATCGCCTTTCAGCGATGGAAGGTGCGGTGTGTAAGGGCCAGGACTCGCGCCAATGGCGTTGCTTCAATGGGGCCATCGCCTTTCAGCGATGGAAGGATGGGAACGGGCGAAAGGTTAGTCACGAGAGACATGGCTTCAATGGGGCCATCGCCTTTCAGCGATGGAAGGTGGCAGACTGGGGGCGCAGAAAAAGGACGGCTCATGGCTTCAATGGGGCCATCGCCTTTCAGCGATGGAAGGCTACGCAGAGAATACCGTCATCGTCGGCAGCGCGTCCGGGCTTCAATGGGGCCATCGCCTTTCAGCGATGGAAGGGCGACGTCGACGACGCCTTGCCCGAGCAGCTTCAGGCTTCAATGGGGCCATCGCCTTTCAGCGATGGAAGGTAGAGCCAACCACTCGTGGGCGGCATGAGGTGAAGGGGCTTCAATGGGGCCATCGCCTTTCAGCGATGGAAGGTGGGTAACGTTGTACGGGATCGACGCGACGTTGTCTGTGTCGCTTCAATGGGGCCATCGCCTTTCAGCGATGGAAGGCTGATACAGGTGGACGGCAACTTCACGGTGCCCGCGGGGCTTCAATGGGGCCATCGCCTTTCAGCGATGGAAGGTTACCCAAGATCTATTGATCCGTTACATCCACGGGCGGCTTCAATGGGGCCATCGCCTTTCAGCGATGGAAGGTGGACGAGCACGGTGAGTTGGCGTGGATCACGATCGTGCTTCAATGGGGCCATCGCCTTTCAGCGATGGAAGGAGTGACATGAAACGGGCAGGCTTGACTTGCTGAGAGAGGCTTCAATGGGGCCATCGCCTTTCAGCGATGGAAGGCATCTACTACGCGCTCAAGTACATCCACAAGGGCCCGCTTCAATGGGGCCATCGCCTTTCAGCGATGGAAGGTTCCCTGGAGACGCTCACCAATCCCGCCTCTCCCGCGCTTCAATGGGGCCATCGCCTTTCAGCGATGGAAGGTTCGGCTACATCGTCCGCGACCTTGCGGAGGAACTGCTTCAATGGGGCCATCGCCTTTCAGCGATGGAAGGCAGTCGTATGACTTGGTCATCCAGTCTCTGACCGATGTGGCTTCAATGGGGCCATCGCCTTTCAGCGATGGAAGGTGTCCCTCTCCCCACGCGGCCCCTCACACACACACACGCTTCAATGGGGCCATCGCCTTTCAGCGATGGAAGGTCGTACGACCTAGTCATCCAGTCTCTCACGGATGTGGCTTCAATGGGGCCATCGCCTTTCAGCGATGGAAGGGCGCTTGCCGCCTGTCGTCCACGTCGAGGGAGTCGAGGCTTCAATGGGGCCATCGCCTTTCAGCGATGGAAGGCTCGGAAGAACACGGGCGGCTTACCCACGCACTCGTCGCTTCAATGGGGCCATCGCCTTTCAGCGATGGAAGGCACTAGACTTCCGTCCTGCTGAAGTACGCCTTATACAAGCTTCAATGGGGCCATCGCCTTTCAGCGATGGAAGGTTGGCTCGCTTGGCCTTGTCTTGTTCGGCTCACAAGGCTTCAATGGGGCCATCGCCTTTCAGCGATGGAAGGCCTTCCGTTCAGTCCCAGCATTCACGCGGTCAATACTGCTTCAATGGGGCCATCGCCTTTCAGCGATGGAAGGGGCTATTTACCACTAAATTCGGCCTCTTTGTGCCCGAACTGTGCGTTTTTTGAATCAACGGCCCGGTAGTTTGCAACTTCTCCACGGCAATCCAACCAAAACGGGGCGATTCATGGTCGATTCGCTGCGAGAGGTGCAACGGGATGGCATCACCTCTGGACCTCTCGCCGACGGGATCAGAACCCTTTGACTTCACACTATCACCGCTGATCGCCTAGGCATTTCACGACCATTCCCCAAGGTTGTAACACTCTCGGTTCCCCGGCCCTCGGAAGGTCCCATGTCCACTATCAACGCCCGATCCTCCTTCAGGTTCAGAATCTCTGTGAGTGCGGCTTCCAGCAGCACCCGTTCCTTTGGTGACAGGTCGCATATGAAGACAGAGTACTGAGCCGGTTCGCCGAACCCGTTCATCTTCTTGTACGTCCGAGTCAAGCGTTTGGGATCGGACACATCGTAGCACACCAAGAATCGATGGCGCATGTCTACCTCGTCCTGAATACGGGGTATGTCGGCAGTTCGCCCAGCAAGTGCCGAGAGAGCAGCCGCGCTTGGATTTCCAGGATGCGTCGGTAGCTCGCCGAATACCCAAATAGGGGGTGTGTTACCAACGTATCCATCCGCCGTTCGCAGGCTTCAATGACCTTGCGGCGACCGGTCTGGGTCAGTGCCGCAGCGTCTCCCCGTACTATGAAGTGTTCTGGTCCCAGCTCTCCGTTATTGATGAGGGTCAGGCAGGCCGAGTCGGCAATCAGGGGCCGGAACTCCTCCACCATATCCAAGGCAAGCGCAGGTTTTCCGTACTTGGGCTGGTGGTAGAAGCCCAGGTAGGGGTCAAAGCCCACGGCCAAAGCCGTTACCGTGGCTTGCTTGATCAGCATGGCGTACAGAAATGAGAGAACGGCGTTTACCGGATCCCTGGGAGGACGCCGGTTGCGGCCCTGGAAGTCGAACTCCATCAATCCAGACTTAATCATGCCGTCAAACTCGGAGAAGTAGGTCCGGGCCGCAGCCCCTTCAATCCCCAGAAGGGTGTCCGCGGAAGCCGCGTTCCGTGCACGGTCGGCTAGACGGTTCAACTCTGCCAAGATGGCAACGGGAGGGTCCCGGTGGTTCCGGCGCAGAAGCGTCCGGCAGTTCTTTATCTTTCCGAAGACTATCTGCCTGGATATTGACAAGGCTGTTTCGGTGGCCATTGCCCCAAGGTATTGCCGGGAGCGCAGTTCCACGTTCTTGTGGCTCATTCCCGTGGTGATGCCGTTGAACCATCCACCATAGGTGAAGTGGCAGACTGGTATGTTTCGGTCGCATAGTTCCCGAAGAGCTTGGGCGGTGACCTGGACATTGCCGAAGAGGGACAAGTGAGAGACCTCCATCAAACGAACCCTCTGCAAGACCTGTCCCTTCTGCTTCACTTCCATCTGGTCGCCCGATTTACCTACAACTGCCCCCTGGGAATGCACGTATACGGGGATCGCGTCGTCCCTGGCTGGTGTTAAACGGCGGACATCATCTGCCCTGACGGCCTGACCATTGGCAGAGATGAAGTTCACCTCGTCAGGGAGGCAGATGCCTACCAGGGAACATCTGGGACACTTGGGACTGTCCACCAAAGGGCGAGGGATTTGCCCGGAAGCGGCCATGTCCCTGATGCCCGCCAGCAATTCGAGCGTCCGGGCAACCAGAGCATCGTCGAAGGGAACAGGTACCCGCTGGCGGGACTCCACAAAGTAGAGCATTCCCTCGTTACAGGTATAGCCGTTGGCGCGGAGGAGCAGTCCCTGTAGGCATACCTGGACCCGTTCCGGCTCCCAAGCCCCTTCCGGCAGGTCTGGAGCCTTGCCGTGCTTGTAGTCCACCGGGGTGACCACGCTGCCCTCGCCTTCTACCAAGTCAATACGTGCGATCGCACCTAGCGCATGGTCGGACACCAGAACTGAGCGGGCGTGGATGGTCTCATGCACGGCATCCTCGCCGTCTGAAGAACTGCCCTCCTCATCCTTGGTTGAGGGGGTAGGCAGCTTTCCCGATGGACGATCCACCCGCCGGTGCTGGAAGCGGCCTTCAACGGTGTCCACGCTGTCGGCGAACTCGCCCTGCACCCATTCCAAGTAGGCGAGCCGTGGGCAGTAGGCGTACTCGTTGAGCATCCGGGCTGGGACCAAGTCCGGCAATTGAGAGTCGGGGAGCACAGAAGTCGCCATTTTCCTAACATCCTTCAGGAACGAAAATGCCCAGACCCTGATGACAGGCGAAACCTAATGCCAACGGCCCGTTAACCGGATGGTCTAACTCTAGCTTGAAGCTGAATGCCCCTCCGCCATGGGAACCTCCGCCCTGCTTGTAGGTGAAGAAGTCGAATGGTCGAAACCCGCCCGACTCCCCCTTCCTCATCGGCACGATAGAATCGCGCTGGTTGTGGACCACCACACTTACCAGTTTGAGGCTCCCTGACCAGCGCAACGACACTTCGCGGGTGATCTGTTCCTCCGGGCCATCGGTCATCGTCTTTCGACCGTTCTCATCCAGCGGTCCCCGGAACTTGACGTGGCGGGTCAGGACGTAAGGCGTTAGCGACCTCCATACCCTGGAACTGCTGAATAAGGGGGAGATCCCGACGAAATCACCGGCGGCGCCGTGGGATTGGTAGGTCATTTGGACGGGTTCCCGAAGGCGACCGGGATTGAGAGTATTTATCGATACTACAGCCTGAAACTCCGTAGCGGTAAGCCCGCCCGGTGTCCACACCGTAAGATGGTCCAGTCTCCCGTCACCGTCTTCATCAGTGGGCAGGTAGAAGGTATGTCTATGTCCTTTTGGCGGCGTTCCGGAGCCGTCCTTGCCCGACAGGGATTGTGACACTTCTCCATGGTTGTTTCTGCCGTACTGGGACATTGCGCTCTTTCGGGCCAACTCACCCCAACGGATGGTGTCGAAGGCCATCGGCAAGACCTTGCCAGACAGGGAGAACCTGATCACTGTCGCACCTTCACCGCGAGCGGCCTGTAGTGGCCTCTTGGTGCGGTAAGACGTGAAGCAGTCGCTCCTGCGTACGTATGGAAACCAGTGTGCACCTTCCGGGTCGATACGCCCTTTACCCCTGAGCTTGGATGTCTCCACTTGCAACTCATCTAGGCCAATGCCGTGATTAGGGACCAGCGTCCGGACGACCTCTAAATCGCCTTCCAGAAGTGCACCATTATCCAGCGCATAGGAGTTGGGCTCGGGATACTCCAGCGTGAGATCCGCGTTCACCCAAGACTCGGCCCGTCCCAAGTACGGCATGTTGCGGAGGATGAGTCCCAGATCACTCCGTTGCTGCGTGTCCAACTCCACGTTCGGCCACACGGCGAACAGCGGGCATCTCGGTTCTATAGCCACGAAGGAGTCTATGACCAGCGTTTTTCGCTTCCTCATTCCCCCGTTGTAAGGCATGTAGTGCCGCGTATGCCCCGTGGACACCGGCGGCAGGTGGAACTTCGGGTACTCCGACGCCAACGCCCCGAGTATCGGCTCGACTCGCTCGACCTCCAAGTCGGGCAGAGTTCGGCGCCACACGGCCACAATGCTCCGGAGTATCCTCCAAGGCGATGGCGGCCACTCCAACACGCCCTCGTTGACGTGCCGCCCCCACTGCGTCGCGTGGTAGCGGTTTGCCGTGAAGGTGAACTTGATCGCCAGCATCGCCTATGCTACTTCCCTTTCTTGAAGGTAAGTTCCGTCACCGGCGGACTCGCGAACAGTCCCGCACACGCCTCTATCAGCCCTGGCAGGTCGTCCTCCAAATCTCGTATCGGCGGCACGGCGAATCCCTCTGGTCGCGTGACCTCCAGGTCGCCGCACACATCCAGGTCGCAGGCCGTCCGCAGTCGCAATCCCGTCTCCAAGAATTTCCGCACCTTCCACAACGCCAGCGTGACCAGAAACCGCTCCGCGCTCTCCCCCAAGCCGTACGCCTTGATCTGCGCCAGGTCCAGGTTGAAGTAGGCGGTGATAAGCTTTGCGGTGTACTCCGTCCGGTGGAACGGAACGTTGCCGAAGCCCTCTCTGGCGCTGACCTTCAGCCCGATCTGCCTCAAAGACCCTGGCGAGGGAGCGATCCGGTCGTTCTTGACGCCTCCGCTGTCAGCGACATTGGAGTTGCTAGCCTCTATGAACCCGGATAGGCATCGCTGAAGGCGGGCAAGGCCGAGCAGCTTCTCCAAGAACACTCCGTGCAGAACCGAACCGGGGTCATATTTGAAAACGGCTTGAGCAAGGGCGGCACGATTGAACTCGCCGACCTCCTCTTTCTCCTTCCGGCCCGGCATCCCCGCCTCAACTCGGAGCTTGTCCGCGAAACCCTCGTCGCGCATGATGTACGGCGAATTGAGCCTATGGGCCTCCAGGATTGAGTTCGTGGTGTCGCCGCTGTCCCACAAAGTCACCGAGACGTATGGCATCCCCTTAAGTGCGGAATGCAGAGAAGCGCTAGCTTCGTCCCAGCAAATGGCTTCCATTCGATTGGCCATCGACTGCGCAGACTCAACCAGCACCATATCAACCTTGCCGGGGGCTTCATACGTAGCGGCACCTGGGTCAGGGAAACCCGTGGGCTGAAATCGCGAGCCCTGTATGGGCTGTAGCTCTGCCTCCATAAGGAGCCGTGGCTGATCCTCCAGCTTCTTCCAATCAATCGTCATGTCGAAATCCCCCTGCTGATTCTTGAGGTTGCGAATTACTATCGAGCCGCCTATTCCGTTTCGAGTCGATCCGGCTTGTGCAAGGCGCGTTCCGCTAGGGTCTTGTAGCTTCTCTTGTCCAGCGGGAAGAGCAGCGCCGCGGCCAAACGACGGCCTTGCTCGGATCTGTCCGCAATTCCAGGTTCCTCCGATAGCGGTCGCAGCCCGGACGCCTTCAAACGGCGATACGCCATTCGGTAAGCATCGCCCACTCTCCCGGCGCGAAGCATCGTTAGCATGGACGGCTCCATGGCGATGTCGATACCTTCTCCATCCACTCCGAACTCTCGGCATACGAACTTGCCGGGTAGCAGCGTCAGCTTCATCACCGCATACGCGGTCGGCAAGTCGAACGGTGCGCGGACCGGCTCCCCCTGTTGCGAATCTTTCCCCTCTCTACGATGCCTGTAACGTACGAACGACAGCGGCAGTGCCAAATCTGCCACGCGCTGAGCGTCCACGCCCCCATCCAGAAACGACACGATATCTTTCGGCCGGGCCGAGTATGCCGCTTTAAGAGGTGGACTACCCTCTTCCCGTAGCCCCTCCATCCGCCCATCGAGGAGGCGACGCTCCAGCACCGCAAGCATGTTACCCAGCGGGTCGCCTGCGGTCCAGACGAACGACGTGCTGTCATTTCTCCATTCCAGCCGTCTCGTTCTGGGGTTGGGAGCCACAGGTTCCAGGTTCTCACGGATTGGCCCAACCTTGCGCTCCCCCTGCGCAGGCTCGTGAAGTACCGACGCTAGGGCGCGGGCTAGCTTGAACTCGGCGGAGCCATCATCGGCGTGGCTATTCCATTCACGCGAAAGACTGAGAGGCCCGACGTTCTCCCGCATTCCTGAGTTCGACACCCACCGTTCTGCACGCCCCACAGCGACCAGCACGTCCTGCAAGTCGCGCGTCTCACCTCGCTGGCAGAACTCGATAATCGCTCCCTCGACTTGTCTCAAGGCCGTGCCGAGGCCGGCCGACGTCCTGCTGCCGGACGCGTTGCGCCGGAGACTGTCCAGCCACCCATCCAGATCGAACAGCACATTGGCAAGGTTGGCACGCTCCGATGCTTCGTGATCGGGAGTGTAGAATCGACCCAATGGAGCGGCTAGATACGCCAATCCGTTCCGCACCATGAATCCGTATCGCTGAAACTGCCGAACGCCGCGCTCCGTTCCCAGGCCGACGACAGCCCTGGCGAAGTCCGTTCCATTCTCTCCCTGTCGCCGCCCCATCTGGGCGCGCCCCTCCGAAACTAGGTGGTCCAATTCATGGATGCTGGTGGGCCGGTCCCATAGGGGAGCCCAGAACTCGGCCCTAGAAGAGTCCCCATATTCGGAGTCTGCGGACGTTCCATACCCGGCAGCGGAGCTATCTACGGTGAATGGGAACACAGCTTTGGACGATGCTTGAGTTGACAGTCTCCGCGCAGCCGCGCCGGCGAACAGAAGGACGCCTTCGAACATAAGCACATAGTCCCAGGGGTTCGTCAACGCATCATCGTTGAACCCCACGGATGCGTTCGCACCCCCCACGCCTCCAGGATTGTAGAACCCCGTCGAACGCTTCTTCATGAGTTCCGGAGAACCCTCGTTGAACAACGCAGCGATGAGACGGTTCCTAGCCACCGAAGCCCCACTGCGCCGCTCATCTATATTCAATGCGGAGATCACGTTCTGCATGAAGTTGTTGCTGAACTCGAGCCGTCCGTCGTTGCCGCCTGTACCTAGAAGGGGTGGGAATCTCGCTCCATCTGCGGTAAGGACATACGTCGCGTCGAGCCAGTCCAGTGCGTCGTCGGGAAACTCGGCCCTGCACTGGGCAAGCGTCCACTCCTTGGGCGTCTTCTTTTCGGCTCCTTCCCCTCTGGACACTATCCCTTTACCTATAGAGATCACCTCGTTCCACAGTCGGAATCTCGGCGACTCCAACTCCAATATGGCGTCCATGGCCTTGGAGTTATCTTTCGGATAGAATCCGCTGCCGCCGCTCCACGGCGACACTATAGGCGTCGGTCTGTATTCCTCCAGGAAGAACCCCACCAGCGCGTCCCTGTCGAGCGCCGACCTTAGCATGAATGTGTCGTTATGCCACCAGGCGCGGGCCTCCTTATCTTTCTGCTCAGTCACCAGCCGGAAAACGCCCAAGGCCTTCAGGTACGCCATCAGTGGCTCCGGCGTGCATCCCCGGAGAGGCAGGGGGTCCAGTCTCACTTCGTAGCCTCCTGCTCCTTTGAGCTCGCCCGCATGTCGGCGGCGCGGACTATGGTCTCCAAGTACGCCAGCCTGTACGGGCCCAACCTCTCCAGCAGTGCCAGGCTCCGGTCCAGCCACGACCGTCGCTTGTCGTCACCCATTCCGATCTGTGCTATAGACATATCCAGCGGCGTCTCCGGTACGAGCAGCCCCTCGCCCAAGTCCACCTCGGGCAGCGTTTCTGGCTCTGACACTCTGTACCCCAACAGCTTGTCCGGGTCCGGGTTGCTGTCCTTGTTTCCCGTCCGCGTCCCCGGCAGCGACCTTATGCCGAGCCTGACCTTTCCGTGATGCGCCACCGCCAAGTACGCAGCGAGGTCCCGTACATCCTCATCCTCAACCGTGTCGTGTTCGAGCATAGCCAGAGCGCTGCCCAACTCATGCCGGAAGTGGCGGCGATCCATCCTCCCATTGCCTCGACTCTTGGCTAATAAAACCCCTTCAGGAGAGCCTTCGCCATTCTTGCGCAGCATTTCCTGGAATGCCGGGTGGGCCTTCCCGGCGTCGTGATATAGCGCCGCTAACGCCACTGCTTCTCGGACGCTGGGCTCGAATTGCTCAGACAGCGCGTTAAGGATTACGCGCGCTTCCGCTTCCACGTGGCGGGAGTGGTCAGACAGGCTCACCCATTTTCGCTGTGAAGTGTTCGTCGGCTCCGAACCCTGGCCTTCCGGCTCTGGTTCTCCGTTCTTGTCTTGAGCCGATATTGGCTCCACCCGCTCTTTGCCAGAAGCGTCCCACCCCGTATCAGGGTCATATCCGCCCTGGTTCGCGTCCAGCATCAGCGTCATGCCGGGATGAATCTCGCGAGACCGAATCTTCCGCCACTGGCTATCCAAGAAGTCCCAAATCCACGCCTTGCGCTCACCATCCAAGTAGTCCTTTATTCCTTTTGGGCCACCCTTTGAGTCGCCAAGAGGCACATTCACTGTCTCGTCATGGCGCGGTCTCGGCTCTCCTTCGTCTGGGTCGTCCCCTGGAACGTCCCGCCAGAATACCGTTACGCCCGTCTCATCCGTCCCACGGACGTATTGCGACACGTCCAAATAGCTCCCCGACAGGTCTGGCGTTGTGTCGAACAGCCCTACCACGTCCCGCCTGCGAATGACGGTGGTGTGGTCGGCGTCCTTCATCTTGTTGCCCATGTCTTCGAGCGCGGCAGGCCCAACGGACTTGCCTTGCAGAGACTCCATGATTCCGCGGGCGTACTCAACGTCCTCCGCGTCATACGGCGCGGGGTCGTCCTTTTCCACGTCCACCCACAGGACGTCCCCATGCTCGTACTTGCCCTCGCGGTTGCACCGCCCGAACCGCTGCACCATCGACTCCCAAGGTGCAATCTCAGTTATCAGGGTACGTGCCGAAATATCCACACCCGCCTCGACTGCCTGCGTCGCCACGACTACCCGGTCTGCCAGACCGAGCTGTGCGGCGATGCGATCTTGCTTCCTCTGCCGGTCATCCTCTCGGAAACGCGAATGCACCAGGACCTTCTCGACGTCAGGGAGTATCTTGTTCCGAGGTTTGACCAGTTCGTCGTAGAGTTTCTGCGCCCGCTCGACGGTGTTGACTATCGCCAGCGTTAGCGTGCCCGACTCGTGCTTCTCCGCGATGAGTTCGGCCACCTCCTTCTGCTTCTTGTAGTCCACCGCATATCTAGTCACTAGCTTCCGGGAATAGTGACGTTTTTCTAAGCGAGCGTCCGCAAGGTCGGCGGAGCCAAGTTCGATGATCCGGTCCGCCGCAGGGGCGCGATGGTCGAAGGTATCCAGCCAGTCGGAGCGGGCCGTCGCCGACATCCAGATGCTCCGGGCTGGGCCGAAGGTCTCCAGCTTGTCCCGCAGCCCAGCGAGCTGTGTCGATGTGGGCAAGCCGTTCGCCATGAGCTGTATTTCGTCCATCACCCACAGGCAGTCGTTGTTCAGGAGGCCGTACTCCACCGGCCACATGTTGTAGCCCATGCCATAGCCGCGGTTCAGGGCGCGGGACAGCAGCATATCCTGAGTCCCCACGACGATGAACGGCTTCTCTGGTTCCAAGTACCACTGCTTGCGCGGCTCTCCGCCCATGAGCGTGACGACCCCAACGTCGTCCGTCATGCGTAGATTCATAAGCCACTCCTCGATCCGGCGGATGGTCTGGTCCACCAGTGTCCGCATGGGCAGGCAGTAGACCAACCGGCGCGGCGCGGCAGCGTTCGCCCGCTCGCAACGCAAATACAGCCACCCCAGGACCGCAGCTTCAGTCTTACCCGCCCCGGTCGGTACTCTCAGGAGCGAGAATTGCCCATCGCCTTCGACGAACTTAGCCTGGTATGGGTAGGGATCGCATCCAGTCGCCTTCTTGAAGTAGTCTGTGTAAGTCATCTGTCCCGAGTCCTATACGCTAGAGCCATAATCGGAGAACGGCATAGCTCGTGGCATGGATCAGGGCCTTTCCAAAGTTGGCTCACTATGGAAGGGCATACGCCTCCACCCACCTGGATTCCCGCCTGCGCGGGAATGACGGTATGCGGTTTTCGGGACAATGGAAAGGCCCTGGCATGGATAAGCTCCTATTGCAAAGGAATTATACAGTTGCGATAATCAAATGAGCAATGCACATCGCCAATAGATAAGAGCCATCTGTGGTGTGTACCCGCCGAGGAGAGGAACATGGTCAGGACAGCGAGCTTCGACGGCGGCGCATTCTTCGCCGCGTTGGACACAGAGAGGCAGGCCCGTCAATGCACCTGGAAGCAGGTGGCGGAGGAGTGCGGCATCAGCGCCTCCACCCTGACTCGTATGGCTCAAGGCAGACACCCCGACGTGAACGGACTCGCGGCGCTGGCGACCTGGTCGGGGCTGGACGTGAACCGATTCCTCAGGAGCCCATCCACCGGGGAAGAGCCCGAGCCTTTGGCGGTGATATCTTCCTGTCTCCACTCCGACCCTCGTCTCAACGAGCGAGCCGCCGTCGCCCTCGACCAGATGGTCAAGGCAGCCTATAGGAGCATGACGAGCCAGTGAGCGCCCTCAACATCAGCGGCTTCATCTGGGGCATCGCCGACGACGTGCTGCGCGACGTGTACGTCCGGGGCAAGTACCGCGACGTCATCCTGCCAATGACGGTGATCCGCCGCCTCGACGCTGTGCTGGAGCCGACCAAGGATGCGGTGCTCCGCATGAAGAAGCAGTTGGACGACGCGGGCATAACCAACCAGGACGCCGCCCTGCGCCAGGCCTCCGGCCAAGCCTTCTACAACACGTCGCGATTCCGCCTCCGCGACCTTGCCTCACGCGGTCGGCAACAGCAACTGCGGACCGACTTCGAGGCGTACCTCGACGGCTTCTCTCCCAACATCCAGGAGGTGCTTGACAAGTTCAAGTTCCGGAACCAGATACCGACGCTCGTTGACGCTGACGCCCTCGGCTTCCTGATAGAGAGATTCCTGGACAGCTCTATCAACCTCAGCCCTCAGCCCGTCCTGAACGGTGACGACTCGGTGAAGCTGGAGGGGCTGGACAACCACGGCATGGGCACGGTATTCGAGGAGCTGATCCGGCGATTCAACGAGGAGAACAATGAGGAGGCCGGGGAGCACTTCACTCCCAGGGATGTGGTGCAGCTCATGGCCCGGCTCATCTTCATGCCCGTGGCCGAGCAGGTGCGGTCCGGCACCTACCTGGTCTATGACGGCGCGTGCGGCACCGGCGGGATGCTGACGGTTGCCGAGGAGACGCTGACGCAACTGGCCGGTGAGAAGGGCAAAGAGGTTTCCGTTCACCTGTACGGCCAAGAGGTGAACCCCGAAACCTACGCCATCAGCAAGGCCGACCTCATCCTGAAGGGCGAGGGCGCAGAGGCCGACAACATCGGGTTCGGCTCCACCCTCGCCGCCGATGCCTTCCCGTCCGAAGAGTTTGACTTCATGCTCTCCAATCCGCCCTACGGCAAGAGTTGGAAGACCGACCTGGAACGCATGGGAGGAAGGTCCGGCATCATGGACCGCCGCTTCCTCGTCGAACACGGCGGCGATGCCGCCTACTCCCTCATCACCCGCTCCAGCGACGGCCAGATGATGTTCCTGGCCAACATGCTCAGCAAGATGAAGCAGGGCACGGACATGGGCAGCCGCATCGCCGAGGTCCACAACGGAAGTTCGCTCTTCACCGGCGACGCCGGGCAGGGAGAGAGCAACATCCGCCGTTGGATCATCGAGAACGACTGGCTGGAGGCAATCGTCGCGCTGCCCCTCAATATGTTCTACAACACCGGCATCGCCACCTACATCTGGGTGCTGAGCAACCGCAAGGCCGCGCACCGCCGGGGCAAGGTGCAACTCATCGACGCGACCCGGTGGTTCAGGCCGCTACGGAAGAACCTAGGCAGCAAGAACTGCGAGTTGGCCAGCGAGGACATCCGCCGAATCTGCGACGCATTCCTATCCTTCTCGGAAACGGAGCAGTCCAAGATATTCCCCAACGAGGCCTTCGGCTACTGGAAGGTCACCGTTGAGCGGCCCCTGAGAATAGAGGGCGTCAATCCTGAGCGCGTCTACTCAGCGAAAGAAGTCAGGGCGCTCAAGGATGACGGCGAGCGTTCTGAGACCGCGCCATCGGTTATCAAGAAGGTACACAAGAGGGACGTCGAGGCTGACCCGTTGCGCGGGCTGTTCGCGGCCTCAGTCAACGGCAGGTCCGCCGTCGTTGAGTACGAGCCGGACTCGGACCTTCGCGACACGGAGCAGGTGTCGCTGTTGGAAGAGGGTGGCGTCGAGGCTTTTCTGCGCCGCGAGGTCCTGCCCTATGCTCCCGATGCCTGGTACGTCGCCGACGGCGTGAAGGTGGGCTACGAGATCAGCTTCACCCGCCACTTCTACAAGCCCCAACCCTTGAGGCCATTGGAGGAGATACGCGCCGACATCCTGGCCTTGGAGCACGAGACGGACGGGCTGTTGGCGGAGATACTGGTCGCAGGTGGAACGGCGGATGGCAGGTAGCGTTTTGCCCCGAGAGAAAACCATCCCTGATAGGAGGATCCTATGTCTGAGACCGAGATCATCTTCGAGGTTAGCGAGGACGAGGTGGACGGCGGATATACCGCCAGCGCCTTGGGATACGGTATCCACACGGAGGGCGATTCCTTAGAAGAGCTGCGCGACAATGTCAAGGAGGCCGTCGATTGTTACTTCGACGAGACCATGCAGCGACCCAGGCTGATTAGGCTGCACTTTGTGCGCGAAGAGGTTTTGGTTGCATGAGATTGCCCCGCGATGTGAGCGGCGCTGCCCTACAGGGATCGCTGCGACGGTTGGGCTACGAAGCCGTGCGGCAGCGCGGTTCTCACGTGCGTGTCACGACGCAGGTCAATGGCGAACACCACGAGGTGATTCCGCAGCACGACCCGGTCAAGGTCAGGACGCTGTTGAGCATCTTGAAGAGCGTGGCGCGTCATCACGGAATGAGTGTCGATGAACTCTTGAGGGTGCTGGAGCTATGAACGCACAGGACATCATAGGGGAACTTAAGTCCTACCCCCGCTGCCGTCCCTCCGGGGTCGAGTGGCTCGGCGATGTGCCGAAGCATTGGGAGGTGCGACGGCTTCGGACCGTTGCCGCGATGCGTGTGAGCAATGTGGACAAGCACTTCAGGGAGGATGAGTCCCCTGTTCGGCTCTGCAACTACGTAGATGTCTACAAGAACGACCGCATCACTCAGGCTATGCCCTTCATGATTGCCACGGCGTCGCGGGACGAAATCGAGAGATTCAGATTAGAACTAGGCGATGTCCTCATTACGAAGGACTCCGAGGCTTGGGACGACATTGGCGTTCCCTCCCTAGTAGCGCAGTCAGCCGATGACCTTCTCTCCGGCTACCACTTGGCTTTGCTACGGCCTTTCAAGGAGATAATCGGACCATATCTGGCTCAGACTTTGCAGAGCAAGGGAGTTGCCTATCAGTTTCACGTAAGAGCGAACGGAGTGACACGGTACGGCCTTACTCACTCGGGCATCCAATCTGTTCAAATCCCCCTCCCACCCCTCCCTGAGCAGGCCGCCATCGTGCGCTACCTGGACTACGTGGAACGGCGCATCCGGCACTACGTCGCCGCCAAGCGGAAGCTCGTCGCGCTGCTGGAGGAGGAGAAACAGGCCGTCGTCAACCGGGCCGTCACCCGTGGCCTAGACCCCAACGTCCGCCTCAAGCCCTCCGGCGTCAAGTGGCTTGCCGACGTGCCGGAGCATTGGGAGGTGCGGCGGCTGAAGTCTCTGGCTGCTATTGGGACTGGCGGACGCGATACTATCAATCGTAAAGAGGATGGACTGTATCCCTTTTTCGTTCGCTCGCAAACTGTGGAGAGGATAGACACTTGGTCTTTCAACGGTGAGGCGGTTTTGACGGCTGGAGACGGCGTAGGTGTGGGCAAGGTGTTCCACTATGCCAATGGGAGGTTCGATTACCACCAGCGCGTCTACAAGTTCAGCGACTTTAGGCACATTCTAGGGAAGTTCTTTTTCCACTACTTTGGGTCCACACTCCGCAATGAGGTTCTCCAAGGGACCGCGAAATCGACCGTTGACTCGTTGCGGCTTCCAATGTTGCAGAACTTTCCAGTAGCCATACCTTCACAATCCGAGCAAAGGGCAATTATCGAGTACGTTGAAAAGGTCACCGCCGACATTAGTGCCGCCATCGCTCGCACTCGCCGTCAGATTGAACTCGTCCAGGAGTACCGCACCCGCCTCATCGCCGACGTGGTGACGGGCAAGCTGGACGTGCGTGAAGCGGCGGCGCAACTACCCGACGAAGCCGAGGATGATGTTCCGTTAGGAGATGACGGCCCACGAGAGAACGGCTCAACCAAAGGCATCTACGACGTTGAGGAATCTACGCAAGAGCTTGGAATCGAAAGCGAGGTGAGGACATGACGGACTGGAGCAATTGTCCGGCAGTTGAGAGCGTGCCCGGGAAGGTGAGCGGCAACTGGGTGTTCAAGGGCACCCGTCTACCGGTGTACGCGCTCTTCGAGAATCTGGAGGCTGGCGCGACGATATACGACTTCATCGAGTGGTTCGGCGGCGTGGATGAGTCGGAGGTGAAGGCCGTGCTTGAGCACGTTGTACAGGACCTCCGGGCCAAGGTCGCTCATGCGCATCCTGTTCGATAACGGTACTCCCAGGCAGTTGCGCCCCCGGCTCTTCGGCCATGTGGTCGAAGAAGCCAGGGAGCACGGCTGGGACGCCTTGTCCAACGGAGACTTGCTGGATCGTGCCGAAGAAGCTGACTTCGAGGTGTTGATCACCACGGACCAGGACATCCGGTATCAACAGAACATGTCGAACAGGCGAGTGGCGGTGGTCGTCTTGATGAACACGGCGTGGCCCTTCATATCGCGTCGAACGGAAGCCGTCCGCAACGCCCTTGAAGGTATACAGTCTGGTGAAGTCAGAGAAGTACCCATCCCAATAAGAGACGAGGGATAGTGTGCCTGCCGACTTCAGTTGACAGATGGCGTGAGCGATGACCTACGCCACCAACGAGTCAATAGCGGAAGAGCTTGAGGTTACAGAGCGAGGTGAGAGCATGACGGACTGGAGCAAGTGCCCGGTAGTGGAAAGTGTGCCCGGCAGGGTGAGTGGGGCTTGGGTGTTCAAAGGCACCAGGTTGCCCGTGTCGGCCCTCTTCGGCAACCTGGCGGAGGGCGCGACTGTCCACGATTTCGTCGAGTGGTTCGACGGGGACGAAGCGCAGGTGCGTGCGGTACTGGAGTTCGTAGTGCAAGACCTTGACGCCAAGGTTGCTAAGGTCTCGCATGCGAATCCTGTTTGACCACAATGTGCCTCGACAGCTTCGCAATCACCTCTCCGGTCATGAAATTGACACAGCGGGGGATCGCGGGTGGGCTGGGCTGGGCAATGGCGCGTTGCTGGATCGTGCCGAGGAAGCAGGGTATGAAGTCGTCATTACCGCTGACAAGAACATGCAATACCAGCAGAACATGGGCCGCTGGGACCTGGCGCTGATCGTCCTCGGAGCGAACCGGTGGCCCCTTATAGAGCCAAGGATTGAGGATGTCCGAGCCGCCCTCGGTGGGATACAGCCCGGAGAGTTGAGAGAAGTTCCCATCCCGATGCGAGACGAAGAATAGCGTGACTACCGACACCAGCGAGAAGGGTCTGGAGCGTCTCATCTGCGAGGCGTTGACCGGCGTTGACTGCGAGCCGTCCCGGGGCGGCTTGGTGGCCGAGCGGCCGTCCAGCTACGGTGTAGGCTGGATGTGCGGTGATCCGGAGGATTACGATCGGGAATACTGCGTGGACCTGGCGCAGCTCTCCGCCTTCTTGCACGCTACCCAGCCGGAGATCGCAGAGTCGCTGGACCTGGACGGAGACAGCCCGACCCGGCGCAGGTTCCTGGCCCGTTTGCAGGGAGAGGTCACGAAGCGCGGCACCGTCGACGTGCTGCGCAAGGGCGTCAAGCATGGGCCGCACCAGATCGACCTCATGTACGGCACGCCGTCGCCGGGGAACGACAGGGCCGGGGTCCTGTACAAGCAGAACCGCTTTAGCGTGACGAGGCAACTCCGCTACAGCAACGACAACACGCAGCTTGCCCTCGACCTGTGCCTGTTCGTCAACGGCCTCCCCGTCGCCACCTTCGAGCTGAAGAACAGCCTGACCAAGCAGACGGTGGACGACGCCGTAGAGCAGTACAAGCGGGACCGCAACCCGAGGGAGCGGCTCTTCGCTTTGGGCCGCTGCCTGGCCCACTTCGCCGTGGACGACCACGAGGTGCGGTTCTGCACCAAGCTCGACGGCAAGGCGTCCTGGTTCCTGCCCTTCAACAAGGGGTGGAACGACGGCAAGGGCAACCCGCCGAACCCCAACGGCATCAAGACCGACTACCTGTGGAAGCAAGTTCTCACTAGGGACAGCCTCGTCAACATCATCGAGAACTACGCGCAGATCGTGGAGAGCAAGGACGATAAGACGGGCAGGAAGAATCGGGATCAGCTATGGCCCCGCTATCACCAACTCGACGTGGTGCGAAGCCTGCTGGCCGATGCGTCCGGAAGGGGAGTCGGGGCCAGGTATCTGATCCAACATTCGGCGGGCAGCGGCAAGTCCAACTCCATCGCGTGGCTGGCCCATCAGCTCATCGGGCTGGAGCAGGACGCCGCGCCCACCTTCGACACCGTGGTGGTCGTGACCGACCGGAGGGTATTGGACAGGCAGATAAGGGACACCATCAGGCAGTTCGCACAGGTCGGCTCCGTCGTGGGTCATGCCGAAACCTCAGCCGAACTCCGCGCCCTCTTGCAGCAGGGCAAGCAGATTCGCGATCATCATCGACGAGGCTCATTCCAGCCAGGGCGGCCGCACGGCGGCGGCGATGTCCACGGCGCTTGGGGAATCCGGTAGCGACGAGGAGGACGAGACCACCGAGGACAAGATCAACCGCATCATGGAGAGCAAGAAGATGCTGGCCAACTCCAGCTACTTCGCCTTCACCGCCACACCCAAGAACAAGACCCTGGAGATATTCGGCGCACCCGCCCCCGAAGGCGGCGCTACAAAGCACGTTCCCTTCCACTCCTACACCATGAAGCAGGCCATCCAGGAAAGGTTCATCATCGACGTGCTGAGGCACTACAC